>NZ_NSLI01000003.1 GCF_002288825.1 Sphingomonas lenta
TCGTAAAGGTATATAGCTGCTGCGAGGCAGGCGACGCCGCCCAGCACCACCGCAAGGTTTCGCCGTCCGAAGACTTGCCACGCGCTCATTGGCCCCAGATGATCACAACGAGCGTCCGCTTTCCACCTATCGCCAATATTCGCGTCTAGGTGCCATGACCGAGCGGTTGTGACACTAGGAACGGCGTCCTTGAATTGGGCCGCAGGCGATAGCTGACCTGCTGCCTCCCCACCGGCCGCCGATCTCCTCCCTCGCCCGCGACCGATCACGCCCTCTGTCCTACAGCCGAACGATCGGGCAGAAGCCGGAGCCATGTCGCCGTCGTTCCAGTCCTTCCCCGCCCGCTTCCGCTCCGTGCGGACCTCGACCGAAACCACGGTTGGGCGAACAGGACGTGTGCGTAGGCTGAAGTTCATGAACTTTGGAAAGTTCGGTATGCTCCCGCCGCCGAGCATCGCCGCGTGACCGAATCGGCCCGCATCTCCGACGTCCTCGTCATCGGCTCCGGCGCGGCAGGCCTGACCGCCGCGCTCAACCTCGCCGAGCGGTTCCGGGTGACGGTGCTCGCGAAAGGGGCGCTGGACGAAGGGTCGACCGCCTGGGCGCAGGGTGGGATCGCCGCGGTGCTCGAGCCGGGCGACACGTTCGAGAACCACGTCGAGGACACCATGGTCGCGGGCGCGGGGCTGAACGACCGCGACGTGGTGGAGTTCGTCGTCGAACGCGCGCCCGCTGCGATCGAGCGGCTGCGCCGGCTGGGCGTGCCGTTCGCGATGGAGGGCGACGCGCTGCACCTCACGCGCGAGGGCGGCCACTCGCACCGGCGGATCGTCCACGTGGCGGATGCGACGGGCTGGGCGGTGCAGGAGGCGCTGCTCCGCGCGGCGCGGGCGCACCCCAACATCACGCTCGTGCCCGACCAGGTCGCGATCGACCTCGCAACCTCGCGGCACGAGCAGCGCTATTCGGGCGCGGGGCGGGTGTGGGGCGTGTACGCGGTCGACCGCAACACGGGCGTGGTCAACCTATACACCGCGCGCGCGACGGTGCTGGCGACGGGCGGGGCCGGCCGGACCTACCTCTTCTCCACCGCGCCGCGCGGGGCGACGGGGGACGGCATCGCCATGGCGTGGCGCGCGGGCGCGCGCGTCTCGAACATGGAGTTCATGCAGTTCCACCCCACCTGCCTCTACAATCTGGAGGTCAAGAATTTCCTGATCACGGAGGCGGTGCGCGGCGAGGGCGGGCGGCTGATCAACCCGTCCACGGGCCGGCGTTTCATGCCCGACTATGACGAGCGGCTGGAGCTCGCGCCGCGCGACGTGGTGGCGCGCGCGATCGACGCGGAGATCAAGCGCTACGGCCTCGACTATGTCCATCTCGACATCAGCCACCAGCCGGCCGAGTTCGTCCGGAGCCACTTCCCCAACATCCACGACAAGCTCGCGCAGCTCGGCATCGACATGACGCGCGAGCCGATCCCCGTCGTGCCCGCGCAGCACTACACCTGCGGCGGCGTCGTCGTGGACCGGGACGGGCGCACCGACCTGCCCGGCCTCTACGCCGCGGGCGAGTGCACCGAATCGGGGCTGCACGGCGCGAACCGGCTGGCGTCCAACTCGCTCCTCGAATGCTTCGTCTTCGGCGAGGCGGCGGCGGCGCACATCGCGCGGTGCTGGGACGAGCTCGCCCCGCCCCCGCCCGTGCGTCCCTGGGACGAGAGCCGCGTCACCGATTCGGACGAGGAGGTCGTCATCAAGCAGAACTGGACGGAGATCCGCCGGTTCATGTGGAACTATGTCGGCATCGTGCGCACCACCAAGCGCCTGGAGCGCGCGCGCCGCCGCATCGAGATGATGAAGGAGGAGGTGGCCGAGCATTACGGCCATTTCCGCGTCACGCCCGACCTGATCGAGCTCCGCAACCTGCTCCAGACCGCCGACCTGATCGTGCGCTCGGCGCTCCACCGGCAGGAGAGCCGCGGGCTCCACTACACGCTCGACCATCCGGAGACGCTGCCGGACGCGGTCGACACGGTGCTCACCCCTTCGCACTTCTGATCTCGGTCCGCCGCGCGGGGGCCGCGTTTCGTCGCTTGAAGGGGCAAGCGCCTGTTCCGCGTTGAGATTTCCTGAAGCACAACCCATCTACAGGGGTAGGGTGAGGTTTAGCGTGACGTATCCGAGCGGCGGGGGCCGCCTTTCCATCATTGCCGCGTGCGCGGCGCTGGCTTCCTGCGTACCGGAGGCGCGGCCGAGCGGCACCGCCAACGCGCAGCCGGGCCCGCGGCCCACGGCGACCGCCGCGGTGCCGGCCGTCGTGCCGGTGATGCCGCCGGCGGTCGTGTCCATGCCCGTGCCGCCGCCCACGCCGCGCGCGATCCGCCCGGCCCCGCAAGCGCTGATCGCCGCGGTGGAGGAGGCGGTGCGCGGCTTCGACGGGCTGGCGGGCGCGGCCGTGCGCGCGGTCGACGACGGCTGGACCGTAGAGGCAAACGGCCGCCGGCCCATGCCGCAGCAGTCCGTCTCCAAGCTGTGGGTCGCGCTGACCCTGATGGAGCAGCGCGACCAGGGCCGCGTGCGCCTCGACGATCCGATTACGATCACGCGCGGCGACCTGACGCTGTTTCACCAGCCCATCGCCTATCTCGTGGCGAAGAACGGCGCCTACACGACCACGGTCGGCGACCTCCTGAACCGCGCGCTGACGCAGAGCGACAACACCGCCAACGACCGCCTGCTGACGCTGGTCGGGGGTCCCGGCGCGGTGCGCGACTTCATCGCCAACAAGCGGCTGGGCGAGATCCGCTTCGGACCCGGCGAGCGCCTGCTCCAGGCGGGCACCGCGGGGCTGACCTGGCGGCAGGAATATTCACTGGGCGGCTTCTCGGCGGCGCGCGCCAAGCTCGACCCGGCGGTGCGCAAGGCCGCGCTCGACCGCTACGTCGACAACCCGCCCGACGGCGCGGCCCCGCTCGCCATCGCCGACGCGCTGGCGCGGCTGGCGCGCGGCGAGCTCCTGTCGGAGAGCTCCACGCGCATCATGCTGGACACGATGGGCCGCACGGTCACCGGCCGCGCCCGCCTGCGCGCCGCCATGCCCGTCGGCTGGAAGCTTGCGCACAAGACGGGCACGGGCCAGGACCTGGGCGGCCGTAACGCGGGGTTCAACGACGTCGGGCTGCTGACCGCGCCCGACGGTCGCCGCTATGCGATCGCGGTGATGATCGGCGATACGCGTGCGTCCACGACCGCCCGCCAGCAGCTGATCCAGACGGTCGCGCGCGCGGTGACGCTGTACGGCCCGACATCGCCCGCCACGGCCGGCGGCCTGGGCATCGCCGCCAACTAGGCGGGGTTCCCCGGCGACGGACGGGCCGGTAGGAGGGCGCGGTCCCTCCACGGTCGGAGTTCCGCCATGCCGCTCTCGCTACACCAAGCGCTGATCCCCTCCTTCCGCCAGGTCGTCGGCGCGATGGAGGGGCTGGTCGACAAGGCGGAGGCCTTCGCCGCCGAGCGGGGCCGCGACCCGGCCGAGCTCGCGGGCGCGCGGCTCGCGCCCGACATGCTGCCCTTCTCCTGGCAGATTAAATTCGTCCACGGCCACTCGCTGGGCGCGATCGAGGGCGTGCGCCGGGGCACGTTCAGCCCCGACCGCTCGCCGCCGCCCGCCGACCTCCAGGCCTTGCGCGCGCTGATGCGCGACACCGCCGCCGGCCTGGACGCGCTCGACCCCGCGGAGCTGGACGCGCTGGCCGACCGGCCGATGCGCTTCGAAATGGGCGAGATGCGGCTGCCCTTCACCGGGGAGGGCTTCCTCCTCTCCTTCTCGCAACCGAACTTCTATTTCCACGCCGCCACCGCCTACGACATCCTGCGCGCGGAGGGCGTGAAGCTGGAGAAGCGCGATTTCCTGGGGAGGCTCAGGCTGGCGGCCTGAGCCTTCCGGGCTGCGCCTACCAGATGCGGACGCGCTGCTCGGGCGGCAGGTAGAGCGCGTCGCCCGGCTTGACGTCGAACGCCTTGTACCAGGCGTCGATGTTGCGGACGACGCCGTTGACCCGATACTTGGGCGGGCTGTGCGGGTCGGTGAGCAGCGCCTGCCGCTCCAGGCCCTCGCGCCGCTTCGACTGCCACGCCTGTCCCCAGGCCATGAAGAAGCGCTGATCGCCAGTCAGCCCGCCGATCACGGGCGCCGGCCCGTGCTTCTTCTGGTAACGCTGATAGGCGGCGTAAGCCATTTCGAGCCCGCCCAGGTCGCCGATATTCTCGCCCAGCGTGAGCTGGCCGTTGATCTTGGTGCCCGGGATCGCCTCGTACGCGCCGTACTGCTCGACGAGCTTCTTGCCGCGCTCCTCGAACGCGGCGCGGGCGGCGGGCGTCCACCAATTTTCGAATTTGCCGCTCGCGCCGAACTTCGACCCCTGGTCGTCGAAGCCGTGGCCGATCTCGTGCCCGATCACCGCGCCGATCGCGCCGTAGTTCACCGCCGGGTCGGCCGACGCGTCGAACATCGGGGGCTGGAGGATCGCCGCCGGGAAGGTGATCTGGTTCATGAGCGGGTTGTAGTAGGCGTTCACCGTCTGCGGCGTCATCGCCCACAGCGACCGGTCGACCGGCTTGCCCAGGCGCGAGAGCTGGAGGTCGTACTCGAACTGCGCCGCGCGTTGCGCGTTGCCGAGCAGGTCCGCCCGGTCCACGCGCATGGACGAATAGTCGATATACTTGTCCGGATGGCCGATCCGCGGCTCGAAGGCGGCGAGCTTGGCCAGCGCCTTCTCCTTGGTGGCGGCGTCCATCCAGCTGTTCGCCTTGAGACGCTCGTCGAGCGCGGCGCGCAGGTCTGCGATCAGCTCGCCCATCTCCGCCTTGCTCTGGGCCGGGAAGTGGCGCTGGACGTAGATGTCGCCCACCGCCTCGCCCAGCGAGTTGTTGACGAGCTGCACGCCGCGCTTCCAGCGGTCGCGCTGCTGTTGCGTGCCGCTGAGCGTACGCGAGTAGAAGTCGAACTTGGCGTCGTCGAACGCCTTGGGCAGATACTGCGCGTTGTCGCTGACGAAATGGAAGGCCAGATAGTCCTTCCAGGTGTCGACCGGCGTGGCGGCGAACAGCTTGCCCATCGCCTGGATCGCGGTGTCGCCCGCCATGATGACCGTCGGCATGCGGTCGAGCTTGGCGGTGCGCAGCATCAGCCCCCAGTCGAACTCGGGGGCCAGCGCTTCCATCTGGGCGGGCGTCATCGGCTTGTTGAGCGCGGCGACGTCGCGCATCTTCGCGGGCTCCCAATGTCCCTTGGCCATCTCCGTCTCGAGCGCGACGATGCGGTCGGCCTTGGCGGCCGCGTCCGGGATGCCGGCCAGCTCCTGCACCCGCTGCACATAGGCGCGGTACGCCTTGCGGAACGCGTCGTACTTCTCGCCGGGCAGCAGGTAATAGTCGCGCGGCATGCCGAGGCCGGACTGGCCGGCGATCGCGGTGTAGCGCGTCGGGTCGGCGAGGTCGGGCAGGATGCCGATCGACACCGGCGTTTGATAGCCGACGCTGGCGAACAGCGTCTGCAGCCCCGCCTGGTCCTTCACCGCGGCGATGCGCGAAAGGTAGGGCTTGAGCGGCGCGGTCCCGCGCGCCTCGACTCCCGCCTCGTCCATCCAGCTCGCGTAGAAGTCGCCGACCTGGCGGCCGGTCGCGCCGTAGCGGGCGGGATCGGCGGCCATGTCGTCGAGGATGCGGCGCACGTCGAGCTCGGCTTGATCGGACAGCTTCACGCCCAGCCCGGCCGAGCTGCGGTCCGGCGCGATCGGCGTGCGCCGGTCCCAGCCGCCGTTGACGTAGGTCCAGAAATCGTCGCCCGGCTTCACGCCCGTGTCGCGCGCCGACAGGTCGACGCCCCACTCGCCGTAAGCCGCCTTGCCGCCCGCCGGAGCGCCCGCCGTCTGGGCCACGCCCGCTGCCGCCAGGGCCAGCGCGGCCGCGCCGAACGCATACTTCATCCCGTTGAAACGCATGGTCATCTCCCTCCCGTGTCTTGCGACCATAACACGGTTGGGCGGGCAGGAAAGGCGTAAAACGACGCGCGGCGCCGGCCGGGGAGCTTGGCTGTTGGTGGCGTCACACGGTTACGCTAAGCCGGGCGCGACATGCCCCATCTCTACCTCGTCGACGGCTCCGGCTACATCTTCCGCGCCTATCATCGCCTGCCGCCGCTCACCAACAAGCATGGCGAGCCGGTGGGCGCGGTATACGGCTATACCGCCATGCTGTGGAAGCTCGCGGACGCGCTCCACAAGGCGGACGGGCCGACGCATATGGCGGTCGTGCTCGACAAGGCGTCGCACACGTTCCGGAACGAGCTGTACGGCGACTACAAGGCGCACCGGCCGCCGCCGCCGGAGGACCTGGTCCCGCAGTTCCCCATGATCCGCGACGCCACGCGCGCTTTCTCCTTGCCGTGCATCGAGGAGGAGGGGCTGGAGGCGGACGACATCATCGCCTCCTACGCCAAGGCGGCGTGCGCGCTGGGATGGGAGGTGACGATCGTCTCGTCCGACAAGGATTTGATGCAGCTCTTCACCGAGGGCTGCGTCGACATGCTCGACACGATGAACAACCGGCGGCTGGGGCCCGACTACGTCGTCGAGAAGTTCGGCGTCGGGCCGGACAAGCTGGGCGACGTGCTCGCGCTGATGGGCGACGCGGTGGACAATGTGCCGGGCGTGCCGAACGTCGGGCCCAAGACCGCGGCCAAGCTGATTCAGGAGCATGGCGACCTGGAAGGCGTGCTCGCCGCGGCGCCGGGGATGAAGCCGGGGCGGTTGCGCGACAACCTGATCGCGCACGCGGACGACGCGCGCATGAGCCGGGTGCTCGTCACCCTCAAGGACGACGCGCCGCTCGCCGAGCCGCTGGACGCGCTGGCGCTGCCCGCCGACGGCATACCGCCCGAGCCGCTACGCGCGTTCCTGGAGCATCACGGGTTCAAGTCGCTTCTCGCGAAGCTGGGCGAGGTCGCCTCGTCCGGCGAAGCGACGGCCGGCGGCTCGCCCGAAGCCGAGCCGTCCGACGACGCGGAGGCCGATCCCCCCTGCAACCTCGACGCCTACGAGACGATCGTCGACGAAGCCGCGCTCGACCGCTGGATCGAGGCGGCGCGGCACCAGGGCCATCTCGCGATCGACACGGAGACGACCGGCCTCGACGCGACGCGCGCCGAGCTGGTGGGCGTCAGCCTCGCGCTCGAGCCGAACCGCGCGGCGTACGTGCCCGTCGCGCACAAGGGCTCTGACCTGCTGACCGAGACGCCAATCCAGCTCGACCGCGACCTCGTGCTCGCCAAGCTCAAGCCGCTGCTCGAGGACGAATCCGTCCTGAAGATCGGGCACAACCTGAAGTACGACATGATCGTGCTGGGGCGGCTCGGCATCGACGTGGCGCCCTTCGACGACACGATCCTGATGAGCTTCGACCTCGACGCAGGCCTTCGCGGCCACGGCATGGACGAGCTCGCGACCGTGCACCTCCAGCACACGTGCGTCGCGTTCAAGGAGGTGGTCGGCACGGGCCGCAACCAGCGCACCTTCGACCAGATCGACCTGCCCACCGCCACGCGCTACGCCGCCGAGGACGCGGATGTGACGCTCCGGCTGTGGCGCAAGTTCAAGGCGCGGCTGCCGCGCGAAGCCGCGACGCGCGTCTACGAGATGGTCGACCGCCCGCTCGTGCCCGTGGTGGCGCGCATGGAGCAGCGCGGCGTGTTCGTCGACCGCGCGCAGCTGGCGCGACTGTCGACCGAGTTCGAAGGCCAGATCGCCGCCGCCGAGAAGCGCGTGCACGAGATGGCGGGCGGCCCCTTCGCGATCGGCTCGCCGAAGCAGCTGGGCGAGGTGCTGTTCGAGCGGCTCAAGCTGAAGGGCGGGCGCAAGGGCAAGTCGGGCGTCTATTCGACCGACGTGATCGAGCTCGAACGCATCGCGCGCGAGCAGGGCGAGGGCGCGGAGGTCGTGCGCGGCGTGCTGGAATGGCGTCAGCTCACCAAGCTCAAGAACACCTATACCGACGCGCTGCAGGAGCAGATCAACCCGGCCACCAACCGCGTCCATACCAGCTACTCGCTCACCGGCGCGCAAACGGGGCGGTTGTCGTCGACCGACCCCAACCTCCAGAACATCCCCATCCGCACGGAGATCGGCCGCCAGCTCCGCGAGGCGTTCGTGGCCGAGCCGGGCAACGTGCTGCTCGCGGCCGACTATTCGCAGATCGAGCTCCGCTTGGCGGCGCACATGGCGGACGTGCCGGAGCTGAAGGAGGCCTACGCGACCGGCCAAGACATTCACGCCATCACCGCCGAGCAGCTCTACGGCGAGGTGAACCGCGACACGCGCAGCCGCGCTAAGACGATCAACTTCGCCATCCTCTACGGCATCTCGCGCTGGGGCCTGGCGGGGCGGCTCGACATCTCGGCGGACGAGGCGCAGGACCTGATCAACCGCTATTTCGAGCGCTTCCCGGGCGTGAACCGCTATATGGCGGAAACGCTGACCCGCGCGCGCGACCTGGGCTACACGGAAACGCTTTTCGGCCGGAAATGCTGGTTTCCGCGGCTCAAGTCCAAGCAGATGAACGAGCGCCAGGGCGCCGAGCGCGCCGCGGTCAACGCACCCATCCAGGGCACCAGCGCCGACATCATCAAGCGTGCCATGATCCGCATGGAGCCCGCACTGGCCGAAGCCGGGCTGCCCGACGTCCGCATGCTGCTCCAGGTGCACGACGAGCTCGTCTTCGAGCTGCCCGAAGGCCAGGTCGAGGCGGCGAGCGCCGTCATCAAGCGCGTCATGGAGGGTGCTGCGGAGCCGGCGGTGAAACTGTCGGTGCCGCTGGGCGTGGAGATCGGCACCGGCCACAGCTGGGGCTCGGCGCACTAGGCCCGTGCGCCACCATCCGCTTCCCGTCACCCCGGGCTTGACCCGGGGTCCATGCGCGGCACTCTTGTGCGCGATGGCCGTCTGCGATCAGCGTACGCGCGTGGATGCCGGGTCGAGCCCGGCATGACGAACGCGGGGGTAACGGGTCGGCACGGGGAGTCCGACTCCGAGGACATAGCCCAGCTCGCCAAGGGCGGGCGCACCAACGTCGCCGGCTTCGTGCTCCGGCTCGCGGCGCGCATCCCGTTCCTGTTCATCGCGGGGCGCATCTACGGGCCGGAGCTGGTCGGGCGCTTCGCGATCGCGGTGGTCGCCGTCGAACTCGCGGCGCTGCTCGCGACGCTCGGACTGAAGCGCGGGCTGGCGCAGGCGCTGTCGGCGACCGACCGGCCGCACGCGCATGTCGTATGGGATGCGATGCTCGTCGCCGCGGTCGTGTCGCTGGCGGCGAGCGCGGTGCTGATCGCCTTTCCGCAGCTCATGTACCCGAACACGGCGATCAGCGGGCTCGACCGGTTCCTGCCGCTGATCATCGCCGCCATCGCCTGGTCGGACGTGAGCCTTTCCGCGCTCGCCTACCGCCGCAACGTTCAGGCGGCGGTGACCGCGCGCGCGATCGTGGAGCCTTGGACGATCTCGATCGCCGCCTGGGTGTTCTCCTTCTTCACGATCCGCGACGGGCTCGTGCTGTCCTATGTCGTGTCGATGATCGCCGCGCTCGTCGCCAGCGTCGTGCCGTTCGTGCGCTCCTATGGTTGGCCGCGGGGGTGGAGCCCGCAGCTTCGCCCGATCCTGGCGCTCGCCCGCGCCAACGCGCCGCTCGCCGGCGCGGACGCGCTGGAATGGGGGACGAGGAACGTCGACCGCTTCATCCTGGGCCTGCTGTTCCCGCCCAGCGCGGTCGGCATCTACTATATGGCGCAGCAGGTCGCCTCCATCCCCGCCAAGCTCAAGACGAGCTTCGACCCGATCCTCGGCCCCGTCGTCACCGACGCGCTCCGCCGCGGCGACAAGGCGGCGGTGGCGCGGCAGGTGTGCCAGGTCGCCTTCTGGATTATGGCGGCGCAGGGCGGGCTCGCGCTGATGGGCTCCATCCCCGGCGAGGCGGTGATGGGCGTGGTCGGCCCCGAGTTCGTCGCCGGCACCGCCGCGCTCGGCTTCCTGCTCACCGCCGAGTTCGCCGCGTCCGCGGGCGCGGTGGCGGAGTCGGCGATGGTCTATATCGACCGGCGGCGGAACCTCCTCATCTCGGTGGCGATGCTGGGCTTCCAAATCGCGCTGAGCTTCGCGCTCGTGGCGGCGATGCGCCGGCTGGGTTGGCCCGAGACCTGGGCCGCGGCGGGCGTCGCGGTGGCGCTGTGCGCGAGCTTAGGGCTGACCAGCGTCATCAAGGTGCGCGTGTTGGAACGGCTGCTCGGCCACCGCGTCGCGCCCTGGCGCTGGACGCTGCTATGGGCGGGGCTGGCGGCGATCCTGGCGGGTACGGTCTTCACGGCGCTACCGCAGGAATATGAGTGGGCGGAGCTGGTGATCGGCGTGCCGGTGATTGCCGCCGTGTATATGTACGTGCTGTGGCGCTGGTCGTTCGGCGAGGGCGACCGGGCGTTGTTCCGGCGCATGCCGCAGGCGGAGGAGGCGACCTTGCCGCGGCAGGGAGCCATTACGCGGTAGCCACACGCGAGCAGCGTGAGCTGGTCGCGAGACGGCGAACGCCGGCCGGGCCCTGCACCGCAGGGCTTCGACGTCACGGGATTTACTCCCGTGACGGCTCCACCGGATGCGAGCAGCAGGCTGCGCCGACGGCAAAGCCGCCGGCGTGACGTCGGACGGGCTCGGCCGCTTGCGTCGGCCGACCCGCCGGCCGGAGCGGGCCTTGCGCCTAATGGCGCAGCGGCGCGGTCGTAGCCGCGCCTAGCCCCGCTCAGTGCCGAAAGTGCCGCATGCCCGTAAACACCATCGCCAGCCCCGCCTCGTCCGCCGCAGCGATGACCTCCTCGTCGCGGATGCTGCCGCCCGGCTGGATCACCGCCGTCGCGCCCGCCTCGACCGCCGCCAGCAACCCGTCGGCGAAGGGGAAGAACGCGTCGGAGGCCACCGCCGAGCCGATCGTGCGCGGGCTCCCCCAGGCCGCTTTCTCCGCCGCGTCGCGCGCCTTCCAGGCGGCGATGCGGGCGCTCTCCAGCCGGTTCATCTGCCCGGCACCCACGCCCGCCGTCGCACCGTCCTTGGCGTAAACGATCGCGTTCGATTTCACGTGCTTCGCCACCGTCCAGGCGAACAGGCAGTCGGCCAGCTCCCGATCCGTCGGCTGACGCTTGGTGACGACCTTCAGCGCGTCGCGCCCGACCGCGCCGGCGTCGCGCGACTGCAGGAGGATGCCGCCCGCGATCGACTTCATCGTCAGTCCCGGCCGCCGCGGATCGGGCAAGCCGTCCGTCAGCAGCAACCGCAGATTCTTCTTGCGCGCGAATGCCGCCCGCGCCGCGTCGTCGGCGCCTGGTGCCACCACCACCTCCGTGAAGATCTCGGCGATCGCCTCCGCGGTCGGGCCGTCGAGCGGGCGGTTGCAGGCGATGATGCCCCCGAACGCGGACACGGTGTCGCAGGCGAAGGCCGCCTTGTACGCGTCGAGCAGCGTGTCGGCGGTGGCGACGCCGCACGGGTTGGCGTGCTTGACGATCACCACGGTCGGCGGGCCGTCGCGGAACTCGGAGACGAGCTCCAGCGCGGCGTCCGCATCGTTATAGTTGTTGTAGCTCAGCTCCTTGCCCTGCACTTGACTAGCCTGCGCGACGCCGGGCGTAGCGGGGCCGGCGGGGATGTAGAGCGCCGCCTGCTGATGCGGGTTCTCGCCGTAGCGCAGCGCCTGACCCATGCGGACGGGGATGCTGACCTTCTCGGGGAATATCTCCCCCTGGTCGGCGAAGGCGAACCACGCCGCGATCGTCGCGTCGTACTGCGCCGTCAGCGCGTACGCCTTGGCCGCGAGCCGCTTGCGCTCCTCCAACGTGGTCTCGCCCTTGGCGACGATCGCGTAGTCGGCGGGATCGGTGACGATTGCGACATGCGCGTGGTTCTTGGCGGCCGAGCGGACCATCGACGGGCCGCCGATGTCGATGTTCTCGATCACCTCGTCGCGCGCGGCGCCGCGCGTGACGGTCTGGGCGAAGGGGTAGAGGTTGACCACGACGAGGTCGATCGCACCGATGCCGTGCTCGGTCATCGCGGCGGCGTGGCCGGGGTCGTCGCGCACCGCGAGCAGTCCGCCATGGACCATCGGGTGCAGCGTCTTCACCCGCCCGTCCATCATCTCGGGGAAGCCGGTCAGCTCGGAGACGTCGCGCACCGCGAGCCCCGCGTCGCGCAGCGCCCTGGCGGTGCCGCCCGTCGAGACGAGCTCCACGCCGCGCTCGGCCAGCGCCCGGCCCAGCTCCACCACCCCCGTCTTGTCGGACACGGACAGCAGGGCGCGGCGGATCGGGACGAGGGTCATGAACGATTCTCCTCTTCCGTTCGTGCTGAGCTTGTCGAAGCACCGTCCTTCTCGAGGCCGTCGAAAGAAGAACAGCCCTTCAACAAGCTCAGGGCGAACGGGAGTGTGGGTGCTGGGCGAGCCCCTGCCCGCCTAGCGCGCGCGCTTCAAGAGCCAGCTCACGCTCGCGCCGCCCGCCTCCGCCTCGCCGGTCACCGCCAGCTGGCGCGTCGCGATCGGACGGCCCTCGCCGTCGATCCAGACCGAATCCTCGATCTCCAGCGCGCCGCCGCGGCAGCGGAACTGCCAGAGCCCGCCCTCCGCCGTGCGCAGGATCGCGGCCTGGCCATCGGCGGTCGGCTCCGCGTCGACGCCCGCGCCCAAGTGGAAGCGGACCGCGAAGGGTGTGGCCCCGCTCCGCCGCTTGCGCCCGCGCGGCAGGAGCGCGTCCTCGCCGCGCAGCTCGCGCCCGTCCGCGGTCAGCAGCAGCTGGCGGCGGTGCACGAAGCCGAAGCGGCGGACGTAACCGTCATGGCTCGCCTCGATGCGGCTGCCCGCCTCGCTCTCCTGGCGCGACAGCTCCACCTCGCCGATGCCGCGGCCCAGCGTCCCGTCGGCGTGGATCGCGGTCGAGTTGGTGTCGGCCAAGGTCAGCGTCGAATGCGCCGCCGTAGTGCGCAGCCCCTCCGCCAGCGCGTCCGGCAGTCCCGCCAGCGCGGCGCGCGCGCCGCCGCAGTTGACGACGAGGCGCGACGCCCCGTCCGAGAACTCGAACGCCAGCGTGGACGCACACCCACCCTCGACGACGCGCGCCACGGGCGGGGGCGCCGCGTCGACGACGAGCACCGCGCCCGCCGCCGCGAGCCGCTGGTAACCCCAGTCGCGCGACTGGCGTAGAGGCCGGGTGCGCACGCCGCTCGCCTCGACCACCGCCGCGACGCGCTCGGCCGGCGCGGGCCCGCCGCCCTGCCAGCTCGACAGCCCGCGGTCGGCGTGCGTCACGCCGAGCAGCGCAGGCACCATCTTGGCGAGCGCCCGCGCGAGCGCGTCCGGCGGCTCGCGCCGGCGCACGTCGTAGCACTGGCGCAGCATAGTGAGCAGGCCGATCGCGTCGAGCAGCCGCTGCGGCGAGCGCGAGGGCACGCCGCCGTCGTCGAACAAGCCGACGCCAAGCGCGCGCTCCAGCCCCGCCTCGCCGAAATGCAGCCGCGCCTCGCTCTCGGGCATCAGGAGGCCGCAGGCGACGACGCCGCACCAGCCGGCGATCCGCTGCACGCCCGGCCGGCCCTTGTCGGCGTAGCGGTCGAGGTGGCGGCCGCCGCGCGCCAGCGTGTTGAGCACTTTGGACCGGTAGATCAGGTCGGTCGACGACAGGATCAGCGGCGCGTGCGCGGTCCAGAACAGGACGCGCCTGCCCCACAGCTCGGGCGCCCAGGCGGTCGCGTCCGCCGTATCGGCGTGCGCGTGGAGCCAGCGCGCCATCAGGTCCTCGGCGATCGGCGCGGCGCGCGCGCGCGTCGCCACGGTGGACAGGTCGCGCAGCCAGGCGAAGCTCTGGAGGTGCTCGCCGAACGCGCGGCTCCAGTCGGGCCGGCGGAAATCGATCGCGGCGATGTCGCGCCCCTCGCCCCGGAAGGTGACGCGGCCGTCGAGCAGCGCGTTGCCGCGCGCCACGTCGCCGATGATGGGATCGTCGGGCACCGCGAGTAATTTCAGCGGGTGCCGCCCCTTCAGCCGCATCCCGTGGAGCGGCGTGCGCCAGGTCAGTCGGTGGAGCCGCTCGGCCAGGCGGTCGGCGAGCGACAGCCCGCTGGCGCCACCGACGCGGATGAGGCGCTTGCCCTCGTCGATCCCGTCCTGCGGCGCGTCCGCGTCGGCCTCGAACGGGGGCTCGGGATCGTCGCGGCTCATGCGCCCCTGAGCTCCCGGATGGCGGCGGCGTAGTCGGGCCGGCGGCCGAACACGGCGGTGCCGGCGACGAGCGCGTCGGCGCCCGCGGCGACCGCGCGCGGCGCGGTCTCGGCGTCGATGCCGCCGTCCACCTCCAGGTCGATCGCCCGGCCGGTCGCGTCGATCATCTTGCGCACCGCCGCGATCTTCTTGAGCTGCGACTCGATGAAGCGCTGGCCGCCGAAGCCGGGATTGACCGTCATCACCAGCACCAGGTCGACCGTGTCGATGAGGTAATCGAGCATCTTGGCCGGCGTGCCCGGGTTGAGCGCCACGCCCGCGCGCAGGCCCCGCGACTTCACGCGCTGGACCGATCGGTGGACGTGCGGCCCGGCTTCCGCATGGACGATGATGCAGTCCGCGCCCGCGTCCGCGAACGCGTCGATGTACGGGTCGACGGGCGCGATCATCAGGTGGACGTCGAACGGCTTGGTCGTGGTCGCGCGCACCGACTTCATCACCGCGGGGCCGAAGGAGATGTTGGGCACGAAATGTCCGTCCATCACGTCGACATGGATCCAGTCCGCGCCCGCCTCGTCCACGCTACGCACCTCCTCGCCCAGCCGCGCGAAGTCGGCGGACAGGATGGAGGGCGCGATACGGACGGCGTTGGGCATGAACGGCCTCTAAGCACGCCCCAACGCCCGGACAAGCTACGCGTTGCGGCGGAAGCGCGCGACGAAGAAGCCGTCGCAGCCTTGGGCGAAGCCGGAGGGCAGGATGCGCCCGTCATGCGCCGCCGGTTCGGGTGCGAAGCGCGCGTCGTCGTTGAGGAACCGCTCCGCCTGGCGCTCCCCCTCCTCCGGCTCGAGCGAGCAGGTGGCGTAGACGAGGATGCCGCCCGGCTTCACCCACTCGGCGGCACGCGAGAGGATGCGCGCCTGGAGCTCCGCCATCTCGGCGATGAAGGCGGGGTGCGCGCGATGGAGCACGTCCGGATGGCGGCGGAAGATGCCCGTGGCGCTGCACGGCGCGTCGATCAGCACCGCGTCGGTGGGGGCGTCGGGCGCCCAGCGTAGCACGTCGGCGCACACCACCTGGGCGGCGAGCTTCGTCCGCGTGAGGTTGTCGCGAAGTCGCGCGAGACGACTTTCCGACTGGTCCACCGCGACCACGTCCCAGCCCTGCGCCGCCAGCTGGAGCGTCTTGCCGCCCGGCGCGGCGCACAGGTCGAGCACCCGGCCCCCTCCCGACCCCATGGCGCGGGCGGGCAAGCTCGCCGCCACGTCCTGCACCCACCAGGCGCCCTCGTGATAGCCGGGCAGCTCGGCGACCGGCATGCGGGCGGGCAGGCGCAGGTGGCCGGGCAGGAAGCTCGTCGCGCCCAGCCGCTCGGCCCACCTCTCCGTCTCGGCCGGATCGCGCAGCGTCAGGTCGAGCGGCGGCGGCTCGGCGACCGCGCGCCGCGCCGCCTCGACCGCCTCCCCGCCCCAGTTCGCCAGCCAGCGCTCCGCGATCGCCGCGGGCAGGTTCGGCGGCTCGGGCAGGCGCGCTTGCCTACGCATCAGCGTCCCGAACACGCCATGCACCAGCTTGCGCGGGCCGCCGTCGACGAGCGGCAGCACCGTCGCGATCGCCGCGTGGCCCGGCGTGCCCAGCACCAGCGCCCCCGCCAGCGCGATCCGCAACACCGCGCGTGCCTTGGCGTCAGGGGGCAGCGGCCGCGCGGTCACCGAGTCGATCAGCGCGTCGAGGTCGGGCAGGCGTCGCAGGACGGCGCTCGCCAGCGCGTGCGCCAGCGCGCGGTCGGGCGGGGGCAGCCCCGCGCCAGCACCCGCCAGCGCCGCCTCCAACGGGCTCCCGCGCCGGAGCACGGCGTCGAGCACCTTCAGCGCCGCGCGCCGGGCGGGAACGCCGGGCGGCTCGGGGACATGGGGTTGCGGATGCGGCATCGCGGCCCGATCTGGCGTGGGACGCACGCGCACGCAACCGGAGCCGCATCATGGGCAAGCGCCCCGACCATTTGAAGCCCCCCGCCTACCTCTCCCCCAACACGCCCGTGCCCGCGCCCGAGCGCAAGGAGCCGTCGGACAAGGACCCGCTCGGCAAGAACCCGACGCGCTACGGCGACTGGGAGCACAAAGGCATCGCGATCGACTTTTCATAATTCCTCCCCCGCTTACAGCGGGGGAGGGGGACCGCGCCGCTTGCGGCGTGGTGGAGGGGGGCGTCGCGCGACGAGCGACATGCCGGGGGCATGTCGCCGCGCGGAGCCGGCCTGCGGGACGCAGGCCGTGGGCGATGCCGCATCCCGCAGCTCCCCCTCCACCAGCTGCGCTGGTCCTCCTCCCCCGCTATGGGCGGGGGAGGAATGTGCAGCTCAGTGTCCCTCGTCCCTCAGCGGCCTCGCCAGCAGATCGGCGATCACCGCCCCCGGCTCCGCGCCCTCCAGCAGCCGCACCACCGCGTCCGTCACCGGCATCTCGACGCCCGCGTCGCGCGCCGCTTCGGCGAGCACCGGCGCGGTGAACGCGCCCTCGGCCACCGTGCGCCGGTCGGCGAGCAGCTCCGCCGCCGCCCGGCCCTGCCCCAGCCCGACGCCCAGCGAGAAGTTGCGCGAGCTCGTCGACGAGCAGGTCAGCACCAGGTCGCCCAGCCCCGACAACCCCGCCAGCGTCTCCGCCCGTGCTCCCCTCGCCCGCCCGAACCGCGTCATCTCCGCGAAACCCCTGGCAATCAGCGCCGCGCGCGCGTTCTGGCCGAGCCCCGCGCCCTCCACTACGCCGCACGCTACCGCCAGCACGTTCTTGACCGCCCCGCCGATCTCCGCGCCCGCGACGTCGTCGGACGCGTAGGGGCGGAAGCTCCGCGACGCGAGCCGCGCGCCCAACCGCGCCCGCAGGCCCGCATCCTCGCACGCCAGCGTCACCGCCGTCGGCAGCCCCGCCGCGACCTCGTGCGCGAAGGTCGGCCCCGACAGCACCGCTACGGGCGCTTGCCCGCACACCGCGCGCGCGACCTCGCCGACGAGCATCTTGCTTCCCGCCTCGATCCCCTTGGCGCAGAGCACGAGCGGCGTGGACCCGACCGCCGCCTGCGTCAGGACGCTGCGCACATGCTGCGCGGGGGCCACCACCAGCAGTGCGTCGCACGCCCGCAGCTCGCTCAGTTCACCCGTCGCCCGGATTGACTGAGCCAACTCCACGCGCGGCAGAAAGGCGTGGTTGACGCGTTCCGCGTTGATCGACGCCACCACCTCCAGCTCGCGCGCCCAGAGCGTGACCGGCTCCGCCCCGCCCCGGGCGGCGACCTGCGCGAGCGCCGTGCCCCAGGCTCCGCCACCGATGACGCCGATCCTCACGCCTTCACCCCCGCCCCGCGCACCGCCTCCGCCGAGGGGTCGAGCGGCCAGCGCGCCTTTGCTGGCGTGTCGAGCGGGTCGACCAGCCCGGCCGCGAACCGCTCCGCGCCCGCCCAGGCGATCATCGCCGCGTTGTCGGTGCATAGCCAGAGCGGCGGCGCGACGAAGGGCAGGTCGTACTCGGCCGCCAGCGCCTCCAGCCGCGCGCGGATCGCCTTGTTCGCCGCCACGCCGCCCGCGACTACCAGCGCCGTCACGCCGTCCGATGACGCCAGCGCGCGCTCGGTGCGGTCGAGCAGGCACTCGACCACCGCCTGCTGGAACGACGCCGCCAGGTCCTCCGTCCGATGCTGCCCCGCCGCGCGCACCACCGCGCTCTTCAGCCCCGCGAACGAAAAATGTGGCTCGGCCGCACCTTTGAGCGGCCGGGGCAGCGGCACCGCGAACGGGTCGCCCGCTTCCGCCGCACGCTCCACCGCCGGCCCGCCGGGAAAGCCGAGGCCCAGCACCTTGGCCGTCTTGTCGAACGCCTCCCCCGCCGCGTCGTCGATCGTGGTCGCGAGCCGCCGATAGCGCCCGACGCCGTCGACGCGCAGCAGCTGGCAATGCCCGCCCGACACGAGTAGCAGCAGATACGGAAATCGGAGCTCCGGGTTGGACAGCCGCGGGGAGAGCGCGTGCCCTTCCAGATGGTTCACCGCCACCAGGGGCTTGCCCGCCGCGTGCGCCAGCGCCTTGCCCGTGACGAGCCCCACCATCACCCCGCCGATCAGCCCCGGCCCCGCCGTGGCCGCGACCGCATCGACCTGCGCCAGCTTCACGCCGGCCTCGTCCAACGCCGCCCGCACCAGCGGCTCCAGCATCTCCACATGCGCCCTGGCCGCGATCTCCGGCACCACGCCGCCGTAGGGCGCGTGTGCCGCCTCCTGCCCCGCCAGCTTGTGCGCGAGCACCCGGCGGTCGCCGGTGACGAGCGCGGCGGCGGTCTCGTCGCAGGAGGACTCCAAACCCAAAACGATCATGAAGCCGCCCTATCCGTTCGCGCCGAGCTTGTCGAAGCGCCGTCCTTTTCTCTACCGCGGCCCCGATGACGCCCTTCAGACTAGGCACCCGCGGCTCCCCTCTCGCGCTTACCCAGGCGCGCATGGTCGCCGACGCGCTCCGCGCCGCGCATGACTGGCCTGCCGACGCGATCGAGACGGTGGTGATCCGCACCACCGGCGACCGCGTCCAGGATCGCCCCCTGGCCGAGATCGGCGGCAAGGCGCTGTGGACCAAGGAGCTCGATCGCGCGCTGCTGACGCAAGAGGTCGACGCCTGCGTTCATTCCATGAAGGACGTGGAGACGATCCGCCCCGCCGCCATCGCGGTCGCCGCGATGCTGCCCCGCGCCGACGTGCGCGACCGCCTGCTGGGCGCGGAGTCGATCGAGGCGATCCCGCACCGCGCGGTCGTCGGCACCAGCTCGCCCCGCCGCCGCGCGCAGCTCCTCCACCTCCGCCCCGACCTCCGCGTCGTGCCGATCCGCGGCAACGTCGACACGCGCCTCGCCAAGCTCGCGGCGGGCGAGGTCGACGCGACGTTGCTCGCCGCCGCCGGGCTCGACCGACTTGACCGGCCGACGGTCGGCGCGGCCATCCCGACCGACGTCATGCTGCCGGCCCCGGCGCAGGGCGCGGTCGGCGTCGAGGTCCGCGCCGACGACGCGCACGCGCTGGCGCTGGTCGCCGCGATCGATCACGCCGACACGCACCGCTGCGTCGCCGCCGAGCGCGCGCTGCTCGCGGGGCTGGGTGCTACCTGCCACTCGCCCGTCGCGGCGCTCGCGAGCCTGGCGGGCGAGACGCTCCGCCTGCGCGCGAGCCTGCTCGACGAGGACGGGGCGGACGAGGTCTGCGCCGCGCTCGAAGGCACGGGCCCGGAGGTCGGGACCGAGCTCGCCGCCGAGCTGCTCGACCGCGCGCCGCCCGCGATCCGGCAATTGTTCCAGGCGTGAAGGTTGTCGTCCTCCGCCCCGAACCGGGCGCGTCGAGGACGGCGGAGCGCGCCCGCGTGCGCGGGTTCGACGTGCTCCTCCGCCCGCTGTTCGAGACGCGCCCGCTCGCCTGGGAGCCACCCGACCCGGCGCGCTACGACGCGCTGCTCCTGACCAGCGCCGCCGCCCTCCGCCACGCCGGGCCAGGGCTCGACGCGCTTCGACGCTTTCCCGTCGTCGCGGTCGGCCCGGAAACGGCGCGAACCGCGCGTGACGCCGGATTGGAGGTCATCCTGACCGGCGACGCCGGTGCAGCTACCGCGGTCGCGCGCGCCCGCACACACGGCCTCACCCGCCTGCTCCACCTCGCCGGCCGCGAGCGCATGCCCGACCTGCCCGGCATCGAGCCGGTCACGGTCTACACGAGCGAAGCGCTACCCGTGGAGCCCGGCTGGACGGCGCGGCTGGGCGGCCGCACCGCGCTCCTGCACTCACCCCGCGCCGCCGCCCGTCTCGCCGAGCTCGTCGACCGCGACGGCACGCCCCGCGCCGCGATCCGCCTCGCCGCGATCAGCCCCGCCGCCCTCGCCGCCGCGGGCGGGGGTTGGGCGTCCGGACGCGCCGCGAACCGTCCGGACGACGAGGCGCTGCTCGCCCTCGTTCCGCGCGCGGATTGACCTCCCCCGACGCGGCGGGGATAAGCGTCCCCATGAGTTCGCTCCCGCCGGTCGACCCGCGCTCGCGCCCGCGATACGCGCTGATCGGCCTGGCGCTGGTCCTCACCTTCCTCGCCGGCCTCGCGGTCGCCGCCTGGACCGGCCGCCGCTTCGGCTGGTTCGCGCCGCCCGCCGCGCCCGTCGTCGCACCCCAGCCTTCCGCCGCGCCCGCGCCGCCGCGACCCGCCCTGCCGCAGGCCGACCTCGCCACGCTCACCGCGCGCGAGGCCGCGCTCGCTTCCCAACTCGCGGCTCTCGAAGCGAGGCTCCCCGTCATCGCCGCCGACGTGGCCCAAGCCGGGTCGCAGGCCGGCCGCGCCGAGGCCGTGCTCGTCGCCGGCGCCGTCCGCCGCGCGCTCGACCGCGGCGTGCCGCTCGGCCGATTGGAGGAGCAGCTCCGTCTGCGCTTCCCCAACGACGCGCCCACCGTCGAGACGATCGTCCAGGCCGCCGGCGAGCCCGTGACGCTCGAAGACCTGCGCCTCGGCTTCGACGCGATCGCGCCCGAGCTCCAGTCGGGCGCGCGCGACGGCGTATTTCCCGCACTCCGCCGCGAACTGGGTACGCTGATCGTGCTGCGCCGCGCGGGGTCCCCCTCGCCGCTCCCCGCCGAACGCGTCGCCCGCGCGCGACGGTTGCTCGACTCGGGCCAGGTGGAGGCGGCGCTCGCCGAGACGCAGACGCTGCCCGGCGCGGGCCGAGCGCTGAACTGGACGGCGGCGGCGCGGCGCTACGTGGCGGCGCGGCGGGCGCTGGACTCGTTGGAAGAGGCGGCGCTGGCGGTGCCGGCGGTTCAGGCACCGGTGACGCCGGGGAATGCTCCGGCCGCGATGTGAGGCGGGTCGGCCACTACTCTCAACCGTCACCCCGGACTTGTTCCGGGGTCCATCGTCGTCCAGGCGGCCCGCTCGCGCTGAAGGGGCTGCCGTCGCTGCAAACTTGGAGATAGTGGCACGGTGAAGTGTCCGGACAGCGCCGCGGCGAAGCCGCGTCGTCGGTCGTAGCTCGCGCTACGCCGGCCGGGGTCGCTGCTCTTTGCTGATTTAGCTGCGCTAAATCAGCGCAGCGACCTGGAGCGGGCGAAGGGATTCGAACCCTCGACCCCGACCTTGGCAAGGTCGTGCTCTACCCCTGAGCTACGCCCGCTCTGGCGTCTGCCCGGTGGGACCGGGCGGGTGAGGCGCGGCCACTAGCAGCGCCCGCGGGGCTCCGCAAGCCCCTTCACTTCACGACGCTTCCGGCCCACATGATGCGCCAGCAAGCGATACGGAGAACACCCCCTTGGCCACGACCCTGGGCATGAGCGCCGCCGACAAGCAGGCCGTCGAAGAATTCCGCCGCGACGTCGTCGAGCCGTCGATGACCAAGCTCGTCGTGATCGACTTCTGGGCGGAATGGTGCGGGCCGTGCAAGCAGCTCACCCCCGTGCTGGAGAAGGTGACGGCGGCGTACGCCGACAAGGGCGTGGTGCTCGCCAAGATCGACACGGACAAGAACCGCTTCATCGCGTCGCAATTCCAGATCCGCTCCATCCCGACCGTTTACGCGATGTTCCAGGGCCAGCTCGTCGCCGACCTGACCAACGCGCGCACCGAATCGCAGATCAGGACCTATCTCGACCAGCTGCTCCGCCAGCTGCCGATCGAGGCCGACGGCGCGGAGGCCGAGGCCGAGCTCGAACCGCTGATCGCGATGGGCGAGCAGGTGCTGGCCGAGGGCGACGCAACCCGCGCGCTGTCCATCTTCGACCAGCTTCTCGAGATGGCGCCCGACCACCCCGCGGTCGTCTCGGGCCGCTTGCGCGCGCTCGTCGCCGCGGGCGAGCATGACGAGGCTGAGGCCGCCATCGCCGCGCTCCCGCCCGAGCTCGCCAAGGATCCGGGCGTCCAGCGCGCCCAGTCGGCGCTGCAGCTCGCGCGGACCGCGCCGCCCGTCGACGACCTCGCCCCGCTGGTGGCAGCCGTGAACGCCGATCCGGACGACCTCCAGGCTCGCTTCGACCTCGCCAACGCGCAGATGGCGGCCGGAGACCGCGACGCCGCCGCCGACGGCCTGCTCCACATCGTCAAGACCGACCGCGAGTGGATGGAGGGCGCCGCGCGCCAGCAGCTGCTGAAGCTGTTCGAGGTCGTCGGCATCGAGGACCCCTGGGTCTCGCAGCAGCGCCGCCGCTTGTCGGCGATCCTGTTCGGATGACCGCGCCCACGCGCCTCTCGATCTTCCCGCTGCCGGGGGCGATCCTGTTTCCCGGCCTCTTTCTGCCGCTCCACATCTTCGAGCCGCGCTACCGGGCGCTGGTCTCCGATGCGATGGCGCGCGACCGGCGCATCGGCATGATCCAGCCGCGCGAGCAGCCCTCGATCGCCGCCGAAGGCCGCGGCGACCGGCCCGCGCTCTATGATATCGGCTGCGTCGGTCGCATCGCCGAGGTCGAGGCGCTCGACGACGGTCGCTACAACGTCATCCTGGAAGGCGCGTCGCTGTTCCGCCTCACCCGCGAGCTGGAGGTGTCGACGCTCTTCCGCCAGGTCGAGGCCGAGCTGCTGCCCAGCCCCGACGACGAGATGCTGCCGCTGGCCCACCGCGCCGCGCTCGAGATGGAGGCGCGCCGCTTCGCCGACGCCGCGGGCTACGCGGTCGACTGGGACCAGGTCGGCAAGCTCGACGACCAGACGCTCGTCAACGGCATCGCCCAGATCGCCCCCTTCGATCCCGCCGCCAAGCAGGCGCTGCTCGAAGCGTCCGGCATCGACGAGCGCACCGACCTGCTCATCCAGCTCATGCAGTTCTTCGGCCGCCACGACGGCGAGGACCGGGTGACGCTGCAGTGACGTCGATGCACCCCCACCCGTTTGTTTCGAGCCCAGTCGAGAAACGGACGCGAGCGACGCCGCCCGAAACGTGTCTCGACCAAGCTCGACACGAACGGAGGGAGGCGTGAGCCTCGACCCCTGGCTCCTCGAACGCCTCTGCTGCCCGCTCACGCGCACGGCCCTGCGCTACGACGAGGACGCCCAGGAGCTCGTCTCCGAAGCCGCGGGCCTCGCCTATCCCGTCCGCGACGGCGTCCCCGTGATGCTCGCCGAAGAAGCGCGGCCGCTGCGATGAGCCGCGCGGCCGACGACCTCAGCGGCGACTGGCGCGGCATCTTCAACTATCCGGGCGCGGGCGGCCCGCCGACCGAGTTCACCGCCGCGCTCACCGACAGCGGCGGCCTCCTCACCGGCTCGACGGAGGAGCCCAGCCGCACGGGCGCGGTCATCGCCGCGCGCATCGACGGCCGCCGAACCGGGTCCGCGGTCAGCTTCATGAAGCTCTACGACGAGAACCAGGGCGACTACGACGCCGTCGCCTATGAAGGCGCGGTTGACGCGGAAGGGCTGGAGATCACCGGCCGCTGGTCGATCCCGGGCGACTGGTCCGGCACCTTCATCATGGTACGCGAGTCGGGCGTGGAGGAGGAAGCGTCCGCCGAGGCCGAGCAAGAGCTGCCTTAGAAGCAGCGATCAGGTCATTTGCGGAGGTTGACCCAGAGAGAAACATAGTTTTACCTGTCATGCACGACATGTAAGCGGCAACAATTGTCCTAGGATGGGCTCGTGCGGTCAGAGTCCCTCACTCTCAACTGCTCGGATATTTTGCTGACATGTGGCGAAGTTCTCGAACTCGTAAGTCAAATTTAAATATGCAGAGCTGGAGGAAGTTGCTTTCACCTGCAGCATGATGGCGGTGAGTCCATCAGGGAGCGCTAGGCCGTTCTTCCGTGTCCAATAGGCAACTACCGTTCGCTCACCCTGCTTGATTGACATAGTCCACTCCCGCTCTGCATCCCAAAGAGCTTTAGCTCTGAGAAACGAGATCTCGTCGGACTGGCCGTACTTCCCGTCCAGAATCGCGCGAAGGCGATTGAAGGCATCCCGGACACTCGTGCCGTAATTATCGCTCTCGTGATCTCGACCTGTGCCCCACACTTTGCAAACGCCTCCGCTTGCAGTTGCTACCGCACCATAAGACTCGAATTCGGAGTTTGGCTGAGGAACGGTGATCGAATATGCGCCCTTCACGCTAGTAGATTTACCGGAGTAGATGCTGACGGGCTTACCCATGGATACCCCGAACGGGCCCGCTAACGCCGGCCACGCTGAGCACAGTAACATCAGCGCGATCGTAAGTTTTGAACCGCTACAGACCGACATCGTGACCCTCCACCCCGCTTGAGATCACAGAATGCCGACTGTTGAAGCGATCGACTAGTCCATTACTGATCCGCTTCGGGTTAGACCACCGCGCCCGTCAGTAGCCGCGGCAGATCGCCCGATTGGCCCCGCGCCTCCGCCATGAAGGCGCGCTTCAGCGGATCGACCGCGTTCACCGCCGAAATGCCGAGCCGCCGGACCGCGCTCGCCGCCCGGCCGGGGATGCCGAACAGCCGCGCCAGGCTGTCCGTGGCAGCCGCGATCGCGAAAGTATCGAGCGCGCGCCAGCGCTGGTAGCGCTCCAGCAGCGCCGCGTCGCCCAGGTCGAGGCCGACGCGCTTGCCCTCGACCAGCACCTCCGTCAGCGCCGCCACGTCGCGGAGCCCCAGGTTCAGCCCCTGCCCCGCGATCGGGTGGATGCCGTGCCCGGCATCGCCGACCAGCGCCAGCCGCTCCGCCGTAATCCGGGCGGCGTGATGGAAGCCGAGCGGGTAGCTCGCGCGCGGGCTCGCCTCGTAGAGCTTGCCCAAGAACCCGCCCATGCGCTTCTCCGCCTCGGCCAGGAACGCGCGGTCGAACAGCTTGAGCATGCCGGCCGCGTCGCCGGCCGCCACCGTCCACACGATCGCCGAGCGGTGCCCCACCTCGTCGTCGACCAGCGGCAGCAGCGCAAACGGGCCCGACGGATAGAAGATCTCGTAGGCGACCTGCTCGTGCGGCCGCTCGTGGTGGAACGCGCCGATGATCGCGGCGTGGTCATAGCGCCAGCGCGCCACCTGGATACCCGCAGCGTCCCGCGTCGGCGAATTGCGCCCTTCCGCCGCGATCAGCAGCGGCGCGCGCACCTCCGAGCCGTCGCTCAGCGTCGCGGTGACGCCGTGCGGCCCGCGCTCCACGGCGAGCGCCCGCGTCTTCATGCGCAGGTCGACCTCGCCCACCTCCTCGACCGCGGCGTGGATCGCCCGGCGGAGCGCGCGGTTCTCGTACATCGTCCCCAGCGCGCCGTCATTCTCGTCGGGCGTGAAGTCGAGCCGACCGGGCGCCAGCCCGTCCGACACGCGGATCGCCGCGATCGGGCAGCCCTGGCCGGCGAGCCGCTCCGACAGGCCGATCGCGTCGAACATGCGACCCGACGCGCTCGCGATCGCCGAAGCGCGCCCGTCGAACTCGGGCGCCAGCGTCACCGCCGGGTCCGCCGGGTCGACCACCACCGAGGTCAGGCCATGCCGCGCCAAGGCCAGCGCCTGCGTCGCGCCGACCAGCCCGCCGCCCAGGATCAGGACATCCGCCCCGACGCGCTTTGACGTGATGCTCATCGGCAACGCTCTACCGCTTGGCGACGCTCGTGCCAACGCGCCCGCCTTGACGGCGTTAACCTTTCCGCGCGATGCGTGATCTCCTTGAGTTCGGGGGAAAACGGGGATGGCGAGTCGGGCGAACGTCCAGCCGGGGCTGTGGCGTGAGACGGTGAAGGCGGGCGCGGTACGTTCGGGCGCGATGCTCGCCGCGATCGCGCTCTGGGTGCTGACCGCACTCCTCGCGCTCGCGCTCGCCACCTACAAGACGGGCGACCCGTCCCTGAACACCGCCGCGGGCGGCGCGGTGCGCAACCTAGCGGGGCTTCCCGGCGCCTACGCCGCCGACTTCCTGCTCACGCTGTTCGGTCCGGCGGCCGCGCTGCTGCTCCCCGTGCCCGCCATCATCGGCTTGCGCCTGTGGAAGGGCCTCCCCGCCGGCCGCTGGGGCCGCATGGCGCGCGGCGCCGCGATCGGCGTCGCGCTGATGGCGACCGCCTTCGCCAGCATCTCCAACGCCTCCGTCCTGGCGCTGCCCGCAGGCTGGGGCGGCCTGGTCGGCCTGGCGGTCACCGCCGTCGCGGGCTGGGCGATCGCCTTCATCGGCGACGCGCAGGCCGAGCTCTGGGCCGCGCGCGGCCTTGGCCTCGCCGCGGGCCTCGCCGGCGTCGTCATCTGGGCGCGCGCGGTCGAGATCGACTGGGCCGAGTTCGCGCGCCGCCGCTCTCCCAAGCTCCTCCGTCTCACCGCGGCCTATGCCGACGGGGAGGAGCTCGAGGACGAGCCCCTCGAGCTCACCCGCAAGCCCGTCGTCCCGCGCCCCGAGCCCGAGGTGGAGCGCCGCCAGGCCCCCGTCATCGCCGACCGCGCGCCGCCGAGCGCCCAACCCGCGGTCGCGAAGCGCCCCCAGGAGCCGCGCGACACCGCCTATACGCTCCCCGGCCTCGACCTCCTCACCCCCGCCCCGCCCGCCCCCAAGGGCGCGGTCGACAAGGCGGCGCTGGAGAGGAACGCCCGCCTGCTCGAGAACGTGCTCGACGATTTCCACGTCAAGGGCCAGATCGTCGAGGTCCGCCCCGGCCCCGTCGTCACCATGTACGAGCTGGAGCCCGCCTCCGGCATCAAGGCGAGCCGCGTGATCCAGCTCGCCGACGACATCGCCCGCAACATGAGCGCGGTGTCCGCGCGCGTCGCGACCATCCCCGGCCGCACCGTGATCGGCATCGAGCTCCCCAACGCCAAGCGCGAGACGGTCAGCTTCCACGAGCTGGCTAGCAGCCAGGCGTTCGAGGACCAGGGCGCGTCGCTCCCCATCATTCTCGGCAAGAACATCGCGGGCGACCCCGTCATCGCCGATTTGGCCCCCATGCCGCACTTGCTGGTGGCCGGCACCACCGGCTCGGGCAAGTCGGTGGGCCTGAACGGCATGATCCTGTCGCTGCTCTACCGGCTCACGCCCGAGCAGTGCCGCATGATCATGATTGACCCCAAGATGCTGGAGCTGTCGGCCTATGACGACATCCCGCACCTGCTCTCGCCCGTCGTCACCGACCCCGCTAAGGCCGTCCGCGCGCTGAAATGGGCGGTTGAGACGATGGAGGACCGCTACCGCCAGATGTCGTCGGTCGGCGTGCGCAGCCTCGCGTCGTTCAACGACAAGGTCCGCGCCGCGAAGAGCAAAGGCCAGCCGCTCGGCCGCCGCGTCCAGACCGGCTACCACCCCGACACAGGCCAGCCGATCTACGAGGAGGAGAAGCTCGAATACGAGGTGCTCCCTCAGATCGTCGTGGTCGTCGACGAGCTCGCCGACCTGATGATGACCGCCGGCAAGGAGGTCGAGTTCCTGATCCAGCGTCTAGCCCAAAAGGCGCGCGCCGCGGGCATCCACCTCATCATGGCCACCCAGCGCCCCTCGGTCGACGTCATCACCGGCGTTATCAAGGCGAACCTGCCCACCCGCATCTCCTTCCACGTCACGTCCAAGATCGACTCGCGCACCATCCTGGGCGAGCAGGGCGCGGAGCAGCTCTTGGGCAAGGGCGACATGCTCTACATGCCCGGCGGCCGCGGCATCGTGCGCGTCCACGGCCCCTTCGTCTCCGACGACGAGGTCCACCGCGTCGCCGAGCATTGGCGCGGCCAAGGCTCGCCCGACTACGTCACCGCCGTCACCGAGGAGCCGGAGGAGAGCTACGCTTTGGAGGGCGCCCCCACCGGCGAGGACTCGGCGGAGGACCAGCAGTATCGCGCTGCCGTCCAGCTCGTCTGCGAGTCGCGCAAGGCGTCCACCTCCTGGCTCCAGCGCCAGCTCCGCATCGGCTACAACTCGGCCGCGCGGCTGATCGAGCGGATGGAGAAGGAGGGGATCGTCGGACGGCCCGACCATGTCGGGCGGCGCGAGGTGCTGCGCGACGCGGAGGGCCACGCGATCTGACGCGCGCGAGCGCCGGTCGGAACGGCCCCGCTAATCCGCGACCGGCACCTCATAGGTCGAGCCGGTGGTCCCGACCGGGTACACGGACGCGCTGAAGCCGCCTTCGACGTACAGGACCCTGCCGCCCGGCAGCGCTTGGACGAACTTCTTGGCGAAGTCGTCGAGCCGGCCCCATTTGCCGAGCGCCTCCAGTTCCTGCCGCGTCATCATCTTGGCGGTCACGGCCGCGCAGGGCTCCTCCCAGAACAGGTTCTCGGCTTCGCGTCCCGCATAGGCGAAGCGGATCTCGCAGGCCGGCTCGCCGCGCAGCGTGAAGTCCTTCTCGCCCAGGACCCGCGATCCCGCCCGGTCGCCGGCCGGCCGCGGCGTGCTCCGGCTCTTGGGGCGGGGCTCGGCGGCGACCGCAGGCGCGGAGGTCGCCGCCGCTTCGGCGTTCCGTTCCGCCGGTTGCTCCGCCCGCGAACAGCCCGGCGTCGAGCCGAGGCAGATCGCGGCGAGCGTCGCGATCGCGGCCGGCTTCATCCGTTTCCCGTCATCAGTTCGGGTCGAACTCCACATGGAGGTGATTGTTGCTCTGGTTGGCGAAGGTTTCGAACGCCACGTCGTACCGGTCGCCCAGGACCCGGCGCACCTCGGCCTCCAGCGCGCGCCCCTGCGCGACGCTGATGTTGTTGCCGCGGAAGTCGAGCGCCCGGTCGGCATAGTGCAGCGAGCCGTTCATGTGCCGGCTGTCGTTGCCCGACGTGATCACGGGCGTCGGCAGGCCCAGCCGCCGCGCCGCGTCCGCGACGGCGCGGATCGCCGGCTCCATCGAGGCATGGAGGCGGTCGATCCGCACGCTCGAACTCTTGACCTCCACGCCGTTCGCGGCGGCGACCGCGTCGCCGTCGATGCGGCCGCCCGGCGTCGTCCCGGTCCCGCCGGCGGGGGCGGGAGCCGGGGCCGCGCCCGGCAGGACCACCGCGAACGCGCCCGGACGGTGGCGCTCGAGTTCGGGCACGGTGCCGTGGCGGTGGATCGCGTCGCCGCGGCCCAGCACGGGGCCGTCCAGCGCCATGATCCAGTCGAGGTTGCCGCGGCTGGAATAATGGGGGTTGGCGTAGTTGAGGTGCGATCCGATCGATGACGGCCGCCCGGCCGCGCGTTCCGCCAGATAGCCGTCGACCAGCCGGTCGACGCGGTCGCTGATGCGGCTCGCGGGGATGTCCTCGACCGAGTTGCGGCCGACGCGCCGGGAGATCGGGCCATTGACGTCGGAGAACTGGTTATGGCTGTTGACCACGTCGGCGACGCTGTCGCCCCAGCGGCCCGACGCGGTCCGGTTGAGGATGGTGTCGATGACGCCGTGCGCCTGCGCCTCGCCCGCGGACTGCACCCACTCGGTCTGCAGCGTCTTCTTGATGTTGAGCACGTCCGCCCGGCTGAGCGACAGCGCGCCGTCCATCGCCCGCCTGGTCTCGCCGACCTCGGCCACGGTCGGCGGGGAGTCCGTGCGGGCCGCTCCGTCGCGCGCGGGGACCGTCAGCCGGTCGCCGGGGTAGATGCGGTTCGGGTCGATGATGCGCGGGTTGGCCGACAGGACGGCGCGGAGGCTCACGCCGTGGTCGGCCGCGATGCCGCTCAGCGTGTCGCCATATTCGATCGTGTAGCTCTGCGTCGCGCCCTCCGGCAGCGCGAGGCGCTGCCCGGGGTGGATGAGGTCGGGGTTGCGGACGTCATTGAGGCGCACGAGCGTCGCCACGTCGGTTCCGTAACGCTGGGCGATGCCGGACAGCGTCTCGCCGCGTTCGACGGTGTGGACACCGCCAGGGCCAGGCGGCGGGGCCGCGGCGCGTACCGCCCCGTAAGCGCCGACGCCGCTTGCGCCGTTCACGGCTGAGACTCCACCGACCATCGAACGAACCTCCGCGTCGCTGAACGGACGCGCTTGTACCGGGAAGCGGGCCAACGGTATCTAAGCGGATCGACTAGGCTGAACGGGCGTCCGGCGAACGGGGGCGCACCGTCATATCGCTACGCCCGTCCCGCCCGACGAACCGGTCCCTCCTCGCGCCGGTTTCAGCGAAAAGCCGTTCATCCTGGCGCAGGATCGGGTAGAAGATAACGCTGCACCGCGTTTCAACAGGACTCTAGAGAAATGAACCACTTGGACGGATCGCCTCGCCGGATCGCGCCGCTCGCAGGTGCTCGGCGGATCGCGTCCGTGGCGGCGCTGGCCGTCGCCGCTTCGGCCGCGACCGCGCAGGAGGTCCCCGCGCCCGCCGCCGCACCGGTCCCGCAGGCGGTGCCCGTGCCGGTCGCCCCCGTCGCGCTGCCCCGCCTGTCGCCCGCACAGGCGAAGCAGCTGGCGCAGCTGCTCGCCAAGGACGCGGTCGCGCAGGGGCTGCAGGTCGAGGCGACCGATCGGTTCGCGAGCTTGCAGGGCGACGCGCTCGTGCGCGCTGCGCTCGACCATGCGCGCGCGGTCCATGCGGGCCGGCTCGACGCCGCCGACTTCCAGCGCGACTGGGGCGTGAAGCCGCAGCCCTACGACCCGCTCCCCGCCTTCGCCGACGCGGTCGCGCGCGACCGCATAGCGCAGTGGGTCCAGTCGCTGCCGCCGCCCTACGCCGGCTACGACGCGCTCGTCGCGGGGCTCGCGCGCTACCGCTCGATCGCGGCCGCGGGCGGCTGGCCGCAGGTCTCCGGGCCCGAGCTGAAGTTCGGCGCGAGCGGCCCCGCGGTGGCGCGCCTGCGCGAGCGGCTCGCGATCGAGGACCCGCAGGTCGCGGGCTCCGGCGACAAGTTCGACCAGGCGCTGCTTGACGCCGTTCGCCGCGCCCAGCGCCGCTACGGCCTCAACCCCACGGGCAACGTCGCCGCGCAAACGCAGGCGGCGCTCAACGTCCCCGTGGAGGGCCGCATCCGCCAGATCATGGCGAACATGGAGCGCTGGCGCTGGCTCCCCACCAAGTTCGAGGAGCGCCGCGTCCAGGTGAACATCGCCGCCGCGGTGCTGACGGTGTTCGAGGGCGACAAGCCCGTCATGTCGATGAAGGCGGTCACCGGCCGACCCGGCAACGAGACGCCCATGCTCGTCTCGTCCATCCACTCGGTCGTGTTGAACCCGCCCTGGAACGTGCCGAGCTCGATCGCGACCAAGGAGCTCTGGCCCAAGGAGCGCGCCAACCCCGGCTACTTGAAGCGCAACGGCTTCAGGGTGCTGGAGGGCGGGCGGCTCCAACAGTCCTCGGAGCGGAGCGCGCTCGGCAAGTACAAGTTCGATTTCGCCAACGATTTCGCCGTGTTCCTGCACGACACGCCCGCCCAGGCCGGCTTCTCGCGCTACGGCCGGCTGGAGAGCCACGGCTGCGTCCGGCTGGAGAAGCCCGCGGACCTCGCCAAGCTGCTGGCCCGGACGACGCCCGAATGGACGCCCGACAAGATCGAGGAGACGGTGGCGGCGGGCAAGACGGTGCGCGCCAGACTCGCCGATCCGGTCGCGGTTTACCTGCTATACTGGACGGCGTTCGGCGGCGCGAACGGCCAGGTCGGGTTCCGCGACGACCCCTATTCCTGGGACGCGACGCTCGCTAGCAAGGTGGAGGCGCGGTCGGCCAAGCAGATGCTCGCCGCGAAATAGGGGTTCCACTCATGAAGACGCTTCTCCGCCCGATGCTCGTCCTGGCCTTCGCCGGACTCGCCGCCTGCTCGAACTCGGGCGAGGAGGCCGAGGCGCCCAAGAACACCGCCGAGGTCGTCCAGGAGGTTCCCGCGCCCGTCGAGGAGCCGACTCCGGTCGAGACGACCGCGCCGCCGCCCGCCGAGACGACCGCGGAGGCGAACGTCGCCGTGCCCGACACCGCGGAGCCGTCGGCGGACGAGCAGATGCTCGACGACGCGTCCGCGACCGGCATGACGTCGCGCTCGGCGCGCGACGAGCAGGCGGAGGAACTCAGCACGGCGAATAGCGAGGCGAACTAGCGCGCCCGCATCGGGCGGGGTCGGCGAAGGGAACCGTTGCGCCGCGGCCACGGTTCACGGCGCATTCAAGCCACAGGCGCTATCCGCCGCCCCAACCTATCGGGAGAGTCCAGTTTTGCGTTTTCCCCTACTCGCCGCGACCGCGGCGGTGATCGCTAGCGCGCCGGCGACCGGGTCCCCGCAAAGTATCACTTTGCGGGGTGCCCCGTCCGCTCAGTCCAACGATCTGGCCGCGGTGCAGCAGCACCTGCGCAGCCTGTCGACGATGACCGCCGATTTCAGCCAGACCGACCGCAACGGCAAGGTGCTGACGGGCAAGCTGTCGCTCAAGCAGCCGGGCAAGGTCCGCTTCCAATACGCCCCCGGCGTGCCGCTGCTCATCGTCGCCGAGGGCGGCGCGCTGACCTTCGTCGATTACTCGGTACGCCAGGTGCAGCGCTGGCCGATCCGCAACTCGCCCTTGGGCGTGCTGCTCGACCCGCGCCGGGACCTCACCCGCTACGCCAAGATCGTGCCCGGCACGGACCCGCGCGTCGTCTCCGTCGAGGCGCGCGACCCGCGCCATCCCGAGTACGGCCGCATCACGCTCGTCCTCGCCCGCCAGCCCAGCGCGCCGGCGGGGCTCACGCTCCAGGGCTGGGTCGCGCTCGACAGCCAGGGCAACCGCACCACCGTCCGGCTCTCGAACCAGCAGTACGGCGTGCCCGTCGGCGACGAGACGTTCCGCTGGAGCGACCCGCGGAAGGGCGCGCGGCGAAGCTGACCGCCCATTCATCACAGCGACAGGTTTCATTCCCTATACGGGTTCCTGCGGATGCGGGGCGCTTGCTGCCGGGATTTTCCCCCTGTTGCCCGGACTTGATGCCCCGTTTCCCGCCTGCGTGACGAACGCCAGGTCGGCCCCCCGTTCCATGCCCCCGGAGCGGGGGGTCTTTCGTTTTGAGGCGCTACGCGCCAAAACGAATGACCCCCCGCTCGGCCGGCCTAGCCTCAGCTAGGTCCGACGACGCGGGACTTGCTCCCGCGTCGCGCCACGGCCTAGACCGCCCCCGTGAAGATCGCCTCCTGGAACATCAACTCCGTCCGCTTCCGGCTGCCCATCGTCGAGCGCTTCCTGCGCGAGATGGAGCCCGACATCCTCTGCCTTCAGGAGACCAAGGCGCAGGACAGCGAGTTTCCCGCCCAGTTCTTCCGTGACTTAGGCTTCGAGCACGTCGTCCTGCACGGCCAGCGCATGCACCACGGCGTCGCGATCGTCAGCCGCGTGCCCATCGTGGAGGATGACCGCCTCGACTGGCAGGCCAACAAGGAAGCCCGCCACGTCGGCGTCCGCCTCCCCAACGGAGTCCGCCTCGAGAACGTCTACGTCCCCGCCGGCGGCGACATCCCCGACCGCGAGGTCAACCCGAAGTTCGGCCAGAAGCTCGACTTCGTCGACCGCATGATCGCCTGGTCCGATAAGCTCGACGTGCCGACGCTCCTCGTCGGCGACTTCAACATCGCGCCGCTCGAGTGCGACGTGTGGAGCCACAAGCAGCTGCTCGACGTCGTCAGCCACACGCCCATCGAGGTGGAGGCGCTGAACCGCCTGCAGGGTTCGAACAGCTGGGTCGATCTCGGCCGCCATTTCCAGCCGCCGCCCGAGCCCGTCTTCACCTGGTGGAGCTACCGCGCCAAAGACTGGGCCGCCTCGAACCGCGGCCGCCGCCTCGACCACCAATGGGCCACCGCCGAGGTGGCGGGCGCGGCCAAGGCGCACCGCGTGTTCAAGGACTGCCGCGACTGGCTCAAGCCGTCCGACCACGTGCCGCTGATGACCGAGTTCGACTTTTGAGCGCAGCGCGGCCGGCGGGCGATGCCGGCGCGTCAGCGCCGGTTCGCCCGTCCGACGCGCGAGCTGATCCGCGCGCGGCGGCCAGGGCCGTCGACGCGCTGCGCCGCGGCTGGCCGATCGCGATCGACGGGCTGTCGCTGCTCGCCGTCGAGACCGCCGACCCGGAACGCCTCGCCGCGTTCGACGGGGAGGGCCGCGCCGACATCCTCATCTCCTCCGGCCGCGCCGCCACGCTCAAGCTCGCGAACCAGCTCGCCGCGGCCGACCCGGATTCGCCCGTGCTCGTTGAGCGTGCACCCTGGATCGATCTCCCCGCCGCGACCGCGCTCGCCGACCCGCAACTCGACCTCGCGACGCCGCTCAAGGGCCCATACCGCGCGCTCCCGCTAGGCGATCCGACTTCCGCCGGCGCGGCACTCCGCTTGGCGCGCATCGCCGGCCTGCTCCCCGCCTTCTTCGTTAACGAAGGCGCGGTGGAGGTCGCGCTCACCCCTGCCGATGTCGACGCGCACGAGGATCCCGACCGCCTGACGCTCTCCGTCCGCGCCCGCCTGCCGGTGGACGGCGCGGAGGACGCGGAGATCGCCGCCTTCCGCAGCCCCGAGTCCGCCGACGAGCACATAGCCCTACTGATCGGCACCCCGAACGGCCAGCCGCCGCTCGTGCGCCTCCACTCCGAATGCCTGACCGGCGACGTGCTAGGCTCGCTGAAGTGCGACTGCGGTCCCCAGCTCCAGGCCGCGGTCCGCGCCATCGCGGAGTCGGGCTGGGGCGTGCTCCTCTATCTCCGCCAGGAGGGCCGCGGCATCGGCCTCGTCAACAAGCTGCGCGCCTACGCGCTCCAAGACCAGGGCTTCGACACGGTCGACGCCAACACGCGGCTCGGCTTCGCGGTAGACGCGCGCGACTTCGGCGTGGCCGCGCGCATGCTCAAGCTGCTCGGCCAGGACCGGGTGCGGCTGCTCACCAACAACCCCGCCAAGGTCGCCGGGTTGGAGACCAAAGGCGTGACGGTTATCGAACGCGTGCCCCACCACCTCCCGCCGAACCCGCATAATGAGCGGTATCTGGCGACCAAGCGGGACCGGACGGGCCACCAGTTCTAGGCCAGCAAGCCGGCCACCTCGCCCCAGCTCGCCGCCACCGCGTGTACGCCGAGCTCGCGCAGTCGGTCGCCGTGATCCGCGGCGCAGTGCATCCCCGCGCACAGCCCGACCACATACGCCCCGCTCGCGACCGCGCCCTTGGCCCCCACCGGCGAGTCCTCGATCACGGCGCAGTCCGCGATCGGCACGCCCAGCCGCTCGGCCGCATGGAGGTACAGGTCCGGCGCCGGCTTGCCGCGCGTCACATGCTCGCGGCCCGAATAGATGTGCGGCTCGAACGCGCCGTCCAGCCCGATATGCTCGAGGTGCCGCCTGATCCACGCGCTCGAGCTCGACGAAACGATCGCCTTCGGCAGCTCGGCCGGCAGCGCCCGCACGAACGCCACCGCGCCCTCCACCGCGTCGACGCCCGCCTCCATCACGCGCGCATCCTCCTCGGCGCGCGCGGCGTGGAACGCATCCGGCAGCGGCCCGCCGATCCACCGCTCGACCGCGGCGTGGAAGTCGCGCGCGGCCAGCCCCATGAAGTTGGCCATCGAGTCCTCGACGCTCGTCGGATACCCGTTCGCCGTCAGCCACTCGGCGAGCTGCTTGTTGCCGGCATACTCGCTCTCAATCAGCACGCCGTCGAAGTCGAAGAGCAGCGCCCGGAACTTCACGCCCGCGCTCCGAACAGCGCGGAGCCCACGCGGACATGGGTCGCCCCCAGCATCACCGCCGTCTCGAAATCCTCCGACATGCCCATGCTCAAGCCCGCCAGCCCCTCTTCACGCGCCATCTTGGCGAGCAGCGCGAAATAGGGTGCCGCCTCCACGCCCGCGGGCGGGATGCACATCAGCCCCGCCACCGGCAGCCCCGCCCCGCGCGCCTCTGCCAGCAAGCCGGGCACGTCGCCGATCGCGCAGCCGCCCTTCTGTGCCTCCTCGCCGATACCGACCTGCACGAAGCAGTCCGGCCGCTTGCCCGCCCTGTCCATCGCACGGCCGAGCGCCCCCACCAAGGACGGCCGATCGACCGAGTGGATCGCGTCGAACAGCGCCACCGCCTCGTCCGCCTTGTTCGATTGCAGCTGCCCCACCAGATGCAGCCGGACGTCTGGGTACGCCTCGCGCAGCGCCGGCCATTTCGCCGCCGTCTCCTGCACGCGGTTCTCGCCGAACGCGCGGTGGCCCGCGTCGAGCAGCGGCCGGATCGCGTCGGCCCCGTGCGTCTTCGATACGGCCACTAGCGTTACCTGGTCTGCGCGTCTGCCCGCGAGCTTCGCCGCCCTCGCGATCCGTTCCTCGATGTCGTGTAGGCTGTCCGTCGTCATGCGCCGCCCTATAGGAAGGCCGGTGCGCGCCCGATACCCCAGGCTCTGGCTCATGACCGACGAGCGCATGGGCGACGCGCTCGTCCCCGCGCTTCTCAGGCTCCCGCCCGGGTCCGGCGTGGTGTTCCGGCATTACTCGTTCGGGGCTCGCGAGCGCCGCGCGCTATTCGCCCAGGTCCGCCGCATCGCGCGCGCGCGCGGGCTGGTGCTGGTCATCGCCCGCCCTGCCCATATCGGCCGCGGCCACGGCGTTCACGGTACGGTGAAGGGCCACGGCCTGCGCACCTGGCCCGCGCACGACCGCCGCGAGGCCGTCGCAGGTGCGCGCGCTGGTGCGGCGCTGCTGTTCGTCTCACCCGTCCACCCTACCCGCTCCCATCCCAGCGCGCCCGCGCTGGGGATCGCCCGTGCCGCCGCGATCGGGCAGGGGCTGGGAGTGAGGCTGATCGCGCTCGGCGGCATGACGCCGCAGCGGTTCAGGGCGGCGCGGGCGCTAGGCTTTTACGGTTGGGCCGCGATCGACGCGCTTACTTGACCGGAGGCTCCCACAGTTCGATCGCGTTCCCCTCCGGATCATGGACCCGCGCGAAGCGGCCCACGTCCGGATGGTCCCACTCCGCCTTGGTGATCACCTCGACCCCCGCCCCGCGCAGCCGCTCCAGCATCGCGTCGAGCCCGCTAACCCGCAGGTTGATCATGAACTGCTTATCCGCGGCGAAATAGTCCGTGTCCGCCTTGAACGGCTGGAACACGACGGGCCCGCCCGTTGTCAGCCAGAGCCACTGGTTCAGCTCGCCCGGCGCGCCCTCGGCCGCGCACCCTCCGCCCACGCCCAGATGCTCCTTGTACCAGGCCGAGAGCGCGTCCGGGTCGCGCGCCCGGAAGAACAGGCCGCCGATGCCGAGTACGCCCATGCCGTGCCTCCCCGCCCTACCCCGGCGAAGGCCGGGGCCCAGTTGCGATGACCGTTGTAGGCTAGACGCCGCCGTCGGGCCAGCGCCGCGGCGGAGCCGCGTCGTCGAACCTAGCTGCACTAGGCCGGCCGGGCTGGGGCGTCTCGCTTCGAGCTGCGCTCGGCGCGTGCGCCCTGGCGCCTAGAACCGGAAAGCCGTCCCGACGTACACCGCCTGACTATCCCGCCGATCGTCGATCCGCGGCAGGCGATCCCGGTCCGAGCGGTACCGCACGCCCGCGGTCACATCCAGGTTGCGCGTCAGCGAATAGGATCCGCCCACGTCGAGCGAATAGCTCCGCTCGCCGTCGGCCAAGCGCGGGCCGACGCCCGTCGCGCGGTCCGCGCCCGCCTTTACGCGCGTGGTGAGCCGCGGCAGCGAGTAGCTCACGCCCACCTCCGCGCGCTCGCGGCCGCCGTCCGCCTGGCCCGGCGTGTCGACCTTCGCCACGTCGCCCGTCATCGCGAACCGGCGCCAGCCGACCGCTACGCCCAAATTATACGCGATCGGCGCCAAGCCCACGGCGGCGGGCGTCGCCGGCGCGGTGCGGTCGGCCGCGGCCGCCACGGCCGGACGATTCGTCCGCGCGCGCACCGCCACGGTGACCGCGCGCGTGTTCTTCGCCTCGGACGGCGTGAAGCGGAAACCGCGCGTCTCCAGCCCGCCGCGCGCGAACAGCGCCGCGAGCCGGGGGTCGGCGGCGGCCGGGGTGAACGAACCCGCCCCGCGCGCCGGCGTCGCGCGCTTGGGCGCGGTCGCCACGCGCCGCTGCTCCGCCGCGCCCGCGGGCACGACGGCGACCCCGGCGGCGACGAGCGCCCCGGCGATCAGCCCGGCGAAGAGACGGCCCTGGTTCACGATGCGACCCTGTTACCCCGCTTCAGCTATTCCTAGCATGAATCGATCCAGTGCGAGACCTGTTTGCCGCTTTTTCGCCGTAGTGTTGCTCAGGCGCTACAGGCAGGCCCGGCCACGCCCGGGCCGGTGCGCGGCGCCTCCGCGCAGCGTAGCGCCCGGCCGGCGGGTCGTCGGCCCCGCCGACGACCCGTTCGACGTCACGCGGCGGCTACGCCGTCGCGCACTCCCTCACGCTTGCGACCCCGCACCCGCCCAGGTAGAGCTTCGGCCCGAAATCCCCCGCTTTCCAGGATAAAGCCCATGCTTCGCCCGTCGCGTCTCCTTCTCGCCCTGAGCCTGTTGCCGCTCGCCGCCTGCGGGGGCGGCCGCGATCGGCTGGGCGGCGATCTTGCCGCGTCGCGCGTCACCACCATCGGCGTGAACTCCTATCTGTGGCGCGCCAGCCTCGACACGCTGTCGTTCATGCCGCTCGTCCAGACGGACTCGAACGGCGGCGTCATCGTCACCGACTGGTACGTTAACCCGGCCACGCCGACCGAGCGCATCAAGGTGACGGTCACGATCCTTGATCAGGACCTCCGCGCCGACGCGCTCCGCGTCGCGGCGCTGCGCGAGATCGCGCGGGGCGGCCAGTGGATCGCCGCGCCCGTCCAGGCGGGCACGGTGCAGAAGCTGGAGGACATCATCCTCACCCGCGCTCGCGACCTGCGCCGCGCCTCGCTCGCGGGCTGAGCCACCGCCCATGGCTACGCGGTTCAACGCGCTGAAGTCGGACGCGCACTGGCAGCGCGTCTGGGAGGACGCCCGCACCTTCGCCGCCGACGACCACTCCCCCAAGCCGCGGTCCTACGTCCTCGAGATGTTCCCCTATCCGTCGGGGCGCATCCACATGGGCCATGTGCGCAACTACACCATGGGCGACGTGCTCGCGCGCTACCGGCGGATGACGGGTCACGAGGTGCTTCATCCCATGGGCTGGGACGCGTTCGGCATGCCCGCCGAGAACGCCGCCATGGAGAAGGGCGTCCACCCCGGCGGCTGGACGCGCGACAACATCGCGACGATGAAGGCGCAGCTGAAGCGCCTGGGCTTCGCGCTCGACTGGACGCGCGAGCTCGCCACCTGCGAGCCCGACTATTACGGCCACGAGCAGGCGCTGTTCCTCGACCTGTACGAGGCGGGGCTCGTCTATCGCAAGGAGTCGGCGGTCAACTGGGACCCCGTCGACATGACCGTTCTGGCGAACGAGCAGGTCATCGATGGCCGCGGCTGGCGCTCGGGCGCGGTGGTCGAGAAGCGCAAGCTCTCGCAGTGGTTCCTCAAGATTACCGACTTCGCCGACGAGCTCCTGGACGGCCTGGCCGACCTCAAGGACTGGCCCGACAAGGTCCGCCTGATGCAGGAGAACTGGATCGGGCGCTCACGCGGTTTGCGCTTCCGCTTCATCCTTAGCGGCTTCTCGACTTCGCTCGAAGCGAACGGAGAAGACGGTGCCTCCCCTCCTCCGTTCGTGTTGAGCGTAGTCGAGACACTTGGTCCTGACGCCAGCATCGAAGTCTTCACCACCCGCCCCGACACGATCTTCGGCTCCAGCTTCGTCGCGGTCGCCGCCGACCACCCGCTCGCGCAAGCCGTAGCCGAGTCGAATCCGGAAGCGGCGGCCTTCATCGAGCGCTGCCGTCAAGGCGGCACCACCGCCGCGGAACTGGAGACGCAGGAGAAGCTGGGCTTCGACACTGGCCTTACCGCCCGGCATCCGTTCGACCCCGAATGGAACCTTCCGGTCTACATCGCGAACTTCGTGCTGATGGAATACGGCACGGGCGCGGTGTTCGGCGTCCCTGCGCACGACCAGCGCGACCTCGACTTCGCGCGCAAGTACGACCTGCCCGTCCGCCGCGTCGTCTCCGAGGGCGAGCAAACCGACCCGGTATTCGAGGGCGACACCGCCTATACCGGCCCCGGTACGATCGTGAACTCACGCTTCCTCGACGGCATGGACGTCGAGTCCGCCAAGCGCGCCGTCATCGACCGCGCCGAGGCGGAAGGCTGGGGTCAGGGCACCACCGTCTACCGCCTGCGCGATTGGGGCGTCAGCCGCCAGCGCTACTGGGGCACGCCCATCCCCATCATCCACTGCGACGCGTGCGGGCCGGTCGGCGTGCCGAAGGACCAGCTGCCGGTCGTGCTGCCCGAGGACGTCAGCTTCGACGTCCCCGGCAACCCGCTCGACCGCCACCCGAGCTGGAAGCACGTTTCCTGCCCGTCCTGCGGCGCGCCCGCCCGGCGGGAGACCGACACGCTCGACACCTTCGTCGACTCCAGCTGGTACTTCATCCGCTTCGCCAGCCAGCCCAAGGACCAGCCCTTCGACCGCGCGGTCGCCGAGCGCTGGCTCCCTGTCGGCCAGTATATCGGGGGCGTCGAGCACGCGATCCTGCACCTGCTCTACGCCCGCTTCTGGACCCGCGCCCTCGCGCATATCGGCCGCCTGGACGTGGCCGAACCCTTCGCCGGCCTGTTCACGCAAGGTATGGTGACGCACGAAAGCTTCTACGCGCGATTGTTATCTGTGGACAGCGTCGAGAAACTGCCAGACATCGTCAATGTAATGTTTGAGCAAGAGCTCACAAAGCGCGAGGCGTACGACAAGTTCGGCGAGCACTACGTTTCATCAACACGTTGGCTTCCTCCTGAGCAAGTTATAATCAACTCAGATGGTAGTCTTAGTTGTCCTACTATCGAGCAGGAGTTTGCGGGCTCGGATGATGTGATAGTGGATGGCATCTTCCGAGGCCGCGTCGAGAAGATGTCGAAATCCAAGAAGAACACCGTCGACCCGGAGCCCATCGTCGACCAGTACGGCGCGGACGCGGTGCGGTGGTTCATGCTTTCCGACAGCCCGCCCGAGCGCGACCTGCCCTGGTCGGAGGCCGGCATCGAAGGCGCGTGGCGCTTCGTGCAGCGTATCTGGCGCTTGTTCTCCGAAACGCGCGAGGGTGAAGGAGAAGACAAGGCGCTCGCCCGCAAGCTCCACCAGACGATCGCCGGCGTCGCCGCCGACGTGGAAGCGCTCGCCTTCAACAAGGCCGTCGCCAAGCTCTACGAGCTGGTCAATGCGATCGAGAAGGCGCAGCCTTCCGCCACCCGCGCCGAGGCGGTGCGCACCGCCATGCTCCTCGTCGCCCCCATGACGCCACACCTGGCCGAAGAGGCCTGGGCCGCGGCCGGCAACGAGGGCCTGATCGCCGACGCCCCCTGGCCCGCGGTCGACCCCGCGCTCCTCGTCGAAGACGAGGTAACGATCGCTATCCAGGTCAACGGCAAGCTCCGCGACACGATCACGCTGCCAAAAGGCGCACCCAAGGAGGACGCCGAGGCCGCCGCGCTCGCTTCCGACAAGATCGTAGCTTTTCTCGGCGACAAGCAGCCGAAAAAGGTCATCGTCGTCCCCGACCGCCTCGTGAACCTCGTCGCGTGAAGCGCCTGCTCGCCCTGGCGTTGCTGCTGCCCGGCTGCGGCCTCCAGCCGCTTTATGCCGGTGGCGGCTCAGGCGCGGTGGCCTCGACACTCGGCCAGGTCGAGGTCGCGCCGATCGAGGGCCGCGCCGGCTGGCTGATGGCGAGCGCGCTCCGCGACCGGCTGGGCGATACGGGCAGCCCCCGCTACCGCCTCGACATCCGCCTCGACGACCAGATTCAGGGTTTCGGCGTCCGCCGCGACGACGCCGTGACGCGCGAGCGGCGCACGCTGCGCGCCCGCTACCAGCTCGTCGACCTGTCGAACGGCTCGGTCGTCCTCGACGCGACCGCGGGATCGGACGCCGGCATCGACGTGGTGCAGTCCGAATACGCCACCATCGCCGCCGAGAACACCGCGCTCGAGCGCCTGTCGGGTATCGTCGCCGACGAGATCGTCGCCCGCGTGGCGCTCTACGCCCGCCGTCAGCCTACCCCGTGAAGGCCAACGCCGGCCAGATCCGGGCCGCGCTCGACAAGCCTCAGGCCCGCCTATTCCTGCTCCACGGCCCCGACGCAGGACTGGCGGCCGAGCTCGCCGCCCGCCTCGGCCGCGCGATGGGCGAAAACGCCGAGCGCGTCGACCTGGACGGCGCGGCGCTCAAGTCCGACCCCGCCCGCCTCGCCGACGAGGCCGCCTCGCTCTCGCTGTTCGGCGACAAGCGCTGGATCCGCGTGACGGGCGTCGGCGAGGAGTCCGTCCCCGCCCTCACCGCGCTCCTCGAAGCGCCCAGCGCGTCCAACCCTGTCGTCGCCATCGCCCCCACCGCTAAAGCGACCTCCAAGCTCGTCAAACTAGCGGACGCCAGCCGCGACGCGCTCCACTTCGCCTGCTACCCGCCCAGCGCCGCCGACCTGGAACGCCAGCTCGCCCAGACCGCGCGCGACCTGGGCGTGCAGGCCGCCCCGCCCCTCATCCGCCGCCTCGTCGACGCCAGCGGCGGCGAGTCCGCCATCGCCACCCGCGAGCTGGAGAAGCTGGCGCTCTACCTCGACGCCGCCCCCGACCGCCCCGCCGAGCTCACCGCGCAGGCGCTCGACGAGCTCGCCGCCGACCTGGGCGAAGCCGAAGCCGGCCGCGTCGTGGACAGCATCCTCGCCGGCGATCCCGCCGCGCTCGGCCAGGAGCTCGTCCGCCTACGCGAAGCGGGCGTCTCGCCCATCCCCTGGCTCCGCCAACTCCAGCGCCGCCTCCTGTCGCTGGCCGCCATGCGCGCCGACATCGACCGCGGCGAGCCCGTCGACAGCGTCATGAAGAAGCACCGCGTCTTCTTCCGCGAGGAGGCGAGCACCGCCCGCGCGCTCCGCCAATGGCCCGCTGCCCAGCTAGCGCGCGCCCTCCACCACGTCCGTGCCGCCGAGCTCGCCGTCATGGCTCCCGCCAACGCCGGCACCGTGCTCGCCGAGGAAGCCGTCGAGACGCTCGCCCGCGCGCAAGCCCGGCGGCGCTGAGGCCGGCCATGTGCAACCGCTACCGCCTGACCATCGACCAGGCCGAGCTGGCCGGCCGCTACGGCGTCCCCGTCCCTAAGAACGTGACGATCCCACCACCGGAGCTCTTCCCAGAAAAGCCTGCCTGGATCGTCCGGCGACAAGGACCCGACCGCGCGCTCGCCGTCATGAGCTGGGGCTTCCCGCTCCTCACCCGCGGCAAGACCAAGATGATCGAGAAGCGCGTCACCAACGTCCGCAACCTCGACAGCCCCTTCTGGCGTTCCGCGCTCGCCAGCCCCGAGCAACGCTGCCTCGTCCCTTTCACCAGCTTCAGCGAGTACGGACAGACGCGCGGGAACGACGGCAAGCTCCCGCTCCACTGGTTCGACATACCCTCTAGACCCGTCAGCAGCTTCGCCGGCATCTGGCGGCCGCAGGAGGACGGCGCGGTCTTCGCCTTCCTCACCTGCGAACCGAACAGCCTCGTCGCCCCCATTCACCCTAAGGCAATGCCGCTCATCCTCCACGAGGAGGACGAGCAGCGGTGGCTCGACGGCGCGCTGGACGACCTCGTCGCCCCCTTCCCGGCGCAACTGATGCGGGTGGACGGCTAAGTAGCGACGCCGGTCGGCCGATAGCGCCGCATCTCCGCAATTTCGGGGATGAAGGGGCGGATCTCGGCCAGGAAAGGCGGGAAGTGCGGCCCGCCCCGGAACCCCTCCATATGATCCTCCGCCGACGTCCAGCTTATGCGCAGGATCAAACTGGTCGGCTCTTCAACGCACTGCGCGAGGTCGAACCCCAAGCACTCCGGCGCGGCGTCCAGATGCGTCCCCGCTCGCTCATAGGTCGCGATCAACTCCTCTGGCGCGTGCGTCGTCAGCACGTAGCGGATATACTCCACGATCATGCCGCTCTCCTTCGCCTACGATCCTGTCCGTGCCGCGATCGCCGATCAACGCACCATCGGGTGCGCGGCGTGAACAGGCTCGGCGCCCGCTACCGCTGCCCCGTCGAGCTCGCGGTCGACCTTGTCGGTGGCAAGTGGAAGACGGTGCTCCTCGCCCGGCTCAAGGAGCGCCCGCACCGCTACGGCGAGCTGCGCAAGCTCGCACCCGGGCTGTCGGATAAGATGCTCACCAGCCGCTTGGCCGAGTTGCAGGAGTTAGGCTTCGTCGCCCGCGTTCCCGCCACCGAACCGGGCCGGGACGCCTACGCGCTGACCAAGGCCGGAGAGCGGCTGCGCCCCGTGCTCGACGCGCTCTACCGATACGGTCTGGAGGCGGCGGCGGATCGCGCCGTCGTCATCGAGGAAGCGGGGTCTCCGCTGACGCGCTAGGGCGCGCTCAGCCGCGCGATCGACCGCGCCAAGTTCGCCCGCGCCGCTGCCTCGAACGTCGCCCGGCCCCAATCCGACAGGAACAGCGCCGGCCGGCTCAGGAAGTTCTCCAGGATCCTGCGCCGCCCCGCCCCGAACGCGGGCTCGGGCACATGCGAATACTCGGCGCGGACGTCCGCCTCATACCTGTCGAACACCGCCGCCGGGGCGCCCAGGATCGACAGGTCCATGTCCAGGAACAACGCCATGTCGTTCGCTTCATGGGCGGGCAAACCGTCCGGGATCGCGTGGCCGGCGGTCGCCCGCACCAGCCTTGCTGCGCGCGCCAGCGTCGTGGGGTCGAGTAGGCCGGCGGCCTTCTCTTCCAGCAGCGCCGCGCTGCGTTCCTCATTACCGCCGCGCGTCGGGTCGTACACCGCGTCGTGGAACAGGATCGCCCAGCGGACCGCGTCCGCATCGGCAAGACGCGGCTCGACCTCGTCGAACCAGCGCAGCAGCGCCTCGATATGCGCCCAGCTATGGTAATGCCGCCCCGGCTCCCCGTGTCGCTCCCGCAGTTCGTCCAGCAGCGCGGGCGGGACCGACTCCATGCGGCTCCTCAGATTCCCTCGCCCGTCAGTCGCTGGCACAGCATGTCGAGCTGGTCGAGCGTAGCGTAACCCAAGGTCACCGTGCCGCCTTTCTCGCCGTGCGCAATCCGGACGGACACGCCGAGCAGGTCGGACAGCTGGTTCTCAAGCGCGGCGACGTCCGCGTCGATGCCGGCCGGCGCAGGCCTGCTTCCCGACGGCGCACGACGCTCGCGTTCCGTACCCTTGACGCCGCGGGCGAGCTTCTCCGTCTCGCGCACGGAGAGCCCACGCTCGACCACCTGCCGCGCGAGCCCCTCGACGTCGTCCGCGCCGAGCAGCGCGCGCGCGTGGCCCATCGACAGCGCACCCTCGACCACCATCTGCTGGACGGCGTCCGGCAGCTCGAGCAACCGCAGCAGGTTGGCGACGTGGCTGCGCGATTTATGGACGATGCGCGCCAGCTCCTCCTGCGTGTGGCCATACTCGCCCGATAGCCGCTGGTACGCCTGCGCCTCTTCGATCGCGTTCAGGTCCTGGCGCTGGATGTTCTCGACCAGCGCGATCTCCAGCGTCTCCGACTCGTCGAACTCGCGCACGACGACCGGCACCTCGGTTAGCCTGGCCCGCTGCGCCGCCCGCCAGCGGCGCTCGCCGGCGACGATCTGATACTCGCGCCCATGGGGCCGCACGACGATCGGCTGGATGACGCCGCGCGCCGCGATCGACGCCGCCAGTTCCTCCAGCGCCGCATCGTCGAAGCGGCGGCGCGGCTGCTGCGGGTGCGGCACCATCGCGCTCACCGGCAGCATGCGCACGCCAGGCGACGTATCGCGCCCGCCCGCCGCGATCGGCTCCTCGCGCGCGATCTCGCCGAGAAGCGCGTTTAACCCGCGCCCCAATCCGCCCTTGCGTGACGCCGCGCTCAAGCCGCGACCTCCGCCGGCTGCGGCATCCGCGCGATCAGCTCGCGGGCGAGCGCGATGTATGCCTGGCTGCCCGAGCAGCGGTGGTCGTAGATCAACGCCGGCAGCCCGTGGCTCGGCGCCTCCGACAGCCGCACGTTGCGCGGGATCACCGTGTCGAACACGACCCGCCCCAGCACCGCGCGCACGTCCTGCGCCACTTGGTCGGTCAGCCGGTTGCGCTTGTCGTACATCGTCAGCGCCACGCCCAGGATCGACAGGCCGGGATTGAATCGCGTCCGGATCCGCTCGACGGTGCTGAGCAGCTGCGACAGCCCTTCGAGCGCGAAGAACTCGCATTGCAGCGGCACGAACAGCGAGTCCGCCGCCACCATCGCGTTGATCGTCAGCAGGCCCAAGGACGGCGGGCAGTCGATCAGCACGATGTCGTACGGCTCGCGCGCGCGTTTCATTGCCTGGGCCAGCCGGTGCGTGCGCTCCGCCATCTCGACCAGCTCGATCTCCGCACCCGACAGGTCCACCGTCGCCGGGATCACGTCGAGCCGCGGCACGGGCGATCCCACCGCCGCGTCGTCGACCGATGCCTGGCCGAGCAACACATCGTAGCTCGACCGCGCGCGCTGGTTCTGGCCGATGCCGAGCCCCGTCGACGCATTACCCTGCGGATCGAGGTCGATCAGCAGCGTGTACTTGCCCGTCGCCGCGAGCGCGGTGGCGAGGTTGATGGCACTCGTCGTCTTGCCGACGCCGCCCTTCTGATTGGCGATCGCGATCGTCGTGGTCACCGGCCCCGCACTCCGCGAAGGACAACGATCTTCGAGTCTGGGTCGGTGAGGCTCTGTTCCACGTGAAACACTCGCGCGAGTTGGTCGGTGCCGGCCAGGTCGTCCGAGCTGATACGCCCGCGCGGAAGAAGCCAGATCGTGTCGCGTGATGCCACGTGCCGGGCCGCTTCGACAAGCGCCGGGATGCCTGCCACCGCCCGCGCGCTCACCACTTTGGCACGGGCCTGCACTGCTTCGACTTTGCTCGCATGCACGACGACGTGCGGCAGCCCTAGCAGGTCCGCCGCCTGCGCCAGAAACGCCGCCCGCTTCTTGCGCGGCTCGACCAGGTGCACCGCCGTATCGCGCACGCACGCGACGACGAGTCCGGGGAAGCCCCCGCCGGTGCCGATGTCGAGCCACGCCCCGTCCGCGGGTGCCAAGTCGACCAGCTGTAGCGAGTCCACCATGTGCCGCGACCAGATGGTGGCGAGCGTCGAAGGCGCGATCAGATTCTGCCGCTCCGTCCCCTCCGCCACCATGACGGCGAACCGCTCCAACCGCGCCCGCTCGGCCGCGTCGAACCGTTCCGCGACCCAGGCACCTGCTTCCTCTTCGGTCACGCGGCCTGACGCTTCTTCGTATGCAGTAGGATTGCAGTGAGGGCGGCGGGCGTAATGCCGCGTACCCGCCCCGCAGCGGCGAGCGATTCCGGCCGCGCCGCCGACAGCCGCTCGATCATCTCATTCGACAGCCCCGGCACCGCCGCATAGTCGAGCCCGACCGGCAGCGGCTGATCCTCTCGCGCCGCCTGCGCAATCTCGGCCGCCTGCCGTTCGAGGTACGGAGCATAGCGGGCGTCCTCGACCACCTCGGCCAACACGTCCGCGTCGATTCCCTCGCTCGCCCCGGGCGCGACGTCGTCGAGCCCGATCGTCTGGATACGCAGCCACTCCCAAGCCGAGCGCCGCGCCCCATCGCGCGCGACGCCGAGGTCGTTGGCCGCCAGCTCCGACGCCGTGCGCGTTACCTCTAGCCGCTGACGGAAGGTGGCGCGCTGCTCCTCGCGCGCATTCAGATACCGCAGCCGCTCAGCCGACAAGCACCCCAGCCGCCGCCCGATTAGTCCTAGCCGGGTCTCGGCGTTGTCGGCGCGCAGGCTTAACCGATACTCCGCCCGCGCCGTCAGCATCCGATACGGCTCGGTAACGCCGTGCAGCGTCAGGTCGTCGATCATCACGCCGAGGTAGCAGCTGCTCCGCTCCGGCGCCCACGCCTCCAGCCCACGCGCGTGCGCGGCCGCGTTGATCCCCGCCACGAGCCCCTGCCCCGCGGCCTCTTCATACCCCGTCGTCCCGTTCACCTGCCCCGCCAGGAACAGCCCGGGCAGTTCGCGCACCTGCAGGTCGCGCCCCAGCGCGCGCGGGTCGATATGGTCATACTCGACCGCGTAGCCCGGCATCGTGATCACCGCCCGTTCGAGTCCAGCGATCGAATGGACGGCTGCTTCCTGAACGTCGGTCGGCAGCGAGGTCGAGATGCCGTTCGGATAAATGATCGCGTCGTCCAGCCCTTCCGGCTCCAAGAAGATCTGGTGCCCGTCGCGGTCGCCGAAGCGGTGCACCTTGTCCTCGATCGACGGGCAGTAACGCGGCCCCTGCCCCTGTATGTCGCCGCCGAACAATGGCGAGCGGTCGAGCCCCGCCCGGATGATCTCGTGCGTCCGCGCGTTCGTCCGCGTCACCCCGCACGCGACCTGCGGCAGCCGCTCGCCCCGCGATAGCGGCGACAGCGTCCACACCTCTTGGTCGCTCGGCTGCTCGTCCACTCGCGCCCAGTCGATCGTGCGCCCGTCCAGCCGCGGCGGCGTCCCCGTCTTCAGCCGCGCCATCGGCAGCCCTGCAGCCCGCAGCTGATCCGCCAGCGGCCCCGCCGGTCGCTCGCCGATGCGCCCGCCGCTCATCCGTTCGTCGCCGCGGAACATGCGCGCTGCCAGGAACGTCCCCGCCGCGATCACCACCGCACGCGCCCGCATCTCCGACCCGTCCGCGAGCACCAGGCCGCCGACGCGCCCGTGCTCCAGGATCAGCGACGCCGCCTCGCCCTCGATCACCTCGAGCCCGGGCTGGGCCGCCACCATCGCCTGCACCGCGGCCGCGAACCGCTTTCGGTCCGCCTGCACGCGCGGTCCCCTGACCGCCATGCCCTTGGACCGGTTGAGCATCCGGTGGTGGATCGCCGCCGCGTCGCCCGCGCGCGCGATCGCACCGTCGAGTGCGTCCACCTCGCGGACGATGTGCCCCTTGCCCAACCCGCCGATCGCCGGGTTGCACGACATCGCCCCGATCGTTCCACGCGAGAAGGTGACGAGCACCGTCGCGGCACCTCGCCGCGCACTTGCCAGCGCTGCCTCGATGCCGGCATGGCCCCCACCGATCACGATCACATCGAACATGCGCGCCCACTTAGTGGATCGGCACGTAAACTGCACCCCTTGGCGGACGAGGTATGTTCCACGTGGAACATGCGCAGGGCGGCTTGCACCGAATCGGTGCAAGACACGCCCAAGCACGGCCGGCACAGCTAAGCTGTGACCGACGACGCGGCTTGGCCGCGTCGCTGACTCACTTCCCGATGCAGAACCGCCCGAATAATGCGTCCAGCATCGCCTTCGTCGCGTCCTCCCCCGTAACTCGCGCCAGCGTCACCCGCGCGGCGCGCAGCTCCTCCGCCAGGATCAGCGGGTCCGCGCTCCCCTCCAGCGCCGCCACCGCGTCCGCCACATGCCCCCGCGCCCGCGCGTTCAGCGCCGGCCGGTCCGGCGCGGGCCGCAGCACCTTCGCCCGCTCCGCGATCACGCGCCACAACTGCGCGATAGTGTCCGGACGATGCCGGCTGGTGACGACATCTACCCTTTCCGGAACGCCCGCCCGTTCTGGTTCGTCCGCCCGCGCCCACACCCAGAGGGCGTCTCGCGTCGGCGCCTCGTCACCCAACCACAGAACGATATCAGCGACTTGCTGGACCACCCGCGCCCGCTCCACCCCGATCGCCTCGATCCGGTCCGCTGTCGCGTCCACCAGCCCCGCCGTGTCAAACAGCAGATACGCGGCACCTTCATAAACAACCGGCGCTTCGATGACGTCGCGTGTCGTCCCCGCGATCGGCGACACGATCGCCGCCTCGCGCTGGACGAGCAGGTTGAGCAGCGTCGATTTGCCCGCATTGGGCGGTCCCGCCAGCGCCACGCGCACCCCGTCGCGCAACCGCTCCACCGGCGGCTGGTCGAGCACCGCTGCCATCTCGCCCCGGAGCGCGCCCACGCCGTCGCGCACGCTGCCCAGATCGACCGCGACGTCGTCCTCGTCCGAGAAGTCGAGCACCGCCTCCACCTGCGCCGAGAGTCCGAGCAGCCGATCGCTCCACCCCCGCACCATGCGGCTGACCAGCCCTTCCGCCGCACCCACCGCGGCGACGCGCTGCGCCTCCGTCTCCGCCGCGAGCAGGTCGGCAAGTCCCTCCGCCTGCGCCAGATCGATGCGCCCGTTGGCGAGCGCCCGCCGCGTAAACTCCCCTGGCTCGGCGCGCCGCAGCCCTTGCTCCTCCAGCGCTGCCTCAACCGCCGCTACGACCGCGCGACCGCCATGCAGGTGCAGCTCGACCAGGTCCTCGCCCGTCGCGCTATCCGGCCCGGGGAACGCCAACACGAGCCCCCGGTCGAGCACCCTGTCCTCCCGGTCCCTGAGCGCCTTCAGCCCCGCCCTGCGCGGTTCCGGCAGATTCCCCGCCAGCGCCCGTGCCGCCTCCAGCGCTCGCGGCCCGCTCACCCGAACTACGCCGATCGCCGCGGGCGGCCGCCCGCTGGACAGCGCGAAGATCGTGTCCGTCACTGGTTCGGCTTGGCCCCCGCCTCGAACAGCCGCCGCCAGAAGGTCAGCCCCGCCTCGCCCATCGGCGCCCAGCTCTTCAGCATGCCCTCGATCATCTCCGGCTTGATCCCGCCCTCGACCATCTCGCCCAGGCGCGCGACGTAGCGCTCGTGGAGCGGCGTCAGGTCCGGCAGCCCCACCGCGCGTCGCGCCTCCTCGGGGGTCAGGTCGATGTCGATGGTGACTTTCATGGGGCGTGCCTCTTGAGCCGCGCCGGCCCGCCCGGCTACGTCAGGCGGCATGTATGCCCGCGACACCGCCCGGATCGCAACGCCCATCGGCTGGGTGGAGGTGACCGGCGACGAGACGCGGGTCGAGCGCGTCGCGATCCTGACCGAGGGCGCGCCCGCCCACGCCACCGCCGCCGCGGTCACCGAAGCCGCAGAGCAGCTCCAGGCCTTCTTCGCCGGCGAGCGCCGCACCTTCGACCTGTCGCTCGCCCCCGCAGCCACCCCGCGCGGCCAAGCGCTGCGCGAGGCGATCGTCGCTGTCGGCTATGGCGAGACGCTCAGCTATGGCCAGATCGCCGCCCGCGCCCTGTCCAGCGCCCGCGCCGTTGGCCAGGCCTGCGCGCGCAATCCCCTGCCCCTCATCGTCCCCTGCCATCGCGTGCTCGCGACCGGCGGACTGGGCCACTATTCCGCGGGCGCGGGCCTCACCACCAAGGAATGGCTGCTCGCCCATGAGCGCCGCAACGGGAGCGACTAGATGCCGCAACTGACCATCCCCACCCTCGACGGCTCCGGCGAGTTCACCGCCTACATGGCCGAGCCGCAGGGCACGCCCCGCGCCGCGATCGTCGTGATCCAGGAAATCTTCGGCGTGAACCGGGGCATCCGCCGCAAGTGCGACAGCTGGGCCGAACAGGGCTATCTGGCGCTCGCCCCCGACCTGTTCTGGCGGCTGGAGCCCGGCGTCGAGCTCGACCCGGACGTCGAGCCCGAGTTCCAGCGCGCGCTCGGCCTCATGAACCGCTTCGACCAGGACCAGGGCGTGGCCGATATCGAGGCCACCATCCGCGCCGCCCGCGCCCGCGGTGTGCACAAGGTCGGTGCGGTCGGCTACTGCCTGGGCGGTCGTCTTGCCTTCATGGTTGCATCCCGCACCGACGTGGACGCCAGCGTCGGCTATTACGGCGTCGGCCTCGACGACCTGCTCGGCGAGAAGCACGCGATCGCCAACCCGCTCCTGCTCCACATCGCCGGCGAGGATCACTTCGTGCCCAAAGAGGCGCAGGCCACCGTCCATGCGGGGCTGGACGACCATCCCAAGGTCACGATCCACGACTACCCCGGTGAGGACCACGGCTTCGCCGCCGAGATGGGCAAGCGGCGATCAGAGGAGGCGGCGCAGCTCGCAGACCGGCGTACGGCCGAGTTCTTCGCGCAGCATCTGAGCTAGCACCGCGCCGCGGCAAAGCCGCGTCGTCGAACGTAGCTGCGCTACGCCGGCCGAGCTTGGGCGAGTCTTGCGCCAGGGTGGCGCAAGCCGCCCTGCGCTAGGCGAACAGCGACGTCAGCCCCGTTCCCGGCTCCACGATCCCGTCATAGATCATCTTGCCGGCCACATAGAGGATCACCGCCAGGCCCACATAGGCGATCCAGCGGTACCGCTCGATATACCGCGCGATGAAGTTGGCCGCGATGCCCATCAACGCCACAGACAAGAGCAGGCCGACCACCAGGATGCCCGGATGATCGCGCGCCGCGCCGGCGACCGCCAGCACGTTATCCAGGCTCATGCTGACGTCCGCCACCGCGACTGCCCAAGCGGCGCCCGCGAAGCTCTTGGCGGGCCTCAGCGCCTCCGTCTCGTCGCCCTGCACCTCGGGCGAGCCGTGCCCGCCGGGTTGCCGCAGCTCGCGCCACATCTTCCACGACACCCACAGCAGCAGCAGCCCGCCCGCGAACACCAGCCCCACGATCTGCAGCAGCTGCGTGACGATCAGCGCGAAGAAGATGCGCAGCACCAAGGCGGCGATGATGCCGATCAGGATCACCTTCTTACGCTGATCGGCCGGCAGCCCGGCCGCGAGCGCGCCGACGACGATCGCGTTGTCGCCGGCCAGGATCAGGTCGATCCAGAGGATCTGCACGAACGCCCAGAGCGCGGAGGGCGAGGTGATGTTGGAGAAATCGGTGACGATTGATTGCCAGAGCTCAGACATGGCCGGGCTTTAGGCGGGGTAAGCGCATAGCGCTACCCCGACGAAAACCGGCCCGGCCGGCGGGGCTACAGCCCCGTCCGACGACGCGGCTTCGCCGCGGCGCCGATCCACGTGCCCTCACACCTCTGTACAGGAAACCACCCCTCAAGCAGCGCCGCGGCGAAGCCGCGTCGTCGGTCGCGAGCAGGCTCGCGCCGGCCGAGCTTGGGCGTCTCGCGCGCAGCTCCGCTGCGTGCGTGCGCCCGGCGCTACTGATTCATGCTGGCGAAGAAGTCCTCGTTGGTCTTCGAGTCCTTCATCTTGTCGAGCAGGAACTCCATCGCGTCGATCGTGCCCATCTGCATGAGGATGCGCCGGAGCACCCACATTTTGGACAGCTTGGCCTTGTCGACCAGCAGCTCCTCCTTGCGCGTGCCCGACTTACCCACGTCGAGCGCCGGGAAGATGCGCTTGTCCGCCACCTTACGGTCAAGCACAATCTCCGAGTTACCCGTGCCCTTGAACTCTTCGAAGATGACCTCGTCCATGCGGCTGCCCGTGTCGATCAGCGCGGTGGCGATAATCGAGAGCGAGCCGCCCTCCTCGATGTTGCGCGCCGCGCCGAAGAAGCGCTTCGGGCGCTGCAAAGCGTTCGCGTCGACGCCGCCCGTCAGCACCTTGCCCGAGGACGGGACGACCGTGTTGTAGGCGCGTCCGAGGCGCGTGATGCTGTCGAGCAGGATCACGACGTCCTTCTTGTGCTCGACAAGGCGCTTGGCCTTCTCGATCACCATCTCGGCAACTTGCACGTGCCGCGTCGCGGGCTCATCGAAGGTCGACGACACCACCTCGCCGCGCACCGAGCGCTGCATGTCGGTGACCTCCTCCGGCCGCTCGTCGATGAGCAGCACGATCAGGAACACCTCCGGATGATTGTCGGTAATCGCCTTGGCGATGTTCTGGAGCAGCACCGTCTTACCCACGCGCGGCGGCGCGACGATGAGGGCGCGCTGACCCTTGCCCTGGGGACTGACGATGTCGATCACCCGCGCCGACTTGTCCTTGACCGTCGGGTCCTGCGGGTCGAGCGTCAGCTTCTGCTCGGGGTAGAGCGGCGTCAGGTTGTCGAAATTGACGCGGTGGCGTACCACCGACGGATCGTCGAAATTGACGCTTACGAGCCGCGTCAGCGCGAAATAGCGCTCGCCGTCCTTGGGCGCGCGGATCTCGCCCTCGACCGTGTCGCCGGTGCGCAGACCGAACTTCCTGACCTGGTTGGGCGAGATATAGATGTCGTCCGGCCCTGCGAGGTAATTCGCTTCCGGCGAGCGCAGGAAGCCGAAGCCGTCGGGCAGCACCTCGATCGTGCCCACGCCCATGATCTGGTCGCCCTGCTCGGCCTGCTCCTTCAGGATGCCGAACAAGAGATCCTGCTTCCGGAGCGTAGACGCGCCCTCGACGCCGAGCTCCTCGGCCATGCCCACCAGCTCGGCGGGCGTCTTCTTCTTCAGGTCTTTCAGGTGCATGTGGACTGGTCCGACAAGGATCGGGGGAGAGGGCTCGGGCGGGGCGGACGCGACGTCCGGCGGTTGGAGCTTGGGAAGCACGCAGGGCGAGGACCGCCCGCGGTTAGGTGAGTGACGTAAGTTTCAGCGCCGCCTTAGTCAAGCAGCCCCGCATACCACGCGTCTTACTTAGCCTTGGCATCCTGCTGCAGTTGCTGGCCGAGCGCTTGGAGTTCGCCTCCTCGCTTCTCCAAGATGGCACCGCATCGTACGGCTTCGGTCGAAAAGGCCTTGAGGGACGCCTCGTCCGTCAGCAGTCGCCGAAGCGCAGCGCGGTAGTCGAGACCGGGCATGCGCGCGTCAATGCGGCCGAGGAAATACATGGTGCCCGCCACCAGGCCCGCGCGGTCCTGCTCCTTCGTATTCCCTGTCGCAAACGCCATCACCGCCAGGCAGCGCACGTCCTCATTCTTCACCGGATCGGCGGACGCTGCAGGGGCAGCCTGGATCAGCAGGGGCGCGAGCAGGGCTGCGAACATGGTCATGGACGGGTCACTCCCTCAGAACGGCTTCACGATCACCAGCACGACGATGACCGCGATGCCGAGCGCCGGCACCTCGTTCAGCGCGCGGAGCGTCTTGTTGGACAGCGTCGGCTTGCCCGCCGCGAGCTTGCGCGAATAGCCGACCGCCCAGCCGTGATATCCGGCCAGCCCCAGCACGAACAGCAGCTTGGCGTGCAGCCACCCGTCGCTCCACGCGCCCGACATGCTGGCGAGCGCGATCCCCAGCGCGAACGTCACGATCATCGCCGGCGTCAGGATGATGCGCCGCAGCTTGGCCGTGCGATCGACCCAGCGCGCCGCGTCCGCGGCGTCGGACAGGTTCTCCTGGTGGTAGACGAGGTAGCGCGGCAGCGCGAACAGCCCCGCCATCCAGAAGATCACGAAGATCAGGTGCGCCGCCTTCACCCACAGATACGCCACCGCCAACCGCTCCCACATCTCAGCCTCGGACCCACGCGATCAGCCGCTCCACATGCGCGATCGGCGTATGCTGGTCGATCCCGTGGCCCAGGTTGAACACATGCGGCCGATCCCGCAGCGCGAACAGGATGTCGTCCACCGACGCGTCCAGCGCCTCGCCGCCCGCGATCAGCAGCAGCGGGTCGAGATTGCCCTGCACCGGCAGCCCTTCCGGCAGCGACGCGTGCGCCCAGTGCGGGTCCACCGTCTCGTCCAGCCCCACCGCGTCCACGCCCGTCTCGCGCGCGTACGCCGGCAACTTGCCGCCCGCGCCCTTGGGAAAGCCAATCACCGGCACCCCCGGGCAGCGTTCGCGCAAGCGCGCCACGATCGCCGCATTGGGCGCGACCACCCATCGCTCGAACTGCTGCGGACTGAGCGACCCCGCCCAACTGTCGAACAGCTGCACCGCCTCCACGCCCGCCTCGATCTGGCGCGCGAGATACTCGACGGTCAGCCCGACAATCGCGTCGATGATTTCGCCGAACGCCGCCTCGTCGCGATAGGCGAAGCGCCGCGTCTCGCCCTGGTCCTTCGACCCGCGCCCCGCGACCATGTAGGTCGCCACCGTCCAGGGCGACCCCGCAAACCCTAAGAACGTCGTCTCGGACGGCAGCGCCGCGGCGACGCGCCGCACCGTCCCGTACACCGGCTCCAGCCGCTCGGGCGCCCGCTCGAGCGACGAGAGCGTGGCGTCCACCAACGGCGGCTCCAGCTTCGGCCCCTCGCCTACCCCGAAGCTCAGGTCCTGCCCCAAGGCCCAGGGCACCATCAGGATGTCGGAGAACAGGATCGCCCCGTCGAACCCGAACCGCCGGATCGGCTGCAGCGTCACCTCCGCCGCGGCGTCCGGGTCGGTCGCGAGCGCCAGGAACCCGCCCTTCTCCGCCCGAAGCGCGCGATACTCCGGCAGGTACCGCCCCGCCTGCCGCATGAGCCACATGGGCGGGCGCTCGAGACGTGCACCCTTCAGCACGCCGAGCAGCTTCTTTTTGGTCGTCGACAAGGGAGGGGAGGGCCTCTCTTCTTCCGTATAAAGAAGATTCTAAAAAGGTTGTGGTGATGGTGGGCGCGTGGACGCCGGGGATTAGGCGGACGTGCCGCAATTAACAACAGGGCGGGGCGGCGCGGCCCGCGAAAAACCGCGCTCAGACGTCACCAATCAACGTTACCCACAACCTGTGGACAACTCATCCACTTGTGGGAAGCGGTGTGGACGAAGGGCCGCTTTTCCACCGCCGCCGGGCCGCTTGGCGGGCCCGACCGGTTCGGCTACCGCTCATCCCCGATTTGTCCACAGATCGACCCCAGGACCCGAGGATGAGCGGCCCCAAGCGCCTCCACCTTCACCTCTTGTCGGACTCGACCGGCGAGACGCTGGAGAACATCGCCAAGGCCGCGCTCGCCCAATATGACGGCGTCGACACGGTCCGGCACTTCTGGCCCATGGTGCGCACCGAAGCGCATCTGGAGCGCATCCTCCAGGAAATCGCGCAGAACCCCGGCCTCGTCATCTACACGCTGGTCAACGCTGCGACGCGCCGCGCGCTGGAGGGCCGCTGCCGCTCGCTGGGCCTGCCGCACGTGGCCCCGCTCGATCCCGTCAACGACGCGCTCTCCGCCATGCTCGGTCAGCAGGCCAAGGCGCGTCCCGGCCGCCAGCACGTGCTCGACGCCGCCTATTTCGCGCGCGTGGACGCGATCCAGTACACCATCGCGCACGACGACGGCGTCGCGCCGGAGGATTGGGAGGAGGCGGACGTGGTGCTGGCGGGCGTCAGCCGCTCGTCCAAGACGCCCACCTCCATCTATCTCGCCAACCGCGGCTACAAGGTCGCCAACATCCCCATCGTCGTCGAGAGCCCACCGCCCGCGATCCTGTTTACCCTCAAGCACCCGCTCGTCGTGGGGCTGACCACCAGCGCCGACCGCCTGATCGCCATCCGCCGCAACCGCCTCCTGTCGCTCAACCAGGCGACCGAGACCTCCTATGTCGAGCAGGAGGCGGTGCAGCGCGAGCTCACCTACGCACGCCGCTTGTTCGGCGATCGTGGCTGGCCCGTGATCGACGTGACCCGCCGCTCGATCGAGGAGACGGCGGCGGCGATCATCTCCTTGTGCAACGAGCGTGCGGGCACGGGCAGGGTGACAACCGAGTGAGGCTGGTGCTCGCCTCGCAGAGCGCGTCGCGCCGCGCGATGCTCGCCGCCGCCGGCGTCCCGTTCGAGGCGACGGCCGCGGGCGTCGACGAGGACGCTGCCAAGGCCGGCTTGCGGGGCAGAGGACCCCGCGACCTCGCCGACGCGCTCGCCGAGCTCAAGGCGCTGAAGGTATCCGCGCGCTTGTCCGACGCGCTGGTGCTCGGCTCGGACTCTGTCGTCGCGCTCGATGATGGTTCGCTGCTCGACAAGCCTGCCACGCGCGAGGAGGCGGCCGAGCACCTCGCCCGCATGTCGGGCCGCGTCCACGAGCTGTGGAGCGCCGCGGTGGTCGCGGAGGACGGCCGCCCCATCTGGCGCCACGTCGAACGCGCCCGAATGTTCGTCCGACCGCTGTCCTACAGCTTCATCGACGCGTATCTCGATGCGGAATGGCCGGCGATCTCCGGGTGCGTCGGCTGCTATAGGCTGGAGGGACCGGGCGTGCAGCTGTTCGACCGCATCGAGGGATCGCACTTCACCGTGCTCGGGCTGCCGCTGATCCCGGTGCTCGGCTATCTGCGCACCCGAGAGATACTGCCGAAATGATACCTATTCCGTGTCAAACACGTCAAAGTCGTCACCTTCGCTGTGGCTGAGCGCGCCTACGCCGAGGTGATCGGCTTGCCCGTCGCCCATTCGAAATCGCCGCTGATCCACGGCTTCTGGATCGACGCGCTCGGCCTCGACGCCGAGTACCGCGCCACGCGGGTCGCGCCCGACGAACTCGCCGCCTATTTCGCCGAGCGCCGCGCCGACCCGGCCTGGCGCGGCTGCAACCTCACCATCCCGCACAAGCTCGCCGCGCTCGACCATGTCGAGGACAGGGGAGGGGTGCGCGACACGATCGGCGCGATCAACACCGCCTTCCGAGCCGATGACGGGGTGCTGGTCGGCACCAACACCGACGCCGGCGGCTTCTACGCCCCGCTCGCGGGCTTCGACTTCACGGGCAAGCCGGTGACGGTGATCGGGGCGGGGGGTGCCGCCCGCGCCGTGCTGTTCGCGCTGTCCAAGATGGGCGTCGGCCCCGTCACGATCCTCAACCGCAACCCGCTCAAAGCCGCGGCGCTGCTCTCCGCCTTCAAGCTCAAGGGCCAGGCGCTCCCGCTCTCCGCCCCTGTCCCGCCCAGCGCGCTACTGGTCAACACGAGCGCACTCGGCATGACCGGCCAGCCGCCGCTCGAGCTCGACCTGTCGCCGCTCCCGTCCGACGCGGTCGTCTACGACATCGTCTACGCCCCGCTCGTCACCGACCTTCTCGCCCAAGCCCAGGACCGCGGCCTGGAGGTGGTCGACGGCCTGGAGATGCTCGTCGGCCAGGCGGCGCTCGCCTTCGAAATCCTGTTCGGGAAGGAGCCCCCGCGCGAGCGCGACGACGAACTCCGGGACCTGCTGGTCGCGTGATCACGCGCCAGATCACCCTCGGCCTGACCGGCTCGATCGGCATGGGCAAGTCGACGGTCGCCCGGATGTTCGCCGATCAGGGCGTGCCCGTGTTCGACGCCGACGCCGCCGTCCACCGCCTTCAAGGCCCCGCCGGCCGCGTCGTCGCCGCGATCGAGGCGGCGTTCCCCTCCACCACCGGACCGAAAGGCGTCAACCGCACCGCGCTCGCCGAGGCGGTGCTCGGGAACGACACCGCGATGAAGGCGCTGGAGAACATCGTCCACCCGGCCGTGGCGGAGGAACGCGCCGCCTTTCTCGACGAGCACGCGCAAGCGCCGCTCGTCGTGTTCGACATACCGCTCCTGTTCGAGACCGGCGGCGACGCGCGCGTCGACAAGGTCGCCGTCGTCTCCGCCGCGCCGGACGTACAGCGCGCCCGCGTCCTCGACCGCCCGGGCATGACCAAAGCCAAGCTCGACGCCATCCTCGCGCGCCAGCTGCCCGACGCCGAGAAGCGCGCCCGCGCCGATTTCGTCATCCCGACCGACGTGCCGTTGGAAGAAACGCGCGCCCATGTCGCCCGCGTGATCGCTTGCCTCGCCGCCGCGACGATAGGATAACGGCTCGATGCGCGAGATCGTCTTCGACACCGAAACCACGGGCCTAAGCTTCCAGGGCGGCGATCGCCTCGTCGAGATCGGCTGCGTGGAGATGGTGAACCGCGTGGAGACGGGCCGCACCTTCCACGCCTATTTCCATCCTGAGCGTTCCATGCCGCCCGAAGCCTCCGCGGTGCACGGCCTCACCGACGCGTTCCTCTCCGACAAGCCGTTGTTCGGGGTGCGGGTGGAGGAGATGCTGGAGTTCCTCGGCGACGCGCCGCTCGTCGCGCATAACGCGACGTTCGACATGAGCTTTTTGAACGGCGAACTGCAGCGCTGCGGGCGTCCGATCGTCGCCATGAGCCGCATGGTCGACACGCTGCCGATCGCGCGCTCCAGGCACCCCGGCGCCAAGCACACGCTGGACGCGCTCTGCTCGCGCTACGGCGTCGACCGCTCGCACCGCGTGCTCCACGGCGCGCTCCTCGACGCGCAGCTGCTCGCCCAGGTCTATGTCGAGCTGATGGGCGGCCGCCAGATCGGCCTGGGCCTCGTTGCGGAGGTCAAGCAAGAGGCCGCGACGCCCGTCGCGACCGCCGCGAAGCCGCGGGTTGCCCGTCCGCCGCGACATTTCGCGCCCTCGGCGGGAGAACTCGCCGCGCATCGGGCGTTCATCTCTTCCCTCGCCGACCCGCTCTGGGGAGCCGAGGCGACAACGAGCAGAACTTAACGGAGCAAAACCATGGAGATACGGGTTTCAGGCCACCAGGTGGACGTGGGCGACGCGCTCACCACGCAGGCTCAGGACCGGCTCCAGGCCATCGCCGACAAATATTTTGCGCGGGCCATCTCGGCCCAGGTCACCTTCGGCAAGGGACCGCACGACAACGGATTCACCTGCGACATCGTCGCCCACGTCATCAAGGGCCTGGTGCTGAAGAGCCGCCACGACGCCCAGGAGGCGCCGGTCGCTTTCGCCGGCGCGGCCGACCGCATCGAGAAGCAGCTCCGCCGCTACATGCGCCGGCTGAAGGACCACCACAATGTCGACGCCGCGGAGCGGATCGAGGCGGCGGTCCCCAACGACAACGCCCGCTACACGCTTTTCCAGGAGCATCGCGACGACGAGGCCGAAGCGCCCGACGCCCCGCTCATCGTCGCCGAGACGCGCACCGACGTGCCGGAAGCGAGCGTGTCGGACGCGGTGATGATGCTCGACCTCCGCAACACCACCGCCCTGTTCTTCAAGAACTCGGGAACGGGGGAGCACAATATGGTCTATCGGCGGGGGGACGGGACGATAGGGTGGGTGGAGCCGCATGATGCTCGGGCGGGAACGGCCTAGCATCGCTAGGCCGAGGTGCGGACGAGCATAAGCGAGCCCGCACCCGCCTGAGCCGGTCGGCGGGGCCGCAAGTCCCGACCGACGACGCGGCTTCGCCGCGGCGCTCAACCAGGCCGTCCCAACCTACTCTTCCCACCCACCTACCGCCGCGCTAGGGCGCGCTCCGCACCGCCGGGGCCAACCCCGGCGCGACGGGACCACGCATGACCGACCTGAGCGACCTTCTGCGGCCCGAAGCCGTCGTCACCGACATGGGCGCGGGCAACAAGAAGACGCTGTTCGCCCAGATGGCGGCGCTCGTCGCGCCCCAGGTCGAGCTGGACCCGCGCCTCGTCGCCGACCGAGTCACCGACCGCGAGCGGCTGGGCTCCACCGGCTTCGGCTACGGCGTCGGCATCCCCCATGCGCGGATCGACGGGTTGAAGCAGATCACCGGCGCCTTTGCTCGGCTGGCGCAGCCGATCGAGTATCAGGCGGTGGACGACCTGCCCGTCGATCTCGTCTTTCTGCTGCTCTCGCCCGCGGACGCCGGGGCCGAGCATCTGAAGGCGCTGGCCCGCGTCTCCCGCCTGCTCCGCGACGCGCGTTTCCTCGCCAAGCTCCGCGGCGCCGGCTCGCGCGACGCGCTCTATGCCCTGTTCACGACGGATGAGGCGCGTGACGCCGCTTGAAGGCGAGGAGGCGCACCATCGCGCGCTCGAGTCCCTCTACGCGACCGCCCCGATCAACGGGCTGTTCGAGTCCGAGCTCGAGATCGTCGCACCCGGCGTGTCGCGCATCCGCTTCACGCTCGACGAGCGCCATTTCCACGCCGCCGGCGCGGCGCACGGTACGGGCTATTTCAAGATGCTCGACGACGCGGCCTTCTACGCCGCGAACAGCCTGGTCACCGACCGCTTCCTGCTGACGACCGCGTTCAACCTGCTGTTCACGCGGCCGCTGGGCGCGGGTCCCGTCGTCGCCGAAGGCCGATGGATCAGCGGCAAGCGACGAGTGTACGTCGCCGACGCGCGGCTGGTGGACGCGTCTGGCGAGGAGGTCGCGCGCGGCACGGGAACCTTCATGCGCTCGCGCATCCCGCTGGCGACGCTGCCGGGGTATCGGGCCGCTTGAGCGAGCGGCTGCCTTCCGCGCTGCTCGCGTCCGCGCTGATCCGGCGCGTCCACGACGCCGGCGGCTTCGCGGCGGTGCGCGCCAAGGGCGATCCGGAGTCGGGCGCGTTTCTGCTGATCACGCTCGATCGCGTTAACCAAACCCGCCTGTTCGAGCGCGGTCTGGGCCCGACGGGCCATCCCACGATGATCGACTCGACTCCGGCGGATACTTCGCCGGACTCGGTCGAGTCCTATTGGCGCAAACGGCGCGATCGCGACCCGGATCTGTGGGTGATCGAACTGGATATCCCGGACGGTGAACGCTTCGCCGCTGAAACGATAGGCGCACGTTGACGGAACGGAACCGGTCCGCGAAGGCCTAACCTATCGCAATCGCGTTGTGCCGAGCCCGTGTGCGATACGGATCGGTGACGCAGTCGGGGGGCGATCCCGGACGGGTGCTGAGGGGAATGGGGCCTCTCGCTCGCACGTCCGCGAACCCACCGCACGTACGAATGGGTCGATGACGTTTTTTCAGCGCGCCGCGACGATCGCGGTCATGACTTTCACCCTCGGTGGCCTCATTTCCACCAGCAAACCCAGCCAAGCGGCCCAGATCGAGCCGTCCGCCATCAATACCGCGTCTCTCACCACGCCCGCCACCAACGCGGTCGCCCCGACGCCGGTTCCGCAGATTCTTCCGACCGTTACTCCAGAAGCGCCCGAGCCGACGCCGGCGAGCTTCGATACGCTCGACGAGGCCGTCGACGCGCACCGGGACGGCTCGGTGGAGGACGAAGAGGCGCTACGCTGCCTCGCCACCACCATCTTTTACGAGTCCAAGGGCGAGCCGCTCGCGGGTCAGCTCGCCGTCGCGGAGGTCGTGATCAACCGCGCCAAGTCCGGCCGGTTCGCGTCCGACATCTGCGGCGTCGTCAAGCAGCGAGGCCAGTTCTCGTTCGTCCGCCGGGGCGTGCTGCCCAGCGTCGACGCGGCCAACCGCATGTACAAGACCGCGGTCGCCGTCGCCAAGGTCGCGCTCGCCGACGCCTGGAAAAGCCCGGCGCCCAAGGCGCTGTTCTTCAACGGCCGCCGCGTGGGCCTGCCGGGTCGTCTGACCAAGGTCGCGCTGATCGGGAACCATATCTTCTATCGCTGAGCGCACGCGCCGAGCGAAGCTCGAAGCGAGATGCTCAAGATCGTCCGACAACCGCGCGAGCCTTCCTCGCGCGCGTCGATCGACGACGCGGCTTCGCCGCGGCGTAGCGCACACACCTAGCTGGAAGCTGGAAGCGAGACGCCCGAACCCGGCCGGCGCGGCGCAGCTGCGTCCGACGACGCGGGTAGATCTCCGCTTCGCTCCGGTCGCCTTCGGCTCGCCGCGGCGCTGCCGAGAGCGGAACACCTTGCTAGGTTCCTAAGATGTTCTAGAGCGGGCGGCATGTTGATCGAGCCGCCCGCCTCCTGCCTAGACCCGGCTACCGGCAATCTCTGCGCCGCCGACGTCGCCCGCGGCGTCACCCGCCTGTTCCTCCGTCACGACCTCACCGCCATGGAGGAGGTGCCGCTCGACAACGGCCGTCGCGCGGACCTGATGGCGATCGACGCGAAAGGCCGGATCGTCATCGTCGAGATCAAGGTGTCGCGCGCCGACCTGTTCGGCGACGGCAAGTGGCCCGACTATCTGAGCCAGTGCGACCGCTTCTACTGGGCGCTGCCCGCGGGCTTCGACCTGGGGCCGCTCGACGGGCCCGCCTTCCTGCCCGAGCGCACGGGCGTGATCGTCGCGGACCAATATGACGCGGCGATCATCCGCGAGGCGCATACCGAGCCGCTGCCCGCGCACGCGCGCAAGCGCTGCACGCTCGCCTTCGCGCGCCGCGCCGCACGGCGGTTGCTGTCGTTGACCGACCCGGAGGCGTACAGCGTCTAGAGGCGAGGGCCGGCCGCCGCGCGGCCGGTGCGCTTGGGCGCCTCCTCCAGCAGCTTGGCGAGCGCCGGGTTACGTGCGTCGCGACGCGCGTAGTCGCGCGCCGACATGCCGGCGTTGTTGTCGGTCTGGTCGGGATCGGCGCCCGCGGCGAGCAGCGCGCGCGCGATGGCGACGTCGCGGCGCTGCACCGCCAAGATGAGCGGGGTCTCGCCCGCGCCGTTGCCCAGGTTTACGTTCGCTTTGCCCGCGATGAGCACGGGCACGAGCTCGGCGTGGCCGCCCGTCACTGCCAGCAGCAGCGGCGTGGCGCCCCGCCCGTCGCGCAGATTCGGGTTCGCGCCCTTCTGGAGCAGATAGGTCGTATAGGTCTTGTCGCCGCGCTTCACGACGATATGCAGCGCGCCTTCGCCGCTGGTGATGTCGCGGGCGTTGATGATCTGGGAGCCCGGCCGGTCCACCATCGCGATCACGTCGTTGCCCTTGGCCTCGCGCACCGCCTGAAGGAACTTGTAGCTCTCCGACTGCATCTGCGCGCCCGCGGCGCCGGCGATGAAGGGCGCGACGAAGATCGCGGCTCCGACGAGGATGGCGAGGAGAGGTCTTGGCGACATGCCGTCCGTTCCCAAATAGGTGGCTTGTGTTCCCCGCCGCTATCAGATCAAGGCTGGCCCCGTCATGAACATTCGTGCCCTCCTCGCCGGCGCGGCGCTGGCCTTGTCCGGCTGCGGCGCGGCCGAGCCGCCGGAAGCGCCGCCGTTAGCGGGCGCGAGGATCGGCGGACCATTCGCGCTGACGGGCGAGGACGGCCGGACGGTCACCGACCGCGACTTGGCCGGCAAGTGGCGGGTCATGTATTTCGGCTACACCTTCTGCCCCGATATCTGCCCTACCGACGCGCAGAACATCGCGGCGGGTTTGAAGCGCTTCGAGGCCGAGGATGCGGCACGCGCCGCGAAGATCACGCCCGTGTTCGTGACGATCGACCCCGCGCGCGATACGCCCGACGTGCTCGCCCGCTTCACCGACGCGTTCCACCCGCGCATGTTGGGCCTGACCGGGAGCGCGGAGGCGATCGGCCAGATCGCGAAGGCGTACGCCGTCTACTACGCCAAGGGCGAGGCGTCGCCCGGCGGCGGCTATCTAATGGACCATAGCCGTCAATCCTACCTCATGGACCCGCAAGGCCGCCCCGTGGCGCTGATCCCGCAGGACAAGGGCGCCGACGCGGTCGCCGCCGAGCTGGAGCGCTGGGTCCGGTGACGCCTTTTTGGGAAGAGCCGCTCCACACGCTCGACCGCGCGCAGTGGGAGCAGCTGTGCGACGGGTGCGGCAAATGCTGCGTCCACAAGCTCGAAGACGAGGAGACGGGCGAGCTCCTGCCCACCAACGTCGCGTGCCGCCTGCTCGACCGCCGCACGGGCCTGTGCTCCGACTACCGCAACCGCCGCGCCTATGTGCCCGAATGCGTGCGCCTGACGGCGGGCAACGTCGCCGGGATCGAGTGGTTGCCGTCCACCTGCGCCTATCGCCTGCGCGCCGATGGCGAGCCGCTGCCGTCATGGCACCACCTCGTCTGCGGCGACCGGGAAGCGGTACACCGCGCCGGCCAGTCGGTCCGCGGCTGGACGGTCAGCGAGGACGATGTCGGCGACCTGGAGCATCATCTGGTCGATCGGGAATTGTGACCGAGCTCTTCGAAGTCGTGCGCCACCCGCGCGCACGTCGAGCGCGGCTGACCTTCGACCCGGCGAGCGGCCGCGCCAAGCTGGTCATTCCCGCCCGCGCAGCGCTCAAGCCCGCGCTCGCCTGGGCCGAGGGCAAGTCGGACTGGATCGCCGAGCAGCGCGCCCGTCTGCCGCAGCCGCGGCCCTTTGCGCCGGGAACCACGGTCGAGGTCGCCGACGAGCGGCTCGCGGTCGACTGGCGGCCCGGCCCGCGCCTCGCGGTCCGGCGCGAGGGCGACCGCCTGACGCTGGAGGGGCCGCCCGAGACGCTGCCGCGCCGCGTCGAGGCGTGGCTCAAGCGCGCGGCGCTCGACCTGCTGGAGCGCGAGACGGCGGAGTTCGCGGGAAAGGCGGGCGTGGACGTGTCCGCCGTCGCCGTCGCCGACCCGCGCGGGCGCTGGGGCAGCTGCTCCAGCTCGGGCGCGATCCGCTATAGCTGGCGGCTGATCCTGGCGCCCGGCTGGGTACGTCGCGCCACCGTCGCGCACGAGGTCGCGCATCGCGTCCACATGAACCACGGTCCCGCCTTCCACGCGCTCGTCGCCGAGCTGCTGGGCGACAATCCGGCCCCGGCGCGTGCCTGGCTGCGCGCGAACGGGGCGCGGCTTCACTGGGTCGGCAGGTCGTCCTGAGGCGGCGGGGGCGGCTCGCGGCGAGGCCGGTCGCGGCCGGTGGCGCGGTCGATCCAGTCCTGGTCGAGGCGCTGCTCGCTCGGCGCGTCCTCCCCGACCGGCGGCGGCGCGGGCGCCAACTCGGGGCCGACGGTGACGCCTTCGCCGGGCTGCGGCGTCACGGGCACGCCGTCGTCGTCGACGAACACGGCATTGTCCGGCGCGCCGAAATAGCTCTCCTCGTCGGGCTCGAGCTGCCAGTCGGGGAGCGTCACCTCCGTCTGGAACTGCTCGATCGGGCGCTTGGCGACCGCGGCGGTCATGAACTGGCGAAAGGTGCGCGCAGGCGCGCGGCCGCCGGCTAGCCCTGCTACGGGCCGGTTGTTATCGCGGCCCATCCACACGCCGGTCGTCAGGCCGCTGGAGAAGCCTAGGAACCAGCCGTCCTTGGCGGAGGTGGTCGTGCCCGTCTTGCCCGCCACCGGCCGCCCGATCTGCGCCTCGCGGCCCGTGCCGGCGTTGACGGCGGTCTGGAGCAGGTCGGTCATCTGCGCCGCGACGTAAGGGGCCACGAGCACGCGGTCGCGGTCGACCTCGTGCCGGTAGATGGTCTGGCCGTCCGCGGTCACGCGCGTGATCCCGTAGGGCACCACCGCCACGCCGTTCGCCGCCACGCTCGCGAAGGCGCGCGTCATGTCGATGAGGCGCACGTTGCTGGTGCCCAGCACCATGGACGGCTGCGTGTTGACGGGCGTGGTGATGCCGAAGCGCCGCGCCATGTCGGCGACCGTCGAGAAGCCGACCTCCTGGCCCAGCTTCGCCGCGATCGTGTTAAGCGAGTAGGCGAACGCGGTGCGGAGCGAGACGGGCCCGGAATAGCGGCGGCTGTCGTTGCGCGGGCTCCAGCCGTTGATCGTCACCGGCTCGTCGACGACGCTGTCCTCCGGCTTGCGCCCCGCTTCGAGCGCCGCGAGATAGACGAACAGCTTGAACGCCGAGCCGGGCTGCCGCTGCGCCTGCGTCGCGCGGTTGTAGATCGAGCTGACATAATCCTTCCCGCCCACCATCGCGCGCACCGCGCCGTCGCGGTCGAGCGACACCAGCGCGCCCTGGACGCCCGCGGGCGTGTTGGCGCGCACGGCCGCGTCGGCGGCGCGCTGCATCGCGGGGTCGAGCGTGGTCCATACCTCCAGCGGCGCGTCCTGCTCGTCGATCAGCACGTCGAGCTGCGGCAGCGCCCAGTCGGTGAAGTAGCGCACGCTGTTCTGCCGCGGCGGGGGCTGCAGCTTGATGGCGTCCGGATCGGCCTCCGCGGCTTGCGCCGGCGTGATCGCGCCCGTCTCCACCATGGTCTGCAGCACCACGCCCGCGCGGCCCTGCGCGGCCTCGGCGTCGGCGGTGGGCGAGTAGTTGGACGGCGCCTTGACGAGGCCCGCGATGATCGCCGCCTCCGACAGGTTCAGCCGGTTCGCGCTGTGGCCGAAGAACAATCGGCTCGCGGCGTCGATGCCGTAGGCGCCGCCGCCATAATAGACTTTGTTGAGGTAGAGCTCGAGGATCTGGTCCTTGCTGAACTTCCGCTCCAGCGCGAGCGCCAGGATCCATTCGCGGAACTTGCGGCCGAACTTCTTCTGGCTCGATAGGAACACGTTGCGCGCGAGCTGCTGCGTGATGGTGGAGCCGCCCTGGACCCAGCGCCCGCGCTCGAACCGCACCTTGACCGCGCGCGCCAAGCCGATCGGATCGACACCGGGATGGTACCGGAAGCGGCGATCCTCGACGGAGATCGTCGCCTCGCGCATGACCTGCGGGATGCGGTTGTACGGCAGCCACTCGCCGTAGCTCGGGCCTAGCGAGACGAGCAGCGAGCCGTCGGCGGCGCGCACGCGGATCATCTGGCCGTTCGGCGAGGATTTCAGCTGCTCGTAGCTCGGCAGCTGCGACCGCGTGACGTAGACCGCGATGACCAATGCGCCCAGCGCGAGCACGCCGAGCGCGATGAGAATCTGCAGCGTTCGGACGATGCGTCGACGCCAAGGCGAGCGGGTGCGAGCGGGCATGGGAGACCCGCAGGATTAGCGGGTCGTGGTTAACCGGACAAGAACGGCGAGCCGCAATAAGCGGCGAGCCCGGCCGGCGACCGGCCGGGTTCACCGGCCGCGTCGTCCGACGGCGCGGCTTTGCCGCGACGCAATCGATAGTGGATCACTTTCTCTATCGCGCCGCGGCCAAGCCGCGTCGTCGATCGTAGCTGCGCTACGCCGGCCGGGTTTCTCTCGACTTGAAGTCGAGAGAAACCGAGTTCATGCAATAACGCAAACCGGTCGGCGGTGGACCGTCCGGGAATACGTGGCCGAGATGGCCATCGCAGCGTGCACAGCGCGTCTCCACGCGCACCATGCCGTGGCTGGTGTCACGATGATTGCTGACGCGGTCCTCCTCGACCGGCCGCGTGAAGCTGGGCCAGCCGGAGCCGCTGTCGTACTTGTCGGCGCTGTCGAACAGCTCGAGCTGACAACCGGCGCAGCGATAGAGGCCGTCCGCCTTGTTGTCGTTGTACATGCCGGAAAAGGCGCGCTCAGTGCCCGCCTCGCGCAGCACATGGTACTGCTCGGGCGACAGGCGCTTGCGCCACTCGGTCTCGGATAGGTCCAGGCGTTCCATGGACATCATGTCGGCCCCCTGCGGGTCATGTTCAAGCCGCGTCATCTGATCCGGGTGGCGCGCGCGATCATCTGGAGGAGGCCGGGCACGCGGCCGAGCCAGGGCAGGGCGGGGGCGGCCACTGGTCCTTCCGCGAGATCGCGTACCAGCCCGGCTACGCGCACCGGGCGCGCGGCACGCCGCGCAAAGCTGCACTGCCATCGGACACTCGCGTCCGCGCCGCCGCGCAGGTACGCGCCGGCCGCCGAGCAACCGCTCGCCACCGCGATTCCCATGCCCTCGCCCGCGAGCGACGGGATGACAGCCGCCTGGTCGCCCAGGCGGAACAGCCCGGCGGCGCCGTCCGTGGCGCGCCAGCCATAGGGCACGTTCGCCACCGCGTCGGTCGGCGCGGCGTCGGGGCGCATGTCGAGCCGGTCGGCGAAGGCGGGCAGCTCCGCGGCGATGCCCTGGAGCAGGCGCTCGGGATCGCCCGCCTCGTGCAGCCGCGACCGGCGCACGGCCAGGCACAGGTTCGCGCTGCCGTCCTCCTGCACCGCAAGCCCTGCATAGCCGCGGTCGAACAGGTGCAGCTCGATCGCGTCCTCGATCCGACGGCGCTCAACGTCCGACGGGCGGAGGCGCACACGGATTCCGAGCGTCGGGTCGCCGTCGGGCTTGGGCCGCGCGAGTCCGCGCAGGTCGTGCTTGCCCGTCGCGAGGAACAACGCTGGCGGATCAAGCGTCGCGCCATCCGCCAGCGTGACCTCGCGGCCGGCCGCCGTCCGCGCCGTCACGCCGCGCTCGACGCCCGCGCCGGCCCGGTCCGCAAGCTCAAGCATGAGTGTATCAAGTTTATGCCGCGATACGGCGAGCGCGGGAAAAGGCAGGGGGGCTTGGGCCTCGCGATCTTCGGCGAAAACGTGGACGCGCGTAATGCGGCGGCGGTTGAGCCGGTCCGCGTCGAGGCCGAGCGAGCGCAAGCGGTCGAGCGTGCGCCAGCTGAGGAAACCGCCGCATAGCGCGTCGCCCGTCTCGCGGGTACGCTCCAGCACGATCGGGCGCACGCCCGCGCGCGCGAGCGTGATCGCGGCGGCGCTGCCCGCCGGCCCGCCGCCCAGGATCAGCGGAGCCGCTCGACGCACAGGCGAAAGGGAAATGCGCGGAACACGCGGGCGCCCTCGACGCCCGCTTCGTCCAGCAGGTCGCGCCACTCGCCGGGACGAAAGGAGCGCGCGATCGACAGTTTGCCGTCGTAGCGCACGATCGGATGCCAGCCCGCGACCCGCGCGAGGAGCGGATAGCCGGTGTACGCGAACCAGTGCCGGTGGAGGTCGTTGACGAACCAGCTCCGCGCATGGCCCTCCATGAAGCGGAGAAAGGCGACGAGCTGGTCGTGCGTCATGTGGTGCGCGACGAGGCTGGAGACGACCACGTCCCAGCCGCCGCCCATGTCGGCGTAATCGCCGGTGACGTAGCGGATAGGCAGGTGCGCGGGTGTGTGGGCACGCGCCGCCAGCTCGCTGCGGTGGTTCAGGTCCACGCCGACCAGCTCGGCGGCGACATCATGCTGCACGGCCCAGCGTGCGATGCTGCGCAGCATATCGCCGTCGCCGAAGCCCACGTCGAGGAGCCGGAGCGTGCGCCGCCCCGTCATCGCGCGCTTGAGAAAGGCGAGCGTAGGACGCCTGGCGAGCGTGACGGTGTTGACCTTGGCGAGGTCGCCGACGACCCGGGCGTAGGTCGCGGGATCAAGGTCGGCCGCGTCCATCAGCTCCTCGGCCGTGGCGCGCACGGCGAGGCTCATGCGGCGGTCAGTTCGGGCTCAGCCGATGCGCGCCGTACCGGCCGCTCCACCGCGCTGCGGAAGCCGAAGCCCTCGGCGGCGAGCCCTGGTCCGAAGGCGAGCGCCAGGCCCTGCTCGACCGGCGGGCCGGCGAGCAGCTTCTTCAGCACAAACATCAGCGTCGCCGACGACATGTTGCCATAGTCGTTGAGCACGGCGCGCGACGCGTCGAGCTTGTCGGGCGCGAGCGCAAAGGCGTTCTGCACCGCGTCGAGGATCGAGCGTCCGCCCGCGTGCACCGCCCAGCCGTCGAGCTCGGCGGCGGCACGCCCGCCGGTGGCGGCCTCGGCCACCGCGCGCTGACTGAGCGCCTGCGCGATGCGGTTGGGCACCTCGCCCGACAGATGCATCACGAAACCCTGGTCGGTGATGTTCCAGCGGATCAGCTCGTGGCTTTCCGGCAGCGTCGTCGCGAAGGGCTGGTCGATCGCGAAACCGCGAGGTTCGGCGGTGACGAGCGCCGCCGCCGCCCCGTCGCCGAACTGGAGCTGCGCGAGCAGCGATTCGAGGTCGCCCGTGTCCTGCAGGTGCAGCGTGCACAGCTCCACGGTGACGACGAGCACGCGCGCCTGGGGGTCGGAACGGACGATGTGGCGCGCGCTGCGCAGCGCCGCCACCGCCGCGTAGCAGCCCATGAAGCCCACCAGCAGCCGTTCGACCGAGGGCGACAGCCCCAGGCGGCGCGCGATGATCTGGTCTATGCCGGGCGCGACGAAGCCTGTGCAGCTCGCCACCACGAAGTGCGTGATTCCGCCTAGTTCCGCGCGCTCCCCTAAGTCGGCGATCGCCTCCAGCGCCAGCTCGGGCGCGGTCTCGGCATAGACCTCCATGCGCGCGGCGGTGCCGGGGAAGACGCCGTTGTAGAAGCCGCGCTCCTCGGCCAGCGCCTGGAACGCGGTCGCGGGCAGCACCGACCAGCGGTGCCGGATGCCCGAGCGCATCGCCATGCGGTCGAACAGCTTGAGCGCGCGCGGCTCCACCTTGTCGCGCGCCCAATCGATGAACACGTCGTGGACATCGTTAGGGGGCACCGCAGTGCCGACGGCGTTGATGTACGGGGTCAAGCGGGGCACCCGATGAGGCTGGCGATGCGGCTGGTCATCGAGCCCCACATGGGGGCGCGAGCGGCGATCCGCCAGCGCCCTTCGCTATTTCGGGGAATGGTGCGGTCGAGAAGACTCGAACTTCCACGTCCTTTCGGACACAACGACCTCAACGTTGCGCGTCTACCAGTTCCGCCACGACCGCACGTGCCATACCGTGGGCCAGGCCCGCGGTCGGTAGGCGAGCGCCCCTAGCCGATCGTTCGGCGGGGCGCAACGGGCAAGATCAGCCCTCTTCGCCGCGGAAGCTCAGCGCCAATTCCTTGGAGGTGTTAGGCACGTCGAGCTGCGCCGAGTTGAACTGCAGCGCAGCGCCCGGTCCCAAGGTGCGCCGCTCGGGCGTGATCGTCCAGCTATAGACGACGCGGCCTCGGTCGCCGGGCGCGTCGCGCAGCTCCACGACGATGTCGGGGACGCGCTGCCGCTCGTCGGTGGGGTTCACCACCTGGCCGCTCACCGCGAACAGCTCCGAACCGTTGTCGAGCTCGCGGCGCTCGATAGGATCGCTGCGGATCTGGAGCGGGCTCTCCTCGGTCCCGAACGATACGCCCAGCCGGCTCGCCAGCCCCGGCGCGCCAGTCCACAGGATCGCGCCCGTGCCGGCGAGCATGAGCAGCCCGGCCGCGACCGCCGCCGCCGTCCAGCGGCGCGCAGGGTTGCGGCGCGGCGGCGACGAGACTGCAGGGCTCAGCGGCACCGCTTCGAGATAGGGCGGCGTCCGCACCGGCGGCTCCGCGCGGAGCGGCTCGGGCCGCGGCGGCGGGGAAGGGGGAGCGACCGGCTCGGGTTCGGGCTCGGACGCCGCGACGATCGGTCGAGACTCCGGCGCGGGGGCGGGCTCCGGCGCGATCGGCGGAGCGGGTGGAGGCGCGGCGTGCTCCACCTCGGCGGCGGGCGTCGGCTCGGGCGCTGGCGGGGCCTGGAACCAGCTATGCCGGCACTGCGCGCAGCGCACGGTGCGGCCGGCGACGCCGATCGCGCTGTCGGGCACCAGGTAACGCGTGCTGCACTCGGGGCATTCCAGGATCATCGGCGCGAAACCTAGGGGCGTGCGGGAGGAGCCCGCGTCGGTTAACCCGCACTCAAGCACGCTACTCCGAGCTTTTGCAAGCGTCCGGGCGCTGGACGCGGCGGCCCCGCCCGTGCGAAAGCCGGCATCGGGGCGTGAGGGAACGGCCGCGGACGCGGCGCTACGGGCAAGCATGACGAACATCGTCCAGTTCGAGAATGTCGGTCTGCGCTACGGCGCGGGAGAGGAGACGCTCACCGACGTCAGCTTTCAGCTGGGCGCGGGGTCGTTCCACTTCCTGACCGGCGCGTCAGGCGCGGGCAAGACGTCGCTCCTGAAGCTCCTCTACCTCGCCCAGCGGCCCAGCCGCGGGGTGATCCGGCTGTTCGGCGAGGACACGGTGACGCTGCCGCGCGCGCGGCTGCCGGGCTTCCGCCGGCGCATCGGCGTCGTGTTCCAGGATTTCCGGCTCGTGCCGCACCTGTCGGCCTGGGACAATATCGCGTTGCCCCTGCGCGTCGCGGGCGTCGTGGAAGCGGATCTCGAGCAGCCCGTGCGCGAGATGCTCGCCTGGGTGGGGCTGGCGGAGCGCGCGCACGCCCGGCCCGCGACCTTGTCGGGCGGCGAGCAGCAGCGCGTCGCCATCGCGCGCGCGGTGATCGCCCGGCCCGAGCTGCTCGTCGCCGACGAGCCCACGGGCAATGTCGACCCGGACATGGCCGAGCGGCTGCTCCACCTGTTCGACAGCCTCAACCGGCTGGGCACCACGATCGTCATCGCGACGCACGACCTGCACCTCTTGAGCCGCGTGCCGCACGCGCAGCTGATGCGGCTCGACCGCGGGCGGCTGCACGATCCAACGGGCGCGCTACGTTACCCGCCCAAGGCCGCCGAATGAGCGATCGGTCGCAGACGCGCGTCCTCGACGAGGCGGGCGGGTTCCGCGCGATGACGGCGGTGATGGGGATCATGCTGTTCCTCACCGTGCTCGCCACCGCGTTGGGGCTGGGCACGCTGGGCGCGGCGCGGACGCTCGACCGCCAGCTCGCAGGGAGACTGACGGTGCAGGTGGTCGACGGCGACCCGGCCGCGCGCGACCGGGCCGCGGCGCGCGTGACCGAGCTGCTCCGCCGTCATCCCGACGTCCTCCGCGTCGATTTAGTTGACCGCGCCGAGCTGCAGCGCCTGATCGAGCCGTGGCTGGGGGCGTCGGCCTCCTCCGGCGCGCTGCCTGTCCCTGCGCTGATCGACGTCGACCTGCGGCGCGAGGACGCCGCGCCCCGCGTCGCCGACGTCGTCCGCCGCGCAGCGTCCAACGCGCGCGTCGACCGGCACGAGGAGTGGATGTCGCCGGTGAGCCGCTTCATGGACCTGCTGACCGCACTCGCCGCCGCGCTCGTTGCGCTGATGGCGGCGGCGACGCTGGCGGTGGTGGTGCTGGCGGTCCGGAGCGGGCTGGAGGCGCATCGCGGCACGATCGAGGTCATGCACATGCTCGGCTCGACGGACGTGCAGGTCGCGCGCCTGTTCCAGCGCCGCATCGCGCTCGACGCTCTGCTGGGCGGCGGGGTGGGCGGGCTCGCCGCCTTGGCGATTGTGTGGCTGCTCGGCCGCCAGCTTGGCGCGCTCGGCTCCGAGCTCTTGGGCGGCGCGACGCTCGGGCGGGGCGAGTGGACCGCGCTCGCCGCCGTGCCGCTCCTCTTCATCCTGCTCGCCACGCTCGCCGCAAGGCGGGCGGTGCTGGCCGACCTGAAGCGCACGCTGTGATCAGCCGTTTCCTCTCCGTCCTGCTGATCCTCTGGGGGCTCGGCTTCGCGGGCTTCGCCGTATCGCTGCCCGGCCCGCTCGAGGGGTCGACGACCGACGCGGTGGTGGTGCCCACCGGCGGGCCGGGGCGCATCGACCGCGGGCTCGAGCTGATGCGCGAGCGGCAGGCCAAGCGCATGCTGGTGACGGGCGTCGCGCCCGGCGTGCGGCCGCGCGACCTGGCGGCGACGTACCCGGACTCGGGACGGCTTTTCCGCTGCTGCGTCGATCTGGGCGGCGAGGCGGTAGACACGCGCTCCAACGCCGAGGAGACGGCGCGCTGGCTGCGCGGGCACCGCTACCGCACGGTGCGGCTCGTCACCTCCGACTGGCACCTGCCGCGCGCGCGCATGGAGCTGGAGGCGGCGATGGGGCGCGACGCGGTGATCCTGGGCGACGGGGTCAAGACGGAGCCCAGGCTGGGCACGCTGTTCAACGAGTACAACAAGCTGCTGCTGCGGCGCGTGGCGCTGTGGGTGGGGATCGGCGGGTGAAACGGCTCCGCACGCTGCTCTTTCAGCTCGTCTTCTACGCCGGGTCGGTGCCGATCGTCATGTCGGTGCCGATCACCGCGCTGTTCGGGCGGCGGCCGATGATCGAGCACGCCAAGGTCTGGTTCCGCTGGCATCGCTGGACGACGCGCCTGATCTTAGGCGTCCGGGTGCGCGTCGAGGGGAGCTGGCCCGACTATCCCGTGCTGTTCGCGGCCAAGCATCAGGCGATGTACGAGACCGTCGAGCTGACGCTGATCCTGGGCGGGCCGGCGATCATCCTGAAGCAGGAGCTGACGCGGATCCCGTTCTGGGGCTACGCCACCAAGGTGTATGGCCGCATCGCCGTCGATCGCGAGGCGTCGGCGAAGATGCTCCGGCGCATGATGACGGAGGGCGCAGCGCTGAAGGAGGAGGGGCGGTCGCTGCTGCTCTTTCCTGAGGGCACGCGCGTGAAGCCGGGCGAGATGCCGCCGCTCAAGTCGGGCTTTGCCGGCCTGTACAAGGCGCTCAAGCTGCCCGTCGTGCCGGTGGCGTGCGACAGCGGGCTCGTCTGGCCTAGGCGCGGACCCAAGCGGCCGGGCGTGATCACCTTCCGCTTCGGCGAGGTCGTGCCGCCCGGCCTGCCGCGCGAGGAGGCGGAGGCCCGGGTGCACGCGGCGATCAACGCGTTGGAGCAGCCCGCTCGACCAGCCGCCTGAGCGCCGCGGCCACGCCGCGCGTCTCCTCCTCGGTGCCGATGGTGATGCGCAGGCCTTGGGGCAGGCCCTGGCCGGGGAGCCAGCGGACGATATAGCCCTCGTCCATCAGCCCCTTGTACGCGGCCTCGGCGGTGAGCGGGCCTTCGAACACGACCAGCACGAAATTGGCCTGGCTCGGGATCGGGCGCAGGCCGGCATTGCCCATCGCGGCGATCTCTTGGGTGAACCAGCGGCGCAGGCGCGCATTATCGGCGCGGCAGCGCGTCACCCACTCCTCGTCCGCCAGCGCGGCGACGGCGGCGCGCTGGCCGGCGATCGTCATGGAAAAGGGCAGGCGGATGCGGTGCATCGCCTGGATGATCGGCTCCGCGGCATAGCCCCAGCCGATGCGCTCGGCGGCGAGCCCGTACATCTTGGAGAAAGTGCGCGTGACGAGCACGTTGGGCGCGGTGCGGGCGAGCTCCATGCCGCCGTCGTCGTCCGCGCCGTCGATATACTCGGCATAGGCGTGGTCGAGCACGAGCAGCACGTGTGCGGGCAGGTTCGCATGGAGCCGCGCGATCTCCTCGCGGGGCGCGAAGGTGCCCGTCGGATTGTTGGGGTTGGCGACGAAGATGATGCGGGTGCGCTCCGTCACGCAGGCCAGGATCGCGTCCACGTCGGTGGCGTAGTCCTTGTCGGGCGCGATCACGGGCGTGGCGCCCGTGCGCCGCGCCGCGATCTCGTACACCGCGAAGCCGTAATGGACGAAGATCACCTCGTCGCCCGGCCCGCTGAATGCGCCCGCCGCGAGGTGCAGCACCTCGTCCGAGCCGTTGCCGTAGATGATGCGCGCAGGGTCGAGCCCGTGGCGGGCCGCCAGCGCGTCACGAACGATCGAGCCGCTCGCGTCCGGGTAGCGCTCCAGATCGCGGGCGGCGGACAGGAACGCCTCGCGCGCCGCGGGCGGCGTGCCGAGCGGGTTCTCGTTGGAGGAGAGCTTGACGGCCTTGGCGCCGCTGTCGGTGGTCGAGCGCCCCGGGATATAGGGGGCGATGTCCATAATCCACTGCTTGGGGACGGGTGCGTTCATGGGTGGGGCTGTAACGAGGGTCTGCGGTTTAGGAAACCGCCGCTCGGTGACGTCTTCCCCGTCACCCCGGACTTGGGTCCCCAACAAAGTAATACTTTGCTGGGTTCTCTCTTCCGGGGTCCATCGTCGTACGCGCACTCCGGCCGGATCGCTCGCACCACGATGGATGCCGGAACAAGTCCGGCATGACGAAGGAGGGAGGAGGTTGGCGCGCGCGTGTCTCGCCTCTATCCCGCCCACCATGTCCTCCGACCGGCGCTTCGGCCCGTCCCGCACCGTCACGCTTTCCGGGCCGCTCCGGCTCGACGGCGGCGCGACGCTCGCGCCCGTCGAGATCGCGTACGAGACCTACGGCACGCTCGCGGCCGACGCGTCGAACGCGGTGCTCGTCTGCCACGCGCTGACGGGCGACCAGCACGTCGCCTCCGAGCACCCGCGCACGGGCAAGCCGGGCTGGTGGACGCGCATGGTCGGGCCCGGCAAGCCTGTCGACACCAGCCGCCACTTCGTGATCTGCGCCAACGTGCTGGGCAGCTGCATGGGCTCGTCCGGCCCGGCGAGCGCCGACCCGGCGACCGGGCGGCCCTACGCGATGCGTTTCCCGGTCATCACGATCCGCGACATGGTGCGCGCGCAAGGAATGCTGCTCGACCATCTCGGCGTCGCACGGCTGGCGGCGGTGGTGGGCGGGTCGATGGGCGGGATGCAGGCGCTCTCCTGGGCCGCGACATACCCCGATCGCGTGCGCGCCGCCGTCGTGATCGCGTCGACCGCGCGCCACACCGCGCAGAACATCGCCTTCCACGAGGTCGGCCGCCAGGCGGTGATGGCCGACCCGAACTGGCGCGGCGGCGATTACTACGACCGCGAGCCGCCCGCCGCCGGCCTCGCCGTCGCGCGCATGGCGGCGCACATCACCTACCTGTCCGAGGCCGGGCTGACCGAGAAGTTCGGGCGCAAGCTCCAGGCGCGCGACGCGAAGAGCTTCGGCTTCGATGCGGACTTCCAGGTCGAGAGTTACCTGCGCCACCAGGGGCTAAGTTTCGTCGACCGGTTCGACGCCAACTCCTACCTCTATATCACCCGCGCCATGGACTATTTTGACCTGGCCGAGGAGCATGGCGGGCGGCTGGCGGACGCGTTCCGCGGCACGGCCACGCGCTTCTGCGTCGTCAGCTTCGACACCGACTGGCTCTATCCGACCGCGGAATCGCGCGGCGTCGTCCACGCGCTCAACGCCGCGGGCGCGGCGGCGAGCTTCGTGGAATTGTCGAGCCCGTTCGGCCACGACGCGTTCCTGCTGGAGAGCCCGGAGCTGAGCCGGGTTGTGGACGGGTTCCTGAGGTCGGTGGCGTGATCGAGTTGAGCGACGACAAGGCGCGGCTGCAGCTCGACCGCGTGCACGCCTGGCTCGCGTCCAGCTACTGGTCGCCCGGCATCGAGCGTCCGCTCGTCGAGCGCGCGGTCGCAGGCTCACATTGCCTGGGGGCGTATCTCGACGGCGAGCAGGTCGGCTATGCCCGAACGGTCACGGACCGCGCCACCTTCGCCTGGATCGCGGATGTGTGGTTCGCCGAGCCTGCGCGGGGGCGGGGGTTGGGGCGGCGGATGGTCCGCTGGTTCCTGGACCATCCCGACTACGCGACGGTGCGGCGGTTCGCGCTCGCGACATGGGACGCGCACGGCATGTACGAAGCGCTCGGCTTCGGGCCGCTCGCCCGACCCGATCGGTTGATGGAGCGGCTCTCGCCGGACCTCGTCAAGCTGATGGCCGGCACGTGACGCTGCGCCCCGACCTCCGCGTCATCGCCGACCATATCGAGCCGGGCGCGCGCGTGCTCGACGTGGGGTGCGGCGAGGGTACGCTGATGGCGGCGTTGCGCGACGGCAAGGGCGTGGACGCGCGCGGGCTGGAAATCGACCCGTTGAACGTCGCCGCCGCGGTCGCGCGCGGGCTGTCGGTGGTGCAGGGCGACGCGGACGTCGACCTCGCCGATTACCCGGACGGCGGCTTCGACTACGCGATCCTCAGCCAGACGCTGCAGACGACGCGTGCGCCCGACCGCGTGCTCGACGAACTCTTGCGCATCGGACGGCGCGCGTTCGTGTCGTTTCCCAACTTCGCGCACTGGCGTGTCAGGGCGTCACTGCTCTGGGGCGGGCGCATGCCGGTGACGCGGCTCCTGCCCGAACGCTGGTACGACACGCCCAACATCCATCACCTGACCGTGGACGATTTCCGCGCCCATCTCGACGACCGCGGCGTAACGGCGGAGCGCGCCTGGTTCCTGGCCAGGGGACGCCGTACCCGGCCCGCCGCGGCCAACCTCTTGGCGGAGCACGCGGTCTTTCTTCTACGTTTGTAAGAAAAGCTAGGAACGGACCCGCCGGGTCGGCGTTCGCCCCTGAATCGCCAGGAAAGGACCATGGGCAAAACCGCGCTGATCGTAGAGGACGAGATCTTCGTCGCCCTCGACCTGGAACGCATCCTGACGGACGCGGGCTATCAGGTGTGCGCGATCGCCCCCGACAGCGAGGCGGCGATGGCAGCGGCGCCCCAGTGCGACTTCGCGCTGGTCGACGTGAACCTGCGCGACGGCATGACCGGCCCCGAGATTGCGCGCCGCATGTCGCAGGATTACGGCGTCAAGGTCGTGTTCGTCACCGCCAACCCGTCGCAGATCGGCGAGCCCGCGCCGGGTCTCGGCTTCGTACGCAAGCCGTTCAGCGAGGCGGCGATCCTGGAGGCCGCGCGGATGGCGGAAGGCGCGGACGGCGCGGCCAACGACGACGGGGACTTGGGCGAACGACCTGCGGTCGCGGGCTGAGCGGGGCACCAACACTATTTGCTGTCATGCCGGGCTTGACCCGGCATCCAAGCGCGTCCGCTGCTCATGAGCGCGTAGCTCGCGGACGAGGACGCGCATGGACCCCGGCTCAAGGCCGGGGTGACGAAGGGCATGAGGCGTAGGTCAGCGCCGGCTGAACGCTGACGACGGGATCAGCACCTCGACCCGCAGCCCTTCTGGCCGCCAGTCGCGGCGGATCTCGCCGCCTAGCTGACGCACGGCGCTCAGCTCCACGAGCTGCGTACCGAATCCCGTCTCGCCGCTGGGCGGGGTCACGGGCGGGCCGCCGCGCTCCGTCCAGAGGAGGCGCACCTGGTCCTCCTCGGCGGCGATCTCCAGCACCACCTCGCCGTCTGGCGCGGAGAGTGCGCCGTATTTGGTCGCGTTGGTGGCGAGTTCGTGGAACAGGAGCGCGATCGGCGTGGCCGAGCGGTCGTCCACGCCCACGTCGCCGCCCTCGACGCGCACGCGCCCGTACGGCGCGAACAGGTCGTCGAGCAGCCCGTGCAGCGAGTCCGCGGGCGTGTCGCGGCGCGACTGGGCGCTGTGCGGGCGGACATAGTCGTGCGCTCGGCCGAGCGCGGTGATGCGCTGGCGCAGGTCCGCGGCGATGTCGCCGAAATCGGGCCGGTGCCGCGCGGCGAGCGTGATCAGCCCGGAGATGACGGCGAAGATGTTCTTGATGCGGTGGCTGAGCTCCTGGCTCACCATCTCGCGGCTCTCGAGCAACCGCTTCTGCTCGTGGATGTCGGTGCAGGTGCCGAACCAGCGCGTGATCCGCCCCTCGGCATCGCGGATCGGCAGGGCGCGGCCGAGCACCCAGCGATACTCGCCGCTGTGGTGGCGCAGGCGGTACTCGATATCGTACGGTTCGCCCGTGGCCAGGCTGTGCCGCCACCGGGCCCAGGCGCGCTCCTGGTCCTCGGGGTGGAACATGCCGTTCCACGCCTCGCCGTCGGTCGACCCGTCCGGCACGCCGGTGAACTCGTACCAGCGCGCGTTGTAGTAATCATGGAAGCCGTCGGGCAGCGTCGACCACACCATCTGCGGCATGGTGTCGGCGAGCGTGCGGAAGCGGAGCTCCGACTCCTCCAGCGCGCGGCGCGAGCGGTCGGCGCTGGCGGCGCGCTCGCCGGCCAGGCGCCGGTCGTCGAGCCGCGACATGGCCGCGCGGGCGAGCACCTGCAGACCCTGGCGCTGCACGGGGTTGAGCCCCTGCGGCCGCGGCTCGACGTCGAGCACGCACACCGTGCCGAGCACCGCGCCCTCGGGCGTTACCATGGGCGCGCCGGCGTAGAAGCGGACCTGCGTGTCGCCGGTGACGAGCGGGTTGGCGGCGAAGCGCGGGTCCTCGCGCGCGTCGCGCACCTCCATCACGCCCGTGCCGCCGAGCGCGTGGGCGCAGAAGGATGCGCTGATCGGCGTGCAGTCGAAGTCGACGCCCTGCCGTGCGACGAAATGCTGATAATCGGCGTCGAGCGCGGTCACGAGCCCGATCGGCGCCTCGCACAGCTCGCGCGCGAAGGTGACGAGGTCGTCCAAGTCGCCGCGCTCGGCCGCGCCGGCCACGTCATAGGACGCGACCACGCGCGAGCGCGACGGCGGCTCGCCGGAGGCGGCGGGAGGGGTCACCTGGGCCGGGTCCGCCGCTTAGAACGGCACGTCGTCGTCGAGATCGTCCGCGAAGCCGCCCGACTGGCCGAAGCCGCCGCGCCCGCCGCCCGAGCCGCCGCGGCTTCCGCCGCTGCCACCGAAGCCGCCGCCCCCACCGCCGCCGAAATCGTCGCCGCCGCCGAAGTCACGGCCGCCACCGCCGCCCTGACCGCCGCCGGGGCCGTCGAGCATGGTGAGCACGCCGCCGAAGCGCGGCACGACCACCTCGGTCGTGTACCGGTCCTGACCGTTCTGGTCCTGCCACTTGCGCGTCTTGATCTGGCCCTCGAGATAGACCTTGGAGCCCTTACGGAGGTACTTCTCGGCGACCTCGCCCAGGCGCTCGTCGAAGATGGCGACCTGGTGCCACTCGGTCTGCTCCTTGCGCTCGCCCGAGCTCCGGTCCTTCCACGACTCGGAGGTGGCGACGCGCAAATTCACGACCTTGCCGCCGTTCTGGAACGAGCGGGACTCGGGATCCTTGCCCAGATTGCCGACGATGATGACCTTGTTGACGCTGCCCGCCATATGCTCTCCGCTACAGGCCCAGCGCTCTCGCGGACCAATATGTTAATCCTGCCGCAATGTAGGCAGCCGCGAACAAATAGCCAACCATGAACAGGGGCCAGCGCCAGCCGTTGGTCTCCCGCCTCGCGACAGCGATCGTCGAGATGCACTGGGGCGCGAAGACGAACCACATGAGGAAAGCGAGCGCGGTCGGCAGGCTCCAGCGGGTGCGGAGATTGTCGCGGATCGTCTGCTGGCCTTGGCTGTCCTCGGAGTCCTCGACGGCGTAGACGGTGCCGATCGCCGCCACCGCGACCTCGCGCGCGGCCATGGCGGGGATGAGCGCCAGCGCGATGTCGCGGTTGAAGCCGATGGGGGCGACCGCGACCTCGATGCCGTTGGCGATGCGGCCCGCGACCGAATAGTCGACCTGGCTCACGGGCGAGCCCTCGGGCGGCTTGGGGAAGGAGAGCAGTGCCCAGAGCACGATCGTGGTGACGGCGATGATTGTCCCTGCGCGCTTCAGGAAGATCGCGGCGCGCTGCCACAGGCCGATGAGCAGGTCGCGCGGGCGCGGCCACTGGTAGCGCGGCATCTCCAGCATGAAGCCGGACGACGTGCCCTTGGTGATGGTGCGCCGGAGCAGCAGCGCGGCGACGAAGGCGCCCAGGATGCCGAGGATGTAGAGCGCGAACAGCACCAGCCCTTGCAGGCCGACGAGCAGCGCGACCTCGCGGTCGGGGATGAACGCGCCGATGATGATGGTGTAGACGGGCAGGCGCGCCGAGCAGGTCATGAGCGGCGCGATCAGGATGGTGGTGAGCCGGTCCTTCTCGTCGTCGATCGTGCGCGTCGCCATGATGCCGGGCACCGCGCAGGCGAAGGAGGAGAGCAGCGGGATGAAGGCGCGCCCCGAGAGCCCCGCGCGCGCCATGATGCGGTCCATCAGGAACGCGGCGCGGACCATGTATCCCGTCGCCTCTAGCACGAGGATGAAGGCGAACAGGATCAGGATCTGCGGCAGGAACACCACCACCGCGCCCACGCCCGCGAGCACGCCGTCCACGAGCAGGCTGCGGAGAAGGTTGTCGGCGAGCGTCCCGGCGATCCACTCGCTCGCACCCGCGAACGCGCCCTCGATCCAGCCGATAGGTGCCTCCGACCAGCTGAACACCGCCTGGAACATGACGAACAGCAGCGCGAGCAGGATGGCGGGGCCGGCGACGGGGTGCAGCGCGACGCTGTCCAGAGCGTGGTTCCAGCGGCGCGCGGGCGTCTCGCTCAGCACGGCGGCGGCGGCGAGCTTGCGCGCCTGCTTCTGGAGCTGCGGCAGGGGGTCGGTGTCGCGGGCGGGCTCGGGCTTGCGCTTGACGGCGTCCGTCAGCGCCTCGGTGAGCGCGTCGAGGCCGCGGCGACGGACGGCGACGGTGGGGACGACGGGGACGCCCAGCTCTTGGGCGAGTACCTCCGCGTCGAGCGTGAGCCCGTCGCGCTCGGCAAGGTCCACCATGTTGAGCGCGATCACGGTGGGCAGCCCCAGCGCCACCAGCTGCATCGCGAAGCGCAGGTGGTTGGGCAGGTTGCCCGCATCGAGCACCACCACCAGCGCGTCCGGCCGCCGCTCGCCCGCCTGGCGACCGAGCACCACGTCGCGCGTCACCGCCTCGTCGGGGGAGCTCGGCTCCAGGCTGTACGCGCCGGGCAGATCAACGAGCTCGGCGGGGCGGCCGTCGGGGAGCGTCAAGCGGCCCGACTTACGCTCCACGGTGACGCCGGGATAATTGCCGACCTTCTGGCGCGCGCCGGTGAGCGCGTTGAACAGCGCGCTCTTGCCGGCGTTTGGGTTGCCGACAAGTGCTATCAGCGGTGCGGGGTTCACGCCCCTATGTTCCTCAGATGTCTAAGCGGCGGGCGACACATGCACCGCGGCCGCCACCGCGCGGCGGAGCGCGACGGTCATGCGGCCGATGCGGCAGGCGATCGGGCCGCCGCTGCGGTGCAGCACCTCCACATCCACGCCCTCGTCGAAGCCGAGCTCGCGGAGGCGGCGCGCCTGGGGCGCCTCGAGGCGGCTCCACTCGATCGCGGCGACGGTCGCGCGCTGGAAGCGGGGCAGCGTCTCGAGGCTCAGGGACGGGACGATGGGGCGGGACATGTCCATTTGCGAGCGATTATCACACTCACTTCGCTCGGCAAAGCAGTTTTGCGAACGGTTCGCAAATCAGCGCACCGGATAGCGCAACCGGCCCACGAAGCGCGCGAGGCTGGGCCGGTGCTCTGCGCGGTCGGCCATGCCCGCCTTGAACTTCTCGAAGCGCATCACGCCCTCGATGCGCCGGGCGAGGAAGGCGCGCGTGTCGGCGAAATCGTCCGAGCGGTCGTCGAGGAATACGGTCACCGTCGCGCCGTAGACGGCGAGCAGGATCGCGCGCTTGGTGTAGTGGTTGTAGTCGACCGCGGTGTCGCCTGCGCGCCGCCAGATCAGGTCGGCGGTGCGCCAGCCGAGCCGCGCGGCGCGGGCGGGGTGAAGCGCCAAGATCGCCAACGCGCGGCGGAGCGACTCGCGATCGTCGTACATGGCCGTGAGCCGCGCCTCGACGAGCACCTGGATGCGCTCGCGGATCTTCATCGCCTGCAGCTGGTCGAGGGGCAGCGCCTCGATCGTCGCGCGGTCCACCTGCGCGAACCAGGCGTCGATCATGTCGACCGCACCGCCCGGAAAGGCGAGCCGCGCGACGTCGCGGTCCACCCCGAGCTCGTCGGCGGCCATGTCGCGCGCGGCGTCGGTCCAGCCGTCGAACCCCGCGTTGGCGGCGATGCGGGGCGCGAGCGCCTCGCGCAGCTCGTCGAGCGTGGCGTCCGACAGATCCGTCATGCGGCCTCCTTCACGCGGGCGATATCGTCGTCGGTCGTCCCTTCCGCAACCGTGGGGCCGCGCCGGACGAGCACCAACGCGGCGGCGACGAGCGCGATGCCGACGAAGTCGAGCGCGCCCAGCCGCTCGTCGTACGCGAGCCAGCCCACCGTCATGCCCACCACGGGCTGAATCAGCAGCATCAGGCCCATGACGAGCGGCGACAGCTTGCCCAGCGCGTAGATCATCAATCCCTGGCCGAACACCTGGCTCGCCAGCGCGAGGCCGATCAGCGGGCTCCAGTTCGACGGCCAGACGCGCTCGCCGAGCAGGTTGGCGAAGAGCAGCAGCGGCAGCACGCTCGCCAGCGTGGAGAGCGCTAGCGCGGGCAGCGGCGCCATGACGTCGCGCGCCCGCGCCATGCAGATGAAGTAGATGGTGTAGAGGATCCCGGCGAGTAGGCAGAGCAGGTCGCCCGCGAGGTTGCGCGCGTCGAGCTGCAGGCTCCTGCCCATCAGCAGCGCGGCGCCCAGCATCGCCAGCGCGAGCGCGACGCCTTGCGTCCGCGTCGGCCAGGCGCGTGCGACGAGGAAGCCGTAGATCGGGAAGAACAATGTCGCCGAATTGCCGAACAGCGTGGCGTTGGCGAGCGTCGTGCGCAGGATGCCGAGATGCCAGCTCGCCAGATCGGCGGCGAAGCAGACGCCGCTCACCGCCAGGGTCGCCCAGAGGATCGGCGACAGGCGAGCGGGACGACCGCCGCCCATCCATGCCATGACGACGAGCAGCGGCGCGGCGAGCGCGATCCGCCAGAAGGCGCTCGCTACCGGCCCCGTGTCGGCCAGCCGCACGAACCACGGCCCGAAGGCGAGCGCGATGTTGGCGAGCGTCGCCGCGACGAAGGGCAGGGCGCCGTCCTTCTTCGTCATGCCGGACTTGTTCCGGCATCCATCGTTGTGCGAACGATCCCGTCGGAGTGCGCGTCCGACGATGGACCTCGGAAGAGGGAACCCAGCAAAGTAGTACTTTGCTGGGGACCCAAGTCCGGGGTGACGGAGGGAGTGTCGATGGGGCGAACAAAGCCGCCCGAAGCTGGCCGTCGAAGCTTGATAGATTTGTTTGGGCCGGCGGCGGGTCGCATGCCGCCCCCTAGCCGCCTATCTCCGCGCGGCAAACAGGCACATCAGGGAAGGTCACATGCCCAGCCTCTTCGACCCCGTCCGGATCGGCGCGATCCACGCGCCCAACCGCATCCTCATGGCCCCGCTGACCCGCGGCCGCGGCACGCGTGCGCATGTGCCGACGCCGTTGATGGCTGAGTATTACGCGCAGCGCGCCGAGGCGGGGCTGATCATCTCGGAGGCGACGGGCATCAGCCGCGAAGGCCTGGGCTGGCCCTATGCACCGGGCCTGTGGACGGACGAGCAGACGGAGGGCTGGGTGCCCGTCGTCGAAGCGGTGCACGCGGCCGGCGGGCGCATCGTCGCGCAGCTATGGCATATGGGACGGCAGGTGCACTCCTCCGTCATCGGTACCCAACCCGTCTCCGCGTCGGCGACGATCAGCCCCGGCAAGGTCCATACCTATGAGGGCCGCCAGCCCTTCGAGACCGCCCGCGCGCTCGACGCCGCGGAGATCGGGCGCATCCTCGACGACTATGCCCGCGCGACGCGGAACGCGATCGCGGCCGGGTTCGACGGGGTGCAGGTGCACGCCGCCAATGGTTACCTGATCGACCAATTTCTGCGCGACGGGTCGAACCAGCGCAGCGACGCGTACGGCGGCGCGCCTGAGAACCGCATCCGCCTGCTCCGCGAGGTCGTGGAGCGCGTCGCGTCTGTCGCCGGGCCGGAGCGCACGGGCGTGCGCCTGTCGCCCAACGGCGAGAGCCAGGGTGTGGACGACTCGGACCCGGCGTCGGTGTTCGTGCCCGCCGCGCGCGCCCTGGACGAGATCGGAATCGCGTTCCTCGAGTTGCGCGAGCCGGGGCCGGAGGGGACGTTCGGCCGCACCGATGTGCCCAAGCAGTCGCCCGCGATCCGCGATGCGTATCGCGGCGTGCTCGTGCTCAACTCCGACTACACGGACGCGCACGGCCAGGCGGCGCTGGACGCGGGTGCCGCGGACGCGATCGCCTATGGCCGGCCGTTCATCGCCAATCCCGACCTGGTCGAGCGTTTCCGCCGCAAGCTGCCGCTGGCGGCGGACGACATGAAGACCTGGTACAGCCAGGGGCCGGAAGGTTATGTCGACTACCCGCCCTATCAGGCCCAGGCGGCGGAATAGGCGCGCGCGAAGTCGCGTATGTCGCGCGGGCGGCGGGCGAGCAGGCGCTCCAGCGTCGGATCGACGCCCGCCGCCAGCCCCAGGCGCGCGATCAGGCCGATGCTGGTCATGATCAGTGCCAGGGGCACGGGCGCGCCGACGCGGCGGGCGTGGCGGAAGAAGCCGGGGAGCGAGGGCGTGCGCGCCGCGACGGGACGGCCGAGGACTTCGCCTAGCGCGGTGGCGACCTCCGGCAACGTCAGCGGGTCGGGGCCGGTCAGCGTGTAGGCGCGGCCGTCGTGCCCGCGGTCCAAGAGGATGCGCGCGGTCGCTTCGCCGATGTCGCGTACGTCGACGTAAGCGGTGTACGAGCGCCCGCCGGGTCCGACCAGCTCGCCGCGCCGAATCCCGTCGCGATAGACGGGAACAGTGGCGAAGTTCTGCATGAAGTCGTTGGCGCGAAGATGCGTCCAGCCCAGGCCGGACGCCTCCACTACGCGCTCCAGCCCGCGATGCGGCAACATCGGCAGCCGGTCGGCGTTGCGGATCGACAGGAATGCGACGCGCTCGACACCCCGCGCCTTCGCGGTCGCGAGCAACGCCCGGAACCGCTCGCGCGCCCGGGGCAGGGCAGGCGGCAGCATCAGGAACAGTGTGCGCACGCCGTCGAGGGCCGGGGCGAAGCTGGTAGGGTCGGCGAAATCGAGCCGGCGCTGGTCGGGTCTGAGCGCGTCCGCGCGGCTCGTCGCTGCGACGGCGGGCGCGCCTTGCTCCCTGAGCGCGGCCAGCACCGCACCGCCCACCGTTCGGCTCGCGCCCGTGACTAGGATCATGAGAAAGTAACGCGCCAGCCATCACTCGTTCCCCTCTCCCACTTTCGCGGGAGAGGGAGAGACGCGCCGTAGGCGCGGCAAGGGTGAGGGCCTGTTCCTCGGGATGCGCCCTGCCCAGGCCCTCACCCTGCTGCTTCGCAGCTGTCCCTCTCCCGCGAAAGCGGGAGAGGGCTGAGGTCAGGCGAAGCGCTCGCGCAACTTCAGCATCGCCAGCGCCGCCTCCGTTGCGTCGCCGCCCTTGTCGAGTTGGGCCGGGTCGGCGCGGCGGAGCGCTTGCGCCTCGTTCTCGACCGTCAGGATGCCGTTGCCGATCGCCAGGCCGTCCAGGGTCAGCGCCATGATGCCGCGCGCGCTCTCGTTGCTGACGACCTCGAAATGGTAGGTCTCGCCGCGGATGATGACGCCGAGCGCGACGTACGCGTCGTAGCGGCCCGTCTCCGCCGCGAGCGCGAGCGCGCCGGGAACCTCCAGCGCGCCGGGGACGGTGACGGTCTCGTGCGCGTGGCCGGCGGCCTCGATCGCGGCGCGTGCGCCGGCCAGGAGGAGGTCGTTCAGGTGGTCGTAGAAGCGCGCTTCGACGATCAGGACGCGGGCCATTCTTCTTCCTTCTTCCGTCATGCTGAACTTGTTTCAGCATCCAGCGTGGTGCGGACGACCAGCAGTGGTCGAGGTCGTCACCCTGGACCCTGAAACAAGTTCAGGGTGACGCACGGGGGCGAGGGCGGGTCAGCCCTCCCCGCCCGGAATCGGCCGCTCGCCGACGATGCTCAGGCCGTAGCCGTCCAGGCCCACCAGCGTGTGGTGGGTGTTGGTGAGGAGCACCATCTCCTCCACGCCGAGCTCGGTTAGGATCATGGCACCCACGCCGTAATCGCGCAGCTCCTCCATGTCGGGGACGGGCTGGCCGGCCTTGGCGCGCACCGCGGCGGTGAAGACATCGCTGCGCGGCTTGTTGATGACGACGATCACGCCCGCGCCCTCGGCGGCGATCATCTCCATGGAGCGGGCGAGCTGGCCGGCGCGCGGGTCCGTTTCGCCGAACAGGTCGGAGAAGGGGTTGAGCGCGTGCATGCGCACCAGCGTCGGCTTGCTCGGGTCGACGCGGCCCTTGACCAGCGCGACCTGCTCGGTGCCGGCCGCCTTGTTCCAGAAGGTGATCGCGGTCCACTCGCCGCCCCAGCGGCTGGTGAAGCGCGCCTCGGCGCGGCGCTCGACGAGGTGGTCGTAGCGGCGGCGGTACGCGATGAGGTCGCGGATCGTGCCGATCTTGAGGCCGTGCAGCTGCGCAAAGGCGACGAGGTCGTCCATGCGCGCCATGGTGCCGTCCTCGTTCATGATCTCGCAGATCACGCCCGAGGGGTTGAGACCCGCCAGCCGCGACACGTCGACCGCGGCCTCAGTATGGCCCGCGCGGACGAGTACACCGCCGTCCTTCGCCACCAGCGGAAAGACGTGGCCGGGCGTGACGATCTCGTCGCGGCCCTTGGAGCTGTCGATCGCCACCGCGACCGTGCGCGCGCGGTCGGCGGCCGAGATGCCGGTGGTGACCCCGTCGCGCGCCTCGATCGAGACGGTGAAGGCCGTCTCGTGCCGCGTGCCGTTGTTGCGGCTCATGAGGTCCAGGCCGAGCTCGTCGACGCGGCGCTTGGAGAGCGCGAGGCAGATCAGCCCGCGGCCGTGGCGGGCCATGAAGTTGATCTTCTCCGGCGTCGCCATCTGCGCGGGGATGACGAGGTCGCCCTCGTTCTCCCGGTCCTCGTCGTCGACGAGGATGAACATGCGGCCGTTCTTGGCCTCGTCGATGATCTCCTCCGGCGACGACAGGAAAGCGTGGCGCAGGCGGATGGGCGCGGGGTTAGCGGCCACGATAGTGCTCCATGCGTTGGAGGTAGCGGGCGAGGACGTCGATTTCGATGTTGACGGCCTGTCCCGGCTGAAGGTCGCCCAAGGTGGTGGCGGTCTGGGTATGCGGGATGACGTTGACGGAGAAGTGCGTGCCGTCGTCGCGGTCGTCGACCTGGTTGACGGTGAGCGAGACGCCGTCGACCGTCACCGACCCTTTGGGCGCGAGAAACGGGGCGAGCTCGCGGCTGACGGAGAAGCCGATGCGCTTGGAGTCGCCTTCCGGGTAGACGCCGACGACCTCCGCGACGCCGTCCACGTGGCCGGTGACGATGTGGCCGCCCAGCTCGTCGCCGAGCTTCATCGCGCGTTCGAGGTTGAGTCTCCGACCGGCGCTCCACTGGCCCTGCGCGGTACGGCTGAGCGTCTCGCCCGACACGTCCACCGCGAACCAGCCGGGGCCCTTGTCGACCACCGTCAGGCACACGCCCGAACAGGCGATCGACGCGCCGAGGTCGACGGTGTCGGTGTCGAACGCCGTCTCGACCACGACGCGCACGTCGCCGCGCCGCTCGACTTGGCGGATCGCGCCGACGTCGGTGATTATGCCGGTGAACATCAGGCGCGCTCGTACACCTCGAGCCTGTCCGTGCCTAGCTGGCGCGCGTCGTGGAGCCGCCAGCGGCCGTGCGCGGACGCGAGGTCGGCGAGGCCGATGTCGCCGGTCGCGGGCAGGCCCGAGCCGAGGAGGATCGGCGCGCGGTAGAGGAGGAGGCGATCGACGAGGCCGGCGCGGAGGAACGCGGCGGCGGCTTGCGCGCCGCCCTCGACGAGGAGGTGATCGACGGCCGCGAGGTCGGCGATGGCGTGAGGGGAGGGGATCACTTCCCAGGTGCTCGTCTCGTCATCCCAGCGAAAGCTGGGATCGTCCTGGGAGTGAACGTCGCCCGTATTTTCCACGCGACCCCAGCTTTCGCTGGGGTGACGAGTTGTGGGCCGGGACGAAAGTACAACCCGCCGCGGCGACCTGTCCTCCACGCCCGTGAGCCGCACGTCGAGCCGGGGCCGGTCCGCGTCCCACGTCCCCCGACCGACCAGGATCGCCTCGTGCCGCGCGCGTTCGGCATGCGCGTGGGCGCGCGCTTCCGGCCCCGTGATCCAGCGCGACTCGCCGCTCGGTAGCGCGATGCGGCCGTCGAGCGACGTGGCGAGCTTGAGCGTGACGTGCGGCCGGCCATGGGTGCGCCGCGTCAGGAACCCCGCCATCGAACGCCGCGCCTCCGCCTCGCGCACGCCCGTCTCGACCGTGATGCCCGCCGTTCGAAGACGCTCGAATCCGTCGCCGTCGGTGCGCGGATCGGGATCGCCGGTGGCCGCGACGACCCGCGCCACGCCCGCCTCGACGAGCAGGTCGGAGCAGGTCGGCCCGCGGTGCGAGCGATGCGCGCAGGGCTCCAGCGTCGTGTAGCAGGTCGCGCCGCGCGATTTCTCGCCCGCCTGGCGCAGCGCCATCGCCTCCGCGTGCGGGCGTCCGCCGGGCTGCGTCCAGCCGCGCCCGACGACGCGGCCGTCGCGCACGAGGACGCAGCCGACGTTCGGATTCGGCGCGGTGCGCCCCCGTCCGCGCTCGCCCAGACCGAGCGCGGCGCCCATCCACGCTCGATCGTCGCTCAGAAGCCGTAGCTCTTCAGCTTGTCGTCGAGCCGCTTGAACGACGCCTGGCGCTCGGCCGCGCGGCGCTCGATCTCGGCCATCCGCTTGCGCTTCTCGGCCTGGTCGATCCTCTGCTGCGCCGTGATCTCCGCGTCCGTGCGATTGAGCGTATACTGCTCGACATAGATGATGTCGGGCCGGTACTCCGTCTCGAAGTTGCTGTCGCGCGCGAAGGCGTAGATGAGCGTCAGCGTGATCGCCATGGCCAGCACGAGAAAGACCAGCTCAATCGGACCGCGCTCGGCGAAGAACAGGCGCAGGTCCTTGAACGCGCGCACCGGCGATAGGCGGCTGAAATACTGCATATAACCCGAATGTAGGCCCGCTGCGTCCGAGTTGCGAGCCCGGACGTTGAACCCGCCGATGCTGGAACACGTGCCAGGTTGGCTGGGCCGCAGCCTATCGGGCTTCCGCGCGGGCGTGGACAAGCTCGCGATCGCGGAGCTCGGTTCGGGCGTGCCCGAGCTGGAGCTGATGAGCCCCGCCTTTCCACACGGCGGCCGCCTGCCGCCGCGCTTCACCGCGGACGGGGAGGGCTGGTCGCCGCCGCTCGTCTGGACCGCCCCGCCCGAGGGTACGGCGAGCCTGGCGCTCCTGGTCGAGGACGCGGACGCGCCGACGCCGCAGCCGATCGCGCACGCGGTCGTCTGGGGGCTCGCGCCGGAAGCGGGCCAGTTCGTGGAAGGCGGGATCGCGCCCGACGGCGACGGGTGGAAAGGCCGGGACGTCGGCCGCAACTCGTTCCGGCGCGAGGGCTGGCTGCCGCCCGACCCGCCCACGGGTCACGGCGAGCACCGCTACTGCTTTCAGCTGTTCGCGCTGGACGCCGGCACGCCCGACCCGGGCGGTTCCCCGGGCCGGAGCGCGCTGGTGGAGGCGATGCGCGGCCATGTGCTGGCCGCCGGTCTGCTGGTGGGCACCTATTCCCGAGAGGAGCCGGCCCCTGTCGGGCCGGTCGGCTCGGGCGTGCGCGCCTGAGTTCAGGCTACGGGCGGCGCGCTGACCGCGACCAGCATCAGCGTGCCCGCGATGGACGCGACGCCGAAGAAGAAATTGCGGATCATGATGTTCGATCCCCGTGTGATGGGTGGTGTCGTTCGCGGTTCAGGCGATCGGAACGACGGGAACGGCGGCGCTGACGGCGAGCGCGGCGGTGAAGAGCGCGGCGGCGAGGCTGACGACGAAGCGCTGCGTGGACTGGTAGGTGGTCATGGCGTGTTCCTTCCTGTTTACCCGGCGGCTCGACCATTCGATCCGCCGATGCCAGGATGATTGCATCGCCCGTGCCAATTTCGCGAAATGAGTTGGATCAAGGACTTAGCGGCGCGCTTCCGAGCGGATTGGGATTCCGCACCACGTCCGACCGTGCGGCGCGCCAATTATCGGCGTCAGTCGACGCAGAGCCGGTCACGGCCGGTCGACTTGGCGGTATAGAGGAGCCGGTCGGCGCGTGCGAGCACGTCCTCCAGCCGTTCGTCGGCGCCGACCGCGGTAAGGCCCACGGACACGGTGACGCGGCCGATCATGCGGTCGGTCTCGCGCGAGCGGAAGCGCTTGGTGGCGACGCCCGCGCGCGCGTCCTCCAGGAGCTCGGCCGCGCGCTCTACGGTCAGTCCCTCGATCAGCACCACGAACTCCTCGCCGCCGTGCCGCGCGACCAGGTGGCCATCGCAGGAGACGCGCAGCGTGTCGGCGATGGCGGTGAGCACCCGGTCTCCGACCCCGTGTCCGAAGCCGTCGTTGATGCGCTTGAACCGGTCGACGTCGCACAAGGCCAGGCACAGCCGCCCGCCCTGCTTGGCGGCATAGGCCTCCTCGAACGCGCGGCGGTTGGGCAGGCCGGTCAGCGGGTCGCGCCTGGCGACGACGCGCGCCTCGGCGAGCTTGGCGCGCAGCTCGTCCGTCTCGCGCGTAGCGTCGGCCAGCCGGCGCTCCGACTCGGCGATGCGCCCGAGCATCGCGCCCGTGATCCGCGCCAGCTCCGCCATGCCGGGCGTGGGGCCCGCGCGGCGCATCTCCTCCGCTCGGGCGGCGAGGTCGCGGCCGAAGTCGCGCGTCTCGTCGTGCATGGCGCGCATGACGTTCGCCAAGTCTTCGACCTGCGCGTGCGTCTCCTCGACCAGCCGGCCGGTGTTCTCCGCCTCCTCGGCCGCGCCCTCGCGCACGGCGCCGCCCAGCGATTCGATATCGCTGCGGCTCAGGCGGACGCCGTCGTCCGTCAGCTCGGCCACCGCCTTGGCGAGCGGGCCGGCGGGGTCGCTCAGCACGGTGTAGGCGAAGCTGTAATGCGCCGGTTCTGGGCTCAGCCGCTGATCGTGCAGGAACGCACCGATCCGCGAGAACAGGTCCCCGCCGCTCGCTTCCCCATTCTGCGCCACCGCGCGCCGCATTCCCGACCTCTTGCCCGATAACTTACGTCACCGTGCCGGATAGCGCGCAATCGTTAGAAACTCGTCACCGTAGCTTCTTCACCGCGGCTAGCGTCAGGTCGACATGCTGGGCCGGGCTCATCGCGTCGTGGACGAAGGCGATCCGCCCGTCGCGGCCGATGACATAGCTGGTGCGGCTGGTGACGGTGCGCCCCTGGATGGGCTTGGGATAGGCGACGTCATAGCCCTTCACCACCGCCGGCCCCGCGCTCGCGACCGCGAACTTGCCCGCGCACTCGGTCGCGGAGAACTTCACCAGCGGCTCGATCGGGTCGGCCGACATGCCGATCACCGTCGCGCCCGCTGCCTTGAACTCGTCCACCTTGGCCGCGAAGGCGCGCGCCTCGGCGTTGCACCCGCTCGTGAAGGCGGCGGGGAAGAAATAGAGCACCACCGGCCCGCGCTTGAGCTGCTGCGCTAGGTTGACGGTGAACACCTTGCCCCCGATCGCGCCCCGCGTGGTGAAGTCGGGCGCCTTGGCGCCGGGGGCGAGCGCCGCGACGGCGGGGCTGGCGAGGAGGGCGGCGGCGAGCATGAGGCGGCGCATGGGTGTTCTCCCGGAAAGGGCGGATCGTTGATCCCACTCCTACCCGTTCGTGCTGAGCTTGTCGAAGCACCGTCCTTCTTGTCGAGAGTGAAAAGAAGAGCAGCCCTTCGACAAGCTCGGGGCGAACGGAAGGTTGTTAGCTTCACTATCCACTCGTATCGCCCGCCGATGCGCGTGACCCAGGCCGATCTCGACCTCGCCCAGCGCCTCGCCGACGCGGCGGGGGCGGCGATCCGACCCTATTTCCGGAATGAGCACGGCGCGGAGGAGAAGGAGGACGGCTCGCCCGTCACGCTCGCCGACCGCGCGGCCGAGGCGGCGATGCGCCGGTTGCTCGACGCGGAGGCGCCCGGCGACGGCGTGGTGGGCGAGGAATATGGCGAGAAGCCGGGCGTCACCGGCCGGCGCTGGGTGCTCGACCCGGTCGACGGCACACGCAGCTTCACCGCCGGCCGGCCGATCTTCGGCACGCTGATCGCGCTGGTGCACGAGGGCTGGCCGGTGCTGGGCGTCATCGACCAGCCGATAGCAGCCGAGCGCTGGCTGGGCGCAGCGGGGCGGCCGACGACGTTCAACGGCGCACCCGTCCATACGCGCGTCTGCCCGGAGCTCAGGGGCGCGATGCTGGCGACCACCAGCCCGCACCTGTTCACCGACGCCGACGTGCCGCATTACATGGCGCTGGTCGCCGCGGTGTACGGCACCAAGACGGGGCAGGGGCCCATTTATGGCGGCGACTGCTACAATTACGGTCTCCTGGCGAGCGGCTGGCTCGACTTGGTATGCGAATCGGGGCTCAAGCTCCACGACTTCGCCGCGCTCGCGCCCATCGTCGAGGGCGCGGGCGGGCGCATGTGCGACTGGAACGGCGACCCGCTCACCGCCGACGCGCAAGGCCATGTGCTGGCGATCGGCGACCCGGCGCGGACGGACGACGTGCTGGAGGCTTTGAGGGCCGTACCCGGCTGACCCCGTTGCCTTTTCGCAAGCGTGCGGCTATGCGCCCCGCTTCCCGAGCGACGAGGAACAAGGACTGCCCGGCCAACTAGGGCTGCCGCGGCCGTCTTTTCGTCGCCAGCGCAAAGGAGTGAAAATGCCCAAGCTCAAGACCAAGAGCGGCGTGAAGAAACGCTTCAAGATGACCGCCACCGGTAAGCTCAAGCACGGCGTCGCCGGCAAGCGCCACCGGCTCATCAGCCACAACGGCAAGTACATCCGCCAGAACCGCGGCATGACCGTCCTGTCCGACGCCGACACCAAGACGGTGAAGGCCTGGGCCCCCTACGGCCTGAACTGAGCGGAGGAGACTGAACCATGGCACGCGTCAAGCGCGGTGTGACCACCAAGGCCAAGCACAAGAGGATTTTGGAGCAGGCCAAAGGCTATTACGGCCGCCGCAAGAACACCATCCGCATCGCCCGCCAGGCCGTCGAGAAGGCCGGGCAGTACGCCTATCGCGACCGCAAGGTGAAGAAGCGCACCTTCCGCGGCCTCTGGATCCAGCGCATCAACGCCGGCGTCCGCGCCGAGGGCCTGACCTACTCGCAGTTCATGCACGGGCTGAAGCTCGCGGGCATCGAGCTCGACCGGAAGGTGCTCGCCGACATCGCGATGAACGAGGAAGCGGCGTTTACCGCCATCATCGCGCAGGCGAAGGCGGCTCTGCCCCAGGCCGCCTGAACGGCGACCTGCGACACAAGCGCACGACAAGGGGCGTCGGTGGTTCACCACCGGCGCCCTTTTCGTTATCGGGCCCGCGACCAAGGACTGGCATGACCGACATCGAAACACTTCACGACCGTTTGCTCGCGGACACGGCCGACGCCGACACGCTCGACAAGCTCGAAGCCGTACGCGTGGGCGCGCTGGGCAAGCAGGGCAGCATCACCGCGCTCCTGAAGACGCTGGGCGGCATGACGCCGGAGCAGCGCCAGAGCGAGGGCCCGCGCATCCATGGGCTTCGCGAGGCGATCACCGCGGCGATCACCGGCCGCAAGGCGCGGCTGGAGCAGGACGCGCTCGACGCGCGGCTGGCGAGCGAGAAGCTCGACCTGACGCTCCCCGTGGACCTGCCGGCGCCCGGCACCGTCCACCCGGTGAGCCAAGTAATGGACGAGCTCGCCGAGATCTTCGCCGACCTCGGTTTCGCCGTCGCTACGGGTCCGGAGATCGAGGATGACTGGCACAACTTCTCCGCGCTCAACATCCCCGACACGCATCCCGCGCGGGCGATGCAGGACACCTTTTATCTGGCGGGCGAGCACGAGCCGCCTATGGTGCTCCGCACGCACACCAGCCCCGTGCAGATCAGGACGATGCTCGCGCAAAAGCCGCCGATCCGCGTCATCGCGCCGGGTCGCGTTTACCGTTCCGACTGGGACGCGACGCACACGCCCATGTTCCACCAGGTCGAGGGGCTGGTGATCGACAAGGGAATCACGCTCGGCCACCTCAAATGGACGCTGGAGACGTTCCTGCGCGCCTTTTTCGAGCGCGACGACATCGTGCTGCGCCTGCGCCCGAGCTACTTTCCCTTCACCGAGCCCTCGGCGGAGGTCGATGTCGGCTACACGATGCGGAACGGCCGCCGCGTGCTCGGCGGGTCGGAGGGATGGATGGAGCTGCTCGGCTCCGGCATGGTCCATCCGCGCGTTATCGAGGCGTGCGGGCTCGATCCGAACGAGTGGCAGGGCTTCGCGTTCGGCGTCGGCGTCGACCGTCTGGCAATGCTCAAATACGGCATGGACGACCTCAGGCCGTTCTTCGAGAGCGACGTGCGCTGGCTCAAGCATTACGGCTTCAGCGCGCTCGACGTGCCCACGCTGTCGGGAGGAGTGGGGGCATGAAGTTCACGCTGAGCTGGCTCAAGGAGCATCTAGAGACTAGCGCCTCGCTCGACGAGATCGTCGACGCGCTGACCCGCGTCGGCCTCGAGGTCGAGGGCGTCGCTGATCCGGGCGCGAAACTCGGCGCGTTCCGCGTCGCGCGGGTGCTCACCGCCGAGCGCCACCCGCAGGCCGACAAGCTCCAGGTGCTCTCCGTCGACGCGGGCGACGGCCCCGTACAGGTCGTGTGCGGCGCGCCCAATGCGCGCGCCGGCATGCTGGGCGTGTTCGGCGCGCCGGGCGCGTACGTCCCCGGCTCCGACATCACGCTCAAGATCGCCGCGATCCGCGGGGTCGAGTCGAACGGCATGATGTGCTCCGAGCGCGAGCTGGAACTGGGCGAGGGTCACGACGGCATCATCGAGCTGCCCGCCGACGCGCCGGTGGGCACGTCTTTTCCCGACTATGCGGGGCTGAACGATCCGGTGATCGACGTGTCGGTCACGCCCAACCGCCAGGACTGCATGGGCGTGCGCGGGATCGCGCGCGACCTCGCCGCGGCGGGGCTGGGCGCGCTTAAACCGTTCCACGTGAAACATATTCCGGGCGAGGATGTCGGCCCCGAGGTGCGGACCGACGACCCGGAAGGTTGTCCGGCCTTCTATGGGCAGGCGGTCTCGGGCGTTCGGAACGGCGACTCACCCGACTGGATGCGCCGCCGCCTCCTCGCGATCGGGCAGAAGCCGATCTCGGCGCTGGTCGACGTCACTAACTACGTCATGATTGACCTCGGCCGTCCGCTGCACGTCTACGACCGCGCCAAGCTCCAGGGCGGGCTCGTCGCGCGGAAAGCGCGGGCAGGCGAGCAGGTCGTGGCGCTGAACGGCAAGACCTACACGCTCGGCGAAGGCATGACCGTCATCGCCGACGAGGCGGAGGTGCACGACATCGGCGGTATCATGGGCGGCGAGCATTCCGGCGTCAGCTCGGGCACCACCGACGTGCTGATCGAGTGCGCGTACTTCGACCCCGACCACATCGCGCGCACCGGCCAGAAGCTCGGTCTGACCAGCGACGCGCGCCAGCGGTTCGAGCGCGGTGTCGACCCGGCGTTCCTCGACGACGGGCTCGCGCACGCGACCGCGCTGGTGCTGGAGATCTGCGGCGGCACGGCGTCCGAGGTCACGCGCGCGGGCGAGCCGCCGCTGGAGCCGCGCGTGATTCGCTACGACCCGCGGCTGTGCGACAGCTTGGGCGGGCTGCACGTGCCGCCCGAGCGACAGGCGCGCATCCTGCTATCGCTTGGCTTCAAGATGGGCGCGATCGACCACACCGACGCGTACAGCGACGCGCTGTTCGCGACCGTCGAGTCGCCCTGGCCCGTCACGGTGCCGACGTGGCGCCGCGACGTGGACGGCCCCGCCGACTTGGTCGAGGAGGTCATCCGCATTGAAGGCATTGACAAGGTGCCGAGCACCGCGCTGCCGCACCCGCCCGGTGTCGCCAAGCCGACCGCCACGCCCGAGCAGAAACTCGAGCGCCGCCTCCGCCGCGCCGCCGCCGCGCGCGGGCTCGACGAGGCGGTGACCTGGAGCTTCGTCTCCGGGGCGGAGGCCGCAGCCTTCGGCGGCGGCGCCTGGAGGATCGCCAACCCGATCAGCGAGGAACTCAAGGTGATGCGCCCCTCGCTGTTGCCGGGGTTGCTGAGCGCCGCGGCGCGCAATCTTCGGCAACTTCCAGGCGGCGGCGTGCGCCTGTTCGAGATCGGCCGCCGCTACCTCGCCGACGCGGAGCGCTCGACATTGGGCGTCGTGCTCGCCGGCGACCGCAGCCAACGCAACTGGCGCACGGGCAAGGCGACCGCCTACGACGCGTTCGACGCCAAGGCCGAAGCGCTGGCGCTGCTGGCGCAAGCCGGCGCGCCCGTCGACAACCTGCAGGTCTTGCCTGTCCCGAGCACCGTCGAGGGAGGCGAGGCGGGCGACGCCTGGCATCCGGGCCAGTCGGGCACGCTCCGGCTCGGGCCGAAGACGGTGCTCGCCGCCTTCGGCATGCTCCACCCCAAGACGCTCAAAGCGTTCGACCTCACCGGTCCCATCGCCGCGGTCGAGCTGTACCTGGACGCAATTCCGGCCAAGCGCACGCAAGGTTTCGCGCGCCCAGCCTACGCGCCGCCCGCGCTCCAGCCGGTGCGACGCGATTTCGCGTTCCTCGTGCCCGCCGAGCTCGCGGCCGATGCGCTGGTGCGCGCGATCAAGGGCGCGGACAAGGCGAACATCGTCTCAGCCCGCGTGTTCGACTTGTTTGAGAAGGACGGCGAGAAGTCGGTTGCGGTCGAGGTCGTGCTGCAACCGGGCGAGAAGAGCTTCACCGACGCCGACCTCAAAGCGGTGAGCGACAGGGTCGTCGCCGCGGCCGCCAAGCTGGGAGCAAGCTTACGTGGCTAGCCGTGAGATGGTGCGCATCGGGAACGGCCGACTCTCGGCCGCGATCAACCCGTTCGGCGCCGAGCTGAGCCATCTGGAGGATGCGGGCGGGCTCGAGCTGATGACCGACGCCGACCCGGCCTTCTGGACGGGGCGCGCGCCGCTCCTGTTTCCGATCGTCGGTCGCGTCCACGGTGACGCGATCCGGGTGGATGGCCGCGATTATCCGATGCCCAAACATGGGATCGCGCGCCGCTTGCTGTTCGAGGTCGCGCACGCGGGCGACACCGAGGCGCTGTTCGTGCTCGCCGACTCGGAGGAGACGCGGGTCGCTTACCCCTTCGCCTTTCGGCTGGAGGTCGGCTTCCGTCTCGACGGCGCGACGCTCGTGACCGAGGTGCAGATCGCGAACCCGGGCGAGCTCGATCTGCCCGTGCAGTTCGGCTTCCACCCCGCCTTCGCCTGGCCGCTTCCGTACGGCCGCCATCGCGCCGAGCACCGGATGCTGTTCGAGGCGGAGGAGACGCCCCTGCTCCGCGGCGTCACCCCCGACGGCTTCCTCACCGACCCCGAGCGGCCGAGCCCCGTGCAGGGCCGCGAGCTCAAGCTGGCCGACCACCTGTTCGAACACGACGCGCTCGTCTGGGACCCGGTCCGCTCCAAGCGGCTCTGCTACGGCGCGCCCGACGGTCCGCAGCTCGACATCGCCTTCGACGCGCCGCAGCTGGGCGTCTGGACGCTGCCCGGCGCGCGTTACGTCTGCGTCGAGCCCTGGCACGGCCATGCCGACCCGGAAGGCTTCGCGGGCGAGTTCCGCGACAAGCCGGGCGTGTTCACCGTCCCGCCCGGCGGCGAATGGCGCACCGCGATGAGCGTGACGCTGGTCGTCTGACGCCCTATATACACGCTTCCTCGTCACCCCGGCCCTGACCTGAGGTCCCGCTTCGCTGGTCGCGGAATCTCAGGTCAAGGCCGGGGTGACGTTTAGTTTGTGCAGGACCCTCGATGACCTCCCCCCGCCGCACCTTCGCGATCATCTCCCACCCCGACGCGGGCAAGACCACGCTGACCGAGAAGCTTCTCCTCGCGGGCGGCGCGATCCATCTCGCGGGCGAGGTCAAGGCCAAGGGCCAGCGCCGCCTCGCGCGGTCCGACTGGATGAAGATCGAGCAGCAGCGCGGCATCTCGGTCACCTCGTCGGTGATGACGTTCGAGACGGACGGGATTACCTTCAACCTGCTCGATACGCCGGGCCACGAGGACTTTTCGGAGGACACCTACCGCACGCTGACCGCCGTCGACTCCGCGGTGATGGTGATCGACGCCGCACGCGGCATCGAGGCGCAGACGAGAAAGCTGTTCGAGGTCTGCCGCCTGCGCTCCGTCCCCATCATCACCTTCGTGAACAAGGTGGACCGCGAGGGCCGCGACCCGTTCGCGCTCCTCGACGAGATCGCCGACGTGCTCGCGCTCGACGTGTGCCCGATGAGCTGGCCGGTCGGCATGGGCGGTTCGTTCCAGGGCGTGCTCAATTTGGAGACGGGCGGGGTGAGCCGCCCCGACGGCGACAGCCGCACCTTCCAGGGTCGCGTCGACACGAGCCCCGAGCTGCCGGCCGACGTCATCGAGGAGATCGAGCTGGCGCAGGGCGGCTACTCGTCATTCGACGCGGAAGCCTATCGCAACGGCGACCTCACACCCGTCTATTTCGGCTCGGCGCTGAAGGAGTTCGGCGTCGCCGACCTGATCGACGCGCTCGCCCGCCACGCGCCGCCGCCCCGACCGCAGCCCGCCGAGCCCGTGCCCGTCTCGCCGGAGTTGGGCGAGGTCACCGGCTTCGTGTTCAAGGTGCAGGCGAACATGGACCCGCAACACCGCGACCGCATCGCGTTCATGCGGCTCTGCTCAGGCACCTTCAAGCGCGGCATGAAGCTGACGCCGACCGGCCACGGCAAGCCGATCGCGGTGCACTCGCCCATCCTCTTCTTCGCGCAGAATCGCGAGGTCGCCGACGAGGCGTTCCCCGGCGACATCATCGGCATCCCCAACCACGGGACCTTGCGCGTCGGCGACACGCTGTCGGAGCGCGCGGGCGTGCGATTCACGGGGCTCCCCAATTTCGCGCCGGAAATTCTGCGCCGCGTCCAACTCAAGGACCCGACCAAGACCAAGCAGCTGCGCAAAGCGCTGGACGACATGGCCGAGGAGGGCGTGACGCAGGTCTTCTACCCGGAGATCGGGTCCAACTGGGTAATCGGCGTCGTCGGCCAGCTACAGCTCGACGTGCTGCTCTCGCGACTCGAGGCAGAGTACAAAGTCGCCGCCGCGCTCGAGCCCGCGCCGTTCGACACCGCGCGCTGGGTCTCGGCGGAGGACGCGGCGGATCTCAAGGCGTTCGCCGACCTGAACCGGAGCGCGATGGCCAAGGACCGCGACGGCAACCCGGTGTTCCTGGCGAAATCCGCCTGGGAGGTCGGCTATGTCCAGGACCGTTACCCCAAGGTGCGCTTCGCGGCGACCAGGGAGCGTTAGTCGACCCACCCCCGCCTGAGCGGCCTGACCGCCAGCAGCATCAGCAGCGCCGCGACGAGGTAGAACCCCACGCACGCCACCGCGGCGTAGCGCAGCGCCTCGATGCCGTAAGTCGATTTGAGCGCGTCTGACAGCGAGCCCATCAGCAGCGGCCCGACGCCCAGGCCAATCAGGTTGTTGATGAGCAGGAACGATGCGGAGGCCGTGGCCCTCTGGTGCTGGGGCACAAGGTGCTGGACCGCCGTCGTCACGGGCCCCAGCCACAGGATGTTCAAGCCGTTGGGGATGACCAGCAGCGCCCAGGCCAGCGTCAGCGACGGGCTGAGCAGGCCCGCCACGAACATGGGCGCGGTGACACCCCAAGCGATAGCGGGCAGCTTGGCGTACCAGCCCCGATCCGCCTGGCCCAGCCGATCCGCCAGGAACCCGCCCGCGACCACGCCCGCCACCCCGCCGACGAGCAGAAGCGAGCCGAAGAACTGGCCTGTCTCGATCAGGCCCAAGCCGAACGAGCGCTGCAGCACTGACGGCGTCCACAGCGCCAACCCGTAGCCGGTGAGCGACGAGAAGGACGCGGCGAACGCCATCAGCCAGAAGGCGGGCTTGCGCGCGAGCACCGGAAAGACCTCGAACAGCGCCGACAGTCTGACCGGCGAGCCCGTGCGGGGCAGGTCGCGCACCAGCCAGCGGAACACGGGGGCGAGCAGCAGTCCCGCCACCCCCATGACGATGAACGCCATGCGCCAGTCGACGAGCGAGGCGATATAGGCGCCGAACAGCGTGCCCGACGCCAAGCCGACGGGGACGCCCATCGAGTAGATGCCCAGCGCCCGCGCGCGCCGCTCCGGTGGGAAATAGTCGGCGATCAGCGCGTATGACGGCGCGACGCCGCCCGCCTCGCCGACACCCACGCCCAGCCGGAACAGGAAGAGCTGCCAGTAATTGGCCGCGATCCCGCACAGCGCGGTGAACAGGCTCCATACCGCCAGCGACGCCGCCACCACCCCCGACCGGCTCGTCCGGTCGGCGAGCAGGGCGAGCGGCACGCCTAGGAACGAGTAGAGCAATGCAAAGGCGAGCCCGCCGACCGCGCCGAACTGCGCGTCGGTGAGCCCGAGATCCGCCTTGATCGGCCCCGCCAGGATGCCGAGCATCTGCCGGTCGAGGAAGTTGAAGATGTAGACGAGGAGCAGCATGCCCAGGACGAGGTTGGGGTTCTGCCCGGCCGGCGCGGCTCCTCGCGCATTGGCTTGAGTCATCTGTATCTCCCCCGTCATGCCAGGCTCGACCCGGCATCCACGCGCGTCCGCTTGTTCGGGATCGCCTTCCCGAACAGAAGCGCCGCGCGTGGACCCCGGGTCAAGCCCGGGGTGACGAAAAGTTGAAACGGTGGCGGCCCGCTTCCGCTCAGAACTTCGCGGTCAGCGTCGCGAACACCTGGCGCGGGTTGCCGTAATAGGCGGTGAGCACGCCTTCCGCGCCCAGCGTCGGGATCAACCGCCCTTGCGCGTTGCGCAGGAAGTCGCCCGTGTCCGGGTTTTGCGCCAGGAAATTGTAGCCCGACACGATATACTCCTTGTCGAGTAGGTTGCGGCCGTGCACGCCGAGCGAGAAACGGTCGTCGATGTTCCAGACGACGTTCGCGTCGAGCAATCCGAACGCCGGCTGATCGAGGCCCGGCGTGCGCAGCTCGAACTGCTGCGTGAAGCTGCGGTAAGAGAGCGTCACGCTGGCGTCGACCGATCCCGCCCCGACCGGGACCGAGTAGCCGAGCGTCTCGGAGAAGGTGAACTCCGGCGTGTTCTGGATGCGGCGGCGGTTCGCCACGTCGATGCCGCGCGCGTCGATGAACCGGCGGTACTCGGCGTCCAGATAGCTGAACGAGCCCGCGAAGGTGACGCGGTCGCCCGCACCCGCCACGTCCTCGAACAGCGTGGCGCTGACCTCCGCCTCGAATCCGCGAATGCGCGCCTTGCCGGCGTTGGTGGTGATGCCGACGAACGTCTGCACGCCGTTCACCGTCTGCCCGACCGATCCGGGCACCTGCACGTTCGTGTAATCGGACTGGAAGGCGGCGAGCGCCAGGTTGACCCGCCGGTCGAGGAGCGACGCCTTGTAGCCGACCTCATAGGCGTCGACGCGTTCGGGGTCGAAGCTCAGGAACTCGAAGATGTCCGCCCGGTCGCCCTGCGCGCCGTTGCGGCCGTTGCGGTTCAGGTCGGGCGCGGCGGTGCCGACGCCGCGCGGGTCGAAGCCGCCGCCTTTGAAGCCTTGGCTGTAGCTCGCGTAGAAATTGTGGTCGGGCGTGGGCTTGAAGTTGACGCTCGCGCGCGGCGTGAACTCGCTGAAATCGGCCGAGCCGCGGAAATCCGTCTGCCGCACGATGGGCGCGGTCGTGCCGCCGAACGCGGGCGACGGCCCCAGATACACGTTGCGCACCACCTGCGAGGTGCGCGTGTCCCAGGTGTAGCGGCCGCCCACCGAGACGCTGAACTGCGGGCTCAGGTCGTAGGTGAAGTCGCCGAACACGGCGTAGGTGTCCGTCTTGACATTGCCCGAGGTGAGCGCGGTCAACCGGTTGGGCAGCCGCACGTCGAATACGGTGCGCGCGCGGGCGTCGAGGTAATAGAAGCCGACGAGCCCGTTAAAGCCGCCGAAGTCGACCAGCGCCTGCAGCTCCTGGCTGAACTGCTCGTTGTTGTAGAAGGCCGGCACGTCGACGTCGACCGCGGGCAGCGCGTCGAAGTCGATCGGCGTCGCCGAGTCGTCCTTGCGGTAGCCGGTAATCGACCGGACGATGAGCCAATCGGCGGGCTTCATCTCCGCGAAGAGCGAGCCGCCATAGGCCTCGACCTCCTGGCGCGGGTCGAGGAGACCGCCGCGCGAGTCGAACACGTCATCCAGCACGGGAAACTGGAAAGGGGCGGCCAGGTCCGGGATGATGCGATGCCCGCCGCGCGGTTCGGACTCGTCCTTGGTGTAATCGCCCGACAGGCGCAGGAAGAACTCGTCGGACGGCTCGATCTGGAGCGTGCCGCGCGCCGCCCAGATGTCCCGATTGTAGTTCTCGCGCCCCGTGGTGAGGTTGTCGCCGAACCCGCCGCGCGACAGCCTGGCGCCCGCCACGCCGACCTTGACCGTGCCGTCGCCGATCGGCGTCGACGCGCTCACCACGAGGTCGGCCTGATCATAGGTGCCGTAGGAGGCGCGCACCCGCGCCGTCGGCTCGTCGCCCAAGCGGCGGGTGACGTACTTGACCGCGCCGCCGATGGTGTTGCGGCCGTAGAGCGTGCCCTGCGGCCCGCGCAGCACCTCGATCCGCTCCACGTCGTAGATGTCGAGCACCGCCGCCTGTGGACGGTTGAGGTAGACGTCGTCCAGGTAGATGCCGACGCCCCCCTCGAACCCGGCGACCGGATCCTGCTGCCCGACGCCGCGGATGAAGGCGGTGAGCGTGTTGTTGGTGCCGCGCGAGACCTCCAGGGTGACGGATGGGGTCACGTTGGCGATGTCGGTGATGTCCAGGAAGCCCTGCGCCTCGAGCTGCGCGCCGGTGAAGGCCGACACCGCGATCGGCACGTCGAGCAGCGACTCCTCGCGACGGCGGGCGGTGACGACGATGTCGGCGACGTTGCGCTCGCCCGCCGCGCCCTCCTCGGTCGCGACATTGTTATCCGACTGCGCCTGCGTCGATTCGGATGCGGGGTTCACGTCCTGCGCGCCCGGCGCGCCGGTCCCGCCGCTGCTCTGCGCGAAAGCCGGAGCGGCGAGAAGCGCCGCGACCGCGGCCCCGAGTTGCAGATACGCCCGCGCCTTCATGGCTTTTCCTCCCTGTGTCGACCCGCTTGCCTGCGGTTTCGTCCTGATCTACTGAAAGGTGAACCAGGTTTCAACTCTGGTCAATAGGAGGGGCGATGGCGGAAACGATTGCGGCCGCCGCCGCGGGCGACACGGACGCCATTAAAGGTGATCGGGAACCGCGGACCGAGCGGGGCCGGCGCACGCGCCGCGCCATCCTGGACGCGGCCGCCGCCGAGTTCGGCGAGCGCGGCTTCCACGACGCATCGATCAGCGGGATCACGCGCCGCGCCGGCGTCGCGCTGGGCAGCTTCTATACCTACTTCGATTCGAAGGACGTGGTGTTCCGCGCGCTGGTGCGCGACCTGTCGGCGCAGGTGCGCGAGCATGTCGCCCCCGCCATCCGCGCCGCGCCCGACGGCATCGCCGCCGAGCGCGCGGGGCTCGAACGGTTCCTGCGGTTCGTGCGCGAGCACAAGGAGATCTACCGCATCATCGACGAGTCGGAGTTCGTCGACTCAGAGTCGTTCCGCCTCCACTACCAGTCGACGGCCGACCGGATCGCGCAACGCCTCGCCGCCGGCGTCGCCCGCGGCAACTTCCGCGCGGACGTGTCGGAGGTCCACGCCTGGGCGATCATGGGGATGAACGTGTTCTTGGGGCTCCGCTTCGGCGTGTGGAGCGAGGACCAGGACCCCGACGCGATCGCCGACGCGGTGGCGGAATTCCTGCGGCGCGGGCTGGCGCGCTGAGAGGGCGCCCTCAGTCGTCCGACAGCGCCGCCGCCAGTCGGTCGCGCACGATGCGTACCCGCGTCAGCAAGTCGGACGAGCTCTGCTGCGGCGCCGCCTCCTCGCCGCCGCCCTCGCGCGCCAGCAGCTGCTGCACGCCCCTGACGGTATAGCCTTCCCTGTTGAGCAACCGGTCGATGCGCTTGGCGAGCGCCACGTCCTCCGGCCGGTAATAGCGCCGGTTTCCCGCGCGCTGGAGCGGCTTCAGCTGCGGAAAGCGCGTCTCCCAGTAGCGCAGGACGTGCTGCGGCAGGCCGAGCTCGCGCGAGAGCTCGCCGATCGTGCGGAACGCGCCCGCCGCTTTTGCGGGCGGCTCGGTCATAATACGGCCTCAGCGACGCTGAGGCCGCGCGGCACCGGCCCGCTCCCCCACCCGGCCACCCATTCGGTGTATGATGTGGGTAGTCGGGTGGGGGAGCGGGCCGGCGCCGCATCCGGCGTGAGCCGGATCAAAACGTCAACTCGCGGCGGCAATGCGCTCGCGCATCATCTGGCTCGCGCGGAAGGTCAGCACGCGCCGCGGCGCGATCGGCACCTCGACGCCCGTCTTGGGATTGCGGCCGACGCGCTCGCCCTTGTCGCGCAGCACGAAGGTGCCGAAGCCGGAGATCTTGACGTTCTCGCCCTTGGACAGCGCCTCGCACATATGCGCCAGCACCTGCTCGACGATCTTGGCCGAGTCGGCGCGCGACAGGCCGATCTCCTTGTGCAGCGCCTCGGCGAGGTCGGCGCGGGTCAACGTCCCTGCTGGTTCCACAGATTATTCCCTTCCCCTGTCGGGCCGGAGCCTACACGCGAAAGCGGGCGATCGGAAGGGCTTGGGCGTCAGTTCAGGTATCAGAACCGAACAACCGCCGCGCCCCAGGTGAAGCCGCCGCCCATCGCCTCCAGCACGACGAGGTGCCCCGGCTTGATCCGCCCGTCGCGCACCGCCTCGTCCAGCGCCAGCGGCACGGAGGCTGCCGACGTGTTGGCGTGCCGGTCGACGGTGACGACGACCTTCTCGGGCGCCAGCCCCAGCTTCTTGGCGGTGGCGTCCAGGATCCGCGCGTTCGCCTGGTGCGGCACGACCCAGTCGACCGCGTTGGGCGCGAGGCCCGCGAGCGTCAGCGACTCGGTCATGACGGCGGAGAGGTTGGTCACCGCGTGGCGGAACACCTCGCGCCCCTTCATCCGGAGCTTGCCCACCGTGCCCGTGGTCGAAGGCCCGCCGTCGACGTAGAGCAGCTCGTTGTAGCGCCCGTCGGCGTGGAGCTTCGCCGCCAGCACGCCGCGGTCGCCCGCTTCGGCCGGCTCGCGCGCTTCCATCACCATCGCGCCCGCACCGTCGCCGAACAGCACGCAGGTGGCGCGGTCCTCCCAGTCGAGGATGCGGCTGAACGTCTCCGCGCCGATCACCAGCGCGCGCGCGTGCGTGCCCGAACGCAGCATCGAGTCGGCGACCTGCACCGCGTAAAGAAAGCCCGAGCACACCGCCGCCACGTCGAACGCGACGCAGTCGAGGATGCCGAGCTCCGCCTGCACGATCGTCGCGGTGGCGGGAAAAGTCTGGTCGGGCGTCGCGGTGGCGAGCACGATCAGGTCGATGTCGGACGGCTCGAGCCCCGCCGCCTCGAGCGCGCGGCGCGACGCGTCCACCGCCAGCGAGGAGGTGGTCTCGCCGTCGCCTGCGATGTGGCGGAAGCGGATGCCGGTGCGCTCGACGATCCACTCGTCCGACGTCTCCACCGTCTCCGCCAGCTCGGCGTTCGACACGCGGCGCTTGGGGAGCGCGGAACCTGTGCCGGTGATGACCGAGCGCATCATGCGGCGGCCGCCTTCTCGAAACGGCCGAGATCCTCGGCGATGCGGCGTGTCAGGTCGTGGCGCACCATCTTGACCGCGTTGCCGATCGCCGTCGCCACGCCCAGCTCGTTCGCGCCGCCGTGGCTCTTCACGACGATGCCGTTTAGGCCGAGGAAGACCGCACCGTTGTGCTTGTTGGGGTCGAGATGGTCTCGCAGCAGCTCGGTCGCCGGCCTGGAGATCAGGAAGCCGATCTTGGAGCGCACCGAACTGCGGAACGCGCGCTTCAGCAGGTCGGCGACGAAGCGCGCCGTCCCCTCGGCGGTCTTGAGCGCGATATTGCCCGAGAACCCGTCGCACACGATCACGTCGACATCGCCGCGGCTCAAGCGGTCGCCCTCGATGAAGCCGTCGAAGCGCAAGGGCAGGCGCTTGCCCTGCTTCAGCAGCTGCGACGCGTCGCGGATCGTGTCGGTGCCCTTCTGATCCTCGGAACCGATGTTGAGCAGCGCCACGCGCGGCGTCTCCAGGTCGAGCACGGTGCGCGCGAAGGCGGCGCCCATGACCGCGAACTGGACGAGGTTCTGCGCGTCCACCTCGGCGTTCGCGCCGAGGTCGAGCATGATCACGTCGTTGTCGCCCAGCGTCGGCAGCGGCGCCGCGAGCGCGGGACGGTCGATGCCCGGCATGGTGCGCAGCGCGACCTTCGCCATCGCCATCATCGCGCCCGTATTGCCCGACGACACGGCGGCGGCGGCGCGGCCCTGCTTGACCAGATCAATGGCGATGCCCAGCGACGTCTTTTTGGCGCGGCGGATCGCGGCCGAGGGCTTCTCGTCGCCCTTCACCGTTTCGGGCGCGTGGACGATCTCCGACGCGCCGCGCAGGCCGGGATGCGCGTCCAGCCCCTTGGCGATCGCGTCCTCGTCGCCGACCAGCAGGAAGCGCGTGCCCTCGGCGGCGCGGCGCGCGCGGGCGACGCCGGCCAGCATCACGCGTAACCCGTCGTCGCCGCCCATCGCGTCGACGGCGATCGGACCGCTGTCGGGCATTCCTGGCTTACCTCTCGACCGAGCGTTTAACCCTCGACCGAAACGATCTCGCGGCCATTATAGTGCCCGCAGGCGGTGCAGAGATTGTGCGGGCGCTTCAGCTCGCCGCAGTTCGGGCACTCCTGGAACGACTCCACGGAGAGCGCGTCGTGCGCGCGGCGCATGCCGCGGCGGGAAGGAGAGGTTTTTCGCTTGGGGACGGCCATTTCGGCACCTTGTTAGTTCAATGAAAAGGCTCGCGCCCGGGCACGGGGCCACGGGGGCTCCGCTGCCGGGCGCGTCGCGAGAGCCGAGGCGCTATAGCGATTTACGCCGCTGTTGCAAGCGCGTCGCCCCGCTCGCGGGATACGGTTCGCCTGGCGGACCGTTGTTCCGCGAGCAACAGGAGGAGCCCGCGATGTACACCACGACCCTTCCGATCACGCTGGTGCTGGCCGGGGCGCTCACGCTGATCAACATCTGGCTCTCGTTCCGCGTCGGCGCGGCGCGCCGGGCGCACGGGATCAGCGTGGGCGACGGCGGCAACGATCAGGTGCTCCGCCGCATGCGCGCGCACGCCAACTTCGCCGAGAACGTGCCCTTGGTGCTCATCCTGGTCGGCCTGATCGAGTTCGCGGCCAGCCCGTCGGTGTACCTCTGGGTCATGGCGGCGCTGTTCGTGGTCGCGCGCATCGCGCACGGGATCGGCATGGACGGCTGGGCGCCCGGACGCCCGATCGGCGCGGGGCTGACCGCGGTGCTCCAGCTCCTGCTCGCGCTCTGGGCCATCTCCATCCCCGCCACTGGCGCCTACTCGCCCGCGGTGCAGGACGTCGATCCGGTCAGGCGCGAACGCTGAACGCTGCTGTATTACGGGCTGTCCTACAAGCCGGAGGCGACCTACGCTCCCGAGTCGCTCTTTCACATCGTGAGCTTGTCGAACCTCGCATCATCCCGGCGTGGGCCGGGCCGATGAGCACGGGAGGCGTCCAGACGTGTCAACTTCACAAACGCTTGTTGATTAACGACTTAGCCCCACGCGGGCCCGCTTTCGTGGCTGAAATTCGGTCAAGTGCGTGTTTCGGCGTCAAAGTCGTCAAACTTCGCCCAAAATCGTAAGCTGGAACAGATACTTAACCGTTGAAAGCGCTCACGCCGCCAGCGCGCGGTCGCTCACGAACATATTATGCTGGCGCTCGTGACCGAAGGTGCTGGCGGGCCCGTGGCCGGGGATGAACGCCGTGTCGTTCCCCAAGGGCCAGAGCTTGTCCACGATCGAGCGGATCAGCTGCTGGTGGTCGCCCTGCGGCAGGTCGGTGCGCCCTACCGAGCCCTGGAACAGCACGTCGCCCACCAGCGCGAACTTGGACGGCGGGTGGTGGAAGATGACGTGCCCCGCCGTATGGCCGGGCGTCTCGTACACGTCGAGCCGCAAGTCGCCGACCTCGACCACGTCGCCCTCGTTCAGCCAGCGGTCGGGTTCGAACGGCTGGGCGGGGATGTTCCAGCTGCGCCCGTCCTCGTCCAGCCGCGCGAGCCAGAAGCGGTCCGCCTCGTTCGAGCCCTCGATCGGCACGCCCAACTGGTCGCGAAGCTCCTTGGCGCCGCCGGCATGATCGATATGGCCGTGGGTGAGCAGGATGCGCTCCACGACGACGCCCGCCTGGTCGATCGCGCGGCGGATGCGGGGCAGGTCGCCGCCCGGATCGACCACGGCCGCGCGCATGGTGGCGGTGCACCAGATGAGCGTGCAGTTCTGCTGGATCGGCGTCACGGGGATGATCGCCGCGCGTAGCGGGGGACGGGGCGGGGGATTGCTGGCCATGCGCCGCGAGATAGGCCCGCGCCCGCGCCCCGGCAATCTGCGCTTGGCGCGGGCGTCGAGCTCCGGCATCTGATGGGGAATGCGGCCCCAAGCGCCCTTCGTGCTGCTCGACGACGCCCGACCGGGCGGGGCGCCCGCGCGCCTTTACCGCGATCCGGTGCGGGTCGTGGAGGCGCGCGAGCCGGCCGAGGTCCGCCCGGCGCTCGACACGTTGCGCGCTGCGCGGGCGCAGGGCCTGCACGCGGCGGGGTTCCTCGCCTATGAGGCGGGCGCGGCGTTCGAGCCCGCGGCCCCGGCGGGCGCGCCCGACGGCCCGCTCCTCTGGTTCGGGCTGTTCGAGCGCTGGGAGGAGGGGCCGTCCGCGATGCCCGATCCGGCGGGCGCGTGGATCGGCGCGCTCGCGCCCTGCGTCGACCACGCCACCTACGCCGAGGCGTTCGCGCAGGTCGCCGAGCTCATCCGCGCCGGCGACCTCTATCAGGCAAACCTCAGCTTCCGCGCCCGCGCCCCGGTCCAGGGCGACCCGCTCGCGCTCTACGCCGCGCTCCGCGCCCGCGCGGGCGCGGGGTGGGGCGCTGTGGTCGCGACCGGTGACGCGACCTACCTGTCCTTCTCGCCCGAGCTGTTCTTTCGGCTGGAGGGCGGCCGCCTCACCTGCCGCCCGATGAAGGGCACTGCGCGCCGCGTAGCCGCGCCCGCCCAGGACCGCGCCGCGGCGCAGGCGCTGGCGGCCGACCCCAAGCAGCGCGCCGAGAACCTGATGATCGTCGACTTGATGCGCAACGACCTGTCGCGCGTCGCCGTCGCGGGTTCGGTCGCGGTGCCCGAGCTGTTCACCGTCGAGAGCTATCCCACCGTCCACCAGATGGTCTCCGCCGTCACCGCCGAGCTGGCGCCCGACCGCGACGCGCTGGACGTGATCGCCGCCGCTTTTCCCTGCGGTTCGATCACCGGGGCGCCCAAGGTCGGGGCGATGCAGGTGCTGGCGAAGGTGGAGCGCGGGCCGCCGCGCGGCCTCTATACGGGTTCGATCGGGCATCTCGACGCGGGCGGCGACGCGCAGTTCAACGTCGCCATCCGCACGCTGACGATCCGCGACGGCGAGGCGGTGTTGGGCCTGGGCTCGGGCCTCGTCGCCGACAGCGATGTGGACGAGGAATGGGACGAGTGCCTCGCCAAGGCGGCGTTCCTCCAGGCGGGCGAGCGCCGCTTCGACCTGATCGAGACGATGGCGTTCGACCCCGAAGAGGGGATCGTCCTGCTCGACCACCACATGGCGCGGCTCAAGGCGAGCGCGGTGGCGTTCGGGTTCAAGCTCGACCGCCACGCCGCCCGCAACGAGCTCCAGGCCGCGACCTTCCGCCTGCGCAGTCCCGCGCGTGTCCGGCTGCTGCTGAGCCGCAACGGCGCGGTGGCGACCGAGACGGGGCCGATGCCGCCCGCGCCGCCCGGACCCGCTGAGGTGGCGATCGTGCCGCTGCCCGTATCCCCGCGCGACTTCCGCCTGCGCCACAAGACGACCGACCGCGCCTTCTACGACCGCGCCCGCCGCGACGCGGGCACGTGGGAGGTGCTGTTCGAGGACGGGGAAGGCCGCCTCACCGAAGGCAGCTTCACCTCGCTGTTCGTGCCGCGCGACGGCCGGCTCGTCACGCCGCCGCTGGCGCGCGGCCTGCTGCCGGGCGTGCTCCGGGCGTCGCTCCTCGCCGACGGTCGGGCGGAGGAGGGGGAGCTCACCCGCGCCGATCTCGCCGACGGCTTCCTGCTCGGCAATGCATTGCGCGGCTTGATCCCTGCACGGCTTGCAGTTGCCAGGGTCGAAGCCGCGGGTTAGCCCTCCGCGCCATGCGCACCTCCGCCGCCCTCGACCGCATCAGCCCGTCCCCGACGCTCGGCGTCTCCGCGCGCGTCGCCGAGCTGAAGCGCGCGGGCGTCGACGTGATCGGTCTGGGCGCGGGCGAGCCCGATTTCGACACGCCCGACTTCGTTAAGGAAGCCGCGATCAAGGCCATCCGCGACGGCAAGACCAAGTATACCGACGTCGACGGCACGCCCGAGCTGAAGCAGGCGGTGATCGACAAGTTCCGGCGCGACAACGGCCTGACCTACGGCCGCGACCAGGTGACGGTGAACGTCGGCGGCAAGCACACGCTGTTCAACGCGATCGTCGCCACCGTCGAGCCGGGCGACGAGGTGCTGATTCCCGCGCCTTACTGGGTGAGCTACCCGGACGTGGTGCAGTTCGCGGGCGGAACCCCCGTCCCGGTGCCCGCGGGGCCGGAGCAGGGCTACAAGCTGACGCCGGAAGCGCTCGACGCGGCGATCACGCCCCGGACCAAGTGGGTCATCATCAACTCGCCCTCCAACCCGACGGGCGCGGCCTACACCGCCGACGAGCTGCGCGGGCTCGCTCAAGTGCTCGCGCGGCACGAGCATGTCTGGGTGTTCGCCGACGACATGTACGAGCACGTCGTCTATGACGGCTTCGAGTTCGCCACCGTCGCCCAGGCCTGCCCGAACCTGTACGAGCGCACGCTGACGGTGAACGGCTGCTCCAAGGCCTACGCCATGACCGGTTGGCGCATCGGTTTCGCCGGCGGCGCGTCCTGGCTGATCAAGGCGATCGCCAAGCTCCAGTCACAGTCGACCTCCAATCCCTGCTCGGTCGCGCAGGCGGCCGCCGTCGCCGCGCTGACGGGCGACCAGTCCTTCCTCCAGGAGCGCAACCGCGCGTTCCAGGCGCGGCGCGACCTGGTGCTGGGCACGCTCCGCGAGATCGAGGGCATGACCTGCCCCAAGCCGGAAGGCGCGTTCTACGTCTATCCGAGCTTCGCGCCCCTAATCGGGCGGCGCACGCCCAAGGGCCAGGTGATCGATTCGGACGAGGCGTTCGTCACCTATCTACTCGACGAGGCGCGCGTGGCCGCTGTGCAGGGCGCAGCGTTCGGCCTGTCGCCTGCGATGCGCATCAGCTACGCGACGTCCGACGACCTGCTGCGCGAGGCCTGCGCGCGCATCCAGGAGGCGTGCGCGGCGCTGGTCTGAAGCTGGCGGGCGCATGAACGGGCCGCCCAGGCTCGGTTAACTTCTGGAAACATATTGTTGCGATAGTCGCCCTTGTGGTCGGACCGCTCCGGCCCGACTTGGGTGTCTATCGTCGTAGAACCGAACACAGGACGTGTGTCATGCGTAGCTTCAAGAACAGTTTCGCCCAGCAGTTCGTCGGCGGCTTCGTGCTCGGCGCGGTCGGCCTGCTCGCCTTTCAGCCCGCCGAGGCGACGCGCAACATCGCCGAGCGTTTCGCGGTGAGCGTGCCCGCGCAGCGATGACCTTCCGCGCGCTCGGGGTGGCCGTCGGGTCCGCCGCGCTCGCCTGGGCGCTGATGGCGACCGGCGCGGCCGCCGAGCGCGCGGTGCCGATCCCGGCGCCCCGGATCGACGTTCCCCGTACGCCGGGTCTGCAGACCGCGGTGTTCGCGGGCGGCTGCTTCTGGGGCGTGGAGGCCGTGTTCGAACAGGTGCGCGGCGTACGCTCTGTGGTGAGCGGCTATGCCGGCGGCACGCGCGGGACCGCGACCTACACGCAGGTCTCCTCCGAGCGCACGCGCCACGCCGAGGCGGTGCGCATCGTCTACGACCCGGCCCAGGTGAGCTACGGCCAGCTGCTCCGCGTCTTCTTCTCGGTCGCGCACGACCCGACGCAGCTCAATCGTCAGGGTCCGGATCACGGGCCGAGCTATCGTTCGGCCATCTTCCCGCAAACGTCGCAGCAGCGGCTCGTGGCGCAGCGCTACATCGCGCAACTGGGCGCCGCCCGCGCCTATCCGCGCCCGATCGTCACCCGGATCGAGACCGGCGCGTTCTTCCCCGCCGAGGCGGAGCATCAGGACTTCGCGCGGCGCAACCCGAACCATGGTTACATCGTGCGCTGGGACAAACCGAAGGTCGCGGCGTTCCGCGCTGGGTTTCCGACGCTGGCTCGCTGACCAGTCCGTCTTCTACACCGTCACCCCGGCCTTGAGCCGGGGTCCACGCGCGGCCCACCTGTTCGCAAAGGTGTTGTCGAACAAGCGGACGCGCATAGATGCCGGATCAAGTCCGGCATGACGAGGGAGTGGGTGGGGGCGGCGGGGACGCCTATGCAGCCAACGGGAACCTGAGCATCCGGTCCTCGACCGGCACCAGCGCCTCCGCGCCGCCGCCGACCGCGCGGCGGATCGCCGGGGCGCCCGCGTCGAGGCCGCCCGTGAGCGATCCGAAGGCGGGGAGCACCAGCTTACGTTCCGTGCGGACGAAGCAGCGCCGCGCCACCTGACGCCCGCGCACGCGGACGCGGAGCTTGGGGTGGAAGTGGCCGGAAAGTTCGCAGACGCCCTCGCGCGGGTCGGCTTCGTGCCGCAGCACCAGGCCGTCGACCAGCGCCTCGTCCATCACCTCGCCGCCGCAGCGGTCGAGGATGGCGGGGTCGTGGTTGCCGGTGATCCATACCCAGCGCACGGCGGCGGTCAGCGCGCGCAGGCGGTCCTGCGCTTGCGCGGCCAAGCGGTCGCAGCCGCCGACGTCGTGGAAGCTGTCGCCCAGGCACCAGACCTCTCGCGCGCCGGTCTGGGCGACCAACGCCTCCAGCTCGGCGAGTGTGGCGAGCGAATCATAAGGCGGCAGCAGCTGCCCGCGCATCGCGAACCAGCTGGCTTTCTCGAAATGGAGGTCGGCGACGAGCAGCGCGGCGCGGGCCGGCCAGTGGACCGCACCCGACGCATGCGCCCGAAGCGCGTGTCCGCCGAACGAAAAGGGAACCATATCGCCACGCCCCTACGCCCGGCGACTCGCCCGAATCAAGCGCGGGATCAGCGGCTTATGCCCCCGACGCGTCGCTTCGGCTCAAACCCGGCGGACGTTCTTCGGCATGGTGAGCCGGAGCTCGCGGTTGGCGAAGTCGATATGGACCTGCCGGAACATGCGCAGCGCGTCCATGCCGAGCAGCAGCGCGGGCTTGTCCTTCAGGCCCCAGACCTCGAACGGCGCGGCGGCGGAGAAGGCGACGGGCAGGTTCTCGAACTCGACCGTGCCGATCTTCACGCGAGGAATCTGAGTATAGCCGGCAACGAGCTTGTCCCCGATGACGCTGACCAGCTCGATGTCCTGTTCGGGCGCCTTGGACCGGGAGATGAGGCGGCGCAGCGCCTCGTTGCCCATGCTGACCTCGGTGCCGGTGTCGACGATCACGCGGATCCGCTTGTTGCCGTAGGTGGCGTCGGTGACGACGAGCTGGCCGAACAGGCTCTTCGCGACGACGACCACCTCGTCGCGCGACACGCGGGCGCGGCCTTTGCGCTTCTTGGACGGGGAGACCTTCATCACGCCTTGGTCGAAATCGATCGCGACCGCGTGGTCCTGGAGCGTGTCGATGCCGAGGATGCCGGGCGCGCCCATATGCGCGCGCTCCAGCGTGGGAGCCTCGATGCGTTCGCCGCCGAAGCTTGAGACCTGGAGCGAGGGGACGAGCACCGTGTCGACCTGCGCGCGGCCCGTCATCGCGGTCAGCCCGACGCGGCGGCCGCGCGGCAGGTTGAGCTCGGCGGCGAGCTGGCGCGAGATCATCGTGCGCTGCGCGCCCGTGTCGATGATGAAGCGGTACGGCCCCGCGCCGGCGACGGAGACGGGCACGGTCATGCGCGTCTTTTCGGTTTCGAACGCCAGCTCGGTCTCGGGCTCGGTGAGCGGGGCGACGTCCTGGGCGAGTACGGGGCCGGCGAGAAGAGCTAGAGGGATCAGGGCCTTGCGCATGGCCCGCAAGCTGCGCCCGATCCGGGCCTTTTGCAAGCGCCAGCTTGTCGGAATGGAGATAGGGCTTCGATCAAGAGCCAACCGTCACCCCGGACTTGTTCCGGGGTCCATCGTCGTGCGCGCGATACCGTGGAAGGTGCGCACCACCGTTCGGTCCGTCCTCGCGGGCGGTTCGCCCGGACAGCGATGGACCCCGGAACAAGTCCGGGGTGACGGGAAGGGGCGGGTTAGTCCACCGCCATGGCTTCCGCAGCGAGCGCCTCCGCCTCGATGAGCAGCGCGTCCTCGCCCTGCATGGTGGCGATGCGCTCGCGGCCGATCAGCACGAGCACGGGCACGGCGAGCGGGGACACGCGGGGCAGGTCGACATGGACGATCCGTTGCTGCGCGTGGTCGAGCAGGCGCGCCAGGCGGCCGACGTCGGTCATGCGCGCGCGGGCGTCGTCCCAGGCGGCCTGAAGCAGGAGGTGCGTGGGCTCGTATTTGCGGAGCACGTCGTAGATGAGATCGGTCGAGAAGGTGACCTGGCGACCCGTCTTGCGCTTGCCGGGATGCTGGCGCTCGACGAGCCCGCCGATGACGGCGACCTCGCGGAAGGCGCGCTTCAAGAGCGCCGAGCCTTCAACCCATTCGACGAACTCGTGCTCGAGGATGTCGGGCGAGAACAGGCTGGCGGGATCGGTGATCGGTTCGAGGCCGTAGGCGGCGAGCGCATAGTCGTTCGACACGAAGCCGGTGGGTTTCAGCCCCTGCGCCTCCATGCGACGCGTGATGAGGAAGCCCAGCGACTGGTGCGCGTTCCAGCCTTCGAAGCTGTAGACGACCATGTGGTGACGGCCGTCGCGCGGGAAGGTCTCGACGAGGATTTGGCCGGGCCTGGGCAGGATCGAGCGTCGGGCCTGGATCTCCAGCCATTCGCGCACGTCGTCGGGAAAGCGCCGCCACTGCTCGGGCTGCGCCAAGAAGCCGCGCACGCGGTCGGCGAGGCTGGTCGAGAGCGGCATGCGGCTGCCGCCATAGGTGGGGATGCGCGCGGGGCGGGCGGTCGCGCGGACGAGCAGGTCCTCGGTGTCCATGCGCTCGACCTCGAGGCTGAGGCCGGCGAAGAAGAAGGTGTCGCCGGGCGCGAGCGTGGCGGCGAACGCCTCTTCCACCTTGCCGAGGTGGCGGCCGTTCTTGAAGCGGACGTTAAGCATCGTCGCTTCGACGATAATGCCGGCGTTCAAGCGATGCTGCTGGACGAAGCGGGGGTGGCTGACGCGCCAGCTGCCGTCGGGGTCTTGGGTCAGGCGCTTGTAGCGGTCGTAGGCGCGGAGCGAGTAGCCGCCGTCGCGGATGAAGCCGAGCACGCGGTCGAACGTGTCGTCGGGCAGGGCGGAATAGGGCGTGGCCGAGCGGACCTCGCCCAGCATCTCGTCCTGCTGGAAAGGGCGGGCACAGGCGCAGGCCATGACGTGCTGCGCGAGCACGTCCAAGGTGCCGGGGCGGAACAGGTCGGGGTCGAGCTCGCCCGCTTCCACCGCGTCGAGCGCGGCCTGCGCCTCCAGATATTCGAAGCGGTTGCCGGGTACGATCAGCGCCTCGGACGGCTCGTCGAGGCGGTGGTTGGCGCGGCCGATACGCTGGAGGAGGCGCGACGAGCCTTTCGGCGCGCCCATCTGGATGACGCAGTCGACATCGCCCCAGTCGACGCCGAGGTCGAGCGACGCGGTGGCGACGAGCGCGCGAAGCTTGCCGTCGGCCATGGCGGATTCGACCTTGCGCCGCGCCTCGACGGAGAGGCTGCCATGGTGGACGCCGATCGGCAGGCCCTTGGTGTTGGCCTTCCACAGATCCTGAAAGATGAGCTCGGCCAGCGCGCGGGTGTTGCAGAAGATGATGGTGGTGCGCCGCCGTTCGATCTCGCGCATCACCTGGTCGGCGGCGTAGCGGCCCGAATGGCCGGACCAGGGGATGCGGTCCTGGGGCAGGAGGATGTCGATGTTCGGGTCGGCGCCGGGCTCGCCGCGCACCAGGCTGACGGCGTCGATGTCGCCGTCGGGCGCGAGCCAGGCGCGGTAGCCGTCGGGATCGGCGACCGTCGCGGAGAGCGCGACGCGGCGTAGGCTCGGCGCGATCCGCTGGAGGCGCGCCATGCAGAGCGAGAGCAGGTCGCCGCGCTTGCCGGCCGCAAAGGCGTGGACCTCGTCGACGACGATCGTGCGTAGGCTGGCGAACATGGCGAGGCTGTCGGGATAGCTCAGCAGCAGCGACAGCGATTCGGGCGTGGTGAGCAGGATCTGAGGCGGGCGGGCGCGCTGGCGCTGGCGGCGGTCGGAGGGCGTGTCGCCGGTGCGCGTCTCCGCGCGGATGTCGAGGCCCATGTCGTCGATGGGCGCGAGCAGATTGCGCTGGATGTCGACCGCGAGCGCCTTCAGCGGCGAGACATAGAGCGTGTGCAGCCCCTCGGCGGGCTCCTCGATCAGCTCGGCGAGCGTGGGCAAGAAGCCGGAGAGCGTTTTGCCCGCGCCGGTCGCGGCGACGAGCAGCGCGTGGTTACCGGCCCGCGCCTGCGTCAGCATGTCGAACTGGTGCCGCCGGGGCCGCCAGCCCTTGGCGGCGAACCAGCGCTCCAGCGGCTCGGGGAGCGCGGTCAGCCCTCCCTGCGGTCTACGGGATCGCCGTCGTAGAGCGCCCGCGTCGCGGCCTCCGTCCGTTCGTACTCGCGCTTCGACTGTTTGTTGTGCCGCAGCGCCCAGAAGATCGCCAGACCCAGGAGCAGCGGACCGAGCACCACCACCACGCCCCACAAGCCGCTTCCCAACAACCCGTCCATCGTCACGCTCCATCCATTCCTTGACTCGTCAACGTGCGCGGCCCTGCAACGATCCCGAAACCTGGCCCGAAACCCGGATCATCGCCCGAGCGTAATGACCGGTATGGCAAGACTGGGACAGTGGCTCGAACCCCATCCGCATGGGCTGTACGTCAAACCGGCCGACGCCTGGATCGACCCCTCGACGCCGCAGGCCCGCGCGCTGGTGACGCACGGCCACGCCGACCACGCGCGCGGCGGGCACGAGACGGTGTGGGCGACACCCGAGACGCTGGCGATCATGGAATGCCGCTACGGGCCGCAAGCGGGCAAGCCGGTCCAGTACGGCGAGTCGGTGAAGCTCGGCGAGGTGGAGGTCGGCTTCGTGCCCGCCGGTCACGTGCTGGGCTCGGCGCAGATCGTGCTCTCCCATGCGGGCGAGACGGTGGTGGTGTCGGGCGACTACAAGCGCCGGCCCGACCCGACCTGCGAGCCGTTCCAGCCAGTGGCGTGCGACGTGTTCGTGACGGAGGCGACGTTCGGCCTGCCCGTGTTCCGCCACCCCGACACGGGTGACGAGATGGACAAGCTGCTCGAGCGGCTGCACGCCAATCCCGACCGCTGCGTACTGGTCGGCGCCTACGCGCTCGGCAAAGCGCAGCGGGTGATCGCGGAACTGAGGCTCAGGGGCCACGCCGCGCCCATCTACATCCACGGCGCGCTGCAGCGCTTGTGCGACCTGTACCGCGAGCACGGCGTCGAGCTGGGCGAGCTCCGCCCCGCGACCGACACGCCCAAGGCGGAGATGGCGGGGCACGTCGTCATGTGTCCGCCGTCCGCGCTCAACGACCGCTGGACGCGGCGGCTGCCCGACCCGATCAGCGCGATGGCGTCGGGCTGGATGCGCGTGCGCCAGCGGGCCAGGCAGAAGAATGTCGAGCTGCCGATCATCCTGTCCGACCATGCCGACTGGGACGAGCTCACCGACACGCTGATCGAGGTCTCCCCTAAGGAGGTGTGGGTCACGCACGGCCGCGAGGACGCGCTGGTCCACTGGTGCATGACGCGGCAGATCCGGGCCAAGGCGCTGCACCTGGTCGGGCTGGACGACGAGGACGATTAGGACGGACGCTTGCGGTCCCGCAACTTGCCCTTATCACGGCGGCAAGGATCGCGATGCCGCTTCAGTACTCAGTCAAACCGAAAACCATCTTGTTGTGCGACTACAGCATGGGCGGTTTCAAACCGCCCGAAATGGTGAAGCGTCGTCCGGCGGTCGTTCTGGTCGGCGATCTTCCTGGGCGCGGTCGGTTGCACACGGTAGTGCCGCTTAGCGGGACGGAGTCGGACCCACGCTATAGATATCACTGCCGAATCGAGCTGGCGCAGCCCTTACCCGAGCCGTTTGCGGAACGGGTTTGGTGGGTGAAAGCCGATATGACTACTACTGTCGGCCTTGACCGTCTAGACTTGTTCAGGACCGACCGCGATCAGTATGGTAAACGTAAGTACCTGACAAATTTGCGAGTCTCGGACGAGCAGTTTGATCTGATCAGGCAAACGGTGCGCTGTGCATTTGGGCTTGACAAATAGGAATCTGCCTACCACGTATTGAGCGCTTGCTCGGGGAGCAATCTCGCGAGCCTCAAGACCTCTTCGGAGGCGGCCGTACCTTCGGCGATCACAAGCTTGGTGCGGTGTCGATGAGGCCCTCGTTCGAAAGAACGGGGGCTTTTTCGTGTCGACGTGATCGACGGCGGGATGCGCCGACGCTAGCGTGCGGGATGCCGCTTCACGCTCGAGGTTCGATGCGCCCGTTTCTTCATTTCGCCGCCCTTCTGCTTCTCGCCGCGCCTGCCCTCTCGCAGGAGGCGAAAGACAAAGGCCAGTCCAACGCCGACCGGCAAAAGGCGGCGGTGGAGGCGGGGTATGCGACCGCGCCGGTGGAGGAGCAGGAGGTGCGCTCCAGGGGATCGGTCGCGGTGGACGGGCGGCGGCTGCCCTACACGGCGACCGCGGGCACGCTGACGATCCGCGACGTGGAGGGGAAGCCGACCGCGTCGATGTTCTACACCAGCTATACGTTGGACGGGCAGCGGGCGGGGTCGTCGGAGCGGCCGGTGACGTTCTTCTTCAACGGCGGGCCGGGCTCGCCCACCATGTGGCTGCACATGGGGTCGTTCGGGCCGGTGCGCATCCAGACGGGCAACCCGGAGTTCGTGCGGCCCGCGCCCTATCCGGTGGCGGTGAACCCGTACACGCTGCTCGACAAGTCGGACTTGGTGTTCCTGGACGCGATCGGCGCAGGCTATTCGCGGCCGCTGGGCGACACCAAGGCGTCCGCCTTTTACGGGGTCGACGAGGACGTGGACGCGTTCGCGCGGGCGATCACGCGCTGGGTGACCAAGAACGCGCGCTGGAACAGCCCGAAGTTCCTGTTCGGCGAGAGCTACGGCACGCTGCGCGGCGGCGCACTGGCATATCAGCTGCAGAACCGGGGCATGGCGTTGAACGGCGTGGTGCTGTTCTCGTCGATCATGAACTACGGCTATCGCCAGCCGGGGCTCGACCAGATCCACGTCAACTACCTGCCGAGCTACGCCGCGACCGCCTGGTACCACAACCGGCTGCCCAATCGCCCGGCGACGGTGGACGAGGCGGTGGCGCAGGCGCGCGCCTTTGCGGTCGGCCCCTACGCGGCCGCGCTGGGCAAGGGGCAGCTGATCGGCGAGGCGGAGCGCGACCAGGTCGCGACGCGCATGGCGGAGCTGACCGGCCTGTCGGCGGACTTCATCAAGCGCGCCAACCTGCGCGTCGACCTGCCGCGGTTCCAGAAGGAGCTGCTCAGGGGCACGCGCCAGGTCGTGGGCCGGCTCGACTCGCGATACGTCGGCTATGACGCGGACGCGGCGGGCGAGCGGCCGGACACCGACGTGTCGTCGGAGGCGATCTCCGGCGCGTTCATCGCCGCGCAGAACGACCACATCTCGCGCACGCTCGGCTACAAGACGGAGCTGCTCTACCGTCCCAGCGCGCGCGACGCGCCGGGGTTCGAGTGGAATTGGAAGCACCGGCCGTTGGGGCAAAGCCAAGGCCAGCAGAACAACCCGAACACCGCGATCGACCTGGCGGCGGCGATGCGGGGCAACCCATATCTGAAGGTGCTGTCGATGAACGGCTGGTACGACATGGCGACCCCGTTCTTCGGCGCGGAGAACGACCTCAACCACATGATGCTGGAGCCGGCGCAGGCGCGGAACCTCCGCTTCACCTACTATCCGGCGGGGCACATGATGTACCTGAACCCCGAGGCGCTGGCGCAGATGAAGCGCGACCTGTCCGCCTGGTACGACGAGGCGGTCGACGCGGCCCGCAGCGCGATGCCGCCGCAAGCGCCGAGCGTAGCGGAGGCGGGGGCGACGCCGCCGAACTGATCAGGCCGCGGCGCGGGTGGCCGGGCCGGGTTCGAGCGCCCAGGCTTCGGCCTCCTCCAAGCTGCCGAAGAAGCGCGCGTCGCGGTTGCCGGCGGCGCGCTGGGCCTGGAGGCGGGCGAGCGAGGAGGGGGTGACGATCGCCAGGCGGCGCGAGCGGTAGGCGGGGTCGGCGAGGACGGATTGGAAGCGCGTGACCAGGTCCTGCGCCTGGATGGCGAGGCCGCGGATGTCGGCGACGGTGGCGTGCTCGTTGGGGCCGCAGCGCAACTGGCGGTGCGCCTCGTTCCGCGCGCGCAGGAAGTCGGCGGTTAACTCGGTGGTGAGGAAGCCCGACAAGGTGATGCGCACCAGGTCGCGCGCGGGGTCGGCGGTGACGGAGAAGCTGGCGTCCATGCGGATCTGCTTACCGGGACAGGGTTGTGAAAGGCCTAAGCGGCGCGGCTGACCGGGCCGGCGGCGAGCACCCAGGCTTCCGCTTCCGCCGGCTCCGCGAAGACGCGGGCGTCGCGGCGTGCGGCGAGCGCGCGATTGAGCTGGCTGCGCGCGAGCGTGCAGGCGGCGATGCAGGCGAGGCGGCGCGCGTGGAAGCGCGGATCGGCGAGCAGCGCGGCGAACTGCGCCACCGCCCCCTGGCTCTGGATCGCCAGCTCGCGCACGTCGACCAGCGTCAGATGCTCGTTGGGGCCGCAGCGCAGCTCGGCATAGGCCCGGCGGAACTCGGGCATGAACGCCCCGAGATCGTCGGGCGAGAAGAAGCCGCCCACGCGGATGCGGACGAGGTCGCGGGCCGGGTCGACCCCGATGTCGAAGCTGGCGTTCATGCGGGCGGGCATAGCCGCGGCGGCGCTACGACTTCGCTAACGGTCTTCTATACTAGATCAGCCCGCTCACGCGCCGACGAGCGCGCGGGCGCGGCGGCGCTGGACCGAGCTGCCGATGCCCATGGCTTCCCGGTACTTGGCGACGGTGCGGCGGGCGATGTCGAAGCCCTTGGCCTGGAGAAGTTCGACGAGCGTGTCGTCGGACAGGATCTTGTCGCCCTCTTGCCCGATCAGCTGACGGATCGCCTGCTTCACCGCCTCGGCCGAGACCGCCTCGCCGCCGTCCGCCGACGCGATGCCGCTGGTGAAGAAATATTTGAGCTCGAACGTGCCGCGGGCGCAGGAGAGGTACTTGTTCGAGGTGACGCGGCTGACGGTCGATTCGTGCATGCCGATCGCCTCGGCGACGCGGGCGAGGGTGAGCGGGCGCAGATGCTGGACGCCGCGGAGGAAGAACGCCTCCTGCTGCTTCACGATCTCCGCGGCGACCTTGATGATGGTGCGCTGGCGCTGGTCGAGCGCCTTGACCAGCCAGTTGGCGCCGGCGAGCTGGTCGGTGAGCCACTGCTTGGACGCCTTGGTCTGCGGGCCCGAGCAGAGCTCGGTGTAGTAGCCGCGGTTGACGAGGACGCGGGGCAGCGTGGCGTTGTTGAGCTCGACCGCCCAGCCGGTCTTCGTGCGGGCGATGAACAGGTCGGGGACAACCGCGGGCGCGGGCTCGCCGCCGTAGCGGCAGCCGGGCTTGGGATCGTAGCCGCGAAGTTCGCGGATCATGTCCGCCATGTCCTCGTCGTCGACTTGGCAGAGGCGCTTGAGGCGCGTGAGGTCGCCGCGGGCGAGGAGGTCGAGATTGTCGATCAGCCGCGCCATGCACGGGTCGTAGCGGTCGGCCTCCTTGGCCTGGAGCGCGAGGCACTCCGCCAGGTCGCGCGCGCCGACGCCCGTGGGGTCGAGCGACTGGACGACGCGCAGCACCTCTTGCACGCGCACGATGGGCACGCCCAGCCGGTCGGCGATCTCGCGCGTGGTGACGGTCAAGTAGCCCGTCTCGTCGATCTGGTCGATCAGGTGCTGCGCGATGAGGAGGTCGACGCCGGAGACGAGCGGGCCGATCTGGGCCAGCAGGTGGTCGTGGAGGCTGACGCTGGTGTCGGCGAATGCGTCGAGGTCGGGGCCGTCCTCCGAGCCGCCCGGGCCGGCGCCCGCCATGCCGAGGCCGCCGTCAAGGCCGAAGCCGCCGTCGGCGACCGAGTCCTGCTGGTGGGACTCGGTGGCGTAGTCGAGGTCGAGCGACGGCTCGGCGGCGGTGTCGCCCGACAGGATCGCGTCGGCGCTAGGCCGCTCCTCGGCGATGAGCACGGGTTCGGCGTCGGGCGCGTCGGACGGCTCGGCGGTGCCCGTCTCGAGCAGCGGGTTGCGCTCGATCTCCTCGGCGATGAACACCTCGATCTCGAGGTTGGAGAGCGCCAGCAGCTTGATCGCCTGCTGGAGCTGCGGCGTCATCACCAGCGACTGCGTCTGGCGCAGGTCGAGGCGGGGGGCGAGGGACACGCTGACTTACCTCGTCATCCCAGCGAAAGCTGGGATCGTTTGCCGAGAGCGCACCCGGCCCGAACCACGCGACCCCAGCTTTCGCTGGGGTGACGAGCAAAGGGCGGGAGCACGGAGGGCGCTCACAACTCGAAGCTCTCGCCGAGATAGAGGCGGCGGACGTTGGCGTCGGCGACGAGATCCTGCGGGGACCCGGTGAACAGCACGCGGCCGTCGTAGATGATGTAGGCGCGGTCGACGATGTCCAGCGTCTCGCGGACGTTGTGGTCGGTGATGAGCACGCCGATGCCGCGCTTCTTGAGCTGGCAGACGAGGTCGCGGATGTCGGCGATGGAGATAGGGTCGATGCCCGCGAACGGCTCGTCGAGGAGGATGATCGACGGGTCGGCGGCGAGCGCGCGGGCGATCTCGGCGCGGCGGCGCTCGCCGCCCGACAGCGCCATGGCGGGGCTGGCGCGCAGGCGCGTGAGCCCGAACTCGTCGAGCAGGCGGTCGAGCCGTTCCTGGCGCGCGGCGCGGTTCGGCTCGGCCAGTTCGAGGACGGAGAGGATGTTCTTCTCGACGGAGAGGCCGCGGAAGATCGACGTCTCCTGCGGCAGGTAGCCGAGGCCCAGGACCGCGCGGCGGTACATGGGCAGGCCGGTGATGTCCTGGCCGTTCAGCATGATGCGGCCCGAGTCCGGCTTCACCAGCCCCATGACCGAGTAGAAGCAGGTCGTCTTGCCCGCCCCGTTGGGGCCGAGCAGGCCGACCACCTCGCCCAGGCCCACCGATACGGACACGTCGGTCAGGACCACGCGCTTGTCGTAGGACTTGGCGATCGAGACGACCTCGAGCCCGTCCGCGATCTGGGCGGGACGGCCGAGCTGGGCGGTGGAGGTCAGGGCGTCCATAGGCACTCGCTTTTCGGGAAAGACGGTAAACAGGTCGTTACCGTCGTTCCCCTTGGCACGATTCATGCCTCAAGCGCGCGGCCGGGGAAAGACGATCCGCGACGAGCGGTGCGTTATTGCTGGCGCTTGGGGACCGAGAAGGTGCCCGTGACGCGCCCGCCTTGCTGCCGGACGCCGCCCGCGGCGCTCGATCCGCCCACCGCCGAACCGTCGATCACCGCGCGGCCCGTGTCGAGGTTGATCGTGAGCCGCCCGCCATTGACGGTGTTCGACCCTTGGGTGAGCGTCACGTCGCCGACCATGGTGATGAGCCGACGATTGAGGTCGTAGACGGCGTAGTTCCCGCGCGCGGTCTGCTCGGGGCGGCGCACCAGCACGCCGCCGGCCGCGTCGAGGCGCGACACCTGAGGCGAGCCGTCGAGCACCTGGCCCGTATAGGCGACGGTGAGGCGCTCGGCGGTGAGCGTCATGTCCGCCTGTTGCACGCGCACGTCGCCCGACAGCACGGCGCGGTTGGCGCGGTCCTGCAGCTCGATCGCGCCCGCGGCGAAGTTGATCGGCGCGTCCGAATTGTGGCGCTGCGCGCCCGCGGCCGAGGCGAGAAGGAGCGGCACGAGCAGGACGAGGCGGCGCATGCGGTCCATGTCGTCCTTTACGGGTCGATCCGCAAGCGGGCGTTGCCTTGGAGGCGCACGGTGCGGCTCTCCAGGTCGGCGCGCATCGTATCGGCGGAGAAGGTCCCCTGCGACGTGGCGCCCGTGACGCGGCCGGTGCTCGTCAGTCGGCGGGTGCGCAGGTCCGCGACGGCGTCCGTCGTGTCGAGGCGGTAGCCGTCGGCGGCGCGGACGCGGACGGGGCCGTCGACGCGGACCTGCTCCGTATCCATGCGGTAGACGCCCTGGTCGGCGGCGATGGTGGCGGGTCCCTCCGACAGCTGCAGGCGCGCGGCGAGATCCTCCATGCGCACCACCGGCTCGGCGGACGAGCGCTGCACGGCGGAGCCGGCGTCGATGACGAAGGGACGGCCGCGCGCGTCCTGGCCGCGGTAGCGCGCCGCCTGGATGCGCAGCCGCTCGCGCGCGACCTCCACCTCGTTCTTGTCGAGCACGAACGACACGTCGCCCGCCGAGGTCAGCGGGGCCATGACGAGAAAGGCGGCGAGCACGCCCACCGCCATGGGCAGGCCGACGCGGAGCAGGCCGATCAGCTTGTCATGCGCGCTGCCCGGCGCCGCCATGCGCTGGCGCGCGGTGCGGGCGGCGACGGCCTGTTCAGACATGGGCGAAAATGTCGACCTCAGGCCAGCCCGCCAGGTCGAGCTCGGCGCGGTGGGGGAGAAAATCGAAGCAGGCCTGGGCGAGCGCGGTGCGGCCCTCGCGCTCCAGGCGGCGGTCGAGCTCGACCTTGAGGCGGTGGAGGTAGCGGACGTCGGATGCGGCGTATTCGCGCTGCGCGTCGGAGAGCTCGGGGGCGCCCCAGTCGCTCGACTGCTGCTGCTTGGAGAGCTCGACGCCCAGGAGCTCGCGCACCAGCTCCTTCAGCCCGTGGCGGTCGGTGTAGGTGCGGACCAGCCTCGACGCGGTCTTGGTGCAGTAGACGGGGCCGGCGACCACGCCGAGATAATGGCGGACCGCCGCGAGGTCGAAGCGCGCGAAATGGTAGAGCTTGAGCCGGTCGGGGTCGGCGAGGACGGCGCGGAGATTGGGCGCGGTGTAGGAGGAGCCAGGCGCGAAGCGGACGAGGTGCTCGTCCTCGCCGCCGTCCGACAGCTGCACCACGCACAGCCGGTCGCGCGGGGTGAGGAGGCCCATCGTCTCCGTGTCCACCGCAATGGCGGCGCCGGGGGGGAACAGGTCGGCAGGGATGTCTTCTTCGTGCAGGTGGACGGTCATCGGGAGGGCAGTAGGGCGGATCGAGCGCTGATTAAACCCTCCCTTTTGGATCCCCGCCTCCGTCACCCCGGACTTGTTCCGGGGTCCATGGTTCGACACGCGCCACGTCTTGGGAAGTGGAGCGGCGGCCGGTACACTCGTCGAACGGATCGTCCGTACGATGATGAACCCCGGAACAAGTCCGGGGTGACGGAGGTGGAAGAGTTAGGCGCTGGCCGCCGCCCGCGCTTTCGCCCGCGCGCGCCGGCGGCTCGCGACGATGTTGAGCGTCTCCACCAAGGCGGAGAAGGCCATGGCGGCGTAGATATAGCCCTTGGGCACGTGCACCCCGAAGCCGTCGGCGATCAGCACCAGGCCGATCATCAGGAGGAACGACAGCGCCAGCATCACCACCGAGGGGTTCTTGTTGACGAAGTTCGCCAGCGGATCGGCCGCGACGAGCATCGCGCCCACCGCGATCAGCACGGCCGCGACCATGATCGGCAGGTCGTCCGTCATGCCCACCGCGGTCAGGATCGAGTCGAGCGAGAAGACCATGTCCAAGAGGATGATCTGGAAGATCGCCGAACCGACGCCGAGCGCGGCCTTGCCCGCGACCCCCGGCACGCCGTTGGGGTCGTCGCCGTCATGGCTGTCGCCCTCGACATTGTGGTGGATCTCGCGCGTCGCCTTCCACACCAGGAACAGCCCACCCGCGATCAGGATGAGGTCTCGCGCGGAGAAGGCGGTCTCGAAGGTCGCCCCGCCATGCTCGTTGGGCCCGCCGGTGATGCCGAGATCGAACACGGTCGCGGTCAGCCCGACGAGCCAGGCGATCATGGACAGGAGCAGGAGCCTCAGGCCCAGCGCCATGAAGATGCCGATGCGGCGCACCCGGCTGCGGTGCTCCTCCGGCAGTTTGTTGGTGAGGATGGAGATGAACAGGAGGTTGTCGATGCCGAGCACCACCTCCATGACCACCAGCGTGACCAGCGCCGCCCAAGCGGCGGGGCTCTGGATTAGCTCGAATATCCCTTCCATTGATCCTGATTGTGCTCCCTGGGCCACATTTCCGACACGTCCGGTCGGAATCACAACTTGCCGGGCACGATTTTGTTCGCGCGGGCTTGACGAATGGGCTATGCATGGGCCGAGTGCGCAAAAGTATCTGCTGAGTGCTCGACCCATGCGTTCGTCGTCCGACGCCGGGGATCGGTCAGGTTTGAGGGCGAGTCGGGAAGACGAACAGGGCTTATGAGTTACGACAAGGGTGGTCGCGGCAACCGTGGAGGCCGCGGGCGCGACAAGCGGGACAGCTTCGGCGGCGGCGACGATTTCGGAGGCGGTGGCGGCTTCGACAGCGGCGGCTTCGGTGGTGGTTTCGGCGGCGGTGGCGGGCGCGGCGGCTTCGGCGGCGGCGACCGGTTCGGCGGCGGCGGTGGCGGCTATGGCGGCGGCGGTGGTGGCCGCGGCGGCTTCGGCGGCGGCGGTGGCGGCTTCGGTGGTGGCGGCGGAGGCGGCTTCGGCGGCGGCCGCGGCATGCCGCCCCAGGTCGTCGGCGAAGGCACGGGCGTCGTCAAGTTCTTCAACGCGCAGAAGGGCTTCGGCTTCGTGGTGCGCGACGACGGCGGCGAGGACGTGTTCGTTCATATCTCCGCCGTCGAGCAGGCGGGCTTGACGGCGCTGGCCGAGGGACAGCCGCTCGGCTTCACGCTCGTCGACCGCGGCGGCCGCATCTCGGCCACTGAGCTCAAGATCGAGGGCGAGCCCATGCCCGTCACCGAGCGCGCCCCCCGCGAGCCGCGCGAGGGCGGCTTCGGCGGCCCCCGCGGTGGTGCGAGCGGTGGTTTCGGCGGCGACCGCGGCGGCCCGCAGCGCCAGCTTACCGGCGAAAAGGCGACGGGCACCGTCAAGTTCTTCAACGCCATGAAGGGCTTCGGCTTCATCCAGCGCGACGACGGCCAGCCAGACGCGTTCGTGCACATCTCCGCCGTCGAGCGCGCAGGGATGGCAGGGCTGAACGAGGGCGACCGCCTGCAGTTCGAGCTCGAGGTGGACCGGCGCGGCAAGTACGCGGCGGTGAACCTGCAGCCCGCTTCGTAAGCTTCGGCCGATCGACGTTGAAAGCCCGGTCTCTTCGTGGAGGCCGGGCTTTTTCGTGTCCGCCCGGATCGAAGAGGACAGAGTTCACGCGAAGACGCAAAGGCGCGAGGAGCGCCTCCGCGTAGCGGCTTCATCTCTGCTCTTCGAGCGGGCGCTGCCCGACGGGTTGGTCCCACCCTCTTAGCGCCTTCGCGTCTTTGCGTGATCATTCTAGTTCGCGCGGAGGCGCGGAAAGGGTGTGCGGGACGCCGCGGCATCGCCTTCTTCCCAGCGTGGCCGGAAGATATTGCCGCTACGCGGCGGGTGACCTCTCCGCGTCCTTTGCGCCTCCGCGTGATCTCAATCAACGGCGGTGGCGCTTGCACGCAGCGACACTTAGATACCCCGCGTGACCAGCCACTTATCCACTCTCGGCCGCCCGCTTGGCCAAGCGCTGAACGGGCTCGCCGCGCTGATCTGCACCGCGAGCCTGTTCGCGACGGTGGCGGCGAGCAGCGGTGCGGGATGGCCGCGCGTCGGGGAGGCGAACGCGCCTGCGGCCGAGCCGGAGCCTGAGGCGGCGCTGCTGGCGATGGCGACGGAGCCGGATATGCGAAGCGTCGATCTGCCATCCGCCGGTACGGTTCCACTATCGAGCGCGATCTCGATTCCGGGCGTGATCGCGGCCGTGCGGGACGGGTTGGGCGGGCGGTCCGCCGTCGGAACGGGTTTCCAGGCGCAGGCCGCCGCGGTCGGCCAAGCATCGGGCGCGAATGGCGCCGACGTGCCCTTGTTCGACGCCCGCGTCGTCGCGCGCCATCCGCACGATGCACGCGCCTTCACGCAGGGGCTGATCTGGCGCGACGGCGCGCTCTACGAGAGCCTTGGTCGGCCCGGCGAGTCGGAGGTGCGCCGCGTTCGCCTGGCCGACGGCCGCGTGCTCGCCCGCGCGCCCATCCCGCCCGACCAGTTCGGCGAGGGGCTCGCGTCCTATAGGAACGAACTGATCAGCCTCACCTGGCAGCACGGGATCGCGCACCGCTGGAACGCGCGCACGCTGAAGCGCGTAGGCGAGTCGCGTTATCCGGGCGAGGGCTGGGGGCTGGCGGCGGCGGGCGGCGAACTGGCGCTGTCGGACGGTACCCCGACGCTCCGCTTCTTTGATCCCCGGACCTTCGCCGAGCGGCGTCGCGTCACCGTCACCTTACGCGGCCGGCCGTTGCGCGACCTGAACGAGCTCGAATGGGTCGACGGCGCGCTCTGGGGCAATGTGTGGCACACGCCCTATCTGGTGCGGATCGACGCGAAGACGGGCGCGGTGACGGCGATTGCCGACCTGTCCGCGATCGTGCGCGAGGTCGGCCTGGCCGATCCGGAGGCGGTCGCGAACGGCATCGCCTGGGACGGACAAGAGCGGCGACTGTTCGTCACCGGCAAGCTCTGGCCCCGGCTGTTCGAGATCAAGTTGGAGCCGCGCCCCTGATCCGGAACACGGGCGCAACAATTCGGTTTATCGCCCGAACGACAGGGAGTTGGCCCAAGTGAAACAGCGCATCACGATCTTCACCGCGTGCCTGCTCGGGTTGGCGGCATGCGACGGTCCGCAGGAGGACCGGGGCGAGGTCACCGACAACGCGGCCGGCGTCGTCTCGAGCGAGGACGCGATCGAGAGCGGCCCCAACGAGACGCTGGGCGAGGCGCGCGACGACGCGGCGGAGAGCGCCAACGAGGCGCGCGAGGCGCAGGCGGACGCGCTGGAGGACCAGGCCGACCAAGCGCGCGAGGAAGCCGACCAGCGCGCGGAGGCGCTGGAGGATCAGGCGGAAAAGGCGCGGGGGCGGTAGCGCCGCTTACCCGCGCTGGGCGAGTCCTGTCGCGAGCGGGTGCGGCCAGATCGTGACCGCACGCTCGGCCAGTTCGGCGCTGCGCTCCTCGATCGCGGCCTCGTTCCACTCGCCGCGGCTGGCAAACCACTTGTTGAGCGCGAGCAGGCTCGCGTCGAGCTTGGCGCGTTTTTCCTCGAACATGCCGTTGCCCAGCGAGATGTTCAGCCGGTCGGTGGTCAGCGTCAGGTTGCCGAGCGTGTGGATCAGGCGTTCGCGCCGCTCGGCTTCGGGCTGCTCCGGCGCGCCCTCCGCGACCGGCAGCGGCCAGTGCGCTTCCCAGGACTGCGGCATCACATGCTCGATCCACAAGCTCGACGGCCTTGCCAGCGCCTCGGCAAAAGGCCCACGGCTCGCGACCTCCAGCTCCCACAACACGTCTTGGAGGCGCTCGCCCTTGTTGAACCACTTGTATAGCGGGTTGTTGCACATCGCCCAGCGGAGCTCGTCGTCCGACGGGAAGCGCACCGCGGGCCCCACGGGCTCGGCGAAGCTGTCCACGAGCGACGCGAGCGACGGTCCGCCGTCGCGCAGGAAACGCGCGCCGATCCGCTGGAATACGCCGTTCAGATTTTTGGCAGTCAGCCCGCAGATCGCGCGGCGGACGACGTAGGAGTAAAGCAGACGGTAGATCGCGCGTGCTTCGTCCTCGCTCAGGCCCGCCTCTGCGACCTGGAACGCGACCGGGTAGGCGGTGGTGACCTCCCAGCTCGCGAGCTTGCGGCCGAGCCAGTGGAGCGCGGTGCCTTCGCCGTCGGCGCCCTCCAGCGTCAGGTAGGTGGGCGCGAAGCGGGTCAAGGCGACCAACTCGTCCTCCACGCGCTCGAAACGCTGCTTGCCGCGCGGCCGGGCGAAGTTGCGGTACTCGGCGTAGAGTTCGCGAAGCGAGGTCGCCTGGCCCGTCAAGGCGGTCAGCACATGGCTGAGGAAATGGTCGAGCCGGGGCCGCGCGGGTCTGGCACCGGGGGCGACCTGTTCCCAGAACGGTTCCTCGAACGTACCCCATAGCCGGCGGTACAGGTTCTCCGCCGCTTCGCCCTGCGTCTCCGCACGATGGAAGATGTTGTTGCGGACCAGGTCCATCGCGAGCAGCGGCTTGCCCTTGCTGTTCAGCGTTTCAAAGATGACCTGCGCGTCGTCGCCCTCGCCCAGCGAGATCACCACCAGCTTCATGTGGCTGAGAAGCGCCTGCAAGAGCGCGTGGAGCCGGCGTGCGGCAAGGCCTAAGTCCTGGTCGCCGTCCGCTTCGTCGCCCACGTCGCGATCGCCTGCCGATGCCAGTCCGTAACGGGCATAGTCGTCGATCCACCACATGAAGCGCTGATAGGCGGCGAAGGCGAACGGCACGCCCGTCTGCCGCGGGTTGCCGTTCTGGAAGTAATATTCCGGGTAGCGTGTGCGGACCTCGTCGGCGGGACGCTCGATAATGGTGTGGATCAGGTCTCGGTCGGCCGGGGTGGGCGACAGCTTGAACCGGGTGAGCGGGTCGTCGTCGCCGCTCATCGGCTGGTTGAACAGATAGGGCCGGATGCCCTGCACGATGTCTTGGACGCCGCGCCGCTCCGCCACCTCGCGCAAGGCGGCGAGGAAGAGCTGGAAGGTGGTGAGCCGCTGCTGGCCGTCGACCACCTGGATGCGCGGCGTGACGCCCACATTGTAACCGTCGCCGCCGGGCGCGAGGATCAGCGCCCCCATGTAATGCTGGAAGCGGAGCTCTCCGGAGAGCGCCTCGTCCGCCTTGGCCACCACGTCGTGCCAGAAAGGCGCCAGTTCCGTGTCGCTCCACTGATAGCGGCGCTGGTAGATGGGCACCATGAAGCGGCGCGGGTCGCGTAAGACCTCGTTCACGACATAATCTTTGGCGTCCATGCTTCCCCCCGTTTCCTCGGCGGGATAGGCAGTACCGCGGATCAGTCGACAGCCGAAGTGTCCATTTCGGAGCCGATCGGCATGTGACGATGCGGGTGGCTTCTAACCTCCATCAATCGTTGAACTTTGCTCCGAGCCGCCCGTTGCCCGTTCCGGGCGGGCTGAGAAGAGGAGCGCGAGATGGATCGCAAGACCTTCGGGACGACGATGCTCATGGGATCGCTGGGTTTGGCCGCGGCGCCCGCCATGGGCCAGGGCCGGCGCATGGGCCAGATGATGAACATGATGCAGATGGGCCCGCCCGAGCGCCGCCACATCACCGACACGCTGCAAGTCGGCGCGGTGGCGCTGGAGACGAGCCGCCTGGCGCAGAGCCGAGCGCAGAACCCGATGGTGCGCCAGTTCGCCAACTTCGAAGTGGAGGAGCAGACGGGGATCGCGACGATCCTGCGCGAGCTGATGCCCATGGTGCCACCTCCACCGCCGCCCGCCGACCGGCAGATGATGCAGCAGCTGGCGTCGATGAACGGCGCGGAGTTCGACCGGATGTACCTGACGGGCCAGCTCGACGGGCACAACCGGCTGCGCCAGATCCAGGAGACGTATCTGTCGCAGGGGCGGAACACGCATAACCGGCATATCGCGACGTTGGCGCGGGGGCGGATCCTGGAGCATATTCAGGATGTGCAGACGCTGCAGGGCGCACGCGGCTAGCGACAGCTAGCCGCGAGACGCCCAAAGCCGGCCGGCGCGGGCCCGCCCGCGTTCGACGACGCGGCTTCGCCGCGGCGGGGCTAATGTGGTCGATCCCGACTCTCGCGCGAGCGGGGCGAGGGCGGCCTCGCCCCGTGACGTCGGACGGGCTGTGGCCCGCCGGCCGGCGTCGGCTGAACCGCCGAAACATTACGTCGGCTAGGTGACTAGCCGACGTAATGTTTCGATGCGGTCCGCCTCCGCCGCCGGCTTATCCGTCCGAATCCGCGCGATCCGCGGAAACCGCATCGCCACGCCCGATTTGTGCCGCGTCGACGCGTGGATCGAGTCGAACGCGATCTCCAGCACCATGGTCTTCTCCACCTCGCGCACGGGGCCGAAGCGGTTGAGCGTGTGCGTGCGCACGAACTTGTCGAGGAAGCGCAGCTCCTCGTCGGTGATGCCGCTATACGCCTTGCCGACGGGCTGGAGCTCGCCCTCCTCGTTCCAGCAGCCGAAGGTGTAGTCGCTGTAATAGCTCGACCGCCGCCCGGAGCCGCGCTGCGCATACATCATGACGCAGTCGGCGGTGAGCGGGTCGCGTTTCCACTTGTACCATAGGCCCGCGCGGCGGCCGCCGACGTACGGGCTATCGCGCCGCTTGAGCATCACGCCCTCGATCGCCGCGTCGCGCGCGCCCGCGCGGATCGCCTCCAGCTCGGTGAAGTCCTCGGCCTCGATTACCCCCGACAGGTCGAAGCGGTCGGGGTCTAGCCGGGGCACGAACGCCTCCAGCCGCTCCCGCCGCTCCGTCCAGGGCAGGTGCCGAATGTCCTCCGTCCCGTCGACGAGCATGTCGTAGAGGCGGACGAAGGCGGGGTAGTCGCTCAGCATCTTCTGCGAGACGACCTTGCGCCCGAGCCGCTGCTGAAGCGCATTGAAGCTCGCCGCGCCCTCCACCTCGATGCCGGCGCCCTGGTGCTCGCCCTTCACCATCAGCTCGCCGTCGACGACGCCCGGCTCGCTGAACGCGCCCGCGACGTCGGGGAAGGAGCCGGTCACGTCGTCGCCCGTGCGGCTGTAGAGGCGTGTCTGGTCGCCGACGCGCACGATCTGGACGCGGATGCCGTCCCATTTCCACTCGGCCGCATACACGTCGAGCGACACGCGCGCGTCCTCCAGCCCGTGCGCGAGCATGAAGGGGCGGAAGGTGGGGACGTCGGCGGGGGTGGGCTGCGGGGCGCGGCCCTCCAGCCATTCGAACAGGGCCGTGTAGGGCGGCTCGAGCCCGTGCCACAGCTCCTCGATCAGGTCGACGTCCTGCCCGTAGGCTTGCGCGAGCGCGGTCTTGGCGAGGCGCGCCGAGAGGCCGATGCGCGTCTCGCCGGTCGCCATCTTGAGCAGCGCGAACCGTTCCTCCGCGTCCAATCGGTCGAGCATGCGGCCGAGCTCGGCGGGTGCGTCGGAGCGCGACAGGTGGCGCAGGCGCTCCACCGCCTCCGTCACGCTGATAGGCGCGGGATCGGCCGGCACGATGGGTGCGGGCCAGAGCAGCGACACCGTCTCCGCCGTGTCGCCCACGAAGTCGCGGCTCATGCGGAAGAGCACGGGATCGACGCGCGTCTCCACCAGCGCACGGATCAGCGCCGGCTTGACCGCGGGGAGGTCGAGGTCCTCGGTCAGCGCCGCCATCGCCCAACCGCGGTCCGGGTCGGGCGTGGCCTTCAGATAATCCTCGACCAGCTTGAGCTTGGCGTTGCGGCTGCGGGTGTAGATGAGCGAGTCGAGTAGCGCTGCGAAGGCGTGCATGGGGTGCGAACGCATAGGCAAGCCCGCGCGCTCCCGCTAATCGTTACGGGTGCGTCGCTTTCTCCGTCCGCTGCTGATCCTATTCCTGATCGGGGCCGCGTCGCTCGCCTGGATGCACGCGCAGGCGCGGCGCGATCCCGTGGTCCGGCGCGCCGCCGTGTCGCTGCCGAACTGGCCCGTCGGCGAGCGGACGGTACGCTTGCTGTTGTGGAGCGACCTCCACCTCGGAGACCGGGCGACCGACCGCGCGCGACTGGAACGGCTGGTGGCGCAGGCCAACGCGCTCCGGCCCGATCTGGTGGTGCTGGCGGGCGACTACATCGCCGGACACGAACCGCGCGACGCGCTGGTCGCGCCGGGGCTGTCCGCGCTGAGCGGGTTGCGCGCGCCGCTGGGCACGGTCGCGGTGCTCGGTAACCACGAGTACTGGACGGACGCGCCCCGCGTGCGCCGCGCGTTGGAAGGGGCGGGCGTGACGGTGCTCGCCAACCGAGCGGTGCGCCGCGGCCCGCTCGCGGTCGGCGGGATCGACGACATGGTCAACCGCCGTGAGGACGTGGTCGCCACCGCTGCGGCGATGCGGGAGGTGGGCGGCGCGCCGCTTGCGGTCTCCCACTCGCCCGACGTTGCGCCGAGGCTTCCGGCCGGGCTGCCGCTGCTGCTGGCCGGGCACACGCATTGCGGCCAGATCGTGCTGCCGGGGTGGGGGCCGCCCGTCGAGGTATCCGCGCCGCGCTACCGTTGCGGGCTGGTGCGCGAGGGCGGGCGGCTGACGGTGGTCACGGCGGGGACGGGGACGAGCGTCCTGCCGCTCCGCTTCGGCGCGCCGCCGGATTGGTGGCTGCTGACGCTGGGCGGGTAATCGGGCCGGGGCTGGCGCGTTCGATGGGCGCTGATAGGCTGCGCCGCATGACGCGCCTCCTCGCCACCCTCCTCCTGGTCCTCGCCGCCGGTTCGACCGCGGCGCAACAGGCTCCGCAGCCCGCCGCGCGGGCGCCGGCGCTGCACCTGCGGGGTGGGCAATGGTTCGACGGCGAGCGGTTCGGCCCAAGCGAATGGTACGCGGTCGGCGGGCGGTTCACGCGAACCCGGCCCGCGCGCGTCGACGCGGTCGTGGACCTGACGGGCCGCTGGGTGATCCCGCCGCTCGCCGAGGCGCACGCGCACGACCTGCAGAACAGCTGGAACGCCGCGAGCAACGCCGCCGCCTACCTCAGGCGCGGCGTGCTCTACACGGTGCAGATGTGCGCGACGCCGGGCGACGTGGCGCCGTACCGCGGGTTCCTGGACGGGCCCGCGGCACCCGACGTGCTGTGGGCGGACGGCTGCATCTCGTCGTCCGACGGGCATCCGCTCGGCATGGCGCTGGCGGGCGCCAAGGCGGCCGGCATGGAGGTCAAGCCCGAGGACGTCCGCGACAAGAGCTATTGGTCGGTCGACACGCCCGCCGACCTCGCCACGCGCTGGGACCGGATCGCGGCATCCAAACCCAAGCTGATCAAGGTGATCCTGATCGACGCGGCGAACTACGCGGCCAACCGCGCGAACCCGGCGCTGTTCGGGCATAACGGCCTCGACCCCGCGCTCGTGCCCGAAATCGTACGGCGCGCGCATGGCGTAGGCGCGAAGGTGGCGGCGCATATCGACACCGCCGACGATTTCGCGCGCGCGGCGGGGGCGGGCGTCGACATGGTGGCGCACCTGCCCGGCTACCGCTTCGCGCGCGGCAAGACGGCGGCGGATTACCGTCTGTCGGACGCGGCGATCGCGGAGGCGAAGCGGCGAGGAACGGTCGTGATCACCACGGTGGCGGCGGCGCGCTACTTCCTCCAGGCCAGGCCCGGCGAGCGCGCGGCGCTCATGGCCAACCACGCCGACAACCTCCGGCGGCTGCGCGCGGCGGGGGTGCGGCTGGCGCTGGGCTCGGACGTCTATGGCGGGTCGGTGGTCGACGAGGTGCGGGCGGTCGACGGCCTTCAGGTGATGACGCGGCCCGAGCTGCTGCGCGTCGCCGTCGCCGACACGCCACGGCTCCTGTTCCCCGACCGACGGGTGGGCGCGTTCGCGGAAGGCGCGGAGGCGAGCCTGGTGGCGCTGGAAGCGGACCCGCTGGCGGACCTGGGCGCGCTCGAACGCGTGGCGCTGGTGATCAAGCGCGGGGCGGTGCACGCGCCTTGAGCCGCGGTCAGCGCCTCACCCGACGATAGCGGAAGCTGACCTCCTTGGGGCCGCCCTCGCCGCCGATGCGCACCGTTGCGGTCATCGCGTCGGGTCCGGTGCGCTTGAGCGTCAGGCCGTCGAAATAGGCGGCGTCCCCATCAATCGCGACCAGCGGGAACTCGACCGCTTTTTTCGGCTTGGCGTCCTCCCAGCCGGTCAGGTCGGCGTTGAAGTGGCGCAAGCGGTAGACGAGCGAACGCCCACGCGGCGCGATCTGGAGGAGCTCGTAGAACATGACGCCGCCCTTGGGGTCGGTCTGGACGAAGTGGCCGGCGATCTGCCCGGCTTGGGGCGCGGAGTAGACCTCGGTTGCGGGCGCGCCCAGGCCGTCGCCGGTCCAGGCGCCTTCTAGCCAGGCGAGCTGGTCGATCGTGGCGGGGGGTGAAGGCGCGCCGGGGGCGAGGGAGCGGGTTTCCTGGGCGGCAACGGGCGCGGCGGCGAGTAGGAAGGCGAGGGTGGTGGGTTTTAGCATCGGCGAGTCCTCCCGGGCGGGAGGGTAGCGGATGTGGGGTGAAAGGCGAATCGCTGGGGAGCGCCGCGGCGAAGCCACGTCGTCGATCGGGTTCGGCTGGGCCGACCCGTCGGCCGCTCGGCGAGCTTTTCGGAGAGCTAAGCTTGGCTTAGCTCCTCCGGCTCGCCTCGAACAGGAACCAAGCCCTCTCTTCCGCCTGGTCGATCCACTCGTCCGCCAGGCTCGACGTCGCCGTATCCCGAGCCTCCTCCGCCCGCTCGCGCGCGTCGCGGAAGACCTCGACGAGGTGAAGGTTGTCCTCGCGCAGCGTCGCCAGCATGTCGTGCGGCGGCACGAAATCGCGGTCGTCGTCGCGGATCGTCTGGCGGCACGCGATATCGCCGATCGAGCGGAGCGTCGTGTTGCCCGTCTTGCGCACGCGCTCGGCGATCACGTCGGTAACGGCCAGGATCTGCGCCGCCTGCTCGTCGAGCATCAGGTGGTAGTCGCGGAAGTGCGGGCCCGAGACGTGCCAGTGGTAGTTCTTGGTCTTGAGATAGAGCGCATAGGCGTCGGCGAGCGCGACATTGAGCGCGTCGGCCACCGTGCGCGTGTCGTTGCGGTTGAGGTCCGTGGGCGTGTCGAGGGGCACGGGGGCGGCGTCGGCCATGGCGGTGCTCCGATGCTAGTCGGAGGCGGAACGACGCGACCGCCGATTGGCTCCCGCCTCGCTCAGACGAGGCGCAGAGCCGACAGCCCGTTCCAAAGGCCTGCGATGAGGAACAGCGCGGACGCGATGCGGCGCAGGAGCGATTGGGGCAGGGCGGTCCAGCCGCGCTCGCCAGTGAACGCCGCGGGCGCGACGACGGCGAGCGCGCCCAGCGTGGCGCCGACCCCGGCCGCCCAGGGCAGCTCGGACCGGGCGGCGAGGGCGAGCACGATGAACTGCAGCCCGTCGCCGAAGAAGAGGATGAACAGCCCGGCCGCGCTCGTGCCGAATGCGCCCAAACGCCAGCGCTCAAGCCGGTCGGGCGCTCTTACCCGGAGCAGGCCGCCCGCGCCCTGAAAAACCAGCGCTAGCGCCAGGAACAGCCGGCCCGCCTCGGGCGTCAGCTTGCCCGCGACCAGCGCCGCGCCCGCGCAGGCGAGGAGGCTCGCGGCGAGCAGCGCGATTGCGGCTGCTGCGGTGACGATGGGGGGGTTGCGGTAGCGGTCCGCCAGGACGGCGGCGAGCCAGGCGGGCCGGTCGCCGACCTGCGCGAGCGCGCCGGCGACCAGCGCCGCCATGAGCGCGTCCACTTGAGGTCAGCCGTTGAACCTGACCGCGCAGGCGGCGGCGAAGGTGTCGCAGGCGGCCGCGTCGTGCCGGGCGCTCGCCACCGCGTCGTTCAGCACCGACAGCCAGCCATGCACCAGCGGCCCGTGCTCGCCGCGCGACAGCGCGTCGTCGAGCAGGTGCGCGACGGTGACGGCGGGGTGCATGCCGGCGCGGTGCGCGATGGCGCGGATGGCGTCGATCTCCTGCGCCAACTCCACGCGCGACGCCGTGCGCGCGCCGATCGCGGCGATGCGCCCGTGCAACTCCGTCCTGACCCCCTCCAGCCCTGCGTGCATGGCGCGTCCTCCTTCGGGCGATCATGCTGCGCCGGAAGGCGTGAAGGTCACGTTAAGGTGCGTGACGGTTGACTTGAGCAGCCGCTTCCGTCATGAGCCGCCGCCTGTCGAGCGGTGGGCCCGTGCCCGCCGCTTTTTCACGTTTCGTCCGAGGATTAGGCCCGTGGCCAAGCCGACCACCGTCAAGATCAAGCTCGTGAGCTCCGCCGACACCGGCTTCTTCTACGTCACCAAGAAGAACCCGCGGACCAAGACCGAGAAGCTCTCCTTCCGCAAGTACGACCCCGTCGCGCGCAAGCACGTCGAGTTCAAGGAAGCGAAGATTAAGTGAGCGCCGGGCGGCTTGCGCCAGCGAAGCTGACGCAAGACTCGCCCAAGCTCGGCCGGCCTAGCTTCAGCTAGGTTCGACGACGCGGCTTTGCCGCGGCGTACTTCTTCTAGTTCAGCCAAAGAGCCGCGGCCGCCCTCGTCCGCGGCTTTTTCGCGCCTCACGCCAGCGCCTTCACTTCGCTCATGAACCGATGCAGGCTGATCGGCTTCGACACGTACGCCTTGGCACCCGCACCACGTAAGCGATCCTCGTCGTCGCGGCCCGCGTACGCGGTCACCGCCATCACCGGTATCGTCCGCAGCTCGGGATCGGCCTTCAGCTCCAGCAGGATATCGTAGCCCGTGACGTGGGGCATCTGCACGTCCATGACGATGAGGTCGGGGCGGAAGTCGCGCGCGCGCGCCACCGCGTCGCGCCCGTCGCGCACCGGCTCGGCGGAGTAGCCGTGCGCGCGCAACAGGTCGCAGAACAGTTTCAGGTTGAGTTCGTTGTCCTCGACAACGAGCACCTTGGGCACCAGATTCCCCCTTCCCTCCACCGCCCCTCGCTTACCGGATGTAACCCATTGCGCGACAGAGACACAATTCCCGATGCGACGGCGCTCGGCCTGAAAGCCCTGGTCTGGACCTTATCCGAGCCCGATCGCGCCCAGCGGCTGCTCGACGTGACCGGCCTCGACCCCGCCGACCTGCGCGCCCGCGCGGGCGAGCCCGCCGTGCTGTCGGCGGTGCTGGGCTTCCTGGAGGCGCACCAGCCCGACCTCCTGGCGTGCGCCGAGGAGTTGGAGGTGAAACCGGAAGCGCTGGTCCGGGCGCATGAGGAGCTGGAGGGCCCGAGATGGTGAGGCCGCTGCTCATCTGCGACTGCGACGAGGTGCTGCTGCACATGGTACGCCACTTCGGCGACTGGGTGGGCGAGCGGCACGACATGGACTTCACGGTCGGCAGCCCGGAGATCTTCTCCTCGCTCCGCCACCGCGCGACGGGCGAGGCGCCCGGCCGCGAAAAGGTGTGGGAGCTGCTCGACGGCTTTTTTCCGCATGAGATGGGGCGGCAGACGCTCGTGCCGCACGCGGCCGAGTCGCTGGCGGTGATCGCGGAGCTTGCCGATGTGGTGATCCTCACCAATTTGGGCGACCAGTGCCGCGAGCCGCGCATCGAGCAGCTGGCGCGTTTCGGCATCGAGCACCGCGTCGAGTGCAACCGGGGCGGCAAGGGCGACCCCGTGGCGACGCTCGTCGCGGAGCACGGCCACCCGGTGACGGTGTTCGTCGACGATCTGCCCGTCCACCACGAGTCGGTCGCGGCGCACGCGCCCGAGGTCCACCGGCTACACATGGTGTCCGAGCCCGAGCTCGCGCCGCACATCCCGCTCTCGCCCCACGCGCACGCGCGCATCGACGACTGGCGGGATGCGACGCGCTGGATCATCGGCCGCTTCACCGCCAGCCTGCCCGCCACGGACTTGACCCGCGCGGAAGCTTGAGACAGCGGGCGGGCATGGACGCACAGATCGACGCGAAGCTGGCCGAGCTCGGCCTCACCCTCCCCCAGGCCGCGGCTCCCGTCGCGGCCTATGTGCCCGCCGTCGAGGCCGGTGGCATGCTGCACCTGTCCGGCCAGCTGCCCTTCCGCGACGGCCAGGTCGTGACCGGCCGCCTAGGCGACGGGCTGACGCTGGAGGAGGGCCAGGAGGCCGCCAAGCTCTGCGGCCTGATGGTGGCGGCGCAGATCAAGGCGGCGCTGGGCGGCTTCGGGCGCGTGAAGCGGATCGTGAAGCTCGGCGTGTTCGTCAACTCCGCGCCGTCCTTCACCGACCAGCCCAAAGTCGCGAACGGCGCGTCGGAGCTGATGGTGGCGCTGTTCGGCGACGCCGGCCGCCACGCGCGCTCAGCGGTTGGCGTGGCCGTGCTGCCGCTGGGCGCCGCGGTCGAGGTGGACGCGGTGGTCGAGCTCGGCTGACCGGGTTGGAGCGCCAGGCTGGCGCTCCTATGTTGCGGCGCGCATGACCGACGCCGTCACCGCCCGCCTCGCCGACGGCGTCCGCCAGATCGCGCGTGAGGAGTGGGACGCGTGCGCGGGGACGGGCAATCCGTTCGTCTCCCACGATTTCCTGTCGATCCTGGAGGAGTCCGGCTCGGTCGGCGGCCGGTCGGGCTGGCAGGCGGTGCCGATCGTGGTGGACGGTGAGGACGGTGCGCCGATCGCGGTCGCGCCCGCCTACGCCAAGAGCCACAGCCAGGGCGAGTATGTCTTCGACCACGCCTGGGCCGACGCTTATGAGCGCGCGGGCGGGCGCTACTACCCCAAGCTCCAGCTCGCATCGCCCTTCAGCCCCGTGCCGGGCCCGCGCCTGCTGCTGCGCGACGACGCGGCTGCGTCCGCGCTGCTCGCGGCGGTGGAGGCGGTGGTCGACCAGCACGGGCTGTCGTCGGCGCACGCGACCTTCGTCAGCCCTGGGCAAGTGCCGCTGTTCGAGCGGCAGGGTTGGCTGATCCGCGAGGGCGTGCAGTTCCACTGGGCCAATGACGGCTACGCGACGTTCGACGACTTCCTGGCCGCGCTCGCCAGCCGCAAGCGCAAGTCGATCCGCAAGGAGCGCGAGGCGGCGGTGGAGGGGCTCACCATTCGTCACCTCACCGGCGCGGAGCTGACCGAGGCGCATTGGGACGCGTTCTGGCGCTTCTACCAGGACACCGGCAGCCGGAAGTGGGGTCGCCCCTATCTGACCCGTCGCTTCTTCTCGCTCCTGGGCGAGCGCATGGCGGACCGGACGCTGCTGATCCTTGCCGAGCGGGACGGCCGGCCGATCGCGGGCGCGCTCAACCTCCTCGGCGCGGACACGCTCTACGGACGCTATTGGGGCTGCGTGGAGGAGGTGCCGTTCCTCCATTTCGAGCTCTGCTATTACCAGGCGATCGACGCCGCGATCGCGCGCGGCCTCCAATACGTCGAGGCGGGCGCGCAGGGCGAGCACAAGCTCGCGCGCGGCTACGCGCCCGTCGCCACCTGGTCGGCGCATTATCTGCCGGACCCCAATTTCCGCACCGCCGTCGCCGATTTCCTTCGCCGCGAGCGGGCGGGGGTAGCTGCGGAGCGCGATTACCTGGAGGCGTTCACGCCGTTCAAGCGCTGCGCCGGCTGAGTGCGCCCAATCCGTTCTTTGGCGTCGACGCGGAGGAGCAGGTGCTCACCGTCGCGCCACACGGGCGTGAGGCCGCTCAGTAGCCGGGGATCGTAGGGCGGCGGCTGCAGGATCCAGACATAGTCGAACGCCTGTCGCGGAAACCCGGCTAGCGCCTTCTCGATCGGCCGCCACAGTTCGTAGCGGCACTGGCGGTCGGTGACCATCTGGCTGGGATCGTGCGCGTATCCGCGCGCGGGGAAGTAGCGCGTCGTCAGCAGCTGCGCGCCCGCCATCGACCATTGGTCGTTCGAGTAGGCGAGGCGCCGCACCAGCAGCATCGCCGGGATATGCTCCAGCCGCGAGTAGGCCCAGTCGTCGCGGCAGCGCCGGCCGACGAAGGTGACGACGCGCGCGCCCACGGGCACGTGCGGCAGCGCAGCGAGCGCGCGGTCGTAGCTCCGGTCGTAGAGCGCGTAGCTCCAGGTCGTGCCGCTCAGGCGCGCGAGGAAGAAGGCGAGCCCCAGCGCTGCGATCGTCGCGGCCCCCTTCAGCGACAGCCCGCGCTTGGGCCGGATCGCGATCAGCGCCACCGCCACGACGAAGGGGATGAGGCGCATGTCGGCATAGGCCGAGCCGAACACGATGCGCGGCAAGAGGAAGAAGACGAGGAGCAGGAAGAGCGCGGAGATGGCGAGGTTGCGCGAATACTCGATCCGTTCGTCGCGCACGCCCTTGAACAGGATCAGGTAGAGCACCGTCACCGACGCCACGTCCCACCAGATCCAGCGGTCGCGCAGGATCATCAGGATCCAGGCGAACTTCGCGCGGAAATTGAACCAGTCCCCCGTCTGGCCCGTGACATGGTCGCCCGACCGCCATGCGAGCATGAGCAGCATGGGCAAAGCCAGCGGCAGGCAGCCCAGGCCCGCCCTGATCGATGGGATGAGCCACCGCTTGGCGAAGCCCCGCTCGCCGCCGGCCAGGTCATGCTGGCGGATCAGCTCGGCCGAGAAGGCCAACACGCCCAGCACGCCCCAGCCGAAGGTGTGGCAGAGCCAGAGAAGGCACGAGAGCGGCACGAACAGCACCGCGCGCGGGCGCAGGCGGCCATAGCGCGCGAGCCGGAGCCACAACGCGAACCCGTTGAGCGCCAGCGCCATCGACAGCGCGAAGTTCACGAAGCCGAACTGGAACGGGTAGCCGTACGCCAGCGGCAGCGCGAACAAGGCGGTGGCGGGCACGCGCCCGTGCACCTCGCGCGCGATCCACAGCAGCCCCGCGACGGTAAGCGCGGGAATGGCCATGACGATCAGCTTGACGCCGAGCTCCAGCCCGAAGATCCGCGACAAGGGCTCGATCAGAAGATCGACGCCGAGGTTGCCGATCAGCTGCCATTGGAAGTCGTACCATTGCGCGAGGCGGGGCGCGTCGCCGATGTCCAGCTGGACGCGGTAACGACCCATATGGCCGGGCAGGTCGACGAGCGGCGGGACCTCGGGCCACCATAGCGGCACGGTCGCCAGCACCGCGGCCAGCGCCGCGAACCAACGGGTCTGCCACCAATGAAGCTGCTCAGGGGGAAGCACCGCCGCATCTAGCGGCGGGGCTCACCAGGGGGCAAGCGGTCAGCGCCGGATGACGCGCCAGACCCTGACGGGCGATCCCGGCAAGCGCACCGGCCGCAGCCAGTCGGGCGCGTCGCCGCGCTCGAGCCGCGCCCATAAGCCGTTCGGCGCGACGTACTTGTACAGCTCCGTCTCGTTCAGGCCCGGGCAGCCCGCGACATAGGCCGCGCCCGTGCCCTCCACCATCTCGCGCGCGCTCTCGGGCGGCGCGGTGAAGGTTCGGAACACGAAGTGGATGGCGTCGGCGTTGCGGTGATAGCCGCCCGATATGCCGCGATGCGCGCTCGTCGCGAGCATGTCGGGCGTGACGTCGATGGGTGCGAAGACGACGGAGGGGGGCAGGGCGCGGACGGCGCGGATGTCGGCGAACTCGGTGCACGGCTCGGGCCCGTCCGCGGGCGCGGCCTCCTCCGCCGCGCCGCCGAGCGACGCCAGCGCGGCGAAGGCCACGCCCGGCGAGGCGAGCAACAGCGCGCCGGCCGTGGCGACCACGCGCGGGACGAGGCTGCCGATCGCGCGCGCCCGGCGCAGCAGCCGGAGCAGCAGCACCGCCGCGCCCGGCGTCGCGACGGCGTTGGCGACGCCGCCCGCGCGGATCACGGTGGCGGCGACGATCGTGGCGGCGACCAGGACCGCCAGCGTGATCGCCCAGGCCGGGCGGCGCTCGGCGGCCGCGTCGCGCCAGGCGAGCCAGGTGCCGACGATCCCGAACAGCGGCAGCCCCAAGGTCGCGGCCGCCACCACGGGCAGCTGGCGCCACACGGGGAGCCCCTCGCGCACGCTGTCGTACCAGAGGTCGCGCACGAGCGGGGGCAGGGTGGCGAACGGCCCGCTCGCGCAGCGGGGCTCGATCAGGAGCAGCACGGCGGCCGAGGCCAGGGCGGCGGGAACGAGCGCGCCCACCCGCCAGCGCATGTCGGGCGCGGGCAGGCGCGTGGCGACGGCGACGCCCGCGGCGGCCGCGGCGAGCGCGGCGAGCCACACGGGCGAGACCGCGTCGCAGGCGGACAGCATGAAGCCCGGCCCGCGCGTCGCGCCGTGCATCAGGGCGGCCGCGCCCGCTAGCGTCCAGAGCTGCGCGAGCAGAAAGGCGCGCCGCGCGGGCTCGAACGCCCAGGCCAGCGCGGCCACGCCCGCCGCCGCGACGGTGAACGGCAGGCCTTCCAAGGATATGGTGAGCAGGGTGGCGAGCGCGAGCCCGGACAGCGCTCCGTTGCGGGCGTCGGCGCGACCCGCGAGCGGGATCAGGGCGGCGACCGCGCAGGCGATCTGCCAGGCATGATGGTCGAGCCGCATCGGCTGGACCTGGATCAGGATCGGGATGGCGAGCGGCACGACCAGGACGGCGAGCCGGGCCGCCTCCGGCCCCGCCAGGCGCCGCGTCAGCGCGGCGCACAGGGCGAGGATGACGAGCAGCGTGGCGGCGGGCACGATCGCGCCGGCGACGCGGTCGGCGAGCGCGGGGCCGACCAGCGGATCGAAGACGAGGAGCGTCGCGGCGATGGGCAGGTCGACGAGCCGCGACCAGTGCATCGGGAAGTCACCGCCGTTCAGCCGATGCTGCGCCACGTCCCACCAGCTCTGCCCCGCCAGCCAGTCGCGCACCTGCATCAGGCGCATAGCGTCGTCGGGATCCGGAAAGAGCAGATGGGGGATGCGCTTGCCCCAGCTATACGCGGACAGCGCGAGCGCGAGCAGCCAGGCGCCGACCACCGCCGGCCAGAGCCGGTCCTGGAGGGACCGGCCCAGCATCAGGCGGCGATCCGGGTCGGCACCGCACGCACGCTGTTCAGCGCCGCCTGCTCGCCTTCGCGGCCGGCCTCGTGGTACTCGGCGTCCTCGTTGACGCTCCAAATGTCGTACACCCGCTCGCCGGCCTGGATGTTGCGGACGGTCAGCATCGCCGTCATCATCGCATGGTCCTGGTTGTTGTAGCGGTGCATGCCGTTGCGGCCCACGCAGTGGAGCGTCGGGTGGCGCGCCTCCAGCTCCTCGCGCATCGCGTCGACATTGTCGCGGTAATCGTCGTCGTAGACGGGATAGGCCTTCTCCTGGCGCACCACCACGCCGCCTTCGACCTGGGAGGGTTCGAGCAGGCCCAAGGTCGCCATCTCGCGCGTCGCGAGCGCCACCAAGTCGTCGTCGGACGAAGACCAGAGCCCGTCGCCCTCGAAGCAGAAATATTCGAGGCCGACGCAGGCGATCTCGGGGTCGGGCACCATCTCGGGCGACCAGGAGCGGAAGTTCTGGACGCGGCCGACCTTCACCTTCGAATCGTGGATGTAGATCCAGTTGTCGGGGAACAGGTCGGGCGAGCGCACCATCAGCGCCACCGTCAGGAAGTCGCGGTAGCGTAAGGCGGACGCCTGCGGCAGCGTCTGCGGCAGCGGATGGAGGCGACCCGCCAGCTCGCGCATGGGTGCCGAACAGATGACGTGGCCGGCGTTGATCGTGACCTTCTCGCCCGCCTGATCGGTCGCCTGCACGACCCAACGTCCGGTCGCGTCGTCGTGACGAAGCTGCTTGAGCGCGTGGCCCATCAGCACGCGGTTGCCGTGCTCGACCACCCGGTCGCGCGCGGCGTCCCACATCATGCCGGGCCCGAGCCGCGGATAGCGGAAGGATTCGAGCAGCGTCTTGGTCTGCATGCCGTCGTTCGGGCGCTTGTTGAGGCCGAGCGAGCGCTTGAGGCCGTCCAGCACCGCCGCGCCGAGCGACAGGCCCTTGATGCGCTGCGCCGCCCAATCGGCCGACATCCGGTCGCAGGGCATGCCCCAGACCTTCTCGGTGTAGGTCTTGAAGAAGATGGAGTAGAGCTTCCAGCCGAACTGGTTGACCACCCAGTCCTCGAACGAGCGGACGTTGGGGTTGGGCCGCAGCTTCGCTTTAAGATAGCTCGCCATGCACAAGCTCGAGCGCCAAAGCCCAAGGTTCGCCAGCGCCTCGAAGGCGCGCAGCGGGTAGCTGTAGAACTTACCCTCGTAATAGATGCGGCTCATCCGCGGCCGCTCGATGAAATCGTCGGGCAGCAGCTCGTTCCAGAGGTCGACGACCTCCTTCGACTTGGAGAAGAAGCGGTGGCCGCCGATGTCGAATCGGAAGCCCTGATGCTCGACCGTGCGGCTGATGCCGCCGACATAGGTCGGGTCGCGCTCGATCACGGTGACGGAATAACCGGCTTTCCCCAACAGGTAAGCGGCGGTCAACCCCGCCGGCCCCGCGCCGATCACCGCAACGTCGACTGCACCCATGTCCCACGTCCCCCTTTGTGTACGGGGGAGGGATGAACGAGGATGGTTGAAGGGCGGTTAATGGGCGGGCCGTCCTAAATTCCTCCCCCGCCCACGGCGGGGGAGGGGGACCAGCCGTAGGCTGGTGGAGGGGGAGCAACGGGATGCGGCAGCGCCCTGCACCCCCTCCACCACGCCGCAAGCGGCGCGGTCCCCCTCCCACGCTTACAGCGGGGGAGGAATTCGGCTCTACCTGTCCCGCCGCCCGAGCAGCCTCAGTCGCAACGCGTTGAGCTTGATGAACCCCGCCGCGTCGCGCTGGTCGTACGCGCCCTGGTCGTCCTCGAAGGTGACGACCTTCTCCGAGTAGAGCGAATGGGGCGAGCGCCGCCCGGTGACGTGCACGCCGCCCTTGTAGAGCTTGAGGCGGACGGTGCCCGTGACCTTGTCCTGGCTCGCGTCGATGGCGGCCTGGAGCATCTCGCGCTCGGGCGAGAACCAGAAGCCGTTATACACCAGCTCGGCGTAGCGGGGCGCGAGCTCGTCCTTCAGGTGCGCCGCGCCGCGATCGAGCGTCAGCTGCTCGATCGCGCGGTGCGCGGCGTGGAGGATGGTGCCGCCGGGCGTCTCGTACATGCCGCGCGACTTCATCCCGACGAAGCGGTTCTCGACGAGGTCCAGGCGGCCGATGCCGTGCGTGCGACCGAGGTCGTTCAACCGCGCCAGCAAGGACGCGGGGCTCAGGCCCTCGCCGTTGACCGCGACCGCGTCGCCGCGTTCGAAGTCGATGGTGATCACCTCCGGCGTGTCGGGCGCGTCTTCCGGGTTCACCGTGCGCGAGAAGACGTAATCGGGCACTTCGTCCCACGGATCCTCCAGCACCTTGCCCTCCGACGAGGTGTGCAGCAGGTTCGCGTCGGTCGAGAAGGGCGCCTCGCCGCGCTTGTCGCGCGGGATCGGGATCTGGCGCGACTCGGCGTACTCGATCAGCTTGGTGCGGCTCGTCAGGTCCCACTCGCGCCAGGGCGCGATCACCTTGATGTCGGGATTGAGCGCGTAATAGCCGAGCTCGAAGCGGACCTGGTCGTTTCCCTTGCCCGTGGCGCCGTGCGCGACCGCGTCTGCGTTCACCTGGGCGGCGATCTCGATCTGCCGCTTGGCGATTAGCGGCCGCGCGATGGAGGTGCCCAGCAGGTATAGCCCTTCATAGAGCGCGTTGGCGCGCATCATCGGATAGACGTAATCGCGCACGAACTCCTCGCGAAGGTCGTCGATGAACACGTGCTCGGGCTTGATGCCCATGAGCAGCGCCTTCTCGCGCGCGGGCTCCAGCTCCTCGCCTTGGCCCAGGTCGGCGGTGAAGGTGACGACCTCGCAAGCATAGGTGTCCTGCAGCCACCGCAGGATCACGCTGGTGTCCAGACCGCCCGAATAGGCGAGCACGACGCGATTGATCTGGTCGGTCACGGGCGGATCCTTCTGGCGGTGGCGGTAAATCGGGTGCGCCCCTATCTGCCGTTCAGATTCCGTACAAGCCTGCCCGCTATCGTCGCAGGCACCGCATTTTGGGAGCCTCCATGTCCGTGCGTTACTTCATCGTTCCGCTCGCCCTGCTCGCCGCGCCTGCGCTCGCCCAGGAGACGCAGGCCAGCGCCGCCGCCAAGTTCTCGCGCGAGTTCGCGCAGCTGGACCAGAACAAGGACGGCGTGCTCACCAAGGACGAGGTCACGCAGCGCATGGGCCGCGTGCGCGCCCAGACCAAGACGGGCGTGCAGAAGATCGACCCCACGCACACCAAACGCCTGGCCGACCTGTGGTTCGCCCGGGCCGACCTCAACAAGAACGGCAAGGTGACGGAGGCGGAGGCGCAGACCCTCTTCGCCGCGATCTTCAAGCGCTACGACCGCAACGGCGACGGCGTGCTGGGCGGCGAGCGTACGGCGGCGGGTCCCACCGCGCCTAAGGCCAAAGCGCCGGAAGGGCGCTGACGGATACAAGCGGGCGCGCGCCCGTTGGGCGGGGGCACCAGCGTTTCAGGAGTTCCCATGCGTTTCCTCCCCGTCCTGATCCTCATGGGCCTGGCCGCGCCCGCCATCGCCCAGTCGCCGCCGCCGAACCGCCAGGAGTCGCGCGCTTGGGTGCGCGCCCAGTTCGCGCGCTCCGATCTCAACCGTGACGGCGTGCTCTCGCGCGGCGAGGTGACGCAGGCCGTCAACCGCCATTACGGCCGCCTGTCGACGGGCCGGAGCCGCATCATGACCAACATGTGGTTCAACCGCCTGGACGGGAACCGGTCGAACTCGATCAGCCGGAGCGAGGCGCTGGGCGCGGCCGACGAGTTCTGGGGCCGGTTCGACCGCAACCGCGACGGCCGCATCGGCCCGCGCGAGCGGCCCGCGGCCGAGGCGTTCCTCCGCAACCCGGCGCGCTAGACTCTACTGTCCGCCCGCGCGACACTCCCGACGAGGGAGGACGCGCATGGCCGAGGATGTCGAGTCGTTGTTGGCGGGCGTCACGCCACCCGAACGTCAGACGGACGCCCGCGCGGTCGCGGCGCTCATGGGCCGCGTATCGGGCGAGCCAGCTGCACCCTGGGGCTCGATGATCGGCTTCGGCCGCTATCGCTACCGTTACGAGTCGGGCCGCGAGGGCGAGGCGTTCCGGATCGGCTTCGCGCCCCGCAAGAGCGAACTGGTGCTGTACCTGCTGGACGATTTCGCCCGCCGCGACGAGATGCTGGCCAGGTTGGGCAAGCATCGCACCGGCAAGTCGTGCCTGTACGTGAAGCGGCTGGCGGACGTGGACGCGGGCGTGCTGGAGCAGCTGGTCGCAGCATCCTGGCGACACATGGCGGAGAAGTACCCCACTTAAGCGCTCTTTCGTCATCCCGGACTTGTTCCGGGGCCCATCGTGGTGTGGACGATCCGCCCGGAGCGCGCGTACGACGATGGATGCCGGAACAAGTCCGGCATGACGGAGGAGGGTCGAAGGCGGTTCAGCGCAACCGCAGCTCCGCCTCTCCCACATAGTCCCGCACCACCGGCACCACCCGCCGCCCGCGCGCGAGCTGCAGTTGGTAGTTGCACAAGCCCCCGAACTCGAACGCCGCCGCCGCGCCCGCGAGGTAGAAGATCCACATGCGCCAGAAGCGCTCGTCGTACATCGCGACGATCCGATCGCGCGCGGCGACCGCGCGGGCGTACCAGTGGCGGATCGTCCAGGCGTAGTGGAGCCGGAGCACCTCCACGTCGGTCGGGAACAGGCGCAGGCCCTCATACGCGCGCACGATCTCCGACAAGGCCGGGTTGTAGCCGCCGGGGAAGATGTACTTGGCGGTCCAGGCGTCCGTCACGCCGGGCTTGCCCATCCGCCCGATCGTGTGGAGCAGCATCGCGCCGTCGTCCGTGAGCAGGTCGCGGCACTTGGCGAAGAACCGCCGGTAGTGCGGCGGGCCGACATGTTCGAACATGCCGACCGACACGATGCGGTCGAACCTGTCGGACACGTCGCGATAATCGCGGAGCTCGAAGCGCACCTTGTCGGCGACGCCCGCCGCCTCGGCGCGCGAGCGGGCGACGGCGAGCTGCTCGGTCGACAGCGTCACGCCCAGCACTTCCGCGCCCGTCTTCCGGTGGAGGTACAAGGCCAGCCCGCCCCAGCCGCAGCCGATGTCGAGCACGCGCATGCCGGGTTCGAGCAGCAGCTTGGCGGCGATATGCGCCTTCTTGTCGGCCTGCGCCTGCTCCAGGCTCACGCCCGGGTCGGTGAAGTAGGCGCAGCTATATTGCAGGTCCTCGTCGAGGAAGAGCCGGTAGAAGTCGGCCGAGAGGTCGTAATGGTGCGCGACGTTGCGCCGCGACCGCCTGCGCCAGTTGAACCGGTCGACGCGGTAGCGCGCTCGCGCGAGCGCGCGGCCCGCGCCCGACTTCAGCGCGCCGCCGCCCGCCTCCCAGGCGTTGGAGGCCTTGAGCATGCGGACGAGGTCCCACACCTCGCCCTCATCGACAGCCAAACGACCGTGGGTGAACATCTCGCCCGCGCCCAGCGCCGGATTTGAAAGGATCGCGCGCTCCGCGCCGCGGTCGGCGAAGCGGATGGTGACGTCGGGGAAGTCGGGGTCGCTGCTCCCGAACGTCGCGCGCGATCCGTCGGGGTGGACGACCGTCAGCCGGCCGCGCTTGACCGCTCCGCCTAAGAACCGGTCGATCAGCGGCACCGGGTCACCCGGCTAGATCCCGGCGTACCAGTCATAGTCGTAATGGTCCTCCCAGAACCCGCCGCGGCCCAGCCCGATGCCGTCCAGGCTCGCCACCGCGTCTATGCCCATCAGGTACTTGGCGTGCTTGTAGCCGAGCTGCCGCTCGACGCGGAGCCGTGCGGGGGCGCCGTGGCCGATGTCGAGCAACCGGCCGTTGAGGCCGAGCGCGACGATCGTCTGGGGATGCCAGGCGTCGACCATGTCGATCGACTCGTAATAATTTCGCCCGTTCGGGTAGCGGTCGGCGCAGCGGAACACGACGTAGTTCGCGCTCCGCCGCACGCTCGCGGCGTGAAGGATCGTGCCGAGCATCGGCCCCGTCCAGCGCCCGATCGCGCTCCACCCCTCCACGCAGTCGTGCCGCGTGATCTGCTCGCGCAACGGCATGGAGCGGAGCTGGGCGAGGCTGAGCGCCAGCGGCCGGTCGACGAGCCCGCCTACCTGCAGCCGCCAGTCGACGAAGCCGTTCGCGGCGAGCGCCTGGTACTCCGGCGTGCCCGGGTTGTTGTTCCCGTTGACGCGGAACACGGGCGACAGGTCCTCGGCCGCGTACTCGCGCGCCAGCGCCGAGCGGTCGGTGATCGCGCGGTGCAGCCCGCGATGAAAGTTCTCGCCGGAGAAGAGCAGGCGCTTGGCCGCGGGCACCTCCAGCACGCGGTCGCAACCGCCGAGCATCAGCGCGCCGCCGCCGACGACGAGATCGCGACGGCGGATCATTCGGGGACCTTCCACCTGCCGGTCACCATGGAACGCAGCTCGTTCCACGTCCCCGCCAGGATCACCAGCGTCAGGTGCACCACCGTGAACAGCGCGATGAGGCCGGACGCGATGAAGTGGATCGAGCGGGCCGACTGCCGCCCGCCCAGCAGGTCGAGGATCCAGGGAAAGGTCGCGTTGAGCCAAGGCGACAGCGCCATGCCCGTCAGGATCGCGAGCGGGAGGAGGACGAACAGCACGAGCGCGTAGGAGAGCTTCTGGAACAGGTTGTACTGGTCTGGCGCCTCGGGATCGTGGAAGCGGAAGTCGAGGTGCGCGCGGAAGTCGGCCCAGATATGCCGCCGGCTGAGTTCACCGCGCCTGATCGCGAGCTTGCGCTGGAAATGCCGGTTCAGCAAGCTCACGACCATGTAGGCGAGCAGCCCGAAGCCCAGCACCACCGCGAAGAACAGGTGCCAGCGCCTGGACAGCGCGAGGCTGTAATAGCCGGGGATCGTCACCCAGTCGGGAAAGCGCGGCACCTCCGCCCAAGCCGCGTCGAAGTTCGCGCCATACTCGCCCCAGTAGAGCCGCCGGTGCGCGTTCGAGATGCCGAGCCCCGAGCCCAAGAGCACGATCACCGCGACCGCGTTGACCCAGTGCCACACGCGCGTCGCGAGGCGATGCCGTTTGACGATCGTGCCGGGCGGGACCTCGCTCACGCCCGCAGATCTAGGCGTAGGCGCGCCAGAAGAAAACCAGCGTGGTCGCCAAGGTGACGAGCAGCGTCCACGCCCTGACCAGCGGCGGCGACAGGCGCTTGCCGAGATGCGCGCCCGCCCAGCCCCCTAAGCTCGCGCCCGCCAGCATCGGCAGGCAGGCGCGCCACTCGACCATGCCGACGGCGACGAACACCAGCGCCGCCGCGAAGTTCGCGACCGCCAGCATCAGCGTCCGCGGCGCGAACAGCGCGCGGGGGCCGATGCCCGCGAGCAGCCCGTAGACCGCGGTCGTGATCAGCCCCACGCCGCCCCCGAAATAGCCGCCGTACACGCCCAGCAGCGTCTGCGCCGCGACCAGCGTCCGCGCGCCGATCGTGACCCGCGCGTGCAGCCACTCGGCGGCGCGCTTGCCGAACGCGATGACGAGGAAGGCGAACAGCAGCAGCCAGGGGATGATCACGTCGAACGTCGCGCTCGGCGTCACCACGAGCAGCCAGCTCCCCACCAACCCGCCCGCGAAGGTGATCGCCGCCAGCATGCGCACGCCCACCCCGCCCAGGGGTGCAAGCTCGTCGCGGAACGCCCAGGCGCTCGCCCCCGCGCCGGGCAGCAGCGCAACGTTGCTGGTCGCGTTGGCGACGTTCGCGGGCAGCCCCAGCGCGATCAGCGACGGCAACGTCGCGAACGTACCGCCACCCGCCAGCGCGTTCATCGCGCCGCCCACCGTTCCGGCGGCGAAGGGCAGGGCGAGGGAGGCCGGGTCGGGCATGCGCGCCTATCGCCCGCCGCCGCGCGCTTGTCGACGGCCCATGGGCGCGGGGCGCTGCGCCGGAAGCGGATAATTAACCGAACCGGCGCTAGGCCGCGGACATGAGGAGCGGCGGCATGCGCAAGGCCTGGATCATCGACTTCGCCGAGCGCGCCTTCGTGGTCGCGCTCGCCGTGCCTTTCATGGCCGCGTTCCTGTCCTACTCGACCGCCCATCCGTACGTGCTGCTGCTCGCCTGCATGGAGCTGGCGACCGCGGTCATGATCCTGATCCGCCGGCCCGGCGAGGCCGCCACCGCGCCCTGGCCCGTCTTCCTCGCCTTTGCGGGTACGGGGTTCCCGCTCTTCGTGCGGCCCGGCGGCACGGGCCTGATCGATCCCGCGGCCGCCCTCTCGATCATGGGCGTGGGCGCGACGGTGAGCTTCCTCGCCAAGCTGTTCCTGAACAGGAGCTTCGGCATCATCGCCGCGAACCGCGGCACCAAGACGGGCGGGCCGTACCGCTTCGTCCGCCACCCGATGTACGCGGGCTATTTCGTCACGCATGTCGGCTTCGTGCTCGCCAACGCGTCCGCCTGGAACGTCGGCGTGTACCTGATCGCCTGGACGCTGCTCGTCCTGCGCATCCGCGAGGAGGAGGCGATGCTGCTCCGCGACCCCGCCTACCGGCGGTTCGCCGAGCGGGTCCGCTGGCGCGTCGTCCCCGGCCTCTACTGACGCCTCACGCCAGCGCGGCGAGCTTTTCCTCCGCCTGCCGGTCCAACTCGGCGCGTGATTTCCGCTCCGCCGCCGTCTTCAGCTGGCCGCACGCCGCGTCGATGTCGCGGCCGCGCGGCGTCCTGACCGGCGCGGAGATGCCTGCCTCGAAGATGATCTCCGAGAAGCGCCGCACGCGCTCCGGCGTCGAGCACTCGTAAGGCGCGCCCGGCCAGGGGTTGAACGGGATCAGGTTCACCTTGGCGGGCAGCTTGTACTGGCGGATCAGCCGGACGAGCTCGCGCGCGTCCTCGTCCGAATCGTTCTTGTCGCGCAGCATCACATACTCGAAGGTGATGCGCCGGGCGTTGTTCGCGCCGGGATAGTCGGCGCAGGCCTGGAGCAGCTCCTCGATACCGTACTTACGGTTCAAGGGCACGATCTCGTCGCGGATCTCCTTGGTCACCGCGTGCAAGGACACGGCGAGGTTGACGCCGATCTCCTCACCCGCGCGCGCCATCATTGGCACGACGCCACTTGTCGACAGCGTGATGCGGCGCTTGGACAGCGCGAGGCCGTCGCCGTCCATCACGACGTGGAGCGCGTCGCGAACCTGCTCGAAATTATAGAGCGGCTCGCCCATGCCCATCATGACGATGTTGGTGAGCATGCGGCCCTCGGGCTGGCTCGGCCACTCGCCCAGCGAGTCGCGCGCGAGCATCACCTGGCCGACGATCTCGGACGCGGACAGGTTGCGCACGAGGCGCATCGTGCCCGTGTGGCAGAAGCGGCAGTTGAGCGTGCACCCCACCTGGCTCGACACGCAGAGCGTGCCGCGGTCGGCGTCGGGGATGAACACCATCTCGTAGTCCTGCGCGTCCGCCGAACGGAGCAGCCACTTGCGCGTGCCGTCCGATGACACCTGCGCCTCGACCACCTCCGGCCGGCCGACGACGAAGCGCTCGGCCAACCAGCCGTGCTGCGCCTTGGCGATGTCGGTCATCGCCGAGAACTCGACAGCACCCCGGTTGTAGATCCAGTGCCAGATCTGCTTAGCGCGCAGCTTGGCCTGCTTCGGCTCCATGCCCGCGTCGAGCAGCGCGGCGCGCAGCTGCTCCTTACTTAAGCCCACGAGATCGACGCGCCCGTCCGGCCGCGCGGCGGCGTCCGGCTTGCGGGGCACGGGCACGGGATCGATGTGCCCGGGGATGGGCATGAGTGCGGCCGAAACTGTCTGCATGCGCGCGCATATAGGCGAAAAGCCCCGCGCTTTCCACTCACGCCGCCGCGCCCCGCAGCCACGCCCGGAAGGCCACCATCGCCGCGCTCTCGGGCCGCGAATGGAGGCGCGTCAGCCAATAGCGCCCCGTCTCGATCTCCACCGCGAAAGGCCGCACCAATCGTTCCGCCGCCAGCTCGCGCGCGAACATGGCCGCGGGCGCGAGCGCCACGCCCAGACCCGCCGCGGCCGCCGCGACCATCGGCACCGAGCTGTCGAACACCGTCGCGCGCACGGGCGGAGAGGGGACGCCCGCCGCCGCGAACCAGCGCGGCCATTCGTCGGCGCGGTAGGAACGGAACAGCGCCTCGCGCGCGACGTCGCCGGGCGCGTGAAGCCGTTCGGCCAGCGCCGGCGCGCAGAGCGGCGTCAGCGGCGCCCCCATGATCGGCTCGGCATGCGTCGCGTGCCACGCGCCGTCGCCGAAGCGGATCGCGAGGTCGAGCCCCTCGGCGGCGAGATCGGTGCGGTTGTTGTTGGTCATGATGCGCAAATCGACCTCAGGGTGCGCCCGCGCGAAGTCCGGCAGCCGCTCCAGCAGCCAGCCGCTCGCGAAGGTGCCGACCACGCCCAGGTTGAGCACCTCGCGATACCGTCCGCCCGAGAACCGGTCGAGCGTGGCGCCCACCCGGTCGAACGCGTCCGCCACCACCGGCACGAGCGCCAGCCCCTCGTCGGTCAAGGCCAGCCCGCGCGGCAATCGCCGGAACAGCGGCACGCCCAGCCGTCGTTCCAGCGCCGCGACCTGATGGCTCACCGCGCCCTGGCTGACGCACAACTCGATCGCGGCGCGCGTGAAGTTGAGGTGGCGCGCGGCGGCCTCGAAGGCGCGGAGCGCGTTTAGCGGTAGTTGGGCGCGGTCCATCGCCGATCCATTACTCCAGCTCATGGCTCCGTCGAGCAATGATGCTTTGTCCGCCCGTCCGCTGCGCGGCACTCAGGTCGCATAGCTTAAGAAGGGACGGCGATGCTGAGGCGAACTTTCCTAATCGGTGCGGGATGCGTGGCCGCGAGTGCCTGGGCGCAGCGCGGGCCCGCGACGTTCGGCGGCGACGCGTTCCGGCGCGGCGTGCTCCTGCTGGAGCGGGAGGCGCAGGGGCGGCTTGGGCTGGCGATCCTCGACACCGGCACCGGCGCGCGCTTCTCGCACCGCGCCGACGAGCGCTTCCCAATGTGCAGCACGTTCAAGCTCCCGCTCGCCGCCGCCGTGCTGGCGGAGGTCGACCGCGGCCGCGAACGGCTCGACCGGCGGATCGCGATCGCCGCGTCCGACATCGTCGCGCACTCGCCCTTCGCCAAGCCGCGGGTGGGTGGCGCCACTACCGTCGCCGAGCTGTGCGAGGCGACCACGACCGAGAGCGACAACGCCGCCGCCAACCTGCTGCTGCCGGCCGTGGGCGGGCCGGCGGGGCTGACGCGGTTCATGCGCGCTCTCGACGGCGGCGTCAGCCGGCTCGACCGGCTGGAGCCTGTGATCAACGAGAGCCTGCCCGGCGACCCGCGCGACACGACCAGCCCTGCGGCGATGCTGGCGATGGTGCGGCGTTTCGCGCTCGGCGACGCGCTGTCGGCCGCCTCGCGCGAGCGGCTGGTCGGCTGGATGATCGCCAACAAGACGGGCGGGCGTCGCTTGCGTGCAGGTCTTCCCGCCGACTGGCGTGTCGGCGACAAGACGGGTGCGGGCGAGCGCGGCAGCGACAACGACGTCGCGATCCTCTGGCCGCCGAACCGCCGGCCGATCCTGGTCGCGTCCTACCTGACGCAGACGCCGCTGCCGTTCGAGCGGACCAACGCCGTCCACGCCCGGCTCGCGCGGCTCATCGCCGCGTCGGCCTGAGCCGCCGCGCCGCCGCCTCCGCCTCGACGCGCGCGAGCAGCCGCTCCAAGTCCTCGCGCGCGATGTCGAACGTCTCGTGCTCGGCCTCGAGCGCGCGGTCGAGGTCCTCGGGCAGGAAAGCGGGCTGCGGCTGCGCGGGGGCTACGCGGTGCGGGTAGCTGTGGCCGGAGAAGCGGTGGAAGCCCCAAGCCGCGGCTACCAGCAGCGCCGAGTTGAGGCCTACGGGCACGAACGGGAACAGCCAGCCGGCGTCCACCACCGCCGGCCCGCCGATCACCGCTACCAGCGCCGCCGCCCCGCCCGGCGGGTGGAGGCAGCGCGCGAGCGACATGACGAGGATCGCCGCGCCCACCGCCAGCCCCGCCGCGAGCGGACCGGTCCCCAGCGCTTGCGCGAACGCGACGCCCACCAGCGCACCCACCACGTTTCCGCCCAGCACCGGCCAGGGCTGCGCGAGCGGGCTCGCGGGCACCGCGAACACCAGCACCGCGCTCGCTCCGATGGGCGCCACCATCTCCGGCATCCCGAGCGGCAGCCTACCTAGACAGGCGAGCGCGACGAAGCCGATGCCCAGCGTCGCGCCCAGGCACGCGACGAGCCGGTCGGAGAAGGTCGCGCCCGCCAATATGGGCCGGAACAGCCGGAGCATCAGCGCCGCCCCAGGCACGCCAGCGCCGCCGCGTCGATCGCGGTCGCGGCGCCGTCGAGGCGGTAGGTGTCGGCGAAGGGCCGCCCGCCGACGGCGACCGCCTCGACGCTCATCGACCGCCCCGACCGCATCGCCCCCACGATCGCCCGCTCGGTCGCCGCATCGGGCGCCCAGGCGTCCGTGCCGGTGGCGGCGAGCGCGAAGCGGCGCTCGCCCACCGACAAGGTCACGCGCCCCGACCGGTCGCGCGCGCGCGACAGGCGGACATGGAGCGCGTTGCGCTGGCCCCGCTTCGGAAAGGTGCCGACGCTCGCGAAGGGCCGCCACCGCGCCCGGCCGCCGGAAATCTCCGGCCGCGCGATCGCGTAGCAGCGGTCGGCGTCGCGGAACGCGCCCCAGGCGCCGTGTACGCCGAGGAGGTCGCGCGCCGAGGCGAGCGCGAGGGCGAGGAACACGCTCACGCCGGCGCGTGCCCGCCGCCTAAGTGCACGACCCGCTCGCGCCCGCGCTCGATCATCACCACCGACCCCTGCGGCAGCCCGGGCGCGAGCGGCGCGCCGAGTTCGGGCAGGACCGGCAGCCCGCACATCACGCCCCGCATCACGCGGCTGGAGATGCCGTGCATCACGACCAGCCGGTCGCCCCCGTCGTCCGCCGTCTCGGCGAGCCACCCGCCCACGCGCTCGGCGATCCCGCCGTAGCGCTCGCCGTCGGGCGCGCAGCGCAGCGCGCCGGTGGCGGGGTCGACCACCGGCCCGACCTCCGCGACCACGTCGGCGTAGTAGCGCCCGCCCCACGACCCCATGCCGATCTCGACGAGCCGCCCATCCGTGCGCGCGCCGTGCCAGTCCAGCTCCAGCCGTTCGGCGATCACCGCCAGCGTCTGCAGCGCGCGGCCCGTCGGCGACGCCCACAGGGTCAGCGCCGGTTTCGCCCCCAGCAGCTCCCGCAACGCCCGCCCTATCTCGTCCGCTTGCGCGAAGCCCGCGCGCGTCAGCGGGGTGTGCGCGTGGTCGCCCTGCAACCGTCCGGCGGCGTTGAACACCGTCTCGCCGTGCCGCGCGACGAAGTCCCGCCCTTTCCTCTCTGCGCCACTGTGGCCGATCTGCAACGCTTCCACCTGTTTATCTGAGGTTCATGCAACAGTTCGCGGCCGCGCTCATTGAGCCGCCACCCCCGGACGGTCCGGGCTTGTACAAGGAGTATCGGTTCATGCGTAAGCTTCTTCTCACCCCCATGGCTCTTGGCGCAGCACTCGCCGCCGTCCCCGCAGCCGCGCAGGCGCAGACCGCCGAGTCGGTGCCGCACTCGGGCCTCCGCGCCGAGGCGCTGGTCGGCTACGACGCGCTGACGTCGGGCGAGGATTCGGACGGCGTCGCCTATGGCGGCGCGGTCGGCTACGACGCCGCGGTCGGCGGCATCACGCTGGGCGCCGAGGGCGAGTACACTCAGTCGAGCATCAAGGGCGAGGAGGGCAACCTGCTCGTGTCCGGCGACAGCGCCCGAGTGACGCTGGGCCGCGACCTCTATGTCGGCGGCCGCGTCGGCCTTCCCGTGTCGCCCGCGACGCTCGTCTACGGCAAGGCCGGCTACACCAACGCGCGCATCAACACGCGCTACACCGCCGGCGCTACCACCGTGCGCGACAAGGCCAACGCCGACGGCCTGCGCCTGGGCGCCGGCGTCGAGCAGAAGATCGGCTCGCAGTCCTACGTGAAGGCGGAGTACCGCTACTCCAACTACAAGGAGATCGAGGACTTCGACATCGACGCCGACCGCCATCAGCTCATGGCGGGCGTGGGGATCCGGTTCTGAGCCTAACCGCTCGTTAACCAGAGTCGCGGGAAGGGGTCGGGGCGCTTGCTCCGGCCCCTTTTTCTTGGGTAGGACCGGCGACCAACGTTTCGCTCCCTGAGTCTTAGGGGGCCGGGGGAGTTTCCATGAAGGCGACCATCGAACGCGCGACCCTCCTCAAGGGGCTGAGCCACGTCCAGTCCGTGGTGGAGCGCAGGAACACCATCCCCATCCTCTCCAACGTCCTGCTCGAGGCGCGCGAGAACGGGTCGCTTCGCATGATGGCGACCGACCTCGACCTCCAGATCAACGAGTCGGTGCCCGCCGCGGTCGACCAGCCGGGCTCGACGACGGTGTCCGCGCACACCTTGTTCGACATCGCGCGCAAGCTGCCCGAGGGCGCGCAGGTCCAGCTCCACGCCGCGGAAGGGCGCATGTCGATCGTCGCGGGGCGCGCGCGCTTCTCGCTCGGCACGCTGCCGCGCGACGACTTCCCCGTCATCGCCGAGGGCGAGCTGCCCGCCCAGTTCGAGCTGCCCGCCGAGACGCTGAAGCAGGTCATCGACAAGACGCGCTTCGCCATCTCGACCGAAGAGACGCGCTACTACCTCAACGGCATCTTCCTCCACGTGTCGGAGGACAAGGGGAGCCCCGTGCTCAAGGCCGCCGCCACCGACGGCCACCGCCTAGCGCGCATCACCATGCCGCGGCCGGAGGGCGCGGACGGCATGCCCGACGTGATCGTGCCGCGTAAATGCGTGGCCGAGCTGCGCAAGCTGCTCGACGAGGTCGACGGCTCGGTCGGCGTCAGCCTGTCGGCGACCAAGATCCGCTTCGACCTCGGGCAAGCGGTGCTGACCAGCAAGCTGATCGACGGCACCTTCCCCGACTACAGCCGCGTCATCCCGACAGGCAACGACAAGATCCTGAAGCTCGACCCCGCCGGGCTCAAGGAGGGCGTCGACCGCGTCGCCACCATCGCCACCGAGAAGACGCGCGCCGTCAAGATGGCGCTCGACCGCGACAAGGTGACGCTGTCGGTCACCAGCCCGGAGAACGGCACCGCGGCCGAGGAAGTGCCCGGCGACTATACGTCCCAGCCGTTCGAGATCGGCTTCAACAGCCGCTACCTGCTCGACATCCTGGGGCAGATCGATGGCGACACGGTGGAGGTCCACCTGGCGGACGCCGCCGCGCCGACGCTGATCCGCGAGAACGACAAGGCTCCTGCGCTCTATGTGCTGATGCCGATGCGGGTGTGACGGTGCGGCAAGTTCTTCTGGCGGTGTCGCTCGCCGCCTCCGCCGCCGCGCCGGTGGGCGCACACAAAGCTGAGTCGCTCCGGCTAAGTCCGGCGGATCGCGATGGGGCGGTGTTGATTGACAGCGCGCGCCTGCCCGACAGCTACCACGTATACATCGCCAGGATCGAGCCGGACGGCTCGCTGGCCGGCTTTTGGCAGGTCTACGTGGCTGGTTCGGTACGCATAACACCCAACGGAGTCGTGCCCAGTACGGAGAAGAAGCTGTCCGCGGTGCGGATGCGCCCCGGTCGCTACGTCTTCACGCGCGTGCTCCAGAACCTTCATTGGCAGGCGTGCATGTGGGCCGGGACACTCACGTTCGAGGTCAGGCCGGGCGTGGCGAGCTATATAGGCGAGGTCGATCCTAGACCGGTGCTGGACGGCATGGTCGCGCATGCGACGGCCGAGGGCTTGACCAGATCGCCCTACTCCGGCGGAGTGCATCAGTTCAGAGAGCGTTTCCCGCCGCTCCGCGCCATCGGCCCGACAGCCGAGCGTGTGTCGGAACTGGACCGCGACCGCGCACGCCTATTCAGGGCATTGTCGGCTCCGGTCGTCGCGCAAACGGCGGCCCCGCTCGAGTTCGCGTCCTACCAAGCATCGGGTCGCCTCTGTAGGTGAACGTAACGCTCGCCGACATCGCTGTCGTGATGCAATCGGACGGCGCGTATATGCGCCAAGAGCTCGCAAGGATAGTTCGACGGATTCGATCAGGTCGGATGAAGGCCGATGAAGCTCGACGAGCCGGCCTGTTCCGCCGACTCGCGCCTCTGCTCGAAAAAACGGGCTTATCGCTGGCGGCCATCTACGTCGCGGGTGCGCGGGCACGGCGAGGCCGTATCTAGTGCGGCGGAGCTGGTCGAGCTTCGGCCGTTCCTACGCGCTCGAACTCGCCGGCGACTCGGTCACGCTCCTGATCGACCGCGCGCCCGCGGTGACGCTGAGTTTGGCGGAATGGAACGCCGTCCGCGCCGGCTTGAACGACCTCGCGCGCGAGCGCGCCGCGGCGAGCGGCCCGACCGACATGGTCGATCGACCGCTCGTGCCCAACAACGGCAAGCCCTGGACGGAGGAACTGGATCGGGAGCTATGCCGCCGCTGGTACGCGGGCGAGGGCCTGGCCTCGCTCGCCGTCGTGCTCGGCCGCACCGAGGGCGGGGTCGCGTCGCGCCTCGTCCGCCTCGACTGCGTGGCCGACCGCGACGAGGCCCGCGCGCGGCGCTGACGGCGGTGGGGCGGGATGCTATATGCCCCCGGCGAGGAGATGACGTGATGAACGCGGTGAGGTTGGGCGACAGTCACTGGGATCTCGACGAGGTGGTCGGGCGCGCGGAGGCGGGCGAGACGGTCGAGATCATGCGCGGGGAGCGGGTGGTGGCGAAGGTCGTGCCGGTCGAGACCGGCGCGGTGATCGCTCCCAAGAAGCTTATGACGCCGGACGAGTGGAAGGCGTTCCTGCGCGAGATCGAGGAGTTCGCGTCGACGCTGAAATATGACCCGACCAACTCGGTCGAGGAGATGCGGAAACAAGCGCGCTACTGATGATCTACGCCGATGCGTCGTTCGTCGTGGCCGTGCTGGCGCAGGAGACCTATTCCGCGCTGGCCCGTGCCTTCCTGGCCGACCATGGCCCGACGGAGCTGGTCGTCAGCGCCTGGGCGATCACCGAGGTGGCTAGCGCGCTGGCCATGAAGGAGCGACGCCGCGACATCGATCGGCGCGAGCGCGAGCGGCTCGCTGCCGAATGGGACCGCCTCCGATCCATGATGACGCCGGCATCGATCGGCGAGGAGGATTTCGTATCGGCCGCCTCCCTCGTCGACGCCGACCCGCGCGGCTTGCGCGCCGGCGACGCGCTCCACCTCGCGATCGTGCGGCGCGCCGGGCACGCGCTCGCCACGCTCGACCGCGACCTCGCCGACGCGGCGGAGGCGATTGGCGTCGAGGTGATGCTGCGGCCACCGGCCTAGGAACCGCGCCGCGAAAAAAGGTACTGTCCTACAGGTTCCGCTTATGTTCCAACCTGGTCCATGAGCGATTCGACACTCCCGCCCGCCAGCGCTCCGGCGCTCCTTCCCACCGAGACGACCGACGTCGTGCCCGACGCGCACGGCTTCGATCCGGAGGCCTATGACTGGTACCCGGTCCTCCGCCGGCCGCGCGCCGACGGCTGGACGCACGCCAAGCAGCGCCTGTTCATCGAGGTGCTCGCCGACACCGCCAGCCCCAGACAGGCCGCCGCCGCGGTCGATATGTCGCTGGGCAGCGCCTACAAGCTGCGCCGCTCGCCGGGCGCGGAGGGCTTCGCCGCCGCCTGGGACGCCGCGATCCAGCAGGCGTCGAAGCGCCTGGTCGACATCGCCTTCGAGCGCGCGGTGGACGGCGTCGAGGAGCCGGTCTGGGACGCCGACGGGCGCGTCGTCGGCCACAAGACGCGCTACAACGACCGCCTGCTCATGTTCCTGCTGCGCGCGCACCAGCCCGAACGCTACCGGCACGCCGCGCGCGAGGTGCGGCAGTCCGATGAAGCACCCCCGCCCGCCTTGCCGCCCGTCGCCGAAGCGGTGACCCGGCTCGATCCCGTCAAGCCCGCGGAACCGCACGCGCGGCTCGAAGAGGACGTGCTCGAATGCCGGTTGCAGGTCGCGGACCTGAGCGGGGGCGAGCTGCCCCGCTGGCACCATCCCGACCCGTGGAACCACTCCTACAACGTTCGCGAGCGCGAACGGCAGGCCGAGGCGGATCGCAAGATCGACGCGCTGCTCGACGAGGCGCGCCGCTTGAACAATCCCCATCATGATCCGGAGGCGATCCGCCGCGAAGCCGAGGAGAGGGACGCGGAGGAGCTGCACGAGCGCCGGTCCCGCCGCGCCAAGCGCCGCGCGCGCGGTCGCGGGTGGTGACGCGTGGCGGGCATACGTTCTTGCGGTGTACTTTAGTGTACTTCCGCCGTGGCGCGCTTGACGGATCGGCCGATCGGGCCTACTGACAATAGTGTTAGTAAGGGATCAACCCCATGTACCAGACCGAAGCCCGCGAGACGTACAAGCGCGACTGGCGCACCGCGCTGTCGGCGCTGCGCAAGCTGCTCAAGAACGGCGACGACACCAGCCAAGTGTTCATCATCATGCGCGCGCTGAACGGCGCGGCGACGCCCAAGAACTACGGGCGGCTGCTGCGGACGGAGGCGGGCGCGCGCCTGGCCTATGAGCGCGTCGAGCTCGCCGCCGAGCGTTTCTCCGACCCCGCGCTGGTCGCGAGCTACGCGCCCGGCACGGTGGGCGCGGCCTATCGCGACTGGCTCGCCGAGACGGGCTATTCGGCGGAAGGACTGGCCGAGGTGTCGAACCTCGACAAGCGCGAGACGCCGATCCCGCACCCCTATGCCTGGTTCGGCCGCCGCACGCGCGACGTGCACGACGTCTGGCACGTGATCACCGGCTACAAGGCGGACGAGACGATGGGCGAGGCGGCGCTGGTCGCCTTCTCCTACGCGCAGACCAAGGGCATGGGTTGGGCGCTGATCGCCGTCGGCGCGGCGCTGAAGAGCATCCGCGAGACGGGCGGGACGCTGTTCGCGAAAGCGGTGCTGGAGGGCTACCGGCTCGGCAAGCGCGCGAACTGGCTGCTCGGCGAAGACTATGAAGCGCTGATGCACGAGCCGCTCGACGCCGCGCGCCGCCGGCTGAACATCGGCGAGCCCGTCGCCTACAAGCGCGCGCAACGCGAGCTGGGCGCGGAGCTCGCCTCTTACGCGAGCAGACAGAAGGCCGCGCTCGCCTAATAAGGACGCGGCGGCTAGGACCGGGCGCGATGCTGTCGCGCCTGGTGCTCACCGACTTCCGCAACCACGCGCAGCTCGCGCTCGAGCCCGGCCCCGGCTTCGTCGTCCTCACCGGCGAGAACGGGTCGGGCAAGACCAACATCCTCGAAGCCGTCTCCCTGCTCGCGCCCGGCAAGGGCTTGCGCCGCGCCGCCCTGTCCGACATGGCGCGCCAGGGCGGGCCGGGCGGCTTCGGCGTCGCCGCCACCGTGGGCTGGGACGTGGAGGTCGCCACCGGCGCGCTCGCCGCCGCGCCCGAGCGCCGCGTCACGCGGATCAACGGCGCGCCCGCGACCGCCGCGACCCTGCCCGAGTGGCTGACGGTGCTGTGGCTTACCCCCGCCACCGACCGCCTGTTCGTCGAGCCCGCGGGCGAGAGGCGGCGCTTCCTTGACCGCCTCACGCTGGCGCTCGCCCCCGCGCACGCCACCCACGCCGCGCGCTACGAGGCGGCGATGCGCGCGCGCAACCGCCTCCTGTCGGAAGACCGCCCGCCCGACCCCGACTGGCTCGCCGCCCTGGAGGCGCAGATGGCCGAGCACGGCGCCGCGCTCGACGCCGCCCGGCGCGAGGCGGTCGCGCTCCTCGCCGAGCGCCTCGCGACCCAACCGCCCGGCCCCTTCGCGCGCGCCGGCCTGGCGCTGGAGGGCTGGACCGGCGACGCTCCCCGCCTGCTCCGCGAGCTACGCGAAGGCCGCGCGCGCGACGCCGCCGCCGGCCGCGCGCTCAGCGGCCCGCACCGCGCCGACCTCGCCGTCACCCACCTCGACAAGGGCCAGGCGGCCGCGCTCGCCTCCACCGGCGAGCAGAAGGCGTTACTCCTGGGGCTGGTGCTCGCGCACGCCGAACTCGTCGCCGACCGCACCGGCCGTCCGCCTGTGCTCCTGCTCGACGAGGTCGCCGCCCACCTCGACCCGCAGCGCCGCGCCGCGCTGTTCGAACGGCTGGCCGGGCGCGGCCAGGTCTGGATGACGGGCACGGAGCCCGCCTTGTTCGAGGGCGTGGACGGCGCCGCGGTTCGTTACGCGCTCGGCTGAACCCCCGCTGTCACCTAAGCTCACGCGCCGTTCAAGCCCGCGCGCCTAATCCGCCGCCCGAGCGTGGGGACGTTCGGAGTGTAGCTTTATGCGTATCCTCGCCACTCTCGGCCTCGTCGCCGCCACCCTGTTCCCCATCGCGTCGGGCGTGGCGGGGCGGTGATCGGAGACGGGCCGGACATGCGCCGCTCCCGCCCCCGTGGCGGGGGCGGTCGCTATCCCCGATCGCCCCGCCGCGGACCGGTGCGCCACCCGCGGCCTGCCATGTCATCAGGGCCGCTTCAGGCGACGCTCAGGCTGTTACGCGCGCTGCTCACGCAGCTGCGGCGCTGAAGTCGGGTGACGTACGGGCCGACGCGGGAGCAAGTCCCGCGTCGTCGGACGGGCTGGAGCCCGCCGACCGGCCCGAGGAGCTGAAGAAGGGCTCAGCCCTTCTTCAGCTCCTCGGGCTTGTGCACCGCCTCCTTGCCCGATTTGTCGCTCTTCACCCGATATTGCGGCTCGCCCTTGGTCGCCTTGGCGGTGTGCCCGCCGGCCTTGGTGGTGCCCGTCTCCTTCTTGACCACCGTGCCCGACGTCTGCCCCTGCGGCGTGTCCCACTTTACATGGTCGCCGGCCTTGAAGCTCTTGGTCATGTCCGTCTCCTCGCGTCTTCCATGACGTGAACAGGGCGGCGATGGAGGGGTTCCGACCGAACATGGAACCAAGAAGTCCCAGCGGCACTGACGCCCATCGGATCGGGAGCGGCGTCATGGACCGAAAAGACCAGCTCGAAGGGGAGAACACGGACCAGCGTCGGCGGATCGGCGCGGTCGAGTTGGCCGGCGGGGCCGCGGTGGTCGTGGGCGGGCTGCTCGCCGCCCGTGCCGTCGCGACGCGGCGTGGTCCGTCAGCCGACAGCGCGTACAGGCCGCTCGACACGCCCAAGCCGGTCGCCGACGGCGTCTGGACCGTCGATAGCGGCCCCTTGAAGCCCGCGGGCGTGCCCGTGCCGCTGCGCATGACGGTGCTCAAGCTCGCGAACGGCGACCTCGTGCTGCACTCGCCGACGCGCTACTCGGCCCGGCTCGCCCGCGAGCTGGAGCCGATCGGGCGCGTGGCGCACCTCGTCGCGCCCAACAGCGCGCACTGGATGTTCGTGCGCGACTGGCAGGCCGCTTACCCCGACGCGACCACCTGGGCGGTGCCGGGCCTGCGCGATCGCGGGCAGGTCAAGCGGTCGGGCGTGCGCCTCGACCATGATCTCGGCGACGACGCGCCGGACGCCTGGGCCGGCGAGGTGCGGCAGGGGATCGTGCCGGGCGGGCTCGGCTTCCGCGAGGCGTGGCTGTTCCACGAGGCGTCCGGCACGCTGGTGCTGACCGACCTGGTCCAGAACATCGAGCGGGAGCGCATGCCGCCCGTCGCCAAGTTGCTCATGCGCTTGGCGGACGGCGACGACGGACGGCCGGCACGACACCTTCGCGCCGTGCTGAGGCTCGGCGGGCGCGGGACCAAGGACGCGCTCCGGCGGCTGCTCGACCTCGATCCCGTGCGCGTGATCTTCTCGCATGGCCGCCCGTTCGAGGAGCGCGCCGCCGAGCGCCTCAGGCGGGCGTTCAAGCCGCTGCTCTGACCGTCCCGCCGCGGCCCGGGCCGGGGCTCATTGCGCTTCCGTATTGCACCCCGAATCCCTATATGCTCGCTATGGCAAGCTCCCCTCAGAACAGCGAATACGGCGCCTCCTCGATCAAGGTGCTCAAGGGCCTCGACGCGGTGCGCAAGCGTCCGGGCATGTATATCGGCGACACCGACGACGGGTCGGGTCTCCACCACATGGTGTTCGAGGTCTCCGACAACGCGATCGACGAGGCGCTGGCGGGGCATTGCGACCGCATCGACATCACGCTCAACCCGGACGGCTCGGTCAGCGTGACCGACAACGGGCGCGGCATCCCGACCGGCATCCACCCGGAGGAGGGCGTGTCGGCGGCCGAGGTCATCATGACCCAGCTCCACGCCGGCGGTAAGTTCGAGAACACCTCGGACGACAACGCCTACAAGGTGTCGGGCGGCCTGCACGGCGTGGGCGTGTCGGTGGTGAACGCGCTTTCCGAGTGGCTCGACCTCACCATCTGGCGCGACGGCGAGGAGCATTACATGCGCTTCGCCCACGGCGACGCGGTGGCGCCGCTCAAGGTCGTGGGCCCCGCGGAGAGCAAGAAGGGGACGCGCGTCACCTTCCTGCCGTCTCCTGAGACGTTCAAGATCACCGAGTTCGATTTCGACAAGCTCGAGCACCGCTATCGCGAGCTCGCGTTCCTCAACTCGGGCGTGCGCCTGTTCCTCACCGACGCGCGCCACGACGAGCCCAAGACCGTCGAGTTGTACTACGAGGGCGGCATCGCCGCCTTCGTGAAGTGGCTCGACCGCGCCAAGACGCCGCTTTTCCCCGCGCCCATCGCCATCACCGGCCAGCGCGAGGCGATCGGCATGGACGTCGCGCTCGAGTGGAACGACAGCTATTACGAGAACGTCCTCGCCTTCACGAACAACATTCCCCAGCGCGACGGCGGCACCCACGTCGCCGCCTTCCGCGCCGCGCTGACGCGCACGCTCAACAACTATGCCGAGAAGTCGGGGCTCCTGAAGAAGGAGAAGGTTACCCTGACGGGGGACGACATGCGCGAGGGCCTGACCGCGATCGTCTCCGTCAAGTTGCCCGACCCGAAGTTCAGCTCGCAGACCAAGGACAAGCTCGTCAGCTCCGAGGTGCGCCAGCCCCTGGAGGCGCTGATTGCCGACAAGCTCGCCGAGTGGCTGGAGGAGAATCCGGCCAACGCCCGCTCGATCGTCCAGAAGGTGATCGACGCCGCCGCCGCGCGCGAGGCCGCCCGCAAGGCGCGCGAACTCACCCGCCGCAAGGGCGCGATGGACATCGCCTCTTTGCCCGGCAAGCTCGCCGACTGCCAGGAGCGCGACCCCGCCAAGTCCGAGCTGTTCCTCGTCGAGGGCGACTCCGCCGGCGGCTCCGCCAAGCAGGGCCGCAACCGCCACTTCCAGGCGATCCTGCCGCTCCGCGGCAAGATCCTGAACACGGAGCGCGCGCGCATCGACCGGATGCTCACCTCCAAGGAGATCGGCACGCTGATCACCGCGATGGGCACGGGCATCCGCGACGACTTCAACCCCGACAAGCTGCGCTACCACAAGATCGTTATCATGACGGACGCCGACGTCGACGGCGCGCACATCCGCACGCTGCTCCTCACGCTCTTCTACCGCCACATGCCGCAGATCATCGAGGGCGGTTACCTCTACATCGCGCAGCCGCCGCTCTACAAAGCGACGCGCGGCCGGTCGGAGGTGTACCTCAAGGACGACGCCGCGCTCGACGACTATCTCGTCGACGCGGGCATCCAGGCGCTGGGCCTGGAGACGGCGGGCGGCATGCGGTCGGGCAATGACCTGCGCGGACTGATCGAGCACGCCCGGCGCATGCGCACGCTGATGCGCTACGTGCCGCGCCGCTACGACCCGGCGATGATCGAGGTGCTGGCGCTGGGCGGCGTGCTCGACCCCGCGAGCGACCGCGCCACGCGCGAGGAGGCGCTGGTCGAGGTCGTACGGCTCCTCGACGCCAACGACCCCGAGGCGCGCTGGTCGGCGCGGCTGACGGAGGACGGCGGCGTGCACTTCCAGCGCCTGTGGCGCGGCGTCACCGACCACCATATCGTCGAGGCCGGGTTCCTGGTGTCGGCGGAGGCGCGCAAGCTCCATGCATTGGCCGCCGAACAGTCGGACGCCTATGCGCGCCCTGCCCAGCTCGTGCCGCTGAAAGGTGCGCCGCAGCCCGCCGAGACGGACGAGGACGGCGAGACGGTGACCGCCACCCGCGCCGGCACGCGCGTGTCGCGGCCGAGCGAGCTGCTCGACGCCGTGCTCCAGGCGGGCCGCAAGGGCCTCGCCATCCAGCGCTACAAGGGCCTGGGCGAGATGAACGCCGAGCAGCTCTGGGAGACGACGCTCGACCCCGCGAACCGCTCCATGCTCCGCGTGTCGTCGGCGGACGTGGAGGGCGCCAACGAGATCTTCACCCAATTGATGGGCGAGGTGGTGGAGCCGCGCCGCGAGTTCATCCAGGACAACGCCTTGAACGTCGCCAACCTAGACGTGTGATGGACCCTCATCGTTCGACGGCGGCGACCGAGGGCGTCGCGGTCCGCATCACCCGCCTACGGTTCGACGACGAGCCGCTGGGAGACGTGGCGCTGCCGAACGGCGCGATGCGGCTCACCCGCGGCCTCGGTTCCGGCCTCGCCGTCCGGCCGGGCGACCCGCCGGGCCGGCTATGGGCCGTCGGCGACCGCGGGCCGAACTTCAAAGCGGACCTGGCCCGAGCGCACGGCCTCGACCTGCCGCCCACGCCGCGCGGGGCGAAGATCATGCCGCGCCTCGACATCGGTCCCGCGCTGGTCGAGCTGGAGCTCGACGGCGACGCGGTCCGCGTCCGGCGCGTGCTGCCGATCACGGACGGGGAGGGGCGGCCGATCGGCGGGCTGCCCGTGCCCGCGGGCTCGCACGCGCGCGCCGAGCCCGCGCTGGGACTCGACGGCCGTCCGCTCGGGACCGACCCGTCGGGCGCGGATACCGAAGGCCTGATTGCGCTCCGCGACGGCGGTTTCTGGGTGGGCGACGAGTACGGCCCCTCGCTGCTGCGCCTCGACGGGACGGCCCGAGTTCTCGTCCGCTGGGTGCCGGAGGGTTGCGAGGCGCACTACGCCGGCGCGCGCTATCCGGTCGAGGGCCGGCTGCCGGCGCTCGCCGCGTCGCGCCACATCAACCGCGGGTTCGAGGCGCTGGCGTCGTCGCCCGACGAGCGGCTGCTCCATCTCGCGTTCCAGAGCCCGCTCGCGCACCCGGACGCCGCCGCGCACGAGGCGGCCCAGCATCTGCGCCTCTGGACGCTCGACGCGGGGACGGGCCGGCCGCTCGCGCAGCACCTCTACCCGCTCGACCCGCCCGAGCGCTTCCGGCGCGACGTGGCGGAGGGGTCGTTCGAGCGGTCCGACATCAAGGTCAGCGAGCTCGCCGCGTTCGCGGACGGTCGGCTCGTCTGCCTGGAGCGCGGCTCCGCCTCGACCAAGCTCTATCTGGTGTCGCCGGACGGCGCGCCGGCGCTGCCGCCCGAGCACCTCGATCCGGACACCCGGCCGACGGTCGAGGAGCTGAGCGCCCGCGACCCGGACATGGCCGGGCTGCCGGTGCTCGCCAAAACGCTGCTGCTCGACACCGACGACCACCCGGAGATCGGGCGCGACCTGGAGGGCATCGCGCTCATCGGCCCGAACGAGCTGGTGCTCGTCAGCGACAACGACTTCGGCGTCGAGGGCGCCGAGACGGGGTTCTGGCGCGTTGAGTGGGCGTGACGCGCGATCCGGGCCGGCGCGTGGTCCGGCCCGGACGGTTGCTCAGCCCGCGGTGACCGCGACGAGGTTGTCGTCGCTGTTGCGGTCGACATACTTATTATACGGGTCCACCCCCGCGAAGGCCGGCTTGGACGCGGTGACGATCCGGACGCGCTGGCGGCCCGAGCCGATCGGGCGGCGTTCGAGCAGCAGCACGTCGGCGCGCGCGAACTCGCCCGCGCCCGGCCGCTTCGCGAAGGCGCCCACCTCGATCTCGTCGGCGAGCCGCGCGCGCGTCTCCGCGCCCTTGCCGTCGGCATAGGCCTTGCCCGCCTCCACGTCGACCGCCGTCTCCCAGCGGCCGTCGGGCAGCCGGCGCGTCGTGGCCCCGCTCGCCTTCAGGTCGTAGATCGTGATGCGGCGGAGCAGGTCGATCACCAGCTCGCGTTCGGCGGGCGTGCGGGCGAGCGACAGAAAGCCGTCCACCAGCTCGGTCGATCGCGGATAGGGCGCACCGCGGAAGCGGTGGCGGGCGATGAGCCCCGCGAGCATGCGGTTCACGCGCGCCTCGCCCAGCCGGTCCTGGAGCAGGTACATGACCACCGATCCCTTGCGGTAGTGGATGTAGCCCTGGTTCTCCATGCGCTCCATGGGCAGCTCCTCCAGCGCCTCGCCGCCGCGCGAGCGGAGATAGTTGTCGAGCTCGTATTTCAGGAAGCGCCGGATCTTGTCGTCGCCGTAGAGCTGCTTCATCACCATCAGCGCCGAATATTGCGCCAGCGTCTCGACCCAGATCGTGCCGCCCTGCTGGTCGGCGCCGACGACCTGATGGCCCCAATATTGGTGCCCGATCTCGTGCGCGGTGACGTAGCTGACATAGTCGATCTTCTCGGGGTCGCTGGCGTCCGCCAGAAAGCCGATGCGCTCCGAGTAGGGGACCGTCCCCGCAAACGCCTGCGCGAAGCTGGCGTAGCCGGGGAACTCCATCACGCGCGCATAGGGGAATTGGTAGGGCCCGAAATTCTCGCGGTAGTAGCGGAGCGACCGCGCCATTGCGTCCAGCATGCGGTCGACATTGTACGGGTGCCGGCGATCGTAGAAGACCGACAGCTGGACGCCGTCCGCGACGGCGTCCTTGCGGGCGTAATCCGCCGACTGGATCGAGAAGAAGGCGAGAATGGGCGCGCTCGACACGTAGCGCGCGGTGCGCCGACCGTCCGCGGTCACGTCGGACACGAGCCGGCCGGGCGCGATCGGCGTCTGGCCCGCGTCGGTCGACACCGTGATGTCCGAGCGGACCCAGTCGGCGTCGGCGATGTAGTTGCGGCGCACGCCCTTCGGGTCCTCCAACCTGGCGGGGCGCAGCTCGGCGGGCAGGCCGTGGGAGCGCCGCTTGACGCGGTCGGAGAGCAGGCCCTGCCGGCTCATGCCGATCTGCGGCAGGATCTCGAAATTGTTGAGGAAGGTGCCGTTGGCGACGAGCTGCGGGTCCTCGGCGTTCGCCACCATGCCGCGGCGCTCGCGCGTGGTGCGGAAGCCTATGGCGCCGCCGGCGCCCGCGGGCAGCGGACGGTCGAAACGGTAGATGCGGTGCTTGAACGCGCGGTCGTCGGAGACGAGGCGCGCGCCGGGGACCGTGATCGCCGCGATCTCCGTCCAGCGGTCGGGCAGGCGGACATGGATGTCGGACAGCGGCGCGCCCGTATCGTTCACGAAGCGGTACTCGCCGGTGGCGACCATGCGGCGCTCGGCCGGCCGGAGGTCGACGTTCATGCGCACGTCGGTCAGCGACGGCTGGGGCAGGTTCTCGTACCGGAGATACTTCTTCTCATAGGCGGCGAGCCGCGCCTCGTCGTCGTCGCGGGTGCGGTACTCGTTCACCACGTTCATGTCGCGGTAGAGGTGCGCGCCCGTGCCGGCCGCGACCAGCAGCGCGGCCGCGAGCGCCGCGCCCGCGGGCGAGGCCAGGCGCGCGGGCAGCTGGCCCACGCGCCGCCGGAGACGCGCCTCCGTGCCGCGTCGCCAGAGCAGGTGCGCCAGCACCGCCAGCGCGATCGCCCAGGCCCCCCAATAGAGGCGCAGCCACCAGGCCCGCGCCGCGCCCAGCCGGTCGCCGTTCATGTCGGACAGCTGCACCTGGCCGGTCGCGCCATAGTCGTAGAGCGGGTGCTCCCAGCCGATGTTGGTGAGCGTGATGCTGGCGACGAGGTAGCCGACCATGATCGCCCAGCCGACATATTTGTTGGGGCTGAGCGCCTGGACGAACACCGCCAGCACGGCGAGGATCACGAAGCTCACCGTCATCGGCAGGACGTACCAGCCGAAATACTGGCCTAGCGCCAGATCGTCGCCGCCGCGCGCGACCTGCACCGCCAGCGCGACCAGCACCGACACCAGCAAGGTCGCGAACAGCACGCCCGCGACCGCCAGCGTCTTGGGGAACATATAGGCCCAGTTCGGAAGCGAGGTCGCGTCCACGATCTCGTGCATGCGCCGCTCGCGGTCGCGCCAGACCAGCTCGCCCGCATAATAAATGGCGATAATGATCGGGATCAGGCTGAAGCTGCCCAGCAATATGTCGATGAGCCAGAAGGTGCGCGGGCGGATGGGCGTGCCGAACATCTCGCCGCCGAAGAGGAGGCCGCCCACGGCGTTGAACGCGCCCACCAGCAGCAGGACCAGGAACGCCGGGCTGCGGAACACGAGCCGCATCTCGAAGCGCACGCGCGCCCAGAAGCGCGCCCATGCGGCGGCGCGCGGGCGGACCGGGGGCAGCCGGTCGACGACGCGCGGCTGGGTCGCTGCGAGCTTCTCCTCGCGGCGTTCGGCGCGGCGGAGCGCCCGCTTGGAGGCGCCGCGCTCGGCGAAGCTGAATCGCCAATAGGCGACGCCCAAGCCGAGCAGGCCCAGGCCGATCGCGAGCAGGCGGTTCCACAGCAGCGCGCCCTCGAAGGGCGGCATGCCCGCGTTCGACTCCGACGCGGTCCAGTATCGCGTCACCTCGCCGAACGCGGCGATGCCGAACGGCTCGAAAAGGGCAGCCGTTTGGCGCAGCTCCGGATTGGAGCCGACCACGCCGTTGATGACGAAGTAGAGCACCAGAAAGACGACCACGCCCATGTAGCTGTAGGTCATCGACCGCGTCATCGTCGCGACCGCGAAGAAGATGGCGGCGGTCAGGAATAGGTCGGGCAGCGCGAGCAGGAAATAGGCGTAGGCGTAGTCGGCGAGGCGGTTCGGCCCCAGCGTCTCCCCGTCGATCCACGGCATGAGCGAGCCGAGGAAGATCGCCAGCGGCACCGCCGCGAAGGCGATCGCCGCCGCGCCGAACGCGCCCAGGAAGCGCGCGAGGAGGTAATCGAACTTCTTGACGCGCGTGGAGCGGACCATCGGCCCGAACCCGCTCTCGTCGTCGCGCACGATCACGTTGGCGACGAAGGCGGTCGTCACGAACATGAAGAACAGGGACATGATCAGCGTGGTCTGCGCGATCGCGACCGGCGCGTTCTTGTGGATGTTCCCGCCGGAGCCGATCTGGATCTGCTCCACCGTGACCGACCCGAAGGTCAGCAGGAAGAACAGGATGGAGACGACCCAGAAGACGGGATTGCGGAGCTGATAGCCGAGCTCGAAGCGGGCGATGGCGCCGAACATGGCTCAGGCCGCCTTGGGAAGGGCGGCGGCGGGGCTGCGGCGCGAGCGCGTGAGCGTCGAGAAATAAACGTCCTCCAGGCCGCCCACCGTGAGCTCGAACCCGTCGCCGGGATGCGTGTCGGACAGCACGTGGATGATCGTGCGCCCGGCGAACAGGCGCGTGGAGATGATCTCGTGGCCCTCGCGGTGCCGCTCCAGTTCGTCGCGGCCGATCGTCTTGGCCCAGACGCGGCCGCGCGTCGCCTCAATCAGCTGGAGCGGCGCGCCTTCGAGCTGGATGCGCCCCGCCGCCAGCACCGCCATGCGCGGGCAGAGGTCGGCGACGTCCTCGACGATGTGCGTCGACAGGATCACCACCACGTTCTCGCCGATCTCGGCGAGGAGGTTGAGGAAGCGGTTGCGTTCCTCCGGGTCCAGCCCCGCGGTGGGCTCGTCGACGATGATGAGCCGGGGGTTGCCGATCAGCGCCTGGGCGATGCCGAAACGCTGCCGCATGCCGCCGGAGAAGCCCGCGATCGCCTTTTTGCGGACGTTCCACAGGTTGGTCTGGTTGAGCAGCGTCTCGACGGTGTCGCGGCGCTCGGACGCGGAGGCTATGCCCTTCAGCACCGCCATGTGGTCCAGCATGTCGTACGCCGACACGCGCGGGTAGACGCCGAAATCCTGCGGCAGATAGCCCAACGTCTCGCGCAACCGCTCCGGCTCCGCGACCACGTCAATGTCGCCGAAAGTGATCCGGCCCGAGGTCGGGGTCTGAAGTGTGGCGACAGTCCGCATCAGCGTCGATTTGCCCGCGCCGTTGGGTCCCAGAAGGCCGAACATGCCCGTCGGAACTACTAAGCTCACATCGTCCAGGGCGCGCGTGCCGTTGGCGTAGACGTGGGTGACGCCGGTCAGTTCGAGCATGTGGTTCCCCCTTGTACCCGATCCACTCTAGCATACGTGTATTAGTTGCATAGGGCGGTACGCGGCTTTTCGGCCGCTACGTGCGGCCGAACTCGAAGCTCAAGGACCTGAGCCATCCGCCCCAGCGATCTATCGGCCGGGACGGCATGAACATCCCTGGCATGTGCGGGAGCGCTTCGTCGCAAGCCCGCCCACAATCGTTTGCTATCGGTTTCGGATCGGATTAACCTGCATCGTACCGATCCACGGCCGCGATCGGAGGGGTATAAGATTTCGGAGGGGACATGATGAGCCAGACCAAGCTGAGCGCGCGCACGGCCCTGCTGCTGAGCGCGTCGCTACTGCCGATCGCGCCGGCGCTGGCGCAGGAAGCGCCGCCCGTGGCGCAGGCGGGCACCCAGGGTCAGACGACCGGCCAAGGTCCCGGCACGCCCGAATCGCCCCAGCCCGTGAGCGAGCAGCCCGTCGACGAGTTCGACCCGCTGACCGAAGTGGTCGTCACAGGACAGACGACGCGCGACCGCCCGCTGATCACCTCGTCGGCCGACATCACCTTCGCCGACCGCGGCGACATCGACCGCCGAGCACCGCGCTCCACCGCCGACCTGCTCGAGCTGGTGCCCGGCATCTTCGTCGAGGGCACGGCGGGCGAGCTGTCCAACAACTACTCGGTGCGCGGCCTACAAGGGGGCGGTCAACGCTTCATCCAGCTGGAGGAGGACGGCTTCCCGATCATCTACCAGGGGGGCGGGGCGGACTTCTTCTTCCAGCAGGATCTGACGATCGACCGGCTGGAAGCGGTCAAGGGCGGCTCGTCGGGCGTGCTCACGGTGAACGGCGCGGGCGCGACCATCAACTTCATCTCGCGCCGCCCGAACTTCACGGAGGAGCAGGGCATCCTGCGTGTGCAGGCGGCCGACTTCGGCCTGAAGCGCGCGGAGTTCTACTATTCGACGCCGCTCGTCGCCGACCAGCTCGCGTTCAACATCGGCGGCTTCGTCCAGAGCAACCCCGGCTTTCGCGAGAACCCGTTCGACTATGACGGCTACCGCCTGAAGGCGATGCTGGAATACCGGTTCGGCGAGGGCGGCTTCTTGAGGTTCACCGGCAAGATCGGCGACATCAAAGCCGCATATTATGCCACACAGCCCTATGCGTTCAATGACGGCGAGCCGGGCGGCATCCCGGGCCTCGATACGCAAAGCGGCAACATCGGCGGCGACGCGTTCACGCGCATCTCGGTGCCCGTGTCGACCTTTGTCGAGGCGGACGGCTTCCGCGATTTCCGTTACTCGGAAGGCGTACGCGTCAAGACCAAGCAGGGCCGCATCGACTTCGAGGCGCCGCTGACCGACTCGATCGACCTGTTCGCGCGCGGCCGCTACCTTGACCTCTCCTACGACTTCAACGGCCTGTTCCCGGGATCGGGCACGGGCAACGCAGGTCTCGCCAGCGCGGTGACGTACCTGACGCCGGGCGCGGCTTCGCCGATCAACGACCTGCTCACCGCGGGCCGCGCGGCATTTCCGACCGCGGCGCGCTTCGGCGTCCGCAACCTGCGCACGGGCGTGGTGCTCGGCTCCAACCAAGCTGCCGAACTCAATGCGCTGAACGGCAACGGCTTCCTGCAGCAGACGACGCTCAACCATGACTTCCAGGAAGGCCACGATTTCGGCGTCAACGCCGGCGCGCGCTGGGAAGCCGATTTCGGCGGCGTCCAGAACTCGCTCACCCTCGGCGTGATCTATTTCGACGTAGCGCGATCGCAGAACCAGTCGGCCACCGCCGCCGTCGTCAACGACGTGCGCACCAACAGCGACATCTACGACATCGTCGCCTTGAACGCCGGCAATCAGGTGATCGGCACGTTGTCGGACAACGGCCTCATCTCCTACGGCAATTGGGGCGCGGGCATACGGCGGCGCGAGGACGAGTCTTTCTCGATCTACGCGAACGACGAGATCGCGATCGGCGACCTGCGCGTGGATGCGGGCATCCGTTGGGAGCAGCTCGACAGCCGCTACGACGAGGGCAACGCCGCCGCGGTGAACCAGCCCGTGCCCGCCGGCGTAGGCGGCGTGGTGCGCACGGTGGGCTTGACGTTCAACGGCACCTTCACGACCGTGGAGCGCGAGCAGGACAAGGTCGCCTGGACGGTGGGCGCGAACTACCTGATCACGCCCAACCTGTCGGTTTACGCCCGTTACGCCGACGGCTTCCAGACCAACAACACGGACCCGATTACGCAGATCGAGCTCTACGAGGCGGGCGTTCGCTTCCAATACGGGCGGGTAATTAGCGCGAGCGCGACTTATTTCGAGACCTACTTTAACGACCAGTTCTACAACTTCATCGACCCGAGCGACCCCACGCGGCAGACGGCGTTCCTCGCGGACCTGCGCACCAAAGGCTTCGAGTTCGACGTCCAGTTCCGGCCCGTCGATTGGTTCCAGATCGACGCGTTCGGTGTGTTCCAGGACCCGACGTTGAACAACCTCAGCCTGAACGGCGTTCCCGACGATACGTTCAACGGCAACCGGCCGGAGCGCACGCCCAAGGAGCTGGTCACCATCTCGCCCATCGTGCGCATTCCGCGCGGGCTGGGCGATATCTTCGCGCGCTTCAAATATGTGGGCGACATCTTCGCCGACTCCGGCAACGGCGTCGCGCTGCCCGACTATTGGGTGACCAGCGCCGGCTTCAACCTGAACCTGACCGAGCGGCTGGAGGTGAACTTCGTGGCGGAGAACATCTTCGACGAGATCGGCCTGACGGAAGGCAACCCGCGCCAAGGCCAGCGGCAGAACATCTCCGACGGATTCTTCTACGCGCGCGGCATCCCTGGGCCCACCTATACGGGCTCCGTGACGTTCAGGTTCTGAGGTGACGACCATGCGGACGGCGGCGCGTCGGCTGCTGGTGGGCGCGCTGCTGCTCGGGTCCGGGGCGGCCGCGCAGGAGGCGGGTCGGCGGCCGGAGTTGGCCTATCAGCTCACCGAAGGGCAGAACATCAACGTCTTCGTGCGCAAAGGCCCGTCCGCCGCGCACATGCTGCTCCGCAACGGCTCGGACCCGCGCATCCTGGTCGCGTTCCCGGCAGGCAATAGCGGGGTGGGGCTGTGGTTCCAGCCCGTGGCCGCGCCCGCCACCTGGACGCTGGACGCGCCGCCGCAGCCGCTGACGCTCGAGGACGGCAAGGGCCGCCCGCTCCACGGCGTGCGTGCGGTCGCGACGGTCGCCGCGCCGAGGCTCCAGGTGAAGGAGGCGGTGCTCTCCAACGTTCGCTACCTGCGCGATTACCAGGCGATCGCGAAATACCCGCCGGAGGTCGCCGCCAAGGCGGTCGCGAGCGCGGACGGCCTGACCTGGGCGCGCGACCGGCTGGACGGTGCGCCCGGCTATCTGCTCCGCTTGCGCGTGCTGGAAGGGCGTGTCGAGGACGGCGCGATCGTCGCGCCCACGAACGGCCGCATCCGGCTGGAGATCATAGCGGCCACGGGCGATCCGCCACTGACCGGCCTGGCCGAGGGCGAACTGCTGAACGAGCGCGCGGCTCCAAACCCCGCCGCGCGCAATGCGCTCCGTTTCCTCAGCTACCGCGAGAAGTTCCTGGCGGGGTCCTGGCGCTTCAACACCTATTTCGGTCGCGACACGCTGATGTCGGTGCGCCTGCTCATGCCCGCGCTCCGGCCCGCGGCGATCGAGGCGGGGCTGAACTCGGTGCTCGCGCGCTTGAACGCCGCGGGCGAGGTCGCGCACGAGGAGGGGATCGGCGAGTTCGCCATCATGGAGCGCCGCCGCGCGAGCGAACGGGGCAACGCGCCCGACCTCGATTACTTCATGGTCGACGACGACTATATGCTCGCGCCCGTGGCGGCGAGCTACCTGCTCGATCGCTCCCCACGCGAGCAGGCGCGGGCGTATCTGGCGCGCTCTATCCCAAGCGAAACGGGTCAGGGCGGCACGGTGCGTGTTGGCGAGGCGATGGTGCGCAATCTCCGCTTCGTGGTGGCCCAAGCGCAGCCTTTCGCCGACCGGCCCGAATGGAGCCGGCTGATCGCGTTCAAGCCGGGCCGCCCCGCGGGCCAGTGGCGCGACAGCCACGAAGGGGTGGGCGGCGGACGCTACGCCTATGACGTCAACGCGGTGTTCGTCCCCGCCGCGCTCGACGCCGCGCGGCGGATGCTCGCGGCGGGGCTGCTCGACCCGTATCTGACGGACGCCGACCGTGCGGCGCTCGGCCAGGCGGCAAGCGCGGCGCAGGTCTGGCGCACCCGTGCGCCCGCGCTGTTCCGCGTGTCGCATCCGGCCGCGGCGGCCACGCCGGCGATCCGCGGCTACGCCCGCACCCTGGGCGTCCCGGCCGAGCCGGGGCTGCAGGCGCTCGGCCGCGGGCCGCTGACGTTCCACGCCATCGCGCTCGACGAGCGGGGGCGGCCGGTGCCGATCATCCACTCGGACGAGAGCTTCGACCTCCTGTTCGGCGAGCCGAGCGCGGCCGATCTCGACACCTATGTCGGCGCGATGATGCGGCCGTTCCCGGCGGGATTGATGACGCCGATCGGCCTACTCGTCGCCAATCCCGCGCTCGCGGGCGATGCGTTGCAGGCGCAGTTCACGCCTGCGCAATATCACGGTGCGGTCGTCTGGTCGTGGCAGCAGGCGCTGCTCGCGGCGGGGCTGGAGCGGCAGCTTGAACGGCGCGACCTGCCGGCCGCGACACGCGCGCGCCTCGAACGGGCGCAGGCGGAGCTGTGGCGCGCGATCGAATCCGCGCGCGCGGTGGCGAACTCGGAGCTCTGGTCCTGGGCGTACGCGCAAGGCCGCTACCAGGTCGTGCCGTTCGGCGCCGGGCGGAAGGACGTGGACGAGTCCAACGCGGCGCAGTTGTGGAGCACGGTGTACCTGGCGGTGCAGCCGCCGGGCGCTACGACGCTTCCAGAAAAGCGGTGATCGTCAATCGCCCGACCGTCGGGTCGGGCGACAGCGCCGAGCCTTCGCTGATCGCGCCGCTGTGGAGCAGCGAGCTCCTGTAGATCAGAGCGCGGTTGTAGCGCGCCTCGGCGTGCGCGAACCGCTCGAACAGCGGCGTGTCGCCCGCGACATAGGCCGGGGGAGGGGGCGAGCGGCGCAGCTCGGCTGCGAGGCGGCCGAAATAGGTCGGCGCGCGCGCCTCGTCGATCGTCTCGAACCCCGTCGAGCGGTGCCGGAAAAAAGCGGTGCCGTCGCCTCCCTCCGGCGACAGATAGTGGACCAGCGCGATCCGGCCCGGTGCGACGGCGTCGACGTGCGGCAGACGCTGCTGCATGGCGAGCTTGTCAGGCGCGGCGGTGACGATCGAGTAGCTCGCGTCGAGCAGGCGCATGCTCCGGGCGCAGCCGAACACCTCGCGCAGCACGGTCGCGATGACGGGCGCCTGAGCGGGCAGGTAGTCGGGTGGGAGCGATGCACGGATGCCGGGATAGTGCCGACCTGCGGGGCCGAAGGACGCGGCAACGGCGGCGGCGCGGAGCGCGTCCGGGTCGGGCGCGAAGCCGTCGACGACGACGAGCGGCTGGAGTTCGCGCCCGATCAGCCGCGCCTTGATGTCGGGTCCGCTCACCGCGCCGTGGCGCGCGCGGGCGTCCCGGCGCCGCCGCCGATGATCTGCGCCACCACCTCGTCGTGCTTGGGCAACGTCGGCGCGGCGCGCGCGACCACAGCCGCGATCTGCTCGAGCTGCGCGCGGTTCGTCGCCGGATCGAGCGTGTCGGCGAGCGGGTTGTAATCCTCCGCCTCGACGCCCTGGCCGTTCAGCACCGCGAGCCAGCTCGCGTCGCGAAACAGGTCGTCGGTGCCGATCATCAGCCGTCCCGACCGCCGATACTGCGCCATCTTCTCGGCCAGCGTGTCGGGGATCGCCATGTGCCGGCAATGCGTCCACAGCGCGTCCGACTTGCCGCTGGTGGCGTGGTAATGGAGGATCAGGAAATCCTTGATGTCGTCCATGTCCGCGCCGAACACCCTGTCGAACCGCCGGGCGAGGCCGGGATCCATGTCGCGGTCGGGGAACAGCGTCAGCAGCTTGGCGATGCCCGACTGGATCAGGTGGATGCTGGTCGACTCGAGCGGCTCCAGGAAGCCGGACGACAGGCCGATCGCGACGACGTTCCCGATCCAGCCGCGCTTGCGCCGCCCCGCGGTGAAGCGGAGGAAGCGCGGCTCCGCCAGCGCCTCGCCGTCCAGCTCGGCGAGAAGCGCCGCCGCCGCTTCATCGTCGGAGATGAACGGGCTCGCGTAGACGTAACCATTGCCCGTGCGATGCTGTAGCGGGATGCGCCATTGCCACCCGGCGGCGCGCGCCGTCGAGCGCGTGTAGGGCGTCGTCTCGGCGACGCGCGCGCAGGGCATCGCGACCGCGCGGTCGCAGGGCAGCCAGTGCGACCATTCGTCATAGCCCGCGCTCATGACTCCCTCGATCAGCAGCGCGCGGAAGCCGGAGCAGTCGATGAACAGGTCGCCCTCCAACCGCTCGCCGCGCTCCGTCGTGAGGGCGGCGATGTGGCCCGTTTCCGGATGGCGCTCGACATCGCGCAGCTTGCCCTCGACGCGCCGTACGCCGTCCGCCTCCGCGAGCGTGCGCAGGTGGCGCGCGTAGAGCCCTGCGTCGAAGTGGTAAGCGTACCCCAGCGTCGACAGGATCGAGCGCGCGTCGCCCTGCGGCTTGGCGAAGCGGTTCTCGTCCGCGAGACGGGTCGCGAGCGAGAAGGCGGAGAGCGGCAGGTCCAGGCCATCGGCGCGCGCCTTCAGCCAGCGATGGTGGAACGAGACCCCCGGCAGCTGCACGCCATAGTGTCCGAAAGGGTGAAAATAACGGTGGCCCGGTCGCGCCCAGTCGACGAACTCGATGCCGAGCTTGAAGCTCGCCTTGGTCGCGCGGAAGAACTCGGCCTCGTCCAACCCGATCAGCTCGTTGAACCAGTGGATCGTCGGTATCGTCGCTTCACCGACGCCCACCGTGCCGATCTCGTCCGACTCGAGCAACGTCACCCGGAGCCGCCGGCCGAAGCTCTTGGCGAGCGCCGTCGTCGTCATCCAACCGGCGGTGCCGCCGCCCAAGATGACCACGCGCTCGATCCGGTCCGTCATCGCGCTACCTCCGCGCGCACCGCCGGGTCGAGGTCGGGATAGCGTTCCAGGAGCGCGCTGGTCACGCCGTTGGTCCAGCCGAACCCGTCCTGCGTCGGATACTCGCCGCCGCCGCCGGGCTTGATCTCCTCCACGTCGTACTTCTCCAGCATGCGGCCCGTTTCGCGATACACCCGACCGACGGTCGCGAGCCAGCGCACGGCCACCTCGCGGGCGAGCGGCTCGTGGCCTGTCCGCGCCAGTCCCTCGACGGCGATCCATTGCAGGGGCGCCCAACCGTTGGGGCGGTCCCATTGCTGGCCGGTGACGACGAGCGTGGTACGCAGGCCGCCGGGCGCCAGCAGGCGCTCGCGCGTCGTCGCGGCGACCGCGCGGGCCTGATCAGCCGAGGCGAGCCCGACGAACAAGGGGTAGAGCGTCGCGGCCGAGAGCACCGTCGTCGGCCCGCGCGCGCTCAGGCTCCAATCGGCGTAGCGGCGCTCGCCCGGCAGCCACAAATAGCGGTCAATCGCCGCGCGCCGCCGGTCGGCGCGGCGGCCGAACTGGGCGGCGCACGCGGCGTCCGCGACCGCGCGGCACCTTTCGGCGATGCGGCGCTCGGCGGCGTAGAGCAGGCTGTTCAGGTCTATGGGCACGATGTCGGTGGTGCGCACGCTCGCCAGCGTGCGCCCGTCGCGGAGCCAGCGCGACGAATAGTCCCACCCGCTCTCCGCGCCCGCGCGCAGGTCGCGGTAGGTCTGCGCCGCCGGCCTGGGCGCCGCCTCGCGCGCGGTCGCGACGTCCTCGGCGTAGGACTCGTCGCGCGGTACGTCGCGATCGTCGCCGTAGCGGTTGAGCAGGCTGCCGTCCGGCATCCGTACCACGCGCGCGCCCTCCATCCAGAAGCCATGCTCGCGCCGCAGCGCCCGGAGCCGCCGCGCCGCCGTCGCCGGCTCCGCGTCGGCACCCAGGTCGAGCATGAGCGCGAAGAAGGGCGGCTGCGAGCGGCTGAGATAGTAGGTTCGCGTGCCGTTCGGGATGCGGCCGTAGCGCTCGACCAGGCTGGTGAAGCCGTCGAGCATGGACTCAACCAGCGTTCCCTGGCCATCGACACGCAGGCCCAGCATGGTGAAGTAGCTGTCCCAATAGTAGATTTCGCGGAAACGCCCGCCGGGCACGACGTAGGGCGCGGGCAGCGCGATCGCGGACCCGCCCGGCTCGGCGGTCTTCGCCGGCCGCGCGAGCGTGGGCCAGAGCCGACGAATGTGCTCGCGCAGAGGCAGGGCGCCAACGTCGTTGACGCCTGGCACGACGAAGTTGGCGAGCACGAAGCGCCGCAGCGCGTCGCCCGCGGGCCGATCGCGCCGGTAATCGGCCATGATCGCCGCGGGCGGGCGCTTAGGGACGACGTCGACGAATGTCTTGCCGTCGGGGAACACGCGCCCGAGCTGCACCGCCCGGAACAGCTCGCCATAGAGGTCGGCGGGCGTGCGCGCCTGCTCGGTCGGCGCGGGCGAGGTCTGGGCCGGCGCGCCAACGGCGGCGCAGGCGATCAGGAGGACGACGGCGTAGGGTATGAAGCGGATCACCGAAACCTCGAGAACGAACGCGCCCGACTCTATCGGCAAGCCGGCGCAAGGGGGAGTGCTTTCCGGCATGGAGCCTACAGGTCGAACGCTCCGCAGCCGCGACGATCGGTGCTATGCTTTCCGCGCGAGGCGAAGATGTTCGCCGTCGTCCCGAGCGGCGCGTCCGCGCCGTCCTGGGCAGGTCCGGAGCCGGCGCTGCGTTAGGCGGTGAGCCCGCCGTCTACGGATAGCGTCGCGCCCGTGATGAACGCGGCCTCCGTAGGACAGGAATGGCGCGATCGGGCCGGGAAAACCCGCGTTGTCGAACAGCAGCGACGAGCCGCGGCCGAGCCGCTCCGCCCCACCGACGCAACGCCCCAGTCCGCCGCGACCGTCACGTCGCCGCGAACCACCGTCGAGCGCCGCGCGCGGCGTTCGACGGCGCGGCCGAGGAAATTGACGGTGGACTCGCGGCCCAGTGCCTCCTCGGACCGGATCGCCTGCGCGACAGGCCGAGTATGAGGTTAGGGACGGTTAGGTGGTCAGACTGACGGACGGCATGCGGCTTATAATTGAGCGCGAAGCGCAGCCCACCCCGCGTACGCAGGCGTAGATCGGCTGACAGGTCGAGCGTTTCGAACCCCACCTCCTCTGCCGCCTTGCGCATGACGCGGGCGAGCAGGGCGGGCGTGGGCCATCCGGCAACGCGGCCATAGAGCACCCTGCGCGAACAAGAGGGCAAGGCCGTGCTCCAGCTTGACGCGCGGCGTCAGCTCGCGTTTGACATGCTCCAGCCCAGCGCTCGACCGTCGCGACGCGGATCGAGAGCGCTTTGCCGGACGCGTCGAGCGGCAGGCCGAGTGAAATCTGTAAGTCGCGCGTGCGGCTCAGAGTGCGCCGTTCCAGCAGAACGACCGCGCCGCTCTCGACGAGGCGGCGGGCGCTACTTCGCCTGCCCGCGGTTGCACGCGGAGATGCACGACATCCGGTGCATTTACCGGCCGCGGTCCGGTCGAACAGCCTTCGCCGGATCCGCGGGCTTCGAAACGCCGGGCAGTCGCACGACGAGCCTCTCGCGGCTGCCGACCTCCGGGCTGTTCTTCCCCAGCGTCGGCTACCTCTTGGACGGTTGGATTCTGCAGACGTGCGCACCGTAAATCGGGACATCGACCCGCGCCTTTTCTCGCGCGAGCTGTTCGCATCGTCCGAGTGGAGCTACAATTTCGGCCCGGTCGCCTTCACCTCGCCGTCCGGCTAACCAGAAGGCGAGGACTGACACGACCGACGACTTCGACCGCTTCGTACCTCACAACCGAGGTCAAGAACTTCCAGTCGGGCGACGAAGGCGACCCCAATGCGATCGCGCCCGGTTCGGTCGTCGCGCGCGACGCCGCGGGCGACCCGCGCCGCACGCCGGGCGGCATCCTGATCAAGGACCTGGCCGAACGAGCTGCCCAACGCCCCAAACTACACGATCAATGTCGGTGCGCAGTATGAGGCGGAGTTCGCGGGCGGGTGGAAGCTGATCCCGCGCGTGGACTAAACCTGGCAGGACCGGTTCTACGGCACGATCTTCAACAAGCCGTCCGACCGGTTCGGCAACTGGAGCCAAACCGACCTCAAGCTCGCGCTGATGTCGCCGAGCAACAAATGGCAGCTGCGCGCCTTCGCCAAGAACGTCGCGGATAATGACGACATCATCCGTATCACGCAGGAGGGACCGCTGGTCGGCCGCTTCCGCTCCATCTACACGCTGGAGCCGCGGACCTACGGCGCGGAGGTAGAGATCCGGTTCTGAGCGCTTCTTCCGCCCGACTCACATCCGGTTGCTGATTGCTACGTCGTTAGCGGTGGTCATGTCGTTCAGCATCGTCCCGTTCTCGCCCATGCTCTCCTCGCTGACGGGCGCGGTGGTGTTGCGCGACAGGCTGTCGTCGCGCGCCTCGCAGGCGGCCAGTCCCAGGACGAGGAGGATCAGGGCGGGGACGCGCGCAGTCATGTCATTCTCCGTGATGAGTGGCGGCCTCCATACGCGTGAGAAGCGTCAGGTGATCCGTTCGACCTGGGCCTCGCCAACCGCGCGCGTCGCGTAGCGCGCGACCGAGCGCGTCGTGAACGGCTTGGCGGTGACGGTGGAGACCGCCTGAAAGTCCGCCACCGCCTGTTCGGGCGTCAGCGTCAGCAACAGGTAGCCTTTGTTGTCTTGATCGCAGAATGCGACCTCCGGGCTCGCCTGCTCGATCAAGGTGCCGATGCCGGGCAGCAGGTCGCCGTAGGAGGGGCTGGTGACCGCGGTCGCGCCGAACTCGGCGGCGACGAGGCGGTCCGACGCGTCGTGGAGGTCGTTGGCCCAGGAGGCGTGACTGTCGCCCGCGAGCACGACGGGGCGGACGCCTGCGCGCGCGAAGCTCTGGTAGAGCCGTTCACGCGCGGGCGGGTAACCGTCCCAGCTGTCGAAGTTGAACGGGAGGCCCGCACGGTACGCCTGGGCGGTCCCCGCGACGCGCGCGCGATAGGCTTCGGGCAGGCGCTCCACTGCGGCGGCGTAGCGCTCGGGACCGAGCTGCTTCTCGAGATCGGGCCCGTTGATCCGCGCCATCAGCACCTGATTGCCCAGCAGCTGCCACGGCTTGCCCGCGCGCTTGGAGCGGGCGAGCGTGGTCTCCAGCCAGCGGCGCTGCCCTTCGCCGAGCAGCTCGCGTTTCGGATCGGCGCGTTCGGCGAGCATGGAGGCGTACTCGTCGGGCGCGGGCGCTGCGCCCTTGGGCGCGACCTGCTCCGACCGGGCGAGGAGGCGCGTCTCGACCATAGCGAGCGTCGCCAAGTCGCCGAACTCGAACGAGCGGTTGATCGCCTCCCAAGGACGGCCGGGCTTGGGATCGCGGATCGGCATCCACTCGAAATAGGCCTGCATGGCCGCGGCCTTACGTGCCTTCCAGTCGCCCTCGGTCGCGGGTTGGTGATTCTGCGCACCGTCGAGCCAGCCGTCGTTGGTGACCTCGTGATCGTCCCAAACCGCGATGGTCGCGGCGCGCGCGTGCATCGCCTGCGCGTCCGGATCGGCCTTCACCTGGGCGTGGCGGGCGCGGTAGTCGGCGAGGGTGACGATCTCGTGGCGCGGCTCGACGATCCGGCCGAGCTTGCGGCCGATCTCCGCGCCGTAGCCGTCCTCGCCATATTCGTAGATGTAGTCGCCCAAGTGCAGCACGACGTCGACGCGCGGCAGGTCGGCGATCGCGCGGTATGCGTTGAAATAGCCGCCCGGGTAGAGCGAGCAGGACGCCACCGCCATCACCAGGTCCGGCGTCGCGCCCACGGGTAAGGTGCGGAAACGCCCTACGGCCGAGCGCACGCCGCCCGGTCCCTCGAACCAGTAATGGTAATCGCGACCGGGCTTCAGTCCTGTCGCCTCCACCTTGACGGTGTAATCGCGCGCGGCGCGGGCGGAGACGCGGCCGGAGCGAACGGGCTCGGCATCTGGCGCGGTCGCGACATGCCAACGGAGCGGCACGTCGGCGGCAGTGTCCCCGGCGGGCGTGGCGCGCGTCCAGATGACCGCGCCGTCCCGCGCCGGATCGCCGCTGGCGATACCGTGATGGAAGTAAGCGGTCGGCGCTTGCGCCGAGCCCATCGAAGGCATCGTCAGCGCGGCACCCGATCCGAGCGTGGCCAAGGCTTGGCGGCGGTTGATCGTCATGAAGCGCACTCCCTCCCCGGACGGGCTAGGATGCGGTGGTGACGCGTCTGTTACGTCAGAGCAACAGCTCTTGCGGCGTGGCGCGGCCGACATGGCCGCCGCTGCGTCGGCGGGCGTACTCGGTCTCGGCGGTGTGGCGCACGTCGGGGTCGCGGTCGGTGAGGAAGCCCGCCAGCGACTCCTCCGTGATCTCGCGCCATTCCTTGCCGCGGTCGGGGCCGTAGCGGACGCGGGGCAGCAGGCCGGGCTCGCGCGACCAGGCGAGGAGCTGGGCCAGGCTCGCCTCGTTCAGCATGTCGCGAAGGTGGTGCGCGGTGACGTACGCGTCGGGAAAGGCGCGGTGGACGGGCAAGCCGCGCTCGTGCTGGAGTCCGTGCGGCTTGCGCCAGTAGCGCAGCACCTGGTTCGAGAAGGCGGGGCTGTCGGGCCAGAGACGGAGCGCGCACTTCCAGGTGCATACCCACTCGGCGTTCCGGGTGAGCGACGGGGTGCAATATTGCTGCTCGAAATCGGCGCGGTGCGCGGCGAGCGCGAGACGCCGGGGCCAGGGATCGAGCACGGGCCGCGCCACGTCGTGCCACCAGGGCGCGTCCGCCACGTCCTCGTCGCGGATATGGTGAACCGCCTGCGTGATCGGCGGGATCGGCCGGCCCGGGTTGACGAGGATGTTGCCCCCGTCGCCGTGGAGCTCCCAGCGGCCGTCCTCGCCCAAGGCGACATCCTGCCAGCCGATCTCGCACACCGCATGGGCGGGTGGCGCGTTGCCGGTGGTCTCTAGGTCGATGACGCGGACGATCTGGGGCTGGGACGCGGGACGCATTGCGTCCGATATGGGCGTCGCCGCGGGATTATCCAGCCAGCGCGGGCGTTCCCACGGGATCCATGTCGAGCTCGCGCACGCCGCGGCGCTGGCGGGCGCGCTCGACCAGGCCGCGCAGCCCCTCGCGCCGGTCGCGCGCCATGGGCACGTCGCGCAGAACGAACGCGCCGCCCACGGTGGACGGGTCGGACGAGGTCAGCGCGATGGTGCCGATGTCGACCATCTGGTTGAGCAGCGAATATTCCAGCCGCACGTCCTTGATGCGGTAGAGCTCGATCTCGTCCACCGTCTTGATCAGGATGCCGCGGCGGATGATGAGCCGCTGGTCGGTGACCTCGTAGCTGCTGCTGAAGTTCCGGAGCCAGCGCCAGCCCAGGATCAGCAGGCCCACGCCCACGAAGCAGAGCAGCAGCGTGCCCCAGCCGGCGAAGCTGCCGAACAGCCATCGCGCGGTCGAAGACCGGAAGCTGTCGATCGCGCGTTCGTGCGGGTAGGTCATGGTGATGACAGGGTAATTAGGGCCGCGGGGGTGTCAATCGGGTCGCGTAACGCCGCTCGCGGCGAGCTCGGCGTCGACCTGCGCCATGAGGCGAGTGAGCGCGGCGTCGTCGCGGGCCTCGGCGCGGACCGTCAGCAGCGCCTCGGTGTTGGACGCGCGGAGCAGCCACCAGCCGTCGGGCGTGGTCACGCGCGCCCCGTCGACCAGGTCGACTTCAGCGCCCTGCGATTTGAGCCGGTCGATGACCTCGTCCACGATGCGCAAACGGCGGATCGGGTCGACGGGGAAGCGCAGCTCCGGCGTGCTGACGTATCGGGGCAGCGCATCCACCAGCTCGGCGAGCGGACGGCCCGTCTCCGCCATGACCTCCAGCAGGCGCACGGCGGCGTATTGCGCGTCGTCGAAGCCGTACCAGCGGTGCGCGAAGAAGATATGACCCGACAGCTCGCCCGCGACCGGCGCGTCTTCGTCGAGCATCTTGGATTTGATGGAGCTGTGGCCCGACTTCCACATCAGGGGGCGACCGCCCAGCGCCTCCACGCGGTCGAACAAGGCGGCGGACGACTTCACGTCGGCGATGACGGTGGCTCCCGGCCGGTCGCGCAGCACGGGCTCGGCGAGGATCGCGAGCAGCAGGTCGGCGCGCACCGCCCGCCCGCGCCCGTCCACCGCACCGATGCGGTCGCCGTCGCCGTCGAAGGCGAAGCCGCAGTCGAGCCCATACTCCAGCACCGCGCGGCGCAGGTCGGCGAGGTTGGCCTCGACGCTGGGGTCGGGGTGGTGGTTGGGGAAGCGGCCGTCGATCCGCGTGTGGAGCAGGCGGTGCTCGCCCGGCAGGCGCGTCGCGAGCCGCTCGACGACGGGCCCCGCCGCGCCGTTTCCGGCGTCCCAGGCGACGCGGAAGGGCCGGCCGCGATGGTGGACGAGCAGGCGGTCGACATAGGCGTCGCAGATCTCGGCCTCGCCCACCGAGCCCGAACCGCTCGTCCAATCGCCCGCGGCGGCCAGCCTCGCGAGGTCGAGGATGTCGGGGCCGAAGAAGGACTGGTGGCGCAGCTTGAGCTTGAAGCCGTTATGGTGGACGGGGTTGTGGCTGCCGGTCACCTGCACGCCGCCGTCCACGCCCAGCGTCGCCTCGGCGTAGTAGAGCATGGGCGTGGGGCCGAGGCCGACGCGGACCACGTCGACGCCGCCTTCGCTTAGGCCGCGGACGAGCGCGGCTTCCAGGTCGGGCGAGGAGAGGCGGCCGTCACGGCCGACCGCGACCGAGCGGCCGTTGACGCGGCGCACGCGGGTCGCAAAGCTGCGGCCGACCGCGTAGGCATCACCGAGTCCGAGCCGGTCGCCCACGGGGCCGCGGACGTCGTACTCGCGCAGGATGGACGGGTCGAGGCGATGCGTCAGGTGCGCCGCCCCAGCAGGAGGTCACGTGCGGCGTTGATGCGGCGGGTAAGGTCCGCGGAGCCGCCGCGGTCGGGGTGGACGCCCGCGATCAGGCGCCGGTGCGCGGCGCGGATCGCGTCGGCGTCGGCGTCCTCCGCCACGCCCAGCACCGCGCGCGCCTCCGCCCGGTCGCGAAGCGCGCGGTGCTTGGCCGCGGGTTTGCGGAGCAGGAACCACACCGCCCAGATGACCAGGGCGGCGACGATCCATTTCATGCGGCGGCTTCGGCCAGCGCTGGCGCGCCCAGCTCCGGCAGCTGGAGCGCCGCCATCATCTCGCGCAGCTCCTGGCGAGCGGCGACGTGGGAGAGGCCCATCGAGCCGAACTCCTTGGAGTCGATCATGGTGAGGCCGGCGGGGAAGAGCTCACGGTAGATGACGCGTTCGCCGAGGCCGGGGATGATGCGGAAGCCGACGCGCTTGGCGAGCTCGGTCAGCGCGTCCGACACGCGCCGCATGTTGCGCGCCTCGATGTGCTGGAGGCGGTTCCTCAGCACGACCCAGTCGATGGTGGTGCCGTCGGCGCGCGCGCGCTGCTTGCGGGCGTCCCAGATGAGCTCGGCGTAGAAGCTCGGGCGCGTGACCTTGAACGTTTCCGGGTCTACCTGGCCGATCAGGTCGAAGTCGACGAAGCTGTCGTTCATGGGCGTGACCAGCGTGTTCGACAGCGCGGCGGCGATGCGGGCGAAGGGGTCGTCGCGGCCGGGGGTGTCGACGACGAAGAAATCCGCGCCGTCCGCCATCTCGTGCCACAAACGCTCGAACACCGCGTCCGTGTGGCCGTCGTGCGTGGCGTGGCGCGGCATGGGCAGGTCGGTGCCCGTGCGCCTGATCGTGGCCGCGCGGTTGTCGAGGTAGCGGCCGACGGTGCGCTGGCGGTGGTCCAAGTCGAGGCACGACACGCGCGCGCCCTTGGCGGCGAGCGCGATGGCGACGTGCACCGCGGTGGTCGACTTGCCGGTGCCGCCCTTCTCGTTGGCGAACACGATGATGTGCGGGCTGCTCACGTCCTGTGAAAACCTTGGTTGATCGGTCCTTATCGGCTCCATAGAGCCGCGCGGTCGAACGAACGAGAGGTTTTTACACGTGCAGACCGTCCGCACCCTCCACGCGCTCCGCGAAGCGGTGGCGGAGTTCCGCGCAGAGGGCGCGCGCGTGGCGCTGGTGCCGACCATGGGGGCGCTGCACGCAGGCCATATGGCGCTGATCGAGGCGGCGCGGGGGCCGGGCGTGCGCGTGGTCGCGTCGATTTTCGTCAATCCCAAGCAGTTCGGGCCGAACGAGGATCTGGCGCGCTATCCGCGGCGGGAGGCGGGCGACGCACGCATGCTGGCCGAGCATGGCTGCGACCTGCTCTGGGCGCCGGCGGTCGAGGAGATGTACCCGGACGGCTTCGCGACGACGGTGTCAGTGGCGGGCGGGCTGACGGACGTGCTCGACGGGGCCGCGCGGCCGGGGCATTTCGACGGCGTCGCGACCGTGGTCCTCAAGCTGTTCAATCAGGTGCGCCCGGATGTCGCCTATTTCGGCGAGAAGGACTGGCAACAGCTCGCCGTAGTCCGGCGCATGGCGGCGGATCTGGACTGCGGCGTGGAGATCGTGGGCGTGCCGACGCAGCGCGAGGATGACGGGCTCGCGCTGTCGTCGCGCAACATCTATCTCGACGAGGGCGAGCGCGCCCGCGCGCTGGCGCTGCCGCGCGCGCTGGGCGTGGCGGCGCGGGCGATCGGGCGGGGTGAGCCGGCGGACGCCGCGCTGGCGGACGCGCGGGGGGCGTTGGAGAGCGCGGGGTTCGACGTCGATTACGTGGCGCTGGTCGATGCGGAGACGCTGGGCGAGGCGGACGCGGGCAGGCCGCGGCGGCTGCTGGCGGCGGCGCGGATCGGGACGACGCGGCTCATCGACAACGTGGCCGTCGAAGAAGTTCAACGCGTTAACCTTTCGGTGACCATGTTCGGGTGAAAGTCGAGTCGTCACAGGCAAGTGACGGGGGGCTTCACATGGGCAACAGCCTGAAGAGCGCGAATTTTCTGATGGAGAGCCGGTTGCGGGACGCGGCGCGCGGGGACGCGCACGCCTTCTACGACCTGGGTGTGATCTATTCGACCGGCACCGGCGGCGCGGACCTCGACCTGATCGAGGCGCACAAGTGGTTCAACCTCGCCGCGGTGGCGGGGCTGGAGCCAGCCCAGGCGGCGCGCGCGGAGATCGCGGAGGATATGTCCGCCCGCGAGATCGCCGAAGCGCAGCGCCAAGCACGGGCTTGGCTCGGCATGACCAGAGCCCGAGCCGCCTAACTCTTCTTCACGGCCGGCTTCTTCGCCGCCGCCTTCTTCGGTGCGGCCTTCTTGGCTGGCGCTTTCTTCTTTCCCTTAGCCGGCGCGGCCGCCGCTCTCGCGTCGAGGAGCTGCGCGGCTTCCTCCAGCGTCAGCTGGGCGGGTTCGACCGTCTTGGGCAGCGTGGCATTGGTGGTGCCGTCCGTCACGTAGGGGCCGTAGCGGCCCTCCATCAGCTTGATCTCGGCCTCGGTGCGCGGGTGTGCGCCTAGTACGCGCAGGGGCTCGCGCGCCTGCCCGCGCTGCGGACGGCCGCCGCTGGCCGCTGCCTCGGCGAGCTTGACGACGGCGGCGTTCATGCCTGTCTCGAACACCTCGGCGGTCGAGGTCAGGCGGGCGTATTTGCCGCTGTGCGCGAGGTACGGGCCGTAGCGGCCGATCGACGCCGTGATCTCCTCGCCCGTCTCCGGATGTTTGCCGATCGTGCGCGGGAGGCTGAGCAGCTTGAGCGCCAGCTCCAGGTCGAGTTCGCCCGCGTCCTTGGGGATCGAGGCGCGCTTGGCGTCCTTGCCTTCGCCGAGCTGGATGTACGGGCCGAAGCGGCCCGCCTTGCGCTCGACGAGCAGGCCGGTGGCGGGATCGACGCCCAGCGTCTCCGGGCCGGTGTCCTCGCCGGCGGCCCCGCCCGCCTGGGCGAAACGGCGGGTGAACTTGCATTCCGGGTAGTTGGAGCAGGCGATGAACACGCCGAAGCGGCCGCCTCGAAGCGACAGTCGTCCTTCGTTGCAGTTGGGGCAGAGTCTGGGGTCCGCTCCGTCGGCGCGCTCGGGGAAGAGGAACGGTTCGAGGAACTGGTCGAGTGCGGCGGTGATGTCGCTCGGCTTCTGCTCCATCACGTCCGCGGTGCGCGGCTTGAAGTCGCGCCAGAAGGCGTCGAGCACCGCCTGCCACTGGGCGCGGCCGCCCGACACCTCGTCGAGCTCGTCCTCGAGCTCGGCGGTGTAGTCGTACGCCACGTAGCGTTCGAAGAAGCGCTCCAGGAACGCGGTCACCAGGCGGCCGCTCTCCTCGGCGAAGAAGCGGTTCTTCTCCGTGCGGACATATTCGCGGTCCTTCAGCGTCTTGATGATCGACGCGTAGGTGGAGGGGCGGCCGATGCCGAGCTCCTCCATGCGCTTGACGAGCGAGGCTTCGGAGAAGCGGGGCGGGGGCTGGGTGAAGTGCTGCTCGGCGTCGACGCCCTGCTTGGCGGGCGCGTCGCCCTCGCGCAGGCGCGGCAGGCGGCGGGAGTCTTCATCACCCTCATCGTCGCGGCCTTCCTCATAGAGCGCGAGATAGCCGGGGAAGAGCACCACCTGGCCGGTGGCGCGCAGCACGTGGCGGCCGGTGCCGTCGGCGAGGTCGATCGTGGTGCGCTCGAGCCGCGCGGACGCCATCTGCGACGCCAGCGCGCGCTTCCAGATGAGCTCGTAAAGGCGGGCGTGGTCGCCGCTCCCTACCCGGTCGCGGCCGAAGTCGGTGGGGCGAATCGCCTCGTGCGCCTCCTGCGCGTTCTTGGCCTTGGTCTGGTACTGGCGCGGTTTGTCGGGGACGTAGTGCGCGTCGTAGCGGTCGGCGACCGCGCGGCGCGCGGCGCTGATCGCCGAGCCGTCCATCTGGACGCCGTCGGTGCGCATATAGGTGATGGCGCCGTCCTCGTAGAGCTGCTGCGCGATTCGCATCGTGTGGTCGGCGGAGAAGCCGAGCTTGCGCGCCGCCTCCTGCTGGAGCGTGGAGGTGGTGAAGGGCGGCGGCGGGTTGCGCGTCGCGGGCCTGGTCTCGACCGACTGGACGGAGAAGCGGCCAGCCTCGACGTCGGCCTTGGCGCGCATGGCGGTGCCCTGGTCGCCGATCGACAGGCGGTCGAGCTTGTCGCCGTTCCACGTGCTCAGCCGCGCCTGGAAGGGCGTGCCGTCCTGCTCGAATCGGGCGGTGACCGACCAATACTCCTGCGCCTTGAAGCGCTCGATCTCCCGCTCGCGCTCGACGATGAGGCGCAAGGCCACCGACTGGACGCGGCCCGCCGACTTGGCGCCGGGCAGCTTGCGCCACAGCACGGGCGAGAGGGTGAAGCCGACGAGATAGTCGAGCGCGCGCCTGGCCTTGTAGGCGTCGATCAGGTCCTGGTCGAGCTCGCGGGGCCTAGCCATCGCCTCGGTGACGGCCTGCTTGGTGATGGCGTTGAACGTGACGCGCTGGACGTCCTTGGGCAGCGCCTTGCGCCCGCGCAGCACCTCCTGGACGTGCCAGGAGATCGCCTCGCCCTCGCGGTCGGGGTCGGTGGCGAGGATCAGCCGCTCCGCGTGCTTAGCCTCGTCGGCGATGGCGCGGAGCTGCTTGGCCTTGTCGGCGTAGTTCTCCCACTCCATCGCGAACCCTTCGTCCGGGTTTACCGACCCGTCCTTGGGCGGCAGGTCGCGGACATGGCCGTAGGAGGCGAGCACGCGGTAGTCGCGGCCGAGATACTTTTCGATGGTTTTGGCCTTGGCGGGCGATTCGACGATGACGAGCTGCATGGGGTGTTTTGGGCGTCCTTACGTGTACGCGCGAGGGTGGGGAGCCGGCGACGGCGGCGTCAAGCGGCGGGGCGAAGGTAACGAAGGTAAGCGGGCGTCGGCGCGAAATCACGACGAACCGTTGCGACGGGGCCGGGTCGATCGCGGAACGACCTTGTCCCACGGTTCGCCGCAAACCGTCTTTTCGCGGCCTGGCCGGGGCGGCTAAACCCTGGGCCACGCGGGTGGGGGGCCATCAGCGGCGAGTGCGTGTCGAAGTCCATGAGTACGAAGTTCGATCCCGAACACCTCCTGGCGGCCGAGCGGGCCGAGGCGGATGCGCGGCAGGCGATCGGCAGGGCGAAGCGGATCGTCAAGCGCTCGCGCGACCTGCTGTTGGGCCGGCATGTGGGTTCCGAGCCGATCGGCGGCGGAACGGAGCCGATCGACGGACGTCGCGGCGCGGGCGAGTCGGCGGTTGACGCGGCCGAGTAGGGTTCGACCGGCCGGCCGAAGTTTACGGACGTTGAGGCGTGGACGCTTACTGTGGCCGCTTGCGCCCGCGACGCCGCCGCGACGCGTCCGGAACGCGACGGTGAAGCGACGCCGGGGCGACCGGCGCGCGACGACGGCGCGACACGGAGGCGACACGGCCGCGCCGCCCGCGCGTCCGTGTCGCGGCACGTTTGTACCTCGACGCGCCGCGTGAGCGACGCACGCAAGGCGGGATTGAAGCGGCGGGAGCGGGGCTCCCGTGTCGAGTCGGGCCGGTGCATGCGCGGACGCTGGCACGGGTCGATGCTTGTAGGACAGGGGAGTGTGAGACGAAAAGAGAGCGTCCGCAATGGGTGGAAAGCGGACGCAACTCGCGCAGCATTCGGTTTGGCTATAGTGTAGCCGATCAGCACGGACCGTGCCAGAAAACATCCTGCAGAGGCTCCGAATAGCAGCCGATCGGCATAGGGAGGCGTCGCTCATTCTGCGCCACGTGATAGCCCCAGCCGCCGTCGAAGTAGGGCTTAACCGAGATATCCACGCCCCAAGAGTGGACAGTAACCGAGTGCGGCTCAAGGCTCGCTATTGTCGGCGGCCACCTACCAACCGGGACGTCTACCCAATCGTTCGGCGGCCTCAGCGGATGATGGGTCGCCAACATGCGAGCCTCGTCCCTGATCGCCCGCAACTTGTCAGGATCGGAAACCGGCGCAACGCAGCCGCCGACCAAAGCAGCGCTGAACAGGCTCGTGCATACGGCCATGAGCTTTCTTCGCTGCTTCATCGCCGAACTTGAGCACATTAGGGTGCATGTCCGCTATGGGTCGAAAGCGGACGGGCGAGTTCCTCCCCGGAACGGGGAGGGGGACCGCGCCCGTAGGGCGTGGTGGAGGGGTCTCTCGACGGGAACCGCCCTTCGCAGCCGCCCCTCCACCATGCTGCGCATGGTCCCCCTCCCCGTTCCGGGGAGGAACTGGGTACGTCACTGCTACGCTGGTGAGGCCCGAGGTCGTCAGCGCCGCGGCGAAGCCGCGTCGTCGATCAGCAGGGCCGGACGAGGGCCGGCCCGCTGTCGGCCGGACCGCGCCTGAAGGCGCGCGGGGCTAAGCTCGCTTAGCCCCGCGCGGCGCGGTCAGAGGATGAGGTCCGCTCCCGTCATCTGCCCGTTCACGTACAGCACCCAGTCCGCCACGCGGTCGCCGTTCACGTCAGCGCTGAGCGTGGTGAGGCCCGTGGAGGAGCTGTAGCTGCCGATCAGCTGGCCCGACACGCCGGTGAAGGACGACACGATCGTGAACGCCTGGTCGCCCGACACGTTGGTGCGCGCGTCGATCAGCGACACGTCGATCTTGTCCGTGCCCGACACGAAGTCGTACACACGGTCGATCGCGCCCGAGCGGCTGTCGGCGGTGGACCTGAACACGAAGCGGTCCGCGCCCGTGCCGCCGTAGAGTGCGTCCGCGCCGCCGCCGCCCTGGATCACGTCGTTGCCGGCGTTGCCGCGCAGCGTGTTGGCGTATTCGTTGCCGATCATCGTATCGGCGCCCGAGCCGCCGTTGGCGTTCTCCACGATCACGCCGACCGCGATGGCGACGTTGCCGGTCAGGCCGCCCACGTTCGAGAAGGCGCCGTCGTTCAGGTCGATGCGCTGCGTCTGCGTGTAGCCGGAGAAGTCGAGCGTATCGACGCCGCCCGCGTCCCACACCGCGAAGATCACGGGCGTGGACGCCGACGTGGCCGTGTAGAAGTCGCGGCCCGTGGTGGAGTTGAACCCGTACACGTCGTTGCCCGTGCGCGTGCTCGTGTTCGCGCCGTAGAGCCGCTGGATCGCGGCGATGTCGTCAACGAGCGGTGCGGCCGCGTAATAGCCGCCGTTGTTGCCGCCCGTGTTCGTCTCCGACCAGTAGCTCATCAGCGTGTACTGGCGCGTGTCCTCGTAGTAGATCGCGCTGTTGCTGTACGTCGGCGAGCCGGTGCCGGCGTTGTAGTCGCCGGGATGGCCCAGGCCCAGCGCGTGGCCGACCTCGTGGGTGAGCGTGTGGCGGCCGTAGTTGAGGTGCGCGGGCGACGCGTTGTAGCTGATCGAGCTGTTGACCCACACGTCGCCGCCCACACCCGAGCCGGGGTAGTAGGCGAACGCCGCCGCGCCGTCCGCGCCGGACGAATAGTTGCCGAACAGCATCTGCGCGGAGTTGCTGTAGCCGGTGGAGTCCTGCTGGCGCGTGAAGGTGAGGTTGGCGACGTCCGACCAGCTCTGGAGCGCGCGCTGCGTTTGCGCGATCTGGGTGGCGTTGAAGCGGGTGAAGCCCGCCGTGTCGTCGGGCATGGTCGCGGGCGCGGTCGAGCGGAACGCGTAGGTGATCGTCGCCGCCTGGCCGATGACGCCCGAGCCGTTCCAGGTCTGGCCCGCGCGGCCGATCTGCGCCGCGGCCTCGGCGGTGGTGAAGCTCTGCTTGTTGTTGGGGCCGTAGCCGCCGCGGTCGTCGGCGTTGAGCGCGTAGTTCGGGCCGGACGCCGCGCCCGCGTCGTCCTCCTCCTTCTTGGCCGCGAACGCGCGTGGGCCGGCGAAGCCCACGGCCGGGCGGGCGATATCCAGGTCGGGCAGGAACTCGCCGTCTTGCAGGCGCGCCATCAAACGTTCAGGTCTCATGCAACCCCTCCTTTTATGTGGCGGTCGTCATGCGCATCGAAGAACATGCCGACCGGGCGTCCCGCCGGTTTCTCGGCCGGTCGGGACACCGGGGTGGAGTGTTCACCCTGTTTCTGGCCCTGGCAATCGGCGCGCAGCCGCTGGGCGCGTGCGGAGGGACGATGAGCGATCAAGCGCCCGGAAAGAACGCCAGCCTGCGCCTGGCCGAGCCCCCCGAGCTGGCGGGCGAATGGCGGATCACCGGCGGGACGGCGGGGCCGTGCTCGGTGCGGCTGGAGGTGGCGCGTGTGGAGGCGGCGAACGCGCACGCGCTGACGGACGCGGGCGGGTGCCTGGAGGGGCTGGTGGGGAGGCCGGTCGCGGGCTGGCGGCCAGCGCCGGACGGGATCGAGCTCGCTGGGCCGGACCGGCTGGCGGTGGTGCTGTTCGCGTGGACGGGCGACGCGGCGGTGGCGAGCGGGCCGGGCGGGCGGGTGCTGACGTTGCGGCGGGTGGAGTAGCGGGTCAGCGCCGCGGCGAAGCCGCGTCGTCGATCGACACGGCGGGACAAGCGCCCGCCGGTCGTCGGCCGGGCCGTCTCCTTTTTGCCGGGGCTAAGCTGCGCCTATCCCTCGGCGGAGGCGGCCAGCGGCGGTGTCTGCTGATGCTGCACGACCCGCCAGACCTCATGCTCCAGCCGCCGGATCACCGAGGTGCAGTGCGCCTCGTAACCGTTATGCCCTTCCTTCTCCGCGCGGACGCGGTAGGCGATGACGATCAGCCCTTCCTGCGGACGCGAGACTTGGCGCTGGTCGAGCTCGGCCCGGTCCCAGACGGGGGTGGACTTGACCGCCTCCTTCGCCTCGCGGCCGGCATAGACGTAAGGCGGGTGGGGGAGGACCATCAGGACCTGGTCGTCGACCTTCTCCTCGTAATTGTCCGGCCCCTCGATCCACAGGCTCTGCTCGAAACCCCAGAGACGTTCGTCGTCCATCTACATGCCTCCATATGTCGAGGCGTAAGCGGGCGGGGGCGGGGGAGGTTCCCGGAGGTCAGCCGGCGAGGCTGACGCGGCCTCCAGCATGGCGTTCCAATCGGCCGGCCAGCTCCAGCTCGAGCAGCACCATGTGGACCACCGCCGGGTCGTGGCCCGATTGGCGGATCAGTTCGTCGGCCGCGACGGGAACGGGGCCGAGCAGGCCTGCGACGTCGCGGCGGGCGCGGTCGTCGGCGTCGGCGGGCGGGGGTGCGCCCCAACGCTCGCCCGGCGCGCGGACGGCGCGGGGGTCGATGGGGCGGATCTGTTGCATCACGTCGTCGGCGTTCTGCACGAGGATGGCTCCTTCGCGGATCAGGAGGTTGCAGCCCTGCGCGCGCGGGTCGAGCGGGCTGCCTGGCACGGCCATGACCTCGCGCCCGGCCTCCGCGGCGAGGCGGGCGGTGATGAGCGAGCCGGACTTGGGCGCGGCCTCCACCACGACCGTGCCGCCCGACAGGCCGGCGATGATGCGGTTGCGCGACGGGAAGTTGCGCGCTCGGGGCTCGGTGCCGGGCGGCTGCTCGGCGACGAGCAGGCCCTGCGCGGCGACGCGCTCCTGCAGCTCGGCGTTCTCCGGCGGGAAGACCACGTCGATGCCGCTGGCGATGACGCCCACCGTGCCGGTCGAAAGCGAGCCGACATGCGCGGCGGTGTCGATGCCGCGCGCGAGGCCGGAGACGACGGTCGCGCCCGCTTCGCCCAGCCTGAGGGCGAGTTCGCGCGCGAACCGGCAGGCGGCCGCCGATGCGTTGCGCGCGCCGACGATCGCGACACAGGGGCGCGCGGTCAGGCCCAAGTCGCCGCGGACGATGAGTGCGGGCGGTGCGTCGTCCAGCTCGGCGAGCAGCGGCGGGTAATCGCGGTCGTCGAGGAGCAAGTACCGCGCGCCGAGCTTGGCGACGCGCGCGACTTCCGCCGCGACCGCGCGCGGGTCGGCGAGCTCGGGCGCGCGCCCGCCGCCGCGCCGGGCGAGCATGGGCAGCGCCTCAATCGCGGCGGCGGCGGAGCCGAATCGGGCGAGTAGCTGGCGATAGGTGACGGGGCCGACGCCGTTCGTGCGGATCAGCTGGAGCTTGTCGGCGATGGTGTCGGCGACTGGCAGGCCTAGGTCAGCCACGCTTGCCGACCTTGGGCTCCGTGCCGTCAAGCAGGCGGCCGATATTGTCGCCGTGCTTCCATAGAACGATCAGCGCCAGCGCGATGAGGAGCAGCGTCAGGTCGAACCGGCCCAGCGCCGCCGAGGCTACGGGCGCGCTGACGGCGGCGGCCATGCCGGCGAGCGACGAGATGCGCACCGTCGCGAGTAGGCCCAGCCATATGACGGCGTAGACCAGCCCGAGCGGCCAGTGGAGCGCGAGCACCACGCCCATCAAGGTCGCCACGCCCTTGCCGCCGCGGAACCCGAGCCAGACGGGGAAGCAGTGGCCGATCAACGCGCCCGCGGCGGCCAGCAGCTGCTCGCCGGGCGCGAACGCCTGGGCGAGCCATACGGCGGCGGCGCCTTTCAGCAGGTCGAGCAGCAGGGTCGCCGCGGCCAGCCCCTTGCGGCCGGTGCGCAGCACGTTGGTCGCGCCGATATTGCCCGAGCCGACCCGGCGCAGGTCGCCCGCGCCGCCCAGCCTGGTCAAGATCACGCCGAAGGGGATCGAGCCGAGGAGATAGCCGCCGACCAGCGCCAACGTCGGGGCGACCCATAGGATTTGCGTCTGCATGGGCCCCTCCTCCTCGTGCGGTGATTATTTTAGCGCAAGCCGTTGCGGACCGGCAACAACTTACCGCAGCCGCTTGCGGGCGGGGGCCGCGCCCGTCAAGGCGTGGGCGCGATGGACGAGCGGCCGATCCTGTTCTTCGATTCCGGGGTGGGCGGGCTGTCGATCGTCGAGCCCGCGCGCGCCGCGCTGCCCGCCGCGCCGTTCGTGTACGCGGCGGACTCGGCGGGCTTTCCGTACGGCACGAAGAGCGAGGCGGAGATCGCAGGCCGCGTGCCGGCGCTGCTCGGGCGGCTGGTCGAGCGCTACCGGCCCAGGCTCGTCGTGATCGCGTGCAACACCGCGTCCACCATCGCGCTGCCCGCGGTGCGCGCCGCGCTGGACCTGCCGGTGGTCGGCACGGTGCCCGCGATCAAGCCCGCCGCCGAACTGTCCGCGACGCGGGTGATCGGCGTGCTGGGGACGGAGGCGACGGTGCGCCAGGCCTATGTGGACGACCTGTCGGCGCGCTTCGCGGGCGACTGCCTGGTGCTGCGGCACGGGTCGGCGGAGCTGGTCGAGTTGGCGGAAGCGAAGCTTCGGGGCGAAGCCGCACCCGCGGACGCGTACGCCCGCGTGCTGGCGGGGCTGTTCGATCAGCCGGGCGGCGACCGGATCGACGTGGTGGTGAACGCCTGCACGCATTTTCCGCTCGTCGAGGCGGAGCTGGAGATCGCCGCCCCGCATCCCGTCCGCTTCGTCGACGGCGGGCCGGGGATCGCGCGGCGGATCGCGCATCTGACGGCGGGACAGGGATGGCCGGCCCAAGATGGGCGAACGGGGCGGCTCGACGGCGTGGCCGTCTTCACGCGGCTCGGCGAACGGGAGCGCGCGCTGCTTCCCGCGCTCGAGAGCCGCGGGTTCGGCAGGGCGGAAGCGCTCTAGGCGTCAGCCGCGGAGAAGCGCGGCGTAGCGGTCGGCGAGCTCGAGATGGATTTGGCGCGCCGCGTCGCTCGACGCGCGCTCGGCGACGGCGCGCTCCTGGCGCTCGCGCCGCGTATAGTAGCTGATCCGCGCCGCCGCGGCTTGGTTCGTCATGACGTTTCCCCGACCCGCAATATGCGTCGAATAATTCCTTACAACACGGAACCGAACGCCGACGCCCGCGTTTTGCGCAGCTTTTTCGTGCTCCGTCAATAACAAGGGACAATTTGCGAGTCGTTAGCGCTGGCGGCGGGGCGCTGGCGGGACTAGATGCGCGCGCATGGACACCCCCGGCCACCAGGCCCGGCCCGTCGATTACGGGCGCGTCTTCAGCCAAGCGATCGACCGGTTGCACGCCGAGGGCCGCTACCGCGTGTTCATCGACATCCTCAGGAACAAGGGCCAGTTCCCCAACGCGCGCTGCTTCGCGGGGCATAACGGCCCGAAGCCGATCACCGTGTGGTGCTCGAACGATTACCTGGCGATGGGGCAGCACCCCAAGGTGATCGCCGCCATGGAGGAGGCGCTACACGACGTCGGCGCGGGCTCGGGCGGCACGCGCAACATCGGCGGCAACACGCACTACCATGTCGATCTGGAGGCGGAGCTCGCCGACCTGCACGGCAAGGAGGCGGCGCTGCTGTTCACGAGCGGCTACGTGTCGAACGAGGCGACCTTGTCGACGCTGGCCAAGGTGCTACCCGGCTGCGTCGTCTTCTCCGACGAGCTGAACCACGCGTCCATGATCGCGGGCATCCGCAACTCGGGCTGCGAGAAGCGCGTGTTCCGGCACAACGACTTGGTGCACCTGGAGGAGTTGCTCGCCGCCGAGCCGGCGGACGCGCCCAAGCTCATCGCGTTCGAGAGCGTTTATTCGATGGAGGGCGACGTCGCCCCCATCGCCGCGATCTGCGACCTCGCCGACAAGTACAACGCGCTCACCTATCTCGACGAGGTGCACGCGGTGGGCATGTACGGCCCGCGCGGCGGCGGCATCTCCGAGCGCGAGGGCGTCGCGCACCGGCTCACCGTGATCGAAGGGACGCTGGGCAAGGCGTTCGGCGTGATGGGCGGCTACATCGCCGCGGACCGCACGGTGGTGGACGTGATCCGCTCCTACGCGCCGGGCTTCATCTTCACGACCTCGCTGTCGCCGGTCTTGGTGGCGGGCGTGCTGGCGAGCGTGCGGCACCTGAAGAGCTCCGCTAGCGAACGCGAGGGGCAGCAGGCGGCCGCCGCGACGCTGAAGGGCATGCTGACGGACGCCGGCCTGCCCGTGCTGCCGGGCGACACGCACATCGTGCCCGTGATGGTCGGCGATCCCGTAAAAGCCAAGCGGATCAGCGACATCCTGCTCGCCGAGTACGGCGTGTACGTGCAGCCCATCAACTATCCCACCGTGCCGCGCGGGACCGAGCGGCTGCGCTTCACGCCGGGGCCGGCGCATGACGAGCGGATGATGCGCGAGCTGACGGACGCGCTCACCGAGATTTGGGACCGGCTGGAGCTGAAGCTCGCCGCGTGAGCGACGGTTGGACGCTCGCCGCGAGGGAGGCGGAGGACGGCGAATATACGGTCCGGACGCGGGCGGCGTTGCCCGATCCGGCGGAGCGCGCCCGCTACCCCGTCGCGATGTGGATCACATGGCCTTGGGGCCCGATCGCGTCCGAGGCCGAGGAGGACGCGATCATCGACGAGATGATCCGTTTCGAGAACGCGGTGCACGAAGCTGCGACACGGGGCGGCTGGGGCATGCTGGTCGCGGTGGTGACGAACGGCGCGGGGCGCGAATGGCTTTGGCACGCGGCGCATGCGGACGAGTTCGTGGGCGAGATGCGCGGCGCGCTGCAAGGTCACCCGACCTACCCGTTCGAGGTGCGCGCCTGGGACGACCCGACGTGGAAGGCGGCGCGCGAGCTGAACCCGCGAGCGGGGATGCACTAGGCGGCGAGCAGGCCCGCCAGGATCGTGAGGCTACCTAGCCCGAGCGAGAGCGGCGCGCGCAAACTCATCCAATCGGGTGGCGCATCTCCGCTGGCGACGAGGCGGCGATCGACGAGGAGGGTCGCGAGGATCGCGATGCCCAGGCCGGTAAGCGCCGCGGCGAATCCGCCTAGGACGATCAGGATGCCGAGCGCCAGCACGGCCAGGGACGGGACGACCGCCACGGCCGCGAGCGCGCCCTGGCCTTGATGACGCCGCATCGCGAACCCCCACCATATGCCGCCCAGGAAGCTGAGAATCAGGCCCGCGTAACCAAAGGCGAGGGCTTCGCCGAAATGGTGCTCCGTGCCCCTCGCGACCAGCACCACGGCCGCAATCTGCGGCAGCAGTCCGGCGTAGCCGAGCAGGTGGGCGGCGCGGGACACGCGCGGGCGGGAGACGTCTGTCACGCGAGCGTGATGACGGCGTCCGCGCCGGGAACCTCGATGGGCTCGCCAAAGGGGATCACGCGCTTGGCACCGTAGTCGCCCGCTTCCGGCTCGGCCATGACGTGCGTCTTGCGGCCGTTCACGTCGACCACCCAGTAATGCGGCACACCCGCTTCGGCGTAACCGGCCCGCTTGCGCCCTAGATCATTGCGCAGAGTCGTGTCGGCGATCTCGACGGCCATGAAGAGGCTGGCGACTTCAAAGATGAAAGGGCCGATCTTCGCGTTCCTGAAGACGCCGACGTCCGGCAGCCGCACGGTCCGTCTGGCGAAGCGTACGGTCGGCTCGGGACCGACGAGCCACTCGGGGCCGAGCGCCGCGAAAATGGAAGTGAGCTGCCGCGAGACGTCCTGCTGCACCATCCAGTGCGGAATGTTGGCTGCCGACATCCGGATGATCTCTCCCTCGATCAGCTCGACCTTGCCCACCCATTCGCTGATCGGGGGATGCTGCGCCAGTTGCAGGAACTCTTCCGCCGTGAAGCGGACGGGAGTCTCCTTGTACTCGGCGATACGCTCCGCGCGGGTCATGCTGTCGACATAACACACGCACACGCGGGGAGGTAGCGCGGCACCGCGTTTCGCCCTAGATGGAGCGCACCCCGACATTATCAGGCCGCACCTTGCGCCGAGGAGCCCGCCCCATGAGCACGCAGCCCGCCACCCTGACCGATCTCCAGCCCGACGGCTTCTTCTCCCGCGACCTCGCCCAGGCGGATCCCGCGATGTTCGGCGGCGTGGACGCGGAGCTTCGGCGGCAGCAGACGCAGATCGAGCTGATCGCGTCCGAGAACATCGTGTCGCGCGCCGTGCTGGAGGCGCAGGGGTCGGTGTTCACGAACAAGTACGCGGAAGGCTATCCGGGCAAGCGCTATTACCAGGGGTGCGGGCCTTCGGACGAGGTGGAGATGCTGGCGATCGAGCGCGCCAAGCAGCTTTTCGGGTGCGGTTTCGCCAATGTCCAGCCGCATTCGGGCGCGCAGGCGAACGGCGCGGTGATGCTGGCGCTGGTACGCCCAGGCGACACCATCCTGGGCATGAGCCTGGACGCGGGCGGGCACCTGACGCACGGCGCGAAGGCGGCGATGAGCGGCAAATGGTTCGACGCGGTGCAGTACGGCGTCGATCCGGAGACGCACCTGATCGACTACGGGCAGGTCGAGCGGCTCGCCGTCGAGCGCCGGCCGAAGCTCATCATCGCCGGCGGCTCCGCCTATCCGCGCGTGATCGACTTCGCGGCGATGCGCGCGATCGCCGACAAGGTGGGCGCGTTTCTCATGGTCGACATGGCGCACTTCGCGGGCATCGTCGCGGCGGGGCTGCACCCCTCGCCGTTCGGGCACGCGCATGTGGTCACCACCACCACGCATAAGACGCTGCGCGGGCCCCGCGGCGGCATGGTGATGACCGACGACGAGGCGCTGGCCAAGAAGATCAACTCGGCGGTGTTTCCGGGGCTGCAGGGCGGGCCGCTGATGCACGTAGTGGCCGCCAAGGCGGTGGCGTTCGGCGAGGCGCTGCGCCCCGACTTCAAGAGCTACATCGCCGCCGTGGTGGAGAACGCCAAGGTGCTCGCGGCCACGCTCAAGGAGCGGGGCGCGGACCTGGTGGCGGGCGGGACCGACACGCACCTAGCGCTGGTCGATCTCAGGCCGCTGGGCATCACCGGCCGCGACGCGGACGAGGCGCTGGAGCGGTCGGGGATCACCTGCAACAAGAACGGCGTCCCCAACGACCCGCTGCCGCCCGTCAAGACGAGCGGCATCCGCGTGGGCAGCCCGGCGGGCACGACGCGCGGCTTCGGGCCGGCCGAATTCCGCGAGATCGGCCACATGGTCGCCGACGTGCTCGACGGCCTGCGCGCGAAGGGCGAGCACGGCGATCCGGCCGTCGAGGGACAAGTGCGCGAGCGGGTCCAGGCGCTGTGCGCGCGCTTCCCGATCTACAACTGAGGAGCGATCCGATGGCGAGCACCGAAGACAAGAAGCTGGGCAAGGACATGGCCAAGTACGGCGCGATCGGCGCGCTGGTCGCGATCCCCGTGCCGTTCGTGGGCCCGATCATCGGCGCGGCGGCGGGCGCGGGTTACGCCTGGTACCGCTCGAACAAGCGGAAGGGCGGGTTCTAAGTTGCGTTCGACGCGCTCGCGCCACCGTAAGGTGGCCGGATAATGCGCTGCCCGTTCTGCGGCCACGACGACAGCCAGGTGAAGGACAGCCGCCCCACCGAGGATGGGGCGGCGATCCGCAGGCGGCGGCAGTGCGAGGGCTGCGCCGCGCGCTTCACGACGTTCGAGCGCATCCAACTGCGCGAGCTGACGGTGGTGAAGTCGGAAGGCCGGCGCGAGCCGTTCGACCGCGATAAGCTGCTGCGCTCCGTCTCGGTCGCCGCGCGCAAGCGGCCGATCGACCCCGTGCGCCTGGAGAAGCTGGTGTCGGGCATCCAGCGCCGCCTGGAGACGAGCGGCGACAGCGAGGTGAGCGCCGAGCGGATCGGCGGGATGGTGATGGACGGGCTGAAGGGCCTCGACTCGGTCGCGTACATCCGCTTCGCCAGCGTGTATCGCGATTTCTCGGAGGCGCGCGACTTCGAGGCGTTCGCGGGCACGGTCAAGGAGGCGGCGCCCGAGTGACCGACACGGCTTCGACCGCGCCGCCGCCTGCGATCGTCCTCGTCCGGCCGCAGCTGGGCGAGAATATCGGCAAGGCGGCGCGCGCGATGCTCAACTTCGGGCTGACCGACCTCCGGCTCGTCTCCCCCCGCGACGGCTGGCCCAACCCGGCGGCGGGCCCTGCGGCGAGCGGGGCGGACTTGGTGCTCGAGCGAGCACGCGTATTCGAGACGGTGGCCGACGCGGTGGCGGATTGCGCGCACGTCTACGCCACCACGGTCAGGAAGCGCGGGGTAACGAAGCCCGTGGTGACGCCGGAAGAGGCCGCGCGCGCGATGCGGGCGGAGCCGGGCCGCTCGGCGTGGCTGTTCGGGCCCGAGCGGTCGGGGCTGGAGACGGACGACGTGGCGCTCGCGCGTACGATCCTGACGGTGCCGATCAACCCCGAGTTCGGGTCCCTGAACCTAGCGCAGGCGGTGATCCTGTGCGCGTACGAATGGTCCAAGAGCCAGGAGTTGACGCAGCCGCCGCAGGTGGAGCTCGACCCGCCCGCGCCGCAAGCGGAGCTGGAGGGCATGATCGCGCAGCTGGAGGGCATGCTGGAGGCGTCGGGCTATTTCTTCCCGCCCGACCGCGTGCCGGCGACCAAGCGGACGCTCAGGACGCTGCTGACCAAGCCGGGCTGGTCGAGCCAGGAGGTCAGGACGTTCCGCGGCGTGCTGTCGGCGCTCGGCGGCGCTAAGAAGCCGAAGCCCTGAGCCGGTCCCAGGCCTCGAGCTCATAGGCGATGGACGCCTCGACGAGGCGGTCCCAGATTGCGGCTATCTCGTCGGCGGGCAGTCCGGCGGCCTCCGCCCGGCCGCGTGCGTTGGCGATCACCTCAGCCTTGCGGCGCTCGTCGCGGACGGCTCCGCGCTCCGGCTTGATGCGCGCGGCGGCGTCCATGTACGCGAAGCGGCGCGCGAGCAGGTCCACGAGCTCGCGGTCGGTCGCGTCGACGCCGGCGCGGACCTCCGCCATAGTCCGGCAGCGCTCGGGCGGTTGGATGGGCATGGCGCGGCCATGGGGCGGCCCGCGACGCCTGTCCAGCGCGCCCGAGCGGGAGACGGGGCCGATTTGCCGGGCGGCGCGCCTGCTGTTATGGTCGGGTGACACGCGTATCTCGGAGGTAAGTCGATGGAGTTGATCGCTGCGATGCTTATGGTCGCCGGCCAGACGGCCGCGACGCCCGCGGAGCCCAAGCCGGTCGAGCCCAAGAAGGTCTGCCGCCGCGAGACGTCGACGAGCAGCCGCCTCGATGTCAGGCGTGTCTGCAAGACGCGTGCGGAGTGGGACGCGCAGGAGCGCGCGGAGCAGCGTAACCTGCAGCGTCAGAACGATTGGGGTCGGGCGGGCAGCGCGGGCTGACGCAGGCGTCCCCCGCCCCGCCGACCCATTCGTTCGACCACAAGGAGTGCCCCGCATGACCGCCCTGTTGCTTCTCGCCGTCCTTCTGCAGACCTCCGGCCAAGCGGCCGACGCGGAGAAGGCGGACCCGGTCGTCTGCCGCCGCGAGGCCCCGATCGGCTCGCACGTCCCGGGCCGGCGCGTCTGCAGGAAGCGGTCGGAATGGGCCGCCAAGAGCACCAGGGTCGGCCAGGACGGGCGCGTGGTGCCGCAATGGCAGGGCAATGCGGGATTCAGCCCCCGCAACTGACCCGCCCGTCGGTTGACCTTCGCCGCCCGGCCTGCTAGCGGCGCACGCTTCGCGATCGGCCCCGCATCCCGGTGAAGCGGCGGCCCCACCCCGACTTGTCGGCCAGTGGAGCGATACCGGGAAGAACGTAGTCGCAATCGTCAAGGAACAGGAAATGTCGAAGCGCGCCAGCGCCAAGTATAAGCTCGACCGCCGGATGGGCGAGAACATCTGGGGTCGCCCGAAGAGCCCGGTCAACAAGCGCGAATACGGCCCCGGCCAGCACGGCCAGCGCCGCAAGGGCAAGATGTCGGATTTCGGCATCCAGCTGCGCGCCAAGCAGAAGCTGAAGGGCTATTACGGCGACGTCACCGAGAAGCAGTTCAAGGCGGCGTACCAGGAAGCCGCCCGCATGAAGGGCGACACCAGCCAGAACCTGATCGGCCTGCTCGAGCAGCGGCTCGACATGATCGTGTACCGCGCCAAGTTCGCCCCCACCATCTGGGCGGCGCGCCAGCTGGTCAGCCACGGCCATGTCCGCGTGAACGGCGTGAAGTGCAACATCGCGTCGCGCCGCTGCTTCGTCGGCGACGAGATCACGCTGGGCTCCAAGGCGCAGGAGATGGCGTTGGTGTTGGAGGCGCAGAGCCTGGCCGAGCGCGACATCCCCGACTACGTCGCGCCGGACGGCGCGGCCAAGGTCACCTTCGTGCGCGTCCCGACGCTCGACGAGGTGCCCTACCCGGTGAAGATGGAGCCGAACCTCGTGGTCGAGTTCTACTCGCGCTAAGGCGCAGGGCGGCTTGCGCCACCCTGGCGCAAGACTCGCCCAAGCCCGGCCGGCGCGAGCGCGCTCGCGACCGACGACGCGGCTTCGCCGCGGCGCTGCCGGGCTCAAGAAACTTGCGAAAGGGCGGTCCCGCTAGGGGCCGCCTTTTTCGTCTGTGGAGGCCGACGCGGGAGCAGGTCCCGCGCCGTCGGACGGGGCTGCGGCCCCGCCGGCCGGGCCGCTCGGATCGTGCGGCGGGGCGGATTTGGAACAGACGGCCGTGCGTTCGGGTTGGACCTGGGTATCTGTTTCCCGCCTTGCACGATCGGAGCGGCCATGGGCACCAACGCCACCATCAACCCCATCCTCCTCACCACGGGCCTGTGCATCCTGGCCTCGATCCTGCTCGCGATCATCGGTTTCGTGCTCCGCAGCCGCGGCAAGCTGCGCGCGCAGGGGCCGGCGCTGGCCTGGGCGATCCTGACGATCCTGCCTCTTTTCGGCGCGGGTGCGGCGATGTTCACCAAGCACGAGGTGGAGCATGCGGTGGGCGTCACCAACTCTGGCGATAATGCGGAAAACGTGAAGTCCGCTCCTTGAGAAGCGGACGTTCGGGGCGGAGAACGTGAAGTCCGCGCCCTGATCTAGTCGGCCCCGCGCGCGGCCGCTAAACGCCTGCGCCATGACGAATGCGCCTCCCCCGCCCGAATGGGCGCCCCATGACGCGGTCTGGATCGGGTTCCCGTCGCATCCCGAGCTCTGGTTGGACGACCTGGAGCCCGCGCGCGCCGAGGTCGCGGCGTTCGCGCGCGCGGTCCACGCCGGCGGATCGGGGGAGCGCGTGATCCTGGTCGCCGCCGACGCGGAGGCCGGCGCGGCGGCCACCGACATGTGCCCCTTCGCCGAGGTGGTGCTGGAGCCGTTCGGCGACATCTGGCTGCGCGACACGGGGCCGATCGTCGGCGGCGAGGGCGGCGCGCACGCGTTCCGCTTCAACGGCTGGGGCGGCAAGTACGACCTGCCGGGTGACGACGACCTCGCGCCCCGGCTCGCGGCGCGGGCGGGGCTGCCGGTGGCCCAGGCCGAGTGGATCCTGGAGGGCGGCGCGATCGACGGCGACGGGACGGGCACGGTCGTCACCACGCGCCAGTGCCTGCTCAACCCCAACCGCAACCCGCAGATGGGCGAGGCCGAGGTCGAGCGTCGGCTGCGGGAGGATCTGGGCTTCAGCCGCGTGGTGTGGCTGGAGGAGGGGCTCTTGAACGACCATACCGACGGCCATGTCGACAACCTCGCGCGCTTCGTCGCGCCCGGCCGCGTGGCGATCCCGGAGGCGACGGAGAACGACCCGAACTGGCAGGTCTATCAGCACGCGGTGCGCGACGCGCGCGCGGGCGGGCTGGAGGTGGTGATCGTGCCGTCGCCCGGACGCGTGCTCAGGGACGAGGAGATCGTGCCGGCGAGCTACATGAACTTCTACGTCGGCAATGCGACGGTGGTGGTGCCGATCTACGGCGCGGCCAACGACGAGGCGGCGGTGGCCGCGATCGGCGCGCTGTTCCCCGACCGGGTGGCGATCGGGTTGAGGGCGGACCATATCCTGACGGGAGGCGGAAGCTTCCACTGCATCAGCCAGCAACTGCCGAGGCGTACGTGACCGAACTGACCGTGGGCGCGCTGCAGCTCGCCTTTTCCAACGACCTGGAACGTAACATCGCCGACGTCTCTCGCCTGGTGCGCGAGGCGGCCGCCAAAGGCGCGCAGGTGGTGCTGCCGCCCGAGCTGTTCGAGGGCGAGTATTTCTGCCGCGTCGAGGACGAGGGGCTGTTTGCCAATGCTAAGCCCGCGGGCGAGCACCGCGCGGTGCTGGCGATGCGGGAGTTGGCGCGGGAGCTCAAGATCCACATCCCGACCAGCTTCTTCGAGGCGGACGGGCCGCACCACTACAACTCGCTCGCGATGATCGGGCCCGCCGGCGAGGTCCAGGGCGTGTACCGCAAGAGCCATATTCCCGACGGGCCGGGTTATGAGGAGAAGTTCTACTTCCGCCCCGGCAATACCGGGTTCAAGGTGTGGGAGGGGCCGGGCGCGAAGCTGGGCGTGGGCGTGTGCTGGGACCAATGGTATCCGGAGACGGCGCGCGCCTTGATGCTGATGGGGGCGGAGATCCTGTTCTACCCCACCGCGATCGGCTCCGAGCCGCACGACACGTCGCTCGACACCGCCAGGCTGTGGCGGCGCGCGATGGTGGGGCATGCCGTCAGCAACGTCGTGCCCGTCGTCGCCGCCAATCGCGTCGGGACCGAGCACGGCCAGACCTTCTACGGCACCAGCTTCATCTGCGACGAGCGCGGGGACGTGTTGGCCGAGCTCGACCGCGAGGAGGAAGGCGTGATCACCGCGACGCTCGACCTCGACCGCGTCAAGCGCCACCGTGCGGCGTTCGGCTTCTTCCGCGACCGGCGGCCGGAACTGTACGGGCGGCTGACGCAGGACGTCTAGGCGGGCCGCAACTCCAGCGCGCGGGCGAACACGGCCTCGAACATGGGCGCCGTCAGCTTGCCCGTGTTCTGGTTATAGCGCGAGCAGTGGTAGCTATCGAGGAGGACGCGGCCGCCGGGCGCGGAGTGCTCCGCCAGGTGGCCGAACTTGGTCTGGGACGGCTTCAGGCCGAGCACGCGCGTGGCGGTGTCGTGGGCGATCTGGCCCAGCGCCACGAACACGCGCGCATGGGCGAGCGCCTGCACGGGGCCTTCCAGGAACGGGCGGCAGGTGCGGACCTCGGCGGGGGTGGGCTTGTTCTCCGGCGGCAGGCAGCGCACGCCGTTGACGATGATCGCGCCGTTCAAGCGGAAGCCGTCGTCGGGGCTGGCGCGGTACTCGCCGGTCGCGAGGCCGAACTTGGCGAGCGTGGCGTAGAGCAGCTCGCCCGCGTAATCGCCCGTGAAGGCGCGCCCCGTCCGGTTCGCGCCGTGCTTGCCGGGTGCCAAGCCCACGATCGCGAGCCAGGCTTGCGGGTCGCCAAAGGCGGGGACGGGCGCGTTCCACCAGTCCGGATGCCCGCGGCGGCACTCTTCGCGGAACGCGACGAGGCGCGGGCAGAGCGGGCAGTCGTGCGGAGGTTCGGTATGGGGAAGCGGCGACGGAGCCGGCCCGTCGAAATACTCACCTTCGTGCTGAGCTTGTCGAAGCACCGCTTTTCTCGCCACCGTGGAAAGAAGAACAGCCGTTGGGCTACGCCCGCCTGCGGCCCGACAAGCTCAGGGCGAACGGATGTATTTAGCTGAAACGAGGCCCTAAGCGCGACGCATGGGGACGGCAACCTATCTGGTGGCCTTAGGCTCAAACCGGCGGAGCAGGTGGGGCTCGCCGGAGCGGACGGTCGCGGCGGCGCTCGACGCGATCGGCGGGGTGATCGCCGCGTCGCCGCTGCTCGGCACGCCCGCCATGGGGCCGTCGTCCAGGCGTTTCGTCAATGCGGTGGCGCTGGTCGAGAGCGCGGAGGAGCCGCCGGCGATGCTCGAACGGCTGAAGCGGATCGAGCGCGGCTTCGGACGGCGGCCCGGCCGGCGCTGGGGCGCGCGGGTGATCGACCTCGACCTGATCGGCTGGTCGGGCGGCACCTGGGCGGGTCCGGGCCTCGTCGTGCCGCACCCGTCCTTCCGCGAGCGTCGCTTCGTGCTCGCGCCCTTGGCGGCGGTCGCACCCCGCTGGCGCGATCCGGTGACGGGGCGGACGGCGCGGCAGTTGCTGGCGCTGGTTGACCGGCGGCGACCGCGCTCCTAGGTCCGGCTCGCCTCGTGGGTCCGTAGCTCAGTCGGTAGAGCAAGCGACTTTTAATCGAGAGGTCCCGGGTTCGAGCCCCGGCGGACCCACCAGGCGACCCGGCCGGACCTGAGCCCGGCCGGAGCCGCATCACATCAGGCCTTCTTGCGGCCGCGCTTCGGGTTGGCGGCGGCTTCCTTGTCCTCCTCTTCGTCGCCCTGCTCCTCGCCGGCCTCGGTCAGCGCTTCGCCCAATGCACGGATCTTGTCGCCGTTCTTGTCGGCGCGGTCGGCGATCTTGACGGTGTTCTGGCCGAGCCGGTGCAGGAGCGCGTGGATGCGGTCGGCATCCGGGTTGTCCTTCTCGAGCTGCTTCCGGAGCGACTGCAGATCGCGCAGGATGCCCTTGGCGCCGGTCACGTCCGTGTCGGCGAGCGCCGTCTCCCAATCCTCCACCAGGTGTGCGCCCTTGTCGGGCTTGGTCTGCTCCAGCCCCTTGTTGACCGCGTTCATGGTGGCCGCGAACTTGATCGCCATTCCTTGTCCTTTCCCTCCGCCGCGTGCGTGCGGCGCGGGGGAGGGAAGGCTTGGGCGAACGGGAGGTTCCGCCGCTTAGGGGCCCATTTCGGCGAGCCGACGCTCCCAGGCGAGCGCGTCCTGGACGATGGTGTCGAGGTCGTCGCGCTCGGGCCGCCAGCTGATCGTTGACAGGATCGCGCCGTTGTCGGCGACGAGCTCCGCCGGGTCGCCCGCGCGGCGGCCCTCCAGCTTGCGCTGAATCTTCATGTTGGTAACCCTGTCCACCGCGTCGAGCACTTCGAGCACGGAGAAGCCGCGGCCGTAGCCGCAGTTGAGCGTGTGGCTCTCGGCCGGGCGCTCGACCAGCAGCGCGAGCGCGGCGACGTGCGCCGCGGCGAGGTCGGAGACGTGGATGTAGTCGCGCACGCCCGTGCCGTCGCGGGTCGGGAAGTCGGTGCCGAACACGGCCACGTGCGCGCGCTTGCCGGTGGCGGCCTCGGCGGCGATCTTGATGAGATGCGTCGCGCCTTGCGTCGACTGGCCCGAGCGGCCCTCGGGGTCGGCGCCGGCGACGTTGAAGTAGCGGAGTGCGCAGTAATTCATCGGGTGCGCGAAGGCGACGTCGCGGAGCATGTGCTCCGTCATCAGCTTCGACATGCCATAGGGGTTGATGGGCCGCTGCGGGTCGCTCTCCTTGATCGGCACGCGCTCGGGCGTGCCGTAGGTCGCCGCCGTCGAGGAGAAGATGAAGTGCGGCACGCCGGTCACGACCGCGCTCTCGATCAGCGCGCGCGAGGCGGCGGTGTTGTTGCGGTAGTATTTGAGCGGATCGCTGACGGACTCGGGCACGACCACCGAACCGGCGAAGTGCATGATGGCGCGGACGCTATGATCTCGGATGACGTCGCGCACGCGCCCGTCGGCGACGTCCGCCACCTCCAGCGTCGCGCGCGGGTCGACGGCCCAGTCGAAGCCGGTGACGAGATTATCGACGACTACGACCTCGTAGCCCGCGTCCAACAGCGCGAGCACGGCGTGGCTGCCGATATAGCCTGCGCCGCCCGTCACCATCACCTTACCGTTCAGCGCCGCCATATCCACTCCCTGGACCGTCGTTGCCGGCCCCCTAGCGGCTTCCTATCTTCGGCGAAACCAACGGAGATCAGACATGACCGAATATGCGACGCTGGCCGGCGGCTGCTTCTGGTGCACGGAGGCGGTGTTCAAGGACGTGATCGGCGTCGAAACGGTCGAGAGCGGCTATATCGGTGGGCGCGTGCCCAACCCCACCTACAAGCAGGTCTGCGGCGGCGACACGGGCCATGCGGAGGCGATCCGCGTCGGGTTCGACCCGAATCAGGTGAGCTACGCCGACCTGCTCGACATCTTCTTCGCGACGCACGATCCGACGCAGCTCAACCGGCAGGGCAACGACGTCGGCACGCAGTATCGCTCGGCGATCTTTCCGCATTCGGCGGAGCAGGAGGCGGAAGCCCGCGCCGCGATCGAGCGGGCGCAGGCGGATAGTCCCAAGCCGATCGTGACGACGATCGAGCCCTTGTCCGAGTGGTACACGGCCGAGGGCTACCACCAGGACTATTGGGAGACGTCCGGGCGGTCTAACCCGTACTGCATGGCGGTGATCCCGCCCAAGCTGCAGAAGCTGCGCAAGAGCTTCGCGGCGCGGGCGAAGTCGATGGCGAACGCTTAGGCTTTCGTAGCTATATTCCTTCACCCCGGACATGGGTCCCCAGCAAAGTATTACTTTGCCGGGCGCCCTGTTCCGGGGTCCATCGTTGTCCGCGCGCATCGGTCGCCGGTGATGAGCGGCCGCTTACCTCTTCCTGGCGACCGGATCATGCGCACCACGATGGACCCCGGAACAAGTCCGGGGTGACGGGACTGTACGTATCAGCGGTACGCCGCCCTGGTCAGCCGATCGTTGATCGCCTCGCCGATGCCGTGCGCCGGGATCGGCGCGACGGCGATGCGAAGTTTCGTGGCCGCGTCGGCGCGGTGCAGCGCGTCGAACAGGCGCGCGGCGGCTTGCGTGAGGTCGCCTCCGGATGAGAGCGTCTCGTCGCCCGCGATCGGGCCGAAACCGATGTGCCACTCGTCCGCGTCGGCGGCGGTCACGTCGAGGCGCACGGGTTTGCTCGGGGCGTAGTGGCTGAGGAGCTGGCCGGGGGCGGTGATCGCGTCGCCGACGCGCTCGGCCAGAGGGCCGAGGACGGCGGCGACCTGCTCCGCGGTGATCGGGCCGGGGCGCAGGATCGTGCGACCGCCGACGATGGTCGACTCCAGCCCCGCCTCCGTCGGTCCGTCGTCGAGGATCAGCGGCACGGTCGCGCCCAGGCTGGCGGCGACGTGCTCGGCGCGGGTGGGGCTGATATGCCCTGAGCGGTTGGCGCTAGGGGCCGCGAGCGGCATGCCGGCGGCGCGGAGAAGCGCCTGCATCGCGCGATGGGCGGGGACGCGGATCGCGACGGAGGGAAGGCCGGCGGTGACGAGCGACGCGACGGGCGCGCCTTCGCGCAACGGCAGCACGAGCGTGAGCGGGCCGGGCCAGAAGGCCTGCGCCAGCGCGCGCGCGTCCGCGTCGAACACGGCCAGCGCCTCCGCCGCCGCCGGGTCGGGCACATGGACGATCAGCGGGTTGAACGAGGGCCGGCCCTTGGCGGCGTAGATGCGGGCGACCGCTTCGGCGCGCGTGGCGTCGGCGGCGAGGCCGTAGACCGTCTCGGTCGGTACCGCGACGGGCTGGCCGTCGATGATCAGGCGCGCGGCTTCGGCCAGGGCGGGCTCGCCGAAGGGCAGGATGCGCGGGGCTGGATCGGGCATGGCGCGCCGCTATATCGGCCGCATCACCCCTTACGCCAGAGGAACGGGCATGGTCTTCACCCCCGCCGTTGCGGAGCAGCGTTTCGTGCTCGATCACGTCGTCGGCGTCGGCGAGCTCGGCGCCGAGCCGGACATCGTCGACGCGGTGCTGGAAGGCGTGGGCCAGTTCGCGGAAGGCGAGTGGGCGCCGTTGAAGCGCGTCGGCGACGTGGTGGGCGCGAAGTGGTCGGAGGATGGCGTGCGTATGCCCGACGGCTTCCCCCAGGCGTACCGCGCGTACGTGGAGGGCGGCTGGGGCACGATCGGGGTGCCGGAAGCTTATGGCGGGCAGGGTCTGCCCTTCGCGATCCAGACCGCCGTTTTGGAGACGCTGGGTGCCGCCAACATGGCGTTCGCGCTCTGCCCCACGCTGACGGTGGGTGCGGTCGAGGCGCTGCAGCACCACGGGACGCCCGAGCAGCAGCGACTCTACCTGCCCAAGCTCGCGACGGGCGAGTGGACGGGGACGATGAACCTGACGGAGCCGCAAGCCGGGTCGGACGTCGGCGCGTTGCGCGCGAAGGCGGAGCCGCGGGACGACGGTACGTGGTCGATCACCGGCACCAAGATCTATATCTCGTTCGGCGACCACGACATGGCGGACAACATCGTCCACCTCGTGCTCGCGCGCACGCCGGACGCACCGGCGGGAACCAAGGGCATCTCGCTCTTTCTCGTCCCTAAGTACCGGTTGAACGAGGACGGGACGGCCGGCGCGTTCAACGACGTCCGCGTGGTGTCGATCGAGCACAAGATGGGGCTGCACGCCTCGCCCACCTGCGTGCTCAGCTTCGGCGATCATGGCGACTGCGTGGGCGAGCTGATCGGGCCGGTGGGCGGCGGCATGCGCGCCATGTTCACCATGATGAACAATGCGCGCCTGAACGTCGGGCTGCAGGGCGTGCAGGTGGCCGAGGCCGCGACGCAGAAGGCGGTGAGCTACGCGCTGGAGCGGGTGCAGGGCGCACGCAACGGCGCTCAGGCGCGCATCGTCGAGCACCCGGATGTGCGCCGTATGCTGCTGCGGATGAAGGCGCAGACGCAGGCCGCGCGCGCGCTCGTCTACTACGCCGCGGGCATGGTCGACCGGGCGTACAAGGGCGACGCCGAGGCGAAGGGCAGGCTCGAGCTGCTGACGCCGCTCGCCAAGGCGCACGCGACCGACATCGGCTGCGAGGTGTCGAGCATCGGCATCCAGGTGCACGGCGGCATGGGTTACGTCGAGGAGACGGGGGCGGCGCAGTTCTTCCGCGACGCGCGCATCACGCCCATTTACGAGGGCACCAACGGCATTCAGGCCGCCGACCTCGTCGGGCGCAAGCTCGGCCTCGACAATGGCGGCGTGTTCGCCAGGCTGGTCGAGGACATGCGCCGCGACGCCGAAGCCGAGGACCTGAAGGCGCTGGTCGAGACGTGCGACACGGTCGGGCGCAGGCTCGCCACGGCGGAAGCGGACGACAAGCTCGCGGCCTCCTACCCCTTCCTGACGATGCTCTCGACGGCCGTGTGCGGCTGGTTGATGGAGCGGCAGCTGCGTGCGGCCGGGGACGACGCGTTCGGGCGCACCAAGACGGCGGTGGCGCGCTTCTACCTCGACCAGGTCGTGCCCGAGGCGCTGGGCCTGCGCGCCGCCGCGACGCAGAGCGCGGCGCCGCTCTACGCGATCGAGCCGGAAGCCTTCGCCGCGTGAGTTTCGACGCCGACGCCTATCTAGCGCGCGTGCGACTGCCCGCGCGGCCGACGGCGGACAGCTATGGGCTGGTCGCCGTGCAGCGCGCCCATAGACTGGCGATCCCGTTCGAGAACCTGGACGTGATCCTCGGCCGCGGGATCGCGATCGACTCCGCGGCGGTGTTCGGCAAGCTCGTGACCGCCAAGCGCGGCGGCTACTGCTTCGAGCATAACCGGCTGTTCCTCGATGCGCTGGAGGCGTTCGGGTTCGAGGCCAGGCCGCTGCTCGCGCGCGTCTGGCTGAACGGGGAGGATACGCCGCCGCTGACGCATACGCTGAGCCTGGTAGCGTTGGACGGACAGGAGTGGATCGCCGATCCCGGCTTCGGCGGCAGCTACGCCCCGCCCATGCCGCTCGCCGACGGCGCGGAGGCGGAAGCGCCCGACGGCGCGCGGTTCCGGCTTCAGCGCGACGAGACGCACGGCTGGATGCTGCTGCGCCGGGGAGACGCGGAGACGACGGACGGGCGTGGGGCGGGCGAGGGCTGGCGGCCGCAGTACAGCTTCACCACGGGCGAAGTATGGGACGCCGATCTGGCGATGGGTAACTGGTGGAGCTCGACCGCGCCCGCCAGCCGCTTTCGCCAGCTGGTGATCGCCTCCATCGTGCTGCCGCGCGGCTTCGCGAGCCTGACCGACCGCCGCTATCGCCGCCGCGCGGGGACCGAGGACGCTGCGGGCGAGATCGACGATCCGCGCGTGTATCGGATGCGCATGAGCCTGATGTTCGGGATCGATCTGTCGAAGGACGAGGTGGCGGGGCTCAAGCTCTTCGCGGACGCATGACGCTCGTCTCCGTCGTCGTGCCCGTGTTCAACCGGGCGCATGTGGTGGGCGACGCGGTGGGCAGCCTCCTGCGGCAGACGCACGCCGAGCTGGAGGTGGTGGTCGTCGACGATGGTTCGACTGACGCCTCGGTTGCGGTCGTCGAGGCGTTCGGCGACGGCCGCGTGCGCGTCGTGCGGCACGAGGCGAACCGCGGCATCCCGCACGCGCGCAACACGGGGCTGGAGGCGGCGCGGGGGCGCTACATCGCTTGGCTCGACAGCGACGACGTGGCGCGGCCGACGCGGATCGCCGAGCAGCTGGCGTTCCTGAAGGCGAACCCGGAGGTCGCGCTGGTGGGCGCGTGCGCGGGCAAGCTCCGCGCCGATGGGCGGCGCAAACGCGGCGTGCGCGTGCCGCCGACCGAGCACGCGGTGATCGCGCCCTGGCTGCTGTTCCGATCCGCCTTCCAGCAATCGGCGGTGATGGCGCGGGCGGACGTGCTGCGACGCTTCCCGTACCGGCCCGACCTGCCGGTGTGCGAGGACCTGGACCAGTTTCAGCGAATCGCGGCCGAGCACCGCGTCGCCAACTTGGCGGCCGTGCTCGTCGATCGGCGCGTGCACCCCGACCAGACGATCCGGCGGCGGCAGGACGCGATCAAGGCGATGAAGCTGAAACTCGCGCCGCCCTGGCTCGAGCGGTTGGGGATGCGGTTCGGGTCCGACGACGTGGCGCGGCACGTGCAGCTGGGGAACCGGAAGCAGGCGAGTGTGCCGGCGGACGCGGACTTCCTGCGCTGGGCGGAGGCGTGGCTGCACGGTTTGCAGGCCGCTAACGCGTGGACGGACGCGTACGACGGGCAAGGGCTGGCGGTGGCGGGCGGCTGGTTCTGGGCGCTGGCCTGCGCGGATGCGGCATCCACAATCGGGCGCGGGCGGGCGTTGGGGCGGTTCGCAGGGTCGGAGCTCGCGCGCGGGTTGACGGGCGAGGCGGGCCGCCGGTGGTTGCGGGCGGCGCTGGGCGTGTGGCGGGGTTAGGCCCGCTCGCGCTCCATCAGCTCGTCGACCTCGAGGCCGAGCAGGCGGATGTGGTCGCGGATGCGCGGCCAGTGCTGGGTGATGAACGTCTCGCGCTCGGCGACGCGCAGGCGGTCGGCGGCGCCGGCGAGGACGAACATGCCCACGCCTCGGCGGACCTCGACGTAGCCGTCGTCCTGGAAGCTCTGATAGGCTTTGGCGACGGTGAGCGGGTTCGCGCCGTACTCGGCGGCGAGCGCCCGGACCGAAGGAAGCTGGTCGCCGGCGCCGTAGCGGCCGCGCAGGATGGCGGCGGCGATATGGCCCCGAAGGCGGAGATAGACCGGGCTGTCCTCGCTGAACGCTGTCATACCGAGTTAGTACAGCAGCCCGGAACTCGCGTCGAGTCCTTCGGCCTCACCATTGCGTCAGTATGCGGGATAGGTCGGGACGCGGCCGTTCCTCCAGCGGCCTTGACGGCGTGCCGATGAAGACGAAGCCGACGATCCGCTCGTGCGGCTTCCCGAACGCGTCGCGCACCGCGTCGCTCTCGGACGCCCAGCCGGTGAGCCAGCCCGCGGCATAGCCGTGCGCGTGCGCGGCGTGGAGCAGGTTCATCACCGCCGCGCCCGCCGACATCTCCTGCTCCCAGCGCGGAATGGGCCGTTCGTCGCTGGGCGACGAGAGCACCACGACCAGCGCGGGCGCTTGAGCCGCGAACTGGGCGAGGCCGTCGAGCTCGCCGGGCTTGGGCTCGCCTTCCGCGGTGCGCGCTTCGACCAGCAGCTCCGCCAGCGCGGCGCGGCGTTCGGGGCCGACCAGCACGAAGCGCCAAGGGGAGAGCTTGCCGTGGTCGGGCGTGCGCGCGGCGATCTCGACCATGGTGCGGAGCTCGTCCGCGGAAGGGCCGGGCGCGACGAGGTCGCGGGGCTTGCCGGAGCGGCGGGTCCGGAGCGCGGACAGGTAGGAGGAGCGGTCGTTGAGCATCGCGCGGGCATGTAGCGCGCGGGGGCGATATTTACACGGGCGTGCGAGCCGCTAGGGTTCAGCGCCTGTAAACAGACCGGGTTCCAGGCCGGACCCGGCGTTTCCTGTTGTTCGGAGAGCGTGCCTTGCCCATCATCCCGTCGATCGCCTTGGGCTTTCTGCTGCTGCTGATCGGCGGCGGCGCCTATGCGGCCACGACCCGCTCGCCAGAGTTCCTGGGCCATCCCAAGGGGCTCTACGTCCTGTTCTTCGCCGAGATGTGGGAGCGCTTCTCCTTCTACGGCATGCGGGCGCTCTTGATCTTCTACCTGACCAAGCACTGGCTGTTCGACGACGGCAAGGCGAACCTGATCTACGGCGCGTATCTCAGCCTCGTCTATGTCACGCCCGTGCTGGGCGGTTGGGTGGCCGACCGCTATCTCGGCCAGCGCAAGGCGACGCTCTACGGCGCGCTGCTGCTCACCTTCGGGCACTTCCTCATGGCGTTCGAGGGCGGCGGCGGTCAGGCCGATCCGGCGATCAACATCTTCTGGCTGGCGCTCGCCTTCATCATCGTGGGCTCAGGCTTTCTGAAGGCCAACATCTCGGTGATCGTGGGCCAGCTCTATCCGCTGACCGACGTGCGGCGCGACGGCGCGTACACGATCTTCTACATCGGCATCAACGTGGGCGCGACGCTGGGCGTGATCCTGGCGGGCTGGCTGGGCGAGACGTATGGCTGGGCCTACGGGTTCGGCGCGGCGGGCATCGGCATGCTTTTGGGCCTGGTCGTGTTCGTGCTGGGCAAGCCGCTGCTGCTGGGCAAGGGCGAGGCGCCGCGGCCGCTCACCAAGTCGACCGAATGGTCGCTCTACGGCGTCGGCCTGGCCGCCGTGGCGGTGATGTGGGCGCTGATCCAGTATCAGGACGTGATCCAGACGCTGCTGATCGTCTCGGGCGTGGCGCTGCTGGGTTACGTGCTGTTCGAAAGCTTCAAGCTCGAGCCGCACGCCCGCGACCGCATGTTCGCGGTGCTGTTCCTGATCGCGCTCAACCCCGTCTTCTGGGGCCTGTTCGAGCAGGCGGGCGGGTCGCTCAACCTCTACACCGACCGCTTCGTCGACCGCGGCGGCGTGCCCGCGTCGCTGTTCCAGTCGATCAACCCGATCTACATCGTGCTCCTGGGGCCGATCTTCGCCGGGCTCTGGGTATGGCTGGGCCGGCGCGGGCTGGAGCCGTCGGCGCCCGCCAAGTTCGGCTTGGCGCTCTTGCAGGTGGGCCTCGCCTTTCTCGTGTTCGTCTGGGGCGCGCGTTCGGTCGGGCTCGCGGTCGCGACGCCCGTCTTCTTCGTGTTCGCGATCTACTTCCTCCAGACCACCGCCGAGCTCTGCCTGTCGCCCGTCGGCCTATCGGCGATGAACCGGCTGGCGCCCAAGCACCTGGCGAGCCTCATCATGGGCGCGTGGTTCTACATGACGGCGGTGGGTAACTTCGTCGCGGGCAAGATCGGCGAGGCCACCGGCGGCGAGTCGGGCGAGATGACCAAGGAGGGGACGCTCGCGGTGTACGACACGATCGGCTGGTGGACGATTGGGATCGGTGTGGCCGTGCTGGCGGTGTCGCCGGTGATCCGGCGGCTGATGCACCTCGATACGCTGCGCGACGACGATACGCGCGTCAGCGACCACGCGATGCTGGGCGAGGCCGAGCTGGCCGAGCCGCAGGCGGCCGGCATCCGCACCCGGGGCGAGACCAAGCCGGCGTGACGGCGGGATGAGCGACCCCGGATGAGCGATTGGGGCTGGGTCGCGGCCGCGGCGGCGGCGTTCGTCGGCTCGCACCTGTCGCTCAGCCACCTGTTCCGAGGTCCGCTCGTGGCGGCGCTGGGGTCGCGCGGGTTCCTGCTCGTCTACTCGCTCGTCGCGGCGGGCACGCTGGGGTGGCTGGTCTCCGCTTACCGGGCGAGCGCGCTGACGCCGCCGTTATGGCCGGTGGGCGACGCGATCTGGGCGGTGGCGACCGTCGTCACCCTGGTGGCGAGCGTGCTGTTCATGGGCTCGCTCGTCCGCAACCCCGCCTTTCCCAGCGGCGGCCCGCCCGCCGAGCCGCCGCGCGAGGCGCGGGGCGTGTATGCGGTGACGCGGCATCCGATGATGTGGGCGTTCGCGCTCTGGGGCCTCGCGCACATCGCCGTTCATCCGGTCGCGGCGCAGATCGTGCTGGCGGGCTCGATCGTGGTGCTGGCGCTGGCGGGGAGCGCGCTCCAGGACCGCAAGAAGCTCGCGCGCGAGCCGGGGTGGCGGGCGTGGGAGGCGCGGACGAGCTTCTGGCCGTTCGCCGCGATCGCGGGCGGCCGCGCGCGGCTGGGCGGGTTCGGGGGGCACGCGCTGGGCGGCGGCGTGGTGCTGTGGCTGGGCGCGACCTGGGCGCACATGCCGCTCGCGGGCTGGGCGGCGGGGGTGTGGCGCTGGATCCATGGGTGAGCGGCGCTAGTCTTTTCGACTATTCAGTATGGCCGGTCAGATTTCCTAAATAGCGTGCGACGTCACCAGAATGGAGCATGGACATGCTGCCCCCGTCCGGCATCCGCGCCGCGTCCGCCGCGCCCTCCTTTCCCAATGACCCGAGCGCCGCGGCGCGTCAGGCGCTGGCCGCCGCCAAGCCGGGCGATGGCGCGGTCGACGTCGCCGAACTCGGGTCGCAGATCGCCGCGCTCCGGGCGCAGAACCCGCAACTGGCCGACTCGGCGCGCGCGCATATCGAGCGGACGTTGACGCCTACGCAGCGCGGCGAGCTGTCGCGCGCGATCGACCGGGTGCCCGCGCCTGAAAAGGGGCCCGGCGCCGGAGAGCTCGCGCTCGACGTGACGCAGATCGGTCTCGACATTGCGGGGCTGCTCGATCCGACGCCGGTCTCGGACGGGGCGAACACCGCCATCTCGCTGTTCCGGGGCGACTGGGCGGGCGCGGGCATCTCCGCGCTGGGGATGATCCCCTATCTCGGCGACGCGGCCAAGCTCGGCAAGCTGGGCAAGTGGGGCGAGACGATCGCCAAAGCGGTCGACTTCGCGCGCGTGAACCCGGGTTTCGCCGCGAGGATCGCGCCCGCGCTCGAGGGGATCGCGTCCGCGATCCGCCAGGCGCCGCTCGACAAGCTGCCCGACGGCGCGCGCCAGGCGCTGGAGGGGATCGCGACCAAGATCGAGGGCCACCTCGCCGAAGGCGCACGGGTCGCGGACGCGGCGCGCACCTCCGGGATCCCGGAGGCGAAAGTCCGCGAGATCGTGGCCACGCCCAAGGGCGAGCGGCCGTCACCGTCGACCTACATGTCGGACGCAGACATTGCGGCGCACCTCAAACCCTTCCAGGAGTCGGGCGCGGTGCGCTTCACGTCCAAGTCCGGCGTCGAGAAGTACGGGACGTTGGGTCCGGCGAACGGCACCTTCACCATCCCGCGCAGCGAGCTCGACCGGGTGCTGAAGGAGACCGGCGGCGATCTCGCCCAGGTGGAGGCGAAGCTGGGCCTCGATCCGGGCACGCTGTCGAACGGCGACACGTTGATCGCGTTCATCAAGCCCGGCGACCTGAACAACCTGCGCGTGCCGAGCGGCAACGAGGCGGGAGCGAACACCTATTGGGTGCCGGGCGGTCGTACGTCGGGTGGCGTGCCCGAGGCCACGGTCGACGTGCCCGCGGGGACGCGCTACACCCCCATCACGCTCGCACCCTGACCCGAGGAGTTGGCCGATGAGGATCATCGAAGGCGAGGAAAAGATCACCACCGGCCCCCGCGCGCCGGACGACGCCGATACGGTGCGCGGCGAGGGCTGGATCGCGGTCCGGCGCGACGGCGGCCATTTCCTGGAGTACGACGCCGGCGAGATCCAGTCGCGCGACGTCTCGCTGCCGATCAGCGCGGAGGAGTTCGACCGGCTGCGCGTCGACCACTCGCAATTCCTGCCGATCGTCTACGCGCACGGCGGATAGGCGGTGATTTAGAGCCGCACCATCGCCATCGCCCTTTCGCCGTATCGCGGCCCCGCCGTCCCGCCTCGGGGAGCGGCCTCGTCCAGCCGCTGTAGGTCATCTGCGCTGAGCTCCAGGTCCGCCGCCGCCATCGAGTCCTCCAGCGTTTGGCGGCGCTTGGAGCCGGGGATGGGGACGATGTCCTCACCCTGCGCGAGCAGCCAAGCGAGCGCGACCTGGGCGGGGCTGCGGCCGTGGGCTTCGGCGACCTCCTTGACGACCTCGACCACGGCCATGTTCTTGGCGAAGTTCTCCTCGGAGTAGCGCGGGTCCTGGCGACGATAGTCGCCCTCCGGCAGGTCGTCGCGGCTCTTGATCTGTCCGGTCAGGAAGCCGCGGCCGAGCGGGGAGTAGGGGACGAAGCCGATGCCGAGCTCGCGGCAGAGCGGCAGGATCTCCTCCTCCACGTCGCGTTCCCAGAGCGAGTATTCGCTCTGCAGCGCGTGGATGGGGTGGACGGCGGCGGCGCGGCGGATCGTGTCGGGGCCGGCCTCGGAGAGCCCCAAGTGGCGGACCTTGCCCTCGACCACCAGCTCGCCCATCGCGCCGACCGTCTCCTCGATGGGCACGTTGGGGTCGACGCGGTGCTGGTAGAAGAGGTCGATCGTCTCCACGCCGAGGCGCTTCAGCGACCCCTCGCAGGCGCGCTTCACGTTGACCGGCGTCGAGTCGACGCCCGACATGCGGCCGCGCTCGTCGTAGCGGAAGCCGAACTTGGTCGCGATGACGACGCGGTCGCGCTTGCCCCGGATCGCTTCGCCGACCAGCTCCTCGTTGCGGCGGGGGCCGTAAATTTCGGCGGTGTCGAAGAATGTGACGCCCAGCTCGATCGCGCGGTGGATGGTGGCGATGCTCTCGCGGTCGTCGGCCTGGCCGTACATGTTGGCGCCCACGCCCGCCATCGGCATGCAGCCCAGGCCGAGTGCGGAGACCTCGAACTCAGGGCCGAGCGAGCGGTACTTCATGGGCGGGTTCCTCCGGCGTGTGGGCGGAAACGACGGTGGTGGCCGCCAGGTCCATCGACACGTTGCCCAACGTCCGGAAGATGTCCGGGAAGGTCTCGACGGCGATCAAGAGGCCTAGCGGCTCGATCGGTACGCCGAGCGCGACGCAGACGGGAGCTACCGAGGCGAAGAAGCTGATCTGCGCGGGCAGGCTGATCGAGCCCAAGGACACGAGCGCGCCGGTGAGCACGGCCGCGGCGAGCGCGCCGGGGGCGACCGGGTAACCGAACCAGCGCGCGATGTAGATGGCGATGGCGACGTTCATCGCGGGCTGCGTCGCGCGGAACATGGCGACCGCGAGCGGGAGGGCGACGCCGGCCTTGGCTTCCGCGATGCCCAAGGTCCGCGCGCCGGCGAGCATGGCGGGGAGGCTGGCGAGCGAGGATTGCGTGGAAATCGCCACCGCCTGCGCGGGCGCCAGCGCGCGGGCGAAGCGGAGCGGCGAGGTGCGGCCTCCGATCCAGGCGATCGGGTAGGCGAGGAGCATGATCACTGCGCCGATCGCCGAGACGATCAGGATGTAGTGGACGAGCGCGCCGAACGCGGTGACGCCCGCGCGCGCGCCCACACCGTAGGCGAGCGCGAACACGCCGATGGGCGCGAGCCACAACACCCAATCGATGATCACCAGCATGGTGTCGCGGATCGCGGCGAAGGCGCGCACCAGCACGCCGCGCGCGGCCGGGTCGATGCGCGTCATCGCGAACGCAAAGGCGAGCGTGAAGATGATGAGCGAGAGCAGCGCGTTGTCGACCGCCGCCTTGACGACGTTGGTGGGCACGATGGTGGAGAAGAACTCCGCGAGCGGCGGGGGCGGCGTCACCTGCTCCGCGCCGCCCAGCGCCTGCCGGAGCGAGGCGGCGGCCTCGGCGGGGACAGGGAAGAGGTCGAGCAGCACGGGCGTCAGCAGCGCGGAGACGGTGCCGGTAACGAACACGAGCGCCAGGATCAGCCCGATCATGCGCGCGGTGACGCGGCCCGCCCCGGCGGCCACGGCCGTGTCGGCAACGGCGGTGACGAGCAGCGCCACGACGAGCGGGATCACCGTCATCTGCAACCCTGCGAGCCAGGCGCTGCCGAGCGGACCGGTGACCAGCAGCGCGCTCTGGGCGGCCGTCGGCGACAGCGCGGCCGCGCCGATGCCGACGAGCAGGCCGGCGACGAGGGACAGGAGGATCAGCGTGGCTCGCGACATGCTCGCTCTTTGGTTATGGAGGGCGCTGGAAAGGCGCGGAAAAGACTGCGCATAGCGAACGGCTCAGGGCGGGAATGGCAAGAAAATATTTCGGGACCGATGGGATCAGGGGACTGACCAACCGGAGCCCCATGACCGCGGAGACGGCGATGCGCGTCGGCATGGCGGCGGGCGCGTACTTCCGGCGCGGGGGACACCGGCACCGCGTGCTGATCGGCAAGGACACGCGCCTGTCGGGCTATATGCTCGAATCGGCGCTGGTGGCGGGCTTCACCAGCGTAGGCATGGACGTGATCATGACGGGGCCGATGCCGACGCCCGCCGTCGCGATGCTGACGCAATCGATGCGCGCCGACCTGGGCGTGATGATCTCGGCCAGCCACAACCCCTATGCCGACAACGGCATAAAGCTGTTCGGGCCCGACGGCTTCAAGCTGTCCGACGAAGCGGAGGAGGAGATCGAGGCGCTGATCGAGGGGGAGGTGCCCCTGTCGGACGCGGGCGACATCGGGCGCGCGCGCCGGATCGACGACGCGCAGGGGCGCTACATCCACTTCGCCAAGGCCACCTTCCCCGAGGACCAGCGGCTGGACGGCATGAAGGTCGTCGTCGACTGCGCCAACGGCGCGGCGTACCGCGTCGCGCCCTCGGCCTTGTGGGAGCTGGGGGCGGACGTGGTCGCGATCGGCGTGGAGCCCAACGGCCGCAACATCAACGACCGCGTGGGCTCGACGGCGCCGCAGACCTTGTCGGAGACGGTGGTGGCGAGCGGCGCGGCGATGGGGATCGCGCTGGACGGCGACGCCGACCGGCTAATCGTGGTGGACGAGCGGGGCCAGGTCGTCGACGGCGACCAGCTGATGGCGACGATCGCGACCGCCTATGCGCGCCAGGGCAAGCTCAAGGGCGGCGGGCTGGTCGCGACCGTTATGAGCAACCTGGGGCTGGAGCGGCACCTGGCGGCGCAGGGCATGGGGCTGGTCAGGACCAAGGTGGGCGACCGGCACGTGCTCGAGGCGATGCGCGCGCGGGGCTACAATGTCGGCGGCGAGCAGTCGGGGCACATCATCCTGTCCGACCACGCCACCACGGGCGACGGGCTGGTCGCGGCGCTGCAGGTGCTCGCCGAGGTCAGGCGCGCGGGCGCGCCGGCGAGCGAGGTGCTGCACCGGTTCGAGCCGCTGCCGCAGCTGCTGCGCAACGTACGCTTCGGGGGCGGCAAGCCGCTGGAGGCGGAGGCGGTCAAGGCGTGCATCGCGGAAGCCGAGGCCGAGCTGGCGGCGCGCGGGCGGCTGGTGATCCGGCCGTCGGGTACGGAGCCGGTAATCCGCGTAATGGCGGAGGGCGAGGATCGGGGCCAGGTCGAGCGTGTCGTGACGCGCATCTGCGACGCGGTGCGGAAGGCGGCGGCTTGAGCGAACACGCTTACAAGCCGCCCCGCGTGCTGATCGTCGCCGGGTCGGACTCGGGCGGCGGGGCGGGGATCCAGGCCGACATCAAGACCGTCACGATGCTGGGCGGTCACGCGATGACGGCGGTCACCGCGCTGACCGCGCAGAACACGTTGGGGGTGCAGGGCGTCTTGCCCGTGCCGGCGACGTTCGTGGTCCAGCAGATGCGCAGCGTGCTCGACGACCTGGGCGCGGACGCGGTGAAGATCGGCATGATCGGATCGGCGGAGACGGCGCACGCCGTCGCCGACGAACTGGAGCGGCTGGACGTGCCGGTCGTGTTCGACCCCGTGATGGTGGCGACGAGCGGGTCGGTGCTGGCGGATGCGGAGACGATCGCGGCGTTCGAGCGGCTGATGCGGATCGCGTCGGTGGTGACGCCGAACCTGCCCGAGCTGGAGGCGCTGGGCGGCGAGGCGGCGGTGCTGGCGCACGGGTGCCACCTCGTCGCGAAGGGCGGGCACGCCGAGGGCTATTATGTCGTCGACCGCGTGCTCGCGCCCAACGGCGAGGAGCTGGCGCGGCTGGAGGCCAAGCGCTTCGACACGGAGGACACGCACGGCACCGGATGCACGCTGGCGAGCGCGCTCGCCTGCGGGCTGGCGGCGGGCATGTCGATCGAGCAGGCGTTCGAGCAGGCGGTGCGGTTCGTGCGGATCGCCATCCTCTCGGCTCCCGGCTTCGGGCAGGGGCATGGGCCGGTCGGGCACACGCTGGGGCATAACCCGTACGAGCAGCTGGAAGGATGAGCAAGGCGCTGGCCGCGTTCGACCGCGGCTTTCCCGGGCCGCTCGCCGGGGTGGACGAGGTGGGGCGCGGGCCGATCGCGGGGCCGGTGGTCGCGGCGGCGGTGGTGCTGCCCGAATCGGGGTGGCCGGAGGGCATCCGTGATTCGAAGAAGTTGAGCGCGAAGGCGCGCGAGTGGCTGGACGGGCTGATTCGCGGGTGCGCGGCGGTGGGCGTGGCGGTGGTCGGGCCGGAGGAGGTGGACCGGCTCAACATCCACCACGCCACGCTCGCGGCGATGGCGCGGGCGGTGGCGGCGTTGCCCGTGCGGCCCGCGCATGTGCTGGTCGACGGCAAGTTCCTGCCCCGACTCGATATTCCCGCGACGGCGTTGGTGGGCGGCGACGCAAAGAGCCTGTCGGTCGCCGCGGCGTCGATCGTCGCCAAGGTGCTGCGCGACCGGATCATGGTCGAGGCCGCCGAATCGCATCCCGAGTTCGGCTGGTCCTCGAACAAGGGCTATCCGTCGCCGGAACACGTCTCGGCGCTAAAACGACACGGTCCGTCGCCGCTGCACCGGCGCAGCTTCGCGCCTGTCGCCGCGCAAATTTTAACCATGATGCAGTCCCGCCACACCCCCACTGATTGAGTATGGATTGAGAGCGGCGGCCCAACATCTAGCGGGGTCGTGCGACGTTCCGCCCCATTAACGCGATCTCAACCCGCGTCGTTAACCAATGCCCGCTTGACGGAATCCGGGGTCGGCGGGGATGGTGGGGCTCAACACGGGTGGGGACGTCATGGGAGCGATCGATACGATCGCGCGGCTCGGTCGCGCGACATGGGAAGACTCGCGCCTAGCGCTTAGCGACGCGCTGCCGCTCGACCAGATCGTCATGGGCGACTGCATCGCGGCGATGAAGGCGCTGCCCGACAAGTCGGTCGACATGATCTTCGCCGATCCGCCCTACAATCTGCAGCTGGGCGGCGAGCTGTTCCGGCCGGACGGCAGCCACGTCGACGCGGTCAACGACGATTGGGACAAGTTCGACAGCTACGCCGCGTATGACGCGTTCACGCGCGGCTGGCTGGCGCAGGCGCACCGAGTGCTCAAGGACACGGGCACGATCTGGGTGATCGGGTCGTACCACAACATCTTCCGCGTGGGCGCGGCGGTGCAGGATTTCGGCTTCTGGATCCTGAACGACATCGTGTGGCGCAAGGCCAACCCGATGCCGAACTTCAAGGGCACGCGCTTCACCAACGCGCACGAGACGCTGATCTGGGCGTCGAAGGGCGAAGGGTCGAAGTACACGTTCAACTACCGCTCGATGAAGACGCTGAACGACGAGCTGCAGATGCGCTCGGACTGGGAGTTCCCGATCTGCGGGGGCGCAGAGCGGCTGAAGAAGGGCGGCGTGAAGGTGCATCCGACGCAGAAGCCCGAAGCGCTGCTGTACCGGGTGCTGCTGGCGTGCACCAAGCCGGGCGACGTGGTGCTCGACCCGTTCTTCGGGACGGGGACGACGGGCGCGGTCGCGAAGCGGCTGGGGCGGCGCTGGATCGGGATCGAGCGCGAGCCGGAATATTGCGCGGCCGCCGTCGAGCGGATCGACGCGGCGCTGCCGCTGGACGAATCGGCGCTGGCGACCATGCAGAGCCCCAAGGCCGCGCCCAAGGTAGCGTTCGGCAAGCTGGTCGAGACGAACATGCTGGCGCCCGGATCGGTGATCACCGACGCGAAGCGCCGCTGGTCGGCGACAGTGCGCGCGGACGGATCGCTGATGAGCGCGTGCGGGCAGGTGGGGTCGATCCACAAGCTGGGCTCGACGCTGCAGGGCGCGCCGGCGTGCAACGGGTGGATCTTCTGGCACTACGAGGGCGCGGACGGGCTGAAGCCGATCGACGAGCTGCGGCAGACGTACTTGCTCGCCACTCAACCTTGAAGCGCCCTCCCGTTCGCCCTGAGCTTGTCGAAGGGCTGTTCTTCTTGCTGTGAGGAGAGCAAGGACGGCGCTTCGACAGGCTCAGCGCGAACGGTAGTTTATGGCGTCCCCCCTCCACCTCCGCCCCGTGCAGTTCGTCGACACGCCCGTGGGGCGCGACGGGGAGGTGGCGCGGCTGGCGGGGGGCATGCAGTGGTTCGCGGCCTATGAGGTGACGGAGGGCGGGGCCAAGCGCACCGTCTCGATCCCCCAGTTCGAGCGGACCTTGTGGGCGGAGGACGAGCGCGCGGCGGCGCTGCATCGCGCGATCACCGCGCCCAGGCCGGCGCTGCAGCTGGGGAGCCGCACGCTCCGGTTCGACCAGAGCCAAGTCATGGGCATCCTCAACGTCACGCCCGACAGCTTCTCCGACGGCGGTCGGCACACGGGCGAGCATGGGGCCGACCCGGTCGCGGCGGGCGTGGGCATGGCGGCTGACGGCGCGGCGGTGATCGACGTGGGCGGCGAGTCCACGCGGCCCGGCGCGCAGCCCATATGGGAAGAGGACGAGCGCCGGCGCGTCCAGCCGGTCGTGGAGGGGCTCGCGGCGGCGGGGACGCTGGTGTCGGTCGATACGCGCAAGGCGTTGGTGATGGAGGCGGCGCTCAGGGGTGGCGCGGCGATCGTCAACGACGTGTCCGCGCTGTTGTGGGACGAGCGCGCGCTGGAGGTGGTCGCGCATGCGGGCTGCCCCGTGGTGCTGATGCACTCGCCCGAACCGGAGAAGGGGCCGCACGGCGGCAGCGGCTATGTGGACGTGCTGACGGAGGTGTTCGACTGGCTGGAGGCGCGCGTGGCGGCGGTGGCGGCCGCGGGCGTGCCGCGCGACCGGATCATCGTCGATCCGGGCATCGGCTTCGGCAAGTCGCTCTCCGACAATCTCGCGTTGCTGAACGGGCTCGAGATGTTCCACGGGCTGGGCTGCCCCCTCGTGCTGGGGGCGAGCCGAAAGCGCATGATCGGCGCGCTGTCGAACGAAGCGCCGGTCGAGCGGCGGCTGGGCGGCTCGGTCGCGCTGGCGCTGGCGGGAGCGCAGGCGGGGGTGCAGCTGCTGCGCGTGCACGACGTGTTCGAGACGGTGCAGGCGCTGCGGGTTTGGCGAGGGATGCGGGATCAGGCGCTGGTCGCACGCGGCTAGCGAGGTAGCCGCGAGACGACCGAGCCTGGCCGGCCTAGCTTCAGCTAGGGTCGACGACGCGGCTCCGCCGCGGCGCTGCTCGCTCAGCTGGTCGGCATCCAAAACATCACGGGCGCGTTCGGCGCGATGATGAGGGGCTCCGCATCCCAGATCGCCTGCGCCGCGGCGAAGCCGCGTCGTCGAACCTCGCTAAAGCGAGGCCGGCCGCGCTTGGGCGAGTCTTGCGCCAGCCTGCTGGCGCAAGCCGCCCTGCGCGCATGATCGTCGATGCCCGCCCACGGCTGACCAAGATCGTCCACGACGTCTGGAAGCCGCTGCTGGTCCTGTTTGTCTGGGACTGCCTCGTCACCGGCTTTTACATCTGGTCGCCCTTCCGCGCGCCGGAACTGCCGCTGACGCTGTTCGGTACGGCGCTGGCGTTGTTCCTGGGGTTCCGCGACAACTCCGCCTATCAGCGCTGGTGGGAGGGGCGCGTGCTGTGGGGGGCGATGATCAACGCGTCGCGGAGCTTGGCGCGGCAGGCGCGCAACTTCTTGCCCGATCCGGACGCGCGCGACCTGAAACGGTCGATCGTGCTTCGGCACGTGGCCTATGTGAACGCGCTCCGGTGCCAGCTGCGCCAGCATGTCGACTTCCGCGAGGGCGAGCTGCTGCGCTTCCTGTCGCGCGGCGAGGCGGAGCCGGCGTTACGACGGACCAACGTCGCCAACGGCCTGCTCGACGGGACGGGGCGTAGGATCGAGGACGCGCGCAAGCGGGGGTGGATCGACTCGATCCAGCAGGCCTCGATGGAGTCGGTGCTGGTGGACATCGCCAACGCGCAAGGGGGCATGGAGCGGCTCAAGAATACGCCGCTGCCCAACCAGTACCGCTTCTTTCCGCAGCTCTTCACGCGATTGTTCTGCTTCGTGCTGCCGATCGGGCTCGTCGAGACGCTGGGGATCGCGACGCCCGTGGGCTCGACGCTGGCGGGGCTGATGTTCCTGGCGGTGCTGCAGATCGGCGACGACCTGGTCGATCCGTTCGCGGACAGCGTCCACGACGTGCCGATGAGCGCGATGTGCCGGACGATCGAGATCGACCTGCTGGAGGCGATCGGGGACCCGGCGCCGGAGCCGCTGAAGCCGGTGAAGGGGGTGCTGTGGTAGGCGCCGGGCGCACGTAGCTAGCGCGAGCTAGCTACGAGACGCCCAAGCCCGGCCGGCCTCACACCGTGAGGACCGACGACGCGGCTTCGCCGCGGCGGTAGTGACTTCCCCACCCACGCCGCGGCAAAGCCGCGTCGTCGATCGACACGCGCGGACTGGGGCCGCGCGGACGGGGCACCCCGCAAAGTAATACTTTGCGGGGACCCCCGTCGGCCGAGCTTGGGCGAGTCTTGCGCCGAGGCGGCGCAAGCCGCCCTGCGCTAGAGCAGATAACCCCCGTCGCTCACCAGCGTCGCGCCCGTGATCGTAGCCGCGGCGTCCGACAGCAGGAACGCGATCTGCTCCGCCACCTCCTCCGCTTTGGCGTAGCGGCCGAGCGGCGTCGCCAGCGCGGCGAGTTCCGCGAACGCCGCGTCGCGGCCGATGGCGCGGGCGCGGTCGGCGAACATGGGGACGACGTCCCAGACGGGCGTCTCCACGCCGGCGGGCGCGATGCCGTTCACGCGGATGCGACGGGGCGCGCCTTCCTTGGCGGCGACGCGGGCGAGGTGGAGGAGCGCCGCTTTGGACGCGCCATAAGCGGCGACGCCCGGTTCGGGCTTGAGGCCCGCGGCGGACGCGACGGCGACGATCGCGCCGCCGCGCTCGTGCATCGCGCGCATCGCGGCGCGGATCGTCAGGAACGCGCCGTCGAGATTGATCGACAGAATGCGCCGCCACTCATCGAACGGGTGGTCGGATAACGGCGCGGCCCCGGCGACGCCCGCATTGACCACCGCCAGGTTCAGGCCGGAGAGGTCGAGCGCGTCCCAGAACGCCTCGTCGCGCACGTCGCCGGGCGCGCGCACGACGGCGCAGGGAAGGCCGACGCGGGCGAGCGCGGCCTCGTCCAGGTCGACCAGGATCAGGCGCGCCGCGCCGTCGGCGGCGAGGCGCTCGGCGGTGGCGAGACCGATGCCTGAGGCTGCGCCGGTGACGAGGGCGGTGCGGTGCGTGAAGCGGGGCATGCACCCGCTTCAGCACGGGCGGTGCGGCTCGGGAAGGGCCGCGTCGACCAGAAGGCGACCTACGCTACGGCGCTTCTCCGATCCGCTTGGACCAACGCCCCGACTTCCTCGGCGGTGAGCGGCACGGCAAACTCGACGCCGAACTGGCGGCCGTCGCGGCGCACCACGCGCGCGGCGCGGGCGCGGTCGCCGACGCGCAGGAACACGGTTACGCCGATCGCGGCGGGCCTGGTCGCGGTGACCAGCGCGCCCGACACCGACAGGTCGAGGATGTTGCAGTGCACGAGCTCGTGGCCCAACCGCATGCAGGTCGGCAGGAACAGCTTGAAGCGCTGGCTCGCGCGGAGCCGCCGGACGTTCGATCCTTCCATCGGAATCACTCCTTCGCTCCCCCTGGGCCACGCTTCTAGCGCGGGAGCGGGTGCCTGAGCCTTTCCGGGATTGGCTAACGCCCCTTTCACCTTGTTTTCCGCAACCTTCGCGCGCGTCGTCGGTTCGCTTGCCCACCGACCGGGCCCGTTGCGCCCGGCCTTCCTGATTCGGCATCGGAGGAAGCATCATGAGCGACACTCGTCCTTTCGCCCCCAAGCCCTTCGCCGTCGTGACCGGCGGATCGAGCGGCATCGGCCTGGAGCTGGCGCGGCAGTTCGCCGACAATGGTTACGACGTGCTCCTGAGCGCGGAGGATGCGACGGAGTTGCAGCAGGCGCGCGCGCAGATCACCGGCGGCGGCGCCACGGTGACGACGCACGCGTCCGACCTGGCGACCGAGGAGGGCGTGGACAGCCTCCTCGGCGCGATTGGCGGGCGCGACGTGGACGCGATCGCGATCAACGCGGGCGTCGGGCTGGGCGGCCGGTTCGCCGAGACCGAGCTCCAGCGCGAGCTCAAGATGATCGACCTGAACGTGCGCGGCGCGGTGCAGCTCGCCAAGCCGATCGTGCAGCGGATGGTCGCGCGGGGCCAGGGGCGCATCCTGTTCACCTCGTCGATCGCGGGCACGATGCCCGGCACGTTCGAGGCGGTGTATGCGGGCACCAAGGCGTTCGACCGCTGGTTCGCGCAGGCCTTGCGCGAGGAGCTGAAGGGCACGGGCGTGACCGTGACGGCGCTGATGCCCGGCACGACCGAGACCAACTTCTTCCGTCGCGCCGACATGATGGACACGGCCGCGGGCACGCAGTCGAAGGACGACGCGGCGCTCGTCGCCAAGGCGGGCTTCGACGCGATGATGGCGGGCAAGGATCATGTGATCCCGACGTCGAAGAACAAGGTGATGGCGTTCATCGCCGAGTCGCTGCCCGATCCGATCGCGGCGAAGATGCACCGCGGGCTGACGGAGCCGGGCTCGGCGGACAAGAAGTCGAACGCGGCCCCGCTCGCGGTCGGCGCCGCGGCGCTGGGCGTGGGCGCGGCGCTGTTCGCGTACTGGCGCAACGGGCGGAACGAGGCGGAGCCTTACGCCGAGGGCGCGGGCGCGCAGGACGCGGCGCGGCCGGCGGTGGGCCAGCCCGCGTCGGGCACGACCACCGCGCCGGATCCGACGGGCGGCCCCGCTTCGGGCACGGGCGCGCAGCCGGGGGCCACGCCGCTGCCGGCGGACGTGCCGACGGCGACGGAGATCCGGGTGGGGGCGTAAGCGCCGCGGCGAAGCCGCGTCGTCGGACGAGTCGGGCGAGAGGGGCTCGCCCGCTCGCCGGCCGGGCTCGGGCGAGTCCTAGCGCGAGGCGCGCTAGGCCGCCCTACGCCGCATTGTCTATCCCGAGCTCGCCGAGCTTTCGGTACAGCGTCGAGCGCCCGATCCCCAGCCTGCGCGCGACCTCCGTCATGCGCCCCCGATAATGCCCGATCGCGAGGCGGATCACGTCCGCCTCGATCTCGTCCAGCTGGCGCATGTTGCCGTCGGGGCGGAACAGCGTGACGCCGCCGCTCGTCGCGAGCCCGCCCGCCGGGCCGGCGGCGACGCGGGAGCTGGCGGCGGCGATCTGGGGGAAGTCGGCGCGGGTGAGCGCCGCACCCTCGCAGAGCACGGCCGCGCGGAACAGCGCGTTCTGGAGCTGGCGGACGTTGCCCGGCCAGTGATAATGGCTGAGCAGCTGCAGCGCCTCGTCGGTGATGCCGAGCGGTTTCAGCCCCGGCTGCTTGGCGATGCGCGCGAGCAGGTGGCGGGTCAGCGCCGGGATGTCGCCGGTCCGTTCGCGCAAGGGCGGGATCGAGACCTGGACGACGTTGAGCCGGTAGTAGAGGTCCTCGCGGAAGCGGCCCGCCTCCACTTCGTCCAAAAGCTTCTTGTTGGTGGCGGCGATGACGCGGACGTCGACGATGCGCGCGTGGCGCGCGCCGATCGGGTGGACCTCGCCGGACTGGAGCACGCGGAGCAGCTTGACCTGCGCGTCCAGCGGCATCTCGCCCACTTCGTCCAGGAGGATGGTGCCGCCGTCGGCGTCCTGGAAGCGACCGATCTTGCGCTCGAACGCGCCGGTGAACGCGCCCTTCTCGTGGCCGAACAACTCCGACTCGACGAGGTTGGGCGGCAACGCGCCGCAGTTGACGGTGACCATCGGCTTCTTGGACCGCGGGGAGGCGGCGTGGACGGCTTCCGCCACCACCTCCTTGCCGACGCCCGATTCGCCTTCGATCAGCACGGGGACACGCGCGCGCGCCGCCTTGGCGGCGATGGCGAGCGCGGCGCGGAACTGGGGGGCGGAGCCGACGATCTCGTCGAACGCGAGCAGCGCCGGGATCTTCTCGGTCAAGGGGCGCAGCTCGCCCGCGCCGTCGCCCGCGACCGCGGCCTCGAGCGCCGCCATGAGGCGTTCGGGCGCGAGGGGCTTCACGAGGAAGTCGGTCGCGCCGCCGCGCATCGCGGAGACGGCGGCGGCGACCGAACCATTGGCGGTGAGCACCAGGATGGGGAGCGCCGGGCGGCGCGCGCGCAGCTCGGTGATGAGCTCCGCCGCCGCGTCATCGTCGGCCCAGTGGTCGAGCAGGATCGCGTCGAGCTGCATCCCGTCCTGCGTGCCGAGCGTGGCGATCGCCTGCTCGCCGGGCGTCGCGAAGATCGTGCGCCACCCCGCGCGCGCGGCGAGCGCGGCGACGAGCCGGCGCTGGGCGGGCTCGTCGTCGATCAGCAATAACAGGCGCTGGCCGTTGCGCGTCATCCACGTGCCTCTTGTGGTTGGACGCGGACGAATAGCGGGCGTCGGTAAAGGCCCGCTTAAACCTGTTCGCGACTAGGTTCGGACGGCGGGCTTGAGGCGGCGGGGGCAGGGCCCTAAGGTCCCCGCCGGCAGGAGTTCAGGACAGACGGGACCGATGGCGCATAACGACGATCTGAAGAGCCACGAACGTACGTACCACCGCATCATGGCGATGTTGAAATGGGGAACGGTCGCGACGGCGGTGATCGCCGCGATCGTGATCTGGCTGATCTCGGGCTGATCGTGAAGATCGCCGTCCTGACCGAACGAGCGGACGGCGAGAAGCGCGTCGCCGCGACGCCGGAGACCGTCAAGAAGCTCGTCGGCTTAGGCGCCGAGCTGGCCGTGGAGGCGGGCGCAGGACGCGCCGCCTCGTCCGAGGACGCCGCCTACGAGGCCGCGGGCGCGCGCGTCGGCGACCGCGCGGGCGTGCTGGCCGGCGCGGACGCGGTGCTGGGCGTGCAGGGGCCGGACCCGGCCTCGCTCGCGGGCGCGAAGCCGGGCGCGTGGGTCGTGGCCATGCTCAACCCGTTCGGCGCGCGCGAGCGGGTGGACGGGTACGCCGCGGCGGGGCTCGAGGCGCTGGCGATGGAGTTCATGCCGCGCATCACGCGCGCGCAGTCGATGGACGTGCTGTCGTCGCAGTCGAACCTGGCGGGCTACAAGGCGGTGCTCGACGCGGCGGCCGAGTACGGCCGCGCGTTCCCGATGATGATGACGGCGGCGGGCACGGTGTCGGCCGCGCGGGTGTTCGTGATGGGCGTGGGCGTGGCGGGCCTGCAGGCGATCGCGACCGCGAGGAGGCTCGGCGCGGTGGTGTCGGCGACCGACGTGCGCTCTGCGACGCGCGAGCAGATCCTGAGCCTGGGCGCCAAGCCGATCTTCGTGGAGGGCGTGGCGGGGATCGAGGGCGAGGGTGCTGGCGGCTACGCGGGCGAGACCAGCCCCGAGTACCAGCGCGCACAGGCCGAGCTGGTGTCGAGCCACATCGCCAAGCAGGACATCGTCATCACCACCGCGCTGATCCCCGGCCGGCCCGCGCCGCGCCTCGTCTCCGACGCGCAGCTCGCGAGCATGCGGCCGGGATCGGTCGTGGTGGACTTGGCCGTCGAGCAGGGCGGCAATGTCGAGGGCGCGGTCGCGGGGCAGGTGGTCGAGCGCCACGGCGTGCGGATCGTCGGGCATCGCAACGTGCCGTCGCGCCTCGCGGCGGACGCGTCGGCGCTCTACGCGCGCAACCTGTTTAATTTCCTGTCCGCCTTCTGGGACAAGGAGCAGGGCCGGCCGGTGCTGCCCGACGGCGACGAGATCGGCGACGCGGTGCGGCTGACGCGCGGTGGGCAGGTGGTGTCGGCGAGGTTGCTCCAGTGATCCTCCCCCGCAGGGGGAGGGGGACCAGCGCAGCTGGTGGAGGGGCGTCTCGACGCGAGATGCCGCCCGAAGTGCTGCGCGCCCGCAAGCTCCGGCGGGAGATGAGCTACCCCGAAGTGCTGCTGTGGCAACGGCTGCGCGGCTCGCCGCTCGGGATCAGGTTTCGTCGGCAGCATCCGATAGGGCTCGACTACACCGCCGATTTCTACTGCCCGGCGGCCAAGCTGGTGGTCGAGGTCGACGGCGAGGCGCACTCGGCGGCAGGCGCGCCGACGCGCGATGCGGTGCGTGAAGCGTACATGCGCTCGCGCAGGCTGACGGTGGTGCGCGTGCCCGCGCGCGACATCCTGCGCGACGCGGATGGGACAGCCGACGCGATCGTGACGCTCGTCGCGACCGCCCCTCCACCACCGCTTCGCGGCGGTCCCCCTCCCCGTTCCGGGGAGGATCGAAGCGGAGCGGATCAGGAGTAGTTCATGGACTTCATCGCCATCTTGTCGATCTTCGTGCTGGCCTGCTTCGTGGGCTACTTCGTCGTCTGGTCGGTGACGCCCGCGCTGCACACACCGTTGATGGCGGTGACCAACGCGATCTCGTCGGTGATCATCGTGGGCGCGCTGATCGCGGCCGCGGCGGCGGGCGCGCCGGGGGCGAAGTGGCTGGGGCTGCTGGCCGTCGTGCTGGCGAGCGTCAACATCTTCGGCGGGTTCGCGGTGACGGAGCGGATGTTGGCCATGTACAAGAAGAAGGGCCAGTAGATGTGCCAAGATCTGCTGTTGAACGGGACGATTTACCACTGCGGCATGGATTCCGCGCCAGAGGAGGTGCGTACTAGTCCCTGGATCGCTTTGGCTTACCTAGTCGCGGGTATCTGCTTCATACTTGCGCTGCGGGGGCTTTCGGGCCCAGCCTCAAGTCGGCGCGGTAATCGCCTTGGCATGATCGGGATGACGATCGCCGTCGTGGTCACGTTCATCACACACGTGCCGACATGGGCGGATCCGGAATTCTACTCGGTCCCCTATGGCCGCGACTATCTGGCGCTGATCGACTGGACGGCGACACTGGAGATCCTCGCCGCCATCGCCCTCGGCGCGGCGATCGGCTTTACTACCGCCAAGCGCATCGCGATGACGGCGATGCCGCAGCTAGTCGCAGCCTTCCACTCGCTCGTCGGCCTGGCGGCAGTGCTGGTCGCGATCGCGGCGTACCTCAACCCGCAGGCGTTCGGGATCGCCGACCTGGTCACGCCCATGATCGGTCAGCCCTTCGCCGTCATCGACCCCGTCAGCCGCGTCGAGATGGGGCTGGGCGTCGCGATCGGTGCGATCACCTTCTCGGGCTCGGTGATCGCGTTCCTCAAGCTGAACGGCAACATGGGCGGCAAGCCGATCCTGCTGCCCGGCCGCCACGTCATCAACATGGGCGTGCTCGCCGCGATCGTGGCGCTGATCGCCTATTTCACGCGCGACCAGTCGCCGGCCGTATTCTGGACGATCACGGTCCTGTCGTTCGCGATCGGCTTCCTGCTCATCATCCCCATCGGCGGCGCGGACATGCCGGTCGTGGTCAGCATGCTGAACAGCTACTCCGGCTGGGCGGCCGCCGCGATGGGCTTCACGCTGCACAACACCGCCATGATCATCACGGGCGCGCTGGTGGGCGCGAGCGGAGCGATCCTCTCCTACATCATGTGCCGGGCGATGAACCGGAGCTTCATCTCCGTCATCGCGGGCGGCTTCGGCGCGGTCGCCGATACGGGCGGCAGTCAGGCGATCGACCGGCCGTGGAAGCGCGGCAGCGCGGAGGACGCGGCGTTCCTGATGCGCGAGGCCGAGCAGGTCATCATCGTCCCCGGATACGGCATGGCGGTCGCGCAGGCGCAGCACGCGCTGCGCGAGATGGCGGACCGGTTGAAGGAGGAGGGCGTGCGCGTGAAATACGCGATCCACCCCGTCGCCGGCCGCATGCCGGGCCATATGAACGTGCTGCTGGCGGAAGCGAACGTACCTTATGACGAGGTGTTCGAGCTGGAGGACGTCAACGCCGAGTTCGCGCAGACGGACGTCGCCTTCGTGATCGGCGCCAACGACGTGACCAACCCCGCCGCCAAGACCGACAAGAGCTCGCCCATCTATGGCATGCCCGTGCTCGACGTGGAAAAGGCCAAAACGGTCCTGTTCATCAAGCGCTCGATGGGCGGCGTCGGCTACGCCGGCGTCGACAACGAGCTGTTCTATCGCGACAACACGATGATGCTGCTCGCCGACGCCAAGAAGATGGTCGAGGAGATCGTCAAGGCGCTCGGGTGATGCAGATTGCTCCGGACCGGATGGAGTTCGGATTGCCTGTCGCGCCCTTGTCCCGGACGAACGGACCCGTGGAAGGACCCGCCGCGCCTATCGGCCGCCGCTTCGACGCGGTGCTGATCGGATCGGACGTCTCCCGCGGCGACGCCTCGGTGCGCGCCGCGGGCGGATGCTCCGTGGCGGCCTTCGGATGGGGCGAGGAAATCCGAATTGCCGGCAGGCCGGTGCTGGTGATCGAAGCGCAGGGGGCGGACGAGCAAACGATTGCTGACGCGCTGCCCGACGTCGCGCGCTTCGCGGTCGAGCGGGGATGCCGCGTCGTCGCCGCGTTCGACCGCGAGGCGATCGACGTCGTCGCGGCGTCGCTGCTCGGCGCGGGCGTCGAGCTCCTGTGCGATCCCGACCTGCCGGAGCGGATCGAAGCGCTGCTGCGCGCGTCCAACGGACGGGACGATCCCGAACCGCTGCTGCGCGAGGAGGGCGGGGAGAACGGCGCGGCGTTCGGCGTGGAGCCGCCGAGCGAGCCCGTCGCGGAGCCGCGCGACCTGCGCCGTGCGATCCGGTCCAGGCGGCTGCGCGACGAGTTCTTCATGCCCGGCCTGTTCGCCGACCCCGCCTGGGACATGCTGCTCGACCTCTACGCCGCCGAGTTGGAGGACCAGCCCGTCTCCGTCTCCAGCTTGTGCATCGCCGCCGCGGTCGCGCCGACCACCGCGCTCCGCTGGATCGCGCGGATGCAGGAGGACGGGCTGCTGCAGCGCAAGCCGGACGCGAACGACCGCCGGCGCGCGTTCATGGTGCTGACGGAGGTCGCGCGCTTGGGGATGCGCCAGTACCTGCTCGCGGTGAAGCGGGCGGGGTTGAGCGTGGCTTGAGGTTGCACGGCGCACGATAGGGTGGCAGGAGCGCGGGGCCGACGGCTAAGCCGCCGGCTTCGGGGCACCCCGCAAAGTAGTACTTTGCGGGGACCCCTCGTCGGTCCGGTTCGACTGCGTCGACCGGCCGGCCGCGGTCGGCCGTGTGCTTCGCGCAGCGGCGCGGTCGTGGCCGCGCCTCGGCCGATCGGGCGCTTAGCTCAGCTGGTAGAGCGGCTCGTTTACACCGAGTAGGTCGGCGGTTCGAACCCGTCAGCGCCCACCATCCTCCGGCTCGAACGCCTCGATGATCGGGCAGGGGCCCGCGCCGCCTCCGCCGCAGCGCCGGGCCAGGCGGGCGAGCGCCGCCCGCGCTTCCTGCAGCTCCGCGATCTTCGCGTCGAGGGTGGCCATGCGGCGTTCGGCCAACGCGTGCGCGCGGGCGCGGTCCTCGGTCGCGTCGAGACTAAGCAGCTCGCCGATCTCGTCGAGCGTGAATCCCGCCCCCTGCGCCGCGCGGATGAAGCGCAGCCGACGGACCGCGTCGGCGTCGTAGCGGCGCACGGAGCCGGGCGCGCGGTCGGGCTCGGGCAGCAGGCCGCGGCGCTGGTAGTAGCGCACCGTCTCCACGCCTACGCCGCCCGCTTCCGCCAGCCCCGCGATCGTCAGCGCCACCTCTTGACTCCGTACCATGCTACGGACCCCATGTGGGTAGGGCGACACCATCGACCAAGCCCGGAGCGCCCCCATGAAGACCGCCACCCTGTACCGCATGGCCATCGGCCACCACGAATGTCCGCACGGATTGAAGGCGCGGGACCTCCTGCGGCGGCGCGGCTACGAGGTGGTCGAGCATCTGCTCGATACGCGCGAACGCGTAGACGCGTTCAAGGCGGCGCACGGCGTCCGGACGACGCCGCAAGCGTTCATCGGCGGCGAGCGCGTCGGCGGTTACGACGACCTCCGCCGCTTCTTCGGCCTTCGCGTGCCCGACCCCGAGAAGCCGAGCTACCGCCCCGTCGCCGCGCTGTTCGCGGTCACCGCGCTGATGGCGCTCGCCGCGAGCCACGCCGCGTTCGGCACCGCGCTGACGGTGCGCGCGGCCGAGTGGTTCGTGGCGTTCAGCATGTGCGTGCTGGCGGTGCTCAAGCTGCAGAACGTCGAGCGGTTCGCGACGATGTTCCTGAACTACGACCTGCTCGCCAAACGCTGGGTGCCTTACGCCTATCTCTACCCGTATCTGGAGGCGCTGGCGGGCGTGCTGATGGTGGCGGGCGCGCTCGACTGGGTGTCGGTGCCCGTCGCGCTGTTCATCGGCGGGGTGGGCGCGGCGTCCGTGTTCAAGGCGGTGTATGTCGATCGACGAGAACTTAAGTGCGCGTGCGTCGGCGGCGACTCGAACGTTCCGCTGGGCTTCGTGTCGCTCACGGAGAATGTCGGCATGGTCGCGATGGCGCTGTGGATGCTGCTCGGCCCGGCCATGCGGATGGCGTGAACGGTCAGTAATCCGTCGGCGGTGCGACGATCGCCACGGGCTGTTCGGCGGGCTCGGGTTCGCTCAAGACCGTCGTCCTCGGCGACTCGATGCGCATGACGGCGGGCATGGGCGTCGGCTCGGCTTCGAAGGGGGGCAGCGGGCCTTCGAGCTCGGCGAGCAGCTCGGAGTCGTCGAACGCGTCCGGTTCGGGTGCGGGCGGGGGTTCGGCGCGGGGCGGCTCGGCGATGACGTCGGGGCCCCAGCCGATCGGCGTGAAGGTGGGCGGCGCAGGCCGCGTGGGCTCGGGCGGCGCATAGGCGGGCTCGCGCCACCCGGCCGGGGCCGCGAAGCGGTAGAAGGGGTTGATCGCCGACACGGTGTGCGTCGCGATCAGCGAGCCGAGCATCATGCTCCCGCTCGCCGCGCCCAGCGCGGCGGCGAGGCGCTTGCCCGTGAGCATCCGGCGGCGGGGGGGCATCAATAGGTGACCAGCTTGACCTTGTCGCCCGGGCGCAGCGCCTGGTTCGGTTCGAGCCGGTTGAGGACCAGGAACCGTTCCAGCCGGTAGTCCGGATAGGCCATGCGCGCGCTCAAGGACGCGGGCGTGTCGCGGGACCCGACGGTGACCACGCGGACGTAGCGCGGGCGGATCTGGGCGGCCTCGCTCGACGACAGGCGGCGGAGCGAGCCGAAGGTCTGCTCCAGCGCGCCGGGTCCGCGGCCGGCCTGCGACAGCGTGACGAAGTGGACCGCGCGGGTGGGGGCGAGCTGGTAGGCGAAGACGGTCACGTCGACGGGCGTGTTGCCGCTCTGCGCACGGAGCTGCGTATAGGCGGCGGGGATGCCGTTCACCGTGGTGCGCTGCGCGGGTGCGGCGCCGGTCGCGCCGCCGCCCAGGCCGCGAACGACGTTGGCGACATAGGTCCCCAGATCGCCCTGGAAGGGCGCGGTCGAGAACTGCGCCTGCCCGCCCGAGCCCTGGATGGAGACGGCCTCCGTGCCGTTCTGCATCGTGAAGCCCTGGGGCACGGTGAAGGCGATGCCGAGGCTGGGGTGGAGGAAGCTGTTGCCTTCGATCACGCCCTGCTTGGGGTCCTCGCCGTACATCATGCCGTCTATCGCGGCGAGGAACGCGTCGCGGTTGCGCGTGGGGGTAGCGACGCGAACCGTCGCGGCCTGCTGCTGCGCGCGGCGGATGCGTGAGGCGGGCTCGGGGTGGGTGCTGGCCCAGCCGGGCAGCGAGCGCGCCTCGCCGCGGAGCGCGCCCTGGAGCTGGTTCTGCTCGGCCAAGGACTCGAGCATGGTCGAGAGCGCTAGCGGGTCGTAGTTGGCGGACGCGAGATAGCGCACGGCTAGGTCGTCGGATTGAGTCTCCTGCGAGCGCGAGAAGCCGAGCGTGTCGAGCTGGAACAGCGAGGGCACGCTGCGCGCGGCGAGTCCGCCGAGGCCGGAGTTGCCGAAGAGCGCGCCCAGGCCGAGCTGGCCCAGCGCGCCCAGGATCGAGTTGCGCTGCGCGCGCGTCTGCCGCGAGCGCGAGTGGCGCGCGGCGACGTGGGCGACCTCGTGGCCCATGACGGCGGCGAGCTCCGCCTCGTCGTTCATCAGCGCGACCAGGTCGCGCGTGACGTACACGTAGCCGCCCGGGATGGCGAAGGCGTTGTTGACGGGCGAGTTCAGGAGCGTGACGTTGAACGCGCCCGGGCTGTTCGAAAGGCCCGACTGCGTCGCGATGCGCTGGCCGATCTGCTCGACGTAAGCCGCCTGCCGGCCCGTCAGCGCACCGCCATATTCCTGGATCAGCCCCTGGTTCGCCTGCGCGCCCTGCTGGCGTTCCTGGGCGGTGATGGGCTGGGCCCGGCCGTACTGGAGCGCGCTGGATTGCGCGTAGACGGGCGCGGCGAGGAGGAGGGAGAGGGCGAGCAGGCGACGCATACGGGACCTCTGGAACGCTGGAACACTGATCCAGGTTGAACCCGAAACGACCGGGTGCGGTTCCGCTACAGCGCCCGCACCAGCTTCACCGCGCGCGCGACCCAGGGCGGGTCGGCCACGACTTGCTGGCGCGCCCCGTGGCCGGGCGGCAGGACGAGCAGCTTCCGCCCGCCCTCGCGCCCGATCAGGCGGCCGAACAGGAAGCGGCCGGCGGGGCGGGGCACGAGCACGTCGCGGTTCATTGCGTCGCCGAAGCGATCGGGCCCGAGCGTCTCGCACCAAATCTCGTCGCCCGCGCGATAATCGCCGACACCCTGGCTCACCATCACGGCGACCGCGCCCGGCGTAGGCGCGGGCGGGAGGGCGGCCTGCGCGCGCCGGGGGGCATGCGCCCCGGCGGCGTCGAGCAGCGCCGCGACCGGCAGCTCGACTCGGTCGGGCAACTTGACCAGGTCGGCGGGCTCGACCTCGAGCGCCGCGGCGATACGGCGGAGCCAGGGCAAGGACACGGTGCGCGTGCCGCATTCGAGCCGCCCAATCGTCTGCGGCGTGGTGGGCGGGTCGCAGCGCTGCGCCACCTCCTCCAACGTCAACCCCTTGGCGCGTCGGACCTCTCGAATGGCGGTGATCAAGGAAACGGCTCCTAACCAGCGTGGTTTCCATCTGTCCTACAGGATCGCCGTCGTGGCAAGCCCGGTGCGACTCGGGCGAAGGAGGGCGTGTGATGCGGGCGTTGGCGGAACGGAGAACGGCGGGCGGGCGGAGCGTGATGGTGAACCTGCGCGAGTCGCCGCTCGCCTGGCTGATGGCGCGCGAGCTCGTCAGCTTGCGGCAGTTCGAGGCGGGGGAGCGGCTGCGCGGTGATTATGAAATGGCGAAGCTCGGGCCGCGCGTGACGATGCGCTGGGTCCCGCGCGTGGACGGGGTGGGGCAGGGGCTCGACCCGACGACGGCGCAGGTCGCGGCCAGGCGCCGGTTCGACGGGACGATGGCGGCCGTCGGACCGGGGCTCAACGACATACTCTGGCGCGTCGTCTGCGCGGGCGAGGCGCTGCCCGCGGCGGAGAAGGCGCTGGCGTGGCCGGCCAGGGCGGGGCGGCTGGTGCTGACGCTGGCTTTGGATCGGGTGGCGGACCACTACCGCTTGCCTTAGTCCTCCCACATGGCTCTTCGAACAATACGAGGTTCGCGATGATCATTTATGGTTCGACCATCTCGCCTTTCGTCCGCAAAGCCGTCGTGTTCGCACGCGAGAAGGGCGTGGAGGTCGAGCTTCGTCCCGGCGGCATGGGCCGAGGCGGCGACGAGTTCGAAGAGGCGTCGCCCTTCCGCAAAATGCCCGCCTTGCGCGATCCGGGCGCGGACGGCGGGCGCGACTTCACGATCTCGGACTCGACGGCGATCGTCCAGTACCTCGAAGCGAAGCATCCGGAGCCGAACCTGATCCCGACCGACGCGATCGGGCGCGCGCGGGCGATCTGGTACGAGGAGTTCGGCGACACGATCGTGATGGCGGTCGGCGGCAAGCTCTTCGGCAACCGCTTCGTGCGGCCCAAGCTCCTGAAGGTCGAGGGCGACCTGGCAGCGGCGGATGCGGCCGAGCGCGACGAGCTGCCGCCGATCCTCGATTATCTGGAGCGCTGCGTGCCCGACAGCGGGTTCCTGGTCGAGGACCGGCTGACGCTGGCGGACATCGCGGTCGCCTCGCCGTTCGTGAACTATGGCTGGGTGGGCGTGGCGGTGGACGGGACGCGTTACCCGCGCACCGTATCGTACCTCGACAACATCCTGGCCAGGCCGAGCTTCGCCGATCTGGTGGCGAAGGACGGCGCGGTCGTGCAGCGGCTGTCGGCGGCGTGAGGCTGCGTTTCACCAAATGCCACGGGTCGGGGAACGACTTTCCCCTGGTGGACGCGCGCGCGCTGACTTTGTCGGACGCGGAGTGGGCGGCGGCGGCGCGGGCGCTCGCCGACCGCGCGGGACCGGTAGGGGGCGACGGGCTGCTGCTGCTGGTCGAGGGCGACGGCGACTGCGCGTTCGGGATGCGGATGTTCAACGCGGACGGATCGGAGGCGGAGACGTGCCTCAACGGACTGCGCTGCGTCGCGCGGGCGGGGTTCGAGGCGACGGGGCTCGACCGGGCGCGGGTGCGGCTGCGCACGAGCGAGGCGGAGGTGGCGCGCGACGCCGAGCTCGCGCCCGGCGTCTACACGGTCGAGGAGCGCGCAGGGCCGGCGGGGCTGGACGTGCGGGACTGGCCGATGCGGTCGGGCGTCGAGCGGATCGTCGACGCGGTCGTGCCGCCCCTGTCGGACATGCTGCGGTTCACGGCGGTGGCGATGCCCAATCCGCACTTGGTGTGCTTCGTGGACCGGGTGGACGAGGCGGAGTTGGTGCGGGTGGGGCTGGTCTGCGAGGCCGCGCCCGATTGGCTGCCGAACCGGGCGAACGTCAGCTTCGTGGAGGTCAGGCCGGGCGGGCTGTTCGTGCGGACGCACGAGCGGGGCGTCGGGCTGACGGACGCGTGCGGGAGCGCGATGGCGGCGTCGGCGGTAGCGGCGGGGCTGACGGGGCGCATCCCGTTCGGGACGAGGTTCACCGTGTGGAACCGCGGCGGGCCGGTGCGTGCGCGGGCGGACGCGGACCTTCGCGTTACGCTGTCGGGTAACGCCACGTTCGAGTGGGAAGGCGAGTTCGACCTTGAGATGGGCGAGTTTCAGGTGCTTCGACGCTTCGACGACGAGGTCGCCGCCTGGAACGCGGCTGCGCGGGAGCCGTTGGTCACCTCCTGAACGAGGAGTTTGAACGATGACCGACCACAAGAAGAAGGGCGAGCACTCGAAGACCGGCGACGCGCGGGGCGGCGGCAACGAGAAGCAGGAGAACGACGGCGGCAACAGCCGCACCGGGCACAAGCAGAACCAGGGTCACGGCGGCCACAAATAGCCGCCCGCGGCTAATCGAGTCGGCGGGCGAGCCGCTGCAGCGCGGGCCTGACGCGCAGGAAGCGCAGATAGGCCCTGTCCAGCACGCGGAGCGCCCGCGGGTTGCGCGCGAGGAGCCCGAGCGGGCGCAACAGCGGGATGGCCCGCCACATGGCGGCGAAAGCGGCCGCGCCCGACAGCATGCGGTCGCCCTCCCGCGCGTGAAGCCGCTCCAGCATCGCCGCCCGGTCGATCGGGCAGGCCGCGCCGTCCGACAAGTCGATGAAGCCGATCCGCCCGCGCCGGTCGAGGCGGCGCATCAGTGCGATCTCGCGCGTGCACAGCGGGCATGCGCCGTCGTACCAGACCGTGACCTGCTCCATGGTGGTCCTATACCGGGGCTGAGGGCAGGCGCATAGGAGCAGCATGTATGGGCGCGGCGGAGGCGGACGCGAGGCGCGCGAGGGTCGAGGTGCGGTCCCGCGCCGAGTGGCGGGCGTGGCTCCTCGCGCACCACGCGCAAGCGGAGAGCGTCTGGCTGGTCGGCTGGAAGAAGGGGCGTGGGCCTTACGTGCCCTATGGCGAGCTGCGCGACGAAGCGTTGTGCTTCGGCTGGGTGGACAGCCGGCCCGCCAAGCTCGACGCGGACCGCTCCATGCTGCTGATGAGCCCGCGCAAGCGCGGCAGCGGCTGGTCGGCGGTCAACAAGGCGCGCGTCGCGGCGCTGGAGGCGGCGGGGCTGATGCACGCGGCGGGGCTCGCCAAGATGGACGCCGCCAAGCGCGACGGGAGCTGGAGCAAGCTCGACGCAGTCGACGCGTTGACCGTCCCTGATGATCTGGCGACGGCGCTCGACGCGCACCCGCCCGCGGCCGAGCGCCTCGCCGCCTTTCCGCCCTCGGTCAGGCGCGGCATCCTGGAGTGGATCGCGCAGGCCAAGCGGGCGAAGACGCGTGCGATGCGCGTCGAGGAGACGGCGCGGCTGGCAGCAGAGAATGTGCGGGCCAACTGGGCGGGTCGGAAGCGGTCAGGCGGAGGGGGCGGCGACCGGCAGGCCTAGCCGCGCGAGCTCGGCGAGCGTGCTCACCGCGTTGCGGTGGTGGACGAACACGCCGCCCATCTCTTCCCACAAGTGGCGGTGGGTGGGCGTGTCGTCGATCAGCACGTCGCCGGCCCGGCCGTGGTCGCGCTTGTCGCGCGCTATGCAGGTGATGATCGGCGTGCCGGGGAAGTGGCGCGCCGCCCAGCGCTCCTTCTGCGCCTCCGCCCAGCCGCCGCGCGGGCAGCCGGTGAGGATGATGGGACGGAGGTGCGCGACGGACTCGAACAGCAGCCTAGCGTCCGGCATCAGGGGTAGGGTGCCGTAGAAGTCGGGCGTGGCGCCGATGCGGGCCCAGAACTTGCCGGGGCCGAAGCGGCGCTGATGATCATGCGGCGGCATGCCGAGCAGCGCGGTGGCGGCGCGGTCGAAGTCGGCGAGCACGCCGTCGCAGTCGAGAAAGAGTTGCACGGTCAAAATCGCGCCGGGATCAGGGTGACCGGCACGGGCTCCGGCAGCGCCTCCCAGCCGAGCCGGGCGAGCACCTCGTTGCTCTGGACCGCTGTGCGGCCGCGGGCGCGGTCGAGCGACCATGTGACATGGTACGTGGAGCCGTCCGGACGATCGGTGGTCCCGCCGATCTCGACCACGAGCGCCTGCAGGCCATCGCCGTCGTCGACGCGGCCGACGATCAGACCTTCGCGATCGGTGGGAAGCGGGCGGGGCCCCGCCTTGCGGGAGGCGAGCGTGACGTGGTCGGCGACCAGGTCGGGCCAGCGCGGCGGGAAGCGGCGGAGCAGCTCCTCGCGCTCGGCGCGGTCGAGCTTCCAGCCGGTGACGAGACCGTCGGCCATGGCCCTCAGCTACCGCGCGGCGGGCCCTTGGGGCCGCGCGGGGGCGGGCGGCGCTTCGTCTCGACGACGGGCGGCTTGCCGGGGCCGCGGGGCGTGCGCGGCGCGGGTCGGCCGGCGGCCGGGCGCGGAGCGGCGGCGCGGGCGGTCGCGGCGGGGGCGACGGCGTAGCCCTCCTTCTGCAGGCGCGTGAAGGCGGCGCGCACGCTGGCGGCGACCGCGGCGCGCACGGGTTCGGGCAAGTCGGCGAGCGTGGTGTTGGGGTGCACCGCGCCGATGTCGCGCACCAGCGCGTTCGGCACGCCTCCCGCCGCTTGGCGGAACGCGGCGACCGCGTCCAAGACCGCGGACACGATCACGTCATGCATGACGTCGGTGGCTGACCTGCTCATGCCCGGGTGAACGGGCGAGCGCCGCCGCGGTTGCGCGGACGCCCGCGCGGGCGCTACGAGCGGGCATGGCTTCGCCCCGGCCCCACACCCTGCGCGGCGCGATCGCGCGGCGGACGGAGGCGATGCTCGGCGCGGACGACGTGGCGTTCGCGGACGGCGACCATGGGCTGTTCGGGCCGGGTTCGGCGAGCTGGCGCGTGCACGGCGACTTCGCGTCCATGCTGATCGGGGGTGTGGCGGCGTTGCTGATGCAGATGCTACATCCCCAGGCGCTGGCGGGCGTTTGGGACCATTCGGACTGGCGTCGCGACATGGCGGGGCGGCTGCGGCGCACTGCCAGGTTCGTGGGCGTGGCGACCTATGGATCGAGCGCGCAGGTGGAGGCGGCGGTGGCGCGGGTCCGGCGCATCCACGCGTCGGTGCGGGGCGTCCTGCCCGACGATACCCCCTACGCCGCGGACGAGCCCGCGCTGCTCCGCTGGGTGCACGCATGCGAGGTCGACTGCTTCCTCCGCGCGCACCTGCGCTACCGCGACCCGCGGATGACGGGGGCGGAGCAGGACCGCTACCTGGCCGAGCAGGCGCGGCTGGCGCGCATGCTGGGGGCCGAAGACGTCCCGGAGACGCGCGACGCGCTCGCCCGCCACCTGCGCAACGTGCGGCCCGAGCTCCGCGCCGACGCGCGCACGCGCGAGGTGTCGCGGCTCATGCTGGCCCAGCCTTCGCCCAGCCTGCTCACCGCGCCGGTGAACGGCGTGCTGCTGCGCGCGGGCGTGGACCTGCTGCCGCCCTGGGCCAAGCGGATGCACGGGCTGAAGCTGCCGCCCGGCCGGGCGGCGGCGGTCAGGCTGGGGGCGCTGGGGTTGGGCTCCGTGCTGCGTTGGGCGACCGCGCCGCGGTGAAGAAGTCGGGCGGGAGCCCGAGGCGGCGCAGCGCCCGGGCGGGCGGGCCGGAGGGGAAGTCCACGCGCTCGGCCAGCGCGCCGAAACGCCGGAGCAGCGCCGCCTCCGACGCGCGAAAGCCGCGGCCCAGCCGGAGATGCGCGCGCAGCGGCTCGGGAACCAGCGCCACCGCGCCGCGCACCATCAGCCGCTGCACGGGCCGCAGCGGGCGCGGCAGCACGGGGGCGCCGCGCATCAGGCCGAGGAACTCCCCGAGCACGGGCGACGGCTCGAGCCGCGGCGCGGCTCGCGCGAGCAGCGCCTCCCAATCGGCGAGCGACCGCGGCGGGTCGGGCACGCCGTAGAGACGTGCGGCGGGCGCGCCCTCGGCGAAGGCGCGCGAGAGGTCGGGCGGCGCGAGCGGCGCGGCATAGGCGTGGTAGGCGCCGGCGAAGCCCCAGACGGCGGTCGCCTGCACCCAGCGGAGCAGCTCGGGATCGTCGGCGCGATAGGGCAGGCCCGCGGCCGTGACGCCCGTCACGCGTTCGTGCGCGCGGCGGACGCCCGCGATCATCGCCTCCGCGGCCGAGCGCGCGCCGTAGACGGTGGCCATGGCGGCGAGCCCCGTGCGCCGGAGGCGGCCGACGGGGTCGGTGCGGAAGCTGGAATGGTCCCACACGCCCGCGCGCACCGCGGGTTCGGCGAGCTCCAGGATCACCGCGGCGACGCCGCCCGTGAACAGCGCCACCGGGTTGCGGAACACGCGCCAGGAGACGGAACGGGCGTCGACCAGCGCCGGCTCGCCCGGCGGCCGCGCGAAGTCGAAGGCGGGCACGCCCGGTCCCTCCAGCATCGCGCGCGCGAGTGGGTCGAGGAGGCGGCCGAGCAGGCGGGCGGGATCCATGGAGGCGTCGAGATGGGCGCGGGCGGGGGCGGGCGTAAGGTCCCCGAATGAGAAGCGCCCCGCCGGGGGGACGGCAGGGCGCTGAAGGGCCGACGCTCGCGGGGGGGGGGGGGGGATTAGAGCATCAGCAAACCCCCAAACGCGCGATCGGCGCATCGGTTCACGCGTCCGCGAAAAAAATTTTCGCCGGACCGTTCGCGCCCCGGCCGCGCGCGTGGCATGGGGACGACGCCGCTCCGACCGCGAGGCCGACCGCTCTTGCCCCAGCCGATGCCTCCTCCCGCCCCGCGCCGCCCGGTCGAGCGGTGGCGCGCCGCGTGGGTCGAGCGGCTGCGCCGGTCCGGGGGGCGACGGGCGGCGGGCGCGGCGCTGGCGCTTCTGACGGAGGCGGCGCTGGTGCTGCTGCTCCTGACGATCGCGCCGCGCCTGTCGGGCGACGAGAAGGAGGAGCGGACGACCGTGTTCGCCTTCAGCCGCGACCGCGAGGAGGCCGTGCCGGCCGAGGCGCCGACGCCGCCCGACGAGGCGCGGCCCGCGGACGAGCGCGCCGCGCTCGAACCGGTATCGGAGCCCGCCGATGCGCCCGCCAACACGCCGGCGGTGTCGGTCCCCGAGCCCGCGCCGCCGCCGCCCGTGCCCACGCCTGCGCCGCCCACCTCGCTTCCCGCGCCCGTCATCCTCCTCACGCGCGAGCAGATGGCGGCGGCCGACATCGCGCGCGGGGCCGCGCGCCCGTCCGCGATCGCGCCGCCGCGCCGCGCCGTGGCGGGACCGCCGAACGTCGGCGGCGCGATGGGCGCGGACACGCCGCGCGTGGACGGGACGGGGCCGAACGGCGAACCGCTCTACGCGGCGTCCTGGTACCGCGAGCCCTATCCGGAGGAGCTGCGCGGCTACCTGTCGACGTCGCGCGGGCCGGGATGGGGGCTGATCGCGTGCCGCACGGTCGCCGACTACCGCGTGGAGGACTGCGTGGCGGTGGGCGAGTACCCGCAAGGCTCCAACATCGCGCGCGCGGTGCTGGCGGCCGCCTGGCAGTTCCGCGTCCGCCCGCCGCGGCTGGGCGGCATGCCCAAGGTCGGCGAATGGGTGCGCATCCGCATCGATTACGAGCTGCGGGGGCGGTGAGGAGGAGGGCGTTCGATCTCGGTCGCGCGCCACAAGCCCGCCTTCGCCAGAGCGGAACGTCCGCTACCGCTGGAGAGCGGAACGGCCGCTTGTAGGCGGCGGACGTAGCAGGCGGCCGCTTGTTCACGGCCGAGAGTCGACGCGACGGCTATGCGGACGAGCGTCACGCCATGCTGAGGCCGGTCGGCCAGAGTCGTTTGTTCGAGAGCCTTCCCTACTTCGCCGGAGCCGGGCAGGCATCGGATAGAGTTGAAGGTTCTAGCCGCACACGCGCCAATGTCGCCGTGAACGAGCCGGCGGTGGCGATGGACAAAGGTGTTCCGACCCTTGCGAGGTTCGCGCCTGCGGAGGCGAAGCAGCGTAGCGGTATGTGTAACGTCGTCGGTCTCCCGAGCGGCACCGTCTTGATCGCCGAGGTCAGGTCGAGCGCGCGACCGCCCAAAGCCACCGACACCGGCGCGGTCGGGGCGGCGTCGACGCGCCAGTCGATCGCGAGCGAGAAGGCGCCCGTCAGCTGGCGCGTGAGGTCGGCGGCGGGGCCGTCGATCGTGACGGCGCCCTGGCCCTTGCCGGTCCAGACGAGCCGACGGGCGTCCTCCTGCGCGCGGAGATCGACCGCGCGGGCGGAGACCGCGCCCGCTGGGCTCGCCTCCGCAGGCGCGGCGACGGGACGCGCGCCGCCCGCGTCGGCCAGCGTCAGCGTCCAGGGCGCCAGCGCACGGCCCGCGTCGAAGTAACGGTCGACGTTGAGCGCCGCGGCGACGTCGATCCCCGGCGCTTCGGGCAGCGCGGGAACGGTCCGCCGGTCGGCGTAGGTTAGGCCGTGTCCATAGGGCCAGAGCGGGTTCGTGACGGGCGCGGCGGCCGTCGCGGGCCAAGCGAAGGAGAGCTTGCCGCTGAAGTCGCGGCGTGGGCGCCCGTCGCGGCCGGCCACCAGCACGTCGGCGACGCCGCCCCCCTCCGACCCCGGCAGCCAGGCCGCGACGAACGCGTCGGACGCGTTCAGCTCGGGGTTGGTCCAGAGCGGGCGGCCCGACAGGAACACGGACACGACCGGGACCCCCGCCGCCTTGAGCCGCTTCAGGAGCGCGAGGTCGGTCGCGCCTGCGGGCTGATAGTCGAGCGTGGGCACGTCGCCCTGGAACTCGGCGTAAGGGTCTTCGCCGTAGACGACGATCGCCACGTCCGGCTTGTCGGCGTACTTGCCGTCGGCGCTGAGCGTGGCGGTGCCGCCCGCGGCGCGGATCGCCTCCGATAGGCCGGCGTAGATCGACTGCGCGCCGGGGAAGTCGGCGGGCGTCGTGCCCGTGCCCTGCCAGGTGACCGTCCAACCGCCCGCCTGCTTGGTCAGGTTGTCCGCGCCGTCGCCTGCAACGAGCACGCGCGCGCCCGGCTTGATCGGCAGGACGCCGCCGTTGTTCTTGAGCAGCACGAGCGACTTCGCCACCGCCTCGCGCGCGAGCGCCCGGTGCGGCGCGGAGCCGATCACCGACACGTCGACCGGTCTACGGCCGCCGTCGAGCAGCCCCAGCTTCACCTTGACGCGCAGGTTGCGGCGCACCGCGTCGTTGAGGCGCGCCATCGGCACCTTGCCTGCCTTCACCTGCGCGACGAGGCTGTCGAACAGACCCTTCCAGCTGTCGGGCGCCATGTATAGGTCGAGGCCTGCGTTGATCGCAGCGGGGCAGTCGGTCGTGGTGCAGCCGGGGATCTGGCCGTGCGCGTTCCAGTCGCCGACGATCAGGCCGTCGAAGCCCATCCGTTCTTTCAGCACGTCGGTCAGCAGCGACTTGTTGCCGTGGTGCTTGGTGCCGTTCCAGCTGGAGAAGCTCGCCATGACGGTGAGCGCGCCCGCTTCGATCCCGCGCGGATAGCCCTGGGCGTGGAGGCGGACGAGCTCGGCTTCGGGCAGGATGGCGTCGCCCTGGTCCTTGCCGCCGCGCGTACCGCCGTCGGCGAGGAAGTGCTTGATGGACGCGGCGACGCGATCGGGCGCGACCGGCTTACCGGCGGCGAGCGGGCCTTGCAGACCCAGCGTCATCTCGCCGGCGTAGCGCGCGACCAGGGCAGGGTCTTGGGCATAGCCCTCGTAGGTGCGGCCCCAGCGCGTGTCCTGCGGCACGGCGAGCGTGGGGGCGAAGGTCCATTCGATGCCCGTCGCTGCGACCTCGGCCGCCGTCGCCTCGCCGATGCGCCGCACCAGCGCCGGATCGCGCGCCGCGCCCAAGCCGATATTGTGCGGAAAGACCGTCGCGCCCGGTACGTTGTTGTGACCGTGCACCGCGTCGACGCCGAAGATGATCGGTATGCCGACACCCGTTTTGGTCGACGCGTCGCGGAACGCCTGGACCATCGCACGCCATTCCTGCGGGCTCGCGCGCTCGTTGCCGTTCGGCCCGGAGTTTCCGCCCGCGAGGATGGACCCGAGCGGGTGGCGGGCGAGGTCGGCCGGGGTGATGGCCGAGATGTCCGCCTGGATCACCTGGCCGACCTTCTGCTCGACGCTCATGCGCGCGAGGAGCGCGTCGATGCGCTTCTCGGTCGCGGGATCGCTGAGCGTGTCGGGACTGCTCGCGGCGGGCCAGAGTGCGGGGTTGGCGGTCGAGCCGCTCTGGCCCGATGCGGGCAGGTGCGCGGCGCTCGCGGCGAGCGCGATCAGCAGGCCCAGACGACGGGACATTATTCCCCTCCCAATCTTGTGAACGTTATCAAGAGCCGTTGTGCCGCAGCTTCGCCGCTACTTCAAGCGCCTTGGCGCATCTCGCCGGACGAGAGCGACGCAGGCGCCCGCGACGACGATCAGCGCCGCCAGGAGGGCGAGGAGCGGGCCGAAGCCGCGGCCCGGCACCAGGGAGATCGCGAGCAGCGGCGCGACGATGGCGGGCAACGTGTTGGCGAGGTTGAGCAGCCCCAGGTCGCGGCCGCGTCGTCCGGGCGTGGGGAGGAGCTGCATGGCGTAACCCGAGTGGAGCGCCAGGAACACGGCGCCGCCGCAACCGAACAGCGCATAGCCGATCGCGGCGGGAAGCTGCGTCGCGCTCGCCGCCATGAGCGCCAGACCCAGCGCAGTCGCCGCGGCGGCGGCGAGGAGGAAGGGCTTGCGCGGACCGAGCCGGTCGGAGATGCGCCCGGCGGCGAGTGCGATCGGAAAGGCGAGCGCCAAGGCCAGCGCGGACAAGCGCGCCACGCCCGCTTCCGACGGGGCGTCGGGCAGGGTCTGGAAATAGTAGAGCAGGAAACCGAACATCACGTTGCCCGCGACCTGCACCAGCAACCGCGCGAGCCACAGCAGCGCGAAATCGCGTCTGGCCGCGGTCCGTCGCGGAGCAGGTTCCGCCAGCGGCTGGTCCGGGTAAGCCGGCGTCCGGAGCAGGAGCAGGGGCGCGGTCAGCGCGAACACGATCGCGCAGACCACGCCCAGCCGCGCCGCCTCCGTCGGCAGGCCCGGCAGGGTGGCGGCCACGCCCGCGAGCGCGCCCGCGGGCGGCCCTGCGCCGAGCAGGCCGCCGAGCAGACCCTTGCGCCGGTCGGGCACCTCGTCGGCCGCCCAGGCGGCGAGCGGCGCGAGCAGGGCGTTGAGCGCGAGCTGGTAGGCGGCGACGGCGGCGACGATCTCCAGCGGCGACGCGGCGGCGTGCAGCAACGCGTAGCTCGCGAGCGTGAGGCACAGGCCCGCCGCCGCCCAGGCGCGGCGCGTGCCCACCACGTCGCTGGCCCAGCCGACGAGCAGGTTGGAGAGGCTCGCGGCGCCCGCGCCCGCCAGCGTCGCCGCGCCCAACCATTCGATCCGCGCCTCGCCCGCGATCGCGGCCAGCTTGACGGGCAGCAGCAGCGTCAGGAAGGGCGCGTAGGCGACGACGCCGCCCGCGTTCGCGAGCGCGAACAGCAGGAGGAAACGGTCGCCCGGCTCAGCGGCGCGGCGGGGCCGTGGATCCACGAACGATCAGATCGAAGGGGAGCACGCTCGGCTCGTCGCCGACCGCCTCGCCCGTGGTGGCGCGGATCAGCAGCTCGGCCGCGCGCGCCGTCATCGCGGCGATGGGCTGGCGGATGGCGGTCAAGGACGGCGCGCTGAACTTCACGATGGGGGTGTCGTCGAAGCTGACGATCGACAGGTCGCCCGGCACGTCGAGCCCGGCCCCGCGCGCGACCTCCAGCGCCGCCAGCGCCATCTGGTCGCTGCTCGCCAGGATCGCCGTCGGCGGTTCCGGGAGCGCGAGCAGCCGGCGCGTCGCGGCGAGGCCGGACGCGAAGGTGAAGTCGCCGGGTGCGACCAGGTCCGGACGCTCGACCGCGCCGCCCGCGCGCACCGCCGCCCGATAGCCGTCGAGGCGCGCGGCGCTCAGCGCGTACTCCTCGCTGCCGGTGATGAAGCCGATGCGGTGGTGGCCCAGGCCCAGCAGATGCTCGGTCGCCGCGGCGGCGGCGCGGGAATCGTCCATGGAGATGGCGAAACCGGGGCCTTCGCCGGTCGAACCGATGCGGGCGAAGGGGATGCCTTTGCTCGTCAGCAACTCCGTAATTTCCGGGTTGTCGCCGTGCGGCGGCGTCAGGATCACGCCGTCGGGGTGCAGCGCGGAGAGCGCGGAGCTGATCTCGCGCTCGACATGCGCGCTGTGCGTGTCGACCAGCTCGAAGATCATGCGGTAGTCGTGCTCGGCGCATTCGAGCATGCCGCCCAGGAGCATCTGGTCGACCCAATCGGTGCCGTCGCCGCTGCGCCAGCCCTCGATGGTGCGGTCGCGGTCGTTGAGCGCGAGCAGCAGGTAGGAGCGCGACCCGCCCATGCGCCGCGCGGCGATGCTGGGGACGTAACCGAGCCTGGTGATCGCCTCGCGCACGCGCTCCTTCACCGCGTCGCGGACGTTGGGGCCGTCGTTGATGACGCGTGAAACCGTTTGCAGCGAAACGCCGGCTTCGGCTGCGACGTGCTTGATGGTGACGGTCCGGGCACGCGTGGGCACGGGAGTTCCTTTCGGGACATGTCTGCCAGCGGAGCGCCGCCGGACGCAAGACGGGCGGATCAGGGTATGGGCGCGGCGCAGTTCTCGGCGATGAAGCGGCCGTGCGGGGGCAGCTGGCCGACGGCGCGGGCGAGGCTGTCGGCCGCGCGGTCGAGCTCGCCGGGCAGGTCGGGGGCGGGAAGCCGGTCGAGCGTCGGGTGGTGGGTGCGCGGGCGCACGCCCATGCCGTCCATCACCGATTGCCAGCTGACCGCACGGAACAGCTCGTCGACGCCGTCCGCAAGCGTGCCGTTGACGCGGAACAGGGCTAGCTTGGCGGCGAGCGTGGGCGGAAGCTCCATGGCCGCGCACTCGCGCCAGAAGGGCGTGTCGTCGCGCTCGGTGGTGCAATAGTGGAGGATGATAAAGTCGCGGATCTCCTCATAGTCCGCGGTCATCCGGCGGTTATACTCGGCCTGCAGCTCGGGCGCGAAGGCGAGGTCGGGCATGAAGCGGAAGAAGAACTCCATGCCGCGGTAGATGAGGTGGATCGCGGTCGATTCGAGCGGCTCGATGAAGCCGGAGCTCAGGCCTATGCTGAGGACGTTGCCGTTCCAGATCCGGTCGCGGACGCCCGTGCGGAAGGGGACGGGCATGGGATCGGTCACGAGCTCGCCTTCCACCTGGTCGAGCAGGCGCGCGGTCGCCTCGTCGTCGCTCATGTGGCGGCTTGAGAAGACGTGGCCGTTGCCGGTGCGGTGCTGGAGCGGGATGCGCCAGCGCCAGCCCGCCGCTTGCGCATGGGCGAGCGTATAGGGCGGGGGCGGGCCGACATTCTCCGTCTGCACCGCGATCGCGCGGTCGCAGAGGAGCCAGTGCGACCAGTCGGTGTAGCCGACGCCCAGCGTCTTGCCGATCAGGAGCGCGCGGAAGCCCGAGCAGTCGATGAAGAACTCCGCCGAAACGGTGCGGCCGTCCTTCAGGATCAGGCGGTCGACCGCGCCGTCGGGGCGCGTCGCGACGTCGGTGACGATCCCCTCGGTGCGCCGGACGCCGCGCGCCTCGGCGAAACGGCGCAGGAACCGGGCCACGCGCTTGGCGTCGACGTGGAGCGCGTAGGCCGCGCCGCCGACCGGTGTGCGCCGCGCGGCGTGGGGCAGGACGAAGCGGCCCTCGCGCGCCATGACGCTGGCCGGCGCGAAGTCCTGGAGCTGGCGCCGGTAGCCGCCGTGCGCGGCGCGGAGCCATAGCTGGTAGAAGTCGCCCTCGATCGGCATGCCGATCGCGCCGAAGGGATGGAAATAGCTGTGCCCGAGCCGCAGCCAGTCGCGGAACTCGATGCCGAGCTTGAAGCTGGCCTGGCACTCGCGGACGAACTCGCTCTCGCTGACGCCCAGCTTGGCGATGAGCTGGAGGAAAGGCGGGATGGTGCTCTCGCCCACGCCGATCGTGCCGATGTCGTCGGACTCGACCAGCTCCACCGCGATCTCCGGGTGGAGGTGCGCGATCATGGCGGCGGCGATCCAGCCGGCGGTGCCGCCGCCGACGATGCAGATGCTGCGTAAGGGGGCGGGGCGGTTGGTCATCGATCGAGCGTCTGGAGAAACTGCGCGTGGGTGGGGGTGCGGCGCACGGCGTCGGCGACGCTCGCGCGCATGCGGTCGAGCGCGCCCGAGACGCGGCCCATGTCCGCGCCGGCCACGGCGGGGTTGATGCTCGCGGGCAGGCGGTCGAAGCCCGTGTACATGGCGAGCCAGCTGGCGGGGTGGAACATCTCCCAACGATAGCGGACGAACTCGCCGCGCGCGTCCCACAGCGCCATCTTGCGTCGGAGCGTCTCGGGCACGGGCATGGCCTGGCAATGCCGCCAGAAGGGCGTGTCGTCGCGGCGGGTAAGCTTGTAGTGGAGGATGATGAAGTCGCGCACGCGCTCCATCTCGCGCGCGGTGGCGTCGTTGAACTCGTCGGCGAGGGCGGGGGCCATGTCGCGGTCGGGGAAGAGCTCCTTGAGCCGTTCGATGCCCGTCTCGATCAGGGCGATGCTGGTGGACTCGAGCGGTTCGAGGAAGCCCGAGGCCAGGCCGAGCGCCACGACGTTGCCGCGCCAAGCCTGCGTGCGGCGGCCCGAGCGGAAGGGGATGCGGCGCGGCTCGATCAGCGGCTCGCCGGGCAGGTCGGCCATGAGCGTGGCGGTGGCCTCGTCCTCGCTCATCAGCGCGCTCGAATAGACGAGGCCGTTGCCTGCGCGGTGGCGGAGCGGGATGCGCCACTGCCAGCCGGCGCTTTTCGCGTGGGCGCGGGTGTAGGGCGGCGGGTCGGCGGCGGCGTTCCCCGTCTGCACGGCGATGGCGGCGTCGCAGGGCAGCCACTCGCGCCAGTCCTCGAAGCCGACGCCCATCGCCTCGCCCAGGAGCATGGAGCGGAAGCCGGTGCAGTCGATGAACAGGTCGCCCTCGACCCGGCGGCCGTCCGCGAGGCGCAACGCGGCGACGCCGGCCGGACCCGGCTCGACCTCGGCTACGACGGCGTCGATCCGCTCGACTCCCGACGCTTCGGCGTAGGAGCGCAGGTGCTTGGCGAAGAGCGAGGCGTCGAGGTGGATCGCCCAGTCGTACACCGCGAGCGGGGTGGGCGGATTGGGCTGGGGCAGCGCCATGCGGCCGTGCTCGGCCAGGCTGGCGCCCAGCGAGTATTCGGTGATCGGGCGGGGGTCGCCCTCCATGCGGCGGCGAAGCCAGAGGTGGTGGAAGGCGACGTCGCCGTAATCCTGGCCGTACAGGCCGAAGGGGTGGATGAAGCCTTCGCCGACGCGATGCCAGTCCTGGAACAGGATGCCGAGCTTGGCGGTGGCGCCTGTCGCCTGCATGACGCTCTGGTCGGTCATGCCGAGCTTGGCGTAGAAGCGGCGGATCGTCGGGATCGTCGCCTCGCCGACGCCGATCGTGCCGATCCCGCTCGACTCGACCAGCGTGATCTTGAGACCCGTGCCGACGAAGTGCCTGGCGAACGCGGCCGCGGCCATCCAGCCGGCGGTGCCGCCGCCGACGATCACCAGTTCGCGCACCCGGTCGGGCGATCGTTCAATCATGCTTCCTCCCGCCGCACCCAGCCTATCCCATCGACGGTTCGGAAAAAACGGCCGGCGGTACTGCGCACGCCGCCGGCCAGGGGGAGAGGATCAGAAGCGGAACCGGACGCCGGCCGAGTAGCGCGGCTCGAACTCGTTGAGGTGGCTCAGCTGCCGCGCGTCGTTGTCGAACTGGTAGTAGTAACGCTCGATCTCGCCGAAGATGTTGGACCCGTTCGCGTAGACCGAGATGTTGGGCGTCACCGCAAAGGTGATGTTCGCGTCGACATACTCCGTCGTGTCCTGGAAGATCGGTATGTCCTGCACCTGGCCCGTCAGGCGCGGGCTGCGCCGGTTATAGGCGATGCGAGCCTGGAGCCGCCCGTCGTCGTAGAAGAGCGCGGCGTTGTAGATGTGCTTGGAGTTGTCGAAGAACGGGAAGTCATCCCCGTTCCGCTGCACGTCCGCATCGCCCCGCGAGCTGTCCGCATAGGTGTAGTTAGCGTCCAGGCCGAAGTTGCGGACGAAGCTGTCCGTCTGGAGAAAGTCGCTCAACGCCAGCTTGGCCGCGACCTCGACGCCCTGGACCTTGCCGCCCTCACCCTGGATCGGGCGAGTGAAGGGCAGGTTGGTGCGGCGGATCACGCCGTCGCTGTCCGGGAATGCGCCGTCGTTGAGCGTCTGCGTGGTGACAAAGCTGTCGATGTCGAGCCGGAACGCGCCGACGTTGAGCAACGAGGCGCGGCCCACATAATACTCGACAGCCAAGTCGTAGTTCTTCGAACGCCAGGGGTTCAGGTTCGGGTTGCCGCTCGAGTTGGCGCTGGTCGCCTCGCGCACGCCGATCGGGGCGCGGCCCGGGCCGCCGGGCGAGTCGTTGGTGGCGATGGTGAGGCCGCCGCCGTAGTTGCCCAGATCGAGCGGGATCATCGTCTCGGCGAACGCGGCGCGCAGCCTCAGATTGTCGGTGACGTTCCACTGGACGTTCACCGTCGGCAGGAAATCGATGTACGTCCGGTCGTCGAAGAAGTCGCCGAGATCCTCGTTGGTGTCGCCATAGGGGATGGTCGGGCCGGTGACGTTCTGGCGCACCTTGAGCTTGGTGCGGATCATCTTGATGCCGGCGTTGGCGACGATGTCCGGGCCGAACTCCATGTTGAGGTTGGCGTAGCCCATCTGCTCGTAGAAGTTCACGTCATAGGTCGAGCCCGGGATGATCACCGGGAAGGCGTTGCCGAAGACGCGCTCCTGGAAGGCCAGCGGATCGTTGAAGTCGCGCGGATCGGCGACCCACACGCCTGGGAACCCCTTGGTGACCGAGCCGAAATCCTCGAGGAAGTAGGTGTTATTGTTCGCCGCGAGGTTGGTCGGGCGGTTGGCGGTGTAGCCCTGGAACACCGTTTGCGGGTTGGTCGCGCTGACCGGCAGGGCGGGGTTGAAGCTGGGATTGGGCACCTGCTCGCCCGCCGTGCAGCCGGCGAAATTGTCGAGGACGACGTCGATCGCCTTCCACTGCACGGCGCAGCCGTTCGGGTCGGACGCGCCGTTCCCGGCGTAGAGCCGCGAGAAGAGATGGTAGACGGAGATCTCCGTCCTGCGGCGGCTGGCGCGCGCGCCGATGTCGACGCGCTTGATGAAGCCGCCGGCGAGCTCGCCTTCCTTTGAATAGTCGTATGCGCCGTCGAAGCGGAAGGCGTAGATGTCGGACTTGTTGCGGTTGTTGCCCTCCGACGAATAGGCGGCGACCGTGTAGCTGTTCAGGTTCGCCATATAGTCGCGTAGGGTCGCGTTGGGGCCGAGGCCGCCGCCGATCGGCCGGTCGAACCCGCTCCACACGATGCTGTTGCGGCCGGAGACGTCGATGTTCAGCTGGGGATCGCGTGCGTAGCCGAGCGGGTTGGGGTCGACGTAGCGGCCGCCGCGCGAGCCCACCACCCCGTTGGTGAAGCGCCCGGCGTACTGGGACGCGATGTTGGCCGGGTAGAAGGGACCGCGCGTCGGGTCGGCCGAGTTGCGGAACAGCGTGAACGTGTGGTCGGTCGATCCGTCGGCCGTGCTCTGCCGCCAGTTGGACAGGTCGCCCTGCACCTGCCCGTTGGTATTGAGATAGTCGGCGTCGGCGTAGATGCCGCGGACCGAGAAGGTGAACGGCCCGCCCTTGTCCCAATCGAGCGCCAGGTTGAAGTTCTTCGACTCCGACTTGATCGAGCGGTTGATGGAGAAGGAGTTCACCCACCATGCATCGAGCGCGTAGGCGTCCACGTCGTACACGGTCTGGCCGTTCGGCCGCCCGGGGAGGCCGGTGTCGTTGAAGCTGGTGGGGTTGGTCCAGCCCAGGCCCGTCCAGCGGTTGGAGATGTTCATGCCCGCGCGCAGGTCGTGCTCGATGAAGCGGGTGTAGAAGCCTTCGCCGGTCAGCGTGACGCCGTCGTCGACCTCCCACTGCACGGCGCCGGACACGCCGAGGCGCTGGCGCTCCACCTCGCGATGGAACGTCTCATAGCCGTGCGGCGCCACCCAGTTGGGGCCGTTGCCGCCCCAGTCGTTGTTGAGAAACTGCCCGCCGCCGAAGCCGGCATAGTTGTTGCCGAGCGTGAAGTCGCTGTACGCCGCCGTCACCAGCGCGCCGAACCGGCCGCGGCGGTAGCTGGCGAGGCCACTGACGAGGTAGTCGTCCTGTCGCGTGTCCTCGCCCGTATGGTACTCCGCCTGGCCGGACAGGGTGAGGCCGTCCTGGAAGTCGAACGGGCGGCGCGTGCGCAGGTCGATCGTGCCCGACACGCCGGACACGGCGTTGCGCAGGTCCTGCGACTTGTACACGACCACGCCGCCGAGCAGCTGCGCGGGGATGTCGTTGAGGTTGGGTTGCGCGGTGCCGAGATTGGCGGGGGAGAGGTACTGCTCTCCGTTCAGGAGCGTGACCACCTGGGGCAGGCCGCGGATGTTGGCGGTGGCACCTTCGCCGGCGGAGCGCTGGATCTGGACGCCCGGGATGCGCTGGATCGAGTCGACGATGGTGACGTCGGGCAGCTTGCCGATGTCCTGCGCGGAGATGGCGTCGACAATCGCGTCCGAGTTGCGCTTGATGTCGATCGCGCGCGCCTGGCTCGCGCGGATGCCGGTGACGACGATGTCCGTCCCCTCGCCGGTGACGGGCGCGCCGTCCTGCGTCTGCTCGCTGGGCGCGCCGGCCTCGACGGGCGGCTCGTTCGTGGGCGGCGACACGTCCTGCGCGAAGGCCGGCGACGCCAGGGCGCTGCTCGCGAGCAGCGTAGCCGCGTGCTTGATGTTCCTCATGACCTTCCGTCCTCCCCTTGCGCTTCTTGCCGGGCCCGGTTCCGCTGGAGAGGCGAGCGGCCGCATCGGCCATCGGCGGCCGCCCGACATCGGTCGCGCCGCCATCTCCTCTCCCGCGCGGAACGCGTTCCGGCGTTTCCACCCGGCCTTTTCAGCACAAGTTGATAACGTTCACAAGTGGAGATTGCTTCGGTCCAAATACGTGGTCGGGGGCGGTCGGGGCCTGACGCGTCACGAGCGCCGGCCCGCGAACGTTGGGCCGATCGACCGGTCGGCGTAGCGCGGTTCGCACCCGGTCACGCGTCGGAACCGATGTCGGGAGCATCTTCTGGTGGGAGCTATCGACGCTAGGCTTCGACGCGTCCGCCGGTCACGCCATCCTCGCCGCCTCGTTTACATCGGGCCCGACCGCGGTCGCGCAAGCGATCCGACCCATGGCGACATAGTCCGGCTTGCCCGTGCCGAGCACCGGCGGCGCGTCCGTCACACGTATGTCGCGCGGCGGCATCAGCTCGGTGACGCCGTTTGCGCGGCCCCACGCCTGCAAGCTCGGCGCATCGGCGTCGCGCCTGGTGGTGAACAGCACGAGCTGCTCGCCTTTTCGCGAATCGGGGCGAGTCACGACCGCGTGCTGATGGCCGGGCCAGGCGCGCGAGGCGTAGCCCTCGACGGCGGGGAGCGACACCATCTCGCCGCCGATCTCGGCGAAGCGCTCGGCGCGGCCGCGGATCGTGACGAAGCCGGCCTCGTCGGTCGTCACGATGTCGCCCGTGTCGTGCCGGCCGCCCTCGGGCGGTTGCAGCAGGCCGGGCGCGTCGGCCTTGAGGTGGCCGGCCACGATATCGGGGCCGCTGACGTGGAGGCGGCCGCCCCCAAGCCCCCCCAAGTCGATGCCGGGCACGGGCTCGACCCGCGCCTCTACGCCGGGCATGAGGCGGCCGACGCTGCCGGCCTGGAAGTGCATGGGTGTTCACCGCGATGACGGGCACGGCCTCGGTCGCGCCGCAGCCTTCCAGGATGCGCGGGCCGAACTTCTCGGCGTAGGTGGCCCGCGTCTCGTCGCGCACGCGCTCGGCGCCCGCGAAGATGCAGCGGAGCGAGTCGGTACGCGTGAACGAGCGTCCGGTTTCAGGGTCGCCCCAAGCGGGACCGAACGTCCGCATCCGGGCCTCCGCCGACGAGGCGGATACTTCGCAGGACCGTGCGGGGCGAGCTATGCTGACCGCCGGATCCAAGCGTCCGCCTTTCCACTGGACAAATCGGTGGTAGCGCTCACAATGGGCTGGGTCCGTACGAATGCACAGCGGCTGCGGCCCTACACGGCCGGAGAAATGGCGTGGGGAGGATGAAGATGGACGCGAAACCCAGAAGAGTCGCTACGTGGCTGACCGGTCTGGCGCTGCTCCTCCAGCCGGCGGTGGCGCCTGCCCAGACCAACGCTTCCCCCGCGGTCCGGCTCAGCGTCCGCGCGGACCAGCCCGGGGCCAAGATCGAGCGCGACATCTTCGGCCAGTTCGCCGAGCATCTCGGCACCGGCATCTACGAAGGCGTGTGGGTTGGGCCGAACTCGGCGATACCGAACATACGGGGCATACGCAGCGACGTCGTCCAGGCGCTGCGCGCCATCAAGGTTCCCAATGTCCGCTGGCCCGGCGGCTGCTTCGCCGACGAGTATCACTGGCGCGAAGGCATCGGGCCGGCCGCCGAGCGGCCCGCCCGCCTGAACGCGAGCTGGGGCGGCGTGATCGAGCCCAACACGTTCGGCACGCACGAGTTCTTCGACTTCGCCGAGCAGCTGGGCGCCGAGGTCTTCCTGTCCGTCAACATCGGTTCGGGCACCGTCCAGGAGGCGGCCGACTGGATGGAGTATCTGACCGCTGACAAGCCCACCGCGCTGGCGCAGGAGCGCGCGCGCAACGGCCGCCGGGCACCGTACAAGGTCAAGTATCTCGGGCTCGGCAACGAGAATTGGGGCTGCGGCGGCGCCATGTCCGCGACGCATTACGTCGAGGAGATGAAGCGGTACGCGCATTACTCACGCAACCTCGACCCGGCCCAGACCGGCGCGAACGCGATGAAGCGGGTCGCCGTCGGATGGGACAGCGGCAACAGCGACTACACCGAAGAGGTGATGAAGGCCTGGAAGGGCAAGGTGTGGAGCTGGGACATCGAAGGCGTGTCGCTGCACGCCTACACGATCCCGAACAGCTGGGAGCGCAAAGGTCCGAGCGTCGGCTTCGGCGAGGACCAATATGCCAAGGGGATCAAGGCCACCCTTCAGATGAAGGACTGGATCGGCAAGCAGAGCGCGATCATGGACCGCTACGATCCCGAAAAGAAGCTCGGCCTGTACGTGGACGAGTGGGGCATCTGGGTCGATCCCAACCCCGGCAGCAATCCCGGCTTCCTCCAGCAGCAGAACACGCTTCGCGACGCGATCATCGCCGCGCTGAACCTCAACATCTTCATGCGCAACGCCGACAGGGTGCGCGGCACCAACATCGCGCAGATGGTGAACGTGCTCCAGGCCATGATCCTGACGGACGGCCCCCGCATGGTGCTGACGCCGACCTATCACGTGTACCACATGTACGTCCCGTTCCAGGGTGCGACCGTCGTTCCGGTGAGCTTCGAAGCCGGCAGCTACCGCTTCGGCGACGTCGAGGTGCCGCGCGTCGACGCCGTCGCCGCCCGCGACGCGTCGGGCGGGCTGTGGCTGGCGCTCACCAACGTCGACCCGAACCGCCCGGCCCGCTTCAGCGCCTCCGTCGCGGGCGTGCCGGCCCGCAGCGCGCAGGGTCGGATCCTCACCGGGACGGCGGTCGACGCCCATAACGGCTTCGCCGATCCCGACCGGGTGGCGCCGCGGCCGTTCAGCGGTCGCGCATCCGGCGGGCAGCTCCATTTCGATCTGCCGGCGAAGTCGATCGCGGTGGTGCAGGTCAGGTAGCGAAGCGCTCGCAACCCCGCTCCACCGACGCGATAGAGACACGCCTCGTGACCGGGAGATCCACCATGAGCATGATGTCGCGAACCCGGTCCGTCCCGCGCCCGCCGCGCCGGGCGGCCACGCTGCTCGCGGCGTTCGCGATCGCCGCGGCCGGCCTTTCCGCGCCGGCATGCGCGCAGGACGACCGCATGACGCCGATCGCGACGCCCGCGCAGCCGGGGGCGATCGCGCTGAACACCGGCCCCTTGCCGGGCGTGATCGCGCAGGAGTCCTGGCATCGCCAATATGGGAGCGTGTTCGCCCGCAACGTGACGGTGGCGACGCTCACGCCGTTCCCGCCCGACCGGGCCAGGGCGACGGGTGCGGCGGTGATCGTCGCGCCCGGCGGCGGCTTCCGCACCCTGTCGATGGAGAATGAGGGCTGGAACGTTGCGCGAGCCCTGGCCGCAAAGGGCGTCGCGGCGTTCGTGCTGAAATACCGGCTCAACCAGACGCCGGCCGACATGGCCGGGTTCGAGGAGTCGATGCGACGCATGTTCTCCGGCGCGCCCCGCGCGTCCCGGACCTCCTCGGGCGATCCGGCCGCGGGCTTGGCTGCGCAGGTCGCCGACGCGCGCGCCGCCTTCGCGCTCGTCCGGGCGCGGGCACCGCAGTGGAACATCGATCCCGACCGGATCGGGATGCTGGGCTTCTCCGCCGGGGCCATGCTGACGGTGGCGACGGCGCTTTCCGCGTCGGACGCCAGGCCGGCATTCATCGGCAACATCTACGGCCCGCTCGCGCCGACGGCGGTGCGGTCGGACGCGCCGCCTTTGTTCGTAGCGCTGGCCGCCGACGATCCCCTGTTCGGCGACGGCGGGTTCGGCTTGGTCGAGAGCTGGAGGCGAGCCAGGCGGCCGGTCGAGTTCCACCTGTACGAGCAGGGCGGGCACGGGTTCGGCATGTACCCGAAGACGACCACCAGCACCGGCTGGTTCGACGCCTTCGTGCGCTGGATCGGGATGCATGGGCATCTCGGTCCGGCCCAGCCCTAACACCCCCGTCGAGCAGCGGCTCGTTCGGACGGTGACCGACCCGCGACGGCGGTTCCGATGCGCCCTGTCGTGCCCGCGGGCGACGACGCCCGACCAGGAGGAGAGGAACGCCCATGTTGAGCCGCCGCGACATGCTGCTCGCCGGAGCCGGTGCAGCCTTGCCGAGCCCGGCCGTCCACGCCGCGGAACCCGGCAGCTGGCCCGCCTATCCGGCCGAGGAGATCGATCTGTGGCCCGGCATCCCGCCCGGCGCCCCATCGGTCCTGCCCAGAGAACAGGTGATCGAGACCGGCAGCGCCCAGCATCCCGGACGCATGGTCAAGGGCATCGTCCGTCCGCGCATGAAAGTGTTCCGGCCCGCCAGGCCGAACGGCGGAGCGTTGTTGGTGACGCCCGGCGGCGGCTATTCGGTCATCGTCATCGACGCCGAGGGCTATCAAGTCGGCCCCTGGCTCAGCGCGCGCGGCTGGACCGTTTTCGTGCTGTACTACCGCCTGCCGGGCGAGGGCTGGGCGAACCGGGCGGACGTACCGCTGGCCGACGCGCAGCGCGCCATGCGGCTGATCCGGTCGCGCGCGGCGCGATACGGCTTCGACCCGGCCAGGGTGGGCGCGCTCGGCTTCTCCGCCGGCGGCCATGTCTGCGGCGACTTGGCCACTCGGCATGACGCGAGCCTCTACCAGCCCGTCGATGCCGCCGACCGGCTGAGCGCGCGACCCGCGATCGCCGCGCCGATCTATGCCGTCCAGTCGATGAGTTCGCCGCTCGCGCACGCCGGCTCACGCGACATGCTGCTAGGACCGGACCCTTCGCCCGCGACGCGGCGGGCGCACGGGCCGGCGCACAACGTCACCGCCGCCACGCCGCCCTTCTTCCTGGCCCATGCCGAGGACGACCCCATCGTTCCGGTCGAGAACAGCGTCGAGATGCGCGCCGCGCTCAGAGCGGCGGGTGTGGACGTCGAAACGCATCTGTTCACCGCCGGCGGGCACGGCCTCGACCTTCCCGGTCCGGCGGGAGAACCCGCGAGGCGTTGGAAAGAGCTGTTCATCACCTGGGCACGGGCACAAGGAATCGGCTGAACCCGCACCGGCCGTCGACTCCGCGCACATGCGGAGACGCGGCATCTTGTGAGCGGATCTCCAGCAGCACCGCTCCTCGGAACGACGCGAGCACGGGCCGCAATGGCGGCAACGGAGCGTGCAGTGCAGTAGAAGGCTAAGGATCGGCGGCCGGGTTAGGACCGGGAGTCCTCAGCCGCCATGCATAGATCACGAACACGGTGCGAACGCCCGCTCGCGACGTATCAGCGCGCATTCACGCCGGATCCTCGCTCCACCGACTATGCTTTTTCATCGTCGGCGGCGTCCGCCAAGTTCTGCCTAAGCCGGTAAGAACGGACGTCCGCTTCTGGGGGAGAGCCCTCGGCGCGCTGTACGTCGGATCGTGGGTTCCTGCCGTCGGAGAGACTTCGACTTCCCCGTTCACCCCGATCGAGGGCCACGGAAGTCCGCTTCCAACCTTTAGCGAACCGTCAGTTCGTCTCCACTACGTTCGATCAGCGACGCCTCGCCGTTGTGGTGTAGATGAGAGAGCGCCATGCGACGGCAACGCATGTCCGAGTTGATCTGACGCTCGACCCAGCGTCGCCAGCCCAGGTCAGCGAGCGCGATCCGCTCTGCCTCCAAGATGCTCGCGTTGTGCGCCTCACGAAGCGACTTGATGTGCATGATCCAGCGGTTTCGTTCGTGCATGGGTCGTAACGCTAGGAGGCCGATGGCCCGCTAGCTACCCCAAGCCGCTATTCGCGCCGGGGTTCGCTTCAGACCCATAGCGGCCTCTCGATGTCTGCGATAAAGTCCGCACGGGCTGAATACTGGGACGACAGAATGGCAGAGAAGATCGGCTCAGGGGAAGATCGCTACCTCGCGCCAGGAACGAGGGTGCGTCGCGACGCCTATTGGAACGGCGACGAACACCTAATGTCGGAGTTCGGCGTTGTTGTTCATTGCTGGCTTGATGACGAGATCGGCTTGTTCGACTGCTATATCGCGTTTTTCGGTGATGCCTTGCCGACTGGGGAGCCAGCCGAGAAGCCGTACGTCCTTAGGTATGCGGCAGTAAGCTTGGCCGCACTTGTGGAATGAACGCTGCTCGCGACGTCTACTCTCCACTCGTAGCGGACGTCCTGTCGGACTTCAGCCAAAGCTCGGCTTGGGTCGGAGCCTGCCAACAGCGTCCATCACCTTCAAACGTCTTCCCGGAACACCGCCATACTCGGTCGTGGAGCGCCGCCCGTTCGCATCCTTGATGGTGATGGCGAACCTGCGATCGAGAGGGGCTGACCAGTAGCGCACCGTTGCTTCGCTTAATTCATCGACAAAACCACCGGCTCTCGTGCACAGCTTCGCAAAAGACTCAGCAAGCCAAGAACAACGGCCGGCATTCGCTCCCACGTCTCAGGAAAAGCGGGTTGCCTTGCGATCATGGCTGCAACCGGATGGAGCACTGCAAGCCCGGTGATCACCGGGACAGGACCGAGCCGCGCCTTTTTCGAACCCGCGACGAAGTTGGCGTCTGGAGCGGGTCGGAAGGCAAGCCTCGCGCGCACTTGGTTCGACCGTTGCCCGCCGGGACGGACATCAGGACGCGCCCGCGTCGACGAACCAGGTGTGGCCGGTGCATCTGCGGCTCTCGTCCGCCGCCAGCCACAGGGCCAACTCGGCCACGTCGACCGGCGCGAGGTGCTCCTTGATGCACTGGCGCTCGAGGTAGTCGGCGAACTTCTTCGGATCCCGGGCGCCCTTGGCGAGCTGGCGCTCGGTCAGCACCCAGCCCGGCGCGATCGAGTTGACCCGGATCCGCCTCGGTCCGAGCTCCCGCGCCAGCGAGCGCGTCAAACCCTCCACCGCCGCCTTGGCCGCGGCGTAGACGGGTACGCCCGGCGCCCCGACCATCCAGCTGATCGAGCCGAGGTTGACGATCGAGCCGCCGCCGGCCGCGGCCATCGCGGGCGCGAGCTCCTGCGCCAGGAAGAACTGGTGCCGCAGGTTCACCGCGATGCGGTCGTCGAAGTAGGCGGACGTCACCGTCCCGAACGCGTGGGCCTCGTCGTTGCCGGCGTTGTTGATCAGCACGGTGAAGGGGCCGAACTCCGCCGCCAGCCGCCGGACTTCGCGGAGCGCGCCGTCGATGTCCGCCAAGTCGACGACCGCGGGCGACGGCCTCACGCCGGTCCGGGCCTCGACCTGCCGGCACAGCTCCTCCGCGGCCGCGGCGTCGCGATCGACCAGCGCGACGCGTGCCCGCTGCGCCGCGAAGGCCTCGACGATCGCGGCCCCGATCCCGCCGCCGCCGCCGCTGACCAGCACCGCGCGCCCCTCGAGCGACGGGTAGGTCGCCACTTCCCTCAGCCCGCGAACGGCGTGACCGGCACGCCGGCGACGTCGGTCGCCATGCTGAACACGCTGCCCGAGAGCGGCGCGGCCGCGAGCTGGGTCGCGGACAGCCGGATGCGCGCGCTGGTCACGTACAGCGTCCTGAGGTCCGGTCCGCCGAACGCGCAGCTGGTCGGTCGCGGGACAGGAACGGCGACCGTGCGGTCGAGCGAGCCGTCGGGGGCGTAGCGGCGCACCTCCCAGCCGTCCCAGATCGCGACCCAGAGGTATCCGTCCTCATCCACGGCCAGGCCGTCGGGGACGCCATGGGACGCGTCGCACTCGACGAGCGCGCGCCGGTTCGCGACCGTGCCGGACGCGAGATCGTAGTCGTAGACGAAGATCGTCGCGGCGCCCGAGTCCGCGAGGTAGAACCGCGTCGCGTCCGGGCTCCAGCCGAGCCCGTTGCAGATGTGGAACCCGCGCTCGACCGCATGGAGCGCGCCGTCGACGTCGAGCCGGTACAGGGTGCCCTGGCCGGGGCTCGCGTCGAGCGCGAGCGTGCCCGCCCACAGGCGTCCGGCGGGATCGCACTTGGCGTCGTTGAAGCGGCGGCCCGTCATGTCGGTCGGGACCGCGACGTCCGTGGTGTCGCCGCTATGCAGGTCGATGCCGCGGATGCTGCCCTGCATCGTCGCGACGAACCCTCCGCGGCGGCGCGGCACGACCGCGCTGACGAGCTCGGGGGTGCGGACCGAGCGGGTGCCGCCGTTGGCGGGCGTCGACACGTTGATCGCAGGCGCGAGGATGTCGACCCAGAGCAGCGCGTCCTGGTCGGGCAGCCAGGCGGGCGCCTCGCCCAGAAAGGCGCCGGACGGGAAGGCGCAGGATAGGGCCGCGTCGACGCCGCGGATCGGTGTGTTGGCGGCAGCGATCGACATGAAGGTCTCACCCACGTTTCCGGACGTCCTGCGCGCGGCCTCGATCACGTCGCGCCCGAGCGTGTGGAGGCGCTCGGCGGTGAGCCGATTGGAGGTGCCCGTGATGCTGATCGCGCCGAGCGCCACGCCGCGGTGATCGAGGATGGGCGCGGCGACCGCGCTCACGCCGATGAACTGCTCCTCGATGGAGACGGCGTAGCCGCGCGCCTTTACCAGGTCGAGTTCGCGCTGGAGCTCGTCGGGATTGCTGATGGTGTTGGGCGTGAGCGCGTCGAGCGGACGGCCGTTCAGGAACAGCCTGAGGTCCTTAGGCGGCAGATAGGCCAGGATCGCCTTGCCGATGGCGCTGGCCGGGGCGGAGAGCCTGCTGCCGACCCCGTTCCCCAGCCGCATCGGCCGCGGGTACTCGCGCTGGTCGATGATGAGCACGGCCTCGCCGTCGAGCAGGCCCAGCCGGGTCGTCTCCGAGACCGCCTCGCGCAGGCGTTCGAGCTCGGGTTCGGCGGCGCCCCTGAGGTCGAACTCGCTCCAGACGCGGTGCGCCATCTCGAACAAGCGGTTGCCGAGGCGATAGGTCTGGTCGCGCTCGTCCAGCTTCAGCATGCGCGCCTCCTGGAGCGCCTGGAGGATGCGGTGGAGCGAGCCCCGCGGCATCCCGCTGTACTGAAGTATTTCCGTGAAGCGCAGCGGCCGCGGCGCGTCCGCGACCATGTTCAGGAGCGAGAACGCCTTGGCGAGAGCCTGCGCCCCGGAGACGCCGCGCGCGTCCTCCGCTCGCTCCCCCCGATGCTCCCCATTGTCGTTCAGCGGCTCCGCCACCGTCTACCCCCTCGACTATGTCCTCTTCGTCTATATGCTGGAACTCTGTTTCCATCAAGGGAGATCGACGATGAGGATAACCGCCGTGCAGCACTGGCTGGTGCGCATGCCGTTCAGCGAGGACATCCTCTGGGCGTCCGGCCGCCGCACGGGGGCCACGCGCCTCGTGGTCAGGATCGACACCGACGCCGGCGTGGTCGGGTGGGGGGAGACGATCTGCCTCATCGAGCCGGTCCGGGCCGTGTTCGAGAGGGTCGTGGCGCGACTCGCGGTCGGCTACGACGTCGCGCAGGTCGAGCGTTTCGGGCGGCACGTGCTGGGCGCCGGCTACTACCACCACAAGCGCGCCGCGGTGATGGCGATGGCCGCCATGGAGATGGCGATGTGGGACGCGCTGGGCCGCCGCGCGGGGCTGCCGCTCCACGCGCTCTGGGGCGGGCTGTGGCGCGACCGCGTGCCGGCCTCCGCCTACCTTTTTCTGCCGACGCCCGCCGAGTGCGCCGACAAGGCGCAAGCGTTCCTCGACCGCGGCTACGGCACGTTCAAGGTCAAGATCGGCTTCGACGAGCGCAGCGATCTCGCCCTGCTGGAGGCGGTCCGCGAAAGGGTCGGCGACCTGCCCTTGCGCGCGGACGTGAACGGCGCCTGGTTCGTCCCCACCGCCAAGCGCCAGCTCGCGCGCATGGCTCCGCTCGACCTCGCCTATGTCGAGCAGCCGCTTCCCCTCGACGACCTTCCCGGTCATGCGGCGCTGAGGGCCGGGTCGAGCGTCCCGATCGCGTTGGACGAGAGCGCGTACACGCTCGAGGACGTGGCCGCGGTGGTGCGCGCGGACGCGGCCGACGTGGTGCTTCTGGACCCGCATGAGGCGGGAGGGCTGTGGCAGACGGTCAAGTCGGCGGCGCTCTGCGAGGCAGCGAACCTGCCGGTGACGCTGCACAGCGGGGCCGAGCTCGCCATCTCGCAGGCCGCTTATGTCCATCTCGCGGCATCCATCCCGAACATGGTGCTCGCGATCGACACGGAGCGGGCGTACCTCGCCGACGACGTCGCGCCGAACGCGGTCGCGCTCAGGGACGGCGCCTTTGACGTGCCGCTCGAGCCCGGGCTCGGCGTCGATCCCGACATCGAGAAGCTGGAGCGGTACCGGGTGGACGCGATCGAGGGCGCGTACCTGGACGACGCGCGACCGGGCTGGTTTCCGACTAAACCGCAGTATTGACCACGATGCGGAACTCTGTTTCTATACAGGTCTGGCGATCACAGCGGCCGGACCACGGCTCGACGGGGGAGGGAACATGAAGACCGCGTTTCTGAGTGGGGCGGCGCTCCTGGCGGTCGCGGGGTCGCCGGCGGTGGCGCAGGAGCTCGGCGCCTCGACGGGACAGGCGACGGGCGCACCGGCCTCACCGGCCGAGCAGACGCCTTCGGAGGCGGGCACGACCGGTCTCGACGCCGACCCGGGGGTCGGCGACATCATCGTCACCGCCCAGCGCCGCGAGGAGAACGTCCAGAAGATCCCGGTCGCGGTCTCGGTCGTGGGCGGAGCCGCGCTCGAGCGGGCGAACATCACCAACCTGGGCGACATCACCGCGCTGGTGCCCAGCGTCACGTTCAGCGCCGGCAACGAGCTGCGCAACAACTCCATCCGCATCCGCGGCATCGGCACCGACGTGTTCTCGACCGGCGTGGAGCCGAGCGTCTCGACGGTGGTCGACGGGGTGGTCCTGCAGCGGCCCGGCTCGGCGTTCAGCGACCTGGGCGACATCGAGCGCATCGAGGTGCTGCGCGGGCCCCAGGGGACGCTGTTCGGAAAGAACTCGTCGGCCGGCGTGGTCAACATCATCACGCGCGGGCTCGATTACGACGCCTTCAACGGCAACGCCCAAGTGCTGCTGGCCGAGGACGCCGAGGTCAGGCTCAACGCCGCGATCGGCGGGCCGATCGCCGAAAACGTGGCGTTCCGCTTCGCCTCGTTCTTCCGGGCGCAGGACGGCATCAGCCGCAACCTCTTCTACGACGACGACGTGAACGGCGCGGAGGCGTTCGGCGCACGCCTGAAGCTCGGCATTCGTGCGACCGGGACGCTGACGCTGCTGCTCCAGGGCGACTATTCCAAGATCGACGCGAACTGCTGCGCGCTGCCGCTGCGGATCGCCACCAACAATCCGCGGCAGATCTCCACCGGCACGGCCGTCGGCCCGACCAACCGGAACGTGAACAACGACGTCGACCCGTTCGTGCGCCAGGAGAACTACGGCGGCTCGCTCACCGCCGACCTCGAGCTGGGCGCGTTCACCCTGACCAGCATAACCGCCTATCGCGAGTTCAAGAACGACAGCGACGTGGACCTGGACAACACCCAGTCGCGGCTCGTCGTGTCCAACTTCAACATCGAGTCGAGCGATACCTTCACGCAGGAGGTGCGACTGACCTCGCCGCCGTCCGACGTGATCGACTTCGTGGTCGGCGCCTATTATTTCGACGGCTCGGCGTACAACTTCCTGGACCGGCGCGGGCTGAACATCTCGGCGGTCACGTCCATCAACCCGGACGGCACCGTCAATCCGATCGCGCCGGGCGACCAGGCGCGGCTGACGGGCTTCTCCATCGTGGACACGGAAAACGTGTCGGTGTTCGGACAGGCCAACCTGCACCTGGGCGAGCGGCTGACGCTGACCGGCGGCCTGCGCTACTTGCACGAGGAGCAGCGCCTGCGCTTCCTGCGCCCGGTCGCGGGCTTCTTCAACGGCCGCAACGCCGCCGTGACCAATCCCGTCCTGGGTCCGCTCGACGGCCGCTACGAGGACGACGCGCTCATCGGCAAGGCGAGCGCCACCTACGAGTTCACCGACACGATCACGGGCTATGTGAACTACAGCACCGGCTACAAGAGCGAAGGCCTGGCCGCGACCCTCGGTCTGTCGGCCGCGCAGTTCGCGAACCTGCCGGCGCCGGCGGAGACCTCCGAGCTGATCGAGGCGGGGCTGAAGACGCAGCTCTTCGACCGTCGGCTGCTGTTCAACGTCACGGCGTTCCGTACGCGGTTCGACGATTACCAGGGCCAGGTCTATAACCCCGCGGCGGGGTTGGTCGTCCTGACCAGTGTGGGCGGCGTCAAGGTCGACGGGTTCGAGGTCGAGTTCCAGGCCCGTCCCGTCGAGGGGCTGAACTTCAGCGGTGGCGTGACCTATCTCGACGCCGAGTTCCAGGACGTGCCGAACGGTCCCTGCTTCACCGGCCAGACCGCCGCGCAAGGCTGTCGTCCCAATCCGCAGGGGGTCAACGTTCAGGATCTCGACGGCAAGCCGTTCGTCAACGCGCCCAAGTGGCGCTACACCGTGTCGGGCCGCTACGAGGTGCCGACCGCGTCCGACATCAGGCCCTACCTCCAAGCCGATTGGCGCTGGCAGTCGCGCGTGCTCTTCGACCTCACGCAGAACCCCAACCAGATCCAGGGCTCCTACGGGGTGTTCGACGCGACGGTCGGCGTCACGCTCCTGGACGACCGCTACGACGTGAGCCTGTTCGTGAAGAACCTGTTCGACAAGCAGTACGTCGCCAACATAACCGCGGTGGGGGCCGCGGGCGGGGCGAACGCCTACGCCCAGCAGCTCCCGCGCGACTTCGACCGGTACTTCGGCGTGTCCGCCCGGACGAGGTTCTGAGGATGCGTCCGGCGCATCCCCGAGCGGGCGGGGCGAGGCCGCCGGCATGACCGCGATCGACGCCTTGGTGGTCGCGCTCTACATCCTGGGCACGCTCGCGATCGGCGTCATGGCCGGGCGTCGCACCCGGACCCCGTCGGACATGTTCGCGGCCGGCGGCCAGTCGCCCTGGTGGATGGCGGGCATGAGCGGTTTCATGACCCTGAAGTCGGCCGGCACCTTCGTCGTGTGGGGTGGCCTCGCCTATCGCGAGGGCGTCGTCGCCATCTCGATCAACACCATGATCGGCTTCTCGGGCCTCGCGGTCGGCTGGCTCGTGGCCGGACGATGGCGGCGGCTGGGCGTCGCCACTCCGGCCGAGTTCGTGCAGCTCCGCTTCGGCGACGGCGCCGTCCAGTTCTACACCTGGTCGATGCTGCTCATCCGCGTCTTCAGCACGGGCGTCGCGCTATACGCCGTCTCGGTCATGTTCGCCGCGCTCGTGCCGCTCGATCCGGGCACTCCGCTCCGCGACGACGCGACCGGCAACCTGTCGGTTTCGGCCACGATCGTCATCTTCGGCGCGATCATCCTGTTCTACACGGTCGTCGGTGGGCTGTGGGCGGTGCTCATGACCGACGTGCTCCAGTTCGTGGTGCTGCAGCTCGCGGTCCTGTTCGTGGTGCCGCTCCTGCTGCTCCACCTCGGCCAGGTGCCGCACGCCCCGGTGCCGGACGGCTTCTTCGAGCCGACCTCCGAGCGCTACGGCCTCCTGTTCCTGGCGGGCTGGGCGGCGGTGCACTTCTTCTTCATCGGGGCCGAATGGGCGTTCGCGCAGCGCTACATCTGCGTGCCGACCGACCGCGACGCGAAAAAGGCGGCCTACCTGTTCGGCGGGCTCTACCTCGTCAGCCCGACCGTGTGGCTGATCACGCCCGTCCTCTACCGCCTGGTCGACGCCAACGCGAACCCCGAGCAGGCCTACATCCTGGCCAGCCGGCTGGTGCTTCCGGTGGGTATGCTCGGGCTCATGATGGCCGCGATGTTCTCGGCGACCGCGAGCGCGGTGTCCGCCCAGATCAACGTGTTCGCGGGCGTCCTGTCCGAGCAGTTCTACCGAAGGCTGGTGGCGCCCCAGGCGTCCGACCGGCACATGATGGGTGTCGGGCGACTGTTCACCTTCCTGATCGGCGCGGCGCTGGTCGGCGTCGCGCTCTTGATCCCCTATGCCGGCGGCGCCGAGAAGATCGTGCTGACGATCACCGCGATGCTGCTCGGACCGCTGATGGCGCCGACGATCTGGGGCCTGCTGACGAGCCGCATCGGGCTGCCCGCGCTGCTCACCGCCGCGCTGACGAGCTTCGCCGCGGGGCTAGCCATCAAATTCGCGCTGGCGCCCGGCACGGCGCTGGCCGGCCTCTGGCTGGCGCAGTGGATGAACGCCAATCCGCGGCTGGCGGAGGTCGTGGTCGGGGCCGTGCTTCCGAACCTCATCCTGGCCGCGGCCCATTTCTCCGCGCGGGGCGTCCGCCCCGGGTGGATCGAGGTCCAGCGCCGCGCGGCGCTGTACCGGCCCTCGCCACCGGCCGAGGGCGGACACGGCTCCGCAGGCGTCGTCCCGCTCTCGCTCGGCGGTTCGGGCCTTCTCATGCTGTTGCTGCTGCTCGTCGGCGACGAGGGCCGCATCGCGCTGGCGCTGTTCGGCACCGCCATGCTCGCGCTCGGAGCCGCGAGCTGGTGGCTCCCGGATCGGCGGCGACGACGCGCCGCGCCGCCTCGACCGCGTCCGGCTTGAAGCGGACGCGGTTGTCCGATCGAGGTGGTTCGGGCGGATCCCGCCTGGAGAGGAAGCCGCGGCGAACCGCGGCGAAGGAGGAGAGGTGACGATGCTTACACGTAGAGGTGCGCTTCGCGTCGGGGCCGCGGCCCTGCTTTCCACGGCGGCCGTTCCGCAGCTCGGCTGGGCGCAGACCGCGCGCTACACGGTCAGGACCGATCTGCCCAAGCAGACGATCCAGGGGCTCGGCGTGGAGATCCAGAGCGATTCGATCGGCTCAGGCAATGACGGCCTTCCCGACGCGCGGACGTCGGTGCCGCACGACCTGACCGCTTCCGAGCGCACCCGGCTGGCGACCGACCTGATCGGGCGCGGCCATGGGTTCCGCTACATCCGCCTGGCCGGCGGGCTGTACCTTCGGGGCCTGAGCGCCGACCGCAAGAACCTGCGGGGCCGGTGGCCCGAGCAGATGCAGGAGCTCGCCTCCCTGATCTCGACGTCGGGCGCCGAGGGCGTCAATTTCGAGTACTGGTCGCCGCCGACCTACTGGAAGACGGGCGACAGCTATATCGGCGGCAAGCTGAAGCGGTTCGACTCGGCCTTCCTGAACGACTTCGGCGACGCCGTGGTCCGCGACATCAGCTACCTCAACAACAACGGCGTGAAGGTGGTGAAGTTCGGCCTTCAGAACGAGGCGCCGCACACGGTCACGACCTATTCGCACGCGAACTACACCGACGCCGAGTACATCTCGACCTTCAACATCGTCGCGGCGAAGGTGCGCGCGGCCCATCCGACGGTCAGGATCCACGCCAACAGCTGGGACGGCCAGAGCCGGGCGAGCCTGCGCAACGGCCTGAACCTCGACCTCGTCGACGAGTGGACCTGGCACCGGATCGGCAAGGACTCCAACGACCAGATCGACAACGCCAGCCTGTTCAACGCGAACAAGCTCGGCAAGCCGGCCTATAACAACGAGTTCGAGTACCTCGACAACATCACGTCCGAATGGCGCATGGTGAACACGGCCCAGTCCATCATGAACTGGTTCACCTTCGTGAACTCGCCGACCTGGTATTGGCTGCACGCCCTCAAGCCGACCTACAACACCGAAGCCCAGGGCTACGCGCTCGGCTATTGGCGGCCGGCCGACGACAACGACTTCAGCAAGTTCGGCAACATCCAGAAGGGCCACTTCGACTACGAGCTGCGCAACTGGCGGGCGATCGTCGGCTTTCTCGAGTGGATGCCCTGGAACTCCGTCCGCTACCAGGTCGATGAGCCCACGGTCCGCCGCGACCAGCGTATCCTCGCCTTCCGGCAGGGAGGTCGGACGGGCAAGATGGTCGTCGTCGTCACGAACCGGGGCACCGCGCCGTTCACGTTCGACGTGGACGCGAACGTCGCGAGCGGCTTCACCGGCTACCGCTACTCGCTCGCCGACTGGAAGCGGAACGTAGGCACGCGCGCGAGCGGGACGTTCTCGGCCACGGTGCCGGCCAAGGCGATCGAGTTCTGGGTGCAGAACTGAGGACGTCGTGACGGCCGGGGCGGCGTGCGCCGCGCCCGGCCGGTGCCGCAAAGGAGGTGGGAACGTCATGCCGTCCACACGCCCGACCATCCGGAAGAGGCAGCGTCGAGCCGCAGCCGGGCAGGTCGTGCTCCTCGTCCTCTCGGCGGCGTGCGTGCTGGCCTGGTTCCTCTGGTCCTCCGGTCTCTTCCGCGAAACCCCGGCGAGCGATGCACGGGACCGAGTGCGGATCGTCCGCGGGTCGGAGCCGGTCCGCGAACCCGAAACCGACGAGATCATCGTCGAGCCGGGCGAGGAGGCCGTGGCGCGTTCCGAACGGACGGCGGCCCCACCTCCTCCAGGCGGTGCCGAGAAGGCCGACATGCGCTCGATACCGTCCGGCGGTGGCGTTCGGTTCGAACCGGTTCGAGACGATGCAGGTCTGCGGGGCTACAGGATGAGCGGCGTTCCTGACGATCTCTCGAACCTCGGCTTCCGTGAAGGCGATCTGCTCGTGCGGATCGACGGACGGGAGTCGGCGTCGGTTCCGGTCGAGCCCGGTCCGGGCGCGCTTCTCGCGCCCGGCATCATCGTCGACGTCGAACGCGACGGCAGGGAGATCTCGTGGCGGCTGGGTCCGAAGCCTCTGTGACTCTTTCGGGATGACGCTCGAGAACCATGCGCCGGCATGCCACGGTCCCAACGCCAGCGGCGCGGCTATGTGCGTGGGACCAGACCGTCAAGCTCATGAGGCCGGGATGCGGATGTGAACTGGACCGCGCGGATGCATCCTCCCGCCGGTCATGCGCACAATCCGGATTCGGCGCATGTGGAGCATGGTGACAGGACGGAGGCGGACGGATGAGCGCCTTCATCGGCCATCCCGAGCTGTTCGAGCAGGACTCGCAGGCCGGCAACCTGCAGCAAAGCCGCGCCGTCGGCTCCGGATCGCTGAGCATGTTCCGATCCCTGCAGCCGGCGGGAACCTATCACGCCTGGCCGCATCCCAGTTCGCCATGATCCTGGTACTGGGCGCTGATTGCTGGTGCGCTCTGAGCCACGATGTCGGGCGCCATCGTTGGCGGGCCTTGCCCGGCAGGGCGTTGGTGCTGCCGCCAGAGATCGCCGCCGATTTTATGGTCGACAGTCCCGTCGAGGACGTGCCGCCGAGGGCGAGGCAATTACCGCCTCCTCGTTTACAAGTCCCCGTCGACCATTGTGGGGGGGGGATCACGGCGATGAGCGGGCCAGCCGCTTCACCGGGAGAACCGCTCCAACACGACCGAGCGCGTTGCGTCCGGCCGTTCGAGATGCGGGAAGTGCCCGACGTCCGCCCAGCGCTCCTCCTTGTGACCATTGAGAAACACTCGCTCCTGGCCGGAGGCCGATGCCGGAACTTCGCGGCCGTTCGAGGCGACCGCATGAACGGCAGCCGTTGGCGGAACCGGACGTAGAACGTTTACGCGTCACGAACGCGGCTCGACGGCATCGGGTGAACGCGTCCAAGAGCGCCCTTAAGTGTGACGTACGCCGGATGCGGGACGGATCGCGCGCGACCGCTCGCCCGCTTGCTCATCGCCTGCGTGCACGGCCATTGCCCGCTCGAGCTCACGGGCGCGTTCGCGCTGATGGAGGGGCCGGATGCGGAGGGCCAAGCGCCGGCGCGCGTGCGCGAGGCGTTGGCGGCGGCTTAGCCGGCGAGCTGCGCCCAGCTCAGATCGAAGCGGGCGAGGTATTTGCGCAGACGATCGGCGTCGTTGGTGGACCCGCGCCGCGCGCGAGAGGCGGCGAACAGCGTGCGCCCGGCCTCCGACAGCGATCGGCTGCGGCGGCAGGTGGCGACGACGTGCGCGAGCTGGACGCGGTCGAACGGGTCGAGCTCGGCGAGCGCCTCGCCGGGCAGCAGCGCCTCGAGGTCGTCCGCCCCGCCGTCCGCGGCGCCCCAGAGCCGGCGGAGGCGGGCGATCTCCGCCTCCGCGCAGTCGAGGTCGATGCGCCCTTTGGGCGCGAAGGTCGCCATGCGCGTGACGCTCGCCGCCAGGTCGCGGAAGTTGCCGGGCCAGCGCGCTTGCACGCCGGTGGCGAAGGCGAGGTAGCGCTCGCGCGCCTCCTTGTTGAAGGTGACGCGCGTGCCCTCGCGCTCGGCGAAGCGCTCGAGCTCGTAATCGAGATTGGGCGCTATGTCCTCGCGCCGGTCGGCGAGGCCCGGCAGCGCGTAGGTCCAGAGGTTCAGCCGGGCGTAGAGGTCGTCGCGGAACGTGCCTTGCGCCACGCACGCGCCCAGGTCGCGGTTGGTGCCGGCGATGAGCTGGAAGTCGGACCCGACCTCCTTGTCGCTACCCACCGGCAGGAAGCGCTTGTCCTCGATCGCGCGGAGGATCATCGCCTGCTCGTCCAGGCCGAGCTCGCCGATCTCGTCGAGGAACAGCATGCCGCCGTCGGCCGAGCGGAGCAGCCCCGGCCGGTCGGCGACCGCGCCGGTGAACGCGCCTTTCCTGTGCCCGAACAGCGCGGACATCGCCCCGTCGCCCTTCAGCGTCGCGCAGTTCACCTCGACGAACGGACCGCGCACCTGATGCTTCAGGCGCTTGAGTTCGTAGATGCGCCGCGCGAGCTGGCTCTTGCCCGCGCCCGTCGGCCCCATCAGCAGCACGGGCGCGCGCGACCGGATCGCCACCTGCTCGATCTCGTCGATCATGCGATTGAACGCGGCGTTCCCCGTGTCGATGCCCGATTTCAGAAACGACGTGCTCTCCGCGCTGGCGGCGGCGAAGCGGGTGGCGATGCTGTCGTAGCGCGACAGGTCGAGGTCGATCGCGGTCCAGGTGCCCGCCGCGTCCGCCGTGCCCCGCTTGGGCTGGGTTTGGAGCAGGCGGCCGGGCAGGTAGTGCGCTTCGGTGAGCAGGAACAGGCAGATCTGCGCCACGTGCGTGCCCGTGGTGATGTGGACGAGATAGTCCTCCGCCTCCGGGTCGAACGGGTAGGCGCGCGCGAAGTCGAGGAGCTTGCCGTACACCTCCTCGAAATCCCAAGGATCGGCGAAGTCGAGCACGTGCGGCTCCATCCGCGTCTCGGGCGAGACGGAGGCGATGTCCGCGGCGACATAGTCCGCGAGCCGCCCGTGCTGCGACCCGTGAAGCAGCACCAGCCGATCGACGCGCAGGTCCTCGTGCATGGTGAGCCCGACGGTGGGCCGCCACTTGCCCCAGCGCGACGGGCCGAACTTGCTCGCGTCGAGCGTGGAGCCGAGAAAGCCGAGAACTACAAGCGGGCGCATGCTGATATGCTAGGATAAGCAGCTATCCGTGTCGATACGGAAGCAGCCTTCGCGAGTTGATGAGCCTGATCCGCTCGCCCGGCCAGTCTTCCGCAGGCCTGCTCGCTGTTTCAGTGACTTACACGATTTCGTCCGCCGTCCCGCAGCGAATTGGCACGCCTTCTGCAAAGTCCTCGGCATCGGATCGGGCATCCCGGTCCGAAGAGGCGGAGAGAAGGGGCGGCCGGAATGGGCCGGCCGCCCCCGAAGCCGAAACAGGGCGTAGCTCAGGTGCGTCAGAGCGCCCGCCTTGGGAGCGGGAAGTCGCTGGTTCGAGTCCAGCCGCCCTGACCAGTTTGGAGGTTGGACGATGGCCAACAAGGGATTGTTCGCGAGCGCGGTGGCGAAGCTGCTGCCCCGCGCCGACACGGTGAACCGGGAGGCGGCGCCGGCCTATGCGCTGGAGCCGCGGGCCCGGCTGGCGCAGCTCGCGGCGACGGGGACGCTCGCCGACAGCTTCTACGCGTCGGCCGAGCAGCACCTGGCGGAGGCGCTGGAGGCGGCGCGCGCGGTCGATCCGCTGTTCGCCGCCAAGGCGGCCGTGTACGCCCGCCGGAGCGGCGCGATGAAGGACATGCCGGCGCTGCTGGCGGCCTATCTTACGGTCGCTGAACCCGACCTCGCGATGGCGGTGTTCGACCGCACGATCGACACGGGCCGGATGCTGCGCTCCTATGTGCAGATCCTGCGCTCGGGCCAGGTCGGGCGGACGTCGCTGGGCACGCGGCCCAAGCGCCTGGTCAAGCAGTGGCTGGAACGCGCGTCGATGCGCGACCTCATGGCGGCCGCGACGGGCACGAGCCCCTCGCTCGCCGACGTGGTCCGCATGGTCCACCCCCGGCCCGCGGACGCGAAGCGGCGCGCCTTTTACGGCTGGCTCCTGGGCAAGCCGTACGACGTGGCGGCGCTCCCGGCCGAGATCGCGGCCTTCGAGGCGTGGAAGCGCGATCCGACGAGCCCGCTGCCGCCCGTGCCGTTCGAATGGCTCACCGCCTATCCGCTGTCGGCGGAGCGGTGGGGCGAGTTGGCGACGCGCATGGGTTGGCAGGCGCTCCGGATCAACCTCAACACGCTGGCGCGCAACGGCGTGTTCGGCGTGCCGGGGGTGACGGAGGCGGTGGCGGCGCGGCTGTCCGACGAGGACGCGATCGCCCGGACCCGCGTGATGCCGTACCAGCTCCAGATGGCGCTGGGCTCGGTAGGCGAGGGCGTGCCGCTCAAGGTGCAGGCCGCGCTGGAGAAGGCGCTCGAGCTGACGCTGTCTTCCGTGCCGGCCGTGCCCGGCCGCGTGGTCGTCTGCCCGGACGTGTCCGGGTCGATGAGCTCGCCGGTGACCGGCTATCGCAAGGGCGCCTCGTCCAAGGTGCGATGCGTCGACGTGGCGGCGCTGGTCGCGGCGGCGGTGCTTCGGTCCAACCGGGACGCGCGCGTGCTGCCCTTCGAGGAGCGCGTCGTCGATGTGCGGCTCGACCCCAACGCCCGCGTCGCGGCGAACGCCGCGAGGCTGGCGGCGGTGGGCGGGGGCGGGACGAACGTGTCCGCCCCGCTGGCGACGCTGAACGCGGAGCGGGCGGCGGTCGACCTGGTCGTGATCGTATCGGACAACGAGTCTTGGGTGGACGCCGGCGCCTCTGGCCGAAATGGGGGAGGCGCGACCGCGACGATGCGCGAATGGGACCGGCTGGTCCGGCGCAACCCGGGCGCGAAGCTGGTGTGCATCGACCTGCAGCCGTACGGCACGACGCAGGCGTCGGGCCGCCCGCAGATCCTTAACGTCGGGGGCTTCTCCGACGCGGTATTCGATACGGTGGCGCGCTTCGCCCGCGGCGAGACGCGCGACTGGGTAGGCATTGTCGAAGCAACGGAGGTGTGAATTCAAAGGCCGTGGCGAATGCGGGCGAGAATACATTGCCTGGCTCGGGTGAGCACCTGGCCCATAACCAGGGACGGCGGTTCGACTCCGTGCGAGAATCTCGTCAACTCCTCGTCGCCACGGCCGATCTTATCAACACGGCGAATGCCGAACGGGACTACATCCTGTCACGATGGCCCCTCGGGGCGGTCTCGTTCGATCCTCGTCGCCGTGACCTGAACATGCCGGCGAATGCCGGCGGGACTACATGGTAAGGCCGCAAGGCCGAGCGGTTCAAATCCGCGCGTCCCGCCAAACCTCGTCGCCGGCACCGAAGAACGATCCGGCGGATGCCGGCGAGACTACATGGCACGCCCGAGACGCCGGTGCGAACCCGGCCGGACCTCCCGGTCCGTCGTCTAGAGAGCAGGACATGGGCCTTACGTCTCGCCACCACCTCGCCGCCGGGGCATGCTGACAAGAAAGGAGGCCCGACATGGCCCAGAGCAACTACGAGTTCCAGCCCGTCGAGGGCGGCGTGCCGATCAAGATGTGGACGCGCGGCGTGCCCGTGGACGACCGCGCGCGCGCGCAGCTGGCGGCGGCGGCGAAGATGCCGTTCATCTTCCGCCACGTCGCCGCCATGCCCGACGTCCATGTCGGCATCGGCGCGACCGTGGGATCGGTGATCCCGACCAAGGGCGCGATCATCCCGGCGGCGGTGGGCGTCGACATCGGCTGCGGCATGATGGCGGCGCGCACCTCGCTCAACGCGAGCGACCTGCCGGACAACCTGGAGGGCGTGCGCGCGGCTATCGAGCGGGCGGTGCCCGTCGGCCGCAGCGTCGGGCGGGGCAAGCGCGACACGGGAAGCTGGGGCTCGCCCCCGCCGGAGATCGTCGCCGCCTGGGCGACGCTTGCGGAGCGGTTCAAGCGGATCGTCGCCAAGTACCCGAAGCTGGAGAAGGCGAACACGCTGGTCCACCTCGGCACGCTCGGCACGGGCAACCACTTTATCGAGGTCTGCCTCGACGAGGAGGCGCGCGTATGGGTGATGCTCCACTCCGGCTCGCGCGGCGTGGGCAATGCGATCGGCAGCTGGTTCATCGAACTGGCGAAGGAGGACGCGCGCCGCTGGCACCTGAACCTGCCGGACCAGGACTTGGCGTACTTCCCGGAGGGGACCGAGCATTTCGACGACTATGTCGAGGCGGTCGGCTGGGCGCAGGACTATGCGGCGCTGAACCGGCGCATGATGATGACCAACGTCATCGCCGCGTTGCGCCGGGAAATCGTCAAGCCGTTCGAGGCGGAGCTGGAGGCGGTGAACTGCCACCACAATTACGTCACGCGCGAGAACCATTTCGGCGAGAACGTGCTGGTGACCCGCAAGGGCGCGGTGCGCGCGGCCAAGGGCGTGATGGGCATCATCCCCGGGTCGATGGGCGCCAAGTCCTTCATCGTGCGCGGGCTCGGCAACCCGGAGTCGTTCCACAGCTGCTCGCACGGCGCGGGCCGCGTGATGTCCCGCACCCAGGCCAAGCGCGAGGTGACGCTGGAGGAGCACGCGGCCGCCACCACGGGCGTGGAGTGCCGCAAGGACGAGGGCGTCATCGACGAGAGCCCCCGCGCCTACAAGCCGATCGAAGCCGTCATGGCCGCGCAGAGCGACCTGGTGGAGATCGTCCACACGCTGAAGCAGGTGGTGTGCGTCAAGGGGTGATCGGGTGAAGGAGGCGTAGGTTCAATCGACGTCGCCTTCACCCGCTCGAAGCATAGGAGGTTCGAATGCGTCGCACGCTGGTCTGCGGCCGCTGCGGCGGGCCGCTTACGCGTCCGTTGATTATCTGGTCGACCAAGGATCCGGCGACGCCCGCACCCGTCCATCGGGACGGCGCGGCGCTCACCGAGCCCGGTGCGGCGTACAAGTCCTGGCAAGCGCAGCAATGGTCGTCCGACGGCACGCGCGTGCCGCTCGACTTTACGCCCCAGTACTGGATCAATCCGCTCGATCTGACCGAGGCGGTGAGGGCGGTTACCGATGCCCGCCGCTTGAACGGCTGCTGCGGCCTGGACGGGTGCGACGGACCGAACCAGCGCTGCGAGTGCGGCGCGGAGATCGGCACGCTGCGGTCGGACTGCTGGACCGACCACGTCTTCATCCCGGAACCGGACGCGACCGATTTGGTCGACGTCGGCGAAAGCAAAGTGACATGATCATCATGGACGGATCGGAGGGCGAGGGCGGCGGGCAAGTGGTGCGGACCGCCTGCGCGCTGTCGCTCGTCACCGGCGAGCCGTTCCGTGTCGTCAACGTGCGGGGCGGGCGGGAGAAGCCGGGGCTGATGCGCCAGCACGTGACCGCGGTCGAGGCCGCGTGCGCGATCGGCGGGGCGACATGCGAAGGGCTGCATGTCGGCTCGGCGGAGATCGGTTTCCGCCCGGGCCGCGTCACGCCGGGCGAGTATCGCTTCCGCGTCGGTACGGCGGGGTCGACGGGGCTGGTGCTGCAAACGGTGTTGCCGCCGCTGATGCTGGCCGATGCGCCTTCGCGGCTCGTGCTGGAAGGCGGCACGCACAACATCTACGCGCCGCCGTTCGACTTCCTGGCGCGGAGCTTCCTGCCGGTGATCAACCGCATGGGGCCGCGCGTCGAGGCGCGGCTGGTGCGCCACGGCTTCTTCCCGCGCGGCGGCGGCCGGATCGAGGTGGATATCTACCCCGCACCGCTTCAGCCGATCGAGTGCGTCGAGCGCGGTGCGCCCGGGGAACGGTCGGCGACGGCCGTGTTCGCCGGCCTGCCGTTCGACATCGCCGACCGCGAGATCAAGGCGGCGCGCAAGGTCCTCGACGACTGGCCGGAGGACGCGTTCGCGGTGCGCGAGCTCCCCGCCGATCAGGGGCCGGGCACGATCCTGCTGCTGGAGGCGGCGTTCGAGCACGTGACGGAGGTGGTGAGCGGCTTCGGCAAGCTGGGCGTCTCGGCGGAGTCGCTGGCCAGGACGGCGGCCGGTCGGATGGCGGGCTACCTCGCGTCGCACGCGTTCGCGGGTCCGTACCTGCAGGATCAGCTGCTGCTGCCCTTCGCGCTGGCCGGGGGCGGCGCGTTCACCACCGTTAAGCCGAGCGGGCACAGCCTGACCGGCCGCGAGGTGATCGAGCGCTTCTTGGGGAGGCGCTGCGTCTTCCAGCAGCAGGGGTCGGGCGCGCATCTGGTGACGGTGCGGTGACCGGATTGCGCGCGTAACGAATTTCGGCTAGGGGCCGCGCGCCGCGCGACACGTGCGGCCCAAGGAGATGAGCATTGCTGGAACCGACCCGTAACGGGTGCGCGGTTCGCGGCGAGGGCCTCCGCTAAGCGTCCGCCGGACGCTGCGGCGACGCCCGCCGCAGCCGATACGCCCTTCGATCCGAACCGAAGAAGACCGGTGCGTTCGCGCGCCGGCTGGTGGACCTATCATGACCGAACACGATATCGTCCGGGGCTTGGTGCTCCGGATCGGGCGCGGCGTCCCCGCGTCCGCGCCGCTCGCCGCGGCGGTGCTGGAATGGGCCGAACCGCACCTCGACTGGCTGCTCGCCGGGAGCGCGCTGGACGGGGACGGGGACGGAGACGGCGCGGCCAAATGGGATCGGTTGCTCGCGCGCTTGGCGCAAGCGGCGGCGCCGGACGAGGCGCGTCCGCACGCGCTGCAGCTCGCGGATGCGCTCGCCGAGCTGTTGACGCTCGAGCCGTTCGACGCGGCGCTGCTCGCGCTGATGGTCGCGTGCGACCGCCTGCCGCGCGTCGGCGCGGTCGCCAGGAGCGCGGGCCGGCACGGCCGCGACCTGCCCGCGCTGCTCGGCGAACTCGCGGGAGCGGAGCCGCACGACGCCGAACGCGCGGTGCGGCGCAGCGCCGTGCTGCGCCTGGGGCTGGTCGGCTTCGTCGTCAATCGACAAGGCGAAGTGGAGGTCGACGTCCGATGGGCGCTCGAACGCCTGCTCGATCGGGCGCCCGGTTCCGGCCCCGAGATGATCGACGCGTTGGTGGGACGGCGCCAGACCGCCGCGCTCGCGCTCGACGATTTCGCACATGTGGTCGACGCCGACCTCCTCGTGCGCCTGCTTCGCGGCGCGGTCGCGGAGCGCGCGCCGGGGGTCAACATCCTCATCCACGGCCCGCCCGGCACCGGCAAGACCGAGTTCGCGCGCGCGCTGGCGCAAGCGGCGGGCGTCGTCCTCCACGCGGTCGGCGAGGCGGACGAGGACGACGAGGAACCGGACCGCTGGCAGCGCGTCGCGGCGCTCGGGCTGGCGCAGCGCTTGCTGGGCCAAGCGGGCGAGGCCGTGCTGCTGTTCGACGAGATGGAGGACCTGATCGGCGAAGCCCGGCCCTCGGGCGGCGACTGGTTCGCCAAGCGCGAGGGCAGCAAGGTCTTCGTCAACCGCCTGCTCGAGGCGAACCCGGCGCCCGTGATCTGGACGACGAACGCGATCGGCAACATCGACGGCGCGATCCTGCGGCGTATGAGCTTCGTGCTGAAGCTCGACCTTCCGTCGCCGGGCGCGGCGCGGCGTATGCTCGCCCGCGTCGCGGCGGACGAGGGGGTGGTCGCCGACCCGGCCGTGGAGCGACTGATCGACGCCGCGCCCGAGGCCGCGACCGTGCTTCGCGTCGCCGCACGCGCGGCCCGGCTCGCGGGCGAGGACGGGAGCGAGCGGCCCGCGCGCGTGCTCGTGGAGGCGCTGCGCGGCGGCGAGCTGCCGCCCGGTGGGGCGGACGCGCCCGACCTGGACCTGTTCGAGTGCGACACGCCGCTGGACGCGCTGTTCGATCGGATCGCGGCGGGCGGCGCGCTGGACGTGTCGCTGCTGCTGACCGGGCCGCCCGGCACGGGCAAGACCGCGCTCGGGCATCATCTGGCGCGACGGCTCGACCGCCCGCTGCTGGTGAGGCGCGCGTCCGACCTCCTGTCGAAGTGGGTCGGCGAAACGGAGGCGCGCCGGCGCGGCGGCGTGCTGCTGCTCGACGAGGCGGACTCGCTCCTGTTCGACCGGACCACGGCGCGGTCGAGGTGGGAGGTGGGGCAGGTGAACGAACTCCTGACCTGGCTCGACCGGCACCCGCTGCCGGTCGTCGCGGCGACCAACCATCCCGGCCGGCTCGATCCGGCGACGCTCCGGCGCTTCGTTTTCAAGCTAGACCTGCGCCCGCTGGGTCGCGACCGCGCGGTGCGGGCGTTCGAGCGGTTCTTCGGGCGGGCCGCGCCGGCCTCGCTCGCCGAGGTGGGGGGGCTCACCCCCGGCGACTTCGCGGTGGTCGCGCGGCAGCTCCGGCATGCGCCGGCCGAGAGCGGCGAGGAGATCGCCGCGCGGCTGGATGCGGAGGTTCGGGCGCGACCGGAAGCGGCGGCGCCGATGGGGTTCTGAGCGATGCGGGTGGGTTAGTGCCGGCTCGTTCGTAGCGAGTTGGGCCAGAACGACATCCCCGGTCGGCGCTTAATCCGACCCGAGCAGCCGTAGCTGAAAGAAGGTCTGATTTCGAGAAGGAGCGCCCGCCCCCGGGTCCTTCTAGCCGCTACATCGCCGGTCTGCCTCAGTTGAAACGCCTTCGCACGTGGCGGCGGGCGATGGCCGCGACGTCATTGATGCCCGCGAGCGTTAAGGTGCGCTCGAACTCCTCGGTAAGTAGCGTTAGTACACGGTCGACCCCGGCCTCGCCGCCTGCCGCCAAGCCGTAAAGATATGGCCGCCCGATCGAGCACGCCGTAGCGCCCAGCGCGATCGCTTTGACCGCGTCCGAGCCTCGGCGGACACCGCCGTCGCAGATGACGTCCGGGCCGCCGCCCACCGCCTCGCGAACCGCCTCGATCTGGTCGACGGGTGCGGGCGCGCCGTCGAGCTGGCGGCCGCCGTGGTTGGAGATCATCACGCCCGTCGCGCCCGACGCGATCGATCGGCGCGCGTCCTCGGGCGTCATCACCCCCTTGATCGCGAGCGGGCCGTTCCACTCCCGCGCGAGCCATTCGACGTCGCGCCACGTGACCGAGCGGTCGAACTGCCCGCCGATATAGTCGAATAGGCTCATCGGGCCGCCGGCCAGCGCGTCGATCTTGTGGCTGACGTTCGCCAGGTCGAACTTCTTGCCCGTCAGCGCCGGCAGCGACCAGGACGGGTGGAGCGCGAAGCTGAGCATCGACCGCCAGGTGAGCCGCGGGGGTAGGGACAGCCCACTCACCCGATCGCGCTCGCGGTTGCCGGCGACAGGCGTATCGACGGTGAGCGCCAAGCCGTGAAAGCCCGCCTCCCGGCACCGCGCGACGAACTCCGCCGTCAGCCCGCGATCCTTGAAGATGTAGATCTGGAAGACCTTGGGTCCGTCGAAGGCGTGGGCGAGATCCTCCAACCGCGTGGTGCCCATCGTCGAAAGGCCGTAGACGAGACCGTGCCGCGCCGCGGCGCGCGCCACCGCCAGCTCGGCATGGTCGTGGAACATGCGGGTGAGGCCGGTGGGGGCCAGCATGAGCGGCCAGCGCGACGGCTGGCCGAAGACCGTCGTTCCCGTTCGGATCGCGGACACGTCGTTGAGGACGTCGGGGACGAGCTCGTAATCGGCGAAGGCGGTTTCGTTGCGACGCAGCGACCGCTCGTCGTCGGCGCCGCCATCGATATAGTCGAATATGGGTCGCGGCAGTCGGCGGCGCGCCAGTAGACGCAAGGCGGCGACGTTGTTGGCGCGCTCGGGCCGTCCTTTGATCAACGATCGCCTTTCGATCCGCGATCAGCGGAGGCTGTCAGAAGCGGGCGCTCAAGTCCAAACCATTCGTGTGAGGCCGCGCCGCCCTGGCGTGGTCGCCCGGGCGGCTGGTCGGATCGGCGCTCCCCATTGTCAGCGCGCAAAAAGGTCGCCGATCGAGGCATCAAAATGGTCGCTCATCGCATGACCAGCGGCGTGAGGATCTCGCGATCGGATCGCGTCGGCGATGGTGTGGTGCTGGCGGAGGATGGCTTCGCGCTGCTCGGGCGTGACGCGGGTGCGCCAGGCGGTCGGTACCGCCACTGTCATCAACGGCTCGAAGGAGCGGACGATCTGGTGGAATAGCGCGTTGCCGCCGGCGCGCGCGATCGCCTGGTGGAAGCGGATGTCGTGGCGCGTGACCTCCCTCAGATCGTCGCCCGCCGCCGCCATCGCGTCTGCGTGGCGGGCGATCTCGCCGGCGTCGGCCTCGGAACGGTGCTGGGCGGCGAGCTCGGCGGTGCGGAGCTCGAGCGTGCGCCGGACGTCCCAGACCTCCGCGACCGACACCTGGGCGGTGGCGACTGCGTGGTCCATCGACGTGCCCATGACCGAGCCGTCGATCGCGCCGACGCGCGCGCGGCGGCCGTTGGCGACGTCGATGACGCGGAGCGCCGCGAGCGCGCCGAACGCCTCGCGCATCACGGCGCGGCTCACGCCCAGCTCGGCGGCGAACCAGCCCTCGCCGGGCAGCGTGTCGCCGACCTTGAGGTCGTTCGCGCGGATGTGCTCGCGGACGCGGCGGAGCGCGTGGTCGACGAGCGAGCCGCCTTCCGTGACGGCGCGGGCGGCCGTGCTCACGCCGCGACCTCGAGCTGGCGCAGCTGGGTGGGCGGCACGCCCCAGCGGCGCGAGAAGGCGCGGGTGAAGCTGGCGTTGTTGTTGTACCCGCAGCGATAGCCGATCGACGACACGGGCAGGTCGGTCGCGAGCAGCAGGCGGCGCGCGCCGGCGAGGCGGTTCTCGGCGAGCGCGTCGGCGACCGAGCAGTCGAACATGAGCCGGAAGCCGCGCGTGAGCTTGGCGCGGTTGAGGCCGCAGGCGCGGGCGATCGCGTCCAGCGTCAGCTTCTCGTGCCAGCGCTCGTCGACCAGGCGGCGCGCGGCGACGATGCGCACCGCATCGCCCTCGCGAAGCTCGCCGGCGCCGTCGGCGGGAACGAGCGCGCCCTCGCCGAGTGCGGTGAAGACGGCGCAGAGCAGCTCGATGCTCTTGGCGAGGCGCATCGTCTCGCGGGCGGGTTCGGGCAGCGAACAATCGCGCACCGCCAGCGCGATCGCGCGCAGGTCGGCGGGCAGGTGCCAGGGCGTGTCCAGGTCGGGCGAGAGGCCGAACAGGCGGCGGCAGGCGGTCTCGGCGACGGCGAAGACGAGCGCGGCCTCCGACAGCTCCGCGGGGTCGGGGTCGCGCGTCGCGGTCACCAGCGCAGGGGCGGAGGCGTCGAGGCCGGTGAAAAGCAGGACGAGCCGGTCGTCGGGCCATTCGGGCGCGACGGTGCCGGAGCCGACGAACGACAGCATCTCCGGCGAGACTTCGATCCTGTGCTTCGCCATTCGTCCCCGGCCTCGCGCTTGTGTACGACGATCAGCTTGGACCTATCCGACAGGTAGGTCAAGACCTGTCGGATAGGTGCTCGGTCGCGGAGGTCGGGGCGTTGCGCACGGCGAGCGCGAACGCGAGCACGGCCATGACGCCGGTCACCGTGCCGACGATCGCCAGCGCGGGCGCGAGATGAGCCTCGCCGCCGAGCAGCTCGCTCACCGCGGTCACCAGCGTGGGCGCGATGCCGAAGCCGATCAGGCCGGCCACCGCGACGAACAGCCCCACGGTGAGCCCGCGCGCCTCGTTGGGGATCAGGGTCGTGATCGCCACGGAGGTGATCAGCCCCGTGATCGTGCCGCAGAGCACGAGCGTCCCGAACAATATCGCGAACAGCGTCACGTCGCCCGCGACGGGGAAGATCGCGGCGGGCGCACCGATCGCGGCGGCGACGACCGCACCGAGCAGGACGCCCCCGCGCCGGCCGCCGCGCTGCCCCCAATCAGCGGCGAGCCCGCCCAGCACGGCGCCGCCGAGGCCGGTGCCGAGGATCAGCGCGCCCATCCAGCCGGCGAACTGGTCGGGCTGGAGCCCGAACTCGCGGCCGAGCACGGGCGCGGCCCAGACCAGGGCGGCATGGTCGGCCATGACGACGCTGACCTGGCCGATGAAGAGCGGCACGAGGAAGGCGGCGCGGGCGCGCAGCTCGCCCGCGACGACGCGCAGCGGCGCGCCCGCGGCGGCGGCGACCTCGCGTCGCGGCGGCTCGCGCAGCGTGAGGAGCGGCAGGAGGGAGACGAGCAGCAGCCCCGCAAGCGCCAGGTGCGCGGCGCGCCAGGGCACGAGGCCGAGCGCGCCGTCGCCGAACAGGCCGAACAGCGCGCCCGTCAGCGCGAAGCCCGCTGCGATGCCGACCGTCTTGCCCAAGGTCACGACCGTCATCGCGCGGCCGCGCCGCTCCGGCGTGCAGAGGTCGGCGCCGAGCGAGAGCGCGGCGGTGAGCGCGCCGGTGGTGCCGATCCCCGTCAGCATGCGCGCGACGAGCAGCGACCCGGTCCCGGACGCGTAGGCGGTCATCAGCGTGCCCGCCGTCCAGACCACCGCGAGCGCGAACAGCAGGCGCACGCGGTTCCAGCGGTCGACCAGGATGCCGACGGGCACGGAGAAGAGCACCAGCGGCAACGCGCCGCTGACGCCCTGCACGAGACCCAGCGCGTGGTCGCTGAGCGCGAGATCGGCCTTGGCGGGCTCGGTCACCGTGCCGAACGAGCCCAGCGCGGCGAACCCGGAGGCCATGGCGATCGCGAGCACGGCGAGCGGCCAGGCGGCGCGGGCGGGGATGGGGGCGGTCTGGGCTGCGGTGGCCATCAGAAAGGGGTTCCGTAGGGGGAAGTGGTCGACGTTAGAACCTAGTCGTCACCCCGGACTTGTTCCGGGGTCCATCGTCGTCCGCGCAATCCGTTTGCGGGCGCGCACGACCGTTTGCCCCCACGCTCGCGGGCGGTTCGTCCGGACAGCGATGGACCCCGGAACAAGTCCGGGGTGACGGAGGCGGGTGGAGAGCGGGGCCGCTGGTGCTCACAGGGCGAAGATCTTGCCGGGGTTGAACAGGTCCTTCGGGTCCAGCGCCCGCTTGAGCGTCCGCATCACGTCCACCGCGTCGCCCAGCTCCGCCACCAGCCAGTCCTGCTTGCCCAGCCCGATGCCGTGCTCGCCGGTGCAGGTGCCGTCCATCAGGAGCGCGCGCTCGACGAGGCGGCGGTTGATCCGCTCCACCTCCTCCATCTCGTGGGGTGCTGCGGGGTCGACCGAGAAGATCACGTGGAAGTTGCCGTCGCCGACATGGCCCAGGATGGTGGCGGGCACCGACGATTGCTCCAGGTCCGCGCGCGTCTCGAGGATGCACTCGGGCAGGCGGCTGATCGGTACGCACACGTCGGTGGTCCAGCCGACCGCGCCGGGACGCATGTTGACCGCGGCGTAATAGGCTTCGTGACGCGCCTTCCAGAGCCGGGCGCGTTCCTCGGGCCGGTTGGACCAGCTGAAGTCGCTTCCGCCATTGGCGGCCGCCAATGCGCCGACATTCTCGATCTGCTCGGCCACGCCCGCGGGCGAGCCGTGGAACTCGAAGAACAGCGTCACGACTTCGGCCAGGTCGAGCTTGGACCAGCGGTTGACGGCGCGGATCTGCGCCTCGTCGAGGATCTCCACGCGGGCGAGCGGCACGCCGAGCTGGATCGACTGGACCACCGTGTCGACCGCGCCTTGCAGCGTGTCGAAACCGCACACGGCCGACGAAATCGTCTCCGGGATTGGATGAAGGCGGAGCGTCACCTCGGTGATGATGCCGAGCGTGCCTTCGGAGCCGACATAGAGGCGGGTTAGGTCGTAGCCCGCCGCCGACTTGCGCGCGCGGCGGGCGGTGCGGATGACCTGGGCGTCGGGCGTGACCACCGTCAGCGACAGCACCGCCTCGCGCATCGTGCCGTACCGGACGGCGTTGGTCCCGCTGGCGCGCGTGGAGGCCATGCCGCCGATCGTGGCGTTGGCGCCGGGGTCGATCGGGAAGAACAGGCCCTGGTCGCGCAGGTGCAGGTTCAGCTCCTCGCGCCGGCAGCCCGCCTGGACGGTGCAGTCGAAATCCTCGGCGTTCACTTCGAGGATCGCGTTCATCTCCGACAGGTCCACGCTCACCCCGCCGCGCACCGCGAGCGTGTTGCCCTCGATCGAGGTGCCCGCGCCGAAGGGGACAATCGGCACGTCCGCTTGCCCGCAAAGGCGGACGAGGTCGACCACGTCCTCCGTCGAGCGCGCGAACACGACGGCGTCGGGGAGCATGGGGGTGAAATGCGCCTCGGAGCGGCCGTGCTGCTCGCGCATGGCGTCGGTGAGGTGCGCTTGCACGCCGAAGCGGTCGACGAGGCGGGCGAGGAACGCCGGGTCGAGCGGCGCGCGGGGCGGGAGCGGGTCGTGGCGCATGGCGCTAGAACCGCACGGTCCCGCGCACGCCGACGCGACGGCGCAGGCCCTGGATGGCGACGTTATTCTGGAGCGGGGCGGGCAGCCCGGCGCGGCGGAGCAGCGAGGCGTCGACGTAGGTCTCGATATATTCCTCGTCGAACAGGTTGGTCGCGTAGGCGGCGACCTCGAACTTGTCGTTGCGCCAGCCGATGCTCGAGTTGACGAGGTAGTAGGGCTCGAGCAGCGGGATCGAGTTCACGTCGAGCGAGCCGCCGACGCGGTCGCCCTTGGCGATCACGTTCGCGTCGAAGAACAGGCGCTGATCGTCGCGGAACGGCACCTCAACGTTCGAGCCGATCGTGTAGTTGGCGTCGGGCACGAACAGGATGCGGTCGCCCGGATAATCATAGCCGGTGATCCGCCGGAACTCGGTCGCGTCCTTCACACGCGCGTTGAGCAGCGTCGCATTGGCGTAGACGCGCCACCAGTCGGTTACGCGGAAGCTCAGCTCGGCCTCCGCGCCGTAGCTCTTCACGTCGCCGGAGTTGAGGTTGACGGCGACGAAGCCGACCGGCTGGCCGGTCGCCGGGTTGCGGATGGTCGACGGCGCCAGTGCGTTGGAGCCGATAAAATCCTTATAGTCGTTATAGAAGACGGCGACGTCCGCCGACAGCCGTCCGCCCAACGCGGTGGTCTTGGCGCCCGCTTCGTAGGTCCACACCTTGTCCGAGCGGTAGACGAGGTTGGGCGCCCCCGGACCGTTCTGGCCGCCGCCGCGCACGCCGCGCGCGACCGACAGGTAGGTCATGAAATCGGGGTTCCAGCGCTTGGTCAGCGTGACGCGGGGCTGAAGGTTCTCGTCCTTGTAGGCGGCGGGGAGCCCCGCGGTGGACGCGTCGAGCGTCTGCCAGTCGTAGCGGAGGCCGACCGCCAGATCGAGGCCGTCGCCGAGCTCGAGGAAGCCCGTGCCGAACACGGCGACGTTCTCGTTCTTCGAGTCCGCGGCGACGGGGGCCGTGAAGTTCAGGGGCACGATCCGTGTGGTGCCCGAGGAGTCGGTGGTCGTGCGGCTGTAGAACACGCCGACGAGCGTGGAGAAGGCGTCGGTCCAGCGTGTGTCGAAGCGCGCCTCGCCCGTATAGGTCTTGAGCGTGCGCCGGTTGGTGCTGCGCAGGAAGTCGACGGGGCCGAAATCGCCGTCGCTGGCGCCTTCCGTGTCGCTCTGGTTGTAGGCGCCGATCAGCGTGGCGGTGGTGTTCAGCGAGTCGATCTCGAACTCGCCCTTGGCGTTCACCGCATAGTATTCGACGGTCGCCAGGCTGCGCTGGTTGGTGCGGCCCTCCAGCGAATAATCGCGCGGGCCACGGACGGGGTAGTAGGGCGTCTGCCCGCCGAACACCTTGTCGTAGCTGCCGTTGACGGTGAACGTGGCCCAGGACGCCGGCAGGAAGCGGATCGTCGCGTTGACGCTCTCGGTCTCCAGCGGGTTCTGGTCGCCGCCCGCCAGCACGTTGCGCGCGAAGCCGTCGGCGGTGGTGTAGCCGGCCGCGACGCGGAACTGGAGCAGGTCGGGGACGATCGGCCCCGACACGCTGCCCGACACGGTGGCGAAGTTGTCACCCGTCGCGAGCGCGCCGTCGACGCGGCCGCGCCACTCGTTCGACGGCTGGCGGGTGATGACGTTGATCGCGCCGCCCAGCGTGTTGTTGCCGAACAAGGTGCCCTGCGGCCCGCGCAGCACCTCCACGCGAGACACGTCCACGAGCGGCGTGTTCAGATAGGTGGTGTTGGGCTGGTAGATGCCGTCGATGAAGATGCCGACGCCCGGCTGCACGGTGTCGATCAGCGTGGTGCCGATGCCGCGGATCGACAGCTGCGCGCGCGTGACGGAGTCCGAGTTGATGTTGAGGCCGGGCGTGTAGGCGGCGACGTCGCGCACCAGCACGATCTGCTGCTGCTTGATCGCGTCGCCGGAGATGGCGGTGACCGCGATCGGCACGTCCTTCAGCGACTCCTCGCGCTGGCGGGCGGTGACGACAATGTCGCTGGGCGCGGGCGAGGTCGGCGCGTCCGCGTCGATCTGCGGATCGGCGGGCGTGCCCTGGTCGCTGGACTGCGCGCCCTGGCTGTCCTGCGCCCAGACAGGCGCCGCGGCGAGCGCGAGGGCGGTGGTGGCGAACAGGGCGGTCAGGCGCATGCAGGTCTCTCCAACGGCGGTGGATCGACGCCCACCTGTCAGAAAGGTCCTAGCAGGCGAGAGTACCTGTCAGAAAGGTCGCACGGCTTTGCCGATCGGCTCGGAGGCTTGGCCGATCGGCGGGGCTCACCAGCAGGTATAGCCGCCGTCGGCGAGTACGATGCTGCCCGTCATGAGGCTGGCGGCGTCGGAGGCGAGGAACAGGACCACGCTCGCCACCTCCTCCGGTTCGCCGAGGCGGCCCTGGGGCGTGCCGTCGATCCAGCGGCGGTACATTTCGCCCGTGCGGTCGGCGAAGGCGTTGAGCGGCGTCGCGATGTAGGTGGGCGCGACCGCGTTCACCCGTACGCCGCGGGGCGCCCACTCGGCGGCGAGGCTGCGGGTGAGCTGGTGCACGGCGGCCTTGGACGCGTTGTAATAGCTCTGCGGCTGGGGACGGTTGACGATGAAGCCCGACATGGAGCCGATGTTGACGATGCTGCCCTTGCCCGCCGCCAGCATGTGGCGGCCGAAGGCGCGGGCGCACCAGAAGGTACCGTTCAGGTTCACGTCGAGGACGTTGAGCCAGTGCTCGTCCGCCACCTCCTCGGCGGGCGTCTCCGAGCGCGCGATGCCGGCGTTGTTGACGAGCACGTCCTGCGGTCCGAGCCGGTCGGCGACCTCCGTGACCTGGTTCGATCGCGTGACATCGAGGACGACGCCGTCGGCGGGATGTTCCTTGGCGCGGAGCTCCTCGAGCGCGCGGTCCAGCAGCGCGGCGTCGCGGTCGGCGATCGTGACGCGCGCGCCGGCCTCGGCGAGCGCGTCGGCGCAGGCGAGGCCGATCCCTTGCGCGCCGCCAGTGACGAACGCGGTCCGGCCGTCGAGGCGGAAGCGGTCCAAGTACATGGGATGATCCTTCAGGGCAGGAAGCGGGCGGCGGGCATGACCGGCTCGTCCACCGTGCGGTCCTGGCCAAGCTGGTGGACGTGCCGACTCTCGCGCGTGAACTCGGGCCAGGGCAGCGTGCCGTCGCGGGCGAACTCGACCCAGATCCGGTGAACGCGGGTCGCGAGCTCCTGCGGCGGGTCCTCGCCCAGGAGCCCTTCCGGGCCCGTGCAGCTGGCGAGGCTGTCGAAGACGAAAGGCAGCTCCACGCCGTGCGCCGCGCCGAGCTCGCCGCCGTAGCGGGGCGAGCGCCAGTCGAACTCGTACATCCAGGTGCGGCCCTGATGCTCCTCGGCGAAGCGGCGCGCGGGCCAGCGGAAGACGAGGTCGTTGAGCGCGCGCGCCAGCACGCGGCCGGGCCGGTCCCGCCCGAGACCGTACGCCTTGAGCACGGCCCAGGCATTGGGCTGCGAACGGCGCAGCACGAGCCAGGCGAGCGCGCGGCCGACCTTCTCCCGCACGCCGGTGGGCACGAGGTAGAGGTTCATCTCTTCGGCGTTCGTGCCGATGAGCACGTCCACCTGCGATCCCGCACCCTTCTTCAACGCCTCCAGCGGGCGGTCCGGCAGCACGTCGTCGCCGTGGACGGGGACGAAGCGGCTGATCCCGAACACGGGCTCGCGGCCGTCGCTCCCCCGCAGGTTGAGGCGCGTGGTGGGCAGCGATATCTTCTCCACCGCGTCCAGCGCGTCGCCCGGCGCGACGGAGGCGAAGCCGGCGCGGTCGGGGGCGACGCGGAGCAGCTTGGCGAGCTTGCGGACGAGGCGCTGGGCGACGGGAATCTCCCGCGTCATCGCGCCGTGGCCGCTCTGGATGACCGCGCGGCGGAACAGGCCGGCGGCGAGCGGGGAGCTGACGAGGTCGGCGATCGCCATCGCGCCAGCCGACTCGCCGAACACGGTGACGTTGTCCGGGTCGCCGCCGAACAGGGCGATGTGGTCGCGCACCCATCCGAGCGCCGCGATCATGTCGCGCAGTCCCAGGTTGGTCGGCACGCCGGGCACGGGCAGGAAACCGTCCACGCCGAGCCGGTAGTTGATCGCGACATAGACCACGCCGTCGCGCGCGAAGGTCGCGCCGTCCTGCACGCTCGCGTTCTTGGACCCGACCAGGAAGCCGCCACCGTGGATCCACACCATGACCGGCAGGCCGCTCGCGCCGTGGGCGGGGCGGAGCAGGTCGAGCGTCAGGTAGTCGCCGCCGGGCGTCCAGCCCGACCCGATCAGCGGCGCGACGTCCAGGCCCGGCAGCCCCCGCCCGCGCTGCGGCGCGTTCGGACCGGGCGCGGTGCAGTCGCGCACGCCGGTCCAGGGCCGGACGGGTCGGGGCGGCTCGAAGCGGTGCGCGCCCACCGGCGGTGCGGCATAAGGTATGCCGGTGAAACGCTCCACGGCGCCGCGCTGCTCGCCGCGAACGGCACCGGCGGGAAGGGTGAGCTGGACGGGCTGGGCGGGGAGCTCAGGCATGCGCCCCCGCTAGCAGATCAACGCGCGGGTGCGCGTCGCGCCGCTTTGCAGCCAGAAAGGAAGACGATGCAGCACGGCTCAGCGGTAGCAGGTCCCGGCGCTCGGCCGCTTCTTGGCGATCGTCGTCGTGCAGGGAGCCCGCCAAGACGGTTCTCATGCTGCGATGTTTAGATGCAAGCGGACAGGCCAGGCCGCGCGGTACGCGTGAACGAGCGTCCGGTTTCAGGGGCGTCCCAAGCGGGACCGAACGTCCGCATCCGGGTCTACGCCGCTCTCGGCGGGAACAGCGCAAGCATGTCGACACGTCGGACCAACAAGTCCTCCAGGGTGTAGCGGTCGAGCACGGCCATAAACGCGGTCAGCGCTTCAGCCAGCACTCCGGTCAGACCGCAAGCCGGCGCGATGACGCAGTCGCCGCAGTCGACCAGATCGAGACCCTCTTCCGTGTGCCGGACCAGCAAAGGCGAGGTCCAGCGGCGAGTGGCCCATCGCTCGTCTCCACGGAGCCGGGTCGGCACGTCGTCGATCACGTGCAGGTCTCGACGACCGGTCAGCGCTCATGGTGCTCGCAAGCGAAGATAGGCTCGTGGACAGCTAAGTCGCCGGGCGGCCATGAAGCTCGATCTCGACGATCACGAAGATGAGCCGGCCTCCGACGAGCGGGCACCCGCTCGTCTGCGCCGACGCAGTTTGGTATCACGCGGGGCGCTTCCCTAGTCTCCGATCAGCCCGCAACGTGAACGGTGGCGAGGCTGCGGGTCACATGCTAATCGGGAGGGATGTCGGGTAGAGCGTCGCCCAGGAACGATCAGGCTCGGCAGCCCACCTCCTACGACGTGGCGCAGGCGGCGGGCGTGTCGCAGTCGGCGGTGTCGCGTTGTTTCCGGCCCGGCGGCAGCATCGCCCCCGAGACTCGCGCGCGCGTGCTGAAAGCTGCGCGCGAGCTGGGGTACCAGCCCAACGCCATCGCTTCAGGCCTGAAAGCGAAGCGGTCTAACCTCGTCGCCGTGCTCATCTCCAACCTCACCAACCTCTATTATCCCGAAGTGCTGGCGGGGTTGTCGCGGCGGCTGAACGCCAGCGACAACCGCGTGCTCCTTTTCGCGCTGGAGACGGAGGACGAGGTGGACGCCGCGCTCGACCAGGTGTGGCGCTACCGTGTCGACGGCGCGATCGTGGCGGCGCGGCTCCAGGCGGCGCAGCTCAGGGCGTTCCAGCGCCACCGCGTGCCCGTGGTCCTCTACAACCGCCTGTCGGACGGGCCCGACCCCGTGCCCAGCGTCGCCTGCGACTCGCCGGGCGGCGAGCGGATGCTGGTCGACCGGCTGCTCGCGGGCGGCCACCGGCGTTTCGGCCTGATCTGCGGGCCGGAGGACAACACGGTCGGCCGGAGCCGCGTGGAGGCGGCGCGGGCGCGGCTGGGCGCGGCGGGGCTGACGCCCGCGGTCACGGGTGGCTCGTTCGACCATGACAGCGGCGCGCAGGGTTTCCGACGGCTGATGACGCAGAGCGGCAACGCGCTGGACGCGGTGATCTGCGCCAACGACCTCATGGCGATCGGCGCGATCGACGCCGCGCGCGAGGTGTACGGCCTCGACGTGCCGCGCGACGTGTCGGTGGTCGGCTTCGACGGCGTGGGACCTGCGGCCTGGGCGAGCTACCGCCTGACCACGGTTCGCCAGCCCGTCGACCGCATGACGGAAGCCGCGGTGTCGATGCTGCTGGAACGCGTCGCCGATCCCGAGCTGCCGCCCGAGGTGCGCACCTTCGCGGGCAAGCTGGTGCCCGGCGGCTCGGCCAGACTGGGCTGAGCCGCCGGGATCCGATCAGAAGCGTATGCCCGCCTTGACGCCGTAGGTGCGCGGCAGGCCGTACACGCCGTTCAGCGAACGGTTGCCGCCGAACGCCACGCGGTTCAGCACGGCCGTGTTCTCGAGGTTCTCGACGAACGCCTGCAACGTCAGCCGCTCGTCCGCCGTGAGGAAGGTGAGGCGCAGGTCGGTGCGCGTGAACGCGTCTTGCCGGCCGAAGTTCGGCGTGAAGGCCGTGTTGATGAAGTCCGACGAGAAATAGGACTGCACGCTCGGCGTCAGCCGGCCCCCGCCGAGGTCGATGTCGTAGGCGACGCCGAGCTGGATGGTGTACTCCGGCGACAGGGGCGTCTGCGACTTCACCTTGCGCCCGTCCGCCAGCCGGCCGGCGATGATGTAGTTGTAGACCGGCAGGTTGCCGCCCTGGGCCGCCGCGACCCCGCCCGACAGGAACACCTGCTGGAAACGCGCGGGATCGGTGACCGGGTTGGGGAAAGGCGCGCCCTGCGGCCCGATGCCGAACGCGTTAGCGTTGAGCTGGGCGTTGTAGGCCGCGATCTGCGCGGCGGTGGCGCCCGCAGGCAGCGCCGCCGGCGCGGGGCAGCCGCCCGCCACCACGGCGCACAGCCCGTTGCCGAACGTGCCGGTGACGAAGTCGGTGTCCTTGGCATTCAGATAGTTGAACGCGGCCTGGAAGGTGAGCTCCGGCACGGGCTTGAAGATGCCGTCGATCTCCACGCCGTATGCCCGGCTCTTGCCGGCGTTGGTGATGATGGACAGCACGGTGAGCCCGTTCGGCGCCGGCACCGAGGTCTGCACCTGCAGGTCGGTAAAGTCGTTGTAGAAGAACGCCAGGTTCAGCTGCACCGTGTCGCCCGCGAAGCGGTTCTTGAAGCCGACCTCGTAGGCGGTGACCTCTTCCGGCGCGAACGGCAGCACCTCGCCCGGCGCAACGCCCGGCGTGCCGGCGGGCGCGAGCACGTTGTTGAACCCGCCCGAGCGCACGCCCTTGGACACGCTGGCGTAGATCATGTTGTCGGGCGTGATCTGGTAGTCGACCGCGCCGCGCCACGTGTCGAAATCGAACTTGGCCCGACCGCAATTGATGCCGATCCCGTTGGCGCTGTTGAGCGCCGTCGAGCCGGGCTGGGCCGGGTTGTTGCCGCCGAGCTGCGTCCCGCCCGCGGGGTTGCAGGCGTAGTTCACCGGCTGGTTCAGGTCGAAGACGAAATAGGGCGCGACCGTCGGCGTCGCCGGGTTCTGCTGCGCGCCCTGGCCGACGCCCGCCGCGTAGCGCTTGCGGTCGCTGGTCCGGCGATAGCCCGCGGTGAAGCGGAGCGAGTCGAACAGCGTGTACGACGCCTGGACGAAGCCCGCGTAGGACTTGGTCCGGACGCGCACCGGCGAGAAATTGTCGGACCGGTTTGAGGCGATGGGCGTGTTGTTCGGGAAGGCCCCGCCCGGCAGCAGCGTGTTGGAAAAGAGCGACAAGGACGGCTGTCCCGCGACCGGATAGCCGGGCACAAAGTTGTCGGAGAAGAAGATCTCCTCCACGTCGTCGTCATAGTAGAAGCCGCCGATGATCCACTGGAACGGCGAGGTCGTGTCGTTCGACAGGAGCTGCAGCTCCTGCGTGATCGTCTGGACCTTGGTCAGGTTGCTGTCCACCGCGATCGGCGCGGGCGAGAAGTCGTTGTCCGATTGCCGCAGGGCGTAGAAGTCGGTGTAGCTCGAAATCGAGCGGAAGCGCACCGGCCCGATGTCGTAGTTGATCAGCGCGGAGAACTGCGTCTGCTCCGTCTTGCGGCGCACGTCCGCGTCGAAGTTGATACGGTACGGGTCCCGCTCGATCGGCACGCCGATGTCGCCGCCCGCCACGTCCGGCACGCCGTCGCGGAAGCGCGAGTTGAACGGCACGGGGATGGGGTTGGCGAAGGTGCTGGGGAAAGCCGTGCCGTTGAACCCGTTGGGGAAGGTCAGCACGCGCCCGCCCGGCAGCGTGATGCTGCCGCCCGGACCGCGCACCAGGCTCGGGTCCGCGAGCGTGCCGATCGACTTGTACCCGAAGGCCGAGATGCCGTTGCCGCCCTGCCGGTAGTAGGAGCCGAGCAGCTGGATCTCGAGGTCGCTTTCCGGCGGCGCGACGCGCAGGATGCCGCGCACGAACGCCGCGTCCTCGTCGCCCAGGTCGTCGCCGGTGGACGTGTTCTTCACGTAACCGTCCTGATACTCGTACGCCCCCGCGACGCGCGCGGCGATGCCGTCGGTCAGCGGCACGTTGACGAAACCCTCGACGCGCGCGCGGTTGAAGCGGCCGTAGAGCGCGTCGACGCCCGCCGAGAACTCGTCCTTGGGCGTCGCCGAGTAGATGGCGATGTTGCCGCCGAAGCTGTTGCGGCCGTAGAGCGTGCCCTGCGGCCCCTTCTGCACCTCCACGCGCTCCAGGTCGACGAAGGCGGCGAGCGCCTGGCTGGTGCGCGACTGGTAGATGTCGTCGATGTAGAAGCCGATGCGCGGGTCGGAATTGGCGCCGATCGCCTCCGTGAACACGCCGCGGATCGCGGGCCGGGCGTCCGATCCCGACCGGCCGATGCGCACGCCGGGCGCGATCTGCTCGATGCGGTTGATGTCGGTGACGTTGGCCTGCTTCAACGCCTCGCCGGAGACCGCGGTGATCGACAGCGGCACGCGCTGCAGGCTTTCCTCACGGCGCTGCGCGGTGACGACGATGTCGCCGATCTGGGCCGAGTCGGGCCCCGTGTCGGTGCTGTTGGGCTGGGCGGCGGCCGCGTCGGCACCCGCGACGCCGGCGCCCGTCTGGCCCTCCTGCGGCGAGGGCGGCGGATCGGTCTGCGCCAGCGCGGGCGACGCCAACAGCGCCAGCACCCCCGCGCCCATGAGGAACGCCGCGCGGCGGCCCCCGTTCGACATGCCGGCGTTCGACGTGCCGGTCGACTCGACGCGCTGCTTCCGCATAGCCCCTCTCCCTGTGTCGCGGGCGTGTCCCATCGCCCTATGTCACCCAGAGGCTATGCCTGTCCGAACAGGATTGCAATCGCAGTCACCAAAGATTGCTGGCGCATGTCGCTTTTCTGACACATGTTGCATCCGCGCGCCTGCGCTGCACAGCTTCTTACGTTTCCGCCTGCGCCGATACGGCTTGATTGCGGATGCAGCCCGTTGCAGGATGTGCGGGAGAACATAGCGGAGGAGGGCGGCCATGGGGGTGACCAGGGCGGAGGACGTGCCGCTGGGCCGCCGCGTCGCGGCGTTCGCGCTGCTCATGGTGTTCGAGTTCTTCTACGGCTGGTCGTGGAACACGGTGGACGTGCTCCGCCCGCAGATCCGCGAAGCGCTGGGGCTCACGCTGACGCAAGCCGGCTCCGCCTACACTGCCCAGAGCATCGGCGCGCTGATCGGCGCGGTGGTGCTGGGCCAGCTCGCCGACCATTTCGGGCGGCGGCGCACGCTCTTCGTGGTGGTGGTCGGCTTCTCCGCCTTCGCGGCGCTGGGCACGATGGTGACGAGCTACCCTCTGCTCCTCGCGCAACGCTTCCTCTTGGGGTTTTTCCTGGGCGCGATCTTCCCCGTGCTGATCGCGACCTACATGGGCCTGTTCCCCAACCATCTGCGCGGCAAGCTCGCGAGCTTAGGCCAGGGGACGTATAACCTGTCGGTGATCGCGCTGGGCCAGGCCTATCGCATCTACGGCGAGGGCGGCGACTGGCCGACCCTGCTCTGGGCGGGCGCGATTCCGTCGCTCGTGCTGGCGCCGCTGCTGTTCGTGATCGTGCCCGACGACCGCCGCGTGCGCGCCTGGGGGGCGGAGGAGGCCGCGCCGCCGCTCGCCAAGCTCCCCGTCATGGACCTGTTCGGGCCGGGACTGCGCCGCACGACCCTGCTCCTGTTCCTGCTCGTAGGCCTCAACTTCTTCGCCTACCAGGCCTTCGCCGGCTGGGTCACGACGTACCTGAAAGAGGTAAAAGGCTTCGACGCGAACATCGCCGGCGACGTGATCTCCTGGCAGTTCATCGGCGCGGTGATCGGCGGCTTCTTCTGGGGCTGGTTCGCGGACCGGTACGGCCGGCGGCTCGCCGGGATCGGCTTCTTCGTCGGCGCGCTCTCGGTCGTACTCTACCTGACCGCGTTCGACTCGCCGGGCGCGCTTCGGATCGGCGGCGCGCTCTGGGGCTTCATGATCACCGCGTCCGTCGCCTGGGCGCCGTGGATGAGCGAGCTGTTCCCGGCGCACCTGCGCTCCACCGCCATGTCAATCTTCAACTGGGGGCGGATCATCTCGATGACCGCGCCCCTGGTGACGGGGTTGATCGCCGACGAGTTCGGGCTTGCGGCGGCGATGCTCCTGTCGGCGATCGGCTTCGGCCTGGGCGGCGTGGTGTGGCTGATGCTGCCCGAGACGCTCAACCGCCGCCGTGCGCCCGGGGCGCAGGCGCTCCCCGCGTGAATATCCCTGAACGCGCGCCCGTCACCCGCCTGCGCGGCCGTACGACGGCCGAGGTGCGGGTAGGGGAGGGCGCGCAGGACCTGCCCGGCTTCGAGCCGAAATGGCGCGACATCGTCCATTATATCGTCGGCATCACCGAGGAGATCTGGACGGACGCCGCCGTCGACCGCATCCGCGCGACCTACGCCGAGGACTGCGTAATCCACACCAGCATGGGAACGACGCGCGGCGTGGACGGCGTGGTCGCGGGCACGGTGCAGTCGCTCTGGGCGTTCACCGACTTCTCGACCGAGCACCTGAACGTCGCCTGGTCCGAGGACGAACGCGGCTTCTACACGAGCCACTTGGGTTTCGCTCGGTCGGTCAACACGGGCGCGACGCTCTACGGCCCCGCGACGAACGCCAAGCTGGCGCGACACTTCGTCGCCGACTGCATCAGCCGCGATAACAAGATCCACACCGAATGGCTCGCGCGCGACAACCGGACGGGCCTCATGCAGATGGGGCTCGACCCGCAGGCGGTCGCGCGCCTGCTCGCCGAACTGCCCGCGCCCGAGCCGCTCCTGTCGCTGCCGCCGGACGCGCCCGGCCTGCCGGAGCCCGGCGATCCCGCGATGCCCGCGGGCTGGGCGGCGCGGCTGTTCGCGCACTGGAACGCGCGCGCCTTCGCGGCCGGCGCGGGCTTCTACGCCGCCGACGCCGTCGCGCACTGGCCAGGCCTGCAGGAGGCCACGGGTCCGCGCGCGATAGTGCAGCTCGTCATCGGCCTGCTCGCCAGCGTCCCCGACGGCCTGTTCCGCGTCGAGCATGTGTGCTGGACGCAGGAGGACGACGGCCCGGTCGTCGCGGTGCGCTGGCGGCTCGACGGCACCTCGTCGCCCTACGGCGCGGTCGGCGACATGCCCGCAGGCCGGCCGGTCGCGATGATCGGCATGTCGCACTTCCGCCTGAACGGCGATCTGATCGTGGAGGAATGGAGCGTGTTCGACGACGTGGCGCTGATCGTGCAGGCCTACCGCGCATGAGCTGGGATCAGGACCCGCAGGTACTGTCGCCCGTCGGCCGCCCCATCGCCGAGCTGCTGGAGGAGGGCCCGCGCCGCCAGGAGCTGCCGGGCTTCGAGCCCGTCTACCGCGACTTCGTCGACTACATCATCCGCTGCACCCACCGCATCTGGGAGGGCAAGAACGCCGGGCTGTGCCGCACGCACTACGGCGAGGACTGCCAACTCCACACGCTGACCGGCCCCGTCGTCGGCGCGGAGGCGGTGGTCCGGAACACGGTGGGCGCGCTCGCCACCTTCTCGGACCGCATCGTCGTGGGCGAGGACGTGATCTGGTCGGAGGACGCGCCCGACGTCTTCTACAGCTCGCACCGGATCATGAGCCGCTCGACGCACATGGGCGACGACGCGGTGTTCGGGCCCGCGACGATGCGCTCGAACGGCGTGATGACGATCGCCGACTGCCTGTGCCGCGAGAACCGCATCGTCGAGGAATGGCTGGTCCGCGACAATCTCCGCGCCTGCTGGCAGCTCGGCCTCGACCCGCGCGAGGTGGCGGCGCGGCTCGCGGCGGCCGATCGCGAGGGCGACCAGTCCCGCCACGCCTGGCGCGCGGAGAAGATTGCGGAGGTGCGTGGGGCGGCCCCCGTCGACGTGCCCGACGGCCACCCGGCCGCCGTCCCCGTCTGCGCGCTCGGCCTCGCGTTCGCGCAAGACCTGTACGGCGACGCCGCGGCCGCGCTGTCGCCCGCCGCGGAGGTACGCTGGCCGTCGAACCGCCACGGCTTCGGCCGCGGCTACTGGATCGGCTGCCTGACGCAGCTCGCCGCCACGCTCCACGACCTCGCCTGGCGGCCCGAGCACGTCGCGGCGCGGCCGCTGCCGGGCGGGGACGTGGCGGCGGCGGTGCGCTGGTCGCTCGCGGGCCGGCACGCCGCACCGGGCGTCTGGGGACCGCCCACGGCGCGCGAGATCCTGGTCATGGCCGTCTCGCATTATCGCTTACGCGGTGGCCGTATCATGGAGGACGTGACCGTGTTCGACGAGCTCGCCATACTGCGCCAGGTCGAGGGAGGGCTGGGGGCGTGAGCGCGGCGGACGATCTCGTGACGCTTTTCGGCGGCCGCCGACCTGCGGGCGGCGTGCTCCAGAACTGCCGCATGGAGGCGGGCGGCGGCGACTTCTACGGTGAGGAGGCGATCCTGGAGCGCTGCCGCGCCGTCCCGGTCGAGTTGGTCGTCGCCGTGCCGGTATCCGGACCGCGCGGGATAGCGCTCTTCGGCGACGGCGTGGCGGTCGTGGCCGATCTCTACGGCGAGCGGATCGGGCGCATCTGGGTGGTGGGCGCGACCGGGCCGGCCGAGCCCGAGCCGGCGGTGGCGGTCCCGTTCGACCCCGACCTCGCCCAGGCGCGGGGCGGCGTGTCGGTGGACGCGGCCGACCACCCGGACGTCGACGAGGCGCTGCTCGACCGCCTCGCCTCGACAGGCATGCGCTTGGTGGAAGAGGCGTCGGCGGACGGCCCCGCCTATCGCGTCCGCGCCTTCCTGATCCGCGCCTGGGGCGAGGGCAGCCGCGGCGCGGGGCTGTTCGCGCTGCATCGCCTCGGGCCGGGACCCGTGCGCACCTCCGGCTTCGGCTACGCCGCCGTGCTGGTCGACGGCGCGGAGGAGCATATCGTGCGCGACGGCGCCGATCGTACCACCGCCTGACCACGTGCGCGCGACGCCCGTCCTGCTCGCCGGCAACATGTGCGACGGTCGGCTCTGGACCGACTCGGTGCGCGCGTCGCTGCCGGGCGCGGTCGACGCCGACCTCTCCTGGGACGACTCGATCCGCGGCATGGCCGAACGCGCGCTCGCGGCGGCGGACGGGCCGCTGCTTCCTGTCGGCTTCTCCATGGGCGGCATCGTCGCGCTGGCGATGGCGGACCTCGCGCCCGACCGCATCGCCGGGCTCGTGCTGCTCGACACCAACGCATCGGCCGACCTGCCCGAACGCGCCGCGGCGCGCCCGCGCCAGCAGGCCGACGTGCTCGGCGGCGGCCTGGAACGGGTCCTCGTGGAGGAGCTCAAGCCCAACTATCTGGCGGCGGCGAACCGCGGCGACCGCGCGCTCCTCGACCTGCTCCGCGACATGGGGATGGCGCTCGGGCCGGACGTGTTCGTCCGCCAAAGCGAGGCGCTGCGCACGCGCCCCGACCTCCGCCACGTGCTCCCCGCGCTCGACGCGCCGGTGCTGCTCCTGTGCGGCGAGGAGGACCGGCTCTGCCCGCCCGACTGGCACCAGGACCTGGCCCTATCGGCGCGCGACGCCGTGCTCCACGTCGTCCCGGACGCCGGCCACATGCTCCCGCTCGAGCGCGCGGACGCGCTCGCCCACCACCTGACCGCTTGGCTGAAGGAACACGCATGACCCGCATCGCCACCACCCATGTCGGCTCGCTGCCCCGGCCCAAGCCGGTGTCCGACATCCTGGTCGCGCTGGAGCGCGGCGAGACGGTCGACGCCGCCGAGGCCGACCGCGCCTTCCAGGCCGGCGTCGACGAGGCGGTGCGTCGTCAGGTGGAGGCCGGCGTGACGATCGTCTCCGACGGCGAGATGGCTAAGATCAGCTACGCCACCTACATCAAGGACCGCATCACCGGCTTCGACGGCGACAGCCCCAGGCGACCGCCCGCCGACCTGGAGGCGTTCCCCACCTTCCTCGAACGCCAGGCCAAAGGAGGCGGCACGCCCACCTATCGCCGCCCCCGCTGCGTCGGCCCGGTGCAACCGAAGACCCTTGCTCCGCTCCACGACGACGTGCGCCGGTTCAAGGCTTCGCTCGCCGCACACGGCGACCCCGCCGGCTTCATGAACGCCGCCTCGCCGGGCGTCATCGCGCTGTTCCAGCCCAACGATTTCTACCCTACCGACGACGATTACCTGGAGGCGGTCGCGGAGGCGATGCGGCCCGAGTACGAGGCGATCGTCGCAGCCGGGCTGATCCTCCAGCTCGACAGCCCCGATCTCGGGCTCGGCCGGCACATGATGTACAAGGACCGGAGCGACCCCGACTATCTCGAGCGCATCGGCCGCCACGTCGCCGTGCTCAACCACGCGTTGCGCAATGTACCCGCGGACAGGGTGCGGATGCACGTCTGCTGGGGCAATTACGAGGGGCCGCACCACTGCGACGTCGAGATGGCGGTGATCCTGCCCACGCTGATGACCGCCAAGCCCGCCGGCCTCTTGTTCGAGACCGCCAACCCCCGCCACCAGCACGACTGGGAGGCGTTCGCCGACCAGCTGTCGACCATCCCCGACGACAAGGTGCTCATCCCCGGCGTGATCGACTCGACCACCAACTTCATCGAGCATCCGCGCGTCGTCGCCAACCGCATCCGCCAGTTCACCGACCTGGTGGGCGCCGACCGGGTGATCGCGGGGACCGATTGCGGCTTCTCGACCTTCGCCGGCTTCGGCGTGGTCGACCCGGAAATCGCCTACGCCAAGCTCGCCGCCTTGGCGGAAGGCGCGGAGATCGCGTCCAGGAGGCTCGCCGCGTGAACCTCAAGGCGAGGCTCGCGGCGGGCGAGTTCCTGCTCGGCACCTTCCTCAAGACGCCGTCGCCGATCCTCGTCGAGGTGCTGAGCGACTGCGGCCTCGACCTGCTCTGCCTCGACGCCGAGCACGCGCCCTTCGACCGGCTGCAGATCGACGCCTGCGTCCACGTCGCGCGCGCGGGCGGGCTGCCCGTGCTGGTGCGCACGCCCAGCGCCGCGCCGGAGCACATCCTCAACGCGCTCGACTGCGGCGCGGACGGCGTGCTCCTGCCGCACATCCGCAGCCGCGCGGAGGCGGAAACGGCGGCCAAGGCCTGCGCCTACGGCCCGGGCGGGCGCGGCTACGCCGGCTCCTCGCGCGCCGCGCGCTACGGCCGCGCGGCCATCCCCGAGCACCTGGCGACGAGCGCGGAGCGCACGGTCGTCGTCGCGCAGATCGAGGACGTGGAGGCGCTGGACGAACTCGACGCCATCGCCGCCACGCCCGGCATCGACGCGCTGTTCGTCGGCCGCATCGACCTGACGATCGCGCTGGGCCAGACCTCGTCCGACGCGCCGGAGGTGATCGAAGCGGTGAACCGCGTCGTCGCCGCCGGCCGCGCCGCCGGCCGACCCGTCGGCATGTTCGTGCCCCGCGACGCGGACGTGGCGGGCTGGCGCGAGAAGGGCGCGACGCTCTTCCTGCAAGGCTCCGACCACGGCTTCCTCCGCACGGGCGCGGCGGCGCTCAGGCGGGCGGTCGAGAGTCATGGTCTGGCCGAGCGAGGCTAAAGCGTCTCAGCCCCTCACGTCACCCCGGACTTGTTCCGGGGTCCATCGCTGTCCAGGCGATCCGCTCGAGGGACGTGGTGCGACCGGGCAGTCATACCCGCTACCGTCTCGCGCGTCCGACGATGGACCCCGGAACAAGTCCGGGGTGACGAAGGGGCAACAAAGGGGGTGACGGGAAGGAGTAGCCGGCTCAGCTGAGCCGGATCGGAGTTCAGGTCCCGCGCACCACGAACAGCACCGCGCCTCGATCGCTCACGAGTCGGCGCGCGGGCCCGACCGGCACCGTCATCGTATCGCCCTGGCCGAGCGCGACCCGCTGGCCCTCGACGTCCACCACCGCCCCGCCGCGATGGACGAAGACCACCTCCGGCCCGGTCGGCACTCCGTCCGCCGCGTCGCCGGCCGCGAGCTCGATGCGTGACAGCGTGAACCCGTCCGTTGCCGCCAGCGCGCCGCCCTCGCCGATCAGCAAGCGCTCGCCCGGCGCGGGTCCGGCGGGCGCGCGGGCGATGACGGCTTCCGCGTCCGCCGGCGTCATGCGGCGGAGCGACTCGACCATCTCGCGGCTGGTCGGCGGCATGGGCGCGACGCCCGGCGGCGGCGTTTCGCCGCGCGTGGTGTCCACGAGGGCGCCGTTCTCCAGCAGCACGAGGCCATAGTCGCGCGCCATCTCGAACACGCGCGGCGCCCAGGTGACGCGGCCGGGATCGTCGCCGCCCAGCACCGACCAGAGGAAACCGGGCTCGTCGTCGGGCGAGCCGATGTTGGTGAAGCCGCGGAACGCCTTGATGGGAAAGCTCACCGCGTCGCCCGGGCTCGCCTCGACGCTCGCGTCCTCGCCGTTCTCGCCGAAGTCGAAGCGCCAGCGGCCCGTGTGTACCACGAACACCTCGGCGGTATCGTGGCTGTGCTGCGAGTTGACGCAGTTCGCCGGCTGACGCGCGCCGCCGATGTTGAAGCCGTGCGGTTCGGCGATATGGACGTGCTGGTCGGGATTTTCGGAGACGCCCGGCCCGATGATGGTGAAGTTCTCCTTCGCCTCCGATCCCGGCGTGCGCGTGTCGATGAAGGCGTTGAGGCAGGGCCGGAGGTCGCGGTAGCGCACGACGCGCCCCTCCAGCGTCTCCGCGGTCCAGCGCGTTCCGACGTCTCCGGTAGCGACCCCGTCCATCTTTTCCTCCCCGCTCGGCCGTTCACACTTGAAGTGCTTTGCATTCGCAGTCAATAACAAGTCATGGGGCGGATGCGGACGGAACCGGCGATTTTCGGGCGCATGTCCGAGCCATGGCTCGCGCCCGACCACCTGCTCCGCGCCGGCGTACCCGTCGAAGAGGGCGTCGGGGCCGATTTCGTTGCCACGCGACTCGCGGGGCCGCTCGCGGCGGCGCTGCCCGGCCACGAAGTGCGGGTCGACCTGACGCTGGCGGGGACGTTCGACGGCGCGCACTGGCGCGCGTGGAGCGGCCACCTGCTCGGCCTGTTCGAGCGGCCGCTCTGGGGCGTGCCGCCGACCGACCGGCTCGCCTACTTACGCTTCGGCTGCTTCGAGCGCGAGGAGGGCGGACATGTCGCCGAGACGCTGCTGCTCCTCGACCTGCCCTCGCTCATGCGCCAGGCGGTATGCTGGCCGCTGGCCGAGCCGCCCGGCCCCGATCCGCTGGCCCCTGCGCCGCGAACGGCTGACGGCGACGCCGCGGCGAGCCTCGCACGCGTCGAGGCGATGATCGCCGGGCTGATGCGCTACGACGGCCGCTCGCTCGCCAGCATGGGTATGCGCGAGCACTGGGTGCCGCAGTTCAACTGGTTCGGCCCCGCCGCGATAGGCTCTTTCCGAGGCCATACGGACTATGAGCGCGGCCACCAGGGCCCGTTCCTCCGCGCCTTTCCCGACCGCGTCGGCGGCAACCACCGCGCGCGCATCGCCGAGGGCGCGCTGGTGGCGTCCACCGGCTGGCCGAGCATCCGCGCGACGCACGGGGGCGACGGCTGGCTGGGGCTGGCCGCGACGGGTCGCGCGGTCACGATGCGCGTGATGGATTTCTGGGCGGTCGAGGACGGGCTCATCACCGACAATTGGGTGATGATCGACGTGCCCGATCTGCTGGCGCAACTCGGCGTCGACCTGTTCGGCGCGCTCAACGGGAGTGGGACGAATGGCTGAATGGCTGAAGCGGGGCGGTGCCATGGCGGGGCGGGCGGAGCTCGACCGGCAGGTGCGCGAAACGGTGGAGCGCACGCTCGCCGACATCGAGGCGCGCGGCGACGCCGCCGTGCGCGAGCTGAGCAACAAGTTCGACCGCTGGGACCGCGACGACTATCGGCTGACCGATCGCGAGATCCAGGACTGCATGGACCAGCTCTCGGGCCAGGACCTGAAGGACATCGAGTTCGCTCAGGCGCAGGTTCGCAACTTCGCGCAGATCCAGCGCGACTCGATGCTCGACGTCGAGCAGGAGACGCTGCCGGGCGTGGTGCTCGGCCACAAGCACATCCCCGTGAATGCCGCGGGCTGCTATGTGCCCGGCGGCAAATACCCGCTGCTGGCCTCCGCGCACATGAGCGTCATCACCGCCAAGGTCGCCGGCGTCGGCCGGGTCATCACCTGCGCCCCGCCGTTCGAGGGCAAGCCCGCACCCGCGATCGTCGCCGCGCAGGCGATGGCGGGCGCGGACGCGATCTACGCGCTGGGCGGCATCCAGGCGGTGGGCGCGATGGCGCTCGGCACGCAGTCGATCGACGCGGTCGACATGCTCGTCGGCCCCGGCAATGCCTTCGTCGCGGAAGCCAAGCGCCAGCTGTTCGGCCGCGTCGGCATCGACCTGTTCGCCGGCCCTACGGAGACGATGGTCATCGCTGACGAGAGCGTTGACGGCGAGATGTGCGCGACCGACCTGCTCGGCCAGGCCGAGCACGGGCCGGACAGCCCCGCGATCCTCATCACCAACTCGCGCAAGCTGGCCGAGGACACGATGCGCGAGGTCGAGCGGTTGCTCCGGATCCTGCCCACTGCGCCCATCGCGTCGAAAGCGTGGGAGGCGTATGGCGAGGTCGTCGTTTGCGAGGACGAGGCGGAGATGGTCCGCGTCGCCGACGACTACGCCAACGAGCACGTCCAGGTCATGACGCGCGACCCGGACTACTTCCTACAGAACATGACCAACTACGGCGCGCTGTTCTTAGGCCCGCGCACCAACGTCGCCTATGGCGACAAGGTGATCGGCACCAACCACACGCTGCCGACGCGCAAGGCGGCGCGCTACACGGGCGGGCTGTGGGTGGGGAAGTTCCTGAAAACCTGCACCTACCAGAAGGTGCTCACCGACGAGGCGTCGACCTTGGTGGGCGAATATTGCAGCCGGCTGTGTGCGCTGGAGGGCTTTGCGGGCCACGGCGAGCAGGCCAACCTCCGCGTGCGCCGTTATGGCGGGCGCAACGTGCCCTATGCGGGCCGCGCCGAGCCGCTGGAGGTCGCCGCCGAGTGACATTGCCCCGAACGCCCTCCTTCCGCCTCGACGGCCGCCGCGCGCTGGTGACGGGAGCGGGTAGGGGCATCGGCCTCGCCGCCGCGGCCGCGCTGGCGGAGGCGGGGGCGGCCGTGACGCTGGTCGCGCGCACGGGCGCGGAGGTGGAGGCGGCCGCCCGCGAGATGGGGAATGCGGACTGGGCGACGCTCGACGTGCTGGACCTCAGCGCAACCGCCGCCTTCTTCGCCGAGCGGCCCGCCTTCCACGTCGTCGTCAACAACGCGGGCACCAACCGGCCCAAGCCGCTCTGGGACGTGACGCCGGACGATTACGACGCGGTGCTCGACCTCAACCTCCGCGCGGCCTTCTTCGTGGCCCAGGGCGCGGCCAAGGCGATGATCCGCGATCGTCTGGCCGGCAGCCTGATCCACATGGGGTCGCAGATGGGTCATGTCGGCGGCCCGAACCGCTCGCTCTACTGCGCCAGCAAATGGGGGCTGGAGGGCATGAACAAGGCGTTCGCGCTCGACCTCGCGCCGCACGGCATCCGGTCCAACACGATCGCGCCGACCTTCATCGAAACGCCGATGACGCGCCCTTTCCTCGACGACGAGGCGTTCCGCGCGTCCGTGCTCGCCAAGATCAAATTGGGGCGGCTGGGAACCGTGGAAGATCTGATGGGTGCAATCGCCTTCCTCGCCTCCGATGCCTCATCCATGGTGACCGGGACCAGCCTCGTCGTCGACGGCGGCTGGACCGCCGATTGAGCTACCGCTTCCACGCCGCCGCGCTGCCAGGCGAGTGGATCAACGACCCCAACGCGCTGTTCTTCGCAGACGGCCGCTACCACCTCTACGTCCAGCATGCCGCCGACGCGCCCGAGTTCAAGGCGGTGGGCTGGGCTCATCTCTCCAGCCCCGACCTTATGGATTGGCGCTGGGAAGGCGTGGTGATGCCGCCCGACGAGCGCGCTTCGATCTACTCGGGCTCGATCGTCGCAGCGCAGTCGCCGCGGCTGTTCTTCACCCGGCACGAGCGCGAGGGTCCCTGGCAAACGCAGCATAGCGCCGTGCTCCGGCCTGACGGCCGGAGCGTCGGCGCGCCGTCAGGGCCGATCGGCCCGGCTGGGCGCAACATGCGCGACCCGTTCGTCTTTCGCGGCCCGGATGGGTGGCGGATGCTCGTCGCACGCCCTTGCGACTGGACCGCGTGGCGCGACGACTCGCCCTCCGTGCTCGAGCTCTGGGGATCGCCCGACCTCGATCGCTGGGAAAGGCTGGCGACGATCGGCTCCTGGTCGCCGCCCGGCGTCATGTGGGAGGTGCCCGCACTCCTCGATTTCGGCTCCGTCCAGGCGCTGATCCTGTCGCTCGTCGACCGGCGCGCGGACACGGCCGAGTGCGAAGTGCGTTACTGGCTCGGGCGAATGACCGACCTGGGCTTCGCGCAAGCGCCGAACTTCCCGCCAGATGGCGTGCTGCTCGACCACGGGCCCGACTTCTACGCCGCCATCCCCAACGCCGCCGAGGGCTGGCCGACGCCCGACCGCGTCGTCGTCGGCTGGGCCTCGAACTGGCGCACGGCGCGGCTGGCGCCCTGGCCCGACGCGCGGGGCGGCGGCCCCATCGCGATGCCGCGCCATGTCGAGCTGGCGGGCGATCGCCTGGCGTCGCGTCCGGCGATCAGCCGGGAACCGACATCTCGCGGTTTCCTGGCCACGGGCGGGCGCGTGCAGGTCTCGCGCGGGGACAGCACGGTCGAGGTCTCGGTGGCGGACCGCCATGTTGTGGTTCGTCGCGTCGCTCCCGGCCTACCTCGCTTCGAGCGCGCTGCCGCCACGGCCCCCACGCGCGGTGGGGAGGCGCTACTCTTCATCGACGGCCCGTTGGTGGAGCTGTTCTGGAACGGCATTGCGGTGACTGCCGCCATACCCGGTGACGGTGACGTTCGGATCGCGTGGGGTCTCGTCAAAGCAGCTGCCGTGGACTGACATCAGTTCATTGGTGAGGGTCGGAAACCGTGCTTCGAACTCGAGGCACTGCGTATTGGAGCTGATTTCCGTCCACGTGATCCACCCGCCATCATCGTAGATGGCGTTCCGGGTTTCTGCATCGACCAGGCGATCGTCCGTAGACAGCCCAGAATGAGCCGAGATCAGCCAGCTGAACGACCATCCGATTTCGGGGAGCGCCTCCTCAGCGCTTGACGGCCGTCATGAGTTCATCGGAGCCGCGACCCGGCCGTCATTCCGATGGGCACTGGTGAGCCGGTCAGCGCCGAAGTGAGCGCTGGGCAGCATTCCAGACATCCTTGGGCAGACTCCTCCGGGCCAGCTTGGACGCCAACGTCGCAGGTTCCAGGCTTGAGGCCATGAATCGGATCATCGCCGCGCTCTTGCTGCTCGCAACCGCATCCGGTCCGAATGCCCGACCGGAACCGAGAACGCCGGGCGAAGCCTTCGCGGTGGAGCGCTAGACTGTATCGATCCGTCCCGACCTCGCGACCACCGCCGTTTCCGGTACGGAGACGATCGTGCTGCGCGCCACCTCCGACCGGGTGGCTCGGCTGGTGTTCTCGGCCAACGCGCTTCGGATCAACGGGGCGAGGGTCGAGGGCGCCGCGGGTTCCGTCTCGTCGGGCAAGGAACGGGTCGTGTTCTACTTAGCCCATACTTTGCGGAAGAGAGGCGAGGTCCCGCTGCGCTTCCGGATCGACGGCACGCCGGCGCGGGACGTCACGATGATGCCGGGCGGCATCTACACCGGCTGCTTCGCGGGCGACTGGATGGTCTGCCTTGAGGACGCGCCGGGCGACGAGACGCATCCGGCGATCGACCCGGCTCTACTCGCCTTACCTCCTTGCGATCGCCGCGGGCGCTTTCGTGCACGGATCGGTCCGGACCGCGCAAGGAGCGCTCGCCCATCTGAACGCCAGGGAAACGAAGGCCGACTTGGCCGAACTGTTCGCGAGCACGCCCACCATGGCGACGTTCTTCTTCCACTCGCAGGTATGAGCCGCCGTTCTGATCCGGGTAGGCTCATCGATGATGCCGTGCGACGAGTCTTCAGCCGCGCCGCGCGACGGTCGCCTCACGCAGCCTGACGAGTACCTCGTGTGCTGGGACGCTGGGACCGCTCTCGACGCTTCAAGCGCGGGAGAAGCAGCGGCATTTCTTCCCACGGAAAACCTTTCACGCTTGCCTGAACTCCGAGGTGCGAGGACTAGCACTCGGCGCCCGCCAACTCATACGGCGAAATCTCCGCCGTTCCGATAAGATCGGGGCGGTAAGCCCGACCAGCGGCGGAACGCTCTGGAGAAGCCGGCCGGGTCCGCGTAGCCGACCTCCTCCGCGATGCGCTCGGCGCTCATGTCCGATGCGCGCAGCAGGTGCGCGGCGCGCGTGAGGCGGAGATGCGCGACATGGCGCATCGGCGAGCGGCCCAGATCGGCGGCCGAGAGCTGGCGCAGCCGCTCCTCGCTCAAGCCCAGCTCCGCCGCGAGCGTGGGCACATTCCAGGGACGCGCCGGGTCCGCCTCCACCTTGGCCCAGAGCCGGTCGAGCCTGCGCTCGCGCCCCGGCCGGCGCAGCAGGCGTTCGAGGTGGAGATGGACGAGCTCGCTCCAGTGCCGCACGGCGACGGGATCGGCGGCGCCGCGGGCCTCGCGCACCAGCCCGAGCAGCGCCGCGCGCAGCGGCTCGGGATCGAATTCCAAGAGCAAGGGCGACGTCTCGGCCGCGACGGGCAGCGTGCCCGCGCCGCGCCCATAGGTGGCCCAGCCGACCGTCCAGCGGGCGCCGGCGCGATAGGCGTGGCCGGATTTGGCGGGCAGCACATAGGCCTGTCCGCGCCGGCACGGTCGCCACCGGCCGTCGACCCAGACCTCGCCTTCTCCCCCGAAGCAGCAGAGCACGGCGGCTTGGCGCGGCCTGCGCCGGACGAAACGGAAGCCGGGGCGGGCGAGCGAGACGCCTGCCGATACGATCGGCCGCTCGCCGAGCGGGCCGCCTGGCGATGCGACGACGTATTGCTCGCGCGTGTCCGGCCCGACGGTTTGGGTTTCGGCAAAGTCGGGTTGGGCCGGGAGCATGGCGCAAGCCTGGCACGACCGGCATATCGGCGCAATCGGAGGTGCCGTTTCCATGTCGGACGTCGATCCTTCCTCCTTGCGCGCCGAACTCCTGGAGCGCGGCTTCGCGCGGGTGCCGGGCGTGCTGTCGCCCGACGAGGTCGGGCGCTTGCGCGAGGTGACGGACGGCCTGCTCTCGGAGCATGCGGCGCGCAACGCGGCCTACAAGGCGCAAGGCAGCATGATCCCCGTCACCAAGCACCCGGCGCTCGCCGACTTGGTGGCGCACCCGCGCGCGCTGGGCGTGCTGGCGCGGCTCGGCTGGCCGCGGCCGAGCTTCACGGACGGCTACGTCATCTCCAAGCCGGGCGGGTCGCCGCCCCTGTTCTGGCATTATGACTGGTTCGCCTGGGAGGACGGCGCGGGTGCGGGCGAGGTGCCGCCGCAGTTGTTCGCCATGTATTACCTCACCGACACGAGGCGGGAGAACGGGTGCCTGCGCGTGATCCCCGGCTCGCACCGCCGACATAACGCGCTCCACGACCTGCTGGTCGAGCCGCACGGGGCGGCGCTGACCGCGGCCGCCGACTTGTCCGATCCCGCCTTCTCCGAGCGGCCGGACGAGGAGGACGTGCCCGTGGCCGCGGGCGACCTGCTCGTCGGCGACGCCCGGCTGCTCCACGCCGCGCACGCGAACGGGACGGCGGAACGGCGCACGCTGATCACCCTCTGGTACCAGCCCGACTTCGCCGCCTTGCCGGAGCGCGTTCAGGCGCAGCTGGCCATGCAGGTGCGCCGACCGGGCGAGGGCTGGCCCCGGCAAGCCCGCGCCAAGCTGGAGGCGCTCTTCCCGAGCTACGCCGGTGGAGCCGAGCCCTATCCGCGCCAGCTCTACCGCCGGCCCGAGGAGGTCGCCGCATGATCGACACGCAAGCGTTGCGCGCCGCCTACGACCGCGACGGCTTCGTCGCGGTCGAGGGGCTGCTCTCCCCGGACGAGGTGGCGGGCCTGAAGGCGGAGGCGGCCGCCATCGCGCGCGGGCTGCGCGGGCCGCTGATCGGCGCGGAGCCGCGCGACGGCGCGTCCGACGACGAGGTCATGGCCGACATCCTGGCGATTCACTTCCCGCACAAGACCTCCGTGGTCGTGCTGGACGCGGTGAAGCACCCGCGCATCGTGGAGGTGGTCACGGCGCTGATCGGGCCCGACGTCAAGTCGATGCAGACCATGTTGTTCATGAAGCGCGCGGGCAAGCCGGGCCAGGCCTGGCACCAGGACGAGCACTTCATCGCGACCCGCGACGGGTCGCTGATCGGTGCGTGGATCGCGCTGGACGACGCGACGGTGGAGAACGGCTGCCTTTGGATGCACCCCGGCTCGCACCGCGACCGCGTGCTCTACCCGATGCGGCCGCACCACGACCCGCGCTTCGACCATTCGGACGAGATGTACGGCTTCCCGTACGCGCGAGAGGGCGGCGTGCCGGTCGAGCTCAAGGCGGGCGGCGTCGCCTTTTTCGACGGCTACGTCCTCCACCGCTCGCTCGACAACCGGGCGGGAGGCGGCTTCAGGCGCGCGCTGGTGACGCACTACATGAACGCCCGGTCGCTGCTGCCCTGGGCGACCGACGGCCGGCGCGCGCCCGTGGACCATCGCGACGTCGTGATGGTGGCGGGCGAGGACCCTTACGCCTGGAAGGGCGTGGAGGACCTGATGTTCCCGTACGTCCGCGCCGACGATCCGGAAAAGGCCAAGACCCTGTTCGCGCAGCTGCACGCGGAGGCGGAGCGCCGTCGCGAGGCGCGCCGCGCCGCGGCTTGAGGAGCACCCCCATGAACATCGACCTCACCCCTGACCAGATCGAGCGCTATCGCCGCGACGGGTTCGTCGTGCTCGAACGCGTGCTGGACGAGGCGGAACTGGAGCTGTGGCGCGCGCAGGTCGGCGAGGCGGTGGACGAGCGCGTGACGCATCAGAACGGGCTCAACAACCGCTTCGACGGCGCGGACCCCTTCTACGCCAAGGTGTTCACCCAGGCGCTGCGCCTGGCGGACACGCACGCCGGCGTGCGCGACTTGGTTGTGGACGAGCGGCTGGGCGCGCTGGCGGGCGAGCTGGTGGGCGCGGACGCGATGCGGATGTGGCACGACCAGGCGCTGGTGAAGGAGCCCTACGCCAACCAGACCGCTTGGCACCGCGACACGCCCTACTGGTCGTTCCACAGCCCGGACGCGATCAACTTCTGGGTGGCGCTGGACGACGCGACGCTCGCGAACGGCTGCCTCTGGTACCTGCCCGGCACGCACCGCATGGGCGACTACCGCCTAGTCAAGATCGGGTCGAACATGGGCGACATGTTCGCCGAATACCCGGAGATGGCGGCGATCGAGGCGGTGCCCGCGCCGTGCCCGGCGGGGTCGATCGTGGTGCACAACGCGATGGTGGTGCACGGGGCGGGGCCGAACATGACGCCGCGCCGCCGCCGCGCGATGACGACGGCCTATTTCCCCGACGGCTGCACGTACAACGGCCGTCCGGACACGCTGCCGCTGGCCTATTCGCGCACGCTGCGCGAGGGCGACCCGCTCGACGACGACCGCTTTCTGCCGCTGGTGTGGAGCCGCGACGGGCGGCGCGGCGTGGACGCGATGCGCCCCGTCGCGGCGCGGGTCGGGGAGGGCGAGGCCACGCTGACGCTCCCCGCGCTGGAGGCGTTGCTGCGCTCGAGGCCCGCGCCGGCGCGCGCGCTGCGGCTCGACTTCGGCGAAGCGGGGGCGATCACCTGGGGGCCGGAGGGAACGGCGCCGGCGGCGACGCTCACGACCGACCTGCTGACCTTGGAGCGCGTCCGCGACGGCGCGCTCGACCCGCGGGTCGCGTACATGGCGGGTCGGCTCAAGGTCGAGGGCGACGAAGAGGCGGTGCGCGAGCTGCGGGCCGTCTATGCCTGACCATCCCGGCTTGCGAGAGAGGAGACGGCATGGCTGAGGCCGATCCCCGGGGCGAAACCAGCGCGTTTCACCGCATCGACCCCGGCGCCTACCCGCGCCCACAGTTGCGCCGCGAAGGCTGGGTGGACCTATGCGGTTCCTGGGGCTTCGCGCACGACGACGGTGACCGGGGCGTGGCGGAACGTTGGTTCGAGGGCGGCGCACCTGCGTTCGACCGTGCGATCATCGTCCCCTTCCCGCCGGAGAGCCGGGCAAGCGGCATCGGCGACCCCGATTTTCATCCGATCGTCTGGTACCGCCGCACGATCCGCGTCGGGCCCGCCCAGCGTACCGGCCGCGTGCTGCTCCACTTCGGCGCGGTCGACTACCGCGCGCGCGTCTGGGTGAACGGACGCCTGGCGATCGAGCACGAGGGGGGGCACACGCCGTTTTCGGCCGACATCACCGGCCTGCTGGAGCCCGGGCCCGAGCAGGTCGTGGTGGTCCGCGCCGAGGATTTGCCCGACGACCTCGGCCAGCCTCGCGGGAAGCAGTACTGGCAGGAGAAGCCGGACTGGATCTGGTATCACCGCACCACCGGCATCTGGCAGCCCGTGTGGCTGGAACCCGTGCCGACGGCGAGGGTGGCGGAGCTGCGCTGGACGCCCGACCTCGACCGCTTCGGCGTCGACCTGACCGTCCGGTTCGACGGCGCGCCGCCCGAGGGCGCGCGCCTTCGCGTTCGGCTCTGGGGCGACCGGCCGCGGCGGCTGCTCGCGGACGACAGCTATCTCGTGGGCGGCTCCGAGCTGTCGCGCACGATCCTGCTCGACCCCAACGAGTCGATGCGGTCGAGGTGGCGGCTCACCTGGGCGCCGCACCACCCGCGCCTCGTCGATGCGGAGTTGACGCTTGAGGACGGGACCGGCCGTCCGATCGACCGCGTGGAGAGCTATTTCGGCCTGCGCTCGGTCGAAGCGCGCGACGGGCGTTTCCTCCTGAACGGCTCGCCCGTCTTCATGCGCCTCGTGCTCGCCCAGAACTACTGGCCGGACACGCACCTGGCGGCCCCCTCGGCGGACGCGCTCAGGGAGGAGGTGCTGCTGGCCAAGTCGATGGGCTTCAATGGCCTTCGCATCCACCAGAAGATCGAGGACCCGCGCTTCCTCTACTGGTGCGACAAGCTCGGCATGATGGTGTGGGGCGAGGCGGCCAACGCCTTCGTGTTCCACGACCGCGCCGTCGAGCGGCTGAGCGCCGAGTGGATGGCGGCGGTCCGGCGCGACTACAGCCACCCGTGCATCGTCGCCTGGGTGCCGCTGAACGAGAGCTGGGGCGTGCCGAACCTCGATCACGACCCCCGCCAGCGCAGCTTCACGCTCGGGCTGTACCACCTGACGCGGGCGCTGGACGGCACGCGCCCGGTGATCGGCAACGACGGCTGGAGCCACGCGGCCGGCGACCTGTTCGGCGTCCACGACTACGCGCCCGACGCCGCGACGCTCGGCGAGCGCTACGGCTCGCGCGAGGCGATCGAGCGGACGTTCGCGCAGGTGCGCCCGCACCATGCCCCGCTGCTGTCGGGCGGCCACGCGCTTTCCGACGAGCCGGTGGTGGTGAGCGAGTTCGGCGGGCTGACGTTCAAGCCGGAGGTGGGCGAGACCTGGTTCGGCTACGGCACGCACGTGGACGCGGACGCGTTGCTCGCGCACTACGCCGAGCTCACCGGCGCGCTGCTCGACTCCACGGCGCTCGCCGGCTTCTGCTACACGCAGCTGACCGACACCGAGCAGGAGACGAACGGGCTGGCCACCGTCGACCGCGTGCCGAAGATCGCGCCCGAGAAGCTCCGCGCGGTCAATGGGCGTCCCAGCCGCGCAGTGCCGAGCGAGATCCTGGACGCAGTGATGATGGCCGAGGTCGAGCGCCGCCGCGCGGCGGGGCGGGACGGGCGGTGAGGCTGTCCGGCCTGAGCGTGGAGGGCCGCGTCGCTGTGGTGACCGGCGGCGCGGGCGGGATCGGGCGCGCGTTGGTCCTCGAGCTACGTCGTCGGGGAGCCGCCCACGTCGCCGTCGTCGACCGGAATATGGCCGGCGCGGACGCGGTCGCGTCGGAGGTGGGCGGCAGCGCCTGGCAGTGCGACGTCGGCCGCGAGGCCGACGTGCGGGGCGTCGTCGAACTGGTCGGGGCGAGCGCGGGCCCGGTGGGGTTGTTCTGCTCCAACGCGGGCGTGCTCGAGCGCGACCCCGACGTCGAGGATCCGACGTCTGCGTCCGAGGAGGCTTGGGAGCGGAGCTGGCGCGTCAACGTCATGGCCCATGTCTACGCCGCGCGAGCTTGCCTGCCCGGCATGCGCGAGCGGGGCGAAGGGTGGTTCCTGCAGACGGTGTCGGCCGCGGGGCTGCTGTCGCAGATCGGCGCCGCAGCCTACTCGACCACCAAGCACGCGGCGCTCGGGTTCGCGGAGAGCCTGGCCATAGCGGTCAGGGAGCACGGGGTCGGCGTCTCCGCGCTCTGCCCGCAGGCGGTCGGCACGGCCATGGTCGAAGGGCGCGAGATGTGGGGCGCGGACGTCGACGGGGTGGCGACGCCCGAGCACGTCGCCGCGTGCGCGATCGACGGCGTGGAGGCGGGGCGGTTCATGATCCTGCCGCACCCGCAGGCGGCCGGGTACGTGCTCGGCAAGGCCCAGGATCACGACCGCTGGATAGACGGCATGGCCAGGCTGAGGGGCCGGCTATCGTGAGCAGCCGTCCCCAAGTCAGGGGTGCGGTCGAACCCTGTTCCCGCTGCCACATCTAAAGTCCCCGCCGAGAGATCGGCGGGGGCGTTCTCGCTGGCGGCACAGCCGGAACGCGTCATCGAGCACGGGGGAGCAGAGGCTGGCCCGAGTCCCGTTCGGCGTACCCGTCACGCTGGACGGGATCGGTCCCAAGCTCGTGAAGCGCGTCGACGGGATGCCGCTCGGTTCCAACGCGCGCGAGCTCCGGGTTGAATTCCAGGGCTTGCGCGCCGCCGGGTCGCGACGGACACCCACGTCGCCGAGCGGCTCCGGAGCCGGTCGTGGCGCTGGCCGGTCGGATCGCGGGAGCCCGCGACCGTCACCTTCGTCTGGTACGCATCCGCCATCCGGCGGCGAGCGTCTCGTAGAAGACGTCGCCGGCGTCCACGAACTCGGCGAAAACGCAGAACGCGAGATGGTAGGGAAAGGGCCGCCTAGGCGGCCATCTCAGCGTGGAGGAGGGCGGCAGCGGGATCGCGGCGAGGACGAAGAGGCGCCGCTCGAGCGGCCTTTCGAGCCGGGTACGGTGCTGGAAACCCGGTAGCGTGTGGGACGCCATGCCGCACGTCCTTGAGTCGGGGTTATGCCGACATGAACGCCCTCGAGGTCTGCCGCCTCGCATGAACCCGTTCCATCTCTCAGGCGAAGTCGCGGTCGTCACGGGCGCCAACACCGGCGTCGGCCAGGCGCTCGCGCTCGCGGGGGCCAGGGCTGACGTGGTCACCGTGGGTCGCTCGCCCGCGCCAACGAATGGGCGGCCCGCGGCGTGCCGGTGAACGCCATCGCGCCGGCCTATATCGCCGCCAACAACACGGCGGCGCTCCAGGCCGGCGAGAACCGCAGCAAGGCAATCCTCGACCCCATCCTCACCGGGCGCTGGGACTCGCCCGCGGACCTGGGCGGCGCGGCCGTGTTCCTGGCGGTGGACGGCTGTTGGCCGGCAAGGTGGTGCCCGTCCCGAGCTCAGTCGAGGGAGGGCGGTTCGTCGCGTTCGGCGAGGTCGTGCTGCGCCTGCTCCCGCCGGGGCGCGAGCTCTTGCTCCAGTGGCCGCAGCTCGACGTCTGGGTCGCTGCGCTCCGCACTCGCGGCGATCGGTGCTATACCGTCGGCATCACAGGCGGGAGATCGTGCGGTGGCGGGAGGGCTTGCGGTTGTCCTGAGCGGCGGGGGCGCGAGGGGCGCGTTCCAGGTCGGCGTGCTCGACGAGCTCGTCACCCGCCGCGGCGTCGAGATCGACATCTTCGCGGGCGTGTCGACCGGCGCGATCCAGGCGCTCGGCGGCGCGCAGGACGACATCCCCGGCCTGCTCGACGCGTGGCTGGGCCTGCGCGGGAACAAGGACGTCTATGTCGGCCGCGGCGGGATCATGGGCGGGCTGCTGGGCAACGACTCGCTCTACGACGCCCGGCCCTTGCGCGCCCGCTTGAAGGCGTTCGCGGACGAGGAGCGGCTGCGCGCCACGGGCAAGAAGCTCAGGCTGGGCGTGGTGAGCCTGACCTCCGGCGCGTTCCGCGTCGTCGCCGAGAACACGCCGGGGATCGCCGACTGGGTTTACGCGAGCTCGGCCATGCCCGTGTTCTTCCGCCCGCTGGTCACGCGCGCCGCCGACGGCGCGGAGGAGCAGTGGGTCGACGGCGGCGTGCGCGACGTCACCCCGCTCGACGCCGCGCTGGAGCAGCGGCCGCGCGCGGTACTGGTCGTGCTGGCGTCGCCGCCGACCCCCGCCGCGTCCGCGCCGCGGCGCTACTCGGACCTCGTCTCCGTGGGGCTGAGGTCGGTGTCGATCCTGCAGTCGGAGGTGGTCGCCAACGACACGGCGAACGCGTCCTTGATCAACGACCTGATCGCCGCGCGCGAGCGTCAGGAGGTGCTGCTGACCCAGGCCGGCCTGAGCGCCGAGGCGCAGCGGCGGATCCTGGCGCCGCTCGACGCGGAGCTCCAGCGCTACCGCTTCGCGCCCATCCGGATCATCGCGCCCGACCGGGAGGTCGCCGAAACGCTGGAGTTCGATCCGGCGCGCATCCGGGCGGCGATCGACGCGGGCCGACGCGCGGCCGCGGCGTCCTGGGCGGGCCTGGAGCCGGTGCTCCGCGGCTGAGCGGCGCGGGCCGGCGATGGTTCGCCCGCTTGCGCCGGGCGTGCGCGCCGACTAACCGGCTATTTGTCCGAGTAGAAGAGGTGAACCGCATGCAGGTCAACGGTGCGATGCTGATCGGGGCGGGCGAGGCGTGGACCGAGCGGCGCTTTTCGGCGCCCGGCGGCGACACCGGTTTCAGCTCCGCGGGGCCGGACGAGGCGGCGCGGGCCTGCGCGCTCGCCGAGGCGGCGTTCCCCGGCTTCTCCGAAACCGATCCGGCCGCGCGCGCGGCGTTCCTGGAGGGGGTGGCGGATGCGATCGGCGAGATCGGCGACGCGCTGATCGAGCGCGCGATGGCCGAAACGGGCCTGCCGCGCGCGCGGCTGGAGGGCGAGCGGGGGCGGACCACCGGCCAGCTCCGCCTCTTCGCCGAAATGCTCCGCCGCGGCGACTGGGCGGACGCGACGATCGATCCCGCCATGCCCGACCGCCAGCCGCTGCCGCGCCCGGACCTGCGCCGCCGCAACGTCGCGCTGGGGCCGGTGGCGGTGTTCGGCGCCAGCAACTTCCCGCTCGCCTTTTCGACCGCGGGCGGCGACACCGCCTCCGCGCTGGCGGCGGGCTGCCCCGTCGTGGTCAAAGGCCACCCCGCGCATCCGGGCACGGGCGAGCTCGTCGCGCGCGCCGTCCGGCACGCGGTCGCGCAGGCGGGGCTGCACGAGGGCGTCTTCTCCTTCCTGCCGGGCGAGACGAACGAGCTGGGCGGCGCGCTCGTCGCCGATCCGCGGATCAAGGCGGTGGGCTTCACCGGGTCGCGGGGAGGCGGGCTCGCGCTGATGCGCATCGCGGCGGCGCGGCCCGAGCCCATTCCCGTCTACGCCGAGATGAGCAGCATCAACCCCGTGATCCTGCTGCCCGCCGCGCTGAAGGCGCGCGCGGAGGCGCTAGGGCCGGCGTTCGTCCAGTCGCTGACGATGGGGGCGGGGCAGTTCTGCACCAATCCGGGGCTGGTGCTCGCCGTGGCGGGCCCCGCGCTCGACCGCTTCGTCCGCGCCGCCGCCGACGCGCTGGCCGCCGCGCAGCCGCAGCGCATGCTCACCCCGGGCATCCGCCAGGCCTATGAGCAGGGCGTGGAGGCGCTGGAGCGGCACGCCGCCGTGGAGCTCGTCGCCAGGGGCTGCGTCGGCGAGGGCCAGGACCAGGCGTCGGGCGCGCTGTTCCGGACGGACGCGGCGGGTTTCCTGGGCGACCAGGCGCTCGGCCACGAGGTGTTCGGCTCCTCGTCGGTCGTCGTCGCCTGCCGCGACCTGGACGAGATCGCGCGCGTTCTGGCGGAGGTCGAGGGCCAGCTCACCGCCACGCTCCACCTCGACCCGGCGGACGAGCCGCTGGCGGCGCCGCTCGTGCCGCTTCTTCAACGCAAGGCGGGGCGCATCCTCGCCAACGGCTGGCCCACGGGCGTCGAGGTCGCGCACGCGATGGTGCATGGCGGGCCTTTCCCCGCCACCAGCGACGGGCGCACCACGTCGGTCGGCACGCTGGCGATGCAGCGCTTCCTGCGCCCCGTCTGCTACCAGGGCCTGCCCGACGGCCTGCTCCCGCCCGCGCTCCGCGACGCGAACCCTTGGGGCCTGCCGCGCCGCGTCGACGGCGAGTGGCGGGGCGCATGAGCCGGCTGTCGCTCGTCCAGTTCCGCGACGCGGACGGCGCGCGCGGCGTCGCGGCGCTGGGCGACGACCGCGCGGCCCGGCGCGTGGAGGGCGTCGCCTCCGTGCTGACGCTCGCCGAGCGCGCGCTGGAGGCGGGTCTCGACCTGGCCGGCGCGGTCGCGCGGCAGGGGCTGGGCGGACCCGTCGACCTCTCCGAGGTCGCGCTGCTGCCGCCCGTCGACCATCCCGATCCCGCGCATCTCTGGCTGACGGGCACGGGGCTCACGCATCTCGGCTCGGCGGAGGGCCGCGACAAGATGCATCGCGACGCGGCCGCCGCGGGCGCGCCGACCGACTCGATGCGCATGTTCCTCATGGGCGTGGAGGGCGGCAAGCCCGCGCCCGGCGCCGTCGGCGCGCAGCCCGAATGGTTCTACAAGGGCGACGGCTCGCAGCTCGTGGCGCCGGGCGCGCCGCTCGCCGCGCCCGCATTCGCGTCGGACGCGGGCGAGGAGCCGGAGATCGCGGGCATATATCTGATCGACCGCGACGGCGCGCCCGTGCGGCTCGGCTTCGCGCTCGCCAACGAATTCTCCGACCACGTCGTCGAGCGCGGCAACTACCTGTGGCTCGCGCATTCCAAGCTGCGGGAGGCGGCGATCGGCCCCGAGCTGCTGGTGGGCGACCTGCCCGCCGACGTGCGCGGCGCGAGCCGCATCCTGCGCGGCGGCGCGACCCTGTGGGAGAAGCCCTTCCTGTCGGGCGAGGCGAACATGAGCCACAGCCTCGCCAATCTCGAGCACCACCACTTCAAATACGCACTGTTCCGCCGGCCGGGCGACGTCCACGTCCACTTCTTCGGCACCGCCACCCTGTCGTTCAGCGACGGCGTCCGGACCGAGCCCGGCGACGTCTTCGAGATCGAGGCCGAGCCCTTCGCGCTGCCGCTCAGGAACCCCGTCGCCGTCGCCGAGTCCGCGCCCGTCACGGTCCGCGCGCTCTGAACGCGCGGGGCGGCCCCGCTCTCGACAAGGGGCGTGCCGGCGGCCTAGCGTCCGCGACGAAAGGGGAGGGGCGCGTGGCGCGTTCGGACAAGCCGCCCGCGGGCAAGCGGATCCACGGCTCCATCGCCGAGGATCTGGGCGTCGCCATCGTGACGGGCCGCTACCAACCCGGCGACGTGCTGTCGGGCGAGGTCGAGTTCTCCGAACGGCTCCGGGTGTCGCGCACCGCGTACCGCGAGGCGGTCCGCATCCTCGCCGCCAAGGGACTCCTTGAGAGCCGGCCCAAGACGGGCACGCGGATCACGGAGCGGAGCCGCTGGAATTTGCTCGACCCCGACGTGCTCGCCTGGACCTTCACCGCCGAGCCGAGCCGCGATTTCATCCGCGACCTGTTCGAGCTGCGCATGGTGGTCGAACCCGCCGCCGCCGAGCTCGCCGCCGAACGGCGCACGGGGCGCGACCTCGCCCGCATGGGCCACGCGCTGGGCGACATGGAGCGCTACGGCCTGGCGACGGAGGAGGGCCGCGCCGCCGACCGCATGTTCCACCACGCCATCCTGGAGGCGACGGGCAATGCGGCGCTGACGACGCTGTCGAGCTCGATCGGCGCGGCGATCAGCTGGACCACGCGCTTCAAGCAGCGCAAGCGCAAGCTGCCGCGCGATCCCATCCCCGACCACCGCGCCATCTACGACGCCATCGCCGACGGCGACCGCGCCGCCGCCCGCGCCGCGATGACCGAGCTCGTCAGGCTGGCGCTGATCGACACGGAGCTGGCGCTGTAAGAGCGAAGCGCCCTTGAAGCTCAGTGATTGTCCCGCGGCAGCCCGGCTTCCTGCGCCAGCCGCTGGAACTGCTCCGCCCCCTCCAGGATCGCCCCCGTCTCCAGCTGCCCGACCAGCGAGCGCTGGATCGCCTGCCAGGGCGTCTGCGACTTGGGGTAGCGATAGCCGCCCGCCTCGGCGAGCGCGCGGCGGCGCTCGGCCAGCTCCTCGTCGGAAATGAGCACGTCCGCCGTGCCGCGCTTCAGGTCGATGCGCACCCGGTCGCCCGTGCGGATCAGCGCCAGGCCGCCCATCGCCGCGGCTTCCGGCGACGCGTTCAGGATCGACGGCGAGCCGCTGGTGCCCGACTGACGGCCGTCGCCGATGCAGGGCAGCGCGTGCACGCCCTCGCGGATCAGATAGGCGGGCGGGCGCATGTTCACGACCTCCGCCGCGCCCGGATAGCCGATCGGCCCCGCGCCGCGCATGAACATCAGCGTTTCCGGCGTGATGTCGAGCGACGGGTCGTCGATGCGCGCGTGGTAGTCCTCCGGCCCGTCGAAGACGACCGCCGGTCCCTCGAAGGCGTCCGGGTCGTCCGGGTTGCAGAGATAGCGTTCGCGGAACTCCGCGGAGATCACGCTGGTCTTCATGATCGCCGAGTCGAACAGGTTGCCGCGGAGCACGATGAACCCGGCCTCCTCCTTTAACGGCTCGGCGAAGGGCCGGATCACGCGCTCGTCCTCGATCACGGCGTTCCGGCAATTGTCGCCGATCGTGCGGCCGTTGACGGTCAGCGCGTCCTCGCGGATCAGCCCCTGGCGCATCAGCTCGGCGACGACCGCCGGCACCCCGCCCGCGCGGTAATAGTCCTCGCCCAGATACTCGCCCGCGGGCTGGAGGTTGACGAGCAGCGGCACATGGTGGCCGTGGCGCTGCCAGTCGTCGATCGACAGCTCGGCGCCGACGTGGCGCGCGATCGCGGCCAGGTGGATGGGCGCGTTGGTGGAGCCGCCGATCGCGCTGTTCACCACGATCGCGTTCAGGAACGCGTCGCGCGTCAGGATGTCGGACGGCTTCAGGTCCTCGTGCACCATCTTGACGATGCGGCGGCCCGTCTCATAGGCGACCTGCTGCCGGTCGCGGTACGGCGCGGGGATCGCGGCGGAGCCGGGCAGCGACATGCCCAAGGCTTCGGTCAGCGAGTTCATCGTCGTCGCCGTGCCCATGGTGTTGCAATAGCCGGTCGACGGCGCGGAGCTCGCCACCAGCTTGATGAAGCCCAGCTCGTCGATCTCGCCCGTCGCCAGCAGCTCGCGCGCGCGCCACACGATCGTGCCCGACCCCGTCCGCTCGCCCTTGTGCCAGCCGTTGAGCATGGGGCCGACCGAGAGTGCTACCGCGGGGATGTTCACCGTCGCCGCCGCCATGAGGCAGGCGGGCGTCACCTTGTCGCAGCCGATCGTCAGCACCACGCCGTCGAGCGGATAGCCGTAGAGCACCTCCACCAGCCCCAAATAGGCGAGGTTGCGGTCGAGCCCCGCGGTGGGGCGCTTGCCCGTCTCCTGGATGGGGTGGACGGGGAACTCGAACGGGATGCCGCCGGCTTCGCGGATGCCCTCGCGCACGCGCTCGGCGAGCACCAGGTGGTGGCGGTTGCAGGGGCTGAGGTCGGAGCCGGTCTGGGCGATGCCGATGATCGGCTTGCCGGAGCGCAGCTCTTCGAGCGACAGCCCGAAGTTGAGGTAGCGCTCCAGGTAGAGCGCGGTCATGTCGACATTGTCCGGATTGTCGAACCAGGCGCGCGAACGGAGCTTGCCTGGCGCCTTCGTCTTCTCGATCATCGTTCCATCCCCGGGCGCGGCGTTGACGCGCCAGGGACCGGCATATAGTCAGACAAAAAGCAGGGCACAACGCCGATCTCGGGCGCAGCGACGGGGAGGGGAGACATATGGCCGGACCGATCGGGACCGCCCCAGCCGACGGGACGCGTCCCGCCGCGTCCGGCTCCAATTACGGCCCCGCGCTGACGCTGCTCGCCAGCCTCTTCTTCATGTGGGGCTTCATCACCGTCATTAACGGGACGCTGCTGCCGCATCTCCGGAGCGTGTTCGACCTCAACTACACGCAGACGACGCTGATCGAGAGCGTGTGGTTCATCGCCTATTTCTTCGCCTCCATCCCGTCCGCCAAGCTGATCGAGCGGATCGGCTATCAGAAGTCGATGGTGGTCGGCCTGCTCGTCATGGCCGCGGGCGCGCTGGGCATGGTACCTGCGGCGCGCATCCCGTCCTTCGAGGTGACGCTCACCGCGCTGTTCGTGATCGCCAGCGGCATCACGCTGCTCCAGGTCGCGGCCAATCCTTACGTCGCGGTCGTTGGCCCGCCCGAGACCGCGTCGTCGCGGCTCAACTTGGTGCAGGCGTTCAACTCGCTCGGCACCACGCTGGCGCCGCTGTTCGGCGGCTACCTGATCCTCGGGCGTACCGCGGGCGGCACGGCGGAGGCAGGGCGCGTGTTGACCCCGGCCGAGCGGCTGGCGGACGCGCAATCGGTGATCCTGCCCTATCTGATCGTAGCCGCGGTGCTGGTCGGGCTCGCGGTCGTGATCGCGCGCTTCCCGCTGCCCGCCATGGGCCAGGCGACCAGCCGGGTCGCGCGCGAGGAGCGCAAGCGCCACTCGCTCTGGAGGCACCGCAACCTGGTGTTCGGCGTCCCCGCCATCTTCATCTACCTCATCGCGGAAATCGGGGTGGGCAATTTGTTCGTGAACTTCGTCAGCCAGCCCGACATCGGCAACCTCACCAACCAGCAGGCGTCCAACTACCTGTTCCTGCTCTGGGGCGGGATGATGGTTGGTCGCTTCGTCGGCAGCGCGCTCATGCAGAAGATTCCCGCGGAAACGGTGCTCGCCGCCTTCTCGGTGGGCGCGTTCGTCGTGATGCTGGCCACGGTGTTCACCACCGGCCCGGTGGCCATGTGGTCGCTGATCCTGGTCGGGCTCTTCCACTCCATCATGTTCCCGACCATCTTCACCCTCGGCATCCGCGGCTTGGGCCCGCTCACCGAAGAAGGGTCGGGCCTGCTCATCATGGCGATCGCGGGCGGCGCGCTGGTGGTGGTGCAGGGCTGGCTCGCCGACCGCTACGGCCTGCAACCGTCGTTCCTGCTGACCGCCGCGTGCGAGCTCTACATCCTGTTTTACGCGCTCTGGGGCGCGAAGCCGACGCGCGCGCTGCCCGACGTACAGGCGGTCCCGCAGAACTGAGCTGCGTCAGCGCAGCCGGCGCGCCCAGATGTTGCGGTACTCGATCAGGTCGCCATGGTCCTGGAGCGTGATCGGCAGCGCGGCGGCGTGCGGCTTGTACTCCGGCTTGCCGATATAGACCGTCGGCCCGGCGAGCTCGGCGTCATGCTGCACCAGCACGCCGTTGTGGAACACGGTGACGCGCGCCGGTCGCACGAGCCGGTCGCCGTCGAAACGCGGCGCGCGGAACACGATGTCGTAGCTCTGCCAGCTGCCGGGCGGGCGCGACGCGTTCACGAGAGGGGCGTGCTGCTTGTAGAGCGAGGCCGCCTGCCCGTTCACGTACGTCTTGGCCCGATACGAATCGAGCACCTGCACCTCGTACAGCCCCATCAGGAACACGCCGCTGTTGCTGCGCGCCTGGCCTTCCTTGTCCGAAGTGGGCGTGCGCCATTCGACGTGGAGCTGCACGTCGCCGAACCGCTCCCTCGAGGCGATGTCGCCCGTCTTGGGCGTCACGCGCATCGCACCGTTCTGGACGGTCCACTTGGCCGGGCCGCCGTCGGCGCCGACCCAGCCGGCGAGCGAGCGGCCGTCGAACAGTACCACGGCGTCGGACGGCGGGCGGCCCTCCGGCGCCTCCACGGCGGGGGGCACGGGCGACCAGCGCTCCGTGTCCTCCGGCTTCATGCCCGCCTGCACAAGCATGAGCAGCGGGGCCGTGAGCAGCATCATTTCAGGCCCGCCAGATAGTCGGCGATGGCGGCGGCGGCCTGCGGCTTCTGCGCGGGCCAGGCCATCTTGTTGCCGGGAACGGTGCCCTTGGGGTTGGTGAGGAAGGCGATCAGCGTCGCGCGGTCCCAGGTCTTGCCGTACTTGGCGAGCGCGGGCGAGTATTTGTAGTTGGGCAGCGACCCCGCGCGGCGGCCGACGACGCCGTGCAGGCCGGGGCCGACGCCCGGCCGTTTGTCGGGGGTGATCGAGTGGCACGCCACGCAGCCGCCGAACTGGGGCGGGCGGGACTGGGCGGCGGCGGGGCTCGCCACGGCGAGGGCCAGGGCGGCGGCGAACAGGCTACGCAACATCGACGGCACTCCTATCGGGGTGGGATACGCGGCGGCGCTCGGCGAGCCAGATCGCGGCGAACACCACCAAGAGCACGAGCGGGATCAGCGCCACCGCCTGGAACGATTGGGTGGCGGCGGCGACGTCGGCCGTGCGCTCGTCCGCGCCGCCGGTCAGCGCCTCCGTCCGCGCTCGGTCGTAGATCGCGCCGAGGCGGGGCAGGACGAGGCTGATCGCCAGCGCGCCCGCCGTGCCCATCAGCCCGACGAAGAAGGTGCCGCCGCGCGGGTAGCGCTCCGACACGGCGGCGATCATGGTGGGCCACATGAAGCACACGCCGGCGCCCCAGAGCGTGGCTGCGACCATGGCGGTCACCGGGCTGTCGGCGCGCGACAGCGCGAACAGCCCGACGGCGGCGAGCGCGGACGAGACCCAGAGCAGCCCCACCGCCGACAGGCGATGCGCGAGCGGGCCGGCGAAGTGGCGCGCGACGAACATGAGCGCGCTGACATAGACGAGGAGCAGGATGCCGCGCATGCCGACCACGCGGCTCAGCGCCAGGTCGACCCACTGGCCGGGCGCGAGCTCGGTCGCGGCGGTCATGAACATGGTCGCGACCCAGACGAGGAAGGTGGGCCGGCGCGCGACTTCGCGCAGCATGTCCGCGAAGGGAACGCCCGCCTGCGCGTGCTCGGTGGCGGGGAAGGGCTCGCGCCACGCCATCGCGCCGAACACGAGCGCGGGAAGCGCGATCACCGCGATCGCCAGCTCCCAGGGCAGCGCCGCGGCGGTGATGGCGAGGCCGCTTAAGCCGCCCGCGATGATGCCCGCCGGCCACCAGGCGTGGAGGATGTTCATGCGCCCCGTCTTGTCGGCGGGGTAGAGCGCCATGACGAGCGGGTTGATCGTCGCCTCCGTAAAGCCCCAGCCGACGCCCTGCAGGCCCATGCCGCTCCAGAGCACCGGGTAGCGTAGGTCCGGCCCGACGGTCGCGGAGGCGAGCGTCAGCGCGGTGCCCGCGACAAAGGCGAGCGCCGCGAAGGTGAGGCCGCGGCGCATGGTGAGGAAGTCGAGGAAGGTGCTCGCCAGGAAGAGCGTGAGCGCGAATCCTAAGAAGCTCGCGCCCAGTGCGGAGGCGGCGAGCGTCGCGGCCTCGAGCGGTGCTACGGGGTCGAGCAGCTCCGCCTTGACCGACGACGCCGTCGCCGCGCGAAGCGACGCGGCGAGCCCGGCGGTGAACAGCGCCAGCGCGGAGACGACGAATAGGCGCCCCGGTCGGATGGTGCGCGTCATGGGCGGTCCTCCTGCTGGTCCAGGCCGAGAAGCCGGCGGTTGAGTCCGGGATCGCTGCCCGCGGCGAAGTCGTCGAAGGCGCGTTCCGGCCGGCGGATCATGTGGCGGCGGATGAAGGGCGCGCCCTCGCGTGCGCCGTCCTCCGGGTGCTTGAGGCAGCACTCCCATTCGAGCACCGCCCAGCCCCGGTAGCCGTACTGCGTCAGCTTGGAGAAGATGCCGCGGAAGTCGACCTGCCCGTCGCCCAGCGAGCGGAAGCGGCCGGGGCGGTCGATCCAGTCCTGATAGCCGCCATAGACGCCCGAACGCCCTGTCGGGTTGAGCTCCGCGTCCTTGACGTGGAACATGCGGATGCGCTCGTGATAGATGTCGATGAACCGGAGATAGTCGAGCGCCTGCAGCACGTAATGGCTGGGGTCGTAGAGGATGTTGGCGCGAGGGTGGCCGCCGACCTCCTGGAGAAAACGCTCGAACGTCACGCCGTCGTGCAGGTCCTCGCCGGGGTGGATCTCGTAACAGAGGTCGACGCCCGCCTCGTCGAACGCGTCCAGGATCGGCCGCCAGCGGCGTCCGAGCTCGGCGAAGCTCTCCTCGATCAGCCCCGCCGGGCGCTGCGGCCAGGGATAGACGAAGGGCCACATCAGCGCGCCGGAGAAGGTGGCGTGCGCGTCCAGCCCCAGGCGACGGCTCGCCCGGGCGGCGTGGCGCAGCTGTTCCTCCGCCCATTCACGCCGCGCGTCGGGGCGGCCGCGCACCTCCGGCGGCGCGAAGCCGTCGAACGCGGCGTCATAGGCCGGGTGGACGGCGACGAGCTGGCCCTGGAGGTGCGTCGACAGCTCGGTGATCTCGACGCCGGCCTCCGCGCAGACGCCCTTGATCTCGTCGCAGTAGTCCTGGCTCTCGGCCGCACGGGCCAAGTCGATGCAGCGCGGGTCCCAGGTCGGGATCTGCACGCCGACATAACCCGCCTCCGCCATCCAGCGCGCCGCGGACGCCAGCGTATCGAACGGCGCCGCGTCGCCCATGAACTGCGCCAGGAAGACGCCCGGTCCCTTCATCCCGCCACCTCCGTCCAGCGTCCGCCCGCCCCGCTGCTCGCCACCACCGCCTCCAGGAACGCCATGCTCGCCACGCCCAGCTCGATGCCTGGCGGGGCGGGGGCGTGAGGATCGCGGATGCGCGCGGCCGTGTCGGCGTAGATGTTGGCGAACGCCTCCAGATAGCCTTCCGGGTGGCCGGGCGGCGTGCGCGTGTAGCGCCGCGCCGCGTCCGACAGGCTGGCCATGCCCGCGATCACGCGCTCGGTCGGGCGGTCGGGCCAGCCGAACCATAGCTCGTTCGGGTTCTCTTGGCGCCAGGTGAGCGAGCCGCGCTCGCCGTAGACGCGGATCGACAGGCCGTTCGCCTCGCCCACGCAGACCTGGCTCGCGGTCACCGTGCCGCGTCCGCCGCCCGCCAGCCGGAACAGCGCCGCGCCGTCGTCGTCGAGCCTGCGGCCGGGGACATGCGTGACGAGCTCGGCCGCGACCTCGACGATCGGTTCGCCGGTGATGAACCGGACGAGGCTCTGCGCGTGCACGCCGATATCGGCGAAGCAGCCGCTAATGCCTGCGCGCGCCGGGTCGGTCCGCCACGCCGCCTGCGCGTTGCCGCCCAGCTCCTCAGGCCGCGAGAGCCAGCCCTGCAGATACTCGACCACCACGCGCCGGATCGGGCCGAGCGCCCCGGCCGCCACGCGCGCGCGCGCCTCCTGCACGAGCGGGTAGCCGAGATAGGTATAGGTGAGCGCGTAGGTCCGCCCGGTCCGCGCCACGCGCCCGGCCAGGTCCCGCGCTTGGCCAAGCGACAGGGTGGGCGGCTTGTCGCAGACGACGTGGAACCCCGCCTCCAGCGCGCGGACCGCGGCGTCGTAGTGGAGGTGGTTGGGGGTGACGATCGCGACGAGCTCGACGCGCTCGTCCGGCGGCAGCGCCGATTCCGCGGCGACGAGCGCGTCCAGGTCGCCGTGCACGCGCTCCGCCGCCAGGCCGAGCGTGCGGCCCGCCTCGCGCGAGCGCTCGGGGTCGGAGGAGAACACGCCGCCCACCAGCTCCAGCCGGCTCGCGATGGCGGCGGCGAGGCGGTGGACGGGTCCGATGAACGCGCCCGCGCCCCCGCCCAGCATCGCCAGACGGACCGGCCGCTCCCGCTCGGCTCCTCCCCCTTCATTTCTCATACAAACCACTTGCTATGTTTCGTCCGCCGGGTTGTAAAGCGTCGAGCGGGTCGGCGGTCGCGGCGGGATGGCGCGGGGTCGGACGACCCGGGGGAGGGTGGCTGGATGAGGCTGACGCGGCGCGCGGTGCTGGGAGCGGCGGGAGCCGCCGGCGTCGCGGCGTGCGGCGCGGCGCAGCAGGCGCGCACCTTCTCGCTCAACTATGCGCCGCACCAGGGCAGCTTCGCGAGCCGCGGCGCGTCGGTGCTCGACCAGATCGCCTACGCCGCGGACCAGGGCTTCCGCGCCTGGGAGGACAACGAAGCGCGCAAGCGGCCCGTAGCGGAGCAGGAGGCGATGGCGCGGCTGCTCGCGCGGCGCGGCATGACGATGGGCGTGTTCGTGGCCAGTATGCCGCAATGGGGCGAGCGGCGGCCCGTGCTGGGCGGCCGGGACGACGCCGACCGCGACGCGTTCCTCGCCGACATCCGGTCGGCCGTCGAGGTGGCGAAGCGGCTGAACGCCCGTTGGACGACGATCGTACCCGGCTTCATGGACGGCCGCGTGCCCGAGCCCATCCAGACGGCGCGCGTGACGGAGGCGATGCGCCGCGCGGCGGACATCATGGAGCCGCACGGGATCGTGATGGTGATGGAGCCGCTGAACACGCTGACCGACCATCCGGGCGTGTTCCTGCGCACGGTCGCGCAGGGCTATGCGATCGCCAAGGCGGTGGGGAGCCCGTCGGTCAAGGTGCTGGCCGACGTCTATCACGAGCAGATCCAGGCGGGTAACCTCCTCAGGACGCTGGAAGCCGCCTGGGACGAGATCGCCTATCTGCAATTCGGCGACAATCCGGGCCGCAAGGAGCCGGGCACGGGCGAGATCAACTACGGCGCGGTCGTTCGCTGGCTCAAGGGCCGCGGGTACAAGGGCGTGATCGGCATGGAGCACGGCAACTCGGTCGCCGGGCCGGCCGGGGAGGCCCGGCTGGTCGCGGCTTACAGGGAGATCGACCGGGCATGACGGCGGGAGAGGAAGGATGATAGATCGGCGTGACGCGCTGAAGGGCGTCGCCGCGATGTTCGGGGCCAATCTGTTCGCGCCGATCGGGCGCGCGCTGGCGCAGACCGCGCCCGCCGCGGCCGGCGCGATGGAGGCGCCGTCCGCGCCCGTGTTCGCGGGTCCGCAGCGCGCGTTGGTGACCGCCTTATCCGAGCGGATCATCCCCACGACCGACACGCCGGGCGCGATCGCCGCGGGCGTGCCGGCCTATATCGAGAAGCTGCTCGCCGACTGGGCGCTGCCGGGCGAGAAGACGCCGATCCTGGCGGGGCTCGACGCGCTGGACGCGCGCTCGCGCGCCGACTTCCGGGTCGCGGCGGCGCAGGCCAGCCCTGCGCAACAGGACGCGCTGCTCACGCTGTCGATGAACGACCAGGTGCCAGGCGCGGGCGCCAAGTTCTTCGAAGCGCTGCGGCAGCTGGTGATCACCGGCTACTACACCTCGGAAATCGGCATCACGCAGGAGCGCGTCTACGTACCGGTGCCCGGCCGCTACGACGGCGCGCACCCATACGCCGAGGTCAATCGGGTCTATTCGGGATGACGACGCATATGATCACCAGGCGGGGGGTGTTGGCGGGCGCGGCCGCGTGCGCGGCGGGCGCCGCTCTCGCGCAAGGGGCCAAGAAGCGCCTCGGGCGTGTCGGGCTCCAGCTCTACACGCTGCGCGAACCCTTCGCGAAGGACCCGCTCGGCACGCTCGAGCGGGTGGCCGGGATCGGCTATCGCGAGGTTGAGTTCGGCGGCGGCGGGTACGAGGCGATGGATCACGCCCGCCTGCGCGCGCGGATGGACAAGGTCGGGCTGACCGCGCCGTCGATCCATGTCGGCTACGAGGCCATGGCGACCGCGCCCGACCGTGCGGTGGCCATGGCGCGGACGCTGGGCGCGCGCACGCTGGTCGTCCCCTATATGGACGCGGCGCTGCGCACGCCCGCGCGCTGGCCGGGCGTCGTGGCGGACCTCAACCGCTTCGGCGCGTACGCGGCCAAGGCGGGGCTGGGCTTCGCCTACCACAACCACGATTTCGAGTTCACGGAGCGCGTGGGCGAGCGCAGCCTGTTCGACGTGCTGCTCGGCGAGCGCGACCCGGCGGTCGTCAAGATCGAGCTCGACCTGTACTGGGCGGTGCACGCGGGGCAGGACCCGATCGCGCTCATCCGGCGGCTGCCGGGGCAGATCTTCGCCTACCACGTCAAGGACCGCCGGCCCGACGGCTCGATGACGAGCGTGGGCGCGGGCGCTATCGACTTCGCGGGCATCTTCGCGCTCAACGACACGGCCGGCGTGCGGCACTTCTTCGTCGAGAACGACCGCGCGCCCGCACCCTTCTTCCCCGACGTGCGCGCGAGCTTCGACCACCTGCGCGCCTTGCGCTTCTAGGACCCGAGACATGGCAACCACGGACAGGTTCGACGCGATCGTGATCGGCTCCGGCGTCAGCGGCGGCTGGGCGGCCAAGGAGCTGACGGAAAAGGGCTTGAAGGTGCTCATGCTCGACCGCGGCGTTATGGTCGAGCACGGCGAGTACGCGCACGAGGGCAAGTCGGACGCCGAGATCCCGAGCCGCGACATCATGCCGCAGCGGCTGGTCGAGAGCGACTATTTCATCGGCAAGCACGGCTATGTCTCGCCCGCCAAAATCCAGCACCACAACAACGACCGGCTGGACCCCTATGCGTACGACGAGGGCAGCAAATTCTACTGGATCCGTCCCGGCGCGGTCGGCGGCAAGTCGCTGATCTGGGGGCGGTGGAGCTTCCGCTGGAGCCCGGAGGACTTCGAGGCCAACAAGCGCGAGAACGTCGCGCTCGACTGGCCGATCCGCTACGACGACCTCGCGCCCTGGTACTCGTACGTCGAGAAATATGCGGGCGTGTCGGGCTCGCGCGAGAACCTGTCCTATCTGCCCGACAGCGAGTTCCAGCCGCCCATGCCGATGAACGCGCCGGAGAAGTGGGTCAAGGCGAACCTCGAAAAGGCGTTTCCCGGGCGCAAGCTCATCAACGCGCGGCTGTCGAACCTGACGGAGGACAAGCCGGAGCAGGGCCGCACCAAATGCCAGATGCGCAACCAGTGCGGGCGCGGCTGCTCGTTCGGCGCCTATTTCTCGACCCAGGCGGTGACGCTTCCCGCCGCGCGCGCGACGGGGCGGCTGACGCTCCGGTCGGACGCGGTGGTGACCGGGCTCGACTATGATCCGGCGAAGAAGCGCGTGACCGCCGTCCGCGTGGTGGACGCGAAGACGGGTGCGGCGGAGACGATCCCGGCCCGGCTCGTCTTCCTGTGCGCGTCGGCGATCGCGTCGCTGCAGATCCTCATGAACTCGCGCCGGCCCGATGGCCGCAGCTGGTTCGACGGCAGCGGCACGCTCGGCCGCTACGTCATGGACCATATCCACCGCACCCACGCCTATGGCGAGGTGCCGGGCTTCACCGACATCGTCGAATATGGCCGCCGGCCGGGCGGCGTGTACGTGCCGCGCTTCCGCAACTTCGGCGGCGACGACGGGTCGGGTTTCGTGCGCGGCTACGGCTATCAGGGGAGCGCGTACCGCCCGGTGGCGTTGCCGGAAGGGTTCGGCGCGTCGATGAAGCACGGGATGCGCCGCTACGGACCCTGGCGCTTCGGCATGGGCGCGTTCGGCGAGTGCCTGCCCTACGAGGACAACCGCGTGTCGCTGCACCCGACCAAGAAGGACCGGTTCGGCGTGCCGTTGATGGTGTTCAACGTCACCTTCCGCGAGAACGAGCTCAAGATGATGCGCGACGCGCGCGAGCAGGGCGAGGCGATGCTGCGCGCGGCAGGGCTGGTGAACGTCGGCAGCGACGAGAAGGAGCACGTGCCCGGCGACGGCATCCACGAGATGGGCGGCGCGCGCATGGGCGCCGACCCGCGCCGGTCGGTGGTCAACAAATGGAGCCAGGCGCACGACGCGCCCAACCTGTTCGTCACCGACGGCGCGCAGATGACGTCAGCGTCGTGCGTGAACCCGTCGTTGACCTTCATGGCGTTCACCGCGCGCGCGGCGGATCAGGCGGTGAAGCAGGTCAAGGCGGGCGTGATTTGAAAACCGGACCGCGCGGGCGCGATGGACAGCCCGGCCCGCCGCCGCCCATAACGGCGCGGTGATCGACGACCTAGCGCTCCGCCCGCTCGAGCCCGCCTATCTCTCCGTCCTCAGGACCCGCGCCGCGATCAACGCGGGCGTGCTGCTCGCGCTCGCGCTCGGGGCCGAGATCGCCGTACGGTCGCAGGGCGGTCCGCCGGGGCTGGTCGCGGCGCCCGCGCTGCTCCTGGCGGCGTGGTCCGTGTTCCTCGCGCCGCAGCGGCGCTGGGCGCGCTGGGCCTATGCGTTCACCGAGACCGAGCTGCACGTCGCGCGCGGCTGGTGGACGCACGCGCACACGATCGTGCCCGTGCGCCGCGTCCAGCATATCGACCTCACCCGCGCGCCCCTGGAGCGCAAGCACGGCCTCGCCACGTTGGTGCTGCACACGGCGGGCACGGAGCACAGCCGCGTCGTCCTGCCCGGCCTCCTGCGCGAGGAGGCGGAGCGGATCCGCGACGACATCCGCGCCTCCATCGAACGGGAAGCCCGGTGAGCGGACCGCGCCGCCGCCACCCGGGCACGGTGGCGGTGCAGATGCTGCGCCAGGCGCCGTCCACGCTGCTCGGCCTGCCCGCCTTCTTCGCGGTCGCGGGCGGGCGGGGCTTGCGCGAAATCGCGCTCGTCGTGCTGGTCATGGCCGCCGTCAGTGCGGTCGTCGCCTGGGCGCAGTGGCGCGCCTTCACCTATCAGGTCGACGCGGACGGGCTCACCATCGCCGACGGCGTGTTCAGCAAGAGCCGCCGCACCATCCCGCGCTCGCGCATCCAGGACGTGTCGATCGAGCAGCACGCGCTGCAGCGGTTGTTCGGTCTGGCGCTGGTGCGGCTGGAGACGGGTGGGGGCGATAAGAACGAGGGCGCGATCGACAGCGTCTCGCTCGCCGAAGCCACGCGCCTGCGCGACCTGCTGCGCCAGGCGGAGGCTGGGGAGGCGGACGCGCCGGCCGAGCGCGTCCTCTTCGCCATGCTGCCGGGCCGCGTGCTCCTGATGGGCCTGTTCCGCTTCTCGCTCGTGTGGATCGCGGGCATCTACGCCGCGCTCCAGGCGCTGGACGGCTTCGTCAACCTCGATCGCGAAACGGTGCTGCGCTGGCTAGGCGTCGCCGAGCAGGAGATCAGGGCGGGGCGCACCGCGCTCCTGGCACTCCTCGCTCTCGTCCCTGTGGCGCTGCTGCTCGGGCTGGTCGCGGGCGTGGTGCGCACCGTGCTCGCGCAATGGGGGTTCCGGGTCACGGTGGCGGACGGGCGCTTCCGCAGGAGGCGCGGACTGCTGACGCGCTCGGAGGTGGTGGTCGCGGCGAAGCGCGTGCAGCTGTCGCTTGTCGAGCGCGGGCTGGTGAGCGGCCGGCTCGGCTGGGCGGGGCTCCAGTTCCAGACGCTGGGCGGCAGCGACGATCCCGGCGGCCGGCAGGAGATGGCGCCCTTCGCGCGCGACGCGGAGATCGCGGCCGTCGCCGAGGCGGCGGGCTTGCCGCTCATCGACCGCGACGCGCTCCGCCCGGTCGCCGCCGGCCATGTCCCGCGCATGCTGCTGAGCTACGTCACACTGCCGCTCGTCGCGGTGCTGGCGGCCTCGTTCTTCGAACCGGCGGCGCTGCTCGCGCTGCCCCTGTTCGCGATCCCCGTCGCGGCGGCACTGCTGGCGCGGCGGCGGCACCGCTTCGCGCTCGGCCCCGACACGCTTCAGGTGACGCGCGGCGTGATCACCGCGCGCGAGTGGGTGGTGCCGCTCGACAACGTCCAGGCGGTCACCGTGTCGCGGAGCTGGCTCCAGCGGCGGCTCGGCACCGCCACCGTGCATGTCGGCACCGCGGGCGCGCGGGGGGCTGCGCGGCCGGACGTGGTCGATGTCGAGGAGGGGGGGGCGGGCGCGCTCGCGCTAGCCCTGGTCCGGCCTCACCATTCGGCGAAGCTGCCGTCCTTGTAGCGCCACACGGGGTTGCGCCAGCGGTGCGGCTCCTTGGCCGCCTCGCGCACCGCCGCCTCGTCGATCTCGACGCCTAAGCCCGGCCCCTGCGGGATGGGGAGGTTGCCCTCGACGGGCGTCAGCGCGTCCTTGTTGGTGACGAAATGCAGGAGGTCGTGTCCGACGTTGTAGTGGATGCCCAAGGACATCTCCTGGATCGCGAGATTGGGCGTGCAGGCGGCGAGCTGGAGGCATGACGCCAGCGCCAGCGGTCCCAGCGGGCAGTGCGGCGCGACCGCCACGTCGTACGCCTCCGCCATCGCGGCTATCTTGCGGCATTCCAGGATGCCGCCCGCGTGGCTCAGGTCAGGCTGGATGATATCGACCGCGCCCGCCGCCAGGAACGGCTTGAAGTCCCAGCGCGAGTAGAGCCGCTCGCCCAGCGCGATCGGCGTGGAGACGAGTTGGCTGAGCTGCGCCAGCCCTTCCGGGTTCTCGGACAGCAGCGGCTCCTCGATGAAGAGCAGGCCCAGCGGTTCGAGCAGCTTGGCGAGCTGCTTCGCCATCGGCTTGTGCACGCGGCCGTGGAAGTCGAGGCCGACGTCCATGCCCTCTGCCTGCGCCGCGCGGACGCGCTGCACGACCTCGTCCAAGAGCTTGGGCGTGCCCAGGAAGTCGAGCTCGGCCGTGGCGTTCATCTTCACCGCCGTGAAGCCCTGCTCGCGACGCGCGGCCGCATTGGCGGCCACGTCGTCCGGCCGGTCGCCGCCGATCCAGGCGTATGCGCGGATGAACTCGCGCACCTGGCCGCCCAGCATCTCCCAGGCGGGGACGCCGTAGTGGCGGCCCTTCAGGTCCCACAGCGCCTGTTCGAGCCCCGCCAGCGCCGACATGAGCACCGGCCCGCCGCGATAGAAGCCGCCGCGGTACGCGACCTGCCAGATATCCTCGATGCGGCGAGGATCGTGGCCGATGAAGCGGTCGCGCAGCGCCTCGAACGCGCCGTCGACCGACTCCGCCCAGCCTTCCAGGCTCGCCTCGCCCCAGCCGAACGCGCCGTCTTGCGTCTCGACGCGGACGAACAGCCAGCGGGGCGGGACGACGAAGGTTTCGATGCGGGCGATCTTCAAGGCCGTGCTCCGTCAGACGTGAATAAATACGACATATCCGCCGGGCCGACGGACGCAAGCGTCACGCGTCGCGCAACGCCTCGGCGGGGCGAACGCGCAAGGTTGGCAGATTGCCCAACACGCCGACCAGGACGGTCGCGCCGGCCGCCGCGAGGATCGTGCCCCCGACCGCCCACCAGGAGGGCGCGAAAGGCAGCTCGAACAACCGCGTCATCACGAACCACCCGGCGGCCAGCCCGACGGCGAGCGCCACGCCCACGAGCAGCAGCGAGAGCAGCCCGTACTCGATCGCCTGCGCGCCCAAGACCTGCCGCCGCGTCGCGCCCAGCAGCTTCAAGACCACCGCGTCGGCGCGCCTGGTGCGTGCGGAGGCGGCGACCGCGCCGACGAGCACGGCGATGCCCGCGGCCACCGTCGCCGCCGCGGCGACGCGCACCGCCAGCGCGATGCGGCCGATCAGCTCGCCCACTTGCCCGATCACGTCGCCGACGCGCACCAGAGTCACCGACGGCAGCGCGTCCGCCACCGCGCGCGCGACCGCGCCGTCGCGCGCCGGGTCGGAATAGACGCTTGCCAAGACGCCGTGCGGCGCCTCCTCGATCAGGCCCGGCGAGAAGACGATCGCGAAGTTGAGGCCGAGCGCGTTCCAGTCGATCTGGCGCAGCGCGGCGACGCGCGCGGGCACCTCCACGCCGAGCACGAGCACGGTGATCTCGTCGCCGATCTTGAGGCCGAGCGCTTCGGCCGCGCGGTCCTCCAGCGAGACGAGCGGCGGGCCCTTGTAGTCGGCGGGCCACCAGCGCCCCTCCACGACGCGGTTGCGCGGCGGCACGGCGGTCGACCAAGTGATGGTGCGGTCGCCGCGCAGCACCCAGGCGCCCTCGGGCAGGTCGCCCATCTCGTCGACGCGCCGGCCCTTCAGCGCGATGATCGAGCCGCGTAAACTAGGCGTCGTCTCTATCCGGTTCGCCCCCGCAGCCGACGCGACGGCGCGGCGAAAGGCGGGCGCGTCGTCGGGTTGGAGGTCGATCGCGAAGAAGCGCGGCGCGCGCTCGGGCGCGGTGGAGCGCATGGCTTGGGAGAGGCTGGTGTTGATCGCCGCCAGCGCGACGAAGATCGAGAAGCCGAGCCCCAGCGCCACCACCAGCCGGTCGGTCTGCGCACCCGGCCGGTGGAGCCCAGAGAGCCCCAGCCGCATGAGCGTTCCCCGCGGCCGCGGCGCGCGGGCGGCGAGCCAGCGGACGAGGAGGCCCACGAGCCACAGCCCCAGGATCAGCGCCGCGGTCGCGCCCACGAACCAGCCCGCGAGCCGCCGGTCGGTCGCGGTCAGCACCGCCAGCGCGACCAGCGCCGCGACGAGCGACGCCATGGCGGCGATCGTGGGCGTGGGCGGCCAACGCCGGCGCGCCACCGCGTCGCGCAGCAGCGCGGCGGCGGGCACCGCGCGCGCGCGGGCCAGCGCGGGCAGCGCGAAGAGCAGCGTGACGATGATTCCCAGCGCCGCCGCCAGCCCGAGCGGGCGGGGGTAGAGGCCGAGCCGCGGCTGGACGGGCAGCGCCTCGCCCGCCACCGCGACGACGATCGCCGGGGCGGCGGCGCCGACCGCGAGGCCGAGCAGCAGCCCCAGCCCCGCCACCAGCCCGAGTTCGGCGAGGAACATGGATGCGATCAGCCCGGAGCGCGCGCCCAGCACCTTGAGCGTAGCGACCGTGCGCGTCTTGGCGGCGAGGTAGGCGGACACGCCGCTGCCCACGCCGACGCCCGCGATGGCGAGCGCGGCGAGGCCGACGAGCAGCAGGAATTGGCCGAGCTGGCCGATGCCGCGGCGCAGGCCCCCGCCCGCCTCGGTCGCGGTGCGCGCCGACCAGCCGGCGTTCGGGAAGCGCCGCCTGACCGCGTCGCCGAGCGCGGCCGCCTGCTCCGGCCGTTCGAGCGCGAGCCGGTAGCGGCTGGTGTAGAGCGTGCCCGGCTGGACCAGCCCCGTGCGGTCGAGCGTGGGCAAGTCGACGATGACGCGCGGCCCCAGGCTGAACCCCTCGCCGAGCGCGTCGGGCTCCTCGGCGATGACGCCCGTGATGGTCAGCCGCGCCTCGCCGACGCGGATCGGGTCGCCGACACGCAACCGCAGCCGGTCCGCCAGCGCCTCCGCGACGATCGCGCCGCCCGGCACGCGGCCGGGCGCGGGCGCGCCGGGTTCTAGGCGGAAGCGGCCGATCAGCGGCCAGTGGTCGTCCACCGCCTTGAGGTCGACGAGCGTCGGCGCGCCGCCCTCCGGCTCGACCATCGCGCGCAAGGACAGCGTCTCGGACAGGCGGCCGAGCGAGGAGAACATCGACTGCTCCTCGACCGTCGCGCGACGCTGCGACACGCGCAGCTCCAGGTCGCCGCCCAGCACGGTGCGTCCCTGGTCCGACAGCGCCGCCAGCATGCTCGCCGACACCGACCCGATCCCCGCCAGCGCCGCGGTGCCGAGCAGCAGGCACAGGCCGAGCAGCAACAATCCCCGCCCGCTGCGCTTGAGGTCGCGCCAAGCGAGGCGGAGGGCGAGCGTCACGCCGTCGCTTCTCCACACTCGCCCGTCACCCCGGACTTGTTCCGGGGTCCATCGTGGTGCGGGTGGTGACCTGTCCAGTTTCGCACGAACGGACCTCCCCACGCTCTCCAACGCTTCGCTCGGACAGCGATGGACCCCGGAACAAGTCCGGGGTGACGGGAGGGAAGGGCGAAGGTTCGACTCACGCTCGCCGCTCGTCCGACACGACCCGTCCGTCCGCCAGCCTCACCACCCGCGCGCATCGCTCCGCCAGTTTCGCGTCGTGCGTGATGACGAACAGCGTCGCCCCCCGCTCCGCACGGCGGGCGAAGAGCAGGTCCATGATCTCCGCGCCCGTCGCCGTGTCGAGATTGCCCGTCGGCTCGTCGGCGAAGAGCAGGGACGGCTCCGGCCCCAACGCGCGGGCGATGGCGACGCGCTGCTGCTCGCCGCCCGACAGCTGGGCGGGATAGTGGTGGAGGCGCTTGCCCAACCCCACCGCGTCCAGCTCGTCGCGCGCCCGGTCCCAGGCGTCGCGCGCGCCGCCCAGCTCCATCGGCACCGCGACATTCTCCAGCGCGGTCATGGTGGGGAGAAGGTGGAAGGCCTGGAGCACGATGCCGATCCGCCCGCGCCTGGCCACCGCCAGCGCGTCCTCGTCCAGCCGCGCGAAGTCGAGCCCGGTCACGACCACCTCGCCGCTCGACGGGCGCTCCAGGCCGGACAACACCGCCATCAGCGAAGACTTGCCCGACCCCGACGGCCCCAGCAAAGCCACCGTCTCGCCCGCCTCGACGGCCAGATCGATCCCGCGCAGCACCTCGACCTGCGCGGGGTGGCGGCCGAGGCGGAGCGTGAGGTTGCGCGCCTGGATCACCGTGGTAGCGCTGCGGCCGGAGGTGTCGGATGTCACGGGTGATGCGATACGGGCCGATTAGCGGGCTTGTCCACCTGTTGCTCGCGTTGCTGCTCGCCGCGCCGGTGCACGCCTCGCCCGAGCGGCCGCTGATCTGGGCGCTCGGCGACAGCCTGACCGCGGGTTACGGCCTGCCGCCGCGCGAGGGCTTCACCGAACAGCTCGAACGCGCGCTGCGCGGAGCGGGCGTGCCCGCCGAGGTCAGGAACGGCGGCGTGTCGGGCGACACGGCGGCGCAGGGGAGGGCGCGGCTGCTCTGGGGTTTGCGCGGGCTAAAGGCGCGGCCCGACCTCGTCATCGTGGAACTTGGCGCGAACGACATGCTCCGCGGCCTGCCGCCCCAGCAGACGGAGGCGAACCTCGACCGCATCATCTCCGAGCTGAAGCGGCGGGGCATCCCCGTGCTGCTCGCCGGCATGCGCGCCGCGCCGAACCTCGGGCCGCAGTACCGCGCGCGCTTCGAGTCGATCTATCCGCGGCTGGCGAAGAAGCACGGCGTGCCGCTCTACCCCTTCTTCCTCGAAGGCGTAGCGGGCAACCGCGCGCTGTTCCAGGGCGACGGCCTCCACCCGACCGCGCGCGGCGTGGACGTGGTGGTCAGGCGCATGCTCCCCGCCGTCCGCCGCGCGCTACGGCGCTAGGCGGCGACGCGCGCCTCGCGCGGCAGCTCGGCGGGCCAGCGGTCGGGCTCCAGCACGGGAAGCCGGTCGATCTCCTCGCCCGAGAGCCTGGTCGTGATCCCGTCCGCGCCCAGCTCGACGGCGTTCGGATCGATGGGATGCAGCTTCTCGCCCACGCCGCCTACGCCGCCGCGGCTGGCGACGAGGTAGACGATGTCGCGTCCCTCGCGGCTCAGCATCGCATCCACGACGGTCGCCAGCTTGTCGCCGTCCAGGTCGTTGATGGGCGCGTTCAAGAGCGTGCACGCCGACATAAGCGACGGCCCGCGCGTCCGCTCCGACCGTTTCATGGCCCGCCGGCTCCCGTCCGAGTAGCGCGCCTGGCGGCCGAGCCAGCGGTAGATGCCGACCAGGTTCACCAGGAACAGGAACGCGTTGGAGATCACCAGCGTCCGCCCGGCTTCCCCCTGGCTCCACCCCAGGAGGATCCAGCAAACGGCTCCCACCGTGAACACCACGAACCCCCAGCCCGTGACCCTCGCCCCCAGGTTGGATGCGGTCATCAGCGCCGCGACCGAAGTCGCCGCCAATGCCAGCCAGCCGGCGATCTCACCTATGTTGCCCATGCTGCTTGCGCGTGTCCCGTCCGTGGTCCCGCGCGTGAACGAGGGCGCGCGCCCGCCCGTTCCCGCCGGGCCGCCGTCCCTAACCTGGATTTAAGCATCGGCGGCCTAGTCGGTTGACCGAACAGCTTGCAGGAAGCGGAAAGTCGCCCCGTGGACCACTCACCCGCCGCCTTTCTCGCCGACGGCGAAGCGCAGCCGGACGAGCCCGCGCTCGCCCGGATCTTCGGCGACGTCCCGGCGCTCGCGGCCGCGCTGGAGCGGGCGGAGGCGCGGCTGCGCGCGCTGGAGGAGCATGCGCGCGTCACGGCCGAGATCAACCCGCTCATCCCCTGGACCGCCGATTCGTCGGGACAGGTGACCGACATCGGCGAACGCTGGTTCGACCTCACGGGCTACACGCCCGCCGACGCGTGCGCGCAAGGCTGGCGGGCGGCGGTGCATCCCGACGACCTGCCCGCGCTCACCGCCGCCATCGAGCGCACCGCGACGAGCCGCGTGCCGTACCAAGCCGAGTTCCGCATGCGCATGCGCGACGGTTCACTGCGCTGGATGCGCGCGCGCGCCAAGCCGCTCTGGAGCGCCGACGGCGGCGTCGAGCGCTGGTACGGCTTCGTCGAGGACGTGCACGATCGCGTGGCGGCGGAGCAGGCCAAGGCGCTCGGCGAGGAGCGGTTGCGCCTGGCCGTACGCTCCACCGCGCTCGGCATCTGGGACTACGACGTCGCCACGGGCGCGCGCGACTGGTCGCCCGAGCTCCGCGCCATGTTCGGCGTCCCCGACGGGACGCCGCCCGACTACGAAGCGTACCTCGCGCTCGTCCACCCGCAGGACCGCGACGCCGTGCGCGCGCGCCAGCACGCGGCGATGCGCGGCGACCTCCGACACATGTTCCGCGCCGAGTACCGGATCGTCCGCGCCGACACGGGCGCCGTCCGCTGGGTGTCGACCTTCGGCCACATCCTCCGCGACGGGGCGGGCCGGCCGGTGCGCGTGATCGTCACCTTCCGCGACGTGACCGACCGCCGCGAGGAGCAGGAGCGCCTGCTCTGGGCCGCGCAGCACGACGCCCTTACCGGGCTCGCCAACCGCGCGCTCTTCTCCAAACGGTTGGGCAAGCTGGTCGAGCGGGCGAAGCCGTTCGGCCTGCTGCTCCTCGACCTCGACCATCTGAAGCGCGTCAACGACACGCTGGGCCATGACGGCGGCGACGCCGTGCTCAAGGGGGCGGCCGACCGGCTGCTGGCCGCCGCGGGGGGCGAGGCCGTCAACACCGCCAGGCTCGGCGGCGACGAGTTCGGCCTGATCCTGCCGGGCGTGTCGAGCCGCGACGCGCTGGCGGAAGCGGCGGAGAACCTGCGCGGACGCTTGGCCGAGCCGCTCGTCGTCGACGGGCGCGGGCTCGACGCCCATGCCAGCATCGGCGGCGCGCTCTTCCCCGACCACGGCCGCGGCGCGGGCGCGCTGCTCAAGAGCGCCGACGTCGCGCTCTACGCCGCCAAGACGGAGGGGCGCGGCCGCGCCGAGCTCTACGACCGACGCCTGCGCGCGGGCGTGCTCCGGCGGGCGGGCATGGTGAAGCGCGCGCGCGAGGCGCTCGCCGCCGGGCGCGTCGAGCCGCACTACCAGCCCAAGGTCGACCTGAAGTCCGGCCGCGTCGTCGGCTTCGAGGCGCTGCTGCGCTGGCGCGACGGCGCCGGCCGCCTGCGCCCGCCCGCCGACCTCCAGGCGGCGTTCGAGGATTGGAACGTCGCCGCCGAGCTGTCCGACCGCATGCTGGCCCGCGTCGTGTCCGACATGGCGCGCTGGCGCGGGGAGGGCGTGGCGTTCGGCCGCGTCGCGGTGAACGTGTCCAACGCCGAATTCGTGCGCGGCGACCTGACCGGCCGCGTGCTCGATCGGCTGGAGCTCGCCGGGCTGCCCGCCGACAGGCTCGAGCTGGAGCTGACGGAGACGGTGCTGCTCGGCGACCGCGGCGTCGACGTGGAGCGGACGCTGCACGAGCTGGCCGACGCCGGCGTGCGCGTCGCGCTGGACGATTTCGGCACCGGCTTCGCCTCGCTCGTGCATTTGAGACGCTTCCCCATCCACGTCATCAAGATCGACCGCAGCTTCACCGCGGGCGTGTGCGGCGACGCGGGCGCGGCGGCGATCGTGCGCGCGCTGGTCGGGCTGGGCCGCGACCTCGGCATCGAGACGGTGGCGGAGGGCGTGGAGACCTCCGACCAGTTCCGCTGGCTGCACGAGGTCGGCTGCACGCTGGGCCAGGGTTACCTGTTCGGCCGCGCCCAGTCCGCCGAGCTCGTTCCGCCCATGCTTCGTTGAACGGGTCTGGCGCGACCGCGCACATCTGCTAGGCTCCCGGCGTAAACCGAATAGGGGGTACGACGCCGATGTCCGTCCTGCGCACGCCCGACGAACGGTTCGCGAGCCTTCCCGATTACCCGTTCCAACCCAATTACGACACCGTCGGCGAGGGCCTGCGCGTCCACTATCTCGACGAGGGCCCGCTCGGCGCGCCCGCCGTGCTTATGATGCACGGCCAGCCCAGCTGGTCCTACCTCTACCGCCGCATGATCCCGCCGGTCGTCTCGGCCGGCTATCGCGTGCTCGCGCCCGACCTCGTCGGCTTCGGCCGCTCCGACAAGCCGGCGGACCAGAGCGCCTATACGTACGAGAACCACGTCGCCTGGATGCTCGAATGGCTCGACCGGCGCGAGCTGTCGAACGTCGTGCTCTTCTGCCAGGACTGGGGCGGGCTAATCGGCCTGCGCCTCGTCGCCGCGCGCCCCGACCTGTTCGCGGGCGTGGTGGCGGGGAACACCGGGCTGCCGGAGGGCAGGGGCATGTCGCCCGCCTTTCAGAGCTGGCTCGACTTCAGCCAGAACGTTCCCGAGCTCCCCGTCGGCGGCGTGCTGCAGATGGGGAGCGGCCGCACGCTGACCGACGCCGAGGTCGCCGCCTATGATGCGCCCTTTCCCGACGAGACGTACAAGGCGGGCGCGCGCGCCTTTCCCCGCCTCGTGCCGCTGACGCCCGAGCACGCGTCGGTCGCGGAGAACAAGGCGGCCTGGGCCGTGCTGGAGCGGTTCGACAAGCCGTTCGTCACCTGCTTCAGCGACGCCGACCCCATCACCGCGGGCGGCGAGCGCGTGTTCCAGGGCCGCGTGCCCGGCGCGCAGGGCCAGCCGCACCGCACGATCAAAGGCGGCGGCCACTTCCTCCAGGAGGACGCGCCGGAGGAGCTGGCGGCGATCGTGGTGGAGCTGAGGGGGCGCGTGTAATCCAAATCCCTCCCCCGCATCGCAGATGCGGGGGAGGGGGACCGCTCGCGTAGCGAGTGGTGGTGGGGGTACAGCGCTATGCCGCATCCCGTTGTTCCCCCTCCACCAGCTTCGCTGGTTCCCCTCCCCCGCTGTAAGCGGGGGAGGAACTAGGGGCGAAACGCCTCCGGCTGGCACCCCAGCACCGGGTCGTACCGCACCGTGCGGCTCGTCAGCAGCGGCACGGATGCGGTCACCGCCTTCGCCCCCGCATCTTCGGCCAAGCGGATCGGCTCCATCCCCGGCTCGAAATCGCGGTAGCAGTCCTGAAGCGGCCGGTCGCCGATGAACCGGCACGCGCACGCCACGCGCGCGGCATAGCCGACGCCGAGCTCCATCTGCGGCCGCATCCGGTCCGCATAGGCGAGCGCGCCGCCCATCCCGGCAAGCAGGAGGACGGGCAAGCCGATGCCGAGCGCGCGCCTTGCTTTCATGGGCGCGAAGCCTAGGCTGGCGCGGTGCCCAGGGGAAGAGCGCCACTGATCGCGATGCTGGCGCTGGCCGCGGCGACCGGCTCGGCCGACGGCCAGGCCGCGCGCGATCCCCTGCTCGACCCGTTCTTCGCGCCCGAGCAGGGCGACACGCGCGCCGTGCTGGTGCTGAACGACGGCCGCGTCGCCGCGAAGCGCTACGCCCCCGGCTATTCCGACGCCAACCGCTTCATCAGCTGGTCGATGGCGAAGACGGTCACAGCCATGCTGGTGGGCGAACTCGTCGCCGACGGCCGCTTGGCGCTCGACGCCCCCGCGTCGGTCGCGGAGTGGCGCCAGCCGAACGACCCGCGCGGGGCGATCACGCTCCGGCACCTGCTCACGATGTCGTCGGGGCTCCGGCACACCGAGGTCGGCCGGCCGATCGAGAACTCTGACACCAACCAGGTGCTGTTCGTCGGCGGCACTGGCGACATGGCGGCGCGCGCAATCGCCCAGCCGCTCGAGGCCCGGCCCGGCGCGAAATACGAGTACAGCTCGCTCACCTCGATCATCCTGTCGGAGATCGTCGCGCGCGCGCTGACCGGCTCGCGCGACCCGCGCGAGCGCGCCAAGGCCTATCGCCGCTTCGCCGAGGAGCGCCTGTTCCGCCCCGCCGGCATCCGCTCGGTCGTGCTGGAGTTCGACGGCGCGGGGACGCAGGTGGGCGGCTCGATCGTCCATATGTCGCTCCCCGACTGGGGCCGGTTCGGGATGCTGCTCCTCGACGGCCGCAGCCTCGCCGGCGCGCCGGTAGTGGCGCCCGACTGGCTCGCCTTCATGAAAACGCCGGCCGCGACTAACCCCGGCTATGGCGGCCAGACCTGGCTTAACCGCGCGCGGCCGGGCGCGGCCGTCATGTTTCCCGACGCGCCCGCCACCGTCGCCAGCGCGGAAGGGCATCTGGGCCAGCACGTCACCGTCAGCCCCGACTCCGGCACGGGCCGCGGCGTGGTGGTCGTGCGGCTCGGCAACACGCCGGATGCCGAGGTGAAGGTCGGCCAGCGCCTCATCGGCCGCACGCTCGCCGAGCACTTCCCCCGCAGCCGATAGGAGCCGCACATGACGGACGTGCGCCGCAACGACGCCGAACAACGCTATGAGCTGGAGATTGACGGCCTGACCGCGATCGCCGCCTATCGTATGGAGGACGGCGCGGTCGCCTTCACGCACACGGTGGTGCCGCCCGAGCTGGAGGGGCGTGGCATCGGGTCGCGGCTGATCAAGGGCGCGCTCGACGACGTGCGCGCTCGCGGGCTCCGCTTCGTGCCGCTTTGCACCTTCGTCGCCGGCTATGCCGAGCGCCACCCGGAGGTGCGGGACCTGCTCGCCCGATGATCCGCATTGCCGCGCTCGCCTTCGCGCTCGCCGCGCCCGCCGCCGGGCAGGCGCCCGAGCAAGCGCGCCGCGTGACGATCACGCGCGACGACTGGGGCATCGCCCATATCCGCGGCCGCACCGACGCCGACGCGGTGTTCGGCATGATCTATGCGCAGGCGGAGGACGACTTCCCGCGTATCGAGGCCAATTACCTGACCGCGCTCGGCCGCACTGCAGAGGCGGATGGGGAAAAGGCGATCTGGGCCGATCTCCGCGCGCGCCTATGGAACGACCCGGAACAGCTGAAGCGCGGCTATGCCCGCAGCCCCCAATGGCTGCGCCGCCTGATGGACGCCTGGGCCGACGGGCTGAACCACTGGCTCGCCAAGAACCCCGGCCGCGCGCGCGTGCTCACCCGGTTCGAGCCCTGGATGGCGCTCTCCTTCACCGAGGGCAGCATCGGCGGCGACGTGGAGCGCGTGCCGCTGTCGCAGCTCGAAGCCTTTTACGGCCGCCGCGACGTCGCCTGGACGGCGGCCGAGCTCGGCCGCGAGGAGCGCGAGCCGAGCGGGTCGAATGGCATCGCGATCGGCCCGAAGCTGTCCGCGAACGGCCGCCCGCTGCTCCTCATCAATCCGCACACCTCCTTCTTCTTCCGCGCCGAGCAGCAGGTCACGAGCGGCGAGGGCCTGAACGCCTATGGCGCGGCGACCTGGGGCCAGTTCTTCATCTACCAGGGCTTCAACGAGCACGCCGGCTGGATGCACACGTCGAGCGGCGTCGACGCGGTGGACGAGTTCGCGCAAACGGTCGTGCGCCGCGACGGCCGCCTCTTCTACCGCTACGGCCGCGAGGAGCGCCCGGTCGAGACGCGCGCCGTCACCATCCGCTTCCGCCGGTCCGACGGCGGGGTGGGCGAGCGGAGCTTCACCACCTACCGCACGCACCACGGCCCGATCACCCGTGCGGAAGGCGGCCGCTGGATCGCCACCGCGCTGATGCACCGCCCCGTCGCCGCACTGGAGCAGAGCTATTTGCGTACCAAGGCCAAGAACTGGCGCGACTTCCAGCGCGTGTCCGAACGGCGGGCGAACTCGTCGAACAATACCGTCTTCGCCGACAGCGATGGTACGGTCGCGTTCACGCTGCCCCACTTCGTCCCCCGCCGCGACGACCGCTTCGACTACACCAAACCCGTCGACGGCGCGGACCCCGCAACCGACTGGCGCGGCGAGCACGCGCTGGTGGAACTGCCGCAGATCGTGAACCCGAGGCTAGGCTGGATCCAGAACACCAACAACCACCCCTGGACCGCCGCCGGCCCGGACTCGCCGGTGCAGGCGCGGTACCCGAAGTACATGGACACGTTCGGCGAGAACCCGCGCGGTCTCCACGCGCTGGCGCTGCTCCAGCCCGCCAAGGCGGTGACGCTGCCCGGCCTGATCGGCATCGCCTATGACCCATACCTGACCGCGTTCGACCGGCTGCTCCCGCCGCTCCTCGCCGCGTACGACGCGCTGCCCCGCTCCGACGCGCGCCGCGCGCGTCTGGCCGAGCCCGTCGAGCGTCTGCGCCGCTGGGACCGGCGCTGGGGCTTGCAGTCGACCGAGACCTCGCTCGCGATCTTCTGGGGCGAGGCGCTGGGCGAGGCGGTCGCGCCCACCAGCCCGCGGACCCTACGCTACGACGCGATGGCGACCGCGCCCGCCGACACCCAGCTCGCCGCGCTGGAGAAGGCGGTGGCGCGTCTGCGTACCGACTTCGGCCGCGTCGCCGTCCCCTGGGGCGAGATCAACCGCTTCCAGCGCCTGACCGGCGACCTCGTCCAGCCATTCAACGACGCCGCCCCCAGCACGCCCGTGCCGTTCACGTCCGCCGTGTGGGGCTCGCTCGCCTCGTTCGGCGCGCGCCGCTACCCCGGCACCAAGCGCTACTACGGCACGCTCGGCAACAGCTTCGTCGCCGCCGTCGAGTTCGGCCCCCGCGTCCAGGCCCGCGCGGTCAGCGCCGGCGGCCAGAGCGGCGATCCGCGATCGGAGCACTTCAACGACCAGGCCGGGCTCTACGCGGCGGGGAACCTGCGCCCCGTCTACTTCCACCCGGAGGACCTCACCGGCCATATCGAACGAACCTACCGACCGGGGGAGTAGGCGCAGCTTCTGCACCCGCTCCGTCATGCCGGACTTGTTCCGGCATCCATCGTCGTACGCGCGCTCCGGCCGGATCGTTCGCACCACGATGGACCCCGGAACAAGTCCGGGGTGACGAAGGGGGTAGGGTCAGAGCCCGCGGAGCGCCTCCACGAGCCGGTCCACCTCGTCCGCGCTGTTGTAGTGGCACAATCCCACCCGCACGAGCCCGCCCGCTTGCTCCAGTCCCAGCCGCCGGATCACCTCGACGGCGTAGAAATGGCCCGACCAGGCGAAGATGTCCCGCTTGGCCAGGTGCGCGGCGACCGCGTCGGGGCGATACCCTTCGATCGTGAACGAGAAGGTCGGCACGCGCCCTTCGACTCCCGGCGGCCCCCACAGCTTGAGCCCCGGCACCCTCGCCAGACCGTCGAGCAGCCGCCGGCTCAGGTCGCGCTCATAGTCCGCGATCGCCCGCATCGCGGCTAGCAGCCGCTCGCGCCGCCCATTGTTGCGCGGCGCGACTTCCTCACCCAGCCACTCCAGATACTCGATCGTGCCCAGTACGCCCGCTTGGCTTTCGAAGGAAGGCGTCCCCGTCTCGAACCGGTGCGCGGGCGGATCGATCGAGGCGGGGCGCACCTTGTACGCCTCCAGCCGCGCCATGACGTCGGCGCGTCCCCAGAGCACGCCCTGGTGCGGCCCGAACAGCTTATAGGGCGAGCAGGCCAGCATGTCGCAGCCCAGCTCGCGCACGTCGACGGGCAGGTGCGGCGCCAGCTGCACCGCGTCCACGAACACCAGCGCCGACGAGTTGGCGCGAACAATCCGGACCACCTCCGCCACGTCGTTGACGGTGCCCAGCGCGTTGCTCGCCCCGCCCACCGCGACGAGCCGCGTCCTGTCGGATAAAAGCCCCGGCAGCTCGTCCAGCCGCAACCGCCCGTCCGCCGGATCGAAGTCGAGCCAGCGCACCGTCATGCCCCGGTCCGCCGCGACGGCGAGCCACGGTGCCACGTTCGCGTCGTGGTCGAGCCGCGTCACGACCAGCTCGTCGCCCTCGCGCCACTCGCGCGCCAGCGCACGGCTCACGGCAAGGGTCAGCGACGTCATGTTCTGCCCGAACGCGATCTCGCCCGGGTCGCCGCCGAGCAGGTCGGCCATCGCCGCGTGCGCCTCCTCGGCCAGCGCGTCCGTGTCGCGGCTCGTCGCGAACACCCCGCCCGAGTTGGCCGTGCCCGTCTCCAGGTGCTCGACCATGCGCGCGATCGCTTGCGCGCAGACCTGCGTGCCGCCCGGCGCGTCGAAATAGACGCGGTCGGGCACGGACAGGGCGGGGAAGCAGGCGCGGACGGCGTCGATCGGGAAAGGCATAGCCGCCCTATGCCGCCGCCCACCCGTGCCCGCCAGTACCCGTTGCGGCCGGCGCGCGCGCGGCTATCGTGCGCCGCGACCTAGTCGGGAGACCCCTCATCGTGACCAAGACCGCGCGCCGCCTCCTCGCCGTCCTGCTGCTCGGCGCCGCGGCGCAGCCCGTCGCGGCGCAGCAGGCGCCCGCGGCCATCGCCGTACCGCCGCTCGCCTTCACCGAGCGCACGCTGCCCAACGGCCTCAAGGTCATCGCCATGCGCGACACGACCACGCCCAACGTCACCGTGCAGGTCTGGTACGACGTCGGCTCCAAGCACGACCCCGAGGGCCGCTCCGGCTTCGCGCACCTGTTCGAGCACATCCTGTCGCGCAAGACGGTGAACATGCCCTACAACATGATCAACCGGCTGACGGAGAATGTGGGCGGGCAGCGCAACGCGTCCACCTGGTTCGACCGCACCAACTATTACGAGATCGTTCCCGCTCAATACCTCGAGACGATGCTCTGGACGCATGCCGAGCGCATGGCGCGGCCCGTGGTCGACGCCGAGGTGTTCGAGACCGAGCGCAACGTCGTGAAGGAGGAGTTCCGCCAGCGCGTGCTCGCGCCGCCCTACGGCCGCCTCAGGCTCGTGATGGACGAGAACAGCTACGACACGCTCCCCAACCGCCGGCCGGGCATCGGCAGCCTGGAGCAGCTGGACGCCGCCACGCTCGCTGACGCGCGCGCGTTCCACGAGGCCTATTACGGCCCGGACACGGCGACGCTGATCGTGTCGGGCAATTTCGAGCCCGCGCAGCTGAACGCGCTGGTGGACAAGTACTTCGCCAGCATCCCGCGCCGCGCGAAGGCGATCCCGCTCACCATCACCGCGACCGAGAAGCCGCGCACCGGCCCCCGCGCGGTCACCGCCTACGCGCCCAACGTGCCGCTGCCGCTGGTGGCCAGCACGTGGCGCGTGCCGGGGTCGTCGCACCCCGACATGGCGGCGCTGGAGGTGCTGGACGCGATCCTGGCGACGGGCGACAGCTCGCGGCTGAAGCGCGCGCTGGTGTACGACAAGCAGATCGCGACCGCCGCGCAGACGCAGCTGTCGGACGTGGAGGACGGCGGCTTCTTCGCACCCACCGTGACGCTCGCCGGCGGCCGTTCGGTCGAGGAGGCGGAGGCGGTGCTCGCCCAGGAGATGGCGCGCGTCCGCGAGCAGCCTGTCACCGCCGCCGAGCTCGCCGAGGCCAAGAACGAGATCCAGGCGGCGGCGTTGCGCGAGCGCGAGACGTTCAGCGGCCGCGCCTTCGCGCTCGGCGAGGCGCTGGTGCGGACGGGCGATCCCCGCGCGCTCGACAAGCGCCTGGCGGCCGTGCGCCGCGTCACCGCCGCCGACGTGCAACGCGTGGCGCGCCGGTACCTCGCCCCCGAGAAGCGCGTCGACATCCGCTACCTCGATGAGAAGCAGCGGCCGGCGGGCCAAGCCGACGATTGGGCGAACCCCACGCCCATGCCGCGCTGGTCCTCGCCGCCGCCCGCCACACGTACCCCGCTCGCGTTGGCACCCGAAGGGCAGCGCCAGCAGCCGCCCGGCCCCGCCGCCGCCGTGCCGACCACGCCGCCGACCATGGCCGAGACGCGGTTGGCGAACGGGATGCAGGTCGTCACCGCGCGCACGGGGCAGGTGCCTGTCGCGACCATGGCGCTGGTGTTCACCGGCGGCTCCGCGACCGAGCCGCGCGCCCGCGCGGGGCTCGCAGGGCTGACGGCGGAGGTCGCGACCAAGGGCACCGCGACGCGCTCGGCGGAAGCGCTCGCGGCCGAGATGGAGCGGCTAGGCGCGGAGCTCGACGCGTCTGTAGGGCCGGACGGCACGGTGCTGAGCGTCACCGCGCCCGTTGCCACGCTGGAACAGGCGGGCGCGATCCTCGCCGACGTGGCGCGCAACGCCGCCTTCCCACAAGGGGAGTTCGACCGCGAGCGCCGCCAGTCGCTCGACGAGCTGTCGGTAGCGCTCAAGAACCCGGGCGCGCTCGCCGCGATGGCGATGCAGCCCGTGGCGTTCGGGAGCGCACCCTATGGCGCGGTGCCGACGCCCGCCACGATCGGCGCGCTCACCCGCGACGAGCTCGCCGCCTACGCCAAGCAGTGGTGGCGGCCCGACCTCGCCACGCTGGTCGTGACGGGCGGCGTCGACCCGGCCGTGGCGGCGCGGACGGCCGAGCGGCTGTTCGCCGGCTGGCAAGCAGAGGGTGCCGCACCTGTGCTTCCTGCCGCGCCGGCGGGTCGGGCGGGGAAGGGCCGCGTCGTCGTGATCGACATGCCGGGCGCGGGGCAAGCGGCGGTGCTGGCGGGCGTGCGCACGCTCGACCGGCGCGACCCGGCCTATCCCGACCTGACGGTGGCGAACGCGGTGCTCGGCGCGGGTTCGAACGGGCGCTTGTTCCAGGAGGTGCGCGTCAAGCGCGCCCTGTCCTACGGCTCGTACAGCCAGCTCGCCGCGCGCGCCGACGACAGCCTGCTGGTCGCTCAGGCGCAGACCAAGAACGAGAGCGCGCCCGACGTGGTCGGCATCCTGATGACGGAGATCGACCGCCTCGCCGCCGAGCCGCTGGACGCGGAGACGATCGCGCAGCGCAAGGCGTTCCTGACGGGCGGCCTCGGCCGTCAGGCGGAGACGAGCCAGGGCTTCGCGGCCACAATCGCCGGGCTGGTGCAGCAGGGCCTGCCCGCGGGCGAGGCGGCGCGGCTCATTGAACGGATCGAGGCGGTCACGCCCGAGCGCGCGTCCGCGGCGGCGCGGGCGAACCTCCGGCACGACGCGGCCAGCGTGGTCGTGGTGGGCGACGCCAAGCTGTTCGTCGACAAGCTGCGTGCCGCTTACCCGCAGCTGGAGGTGATCCCTGCCGCACAGCTCGACCTCGCCGGCGCGCAGCTCGTGAGCCGATGATCCGCGTTGGGCTGATCGGCTACGGTCTCGCCGGGTCCGCCTTCCACGCGCCGCTCGTCGCGGCCGAGCCGCGGATGCGGCTGGCGGCGGTGGCGAGCTCGCGGCCGGACGCGGTGCGCGCCGCGCTGCCTGACGTGGCGGTCGTGGCGGATGCGGATGCGCTGGTCGCCGATCCGTCGGTCGACCTCGTCGTGGTCGCCACGCCCAACCAGCTCCACGCGCCGCTCGCGCGCGCCACGCTGGAGACGGGTAAGCACGTCGTCGTCGACAAGCCGTTCGTCACCGACCCGGCCGAGGGCGAGGCGCTGATCGACCTCGCCCGCGAGCGGGGTCGCGTGCTCAGCGTGTTCCACAACCGGCGCTGGGATGGCGACTTCCTCACCGTCGAGAAGCTGGTGCGCGCGGGCGTGCTGGGCGACGTCATGCTGGCCGAGTTCTGCTGGGACCGCTTCCGCCCTGACATCAAGCGGGGCTGGCGCGAGCAGCCCGGCGACGGTGCGGGCCTGCTCGCCGATTTGGGTCCGCACCTCGTCGACCAGGCGTTCCGCCTGTTCGGGCCTCCGCAGGCGGTGCGGGGCGACGTCGCCGCGCAGCGCGGCCAAGCGGCGGTGGACGACTGGTTCGACCTGACGCTCTTCTACGGGCGGACCCGCGTGCGCCTGTCCGCCTCCACGCTCGTCGCCGATCCGCGTCCGCGCTTCGCGTTGCACGGCACGAAGGGCGGGTTCGTGAAGTACGGCATCGACCCGCAGGAGGCCCGTTTACGCGCGGGCGGGTCGATCAGCGCGCCCGGCTTTGGCGAGGACGGGGACGACCTGCGCGGCCGCCTCACGATCGGCGACGCCGCGCCGGAGCGCGTGCCGACCGAGCGCGGCGATTGGCGGCGCTTCTACGCGGGCGTCGCGGACGCGATCCTCGACGGCGCACCGCCGCCCGTCGATCCGGCCGAGGCGCTGGCGGGCCTGCGCCTCCTCGAACTGGCGCGGCGCAGCGCCGCCGAGGGTCGCACGCTCCCGCTCGGCTGAGGTCGTTACGGGAACGAAGGCGCGCCGGCGCGGTTCGAGGGCCCGACACCTCAGGAGAAGAGCCGATGCCGAGCGCCGACGGGGCGAAGCCGCTGGTCGTCATCACGGGCGCGGCGGGCAATATCGGCCGCTCGCTCGCGAAGGCATTGGCCGACCGCTATCGCGTCGTCGGCCTCGACGTGACCGATACGGGCACCGACTTCCCGCTGATCGAAGTCGACCTGACGAAGGACGAGTCGGTCTCCGTGGCGCTCGCGCGGCTCCGCGAGGAGCACGGGTCGCGGATCGCCAGCGTGATCCACCTGGCCGCGTTCTTTGACTTCACGGGCGAGGACAAGCCGCAGTACCGCGCCGTCAACGTCGAGGGCACGCGCCGTCTGCTACGCGCGCTCCAGCCGCTCGAGGTCGAGCAGTTCCTCTATTCCAGCACCATGCTCGTCCACCGGCCCGGCAAGCCCGGCGAGGCGATCGACGAGTACCAGCCGATCGAGCCCGGCTGGGCCTATCCGAAGTCCAAGGCCGAGGCCGAGCAGGTCATCGCGCAAGAGCACGGGCGCATCCCCTACGTCCTGCTGCGGCTCGCGGGGCTGTACGACGAGGAGACCTCCGTCCCCACGCTCGCCAACCAGATCGCGCGCATCTACGAGCGCGACTTCCAGAGCCATCTCTACTCGGGCGACGTCCGCGCGGGGCAGGCGATGATCCACCGCGAGGACATGATCGACGCGTTCGTCCGCGCCGTCGACCGCCGCGCGGACCTGCCGCCCGACGCCGCCATCCTGGTCGGCGAGCGCGAGGCGATCGGTTACGACGACCTGCAGGACCGGCTGGGCAAGCTCATCCATGGGGAGGAGGATTGGGAGACGATCCGCGTCCCCGCGCCCGTCGCGGCGGTAGGCGCCTGGGCGCAGCTCAAGGCCGAGCCGATCGTCCCCGACGCGCTGGACGAGGGCGAGAAGCCGTTTATCCGCCCGTTCATGACGCGCATGGCGAGCGACCACTACGCGCTCAGGATCGAACGCGCCGAGAGCTGGCTCGGCTGGCGGCCGCGGCACCGGCTCTCCGACACGCTGCCCGCGACCGTGAAGCGGCTGAAGCGCGACCCGCTCGCCTGGTACAAGGCGAACAAGCTCAATCCGCCCGACTGGATGGAGGACGCCGCGGTAGCGGGCGAGAACCCGGAAGCGCTGCGTCGGGCCCATGAGGAGCGGTATCGCGCCCAGCACCGCGACACGCGCTGGGCGCATTTCGCGAACATCGGCTTGGGCGCCTGGATCCTGACGCAACCGGTGATGATCGAGGTGCGCGAGCCCTGGCTGTTCTGGTCGGAGATCGTGCTGGGCGCCGCGCTGATGGTGACCGCGTCCCTGTCCTTGAGCTGGCGGCTCGGCTGGGCGCGCTGGGCGACCGCCGGCGTGGCGGCGCTCATCATGGCGGTGCCCTTCGTCTTCTGGACCCGGAACCCCGCCGCCTTCCTGTCCGACACGATCGTCGGCCTCATGGCGTTCGGCTTCGCGATCTGCACCAAGCCGGAGGTCGGCCCGACGCCGCTCGCGGCGCTGACCGGCCCCACCACGCCGCCCGGATGGAGCTACAACCCGTCCAGCTGGACGCAGCGCATGCCGATCATCCTGCTCGCGCTCGTGGGTCTGCTGGTGAGCCGCTACCTGTCCAACTACCAGCTCGAGCAGATCGAGAACGTGTGGGAGCCCTTCTTCCCCGGCTCCGCCGCCGACCCGCAGAACGGGACGGAGGAGGTGATCACCTCCAGCGTGTCCGAGGCGTTCCCGGTGCCCGACGCGGCGCTGGGCGGCTACACCTACGCGCTCGAGATCCTGACGGGCATCGTCGGTACGCAGCGGCGCTGGCGCACCATGCCGTGGCTCGTCGTGCTGTTCGGCCTGATGATCGCGCCGCTCGGTATCACGTCGATCTTCTTCATCATCATCCAGCCCATCGTGATCGGCACCTGGGCGACGCTGACGCTGATCGCGGCGGCGGCCATGCTGATCCAGGTGCCCTTCAGCCTCGACGAGCTGCTCGCCACCATCCAGTTCATCCGCCGGCGGGCGAGGGCGGGGCGGCCCTGGCTGCGCGTGTTCCTGTTCGGCGACACGGACGAGGGGACACGCGACCAGCCGGCGGACGAGTTCGACCGGGGCCCCGGCGCGGTGTTCCGCGACATGTGGACGGGCGGCGTCAGCCTGCCCTGGAATCTGGCGCTCGCGGCGCTGGCCGCGGCGATGCTCCTGTTCACGCGGCTGACCTTCGGGGCGGAAGGGCTGATGGCGGACCTCGACCACCTGATCGGCTCGCTCGCGCTGACGGTGATCTCGATCGCGGTCGCCGAGGTCGCGCGGCCAGCGCGCTTCCTGCTCGTTCCGCTGGGGTTGGCGCTGTTCGCGACGCCGTTCATCGCTGGAGCGGGCACCGGCCACATGATCGCCAGCATCGCGGTCGGGGCCGCGCTGATCGCGCTAAGCCTGCGTCGCGGCGCGATACGGAACCGTTACGACCGCTGGAACAAGTATCTGATCTGACCGCCGGGGCCGGGCGGCGCGCTCGTCGCGCCGATCGCGGCTTTCGTCGCCCGCTCCGCCGCCTCGTCGCCCCGCCCGTCGCAGGCCGCGGGACAAGCGGCCGGCCGCCCTCCCATCGCCCCGCCCGTTCACAGGAAGGAGCGAAGCGGTGGTCGAGTTGGTTTCGGACGGGCAGGCTTGGGAAAGCATCAACGCGGCGGTGTCGGGCGATGGGAACATCATCGCCTATACGCGCCACACGGGCAGCATCGGGCAGCTCGTCGTAGTGAACCGCGCGACCGGCGTCGAGACGCTGATCGGCGGGATCGAGGGCGGCGAGAACGTCTACGGTTCCGGCACCTGGGGCGACATCACCGTGTCGGCCGACGGGCGCTACGTCACCTTCCTGTCGGGCGAGCCGGAGATCACGGGCGAGGACGACGATCCGATCATCGACGGCGAGGTCAGCCACCGCAACGACGTCTACATCCACGACACCGCCACCGGAACGACGACCCGCCTGGGATCGGCGGGCGAGCTGGACGGCGTCGTCGACGGGCTTTGGCCGAACCAGATGGCGACGTCGGCGGACGGGAGCCGGATCGCGTTCGCCGGCTGGACCTATGACGGCGACTACGGCGTGCGCGGCTACGTCTATCTCCACGACAAGGCCACGGGCGCGACCACGCTCGTCGAAGGTCCGCGCGGCGGCGACGGCACGGGCATGACCGGCCAATATTCCGACATCCAGGTGAGCGGCGACGGCGGCCACGTCTTCTTCCATATGTGGCCGACGGGCGAGCTCTGGGCCTATGACGTCGCGACCGGCGTCCAGACGACGCTGCCGATCGACCTGCAGAACGAGGAGCAGTGGAACGGGCTCAAGACCCATTCCTTCTCGGTCTCGCACGACGGGATGACCGTGGCTTTCTCGACGTACGACGCCGACGGGCGGCTGCAGGTCGCGATCCATGACCGGCGCACCGGCGGGACGGAGCTGGTCACCAGCTCCGCCGAGGACCATCATTTCGCCGTCAACCCGCAGCTCTCGGGCGACGGGCGCTTCCTGCTCTACTCCGCCAACCACGAGTTCGAAACGAACGTCTCGTTCGCGTGGCAGGACATCTACGTGCTCGACCGCACCACGGGCGAGACCAAGCTGCTCACCGGCGGCGACTTCGGCGGGGTCGCCCCGCAGCCGGGCAGCTACGCGGCGCACTTCTCGGGTGACGGGCGCACGATCGCGGTGGAGACGACGGGTTTCTGGGACGAAGCGTCGGCCCACGACTTCAACGAGCGCCCGGACGTGTACGCGTTCGACAATCCGTTCCTCCCGAGCTCTCCGTCGAACCGCGCGCCCGAGCCGAAGGACGATGCGATCTCGGTCGGCGAGGACGCGGAGGTCCTGTTCGACGCGTTGGCGAACGACGCGGACCCGGACGGCGACGCGATCAGGATCGTGGACGTCGCGGGCGGGGCGGTCGAGAACGGGTCCGTCTGGCTGACCGCCGACGGCCGCATCGGCGTCCGCCCGGTCGCCGGCCTGGGGCTGGGCGAGGGCGAGACCTTGGACCAGGTGGTGACCTACACGGTGCGGGACGCGCGCGGCGCGACCGGGACGGCGCAGCTGACCGTCAACGTGACGGGCGCGAACGACGCGCCGCTGGCGGTCGCCGACGCGATCGCGGTGGCGGAGGACGCGACCTCCGCCAACCTCTGGGACGCGCTGCTGGCGAACGACTCGGACCCTGACATGAACGACACGCGCACCATCGTATCGGTGGACGCGACCGGGTCGCTGGGCGGGGTCGTGTTCGACGCGACGGCGCGCACGCTGCGCTACGTCGCGTCCGGCTTCGACGCCCTCGAGGCGGGACAGACCGCCGCCGACACCTTCACCTATACGATCCGCGACGCCGCCGGCCAGCTCAGCACCGCCACGGTGACCGCCACCGTGACCGGCGTCGCGGAAGGCGACGGCTGGATCTACGGGACGCCGCTCACGGATCGTCTCCAGGGCGGCGTGGGCGACGACCGGATCGCGGGCCTCGCGGGCGCCGACACCCTGCTCGGCGGCGGTGGCGACGACGTGCTCGTCGGCGGCGCGGGCTCGGACGTGATGACCGGGGGATCGGGGCGCGACGTGTTCCTGTTCGACGCCGCGGGTCCGGGCGGGCGCGACCGGATCACCGACTTCGACGCCGGCGACTTCCTCGTCTCCCGCGCCGCGCTGCCCGACGGCAACCGCGACGGGCGCATCGACTCGGGGGGCGACCGGGTGTTCAACTTCGGCGACGGCACGGTCGCGATCACGACGGCGAACGGCGCGGCCGTGCGCTCGCTCGAGTATGACGGCGTGTTCCGGAAGGACGGCGTGGACTACCATGTCTACAGCCTGCTGCGCAGCACGGCCGATCCGCTGACGGCGCTCGACAACCTCTGACGAGGGTGCGCGGGGGTTCCCGCCGCATGCCGGGCCCGGTCGCGACGGCGATCGGGCCCGTTCGCGCGCTACTCATGCACGTTGACGCCGGCGCTCGGAATGTGGCACTCGGCCCGAACAGCGCGACGCCGTCGTCCCGCGGGTGTAGCTCAATGGTAGAGCAGAAGCTTCCCAAGCTTACGACGAGGGTTCGATTCCCTTCACCCGCTCCAGCTTCCCCGGCGATCTAGCGCGCACCCTCCCGACACCCCGTCCCGAATTGATGCGGCCTTTTCGCGCGCCGGCCGCATCGGGTCATTGAACTGTCACCCGCCCGACCTAATCGCTGGCCGATCAAGAGCCGGGGCGTCGTCGCCACCTGGCCTGCAGGGAGCAGCGTGAACCATGCCGACCAGCGTCTTCGTGAACGAATTCCATTACGACAACGCCGGGTCCGTACCAGGCGATCGAGGGCGCGGACGCGCTGGCGATCGTGACCGAGTGGGACGCGTTCCGCGCGCTCGACCTCGGGCGCGTCAAGTCGCTGCTCAACGAGCCGGTGCTGGTCGACCTGCGCAACATCTACAATCCCCATGAAGTGGAGGCCGCGGGCTTCGCCTATACCGGCGTGGGCCGGCGATGAGCCTTCGGCCCGACCCCGTTCTGGTCACGGGCGCGGCGGGCTTCATCGGCCACGCCGTCGCGCATCGGCTGCTCGGGCGCGGCGAGCGCGTGATCGGGCTCGATATCGTCAACGACTATTACGACGTCGGGCTCAAGGAGGCGCGGCTCTCCACGCTGAACGGCCACGCGGCGTTCGACTTCCACCGGATCGACGTCGCGGACGCCGACCAGGTCGCGGCGCTGGTCCGCGACGCGGGGGTGCGTCGGGTCGTCCACCTCGCCGCGCAAGCGGGGGTCCGTTACAGCCTGGAAAACCCGTTCGCCTATCAGCGGTCGAACCTTCAAGGCCATCTCGCCGTACTGGAGGCCTGCCGCCACGCGCCCGGCTTCGAGCATCTCGTTTACGCCTCGTCGAGCTCCGTCTACGGCGACAAGCCGATGGGCGGCGAGGGGTTCACCGAGGACGAGCCGGCGACGGCGCCCGTATCGTTCTACGCGGCGACCAAGCGCGCGTGCGAGCTGATGAGCGCGAGCTACGCGGCCCTGTACAAATTCCCGCAGACGGGGCTGCGCTTCTTCACCGTCTACGGCCCCTGGGGGCGGCCGGACATGGCGATCTTCGGCTTCACCCGTAAAATACTCTCCGGGGAGCCGATCGAGGTCTATGGCGAGGGGCGCATGGCGCGCGACTTCACCTATATCGACGACATCGTCGACGGCGTGGTCGGCGCGCTCGATCGGGCACCGGCGTCGGGTGAGCACCGCGTCCTCAACATCGGCGACAGCCATCCGGTCGGACTAATGGACATGATCGGCAGCCTCGAGCGTGCGCTAGGCCGCGAGGCGGTCAAGATTATGCGTCCCATGCAGCCGGGCGACGTGACCGCGACGTTCGCCGACGTGTCGCGGCTGCGCGCGCTGACCGGCTATCGGCCGCGCGTCATGCTCGACGAGGGCATCGATCGTTTCGTGAGCTGGTATCGCGAGTTCTACCGGGCCTGAGCCGCGGTCGATCAACCAGAGCTGATTGTAAATCTTTGCTTAGTTAACACACTGTATAGCAGAGCGGATTTCTGCTATCCCATGATCATCCATAATAAATGGGGGCGATCATGTCGGTTTTGATGGGCATCGCGCTGTTCTGGTTGGCGATCGCGGCCATCAACTTCGCGATCCTCATCGGCGCGCGATACTCGGTACGGCTCTACGACGCCCTATACGGTCCGCAACCGATCGAGGTTCCGGTCGAGCGCCGCCCCATCGCCGCCGCCAATGAGACGGAGATACGGCTCGCCGCCTGAGCGCGGCGTAGGCGGACGGCTCAGCGGCGCGTCAGCGGCGGCAGTGCAGGCTCGGCCTTGAGCACCGGCGGCTCGGTCTCGAGCCGGCCCGCCGGGTCGCGGATCGGACGATCGGACCGGTTGTCGCGCACAACCAAACCTTCGAGCGAAGACAGGGCGGGGGTGATGAGCGGTATATCGCCCTTGCCGCGCACACGCTCGAAGTTCTCGGTGGGGTCGTAGGCGCGGATATCCGGCACGAGCAGCGGCCCTTCGAGCCGGCCCATGGCGGCGAGCAGGTTGGCGCGCGCGATATACTCGTTCGCCTGCACGGTGATGAGGTTGAGGCGGGTGTTCAGCAGGTCGCGCAACAGGTCGAGCACGTCGAGCGTCGTCCGCGCGCCCGCCTTTTCCTGCTCCAGCGCGCCCTCATAGGCGCGCCGCGCGGCGTCCTCCGCGCGGGTGTAGTTCACGATCGCCGCGCGCGCGGCGGTCAGCTGGCTCCAACTCGACCCCACGCCCAGACGTACGTCGCGCAGCGCCTGGTCGATCAGTCGCCAATCGGCCTCGTTCGCCTCCAGCGCGGCGCGCTCGTTGGCGCGGCGCAGCCCCGAGTCGATGAGTGGCATCGAGAAGGTCAGGTCGCCGCGCAGCTGCGTCGTGCGCAGGTCGCTGGAGTAGGGCGTCGTGGTGCCATAGGCGGCGCTGCCGCGCAGGTCGAGGCGCGGGCGCTGCTCGGCGCGCGCGGCCGCGACGCCGGCGCGCGAGATCTTCTCGCGCGACTGGGCGGCGCGGATCAGCGCGCTGTTGACCTCGGCATAGTCGTAGGCGGCCTCCACGGTTTCCGCGCCGAGCGGCAGCGGCTCGGGCTCGGCCAACTCGATGGCGGCGGGGGCGCCCACGGCGTTCAGAAAGTCGGCGCGGCTCGCGTTGAGGCGACCCTGGGCCTCCAGGAGCTGCGCCCGGCCGAGCTCGACGCGCGTTTCGATCTGCTGAAGGTCGGTCGACGTGATCTCGCGCACGCGGAAGCGCTCGGCGGAGTCGCGGTACTGGCGACCGAGAAGGTCGAGGTTCTGCTGCGAGATGTTGACGAAATTCGTCTCGCGCTGAACGGAGACGAACGCGGTCACCACGTCGAGGAGGATCTGCGCCTCCTGAAGCCGCAGCGAGTCGCGACCCAGCGCGATCTCCGCGCGCGCCTGCTCCTCCGCGCTACGCAGGCGGCCGAAGGTGAAGAGCGGCTGGTTAAAGACGGCCTGCGCCGTGTTCGAGAAACCCTGACGGCCGTTAAAGGTGCGCGGCAGGATCTCGAACCGGTCGCGCTGATAGGATTGCGCCGCGGCCAGGTCGAGCTGCGGCCCGAACTGCGCGCGCGCGGCGGGCAGGCGGTTGTCGGTCGACCGGAGGCTCGCGCGCTGGGCGAGCAGGTTGGGATTGGTCGAATAGGCGACGGCGATCGCCTCGCGCAGCGTCGCCACGGGCTGGGCGACGGGACGCGCCGCCACGGCGGGATCGGCCTGCTCGGGCAGGCTAGGCGCGTAGACGGGCGGACGCGGCCCCGTGGGGATGCCGTCCTGCTGTGCGGCGGCCGCGCTCGCCATCGCGGCGAGCGAGGCCGCTCCCATGACGGCGCAGCGCCGTCCCCCCTTCGTAAACACCTCTAGCCCTCGACGGTCAGTTGTTGTCGTTGAACGATCGCGCCAGCTGGTCGCTGAGCGGTTTGGTAAGATAGGACAGCATCGAGCGGTTGCCCGTCTCGATATAGACTTCCGCCGGCATGCCCGGCTTGAGCTGGATGCGGCGTTGCTGCGACAGCGCGGCCTCGTCGATCTCCAGGCGTACCTGGTAGTAGCTGGCGCCCGTCCGCTCCTCGTCGGTGCGCTCGGCGGCGACCACGGCGACGCGGCCCGGAATCTCGGGCGTGCTGGTCGCGCTGAAGGCGGAGAAGCGGATGCGCGCGGGCTGGCCGGCGCGCACTTGATCGATATCGGCGGGGCTGACCATTGCCTCGACCACGAGCTTGTCGTCGTCCGGCACGATCTCCATGATCGTCTCCGCGGGCCTCACCACGTCGCCGATCGTCGCGAAGGCGAGCTTGTCCACCGTGCCCGCATAAGGCGCGCGGATGACCGAGCGCTCCTGGACGTCGCCGGCCGACACCGAGCGGACCTGCTGCTGGTTCAGCGCGGCGTTGACCTGGGCGAGCTGCGTGCCCGCCTCCGAGCGGCGCGTTTGACCGAGCTGGATCAGCTGCTCGCGCGCCTCCGTGATGCGCGCCTGGGTTTGCGCGATCTGCGCGTTCAACGCGGCGATCTGCCCTTGCAGGTCGACCTGGGTGCGCTCGAGCTGGTTCAGGCGGCTGATCGTGACCAGGTCCTTTTCCCAGAGGTCCCTCACGCCCTTGCGCTCCGGTTCGATGAGCGCCGTCTGCTGGCGCATCGCGTTGATCTGCGCGCCATAGCTGGCGATCTGCTGCTCATTCTGCGCGATACGGGCGGTGAGCTGGGCGCGGATGCCCGCCTGCTCGGCCTGGCGGATAGCGAACAGCTTCTGCTCGTCGGCCAGCGCCTTGCGCGCGCCGGGGTCGTTGCGGCGGAGCTCGGCCGGGATCGACATGCCGGACGCGCCGAGGCGCTCGGCCTCGAGCCGCGCTCGCTGGGCGAGGAGCTGATCGACCGACAGCTCGGACAGCTGCGCGTCGGCGCCGGAGACGGTGTCGTCCAGGCGCATCAGGATCTCGCCCTTTTCGACATGGTCGCCGTTCTTGACGTAGATCTCGGAGATGATGCCGCCCGTGGGGTGCGCGACGCGCTTGACGCGCGACTCCACGGCCACGGACCCGCCGCCCATGACCGCGCCGCCGATGGGCACGAAGGCGGCGGCCGAGCCGATGCCGAACACCAGCACCGCGATGGCGATGAGCGCCAGCCGCAGCTTGCCGCGGATGGTCGTCTCGGGATCATAGGACGGCCCGCCATAGGGCACGAGCTGTCCGGAAAGGGCGGGAAGTCGTGTGGCCATGTCTCTCAAGCCTCCTCGGCCGCGGCCGGCGCGGCCGCCGGGCCGCCGCCGGCGACCGCCGCGCTACGCTGGTGCTCGCGGATGGGCACGGGCCGGGCGGTAATCTTGGCCAACACCTCGTCGCGCGGACCGAACGCCTCGATGCGGCCCTCGCGCATAAAGCAAACCTTGTTGACCTGGGCAAGCGCGGAGGGGCGGTGCGCGATCAGCACCGCGATGCCGCCGCGGTCGCGGATCGCCCGCACCGCGCGCTCCAGCGCCTGCTCGCCGGCGGCGTCCAGGTTCGAGTTGGGCTCGTCGAGCAGCACCAGGAACGGGTCGCGGTAGAGCGCGCGGGCGAGGCCGATGCGCTGGCGCTGGCCGGCGGACAGCTCGGAGCCGTCCGCGCCCACGGGCGTCTCATAACCCTGCGGCAGCGACACGATCATCTCGTGCACGCCCGCGACCTGGGCGGCGGCGATCACCGCCTCCGAGTCCGGCTCGGGTTCGAAGCGGGAGATGTTCTGGGCGACCGTGCCCTCCAGCAGCTCCACCGTCTGAGGGAGGTAGCCGATGAACTCGCCGAGCGAGTCGGGGTGCCACTGGTCGAGCGTCGCGCCGTCGAGGCGTACCGCGCCGCGCGCCGGCCGCCACACGCCGATCAGCGCGCGGCCGAGCGACGTCTTACCGGCGGCGCTGGGCCCGATCACGCCGAGCGCGTCGCCCGCCTCCAGCCGGAAGTCGGCATTCTGGACGGTGACGCGCTGGGTGCCCGGGGGCGCCACCACCAGCTGCTGCACGAGGAGCTCGCGGGTGGGGCGGGGCAGGATGGTCGACACGGCCGGCTCGCCCGGCACGCGGCCGAGCAGGTCGGCGAGCCGCGCCCAGCCCTGGCGCGCGGCGGAGAAGTTGCGCCAGTTCGCGATGGCGCCGTCCACCGGCGCGAGCGCGCGGCCGGCGAGGATGGAGGAGGCGAAGATCACGCCGCCGCTGGCCTCGCCATCGATCACGAGGAGCGCGCCCACCGTCAGCACCAGCGACTGGAGCAGCAACCGGAAGACGCGGCCGATGCCGCCCAGCACGCCGACCGCGCGGCCCATGCGGTCGTTGGCGGCGAGGAACTGGTCGTTGATCTCCGCCCAGCGCTCCTGCATCCGGGTGCGCATGCCGAGCGCGGAGAGCACCTCCACGTGGCGCAGGTTCGACTCTGCGGCGCCGTTGCGCAGCGCCGAGAGCTGCGTCAGCGCCGCCACGGGCTGGCGCGTGCGGCGGTCGGTCAGCGCCGTCAGCGCGATCAGGATGATGGCGCCCACCAGCGCGGTCACGCCCAGCCAGTAGTGGAGCATGAACAGGATCAGGAGGAAGAACAGGATCCAGGGCAGGTCGATCAGCGCCGCCGGCCCGGCGCTGGCGAGGAAGCCGCGGACCTGGTCGAGGTCGCGCATGACGGTTAAGCCGTCGCCCGGCATCCTGGCGCCGCGCAGCCGCGCCTCGGCGATGGCGCCCTGGACGCGCAGCGCGAGCTGACGGTCGAGCCCGGCGGCGACGTCGGACAGGATGCGCTGGCGCATCGTGTCGAACAAGCCCTGGAACGCGTACACCACGACCAACAGGGCGAGCAGCGAGAGCAGGGTGGGCACGCTGTTGCTGGGCAGCACCGAGTCGTACACCATCATCATGTAGATGGAGCCGGCGAGCAGCAGCACGTTGAGCACGGCGCTCAAGATCGCGACCGTGATGAAGGCGGTGCGGTAGCGCGCCACCGCCGCTTTGAGTTCGTTCCGCCCGCCGTTCAAACCCGTCATGTAAACCCCGTACCGCGCTTCCGAAGCCAGCGAACTGGCCGCGGCGCCGTCCCGCCCCGTCTAGCCTAATCAGTGGACGTCGGCGGAGCGAAGCCGCCGTACGTGATCCGACCTTATTGATTTTCGCCAATTTCCGCCAGTCGTTTCCGACGAGCTGCGACGGGCTGGACGAAAAGGACGGTTTTCGGCGCGGGCGGGGACGGCGTCGGGGCCGGCCCCGGCTCAGGCGGCGAGGGCGGCGCGGAGCTTGTCGACGAGGTCCGTGCGCTCCCAGGTGAAGTGGTCGCCGTCAGCGTCGCGGCCGAAATGGCCGTAGGCGGCGGTGCGCTGGTAGATGGGGGCGTTGAGCTTCAGGTGCTCGCGGATGCCCTTGGGCGTCAGGCGCACGAGTTGCGGCAGCACCGCCTCGAGCTCGGCCGCGTCCACCGTGCCGGTGCCGTGGAGGTCGACATAGACCGAGAGCGGCTCGGCCACGCCGATCGCGTAGGAGAGCTGGATGGTGCAGCGCTTGGCGAGGCCGGCCGCGACCACGTTCTTGGCGAGGTAGCGCGAGACGTAGGCGGCCGAGCGGTCGACCTTGGTCGGGTCCTTGCCCGAGAACGCGCCGCCGCCGTGGGGCGCTGCGCCGCCGTAGGTGTCGACGATGATCTTGCGGCCCGTGAGCCCCGCGTCCCCGTCCGGCCCGCCGATCTCGAAGCGGCCGGTCGGGTTGACGTAGATCTTGGTCTCGTCGGTGATGAAGCCCTGCGGCAGGACGTCGTGGAACACGCCCACGACATAGTCGCGGAGCTGCTTGTACTTGGCCGCGTCCGAGCCGGGCTTGCCGTCGTCGCAATAACCCGGCGCGTGCTGGGTGGACACGACGAGCGCGGTCGCGCGGACGGGCGCGCCGTTCTCATAGTGGAGCGTCACCTGGCTCTTGGCGTCCGGCTCGAGGAAGGGCGCGGCGCCCGAATGGCGATCCTGCGCCATGCGCTCGAGGATGCGGTGCGAGTAGTAGAGCGTGGCGGGCAGGAAGTCGGGCGTCTCGTCGGTGGCGTAGCCGAACATGATGCCCTGGTCGCCCGCGCCCTCGTCCTTGTTGCCGCCCTCGTCGACGCCCTGCGCGATGTGCGCGGACTGGCCGTGCAGGTTATTCGAGAAGTCGAGCCGCTCCCAGTGGAAGCCGTCCTGCTCGTAGCCGATGCGCTTCACCGTCTCGCGGACGACGCGCTCGATCTCGTCCTGGACGCCGGGCGCCCACTGGTCGTTCTCATAGACGCCGCGGCCGCGGATTTCGCCGGCGAGGACGACCTTGTTGGTGGTGGTCAGCGTCTCGCAGGCGACGCGCGCCTCCGGGTCCTTGGAGAGGAACAGGTCGACCACCGCGTCCGAGATCTGGTCGGCAACCTTGTCGGGGTGGCCTTCGGACACGGACTCGGAGGTGAAGATGTAGGATTGGCGCATCGACGGTCCCAGCTGATATAAAGAAAGCTTTATATGAGCCGTTAGCGGCGGCGGGCGCGGAAGGCAACGGCTCCGAGGAGGAGCGCGAGTTCCACGATGAGCGCGAGGAGGTTGCCCAGCCGCGCGAAGAGCGTGGGCGGGAGCGGCGGCGGGACCGGCAGCTCAATCGCGCCGGCCGTCTCATGCGGGATCGTGGCGAGGAGACGACCGTCGGCGGCGATAATTGCGGAGATGCCCGTGGGCGTCGCGCGGATGATGGGCAGCCCCTCCTCAATCGCGCGCATGCGGGCCTGCGCCAAGTGCTGGGGTGGGCCCCATTTCCCAAACCAGGCGTCGTTCGACGGGTTGAAGATGAAGCTGGGGCGCTGCCGGTCGTCGACGACCTCGCCGGAGAAGATGATCTCGTAGCAGAGCTGCATGCCCACGGGGCCGAGGCCGGGCAGGGCTAGGTTGTGCGGGCCGGGGCCGGGCGAGAAGTCGAAGTCGCCGGGGACGAGGCGGCGGAGGCCTAAGGGCTCGAGCAGCCAGGGCATGGGCAGATACTCGCCATAGGGGACGAGGTGCGCCTTGTCGTAGCGGCCGATCAGCCGGCCCCTGGCGTCGATCGCGAAGACGGAGTTCGTCGCGGACGCGATGCGCTCGTCGGGCGTGAACTCCAATGCGGTGCCGCCGGTTACGACGAGGTCGCGGGGGCCGAGCACGCTGGCGATGCGCCGCCTGGTCCAGGGCGCGGGGCGGCCGGCATAGACCCAGCCGGGATAGCCGTCCTCGAGCAGGTCGCGCACGACGCCCTCCGGCCAGACGACAAGGCGCTGGCGCGGGCCGGGTTCGCCCGAGCGCTCCAGCAGCGCGCGGAGCACCCGCTCGCCGTCGTCGGGGCCGCGCTCGTGCTGGCCGATATTGGGCTGCACCACGCGGACGAGCGGGCCGCCGGGCACGGCGTCGGGCGCGCGGGTGAGCGGGGCGGACAGCGCGGCGAGCGCGGTCACGCCCAAGCCGATCGCGGGCATCGTCCAGCGGCGGCGGAGCAGGAGCAGGAGGCTGACTGCCAGCGCGACGGTGAGGCCGGAGAGGGCGTAGGTGCCGACCCAGGCGGAGAGCCGGGCGACGCCGATGACCGGTAGCCAGACGACCGAGACGGGGTCCCAGGCGTAGCCGGTGAACAGGACGCCGCGGAGGTACTCGGTGGCGATCCAGGCGGCGCCGAAGGCGAGCACATAAGGCGTGTCGGCCTTCTTACCGCGGAAGCGCCAGGCAATCCCCGCCGCCATCGCTGGATAGACTGCCAGATAGACGGCGAGCGCGACCGCGGCGAAATAGCCGAGCACAGGCGGCATCGCGTCCTGGAAATCGAAGGCGTGCTGGAACCAGTTGTTGTTGACGGTGAAATGCCCGACGCCGAACGCGTAACCGCGCCACAGCGCCGACTTCAGCGAAGGCGCGTGGTGGACGATCCACGCCCAGGCGGCGAGGCAGAGGAGCGTCAGCGGCCAGAGCTGGAGCGGCGCGAACCCGGTCGCGGCGATCGCGCCGAGAGCCAAGGACAGGAGGGCGGGATAGCGGAGCACGCCGCCGCTATGGGGTGCGTTCGTTACGCCCGCAATGCCGGGGACGGCGCGCTGCGGACCGCCGGATGCCGGGCGGAAGTTCACGACTTGGACGTCATTGACACGGGATCGCCTATCTCTGGCCTCCTACCTCGGTCGCGAGCAGGTCGGGTCGGCGCTATGTCGTTGATCACGCAGGATTAAGAGCGCGTCGGCGAGTTTGACAAGCATTGACGCCCGGCGAGGGCGGGAAGCAGTGGGTGAGGCGAGGCGGCCGCGCATCCGACAGCTTGGATCAGAAAGCGCGGCTGTAGGACAGCCCCAAGCCGCGAGGCCGCTCGGAGAATGTGGAAGGGCGTGACGCGTGGGCGTGGGTGGCTTATCGTCGGGTCATGACCTTGCGACCGTTCCACCTCGCCTTTCCCGTCCACGACCTCGACGCGGCGCGCGCCTTTTACGGGGGCGTGCTCGGGTGCGGGGAGGGGCGGTCGAGCGACAGCTGGATCGACTTCGACCTGTTCGGGCATCAGATCGTGGCGCATCTCGACCCCTCAGCGCGGGCCGTTGCGGTCGAGAACGCGGTGGACGGGCATCATGTGCCGGTGCCGCATTTCGGCGTGGTGCTGCGGATGGAGGACTGGGAGACGCTGGCCGAGCGGGTGCGCGCGGCGGGGGTGCGGTTCGGGATCGAGCCGCATGTGCGCTTCAAGGGCCAGGCGGGCGAGCAGGCGACGATGTTCTTTCTCGACCCCAGCGGCAACGCGCTGGAGTTCAAAGCCTTCGCCGACGACGCGATGATCTTCGCGACCGAGCTCAAGAAGGTGGCGGCGTGAGCGCGCCGGTCGAGGTCGACCTGCCGCACCAGCTGGGGCGCGAGGAGGCGCGGCGGCGCATCGAGCGGAGCTTCGGCAAGCTGTCGGGCTGGATACCGGGCGGGCAGGTGACCGAGCATCGCTGGGAAGGCGATACGCTGACCTTCACCGTCGCGGCGATGGGGCAGCGGGTGCATGCGCGGCTCGACGTGCGCGACGCGCTGGTCCACGCGCGGATCGAGCTGCCGCCGATGCTGGGGATGTTCGCGGGGCAGATCGGGGCGGCACTCAAGGCGAACGGGCCTAAATTGCTGCGCTAGGGCGCACGCGCCGAGCGCAGCTCGAAGCGAGACGCCCAAGCACGGCCGGCGGGGCCGAGGCACCGTCCGACGACGCGGCTTTGCCGCGGCGGGCCAGTTCACTCCAACGTAGCGGACTGCCCCTCTCCCCTCGCTGCTGCGCAGCTTCGCCCCTCTCCCCAGAGGGGAGAGGGGGTTAGCGCGCCGCTTGCTGTTGGGGTGCGCTGACTCGCCAGATCACGTTGCCTACGTCGTCAGCCACCAGCAGCGCCCCCGTCCGGTCCGCCTCCACCCCTACAGGCCGCCCGCGCGCCTTGCCGTCCGCCGTCAGGAACCCCGTCAGCAGGTCCACGGGCTTCGCGCCGCGGACGGGGAAGCCGTTGGGGCCAAAGGGTACGTAGACGACCTTGTAGCCCGACGGCGGCTTCCTGTTCCACGAGCCGTGCTCGCCGACGATCGCGCCCTGGGCGAAGCGGGGGCCGAGCCGGAGGCCGTCGGTGAAGGTCAGGCCGAGCGCGGCGACGTGCGGGCCCAGCGCATAGTCGGGGCGCTTGCTGTACTGCTGGAGCGCGGGGTTGCGGGGCTCGACGCGGCGGTCGGGATAGCCGCCCCAATAATACCAGGGCCAGCCGAAATGGTCGCCCAGGCCGACCTGCGTCAGGTAATCGGGCACGAGGTCGGAGCCGAGCATGTCGCGCTCGTTGACGACGACCCAGGGCTCGTTGTTCTGCGGGTTCACCGCCATGCCGACGGGATTGCGCAGGCCCGCCGCGAAGACGCGCCAGCGTTTGTCCTCCGGCCAGACTTGGAGGATGTTGGCGCGGTAGCGTTCGCGCTCCAGCCCCTTCTCGGCGATGTTGGAGTCGGAGCCGACGGAGACGAGCAATGTCCGGCCGTCGGGCGCGACGATGACGTCGCGGGTCCAGTGGTTGCCGGCCGGGTTGAGCCTCACCACCAGCTCGGGACGGGCGGTGATGCGCGTCTGGCCGTCCTGGTAGGGCACGCGGACCAGCGCATCGGTGTTGGCGACGTAGAGCGATCCCAAGTGCAGCACCATGCCGAAGGGCGAGTTGAGCCCCGTCATGAAGGGCGTCTTGAGCTCGGCCACGCCGTCGCCGTCGGCGTCGCGGAGCAGGGTGATGCGGTTCGCCGACGGCGTGCCGGCTCCCGCACGGCCCATGAGGAAGCGCATCACGCGGTCGACGAGGCTGCGCTGCGGGCGCGGCGGCGAGTTGGTCTCGGCGACGAGCACGTCGCCGTTGGGCAGGCGGTAGAGCCAGCGCGGGTGGTCGAGCCCGGAGGCGAAGGCCTGGACCTGGAGGCCGGCGGGCGCGACGGGGCGGGCGGAGCCCCAGCCCACGGGCTCGGCGATCTCGACGGTGGGGATCGACTGGACGCGCGGCTCGCCGATCTGCGGGCGGACGCCGGCGACGGCCTCGACGGGAAGGCGCGCGGTGTCGGGCCAGGCGAGCCAGGCGAAGATGCCGCCTCCGGCGACGGCCAGGAGGGCGAGGACGATCAGGATGCGGCGGAGCATGGGAGAGAGGTAGGCGGGGAGGGGCGTGTAGGAAAGGCGTTAAATCCTCCCCTGAAAGGGGAGGTGGCGCAAAGCGCCGGAGGGGTGTTCCCGGTCGCGAGCGTAGCGTCACGCTCGCGACCGGGGACACCCCTCCACCACCGGCCCAAGTGGGCCGGCGGTCCCCCTCCCCTTTCAGGGGAGGATCAAGTAGGCGCTCAGCTGCGCTGAGCGGCTGCGCGCTTCAGGTCGAAACGGTCGGCGTTCATGACTTTCACCCACGCCGCCGCGAAGTCGCGCACGAACTTCTGGCCCGCGTCGGCCATCGCATAGACCTCCGCCAGCGCACGTAGCTGGGAGTTGGAGCCGAACACCAGGTCGGTGCGCGACGCCGTCCAGCGGGGCTCGTGGGTGATACGGTCGGTGCCGACGAACTCCTCGTCCGACTCCTCGCTGACCTGCTTCCAAGCGGTGCGCATCTCGAGCAGGTGGACGAAGAAGTCGTTGGTCAGCGTGCCGAGCCGGTCGGTGAACTGGCCGTGCTTCTCCGCCTTGGGGTGGTTGGCGCCCAGCACGCGCAGGCCGCCGACCAGCACCGTCATCTCGGGCGCGGTGAGGCCGAGCAGCTGCGCGCGGTCGACCATCAGCTCCTCGGTCGGCACGTTGTAGCGGACCTGGAGATAGTTGCGGAAGCCGTCGGCCTTGGGCTCGAGCACCGCGAAGTTCTCCGGGTCGGTCTGCTCCTCCAGCGCGTCGACGCGGCCCGGCGTGAACGGCACCTCGACCGCGTGGCCCGCGGCGGCCGCCGCGCGCTCCACGCCCACCGAGCCGCCCAGCACGATGAGGTCGGCGATCGAGACCTTCTTGCCCTGGTCGGCGACGCGGGCGTCGAACTCGGCCTTGATGCGCTCATAGACGGCGAGGACGCGGGACAGCTCCGCCGGCTCGTTCACCTCCCAGTCGCGCTGCGGCGCGAAGCGGATGCGCGCGCCATTGGCGCCGCCGCGGCAGTCCGACTGGCGGAAGGTCGAGGCCGACGCCCAGGCGGTCTTGACGAGGTCCTGCACCGACAGGCCGGAGTCGATAATGGCGAGGCGGAGGCCCGCCACGTCGTTGTCGTCGATCGGCTGGTAGTCGGCCTCAGGCAGCGGGTCCTGCCACAGGAAGTCCTCGGCCGGCACCTCCGGCCCGAGGTAGCGGCTCTTCGGCCCCATGTCGCGGTGGCAGAGCTTAAACCACGCCTCCGCCCAGGCCCGGCCGAAATAGTCGGGGTCGGCGCGGAACTTCTCCATGATCTGCCGGAAGCCGGGATCGACCTTGAGCGCCATGTCGGCGGTCGACATCATGGTCGGGACGCGCTTGTTCGGCGTGTGCGCGGCGGGCGCCTGCGTCTCCTCCGGGTTGCCGGCGGGCTGCCACTGCCAGGAGCCGGCGGGCGACTTCACCAGCTCATACTCGTGGTCGAGCAGCATGTCGAAGTACGTCATGTCCCATTGGGTCGGCGTGGGCGTCCAGGAGCCCTCCAGGCCCGAGGTGATGGTGTGGTCGCCCATGCCGCTCTCGTGGCTGGACGACCAGCCCAGGCCCTGCATGGCGATGTCCGCGCCTTCCGGCTCGGCGCCGACATGGTGCTTGGGGTCCGCGGCGCCGTGCGCCTTGCCGAAGGTGTGGCCGCCGGCGGTCAGCGCCGCGGTCTCCTCGTCGGTCATGCCCATGGCGTTGAACGTCGCGCGGAGGTCGCGCGCGGAGCCGACGGGGTCGGGCTTGCCGCCCGGACCCTCGGGATTGACGTAGATGAGGCCGTGCTGGATCGCGGCGAGCGGCGTCTCGAGCGTGAGCCCCGCCTCGTCGTCGATGCGCGTCTGGCCGAGCCACTCCTCCTCGGTGCCCCAATAAACGTGCTCGGGCTCGAACACGTCGGCGCGGCCGCCGCCGAAGCCGAGCACGGGCCCGCCCATCGACTCGATCGCGACGTTGCCCGCCAGGATGAAGAGGTCGGCCCAGCTGAGCGCGGCGCCGTATTTCTGCTTGACCGGCCAGAGCAGGCGGCGGGCCTTGTCGAGGTTGCCGTTGTCCGGCCAGGAGTTGAGCGGGGCGAAGCGCTGCTGGCCCGACGACGAGCCGCCGCGGCCGTCGCCGGTGCGGTAGGTGCCGGCCGCGTGCCACGCCATGCGGATGAAGAACGGGCCGTAATGACCGTAATCGGCGGGCCACCAGGGCTGGCTGTCGGTCATCAGCGCGGTGAGGTCGCGCTTGACCGCCTGGTAGTCGAGCTTGAGGAACGCCTCCGCGTAATCGAAGTCGTCGCCGTACGGGTTGGGCGTGCCCGGGTTGGAGCGCAGGATCTCCAGGCTGAGCTGCTCGGGCCACCAGTCGCGGCTGGTCTGGCCGAGCAGGCGGCGCATGGCGGCGGGCTGCTTCTGCGGATCGTTGATGGGGCTGGTCGAGGTGATGGCGTCCATGGTCGGGGCTCCATTATCGCGGGGGCGCGGATGGTTTCGCAATTATGCCCGGCGGTCAGATTTATCGAGCGATTTAATCCGATCCTGTTCAGCGAACCACTCGATTAACGAGGGCTGCGGCGGCCGATTTCGGTGGGACGCGATAGGGATCGACCGACAAGTTGACGCGGGTTGATGCGTGGACGGCGTTCGACCCGGCCAAGCAAACTGGAGAAGCCCGGAAATCCGCGCTGCGCGTACCGGCGAGCAGCCACGGTCTCGGCGTGAACGGCGCGTAGGTGGTGTATCGGTGGCGCGTCGGCGGCGCGCAGAGGTGGCCTCAGTAGCGCGCGCGAGCCGCGTCGATGTCGCCCGTTTGTAGCGTCGGTGTCGCGTCGCAGAGGCGGACGAGCGCCCGACGCTGCGCGCGGTCGCCGCCACCGTGCCGCAGCGCGCGAGCGCGGCCACGAAGGCGCGCTGCACCTTCGATGTCCATCCGTTCGCGCCGCGGTACGCGGTCCGGACGGGGGTGAAGAGGAGGAGGCCGTCGGGCGCGTCCTCCGGGTTTGGGGCCGAGTCGTTCTGGTACATAGCGGGAACGCTGACACGAGTGGGGGCTTGTAGGAAAGCCCCGAAGCGGTGCGCCCGCTTGTTTTGTTCGCGGAGGCGCAGAGGCGCGGAAAGAGTCAAGAAGCGGGTTTGCCCTCCACCGGACGGGCAGGGATCACCAATCGGTTGGGCCTGTCCCGCCTTGCAGTCTTCAACCAGCAAACAGTCGATCCTTGGTGCGCCCTCACCTGGCAAGAAGCGCAATCCCGGCTCAAAGCCGTGAAAATGAGAGAAGTAGGAAGTCTCTTTCCGACTTATTACGGACACAAGGTCGTGCGGTATGCTGCCGACGTGCGTGATGCTTGGCTCAGGTTACGTGGCGAGCTGACGATGATCTTGGTGATCGGCGGCATCTTCGCCGCGTTTATCGCCGCCAGCGTCTACTCGCAGATCGGACCCGCCAAGGATGAATATGGTGAGGTGGTCAGATTTGGAAGCTATGCGCACGACTTGGGGAACAGGCCGACGCTGATCGTGCGTACTGTTGATGGCCGGCAGCACGAGCTTAAAGCATCACCGGAATCGTTGCGTCACTGCGAAGTCGGTGGGAGCGTACGGCTCGTCCGAAAGGCACATAGCTTGCGGGTGGACCCGCGAGGCTGCCAGTAGCGCTGAACATCCCCGTTTCACCTATTGCGGACTTTCCGGCAGATCGCCCTTCAAATGTGCGTACCGCTCTGACAAGTTTGACGCCCGTTCAGTAAGCTTCTGCTTCGGCGGTCGTCACTCGCGACCAGAACAATGCGGTCATGATGGCCACCAGCGGCGACCAGAGCGCGAGCGCTATCACCCATCCGCCGTCGCGCAACGTCAATGCCGCTAACGGAGAATGGTTGGTGGGATCGGGATGCGGCACCGCTTCTTCCAGAAAGGTCAGCACAGCAACGGAGAGGACCACGGCAAGGAGAAGGGCCGATAGGTAGCAAGCCCAACTGCGCCACCCGAAGCGCTCCAAGACGATGGTGATAGGCGGGGCTGTGACCCACATGAACCCGTAGCTGAGTGCGAATGCGATCGCGATGCTGGCGAGCGCGTCGGAGAGGCCGAAACGTGGCTCCACCAGGAACACGCTTAGGAACAGGAACACGGGGGCCGGCGCGACGAGTAGTGCCGCAAGAACACGTTTCATCATCATATCTGAACCTCGGGATCGCTGACGCCTGGCGTACATCGTGGGCCGACCCCTAATGGCGCAGGTGCGTGCAGGTAGGATGCACCTTCTGTCCGCTTTCCACCCTTAGCGGACGTCAGTCGACCCATCGTCCTGCCTTGCCTGCTCTGCATCCGTCGCCGTGCGGGCGCTCCGCTGTGATCGCGTGGACGACGATGGACCCCGGAACAAGTCCGGGGTGACGGGTGGGGCACGTGGTGCCGCGGAGGCGCCGACTAGTCAGCTGGAAGAAGCTCGGCCCGCCTTCAGCCGAAGCTCTGCGTTCCGTGCTTAGGCTTCCTCCTCTTCCGGCACGGGCATCGGCGGGTGCAGCCTGAGGCGGTTGATCCGCCGCTCGTCGGCCTCCGTCACCTCAAGCTTCCACCCCGAGGGATGGTCGACGCATTCGCCCGCTTCCGGCACGCGGCCGGCGAGGACGGCGGCTAGGCCGCCCAGCGTGTCGACGTCTTCCTCGGCCTCGCCCAGACGCGGGTCGATGAGCTCGGCCGCGTCCTCCAGCTCGGCGCGGGCGTCGGCTTCCCAGGCGCCGCCGGGGAGCGGCACGATCAACGCCTGGGGCGCCTCGTCATGCTCGTCCTCGATCTCGCCGACGATCTCCTCGATCAGGTCCTCGATCGTGACCAGGCCCTCGGTGCCCGAATATTCGTCGAGCACGACCGCGAGGTGGACGCGCTTGCCCCGCATGTCGGCCAGCAGGTCGAGCGCGCCGCGCGACATGGGGACGAACAGGGGCTCGCGCATGAGGGTGGTGATGGCGGCGGGCGGGGCCGCGCCGGTCGCGAGGATCGCGAACACGTCCTTAACGTGGATCATGCCGACGATGTGGTCGAGCTTGCCGCGATAGACGGGGAGGCGCGAGTGGCCGGCCTCGGCGAAGATGCGAACCAGCTCGTCGAAGGGGGTCGCCTCCTCGACGGCGATGATGTCGGCGCGGGGCACGCCCACGTCGCCCGCGTCGCGCTCGCCGAAATGGAGGAGGTTGCGGACCATCTGCCGCTCGAGCGGGGACAGGTCGCCGGCGGCGTCGGGGGCGGGATCGTCCTCGTGCCGGTCGATCGCCTCCTCGAGCTGCTCGCGTAAGCTCTCTTCCTGGTCGCCGCCGAAAATGGCCTTTTTCAGGCCGGTCCAGATACTGTCGGAGTCGCGCTCGCCGGCGCTACTAGGGCCCTCGGGCATGGTGGTTCGTTCAGTCCTCGCGCACCAGATAGGGATCGGGCAGGCCCAGGGACGCCAGCGCGTCGCGCTCGATCGCCTCCATGGCTTGCCCCTCCTCCTCGGTCATGTGGTCATATCCTAGCAGATGCAGGACCCCGTGCACCAGCAGGTGCGTGGCGTGGTCGGCGACGCCGATGCCGCGCTCCGCCGCTTCGCCCGCACAGACGCCGTGGGCGAGGACGATGTCGCCCAAGAGGACCTCGCCGTCGTCCGAGTTCTGCGTGACCGTCTGGAGGAGGTCGGGCTGGATCATGGGAAAGGAGAGGACATTGGTCGGCTTGTCCTTGCCCCGGTACTGGCGGTTGAGCGCGTGCACCTCCGCGTCCGACGCGAGGCGGACGGAGATCTCGATCAGCGTAGGGGAGGCGAGGAGTTCGCCGTAGGGCGTGCGCTCGATCGCGGCGCGGGCGGCGCGTTCGGCGAGCGCGTCCCAGTCCCCGTCCGGCCAGGGGTCCTCGCGGGAGAGGGCGATCTCGATCACGCGTTCGGGCCCTCATAGGCTTCGACGATGCGGCCGACGATCGGGTGGCGCACCACGTCCGCGGCCGAGAAGCGGCTCATGGCGATGCCCTCCACGCCTTCCAGTCGGCGCACCGCGTCGGCGAGGCCGGAGGCGGCGACGCCGCCGGGTATGTCGACCTGGTTGGGGTCGCCGCAGATCACCATGCGGCTGTTCTGGCCGAAGCGGGTGAGGAACATCTTCATCTGAGCTGGCGTGGTGTTCTGCGCCTCGTCGAGAATAACGAAGGCGTCCGCCAAGGTCCGGCCACGCATGAAGGCGATGGGGGCGATCTCGATCTCGCCGGAGCTGATCCGGCGCTCGACCTGTTCGGCGGGAAGGCAGTCGTAAAGTGCATCGTACAAGGGCCGGAGATAGGGGTCGACCTTCTCCTTCATGTCGCCCGGCAGGAAGCCCAGCCGCTCGCCCGCCTCGACCGCGGGGCGCGAGAGGATGAGGCGCTGAACGGAGCCGGTGATGAGCTGCGCGACGGCTTGGGCGACCGCGACGTAGGTCTTGCCGGTGCCGGCCGGGCCGAGCGCGAAGATCATGTCGTTGTTGGTCAGCGCGCGCATGTATGCGGCCTGCGCGGGGGTGCGGGGCACGATCGTCTTCTTGCGCGTGCGGATCATGATGCCGGGCACGCGGTCGGCGGCCTCGGCGCGGACGATGCCGTCGAGCACGGGCTCCGACGCCATCGCAATCGACGCGTCGACGAGCCCCGTGTCGACCTCCTCGCCGCGGCCGACGCGGGCATAGAGGTCCTGGAGCACGTCGCGCGCGAGCGCCACCTGCTCCGCCGACCCTTCGAGCTGTACCCGGTTGCCCCTGGCGGTGACGTAGACGCCTAAGCGGTTCTCCAGCGCGACGAGGTTCTGGTCGTATTGCCCGAACAAGGCGGCCAGGTGCTGGGGGCGCTCGAACACCAGCTCGACGCGGGAACGGTCGCCGGACTGGGCGGGGACGGGTTTGCGACTCATGCGGCTCCTTGGGTTGGATGGCCCAAGTGGGAACGTACGAGCCGCGCGAAAAGGCGCAAGCTAGCGGGCGAGCCAGTCGCGCATCGCGGCGGTGACGGCGTCCGGGCGCTCCAGCGTGGACAGGTGGCCGCTGCCGGGAACTTGCACCAGCGTCGCGTGCGGGATCGCGTCCGCCATCTCGCGCGCCACGGCGGGCGGGGTGAGCGCGTCCTCCTCGCCGACCAGCACGAGAGTGGGGACGGCGATCTGGAAGAGCATCGGCCGAGAGTCGGGCCTTGCGGCGATCGCGCGCTGCTGGCGGCGATAGGCGTCCGCGCCCACGCGCTCGCCCATCGCGACCACCGCGCGCCGGAGCTCGGACGACGCGCCGGCCGCGAGCAAGGTATCGAGCCCGGCCTGCATCACGCCGCCCATGCCGATCCGGTCCAGGGCGGCGACGGTGTCGGCGCGCTTCTCCGCCTGTTCGGGCGTGTCGGGGCGGGCGCTGGTGTCGAGCAGCGCGAGCTTCTGCACGCGCTCGGGCGCCTGGCGCATGATCTCGAAGGCGAGATAGCCGCCCATCGACAGGCCGGCGAGCGCGAAGCGATCCGGCGCGTCGGCGAGGACGCGCGCGGCCATGGCGGGGAGGCTGTCGTCCTGAAGCGTGTCCGCCACTCGCATGTCGGCGGGACCCGATAGGGCGGTGAGCTGCGGCGCCCACAATCCTTCGTCGCAGGCGAGGCCGGGCAGCAGGACGAGCGGGGTCATGCGGCGAGCCTCACGCGCTCGACGCCCGCAAGCGAGTTCGGGTCCGCGCGGACCAGCTCGACCTCGACCAGGTCGCCGACCTGCGCGTCGGTGTGAAGGTGCACCGACTGCAGCCAGGGCGACTTGCCGAGCATCTGGCCGGGGAGCTTGCCGCGGCGCTCGATCAGGACTTGGCAGGTGCGGCCGACGCTCTCGGCATTGAACGCGTGCTGGTCGCGGTTGAGCGCGCTCTGTAAACGCTGGAGGCGCTCGTCCATCACCTCGGGCGAGACCTGCGCGTCCATGTCGGCGGCGGGCGTGCCGGGGCGGGGGCTGTACTTGAACGAGAAGGCTTGGGCGTAGCGTACCTCGTCGACGAGGCTCAGCGTGTCGGCGAACTCGGCCTCCGTCTCGCCGGGGAAGCCGACGATGAAGTCGCCTGACAGCGCGATGTCGGGCCGCGCCGCGCGGACGCGATCGAGCAGGCGGAGATAGCTGTCGCGGCCGTGCGAGCGGTTCATCGCCTTGAGCACGCGGTCGTTGCCCGCCTGCACGGGCAGGTGAAGGAAGGGCATGAGCTTCTCGACGTCGCGGTGCGCGTCGATCAGGCCTTGGCTCATGTCGTTGGGGTGGCTCGTCGTGTAGCGGATGCGCGCCAGGCCGGGCAGCCGGTCGAGCGCGCGGATCAGGTCGTGGAGGCTACGGCCGTCGTCTTCCCAGGCGTTGACGTTCTGCCCGAGCAGCGTGATCTCCTTGGCGCCCGCGTCGACCAGCGCGCGCGCTTCGTCGAGGATCTGGTTCCAAGGCCGCGAGACCTCCGCGCCACGGGTGTAGGGGACGACGCAGTAGGTGCAGAACTTGTCGCAGCCTTCCTGCACCGTCAGGAAGGCGCTCGGGCCGACGCGGCGGCGGTTCGGCAGCGCGCCGAACTTGCTGGCGATCGGCATATCGGTGTCGAGCGCGGGCGCGCCCTTGGCGGCTTGCGCGACCAGCTCGGGCAGGTTGTGGTAGGTCTGCGGGCCGACGACCACGTCCACCTTGGCGCGGCGCACGATCTCCTCGCCTTCCGCCTGCGCGACGCAGCCGGCCACCGCGATCATCGGCTTGCGGCCGCCTTTCCGGAGGCGGCCGATGTCCGAATAGACCTTCTCCGTCGCCCGCTCGCGGATGTGGCAGGTGTTGAGAATCACCAGATCGGCCGCGCCCGCGTCGTCGGTCGGCGCGAGGCCCCGGGCGGCCATCAGCTCGCCCATGCGCTCGCCGTCATAGACGTTCATCTGGCAGCCGAAGGACTTGACGTGAAAGGTTTTCGGGTCGGTCATCGCGGGCGCCCTGTACCTCTTTCGGCGACGCTCCGAAAGCGCCGGGAAATTACCTCCGATTCGGAGCGATCCGGTTGGCGGGCGGAAAGCGCGAGATAGGCTGTTCATCGACGCGGGTACCGTCCGGAGCCGCGCAAGGGGAGCACGCAAGCCGGTCGACGGGGGTGAAATGAGAAAAGTCATGATGGTAGCGTTCGCGGGCGCGCTGGGCGGATGCGGCGCGTTCGGCGCGCAACCGGTCGCCTGCACGGCGGAGAGCGCGGCGGAGCCGGTGGTCGGCATCGTCCGTGAGCAGTTGGAGAAGCGGCTCGCCGACGAGCTGAAGAACGGCGACGGCAAGCGGATGGTGTCGCTGGCGAACATCCGCGCCAGCGTCGGCGAGCTGCTGATCGAACTGACGGACGTGCGCACGTCCAAGAAGGACCCGAACAGCACCAAGCGGTTCTGCGCGGCGACGCTGGCGGTGAAGTTCCCGGCCGACATGCTCACCGACGCCGACCGCGCGCGCGACTCGGCGGGGATGGGCGACGTGTCCGACCTGGCGGACGAGAACGACGTCGGGCGGGAGGCGAACCGCTTCACCACGCCCATCGAGTTCGAGATTCAGCCCACCGACGACGGGTCGAAGGTGTTCGCCGAGACGGCGACCGATAACGCGATGTTCGCCTTCGCGAGCGAGGTGGTTGGCGCGGGGCTGATGCGCTCGCGTCTCGAGAACGCCAAGCGCGAGGAGCAGCAGGCGCAGGCGGCCGCCTCCGCCGAGCAGGATGCGGCGCTGGCCGAGCAGCGCCAGGCCAATCTCGCTTCGGTGCGCACCGACAACCAGCTGGCGGCGCAGACGATCGGGGCGATGTGGAAGGCGCTCGATTCCGGCACGCGCCAGCAGCTGCTACCCGTACAGCGCGCTTGGATCCGCAAGAAGGACGCGGATTGCCGCGTGGAGGCGGCGTCCGCCTCGACGGACCCGGCGGAGATGGAGTCGGCGCGCGTCGCCTGCGACACGCGGGCTACGCGCGAGCGGATCGACTGGCTATCGCAGTACCGCAGCGCCGAGCCGGTCTACGCGCCGACGCCGGCACCTGCGTCGACGAGCGACACGGACGCGTACGATCGGACGGACATCTAGCCGGTCGTCGCTTAGGCAGCTGCCAAGCGCGCGCCGTTCGCGCGGATCGCTTCGACGATTCGGCCGCGCGCTTCGGCGGATATGGCTTTACGGTCGCCGGCCGTGCCTGGGTCGAAAGGCTCGAGCAGGTGCACGGTGAGGGGAACTACGCCCGAGCGGCCCAGGATACGCAGGCCGTTGCTGATCCCGTGCTCGCCCGTGGCCTCGGTCCAGGCGATCTCCGGGGCGGCGGGGCCGTAGTCGACGAAAACCGGCTGCACGATTACGCCGGGCGGGGGTGGGTCGAGCGCCTGGAAGAGGGCGGGCTTGAAAGGCAAAAGCGTGACGCCGTCGCTCGTCGTGCCTTCGGGGAAGATGGCGACGGGGCCGGCCTCCAGCGCTCGGCGGGTGTCTGCGATCTGTTGCGGGATGGCGGCGCGGCTGGTGCGGTCGACGAAGACCGTGCGGTTGAGGCGGCAGAGCCAGCCGACGAGCGGGACGCTCGCGAGTTCGGCCTTGGCGAGGAAGGCCGCGCCCGTCGCGCCGCCGATCACCATAATATCGAGCCAGCTGCAATGATTGGCGACGATGAGGACGCGGCCGCGCGGGGGCGGGGCGGTCCAGCGCGCGCGGACGCCGACGATCCAAGCGACGCCGCCGAGAAAACGGGGCGGCCAGGGGGAGGGGAGGCGCAGCAGTCGCCACGTCCCATGCGCGGCGACGCAGAAGAGGAGCCAGCCGACGAGCCCGAGGAGGCGGGCGGCGATGCGGAGGGCTCTCACCCCTTGCGGTCTAGCGCGACGCCGTAGAGCTCCATACGGTGGTCGACGAGGCGAAAGCCGAGCTTCTCGGCGATCGCTTTCTGCAGCTGCTCGAGTTCGGGATCGACGAACTCGATCACGCGGCCCGTCTCCACGTCGATCAGGTGGTCGTGGTGCGCCACGTCCGCCGGCTCATAGCGCGATCGGCCGTCGCCGAAATCGTGGCGGTCGAGGATGCCTGCCTCCTCGAACAGGCGCACGGTGCGGTACACGGTGGCGATGGAGATGCCCGGGTCGATCGCGGACGCGCGGGCGTAGACCTTCTCCACGTCCGGGTGGTCCTCCGCTTCCGACAGGACGCGCGCGATGACGCGGCGCTGTTCGGTAATGCGCAAGCCTTTCTGGTTGCAGAGTGTTTCGAGGTCGATCTTGCGCGCCATGATGTAACGTCCGGAAAACTGGTCCCGGCAACATAGGCGTTCGGCCTTGTTGCGAAAAGCGCTACCGACTCGCAATAAGGGCGGGTTACCTTCTTCTTCTCGTCACCCCGGACTTGTTCCGGGGTCCATCGTGGGGCGTGCGATACGGCGCAGGGGCGTGCAAGGCCGTCTGATCCCATACCCGTCAGCGGTCCGCGTGGACAACGATGGACCCCGGAACAAGTCCGGGGTGACGGAGGAGGGTCAGTAAGTCCGGTCCAGCGCTAGGCTGTAGGTATGCGCGTCGTGGAGGTCGCCGCCGACGCCGCGGTAGTAGCCGCGCCGCTCGCCCACTTTGGCGAAGCCGTGGTCGGCGTAGAGGCGGGCGGCGGGGTTGCCGGAGCGGACCTCCAGGTGGAGCTTGCCGCAGCCCGCCCCGCGCGCTTCGGCGATCGCGGCGCGTAGCAGCGCGCCACCGACGCCGCGGCCGCGATGCGCGCGCGACACGGCGAGGAGGAGCAGCTCGGACTCGTCGGCGATGCGGCGCGTCATCGCGAAGCCGGCGGGCTCGTCGTCCATCTCGGCGAGCAGCAGCGAGACGCCGGGCAGCGCGAGCACGCCCAAACACTGGTTGCGCGTCCAGGCCTCGCCGTACGCCGGATCGAACGCGTCGGCCATGAGCGCGTCCACCGCGCCGATGTCGCGCGCGCCGGCGGTGCGTAGGGTGAGTGCCCGCGTCGCCATCAGGCCGCCTTGACCTTCGCGTCGGGCGCGCGGCCGTAGAGCGGGCGAGGGGGCAGGGAGGCGAGCGTAGGGGGCAGCCGCCACGCCTCGCCCGCGTCTGGCAGGAGGTCGGCGGCGTCGAGGTCGGGTCGGAGCGCCAGCAATCGGTGGACGCCCGATCCGGCGAGCGGCGTGTCGCTCAGCCGTTCGATCGCGGTGTCGGGTTTCAGGCTGGCCATGTCGCCCATCGGCAGGAGGTCCCGGTCGTAGGTCCGCACGAAGACCTCACCATGTCCGCCTTCGAGCACCGCCGCAACCCGTTGGATGTCGGGCCGCGGCGCGATTGCCTGGGCCGCGACGAGCGCGAGCGAGGAGTAGCCGCGGACAGGTACGTCCCAGCCGAGGCCCAGCGCGCGGGCGGCGGCGAGGCCGACGCGGACGCCGGTGAAGCTGCCCGGGCCGCAGTCGACGAGCACGGCGTCGGCCCGCCCGCCGCCCGGCAGCTCGGCGATCATGGGCAGGAGGCGCTCGGCATGGCCGCGGCCGACCTCGTCGTAGAGGCGCGCGACCGGCTGTCCGTCCGCGAGGAGTGCGACGGAGCAGGCTACGGTGGCGGTGTCGATGACTAGGGTGCGGGGAGGGGGTGCGGCCATTCTACCATTCTCGTCACTCCGGACTTGATCCGGGGTCCATGCGCGGCACCTATGTTCGCGAAGGCGCTTGCGAACAAGCGGACGCGCGTGGATGCCGGATCAAGTCCGGCATGACGGCAGTAGAGAAGTGAGGTTGCTCAGACGATCCGGTTAAACCGCTCGAACGCGGGTCGGGGGCTGCGATCGAAGATGGTCGACGGATCGCCGTAGCCCAGCGTGGATATGAAGTTCGTCGTCACGCGCGGCTGGTCGGCGAAGAACGCACGGTCGACGGCCTCGCGGTCGAACCCCGACATCGGTCCCGTGTCCAACCCCAGCGCGCGGGCGGCGAGGATGAAATAGGCGCCCTGGAGCGAGGAGTTGCGGAACGCGGACGCCTCGCGCGCGGCCTGGTCGCCGGTGAACCAGCTGCGCGCGTCGGTGTGGGGGAAGAGCTCGGGCAGGTGCTCGTGGAACTCCAGGTCCATGCCGATCACGACGCTGACCGGGGCTTTCCGGATCTTCTCGCCGTTGGTGCCGCTGGCGCAGGCGGCGAGGCGTTCCTTCGCGTCCTGCGTCATGCACCAGACGAAGCGGGCGGGCGACTGGTTGGCCGAGGTCGGGCCCATCTTCACCAGGTCGTAGAGCGCGCGGACCTGATCCTCGGTGACGGGGCGGTCGAGGAAGCCGTTGTAGGTGCGGGCTTCGACGAAGAGCTGGTTCAGCGCGGCAGCATGGAGCGGTTCGCGGGAGTGGGGCTCGCGCGTCATACCGCGCGGACCTCGGTCACCTCGGGGACGTAGTAGCGGAGCAGCTGCTCGATGCCGTTCTTGAGCGTCGCGGTGGACGACGGGCAGCCCGAGCAGGCGCCCTGCATGCGGAGGAACACCTTGCCCTTGTCGAAGCCGCGATAGACGATGTCGCCGCCGTCGTTCGCCACCGCGGGCCGCACGCGCGTGTCGATCAGCTCGCGGATCTGGGCCACGATGTCGGCGTCGGCGGGATCGTCGGCGAAGTCCTCCTCCGCGGGCGGCACGCTGAAGCCGGCGGCGCTGGGGCCGTGGAACAGCGGCATCTCGGCCGAGAAATGGTCGAGCAGGATCGCGAGCACGTCCGGCTTGAGGCTCGCCCAATCGACGCCGGGTGCGGCGGTGACCGACACGAAGTCGCGGCCGAAGAACACGCCCGTCACGTCGCCTAAGCCGAAGATGGCCTCGGCGAGCGGGCTCGCCTCCGCCTCCTCGGGCGTGGCGAAATCGCGCGTGCCGGCGTCCATGACGGTGCGGCCGGGCAGGAACTTGAGCGTCGCCGGATTGGGCGTGGTCTCGGTCTCGATCAGCATGCGCGCCATGTGGCGCGGGCGGGGCGGGGGATCAAGGAAAGGAAAGCTTGGGCGCCCCCCGGAATCACGGCCAAGTCACTGGCGGTTCAGGTTCCCGATCCCTAAACAGGGCCGGTATGGCGTTTTTCCCGCGCGCGCTCCGCGTCTCGTTCCTCCCCCTTCTCCTCGGGTTAGGTCTCCCCGCCTTCGGGCAGCAGGCGGGGCCTGCGCAGCAGGTCGCGCCGCTCGCGGCCGCGCCCAAGGCGCAGACGCCGCCGGGCGTCGATCCGGCGCCCTGGCTGTTCAAGGGATCGGACATCCCGCCCGACCCGGCCTGGAGTTTCGGGACGCTGCCCAACGGCGTACGCTACGCCGTGCGCAAGAACGGCGTGCCGCCGGGGCAGGTCGCGGTGCGCGTGCGCATCGACGCGGGGTCGCTCCATGAGACGGATGCCGAGCGCGGCTACGCGCATTTCCTGGAGCACCTGACGTTCCGCGGCTCGCGCCACGTGCCCGACGGCGAGGCCAAGCGCGTGTGGCAGCGGCTGGGCGCGACCTTCGGCTCGGACTCGAACGCGCAGACCACGCCGACGCAGACGCTCTACAAGCTCGACCTGCCGGGCGCGACGCCGCAGGGGCTGGACGAGAGCCTCAAGATCCTGGCGGGCATGGTCGCGGCGCCCACCATCACCGACGCCTCCGTCAATGCCGAGCGCCCGGTGGTGCTCGCCGAGCAGCGCGAGCAGCCCGGGCCGCAGGTGCGGATCAGCGACACGATCCGGCAGACCTTCTTCGCGGGGCAGCCGCTCGCCGACCGCTCGCCGATCGGTTCGGTGAAGACGCTGGAGGGTGCGACCGGCAAGTCGATGGCCGCGTTCCACGGGCGCTGGTACCGGCCGGACCGTACGGTGGTGATCATCTCGGGCGACATGGACCCGAGCGTGTTCGCGGCGGGCGTCGCCCGGCACTTTGGCGAGTGGAAGGCCTCCGGCCCTGCCCCGCGCGAGCCCGATTTCGGCAAGCCCGACCCGTCGCAGCCCGCCACCCAGACGATCGCCGAGCCCGGCCTGCCGACCCTGGTCGCGATGGCGGTGGTCCGGCCCTGGACCTACCGGGACGACACGATCGAGTTCAACCAGCGCCGCATGGTCGATACGCTCGCCGCGCGCGTCATCAGCCGCCGGCTCGAGCAGCGCGCGCGGGCGGGCGGCAGCTTCCTCCAGGCGGGCGTGTCGGTCGACGACGTGTACCGGTCGGGCAACGCCACGTCGGTCAACATCGTGCCCGTGGGCGACGACTGGGCGACAGCGCTCAAGGACGTGCGCGCGGTGATTGCCGACGCGAAGACCACGCCGCCGACGCAAGGAGAGATCGACCGCGAGCTCGCCGACTACGATACGGCGCTCCGGACGCAGGTCGAGACCGCGCGCGTCGAGGCGGGCGCGCGCCAGGCGGACGACATCGCGGAGGCGTTGGAGATCCGCGAGGTCGTGGCCGGCCCTGAGACGTCCTACGGCATCTTCAAGGGCGCGCGGGCGAAGAACATGTTCACGCCGGCCGCGATCCTTCAGTCGACCAAGAAGATCTTCGACGGCGTCACCCGCGCGGTCGTCAACACGCGCCAGCCCGACCCGACCGCGCAGGCCAAGCTTGAACAGGCGCTCAAGGCCGATGTGACGGGCCTGGCGGGCCGGCGCGCGCAGGCGCGCAACGTCAGCTTCGCCGACCTGCCCGCGCTGGGCGCGCCCGGCCGCGTGACCTCGCGCGTCCGGGAGGAAGGGCTGGAGCTGGAGCGCGTAACGTTCAGCAACGGCACGCGGCTGCTGCTCTTCACCAACTCGGGCGAGACGGGCCGCGTGTACGTGCGCGTGCGCTTCGGCGGCGGGCGCAACGCGCTTCCCGTCGATCGGCAGACGCCGGCCTGGGCGGGCGAGCTCGCGCTGGTGGCGAGCGGCATCGGCAAGCTCGACCAGAACGACCTGGAGAGCCTCGTCGCGGGCCGCCGCGTCGGGTTCGACTTCGACGTGGGCGACGACGCGTTCTCGTTCAACGCGATGACCAACTCGGCCGACCTGGCCGACCAGCTTCGGCTGTTCGCGGCCAAGCTCGCCGCGCCGGGCTGGGACGCCGCGCCCGTCCAGCGCGCCCGCGCGGTCGCGCAGGCCGCCAGCCGAGGTTACGACGCGTCGCCCGACGGCGTGATCGGCCGCGAGCTCGACGGACTGCTGCGCGACGGCGACCCGCGCTGGACCGCGCCGACGCCGGAGCAGATCGAGCGGCTCAACGCCGCCGACTTCCGCCGTCTATGGGAGCCGCTGCTGCAACAGGGGCCGATCGAGGTCTCGGTATTCGGCGACGTGGCGCCCGACGCCGCGATCGACGCGGTGGCGAAGAGCTTCGGCGCGCTGAAGCCCCGCTCGACGACGCCCGTGCCGGCCAAGCCCGTGCGTTTCCCCGCGCACGTCGCCAGCCCCGTGGTCCGCACGCACACCGGCCCCGACAACCAAGCCGCGGCGGTGATCGCCTGGCCGACGGGCGGCGGGATCGAGGGCATCGCGGAGAGCCGCCGCCTCGACGTGCTGGCCCAGGTGTTCAGCGACCGGCTGTTCGAGCGGCTGCGCCAGGCGGAGGGCGCGAGCTACTCGCCCCAGGTGCAGAGCCAATGGCCCGTCGGCCTGCCCAGCGGCGGCCGCCTGATCGCGGTGGGCCAGGTGACGCCCGACCGCGTGCCGCTCTTCTTCCGCATGGCGCGAGAGATCGCCGCCGATCTGGCCGCGCGCCCGATCGCCAAGGACGAGCTCGACCGCATTCTCAGGCCCATGGGCCAGTACATCCTGCGCGCGTCGAGCGGGAACCAGTTCTGGATGCAGCAGCTCGCCGGCGCCGCCTACGACCAGCGCCGCGTGGAGGCGACCAAGCGCGTGGCGGAGGATTATGTCACGGTGACGCCCGAGCTGCTCCAGCAGACCGCGGCGAAGTATTTGCAGCCGGAGCGGGACTGGACCATGGCGGTGCTGCCGAAGGGGGCGAGGTAGGGGGCTCGGCACCTCTCTCCCCCAAATCTCACTTTCTACTTCCCCGGCACAGGCCGGGGCCCAGGCACGGTGCCCTCACTTTGGCGGGAGTACCCGTCGCATTGGGCTCCGCTACGGACGCTAGGTGCCCTTGCTTGGGAGCGCACCGTGACTGGGCCCCGGCCTTCGCCGGGGAAGGTAGAAGAGAGATCGGATCGAGGACGCGCCCTTTACCCCCGGTACAGCCCGTCCAGCCTTCCCCCGTACACGCCTTTGAGCACGTGGCGTCTGATCTTCATCGATGGGGTCATCTGCTCGTTCTCGATCGTGAAAGGCTCGTCGGCGATCACGAAGCGGCGGACGCGTTCGATGACGGACAGGTCCTTGTTGACGCGCTCCACCGCGGCCGAGAGTGCAGCGCGGTAAGTCGGGTTCTCGGCCAAGGCGGCGAAATTGCACGACGCACCCTCGCGCGCGCAGAAGCCCTGCGTCCACTCGGCGTCGGGCACGACCACCGCGACCATGTAAGGCCGGCGGTCGCCGTAGATCATGGCTTGGGCGATTTCGGGTTGGAGGGTCAACATCCCCTCAACCTTCTGTGGTGCGACGTTGTCGCCCTTGTCGTTGACGATAAGGTCCTTTTTGCGGTCGGTGATCTTGATGCGGCCGTGGTCGTCGATCAGGCCGATGTCGCCGGTGTGGAGCCACCCGTCCTTGAGCACGCGCGCGGTCTCGGCGTCGTTCCGCCAGTAGCCGTGCATCACCAGCTCGCCGCGAACCAGGATCTCGCCGTCCTCGGCGATCCGCACCTCGGTGTCGTCCAGCGGCGGGCCGACCGTGTCCATGCGCACGCCCGCGCGCGGCCGGTTGCACGAGATGACGGGCGCAGCCTCCGTCTGGCCATAGCCCTGAAGCAGGGTCACGCCCAGCGAGTGGAAGAATACGCCCACGTCCGGGTTCAAGGGCGCGCCGCCCGACACCATCGCCTTGATCCGCCCGCCGAACTTCTTGGCCACCTTGGGCTTGAACAGCGTGTCGACGAGGAGCTTGGTCGCGCGGTCACCGATCCCGAGCGTGCCCTCATAGTCCTTGCGGCCGACCTCGAGCGCCTTGTCGAGCATCCATTGCGACAAGCGGCCCCCTTTCTCGATCGCCTTGCCGATGCGCTGGTGCAGCACCTCGAACAGGCGCGGCACCACGAACATCAAGGTGGGGCGGACCTCCTCCATGTTGCTGGCGAGCTTCTCCAGCCCCTCGGCGTAGTAGATCTCGCCGCCGACGCCGATCGGGAAGAACTGGCCGCCGGTGTGCTCATAGGCGTGCGAGAGTGGCAGGAAGGAGAGGAAGACCTCCGGATCGGCGATGCCGAAGTCTTCCGCGATCACGGCGGTGCAGCCGGCCACGTTGTGCAGGATCGCGCCGTGATGCTGTTGCACGCCGCGCGGGGAGCCGCCCGTGCCGCTGGTGTAGATGATGCACGCCAGATCGGAACGTTCGAAGTCGGCGGCGCGCGCGGCCTCCGCCGGGTCGGCGGGGTGGCCCGCGATGAGGTCGCGCCACGCGTGGAAGGCGACGCCCGTCTGACCGATGCGCATCTCGTCGATGCCGATGACGACCTGCGCGGTGGACGCGCGCACGACGGCGGGCATCAGCGTCTTGGCGAGCTTGGCGGTCGAGACGATCACCGCCTTGGCGCCCGAATTCTCGATGATGTGCGCGTGGTCGCGTTCGGTGTTGGTGGTGTAGGCGGGCACCGTCACCGCGCCCGCGGCCATGATGGCGATGTCGGCGATCAGCCATTCCGGCCGGTTCTCCGACACCAGCATGACGCGGTCGCCGCGCTCCACGCCGATCGCGCGCAGGCCCGCCGCTAGGCTGGCGACCTGGCGCGCGGCCTCGGCCCAGCTGGTCGACGTCCATTTGCCGCCGGTCTTGCGCCACAGAAACGGCTTGTCGCCCCGGGCGGCCGCCCGCGCGAAGAACATCGCGACGAGGTTGGGGAAATGCTCCAGTTTGTCCATCAGCCCTCTCCTGCGCGCCCGTGTACCCGGGCGTCGCTCATGGAATCAGCGCGGTCCCGACGCTGCGCGGATCGGCGGCGCCCCGCCAGCCCGCCGCCGTCAGCTCCGCCGCGTTCGCCTTCAGCCCCAGCGAGTCGACGCGTACGCGGTGGCCGAGCCGCTCCAGCTCGGGCTTCAGCGCCTCGCGCGCGGTGCCCTGTTCGAGGATCAGGCCGTCGCGGCTGAAATAGATCAGGCCCTCGCCGATCGCTTGTTGCGCCGGCATGCCCCAGTCGAGATGCGCGATCAGCGCTTTGGCGACCTGCATGATGATCGTCTTGCCGCCCGCGGCGCCGACGGTGAAGACGGGCTTGCCGGACGCGTCGTAGACGATGGTGGGCGACATGGACGATAGCGGGCGCTTGCCGCCTTGGACGCGGTTGGCGACGGGCAGGCCGCCCACCTCGGGCGCGTGTGTAAAGTCGGTGAGCTCGTTGTTGAGGACCAGGCCGTTCGCGACGACGTTGCTGCCGAACGCGCTCTCGACGGTCGAGGTGACGGTGGCGACGTTGCCGGCGGCGTCGACCGCGATGAAGTGGGTGGTGCCGGCGGGCTCCGTCTGCACCGCGGGCCTGCGCGCGGGCGCGCCCGGCGGATTGCCGGCGGGGTAGGCGCCGAGCGCGCGCAGCGGCGAGATCAGGCGCGAGCGGCGCTGGAGGTAGCCGCGGTCGACGAGCCCGCGCACGGGCACGGCCACGAAATCCGCGTCGCCCAGATACTTCTCGCGGTCGGCATAGGCGAGCTGCATCGCTTCGGCGATCAGGTGCCATGACTGGGCGTTGTTGGGCCCCAGCGCCTTGAGGTCGAACCGCTCCAGCATGCCGAGGATGCCGAGCACGGTGGTCGCTCCGCTAGAGGGCGGGCCCATGCCGCAGATGCGCCACATGCGGTAGCGGCCGCACACCGGCGGGCGCTCCTTGGCGCGGTAGGCGGCGAAGTCGGCGGCCGTCATGTCGCCGGGCGCGCCCCTGCTCGCGTTCACCGCGGCGACGAGCGCCTGGGCGTTGGGACCGTTGTAGAAGGCGTCCGGCCCCTCCGCCGCGATCCGGCGCAGGAGCGCCGCGAGCGCGGGATTGCGCAGCGTCGATCCTTCCGCGACGGGCTTGCCGTCGGGCGCGTAGATCGCGCGGATGGCGGGGAAGTCGCCCCAGGCGGGCGCGAGCTGCGCCGACCGCGCGGCGAGCGGCGCGGTGACCTGGAAGCCGCCGTCCGCTAATCGGATCGCCGGCTCGAATAGGCGGGGCCAGGCGAGCTTGCCCCATTTGCGGTGCGCCATCGCCATCAGGCGGACGTTGCCCGGCACGCCGACCGACCGGCCGCTCAGCACCGCCTGGCGATAGGGCATGGGCTTGCCGTCGGGCCCGAGGAAACGCTGCGGCGTGGCGGCCGCCGGCGCGGTCTCGCGGCCGTCGATCGTCTGGAGCTTGCGCGCCTTCGCGTCGTGGTGGAGGATGAAGCCGCCGCCGCCGATGCCGGACGATTGCGGCTCGACCACGGTCAACGCCAGCATCATCGCCAGGGCCGCGTCGGCCGCGCTGCCGCCGGCGCGCAGGATTTCCTGGCCCGCTTGGCTGGCGCGCGGATCGGCGGAGGTGACGGCGCCCTGCGCCAGCGCGGGCAACGGCAGGATGAACGCGAACAGCGCGAGAAGGTAACGGATCATCGCGGCGGGACCCTAACGGCGTGGGGGCCGCGCGCAAGCGTTACGCTGCGTCCGCCCCTACGGCATCCGCCACGCTCGCGAACCCGTCGCGCGCGAGCAGCGCGTCGAGGTCGCGGGCGATGCGGGCGAGCAGGCCGGGACCGTCGAAGACCAGGGCCGTGTAGAGCTGCACTAGGCTCGCGCCCGCCCGGATGCGCGCGTAGGCGTCCGCACCCGAGCCGATCCCGCCCACGCCGACCAGCGGCAGCGCACCGCCGGTCGCCCGACGGAAGTCGGCGAGCCGCTGTGCGGCGAGGTCGCGCAAGGGGCGGCCCGACAGCCCGCCGGCCTCCGCCGCACATCGTGAGCGCAGGCCGGGCCGCGTGACCGTGGTGTTGCCGACCACCAGCGCGTCCAGCCCATGTTTCAGCGCCGCGGCCGCGATCTCCTCGACGTTGGCGTAGTCGAGGTCGGGCGCGACCTTCAGGAATAGCGGCGTCGCGCCCTTGGCCTTGCGCGTGACGGCGAGCAGCTCGTCGAGCGCCGCGCCGTGCTGCAGGTCGCGCAGGCCGGGCGTGTTAGGCGAGCTGATGTTGATGGTGACGTAGTCCGCGACCGCCGCCGCGCGGGCCACGCCCAGCGCATAGTCGGCGATGCGGTCGGTGGAGTTTTTGTTCGCGCCGACGTTGATGCCCAGCACGCCGGCCCGCCGCGCCGCGCGGGCGCGCGCGAGCCCCGCCTCCAGCCCGCGATTGTTGAAGCCCAGCCTGTTCACCACCGCCCCGTCCTCGACCAGGCGGAACATGCGGGGGCGGGGGTTGCCGGGCTGAGGCAGGGGGGTGAGCGTGCCGATCTCCACCGATCCGGCCCCTAACGCGAACAGCCCGTCGATCGCGCGGCCGTCCTTGTCGAGCCCCGCCGACACGCCGACGGGATTGGGGAAGTCGAGGCCCGCCACCCTGATCCCCAGCCGCGGCGACGTGACGGGCCTGCGCCCCAGCGGCGTCCCCACCTTGGCCCATGCCGCGAGCGAGGCGACCGTCAGGTCGTGCGCACGTTCGGGAGGGAGCGCGAACAACATCGGGCGAAGCGGGTGGATCATGCCCTTCGCCATCGCATCGCATCGTTGCTGCGTCAAAAAAGCGACGGAAACGTATGTTTACGTCGAATCCGTACAATAAAACCGTTGGAAAATTTCGCATACAGTAGCTGCGACCCGAGGGACGGGCCGAAAGGCCCCGTTCCGATCCTAACGGCCCGATCCTCGGAAGGGGGTCGGGCCGCTTTTCATGCCGCCGTGTCGCCAAAGTCGCTGGTACGTCCGAAGGGGGTGTCTTGCGATGAACGGGATGGAACTGGACTATGCGGTGCCGGCGCCGGACCTCGCGCCGTATGTGACGCTGTTCTACCGCTTCCGGGCCGAGGTGCCGCTGTTCGAGGACGTGGAACGCGCCGACCACGCGCAGTTCCGTTTCCGCCTGTCGCCGGGCGTGGCGACCTATCGCTTCGCGACCGGCCCCGAATATCGCGCGCCGGCCATCCACTTTCTCGGCGCGACCTGCTCGCCTACCCGTACGCGCGCCGAAGGGCCGGTGCTCGTCTTCGGCATGGGGGTGACCCCGCTCGGCTGGGCGGCGATGCTGGGCCTGGACGCGTCGGCGGGCGCGAGCCGGGTGATCGATGCGGAGGCCGCGCTCGGCCCCTGCGTGCGCGAGACGGCCGACAGGCTGCGCGCCGCCGCCGATCAGGGGGTGGACGCGATGGTGAGGGAGGCGGAGCCGCTGCTGCGCGGCCTAGTCGCGCACGGCGACGACCGTACCGCGACCTTCTGCGAGGCGGTGGACAAGTGGCTGAGCGGCGCGCCGTCGCCCGTGCTCACCGAGCTGCTCGACGCGACGGGCATGACGCTCCGCCAGGCCGAGCGGCGTTGCAAGCAGCTCTACGGCCTCGCGCCCAAGGCGCTGGCGCGCAAGTACCGCGCGCTCCGGGCCGCCAACGCCATCGCCGTGCGCGACGTGTCGACCGACCAGATCGTCGCGGAAGGCTTCTACGACCAGAGCCACCTCATTCGCGAGCTCAAGCAGTTCATCGGCCGCACGCCCGGCCAGATCCGCGCCGATCCCGGCCCGCTCGCGCGGCTGACGATCGACCAGCGGCGCGCGCTGCACGGCCGCGTGGCGCCCATCATCTCCGACACCTGATAACGACTCGCAACAAAGCGGGAACGGTTGACCGGCCCCGCCCGCATCGCCATCTGCCAATCGGAACAGATCGGTCCGATTAGCACCATGCGCCTTTCCTCCCTCGCCGACTACGCCGTCGTGCTGATGTCAGCGGCCGCCCGCCATTGCGGGGCGACCGCTCGGCTGAACGCGAGCGTGCTCGCCGCGGAAACGGGCGTGCCGCTGCCGACCGCGCAGAAGCTGGTGAGTCGCCTGTCGGCCGCGGGTCTGCTCCAGAGCGCGCGCGGCACGGGCGGCGGCTTCCGGCTCGCTAGGCCTGCCGCCGCAATCAGCCTCGCCGACATCGTGGAGGCGGTGGAGGGGCCGATCGCGCTTACCACGTGCGTCGATCACGAGCGCGACGATTGCGCGCTCGACCACCACTGCTCCGTCAAGCCGCACTGGGGCGTCGTCAACCAGGCCGTCCGTTCCGCGCTGGCGAACGTCAGCCTCGTCCAGCTCTCGACCGCGCCCGCCGCTTCGGCGCAGCGCCTGAAGGTACTCGCATAATGGTCACCAAGAACGCCGAAGCCTACGCCGCCGTATCCAAGAAGTACGAGTGGGGCTTCGCCACCGACATCGAGCAGGACTTCGCGCCCAAGGGGCTGTCGGAAGGCACGGTCCGCTATATCTCGGCCAAGAAGAACGAGCCTGAGTGGATGCTCGAGTGGCGCCTCCAGGCCTTCCGCCTGTGGCAGCGAATGGAGCATCCCGACTGGTCGAAGCTCAACGTGCCCCCGATCGACTATCAGGACGCCTACTATTACGCCGAGCCCAAGGCGCGCGCGACGATCAAGTCGCTCGACGAGCTCGACCCCGAGATCCGCCGCACCTATGAGAAGCTCGGCATTCCGATCGAGGAGCAGAAGGTCCTCGCTGGCGTGGAGGGCGCGCGCAAGGTGGCGGTCGACGCGGTGTTCGACAGCGTGTCGGTCGCGACCACCTTCCGCGAGGAGCTGAAGGCGGCGGGCGTCATCTTCCTGTCGATCTCGGAGGCGATCCGCGAGTACCCCGACCTCGTGCGCAAGTGGCTCGGCAAGGTCGTGCCGCAGCGCGACAACTACTTCGCGACGCTTAACTCCGCGGTCTTCTCCGACGGCACCTTCGTCTACGTGCCCGAAGGCGTGCGCTGCCCGATGGAGCTCAGCACCTATTTCCGCATCAATGCGGAGAATACGGGCCAGTTCGAGCGCACGCTGATCGTCGCCGACAAGGGCGCGTACGTCAGCTATCTGGAGGGCTGCACCGCTCCTCAGCGCGACGAGAACCAGCTCCACGCCGCCGTGGTCGAGCTCGTCGCGCTCGACGACGCGGAGATCAAATATTCGACCGTCCAGAACTGGTATCCCGGCGATGAGAACGGGAAGGGCGGCATCTACAACTTCGTCACCAAGCGCGCGCTCTGCCAGGGCAAGCGGAGCAAGGTGAGCTGGACGCAGGTCGAGACGGGCTCCGCGATCACGTGGAAGTACCCGAGCTGCGTGCTCGCGGGCGAGGACAGCGTGGGCGAGTTCTACTCGGTCGCCGTCACCAACAACCGCCAGCAGGCGGACACCGGCACCAAGATGATCCATCTGGGCCGCGGCTCGCGCTCGACGATCGTGTCCAAGGGCATCAGCGCCGGCCGTTCCGACAACACCTATCGCGGCCTCGTGCGCGTCGCGCCCACCGCGGAGGGCGTGCGCAACTTCACCCAGTGCGACAGCCTGTTGCTCGGCGACCAGTGCGGCGCGCACACCGTGCCGTACATCGAAGTCCGCAACCCGTCGGCGCAGATCGAGCACGAGGCGACGACCAGCAAGATCAGCGAGGACCAGCTCTTCTACGCGATGAGCCGCGGGCTCGACCAGGAGGCGGCGGTCGCGCTGATTGTCAACGGCTTCGCGCGCGAGGTGCTGCAGCAGTTGCCCATGGAGTTCGCGGTGGAGGCGCAAAAGCTGCTGGGTATTTCATTGGAGGGCTCGGTCGGATGAGCGACGCGGGAAGCGAGGCGGATGTCGGAAGCTACATCCGACAGCTCGGGCATGAAGGCAAAGTACGGCTTGCCGAGGACGGGAAGACGCCGCTGCTGCCGCTCCGTGTCGAGGCACGTGGTGCCCCCGTCGAGACCGCACACCAACATATAATCAGGAAGTCTGATGCTTCAGATCGATAATCTCCACGCCGAAATCGACGGCAAGCCGATCCTCAAAGGCCTGACTCTCTCCGTGAGCGCGGGCGAGGTGCACGCGATCATGGGGCCGAACGGGGCGGGCAAGTCGACGCTGGGCTATGTGCTGGGCGGCCGCCCCGGCTACGAGGTCACGGACGGTTCCGTAACGTTCGACGGGCGGGATCTGCTCGGGATGGAGCCGCACGAGCGCGCCGCCGCCGGGCTGTTCCTCGGCTTCCAATATCCGGTCGAGATCCCCGGCGTGTCGAACGTCCAGTTCCTGCGCGAGTCGCTGAACGCGCAACGCGCTAGCCGCGATGAGAAGCCGCTCTCCGGGGGCGAGTTTCTGAAGCTCGCCCGCGCGGAGGCCGCCAAGCTCGACATAAACGCCGAGATGCTGAAGCGCCCCGTCAATGTCGGCTTCTCCGGCGGCGAGAAGAAGCGCAACGAGATGGTGCAGATGGGGATCATTGATCCCAAGCTCGCCATCCTCGACGAGACGGACAGCGGCCTCGACATCGACGCGCTCCGCATCGTCGGCGAGGGCATCAACCGCGTCATGAGGCGGCCGGACAAGGCGGTGGTGCTGATCACCCACTATGAGCGCCTGCTCGAGTATGTCGCGCCCGACTTCGTCCACGTCCTCGTCGACGGCCGCGTCGTTCGCTCGGGCGATATCGAGCTCGCCCGCGAGCTGGAGCGCGAGGGCTACGGGGCGGTGTCGGCGTGATCTGTGCATCCAACCAAATCTTCCCCCGCCCACGGCGGGGGAGGGGGACCGCCGCAGGCGGTGGAGGGGGAGCAACGGGATGCGGCATCGTCCTGTATCCCCTCCACCACGCCGCAAGCGGCGCGGTCCCCCTCCCCCGCTGTAAGCGGGGGAGGAGTTAAGCTTATGACCCTTCTCACTCTCCCCTCCACCCGCCAGGAGGCGTTCCGCTGGACGGACGTCGACGGCATTGCGGCCGCCGCGTCGCTGCCGCGCGCCGACGCGGGACCGGCGGACGCGTTCTGGCTCGACCTGCCGGGCGACCGTCTGCTGTTCGTCGACGGCGAGCTTCACGCTTCCTCGCGGCTCGGGCGCGCCGAGCTCGCGGAGGTGGCCGCGTCCGACCACCCGCTGGGCAGCCGGGCGTCGGGCCGCGGTTGGCGGCTCGCGCTGTCGGCGGATGCGGTCGCCGACCCGGTGCAGGTCGTCCACCTCTCCACCGGCGGCGACAACCACCTCGCCGCCGAGATCCTGCTCGCCGACGACGCGGTAGGCACCGTGGTCGAGACCTATGCGGGTCGCGGCTGGGCCAATCGCTTCGCGCGGCTCACGCTCGGTAAGGCGGCACGCCTCCAGCGCGCGGTGCGGCTGTTGCAGGACGAGGGCTTCGCCTCCACGCGCGACGAGGCCGAGCTGGGCACGGGCGCTAGCCTCGTCCAGATCGCGCTCGGCGCGGGCGGCGCGGGCAGCCGCATCGACGCGCAGGTCGTGGCGGGCGAGGGCGCCTTCGCCGAGTTCGGCGGCGCGCTGCTCACCCGCGGTACGCAGAAGCAGGAATGCGCGGTCGCGGTCCGCCACGCCGAGCCCAATGGGCAGAGCCGCCAATACTGGCGCGCCGTCGCCGCCGACCAATCGGCCGCGAGCCTTGCCGCCCGCGTCGAGGTCGCGCGCCACGCGCAGAAGACCGACGGCGAGCAGTCGCTTCGCGGCATCCTGCTGAAGCGCACCGCGACGGTGAACCTCAAGCCCGAGCTGGAGATCTTCGCCGACGACGTGAAGTGCGCGCACGGCGCCACGGTCGGCGAGCTGGACGAGCGCGCGCTGTTTTACATGCAGTCGCGCGGCGTGCCGCGGGCGCGGGCGCAGGCGATCCTGACGCGCGCCTTCGTCGCCGACGCGATCGAGCGGATCGGGAACGAGGTGGTCGCGGACGCCTTCATGGCCGACGCCGACGCTTGGCTGGAGCGTGCGCTGTGACGGACGTGCTCGCCGCGGAGCGGCCGCTCGACACCGTGCACGACTTCCCCGCCATCCCGGCGGGCTGGGCGTATCTCGACACGGCGGCCACCGCGCAGAAGCCGCGGCCCGTCATCGACGCGATCGCGCGGGCTTATGGCGAGACCTACGCCACCGTGCATCGCGGCGTGTACCAGCGTTCGGCCGACATGACGCTGGCCTACGAGGCCGCGCGGCGGCGCGTGGCGGAGTTCGTGGGCGCGGGTTCGCCCAACGAGATCGTCTTCGTCCGCGGTGCCACGGAGGCGATCAACCTCGTCGCGACCTGCTGGGCCGCCCAGCAGCTCAAGAGCGGCGACCGCGTCCTCCTGTCGATGCTCGAGCACCATTCGAACATCGTGCCGTGGCAGATGGCGGCCGAACGGGTGGGTGCGGCGATCGACGTCGTCCCGCTCACGTCCGACGGTCGCATCGATCTCGATGCGATGGAGCGGATGATCACGCCCGCCCACAAGATGGTCGCGCTGGCGCATGTATCCAACGTGCTGGGCAGCGTCTTGGACGGCCGCCGCGCGTCCGAGATCGCGCACTCCGTCGGCGCCAGGATCCTGCTCGACGGCTGCCAGGCGGTGCCGCGCATGCCGGTTGACGTGGCGGCGCTCGGCTGCGACTTCTACGTCTTCTCCGCGCACAAGCTTTACGGTCCTACCGGCATCGGCGCGCTCTGGGCGAGGCCTGAGCTGCTGGACGCCATGCCCCCTTGGCAGGGCGGCGGTGCGATGATCGATCGCGTCACGTTTCAGCGCACCACCTACGCGCCGCCGCCCGGCCGGTTCGAGGCGGGGACGCCGCACATCGTCGGCGCGCTGGGGATGGCGGCGGCGATCGACTATGTGGAGGGGATCGGGCTCGACCGCATTCACGCGCACGAGGCCGCGCTGGTGAAGGACGCGCGCGAGGCGTTGTCGCAGTTCAACAGCGTGCGCCTGCTCGGGCCGGAGGACTCGGCCGGCATCGTCTCATTCACGGTCGAAGGGGTGCATCCGCACGACGTCGGCACCATATTGGACGAGGGCCGGGTGGCGATCCGCGCGGGCCACCACTGCGCGCAGCCGCTGATGGATGCGCTGGGGCTCGACGCGACGGCGCGGGCCAGCTTCGGCGTGTACAATGGCCCGGAGGACATCGAAGCGCTGGCGCGGGGCTTGGAGCGGGTGACGAGGATTTTCGGATGAGCGAGCGGTTCACCGTGGAAGAGGTCGACAGCGTCGAGACGCCGCCGAAGGCGCGCGTGGAGGACGCGCGCGAGACGTTCGAGCGCAAGCGCGATTACCTGGACGGCTTCCTGTCGCAGAAGCCGCGGGCGGAACTGAAAGGCGAACCCGGCGGCGCGCTGTACGAAGGCGTCGTCGAGGCGCTCAAGGAGATCTACGATCCCGAGATCCCGGTCAACATCTACGACCTGGGGCTGATCTATGGGGTCGAGGTGACGGAGGACGGCCACGCGGTCGTCACCATGACGCTGACCACGCCGCACTGCCCCGTCGCCGAGTCGATGCCGGGGGAGGTGGAGCTGCGCGTGTCGGCGGTGCCGGGCATCGCCACCGCCGAGGTCAACCTCGTCTGGGACCCGCCCTGGGACCCGCAGAAGATGTCGGACGAGGCGAAGCTCGAACTGGGAATGCTGTGATGGCCACAACGCTCCGCCCGCGCCCCGCAGCGCTCAACCTGACGCCCTCGGCGCACGCGCGCATCGCCGACCTCATGTCGCGCGCGCCGGACGGGGCGGTGGGCGTCAAGCTCTCCACGCCGCGCCGTGGCTGCTCGGGGCTCGCCTATTCGGTCGATTACGTCACTGAGGCCAAGCCGTTCGACGAGCGCATCGACACGCCCGGCGGCACGCTGTTCGTCGACGGCGGGTCGATCCTGTACCTCGTCGGCAGCACGATGGATTGGGTCGAGGACGACTTCACCGCGGGCTTCGTGTTCCAGAACCCCAACGCCAAGGGCGCGTGCGGCTGCGGCGAGAGCTTTACGGTTTAGGACAGAGCTTGCCCGTCTGCTTGCAGTAGGCGGTACGTATGCCGTTCTTCAGGTCCATGTCGCGGCCCATCTTCGCCTGGGCGGCCGCGATCGCGGGCAGCTCCGCGGCGCGGTAGCGCGCGGCGGCGGGGCTGCGGTTGAAGGCGAGCACGGCGCGCATGTCCTCGATCGAGAGCCGGCGGGCATATTCCTCGCCCATCGCCGCGTAGAGCCGGGCCGAGCCGGCGGCGAAGGTCGACGCGCCCACCTTTCTGAGCTCGGCCCGTTCGCCCTCCGACAGCTCGGGATGCTCGGCGACCAGATCCTCGGTGTCCTTGGCCGCGATAGCGGGCGCGATGGACGCGAGCGTTCCCGACCGCGCCACCTCTTCGCCCAGGGACAGCGCTTCGGCGGACGGCGCGGCCTGCGCCAGCAGCAGGGCCAGGATCAGCATGGGAAGCGCCTCCGAGCATCGTTGCGGAGGCGAGACTAACCGCGGCCGCGGGCGGCGGCTAGGGCGTGTACTCGACCCCCGCATGGGCCATCACGGAGCCGAAAAGGGCCGGCAGGTAGGAGCGAGGAGGAGGCGATGCACTCGCATCGTCGACGACGAGCGACGCCCCTGCCGGCCCTTTTCGGCCCGCCGCTCCGCGGTCGCCCGGAGAGGGCCAGGGGCGGCGTCGGACGGCTTGCGCGTAGCTTCAGCTACGCGTCTGCGCCGCCCTCCTTGCCCCTGGCCCTCTCCGGGCGATGCTGGCCCATGCGGGGGTCGAGTACACGCCCTAGGGTCTCAGCGCCGCGTCGTCGCCGTCGCCCAGCTCCTCGTCGTCGAGCTCGTCCTCGTCGAAATCCTCCTGAAGATCGTCCTCGGCCATGTCCTCCTCGTCCATGTCGACGTCGTCGTCGGTGTCGCCGACCTCGCCGTCTTCCATGTCGAGTTCGTCGAGCGGCTCCTCGTCCAGGTCCTCGTCGCCGAGATCGGGGTCGAGGTCGGTGAGGATGGTGCCGTCGGTCGGGCCGTCGCGCGTCGCCTCCAGGATCTCGGCGCGCTGGCTCTCGTCGTAACCTTCCTCGTCGAACGTGTCGTCGCCCGAACCCATGCCGGGCTGGCGCAATCCCGCCATAGCCTGCCTCCACATATCGCGGAGTTCCGCTCCGCTCGCCAAGCTAACATCGGTCAAGGGCCGGCGGTTCCATGAGCGGACGGCCTGTTCCCGGAAGCCGCGCGCGTCTATATGGCCGCCATCCTTCTGTAACGGACGCTTCCACATGCTCGACACGCCGTCGGCCCAGGTGCCGACCCTCTCTTTGAACCAGCAGGCGACGGACCCGCAGGGCTTCGCCGACCAGCTGGGCCAGTCGTTCCGTCGCTTCGGCTTCGCGATCGTCGCCGACCACGGCATTCCCGACGATCTGATCGCGCGCGCCTGGGACCAGACCAAGAAGCTGTTCGAGCTGCCGGAGGAGGAGAAGCGGCGCTATCACGTGCCCGGCGGCGGCGGGGCTCGCGGCTACACGCCGTTCAAGACGGAGATCGCCAAGGACGCGAAGGTGGTCGACCTCAAGGAATTCTGGCACGTCGGGCGCGAGCTGCCGGAGGGGCACCGCTATGCCGACACCATGGCGCCCAATATCTGGCCGGAGCGCCCGGAAGGGTTTCGCGACACGTTCATCGAGCTGTTCGGCGCGTTCGACACGGCGGGCGACAAGCTGCTGTCGGGCATTGCGCGCCACCTCGGGCTGGAGGACCGCTGGTTCGACCGGGCGGTGAAGGACGGCAATTCGGTGCTGCGCCTGCTCCACTATCCGCCGATCCCGGCCGACGCGGAGGGCGTGCGCGCCGGCGCGCATGAGGACATCAACCTCATCACGCTGCTGCTCGGCGCGGAGGAGGCGGGGCTCGAGCTCCTCGACCGCGACTCCGGACGCTGGCTGGCGGTCAAGCCGCCGGAGGGCGCGATGGTCGTGAACGTCGGCGACATGCTGCAGCGGCTGACCAACCACGTGCTGCCGTCGACCACGCACCGCGTCGTCAACCCGCCGCCCGAGCGCCGCGGCCATTCGCGCTATTCCATGCCCTTCTTCCTGCACCCGGCGCCCGACTTCCTGATCGAGTCGCTGGAGGGCACGGTGACGGCGGAGAACCCGAACCGTTATCCCACGCCGATCACCGCGCACGATTACTTGCACGAGCGGCTGGTCGAGATCGGGCTGATCAAGAAGTAGGCCGCGGTGGCCGGGCGCGTCCGGCGCAAGCTCGGCCTGGCGCAGGCCGAGGAGCTCGCCGCGCGCGAGGTCGAGCCCGGTGTCTGCGCCCTCTGCGGGCGGCCGCTGGGGGCGAAGGTGGAGTGGCACCACTTGGTCCCGAAGTCGGAGGGCGGGCGGGTGACCGCGCCCGTCCATCCGATCTGCCACCGCACGATCCACGCTTTGGTGTCGAACAAGGACCTGGCGGGCGAGTACGCCGACGTCGACGCGCTCCGCGCCCGGCCGGACGTGCAGCGCTACCTCCGCTGGATCGCCGACAAGCCGCCCGACTTCCACGCGCCGACGCGGCGGTCGCGGGGCGAGTAGCGCGGCGGAAGTACACTAAAGTACACGCCAAGAACGCCGCGGCGCGCGTCCGCCGTCCGACTCGGGCGGGCGGAATCGGATCGGCTTAGCTTCGCATACTTCGCGCCCGTTCGGACATTTCGTTGCTCCCTTGCGCAACACTATCACGTGCGGCTCGGGCTAGTTCTCGACAGGGTCAAAGAGCGAGCCGCGAGGCTGGCCGGCGATCTCCAACATTGCAAGCGGGCGGCCTTGACCCGGAACTCGCCCGGTGATGTTATGTTGTAACTGGAACAGCACAGGAGAGGTCAGCCATGCGCCGCAATCCCGCCTTCGCTCTCGAGCATCGCCCGATGGGCGAGCTCAACATCACGCCGCTGATCGACGTGATGCTGGTGCTCTTGGTCATGTTCATCCTGGCGGTGCCGGCGGCGACGCACGAGGTGGAGGTGGACCTGCCGCAGGGCGGTACGCCGCCGCTGGATCGGGTGGAGCACCGGCTGGAGCTGCTGCGCGACGGGAGCCTGAGGCTGGACGGCGTCGCGATGACGGACAGCGCGGCCGCGGCGCGGCTGCGGGCGCTGGCGGATGACCCCAAGGCGCTGCTCGTGTTCCGGGCGGACGGGCAGGCGCGCTACGAGCGGGCGGACCAGGTGCTGGCCGAGGTGAAGCGGGCGGGCGTGACGCGGCTAGGGTTCGAGGGGCTGGCGGCGTTCAGGCAATAGGGGCGGGCAGACGCTCCGCCCCAGTCGCCGATCATGTCGCGGGCGCCTCCTCCGTGAAGCCGGCCTGCGTTTCAGGGCGTCGTTTAAGGCTGGCGATCTCCCAGCTCTTGATAAGCCAGAATGCGGAGAAGACATAGATGCCGGCGACCTCGATAGCAAAGACGAGGTATGACTTCTCCTGCGCCGGAAAGAACTGATGAATGATCCAGATGCTTGCTGGAACGGCGATCATTAACGTTCCAAGCGTCTTGTATGCCCGCGCGAACCAAGCGCGCCGATTCGGATCGTCAATATGCCTCAGCGTTTCGGCCGAGCGAAATACGCAGACGTAGGCGATAAGCAAGAAGAACAGGACCGCGCTGGTTCCGTGGATGTAACCGGTCCAAGTAGTCCGCGCGCCTTCGGGCCACGTCATCGGGAAGAGCGCGATCAGCACAGCCGCGATACCTGCGCAGTTAAGCGCGATATTTTCCTTCGTCGAATAGCCGCGGTAGAAATGAAGAAAAGCGCCGATCGCGCAGAGCACGCCGACGAACACGTCGCGCAGCGCTCCGTTATCGAAGTGATAATAGGCGCTGATCGAACTCTGTAGCTGCGTCGGCCCGCCTGCGATCCAGAGGACGATGAGAAAAGCGATCGCGATCCCCGCCAGACCGCGGCGCAGCGAGAAGTAGCTGGACGAAATGTTGTGAGGGTCGTCGGCGTGCGGCACGACTGCCGGGAACGGGTCGGCGATGTTGGTGGCCATAGTGTCTCCTCCTCTTTCGAGGGAGCCGCGGGAGAGGGTTCTGCAACCCGAACCGGTCCTTCTTCGCCGAAGCTGATCCCTGATCTTCAGCGTACGCCCGAACGGCCGCTGCGACCAGCGAGATCAGGTCCGAAACAGACCTATTCGGGGCCGATAGCGAGGAGGCACGCACGTTCTCGGGGTCATGCGCTCGGTCCCGCCGGTCTCATGCCACGCTGCGGACCGGCGCGCAGTCGCGCCATCTGAGAGATGAAGCGGCAGCGCGGCATTTCCGGCGAGCTTCAGGCGGGCAGGCTCGATTATCTAAATCGGCTCTCAGGAGTGAAGCGGCGGGAGGCGACCGTAGTGCGGGCTGGGCTGAGCCGACGGCGCGCTCACTGCCGCTCCAGCACCGCGATCTCGCGGCTTTTGACGAGCCAAAAGGCGGCGAAGACGTAGACGCCGGCGGCCTCGACGAAGAACAGGAAGGGCGGGTCCTCGCGCCGGGGTAGGAGGAGGTGCACGCCCAGCACCGTGAGCGGCAGCAGCACCATGAGCAGGCCCAGCAGGCGGTAGGTCCGGCGGAACGCGGCGGCGCGCGCCTGGTCGCGCATCAGCGCTAGCGTGTCGCCCGAGCGGAAGAGCGGGACGTAGGCGATGAGGAGGAAGAAGGTGATCGCGGCGGCGTTGTGGACGAGCCCCACGGGCGTGTCGCGCGCGCCCGGCGGCCAATCCATCGGTGCGAGCGCCACCGCGACCGCGGCCAGCCCCGCGCCGTTCAGCGCCCAGTCCTCCGCGGTCGAGTAGCCGCGATAGAGGAGCAGGAACGCGCCGATCGCCCAGAGCACGCCCACGAACACGTCGCGCGTCGGCCCGCCGCCGTCGCTGTGGTAATAGGCCGAGAGCGACCCCTGCACCGAGTCCGCGCCGCCGATGATCCAGAGCGCGACCGGAAAGGCGAAGGCGAGCAGCGCCATGCCGCGACGGAGCATGAAGTAGCTGGCCGAGATATTGGCGAGGATGTCGTCCGCCTTGTCCGGCGGGAGATTACCGGGGGCGGGCGGGGGTGGTTTGTGCGGGTGGACGAGGGAGGCGCAGACGTCTTCGGGGGTCATCCGACCTAGTTCAGATTCAGCTTGTGCTGCACACTCGCGTGAAAACGCGTATCGTGAAGCGAGCCACCTTTTTTCTCTAGTGGTGTAGCTAGCGATGAAAGTTGCGTGATCAGCTTGTTGCGATCATCGATACTAGCCCAATTAATTAGCTTGGTTCCTTGATGCGCTGCTGCTTCTAGCGATGGCATGGCGATGCGCTCAACTGCAGCAGATGCCTCATAGACTAGTCGTGACTCTGTAGCGCTTTCCCCAAAGGTCATTCTAGCTTGCTCTAGCACAAGTGCAGAAACGGCGATGTCAGCAACAACCTTTCGGGCTGGGATGTCCTCACTTGAAGCATCTACTGTCTCGACTACATGCATAGAACCATTACGAAGAACAAAATCAGCTAGCAGGCCTTCAGCAATTTGGTAATTTGGCACCACGCGATGTGCAGTAATATCTTCGCCCTTTCGCGCTAGAACGCGTTCGGAGCGAAAGGCCGATCTCAAAATGCTTACAAGCTTCGTCCTTTTTCGTGTTAGCTTCAAGCGCGCAGGCTCGGGTTCTACCAGATTGCGCAAGAGTTTAGAGGCCCACTCCTCGTAATTAGTGGCAGTCAACGCCACAAAAGGTAAAGGATTGGAGAAGTGCAAGGGGCTTAACGCGTTTAGCATTTCTACGCGCGAGGTTGTCTCAACGCGACCTTGTTTCCGCGATAAGGCATCAAGCTCTTGAAGCTGCTTTAGTAACGCGCGCAACTTATCTGGATCCAGGGCTGCTGAGAGCGCACGAAGTTTGTCGAGACGTCGTGGGACTCGGATGTCGATCCCATCTTCTGAGAAGATTGCCACAGCCGTGTTCAACCGCTCATCCCGAGCCGAGTCGGTGAGCTGCACTACGGCATATTCATATTTGCCACTCATGCGTTATGCGCGCTTGCAGCGACGCGATACGGGCATTCCGCCGAGCATCTGACCACGCGTCACTGAGTCCCTCTTTCTGCTCTCGATCAATCCAATCCTCAGGCATTTCGCCTAAGATACGTTGAACCACATTCCCTGGCACCGCTGCAATCCGGCTGAGCATCTCATACGCCGAGTCGAGGTGGATGCCGTGTAGGTTGCGGACGGTGCGCCCTACCTTCACTGTGTTCTCGTTATCAACGGGAAACCGGTCGTTCTGGAGGCTCAGCATGCGAGCAGCCGCAAAATCGATGCCGCAGATTCGCTGGAGTCCCCCGTCGCGGTAAAGGACAAAATTCCGGAGCGTGCGATCCGGATTGTCGATGAAGAGGTCGTACGTCCATAGGCCTGCGAGGTAGCGGCCTAGCCATGGAAACGGCCTTCCTGTTTCGTCATGTTGTGCTCTCGTGAGGTACACTGCCAGTTCGACCTCATCGGCCACCGATCTTGGGCTAAGTGATCCGAAAAAGGTATCGCCACTATCGTTCTCAATGATGGCGCAATCTGCGACAGAGATGCCAAGGTGGCTGGCCATTCGTGTGCAGAACCATTCCGTTGCCCGAACCCTGCGTCCGCCGACATCGTCTTTACAATAGTATAGCCCTCCATCGTCCGTTATGCAGCGAAACGCTAGGTCGGCTCCGATAGGAAGATTAGGTAAAGGGGTGCTGATCCTCCTATTAAACATGCCAATCTGTTGGGGTCCGGACACGCGTGTACCTTCGCCAAGCCACACCGGCGGCGCAAGATCAGATCGAAAGCGACTCTCTGAAGGCAACGCGCGTCCCCAACTTTATTCGGCAGCCACACCCGCTCGCGAGAACATATCCCCACCGGCGTCCGCCACACCCGCATCCTCGTTCGCCGCGGCGCGGCTCTTCGCCTTCTGGCGCTTGTCGAACGAGTCCCACACGTCGTTCCACTGGCCCTTGGTCGCGGCCTTGGAATATTCGGTCGCGCGGGTTTCGAAGAAGTTTGCGTGCTCGACGCCGTTGAGGAGCGGGGTGAGCCAGGGGATCGGGTGCTCGTCGATCATGTAGATCGGCTTCAGGCCCAGCTGGCCCATGCGCCAGTCGGCGATGTAGCGGATGTACTTCTTGATGTCCTTGGCGGTCATGCCGTTGACCGGGCCCATCTCGAAGGCGAGGTCGATGAACGCGTCCTCCAGGCGGATGGTCGTCTGGCATACGTCGGCGATGTCGTCCTTGACCGCCTTGGTCAGGCAGTTCCGCTCCTTGGTGAAGGCGTGGAACAGGCGGATGATGCCCTCGCAGTGGAGGCTCTCGTCGCGGACCGACCAGCTGACGATCTGGCCCATGCCCTTCATCTTGTTGAAACGCGGGAAGTTCATCAGCATCGCGAAGCTCGCGAAGAGCTGCACGCCCTCTGTGAAGCCGCCGAACATGGCGAGCGTGCGGGCGATGTCCTCGTCATTGTCGACGCCGAACTTCTGTAGATAGTCGTGCTTGTCCTTGAGCTCGCCGTATTCGAGGAACGCGCCGTACTCGGATTCGGGCATGCCGATCGTGTCGAGCAGGTGGCTGTAGGCGGCGATGTGCACCGTCTCCATGTTGGAGAACGCGGTCAGCATCATCTTGATCTCGGTCGGCTTGAACACGCGGCCGTATTTCTCGTGGTAGCAGTCCTGCACCTCGACATCGGCTTGCGTGAAGAAGCGGAAGATCTGGGTGAGCAGGTTGCGCTCCTGCCCGTCGAGCTTCTGCGCCCAGTCGCGGCAGTCCTCGCCCAATGGCACCTCTTCGGGGAGCCAGTGGAGCTGCTGCTGGCGCTTCCAATACTCGAACGCCCAGGGATACTCGAAGGGCTTGTACTGCTTGGAGGCTTGGAGGAGGGGCATGGTGGTACTCCGGGTCAGAAATAGAAGTCGATCAGGATGACGGCGGAAAGGGCCAGGAGAGGCAGCGCGACCATCCGCACGATCCTGGCGTCGCCGAGGAAAGCCTTGGCGAACAGGTGCGGGAACAGCAGACTGCCCACGCTGTACGCGAGGACCATCCAGTAGAGGACGGGTTCGCGCTTCATGGCGCCGTGCTCCAGCGGTGGAGCGCGGTGGCATAGGCGAAGAGCATGAGACTGCCGGCGGCCGCCATGGTGCCGGCGATGAGGTGGGCGTAGCGGCCGCGCTCGGACCGGCCGCGCAGGCGCGCGAACAGAACGATCGCGACGAGGGCAAAGACGGTCGCGACCGCGTACATGATGACGGTACCTGTGCTCATGCGCTGCCCACCTCGTGTTCCGCCGCGCCGTCAGACGGGACCGCTACGCGGCCCCGCTGCCCGCCGCGACGACTCCTTGGCTTGCTTGCGCAAGCCAAGGGCGTCCGCACCTCATTGGCAAGCCAAGCACTCGTCATAGTCGGTGCTCTCGCCCAAATCGAAGCGCGGCTTGTCGATCGTGTTGTCCGCCTCGACGCCGCCCTGGCCCTCGGCACCCGCGAAGCCCGCGCGCTGCACTGACTTAGAGCGGAGATAGTAGAGCGACTTGATGCCGAGCTCCCAGGCGCGGAAGTGGAGCATGAGGAGGTCCCACTTCTCCACGTCGGCGGGGATGAACAGGTTCAGTGACGCCGACTGGTCGATATAGGGCGTGCGGTCGGCGGCGAGCTCGATCAGCCAGCGCTGGTCGATCTCGAAGCTGGTCTTGTACACGTCCTTCTCGTCGGCCGACAGGAAGTCGAGGTGCTGGACGGAGCCGCCATGCTCCAGGATCGAGTTCCACACCGCGTCGGCGTTCTTGGACTTCTCGATCAGCAGCTTCTCGAGATACGGGTTCTTGACCGCGAAGGAGCCCGACAGCGTCTTGTGCGTGTAGATGTTGGCCGGGATGGGCTCGATGCACGCGGACGTGCCGCCGCAGATGATGGAGATGGACGCGGTGGGCGCGATCGCCATCTTGCAGCTGAAGCGCTCCATCACGCCCACGTCCGCGGCGTCGGGGCAGGGGCCGCGCTCGTGGGCGAGCACCATCGACGCCTCGTTCACCTGGGCGTTGATGTGCTTGAAGATCTTGAGGTTCCAAGACTTGGCCATCGCGCCCTCGAAGGGGAGGCCGCGCGCCTGGAGGAAGGAGTGGAAGCCCATGACGCCCAGACCCACCGACCGCTCGCGCGCGGCGGAGTAGGCGGCGCGCTCCATGCCGGGCTCGGCGCGGTCGATGTAGTCCTGGAGCACGTTGTCGAGGAAGCGCATCACGTCCTCGATGAAGCGGCGATCGTCCTTCCACTCGTCCCAGGTCTCGAGGTTGAGCGAGGAGAGGCAGCACACCGCGGTCCGGTCGTTGCCGAGATGGTCCTTGCCCGTCGGCAGCGTGATCTCCGAGCAGAGGTTCGAGGTCGAGACCTTGAGGCCCAGCTCGCGGTGATGCTTGGGCATCGCCTTGTTCACATGGTCGGAGAAGACGATGTAGGGCTCGCCGGTCGCGAGGCGGGTCTCGACGAGCTTCTGGAACAAGGCGCGGGCGTCGACCTTGCCGCGGACACTGCCGTCCTTGGGCGACTTCAACTCCCACTCCGCGCCGTCGCGCACTGCCTCCATGAACGCGTCGGGGATGAGCACGCCGTGATGGAGGTTGAGCGCCTTGCGGTTGAAGTCGCCCGAAGGCTTCCGGATCTCCAGGAACTCCTCGATCTCGGGATGCGAGATGTCGAGGTAGCAAGCGGCGGAACCGCGGCGGAGCGAGCCCTGGCTGATGGCGAGCGTGAGGCTGTCCATCACGCGGACGAAGGGGATGATGCCGCTGGTCTTGCCGTTAAGGCCGACGGGCTCGCCGATGCCGCGGACGTTACCCCAATAGGTGCCGATGCCGCCGCCGCGCGACGCGAGCCAGACATTCTCGTTCCAGGTCTCGACGATGCCGTCCAGGCTGTCGGGGACCGAGTTCAGGTAGCAGCTGATCGGAAGGCCGCGCCCGGTGCCGCCGTTCGACAGCACGGGGGTCGCCGGCATGAACCAGAGGCGCGAGATATAGTCGTAGAGCCGCTGCGCGTGCTCCTGGTCGTCGGCATAAGCCGAGGCCACGCGGACGAACAGGTCCTGGATCGTCTCGCCGGGGAGAAGGTATCGGTCCTTCAGCGTCTCCTTGCCGAAGTCGGTCAGGAGCCCGTCGCGGCCGTGGTCGACCTCGAGCGGGAAGGGGCGCTTGGCGGGCGCCTTCGCCTGGTTGGGGGCGGCGGCGCTCGCCGCCGGGCTCTCCATCGTCTCCGTGCTCACGTTCTCGGCCCCTTGCGTGTCGCGAAAATCCATACGCCGCGCTCCCGTCTTTCCCTGTTTTGTTCCGAATCGCCGGCGCGCACCTCTCCTATCACCGGAGTCGCCCCCGGCGAGAACAAAAGGTGATCATGTGCGTACCGTCGATCCGCTCGACCCAGTGCCGTCTATAACGCTTGCACCAGCACTTGGGTCCTCTCCCGAAACGAACCGCAACAGATTGTGGAAATCCGCCACGCGATGCAAGGGGGTGAATAGGTCGTCAACCGGACCGAAGACGGGGCGACCGGGTCCGCGACGCGCGGATTTCCGCCGGGTCCGCGATCCGCAAGGGAACGGAGCTGGAACGAAAATAATTAGATGTGGAAGGACCGGTCCGGTTCCGCTTGCCGGAACGGGGCCGATGCGGTAACGACGTCGTGCGGACCGGGCCCCTCTGGCGGCGGCTTTTCAGCCCCCCGCGATGTCGGACCGCATCGAGCGTGCTCGGTGCCGGTTCGGGGCGACGTCGCTCCCCCACCACTCGGAAGGCCGAGCGCCTCGATCTGTCGCAAGCACGATGGAGAGGTGGATGACCAACTATGTCGATCGGTTGAGGAAGGCGCACCAGGCCCTGTCGGACGCGATCCGTCGCGAGGCCGCGAGGCCGGGCGCGGACATGCTCGCGCTGGCGGTGCTGAAGAAGCGGCGGCTGCTGATCAAGGACCGGTTATCGGCGCTGCTGCGCGAAGCGACGGGCCTGCGCACCGTGCGCCGCGCGCGCGCCCGGCGCATGCAGCGCGCTTGACGGAGGTCTGAACCCGTCGCCGGTCCGACCGGGACCGGCGGCCACCAATGATCCGGGCCCCTCTGGCGACCGTCCGAGCCGACGGCCGCGATGTCGGATCGCACTGACGAGGAGGCTTTGATGGATTGGCTCTTCGCCGAGTTCCTCGGCACGCCCGCCTGGATGTGGCTGGGCTTTCTGGGCGTCGTGGCGGCGCTGCTCGCGCTGGACCTGGGCGTTCTCCACCGCAAGCGGCGCGAGATCGGCGTGGGGGAGAGCCTGATGCTCTCCGCCTTCTACATCGCGCTGGGGCTAAGCTTCGGCGGCTGGGTCTGGTGGTACATGGGCCCGGACGCGGGCATGAACTACATCACCGGCTTCGTGGTCGAGAAGAGCCTGGCGATGGACAACGTGTTCGTGATCGCCATGATCTTCGGCTATTTCGCGATCCCGAGGGCGTACCAGCACCGCGTGCTCTTCTGGGGTGTGCTGGGCGTGATCGTGCTGCGCGCGATCATGATCGGGCTGGGCGCGACGCTCGTCGAGCGGTTCGAATGGGTGCTCTACGTCTTCGCGGCCTTTCTGATCGCGACGGGCGTCAAGATGTGGATGATGGCGGACAAGGAGTATGACGTGGGCGCGTCGCCCGTGCTCCGCTGGGTTCGGCGGCGGTTCCGCGTGACGGACGGGCTGGAGGGCGAGCGCTTCTTCGTGAGCCGCGCCGATCCGGCCACGGGCCGCGTCCGCCGCTACGCCACGCCCTTGTTCCTGGCGCTCATCATGATCGAGTTCGTGGACGTGGTGTTCGCGGTCGACTCGGTGCCGGCCATCTTCGCCATCACCACCGACCCGTTCATCGTCTACACGTCCAACATCTTCGCCATCCTGGGGCTGCGCGCGCTCTACTTCGCGCTGTCCGCCATGGTGGCGCGGTTCCACTATCTCAAATACGCGCTGTCCGTGCTCCTGATGTTCATCGGCTCCAAGATCTTCGCCGCCGACCTGCTCGGCCTCGATAAGGTGCCGCCGGCCGTGTCGCTGTCGGTCACCTTCGCCATCCTGGGCGCGGGCGTCGCCTACTCGCTGTGGAGGACGCGCGACCGGCCGTACGGGCCGGCGGAGGCGCGACGATGAGCTACGACCGGTTCAGAGCGCTGCTGCTGACGGGCTGGGCGGCGTCCGCGGCGCTGTTGCTGACGCTGGCGCTGGCGGTCGGGACCGCGGCGGAGCGCGTCTAGGCGGCGGGCGCGACGCAGTCGAGCGGCGCGCCGTTCGCCGGCGTCCAGCTGATCCGCGTGGGCTCGCCGCTGAGCGTGCCCGCCTCGCCCGCGTAGAGGAAGCCCGTCTCGGCGCGGCGCTGCGGCAGCTCGACGACGCGCCCGTTCGGCTCGACCAGGCGGGCGCGGCGATCGAGGAAGGTGGCGGTGACGGACGCGCCCGTCTGGCAGCGGAACATGACGGTGCGCGGGTCGGGCAGGTTGACGGGGCGGAGCGGCATGCAGCCCGCGAGCGGCAGAATGACGAGGATCAGGCGGGCGTGGCTGGGCATGGTGATCTCCTTCGGTTCGGGCCTGTCTAAGCGCTCCGCCGCGATCGGGGAACGCCCGCCCGCAGCGCCGAGCCGCGGATTCCAGGGTGGGGCCGTCGAACAGCGCGTGGCCCCGGCGCAGCATGTCGCGGGCGCCGCCGCGGTCACGACCGCGCCCGCACCCAATCGACCAGCGCGCGCTTGAGCGCGGGCGCCACCGAATAGTCGGTGAGCTTCGAATAGTCGGTGACGCCCGGCGGGTTGGGCGTGAGCAGATGGCCGACCTCCGGCAGCGCGACATAGTCGACCTGCACGTTGCCCGCGCTGCGCATCGCCTCGGCGAGCCGGCGGCCCTGGGGCGGGGTGACCTGCCAATCCTCCATCGACTCCAGGATCAGCGCGGGCTTGGTGACGGCGCGGGCCGCCGCTTCGCCGTCATAGTCGAGGAGGTCGGCGAGCGAGGGTCGCGACTCCATGAACGCGATGTCCTTGGCGTAGGCCTCCGCGACGGCGGCCTCCCATTCGGCGTTGGTCTGGCCCGGCTTGCGCGGCGTCTCGATGCGGACCTGCCCGCGCATCATCTCACGGCCGGACAGGGCGGGCGCGCCCGCGACGGCGATGCCCGCCACCAGCGGGTCGGTCGCGGCGAGGCGCATCGCGAACACCGCGCCCTCGCTGTGGCCGAACACGTAGACGCGGCGGCGGTCGACGCCCGGCTGCTCGGCGGCGCGGTGCAGGATGAGCTGCGCGTCGGCCTGGAGGTCGAGCGAGCGCGCGACCTTGTGGTCGCCGGTGGACAGGCCCGTGTTGCGCTCGTCGAAGCGGACCACGCCGACGCCCGCCGAGAGCAGCGCCTGCGCCAGATCGTCGTGCGGACGGTAGCGGCCGTCGAAGCCCGAGAAGTCGCGCGACTGGCGGCCGGTGCCGCTGATCAGCATGACGACGGGCGCGTCGCCCCGCGCGTCGGCGGGAAGCAGCAGTTCGCCCGCCATCCGGTGCCCCTGCGGTGAGAGGGCGGCGAGCTCCGTCCACTTCGCCGCGGCCACGGCGGGTGCGGGGGCGGGCGGGGTGACTGCGGCTTCGGGCGAGAGCATGGCGGCGGCGAAGAGCAGCAACATGGACGACCTCCGAGCTGTTATAGGATGGTGATACACTCGCTGACCGTCCGGCGGAACGGCGGCTCGGGCGGCTTCGTCGCAATTTGGGCGAAGAGGCGCGGCGTTGCGCGCGCCGACGCGGCCGCGCTACAGCCCCGCGCCATGACCATCATCCGCGAAGCAGACCTGATCGAGAGCGTCGCTGACGCGCTGCAGTTCATCAGCTACTACCATCCCATGGATTACATCCGCGCGCTGGGCGAGGCGTACCGCGCCGAGAAGTCGCCGGCCGCCAAGGACGCGATCGCGCAGATCCTGACCAACAGCCGCATGTGCGCGGAGGGGCACCGGCCGATCTGCCAGGACACCGGCATCGTCACCGTGTTCGTGCGCTGGGGGCAGGAGTGCCGGCTGGAGTCGGCGCGGAGCCTACAGGAGGTGATCGACGAGGGCGTGCGCCGCGCCTATCTCCATCCGGAGAATCGCTTACGCGCCTCCATCCTTGCCGACCCGGCCTTCACGCGGCGCAATACCAAGGACAACACGCCCTCCGTGCTACACGTCGAGATGGTGCCGGGCGCGACGGTGTCGATCGACGTCGCGGCCAAGGGCGGCGGGTCGGAGAACAAGTCCAAGTTCAAGATGATGAACCCGTCCGATTCGATCGTGGACTGGGTGCTGGAGATGGTGCCGCAGATGGGCGCGGGCTGGTGCCCGCCCGGCATGCTGGGCATCGGCATCGGCGGCACCGCGGAGAAGGCGATGCTGCTCGCCAAACAGTCGCTGATGGGCCAGATCGACATGGGCGTTCTAAAGGAGCGGGGCCCACGCGACGACCTGGAGGCGCTCCGGATCGAGATCTTCGACAAGGTCAACGCGCTGGGCATCGGCGCGCAAGGGCTGGGCGGGCTGGCGACGATCCTGGACGTCAAGATCCTCGACTGGCCGACGCACGCAGCGTCCAAGCCCGTCGCCATGATCCCCAACTGCGCTGCGACGCGCCACGCGCATTTCACGCTCGACGGATCGGGGCCGGTCTATCTGGAGCCGCCAAAGCTGTCGGAATGGCCGGAGGTGAACTGGACGCCCGACAAGGCGGCGATCCGGGTCGACCTCGATACGCTCACGCCGGAGGTGGTGCGGAGCTGGAAGCAGGGCGACCGGCTGCTCCTGAACGGCAGGATGCTCACCGGCCGCGACGCCGCGCACAAGCGGATCAAGGACATGCTCGACCGGGGCGAGCAGTTGCCCGTCGAGTTCCGCGGGCGCGTGATCTACTATGTCGGTCCCGTCGATCCGGTCGGCGAAGAGGTGGTCGGCCCGGCCGGCCCCACCACCGCCACGCGCATGGACAAGTTCACGCGGATGATGCTCGAGCAGGGCCTGCTCGCCATGGTCGGCAAGGCGGAGCGCGGGCCGGCGGCGGTCGACGCGATCCGGGACCACCGGTCGGCGTATCTGATGGCGGTGGGGGGCGCGGCCTATCTCGTCGCGCGGGCGATAAAAGGGTCGAAGGTCGTCGGCTTCGAGGACCTCGGCATGGAGGCGATCTACGAGTTCGAGGTGGAGGACTTCCCCGTCACCGTCGCGGTGGATGCGGAGGGGGAGAATGTGCACCGGCTCGCGCCGCTCGCGTGGCGGAAGCGGATCGCGGAGGAGGGGTTGTTGCAACCGGCCTGAGTTTAAGCGCCGCGGCAAAGCCGCGTCGTCGACCGTAGCTTCGCTACGCCGGCCGGGCTGGGGCGTCTCGCTTCAAGCTTCGCTCGGCGCGTGCGCCCTGCGCATGTGAAAAGGACCTGCCGGGCGTCTCCCGACGACCCGACAGGCCCCTTTGCATGGTCAGCGGCCGGAGAGCTCCAGCCCGGGAGACCATGAAGCCGCTTTCGGTTCAGGCCGGACGCCTTGATCGGGGAGGATGCCCCGAGCGCCCGAAACCGTTCGAACCTTAGCGGCCAGTCCCCCGAACGAACTGAACCGACCCCATTGCTGAACCATGAGACATCGGATCACCTCCTTTCGCTTGTGGATAGCCAAATGCGGGTGTTCCCACCCGCCCGGTCAATGTGCGACGGGGTTCCGGGTTCCGCAAGAGGTGTTTGCGATCAGCTGCGGCAGTCCTCGGTGACGCGTGCCACTTCGGGATAGGCGGGCACGACGAGCGGCGCTTGGCCCGAACGTTCCACGGTGAAACGCCCGCGGCTGAAGGCGAGCGCGTCGAGCAGCGGGTCGCTCGGCGTGAGCGCGGCGGCGGCGTAGGGGAGCGCGCCGCCCGTCGGTTGCAACGCGAGCTGGCGCGTGGCGCTGGTGGTGCGCAGCGTCGCCTGAGCCGGCTGCGTCCCGGCGACCGACAGGTAGACGCGCCGCTCGCCGAGGTCGCAGCGCAGCGTCAGGCGCGCGTCGGCGTTGGCGTCCCCGAACAGCGCCACGGAGCCGCGCGCGTCGCGGCGGTAGTTCCAGGTGCCGGGCGTCAGCGGCCAGTCGCGCCAGTCGGGGCCGAGCGCGGGCACCGGCGGAGGCGGCGGGGTGGGCGCGGCGGCGACGGGCGTCGGGGCGGGCGCGGGCGCTGGCGGGCGGCTCGCGGGGACGCAGGCGACGATGAGGAGCGGGAGGAGGGTGACGGAACGCTTCATGGGCGTAGCCTAGGCGTAAGCGCTTCGGTCCCTCAAGCCCGGGCGCGTCGGAACCGGGCGTGGGCGAGGCCGGTTGAGGGACGGCAAGCAGGAGACCCCGATCGATGGCCACGCCCGACGCCCCCACGCAGCAGCTCGCCCAAGCGGCGCTGTCCAGCAGCATGAAGGTGGAGAGCCGCGACGGCGACGTGACCGGCTCCGTCTACTCGTTCCTGGTGCACAAGGACTCGGGGCGCGTCACGCACGCGGTGCTCAGCCTCGGCGGCTTCCTGGGCGTCGGTAAGAGCTACTACCCGCTGCCCTTCGAGCTGCTGCAGTTTGACCCCGTGCGTGACCGCTACGTCGTCACGGTGGACAAGCGCATGCTGGAGGGCGGGCCGAGCTGGGCGTCGAACGCGCCGGTGTTCGACCAGGCGTACGCCGACCGGGTGGCGAGCTACTACGGGGTCAGGGCGGAGCGGCTGGCCTAGGCCGCGGCGGGCACCGGGGCGGGGGCGAGGTACTGGTGGATGGACGATACGACCACCGATCCCTCGCCGACCGAGGAGGCGACGCGCTTGACGCTGCCTGAGCGCACGTCGCCGATCGCGAACACGCCCGCCCGGCTGGTGGCGTAGGGCGACACCGCCGACACGCCGTCCGGGGCGTGGCCCGTGCGCACGAAGCCCTTGGCGTCGAGCTCCAGGCAGTCGGCGACCCAGTCGGTGTTGGGCTCGGCGCCGATCATCACGAACAGGTTGCCGATGTCCTTGGTCTCGGACGCACCCGTGTCGCGATCGGTCCAGGTGACCCGGCGTAGGTACTTGTCGCCGTCGAGCGCGGTGATCTCGGTGCGCGCGTGAAGCGTGATCTTGGGCGACTGCTCGATGCGTTGGACGAGGTAGTCGGACATAGTCTCAGCCAGCCCCGGCCCACGCACCAGGATGTGCACGTGGCCGACGGTGCGCGACAGGAACACCGCCGCCTGCCCCGCCGAGTTGCCGCCGCCGATCACCGCCACTTCCTCGCGGCCGCAGATCTGCTGCTCCAAGGCGGTCGCGGCGTAGTGGATGCCCGCACCCTCGAACCGCTCGTAATTCTCGACCGCCAGCTTGCGGTAGCGGGCGCCGGTGGCGACCACGACGCTCCTCGCCTGGATCGCGCCGCCGTCGTCCAGCTCGAGGCGGAAAGGCTGGTCGTCGCAGGCGAGCCGGCGGACGCCGCGTGAGATGGCGAGGCGCGCCCCGAACTTCTGCGCCTGGATCTGCGCGCGGCCCGCCAGCGCCTGGCCGGAGATGCCGGTGGGGAAGCCGAGATAGTTCTCGATCTTGGACGAGGTGCCCGCCTGGCCCCCGGGCGCGATGCTCTCGACCACCACCGTGTCCAACCCCTCGGACGCGGCGTATACGGCCGCCGCGAGCCCGCCCGGCCCAGCGCCGACGACCGCGACGTCGAATACATGATCGGGATCGATCGCTTCCGTCAGCCCGAGCCGGTCGGCGAGTGCGGCGTTGGAGGGATTGCGCAGCACCGAATGGTCCGGGAGCATGACGACGGGCAGCGCGTCGTCGCCCACGTCCAGCCCGTTCAGCACGCGGCCCGTGTCCTCCACCTCCGCGTCGATCAAGCGGTGCGGGTAGCCGTTGCGGCTGAGGAAGCGCTGGAGCCGGAGCGTGTCGCCGTCATGCGCCGCGCCCACCAGCACCACGCCGCCCTGCGCGTAGCGGATCAGGCCCACGCGCCGGAGGATGAAGGCGCGCATGATGATCTCGCCGATGTCGGGCTCGGCGGTGATCAGGCGGCGGAACTCGGCGCGCGGCACGCGCAGCACGCGGCTGGGGCGGCCCGTGCGGCCCCAGACAAGGATCTCGCGATCGTTGAAGAGGTCGAGCTCGCCGGTGAACTGGCTGTCGCCATGGACGGTGAAGACGTTGGCGTTCCCGTCCTCGTCCAGGTCGTAGATCTCGATCGCGCCATCCACGACGACCCAGAAGTCGACGGAACGCTCGCCGCGCGAGAAGAGCACGGCGCCGGCCGGCAACGCCCGCTCCTCGCCATAGGGGCGGACGCGGTCCATCTGCTCGCGCGTGAGCTTCGGAAGGGTTTGCGCTTCGCGGGCGTACGGGTCGGTGGGGTCGACGCCCGCGACCTCGACGGGGTTCGTGCTCATTCGGGTTCCTCCCCGCGTTCAGCAGCCCATGTAGGGCCGAAACGGTTGAGGCTCCAGTGCCGCCCGTGCGTTGCGGCCGCATGACGAAGACCTCCTCGCGCGCCGCGCTGCTCCACGTCGCGATCCAGGACCTGCACGCGGGCAAGGCGGCGCAGGTCGAGCGGCTGCCGGCGTTGGCGGAAGCGGCGCGCGATCCGGCGCTAAAGGCGCTGCTCGCGGCCGAGGTGGAACGGGTGCGCGAGCAGGCGGCGCGGCTGGCGGAGGCGGGCGGCGACATGGGCGGGCCGGCGAACTTATGGATGGGCGGCATCCTCGACGACGCGGAGCGGGACGCGCGGACCCATCAGCCTGGGCCGCTGCTCGACGTGGCGCTGGTGGGCGCGGTCCGAAAGGCGAAGGCGGCGGAGATCGTGTCGTCCGAAACCGCGGTCGCGTTGGCGCGGGCGGAGGGGCTCGGTGCGATCGGGGCGGCGGTGGCGGCGAACCGGGCGGAGGAGGTGGAGAGCGACCGGGCGCTGAAGGAGCGGTTGGGGGTGCTGGCCGGCACCGCATCATGAACCGTCATGCCGGGCTTGACCCGGCATCCACGCGCGTCCGCTGCTCACGAGCGCACCGTCCGCAGACAAGGACGCGCATGGACCCCGGGTCAAGCCCAGGGTGACGGAGTGGGTTCGGTGCTAGGGCGCTACCGCCCCCGCCCGGCCATGGTCGGCTTGACCAGATGCTCGATGAAGTTGCGCAGCTCCAGCGACCGCCGATCGCGATTCGCCAGCTCGTCGTCTACCCCCAACCGCCAGCGCAGGTCGCGGCGATCCGGCTCGCGCGCGAGCGCGTCGAGGAGCGCGGATTGCAGCTCCACCTCGGCGCGGTCGCGCACCAGCCCGGCCTCGACCAGGTCGTCCGCGTCGCGGCGGAGCGCGGCGGCCATGTCGGATAGCGGCAGCTCGGGATGGTATTGCACGCCCCAGAACACGCCCGGGCCCATGCGGATTTCCGCCGCCTGGACCTCCGTCTCGTTGTTGCGGGCCAAGAGCAGCGCGCCGTCGGGCAGCCGCTCGACCTCGTCGTTGTGGATGGTGATCGCATCCCAGGCGGGCGCGCGGCCGGCGAGCAGCGGGTGCGCGCGGCCCTGGTCGGTCGGCGTGATGCGGCGCGTGATCCCGGCCTCGCGCCGCTTGCCCATCGAGCGCACGACGCCGCCCGCCGCGGCGGCGGCGACCTGGAGCCCGGCGCAGGAGCCGAAAGACGGCGTGCCGCTGGCGAAGACGCGGCGCATGAACTCGATCTCGCGCCGAGCCTCCGGCGTGTCCTCGTAAACGTGGAGCGGCGAGCCGGTCAGGAACACTGCGTCGTAGCCGGCGAGCGTTTCCCGATCAGGAATTTCATCGTCCGCGTCTGCGGGGGTGGCGCGCTCCACCTCTGCCCCGGGCGCGAGCTGCAGCAACAAGTCGCGGAACGTCTCGCCCGAGCTACGCCCGACATTCGCGCGGCGGCGCTCGCGCGCGTCGGGCGGCTCGCTTTCCGCGACGAGAAACCTCATGCGCGGTCGATCCAATCCTTCAGCGTCATCTTCGTCGTGGGCGCGATCTCCGCCTTCATGCTGCCCCGCATGATCTCCAGCGCCCATTCGGCGCGCTGGGCGTCGCTGGCGGCGGTGCAGTCCTCCGGCACCCACAGCTCATATTCGCGCATGTGCGCGTCGGCGGCGGTGAACAGGATGCAGATGTCGGCGGCGACGCCGGTGAGCACCAGCCGGCTCACCTCCAGGTGCGGCAGCAGCACGGGAAGGTTGGTCGCGTAGAAGCCGCTGAACTGCGGCTTGATGATGAAGAAGTCGTCTGCGCGGGGCTCCAGCTTCTCGGCGAGCGCGCGGCCGCGGCTGTTGCGGCACATCTCGACCAGGCGCGAGCGCTCGGAATGCCACTGGTCGTAATTGTCGTTGACGTAGACGACGGGCACGCCTGCCTCTGTCGCTTCGTCGCGCAGGCGCGCGATCGCGTCGGCGGCGGCTTCGGCGGCGGGGCGCATCTTCTCGCCGCCGCCGAAGTCGAGCGTGTTGAACATGTCGATGATGAGGAGCGCGGTGCGCCCGGCGGCGGGCTCGCGCTCGGTCGTGCACGCCTCGCCGCCGCTCTGGTCTTCGCCTTGTTCGGCCATGCCAGGCCTAGCGCGTCATATCGGCGCTTAGTTCCCGGCGATCGCGGCGAGCTGCGCCTCGTTGGCGCGGGCCGCGTCCGTGCGCACCATCTCCGGGTCGAGCTCCGCGCCGACGGGGATGCCGTCGGTCACGACCACGGTGGTGCCGATGTCCGTCACCTCGAACAGCTTCTGGGCGAAGGCGGTGGGCAGGCGGATGCAGCCGTGCGACGCGGGGAAGCCCGGGTTGCGCCCCGCGTGGAGCGCGATCCCGTCCCAGGTCAGCCGCTGCATGTACGGCATGGCGACGCCGTAGATGTTGGACGTGTGCTTCTGCGCTTTTTGCAGGATAGGGAAGACGCCGGTGGGCGTATCGTCGCCCGGCTTGCCGGTGGAGACGGCGCTGGCCGCGACGAGCGCCTCGCCGCGATAGACGAAGGCGCGCTGGAGGGGGATGCTGATCACCACGGTCACCGGCTCGACGGAGCCGGTGTCGGCCCAGACGAACTTGCCGGGGGGAAGCTCGGCGGCGGCGACCTCGATCGCGACCGCTCCATCGCCGGACGACCCGTCATTGGCTTTCGCGTTCGCCGGGACCGCTCCCAGGGCCAACGCCGCTCCGATCATCACCTTGAACGCTGTACGCATGATCTGAACCCTCGAACCGTTTCCCCTCCTCTCAAGCCGCAGAACGCGCTTCGTACTCGTTGGTGCCGACCCATATTTTTCGCGCCAGGATGGAACAAATCACGACGAACGGAGGCGAAGACAGGGCGACCTGCTCCGAAACGATCGGAATTTCCGTGGCGGATCAGCTATATAAGTCGGACCGATAACGGGTGGGGATGCCTAGATGCAGGAAGAATTCGACGTTCTGCACGCGCGCCGCGCGCTCCTGAAGAACGGGCTGGTGCTGGCCGGCTCGCTCGCGGTGCCCTCGGCGGTGGCGATCGCCGCCGACCGCAAGCTGACGTCGAAGGACCTGGCTCCCGTCACCGCGCCGCCCGCGCCCAAGCGCGCCGCGATCGCCCCGCGCCCCGTCACCTCTCCCCGCGTCGTCCGCCCGGAACTGATGCGCAAGGCCATGGCCGCGCTGGAGCGGCACGGGAACCGCGTGAAGCGCGACCGCATGGCGATCGTGGACTTCGCCGCGAAGTCGAACGAAGCGCGCTTCCACTTCATTGACCTCGCCAGCGGCAACTCGACCTCGTCGCGCGTATGCCACGGCAGCGGCTCCGACCCGGCGCATACGGGCTGGCTCCAGCGCTTCTCGAACGTGCACGGCTCCAACGCCACGTCGGAGGGCGCGTACGTCACGGCCGATTACTACTACGGCAAGCATGGGCGTTCGCAGCGGCTGCACGGGCTCGACCGCACCAACTCGAACGCGCTGGAGCGCGCGATCGTGATCCACGGCGCGTGGTACGCCAACGCGGACGTGCTCCGCTCGCGCGGCGTGCTGGGCCGCAGCCAGGGCTGCTTCGCCTTCGCTGAGAACGAGTTGGCGTCGGTGTTCGACCGGCTCGGGCCGGGCCGGCTGATCTACGCCGCCAAGGTCTGACCCGCGATAGTCCGACCGAGGGTCCGGCGGAGCCGCCGCGCGGCGCCGACCGCGCGCGAGGTCAGCAGCGCCTCGACGCCGGCGAGCCCCAGACCGAGTTCCGGCGGGCGTACCGCCCATAGGTCGGCGAGCGATAGGGCGCCGCTCCGTAAGGCGGTCCGGCCGACGCGCGTCCAGCGCCTGGCCGTCTCCCAACGGATGAGCCGCGCGTCCTCCGCGTCGACGGGGCGCGTCGCGAGGAAGTGCGCCTGCGCACGCGCGACCGCGTCGCCGAGCGCCGCGAGCGTGGCGCGGTCGGGCACGGGCTCGAACAGCATAAGGTGCCGCACGATCAGTGCCGCGGCGGCGGGCGCGTCCGCGCCGAACAGCGGCTCGTGGATCTCCAGGAGCGTGCGCTCGGCGCCCTCGTGCATCGTCGCCGTGAAGCGCTGCGACGCGGCGGCGCCGTGGATGCGGTAGTCCAGGAGCACGGCGTCTAGCCGCGCGATCCGCCCGTGCGCGAGCAGCCGGTTGTAGAGGTCGAAATCCTCCGCATAGAGCCGGTCGGTGCGCGTGAACGGCCGGAGCCGCTTCGCCACGTCGGTGCGGATCATCATCGTCGACCAGACGAGCGGGTTCTCGATCCGGAGCAGCCATTCGATGAGCGCGGGCGTGGTGTTGGGCGCGTCGTTCGGCGTCCGCCGACGCCCGTCCTCCAGGAACGCCGCCGCCGTGCCCAGCGCGACGACGTCGTTATGTGTTTCAAGATAGGCGACCTGACGCCGCAGCCGGTCGGGGCGGCACAGATCGTCATGGTCGAGGCCCGCGACGTAGCGCCCGCGCGCGTGTTCGAGCGCCAAGTTGCGCGCGCGCACCGGGCCGCCGTTCGCGGGCGAGCGCAACGCGCGCACGCGCGGGTCGGGCCAGTCGCGGAGCAGCTCGAAGCTGCCGTCCGCGGAGCAGTCGTCGACGACGACGAGCTCCCAGTCGGTGAAGGTCTGCGCCTCCAGGCTGCGCAGCGTCTCGGGCAGCAGGGCCGCGCCGTTGTAGGCGGCCATGACCACGCTGACGGTCGGGGTCATGCGACGGCCCGGAGCGCGGGTTCGAGCAGCTGGTCGACGATCATCGCGCCCACGTCGTTCTGCCACAGCCACAGGCCGTTCGCCTGGCCGGAGAAGCTCGCCTCGCCGCCGAGCTTGCCCCAGGGCACGAAGCCGGCCGCGAGCCCGATGCCGTAGACGCCCGGCACCGCCGCGCCGTCCGCGCCGAGCACGCGGCAGTGGCGGTCGACCATGGGGCGGTCCCGATCGGCGGCGAGCGGCAGGCCCATGCCCGCCTCGTCGAGCAGCGGCAGCACGCGGGGGCGGTAGCCGAGCGCGGCGATCACGAGGTCGGCCCCGCGCACGATCGCGCGCGCGTCCTCGTCTTCGTCGCCGCCGATCCGGTGCAGGCGGACGCGCGGGTCGGCCGCGCGGCCGTCCACCTCCAGCATCCGCAGCAGCAGCTGGCGCGCCTCCAGCCGGAAGCCGGCTAAGCGGTAGACGAAGCCCGACACGGGGCAGACGTCGCGGTCGGTGAAGTCCGTGTAGCCCTCGGCGTGCGCGGCCTCGACCGAGTGGTAGAAGGGGCGAAGCGGGCGGCGGTGGAGCAAGGTGACCGCGCCCGCGCCGAGCGCGAGGCCGGGGCGGCTCCGGAGCAGGAGCGCGACGGCGGTGAGGGCGCTGGTCGAGCCGCCGATCACCGCGATGCGCGGCGCGCGCTTGTTCTGAAGCAAGGCTGCGACGTGCTGGAGGCCGCCGGAGCTAAGCACCTCGTCCGACTGGAGCAGGCGGCCGTCGGCGAGTTCCAGGAGCGGTGCGCCCGCCACCTGCTGCGTCGCCAAGCGGTCGAGCGGCTGGTGGCCTCCGGTCGCGATCACGAGGTTGCGCGCCAGCCGTTCGGATCCCGCCCCGTCGGTGACGCGGCGCAGCGCCACGCGCCAGAGATCGCCCGCGCGGGTGGCGGACACGACCTCGTGGCCCGTCAGCACCTCGCCGCCTTGTCCGCGGACGATGCCGCCCAGCCGCTCGCCGGTGGCGGCGAGGAGCGGGCCCACCTCGGCGAGCGGCACGCCCAGACCGTCGGCGTGGCGCTCGACGGCATGGGCGGCGGGGTGGTCGGCGAGCGAGGCGAGTTCGGGGTGCGGATTGCCGCGCACGGCCGTCAGGAAGGTCTGCGCGGTAGAGTCGGAGTTGATGGCGTAGCGCGCGAGCCTGCCCTGGCCGAGGCCGGCGCTCCGCTCGACGAGCACCAGCCCTTGCGACAGCGCCTCCAGCCGTCCGCTCTTGGATGCGGCGGTGAGGAGCGCGGTGCCGGCCGGCCCACCGCCGGCGATCAGCGCGGACGCGATCGGGGGTGCGGCGCGGACGGTCGCGGGCGTGGTGCGGCCCAGGCGCCCGCACGCGGCGGCGAGCGCGGCGGCGGCGCGGCGGGCGTCCTCCACCGTCATCGCGTCGGTGATCGGCAGCGACAGCAGCCGGCCGCCCACCGCGTCGGCGACGGGCGTGGGCTCGATCAGCGCCGAGTCGCGGAACCAGGGCTGCTGGCCTAGATGCGGCGAGAAGTAGCGGCCGACGCCGATCCCTTGCGCCTCCAGCGCGGCGGCGATCGCGTCGCGGCGTTCCGCTACTCGGTCAGGAAGCATGACGGGCATGAACTGGCTCGCGCGGCGCAGGCCCGCGACGCGCTGCAGGCCGAAGCCGGCGAGCGACCCGCGATACGCCTGCTCCAGCGCGGCGCGATGCGCGCAGGCCGCGTCGAAGCCGGCCAGCTTCGCGCGCGCCATCACCGCGATCACCTCGGGCAGCTTGGCGTTGACACCCGGGCCCGTGGCGGAGCGCGGTTCGCCGAAGCCGAAGCTCGCCATGCGCCGTAGCCGCTCGATCAGCTGGACGTCGCCCGAGTGGACCAGTCCGCCTTCCGCGACGGAGAAGGGCTTGGTCGCATGCATCGAGAACACCACCGGGAAGGGCGCGTCGGCACCAAAGCCGACGCCCGCCTCGTCCAGCGTGCCGAGCGAGGCGGCGGCGTCGACCACCACGCCGACGCCGAAGCGCTTGGAGAACCAGCGATAGCGGTCGAGGTCGATCGCGTTGCCGAAGGTGGCGTAGGGCACAACGACCGACACGCGTCCGGCGTAAGCGTGGAGCAACCGCTCCTCATCGCGTGGGCAGGCGGACCAGTCGTCCGGGTCGATGTCGCAGACGAGCGGCGTCAGCCCCGCCCATTGCGCGGCGTGCGCGGTGGCGGCGAAGGTCAGCGCGGGCACCAGCGCGAGCGATTCCGGCCGCGGCCGGGCGCCCGCGGCATCGCGGATCGCGATCATCAGGCCCAAGGTCGCGTTCGCCACCGCCAGGCACGCGCCCCGGCCGCCGAACAGCCGCTCCGTCGCCTCGGCTTCGAAGGCGCGGACCTCGGGTCCGTTGTTGCTGAACACGCCCGACGCCTCCACGCGGCGCAGGTCGGGGCCGAGCTCGCTCAGGCGCGGCGGGTTGGGGGCGATGAGCGGAAGAGGGGTCATGCGGGTTCCCGGCCTGTTTCGGCCGGCGGGTATGCGGCGTGACGCCCTAAGAACCCGTTAGGGAGGACTTGCGCGGCCGGGGCCGCTCGGGGCAGAGATGCCGGAGCGGCCGTTTGGGGCCGCGGGGGTGGTTTTTCCGTGCGTTCCGAAGTGCTTCCCGCGCCGTTGAGGGCGCTGCCGCTCAAGATGCTGGGCGCGATGCTGGGCGCCACTGCGCTGGGGCTGGCGACCCTGTTCTCCGCCGCGGGCGGCAAGATGACGCCCTGGGCGATGAACCAGAGCGTGCGCTTCGGCGTGCTGTTCGTGGTGATGCTGGCGCTGTCCTACATCCGCGCGGAGACGTGGAAGCGGATCGCTTATCCGGGCTACGCGATCGCGCTCGTGATGCTGATCGTCGTGGAGGCGATGGGCCATGTCGGCATGGGCGCGCAGCGCTGGATCGACCTCGGCATCATCCGCATCCAGCCGTCCGAGTTCATGAAGCTGGCGGTCGTGCTGAGCCTCGCGCGCTTCTTCCACGGCGTGCCGCCGCGCTACATCAGCCAGCCGACCGTGCTGGTCGTACCCGCCTTGCTGATCGGCACGCCCATGGCGCTCGTGATGCTGCAACCCGACCTCGGCACCGCGCTGATGATCACCTTCTCCGGCATCGCGATCATGTTCCTGGCGGGCATCCAGCTGCGCTGGTTCATCGGCGGCGCGGCGCTGGTCGGGGCGATGCTGCCGGTGGCGTGGAATATGCTACATGAGTATCAACGTAACCGTGTGCTGATCTTCATGGATCCGGAGTCGGATCCGCTGGGCACGGGCTACCACATCTCGCAGTCCAAGATCGCGATCGGGTCGAGCGGGCTGTTCGGCAAGGGCTATCTCCAGGGGTCGCAGAGCCATCTCGACTATCTGCCGGAGAAGCACACCGACTTCATCTTCGCGACGATGATGGAGGAGTGGGGGTTGTTCGGCGGCCTCCTGACGCTCGCCGCGTATGGCTACGTCATCTGGTGGGGTTTCGGCCTCGCCCAGCGCTGTTCGACGGTGTTCAACCGGTTGGTGGCTATGGGATTGAGTTTCACGCTTTTCCTCTATGTCGGCATCAACCTGTCGATGGTGATGGGCTTGGCGCCGGTGGTGGGCATCCCGCTCCCGCTGTTCAGCTATGGCGGGTCGGCGATGATGACGGTGATGATCCTATTGGGGATCCTGCTCAGCATCCATCGGGAGGAGGGGCGGCGGTCGTCACCCGGCCTTCTCTGACCTCCACGGGCCAGGGCGTGAGCCGCTGGCCCATACAGGGCCCGCTCAGGCACGCCCCGGTCTCCGCATCGAAAATAGCGCCGTGCCAGCTACATAGCACCGAGCCGTCGGGCGCCAAATAGTCGTCGAGCTTCTGCGCGAGCGGCAGGCCGGCGTGCGGGCAGCGGTCGGCGTAGCCGAATACTCGGTCACCCCGCCGCACGACGAAGCCGTGGAAGCGGCCGGCGCGCATCTCCAGCACAAAGCCGCGCGCGCCGCCGTCGGGAATGAGCTCGAGCGGGCCGAGCGCGACGCCCGCGGGGGTGCTGTAGACGCGGGGAAGCATTACAGACAGTACAGTTGACCAATATCGTTTTTCGGCACGTCCCGACCCCCGATCGTCAGGGCAGCTTCGCCTTTGGGAAGTCGCTCCACACCTGGTCGTAGTCGAGCTGCGCGTGCTCGCAGGCGTAGGCGGTCGGACGGTAAGCCCAGCAGCTCTCCACCATGAACGCCATCGTGCCCTCGATCTTGTGCGGCTTCAGGTCGGCGTCCGACGCGCTCCGCCAGCTGGCGAGATCGGGGCCATGGCCGGCCATGAGGTTGTGGAGCGACAGGCCGCCGGGCCTGAACCCCTCCGCCTTGGCGTCGTACGCGCCTTGGATGAGGCCCATCGCCTCCGACATGACGTTACGGTGGAACCAGGGCGGGCGGAACGTGTCCTCGGCGACCATCCAGCGCGGCGGGAAGATGACGAAATCGGCGTTGGCGCGGCCGTGCACCGTCGACGGCGAGGTCAGCACGGTGAAGATCGACGGGTCGGGATGGTCGAACGACACGGTGTTGATCGTGTTGAAGCGGCTCAAGTCGTAGCGGCAGGGTGCCAAGTTGCCGTGCCAAGCGACGACGTCGAGCGGCGAGTGGTCGAGCTCGGTGACCCAGAGCCGCCCCATGAACTTCTGGATGACCTCCGTCTTGTCGTCGCGGTCCTCGAACCAGGCTTGCGGAGTCTCGAAGTCGCGCGGGTTGGCGAGCCCGTTCGCGCCGATGGGGCCGAGGTCGGGCAGGCGGAACAGCGCCCCGTAATTCTCGGCGACGTAGCCGCGGGCCTCGCCGTCGGGGAGGAGCGCGCGGAAGCGAAGCCCACGGGGGATGATGGCGATGTGGCCGGGCGCGACCTCCAGGCGGCCGAGCTCGGTCAGGAGCTCGAGGCGGCCGGACTGGGGGATGAAGAGGAGTTCGCCGTCGGCGTCGAAGAAGACGCGGTCGGTCATGTCCTTGTTGGCGTGGAATACGTGCACCGCGACGCCGTCGAGGTCGGCGGGGTGGCGGTTGGTGAGCATCGTCGTCAGACCATCGACTAGGTCGGTGCCGGGCGGCGAGTCGGCGACCGGGTCCCAGCGCAGGCGGTTGGGCGCGAGCGGCCCCGCGTCGTCGCCCGCGCTGAAGCGCTGTGCGCCCTCGTACGGCCGGAAGGGCGGGTGCTCGGCGGTGGGCCGCATGCGGTAGAGCCAGGAGCGGCGGTTCTCGTCACGCGGCGCGGTGAAGGCGGTGCCCGACAGTTGCTCGGCGTAGAGGCCGAAGGCGGGCCGCTGGGGCGAGTTGCGGCCGATCGGCAGCGCGCCGGGGACGGCTTCGGTGGAGACGTGGTTGCCGAAGCCGGGGATGTACGCCGCTTGCGTCGCGGCGGCGGTGATGGGGTGGGGTGCGTTCACTCTTCGAACTCCCGTTCTATCTTCCTCGTCACCCCGGCCTTGAGCCGGGGTCCCGCTTCTTCTTGCGACCGCGCCGCCCGTGGCGGGCGAAAGCGGGACCCCGGATCAAGTCCGGGGTGACGGAGGAGGGGCGGGACATCTCCCGCTCTCCCCGCCGCGCGTCGGTCGCGGCGAAGCCGCGCCCTGTGCGCGGCTCCGTCCACGCCGGCCGGGCTCGGGCGAGCGCCTTCGCGCTCGCATCGCGGTCGACGCTTACGCGTCGACCTTGATCACGCCTCGCCTGATCTGATCCAGCTCGATAGACTCGAACAGCGCCTGGAAGTTGCCGTTCCCAAACCCTTCGTTGCCCTTGCGCTGGATGATCTCGAAGAAGATCGGGCCGACCATGTTCTCCGTGAAGATCTGGAGCAGGATGCCCTCGTCGCCGACATTGCCGTCGATGAGGATGCGGTTCTTGCGAAGGCGCTCCAGGTCCTCGCCGTGGCCGGGCACGCGCTTGTCGACGAGCTCGTAGTAGGTCTCGATCGTGTCCTGGAGGCGGACGCCGCGTGTCCGGAGGCGTTCGACGGTGTCGTAGATGTTGTCCGTCGTCAGCGCGAGGTGCTGGATTCCCTCGCCCTTGTACTCGCGGATGAACTCCTCGATCTGGCTGTTCTCGTCCTGGCTCTCGTTCAGGGGAATGCGGATCGCCTTGTCGGGGGCGATCATCGCCTGGCTGAACAGGCCGGTCGCCTTGCCCTTGATGTCGAAATACTTCTGCTCCTCGAAGCCGAACAGGCGGCCGTAGAAGCTCGACCAGGTGCGCATCTCGCCGCGGCGGACATTGTGGGTCAGGTGGTCGAGCAGGTCGAGGCCGACATTGTTCTCCTGCTCGGCCTCCCGCCAGCCGGGCACCTCGTCCCATTCGGCGTATAGGTCCCGCCCGTCCTGCACGAGGTAGAGGTAGGAGCCGCCGATGCCCTCGATGGCGTAGGAGCCTTCGCCCAGCGTGCCGGCGGCGGCATCGACGGGCTTGGCGCCCTCGGCGATCGCGTGGCTATAGGCGCGCGCGGGGTCGGCGACGCGGAACGCCATGCCGCTGGCCGACGGGCCATGCGCCGCGCGGAACTCGGCCGCCTGACCGGTCCGCTCGCGGTTGAGGAGCAGGTTGATGCGGCCCTGCTTATAGCGGACGACGTCCTTGGTCGGATGGCGGTGGGCGGCGACGAAGCCCATCTGCTCGAACTGCGCGGCGAGCTTGTCGGGATCGGGCGAGGTGAACTCGCAGAACTCGAAGCCGTTCAGGCCCAGAGGATTGTCTTGGCGCGGATTGCTGACGTCCTGCATCGCTGTCCTCACTTGGTAACAGATGATACGATCGGTGCGCCGTTGCGCGTTCCGAGTCAAGCGTTACCAATAACCGTTATGACCGAACGCTCCCTAGTTCTGGACGAGTTCATCCCGTACCGGCTGTCGGTCACGTCCAACCTGGTGTCCGACACGATCGCGCGCACGTACCGCTCGCTGTTCGGGCTCTCCATCCCGGAATGGCGGGTGGTGGCGGTGGTCGCGGAGACGGGCGGCATGAGCCAGGGCGCGATCGGCGGGCGCACGCGCATGGACAAGGTGACCGTGAGCCGCGCCGCCATCGCGCTGGTCGAGCGCGGGCTGCTGGCGCGCGAGGGCAAGCCGGGCGACCGGCGCTCGCACCTCCTGAAACTGACGGCGGCGGGCGAGGAGCTGTACCGGGCGATCGCGCCCAAAGCGCTGGACCTGGAGCGGCGCATCTTCGAGAGCTTCGGCATGGCGGAGCTGGACGGGTTCGTCGCGATGCTCCGACGCATCGAGGCGGTTACCCTGGCGTTGGGAGAAGGAACGCCGAGGGAGGGTTGAACCCGCGCGCCCGCTCGTGCATGCCGGTCATGCCCTCCCCAGGCATGATGGCCGAAGCTGTGACGAGGAGGGTGTAGTTGACCGACATGCTGGACCGTGCGGGCCTTCGGGTCGCGGGCGTGCTGGCGCGCTTCGTCGAGGAGCGCGCGCTGCCGGGGACGGGTTTGGAGCCCGAGCGCTTCTGGGCGGGCGTGGCCGACATCTTCTCGCGTTTCGCGCCGGAGAATCGGGCGTTGCTCGCCAGGCGGGACGAGCTGCAGGCGCTGATCGATGCGCGCTACGCGGCGGGCGGGGCGGTGGACGAGGCGTTCCTCCGCTCGATCGGCTATCTTGTCCCTGAACCTGAGCCGTTCACGATCGGCACGACGGCTGTCGACCCGGAGATCGCGACGACCGCGGGGCCGCAGCTGGTCGTGCCGTCGCTGAACGCGCGGTTCGTGTTGAACGCCGCGAACGCGCGCTGGGGCAGCCTCTACGACGCGCTCTACGGCACCGACGCGCTGCCGGGCTCGCCGCGTCCGGGCGGCTATGATCCGGAACGTGGACTCCAGGTGATCGCGCGGGCCCGCGCGTTCCTCGACGGGGCGGTGCCGGGCTGGCGGGATGCGCTGGGCGGCGGCGCGCATCCGCAGCTGGTGGGGCGGCGTGGGCCGTCGCCGCTGTTCCGGCACAACGGGCTGCACGTCGAGGTCGTGGTGGACCGCGCGCACCCGATCGGGCGCGACGACCCGGACGGGGTGGCGGACGTGGTGCTGGAGAGCGCGCTCACCACGATCGTCGACCTGGAGGATTCGGTCGCGGCGGTGGACGCGGACGACAAGGTGGCGGCCTACGCCAACTGGCTGGGGCTGATGCGGGGCGACCTGGAGGAGAGCTTCGAGAAGGGTGGGCGCACGCTGACGCGGCGACTCAACCCCGACCGGGAGTATACGGCACCGGACGGGTCCACGCTGGCGCTGCCGGGGCGCAGCCTCTTGTTCGTGCGCAACGTCGGGCATCTCATGACCACGCCCGCGGTGCTGCTGCCGGACGGGAGCCAAGCGCCCGAGGGCGTGCTCGACGCGGTCGTCACGGCGCTGATCGGGATGCACGACCTGCTCGGGCTGGGCCGGTTCAGGAACAGCCGGGCGGGCTCGATCTACATCGTCAAACCCAAGATACACGGGTCGGACGAGTGCGCGTTCACGAACCGGCTGTTCGACGCGGTCGAGGACCTGCTGGGCCTCGCCCGTCACACGATCAAGGTGGGCGTTATGGACGAGGAGCGGCGCACCTCCGCCAACCTCGCCGCCTGCATCCACGCGGTCAGGGACCGGATCGTGTTCATCAACACGGGCTTCCTCGACCGGACGGGCGACGAGATCCACACCGCGATGCGCGCCGGGCCGATGATCCGCAAGGCGGAGATGCGCGCGGCGCCCTGGATCGACGCTTACGAGAAGCGCAACGTGGCGATCGGCCTCCAGTGCGGGCTGTCGGGCCGGGCGCAGATCGGCAAGGGCATGTGGGCCGCGCCGGACCGGATGGCCGACATGCTGGAGCAGAAGGGCGCACACCCTCGCTCGGGCGCGAACACGGCCTGGGTGCCGTCCCCCACCGCGGCGACGCTCCATGCGCTGCACTATCATGAGGTGGACGTGTTCGAGCGGCAGCGGGAGATCGCGCGCGAGGCGATGCCGGGGCTGGACGGGCTGCTGACCGTGCCGCTGGCGAACGGGCGCAACTGGCGGCCGGACGAGGTGCGCGAAGAGCTGGAGAACAACGCGCAAGGGATACTCGGCTATGTGGTGCGCTGGGTCGACCAGGGGGTGGGGTGCTCCAAGGTGCCCGACATCCACGACGTGGGGCTGATGGAGGACAGGGCGACGCTGCGCATCTCCTCGCAGCACATGGCGAACTGGTTGCTGCACGGGGTGTGTACCCCGCACGAGGTGGACCAGGCGTTCGCGCGCATGGCGGCGAAGGTGGACGCGCAGAATGCGGGGGATCCGCTGTACCGGGAGCTGACGCCGGACGGGCTGGCGTACCGGGCGGCGCGGGCGCTGGTGTTCGAGGGGGTGGGGCAGCCTAGCGGGTACACGGAGCCGTTGCTGCACGCGTATAGGCGGAGGGCGAAAGGGGCGGGGTAGCGCCGCGGGCGAAGCCCGCGTCGTCGGTCCTCGGTTTGGCCGAGGCCGGCCGCTCTTGCTCGTGTCCGCACCGAGCCATGCTCGGCGCAGCCGAGCGGCGAGGTGCCCAGGGCCGGAATCGAACCAGCGACACTGCGATTTTCAGTCGCATGCTCTACCAACTGAGCTACCTGGGCCCGAACCGCTTCCGCGTCGGAGCGCGGCCTTTAGTCGCGCTCGCCGGGGCTGTCCAGCCCTTCCGCGTCCTCGTCCGACACGGGCCTGCCAGGCAGGCGGTAGCCCTCGTCGAACCACATGAGCAGGTCGCGGTCGCGGTGGCCGCGCGAGCAGAAGGGGCGGTATTCGGGTGCGGCGGGCGCGCCGCAGATGGGGCACTTCATGACCGGTCCCATATAGGCATGCGGCCGGTGCGGCGCATCAGCTCGACGTCCCAGCCTTCCGCCTCGATGCGGGCGAGGACGGCGGGCGGCAGCTTGACCGGCCGGGGCGGGCCGGGGGGCTCGCGTTCGAGGCGGCGCAAGCTCGCGCGGGCGGCGGCGCCGATCGGATCGGCGCGCAGCAGCTCGGGGAGCGAGGCGCGGGGGCGGGGGCGGACGATCTGGAGGAAGCCGAAGCCGTTCACCGCCGTGCGCTCGAAAGGCTGGGGAAGCGCGGCGTCGACCGCGGCGGCGACCGCCTGACGCTCGGCCTTGCCCGACAGCGTCGGGAAGTCGATGCCGATCGAGCCGCCGATCCCGTGGCGACGAATCGCGGCGGCGGCGGCCTGGGCACCCGCGAGCGCCAGGCGGTCGAGCGGCGGGCCGCCGTCGATATCGAACAGCGTCATCGCGGGCGTGGGGCTCATGCGTAAGCTCCCGCCGGGGAACGCGATCTCGCCCGTTTCCGCCTCGTCGAGCAGCTCGGACCAGCCCGCGGCTTCCAGCGCATCGGGCTGGTGGGGAAGGAGCGTGCGGACGGGCAGGTCGGTGGCGGCGATGCGGTCGAGCAGGCTCGGGCCGGGGGCGGGCGCGTCGTCGGTGGCGACCGCTTTGGGGAGCTTGGGGCGGCCGGGCTCGGGGATCGCCTCGCGGACGACGCGGACAGTGAGGCGCGCGCCCTGCGTGACGGCGGGGGGCACGGGGTCGAGCGTCGCCTCCTCGCCGGTGTCGAGGGTGACGCGGCCCTGGCGGGCGGGGCCGAGCTCGACGAGGCGGGCGGGGGCGATCGTGCCGACCGCGAGGCGGCCGGGCAGTTCGATCGCGGCTTCGATGATGCGGTCGCCCTCGACCAGCGCGGCGCGGTTCTCGCCGATGCCGGCCTCGTACCACCATTCGATCATTGGCACTCAGCCAACGGGGAGCCCGGCCGCGCGGAGGAGGGCGCGCGTCTCGAACAGCGGCAGGCCGACCACGCCCGAATGGCTGCCGTGGAGGAAGCGGACGAAGCCTTCCGCGCGGCCCTGGATCGCATAGCCGCCCGCCTTGCCGAGCCCCTCGCCGCACGCGAGATAGGCGTCGATCTCCTGGGGCGAGAGCGGTTTCCAGGCGACGATCGTGTCGGACAGGCGGGTGCGGACCTTGCCTTCGGCGTTGATCACGCAGACGGCGGACAGGCAGTGGTGGCGGCGGCCCGACAACATGCCGATCAGCTCGCGCTGGAGCTCGACCGTGTCGGCGGGGAGCAGGATGCGGCGGCCGAGCGCGATCGTGGTGTCGCCGGCGAGGACGACCTCGTGCCCGCCGCGATCGACGGCGTGCGCCTTTTCCACCGCCATGCGGAGCGCGTAGGCGCGGGGGAGCTCGCGCGGGCGCGGGCTCTCGTCGATCGCGGGCGCGGCGACGCGGGCGGGCTCGACGCCCAGACGGCGGACGAGCTCGAGGCGGCGGGGGCTGGTGGAGGCGAGGACTAAATCCATCTTTCGTCACCCCGGGCTTGACCCGGGGTCCCGCTTGGTCCCGCCATCCGAGAGAAGAAGCGGGACCCCGGCTCAAGGCCGGGGTGACGAGGAGGGGAGGGGCGCAACCTCCCTATTTAAACCGGTAGGTGATCCGGCCCTTGGTCAGGTCGTAGGGGGTGAGCTCGACGAGCACCTCGTCGCCGACGAGGACGCGGATGCGATTCTTGCGCATCTTGCCGGCGGTGTGGCCCAGGATCTCGTGGTCGTTCTCCAGCCGCACGCGGAACATCGCGTTGGGGAGCAGTTCGACCACCTGGCCGCGCATCTCGAGCAGTTCTTCTTTCGCCAAGCAGGTTTCTCTTTCGAATGGGTCGCGCCGCGCCTTAGCCGCGCCCGCGCCGATTTGGAAGTTCACTAAAGTACACGCCAAGAACGAGGGCCGGCGGCGGAACGCTTCACACATTCCACGCCCGTTCGGCAATTCCGTTACGTCCGCCGGCAACTATGTTACGCGGCGAGCGTGCCTAGCCGATATGGGTGGGCGGGGCGGGTCCGGCAATGTCAAAGAGCGATGGGGCGGGAGCGTGGCGGGCGATCTCCAACATGGCAAGCCTCAAGCCGCGCGGCGCAGGCGGAAGCGATCCGCCTCGCTCGCCGCATGGCCGAGCCGGGCGAGTGCGGCGAGCGTGGCGGCGATACGCGGCTCGGCGCGGCGGCCCTGCGCGAAGCGGGCCGCGATGTCGGAAGCCGTGAGCGCGCCGCCGCTGCTGAGCGCGTCGAATACGGCCGCGGTCTGGCCGACCAAGTCGCGAGGGAAGGTCGGCTTGCGCGCGCGGGTGTCGGGTAGCAGCGCCTCCATCTGCTCGGGCCCGCCGGTCGGCAGTCGCGCGGCATTAGTGCGCCCGAGCTGGTAGTCCGGCCTGAGCCACTCGACATGGCCGCGCTTCTCGTCGGCGCGGCGCTCAGCGTTGAGCGCGACCAAGCGGGCCACGACCTCCTCCTCCTGGAGGTCGGCGGGCCAGCCGTACGCGTCGGCGACGGCGGCGTCGATCAGCCGGTGCAGGTCGATCAGCAGGTCGATGCGGCCGCGGGCACGCTGGTCCTGCTCGACGAGGTCGAGCGGCTTGCCGGCGGCGACCTTGTCGCGCAGGTTGTAGAGGTTGGTCAGCGTCAGGTCGGGGTATGCGGCGAGCACCTCCTTCCGGTTCGCGTCCAACTCTTCGGCGAGCCGGCCGATGTGGGCGCGCTGGGAGGGGTTGGCGACCGGGAAGGGGTAGGTGTCGAACACCAACGTGTTGTTGTACCGCGGTCGGTCTTCCAGCGTGCCCCCGAGCCGCAACGTCCAGACCAGATGCATGCGCGACGATAGGACGCCGAGCACGAACGGATCGTTAGAGGCGATCACCATCAAGCCCTGATCGGGCAAATGATCGCCCGGCACCCATATGAAGTTGCGGTGCTTAGCGGTGACCACCGTCGCGATATAGCGGTCGAGGCCGGCGATGCCCGAACGGAGATCTTCGTGCGGAAGCGCAAGCTTCCACCATTCCTCCCGTCGCCGTTTCACGCGGTTCTTCGCTCGACTGGGCCGAGCGGTGGTGAGGAGATGCTGATAGATCGCCGGAAAGCGCTGACGCACCTCTTCTTGCCCGAGATCGTGCAGGTCGAGGACATACCGGTCGCGGAACATGCCGGACTTTACATCACCCGACGCGATGAAAGGTCGGACATAGGGACGGAGATCGCCGGGGGTGGCGAGCAGCGTCAGCTCGCGTGCGGTAAGGACATATCCCTCACCGTGGAATTCTACGCCGCGCATGGACAGGTCGGCGTTGGCGCGGAGACCAGGCAAACTAGTCGCGCCGGCGGACAAGGTCAGATCGGGTCCAATAACGCCACGGCGGGCCACGAACTCGATCACCGGCGCATCCGTGTCGAGGCCGCGCTCCTCGACCACCGCCAGCAGCCCTCCTTCGGGCGCCCCCGCCTCCACCACCGTCATCGCAATCCTGACCGCGGCGGCGTCGCGCGTCGCCTTGGTCCAGGGATGGTCGGGGATCGCCAGCACGACGCCGATCGGCGACCGCCCGTCCATCCGTCGGGCGATTACGCGGCGGCTGAACTCCTGCGTGATCGAGTTGGTCGTGACCAGGCCGAAGCGCTTGAGGCGCCCGCCCTTCTCCGTCAGCCGTTCGGCGGCGCGGTCCCACCAGTACATGACGAAATCGGCCGAGCGACCCATCTTGGGATGGGCTTTCCAGAGAGCAGTTACGTACTCGTCTCCCAGCCGACCGCGCAGGTCCTTGCCGCCGATAAAGGGCGGGTTGCCGACGATGTAGTCGGCCTCCGGCCAATCGGGTCGGCGCGGGTCGGCGTAGCCGAGGCTGGCACCATCGGGGCCGAAGCGCTCGCCCCCATGTGCGAGGACGGCGTCGCCGCGGCGGATGGTGCTGAGCTCCTCCAGCACCGGGTCGGTGATCGCTTGGCGGTTGCGCAGCTGCCACTGAATGTAGCCGAGCCAGAGGACGAGTTCGGTGACGGCGGCGGCGCGATGGTTCAGCTCGATGCCGAAGAAATTTTTGGGGTGGACGGTTTCCGTCTCCAGCGCGAGCGCTTCCTGGCCGCCCAAGTCGACGAGCACCTCCAGCACCTCGCCTTCAAGACGCTTCATCAGTTCGAGCGCGATGTAGAGGAAGTTGCCCGTGCCACAGGCGGGGTCGAGGACGCGGGTGCGCGCCAGCTTGACGTGGAAGTCGTGGACGGCGCGGATCGCCGCCTCGCGGTCGCCCGCGCGCTCGCGCTCGACCGTGCCCAGCACATGCGCCCATTCGCGCTGCAGCGGCTCGATCACCGTGGCGTCGACGAGCCGTTCCACATAGGCGCGCGGCGTGTAGTGCGCGCCGAGGCGGCGGCGTTCCGCGGGGTCGAGCGCCTGTTCGACGAAGGTGCCGAAGATGGCGGGTTCGACCTGCGTCCAATCGTAGCGGGACGCCTCGTATAGTTCGCCGATCTCCTCGCGCTCGAGCGGGATGGCGCGTGCATGCTTGAACAACCCGCCGTTGAAGCGGCGCACGCGCTTCCTGAGCGCAGCCGACACTTCTCCCTTGTCCATGCCGGACCAGAGATCCTCCAGAAGCTTCGGAAAGCTGTCCGGGTTCGCGCGCGCGTCGTCCAGCAGTTCGGTGAAGTCGCCGGGATCGAGCAGGCGCACGTCCGGGCTCTGCGCAAATATGGTGAACAGGCAGCGCATGAGGAAGTCGGCCACCTTGCCGGGATCCTGACCGCGCGTTTCCAGCAAGCGGCTGACCTGCGCCAGGCGGCCGGCGATGTCGCGGGTGACCTTCGCGGACTCGCGCGCGGGATCGAGCGAGAGCGGATCGAGCCACACCGCCCGTAGCCTGTCGCGGACTTGCGCGTCGTACAGGTCGTCCAGGTAGACGCGGTAGGTCGCGCGGTCCGGGAACTGGCGGTACGCCTTACCCTGGCCGGAGAAGTCGGCGAATAGCTCGATCACGTGGCCCACGTCGCAGACGAGGATGAAGGGTGGCCAGCCGTGCGACGCGGGCAGGGCGCGGGCGTAGTCCTCCGCCTGGACGCGGGCGTTGCGCATCAGCAGGTCCCAACCGCGCGCGGCGCTGCGGCGGCCGCGCTCGGGCGGGGGCAGGCCCGGTAGCGCGGGCTGCTCGGGAGCGGGGTGGACCTCCTTGGGTCTGCCCGGCTCCCGGCTCTGCTTGGCTTCGAGCACGAAGCAGCCGCGCCGATAAAGGTCGATGCGGCGATGGCTGATGCGGCCGTCCGTATCGGTCGCATCCACGACGCGCTCGAAGACATAGTCGTTGCGGTAGTGGGTCGCGTCAGCCGGGTCGGGACGGGGCAGGCCGAGCAGGTCGCAGAGCTCCGTCAGGAACAGGACGTAGTTGGCGCGCTCCGCGCCGCCCTCGTTCGCGCGCCAGCGGGCGACGAACGCGTCGAGCGCGCGTGCGTCGATGTTATCAGTTGATGGAGCCCCCGCACCCATTCACAGCGTGAGTATCGCCCCGTGAGAGAACGATCTTCCGACGTACCGGGAACGCAACGAGACGATCCGAAACGGATGCAAAATCGATGAGGTGCGTCCCGCCGCGGCGGAGCCGCGTCGTTCGGGTGGCGTGCACGTCGGATCGGCAAAAAGAAAGCCCGCCAAAGGCGGGCTGAAGTAAGTCAGAGGTGCGTCGCGGCGGGGCCGCGCCGTCGGACGGCTCGGGCGGGGACGGGAGCCCCGCCCGGCCGCCGGCCGGGGCGCTGCGTAGGTCCTCCTCTCAGCCCTGGCCGCCGGCCAGTGCTGCGAGAAGGAGCAGCGCCACGATATTCGTGATCTTGATCATCGGGTTCACCGCCGGCCCCGCCGTGTCCTTGTACGGGTCGCCCACCGTATCCCCCGTCACCGCGGCCTTGTGGGCTTCCGAGCCCTTGCCGCCGTAATTGCCGTCCTCGATGTACTTCTTGGCGTTGTCCCAGGCGCCGCCGCCCGACGTCATCGACAGGGCGACGAAGAGGCCGGAGACGATCACGCCGAGGAGCATCGCGCCTAAGGCCGCGAAGCCGTTGGCCTGGCCCGCCACCGCGGTGATGATGAAGTAGACGGCGATGGGGCTGAGCACCGGGAGCAGCGAGGGGACGATCATCTCCTTGATCGCGGCGCGGGTGACGAGGTCGACGGTGCGGCCGTAGTTCGGGCGGCTGGTCCCTTCCATGATGCCGGGGTTGAGGCGGAACTGCTCGCGCACCTCCTCGACCACCGCGCCCGCCGCGCGGCCCACCGCGGTCATGCCGAACGCGCCGAACAGGTAGGGGAGCAGCGCGCCGAGCAACAGGCCGACGATGACGTACGGGTTGGAGAGGCTGAAATCGACGGTGAGGTCGGGGAAATACTCGTCCAGGTCGGTCGTGTAGGCACCGAACAGCACGAGCGCGGCGAGGCCCGCCGAGCCGATCGCGTAGCCCTTGGTCACCGCCTTGGTGGTGTTGCCCACGGCGTCGAGCGCGTCGGTCTTGTGGCGCACCTCGTCGGGCAGGCCCGCCATCTCGGCGATGCCGCCGGCGTTATCGGTCACCGGGCCATAGGCGTCGAGCGCCACGACCATGCCGGCGAGCGCCAGCATCGACGTGGCGGCAAAGGCGATGCCGATGATGCCCGCTAGCTGATAGGCGGCGACCACCGCCACGACGATGACGAGCGTGGGGAGCGCGGTCGCCTCGAGGCTGATGGCGAGGCCCTGGATGACGTTGGTGCCGTGGCCCGTCTCCGACGCGCGGGCGATCGACTTCACCGGGCGGTACTTGGTGCCGGTGTAGTATTCGGTGATCCAGATGATGAGCGCGGTGACCGCCAGCCCGATCAGCATGCACCAGAACAGGTCCATGCCGGTGAAGCTGTCGACGCTGGCCGAGCTGACGCCCGTCACGCCGGGCGCGGTCTCGCCGATCTCGTCGAAGCTGGTGGTGAGCTCGTCGCCCGCCGCGTCGAGGAACCCTGCGCCGCCGATGGTGCGGTCGAGGTCGCCCAGCGTGTAGCGGGTCGCGACGTAGATCGCCGGGATCGAGAGCAGCGCGGAGGCCCAGAAGCCCTTGTAGAGCGCGCCCATGATCGACTCGCCGCGGCCGAGGCGGACGAAATAGGTGCCGATGATGGAGGTGACGATGCACACGCCGCCGATGATGAGCGGCAGCGCCATGAGGCGGAGCAGCTCCTCGGAGGACGCCTGCACGAGGAGCGCGATGGAGATCATCGTCACGCCGAGCGTCACGACGTAGGTCTCGAACAGGTCGGCGGCCATGCCGGCGCAGTCGCCAACGTTATCGCCGACGTTGTCGGCGATGACGGCGGGGTTGCGGGGATCGTCCTCGGGGATGCCCGCCTCGACCTTGCCGACGAGGTCGGCGCCGACGTCGGCGGCCTTGGTGAAGATGCCGCCGCCGAGACGCGCGAAGATGGAGATGAGCGACGCGCCGAAGGCGAGTGCGGTCAGGGCTTCCACGATGATGCGGGCGTCGGGCGCGTAGCCCGCCACCTCGACCAGGTACCAGAAGAACACGGCGATCGCGAGGAGGCCGAGGCCCGCCACCAGCATGCCGGTGACGGCACCCGAGCGGAACGCGGCGGTGAGGCCGCCCTGGAGCGAGCCGCGCGCGGCCTCCGCGGTGCGGACGTTGGCGCGCACCGAGATGTTCATGCCGATATAGCCCGCGACGCCCGACAGGACGGCGCCGATCACGAAGCCGACCGCCGACGTGAGGCTCAGCGTCACCGCGACGACCACCGCGACGATGACGCCGACCACGGCGATGGTGGTGTATTGGCGGCCGAGATAGGCCTTGGCGCCTTCCTGGATGGCCGACGCGATGTCCTGCATCCGCTCGTTGCCGGCCGAGAGCTTGAGGAGCTGGCCGCTGGTGATCGCGCCGTAGATCACGGCGAGGATCCCGCACGCGATCGCGATGTACACGCTTGTCATGCCTTGGAACGTCCTTCCCTGTTACACCGCCCGGTGTGCCGGGTCGCTTAGGGGCGGGAAGCTATCAGCTAGCGAGGGTGACGCAAGCGCTTAACCGCCGTGCTCGTAGCCGAGGCGGGCGGGGAGCGGGACGGGTTCGCCGTCGCGGGTGAGCGTGAGGCCGGTGCCGGGGGCGAACGCGCCGACTTGGGTCGCAGGAACGGGCGGTGCGAAGCCGGGCGGGGCGGTGAAGAGGAGCTGGTAATCGTCGCCGGCGGTCGCGGCGGCGAGGGGGTCGCCGCGCGTGTCGCCGCAGTGGGCGCGGTACGCGGGGGAGAGGGGGACGGCGCTCAGCTCGATGGTGACCGCGAGGCCGGAGGCTTCGGCCATGCGGGCGGCGTCGATCAGGAGGCCGTCGGAGACGTCGCTCATGGCGTGGACGTGCGGGGCGAGGAGGCGGCCTTCCGCGAGGCGCGGGGTGGGGCGGCGATATGCACGGAGGAGTTCGGGCGGGCCGGGTTCGCCGCGCGCGATGGCTAAGCCCGCGCCTGCCTCGCCGATGGTGCCGGTGACCCAGAGGAGGTCGCCGGGGCGGGCCCCGGCGCGCGGAGGCGCGGAGGCGTTGCGGCCGAGCGCGGTGAGGGTCAGGACGCGCGGGGCGTTGGGCGGCAGGGTGACGGTGTCGCCGCCGATCAGCGAACAGGCGTGGGCGGTCAGCGCTTCGCGCAGGCCGGCGAAGAAGGTTTGGTCCCAGTCGGGGTCGCGCAAGCCGTAGTTGAGCAGCACGCCCTCCGGCTCCGCGCCCTTGGCGGCGAGGTCGGACAGGTTCACCGCGAGGAGCTTCCACGCGACGTCCTCCGGCGGGTCGATGGGGAGGTAATGGACGCCCTCGATCAGCGTGTCGGTGGTGAGCACAAGCCCGGCCACGACCGCGGCGTCGTCGCGAAGGTCGCGTGCCCCGGGGTGGAGGGGGAGGGTGCGGAGGAGGGAGAGGAGGTCGGACTCGGTCACGTGCCGGTCGTAACCTCATGGCTCCGGCGGTTGAAGTCAGCCCTCGCGCTTCGCCCCGTCCAGCGCCTGCTCGCGGCGTTCCGCTTCCGCGGCGTCGGCCTGCTTCTCGGCTTTGGTGCGGCCGAAGGCGGCGCGGTTGGCGGCGGCTTGGGTCTGGGCGTCGGTGCGGACCTTGGCCTTTCGGGCGCGGCGGAGGTTGACGACGTCGCCCATCAAGCCGCGCGGGCCTCTTTGGCCACGCCGTCGAGGACGCCGTTGACGAAGCCGGCTTCGCGACGCTCGTAGAAAGCGTGGGCGACGTCGACATATTCGCTGATCGCCGCGCCCACGGGGACGTCGGCGCGGGCGAGGAGCTCGTAGGTGCCGGCGCGTAAGATAGCCTTCATGGGCTTGTCGAGGCGGTCGAGCACCCAGCTCTCGGACAGGTGGCGGCTGATGAGGCCGTCGATCTCGGGGAGGCGCGCGCGCGTGCCCTTGACCAGGTCGTCGAAGAAGTCGACGTCCGCCTCGGCGTACTCGACGCCCTCGATCTCCGCGCCGATGCGGTGCTGGTGGAACTCGTGGAGGAGGGCGGGGACGGGGGTGCCCTCCATCTCGGACTGGTAGAGCGCCTGCACGGCGGCGAGGCGCGCGGCGGCGCGGGCGCGGGTGCGCGCGGCGTTGCGCGGATTGGGGCGGGTGCGGGTCTGGGACATGGACGGGCGCATGTAGGGGGTAAGGGCGAGGGTGTCAGCCCTTCTACTTTCCCCTCTCCCGCTTTCGCGGGAGAGGGACAGCGGCGTAGCCGCAGGGTGAAGGTAGTGTCCGGATCAAGAGCGGGCCCTCACCCTGGCTCACAAGCGAGCCTGTCCCTCTCCCGCGAAAGCGGGAGAGGGATGGGGATCAGCGGTTCAGGCGTAGGCGGAGGGCGACGGACTTGGCGTGGGCGGGGAGGCCTTCGGCTTGCGCCAGCGCGACGGTGGCGGGGCCTAGTTCGCGCAAGGACGTCTCGTCCAGCTGGAGGAAGCTGGTGCGCTTCATGAAGTCGAGCACCGACAGGCCGCTGGCAAAGCGGGCGCGGCGGCCGGTGGGGAGGACGTGGTTGGGGCCGGCCACGTAGTCGCCGATCGCCTCGGGCGTGTGGCGGCCGAGGAAGACGGAGCCGGCGTGGCGGACGCGCTCGAACAGCGGCTGGGGGTCGTCGACCGCGAGCTGGAGGTGCTCGGGGGCGAGGCGATCGCAGAGCGGGATCGCGTCTTCCAGGCGCTCGACCACGACCATCGCGCCGTTCGTCTCCCAGGCGACGCGGGCGACGGGTTCGGTGGCGAGCTCGCCGAGTTGCGCGTCGACGCTGGCGGCGACCGCTTCCGCAAAAGCCTGGTCATCGGTGAACAGGATGGATTGCGTGACGGTGTCGTGCTCGGCCTGGCTTAAAAGGTCGGCGGCGATCCAGTCGGGGTCGTTCTGCGCGTCGGCGACGACGACGATCTCGGACGGTCCCGCGACCATGTCGATGCCGACCACGCCGTAGAGCTGGCGCTTGGCCTCGGCGACCCAGGCGTTGCCGGGGCCGGTGACTACGTCCACGGGGCGGATCGGGCCGGCGCCGTAGGCGAGCGCGGCGACGCCCTGCGCGCCGCCGACGCGCCAGATTTCCGTGATGCCGCAGACATGGGCGGCGGCGAGGACGAGCGGGTTGACCCGGCCGTTTGGGGTGGGCGTGACCATCGCCAGCCGCTCCACGCCCGCGACGGCTGCTGGGATGGCGTTCATCAGCAAGGACGACGGGTAGGCCGCGCGGCCGCCGGGGACGTAAAGGCCCGCCGCGTCCACCGGCCGCCAGCGTGCGCCGAGCCGGACGCCGGCGTCGTCGGTGTAGGCGGTGTCGGCGGGGCGCTGGCGGTCGTGATAGGCGCGGATGCGTGTCGAGGCGAGCTCGAGCGCTTGGCGCAGGCCTGGGTCGAGCGCGTCGAACGCGCGCTCGCATTCTTCGGGAGGAATGGACCAGCCGGTCTCGAACGGGTCGTGGCGGTCGAAGCGGGCGGTGTAGTCGGCGACCGCCGCCTCGCCCTCCCGCCGCACGCGGTCGATGATCGCGGCGACGTCGCGGCCGACATCGGCGGCGGACTCGCGGCGGTCGTCGACGAGCGCGTCGAAGCGGACGGCGAAGTCGGGGTCGGTGGTGCGGAGCAGGATCATGATCGGTTTCCGTGCGCTTCGAGCCTAGTCGAGAAGCGGGTGCGCGTGCGTACCCTCCCGTTTCTCGACTGCGCTCGAAACGAACGGTGTGGGTGCGACCGCGCGGCGGAACGCGTCGACCAGCGGGACGACGTCGCCGCGGGTCTTCATGGCGGCGCGGTTGACGACGAGGCGGCTCGTGACCTCCGCGATCACCTCTACCTCGACCAAGCCGTTCTCGCGGAGCGTGCGGCCTGAGCTGACCAGGTCGACGATGCGCGGCGCAAGGCCGAGCGTGGGGGCTAGCTCCATCGCGCCGTTGAGCTTGACCGTCTCCGCCTGGACGCCGCGGGCGGCGAAATGGGTGCGGGTGACGTGCGGGTATTTGGTGGCGACGCGGACGTGGCTCCAGCCGCGGGGGTCGTCGGTCGCGGCCATGTCGGCGGGCTCGGCGACCGAGAGGCGGCAATGGCCGATACCGAGGTCGACGGGGGCGTAGAGCTCCGAATAGCTGAACTCGGCGAGCACGTCGGAGCCGACAATGCCGAGCTGCGCCGCCCCGTGCGCGACGAAGGTGGCGACGTCGAAGGCGCGCACGCGGATCAGCTCGATCGCGGGCGTGTCCGTGCGGAAGCGAAGCGCGCGGCTGTCCTCGTCGGAGAAGGCGGGCTCCGGCCGCACGCCCGCGCGCTCGAGCAGCGGCAAAGCTTCTGCGAGGATGCGGCCCTTGGGGACGGCGATGATGAGCGGGGCGGGCATGGGAGGGGCGGGCTTTACTTGCGGCGAGGTGGGGAGGCAACGTGCGTCGGCGAGGACGAATGGCCGACGAGCAGACCAACCGCGGGGCGTTCCTGATCCAGGAGCACTACTGCCGCAAGATGGGCGCGCCGATCTACGCGGGCATCTGCGCGGCGCTGGCCGCGGGGTTGTCGCGGGAGAGCCGGACGGGCGCGCGGGTGCTCGACTGGCCGGGCGAGCCGACGCGCGACGCCTTGCCGCTCAGGCTGATGGGCGGGCTCCACGCGCTGGTGCGGGCGGGGGCGGATGCGGCGCTCGCCGAGATGTTCGCAGGACGCGCCGCGCCGGACGCGGCGACGCTGAACGCGGTGCTCGCGCGGCACGACGACGCGGTGTCGCCCTGGCTCGACGGGCCGCCGCAGACGAACGAGCCGGGGCGCTCGGGGGCGCTGATGGTCGGCCTGTTGGAGGTGGCGCGGCGGTTCGGGCCGAGGCTGGAGCTGCTGGAGATCGGGTCGAGCGGAGGGCTCAACCTGCTGATCGACCGGTACCGGTTCGACCTGGGCGGCGTGGAGGTGGGGCCGGAAGGCTCGCCGGTGACAATCCGGCCCGAATGGCTGGGCGGCGTGCCGGAGGCAGCGCCGATCGAGATCGTCTCGACGCGAGGGTGCGACGTGCAGCCGTTGGACGTCGCCGATCCGGCGGTAGAGGCGCGGCTGCTCGCTTATGCGTGGCCGGAGGTGCCGGAGCGCGCCGAGCGGCTCCGCCAAGCGATCGCGATGGTGCGCGAGGGCGGCGTGGCGCTGAGCCGGGCGGATGCGGCGGACTGGGTGGAGGCGCGGCTGGCCGAGCCGCAGCCGGCGGGGGTGACGCGGGTGCTGATGCACTCGGTGGTGTGGCAGTATCTGCCCGACAGCGCCGCCGCGCGGATCAGGGCGGCGATGACGGCGGCGGGTGCGCGGGCGACGCCCGAGCGGCCGCTCGCCTGGGTGGCGATGGAGCCCGACCGGGCGATCGGCGAGATGATGGTGAGCGTGCGGGGCTGGCCGGGTGGGGACGGGTGGGCGGTGGTGGCGACCTCCCACGCGCACGGGGCCTGGGTCAGGCCGGGCGGGCCGGAGGGGCTGGACTCGGCGATGCTGGAGGACGCGTACCGGTTGAGGCTCTAAGTCCTCCCCCGCAACGCAGTTGCGGGGGAGGGGGACCAGCGAAGCTGGTGGAGGGGGAACAACGGGATGCGGCATCCCCCTGCACCCCCTCCACCACGCCGCAAGCGGCGCGGTCCCCCTCCCCCGCTGTGAGCGGGGGAGGAATTTGGGTTAGACGCCCCATCTCCGCATGGCGGCGATCACCGGTTCCGGCTTCTCCCAGGGTACGAAATGGCCCGCGTCCTCGATGCGCTCGATCGTGAGGTTCGGGACGTGGGGCTCCAGTTCGAGCTGGACCGGCAGCAGCGCCTTGTCCCCCATGCCCCAGATGACCAGCGTGGGCTGCGTCACGGGCGGGAAGGGGGCGTCGAGCCAGGCGGGGCGCTCGGCCTGCTCGTCGGGTTCGGGGACGACGAAGTTCGACGCGCGGTACCAGTTGAGCATGGCGGTCATGGCACCCGGTTGCGACCATTCGTCGAGATAGGCGGCCTTGTCGTCGCCTGCGACGGTGCTCGTCAGCACCTTGGCGAAGGTGGAGCCGAAGAAGCGCTCCAGCCCCGCGCCCGTCAGGCCCTGGTCGATCGAGGTGTCGCGGAAGGTGCGGATGTACTGCGACGCGCGGCGCTGGTCGCGGTCTTCGATCAGGCTGCGCTGGAAGACGTAGGGGTGCGGGGCGTTGACGATGACGAGCTTCGCCACCCGGTCGGGCCGGCCGATCGCCGCGCCCCAGGCGATGGCGCCGCCCCAGTCGTGGCCGACGAGCGTGAAGCGGTCGACGCCGTAATGGTCGGCGAGCGCGATCACGTCGGCGACGATCTTGGCCGCGGCGTATTCCTCGACCCCCTGCGGCTTGGACGAGCGGGCGTAGCCGCGCTGGTCGGGGGCGATCACGAAATGGTCGCGGGCGAGATCGGGGATGACGTGCCGCCAGGTGCGGTGCGACTCGGGAAAACCGTGGAGCAGGATGACGGCCGGCGCGTCGCGGCGGCCGGCGATGGCCACGTCGAGGTCGACGCCGGTGGGGAGGCTCACGCGGTCGTTGATGAGGCTGGTCATGGATAGCTCACCGTCTTGGGGACCTCGGGGATCGGAATCCATTCCTTGTCGTCGCCCGGCACGGCGGGGAACTCGCCGGCTTTCCAGGCGCGCTTGGCCTCCTCGATGCGGTCGCGCCTGGAGCTGACGAAGTTCCACCACACGTGGCGAGGCGTGCGGAACGCGTCGCCGCCGCAGAGCATGACGCGGCCGCCGACGGTGCCGGAACGTAAAGTCGCGGCGACGCCGGGCTTGAGGACGTAGAGGCGCTGCGGTCCGAGGGGCACGCCTTCCAGCGTCGCCTCGCCGTCGGCTAGGTAGATCGCGCGTTCCTCGGCCGCGGCGTCGATCGGCACCTGCGCGCCGGCGTCGAGCAGGATGGAGGCGTAGATGGTGCCGGCGTAGGTGATGGTCGGGGCGCGCTGGCCCCAGAGCTCGCCCATGATGACGCGCGCCCGGGCGCCGGCATGCTCGATGACGGGGAGATCGGCCGCGCCGACGTGCTGGAAGGCGGGATCGACCTCCTCCGCTTCGTCGGGGAGGGCTAGCCAGGTCTGGATGCCCGAGAGGACGGGGCCGTGCGCGCGTTCGTCGCCGGGCGAGCGTTCGGAATGCACGATGCCGTGGCCCGCCGTCATCAGGTTCACGGCGCCGGGCTCGATCCGCTGCATGGTGCCGAGCGAGTCGCGGTGGTCGATCGCGCCGTCGAACAGGTAGGTGACGGTGGCGAGGTTGATGTGCGGGTGGGGGCGGACGTCGATGCCCTGGCCGGTCGGCAGCGCGGCGGGGCCCATCTGGTCGAAGAACAGGAACGGACCGACCATAGTGCGCTCCTTGGCCGGGAGCGTGCGGTGGACCTTGAAGCCGCCGAGATCGTGGGTGACGGGCTCAAGCGTCTGTAGGACGAAGCTGCCTTGCATCGGTCTGCTCCAGCATGGCGAGGAGGTCGGTCGGGTAGATCGCCTCCGGCCAGTTAGCGATTTCGGCGCGCTCGAACCAGCGCCAGCTCTGCATGACCTCGCGCTCGAGGTCGGTGTGGAGCGCGGGATCCACCTCGTGCGCGCCCACGTCGACGCGGAAGTAGCGCTCGTCGGCAGTGACGGGCACGCCCTCGACGCTGACGAAGTCGACGACGCGGCGGGCGACTTGCGCGCCGGGGTCGAGGTCGAGGCCGGTCTCCTCGCGCAGCTCGCGCCGGGCGGCGGCCTCGTACGCTTCGTGCGCATCGAGCGCGCCGCCGGGGGTGACCCAGAAGGGCGCGCGGCCGGCGACGGTGAAGCGGAACAGGAGCACGCGGCCCGCGGCGTCCACCAGCAGGATGCGCGCGGCGGGGCGGGGGCGGCGCTCACTCACCGGGCGCGGTCGCCTTGATGGAGAGCGCGTGGATGCGCGTGGCGAGCAGGTCGGCGAGCGCCTGGTTGACGAGCCGCTGGCGCGCCACGCGGTTGAGGCCGGCGAAGCGGGGGCTCTCGATCGCGACCGCGAAGTGCGTCTCGCCGGTGCCGTCGTCGCCCATGTGGCCGGCGTGGTGGTGGCTCTCGTTGACCACCTGCAGCCGCGACGGGCTGAGCAACTCGTTGAGACGAATGGCGATCTGGTCGGCGACGGGGCCGGTGGCGGGGGTGTGCATCCGGCCTATATAGGCCGCTTTGTTCAGGGAGTGAGTTGGTTTCGTGACGCGCAAGCGCGGTGAGACGAAGGACCGGCCGGGAGCGCGCTTCCACGGCCGGGTCGAGGGTACGGGGCGGGTGTGCGACCACCCGCAATGCGCGGAGGCGGGCGAGTTCCGCGCGCCGCCGTTGGAGGGCGCGGGCGGATCGGATCGGCCGCCGCGGTTCCGCTGGTTCTGCCTGGACCATGTCCGGGCGTTCAATGCGGGCTACAATTTCTTCGACGGCATGACCGCCGACGAGATCCATCACGCGCAGCGGCCCTATGCCGGCTGGGAACGCGAGACGCGCGCCTTCGCGAACGGGGGCGGCGACCGCGGCCCGCGCTGGGCGGACTTCACCGATCCCCTGGACGCGATCGCCGCCCGCTTCCGCCGCACCGCCGCGCCCGAGCGGACCGACGGCAAGCCCTTGTCGGGGCAGGATCGCGAGTCGCTGAAGGTGCTCGGGCTGGACGCCGACGCCGACCGGCACGCGTTGCGCAAGCGCTACTCGGAGCTGGTGCGGAAGTACCATCCCGACCGCAACGGCGGCGACCGGAGCCACGAAGGCATGCTCCAGAAGGTGATCGCCGCCTATCAGCAGCTGCGCCAAGCGCCGGCGTTCGCCTAGGCGCCGCCGGCCGCGAGGCGCTTCGCGACCTCAGCCAGCTGATCGGCGGACGCGCCCCAGCCCGCCTCGAACCCCATCGCTTCGTGCTGCGCCCTGGCCTCGGCGGTCCAGTGGCGCGCGGTGGCGGTGTAGCGGGTGCCGCCGCCCTCGTCGGCGAACTCGTCCACCCGGACCATGAAGGGGCCGTGCGGCCGCCAGTCGGGGTCGAGCGCGTCGGTGGAGACCACGCGCTCACCGGGCCGCACCTCCAGGTACACGCCCTGGAGCGGCATCGCTTCGCCGTCGGGGCCGTGGAACATCATGCGCGACGCGCCGCCGGAGCGCAGGTCCATCTCCAGCACCTCGGCGCGCCAGGGGCGGGGGCAGAGCCATTCCTCGCCATGGTCGGTCCAGGCGCGCCACACCGCCTCGCGCGGCGCGTCGATCAGGCGGGTGACGGTCAGTTCGTGGGTGGTGTCGGTCACGCGGGCACTCCTTTGCGCGCCGCCTCAATGGCGGCGACGTCAATCTTCTTCATGGTCATCATCGCCTCGAAGGCGCGCTTGGCCTCGTCGCCGCCGGCTTGCAGCGCGTCGAGCATGACGCGGGGCGTGATCTGCCAGGAGAAGCCCCAGCGGTCGCGGCACCAGCCGCACTCGCTCTCCTGGCCGCCATTGCCGACGATCGCGTCCCAGTAGCGGTCGGTCTCCGCCTGGTCCTCGGTCACGACCATGAAGCTGACCGCCTCGTTGGGCCGGAAGTTCGGGCCGCCGTTCAGGCCTGAGAAGGCGCGGCCGAGCACCGTGAACTCGACCGTGATCTCGGAGCCCTGCTCCCCGCCGCCGGGGAAGTCGGTCGGCGCGGCCGCGGCGGGTCCGACATGGCTGTCGGGGAAGGTCGCGGCGTAGAACTCGGCGGCTCTGCGCGCCTCGCCGTGGTCAAGCCAGAGGACGGTGGTGAGCTTGTCGGCCATCGTGTCCTCCCTCAGAGCTCGACGACGGGCCGGAACCCGCCATAGACCATGCGCGCGCCGTCGAAGGGCATCGGGCCGGCCATGCGCTCGTCCGCCATCATCTTGGCCCAGCCGGCGTCGCGCGTCTCCTTGTCGGGCCAGGCGATCCAGCTGAACACGACACGCTCGCCGTCCCGGGCGTCGACCGCACGGCGGAAGTCGGTGCGCTTGCCGTCGGGAACGTCGTCGCCCCAAGCCTCGACGACGCGCGTCGCGCCGTACTCGGCGAAGATCGGCGCCGCCTTGCGCGCGTGGTCCAGGTACGCGTCGCGGCCGTCCTCCGACACGGCCGCCAGGAAGCCGTCGACATAGGCACCGTCGCGGCCGCCCTCGTCCATCATGGGCGCGAACCCGCCATAGATCATCCGCGCGCCGTCGAACGGCATCGGGTTCTTGGCCGGGTCCATGCGCGGGTCGGTGCCCATCATCTCCGTCATCTTGGCCATGGCGGCGTCGCGCGTCGCTTTGTCGGGCCACTCGATCCAGGAGAAGACGACTTTCTCGCCGCTCTGGACCTCCACCGCGCGGCGGAAGTCGGTGCGCTTGCCGTCGGGCACGTCGTCCTCCCAGCATTCGAGGATCCGGGTGGCGCCCAGCTCCATGAACACAGGGTCGGCGGTGCGGGCGTGCTCGATGAACTTGTCGCGGTTCCCGGCGGGAACGGCGATCACGAAGCCGTCGATATAGGTCATGGTGCTCTCCTTCAGGTCAGGCGAGGAGCGGGTCGGCGTGGCACGCCAGGATCGCGAGCGCGGTCGCCGCGAAGGAGGCGAGGCCGACGAGGAAGCTGCGGGTCGCGGTCACCGTGCGTCTCCGTCCGGTCAGGCGGCCTGGGCCGCGGGCTGGCCGGTCGCCGCCGTCGCGGCCTCCACGTCCATGTACATCGGCTCGAAGACGTGGCCGTCCGGATCCTCGAAGCTGCGGCCGTACATGAAGCCCATGTCCTGGGGCGGGCGCACGTCGCCGGTGCCGCCGGCGGCGACCGCGGCGTCGACGATCGCGTCCACCTCCTCGCGCGAGTCGCGCGACAGGCAGAGGAGCACCTCCGACGTCTCGCGCGCGTCGGCGATCCGCTTGGACGTGAAGCCCGCGTAGAAGGGGTGGGTGAGCAGCATGAAGCTGATCGTGTCCGACCAGACCATCATCGCGGCCTGGTCGTTCGAGAACCGCTCGTCGCGGGTGCAGCCGATCGCTTCGTAAAAGGCGGTGGAGCGCGCCAGATCGGCGACGGGCAGGTTCACGAAGATCATCTTGGGCATGTCACTCTCCTCCGGTCCGAATCGCCGTTTGCTTCTGATGCGCTACTCAGTTATAAAAAGCAACCATGAAGTTAGAAAAACTAACCGAGTCGCGGCGGAGCGAGGCGAAGCGGCGCTATGACGACGCCTGCGCAGCGACGCACGGGATGGACATCATCGGCGAGCGCTGGGCGTTGCCCGTGATGCGCGAGCTGATGCTGGGCCCGCGCCGCTTCTCCGAGCTGCGGCGCAGCTTGCCGAGCTTAAGCGCCAACGTGCTGACGCAGCGGCTGGAGGGGCTGGAGGCGGCGGGGATTGTACGGCGCGAGAAGCTGCCGCCGCCTGCGTCGGTGCAAGTCTATGCGCTGACGCCCTGGGGTCAGGAAGCGGGGCCGGTGTTCCAGGCGCTGGGGCGCTGGGCGGCGCGCTCGCCCGCCCATGACCCCACGCGGCCGTTCAGCGCGGTGTCGCTGATGCTGTCGCTCCGGACCATGTTCTCCGCCGAGCGCGCGGGCGACCTGTCGCTCAGCGCGGGCTTCCGGTTCGGCGAGGACCAGTTCCGCTTCACGCTCGAGCGGGGCCAGGTGGCGATCGGCCGCGGGCTGCCGGACGCGCCCGACTTCGTGCTGGGCGGCACGACGCAGGGCGTGGCGGCGCTCGTCTATGCGGGCGCGCCGGCCGACGCGCTTGAACGCGACGGCATGCTCACAATCGAGGGAGATCGTGGCGCGCTCGCGCGTTTCGCCACCCTGTTCCCGCCGCCAACGCGGGTCCCATCGAAGTAGTACTTCGATGGGGTCCCTGTAGGTGAGCGCGGGTTGACCTCCCACCATTCCGTTCGCAGGAGGACTGCGAACGGCAAAGGCGCTCCATGACCGACCTCCCCAACACCGTCCCCGACAACCGCGACCGCACGCTGCTCGCCACGCCCGACAAGACGGTGTCGGTGCGCGAGCTGTTCGGGATCGACAGCGACATGAACGTGCCCGCCTTTTCGGAAGCGGACGAGCGGGTGCCGGACCTCGACCCCGCTTACGTGTTCGACCCGGACACGACCTTGGCGGTGCTGGCGGGCTTCGCGCACAACCGGCGCGTCATGGTGCAGGGCTATCACGGCACCGGCAAGTCGACGCATATCGAGCAGGTGGCGGCGCGGCTGAAATGGCCGTGCATCCGCATCAACCTCGACGCGCATATCAGCCGCATCGATCTCGTCGGCCGCGACGCGATCGTGCTCCGCGACGGGCAGCAGGTGACCGAGTTCCGCGAGGGCCTGCTCCCCTGGGCGCTGCAGCACCCGGTGGCGCTCGTGTTCGACGAGTATGACGCGGGGCGGCCGGACGTGATGTTCGTGATCCAGCGCGTGCTGGAGACGGAGGGCAAGCTCACGCTGCTCGACCAGAACCGCGTGATCCGGCCCAACCCCTATTTCCGGCTGTTCGCGACCGCCAACACGGTCGGGCTGGGCGACACGAGCGGCCTCTATCACGGCACGCAGCAGATCAACCAGGGCCAGATGGACCGCTGGAACGTGGTGGTGGGCTTGAACTACCTGCCCGCCGCGACCGAAGCGCAGATCGTGCTCGCCAAGTCGGGCGAGTATGACAAGCCCGATGGCAAGAAGACGGTGGAGGCGATGGTCCGCGTCGCCGACCTGACGCGCAAGGGCTTCGTCAACGGTGACATCTCGACCGTCATGAGCCCGCGCACCGTGATCACCTGGGCGCAGAACGCGCTGATCTTCGGCGATGTCGGCTTCGCGTTCCGGCTGTCGTTCCTCAACAAGTGCGACGAGGCGGAACGGCCGCTGGTGGCGGAATACTACCAGCGCGTGTTCGGCAAGGACCTGCCGGAGAGCGTCGCCGGCAGGGCCTGACGTGACCCAGGAAACGCCCCTAGACCGCTTCAAGCACGTGCTCGCCGGGACCGCGCGGGCGGTGGCGGACGAGCCGGAGGTGGAGCTCGCCTTTACCGCGGACGCGCCGGCGCAGTCGGGCAAGCACCTGAAGGTGCCCATGCCCGCCCGCCAGCTGCCGCCCGACCAGGTGGCGGAAGCGAGGGGGTTCGCGGACGGGTTCGCGCTCCGCCTCAGGCACCACGACGCGGGGCTCCACGCGCGGGGCGCGCCCGCCGAGCCGGTGGCGCGGGCGGTGTTCGACGCCGTGGAGACGGCGCGCGTCGAGGCGCTGGGGTCGCGTGGCTATCAGGGCATCAGCGACAATTTGGGTGTGGCGCTCGACATGCGCCTCAAGTCCGACCCGATCTCGCGCGCGCGCACCGCGGCGGAGGTGCCGCTGTCGACGGCGCTGCAGTTGCTCGTGCGCGAGAAGCTGACGGGCGAGGCCGTGCCCGCGACCGCCGCGCCGGGGCTGGAGCTGGTGCGCGAGTGGATCGAATCTAAGTCGGACCTGTCCGCGCTTCGGCTCGCGCTCGACGACCAGCGCGCGTTCCAGGCGCTGGCGACCAAGCTGCTCGAGGACTTGGAGCTGATCGAGGGCGAGGTCGCGCCCGAGGAGGCGGACGAGGGCGGCTCGGAGGACGAGGGCGAGAACGAGGAGAGCCAAGAGGAAGGCGAGCAGTCGGAGGACGAAGGCTCGCAGGGCGAAGGTCAGGTCGAGGCGCGCGGCGAGCAGCAGCAGTCGGACCAGCAACAGGGCGAGCAGGCCGAGTTCGGTGACGACTTGGAGGACATGGACGGCGAGCCGGGCGACGAGGGCGAGGAGGGTATGCAGCCTATTCGCCCTAACCGGTCCTTTGCGGACTTCTCGCCGCAGTTCGACTACAAGGTGTGGACCGAGCGATTCGACGAGGTGGTGGGGGCCACCGAGCTGTGCGATCCGGAGGAGCTGCAGCGGCTGCGCGGCTATCTCGACCAGCAGCTCGTGCACCTGCAATCGGCGGTGTCGAAGCTCGCCAACCGGCTCCAGCGGCGGTTGATGGCGCAACAGTCGCGCTCCTGGGACTTCGACCAGGAGGAGGGGCTGCTCGACGCGGCCCGGCTCGCGCGCGTGGTGGTCAATCCGACGCACTCGCTCAGCTACAAGATCGAGCGGGATACCGATTTCCGCGATACGGTCGTCACGCTGCTGATCGACAACTCGGGCTCGATGCGCGGACGGCCGATCTCGATTGCGGCGATCTCGGCCGACATCCTGGCGCGCACGCTGGAGCGGTGCGGGGTCAAGACGGAGATACTCGGCTTCACGACGCGCGCCTGGAAGGGCGGGCAGTCGCGCGAGACGTGGCTCGCCGCGGGGCGACCGCCGCAGCCGGGCCGCCTCAACGACATCCGCCACATCGTCTACAAGCGTGCCGACGAGCCCTGGCGGCGCGCGCGCGCCAGCCTCGGGCTGATGATGCGCGAGGGGCTGCTCAAGGAGAATATCGACGGCGAGGCGCTGCTCTGGGCGCACAACCGGCTGATCGGCCGACCGGAAGAACGCAAGATCATGATGGTGATCTCCGACGGCGCGCCGGTGGACGACTCGACGCTCTCCGTGAATTCGGGATCGTACCTCGAGCGGCACTTGCGGCAGGTGATCGGCTGGATCGAGGGCAAGTCGCCTGTAGAGCTCGTCGCGATCGGCATCGGCCACGACGTCACGCGCTACTATCAGCGCGCAGTCACGATCATGGACGCCGAGCAGCTGGGCGGCACGATCATCGAACAGCTCGCCGCGCTGTTCGACGCGCGGTGATCAAATTCCTCCCCCGCCCACGGCGGGGGAAGGGGACCAGCGAAGCTGGTGGAGGGGGAGCTACGGGATGCGGCATCGTGATGTACCCCCTCCACCACGCCCTGCGGGCGCGGTCCCCCTCCCCCGCTGTAAGCGGGGGAGGAGTTAAGGCGTGATCGACCCACCTCCTGGCGGGTTCTTCGGCCCGGTGAAACGCTCGGTGACGATCGCCGGGCACGAGACGTCGGTCAGCCTCGAACCCGTCTTCTGGGCCGCACTGGAGCGTCAGGCCCGCGCGCGCGACGTGCCGCTGTCCGCGCTGGTGGCCGCAATCGACGCGGCTCGCATCAAGCAACGCGATCCGCCCAACCTCGCCAGCGCGATCCGGAGCTGGTTGTTCAGGTTCGGCCAAACTGAGAACAGTTCGCATTAGCGTTGACTCTGCGAACGACTCTCAATAGCGAGGATCTCCGAAAGGGGATCCAATGTTCATATCGCTCATGGCGCTGGCCGCCGGCCTGTCCGCCGGGACCGACCGCGCCGCCGTCGCCGCCGACGAGCCTGCGTCCGGTCAGGTCGTCGTCGTCACCGGCCGCCGCGAAGGCTACGCCGTCGAGGAGACGCGCACCGCCACGCGTACGCCGACCGAGCTCAAGGATGTACCGCAGGCGGTGACCGCGGCGACGGAAGAGCAGATCGAGGACCGCGCCTTCCGCTCGGTGTCGGACGTGCTGCGCGCGGTGCCGGGTGCCAGCGCGGCGCAGGGCGAGGGGCATCGCGACCAGGTGGTGCTGCGCGGCAACAACTCGACGGCCGACTTCTTCGTCGACGGGCTTCGTGACGACGCGCAATATTACCGTCCGCTCTACAATCTCGACCGCGTGGAGGTGCTGCGCGGCCCCAGCGCCATGACGTTCGGACGCGGCGGCGGGGGCGGGGTGGTCAACCGCGTCACCAAGCAGCCCTTGTTCGAGACGTTCGGCGCGGGCACCGCGTCCGTCGACAGCTTCGGCGCGTGGTACCTGGACGCGGACGCAAACCTGCCGCTGAGCGAGCAGGTCGCCGCGCGCGTCAACGCGTACCGCGAGGAGTTCCGCAACCACCGCGACGTGTTCGACGGCCGCGCCTTCGCCGTGAACCCGACGGTGCGCGCGCTGTTCGGCCCGAGCACCGGCGTCGCCCTTTCGTATGAATATGTCGACGACGCGCGCGTGGTCGACCGCGGCGTGCCGTCGCAAGGCGGCCGGCCGCTCCGGGGCTTCCGCGACACCTTCTTCGGCGTGGAGGGCGCGAACGAGCTCGGGCTCGAGGCGCACATCCTACGCGCTACCGCCGAGCACCGGCCGAGCGACGATTTCGGCCTCGTCAGCCGGTTGCAGTACGCCGATTACGACAAGTTTTACCGCAACGTCTTCCCCAACGGTCTCGCCGGCACCGCGGCCGCGCCGACGGTGGCGCTCGGCGCGTATTTCGACGCGCAGAAGCGCGAGAACCTGCTGAGCCAGACCGACCTGACCTGGCGCGCGTCGACGGGCGCGGCGCGGCACCTCATCCTCCTCGGCGTCGAGTTCGGCGACCAGCGCACGCGCTCCGACCGGCTGAACGGTTTCTGGGACGGCGTCGCGGGCGCCACGATGGGCGGCCGCCAGATCACCCGGCCGTTGACCGACCCGTTCACCGCGCCCGCGCCCGTGTTCCGCCGCGGCACGGGCGAGCGCTCCACGGCGAGCGAGGCGGACTTTTTCGCGCTGCTGGCGCAGGACCAGGTGACGATCGGCCCCGTCGAGATCCTGGCGGGCATCCGCTACGACCGGTTCAGCCTCAGGAGCGTCAACCTCTACACCGGCGAGCGCTTCCGCCGCACCGACGAGCTGTGGAGCCCGCGCGCCGGCCTTGTGGTCCACCCGGTCGAGTCCGTGTCGCTCTACGGCAGCTACGGCCGCTCCTACCTGCCGCAATCGGGCGACCAGTTCGCCTCGCTCGACCTCACCTCGGCGGCGCTGGAGCCGGAGAAGTTCGAGAACGTCGAGGCCGGCGTGAAATGGGAACCGCGGCCGGGCCTGCTGCTGGCGGGCGCGGTGTACCAGCTCGACCGCACCAACACGCGCGCGGCCGGGCCGAACCCGGGCGAGGTGGTGCTGACGGGCGCGCAGCGCAGCCGGGGGATCGAGCTGGAGGCGTCGGGCCGCGTAGTCCCGAACCTGACGGTGAGCGCCGCCTATGCGCTCCAGGAGGCCGAGATCCGCCGCACCACCGCCGCCGCGCCCGCTGGCCGGAACGTGGCGTTGGTGCCCAAGCACCAGGTCTCGCTCTGGGGCCGCTGGGACGCGACGCCGCGGCTGGGGCTGGGGGCGGGCGTGGAGCACCGGTCACGGCAGTTCACCTCCATCTCGAACGCGGTGGCGCTGCCGGCCTATACGCGCGTCGACCTCGCGGCCTTTTACCGGCTTTCCGACAAGCTGGAGGCGCAGCTGAACGTCGAGAACCTGTTCGACGACGGGTACTTTCCGACCGCGCATTCCGACAACAACATTTCCACCGGCGTACCGCTGAACGCGCGCCTGACGATCCGGGCGAGGCTGTGATGGCGAGCAAGCAGGCGCTGCGGCGCGCCTGGTTCCAGCTGCACAAATGGTTGGGGCTGCTGCTCGCGGCGCTGATCATCCCCATCTCGTTCACCGGCGCGGTGCTGGTGTGGCACGAGGAGCTGGAGCCCTGGGTGTACCCGGACCGCTACGCGACGAGCGGCGACGTGACGCTCGCGCCGGCGGCGTATCTCGAGGCGGCGCGGACGGCGATGAGGCCGGGCGAGCGGGTCGCTTCGCTCGCCATGCCCGATCACGGCGGCCCGGTGACCGTCGCGGCCGCGCCGGCCCATGCGCCCGATCGGCCCGGCCCGCCGCAGCGGACCAACATCTACCTCGACCCGCCGACCGCGCGCGTGCTGGAGGTGGCGCCCAACAACGCCGGGATCATGCGCGTCCTGCACGTGCTCCATGGCAGCTTGATGGTGCCGGGCGTGGGACGGCAGATCGTCGGTTGGGTGGGCGTGGCGATGATGGTATCGGCGCTCACCGGGCTGTGGCTGTGGTGGCCGATGACGGGGAGCTGGCGGCGCGGCTTCCGGTGGCGGCGGCACGCGAACACCGACACGAATCTGCACTACCAGTTCGGCTTCTGGGTTTCGCTGCCGCTGTTCGTGCTGTCGCTGACAGGCGCGTGGATCTCGTTCCCGGCGTTCTTCGGCCCGCTCTCGGGCGAAGCGCCGCGTCCGCGTCCGCGCCCGGCCGCGCCGCTGGAGGCGACTGCCCGCCCGGTCGAGGAGGTGTTGGCGCTCGCGGGCGGTGAGGTCAGGCAGGTTTCCTGGCCGACGGAGAAGAAGGCCGAATGGACGGTCCGGCTCGCGCGCGGCCAGGTCACTGTCGACGACCGCACGGGCGCGGCGAAGCGCGAGCCGCCCGCGCCCGAGGGCGTGATGCGGCTAATGCGGCGAGTCCACGACGGCACCGGCATGGGGCTGTTGTGGCGCTGGGCGATCTTCCTGGGCGGGATGATCCCCGTGCTGCTCGCGGTCACCGGGGTGATCATGTGGTGGCGCGCGCGCGGGTGGCGGGCGAAGGTGAAGCGGAGGCGGGTGAGGGCGGCGATGGCGTAGGCTACTTCGTCACCCCGGCCTTGAGCCGGGGTCCCGTTTCTTCCCACCGTTGAGAAGAAGCGGGATGCCGGATCAAGTCCGGCATGACGGAAAAGGACGGGAAGGCTAGCGGGCCTTCCCGGTTCCTACCGCCCCAACAGCACCCGCGCCTGGCCGGCGATCTGCGCGAGCATCGCGGCGCTGGGCTTCGCGACCAGCCGCGCGCGGTCGATCAGCGCCTTGAATTGCGCCACGCGCGCGGCGTTGCGGCGGAGCCAGTCTTCGACCTGTTCCTGCGGGTCGCCCTGCGCGCGGCTCAGGAATTCGAGGCGCAGCTGCTGGAAGTCGCGCGCGAGGCCTGCGATCAGCAGCCGCTCCCACGGATCGCTCGATACGATGCGCGCGGCGGTGGCCTGCGCCCAGTCGAGCCCGAGCGCCTGGCCCAGATGCGTGAAGGCGCGCGCCAGCGTGACCTCGTCGAGCCCGAGCCGCCCGCCGAGCTCGGCCAGGCCGATCGCACCGTCGAGCTCGAACAGGCGCACGACGCGGCCCGCCAGCTCGGACGGCGCGCCCGCCGCCTCCAGGCCGGAGCGGATACGCCCGCTCTGCATGCGCGCCTCCTCGAGCAGCAGCTGGCCCGTCGCGGCGTCGAGCTGGCGGACGCGCGGCGCGAGATAGGCGAGCACGTCGCCAGGCCCCACGCCCGGCACGACCACGCGGAGCAGGTCGGCGACGTGCGAGCGCGTCGCGGCCGCGACCTCGTCGAACAGCGCGAGGCGGCCCGACTCGGGCATCGGCGTCGTCTCGATCGCCGCCCATAGCTCGGGCAGGCCGAACAGCCGCTCGGCGACCACGAACATAGCGGCGATGTCGCCCGCGGCGGCGCCCTCCTCCTCGGCGAGCTCGAACGGGTGGAGCAGGCCCAGCCGGTTGACGATACGGTTGGCGAGCTTGGTCGCGACGATCTCGCGGCGCAGCCGGTGCGCGTCGATCGCGTCCTGGAACCGCTCGCGCATCGCGGGCGGGAAAGCGGCGCGGAGGTCAGGCAGCAGCGCGTCGTCGCTGCCCAGGTCCGCGGCTTCGATCGCGTCCTGCAGCGCGAGCTTGGCGGTGGCGAGCAGCACGGCGAGCTCGGGGCGGGTGAGGCCCTGGCCCGACTGGCCGCGGCGCAGCAGCTCCTCGTTGCCGGCGAGGCCTTCGACCTGGCGGTCGAGGCGGCCTGCCGTCTCGAAGATCTCGATCGCACGGACGTAGGACGGGGTGGCCGCCGCGCCGTCCGCCTCGGCGATGGACAGCGCCAGCGTCTGGAGGCGGTTGTCCTCAAGCACGAGGTGCGCGACGTCGTCGGTCATCGACGCGAGCAGCGCGTTGCGGTCGCCCTCGGCGAGGCGGCCCTCCATCATCTCGCGGTTGAGCGCGATCTTGATGTTGACCTCGTTGTCCGAGCAGTCGACGCCCGCCGAGTTGTCGATGAAGTCGGTGTTGATGCGCCCGCCGCGCGCGGCGAACGCGATGCGCGCCGCCTGCGTCACGCCCAGGTTCGCGCCCTCGCCGATCGCGGTGGCGCGGAGCTGCTCGGCGTCGACGCGGAGGCGGTCGTTGGCGGGGTCGCCGACGGCCGCGTTGTTCTCGGCCGCCGCCTTCACATAGGTGCCGATGCCGCCGAACCAGATGAGGTCGGCCGGGGCCTTCAGGATGGCGGAGATGAGCGCCGCGGGCTCGAACTCGGCCTGGGTGACGCCGAGCACGGCCTGCGCCTCGGGCGAGAGGCGGATCACCTTCTCGGTCCGCGCGTACACGCCGCCGCCGGCCGAGATAAGCGACTTGTCGTAATCCTCCCAGCTCGACCGCGGCAGCGCGAACATGCGCGCGCGCTCCTCGTACGAACGCGCGGGGTCGGGCGAAGGGTCGATAAAGATGTGGCGGTGGTCGAACGCCGCCACGAGCTTGATCGCGCGGGACAGCAGCATGCCGTTGCCGAACACGTCGCCCGACATGTCGCCGCAGCCGACCACGCTGATCGACTGCGTCTGCACGTCGACGCCCCGCTCGGCGAAGTGGCGCTGGACGGAGATCCACGCGCCCTTGGCGGTGATGCCCATCGCCTTGTGGTCGTAGCCCTGGCTGCCGCCGGACGCGAAGGCGTCGCCGAGCCAGAAGCCGCGCTCCAAGGCGATCGCGTTCGCCACGTCGGAGAAGGTCGCGGTGCCCTTGTCGGCGGCGACGACAAAGTACGGGTCGGGCCCGTCATGGACGCGCACGCCCTCCGGGTGGACGACCCGGCCCTCGACGAGGTTGTCGGTCACCGACAGCAATGTGCGGATGAAGACGCGGTAGCTCTCGGTCCCCTCCGCGAGCCACGCGTCGCGGTTGGACGGGGCGGGGAGCTGCTTGGGGTAGAAACCGCCCTTCGCGCCCGTGGGCACGATCACCGCGTTCTTCACGCGCTGCGCCTTCATGAGCCCCAGGATCTCGGTGCGGAAATCGTCGCGCCGGTCCGACCAGCGTAAGCCGCCGCGCGCGACAGGGCCGGCGCGGAGGTGGATGCCTTCGACGCGGGGGCTGTAGACCCAGATCTCGCGCCAGGGCAGGGGAGCGGGCAGGCCCGGGATGCGCGCCGAGTCGAGCTTGAACGCCAGCGCCAGCTCGGCGGCGGGCGCGAAGGCGTTGGTGCGCAAGGTGGCGGCGATCACCGCATTGATGGCGCGCAGGATGCGGTCGTCGTCGATCGCGGACACGGCGTCCAGCCCGCGCGCGACCTGCTCGTCGGCGGCGGCGACGTCGCCCTCCTCAGGCCCGTGCGCGGCGGCGAAGCGTTCGATCAGCGCTTTCGACACCGCGGGCGCGCGGCGCAGCGCGTCGACCACGGTGGCCAAGCCGTAGGGGAGCCCTGCCTGGCGCAGGTAGCGGAACCAGGCGCGGAACAGCACCACCGCGAAGGGCTCGACGCCCGCCTCGACGATCAGGCGGTTGAACAGGTCGTTCTCGGCGCGGCCCTCCAGCACGGCCGCGACCGCGCCCTCCAGCACGGCCACGTTCCCGATCGCGCCGCCCGCCTCGACCTCGAAATCGTGAAGGTAGGTGCGGTCCGCGTCGTTGAGCGCGGTGGGGATCTCCTCCACGACGCGGAAGCCGAAATTCTCGAGCACGGGCACCGCGTCCGACAGCGGCAGCGGGCCGCCGCGGCGGTATATTTTGAGCCGCGTCCGGCCTTCCTCGGCGACGATCCGGACCGAGCGCGAGCCCTCGTCGGTGAGCTGGTCGAGGCGCAGGATGTCGGCCGCGGCCTCCGCGCCCGAGCGCGCGGTGCGGTAGCCGTTGGGGAAAGCGTTGGCCCAAGTAAGCGCGAGCCGGGCCGCGGTGCGCTGCGGCACCTGCTCCGCCAGCGCCGCCTCGACCTCGGGCGCCCAGCCGCGGATCATGCGCGCGAGCCGCGCGTCCAGCTCCGCCTCGTCGGGCAGCGACGCGCCGTCCGTGATGTCCAGCGTGTAGCGGATGAGCGCTGTCACCTCGTCGATCTGGATCTGCCAGTTGAGGAGTTGGGCGCCGGCCGCTTCCTTCAGCATCTCGCCGATCGCGACCCGGCGCGCGGTATTGAGCTCGTCGCGCGGCAGCCAGACGAAGGCGTAGAGGTGCCGCCGTAGCGGCGAAGGCACGAGCACGAGCCGCGGACGCGGCCGGTCGGCGAGGCTCATGGAGGCGAGCGCGAGCGCCTCCAGCGCCTCCGGCTCGAACGCGACCGCCAAGTCGTGCGGCATCGCGCCGACGGCGTGCGCCAGCGCCTTGCCCGTATGGCCGCGCGGGTCGAAGCCGAACTTCTCCTCCAGCGCGCGCAGGCGCTCGCGAACGATGGGAACACTACGCGCGGGCGCAGAAAGCGCGGCGCTGGTCCACAGGCCGGAGTGGATCGACAGGCCCGTGACGCGCCCGCTGTCACGGATCGGCAGCAGGATCAGATCGAGCGGTACGGCGCGGTGCACCGCGGAGATATGGTTCGACTTGATGAGCAGCGGCGCCTCCGCCCCCTGCTCGAACCGCGCGAGCGCGAGGCGGCGCGAGGCTTCGTCGAGGATCTCCACCCGGTGTCGGTTGCGCGCGATGCCGAGCCGCGCGGCGTCGCCGTCCGCCGTCCAGCGCTCATGGCCGAGCAGCGTCAGGTGTCCGCCCGAGAACCAGCGCAGCAGCTCCGCGCCTTCGCCCGAGCCGAGCGATTCGGCGTCACGCGCGAGCGCTTCGCGCATCTGCGGCCAGTCTTCGACGGCGACGCGCACGTCGAGGAGCACGGCGGCGATTTCCGTCTCCAGCGCCGCGCGGCTGCGCGCGTCGACGCGCTCCAGCTCCAGGTAGATCATCGACTCGGGGCGGCCGCCCTCGCCCCCGTCACCGCCGATGCCGGTCAGCCGTCCGTGATCGTCGCGCGTGACGGGGACCACGGGGTGGATGATGCGGTCGATCGCGACGCCGCGCTCGCCGATCTCCGCCGCGATAGAATCGACCAGGAATGGCATGTCGTCGTTGATCACGCCCATGCGCATGCGCCGGCGCACGTCGTCGGCGGCGATCGCCTCCAGCGCGATGACGGGCTTGCCGGGGCGACGGTCCATCGCGGCCGCGACGAGAAAGGCGGCGGCCTCCGCCTGCTCGGCGTCCCCGAAACCCTGGAGCTCGGCGGGCAGCGCGCCGCGCACGAGGCGGTCGCGCAGCGCGTCCACCAGCGATTGATTTGCGTTGGTCAGCATGGGGCCGGCCTACGCCCGCCGCGCGGCCGGCTCAACCCTCCGTAACGGATGCGACGATTTCAGCCGAGCGCGCGGACGGCCCGGTCGGTCAGCTTGGGATCGTCGAGCTGGCCCACCACGTCGAGCCCACCTCCCGCCGACACGCGTGCGACGAGCACCACGACATGGCCCGGCTCGGCGGTCTGCTGGAGGTCGATACGGGCCAGGGGCGCACGGTCGGCGAGCACGGGCGCGGGCTTCGCCCGCGGCTTGGCGCGTGCGGCGCGGGCCTCGGCCACCACCGCCTTGATGCCGCCCGCGAAGCCGGACAGACACTCGGAAAGCTCGCCGGCACGCACGCCGCGGTCGCGGGCGTGGCCCAGCACGGTCGCGAACTCGGTCAGGCGCGTCTTGTCGTAGTCCGCGCCGAAGACGAGCTTGGCGACGGGCGTCATGGGCGCGCGCGCCTGCTCCTTGATGCCGGCTTCGGCGAGGATGCGAGCATAGGCGTCGCGGTCTTCCTCGGCGGCGAGCCCAAAATCGTGCGCGCGGCCCAGCGCCCGGTAGAGCGCGGCGCGGCTGCGCGTGTCGGCGGCGCGCACCGCGGCGGCCGATTCGCGCGCCATCATCAGCCGCGCGTCGAGCGTGGCGGGGGTTTCGCCCTCCTCGTCCTCGAAGCCGTGGCTGGGCCCGTCGGCCCAGACGGGCGCGTCGGTGGGCGCGGGCGCGGCGCGGACGGCGGCCGCGAGCTCGGCGTCGAGCGAGGCCTGGACGACCGGATCGGCCAGCTCCTTCCAGTTGATCACGCCGTAGATGAAGTCGATCGCCGCGCCGTCCGACGAGTAGGGCATCAAGATGCCGCGGTAGAGCGTGGTGTGCCCGCGCGTGTTGACGAACTCGGCCTCGAAGCCGATCGGCGCGCGATTAGCGATGATCTGGAGATAATGATCGGTCAGCCGCGAGAGCAACGAGCGCGACGGCACGTCGGCGACGCGGAGCGGATTGCCGACGATGCCGCACTCGTCGCGGAGCGACCGGCCGAGATAGGAGATGACCGGGTCCTCGATCCCGTCCGTGAAGTCGAGCAGCACGCTGTTGTCGCCGAAATCGGCGATGGCGGCCGGATCGAGATCGGCGATGGCGGGGAAGGGCTGGCCCTTCAGCAGCGACACCCAGTGATTATAGGCGCGCACATGCATGCGGCGCTCGTCGCCGCCCAGGTCGAACATCTGCTCGCCGACGCCCGACTCGTCCGTCTCCATCTCGACGTCCGCGCCCGCATCCAGACCGTGGCTCAAGTCCATGCCCTTGTCCCCTGGGGCGCCGCACCGATCGCGGGCCCCTGTCGCGGGCATGTTTGCCGGAACGATGGTAAACGCCGCGTAAAGCGGGCGAGCGCGCTTGCCAGCGCCCGCCTGTGCTGTTATTCGGCCGGCCTTCCAGCCGCGGGCCCCACGAGCCCCGCGTGGCATGGCGTGCCGCCTTAGCTCAGCTGGTAGAGCATCGCATTCGTAATGCGGGGGTCACAGGTTCGAGTCCTGTAGGCGGCACCATATCCCGATCACCAGTCGGCAGGTCAGCCGCTTCGATCAGCGTGGTGCATCCGCCTGATTCCCGCACGGCCCGTTCGCGGGCGGAGATCGCCCGGGCTTGGGCCGGGGGCGATCCGGCGATAAGGGCGGCGCTGAAAGGAAGGTCGCCATGCGCTTCGTCCAGATCGAGATCCTGCCGTCCGGCAAGGCGTTGATCGACATCGACAAGCTCACCCACGCCGTGCCGCAGGAGGAGGGCACCCGGCTATATGTCGGCGCGCAGCACCTGGACGTGCCGCACTCGCTCGACGAGCTGGAGAACGTGCTCGCCGGACGCGAGCGGACCGACGACGGGGAGGGCGGGGGTGCCGGCTTCCACATCCGCTGACACGTCCGGGGCGCGCCTAACCCGGCGGTAACCCTTGTTGTTTACACCGCGCGGCCGAGGAGGATCTCGCCGTGCGGATTTCGATCGCCACCAGGGTGACGGCGGCTTGCGCCGCGGTGCTGCTGCTGTCCGTGCTGCTCGTGGCCTCGGGGCTCAGGGTCGGCGGGCAGGTGCAGGCGGCGAACGAGGGCATCGACCAGCTGACGCACCTGCTCCGGCGGCAGGATCGCGAGGATCGGGCGCAACGGCGGCTCCGCCTCGCGCTCGGCGACGCGACGCGCGTCGCGGAGCAGGGCAAGCCCGTCGCGGACAGGCGCTGGGCGGAGCTCGCCGCCGAGCTGCGGGCGTTCGCCGTGCTGTCCGCGTCGTCGAACGGCGGCGACGCCGCCGCCCTATCCCCCGAGCTGCACGAGGCGCTGGCGCAGACGCGCGCGGCGGCGCTCGGCTTCGTGCCCACGGCGCGCGACCTCATCGAGGTCGCCCGGCGCGATCCCACGGCGATCAAGGCGGAGATGCCCGGCTTCCTCGGCGCGCTGAAGCGGCTGGAGGCGGAGCGGACGGAGGCGCGCGAGGCGCTCGGCCGCGCGATCGAGGAGGCGGTCGACGCCAACATCGCGTTCAGCCGCCGCAACACCGTCCGGCTGCTCGCCGGCGCGCTGGCGGCGGTCGCCGTGCTGTTCGCGATGGCGGTGTGGCTGCGCCTGCGCGTTCTGAAGCCCATCGTGGCGATCGCCTCGCGGTTGCGCGACTTCGACGACGAGCGGCCGGACGCGGCGGGCGTGCCCGGCCTGGAGCGCGCGGATGAGCTGGGCGACCTGGCGCGCGGGCTGTCCGAATATCGCGAGGCGGTCGAGGCGCGCCGCGCCGCGCAGCGCCGGGTCGACTTCCTCGCGCACCACGACGCGCTGACCGGATTGCCCAACCGGCTGCTCTTCGAGAACCGCCTCGCGCACGAACTCGCGCGCAGCCGCCGGACGGGCGATCAGGTCGCCGTGTTCGCGATCGACATGGACGGGTTCAAGGGCATCAACGACCGGTTCGGCCATGCCGGCGGCGACGAGGCGCTGCGCCGCGCCGCCGCGCTGCTGGCGGACTGCATCCGCGCCGACGACCTGGTGGCGCGGATCGGCGGCGACGAGTTCGCCGTGATCCAGGTCGCGCCCTCGCAGCCCGCCGCCGCCGAAGCGTTGCTGTCCCGCCTGTCGCGCGCGACCGCCAAGACCGCGGACGAGGAGGTGGCGATCCGGATGAGCGTCGGCGTGGCGATCTCCGGGCCCGACCAGGACGGCGACGAGCTCTACAACTCGGCGGACATGGCGCTCTACCGCGCCAAGGGGGACGGCCGGAACACCGCGCGTTTCTTCGACACGGGGCTGCAGGAGGAGATCAGGCTCAAGCGCCGGCTCGCCCGCGACCTCGAGGACGCGATCGAGGCGGGCGGTCTGTACGTCGTGTACCAGCCGATCGCGACCGCGGGGGCGATGCGCGTCGTCGGCCATGAGGCGCTGCTGCGCTGGCGGCATCCCGAGCTCGGCGAGATCGCGCCGGCCCAATTCATCCCCATCGCCGAGTCGACGGGGCAGATCGGTCGGATCGGCCTCTGGATGGCGGACCAGGCGATCGCGGCCGCCGCGACCTGGGATCCGTCGGTCGCGCTGTCGCTCAACCTGTCGCCCATCCAGTTCCGCGAGCCCGACCTGGGCGGCGCGCTGCTCTCGCTCGCCGAGCGTCACGGCGTCGCGGCCGACCGGTTGGAGTTCGAGGTGACGGAGAGCGCCACGCTGCTCGGCCACCATCGCGACGCGGTGCTCGCGACGCTCAGGCGGCTGCAGGCGGCGGGCGCGCGGATCGCGATGGACGATTTCGGCACCGGCCACTCCTCGCTCAGCAACCTCAAGGATTTCGGGTTCGACAAGCTCAAGGTCGACCGGAGCTTCGTCGCCGCCATGCTGACGCACCAGCCCTCGGCGTCGATCGTCAAGGCGACGATCGGATTGGGGCGGAGCCTGGGGGTGCGGATCGTCGCCGAGGGCGTCGAGACCGAGCGGCAGTTGGAGCGCCTGCGCGAATGGGGCTGCGACCAGGTGCAGGGCTATCTGATCGGCCGTCCCGCGACGCGCGACGAGGTGGACCGGCGGGCGTCGGTCGGCGTCCCTTAGAGCGTGCTCGCCAGCAGCTCGTTGACCCGCCGCTCGGCGTCGGCGAGCGCCCGGTCGACCGACTTGGTGCCCGCCACCGCGGACGCGACCTCCTCGCCGATCAGCCCCTCGATCGCGCCCTGGCGCTGGACGTAGGGCGGGAGCAGACGGCCGTTCGACGCGAGCGGCGCGATGTCGGCGCGGTGGGGCAGCGCCCGGAAGCGTGGGTCGTCGACCACCGCCTGCACGGCGGGCAGGTGTCCGGTGCGCGACCAGTCGAAATTGCGCTCCGCCATGAAGCGCAGCAGCCGGGCGATAGCGGCCTCCTGCTCGGGCGTGCGCTCGCGGCGCGGCATGACCCAGCTATGGCCGTCGACGAACGACGCCTCGCGCCCGAACAGGCGCGGGTAGGGGAAGACCGCATAGGCGCCGTAGAGCGGGCGGCCGGGCGTCTTCGCCTCCGCGTCGAAGGGGCCGATCATCCAGGTGCCCGTAGGAAACACGCCGCCCTCTCCCCCTAAGAAGCTCGCGATGGCGGCGGGGTTGTCCTGGTTGGTCGTGGTGAGGCCTTCGCGCTCCAGCGTGCGGAACAGCTCGAGTACGCGCTTCGCCTCGGGCGTCCGCAGCCGGACGTGGCGCGCGTCGGGGAAGATCACCGCCTCCTGCGCGAGGAGGTAGGTGTAGAGGTTGCGCGTGTGCGTGGCGGGGTCGTTGACCGAGCTCTGGACGAGATAGGGTTTACCCGTCGCCGCCTTGAAGCGGCGCGCATGGGCGAGCAACTCGTCGGCGGAGCGCGGCAGGACGGGGCGGCCGCCCTCCATCAATCCGGCTTGCTCGAACAGCCGTGTATTGACGTGGAACAAGCCACCCACCGTGTCCCAGGGGAGGCCGTAGACGCGGCCGTCCTTGACGACGCCGCGCTGGCCCGCCGCGGTGAAGTCGGCGGGCTGGAGTCCCGCCTGGGCGAGCACGCCGTCGAGCGGTTGGAGGAGGCCGCGGGTCTGATAGTCGGTGATCAGCCCCTGGTGCATCGTCACCAGGTCGGGCGGCTCGTTCGCCGCCATCTGCGCCGCGAGCTGCGCGTAGCCGGGCCAGGCGACGATGTTGATCTTGAGCTCGATGTCGGGGTTCTCGGCCCGGAAGCGGTTCAGGAGCGTCGTGACGATGCCGCATTCGCCCTCCGCCCCGCCGATGTCGAGCGAGCGGCCGTACTCGGCGCTGCAATCGCCGAAGAAGCGCTGGAGGTGGATCTCCGTGCGGTCCGGTCCTTGGGCGCAGCTGCCGAGCAGGAGCAGCGGGGCGAGCCACCGCCTCATTTGACCGCGCCGCCGATCGCGTTGACGATTTGGCGCTGGAACAGGACGTACACGATGAGGATCGGCAAGGACGCGAACACCGCCTGCGCCATCAGATAGCCGAGCCCGTTGGTCTGCGCATAGTTGGCCTGGGCGGAGGCGAGGCCGACGGTGAGCGTGAAGCGGTCGCTCGTCGTCGCCGAGATGAGCGGCCACCAATAGGCGTTCCACGAGCCGAGGAAGGTGAACACGCCGAGCGTCGCCTGGGCCGGCACGGTGAGCGGCAGCAGCACGCGCGCGAAGATCTGGAACGTCGACGCGCCGTCAAGCGCCGCCGCCTCGTCCAGATCGCGCGGCAGCCCGCGGAAATACTGCGTCATGAAGAACACGCCGAACGAGCCGACCAGCCCCGGCAGGATCAGGCCGGGATAGCTGTTGTGCAGGCCTAACCATGCGAACAGCCGGTGCTGCGGCAGGATCACCGCCTGTTCGGGGATGGCGAGGCCCAGCAGCACGAACACGAACAGCGTGCGCCGGAACGGGAAGTCGAGCCGCGCGAACGCGAAGCCCGCGAGCGACGAGAGCGCCAGCACGCCCGCCGTCGTGCCGAGCGACACGATCAGCGAGTTGAGCAACCAGCGGAACACCATGTCGCCCTTGAGGATCGCGCCGTAGTTCTCGAGCGTGTACGGCCCACGGAACGCCGCGCCCGTGTCCTGCAGGAGCTCGGCGTTGCTCTTCAGCGACAGAAGCACCGTCCAGACGAGCGGCGCCACCATCGCGGCCGCGCCCACCAGCGTCAGCACCAGCGCCAGCGGCGGCATGCGGTCGCGGTTCATCGCGCGTCCTCGCGCGGGCGCGCCGCCCAGTACTGCGCCAAGGTCGCCAGCAACACGAGCGTGAACAGGATCTCGGCCGCGGCGAGCGCGTAGCCCAGCTCCCAGCGGACGAACGCCACCTCGAAGATGAACAGCACCACCGGCCGCGACGCGCCGCTCGGGCCGCCGGCGGTGAGCAGCTGCGCCTGGCCGAACAGCTGGAGCTGCGCCGCGGTCTGGAGCATCACGACGAGGAGCAGCGTGCGGCGAAGCTGGGGAAGGGTGATGCGCCGGAACGTCGTCCAGCGGCTCGACCGGTCGAGCGCGGCAGCCTCGTACATGTCGGACGGGATCTGCTGCAGCCCCGCCAGGAACAGCATCATGGGCAGACCGATCGACCACCAGATGGTGGTGAGCGCGAGCGCCGGGATGGTGAGGTCGGGGTGGCTGAGCCAGGGCAGCGGCTCGCGGCCCAGCGCCTGCGCCACCTCGGCGAACAGCCCCGCGTCGGGCGTCAGCACGAAGCGCCAGATCAGCGTCACGATCGTGACGGACAGCACCGACGAGGAGAAGAACACGCCCCTCAGCACCGCCGCGCCTCGCGTCCGTCGGTTGAGCGCGACCGCCAGCGCCAGCGTGAGCGCGGTGAGCGTCGGCACGATCAGCAGCACGAGCTTGAACGTGTTGCGGAGCGCGTGGAGGAACACGGGGTCGGAGAGGAGCCGCCCGTAATTGCCGAGACCCGTCCACACCTTCGCCCCGAACAGGTCGGCGCGATAGAAGCTGAGCCCCATACCCATGAGCAGCGGGAAGATGAGCAGCGCGGCGTAGAGGATCAGGAATGGTGCGACATAGGCCAGCCCCTGCCAGCGTGCGGTCCTCACGCCCCCGCCTCGGCATGGTGGCCCACGCCTTGCGCGTCGAACAGATGCGCGCGCTCGCCCTTGATCCGCAGCCCCACCACGTCGCCGACGCGCACGCGGCTGTTGCCCTCGTCCTCGCCCGTGATCTCGTCGCCGCTGCGGAGCTTGGCGTAGACGAGCGTGCGCTCGCCCAGCCGCTCGACCAGCTCGACCTTGGCGTCGGTGGTGCCGCCGCCCGGCGCGGTGACCTCGACGTTCTCGGGGCGCAGGCCGAGCTCCAGCGTGCCGCCGCCGAAGCCGTTGAGCGCCACGCGCGTCTCCACCTCCGCGCCGTCGCCCAAGCGCACGCGGACGAGCGCGCCGTTGGCGACCGGTTCGACGGGCAGAAGATTCATCGCCGGCGAGCCGACGAAGCGCGCGACGAAGCTGTTGGCGGGGCGGAGATAAATCTCCATCGGCGCGCCGACCTGCTGGATGCGGCGGTCGTTCATGACGACGATGCGGTCGGCGAGCGTCATCGCCTCCGCCTGGTCGTGCGTCACCATGACGAAGGCGGCGTCGACGCGTTGGCGCAGATCGGCGAGCTCGAGCCGCGTACGCATGCGGAGCGCCGCGTCGAGGTTGGACAGCGGCTCGTCGAGCAGGAACAGCCGCGGGTGCTTCACGATCGCGCGGCCGATCGCGACGCGCTGGCGCTGGCCGCCCGACAGCTGGCCGGGGCGCTTGTCGAGGTGCGCCTCGATCTCCAGGATGCGCGCGGCCTCGGCGACGCGGGCGGCGATCTCGGCGGGGGGGACGTGCGCGTTCTTGAGGCCGAACGCCATGTTCCCGCGCACCGTCATGTGCGGGTAGAGCGCGTAGTGCTGGAACACCATGGCGACGCCGCGGTCGCCCGGCGGCAGTTGGTCGATGCGCCGCCCGTCGAGCCGCACCTCGCCCGCGTCCGCCGTCTCCAGGCCTGCGATGATGCGGAGCAGCGTCGACTTGCCGCTACCCGAAGGGCCCAGGAACGCGACGAACTCGCGCGGTTCGAGCGCCAGCGATATGTCGTCCAGCACCGGCGTCTTGCCGTACGCCTTGCGGACGTTGATCAGTTCCAGGCTATTCAATCGGCATCCTCTGAGTCGCGAGCGTAACGGGCGGATGCGGGCCCGTCACGCGCTTTCATGTGCTTGAAAACAAATCCGGCGCACGTCCGCGCCAACCTGGGTTAGTGAACCGTCTCGCCACCTCGGCCGGCGCGGATCGCCTCCGGCAGGCTAAGCGCCAGCGTCGCGCCCGAGATGACGGTGGCGATCTGGCAGTAGCTGCACAGCTTCTTGTTCTCGCGCCATTCCTGGGTCGCCAGCGCAAGGCAGGTCGCGAAGTCGGCCGCGGCCTTGCCAACCGTCACGTAGGACAGCGCCGGGTTCTGCCGGGCGCGGTCCTTGCCGCCCGCCGCCAGCGCCATCGCGGTTAGGCCGTAGTTGACGAGCATCATCGGCCCGTCCGGCTGCTGGAGCATGGAATAGGCGTAGTCGGACGCGTCCACCTTCTCCGCGTCCCAGATCTTGCCCGGAAGGATGTCGGGCAGGCGCTTCACCAGCCCCGTCTGGTACGCGGTCACCGCGCCCGCCAGCACCGCGCCCAACAGGCTCAGGCCGATGCCGATGCGGCGGTTGGTCAGGTCGGGGCCGGTCCCCTCGCGGAGCTCATGGCTGAGTTGGGACGGCTGGAGCAGTTCGGGCATGGTGGTCCTCCTCGCCCAGGCCAACGTTTCGGGCCGGCGGCGGCTCCCACGCGTCGCGCTGGCGCGAGAAGGGGAGGGCGAGCGAGGGCCGGACGTCGAGGTGCTCGCGATACGCTTTGACGCCGATCGGCTGGCCTCTCTGCGGGACGTCGAGGCGGAAAGTGCCGTGGAGTCGGTCCCAGAAGCTCAGGCCGCTCGACCAGTTCGAGCCCGTGCGGTCGGGCTCGGCCATGTGGTGGATGCCGTGCATGCGCGGCGTGGTGACGGCGAGCGCGAGCAGCCGGTCCCAGCGCTCGGGCAGGCGGAGATTGCTGTGATGGAACAGCACCGCGAGGAAGAACCAGCCGCGCCAGACCTCCAGCGCGCGCGGCGAAGCGCCCGACACGAGCACCTGGGCACAGCGGAAGGGTGCCGAGACGAGCATGTCGACCGCGTGGAAGCGGAGCGCGGTGGACGCGTCGAGGTCGAGGTCGACGTGATGGACGAGGTGGAGCCGCCACAACGCCGGTACCTCGTGCGTGAGGACGTGCCAGACATAGGTCGTGTAATCCATCAGCAGGAACCCGACCGCGTCGCGCGCCCAGGCGGGCCCCGGCAGCGCCTGCGCGACGCCGACGCCGTTCCGCTCGCACCAGCGCGCGAGCGCGCGGGAGGCGGGCGCCTCGACCGCGGACATGGCGGCCATGCTCATCGCGCCGAGCGCGACGTTCGTGGGAAGGCGGCCGCGGTCGGGGAGCGTGCGGTCGCGCAACGGCCGGCGGCGCTCGGCGACGAGGATGGCGAGGGCTGCGGCGCCGAGAAGGGTGGCGCCGGCGAGGAGGGTGGGGCTGACCTTGAGTCCCCCCACCGTCACCCCGGACTTGTTCCGGGGTCCATGCGCGTTCGCCTCGTTCGCGACTGTCTTCTCGACCAAGCGGACGCGCGTGGATGCCGGATCAAGTCCGGCATGACGGGGAGGAGGAGAGGCGGGCGCCTTCTTACCCCACATGCCGCTTCCCCAATTTCCGCGCCAAGGTCCGCCGGTGCATGCCCAACCGCCGCGCGGTCTCCGAGATGTTGAACCCCGTCTCCGCTAGCACCTCGTTGATCCGCTCCGCCTCCAGCGTCTTGATGCTCGTCGGCCGCGCGCCGATCGCCACGTCGGCGTCGCCCTCCGCCTTGTGGAACGCGGCCTCGATGTCGTCGGTGTTGGCGGGCTTGGGGAGATAGTGGCACGCGCCGAGCTTGATCGCCTCCACGGCCGTGGCGATGCTCGCGAAGCCGGTCAGCACGACGATCAGCATCTCCGGATCGTGCGCGTGGAGACGCTGCACCACCGTCAGCCCCGACGCCGCGCCGAGCTTCAGGTCCACGACGGCGTAGTCGGGCTCGAACGCGGCCAAGATCGCGTCCAGCTCGTCGGGCCCGTGCGCCACGCGCACCGCGTAGCCGCGCCGCTCGAACGAGCGGGCGAGCGTGCGGGCGAAGGTCTGGTCGTCCTCTACGAGGAGGAGGGTGCGCTGGTCCTGGTCCATCTCAACGACGCCTCGTTCGCTCCGATCGTGGCGAGCGGCAGGGTCAGCGTCACCGCCGCTCCGCGCTCCCGATTTTCCACATCCAGCCGCCCGCCGAGCTTGCGCGCGACGTTCGCCGTCAGGAACAGCCCGACCCCGTGCCCGGGTCCCTTGCTCGACTGGAGTGGGCGGCCGAGCGACGCGAGCAGGTCGGGCGCGAAGCCCTCGCCGCGGTCGAGCACCGTCACCTTCAGCGCGCCGTCCTCGCGCCGCGCCGCCAGCGTGACCTGGCCGGGCGACGCCTCGCGCGCGTTCTCGAGCAGGTTCCACACCGCCTGGCGGAGCGAGGGGTCGGCGATGATCCGCTCCTCCTCGTCGAGTGCCAAGTCGACGAACAGCGGCTCGCGCTCGTGCAGCGTGCGCCAGTCCTCGGCCAGCCCCTCCAGGAAGGCGCGCGCGCCGATCGGCTCGGGCGCCAGCCCGCGCGGCTCGCCCGCGGACGCGAGCACGCCCGTCACGATCGCCTTGCAGCGCTCGACCTCCGCTTGCGCTTCCGCGACCTCCTCCATCAGCGAAGGGTCGGCCTGGACGGCCGGCATGCGCCGCCAGTCGCCCAGGATCACGGACAGGCTGGCGAGCGGCGTGCCGAGCTCGTGCGCCGCGCCGCTCGCGAGCAAGCCCATGCGGACGATGCCGTCCTCCTCGGCCGCGCGGCGGCGCAGCTCGGCCAGGTTGCGGTCGCGCTGGCGGATGATCGCGCCGATGCGGCCGATGAACAGCACGAGAAGGACCGCGATCAGACCGTAGTTGAGCCACTCGCCCAGCAGGAACAGCGACCCCGCCTCGCCCTGCAGCGCGGGCGGCAAGCGAAGCGGGCGGTACACGGCCGTCAGCAGCGCGAAGCACGCGCCCGTCAGCACCACGAGCACCCAGGCCGACCAGGCCTCGAGCAGGATCGCGCCCAACACCACCTGGAGGAGGTAGAGTGCGGCGAACGGATTGGTGGCGCCGCCGCTGAGGTAGAGCTGCACGGTGAGCGCGCCGACGTCGACCACGAGCGACAGGAACAGCGCCCAGTTGGTCACCTCGCGCCGGCGGAGCAGCCGGACGCAGACGAGGTTGACCGCCGCCAGCGCCGCCACCGTCGCGACCATCGGCTCGACGGGCAGCGGCACGCCGAGCCGGTAGCGGACGATGAGGATGGTGACGAGCTGCCCCACCACCGCCAGCCAGCGCAGCTGGACGAGCTGGCGGAGATTGTCGGCCGCCGCGTCGACGCTGGGCGGCCGACGGCCGAGGGTGAGGAGCCGTGCGTCGGTCATCGCCGACCCCGCTCGTAGCGGACGAGGAGGTACAGGCCGACCGCGGTCAGGATCGCGAGCGCGAACCAGGTGAGGGCGTATTGCAGGTGCTGGTTGCGGAAGCGGACCTGGGTCAGGCCGCCCTTCGGAAAGTCGTCCGAACCGGACGCTACGGCGTCGATGAAGTAGGGTGCGACATTGCCCAGACCTCTCGCGCCGGCGATCGCCTGGACGTCGCGCGAGTACCAGCGATCGGCTCGCGGGTCGTTGCTGCGCAGGAACCCGCCGCCGGGCTCGGTTAGGCGAAGCAGGCCGGTGACGGTCACGGCCTCCTCGGGCCTGGTCACGGGCGCGCTCCGGTCCTGCGGCACGAAGCCGCGGTTGACGAGCAGCGTGAAGCCGCGGTCGGTCGCGAGCGGGGTGAGCAGCCAGTAGCCGGCGCCGTAATCGGTGACGGCCTGCACCAGCGTCTCGCGGTCGTGGAGGAAGCGGCCGGTCGCGTCGACCTTGAGGTACTCATAGCCCTGCCGGTCGACGCGCGGCCAGATCGTCGGGCCGGGCGCGGCGACCGGGGCCGCGTCCACCCGCGCCTCGACGCGCTCGATCAGGTCGAGCTTCCACGCGCGGCGCTCGAATTGCCACACGCCGAGCGCGACGAAGCCGGCCATCAACGCGAGGCCGGCGAGGACGAGCATGTAGAAGGTCGGGCGGGAGCGCCGCGCCGAGGTGGTCGCCATGCTACGACCCTAGCTCGTCACCCCGGGCTTGACCCGGGGTCCACGCGCGTTCCTGTCTGCAAGCGGTGCGCTCGTGAACGACGTACGCGCATGGATGCCGGATCAAGTCCGGCATGACGGCATGTGGGACAGGGCAGGGCGGACCCTCACCCCATCGCCTGTATCTGCTGCATGTCGGGCATCATGTTCGCGTTCAAATGATGCATGACCCACAATGATCCGGCCAGCGTGATCACCACCAGCACCGCCGTGAACACGAGCGCCATGAACGTCCAGCCGCCCTCCGACCTGGTGTTCATGTGGAGGAAGTAGACCATGTGCACCACGATCTGCACGAGGGCCGCGCCCATCACGAAGAGCGCGGTGGTCTGCTTGTCGAGCTGGCCCAGCATGACCAGCGCGAAGGGGACGGCGGTCAGGACCACCGACAGGCCGAAACCGATCAGGTAATCGCGGCGCGTGCCGTGCGCCTCGCCGGACGCGTGGGTGTTGTGCGCGCTCATCGCAGAACTCCGAGCAGGTAGACGAAGGTGAAGACGCCGATCCAGACGACGTCGAGGAAATGCCAGAACATGCTGAGGCACTGGACGCGGCGCTGATTGGCCTCGATCAGGCCGCGCCGGGCGACCTGCACCATCAGCACGACGAGCCAGACGAGGCCGAAGAAGACGTGGAGCCCGTGCGTGCCGACCAGCGTCCAGAAGCTCGACAGGAAGGCGGAGCGCTGCGGCGTCGCGCCCTCGTGGATCAGGTGCGCGAACTCGTACATCTCGATACCGAGGAACGCCGCGCCGAACAGGCCGGTAATCCCGAGCCAGCCAAGCACCGCGCGCTGCCGCCCTTCGCCCATCGCGATCATCGCGAAACCGTAGGTGATCGACGACAGCAGCAGCATGCTCGTGTTGAGCGCCACCAGCGGCAGGTCGAACAGCTCGGCGGGCGTCGGCCCGCCCGCATAGGCGGTGCCGAGCACGCCGTAGGTGGCGAACAGCACCGCGAAGATGAGGCAGTCGCTCATCAGGTACATCCAGAAGCCGAGCGCGGTGGAGCCTTCGGGATGGTGGTCCTCCTCCGTCAGGTAGAAGGAGGGACCGATCGGGGTCATGGCGCTCATGGGTTCAAGCTCCCGCCAGCGCGAGGACGTCGCGGTCCTGCTCGCGCGGGCTGTCGGGGTCGCGGGGTCGGGCTGCGCCCTGGAGCGCGCGGGTGCGCTCCCCTTCGACGCGGGCGACCTCCACGGCCGGAATGTGGTAGTCGCGGTCGTAGTTGAAGCTGTGCCAGATCGCGCCGCCGACGATCGCGGCGAGGCTGAGCGCCGCGAGCCACCAGATGTACCACACCATCGCGAAGGCGAAGGCGACAGACAGGCCCGCCAGGATCACGCCGGTCCCTGTGTTCTTGGGCATGTGGATCGGGCGGTAGCCGGCCAGCGGCCGCTCATGCCCCCGCGCCTTCATGTCGTAGAAGGCGTCGAGTTCGTGCGCCACCGGCGTGAAGGCGAAGTTGTAGGCCGGGGGCGGCGAGCTGGTGGACCATTCGAGCGTGCGGCCGTCCCAAGGGTCGCCCGTCACGTCGCGGAGCTCCTCGCGCTTGTAGATCGACCAGCCGAACTGGGCGAGCATGGCGGCGATGCCGCCCGCGATCAGCACCGCGCCGACGGCTGCGATGACGAACCAGATCTGCAGGCTGGGGTCGTCGAAGTGGCGCAGGCGGCGCGTCACGCCCATGAGGCCCAGCACGTAGAGCGGCGCGAAGGCGGTGACGAAGCCGACCACCCAGAGCCAGAAGCTGGCGCGGCCGAGACCCTCGTGCAGGCGGAAGCCGAACGCCTTGGGCCACCAATACTGGATGCCCGCGAACAGGCCGAACAGCACGCCGCCGATGATGACGTTGTGGAAATGCGCCACCAGGAACAGCGAGTTGTGCAGCACGAAGTCCGCCGGCGGGACCGCCAGCAGCACGCCCGTCATGCCGCCCACCACGAAGGTGAGCATGAAGGCGACCGTCCACATCATCGGCAGCTCGAAGCGGATGCGGCCGCGGTACATGGTGAACAGCCAGTTGAAGATCTTCGCACCCGTGGGGATCGAGATCACCATGGTGGTGATACCGAAGAAGCTGTTGACCGCCGCGCCCGACCCCATGGTGAAGAAGTGGTGGAGCCAGACGAGGTAGGACAGGATGGTGATGACCGCGGTCGCGTAGACCATCGACGTGTAGCCGAAGAGCCGCTTGCCGCTGAAGGTCGACACGATCTCCGAGAAGATGCCAAAGGCGGGGAGGATCAGGATGTAGACCTCCGGGTGGCCCCAGATCCAGATGAGGTTCACGTACATCATCGGGTTGCCGCCGTTGGTGTTCGTGAAGAAGGCCGTGCCGACGTAGCGGTCGAGGCTGAGCAGCGCGAGCGTGGCTGTCAGCACCGGGAAGCTGGCCACGATCAGGATGTTGGAGCAGAGCGACGTCCAGCAGAAGACGGGCATCTTCATCATGGTCATGCCCGGCGCGCGCATCTTCACGATCGTCGCGATCAGGTTGATGCCCGACAGCGTCGTGCCGACGCCCGCCACCTGCAGCGCCCATATGTAATAGTCGACGCCGACGTCCGGGCTGAAGTCGATGCCCGACAGCGGCGGAAAGGCGAGCCAGCCCGTGCGCGCGAACTCGCCCACGAACAGCGACATCATGATCACTACCGCGCCCGCGGCCGTCATCCAGAAGCTGAAATTGTTGAGGAACGGGAAGGCGACGTCGCGCGCGCCGATCTGGAGCGGGATCAGGTAGTTCATGATGCCCGTGATCAGCGGCATGGCGACGAAGAAGATCATGATCACGCCGTGGGCGGTGAACACCTGGTCATAGTGGTGGGCGTTGAGGTAGCCCTGCGATTCGCCGAACGCGACCGCCTGCTGCCCGCGCATCATCAGCGCGTCGGCGAAGCCGCGCAGCAGCATGACGACGCCCAGCACCATGTACATGATGCCGACCTTCTTGTGGTCGACGCTCGTGAACCACTCGCGCCAGAGATAGCCCCAGAGCCGGAAGTAGGTCAGCGCGCCCAAGAGCGCGACGCCGCCCAGCGCTACGACGCCGAAGGTCGCGACGATGATCGGCTCGTGCAGCGGGAACGACTCGAGCCCGAGCCGGCCGAAGATGGAGGATGTGGTCTCGGAGTGAGTGGGCGTGGACATGGTTCTGGCTCAGGACATGTTGCGGTTGGCGGGCGCGCCGGGCCGGGTGACGCCGGGCGCGTGCTCGCTGTTGTGGGGCGCGGTCATGTGCGGGGCGGGGGCGTGCCGCTCGCGCTGGAGCGCGCCCTCGGTCTTGTGGCCGCCATGCCCGTGGCCACCGCAGGGCCGGCCGGGCTCGACGCACTGGCCGACGATGCGGTCCCAGAGCGCGGGGTCGACGGCGGCGAAGCGGCGCACCGGCTCCTTCTCGGACGGCCTCGCCAGAGGCAGATAGCTGCCCGCCTCCATACGCCCGCCTGAGGCGCGCACGCGCTCGACCCACTGGTCGAAGCCGGACGCGTCGAGCCCGTGCAGCCGGAACTTCATGTCGGAGAAGCCCGCGCCCGAATAGTTGGCGGAGAAGCCTTCGAAGCTGCCCGGCCGGTTGAGCACGGCGTGGAGCTTCGTCTCCATGCCGGGCATGGCGTAGATCTGTCCTGCGAGCGCGGGCGCGTAGAAGCTGTTCATGACGCTCGACGCGGTGAGGCGAAAGCGGAGCGGGCGGTCGACGGGGACGGCGAGCTCGTTAACGGTAGCGATCCCCTGCTCGGGGTAGATGAACAGCCACTTCCAATCGAGCGCGACGACTTGCACCTCCAGCGGCTCCGCGCCCGCGGGCACGGGGCGCCCCTCGGCGATGCGCGCGATCGGGCGGTAGGGGTCGAGCAGGTGCGTGCTCGTCCAGGTCAGCGCGCCCAGCGCGATGATGATGAGCAGCGGCACGCCCCAGATGGCGAGCTCCAGCGTGGTGGAGTGGTCGAACTCGGGGTCGTAGGTGGCCGCCGTCTTCCGCTGCGCGCGGTAGCGCCACGCGAAGAACACCGTCATCGCCATAACCGGCACGATGATGAGCAGCATCAGCACCGTGGAGACCACAATCAAGTCCGCCTGCTGCCTCGCCACGTCGCCCGCCGGGTTCATGACGACCCAGTCGCAGGCGGCGAGCATCGGCAGGGCGGCGAGGGGGAGGAGACGGCTGGCGCGTACCATGACGCGGCCGATCTAGGGGGCGCGTCGTGCGCGTAGGATTGGACACTTTGTCCTATCCCAAGTCAGTGCCGCCCCGCGCATATGGGCCCGCGACCACCAGGACTCCGTGTAACCTATGACCGCCGCCGCCTTGAACTCCTCCGCCCTCGAACGCGACGCCGCGGTCGTGAATTCGGACGGCCACGCGCCCAAGCCTGGCGACATCGCGGTGGGCGTGATTATCGGCCGCACGTCCGAGTTCTTCGACTTCTTCGTCTACGCCATCGCGTCCGTGCTGGTGTTCCCGTCGCTGGTCTTCCCCTATGCCGACGCGCTGACGGGGACGATCTACTCCTTTGGCGTTTTCGCGCTCGCCTTCATCGCGCGGCCGCTCGGCACGCTCGGCTTCCTATGGCTCGACCGGCATCACGGTCGCGTCGTCAAGCTGACGGCCGCACTGTTCCTGCTCGGCGGATCCACCATGGCGCTCGCCTTTCTGCCCGGCCACGCGCAGATCGGCTGGTGGTCGGCGGCGCTCCTGGCAGCGTTCCGCATCGGCCAGGGCGCGGCACTCGGCGGCGCGTGGGACGGCCTGCCGTCGCTCCTATCCTTGAACGCTCCGGAGAACCGTCGCGGCTGGTACGCGATGATGCCGCAGCTCGGAGCACCCCTCGGCCTCATGGTCGCGAGCGGCCTGTTCGCCTTTTTCCTGACGACGCTGTCGGACGCCGATTTCCTCGGCTGGGGCTGGCGCTATCCCTTCTTCGTCGCCTTCGCGATCAACGTGGTGGCGCTTTTCGCCCGTCTCCGCATCGTCGCCACGCCCGAGTTCCAGCGCCTCTACGAGAGCCGCGAGCTCCAGCCGGCACCCGTCGGCGAGACGCTCCGCCGCCACTGGCGCACGGTGCTGCTCGGCGCGTTCGCCCCGCTCGCCAGCTTCGCGCTGTTCCACATGGTCACCGTGTTCCCGCTCTCCTGGGTGGTGCTGTTCACGCCCGAGGACCCGGTGCGCTTCCTCGTCATCGAGATGATCGGCGCAGCCGTGGGCGTGCTCGCGATCATGGCGTCCGGCCTCGTCGCCGACCGGCTCGGCCGGCGCGGGCTGCTCGCCGTCTCCGCCGCGCTGATCGCCGCCTATAGCGGCTTCGCGCCGCAGCTGCTGAACGGCGGCGACCTGGGCGAGGCCGTGTACATGATCGTCGGCTTCCTGCTCTTAGGCCTGGCGTTCGGCCAGTCGTCAGGCACGATGGCGGGCAGCTTCTCGCCCCGACACCGCTACACCGGCTCCGCACTCACCTCCGACCTCGCCTGGCTAATCGGCGCGGGCTTCGCGCCGTTTGCCGCCCTCGTGCTGTCGGCCGAGCTCGGCCTGATCGCCGCGGGCGCGTACCTGCTCTCGGGCGCGATCGCGACGCTGCTCGCGCTGGCGCTCAACCAGGAGTTCGCGCGCCGGTTCGTGTAAACGGAACGGGCCCGTGCGCCCGTCCGTTCTACGCGCATGACCAACGACCGAGACATCCCGCCCGAAGCCGGCCGCCGCGCCCGCGTCGCCAAGAACGGCGAGGTCCACGGATCGGGCATGGGCGCCGGCGGCGGCCAGCCCGGCGAGGAGTACGACACCGACGAGCATGGCGGCGAGGGTCCGAACCCGACCGGCGTCGGCACGGGCGACAAGGCCACGCCCGCGCAAGGCGCGGGCGACCGCGAGCCCGGCGGGCTCTAGCGGTCCAGCATCCCGCCCACCGCCTCGATCACCTGCCACGCCGCGAACGGCTTCTCCAACCGCGGCCGCGCCGCCATGTCCGGCGGCAGCGTCGCGGCGGCCTGCGCGCTCAGGAATAGGAACGGCACGTCCATCTCCGCCAGGCGCTGCGCGACGGGCAGGCTGTCGCCGTCCAGCAGCCTGACATTGAGCGTCGCCGCATGGGGCGGCGGCTCCTGTTCCAATCGCTCCAGCGCGTCCGACGCGGACGCCACCGGGCCGATGATCGCCGCGCCCGCCTGTTCCAGCGCTTCCGTGACGTAGCTGGCGATGAACCAGTCGTCTTCGACGACCAGCACCCGACGCTGTTCCAGTTGCGAATGCCCGTGCATGCGTCCTCGCCGTGTTGACGGACTTCACGCTGGCACTCGACCGCGCCCGAAACATCAACATGGGTCAACTTAGGCCGCTTTCTGCAGTGACACGGCATCTTGCGCAGGCTCCCGCCTAACAAGGATCAGGCGGAACCGCGCCCCGACCCGCCCGTTCCCCGGTTCCAACAGCGAAGGAGCATGTGTCATGGCCCAGAAAGGCGCGGGCGGTAATCCCGGCGCGGTGACCGAGAAGGGCGGCGATCCCGGCTCCGGCACCTCCAGCAAGACGACCGGCGGCAAGGGCTCGGGCGGGCGCTCGGGCGGCTCCAAGTCGGGCGGCGGCGGCAACTCGGGCGGCGGTTCCTCCGGCGGCCACGGCTGAGCGGGTGCGGCGCTTAGGCCTCGCGCTGGTCCTATCCTGCGCGGGGCTTAGCGCCTGCGCGGCGGACACGACGCTCCGCCGCGCCGACGGACCGCGCATCGCCGGGCGCACCTACGTCATCACGGGCGCGTCGTCGGGCTTCGGCCGCGGCGCCGCGGTCCGGGCGGGGTCGCTCGGCGCCAACGTCGTGCTCGCCGCCCGCCGCGGCGAGCTGCTCGAGGAGGTCGCGAACGAGATTCGCGGCGCGGGCGGCCAGGCGATCGCGGTCCCCACGGACGTCGCCGACCCCCAAGCCGTCGAGCGGCTGGCGCAGGCCGCCGAGGCGCGCTTCGGCCGTATCGACGTGTGGATCAACAACGCGGGCGTGCTCTCGATCGGCGAGTTCACCGCCGTGCCGCTCGCCGACCACACGCGCACGATCGACGTTAACCTGAAGGGCGTGATCCACGGCGCGCACGCCGCGATGCGCCGTTTCGTCGCCCAAGGCTATGGCACGCTGGTCAACGTAGGCTCGGTCGAGAGCGTTGTGCCCCTGCCGTACCACGGATCCTACGTCGCCTCGAAATACGGCATCCTGGGGCTGGGCCGCGCGCTCAACGAGGAGATGCGGCTCAAGAAGCTCAACAAGCGCATCCGCGTCTCGACGGTGATGCCCTTCGCCGCCGACACGCCGATCTGGCAGCACGCGGGCAACTATACCGGCCGCGTCCCCCGCATGATTATGATGGACGCGGCGCAGCCTGTCGCCGACGCGATCGTCTGGGCCTCTGTCCATCCCAAGGAGGAGCTGCCCGTCGGCTGGAAGGCGCAAGGCGCGGTGTCGGCGCACAACATCTTCCCCGACCTGACGGAGGTCGTGGCCGCCAACATCTACCACGACACGACGATGCGCGACGCACCTCCGGGGGCGCCGCCCAACTCGGGCAACGTCCACCGGCCTGAAGAGGAGGGAAGGGGCGTGAGCGGCGGCAACCGCGAGCGCATCAGGGCGGAGGACCGAGCGCGCGAGGCGGCGGAGCCGCGCTAATTGCCCGCCGAACGGATGAGGTGGAAGCTCGTCTGCCGCCCGTCCAGGTAGCGCACCGCGCGTCCGTCGAAGAACGCGTCCTCCTCGGTGCGGAACTGCACCGACTGTTCGCCCCATTCGGGCACCGCCTGCGTCTGCGACAACTCGATCGACCACGCCGTATTCGGCCGGAGCTTGTGTGCGCCGCGCTCGCTCGGGCGCTGGTCGTCCCAGAAGCCGATCGCCGCACCCGCGCCATGACCGTGATAACCGATCGGGTGCGAGTAGATGGTCGGGTTGAGCCCCTGCGCCACCGCCTTGGCGCGCGCCGCGAGCAGTATGTCGTTGCCGCTCAGCCCCGTTCGGAACGAGGAGGTGAGTGCATCCTGCACGCGGTTGTTCGCCGCCAGCCCCGCGCGCAAGCCCGCGGGCGCGTCCCGCTCGCCGGGGCGGAGCACATAGGCCAGGTGCTGCGTGTCGGTCGCCAGCCCCATGTGCATGATGCCGAAGTCGGTCCACAGCATGTCGCCCGGCCGGATGACCTCGTCGCCCTGAAGCTCGACGGCCGCGCCCTGGCGGAAGATGTGGAGCGACGGCTGGAACCACACGGTCAGGCCCAGCGCCGCCACGCGCTCGCGCATCCACCACACCACGTCCGCGGCCGTGGTGCGGCCGGGCGTGACCACCTTGTTCGACAGCGCCTCGCCGATGATCGCGTGCGCGGTGCGGACGATGCGCGGGTAGGCGGCCATCTCGGCGGGAATGCGCGTCTCGAGCCAGCCGATCGCGAGCGCGTCCGCGGGCACGACGCGGCCGCGATACGCCGCGGGCAGCGCCGCCATCAGCTCCTCGTGCTGGCTGTGCGTCAGCCCGTCGGCGAAGGCGGTGGCGGCCGACACGTTCACCGCAATGCGTCGGGGGTCCCGCGCCGCGACCAGCTCGCCCAGGCGCTTCCATTGGTCCGGCTGCTTCTCCGGCGTCCAGGCGGGCTCGAACAGGCCGCCCAGGCCGTAGCGGCTCACCGTCAGCCGCTCGACCGGCCGGCCTCCGCCCGGATCGTGGAAGACGAGGATCGTGCGCCGCCGCGCGTGGAAGATCTCGGCGTCGAGCATGGTCGCGACCACCGGGTCCTCCAGATACTCGCGCGCGACGAGCACCCACATGTCGACGCCGCGCTCGCGCATGAGCCGCGGCACGAGCGTGTCCAGCCGTTCCCTGAGCCAGGCGTTCCGCATCCGCGCCTGTTCGCGCAGGAGAGGAACGGGCGGCACCGCGGGCGCGAGCGTCTCCGCATGCGTCCCCGAGCGCTGCTGCGCGCCGAGCGGCAACGCGCAGCCCAGCAGCAGCGCGCCGATCAGCTTGGTCCTCACCATCCACCTCCCGCGTCGTCGCGGAGGTGTTAGCGCGCGCCCACCGCGTCGAGGAAGGTGGAAATGCCCGCGCGCAACGTCGCCAGCTGCTCGGCGGCGGCCTGGGCGGCGCGGCGGGTCTCCTCCATCTCGCCCATGACCTGGTCGGCGCATCGGCGGACCGCGTCGATCGTGTGCGAGACGTGGTCGGCGCTGAGCGCGGTCTCGTCGACCAGTTCGCCGATGCGGCGCACCGCGCCCGCCTGGCCGTCCATGCGCACGCGCACGCGCTTGGCCGAATCCGCCACCGCGCCGACGGCGGCGTGGGTCGTTTCGCCCGCCGTCAGCGCGCGGGCCGAAGTACGCTTGATCCGCTCGATCTGCTCCGTCACCTCCAGCGTCGCGCGCGCGGTCTGGTTCGCCAGCGACTTCACTTCCTGCGCGACCACCGCGAAGCCGCGGCCGGCGTCGCCCGCGCGCGCCGCCTCGATCGTCGCGTTGAGCGCAAGCAGGTTGGTCTGGCCCGCGATGTCGCGGATCACGCCGACGATGCCGTCGATCGCGTCGGTCGAGGATGCTTGGCCGCGGATCGCGGCGTCCGTCTCGGCGGTGTCGCGCACCGCTTCCTCGGCCAACCGGCCCAGGCCGTCGGCGTCGTCGCGCGCCTCGTCCACCGTGCGCGCCATGTCGGCGGAGCTCCTGGCGGCGTCGCGCATCGCGTCCGCGCTCTGCGAGGCGGCGGTGGCGACCTCGTTGCTCAGGCCCTGCATGCGCCGCGCGGTCTCGGCGGTGGAGTCGGATCGGAGCCCCACGGCCGCGCTCGCCTCGTCCAGCCGCTCGACCGCGGAGAGCACCTGCGACCGGAACAGCTCGGCGTGCCGCTCCAGCCGCGCCGCTTCCGCCCGTTTTTGCGCGACTACTATGCGTGTGAGGCAGAGTTCGTATTCGAGCGCGGACAGGCGCTGGAGCGCAATGATCGCGCCCGTCAGCTTGTCCGGCCGGTCGCGCCAGCGCTCCGCCAGATCGAGGAGCGCGTGCTCATAGGCGGCGTGGAATGCGCTCACCAGATCGCGGCCGGGCACGTCCAGCTCCGTGCAGAGGTCGCCTGCGCTCGCCACCATCTCCGCCCAGTCCTCGTCGATGGGCGTGGTGAACTTGCGCCGGATCCCTTCCGCCGATTGGGCGACCATTGCCGGCACGGCGTCGTCGGGGATGGCCGCGCGCACGGCGGGGTTGCGGCGCATCGTCCGCCAGAACACGGCGGCGACCTCCGTGGTCCCGCTTCCGATCTCTTCCCAGATTTCGCGCAGCAGGTCCGGCAGCCGGCCGTCGGCGTCGATCACCGCGCGCCGCGAGGCGATATCGATCCGCGACAGATTCTCGCCCGACCCCTCGACAGACGACATGCGACCCCTCCTAACCCGAAGCCGTCTAACCTGTATTTGGTTTCCGATCGGCTAACCGCTCAGCGCGGCAGCAGCTTGGGCAGCTCGGGCAGGAGCTCGCCCGCCAGGAAGCCGACCGGGCCCACGCTCGCGGCCAGCGCGCGGCCCGCCTCGCCGTGGAGCCACACGCCCCAGCCCGTCGCCTCGAACGGCGGGAGCCCGCGCGCGAGCAGGCCGCCGACGACGCCCGCCAGCACGTCGCCCGACCCGCCCGTCGCCAGCCCGATCCCGCCGCCGGCGTAGCGCAGGACGCGTCCGTCCGGCGCGGCGATCCAGGTGCGCGCGCCTTTCAGCGCCACGACCGCGCCGTAGCGCCGCGCGACGTCAAGGGCCTTGCCCTCCGGGTCGGCGGAGATGTCGGCGGCGTCGCAGTCGCACAGCTCCGCCATTTCGCCCCCGTGCGGCGTCAGCACCAGGCGGCCGGCATAGCCCCGCAGCTCGTCGGCGAGCGCGCCCGCGGCGGCGCAGGCGGCGGCGTCGAGCAGCAGCGCGACCTTCTCCCGGGGCTCGGCGGCGACGCGGACGACGAGCCGGCCCGCGGCCTGCCGGTCGATCATGCCGGGGCCGATCACCAGCGCGTCCGTGCGGTCGACTTCGCGGAACAGCGGCTCGGCGGGCTCCAGCGCGATCTCGCCAGCCTCGTCCTCGCCCACCGCGATCACCGCCGTTTCCGGGAACAGCGCGCCCAGCATCAGCGCGACGGACGGCACCGTCACCATGCGCGCCTTGCCCGCGCCGACGCGCAACGCTGCCTCCGCCGTCAGCCTGAGCGCGCCAGGAACACGCCGCGCGCCGCCGACGCACAGCACGCGCCCGCGCGTATTCTTGGTCGCCTCGCCTTGCGGTTGGGGCAGGGGGTTGGCCGCGCGCCACGCGGCGTCGAGCTCAACCACGCGCGGCCACCATCGCGTCGGGGGCGTCCGTCACCTCGACGGGGCTCTCCTCGACGGGCGCGGTCTCGTTGTAGCGGACGAGCTTCAAGCCTCCGAAACGCCCGTGATCAGAGTCGTAGGCGTACTCGGTCACCGAACAGTTCGCGACGTCGCCCGCGCGATCGATCGCCAATATCTCCTCCTCCGACAGGTTCTCGACCACGTAGCGCAAGCATAGCACGACCACCTGGTGCGCCACGATCATCACCCGCCGCCCCGCATAGTGCAGCGCGACGGTATCCATCAGCGAGCGCAGCCGAAAGATGACGTCGCACCAGCTCTCCCCGCCCGGCGGCCGGTGATAGAACTTACCGAGCAAGCGTCGGAACGCGGCCTGATCGGGCTCGAGCGCCGCGATGCCGCCGGTAGTCAAGCCGTCGAGAACCCCGAACTCCTTCTCGCGCAGCCGCTCGTCGGCGCAGATGCGCTCGTCCGGAGGACAGCCGCCGGCTTCCCGGAACAGCCGCGCCGTCTCCCGCGCGCGCAGGTAGGGGGAGGACAGCATCACCTCCGGCCGCCCATGCGCCTCGCCCCGCGCGAACCAGCGGCCGAGCGCGCGCGCCTGTTCCTCGCCGCGCGTCGACAGGGGCACGTCGACGTCGCGGATGGTCAGCGCGATCCGGTGGGCGCCGCTGGCATAGGCTTGCTCGCGCGCGACGTTGCCCGCGCTTTCACCGTGCCTGACGATCCAGAGCGCGGAGGGCCAGCGATCGGCACTCAAGCCAGCTTCAACCCCTCACGGTTCATCAGCGCCGTAAGGTGCTTGTTTTGCGCTTCCGACATCATGCCACGCAGCTTCGGGAAGAGGTCCTCCTCCTCGTCGCGCATATGGCCCTTGATCCACTGGTGGAACTCGCGGAGCTTGGGCAGCCAGGCGGGGTCCGACTTGGACATCTCGCCCAGGTCGTAGAAATACTGCTTCACATAGCCGTGCTCGTGGTTGAGGTGGTCCGCGCCCTCCTTCATCCCCATGTCGCGCATCTGCGCGTAGACCGAGTTCTCCTCCTGGAACGCGTGCTTGGAGATGGCGTGCTTCAGCTGCATCAGCAGAAAGGAGCGCCGCCCCGCCTGGCGGTCGGTCGTCTGCTCCAGCTGCTCGAAGATGGCGAGCGCGGCCTTGTGCTCGTTGGCGAGCGCCTGGTCCCAGCTGCCGCTGGCCACGGTCGGCGCCTGCACCGCCGCCTTGCGCGCGAGGTTGGCGAGCAGCCCCACCGCAAGCCCCGCCGCCGCGCCGATCGCCAGCGTGTATCCGGTATTCGATCCGTCGCCATCGCCGGTCCGCCGCGCTTCCGTCGCCATGTTCCGCACTCCTGATGAGGCGGAAACAACGATGGCGTGGGCGGGCCGGTTCCGGCGCTGATCTCCGTCATCGCGCGGGGCGGAAGCGCGTGCGAAGCGTTGCACCCGCCGATGCCCCAGCTTTCCCGCGCCACCATCCGCGAGACCGCCGCCGTGCTCGGCCAAGCGGTCGGCCCGCTCTTCGCGAAGGGCATGTTCGTCCGGCGTCCGAGCATCGTGCGCCTGCTCCACGACACGGGCGCGGAGCTGGCGGAGGTGCGCGCGCTGCAGGCGCTGCGCGCGCGGCACGGGCCGGGTCCGGTGATGCTCGCCACACCCGGCCGTCGCCTCGCGGTGGTGCTCGATCCCGCCCACGCCCGGCGCGTGCTCGACGAGACGCCCGAGCCGTTCGAGACCGACATGGCCGAGAAGCACGCCGCGCTCGCCCATTTCGAGCCGCGCGGATCGCTCGCCTCGCGCGGGGAGGATAGGGCGGAGCGCCGCCGGTTCAACGACCGCGTGCTCGACAGCGCCTGCCCCATCCACCACCTGGGCGGCGAGATGACCGCGATCGTCACCGCCGAGGCGGAGGCGCTGCTCGCCCGGGCCGACGAGGAAGGCGGCCTTAGCTGGGGCGCGTTCAAGGACGGCTGGCACTGCATGGCGCGCGGCGTCGTGCTCGGCCGGTCGGCGGCGGACGATAAGGAGCTCAGCCGGCTGCTGATCCGGCTCCGCGGAGACGCCAACTGGGCGTTCCTGAAACCTAAGCGCCGGAGTTTACGCGAGCGCTTCCAGGCGGCGGTGCGGGCGCATCTCGACCGCGCGGAGCCCGGCTCGCTCGCCAGCCTCATGCCCGCCGCGAACACGCCCCGCGCGGCGCCCGTCGACCAGGTCGCGCAATGGCTATTCGCCTGGGACGCCGCGGGCATCGCCACCTTCCGCGCGCTGACGCTGCTGGCGAGCTTGCCCGGCTATGCGCAATCCGCGCGTGACGAGGCGCTGCACGGCTCGCCCGAACTGCCGCTGCTCCGCGCGACGATCCTGGAATCGGTCCGCCTCTGGCCCACCACGCCCGCCATCCTGCGCGAGACCGACCGCGAGACGGATTGGAACGGCGCGACGATGCCAGCAGGGACGGGGCTGCTGATCCACGCCCCCTACTTTCATCGCGACGACCAGCGTTTGGCCTACGCCAACCGCTTCGCGCCCGAGCTGTGGCTTGGCGGCGATCCCGAGCGCGTCGGGCTCGTCCCGTTCAGCGCCGGCCCCGGCTTCTGCCCCGCCAAGCAGCTCGTCGAGTTTCTGGGGTCGCACATGCTCGCCCACCTTCTGGCGCGCATTTGGCGCGTGCCCGAGCGCCGCCGGCTGGAGCAGGGCAGGATGCCGCCCACCTTCGACCAGTTTTCACTGACGCTGAGCCTGACTTGATCCTCCCCGGAACGGGGAGGGGGACCGCCGAAGGCGGTGGAGGGGCGGTTGCGAAGGGCGACTCCCGTCGAGAGGCCCCTCCACCACTCGCTACGCGAGCGGTCCCCCTCCCCGCATAGCGGGGAGGATCAGATCAGTCCTCGTTCGGCCCGAACGGCCGCCGCCGCTCGAAATCGTAGCAATCCCCCGCTGCCAGCGCGTGCAGCCGGACGTCATGGATGCTCAGCGTCCGTTCGGGCCGCGCTTCCGCGATGTTGGAGTGCGTCACGCCCAGCCCGTCCACCACCGTCACCGCGCCCGACCCGATCACGCGGAAGCTGTCGCCGGTCACCAGGATCGCCGTGTCCTCGTCGACGCCGACGCCCAGCACGCGCGGGTTCTGCGCCACCGCGCCCAAGAGCCGCCCGATGCGCCCGCGCTCGGCGAAATGCTGATCGATGATCGCGTGGCTCATCAGCCCCAGGCCCGGTGCCATGTGCAGGTCGCCGATGCGGTGCGACACGCGGCTCGTGCCCTTCACCAGCATTGTGTCGCTCATCACCGCCGCACCCGCGCTCGTCCCCGCGACGATGCCGCCGCGCGCGTGGAGGTCGCGCACCGCCTGCTCGATCGGCGTGCCCGCGATCTGGCTGGAGATGCGCAGCTGGTCGCCGCCCGTGAAGAACACGCCCGCGGCATCCGCGAATACGTCGGCCATGCCGTCGAAGGTGTCGCCGCGCTCGTGAACATAGAGCTCGACCAGATCGCCGACGCCCAAATCCTGAAAGGCGCGCTCATAGGCGTCGAAATACCCCTCGGGCGCGTGGCTCGCGACCGTGGCGAGCACCAGCTTGCCGCCCGCAATATGGCCCGCGAGCTCGCGCAGGATGACGCGGTCGCCCTCCTTGTCCTCGTGCCCGCCGATGATGAGGAGCGGGCCTGGCCCGGTCTCACTCATCTAGCAGGTCCGCCAATTCCCGCGCCCGGAGCGCGGCGCGGGGCTCCATGTCCGATCCCGCCACCGCCAACGCGAAGTGGTCGGAATTGTGCGCCGCGCCGATCCGGCCTTGCCGGTCGAGCACGATCGCGCCCGCCTCGCCGTTCACGCGCGCGAGCTGCTGCAGCACCGCCTCGGCGGCGGCCTGCGGCCCCGACCCGTTCTCCATCGCCTGCGTGATCCGAGCCGCCAGCATCACGCGCACGATCGCCTCGCCGTCGCCCGACAGCGCCACCGCGCCGACCGCGTCGTCGGCGTAGAGGCCCGCGCCCGGCAGCGCCGTGTCACCCACGCGGCCCTCGGGCATGCCCTCCAACCCGCCGGTCGACGTGCCGGCCGCGAGGTGCCCGTGCATGTCGATCGCGACGCAGCCGACCGTGTCGCGCTCGGGGTTGGGCGTTTCCGCTGGATCGAGCTCGGCCAGGTCGATCAGCGCCACGCCGTGGTCCGCCGCGAAGCGCTCCGCGCCGTCGGCCACCATCAAGACCGGCGGCTTGCCCAGCACCACGCGCGCCGCTTCGATCGGATGCTTCAATCGTTTCACGCCCGCCACGCCGCCGATCGACAGGTCGCGCCCGTCCATGATGGAGGCGTCCATCTCGATCGCGCCCGACGCTTGGGGGCTGGAGCCGCGTCCGGCGTTGAACGTCGGGTCGTCCTCCAGGCTGCGGATCGCCGCCTCGACCGCCTGCACCGCGCCGCCGCCATAGCGCAGCACGGTCGCGCCCGCGTTCGCGGCCGCCAGGCAGCCGCGGCGGTTCGCTTCCTCCTTCTTCGGCTCGATCGTCTTCGCGCCGCCGTGGACGACCAGCAACCAGCGCGCGTCAGGCATGTTCGGGCTCCTCAAATACGGTCACCACCGGCTCGGGCTCGGCCGGGGCCGGCGGTACATAGGAGACGACCTGCCGCCAGATGCGTTCCACCTCCGTCGGCATGATCACGATCATGTCGCCGGGCTCCGCCTGCTCTAGGCAGACCTGGGTCGCCACCTCCTCGCTGGGCAGCCGGTGTAATTTCGACGGGTCGTGGCCCGCCGCGACCGCGCCCTCGGCGAGCAGCGCATTTATCGATCCCACGGGCCGCCCGCGCCCGTCCGGCGCCTCGCGGAACATGATCTCGTCGAAATAGCGGGCGGCGAGAGCGCCCATGCCGCGTATGTCCTCGTCGCGCCGATCGCCGGGGATCGAAACGACGCCGAACAGCCGTCGCCGGTCGGACCGCATCCGGTCGAGCAGCCGCCCGAGCGCGGTCACCGCCGCCTCGTTGTGCGCGTAGTCGACGATCACGCGCACGCCGTTGGGCAGGTCGTGGATGTTGAGGCGGCCGGGGCTCTCCTCGAACGAGCTGGTGAAATGGCCGAGCGCCCGTCGCACCACCTCCACGTCCAGCCCGTGCGACAGCGTCATCGCGGCCGCGGCGAGCGCGTTGGCGATGTTGAATTCCGCCGCGCCGCCCAGGGTCGCGGGGATGTCGGCGGCGTCGAGCAACGGCTCGCAGCGCCCGCCGCTCCACCATACCAGCGTGCCGCCGAGCGGTCCCGGCTCGCGCACCATCGCCATCCCGCCCGCCTCGATATGGCGGCGCAGCGCCCGGCGCATGTCCGGACCGCCTTCCATCGAGAACCATACGACCTTGCCGCCCGCATACCGCTCCATCCGCACGACCAGCGGGTCGTCGGCGTTCAGGACGGTATGCCCGCGCCGCGCCACCGCGACGGCGACGATCGACTTGACACGCGCCAAGTCCTCGATCGTGTCGATACCTTTCAGGCCCAGATGGTCCTCGGACACGTTCAGGACCGCGCCCACGTCCGCGCGGTCGTAACCGAGCCCTTCGCGCAGCATGCCACCGCGCGCCGTTTCCAGCACGGCGGCGTCGACCAGCGGGTTCCTGAGCACGACGCGCGCGCTCTTGGGCCCGCTGGCGTCGGCGGCGAGCAGCATGCGGCCGTCGACGTACACGCCCGACGTCGAGGTCATGCCGACGCGCATCCCCGCCTCGCACAGGATGCGAGACACCATGCGCACCGTGGTGGACTTGCCGTTGGTGCCCGTCACCGCGAAGACGGGGATGCGGCTGGGGGCACCGTCGGGGAACAGCGACTCGATCACCGGGCGCGCGACGTTGCGACGGCGCCCCTCCGAGGGCTGGAGGTGCATGCGAAAGCCGGGCGCGGCGTTCACCTCGACGATCCCGCCGCCCGTCTCGCGCACCGACCGGCTGATGTCGGGCGACAGGAAGTCGATGCCAGCCACGTCCAGCCCGACCACGGCGGCGGCCTGCGCGGCGATGGCCGCGTTATCGGGATGGATCACCTCCGTCCGGTCCACCGCCGTTCCGCCGGTGGACAGGTTGGCAGTGTGCCGGAGCCGCACTTCTTCGCCGAGGGGTGGTACAGTCTCAAGCGTGCGGCGATCCTTGGCGAGCAGCTGAAGCATTGCCTCGTCGACCTTGATGCGGGTCAGCACCTTCTCATGGCCGATGCCGCGGCGCGGATCCTCGTTGATGATGTTGATGAGCTGACGGATCGTGTGCACCCCGTCGCCGATCACGCGCGCGGGCACCCGCTCGGCGACCGCGACCACCTTGCCGCCGACCACCAGAATGCGATGATCGTTGCCGGGCAGCTGACGCTCGACGATCACGACGCGCGAGTGCTCGCGCGCCAAGTCGAACGCCGCGCGCGCCATCTCCTCGCTCGCGATGTCGGTGGTGACGCCGCGCCCGTGATTGCCGTCGAGCGGTTTGATGACGACGGGGTAGCGCAGCCGTTTGGCTTCCACCGCCGCCTGCTCCGCCGACCGCACCACCACGCCGCGCGGCACGGGGAGGCCCGCGTCGGCGAGCAGCGCCTTGGCCGCGTTCTTGTTCCCCGCCAGCTCCGCGCCGATCAGTGACGTGGCGCCCGTCACGCTCGCCCGGATGCGCCGCTGACGGCTGCCGGTGCCGAGCTGCACCAGCGACTGCTCGTTCAGCCGAAAGGCGGGGATGCCGCGCCGGCGCGCCGCGTCGACCAGCGCCTGCGTCGTCGGCCCATAGGCGGCCTTGACGACGAGCGGCTTGAGCGCGGCGAGGATCGCGTCGACCGACCCCGGCTCGCCGATCTCGGGCACGCCGAGCAAGCCCCAGTTCTCGACCGCCGCCAGCTCGGGCGGCAACAGGCTCGCCACCAGCCAGATCGCGTGTGCGCCCGCCGCGAGCCCCACGGCTTCGTCGCGGTAGCAGTAGAGCATGTTGTACACGCCCGGCCGTCCCCGGACGGAGCGCGTCTTGCCGCGCGTGATGCGGTGCCCGGCGAGGTTCTGGAGCGCGATCGCGACATGCTCGATCACGTGCCCCATCCAGGTGCCGTCGTTCAGCCGCCGCACGAACCCGCCCGGCTCGCCGTAGCTGCACCCGTGCTCCTGGAGCTGCGGCAGCAGCGCGACCAGCCGGTCGGTGAAGCCCGGCAGCCTGTTCGTCGGCCAGTCTTCCAGCTCGCCCAGGTCGAGCTGGATGCGGATCATGGGTGCCAGCGAGTATAGGTGCGGGCCGCGGTAGATCGAGCGTTCGAGGACGCGGAGCGGCGCGGTCATGTGCGCCGGCGCGTGACCCACAGACCCGTGGCCGCGATGCGCTCAACCTCGGCGTACGGCGCCGTGTCCAGGTCTTCCGAGAAGATGTCGGGGTCCAGCTCGTGATAACCCCAGTCGAACCGGCCGCGGTCGAGATCGGTCTCCAGGCGCTCCAGCAACACGTCGCGCCCGTCCACGATCGACACGCCCGTGTGCATCACGAACATGCCGCCGGGGTTGAGCAGCTCAACCGCCTCCAGCGTCCAGTCGAGCGACAGCTTGGCCCCGTACAGGTCGCCGCCGTCGCGATACTTGCGGCCGGCCTCGTCCATCATGAAGGGCGGGTGATTGACGATGAGGTCGAACGAGCCCTCCACGTCCGCCGGGCTGTTCGCCTCGACCTCCTGGTGGTCGAGCCCCGCGAACTCGGCGTTCACGCCCGCGAGCCGGAGCGCCTTGGGGTTGACGTCCGCCTGCGTCAGGTAGGGCCGGGTCGCGGCGCGCGAGGCGGTGATGCCACCCACGCCCGCGCCCGCCGCATAGTCGAGAATGCGCGCGCCGGGCTTGGGGTCACCCATCTTGGCGAGGATCAGGTCGGCGAAGCGGTAGCTGTCCGGGCCTAAGAACACCGAGTCCTCCGCCAGCGTCGGATAGGCGGAGTGGACGAACAGCGTGTCGTGCACGCTCGACACGCGATAGCGCGCCTTGAAGCGGCCGTCCTCCTGCTCCTCCAGGGCGTCCGCCGCACGCAGCAGTTCGAACAGCTCGGCCGGAATCACCTCGGGTTGGAAGGGGAGGGACCAGCCCATCACGTCCCTGACGTTCCGCGCCTCCTGCCGGTCGGCGCGCTTCACCACGCGCGCGTGCGTGCCCGGCGTGGCAGTGACGAAGCGGTAGCCCTGCGCGTCGAGCCAGCGCAGCACGGCAAGTAACCGCTCGCGGCCGTGGTCGGCGGCCTCATGTTCCCGCTCGGCCACCGCTTCGTTAACAAAAGTCAGGTTCATCACGCCCCCAGGGGTTCCGTAGAGCGCAGAACAGCCGGGAAGGGGCCGTGTTCCCGCGGCTTGCCTCACCCCGCGCCGGAGTGCAAAGCGCCCGCGATCAGGAGAGACTTGAATGCGCATCATTGACCACTTCGTCGCTGGCGGCGGCCTCGCGCCTGCGTCCCGCCATGGCGACGTGTTCGACCCCAATCTGGGCGAGGTTCAGGCCCACGTCGCGCTGGGCGACAAGGCGGTGCTCGACGCCGCCGTCCGGAACGCGCTCGATGCACAGCCGAAATGGGCCGCCGTCAACCCGCAGCGCCGCGCCCGCGTGATGTTCCGCTTCAAGGAGCTGGTCGAGCGCGAGATGGACGCGCTCGCCCGAACCTTGTCCAGCGAACACGGCAAGGTGCTCGCCGACGCCAAGGGCGACATCCAACGCGGGCTGGAGGTGATCGAGTTCTGCTGCGGCATCCCGCACGTGCTCAAGGGCGAGTACACGCAGGGCGCCGGTCCCGGTATCGACGTCTACTCCATGCGCCAGCCGCTCGGCATCGGAGCCGGCATCACGCCGTTCAACTTCCCCGCCATGATCCCGATGTGGATGTTCGGCGTCGCCATCGCCTGCGGCAATGCGTTCATCCTCAAACCCTCCGAGCGCGACCCCTCGGTCCCCGTGCGCCTGGCCGAGCTGATGCTGGAGGCCGGCCTGCCCGAAGGCGTGCTCCAGGTCGTCCACGGCGACAAGGAGATGGTCGACGCCATCCTCGACCACCCGGCGATCGCGGCGGTGAGCTTCGTCGGCTCCTCCGACATCGCGCACTACGTTTACCGCCGCGGCGTCGACGCGGGCAAGCGCGTGCAGGCTATGGGCGGCGCCAAGAACCACGGCATCGTCATGCCCGACGCCGACATGGACCAGGTCGTCGCCGACCTGGCGGGCGCGGCCTTCGGCTCGGCCGGCGAGCGTTGCATGGCGCTTCCCGTGGTGGTGCCCGTGGGCGAGAAGACGGCGGATACGCTCCGCGACAAGCTCGTCCCCGCGATCGAGGCGTTGCGCGTCGGCGTCTCCACCGACGAGCAGGCGCATTACGGCCCGGTGGTCAACGCCGCGCACAAGCAGCGCGTCGAGAACTGGATCCAGACGGGCGTGGACGAGGGCGCCGAGCTCGTCGTCGACGGCCGCGGCTTCACGCTCCAGGGTCATGAGAAGGGCTTCTTCATCGGCCCGACGCTGTTCGACCGCATGACGCCCGAGATGACGAGCTACCAGGAGGAGATCTTCGGCCCCGTCCTCCAGATCGTCCGCGCGCTCGACTTCGAAACGGCGGTGCGTCTGCCGAGCCAACACCAGTACGGCAACGGCGTCGCCATCTTCACCCGCAACGGCCACGCCGCGCGCGAATTCGCGGCGCGCGTCAACGTCGGCATGGTGGGCATTAACGTGCCCATTCCCGTTCCCGTCGCCTATCACACGTTCGGCGGCTGGAAGCGTTCGGCATACGGCGACGTCAACCAGCACGGCACGGAAGGCGTGCGCTTCTGGACGCGCGTGAAGACGGTGACGCAGCGCTGGCCCGACGGTTCGGCGCTGCCGGGCGGTTCCGAGGACGGCGGCCCGAGCCGCATCCAGGACGCGTTCGTCATCCCGACCATGGGCTGAGGCGAGTGCGCGCGCTCCTGCTCGCCCTGCTGCTGCCGCTCGCGGCCTGCGGCGGCCCCTCGACTGAAACCGGCCAGGACCCCTCGGCCGACGAGGGCGAGGGGAGCCAGCCTCTGGTGCAGGAGGGCGTGCCGGAGAACCTGGTCGACGATCCGCGCAACACGGCGGTGCCGCTCGATCCTCCGCCGCCCGACCCGAACCAGACGCCGCGGGCCGCCGCGAGCCCCGCGACGCTCAACGCTTTTCCCGCCGCCTTTCAGGGCCGCTGGGGCTTGGTCCCGAACGACTGCCAGCCCGGCCGCGTCGACGCCAAGGGATTGATGGAGGTCGGGCCCACCTCCTTGCGCTTCTACGAGAGCCGCGGGACCGTCCAGCGTCTGACGCAACCGCGCCCCGACCGGATCGAGGCGACGCTCGCCTTTACCGGCGAGGGGCAGGAGTGGACCGCAACGCAGGCGCTGACGCTGATCCGCGATGGCCTGGTCCTCGTCCGCGAGGAGCGGAACCCGCCGAGTTCGCTGCGCTACACCAAGTGCCCGGCCTGACCGCCGGACCCGGCGCGGAGCTTGCGCGTTCCGGGCGCATGAACGCCCTTTTCACTTCGGAGCGCGTCGACGCCGCGCGCTCGGCCGCTACCCTGTTCTTCGCCGCCGCCCAGCCGATCGCGGGCCAGGCCGCGCGCCTGACGGGAAGGGGCGAGCCCATCGAGGAGCAGTCCGCCAAGGCGCAGAGTCCCGTCACCCCCGCCGACGGCGCGTTCGTCATCTGGGCGCCGCTGTTCGCGGCGAGCCTCAACTACGCCGCGCGCGCGGTGGCCCGGTCCGACGACCCGCTGATCCGCCGCACGGGCTGGCTCACCGCCGCGGCCTATGCCGGCGACACGGCGTGGGAGCTGTGGGCGCAGTACCGCAACGTCGGCTGGCGAAGCGTCGCCATCATCGCCGCGACCGCCGGGGCGGCGAACGCGGCGATGCTCACCGCCGCTCGCGCCGAGGAGGACGAGCCGAGCCGCGACCTCGTGCTCAACTCGGTCGCGCCGCTCGCGGGCTGGCTCACCGTCGCCACCGCCGCCAATCTCGGCGGCGCGCGGATCGCGGAGGGCGGTCCCGCCGACCGCCCGGCGCAGACGCGCGTGGGGGTGGCGCTGACCGCTGCGGCCGCCACCGCCGCGTCCGTGCTCAGCTACGCCAGCCGCGGGAACCCGTTCTATGCCGGAGCGGCGGCTTGGGGGCTGGGCGGCGTCGCGGTGCGCAACCTGCGCGAGCGGAACGGCCCGGTGCTCGTCGCCGCGCTTGCCGGGCTGGCCGCGGCCGCGGGTGCGACGTTCGCCGCGCGGCGGAGGGCTTAACAGCGTCGTTCAATCCGCTAGAGCGGCCCGCATGACTCAATTCGACCTCACCGACGAGCAGCGCGAGATCCAGGAGCTCGCGCGCCGCTTCACCGCCGACCGCTTGACCCCCAACGCCGCGCACTGGGACGAGCACCACATCTTCCCGCGTGACGTGATCAAGGAGGCCGCCGAACTCGGCTTCGCGGCGATCTACGTCTCCGAGGAGTCGGGCGGCATCAACCTCGGCCGCCTCGAGGCCGCGCTCATCTTTGAAGCGATGAGCTACGGCGACCCGTCCACCAGCGCCTTCATTTCCATCCACAACATGGCGACGTGGATGATCGACCGCTTCGGCTCGAAGACGGTTAAGGACAAGTACCTGCCGAGCCTGGTCACGATGGACCAGCTCGCGAGCTATGCGCTAACCGAGCCCGGCTCGGGCTCCGACGCGTCCGCGCTCAAGACGCGCGCGGTGCGCGACGGCGACCACTACGTCATCACCGGCTCCAAGCAGTTCATCTCCGGCGGCGGCGAGAATGAGGTCTACGTCACCATGGTCCGCACCGGCGCGGAGGGACCCAAGGGCATCTCCTGCCTGGTGATCGAGCGCGACATGCCGGGCGTCAGCTTCGGCGCCAACGAGCGCAAGCTCGGCTGGCACAGCCAACCGACGCGCCAGTTCATCCTCGACAATGTCCGCGTGCCCGCCGAGAACCTGGTGGGCGGCGAGGGCGAGGGCTTCCGCATCGCGATGATGGGCCTGGACGGCGGCCGCCTCAACATCGGCGCGTGCTCGCTGGGCGGCGCGCAGCGCTGCCTGGACGAGGCGATCGCCTACACCAAGGACCGGCAGCAGTTCGGCAAGCCCATCGCCGACTTCCAGAACACGCAGTTCACGCTCGCCGATATGGAGACCGAGCTCCAGGCCGCGCGCCAGCTGCTTTATACGGCGGCTGCCAAGGTCACCGACAATGCGCCGGACAAGTCGAAGTTCGCCGCCATGGCCAAGCGCTTCGCCACCGACGTGGGCAGTCAGGTGGTCGACCGCGCGCTCCAGCTCCACGGCGGCTACGGCTATCTCCAGGATTACCCGATCGAGCGCTTCTGGCGGGACTTGCGCGTCCACTCGATCCTGGAGGGCACCAACCAGGTCATGCGCATGATCGTCGGCCGCGAGCTGACGCGGCAATGACTCCGGAAGTGAAGACCGCCGGCGACGGCTGGGCGCGCGCGACGACCGCGATGGGCGAGGCCATGACCAGAGCGCTCGCCAAGCCCGTCGGGATAGGCGCCACCCGCGCCTACGACCCGCTCGCCATCGCGAGCGCCATGGCCGAGTTCGGCGCGAGCTACACGCCCGCCAAGCTGTTCGATCTGCAGATGGACGCCGCCAAGCAATGGGGCGAGTTCTGGCGCAACGCGTTCGCACCTAACGATGCGCCGCGCGAGCGCCCGCGCGACCGGCGGTTCAGCGCGCCCGAGTGGGAGAGCGATCCCTGGTTCCGCGGTATCCGCGATGCGTACCTGCTCGCCTCCGCGCAGTTGAAGCGGCTGGTGCAGCAGGGTGAGGGCGATCCCAAGGGCAAGGCCATGGTCGGCTTCCTGCTCGACCAGTGGGTCAACGCGCTGTCGCCCGCCAACTTCCCGCATCTAAACCCGCAAGTGATCGAGCGTACGGTCGCGACCGGCGGCGCGAACCTTGCGCACGGCTTCGCCAACCTCTTGGAGGATGTCGCCAGCGGCCGCGGGCTCGTCACGCGCCGCACCGATCCGGATGCGTTCCGCAAAGGCGAGACGATCGCTGCGACACCCGGCCAGGTCGTCTTTCAGAACGAGCTGTTCCAGCTCGTCCAGTACACGCCCACGACCGCGGACGTCGCTGCCGAGCCGCTGCTCTACGTGCCGCCGCTCGTGAACCGCTTCTACATGATCGACCTGGTACCCAAGTCGAGCCTGGTGAAGTGGCTCGTCGACCAGGGCCGCACCGTATTCGTCATCTCCTGGGTCAATCCGACCGATGCGCATCGCGGCAAGGGCGTCGAGGATTACGTGCTCGACGGCATTGTCGCCGCGCTGGCCGTCGTGCGCGAGCGTACGGGGGCCAAGCCCGACCTGTTTGCCTTCTGCCTCGGCGGCACGCTCGTCGCGATCGCGCTCGCCTGGCTGGCGGCGCAGGGGCGGGGCGGCGAGGTCAATTCGGCGACGCTGATCGGCTCCATGGTCGACTTCGCCGACATGCGCGACTGGTCGGCCTTCGTGCACGAAGCGCATCTGGACGCGCTCGACGACCACTTGGCGGCGCAGGGCTATATCGACTCAGTCGAGCTGCAACGGCTGTTCGCGGCGATGCGCGCGAACGACCTGATCTGGTCGTCGGTGGTGAGCCACTATCTGCTCGACGCGCCCGCGCCGCCCTCTGACCTGCTCTATTGGTTCGAGGACGGCGCGCGCATCCCGGCGGCGTTCCTCACATCGTATAATCGCAAGCTCCTGTTCGAGAACGCGCTGACCAAGCCCGCCGGGTTCGAGGTCCGGGGCCAGCCGATCGACTTGGCGGCGATCGAGACGCCGATCCTCTCGATCGCGCTCAAGGACGACCACGTCTCGGCGTGGAGCGCGGTGTACGACGGCGCGAAGCTGCTCCGCGCCGAGTTCCTGCTCGGCGGCTCGGGCCACAACGCCGGCGTCATCAACCCGCCGGCCGCGAACAAGCATGGCTTCTGGACCAACGACGCGCGGCCCGACACCGCCAAGGAGTGGCTGGAGACCGCGACCCGCAACGAGGGCTCGTGGTGGCCCTGGTGGGACGCGTGGCTCTCCGCCAAGGGCGGCGGCGAGCGCGTGCCTGCGCGCGAAATCACCGACGGCATCGAACCCGCGCCCGGCTCCTACGCTAAGGCGTCGTGATGACCGTTATGTCTGACACGATCCGCGCTTACCGCGACGGCGCCGCCGGCCGCCTCCGTTTAAATCGCCCCAAGGCGCTCCACGCGCTCGACCTATCGATGGTCGACGGCATGACGCGCGCGCTGCTCGACTGGCGCGAGGACCCGGAGGTCCGCATCGTCCTGATCGACCATGCCGAGGGACGCGGCTTCTGCGCGGGTGGCGACGTGGTCACCATCGCCAACGCGGTCGCGGACGATGAGGCGGCGGCGCGGCGTTTCTTCTTCCAGGAGTACCGGCTTAACCACCTCATGTACACCTACCCTAAACCCGGGGTGGCGTTCATGGACGGGGTGACGATGGGCGGCGGCGTCGGCATCTCCTGCCCGTGCCGCTACCGCGTCGCGACCGAACGCACGGTGTTCGCGATGCCGGAGACGACGATCGGCATCTTCCCCGACGTCGGCGGCGGCCGCTACCTGTCGCGCCTGCGCGGACGGCTGGCGCAGTACCTCGCGCTGACCGGCGCGCGGCTCAGCGGCGCGGAGTGCAAGGCGCTCCGGTTGGCGACGCACTACATCCCCTCCGACCGGCTCGACGAGGCCAAGGAGCGCATCGCCGCCGATCCTTTCCGTGCGGAAGCGATTCTGGATGAGTGTTCTGATTTGATCGCGCCCGAAGCGCCGATCCTGAAGCGTCTCCAGCTGATCGACCGCTGCTTCGCCGCCGACGATTTGGAGAGCATCCTCGCCTGCCTGGACGCCGAGGAGGACCCCTGGGCGGCCGAAACGGCGGCCACCATCCGCGCCAAATCCCCCACCGCCTGCGCCGTGTCGCTCCGCATGCTCATCGAGAGCCCCAAGCAGCCGCACTTCGTTGACGAGATGCGCATGGAATACGGGCTGATGGTCCGGATGATTTCGTTCCCGGATTTTCGGGAAGGTGTTCGCGCTTTGCTGATCGACAAGGACGGTGCGCCGGACTGGCAACCTCCCGCCGACCCTGACCGCTTCTTCGAACCATTGCCGCCCGAGCAGGCCTGGAGCCCCTTATGACATCGTACGAAACTCTCCTCGTCGAGAACCGCGGCCCCGTGACGCTCGTTACGCTGAACCGCCCCCAGGCACTCAACGCGCTGAACAGCCAGGTCTTGTCCGAGCTGCTGGAGGTGACCCGCGCGTTCGACGTTGACGCATCCCAGGGCTGCATGGTGGTTACCGGCTCCGGAAAAGCCTTCGCGGCCGGAGCGGACATCAAGGAGATGCAGGCGCAAGGGTTTGCCGACATGTACGGCCACGACTTCTTCGCGGGCTGGGATCAGTTCACGCGTACGCGCAAGCCGATCATCGCCGCGGTGGCCGGCTACGCGCTGGGCGGCGGGTGCGAGCTGGCGATGATGTGCGACTTCATCCTCGCCGCCGACACCGCCCGGTTCGGCCAGCCGGAGGTCAAGCTCGCCGTCAGCCCCGGCATGGGCGGCTCGCAGCGCCTGACGCGCGCCGTGGGCAAGGCCAAGGCGATGGAGATGTGCCTCACCGGCCGCATGATGGACGCCGCCGAAGCCGAGCGCGCCGGCCTCGTCAGCCGCGTCGTCCCCGCGGCCGAGCTGATCGAGGAGGCGGTCAAGACCGCGACCGCCATCGCCGGCATGGCCCCGCTCGCGGTGCTCGCCAATAAGGAGATGGTCAACGCCGCCTTTGAGACGGGCCTCCAGCAAGGCGTCCAGTTCGAGCGCCGCCTGTTCCACGGCCTGTTCGGTACCGAGGACCAGAAGGAGGGCATGGCCGCGTTCGTGGAAAAGCGTCCCGGTCAGTGGAAGGGCAAGTGATGGCGCGCGTCGCATTCATCGGCTTAGGCAATATGGGCGGCGGCATGGCCGCGAACCTGGCGAAGAAGGGCCACGACGTCCGGGCGTTCGACCTGTCGGCGGACGCGCTCACGCGCGCGGAGGCGGCGGGCTGCCTTCCCGCCGAGAGTGGCCAGGCGGCGGTCGAGGGCGCGGAGGCGGTGATCACCATGCTGCCCGCCGGGAGCCATGTGGAGGCCGTGTACGACGACCTGGTCGGCCGCGTGGCGGCGACCGCGATCCTGATCGACTGCTCCACGATCGACGTCGACACCGTCAAGCGCGTTGCCGAGCGCGCCCGCGAGCGGGGTTTGCAAGCGGTCGACGCACCCGTCTCCGGCGGCATCGCCGCCGCGAACGCGGGCACGCTCACCTTCATGGTCGGCGGCTCGGACGAGGCGTTCGAGCGCGCCGAGTCGTATCTCGCCGACATGGGCAAGGCGGTGATCCACGCCGGCGGTAACGGCGCGGGCCAGGCGGCGAAGATCTGCAACAACATGCTGCTCGGCGCGGAGATGGTCGCGACCTGCGAAGCGTTCCTCTTGGCCCAGAAGCTCGGGCTCGACCCGCAGCGCTTCTACGACATCGCCAGCGTCAGCTCCGGCCAGAGCTGGTCGATGACGAGCTACTGCCCCGTCCCCGGCGTCGGGCCCGAGACGCCCGCCGACCGCGGCTATCAGGGCGGCTTCGCGGCGGCGCTGATGCTGAAGGACCTGCGCCTCGCGATGGAGGCGGCGAAGAGCGCGGGCGCGGACACGCCGATGGGCGCGCGCGCGGCCGAGCTGTACGAGCGCTACGTGGAGGCGGGCGAAGGCGGCTCCGACTTCTCCGGCATCATCCGGATGCTCGGACGCTAAGGCTAGCGGTCAGAAGGCGAACCGTTCCAGCTGCTGCTCCGAGATCAGGCGGTCATACTCGCCCCTGAGCGCGGCGAGCTCGGCGCGCACGGCCTCGATCTCCGGTAGTGGCACCCAGAAGCGGACGCCGTCGAGCGGCGCGTCGAACTCGTCGTCGTCGGGCGCGGGCTCCCGCGCGAGCGTCGCAAGCAGCTCCGCGATTCGCCGGAAGTGCTCGATGGTGAGCGCGACCTGCGACTCCGGGTCGCGATCCTGCGTCGCGGACAGCATCCTCTCCGCCTCGGACAAAGCTTGGCTGCGGGCTTGCTGGATTTCGGACGGCGACATGCGGGGCCAACTCCTGCGGGAACCATCGCGCTACCACGCCGTGGTTAACCGGGCGTAAGCGGCGTCCGCGCGCGGTCAGGTCCCGACCGCGTCCGGCCCCAACGCCGGGTCGAGATCGCGCGGGCGCACGAAGCGCGTCAGCGTCGCGCCGCCCGGCCTGACCGCCGCCCAGTCGCTCGCGTCGAACCGCATCTCCGCGACGCTCGCGGTCGGGTACTTCTCCTCCACCGCGTCGCGCAGCCCTTCCGTGCCGTCGGGAACCAGCGCGAGGACCAGATCCTCCAGTCCGGGATTGTGCCCGACCATCAGCACCCGCTCCACCGAGGCAGGCAGGCCCTGTACCACCTCCAGCAGCGTCGCCGCGCTGGCGAGGTAGATGCGCCGGTCCTCCACCACGTCCGGCAACGGGCCGTAGCCGCTCGCGAACCCGTCCAGCGTCTCGACGACGCGCACCGCGGGGGAGGCGATGAGATAGTCGAATGAGACGCCCTGGCCGCGCAGGTGCCGGCCCACCGTCACCGCCGCGCGCCGCCCGCGCGCGTTCAGCGGCCGGTCGAAGTCGCGGCCCACCGGATCGTCCCAGCTCGACTTGGCGTGGCGCAGCAGCGTCAGCGTCTTCATCAGGACTCCCCGGTGAGTTCGCCCGCCCCTTGCCCCATCCCCAAGCCGGATGAAAGCCTCGCCCCGACGCTGGCGACCGCTTCGTCCAACGTCACCCGCCTGACCGCCACGCCCGGCGGGAAGGCGTCGAGCAGCCGGCTCGGCACCGCCGCCGACAGGAGCACGAAGACGCCGCGGTCGTCCGCCCGCCGGATCAGCCGACCGAACGCCTGGGCGAGCCGCGCGCGCACGATGCGGTCGTCATAGGCCGACCCGCCGCCCGCGAGCTTGCGCGCGGCGTGCAGCACGGTCGGCTTGGGCCAGGGCACGCCCTCCATGACGACGAGCCGGAGCGAGTGGCCGGGCACGTCCACCCCGTCGCGTAGCGCGTCCGTGCCGAGCAGAGAAGCGTGCGGGTCGTCGCGGAAGATGTCGACCAGCGTGCCCGTGTCGATCGGGTCGACGTGCTGCGCGTGCAGCGCCAGCCCCTCGCGCGCCAGCCGGTCGGCGATGCGTCCGTGCACCGCCCGCAAGCGCCGGATCGCGGTGAACAGCCCCAGCGTGCCGCCCTCCGCCGCGACGATCAGCCGCGCATAGGCGTTGGCGAGCGCGGGCAGGTCGCCCCGCTTCACGTCGGTGACGACGAGCACCTGCGCCTGGTTGGGGTAGTCGAACGGGCTCGCCGCCTCGAAGCGCGTCGGCGCACGGCCGAGGTGCGGCGCGCCGACCCGCGCCTCCGCCGTCTCCCAATCGCCGCCGCCCGTCAGGGTCGCGGAGGTGACGAGCACGCCGTGCGCGGGCTTGAGCACCGTCTCGGCGAAGGGGCGCGTCGGGTCGAGCCAGTGGCGGTGCAGCCCCACGTCGAACTCGCGGCCCTCGACGCGATCGACCGACAGCCAGTCGACGAAGTCCGGGTCCGCCGGTCCGCCCACGCGCGCGAGCAGCGCGAGCCAGCCGCCGACCATCTCCGCGCGCCAGCTTAAGCTAGCGATCGCGCCCTCCACCCTGGCGCGCGCGGGCGCGTCCATCCAGTCGGGCGCCTCCGCCAGCACCGCCTCCAGCCTGCGCCCCAGCGCCACCATGGGCCGGAGCAGCGCGTCGAGCGCGTGCGCCGCCGGCCCCGCCGCCTCGAGCAGGGCGCCGTCGGGTTCGGCGAGCTCCGTCTCCAGGCCGTAGCCGGCGTCGTCCCCGCCCTCGGCGCGCGCGAAGGCGAGGCCGCGCACCGCCGCGAGCAGCGCCTCGATGGGGCCGAAAGGCTGCCCCTCCGCCAGTCGCCCGAGCCAGCCGTCGCCCGCCAGCGCCCGCGCCGCCTCGACGGCGTCGGCGATGGCGCGGCCGCCTTCCTCGTCGTAGCTCGCCACGTCCGACAGCCTGGCGGCGAGCCCGCGCCGGCGGCCGCGGCCCGTGCTCTCCGGCCCGAGCACCCAGCGGCGGAGCTCGATCGTCTCCGCGCCCGTCAGGTGGACGGAGAACATCGCGTCGGCGGCGTCGTGGAGGTGGTGGCCCTCGTCGAACACGTAGCGTGTGGGGCGCGTCGCGCTCTCCCGCCCGCGCGCGGCGTTGACCATGACGAGCGCGTGGTTGGCGATCACCAGGTCCGCCTCGGCCGACGCCCGCGCCGCGCGCTCGATGAAGCAGCGGCGATAGTGCGGGCAGCCGGCATACACGCACTCGCCGCGCCGGTCGGTCAGCGCCGCTGGGGCGTTGCGGCGGAACAGGGTGGGCAGCCAACCCGGCAGGTCGCCGCCGACCATATCGCCGTCCGCCGTGTACGCCGCCCAGCGCGCCACCAGATGCGCCAGCACGGCCGCGCGGCCCTGGAACCCGCCCTGCAGCGCGTCCTCCAGGTTGAGGAGGCACAGGTAGTTCTCGCGTCCCTTGCGCGTGACGACCCGCGTGCGGCGCACCGCCGGGTCGGGGAAGAGCCGCGCCGTCTCCGCGCCGAGCTGCCGCTGGAGCGCCTTGGTGAAGGTCGACACCCATACCGCGCCGCCGGCCTTCTCGGCCCAGAGCGAGGCGGGGGCGAGATAGCCCAGCGTCTTGCCGATCCCCGTTCCCGCCTCGGCGAGCACGAGGTTGGGCGCGTCGCGGCCGGTGCGCGGCGCGAACGCCTGCGCGGCCGCGGCGGCGTAGGCGCGCTGCCCCGGCCGCTGCTCCGCGCCCCGACCGGTGAGCGTCAGCAGGCGCGCCTCCGCGTCCCCCGGCTCGACCGCGACCGCGCGCGGGGCGGGGCGGGGGGCGGTCTCCTCCCATTCGGGCAGCTTGGAGAAGAGCCACTTCTCGTTCGCCTGGGGCCTGGAGACGACGTGGTGGACGAGCGGTCCCCAGGGCCAGCGCAGGCGGAACAGCGACTGCGCCGCCGTCCACGCGCCCTCGCGCTCGGGCCACTCGCCTTCCGGCGTCGCCAGCAGCCGCTCGGTCGCGGCGAGCAGGAAGGCGGCCACATCGGCGTCGCTTTCCGGCGCGTCCATGCCGAGCGCCCGCGCCAGCCCGCCCGGCGTCGGCACCGCGAAGCGCGCGGGGTGCATGAAGGCGAACAGCTCGAGCAGGTCGAGACCCGACAGCTCGGCATAGCCGAGCCGCTGGCCGGTCAGCGGTGCGTTGAGCACGATGACGGGCGTCTCCGCCGCGATCCGGATCGCCTCGCCCCGCGACACCTCGCGGGTGGCGCCGCCCTCGGCCACCCAGATGCCGGCGTGGCTCGCGTGCAGCGCAGGGTGGGGCAGGGCGGGGACCACACGTCCGGCTTACGCGTGAGGGGAACGGAATGGAAACGCGAAAAGCTGGGCGGGCGGGCCGGCGGTCGAGATTGACGCGTGGGTACGCGGGCGGGGTCAGGTTCGCGTCGGCTTTTCCGCGGTTTTCCGCCGTTCTCGCGGGTGAGTTTGACGACTTTGACACGGAAACGCCTGTTTGACGGTGTTTTCGGCGGGGAACGAGCGATGGTGATGGGCTAAGTCACTGGAATTACGTCTATAGAACGCGTCGGTGAAGTTGACGCGTCTGGACGTGTGCTCGTCGCCTGCGCGCTGTCGGAGGCGGAAGTACACTAAAGTACACGCCAAGAACGCTCGGCGGCTCGTTGCGAGTGAGTAGCAGTAGGAGCTGGCGGATCGCTCGCGTCGCACGCGGCTTCTTAGTGGGACGAACGATGTCAAAGAGCGAATCGTGACGGTAGGATCGTCGCAGCTTGTAGGACAGCGGTTTTCGTCATGTCCGTGCTCGACCCATAGCGGGCGTCGGCTGGGTAAGGCATCCTGCACTTAAGACGATTACAACGAGGTCAAAGGGTGACCGCCGCGTCTGGAGAGCGATAACGACGATGATCGATCCCGATCGCATCATCCGCATTGAGGGCGAAGGCCTGCTGCCGCCCGCGTACGAGCCTCAGATCCCCGCCGGGATGCGCGAGGACGAGAAGGTGCGTGTGATCCCGCCCTGCCCGCCGTGGCGGAGCCAGACCGCTGCAGAGTTGGTCGACGTATTTCATGGTCGCTCGCCTCAGGACCAACGCTACTGGTTTTTCAGGGAAGCTTACGAGAGCAAGCTGCCGGACGGGATGACTTGGGAGGGTGACCCAGGACCGGGTCAGCCTCACTTCGGTAGTGGCTGCGGCTTGGATCGGGTGCCAGACAACTCCGTGTTTCGGTTCCACACTTCAACCGCACGCATCAAGATGCCCGACCTTTGGAATTATCGTGGCATGCTGGTGATGAGCGGGCGGCTGCTGGAGCTGTTCCGCGAGGTGGACGCCGACGCCCTCGTCTGGAAGCGGCTGCTGATCCGGGGGAAGGACGGCGGCACGGTTCCGGGCGACTTCTACTTGGTCGACGTCGTCCGCAACATCCCGGCGATCGACATCGCGAACTCGATCGTCGAGTACAGAGGACCGAGCGGGCCATACCCGCCAGCGCTGGTGGGGTATGTCTCATGCCGGGTCCGGGACGATCTTGACCCATCGCTGCATGTGTTCCGGCAGACCAAATTCGGATTGTCCGGTGGTTACAGGGTCATCGTGAGCGCGGCTTTGCGCCGTCGTCTGCTCGACATCAAGCCGAGTCTGACCAACATGCACTTCACCGCCTGCGGCGACCTTTAGGAGTACCGACGCGGGTGATCCCATCCAGACAGACGCAAATAGCAGGTCCGCGCCCGTAAGCGTCCGCATGTCCGGCTATGACTTATCGGCATTCCACGCTTAGCTGACGGTCAGAGCACCACGCGCTGTTCCGGGTTAGCGACTTTTACGCCACGCCGCGGCGAAGCCGCGTCGTCGGACCTAGCTGGAGCTAGGCCGGCCGGGCTGGGGCGTCTCGCTTCGAGCTTCGCTCGGCGCGTGCGCCCTGCGCCTTACCGGCTCGCGTACCTCCCGGCATCCCCGCCCGCCATCCGCACCCGATCCCGGTTATACACGTCGGGCCGGAACACCATGTCCTGCCCCTCGGCCGCGACGGTCAGGTAGGTGATGTAGACCGGCACCGGCTGGGCGAGGTCGACGCGCTTCTCGGGCGTCGTGGCCTTGGTCGAGACCGGCTTGCCGAACAGCCAGCGCGCGAGGCGGGGCGCGTCCTCCAGGCGGACGCAGCCGGACGAGAAGAGCCGGTCGTCCTCGCGCAGCAGCGCCTTTTCCGGCGTGTCGTGGAGGTAGATGCCGAGCGAGTTGGGGAACATGAACTTGATGCGCCCCATGGCGTTGTTCGGCCCCGGCAGCTGGCGGACACGCGCGTCGATGCGGCCCTCGCGGACCGCGCGCCAATCGATCGTCGCCGGGTTCACGACGCGGGCGTTGTCCGACCAGTCGGACAGCGCCTCGAAACGCTTGGCCTTCAGGAACCCCGGCCCCTGCTCGACCGCGCCGGGCGCGACGCGCAGGCGGACGAGGTCGGGCGGCAGGTTCCAGTACGGGTTGACGCTGGCGTAGCGGATCAGGCCCGCCATGATCGGCGTGGGCTCGGTCGGCTTGCCGACCACCACGCGCATGGAGCCGACCGCGCGGCCGTTCTCATACATCCACAGCCGCGCCGCCGCCGCGTCGACGAGCACGTAGCGGCCCGGTTGCGCCGCGCCCGGCAGCACGCGCGCGCGGTCGAGGTTGGCGCGCACCAGGTCGAGCGTCGCGTCGTCGGCGTAGCGCATCTGGTCGGTCGCCGCGCGGCGGAGGCCGGCATAGACCGGGTTCATCCAGCCCATGCCGTCGACATGGGCGGCGAGCGACGGCGCGGCGGCCGCCTGCTCCAGCATCGCCCGCATCGTCGGCGCCTGCGGCCGGAGCTCGGCGTCGGCGAAGTGCATGCCGATGTCGCGGGGCGCGCGCATGTCGCGGGCGAGCTGCGCGAAGGAGCGCGACAGCGCCATCTCGGCGCGGGCTAGCGCGCGGGGCGAGCCGCCCTCCGCCCGTTCCAGCGCCCTCGTCAGGTCGCGTGGGCGGTAGTCGCCGGGGTCGAGCCCGTCGAGCTCGGCGGAGGCGATCAGGTCGAGCAGTCGCTCCGCCTCCGGCCCGATCGCGCCGCCGCGGATCCAGAGCGGCTGGTTGCCGCGGGCGCGGTAGAAGGCGCGGATTTCGCGCGGGGCGTCCGCGTCGGCGATCTCGGCTGCTAAGCTGGAGGGAGCCTGCGCGAACGCAGACGACGGCGACCCGAGGGCCACCGCCGCCGTGCAGGCTCCGATGAACAGGGCGCGGGCCGAGTGCCCAAGCGCCGAACGCAACAGGTTCATAGGCCTCCTAATTCAGTCCGCGTCGTCAGCCGCGCTCGCCGGCCCGCGACGGCGGCGGCGTGTAGGCCGGAGCCGGCTGCTGCTGCATCATCGCCATGTCGGGAAGCGTCTGCGCCTGCGCAAGATGCTGTTGGATGATCGGAGAGGTGTTCGAGGCGAACTGGCGGAACGGCGGCAGGTCGCCCTGCGACGCGTAGTTCTGCATCAGCGTCAGCGCCTCCTGGTGCGACGTGATCTGCGCCTGCTTGTAGGCGGCGTCGAACTGGCCAGGCTGGGCGGTGCGGAGCTGGTCGAGCAGCGCCTGGTGGTTCGGCATCAGCGTGGGCGGGGGCGGGGTGAGGTTGTTCGCCGACGCGAGCTGCGTCAGTTCGGCGGTGGTGCGCGTGTGGTGGTCGATCATCGTCTGGGCGTAGGCGCGGACCTGCGGGTTCTGCGACATCTGCAGCGCCATCTGGCTCGACTGGATCTCGAACTGGTCGCTAGACGCGGCCATCGCCATGAAGCCCGGCGCGGACAGCGGCGAGCTGGGGTCGACGGCGGCCGCGGCGGTCGTCGAGCTATCGGTGGTCGTCTGGGCGCAGCCGGCGAGCAGTGCGAGGGCCGCGGCGCTTGCGAGAAGGGCTTTCATCTTGTTTCTCCTGTTTTTCTCGGGCGACTTGCTGCCGCGAATACGCGTTTGGGGTGGCAGATGTTCCCGTAACGACCGGCTCGCGCGCGAACGCGGCCCGATGCTATGTCCGGACCCATGTTCCGCACCCGCGCCTCGCTCCGCGCCGACCTCCTGGCACTTGGGCTCCGGCCGGGCGACGCCGTCCTGGTCCACGCGGCGATGAGGGGGGTGGGGCCGCTGCTGAACGGTCCGGACGCGCTGATCGGGGCATTGTCCGACGCGGTCGGGCCGGACGGCACGGTGCTCGGTTACGCCGACTGGGACAGCGTCCATACCGACCTGATGGACGAGCAGGGGCGCGTGCTTCCCGAGTGGCGCGATCATGTGCCCGGCTTCGATCCGGCCCGATCGCGCGCGGTGCGGATGAACGGCGCATACCCCGAGTTCCTGCGCACCACGCCCGGCGCGCGGCGCAGCGGCAATCCGGGCGCGTCGGTGGTGGCGCTGGGCGGGCAGGCCGAGTGGTTCACCGCCGACCACCCGCTCGATTACGGCTACGGCCCCGGATCGCCGTTCGCCAAGCTGGTGGAGGCCGGGGGCCGCGTGCTCATGGTCGGCGCGCCGCTCGACACCGCGACCCTGCTCCACCATGCCGAGCACCTGGCGTGGGTGCCCGGCAAGCGCGTGCTCCGATACGAGACGCCCTTCGCCACGCCTGCGGGCGTCGAGTGGCGCTGGACGGAGGAGTTCGACACCAGCGAGCCCGTGGTGGACGGCTTGGCCGAGGATTATTTCGCGGAGATCATCCGCGCCTTCCTCGCCGCGGGGACCGGCGTGCGAGGGTCGATCGGCGGGGCCGCGGGTGTGCTGATGGACGCCGCGCCCCTATGCGCGTTCGGCGTCGCCTGGATTGAGGAGCGGCTGGGGACCGCTTAGTCGACCGTGCCGACCTTCTTCGCGCCGCGCCACACCTCGCAGACGGGGCAGTCGCCGTCGCGCTCGGCCGCGCGCATGGCCGCATGGTCGCACGGCGCGTCCATGTCCTTGCCCTTGATGATCCGGCCGTTGCTCTCGTTCAGCTTGTAAACGCGGTAGTGCGCCATCGTCCCTCCACCCCGCGCGCACCCATACACGCTATCCCGCTGTAAATCCAGAGTTGCTGGATCGACTATGGCCGCCCGTGCACGCAGGGTCCGCGGGGTCGCTCAGCGCCCCTCCAGCTTGTCCCGGAGCCCCGCCAGCGGGCCGAGCGGCTTGGCCTCCTCTTCGGTCAGCACACCGGCCTCGCGCAGCGCCGCGGCCGCGCCCGGGCTGCGCGGGAAGGGGTCGAGCGCGAGCGCCATCGTCTCCGCCGCCGCCTCGCCGAGGTCGATGCGGTCGCCCGTATAGGGCACGCTGTCCAGCGCGTCGGCGGAGAGCTCGACCTCGTCGCCGGCGTCCTCCTGCTCCGGTACGAACAGCAGCTCGGCCGCCTCGTCCACATGCGTCGTGACCGGCTCGCCCGTGACCGAGCAGGCCTGCACCAGGTCGGCCTCGACGCGCCCGCGCGCGGTGATCCCCGCCGCCTCGCGCCGGATCGCGAAATGCGCGCGGAGGCGGTCGATCGAGACGAGGTCGAAGCGTTTCGCGAGCGCCGCGCGCTCGTCGGGCGTGGCGGTCATCTCGACCACCCGCTCGCGCTCGTGGATCTGGTCGATGCGCTCGGGACGGCTGAACTCCGGCGTCACGGCAGATGTCCTTCGACGATTTGCGGGATGGGCACGGCGCGCAGCCGTTCGTGGAGCGCGAGCAGCTCGGAGCGGACATGCGCCAGCGCAGGCGCGTCGGGCGCTTCGCCGCGGTAGAGGTTGCGCGTGATCGCGCCGTCGATGTCGCCGGCGGCGATGCCGTCGCGGAATGCGCCGAGACGGCCGCCGAGCATGCTCATCATCTTGCCGACGTGGCGGCCGACGGTGATGTCGCCGATGCCGAGCTGGCGGAGCTGGTTGTCCATGTCGTCGACGAAGCGCTCGGCGAGTCGGGCCGCGGGTTCCGCGCCCTGGGCGTGGTCGTCCTCCATGCGGAGCAGCACCAAGGACAGCACGGCCGCGACCATGTCGAACCGGCCGTCCACCGTGTCGGGCACGCGGCCCTCCAGATACCAGTGCGGCTCGCGCGCGCGCAGCACCACCGCGTTGTAGAGCAGGAACGTCGGCTCATGGTCCTGCCGGCCGAACAACCTGTTGATCAAACCCAATTCCGTGGTCCTCGAACATCCCCCGCGCTTGCCCGCGCGGGTGCGATGGCATATCGAACCGAACCGCGTTTCGATCAACGGCTAGGGCCGCCACGCGCGCTCGAACCCTTGGCCTGTACCCCTGGAGTATTCGATGAAGCCGCTTCTCGTCCGCTCGGTCCTCCTGGCCGGCCTGCTCGCCGCCGGCGCGTGCACGCCGCTGCGTTCGCACCAGGGTTACGTGATCGACGCCGACCTCGTGAACTCCGTCCAGCCCGGCGTCGACAACCGCCAGTCGGTGCTCCAGACGCTGGGGCGGCCCAGCTTCACCGGCCAGTTCGACAATGCCGACTGGTATTACGTCGCGCGGGACAGCAGCAATCTCGCCTTCCGCAACCCGCGGCCGCGCGAGCAGATCACGCTGCAGATCAGCTTCGACCAGGCGGGCAACGTGTCCGCGATCCGCCGTTCGGGCATGGACCAGGTCGCGTCCATCAACCCCTCACGCAAGGAGACGCCGACGCTCGGGCGCGAGCGCGGCTTCTTCGAAGAGCTGTTCGGCAATATCGGCACCGTGGGCGCACCGGGCGCCGCGGGGGCGGCGGGAGGCGGGCGCACGACGCCGTAAAAGCTGCACGCCGGCTTACAGGCGCGTTCCCGTATCGTTCAGCGCGACCCGGTTACATCCCTCCTCAAGACGGGCGATCAGCAATCCCGTCGTGTGAGGAGTGAGATCATGCGTAAACTGATCACCGCCGCCCTGTTGGCCGCCACCGCCCTGGTGCCGGCGGCCGCCCAGGCGCAGGGGCGCGGCGAGCTGCGCCGCGACCGCCAGGAGATCCGCGAGGAGCAGCGCGAGCTGCGCCGCGCGTACCGCTACGGCGACCGCGAGGACATCCGCGACGCCCGCCGCGACCTGCGCGAGGCGCGTCGCGAGTATCGCGAGGACCTGCGCGATTACCGTCAAAACGATTGGCGCCGCAACGACTGGCGCCGCAACGACTGGCGCGACTACCGCCAGCGCAACCGCGCGCTCTACGCGGGCGGGAACTGGCGCGCGCCGTTCGGCTACAACAGCTTCCGTCCCGGCGTGCGCATCGGCGCGCCCTACTACACGCAGCGCTACTGGATCAGCGATCCGTACCGCTACCACCTGCCCCGGCCGGTGGGCTTCCAGCGCTGGGTGCGGCACTATGACGACCTGCTGCTCGTCGATACGCGGCGCGGCGTCGTGGTGGACGTGATCCGCGGCTTCTACTGGTAAGCCGCGGGAGAAAGGGGCGGCCCCGAGGGGCCGCCCAGCATTGGCCGCGCCGCGTGCTACGCATCGGCGCGGCCGTGCCTTTCGGCACCGATCCCGAAAGGGGAAGGGATCTGCCCGCCATAACGTCGCGCGGGCGCTCTTGATCCACGTCAGGAAAGCGTCGAAGCTGCCCGTTCGGGGGCTTCGCGGGGGCGCGGGTGGACTGGGTGCTGTGGGGGCTGGACGCGGTCACGCGCGAGGTGCTGCTGTTCGCGGCGTTCGGCTTCCTGGTGGGCGGCATCGACGACCTGCTGGTGGACGGCGTTTACCTCCTGCGCCGCGCGCTAGGCCGGGATCGCCGCCTGCGGCTGGATCGGCTCCCGCCGCCGGATAGGCCGGGGCGCTTCGCCGTCTTCGTGCCCGCCTGGGACGAGGTGGCGGTGATCGGCGCGATGCTGGACACGGCGCTGGCGCGCATCCGGCACGCCGATTTCAGCATCTATGTCGGCGCCTACCCGAACGACCCCGCGACGATCGCGGCGGTTCGGGAGGTCGCCGGCCGCGACCCGCGCGTCCGCTTGGTCGTCGGACCGCGGTCGGGGCCGACGACCAAGGGCGACAATCTGAACGTCCTGTGGCGCGCGCTGCGGCGCGACGACGAGGAGGGTGGCGCGGAGACGCGCGCGGTCGTGCTCCACGACGCCGAGGACGTGATCCATCCCGCGGAGCTCACCGTCTTCGACGCGCTCCTGGACCGCTACGCCGCCGTTCAGGTTCCGGTGCTCCCGCTCGTCCGATCCGACGCCTGGGCGATCTCCGGGAGCTACGCGGACTTTTTCGCGGAGGCGCATGGCAAGGCGATGGTCGTGCGGAACGCCGTCGGCGCGGGCATGCCGCTGGCGGGCGTGGGTTGCGCGATCCGCTGCGACGCGCTCGCCGCGTTGGCGGAGGAGCGCGGCGGCGATCCGTTCGCCGCCGACGCGCTGTGCGAAGACTATGAGCAGGGGCTTCGCTTGGCCCGCCTAGGCTTTCGCGGATGCTTCGCGAGGGTCGCCGACGAGCGCGGCGGGCTGGTGGCCACGCGGGCCTATTTCCCCGACGCACTCGATCCCGCGGTTCGCCAGCAAGCGCGGTGGATCACCGGGATCGCGCTCACCGGCTGGGACCGGACGGGCTGGAGCCGCCCGCTCGCATTGGCGGATCATTGGATGCGCGCCCGCGACCGGCGGGCTCCGGTAGCGGTGCTGGTGCTGGCGGCGGCGTATCTGGCCCTCATCTTGTGGGCCTGCACCGGCGCGGCTTACTGGGCGGTAGGCGAGGTGCGGCCGCCCGTCGACCCGGTGCTGCAACGCGTGCTGACGGTCAACGCGGGCCTGCTCGCCTGGCGGCTGTCGTGCCGGGTGGCGTTCACGGCGCGGCACTATGGCTGGCGCGAGGGGCTGCGCGCGATCCCACGGCTGTTCGTCGCCAACGCGGTGTCGCTGCTCGCGGTGCGTCGCGCGGTGTGGCGCTACGTCGCCATGCTGCGCGGGGCCGCGCCCGTCTGGGACAAGACCGCGCACCGGTTTCCCGACCTGCGCGCGGAGCCGGCATGAGGGCGGGACGTCCGTTCCGTTTCCTCACCATGGTGGTCGGGGGTTGGGTGGGACTGCGGGTCCTCGTCCTCTGGCCGGCGGGCGACCTGCCGATCGCCGCGCCGCATGTGGTCGGCCGGGCGGCGGCGAAGACGGTGGCGTTCAGGCCGGCTTATGCGGCGCCGGTCGCCGCTGCGAGGCCGGAGAGCTCCACGGCGGCTTCTACTTATCCGCGTCCGACGCCAAGGACACGAGCGACGGCGGAGCTGGGCGGTCCAACATCGCCGGGGTCAGCGGTGATCGTCCCGCCGTCCGAAGTATCCGAACCGGCGGCCACGACTACGCGGGGCACCGATGACAAGCCGATCATCATACCTCAGATCGCGCCGAACCAACCTGGGGCCAGCCGCTGGGGCGGTAGCGTGTGGGCGATCGCGCGGCCGAGCGGGCCCGCCGGCGGGCTCGGGTCGAGCCAGCTCGGCGGGAGTCAGGCGGGCGCGCGGGTCACCTATGCGCTCGGCGCGGCGCGGCGCGTCGCGCTCGTGGGTCGGGTCGCGACGCCGCTGGAGGGGCGTGGGCGCGAGGCGGCGCTGGGCGTCGAGCTGCGCGTGCCGGGCGCGGCGATCCGGCTGTTTGCCGAACAACGCTTCGCGCTCGACGACGGCGCGCGGGGCGGGCCGAGCGCCGGGATCATCGCCGGCGTCGACCGGAAGCTCGGGGCGGGGTTTCGGCTGGAGGCGTACGGCCAGGCGGGTGCGATCGAGCGGGACGGGGTGGAAGGCTTCGCCGACGGCGCGGCGCGGTTGACCCACGGTCTCGACGACACGGGAGGGGTCGCGGTCGACGTCGGCGCCGGCGCGTGGGGCGGGGCGCAGCGCGGGGCGGAGCGGGTGGACGTGGGACCGACGGTCGGCGTCTCGCTGCCGGTGGGCGGACGCCGGATAAGGGCCACGCTGGATTATCGGTGGCGCGTGGCGGGCCTCGCGCGGCCCGGTTCGGGGCCGGCATTGTCTTTAGGAACTGATTTCTAGGACCGGGCTTGCTAGACCCGACCCGCGCATGAACCTGTATCTTCCCATCGCCAACCTGTCGGTGAACGCGCTCGTGATCGTCGCGTTGGGCGGCGCGGTGGGCCTATTATCGGGCATGTTCGGGGTGGGCGGCGGGTTCCTCACCACGCCGCTGCTCATCGTCTACGGCATCCCGCCCACCGTCGCCGCCGCCTCGTCGGCGACGCAGGTGACGGGGGCGAGCGTGTCGGGCGTCTTCGCGCACTTAAGGCGCGGGGGCGTGGACCTGAAGATGGGCGGCGTGCTCGTCGCGGGCGGGGCGCTGGGCTCGCTGTTCGGGGCGTGGGTGTTCCGGCTGTTGCAGGCGACGGGACAGACGGACACGGTGATCGCGGTCACCTACGTCGTGTTGCTGGGCTCGATCGGCGGGTTGATGCTGCGCGAGTCGCTGCAGACGATCGGGGTCTCGAAAGGACGCCTGGCGCCGAGGCCGGCGAAGCGGCGTCACCATCCGCTGGTGGCGAGCCTGCCGCTGCGCACGCGCTTCTACGCGTCGGGGCTCTACATCTCGCCGCTGGCCCCGCTGCTGCTCGGCTTCGGGGTGGGGACGCTCACCATCCTGCTCGGCATCGGCGGCGGGTTCATCCTGGTGCCGGCGATGGTGTATCTGCTCGGCATGGCGACCGCCGTGGTGGTGGGGACCAGCCTGTTCCAGACGCTGTTCGTCACCGCGATCGCGACGCTCGTCCATGCGCTGACGACGGAGGCGGTCGACATCGTGCTCGCGGGCCTGCTGCTGATCGGCTCCGTCACCGGCGCGCAGCTCGGCGCGCGATTCGCGTCGCGGGCCAAGCCGGAATATCTGCGCCTCGCGCTGGCGATCATCGTGCTGCTGGTCGCGAGCCGCATCTTCTTGGGGCTCGTGTGGCGGCCGGAGGCGATCTTCTCCGTCGAGCCCGCATGAGGCGCGCGGCACTTCTCGCCGTCGCGGCGCCGGTCGTCATGGCGCAGGCGCCCGCGCCGACCCTGGTGCCCGACGTGTCGCAGCGCGAGATCGAGATCGTCTACAGCTTCACCGGCGCGGAGCTCCTGCTGTTCGGCGCGATCCTCTACCCGGGCGGGCGCGTGCCGCAGGGCCGGGTGCCCGCCGACATCGTCGTGGTGGTGAAGGGGCCGACCCAGTCGATCCGCGTGCGCGAGAAGCAACGGGTCGCGGGCATCTGGGTCAACGCCGAGGACCTGCGCTACCGGTCCGCGCCGTCCTTCTACGCCGTCGCCTCCTCCAGGCCGATCACCGAGATTGTCGATGCGCGGACGCGGGCGATCTACGAGCTGGGGCTCGATAGCCTGCAGCTCTCGCCCGCGTCGAGCGCCGCGCCGGAGGTGGAGAACCGCTTCGCCGAGGGGCTGGTCGAGCTCAGGCGGCGGACGGGGCTCTATTACGAGGCGCCGGGCGCGGTGGAGATCACGGGCGGCGTGCTCTACCGCGCGCGCGTGCAGATCCCGGCGCGCGTGCCGGTGGGACGCTTCACCGCGGAGACGTTCCTGATCCGTGACGGCCGCGTGCTCGCCGCCGCAGTGCGCGAGATCGACATCCGCAAATCGGGCTTCGAGCGCTTCGTCGCGCGGGCGGCGGAGCGGGCGTCGCTCGCCTACGGCCTGGTCGCGGTGGCGCTGTCGGTCGGGCTGGGCTGGTTCGCGGGCTGGGTCTCGGCAAGGCGCTGAGCCACGCAATCTTTACGATTGGAAGGGCATAGCGGGCGTCCTACCGCCCAGAGGACCAGCACACCCCATGAGCTTCATGCCCGGCGCCGACGCCTTCGCCCAGCCCATGCCGGCGCCCGCCGACATGGCGCCGCCCCAGGCGGTCGGACCGGTCGGCTTCGTGCTCGCCATCGCCGGGTCGAGCAGCCGCGCGCTGATCGACATCGCGTCGCTCCAGGCGCTGGCGGGCCACCCCGACCCGGTGGTCGCGACCACGGGCCAGGTCGGCACGCAGATCAAGATGCGCGTGGGGTCGGCGTGGCTGGTCGCCAACGTCCGCAGCCTCCAGCTCGATCCGACGGACAACGATCGGATCATGGCCGACATCGACTTCTTAGGGGAAGGCGACGAGGAGCGGCTGACGGGCAAGCTCTACAACTTCCGCCGCGGCGTGACCCGCTACCCGACGCCGGGCTGCGAGGTGCATCCCATCTCGACCGCGGACTTGAAGCAGATCTACGCCGCCGACGACCGCGCGCATATCGAGATCGGCGCGGTCTACCCGACCAGGGACACGCGCGCCGCGCTCTACGTCGACGCGATGCTGGGCAAGCATTTCGCGCTGGTGGGCTCGACGGGCACCGGCAAGTCGACGAGCGCCGCGCTCATCCTCCACCGCATCTGCGACCTCGCGCCGCAGGGGCATATCGTCATGATCGACCCGCACGGCGAATATTCGGCGGCGTTCCGGACCAACGGCGCGATCTACGACGTCAACAACCTGCAGATGCCCTACTGGCTGATGAACTTCGAGGAGCATTGCGAGGTGTTCCTCACCACGCAGGGCTCCGAGCGGCAGATCGACGCGGACATCCTGGCCAAGTGCCTGCTCCAGGCCAGGGCCAAGAACCGGATCGGGCAGGAGATCGCCAAGCTGACGGTGGACGCGCCCGTCCCGTACCTCCTCTCCGACCTGACCAACGGCATCAGCCAGGAAATGGGCAAGATGGACCGGGCGGGCGACACCGCGCCCTATCTCCGGCTCAAGACCAAGATCGAGGAGATCAAGGCGGACCCGCGCTACGGCTTCATGTTCTCCGGCATGCTGGTCGCGGACACGATGCAGCAGTTCCTCGCCCGCGTGTTCCGCCTGCCGGGCGACGGCAAACCCATCTCCATCATCGACGTGTCGGGCGTGCCGTCCGACATCACGTCCACGGTGGTCGCGGTGCTGAGCCGCATGACGTTCGACTTCGCGATCTGGTCCAGGAACGAGCCGAAGCGGCCCGTGCTCCTCGTCTGCGAGGAGGCACACCGCTACGTGCCGCGCCACGACAACGGGTCGTCGGTGGGGCGCATCCTGTCGCGCATCGCCAAGGAAGGCCGTAAGTACGGCGTCAGCTTAGGCCTGATCACGCAGCGGCCGTCCGACCTGGCGGACGGCGTGCTGTCGCAGTGCGGCACCATCGTCGCCATGCGCCTCAACAACGAGGTCGACCAGGCGTTCGTGCGCGCGGCGATGCCGGAAGGCGCGCGCGGCTTTCTCGACTCGATCCCGGCGCTCCGCAACCGCGAATGCATCATCTGCGGCGAGGGCGTGGCGGTGCCGATCCGCGTGAGCTTCGACGGGTTGGAGGAAAACCGCCGGCCCGCGTCGAGCGACCCCGTCTTCTCCGACCTGTGGCGCGACGTCGGCGGCGAGGAGGGGATCATCCACCGCACGATCCAGAAATGGCGCGCGCAGGGGAAGTAAGCGGGCCGTTGCGGCTATCTGGCGCGCGTAAGTATCCGAAGGTGCCGCGCCTGGCCGGGTTTCCTATACGTTATACTGAGCTAAGTTGTTGGAATTGCTGGTGCGACTCGCCGCTTTCCGTGGCGCGACTCGGGCGTTCGCGTCACCTTTGAGCCTATTTCAGGTGCGTTCGCGTCCTTTTCGGCGCGGCGAGGGCGTCGCGGATCGGGCGGGCGTTCGCGATATCAAAGAGCGGAGGTTCGACCTTAGCGCGATCACGCCCTTGTAGGACAGTCCGCGCCTTAGGAAAGCGGCGTCGCCAGCAGGCGGGCGACGCGGTCCTTAAACGCGCGGAGCTGTTCACCGGAGAGCGCTTCGACCTGGTCGAAGCTGATCGAGCGCGGGTTGACGGGGCGGCCGTGCTTCCAGACCTCCCAATGGAGGTGCGGGCCCGTCGAGATGCCCGTCGAGCCGACATAGCCGATCACCTCGCCGCGGCGGACGCGCTTGCCGGCGCCGACGGCGAAGCGGCTCAGATGGCCGTAGCCGCTGACGACGCCTTGCCCATGCGCCACCTTGATGAAATTGCCGTAGCCGCCCGAGCGGCCGGCGAACTGCACCACGCCGTCCATCGCCGAATGGATCGGCATGCCGTGGGGCGCGGCGATGTCGAGCCCCTTGTGCATGCGCAGGAAGCCGAGGAGCGGGTGGAGGCGCATGCCGAAGCCCGACGAGATGCGGCCGGCGACGGGCATGCCCATGAAGCCCCGGCGCTCGGTGCGGCCGGACGCGTCGAACCACCGGCCCGAGGCTTCCTGGCCGTCGGCACCGAAGCGGACAAGGCGCGTCCGCCGCCCGCCTTGGTCGAGACCGGCGTAGAGCAGCTCGCCCAGCCGCTCCTCGCCGGTGGCGGCGCGGCGGCGTGCGACGATGAGGTCGAAGCGGTCGGACGCGTCGATGTCGCGGCCGACGGAGAAGCGGGTCGCCAGCGCGCGCAGGTAAGCCTCGACCGCCTTGGGCGGCGCGCCCGCGGCGCGCGCGGAGCGGTACAGGCCGTCACCGACCACGCCCTGGATGCGCAGCGGCGTCTCGTCCACCGCGATCGGCCGGCGCGTCATGGCGAGCGCGCCCGCGGTGCGCTCGACGGAGACGTTGAGGTCGAAGCGCGCGCGCAGGCGCATCCGTTCGAGCGGGCGGGGTACTGTGCGCAGGGGACGGCGGCCGAGCGTCAGCTCGACGCGCGTGCCGGGCTCGAGATCGGAGAGCGGCACCGCGCTCGAAAGCAGCGCGGCGGCGGTCTGCGCGTCGGGGCGGCCCACGCCCGAGCGCAGCAGCACGCGCTCGAAGGAGTCGCCTTCGCCCAAGGTGGCGGCGAGCTCGACGCTAGGGCGCTCCGGCGCGTCGGCGAGCGGGCGAACGAGGTCGTTCGCGGCCATGCGGCGGCCGGTGTCGGCGCCGAGCCCGAGCGGCGCGATCGCCTGGGCGCGCGCCTCGTCCCACTCAGACCCGCTGAGCGGGGGCGCGACCGCGCCGGTGAGCGGACGAAAGCCGGGGTTGAGCGACCAGGCGGCGGCGCAGAGCGCGGTGCAGGTGAGGACGCCGCGCCACCAGTCGGGGCGGCCCACGTTCTTGCCGAGGTCGGGCACCCAGTCGATCGCGGCGGCCTGCGCGCGCAGGCGATCGACCCGCGTCGGTTCGGGCGGGACGGCGCGGCCGAAATGGGGCGGCGCGAACGCGGCCGTCAACCGGACGGACGCGCCGCCGGCGAACTCCAGGCCGTGATCGTTGCGCAGGAACACGCGGGTGAAAGGCTCCGATACGGTCGCCGACCCCCCGGCGCGGGGGTCCGTTGTGACGCGGAGGTGCTAAAGTCAAATTAACCGAGCTGCGCGCGCGGTGGGATGTGTAGCGGGCGAGATGGGCGGCGGGAACTTCGCTGGATGTACAAGTTGTAGGAGAACAACTCCGGGCTTCCCCTTTAGCTATCACCCTGAACTAGTTTCAACGACTGGGTTCGGGAACGTAACGAGCTACGCGCCGTTATCGCCGCCGTGGCGGGTCCGTTCGGCCCGTCCGGCCTCCGAGGCGTTCACCGGACTCAATGTAGGAGAAGGCGTATGAAGAAAGCTCTCGTCGCCGCCGTAAGCGCGGCTTCGCTGTCGCTCGGCGCGTGCTCGACCACCGGCGCTAGCACGGGCGACGTCACCACGGGCGCGGGCATCGGCGCCGCGGCCGGTGCGGGCCTGGGCGCCGCGGTCGGCGGTCTGGGGATCATCGAAGGCGCGGTGCTGGGCGCGGCGGTCGGCGGCGTCGCCGGCGCCGTCTGGGGCGACCGCGACAGCGACGGCCGCGTCGACGGTTATTATCAGAACGGCCAATATTATGCGGGCGCTCCGGCGGGCTACAACCCGGCGCGTCGCTGCCCGACGTTGGCGGGCGGTGCGGCGACGGGCGCCGGCATCGGCGCGGTCGGCGGTGCGGGCGTCGGCGCGGTGGTCGGCGGCGTCGACCCGATCACGGGCGCGGTCGTGGGCGCGCTGGTCGGCGGCCTGGCCGGCGCGGTCTGGGCCGACCAGAACAACGACGGCTGCGTCGACGGCTACTACCAGAACGGGCAGTACTACACGGGCGCGCCGCAGCCGCAGCCGCAGGGCACGTACCAGCAGCCCGCGCCGAGCTATCCGCGCAGCGGCGAGCGCGGCTGAGCCGAAGCTCCACGCCAGTGAGGGAAGGGCGGCGCGGGAACGCGTCGCCCTTTTCTTTTTATCCCCTCCCGCTTTCGCGGGAGAAAGACAGGCTCGCTTGCGAGCGTGGGTGAGGGCCTGTTCTTTGGGATGCGCCCTTCCCAGGCCCTCACCCTGCTGCTTCGCAGCTGTCCCTCTCCCGCGCAAGCGGGAGAGGGCAAGGTTTTAGCCGCGCCGGAGCTTGCGGAAGGCGCGGGTGAGGGCGGCGGTGGTGACCGGCTTGGGCAGGACCAGCTTGGGCGGGTCGCAGGGGCGGCACTCGTCGGGCGAGCCGGTGACGAACATGACGGGGACGGGACCCAGCGCCTCCTCGATCCGCTCCACCGCGTCGGGGCCGCGGCCGGCGGCGAGCTTGACGTCCGACGTGATGAGGTCGGGCCGGTGGTCGAGCGCGCGGGCGACCGCGTCGTCCTCGGTCGTCGCCACGTCGAACGATGTCGCACCTTGCTCGGCAAGTATCATCTCGATGTCGAGCGCGATCAGCGGCTCGTCCTCGATGATCAGCACGTGGCACATGCGGGTACCGACTCCAGTAACTCAGGTTAGTCGGCAAACCCGCTACTCTGGATAAGGGTCCGAGGAAAATACTGATTCGCCGCAACTTTTCGGTGAGCGCCGTCCGGCGCGGCCGATCGCATGGGGCATTGCATCGGCGCGCCCGAGGCCCGATGTTGCTTCCATGAGCGCGCGCGAACGGGTGGGCGGCGGCCAGGTGACCGCCGTGCTCGGGCCGACCAACACGGGCAAGACGCATCTGGCGGTCGAGCGGATGTGCGGCCATTCCAGCGGGATCATCGGCTTTCCGCTCCGGCTGCTCGCGCGCGAGGTTTATGACCGCGTCGTCCGGATCAAGGGCCCCGAACGCGTCGCGCTGATCACGGGCGAGGAGAAGATCCTGCCGCCGGACGCGCGCTGGTTCCTGTGCACCGCCGAGTCGATGCCGACCGACCGCGAGGTGAGCTTCCTCGCGCTCGACGAGGCGCAGCTGGGGGCGGATCCGGAGCGCGGCCACGTCTTTACCGACCGGCTGCTCCGCGCGCGCGGGCGCGAGGAGACGATGATCCTAGGGTCCGAGGCGCTCAGGCCGATGGTGCGCGCGCTGGTGCCGGACGCAGAGATCGTCGAGCGGCCGCGCTTCTCCACGCTGACCTACGCGGGCGCGAAGAAGATCAGCCGGCTGCCAAAACGCTCGGCGATCGTCGCCTTCTCGGCGGAGGAGGTGTACGCGGTCGCGGAGATGCTGCGGCGCCTGCGCGGCGGGGCGGCGGTGGTGATGGGGGCGCTGTCCCCGCGCACTAGGAACGCGCAGGTGCAGATGTTCCAGGCGGGCGAGGTCGACTATCTCGTCGCGACCGACGCGATCGGCATGGGGCTCAACATGGACGTGGCGCATGTCGCGTTCGCGTCGTTGAACAAGTTCGATGGCCGCCGCCAGAGGCGGCTTACCGTCGCCGAGATGGCGCAGATCGCGGGGCGCGCGGGGCGGCACCAGCGCGACGGGACGTTCGGCGCGATCACGGAGGAGGGGCCGGGCGCGTTCCTGCCTGAAGAGGTGCTCGCGATCGAGGAGCACCGTTTCCCTAGGCTCGAACAGCTCTACTGGCGCGAGGGCGAGCCGGACTTCTCGAGCGTCGACGCGCTGGTGGCGAGCCTGGAGCGCAAGCCCGAGCCGGGCGTACTGCGCGCCGCGCCGCAAGCGATCGACCTGGCGGTGCTGAAGAGGCTGGCGGACGAGGACTGGGTACGCGAGCGGGCACGGCATCCGTCCATGGTCAAGCGGCTATGGGCGGCGTGCGGCGTGCCGGATTTCCGCAAGGTCGGGCTCGACCCGCATGCGCGTTTCGTGTCGCGGCTGTTCGGTTACTTGAGCGAGGGTGGGGGACATATCCCGCACCAATGGTTCGCCGACGAGATCACGCGGCTGGACACGGTGGCGGGCCACGTGGAGACGATCGCGGGGCGGATCGCGGCGGCGCGCAGCTGGGCGTATATCGCGCACCGGGCGGACTGGCTGGCCGACCCCGCGCACTGGGCGGAGCGGACGCGCGGACTGGAAGAGCGGTTGTCGGATGCGCTCCACGCGGGCCTGACGCAGCGCTTCGTCGACAAGCGCACGACGGCGCTGATCCGCCAGATCGGCGCGGACGCGGGCGTGCTGCCGGTGGTGGTCGGGCCGGAGGGCGAGGTGTCGGTCGAGGATCATCACTTAGGGACGCTGGAAGGCTTCCGCTTTACCGTCGCGCCCGACGCGCGGGCGGCGGACAAGAAGCTGCTGCTCGCGGCGGCCGAGAAGCGGTTGAAGGGCGAGCGCGACAAGCGGGGCGCGTCGCTGGCGGACGCCGAGGATGCGACGATCACGCTGGACGACGTAGGCGGGCTGCACTGGGGCGGGCATCGCGTGGCTCTGCTCGCGCCCGGACCGTCGCTCGCCAGGCCCAAGCTGGTGCTGGAGCGCGACCTCGACTGCCTGGAGCGCGGGGCGCAGGGGCGCGTGCGCGAGCGGCTGGAGCGTTGGGTCGCCGAGCGGGTGGCGAAGCGTGCGCCCGTCTTGCGTGCGCTCGCCGAGCTGGCGCGCGATCCGGGGGCGACGCCGCACTTGCGCGTCGTGGCGGGCGCGCTGGAGGCGGCGGGCGGGATCGCCGCGCGGCTGCCATTGCGCGAGGCGGTGGACGCGCTCGCGCCCGACGAGCGCAAGCGGCTGCGCGGGCTGGGCGTGACGATCGGGGCGATGGACTTGTTCGACGCGCGGCTGCTGAAGCCGGAGGCGGCGCGGTTGCGGGCCACGCTGCTCGCGGTGCGCGGGCAGGCGGTCGAGCTGCCGCCCGCGGGTGCCACGGTACTGGCGCGGGGCGTGCCGGGCGCGGTGCTCGCTAGCGGGTTCCGGCCCTTGGCGGCGCAGGCGGTGCGCGTCGACCTGGTCGAGCGGATCGCGCGGGCGGCGCACGAGGGGCGGCAAGGCAGGAAGCCCTTCGCGCCCGACCCGGCGCTGGCGACGTCGATCGGCTTGGAGCCGGCGACGATGGAGCGGCTGATGGCGGAGCTGGGGTTCCGGGCGGCGAAGCCCGCGGGCGAGGAGGCTCGGCCGCAATGGGTGTGGCGCGGTCGAGCACCGACCCGGCGGGAGGAGCGGCCTACGCCTGCGCCCGACAACGCCTTCGCCGCGCTGGCGGGCTGGGGGCGTCGTTGAGCGCGGGCGCCATGCGGCTCGACCGCTTCCTGTGGTGGGCCCGGCTGGCAAAGACGCGGTCCGCCGCCCAGGCGATCGCGGAGGGCGGGCACTTCCGGATCAGCGGGCGCGTGATCGAGAAAGCGCACTGCCCGGTGCGCGTCGGCGACGTGCTCACCTATCCGGCGCACGGGCGGGTGCGGGTGGTGCGCGTGGAGGCGCTGCCGACGCGCCGCGGACCGGCTCTGGAGGCGCAGGGGTGCTATACGGATCTAGCTGAGGGGGAGCAGGTAACAGGGAACAGGTAGCAGGTAGCAGGTGTCGGGCCCTGTTCCCTGCTCCCTCCTTCCTGCTCCCCCCTCACTGCAAACGTCTCGCAACAAAGCCGGAACGATTGACGACGCCCAAGCGCTCTGCATAGCAGGGCCGAACGCCTTAGGAGCCTAGCCGAGCAATGACCTACGTCGTCACCGACGCCTGCATCCGCTGCAAGTACATGGACTGCGTCGAGGTGTGCCCGGTGGACTGCTTCTACGAGGGTGAGACGATGCTGGTCATCAACCCGTCCGAGTGCATCGACTGCGGCGTGTGCGAGCCCGAATGCCCCGCCGAGGCGATCCTGCCCGACACCGAGTCGGGGCTGGAGCAGTGGCTGGAGCTCAACGCGACCTTCTCGGCCAGCTGGCCCAACGTCACGCGCAAGGCGGATCAGACCCCCGCCGACGCCGACGAGCACAAGGGCGAGGCGGGCAAGTACGAAAAATATTTCACGCCGAATCCGGGTGCCGGCGACTGATCCACGGCTTTCATGGTTAATCGGGTCAGCCCTTCTGACTGATCCGGCTGGTTTTTCCGCGCAAGCTATGTTAAAGGACCGTGACGGACGCGACGTGGCGTCCGGCAGGAGTGTAACTTAGCCCTTCCCCAAGCGCCGGCATTGCGACGGGTCGCACCTTTCCTATGTCGCTGCGCTGACGGTTCTAGTTTCCGGAAAGGTCCGTTGATGGCTTCCAAGGCCCTGTCCTTCGATGTCGGCGATTATGTCGTGTATCCCAAGCACGGCGTCGGCCGCGTGATCGAGCTGCAAAAGCAGGAGATCGCCGGCGCGTCGCTGGAGCTGTACGTTCTGCGTTTCGAGAAGGAGCGCATGACGCTCCGCGTCCCCACCAACAAGGCCGAGTCGGTCGGCATGCGCAAGCTGTCGAGCGACAAGACGCTGCGCGAGGCGCTGGAGACGCTGAAGGGCAAGCCCAAGGTGAAGCGCACCATGTGGTCCAGGCGGGCGCAGGAATATGAGGCGAAGATCAACTCGGGTGACCTGGTGTCGATCGCCGAGGTGACGCGCGACCTGTTCCGCGCCGACGACCAGCCGGAGCAGAGCTATTCCGAGCGGCAGATCTTCGAGGCCGCCTGCTCGCGCCTCGCGCGCGAGCTCGCCGCGATGGAGGAGACGGACGAGAAGAAGGCGCAGGAGAAGATCTTGGACATCCTCCGCGCCGCGGCCGCGATCTACAACAAGGAGAAGCCGGCGGCGTAAGCCTCGCGGTTTCGGTGACCTGAGAAGGGCGGTCCCGGTAGGGGCCGCCCTTTCCGTTTGTGCGGTTCCCGACTGTGTGTTACCTTCCTAGCACACGAACGGGAGGATCATCATGCGCATACTCGGTTTGCTGGTCATGCTGCCGCTCATCGCCTGTTCGGCGGGCAAGGCGGAGTCGGGCGAGGCGGCGGAGGCGCGGGGTAGGGGGCCGACGCGCGACTATGACGTGTCGGGCTTCACGGCGGTCAATCTACGCGGTGCGGACGACGTCGAGGTGCGTGTCGGGCCGGGCTTCTCCGTCCGCGCGCAGGGGCCGGAGGAGGAGCTCGACCGGCTGGAGATCGTGCGCGACGGCGACACGCTGCAGGTAGGGCGCAAGAGGGGCTCGGGCTGGAACTGGGGCAAGTCGGAGGGCGTCACCGTGTTCGTCACCATGCCGAGCATCGCCGCGGTGGGCCTCGCCGGATCGGGCGACCTGGCGGTGGACCGCGTCGACGGCGAGCGGTTCAAGGCGTCGCTCGCCGGGTCGGGCAACCTGTCGCTCGGCGCGTTGCGCGTCGAGGACGCGGAGCTGTCGCTCGCCGGATCGGGCGACCTCACGGGTGCGGGCGTCGCGCGGCGGCTCGCGGTCAAGCTCGCGGGATCGGGCGACGTCGACGCGCGCCAGCTCACCGCATCGGAGGCGGTGGTGTCGCTCGCCGGGTCGGGCGACGTGCGCGCGACGGTGAACGGGCCGGTCAACGTCAACCTGGTCGGATCGGGCGACGTGGAGCTGGGCGGCGACGCGCGCTGCACGATCTCGAAGCGCGGATCGGGCGAGGTGCGCTGCCGCTGATTGACGTGGGCCACGCGCGGGTGCGAGCAAGGGGCATGATCCGCCTCCCGCTCGCGCTCGCGCTCCTCGCCGTTCCCGCCGCCGCGACGCCGCAGAGCGTCGACCCGCGGGGGCCGGCCGAACGCCGAGAACTGGTCGGCAGCTTCGACCGGGTACGGATCGACGGGCCGTTGGAGGTCGTGTTCCGGCCCGGATCGCCGTCCGCGCGCGTGATCGGCGACCGGCGCGCGATCGAGGACGTGGACATAAGCGCGGACGGCTCGACGCTCCGGCTGCGCCGCTTCGGGCTGAATGCCGACGACGGCGCGCGCGTCGCGTCCGGCGCACCGATCCGGGTGGCGTTATCGTCGCCCGCGCTGCGGGCGGCGTCGGTGTCGGCGGGCGCGCGGCTCCAGGCGGCGCGGATGCGCGGGCCGCAGGTGGACCTGGCGGTCAACGGCGCGGGCGCGATCGAGGCGGGCGAGGTCACGGGCGACCAGCTGTCGGCGATCCTGGTCGGGCCGGGGACGATCACGCTGTCCGGCAAGGCGCGGACGGCGCGGCTGGCGGTGAACGGGCCGGGGCGCATCGACGCGTCGGGGCTGGAGGTCGGCGACCTCACCGTGCTGCAGGACGGGCCCGGCGAGACGAAAGCGGCGGCGCGCTACACGGCCAAGGTGACGAACGCCGGTCTGGGCCTGGTGGAGGTCGCGGGGCGGCCGAAATGCACGGTCAGCGCGCGCGCCGGCGGGCCGGTGCGGTGCGGGAAATGAGCTAATCCTCCCCCGCTGGGAGCGGGGGAGGAACTTAGGTTAGAGCAGCGCCAGCTCCGCTAGCCTGCCCACCAGCGACGGCGGCAGCGTCGCGACGCCCGTGTCGTCGCCCGCTAGGTCGATCGGCGCGTCGGCGTGCTCGAGGTAGCGCCAGCCCTGATGCGCGCGCTTGGGGCGGGCCTGGACGACGATCACTTCCGGGTCGAGGTGGATCGCGCAGCGGCCGCCCTCCGCCTCGCCGAAGCGGATGATGGGCGAGCGGGCCACCAACTGGTGCTTGACGATCCAATAGAGCGAGCCCTGACCGGCCACCTCCTCGTGCCGCTTGGGCAGGAAGCGCGTGGACAGGAAGCACTGCCCCGACGCGCCCCGCGCGCGCCAGCGGGCGGCGAGCTGGTCGACGGAGGTGACGCCGAACGCGACCTTGGTGAGATGTAGCGGCATTTCAGTTACTTGGCGTCGCGCAAGGGATTAGCAAGGCTAGTCCCGCGCAATCGGCGACGCCGAGCGGCCGGCGCGGCCAGCAGCCGCGACCGACGAAGCTTGGGCTTCGCCCAAGCTGCTGGCACGCAGGCGGAACGGTGCTGTACGTCGGGTAAGAAGCGGGACCCCGGCTCAAGGCCGGGGTGACGGGAAAAGGGCGATCCCTATCCCACCAAACCCGACGCCGTCGCCAAGCCCAGGAAGGCCAGAAAGCCGATGGAGTCGGTTATCATGGTGACGAAGATGGACGAGGCTACCGCAGGGTCGGCACCCGCGCGTTCCAGCGTGAGCGGGGCGAGTACGCCGACGGCCGCGGCTACGACTACGTTGGTCATCATGGCGGCGGCGATCACCAGCCCCAGCCTGGTTGCGTCGGAGACACCCAGCGTGAGTGAAAAGACTAGACTGACCCCCAGCCCGATTAGCAGCGCGACAGTGGCGCCGTTGAGGAAGGCGACGCGCAGCTCGCGCCCGATCGCGCGGGCGGTGTTGGAACGGGTGAGCTGATTGGTGGCGAGCGCGCGCACCGTCACCGCCAGCGTCTGCGTGCCCGCGTTGCCGCCGACGCCCGCCACGATCGGCATGAGGGCGGCGAGCAGAGCCATTTGGGCGATGGAGCCGCCGAACAGGTACACGATGGAGGCGGGAACGAGCGCCGTGAACAGGTTGGAGATGAGCCAGCGGACGCGGCTCTTGTAGCTGTCGAGCACGGGTTCGTTGATGTCGCCCTCGTCGACGCCCGACAGCAGCAGCGCGTCCTCCGACGCCTCTTCCTGGATAATGTGGACGATGTCGTCGACGGTGATCATGCCGACGAGCCGCCCCGCGCCGTCCACCACGGCGGCGGAGATGAGCGCGTACTTTTGGAAGCGGAGCGCCACCTCCTCCTGGTCCATGTCGACGGGGATCAGCGTCTGTTCGCGGGTCATCACGTCGCCGATGCAGATGCTGCGCGGCGTCCGGAGCACCCAGGAAAGTTTGCACGTTCCGATCGGGCGATGGCCGGGATCGACGACGTAGATCTCCCAGAAGTCGGTGGTGAGCTCGTCGTGGCCGCGTAAGTAGTCGAGCACGTCGCCGACCGTCCAATGCTCCGGCACCGCGATCAGCTCGCGCTGCATCAGGCGACCGGCGGACTCCTCGGGATAGGAAAGCGCTTCCTCGATCGCGGCGCGCTCGTCCGGCTCCATGGCGCGCAGGACCTCGCGCTGGTCCTCCGGCTCCATGTCCTCGATGATCGCGACGGCGTCGTCCGTGTCGAGCTCGGACGCGATCTCGGCGACCTGGGCGGGCTCGAGTTCGTCGATCAGGTCCTCACGGACCCAGTCGTTCATCTCCGCGAACACGTCCGCGTCGAGCAGGTCGGCGACCGCGACCGCGAGCGCGGGGCGGCGGTCGGCGGGGGTGAGCTCGAACAGGTCGGCGACGTCGGCGGGGTGGAGCGGCTCGACGAGCGCGCGCGCACCCTCCGCGTCGCCCGCCTCGACGCGGTCGAGCACCTCCTCCACGAACTCGGGGCGCAGCCGATCGTCCTCGTCCAGCTGCGTGTCGTCGGCGGCGGCCGCGGGGTGCGGTCTCACGTCGCTCATGGCCGCCCTCCCTCCGTGCGAATGGCTCGGCCCGCCTCTAACAGCCCCCGCCCGATTTGCCAGCGGGGCGGGGCGACACTAGGTGCGCGGGCCGAGACATCAGGAGTTGCACTCATGGCCGACCAGTTCAGCACGCTCACCTTCACGCTCGATGGGGGCGACGTCGTGATCCGCCTGCGGCCCGACCTGGCGCCGAACCACGTCCAGCGCATCGGCGAGCTGGCGAACGAGGGTTTCTACGACGGCGTGGTGTTCCACCGCGTGATCCCGGGCTTCATGGCCCAGGGCGGCGATCCCACGGGCACGGGGATGAGCGGGTCGGACAAGCCCAACCTCGCCCAGGAGTTCAACAAGGAGCCGCACGTGCGCGGCACCTGCTCGATGGCGCGGACCAACGACCCGAACTCGGCCAACTCGCAGTTCTTCATCTGCTTCGACGACGCGCGCTTCCTCGACGGCCAGTACACGGTCTGGGGCCAGGTGGAGCAGGGCATGGAGCTGATCGACGCGCTGCCCACCGGCGAGCCGCCGCGCAACCCCGGCAAGATCGTGCGCGCCCGGGCGGAGTGACGGGCCCCCGCCGGCGGCGGGCCGGTAGGGAACCAACGGCGCGCTGAACGGTACGGAAGCTAACTCAGGTTGCTTCCGGACCGGGGCCATGTCGAATACGCATTATCTGCGGGACAGGGCGAAGGCCTGCCGCGCGCTGGCGCTGGAGGTCGGCGACGCGGACACCGCGCGCGACCTTTTCGCGCTCGCTAACTTGTATGACGAGCAGGCCGCCTCGCGCGTTCGCGACGAGCGGCCGGTCGACGCGGCGCCGCTCGATCCCGAACTGCTGCGGGGCGGCGCGGAGACGTTGCTCTACTGCCACGATCGCGCGGCGGACTTTCACGCCGCGGCCGCGTGCGCGCGCCGCCCGGAGGACGCGGCCAGCTTCCGCGAGCTGGCGCGCCTCTTCGACCGGCGCGCGGAGACGGTGCTGCCCTCGCTCTGACGCGGGGCGGGCTAGGCCTCCTCCGCCATCTCGCGGCGAGCGCCGGTCAGCATCTTGCGCGCGATCTCGCGGACGGCCTCGTCGTCCTTGGTGCCGTCGCGGGCATAGTCGCCCAGGTGGTCCAGGCTGCCCTCGATATAGTCGAGCAGGCCGGGATGCCGGCGCTCGACATATTCGATCGTCTTGAACAGCACGTGCTCGGCCGCGATCTCGCGGCGGCGGGCTTGAACGGCGGTGTCGGTCTGGTCGGTCATGATGTTCTCCGTTCCGGGAGGAGCGTGAACGCGGGAACCGCCGGGACGTGCCCGCGGTTCGCATCGGCGCAGGGCAAGTCGGAGCGTGGGCGCATGGGTTGGTCGTTTCCCATCGGATCGGTGAAGGGCACGGTGGTGCGCGTCCACCTGACGTTCCTGCTGCTGCTCGGCTTTATCGGCTTCGCGAATTACGCGCGCGGCGGCTCCGCGGCGGCGGTGGGGAGCGTGGTCTACATCCTGCTCCTGTTCCTGTGTGTGCTGCTGCACGAATTCGGTCACGTGTTCGCGGCGCGGCGCTACGGCGTGCAGACGCCGGACGTGACGCTGCTCCCGATCGGTGGCGTGGCGCGGCTCGAGCGCATCCCGGAGAAGCCGGGGCAGGAGCTGGTGGTGGCGCTCGCCGGGCCGGCGGTGAACGTGGTGATCGCGGCCGTGCTGTGGCTGGCGGTGGGCGGGTTCGGGGAGGGGGCTTTCAGCCTGACCGACCCGCGCCAGGGGCTGACCGAGCGGCTGCTGGCGGCGAACCTGTTCCTGGCGGGGTTCAACCTGATCCCCGCCTTTCCGATGGACGGCGGGCGCGTGCTCAGGGCGCTGCTGGCGTACCGCATGGGCTATGCGGAGGCGACGCGGATCGCGGCGGGAGTGGGGCAGTTCACCGCCTTCCTGCTCGGCATCTACGGGCTGTTCTCGGGCAACCCGCTGCTCGTGTTCGTGGCGCTGTTCGTCTATCTGGGTGCTGCGGGCGAGGCGGCGGCGGTGCAGACGCGCGAGGCGGGCCGCGGGCTGCTCGCGAGCGACGCGATGATCAGCGAGTTCCAGACGTTGCGCGAGACCGACGGCATCGCCGACGCCGCCGACGCGCTGATCCGCACGACGCAGCACGAGTTCCCGGTGGTGGACGCGGACGGGCGGCTCCAGGGCGTGCTGACGCGCGACTGCATCATCAAGGCGCTACGCCAGCGCGGAGCGGACGCGCGCGTGGGCGAGGCGATGCGGCGCGACATCCCCCAGGTCCATTGCCGCCAGGCGCTGCCCGCCGCGATCCGCGCGCTCGAAGGCCAGAGGCTGCCCGCGATCGGCGTGGCGGACTCGAACGGGCGGCTCGTCGGCTACATCACGCCGGAGAACCTGTCGGAGCTGATGATGGTCGCGCCCGCGCGTCAGCCTCGGCGCTCCGCGCTCAACCCGTGGAGCGTGCGGCCCGCGAACTCCAGGGGATGAACGAAAACCGTCAGAACGCGTCGAAGGTGCCCGCCACCACGCCGCCGAGCGTACGGCCCAGCGGCTGTCCCGCGTCGGGGGTCGACCGGCGCATCGCGTAGAGCAGCTCCAACGTTTCGAGCTCCAGGTCGATCGCCAGCGGCAAGCGCCCGGCTCCACCGTCGCGCACCAGCGCCACGCGCCGGAAGCCGTAGGTGCCCGCGTCCGCGGGAGCGCGCGCGAGATCCCAGCGCCACCCGGGCGACCGCCGCACCACGCCTTCGCCCTCCAACAGCGCCAGATCGGCGACGAAGCTGAAGAAGATCTCGTCGCCCCGCCGCTCGCTGCGGATAAACGCGTCGACGGGGGCGTTGTTCTTCGATCCGTCCGGTAACAGATCGCGCGGCGGAAGCGCTTCGCGCAGCCACGCCGTGAGCATCCGGTAAGTTGGCACAGGATCGGCGGCGGGGTCGAGCACGGGCGCGACGTCCATCCCGTGATCGGTCAGTACGGCCCCGAGGGCGGCGAGGCGGTCGTCACGGGAGCCGAGGAACCATCGGAGGTTCGCCTCCGCTTCCGCCTCCGTCAGCTTCGCGACCGGTCCCGGGTGCGGCGGCGTGTTGGGCGGGTAATGGTCGAGCGCCGCGGCCAGCGGACCCGCCGTCCCCTTTCGCCCGCCGCCGAACAAGCCCCTCAGGAAATTCGTCATGGCCGAGGCTTAGACCGCCGTCCCGGCGATGGCCAGGAACGTCAGAACCAACCCTTGACGCTGTCGAACAGGCCCCGGCCTGCGGCGTCCCCGCCGAGCGCGCCGAGCGCTCCCCCGACGATGCCGCCGACCACCGTGCCGACGCCCGGGAAGATGGCGGTTCCGATAGCCGCCCCCGCCACCGCGCCGCCATAGCCTCCCGCCGCCCCGCCGGCGAGGCCCGAGACGGCGCGGCCGGTGTTCTCGCCTACGCGGCCGCCGTCCGCACGGAAGGCGCCGCCCACCTCGATCGCGTCGACCACCAGGCCGACGGGTCGCGCGACGCGGCCGACGGTGTCGAGCGTTCGGCCCGCGGCGCGCATCGTCCGATTGTCCGCGAGGCGCTCGCCGTCGAGCGTGGCTTCGGAGATGGTGCGGGGCGTCGGGCCGGTGCGTCCGACCTTGGACTCGACCTCCACGCGCTCGTTGAAGCGCGGATCGGCGTTGGTCCTGGTGCCGACGACATCGAGCCTGCGCTGTCCGTCTTGTACGACGACTTGGGTCTGCACGTCGAAGCCCTGCGCCCGAAGCCGGTCGGCGATCGCGGTCTCCGCGGCCGTGCCGTTGATGTTGTTGGCGGTCCCGACGCCGTGCCCACTGCCGCGGCCCACGCTGCCGGGCGGGGGCACGTTGTTCGGCGGATTGATGGCGAGACCGTTGCGGTCGAGGATCTGCGTGAGACCGGGCGTGAACCCCACCTTGCCCGTCCAGGCGCTGCGGGTCGGCTCCCATTGAACCGACAAGATCGGGTTGTCGATCAGCGTGCGCGTGCCCGCGGCGGTCGCGCCCTGCGCGGCGCCGGTGACTGTCGGGCCGGGAACGCCGTTCGACCCATCCCGCGCCGCCTCGGCCACCTGACGCTCAAACTCGCCGGCGACCGCGGGGCTGTGCTGCGCCAGCTCGGCCGAGATCTGCTGAAAGGCGGCGTCCGCGCGCGAGAAGTCGTGGCGCGCGGCCTGGGCGACCTGCGCCGCCAACGCGGCGGTGTCGACCGCGCCCGTGCGCGGGTCGGTCGCCTGGGCGACAAGGCTCTCCGGGCGGCCCGAGCCGCTCGGCGCGCGCGTGACGTCAGGCGGCGTGACGGGGGCGGACTGGTTGCGCGAGCTCGCGGCGGCATCGGTCAGCATGGGACGGCGCTCCTGTCGATGCGGCTTGATGGCCCTCTCCGACGCGCGGCGCCATCATCGGAACGACTACGCGGCCGGTCCGACGCCGGTTCAGCCTTCGCCCAGCGTGCGGATCAGCCAGTCGTGGAACATACGCACCGGCTTGGTGCGGAGCGCGCGGGGGCGGCAGACGAACCAGTAGCTGTACGGGCTCTCCACCTCGATGCCGAACAGCTTGACGAGCCGGGGGTCGTGCGCGTCGACGAAGTGGCTCTCGTGCATGAAGGCGACGCCCAGGCCTTGCGCCGCGGCCTCCAGCATCAGCGCGCCGGAGTCGAACTGGTCGACCGCCAGCGGCTCCACGTCCTCGACGCCCGCGGCGTGGCGCCAGGCGGCGAAGGTGTCGGGCATGTCGCGGTGGAGCAGCACGGTGACGCGCCCGAGGTCGGCGGGCGCGGCGATCGGGTCGGGACCCTCGACCAGGCTGCGCGCGCCGATCGGGTAGACGCGGTTGCGGTCGAGGCGCTTGGCGTAGAGCGCGGGATCGATCTCGCGGGCGAGCGCGATGGCGGCGTCGAGCCCCTCGCCGAGGCGGGCGATATTGTGGCCGGCGGTATCGATGTCGAGGTGGAGCTCGGGATGCGTTTGGCGGAGCTCGCCGAGGCGCGGGAACAGCCGCTGCGAGGCGAAGAGGGGGAGGATGCCGAGGCGCAGCCGCAGCACCTCCGTGCCGCTGGTCATCGCCTCCACGGCGTCGGAGAGCTGGTCGAGCACGGGGGCGATCTGCTGCAGCAGCTTCTCGCCGTCGGCGTTGGGGACGGTCGCCTGGTGGCGGCGGTCGAACAGGGGTCGGCCGACGAAGCGTTCCAGTGTCTGCACGCGGCGGCTGAGCGCGGGCGGCGACAGCGCGAGCTCGGCGGCGGCGGCCTTGACCGAGTTCGTCCGCGCTACCGCGACGAACGCTTCGATCGCGCCCAGGGGCGGCAGTCTGCGCATCCTCTTCCCTCCCGGTTCCCGCCGGTCCCGACCCAATTATCGGATGATTGCAGATCCTGCAATCGTGGTTGCGGCATTTCGCACTTGCAACATTTCGCCCTGCAATCCATTTCAGCAAGGCCTTTCAGGCATCCTCTCCTAAAAACTTTCCGGGTCGGCCGCTTCTTGAAGCGCCGGCCCTTTTTTCGTTTCGGCCGCGTAACCTCTTGGCGGGATCGGAACCGGCTCCCTATCTCGCGCGCTTCGGGGTCCCATTCCGGGACCGCGTGAGGAAGCACATGGCAGATCAGGAACCGCGGCGCATCCAGGTCGCGAACGCGCGGCCGGAGGATTCGGGCAGGGGCTTGGCGCACCTGCCGCGCGCGCTGATGGCGGCGCTGGGGCTAGCCGAGGGCGACGTGATCGAGATCGTCGGCAAGAAGACGACGCCCGCGCGCGCCGTCTATCCCTATCAGGAGGATGAGGGGCTCGACATCCTGCGCATCGACGGCCTGCAGCGCGCCAACGCGGGCGTCGGCTCGGGCGATTACGTCGAGATCCGCAAGGTCGAGTCCAAGCCCGCGACGCGCGTGGTGTTCGCGCCGGCGCAGCAGAACCTGCGGCTGCAGGGCTCGACGCTGGCGCTGAAACGCACCTTCTACGGCCGGCCGCTCGTGTCCGGCGACATCGTGGCGACCGCGGGCCACCAGCGCGTCGACAACATGAACCCGGCGGTGCGCAGCTTCATCAACCAGCCGGCCTATGCGCTGCAGGAGATCAGGCTGCTCGTCGTGTCCGCGACGCCCAAGGGCGTGGTGCACATCGACGAGAACACCGAGGTCGAGCTGCGCCCCGAATATGAGGAGCCGCAGGCGGCGAGGCGCGCGGACGTCACCTATGACGATATCGGCGGCATGGGTCCGACGATCGATCAGCTGCGCGAGATGGTCGAGCTGCCGTTGCGCTACCCCGAGCTGTTTCAGCGCTTAGGCGTCGATCCGCCCAAGGGCGTGCTGCTTCACGGACCGCCCGGCACCGGCAAGACGCGGCTCGCGAGGGCGGTCGCGAACGAATCGGACGCGCAGTTCTTCCTGATCAACGGGCCGGAGATCATGGGCTCGGCCTATGGCGAGTCGGAGGCGCGGCTGCGCGAGGTGTTCGAGAACGCTAACAAGAACGCGCCGTCGATCGTCTTCATCGACGAGATCGACTCGATCGCGCCCAAGCGCGGCAACGTCACCGGCGAGGCGGAGAAACGGCTGGTGGCGCAGCTGCTGACGCTGATGGACGGGTTGGAGGCGCGGGCGAACCTGGTGGTCATCGCCGCGACCAACCGGCCGGAGGCGATCGACGAGGCGCTGAGAAGGCCGGGCCGGTTCGACCGCGAGATCGTGGTGGGCGTGCCCGACGAGCGCGGGCGGCGCGAGATCCTGGGCATCCACACGCGCGGCATGCCGCTCGACGGCGGCGTGGACCTCGCCGAGCTGTCGCGCACGACCTACGGCTTCGTCGGCGCGGACCTGGCGGCGCTCGCGCGCGAGGCGGCGATCGAGGCTGTCCGGCGCATCATGCCCAAGCTCAATCTCGAAGAGCGGACGGTGCCGCCCGAGGTGCTCGACCAGCTCTCCGTCAACCGCGACGACTTTCTGGGCGCGCTGAAGCGCGTCCAGCCCTCGGCGATGCGCGAGGTGATGGTGGAGGCACCGCGCGTGCGCTGGGAAGACGTCGGCGGCTTGGACGAGGCGCAGATGCGCCTGAAGGAGGGCGTCGAGCTGCCGCTCAAGGACCCGGACGCGTTCCGCAGGCTCGGTATCCGGCCCGCCAAGGGCTTCCTGCTCTACGGTCCGCCGGGTACGGGCAAGACCCTGCTCGCCAAGGCGGTCGCGCGCGAGGCGGAGGCGAACTTCATCGCCACCAAGTCGTCCGACCTGCTGTCCAAGTGGTACGGCGAGTCGGAGCAGCAGATCGCGCGGCTGTTCCAACGCGCGCGGCAGGTGGCACCCACCGTCATCTTCATCGACGAGCTCGACAGCCTGGTGCCCGCGCGCGGCGGCGGATTGGGCGAGCCGCAGGTGACCGAGCGCGTGGTCAACACCATCCTCGCCGAGATGGACGGGCTGGAGGAGCTGCAGTCGGTGGTCGTGATAGGTGCCACCAACCGGCCGAACCTGGTCGATCCGGCGCTGCTCCGGCCCGGCCGCTTCGACGAGCTGATCTATGTCGGCGTGCCGAACGCGGAGGGGCGGCGGCGCATCCTGGCGATCCAGACGCAGAAGATGCCGCTCGCTCGCGACGTGGACCTGGACGAGGTGGCGCGGCGGACCGAGCGCTTCACCGGCGCGGACCTGGAGGACGTGGTGCGGCGCGCGGGCCTGATCGCGCTCCGGCGGTCGCTGGGCGCGCGCGAGGTGTATATGGCCGACTTCGAGGCGGCTCTGCAGGAGTCGCGCGCGACGGTGACGCCGGAGATGGAGCGCGATTACGAGCAGATGACGTCCAGGCTGAAGCAGGATGCGGCGGCGGTGCAGCCGATAGGTTTCATCGCGCCGGGGCAGTTGCAGGCGCGCGGAGAGAAGCGGCCCTAAAATCCTCCCCCGCATCGCAGATGCGGGGGAGGGGGACCGCGCCGCTTGCGGCGTCGTGGAGGGGGTGCGGAGTGATGCCGAATCCCCCGCGGCTTGTTTCGCAAGCCGGCTCCGGTCGGCGACAAGCCCCCGGCTTGTCGCTGATCGACCTACGCCCCCTCCACCAGCTACGCTGGTCCCCCTCCCCCGCCGTGGGCGGGGGAGGAATTAGGCTACCGCAGCACCCGCCACGCGTACGCCATCAGCGCCGCGCACCCCGCGCCCGCGATCCAGTAGGGCAGCGCGTGGTCGAGCTCGTACAGCGCGATGCCGATGCTGGGGCCGAGCACGAAGCTCGCGCCGTTGACGCTCGTCACCTTGCCCGCGACCGAGCCTTGCGCCTCCGGTCCCACCGCCAGCGATGCGCCCGCGGTGAAGCCGGGGCGGACGAAGCCGAACCCCAGGCACGCCAGCGCGAAGGCCACCGCGATGCCGTAGAGCGTGCCGGCGAGCCCGAGCAGCGCCGATCCCACCGCGGCCACTGCCAGCCCGGCGAGCACGAGCTGGCGTGGTTTCAGGTTCAGGAGCGGGATGATGCCCCATTGCGCCAGCAGCGCCGCGCCCGAGCCCATGATGAGGACGAGCCCCGTCGGCTGGAGCGCCTGGGCGGGGGCGAGGTTCAACCGGTCGATGACAAGGAAGCCGATCGCCTGGCCGCCCATCGCCTGGGCATGGCCCATGATCAGCCCGACGATCACCCAGGCGCGGATACGAGGGTCGAAATAGCCGACGGGCTCGGGCGCCTGCACCTCCTCGCGCGCGACGGACGCGCGCACGGTGGCACCCGTGGGCTGGCCGCCGATCGAAGGGTAGGAACTCATCGAGCCGCGCCCCTCCGCGCCCGCCGGCCGGTCGTCGGGCAGGATCCGCCGAACGGCGAAATAGACGAGCACGCCGAACGCGGCCCCGATGAACGCGGGGCCCGCCAGCCCGATCTCGACCGCGCCGACGTCGCCCAGCACCAAGTACGGCGCGACCGCCGGCCCGACGATCGTGCCGAGCCCGAAGGCGGAGGCGAGAAGCGTCAACGCGCGCGTCCGCTCCTCACGCGTGGTCGACCCCGCCACGAGCGCCTGGACGGCGGGCGGGGCGGCCGCGCCGAAGCTGCCGTAGATGAGCCTTCCTAAGATGAAGAGCAGGAACGCCGCCGTCCCGCCGATCCAGCCGTTGATCCCCGCCACCAGGAAGACGCCGCAGATGAGCAGCGAGAAGACGAACCCGCCCATCCCCGTCAGGATCATCGCGCGCCGGCCGTGCCGGTCGGAGCGGTTGGCCCAATAGGGCGCGAAGATCACCCAGAGCAGCGCCGAGACCGAAAAGGCGGCGGCGACCGCGCTGTCGGGCACGCCGAGCGACCGGCCGAGCGCGGGGAGCACCGACTGCAGCGCGGTGTTGCCCGCCGCGATCGTCAGCATGACGGTGAACAGGACGAGGAAGCGGCGGTCGACGGCCGCGCTCACGCCTCGCGCTCCCAGACGTAGCTGCGCTCCACGCGCGCGACGTCGACCCGGTAGTTGCTGTACCAGCGCGCGCGGCCGAGCTCGCGCACCGCCGCGTGCTCCGGGTGGTCGCGCCAGGCGATCGCGGAGGCGTCGTCGGCCCACCAGCTGATCGTGACGCCCATCCCGTCGGGTCCGCGCACGCTGTCGATCCCGCGATAGCCGGGCTGGGCGGCGGCGAGCCGGTCCATCGCCTCGGCTGCGGCGGCGTAGCCCGCTTCGTCCGCGCCGTTGCGCGTCGATTGGAAGATCACCGCGACGGTTCCGATGCGGGACGGTCCGAGGCGGTCGGGGAGCATGGGGCGGGCATACGCGCTGGGACCTCCCACGCAACCCTCCCGCTTGAACAACGTTCACGAAAATGTGACGGGCGGATTCCGTGTCCGAGACAGCGAAAAGGAGCCTCATGCCGCAATCCGCCGGAACCGCGCTGCTCAAGCGCCGCAGACCCGCGGGCGTGCCGACGCCCTGGGGCATGTTCCTCCAGGGCTTCATCAAGCACCCGGTAATGGTGGGGTCGATCATCCCCTCGTCCGACCGGCTGATCGCCAAGATGCTGCGGCGGGTAGATTGGGCGGACTGCAAGGTCTTCGTCGAATATGGGCCGGGGGTGGGCACCTTCTGCCGCCCGATCCTGGAGCGGATGGCGCCGGACGCGCAGCTGATCGCGATCGACACGAACGAGGACTTCATCAGCTACCTGCGCCACACGATCGTCGACAGCCGCTTTTCCGCGGTGCACGGGTCGGCGGCGGACGTGGAGGAGATCGTGCGCGGGCACGGGCATGCGCATGCCGACTACGTACTGTCGGGCCTGCCCTTCTCGACGCTGCCGCCGGGCGTGGGGCCGGCGATCGCGTCCGCCACGCAGCGCGTGATCCGACCTGGCGGGGCGTTTCTGGTGTACCAGTTCTCGCCGAAGGTCCGAGACTTCATTGCGCCGCATTTCGAGCGGATCGAGCATGATATGGAGTGGTGGAACGTGCCGCCCGCGCAGCTGTATTGGGCGCACAAGGATTAGGCTCGGCTACGCCCGAGCCGGTGCGCGAGGCGAAGCCTAGCGCAAATCCTACGCGCGGCCGGCGGGGCTACAGCCCCGTCCGACGGCGCGGCTTTGCCGCGGCGCTGACGAGAGCGCATCCCCCGCGGCTTGCTCTGCAAGCCGGCTCCGGTCGGCGACAAGCCCCCGGCTTGTCGCTGATCGACCTACGCCCCCCTCCACCAGCTTCGCTGGTCCCCCTCCCCTGCTGTGAGCGGGGGGGGGGGGGGAAACTGGATTACTCGCCCGGTCCTAGGTTGAGCCCCCGCGACACGCTCGGGTCCACCACGCCCACCAACAAATACGCCAGGAACTGCCGCACGCGCGTCACCGGGCCGGTGCGCTCCTTGTAGCGCTCCGCCGTGACCTCCTCCGACCGCGCGATCTCGCCGTCGACATAGGCGCGGACATGGGCCGCGAAGGCGGGGTCCTCCACGCGCAGCATCAACTCCAGGTTGATGAACAGGCTGCGCATGTCGAAGTTTGCCGAGCCGATATGGACCGCGTCGTCGACGACGTAGAGCTTGGTGTGGAGCTTGGCGGGCTGGTATTCGAAGATGCGCACGCCCTTCCTGAGCAGGCCCGCATAGGTGAAGCGCGCCGCCTGGACGGTGGCGGTGTTGTCCGACTTGGCGGCGGTGACGACGCGCACCTCGCGGCCTCGGCGGCCCGCGCGGTCGAGGCGGCGGAGCATGGTGGGGGAGGGGGTGAAATACCCCGCGACGATATCGATCCGGTGCGCGCGGCGCATGTCGGCACGCACGCTGCGCGCCCAGGGCGAGAGCCGCCGCGTCGGCCCGCCGATCAGCCAGCGCAAGCGCCCCTGCTTCTCGCTCCATCGCCGGAGCGCGCGGTTGAGCTGGCGCAGGCGCGCGCGCGGCTCGCGAACCCAAGCCTCGAGCCCGTCGAAATAGCCCTGGAGCCGCCCGGCCGCGGGGCCCTCGACGAGAAGGCCCAGGTCGCGCCAGCAGGCGGACGGGTCGTCGCCAAAATAACCGTCCTCGACGTTGAAGCCGCCGACGATGATGCTGGGCCGCGACTGTTCGGCGTCGGCGAGCGCGAGCTTCTGGTGATTGCGGAGCAGGTAGCGGCGGCCGAAGCGCGGCTGGAAGAAGCAGACGGACGCGCCCGCGTCGCGCAGCGGCTCGAAAAAGGCGCTGGGCGCTTCGGAGCCGAACCCGTCGATGATCACCTTCACGTCGACCCTGCGCCGGGCGGCGGCGGCCAGCGCGTCGCGCACCTCGCGGCCGGACGCGTCGTCGGCGTAGATGTAGAACAGGATGCGCAAGGACCGCTTCGCGCCGCGGATGAGCCGGAGCAGCGCGTCGAACCGCGCGGCTCCGGTGGTCAGCAGCGTCAGCCGGTTGCCGTCGACGGTGAAGCGGGGCTCGTCCGACCCGATATGCCGGCCCCGACCGGGCGCGAACGCGACATGCTCAGCGTGCATCAACTCGCCGAACGCGCGGCGGTCGCCTATGTTGCCGGAGCGCATGGGGGCGTTTTCCTTGACTTTTCGAGGCGTCGCCGCTAGCTGCCCGCCTTTCCCGTTTCGTTACTAGCGAGGTCTCCCGCCCATGGCGCGCGTCACCGTCGAGGATTGCGTCGACAAGGTTCCCAACCGGTTCGACCTGGTGCTGTTCGCCGCCCAGCGCGCGCGGCAGATCTCCGGCGGCGCGGAGCTGACGATCGACCGCGACCGCGACAAGAACCCGGTGGTCGCGCTCCGCGAGATTGCCGACGAGACGGTCCGGCCGGACCAGCTGGAGGACGGCATCGTCCAGTCGCTCCAGCGCGTGCAGATCGACGACGAGGACGAGGCGGACGCGCTGGGGTCGCTTTCGGCCTCGGCGGAGGCGTTGCGCCTTACCGCCGCTGCTCCGCCGCGGAACCAGAATATGGGTGGGGATTACGAATGAGGCCCGAGCTTAGCGCGAAGCGCTAAGCGAGGATCAGCCGAACTCCGGCCGGCGACCGCGCGAGCTCGTCCTCGCGCGAGTCGTCCGACGACGCGGCTTCGCCGCGGCACTTCTCCATTGACGGCAGCTCCCGCGCCGGCTGCTGATTAGTTCACGCGAAGACGCAAAGGCGCGAAAAGAACATGTGCGGCGCTGCGGGTGTGCTTACCCGGTGATGGCGGCGAGTCGGGTAGTACGACGCGGCTTCGCCGCGGCGCTGCGGCGACGGTCGGTCCAAGCCCGCAAGCATTCCGTGACTGGACCCCGGCCTTCGCCGGGGAGGAGTCAAGCGGAGGTTGGCTCCTCCTGGCCCTTGAACCCCTGCGCGATCACGTACCATTCCGAGCTATCCTTGCGACTAGCCGGCGGCTTCGCATGCTTCACCGTCGCGAACCGCCGCTTCAGCTCCGCCACCAGCCCATGGTCGGCACCCCCCGCCAGCACCTTCGCCACATACGCGCCGCCCGGCCGCAGCACGTCGCAGGCGAAGGCCATGCCCGCCTCCACCAGCGCCATGGTGCGCAGGTGGTCGGTCTGCGGGTGGCCCACCGTGTTCGCGGCCATGTCGGACAGCACCAGGTCCGCTTGGCCGCCCAGCGCCTCCTGCAATAGCTCCGGCGCGCGGTCGTCCATGAAGTCCATCTGCAGGATTGTGACGCCGTCGAGCGGGTCGACGGGCAGCAGGTCGATGCCGACCACCGCAGCACCCGGCGCGGCCTTGCGCACGACCTGGCTCCAGCCGCCCGGCGCCAGCCCCAAGTCGACGACGCGGCGCACGCCCTTGAGCAACCCGAACCGCTCGTCGAGCTCGATGAGCTTGTACGCCGCGCGGCTGCGATAGCCCTCCGCCTTGGCGCGGCGGACATAGGGGTCGTTCAGCTGGCGCTCGAGCCAGCGCGTCGACTGGGCCGATCGCCCGCGCGCGGTGCGTACCCGCTGGCGTCCGCCGCTGCTTCTCATGGTTTCGGCGTTCCCATCAATCGGCGTAAGATGCCCTCGCGGATACCGCGGTCGGCGATGCCGAGGCGCTCGGCGGGCCAGAGGTCGAGGATCGCCTCCAGGATCGCGCAGCCCGCCACCACCAGGTCGGCGCGCTCGGAGCCGATGCAGGGGAACTTCGCGCGCTCGGGGACCGACATGCCCGACAGCTCGGTGCTGATCGCCCGCATCGCCTGGGCGGGCACGATCAGCCCGTCCACCAGCGCGCGATCGTAATGGTCGAGGCCGAGGTGCACGGAGGCGAGCGTCGTCACCGTGCCGCTGGTGCCGAGCAGCCGCGGGCGGGTCGGCGAGGCGGGCAGGCGCGCGACGAACGGCGCGAAGCTCTCCCGCACCAGCTCGCGCATATGGGCGTAGGCGGCGAGCCGCTCCGCCCGGTCGCCGCCGCCGCCCGCGCTCTCCGTCAGCGACACGACGCCCCAGGGCGCGGAATGCCAGTCGAGCACGCTCGGGCCGGCGGCGTCCGCGTCGATCAGCACGAGCTCGGTCGACCCGCCGCCGATGTCGAACACGAGCGCGGGACCGTCGCCGGGCTCCAGGAGCGCATAGCAGCCGAGCACGGCGAGCCGCGCCTCCTCCTCCGCCGAGATGATGTCGAGGTGGATGCCCGTCTCCCGCCGCGCGCGCTCGATGAACTCCGGGCCGTTGGCGGCGCGGCGGCACGCTTCGGTAGCGACCGAGCGCGCAAGCGCGACGTTGCGGCGGCGCAGCTTGTCGGCGCAGACGCGGAGCGCCGCGATGGTGCGCTCGATGGCGTCGTCGGAGAGCCGGCCGGTCAGCGCCAGCCCTTCGCCCAACCGCACGATGCGCGAGAAGGCGTCCACCACCGCGAAACCCGAGCCTTGCGGGCGCGCGATCAGGAGGCGGCAGTTGTTGGTACCGAGGTCGAGGGCGGCGTAGTGCCGCGGCTCGGCGCGCGGGCCCCGGTCCCGCTCGTCGCGGGCGGGCCGGTCGGGGGCCGAACGGGCGGGCGCGGGCGCCTGCCGGTACGGCATCGCGGGTCGATCCCCCATGCCGTGTCGATCCAATCGTTCTTGTTCTTCCGTCGCGGGCGGACCCGCTCGGTGCCTGGGCCCTAGCTAGCGAGGATGCCGGTCCGGAACAAGGGCGGGGCGGGCGATCGCGGGCCCGGTTCGAGACGCTTGACCCGCCCCGACGCCCGGCCTATCTGCGCCCGCCTGTTGCCCCGTCGTCTAACGGCAAGACTACGGACTCTGACTCCGTCAATCGTGGTTCGAATCCACGCGGGGCATCCAAGCCACCCGATCTCAGCGCGTTATCGGTCCCGTTCGGCGACCCGCTTCCGCGACGGCGGCGGTCTGTGCGGCGACGATGGTCGATACCTGGGCGTCGGTCAGCGGCATGCGGAACTGGACGCCGAAGCGGCGATCCTCCGTCCACATCACCTGGGCGGTGCGCGGCGCGCCGTCGAGCATGAGCTGGACGGTGTCGCCGGGCCGCGGCGGCTCGGCGGCGTGGACCAGCGCGCCCGTGGCCGACACGTCGAGCAGGTGCGCGCGGCGGCCCGCGCCCGCCGCGTCGCGCAGCTCGGTCGGCTGGAACAGCTTGCTGCGCGGCTTCCCGCGCAACCGCCGCACGTCGTCTTCGCGGTCCGTCACGATATCTCCCCCAATCCGCGGGCAGGAAGCCACGAACCGGTGGATTGATCCACCAGAAATCTTTCCAACTTGGCGATAACGTATCTGGTTAGCGCAGCTTAACCTGCGTCAGGCCGCCTCGGCGATGGCGCGGGCGGCCTCGGGCGAGTTCCATTCATAGGCGCCGAGCCGCCGCCAGACCTCGCGCCCTTGCGCGTCGTAGAGGATGGTCGCGGGCAGGTTGACGCCGTAGGCGGTGCTGAGCCCGACCTCCGGATCGAGATAAGGCTGGAGGTGGCGGAAGCCGCGGGACGCGAAGAAGGGCCGCACCTTGGCCGCGCCGTCCAGGTCCTGGCTGACCGTGAGCACGCGCACCCGGTCGCCGAGCGCGCCCGCGGCCGCGTCGAGCGTCGGCATCTCCGCGACGCAGGGCGCACACCAGGTGGCCCACAAATTCACCAGCAGGGGCTTGCCGCGGAAGTCGGCGAGGCGGACGGGCTTGCCGTCGGGCGCGGTAAAGGCGACGTCCGGCGCGGCCTCGCCCTTGCGGCTCCGGTCGAAGGCGCCCGACTTGGGCGCGGAGGCCGGTGCGGGGGCGCTCGCGACCTCGTCCGACGCTACGCTGTTCGCTTGTGCGGGCGCTTGCGTCTCTTTATCGCAGCCGGCGGCGACCAGCGCCGATCCCAGGAGAAGAACGACGCCCGGGCGTGACGACATTGGCGGCTCCAACATGATGTGGGGCGGGCGCTTCGAAGGCGGCCCGGCGGCGGTGATGCGCGAGATAAACGCGTCGCTCCCCTTCGACAAGCGCATGTGGCGGCAGGACGTGGCGGGCAGCCTGGCGCACGCCGCCATGCTGGGCGCGCAAGGCATCATCGCGGACGAAGACGCGGCGGCAATCAATCGCGGGCTTCGCGAAGTCGCGGCCGATTACGAGCGCGACGGCGTGCCGGACGACCTCGCGTTGGAGGACATCCACATGCTGACCGAGGCGCGGCTGGCCGAGAAGATCGGCCCCGCCGCCGGCCGCCTCCACACGGCGCGCTCGCGCAACGACCAGGTCGCGACTGACTTCCGCCTCTGGGTGCGCGACGCGATCGACGAGACGCTGGCCGCGATTGCGCGGCTCCGGGCGGCGCTGCTCGCGCGGGCGGAGGAGCATGCGGCGAGCGTCATGCCCGGCTTCACGCACCTCCAGTCCGCGCAGCCGGTGACGCTGGGCCACCACCTCATGGCGTATCACGAGATGGCGGGGCGCGACGCGAGCCGGTTGCGCGACGCGCGGGCGCGCATGAACCTGTGCCCGCTGGGAAGCGCGGCGCTGGCGGGGACGGGGTTCCCGATCGACCGGCACGCCACGGCGGCGGCGCTCGGTTTCGACGGGCCGACGCGCAACTCGCTCGACAGCGTCTCCGACCGCGACTTCGCGCTCGACTATCTCCAGGCGGCGGCGCAATGCGCGCTCCACCTGTCGCGACTGGCGGAGGAGTTCGTGCTCTGGGCGTCGCAGCCCTTCGGCTTCGTCTCGCTCTCGGACCAGTGGTCGACGGGCAGCTCGATCATGCCGCAGAAACGCAACCCCGACGCGGCCGAGTTGGTGCGCGGGCATGCGGGGCGGATCGTCGGCGCGTGCACGAGCCTGATGATCACCATGAAGGGTCTGCCGCTCGCTTATTCCAAGGACATGCAGGACGACAAACCGCCCGTGTTCGAAGCGCACGACCTGTTGGCCCTGTCGCTCGCGGCGATGACGGGCATGGTCGAGAGCGCGACGTTCCGGACCGAGCGGATGCGCGAGGTGGCGGAGAGCGGCTTCTCGACCGCGACCGACCTCGCCGACTGGCTGGTGCGCGAGGCGGGCGTGCCGTTCCGCGAAGCGCACCACGTCACCGGCCGCGCGGTGGCGGCCGCCGAGCGGGCAGGCGTCAAGCTCCACGAGCTGCCGATGGCCGAGCTCCAGGCGATCGACGCGCGGATCGGCGAGGGCGTGTACGAGGTGCTCTCGGTTGACGCGTCGGTCCGCAGCCGGCGCAGCTACGGCGGCACAGCGCCCGATCAGGTCCGCGCCCGCATCGCCGAAGCTAGGGAGCAGCAGTCGTGAAGCATCGCATCCTCCTGCTCGCGCTTCCGCTCCTCGGCTGCGGCTCGGCGGCCGAGCTCCGCCCCGCGCCGGGCGACGCGCTGCCCGTGGCGCCCTATGGCGCGAACGCGACGCCGACGCCCGAACAGCTCCTCACCCCCACCACCCAGCAGCGCCCCGAGCGCTCCACCGAGCTGCTCCGCCGCTCGGAGGAGCGGCGCTCGGACGAGTTCGACCTGCCGCCCGAATAATGGACCACTTCCACTATCGCGACGGCGTCCTCCACGCGGAAGACGTAGCCCTGACCCGCATCGCCGACGAGGTAGGGACGCCCGTCTACGTCTACTCGGCCGCGACCTTCCGCCGCCACGCGCGCGTGTTCCGCGAGGCCTTCGCGGGGCTGCCCGACGTGCACCTCGCCTATGCGATCAAGGCGAACCCGAACCTCGCCGTGCTGCGCCTGCTGGCCAGTGAGGGCTACGGCGCGGACGTGGTGTCCGGCGGCGAGATGGCGCGCGCGCTCGCGGCGGGCGTGCCCGCGGCGGGCGTCGTCTTCTCGGGCGTCGGCAAGACGCCGGGCGAGCTCGCGGCGGGGTTGGACGCCGGGATCGGCCAGTTCAACCTGGAGCTGGAGGAGGAAGGCGAGGTGCTCGCCGACCTCGCCCATTCGCGCGGGGTCCGCGCGCCCGCGGTGCTGCGCGTCAACCCGGACGTGGACGCCGGCACGCACGCCAAGATCTCGACGGGTAAGCGCGAGAACAAGTTCGGCGTCGCGATCAGCGAAGCGCCCGCCATGTTCGCGCGGCTGGCGGCACGGCCGGGTCTCGACCTTCGTGGCGTCGCCATCCATATCGGCAGCCAGCTCGCCGACCTCGCGCCGCTCGAAGCCGCGTACCGTCGCATCGGCGAGCTCGTCGCCGAGCTCCGGCGCGCCGGCCACCGCATCACGCGCGTCGACCTCGGCGGCGGGTTGGGCGTACCCTACCGCCACGACGACATACTCCCGCCCCCGGCTGCGCTCGGCGAAATGGTCGCGCGGGTCACCAAGGGCTGGGACGTGCAGCTCCAGTTCGAGCCCGGCCGCGTCATCGCAGGCAATGCGGGCGTGCTCTTGACGCGCGTCGTATGGGTGAAGCCCGGCGTCGCGCACCCTTACGTCATCGTCGACGCGGCGATGAACGACCTGGCGCGGCCCGCGCTCTACGACGCATACCACGAGTTCATCGCGGTCGAGCCCGGCGGCGAGCGCATGACCGCCAACATCGCCGGCCCCGTGTGCGAGTCGGGCGACACCTTCGCGATGGGTCGCGAGATGAACCGCGTCGCGCGCGGCGACCTCGCCGTGTTCCGCACCGCGGGCGCGTATGGCGCGACCATGGCGTCGACCTACAACAGCCGCGCGCTCGTGCCCGAGGTGCTCGTCGACGGCGACCGCTACGCCGTCGTCGCCGACCGTATCCTGCCCGAGACGATCATGGCCGCCGAGCGCGTGCCGGACTGGCTCTGACCCTCCCGCGACGCTTCGACCCTCCCGTTCGTTTCGAGCCTGGTCGAGAAACGGGTTCGGGCGTGATCCCTGGAGCGTTTCTCGACTGAGCTCGAAACGAACGGAAGGAGGGTAGGTGGAGTGGAAGGCTGGGGTAGTTTGCCGGTCTGGATCCGCACCGATCGCCGCCCGGTGATGCTGCTGGGCGAGGGCGAGGCGGCGGACGCCAAACGCCGGTTGCTGGAACGCGCGGGTGCTGCAGTGGTGGGCGAGGAGGGTAACGCACGTCTCGCAGTGATCGCGATCGAGGACGAGGCGGAAGCGCTGGCTGCCGTCGAGCGCCTTCGCGCGCGCGGGCTGCTCGTCAACGCCGTCGACCGGCCGGAGCTGTGCGACTTCACGCTGCCCGCGGTCGTCGACCGCGCGCCCGTGCTCGTCGCGATCGGCACGGGGGGCGTGTCGGCGGGGTTGGCGGCGGCGCTCCGGCAGCGGCTGGAAGCGTTGATCCCCGCCGGTCTCGGCGAGCGGGCCCGCGCGCTGTTCGTCGCCCGCGACTCCTTACGCGCGCGCTTCCCCGATCCCGCCGCGCGCCGCCGCGCGCTGGGGGCCGCGATGGCGCCGGGCGGGCCGCTCGACCCGTTGGGGGAGGGCGATGCGGAAGCGTGGCTCGCCGACCCGGAGCCCGCCGAACCCGCGTCGCTCCGCATCATGCTCGCCAGCCCCGACCCCGACGACCTGACGCTTCGCCAAGCGCGCGCGCTGGCGAACGCGGACCGGCTATATTACCGTCCGGGCGTGCCGCCCGCGATCCTCTCCCGCGCCCGCGCCGACGCCGAGCGCATCGCCACCGACCGTCCGCCCGCCGCCGGCGTGTTCCTGGAGATGGCCCCGGAGACGGCGGCGTGAGCGGCTTCGCCTACCGCGTCGACCGCGAGCATGTGGAGCGCATCGACATCCATCACGCGCTCACCTGCGACCGGGGCGAGCTCGTCTGGGTGCATCTGACCACGGGCGACGACCGCGCGCGCAAGTGGCTGACCGAGCGCGCGGCGCTATCCGACTATGTCGTCGACGCGCTCACCGCCGCGGAGACGCGACCGCGCTGCGACCAGTTCGAGGACGGCGCGCTCGTCAACCTGCGCGGCCGCTCCGACGAGGAGCTGGGCGCGGGCGACCCGCTCGCCTCCGTCCGCATCTGGGCGACCAAGGGCCACGTCTTCTCCGTGACGCGCCGACGCCTGTCCGCGCTGGCCGAGGTCGAGCGCTGCGTGGAAGGGGGCAAGATCCACGATCCCGGCGACCTCATCGCCGAGTTCGCCACCGCCATCACCGCCGACCTGGACCCGGAGGTCGCCGACCTCGGCGACCGGCTCGACGCCTGCGAGGAGGGGCTGAACCAGGGCAAGATCTTCGAGCTGCGCCAGACCGTGAACCGCGTCCGGTCGGAGGCGATCGGGTACCGCCGCTTCCTCAACCCCCAGCGCGCCGCGATCGAGAAGCTGGCGGGCCTGCCCGGCCACTGGATCGAGCCCGACGACCGCCTCCACCTCACCGCCGCCGCGGACCGCGCCGCGCGCATGGCCGAGGAGCTGGAGGCGATCCGCGAGCGTTCCGCGCTGGTCCACGACGCCTTGACCGACATGCGCGCGGAACAGCTCGACCAGCGCGGGCTCGAGCTGTCGGTCGCGGCGCTCGTGTTCCTGCCGCTGACCTTCATCACCGGGCTCTACGGCATGAACGTCGAGGGGCTGTGGTTCGCCGACCGGCCCTGGGCGTTCAACGCCATCGTCGGGCTGTGCGCGGTGATCGCCGTCGCCATCACCGGCTGGTTTCTGCGCAAGAAGTGGGTTTCGCGCTGACGGGCGCGGCCGCTATCCTGGCGCGACCGAGACGAGGGGAAGAACCATGAAGCGCCTGTTCACCGCCTGCGCCCTGCTGATCGCACCGCCGCTCGGCGCGCAGGAGACCGCGCCGCCCCCGCCGCCCGCCTGGCCGCACGAGGCCGACATCCCCAAGCCCAAACCGGTCAGCGTACCGCTGGCGGGCACCGCGACCGACGACCCCACGCGCTACTTCCTGGCGAACGGCCCGAGCGCCGGCGCGCTGTCGCCCGACGGCGAGCGGCTCGCATACATCAGCCGCGTCACCGGCCAGCCGCAGGTCTGGGTCGTGGACGCCGCCGGCGGGAGCCCGCGCCAGCTCACCTTCGGGCTGGGCGTCGACGGCATGAGCTGGACGCCCGACGGCCAGGGGCTGATGTACGTCGCCGACAAGGGCGGCGACGAGCGCTACGGCTTCTACTGGGTCAGCGCCGACGGCACGCGGGAGCGCGTGCTGGTGCCGCCCAGCGCCGCCTTCACAATGCCCGGCGACTACACCGCCGACGGCCGCGGCCTCGTCTACGCCACCACCGCGCGCGACGGGAAGAGCTTCGACCTCCACGTCGCCGCGCTCGACGGCTCGGGCTCGCGGCCGGTCCGCCAGGGCCGCATGGGCTACTACCCCAGCCAGGTGCAGCCGAACGGCACGCTCGCGATCGTGTCCGAATCGCGCGGCGAGACGGGGCAGGACGTGTACCTGGTCGACCTCGCGACGGGGTCAGAGCGGACGCTGTTCAAGCCTCGCCAGGCTTCCGCCTACCGCTCCTTCGCCTGGACGCCGGACGGGCGTGGTTTCTACATGGTTACCGACCAGGACCGCGACTTCCAGGCGCTGGCGCATCACGACCTCGCTTCGGGGCGCACTCGGATCGTCGAAGCGCCCGCGCACGACGTGCGGAGCGTCGCGGTCAGCCCCGACGGCCGCTTCCTCCTCTGGACGACCGACGAGGGCGGCGTGCACCGCCTCCACGCGCGCGACCTGCGCGACGGGCGCGACCTGCCCGCGCCCCCGCTGCCCGCGGGCCTGCTCTCCGCCGAGTTCGCGCGCGGCGCGCCCGTCGCCCATATCGAGGTGAGCGGACCGCGCACGCCCGGCGAGCTATGGGTGTGGGACCTCGCATCAGGCCGGTCGCGCCGCGTCGTCGAGCCCAACGCCGCCGGCCTGGACCTCGCCGCCATGGTCGAGCCGCGGCTCGTCACCTTTCCCGCCCGCGACGGCGTGCGGCTGTCCGGGCTGCTCTACGAACCGCGCGACGTCGCCGGCCGCGCGCCCGTCTACCTTCAGCTCCACGGCGGCCCGTCGGCGCACGCCGGCGCTTACTGGCAACCCTCGACGCAGTATCTGCTGGCGCAGGGCGTGGCCGTGCTCGACTTCAACTATCGCGGCTCGACGGGGGCGGGAAAGAAGCACTCGCACCTCAACGACTTGCGGGAGCGCGGCAAGGAGATCGACGACGTCGTCGACGCGGTCCGCTGGATTGGGCGGCAGCCGGGGCTCGACGGCGCGCGCGTGGCGGTGGGCGGCGGATCTTATGGCGGCTACCTCACCAACGCGCTGATGGGCCGCCACCCCGACCTGTTCGCCGCAGGCGTCAGCCAGGTGGGCGTCGCCGACTGGGTCGCGAACCTGGAGCGCGCCTCGCCCCAGCTCCAGGCGTCCGACCGCCTGGAATATGGCGACGTCCGCGATCCCGCCGACCGCAAGTTCCTCCAGTCCCTGTCGCCGATGAACTGGGTCGCGAAGATCAGGCGTCCCTTCCTGGTCCAGGTCGGCGCCAACGATCCGCGCAACGGCCCGCAGGAGCAGGACGCGTTCGTCACCGCCATCCGCGACGCGGGCGGGCAGGTGATCTACCGCCGTTACCCGGACGAGGGCCACGGCATCGTCAACCTCCCCAACATCCTCGACTGGAACCGCACCAAGGCCGCCTTCCTGGTCGAGCATCTCCGGCCGCGGCGGACCGCGGCGCGTTGAACGGGGAGGGCTGCTCGTACCGGCGTCGCCTGCGCGCCTTTCAGGCGATGCGGGGCGATCCGCCCGATCCCGGTTTCATCGCCGATCTCGAGTTCCTGGAGAACCGTGACCTCGACCTCTCGGTCCGCCTGGGCGCGATGCTGGCGTTCAACGCGCTGGTGATCACGGTCGGCACCCACCCGGTCTCCGCCTCGCCCGGCGCGCCGCTCAGCGTCGACGCGGCGACGCAGCCCTGGCTGACGCTCGCCAGCCTGGCCGGCATCGCGCCGGTGGTCGTGTCGAGCTATCTGTGCCTGCGCGCGATCTTGGTGGGCGAGGAGTTCGACGCGGAAGGGTTGGACGGCGACGAGGCGCTCCGGCAGCGCCTGTTCGCGAGCTTCGTCCACTCCATCGACGCGCAGGGCCGCCGGCTCCGGCGCGCGGTGCGCTGGACGATTGCGGGCGGGGTCGCGACCATGATCGTCTGGGCCGCGATCCTCTCCGTGAAGATGGGCTAGGCCGCCAGGCTAGCCCAGGCGCCGGCGATCTCGCCTAAGTCGGCGGCGACCTCGCGGAAGGGGGCGGGGTCGTCCTCCAGGCTCGCGGCGAGCACCTGGCGGCGCGCGCCGGCGTAGACGGTCGCCAGCGTGCGCGACACGTCGCCGCCCGCCTCGAAATCGAGCCCGGCCTCCAGCGCGAACAGGATGGCGGTGGCGCGCGTCACGCGCTCGCTCTTGACCCCGCGGTTGCGCGCCTCCGCGGCGAAGGCGGCGCCGCGCAAGGAGGCGATGAGCTCCTCGTAGAGCAGGCGCACCAGCCCCGCGCCGTTCGCCGCCTGCGCGGCGCGGCCGGCCACGTCGATGCGGCGATAGGTGCGCTCGGGATCGGAGAGCGCGGCGCAGGCGTAGGCGATCACTGGTCGCTGCGGTTCCACGCCTTGATCTGGTTCTCCATGAACGTCATGGTCGATTTGTACGCCGCGACGCGCGCGTCCATGCCGGAGAACTGGCGGGTCAGCCGCTCGCGCATCTGCTCGGCCTGCTCCGTCGCCCGCTCGCGTTCCTGCTCCAGCCGCGTCTTCTGCTGACCATAGGTCTGGGCCGACGCGTCCAGCCCCGTCCTGAAGCCTATCGCCTTGGTGGGCGCCACGCGCTCGGCGATCAGGTTGAGCTGCGCGGACAGCCCGTCGGTCGAGCCGGTCCTGGGCGGCGCGAAGATCGCCTCCACCGCTTCCGGATAGTCCGCCAGCGCCTTGGCGAGCCGCGCGGAGTCGACCACGAGCGAGCCGTCGCGCTGCGTGGCGACGCCCAGGTCCGCCAGCGTGCGCGGCGCGCCGGCCCGGCCCTCCGGGATCAGCGCGGCGGTGGTCAGCCGTGCGAGGTCGCGCTGCAACGCCTCCACCGCACCGTCCATCCGGAGCGCGCCCGTGAACGGGTCGTTCTGGTCGCGGACGATCCCGAGCATCTCGTTGTACGCGTCCACGAAGTTGGTCACGCCCTCGCTCAACGAGGACGACGCCCGTTTCGCGGAGATCTCGACCGGCGCGGTCGTGGCCGACAGGAGCTCCAGCTTGATGCCCGGCACGAGGTCGGTGATCGTGTTGGAGGGGCGCCGGTACTGCACGCCTTCCAAGGTCACGATCGCGTCCTGCCCGCGCACGCCCGTATAGGCGCCCTCGGAGGACGGGGTGACGCCCGTGTCGACCGTGAAGCCCCTCAGCGTCTCGCCGTTGTTGACGTAACCGGGGTCGAACAGCGTCGGCGCGCGGTTGGGCGTGTCGGTCGCCTGGACGGTGAACGCCTTGTCGGCGCCGTCGCTGCTCTTCAGGACCAGGCGGGAGCCGGCCCCGTCGGCGACGAGGGTGGCGGTGAGCCGGCCGGCGAGACCGGCGTCGGCGTTGATCTGATCCGCGACGTTCTGGAGCGTCCGGCCCGGCGCGATCGTCAGCGTCACCTCCTGCGGCGCGGCCTCGGTCCCGGCGCCGGTGAAGCTGATCTTGAGCGTGCCTTCCTTGAACGTGGTCGCGGCGGCGTAGCTCTTGTTGGTCGTCGAAGCCTGGGCGGAGGCGAGCTGGACCACGCCCACCGCGGTTTCCATGTCCTTCAGCGTCGCGCCGGGCAGCGTCGAGACCGCGACGGCGTTCGGGTTCGCGCTGATGGGCTGGGTCGCCAGCGAGCCGCCGGAGACGAGGGCCTTCAACGCGCTGTTGAAGCCGGTGATCGCGCTGCGGATCGTGGAAATGCCGGAGATCTGCGCCTCCAGCTTCTCCTCGCGGCGCGTGAACTCCTTGGTCTTGACGCTGAACTGCGCGTCGACGAGCGACGTGACCAGCGCGCCCAGGTCGATGCCGGAGCCGGAGCCCAGGACCTTGGTGATCGATTCGACGGCCATGCGCTTGTCCCCCGGGGTGTTCTGAAGAGGATACGGCCGCGGCCGCGCGGACTTTAGTGAGGCGTGCCGTTCTCGTCGAAGCGCGCGGTCGGCGGCACCTCGATCGGCGGCAGGGCCGCGCCGCCGCCCGCCGCCTCGTCCAGCTGGAACACGAAGGCGAGCACGGTGGCGATGGCCAGGTACAGGTCGTCGCGGACCTCCTGGCCCTCGCGGCTGGTGTAGTAGACGGCGCGGGCCAGCGCGGGTGCCTCGAGCACGGGCACCGCCGCTTCTTTCGCGATCTCGCGGATGGAGAGCGCGGTCGCGCCCCGTCCCTTGGCGACGACGACCGGCACTTGGTCGCGCCCGCGGTCGTAGCGGAGCGCCACGGAGAAGTGCGTAGGGTTGGTGAGCACGACGTGCGCCTCCGCGACCGCCTTCCGCGCGCCGCCGCGCAGGATCTCGTAGCGGCGCTGGCGCTGGTGCGCCTTGGCTTCGGGCGAGCCCTCGGTCTGCTTGTGCTCGTCCTTGACCTCCTGCTTGGTCATGCGGAGCTTCATCATGCGGCGGATGGCGGAGAGCGGCACGTCGAAGCCGGCGATAAGCACGAGCCCGAACGCCATGGCGACGAGCACGCCCGTCAGCATGCCGCCCAGCGCGTCCACCGCTTGGGTAAGCTCCGACGAGCTCAGGCCCCGCGTCGTGTCGACGATGCCCGACAGCGTCCACCAGCCGATCGCGCCCAGGAGCACGACCTTGAGCAGCGACTTTCCGAGCTCGATCCAGCCGTTCATGCCGAACATGCGCTTCAGGCCGGACAGCGGATTGATGCGGTTGCCCTTGGGGGCCAGCAGCTTGGCGTTCCAGCCGAGCGAGCCCAGGCCCGCCTGGCTCGCCACCGCGGCGGCGATCGAGACGGCGAAGAGGCTTCCGAGCGCGGGCAGCAGTCGCCAGCCGGCTTCGGCGAGCGGTCGCCAGGGCGAGAAGTCCTCGACGTCGGCGCGGCCGAACTGCAGGCTGGCGGTCATCACGCCCTTGCACGCGGCCATGAGCGAAGGCCCGAACAGCGCGATCCAGCCCACGCCCGCCATCATCACCAGCGCGGTCGCGAACTCGCGCGATTTGAGAATATCGCCCTTCTCGACCGCGTCCCGTACGCGTTTCTGTGTCGGGACTTCCGTCCGATCGCCGCCCTCCGACATCAGCCGAGCACCAGCTTATCGGCGGCGGACAGGCTTTCGCGGACGATGACGACCATGTAGTCGCCCATCGCCGGGAACGAGATGGCGAGCGCGACGACGCCGACGGCGAGGCTCATCGGCAGGCCGACCGCGAACAGGTTCAGCGACGGCGCGGAGCGCGAGATCATGCCGACGACCAGGTTGAGCGCGAGCAGCAGGAAACCGACGGGCAGCGCCAGCAGCAGGCCGGCCACGAACGCGTAGCCGCCGAAGATCGCGATCGCCTGCAGCCGCTCCGCGCCCATCCAGGCCTGGCCGGGGGGAAGGGCGGCGTAGCTCCTCACGATCATGTCGACGAGCACGAGGTGGCCGTCGAGCGACAGGAACAGGAGCGTCAGCATGATCGTGAAGAACTGGCCCAGCGCGGGGCTGGAGCGGCCGTTCTGCGGGTCGACCGACTGCGCGAAGCCCAAACCCATCGACCCGCCGATCAGCTCGCTCGCGATGAGCGGCGCGGCGAAAGCGATCTGGAGGATGAAGCCGATGGCGAGGCCGACCAGCGCCTCCGCCGCCACGCTGATGAACGTCGCCAGCCCGAACAGCTGCGCGGGCGGGGTCACCGGGTGGACGCCCAGCACCAGCACGCCCACCGCGCCCGACAGCGCCACGCGCACCGGCAGGGGCACGCCGACCGCGCCGAACACGGGAGCCGCGACGAAAGCTGCGCCCACGCGCACCATCACGAAGACGAGCGCCCAGAGCTGGGGTTCGATGGAGAGGCCGAAGCCGAGCATGACTCAGGTCGATAATGTACGGGTCGCCACGTCCACCTCAGCACCGTCACCCCGGGCTTGACCCGGGGTCCACGCGCGGCACTTCGATTCGCGAAGGTCATCCGTGAACGAGGGGACGCGCGTGGATGCCGGATCAAATCCGGCATGACGGCGAGAGGAGGCGGCGAAGGGAGAGGTCACCGAACCAAATCCGGAATCCGCTCGTAGATGCCCAGCGTGAAGTCGCTGAGCAGGCCCAGGATCAGCCCGCCGAAGATCATGATGGAGAACGCCACCACGACGAGCTTGGGCACGAAGGACAGCGTCTGCTCGTTGATCGAGGTCGCGGCCTGCACCATGCCCAGGATCAGGCCGGCGAGGAGCGCGGGGATCAGGATCGGGGCGGCGGCGAGCGCCAGCACCCACATCGTCTGGTTGGCGACGGTGAGGAAGTAATCGGCGTCGACCACGGCGCTAACTCGCGAAGCTGTTGGCGAGGCTGCCCATGGTCAGCGCCCAGCCGTCCACCAGGACGAAAAGGAGCAGCTTGAAGGGCAGGGAGATGATCTGCGGGGACAGCATCATCATGCCCAAGGACATGAGGACCGTCGCGACCACGAGATCGATGACGATGAAGGGCAGGAAGATCAGGAAGCCGATCTGGAACGCGGTCTTGAGCTCGCTGGTGACGAAGGCGGGCAGCAGCACGGCGTAGGGCACGTCGGCGGACGACTTGTACGGGCCCGACTTGGCGAGCTCGGAGAACATGGTCAGGTCCTTCATGCGCGTCTGCTTGACCATGAAGGCGTGGAGCGGCGCGCCCGCGGCCTGGATCATGTCCGTGCCCTGGAGCTGGCCGGAGGCATAGGGCTGGATCGCGTTCTGGTTGATCTGGCTGATGGTGGGCGCCATCACGAACAGCGACAGGAACAACGACAGGCCGATCAGCACCTGGTTGGGCGGCGTCTGCTGGAGCCCCAGCGCCTGGCGGAGCACCGCCAGCACGATCACGATGCGCGTGAAGCTGGTCATCATCAGGAGGATGCCCGGCAGGATCGTCAGCAGGCCCATGATGATAAGGACCTGCAGCGACAGCGACAGCGAACCGCCCCCGCTCTGCTGCTGGCTCAGCTGGCCCAGCGCGCGGTCCACCGCGTCGCCGACGCCGGGCGCGGCCGGGGCAGCGGGCGCGGCCGGGGCGGCTTGCGCGAAGGCGGGCATGGCGACGAACATCGCGAGCAGCACCGCCAGCACCACGAACACCGCGCCGAAGCCGCCGCGCGTCTTGCGCGTGGCTTGCGTGCGGACCGAACGGACGAGCGCGGGCCCCCTGCCGAGGCGAGTGACGGTGATCACGCGTCCACCTTATCGACGAGAGTAACACCGCCGCGCCCGACGGACACGAGCAGGCGCTTGCCGTCGAAGTCGAGTACGGCGAGCCTGAGGCCCGGCGAGATCATCATGGTCTCCTTGACGGAGATCATGCGCGTCGGTGCCTTGCCCGGCATGCGCGCCTCGAGGCGGCGCCAGAGGTAGAGCGAGCCGATCATCAAGCCGCAGACCAGCGGCAGCAGCACGATCAGCTTGAGGACGTAGGACCACATCATGGCGGCTCAGCCCCGCTTGTCGGGGGAGACGAGCTCGGTCATGCGCACGCCGAAGCGGTCGCCCACCGTCACCACCTCGCCGCGGCCGATCAGCGTGCCGTTGACGAAGACGTCGAGCAGTTCGTTGGCCGCGCGGTCGAGCTCGATCACGCTCGACTCGCCCAGCGCGAGCAGCTCGCGCAACGTCAGGCGGGTGGAGCCGATCTCCACGGAGAGCTTCACGTCGACGTCCTGGAGCAGCCGGAAATTGGCCGCGACGGCGCCGTCGACCGGGAAGCCGCCGGTCATGTCGTTCATTCGTCAGTTCCTTGGCGATGATGCAGCTTGGTGAGGCGTACGGCCGCCTGGCCGTTCGATTGGCCCACGATTCCCGACGCGAAGCGGTCGCCGCCGACCATCACCGGCACTTCCGCGCCGAAGCTGATGGGGATGACGTCGCCGGGCTTCAGGTTCATGAGCATGGAGAGCGGTACGACCGGCTCGGCGAGCACGGAGCGGACCGGGAAGGTCACGTCCATCGCCGCGCGGGTCAGCGTGTTGCGCCAGGCGGGATCGGGTTCGGCCTTGTCGAGCACCTTGCCCGTCAGCGTGGGGCCGTGGGGCTTCAGCGCGTCGACGGGGTAGAGCAGGTCGAGATAGACCGGCGCGCCGTCGCCCGCGGCCAGGCCGAAGCGCGTCACGATCAGCGCGTCCTCGGCCGGTACGCCCAGCAGCGCGGGGTTGGCCTCCACGCGCCCGACCGAGAAGCCGATGGGGGCCAGCGGCTCCCAGGCTATCGACAGCGGACGCGCGACCATGCCGCCCAGCCGGGCCACCATCGCCTCGGCGGCGGGGGAGAACTCGGCGGGCATCTCGGCGGGCACCGCGCCCGCGCCTCCGAAGAACAGGTCCAGGAGTTCGAACACGAACTGTCCGTCGAGGACGCACAGCGCGGCGCCCTCCACGGTGCTCATCGGCAAGGGAAGATAGGCGGTCAGACCCTCGGCCCGCTCCGCGCGATAGTCGCCGAAGCGCTGCACGGCGAGCGGCTCCGCCCAGACCCTGAGCTCCCGCCGCAGCAGGGGCTCGAACAGCCCGCGCAGCTGGCGGGCGAAGCGGGCGGACAGGTGCTGCACCGTGTGCAGGTCGCCGAAGGGATTGATCTTGGTCTGGCCCAGCACGCCACCGCTGGCGCGCGCGGCCCCTTCCGAGCGCGCACGGGCGCGACGCTCGGCCGGGGCGGCGGCGGTCAGGTCGGTGGTGTTCGGGCTGTTAACCATGCCCGGTCACTGAACAACGAAGTTGGTAAAATAAACGTTACTGACCCCGCCAAAGCCTTCCTTCTGCTCCAGCGTTTCGTTGATCGCGTGGACGAGCCGGCGCTGCAGCTGGCGTTTGCCGTCGCTGGTGAAGACCTGCTCCTCCGTCGTGTCGCCCAGCGTCATCAGAATGGCCGAGCGGATGGCTATGTCGTTGGTTTTCAGCCGTTCGACGACCGTGTCGTCGTACGGCGTCGACACCGCCACGCCCACCTGGACGAAGTGGACGGAGTTCTGGAGATTGGAGGTGAACTCCTTCTCCATGGCGAAATAGTTCGACGCATATTTTTCGCCGCCGGGCACCTCGGGCACGGGCTTGCCGGCGGGGCCGTCGGCCGGCTTGGCTTCCGATTCGCCGCCGCTCTTCCCGCCTTCGCCTTCCGCGCCGTCGCCCGCGCGCTTCTGCTCGCTCTTCAGCACCAGCTTGGGCTTGGGCTTGTCGTCCTCGGCATGAGCCGCACCGGGGCCGCCAGGCACTAGGCCGGAGCCCGCGGCGAACACGCCGGCGCCCACGCCGCCGCCGACGAGCAGCAGCCCGCCCAACGCGAACACGAGGATCTTGCCCAGCTTGCCCTTCTTCTTGGCCGGCTTCTCTTCAGCCGCGTCACTCATCATTCAGTCCTTTCGATCAGGCGATACGGTGGTCGGTGTCGTCCTCCGCCGCCGGCTCGCTCGATCGCGCGCGGGCCGGGGCAGGGGAGGAGGGGAGGGGGCGGTCGGGCGCGTGGCGGCCGTGCCGCTCCGCGCCGTCGCCGCCGACGGAAGTCTGGCCGAGCTTGAGCCCGCGCGCCTCCGCGGCTTCCGCCAGCTTGGGCTGCGCCTCCTGCAGCATGGCGCGCGTGGCGGCCTGCTCGGCGGCGAAGTGGACGTGGACGGCGTCCCCGTCGCGCTTGACCGATACGTCGATCCGGCCCAGCGCCTCGGGGACGAGGCGGATACGCGTGTCGGACGCGTCGACCGCGTCGCGCAGCCGCTCGATCCGCTCCACCATCGCGAGCGGCCATTGCTCGTGACGTACGTCGAGTGGGGCCGACGCGGCCTCGACGACGGCGGCGGGTGTGGGCCGCGTCCCCTGCAGCTCGCCGATAAAGGCCTGCGCGGCGACGTCGAGCGCGACGGGCCGCCGCACCTCGCGCGACGCGCGGTGGATCTCGGCGGCGAACATCCGCACCGCCGGCCCGATCACGGGGGCGGAGGCGGTCGGCGCGATGACGGGCGCGGCCTGGACGGGTCGTGCAGGCGCTTCGACGGCGCGCGGCTCGGCCTGTCGCGTCGGTGCGTCGGGCGCGGGCAAAACGTCGGCGACCTGGACGACGCCCGTCGCGGCGGCCGGAGTCGCGGGTGCTGTGCTGGGCTGAACGGCCGCCGTCGCGGCAGAGGTCAGAACCGGCGGCGCGAGCGCCGCGACATCGGAAGCGACCGGCGTTCCAGGAACGGACGCGATCGTCGGAGCCGAAGGTACCGGAACCGGTGCGGGCATGCTCGCGACCGCCTCGTCGGGCACGGTCGGCGCGTTCGCGGCCGCGGCGATCGTCGATGCGGAGGCGGTCGCCGGCGGCACGGCGACCTGCGTCGCCGCCGAAGCTGAAGCCCTGCCGGCAGCAACCGCCGTTAATGACGCGTGCGCCGCCGTCGGAGCCGTCGCGACCAGTGCGGGCGCCACCATCGGGTCCGTCATGGGGACGAGATCGGGTCCAATCGCCGGTGTCAAGAGTTGCGGAAGCGGTACGGACGCGAACCGCACCGGACGGTCGGACGGTCCGCTTGGAGTAGACTCCTCGGTCGACGCCCGATCATGTGTCGGCATCACCTCGACAGGAGGTACGGTTCTCGGTTCCGCGAATGGAATCACGAGTTCCGGCGCGTGCGCGTCCCGTGCGGTCGCGAGGTGCTCCCGGACGTCGCCCACGTCGATCGCCCGCGTCGCGACCCGGTCCGGATCGGCGTCGGCCGCGATCTCCACCGTCATCTCCGCGGGGCGGGGCAGGACCGGGCGCTCGGGCCGGCTCCTCAGGACACGCGCGATCGGCACCGGCACGTCGACGATCGGCGGCTCCGCTGAAGCGACGCTCGTGCGTGGCGCGACCGGCGTGGCGGGCGATGACGGGAAGGAAGTCGGCTGCATCGGGTCGGGCCTCGTCGCGGGCGGCGGCACCGGGGTTTGCACGGGGCCGTCGGCGCGCTCGGCGTCCGGCGCGGGCGGAACTCCGCCGGTCACCGCCGCCAGCAGCGCAAGGCCCGTGTCGGGGTCGCCTTCCGGCAAGACGCTGCCGGGATCGGCCGTTTTCTGCCGTGCGTCGCCACCGCCCGGCTTCGCCTGCACCAGCTCCGCCAGCGACGACGCGAACGCCTGCCCGTCGCCGCCGGCGGCGGGAACCGACTTGCCGGCGAGCAGCGAGGTGAGCGCGGATAAGGGTTGGATCATGGGTGGCGAAGTCCGGTCGGGATTGGTCGAGCTTAGGATCAGCAAGGACCGTGCCGTTTCTTGTGGTGCGGCTGGTCCTCGAGAGAGCGCGCCTCGCGACGGAGCGCTTCGAGGCGCGCGCGTTCGAGCAGCTTCTCAACCGCGCTCTGGTCGCGCTTGGCGGCGCGTGCGCCCTCGACGGCGCGCTCGGCCTCGGCTTCCGCCATGGCGAGGCGGTTGGCGGCGACCTGCGCCGATTTATGGAGCCGCTCGCGATAATGCGACTGGGCGAGCAGCGTCGCCGCGCCCCCGCTTGTGGGCGCGACCGCGGCGGCGAGCTGCGCGATGCGGGCCGACATCGCCGCTTCGGACGCGACCTGCGCGTGCGCGCGGGCTTCGTCGGCGCGGGCGAGCGTCAGCTGGAGCGAGCGGACGCGGTGGATGCGCCCGAGCGTATCCTTAGCCATCACCGAAGACGCCGGTCAGCTCGGTCACGGCCTCGTCGAGCGTCACGACCTGGTCGGCGTCCTGGCGGATATATTCTGTGATCGCGGGGTGGTGCGCGATGGCGGCGTCGATCGCCGGGTCCGCGCCCGCGCGGTACGCGCCCATCAGCACGAGGTCGCGATTTTCCTCATAGGTGGCGAGGTGGCGGCGCAGCGTGCGCGCGGCGAGCTGGTGCGGCTTGCCGACCACGTCGGTCATCACGCGGCTGACGGACGGGCCGACGTCGATTGCTGGGTACACGCCGCGCTCGGCGAGCGCGCGCGACAGCACGATATGGCCGTCCAGGATCGAGCGCGCCGAGTCCACCACGGGGTCGTTGCCGTCGTCGCCGTCGGCGAGCACGGTGTAGATCGCGGTGATCGACCCGCCGGTGCGCGCGCAGGTGCCCGCACGCTCGATCAGGTTGGGCAGCATGGCGATGGCCGACGGCGGATAGCCGCGCGCCGAGGCCGGTTCGCCCAGAGCCAGCCCGATCTCGCGACCGGCGTGCGCGACGCGGGTGAGCGAGTCCATGATGAGGAGCACGCGCTTGCCCTCTTCGCGAAACGCCTCCGCGATGGCGGTAGCGCGCAGCGCCCCGCGGATGCGCAGCACGGGCGAGTGGTTGGCGGGGACCGCGACGACCACCGACCGCGCACGCGCCTCGCCGGCGACCTTGGTCTCCAAGAAGTCGGCGACCTCTCGCGAGCGTTCGCCGATCAGGCCGATCACGACCACGTCCGCCTTGGCGGCGCGCACCATCATGCCCAGCAGCACCGACTTGCCGACGCCCGATCCCGCCATGATGCCGACGCGCTGGCCTTGGCCGAGCGTCAGCAGGCCGTTGATCGCGCGCACGCCCACGTCGAGCGGTTCGAGCACGCGGCCACGGTCGAGCGGCGACTGGATGCGGCCGGCGAGCGGCCACTTGCGCGCGCCACGGATAGGGCCGAGCCCGTCGATCGGCTTGCCCGCCCCGTCGACGACGCGGCCGAGCAGCGCGGAGCCCACCTCCGCCTCGCCCGGCGGGCCGATCGGGCGCACGCGCGCCTGGGGCAGGAGAGGGGCGGGGCCGCCCAGGTTCATGAGCAACGTGCGCCCCTGGCGGAAGCCGATCGCCTCCGCCTCGATCTCGTGGCCACCATGACCGCCCACCCTGCACACGGTGCCGACGGGAACGGTCAGCCCGACCGCTTCCATCAGCAGGCCGTCGAACGAGGACAGCCGGCCGGAGACGACGGGGGCGGGCGCGGAACCCGCGCCGCCCAGCGCGTCCAGATATTCGTCGGCGAAGCGCGTCAGCACGAGGGCGAGCCCGTCGGCAACGGCACGCGGTCGATCGCCTGGGCGAGCTGTTCGAGCCAGAGCTCCGGCCCGTCCTCGACCACGGTGGACGCGGCCTCCAGCACGAACGACCCGCGATCGACGTTCGCGTCGCCGGCGGCGAACACGTTGTCGGGCAGCTTGCCCTCGAGCAGCTGGACGTCGTCGGGATGGACGCGCAGCAGCGCGGACTCGCTCTTCTCGGCGAGCAGATCGGTCGCAGCGACGACGCGGCGGCTGAGCAGATCGGCGGATACGCCGACCTCGCCGACCAAGCGGCCGACCAGCAGCATCACCGTCGCGCGTAAGCGTCCGGCCATCGCGTCGCGGTCGATGCGCCCGGCCTGGCCCAGCGCCTCGACGAGGCTCCCCAGCATCGCGCGGTCGCGTTCTTCGGCTTGCGCGAGCGCGGCGGTCGCGGCGGCGAAACCCTCCGCGTACCCCGCCTCGCGCGCCGCCTGGAGCGGGTCGAGCACCGGCTCGTCCAGCGACGGGTCGAGCGGGTTCCAGCCCTCGGTCGGGTCGCCGTCCGGGTCGGCCGGCGAGAAGTGCTTGGGCCCCGTGCCCGCGGGTTTGGGCGCGAAGTGCCGAGGCGCACGCGGCGCGGCGGCGGCGAAGCCCGGCTCGGGCTCCATGACCGCGCGCAGCCGCTCGGCCGGCGCGGCGTGGCGGGGCACGAAGCCCGCGACGAACTCAGACATACTCGTCCTCGCCTGCGCCCATCATGATCGTGCCGTCCTTGGCCAGCGCGCGCGCCATAGCGATGATCGACTTCTGCGCCTCCAGCACGTCGGCCAGCTTCATCGGACCGCGCGCCTCCATCTCGTCGCGGATGCCGTCCGCCGCGCGCTTCGACATGCAGCCGAAGAAGCGCTCGCGGGCGATCTCGTCCGCGCCCTTGAGCGCGCGGGTGAGCACCTCGCCGTCGATGTTGCGGATGAGCGTGCCGAGGTTCTTGTCGTCGAGCTCCAAGAGGTTCTCAAAGACGAACAGCGCCTCCTCGATCTGCTTGGCGATGTCGCGGTCGATCTTGAACAGCTTTGGCATGACGCGCTGCTCGGTCGACTTGCGCGCGCTAGACAGCACCTTGGCCGCCTCCCGCGCGCCGCCCAGCACCACGCCGCCGCCGCGGTTCGCCGAACCCGTCCGGTTCGCGAGCATCGCGCGCAGCGTCTCCACGGCGTCGGGCGTGATCGGCCCCAGCCGCGCGATGCGGTGGAGGATATCGGGCTGCACGGCTTCGGGCAGCTTCTCCAGCACCTGGCCGCCCACCTCGGGCTTGAGGTTCGCGATGAGCACGGCCGCGATCTGCGGGTGCTCCTTCTCGACCATGGAGGCGATCTCGGCCGCGTCGAGCCAGTCGAGCAGCTCGAGTTCGCAGATCGCTTCCGGCGGCGTGATGCGGGCGAGCAGCGACGAGGCCTTTTCCGGCCCCAGCGCCTTGTGCATCACCGTCTCGATCCGTGGGCGGGGATCGAAGCTGATGCCGTTCCGCTCGCGGGCGCGGCCGACGAAGTCGTCGAGCACGTCGTCCACCTCCTGCTCCGACACGTCCGCGACGCTGAACATCGCGGAGCCGAGCTGGCGGACCTCCTCGGGGTCGAGCTTCTGGAGGATGGCCGCGGCCTCCTCCTCGCCGACCAGCATCATCAGCACGGCCGCGCGCTCCACGCCGGTGAAGCTGCGCGCGCCGGGGGCGAGCGCGGTGGTCATGACTTGGCTTCCGTCTTCATCATGTCGCGCACGGCCAGCGCGGCGCGCGCGGGGTTATCGCGGGTGAAGCCGCGGACGGCGCCCAGGCGCTCGTCGAAGCTGCGGCTGCTCTCGATATGCTCCAGCGTGACCGGGTTCTGCACCTCGACGCCGCCCGGGATCGGGTTGCCGTCGGCGTCGAGCGTGAGCGCCCTGGCGGCCTCCGCCTTCTTGGCCGCGGCCTCCGCCTCCTGCCGCTTCGTGATGGCGCGGACGATCGGCCGCACGCCGAACAACAGCACCAGGAGCGCGATCAGGATCGCGGTGGCGTTGCGCGCGATCACCGGCACCCAGGCGTTGTCGTACCAGGCGGGTCCTTCCTCCGTGCCCGCCGCGCCCGCGAACTTGCGGCTGATCACCGTGACGTTGTCGGCGCGCTGCGGATTGAAGCCCACCGCGCTCTTCACCAGGTCGGAGATCTGGGCGATCTCCGCCGGGGTGCGGCGTCCGCCCTCCGGATCGCGGAGCAGTACGGCGACCGACAGGCGCTTCACGCCGCCTGGCGCGGCGCGCGTCACCGAGACCTCGCGGTCGAGGTCGTAGGCGCGCTGGAACCGGTCCTGCTGCTTCATCGGGTTGGGCGGCGGGCCGCCGGCGACCGGCTGAGCCTGCGGCGTGCCGGGCGTGCCGACGGCCGGCTGCGGCGCCTGCATGGTGCTGGCGGGCGGCGGCGTGTTGGACAGCGCGCCCGGAATGCCGCCGGGGTTGGCCGGGTCTTGCTGATAGCCGGTCCAGTCCCCCGTCTCGGCGCGGAGCGCGCCCTGCTTGTCGTAGGTCTCGCGGGTCGCCTGCGTCTCGTCGAGATCGACGTCCGCCTGGACCTCCGCGGTGAAGTTGCCCGCGCCGACCAACGGCGTGAGCAGCTGCTGGAGCTGCTGGCGGTACTTCTCCTCGACGCGGCGCTGGAACTCGATCCGCTTGTCGGAGCCGTTGGCGCCTTCTCCGCCCGACTTGGACAGGAGGCCGCCGAGCTGGTCGACGACCGTCACGTCGCTGGGCTTCATGCCCGGCACGGACGAGGCGACGAGGCTGACGATGGACGCGACCTGCGCGTCGGACAGCGCGCGGCCGGGCTGCAGCTTGACGACCACGGACGCGGACGGGTTCGCCTTGTCGCGGACGAACACCGTCGACTCCGGCATCGCCAGGTGCACGCGCGCCTCGGCCACCGCGTCGATCTCCTGGATCGAGCGGGCGAGTTCCGTCTCGCGCGCCTGGCGCAGGCGCTCGCCCTCGACGGCGCGGGATACGCCCATCGGTAGCTGGTCGAGGATGGCGTAGCCGCCGGGCGCCGCCTTGGGCAGGTTCTGGCTGGCGAGCAGCATGCGCGCCCGGCTGTAATCCTCTTCCGCGACGGTGAGCGCGCCCGTGCCGTCGTCGATCGCGGACGGGATGTTCGCCTGCTCCAGCGCGGCGGTGACCGCGGCCTTGTCGGCGTCGGGCAGCGACGGGAACAGCGTCTTCTGCGGCGGCGAGGACAAGGTCGCCCAGGCGAGCGCGGCCGCGCCGACCAGGCCGACCGCGGCCACCGCGGGCCCGGCGCGCCGGACGGCGGGCTGCGCCATCAGGCCCTTGATCTGCTGGAGCGGGTTGGCGAACCGCTCCGGTACGGCCGGGGTCGCCCCGGCGGGTGCTAACGCTTGCGCCATCTTACACCGGCATGCTCATGATGTCCTTGTACGCGGCAAGGATCTTGTTGCGGACCTGGAGCGTCGCCTCGAAGGCCACGGAGGCCTCCTGTCGGGCGAGCATCACCTTGGCGATGTCGACCGTCTCGCCGCGCTCGTACATCTCGGAGAGCGAGCTCGCGCGGTTCTGCGTGTCGTTGACCGACTTGACCGCCTGCTCGAACGTCGCCGTGAAGCTCTGCGCGTCGGCCGGCGTCTCGGCGGGCGAGGACGGCACCGCGCCGGCGCGCGACAGCGCGGCGTTGCGCTCGAGGATCTGGGCGCGGATCGCCATGACGCGATCGACGCCGCTGAGGCCGGAGATGGCGTTCATGCCGCACCCGCCCGGGCGAACTCCTCGCCCTGTTCACGCGCCTTGGCGAGGCGGTAGCGGAGCGTACGCTCCGAAATGCCGAGGCGGCGCGCGGTTTCGATCCGGCTGCCTCCGCACGCCGCGAGCGTCTCGCGGATAGCGGCGAATTCGCTCATCTGAACGACCTCCCCCAATGTGGTCCCACCAGCGTCGGACCGTGCCGGCGCGGCCGACGCGGCCGGCCGATCGAAGATGATGTGCTCGGGCCCGATCGCGTCGCCGCCGGCGAGCAGCAGCGCGCGCTGGACCACGTTCTCGAGCTCGCGGACGTTGCCCGGCCAGTCGTGGCGGCGAAGCATGTCGACGGCGGCCGCCGTGGGCCACGGCACGGTCGCGCGGTGGCCCGCATGGCGCAGCACCATGGTTGCGGCGAGCGCGGCGATGTCGGCCGGGCGCTCGGCCAGCGCCTTGGTCGAGAGCGGAAACACGGACAGGCGGTAGTAGAGGTCGGCGCGGAAGCGGCCGGCGGCGACCTCCGCCTGCAGGTCGCGATTGGCGCAGGCGACCACGCGAACGTCGACGGGGACGGGCGTCACCGCGCCGATCGGTACCACCTCGCGCTCCTGGAGCGCGCGGAGCAGCTTGGCCTGGAGCGCCAGCGGCATCTCCGCGATCTCGTCAAGCAGCAGCGTGCCGCCGTGCGCGGCGCGGAAGAAGCCTTCGCCGCCCGAGCTGGCGCCGGTGAACGCGCCCTTCTGATGGCCGAAGAGCAACGCTTCGAGCATCGATTCCGGCAGCGCCGCGCAATTGATGGCGATAAAGGGACCGTCGCGGCGCGGCGAGTTCATGTGGATCGCGCGGGCCAGCACCTCTTTGCCGGTGCCGGTCGGGCCGTTCACGAGCACGGTGATGTCGGCGCCCGAGACGCGCTCGGCCAGCGCGAACAGCGCCAGGCTTTCCGGGTCGGCGGCGGTGGGGACGTCGGGGCCGGCGGCGATGGCGCGGACGAGGCCCATGCCGATCTCCCCGTCCCGCGGCCCGAAGGCTACGCGGGCGGGCTTGCCGTCGCGGAACGGGCGACAGGACGGCGCGCCCTCCGCCTCGGCGACGACGATCGTGCGGGCGGGCAGGGACACGGCCTCGCCGTCCTCGACCAAATGGAGGTCGCGGGCGCCGGGCTGCCCCTCATCGGTCGACCCGATCGCGAACCCGGCGGTGCGCAAGCCGGAGAGCAGCGCGTAGCGCCTGCTCAGGACCGCGGCCGATGGAAAAATCCTTCTCATGCAATTCCCCTGTGGTGAGTGGGGGATGCGCGCCGAATGGTTAACGCGGCGTAAAATCGCCGCCCTTCCGGCAGAATTTTTCCGGGTGCGCGTCGCCCGCACGGGCGGGCCGCGCGCGCGAGGGGTCTGCGTTTTTCGTCCTAAAGCTCCGGCGGCGGCGGCCGTTTCCCCATTCGGCGGCTCGGCCTTCCGCTGATGGGGGGCGGCGGGGATACGCCGAACACTTACGGAGATCAGTGATGACCGTTATCGGAACCAACACCTCGGCGACCCGCGCGGGCAACGCGTCGCGCCTCGCCAACATGCAGCTCCAGACGGCGATGGAGCGCCTGTCGACCGGCAAGCGCATCAACTCGGCCAAGGACGACGCCGCCGGCCTCGCCATCTCCTCGTCCATGTCGGCGCAGATCCGCGGCATGAACCAGGCGGTCCGCAACGCCAATGACGGCATCTCGCTGGCGCAGACCGCCGAGGGCGCGCTGAACGAGGTCACCTCCATGCTGCAGCGCATGAAGGAGCTGGCCACCCAGTCCTCCAACGGCACGCTGCGCGACAGCGACCGCACCGCGCTCCAGGCCGAGATGACGCAGCTGACCGCCGAGATCGCGAGCGTCAGCAAGACGACGACGTTCAACGGCGTCAACCTGCTCGACGGGTCGGTCACCGGCGTCAAGCTGCAGACCGGCATCAACGCCGGCGAGTCGATCAACATGAGCATGGTCAAGGCCACGTCCGGCGCGCTCGGTCTTCAGGCCGAGAAGGTCGGCCTCGCGGTCAACGCGGCGCTCGCGGCGGGCGACCTCACGATCAACGGCCAGGACGTCGGCGCGGTCGCGACGGTGGACGCCCTGGCGGTCGCGAACGCGATCAACGGCTTTACCGGCACGACCCGCGTTACCGCCAAGGCGGAGAACTGGGTGACCGCCGACGTCAGCAACATCCCGGCGACCGGCACGTTCACGATCACGCCCGGCACGGGCACCGCGGTCGCCGTGACGCTGACCAGCGCGGAGAACAACGTCGACGCGCTGGCGGCCAAGATCAACCAGGTGTCCGGCACGAACGGCAACATCGCCGCTTCGGTCGAGAACGGCCGCCTGAAGATCGTCAGCAAGAACGGCAGCAACATCACCATGAGCGGCACCACGTCGTTCCTGACCAACGCCAAGGACATCACCGACGCCGCCGTGACCCCGGTCACCGCCGCCGTCGAGGGTCGCCTCACGCTGACGGCGGAGGCCGGCGCGTCGCTCAACATCGCGGGCACGGCCGCCGCCGACGCGGGTCTGGGTACCGGTCAGATGAGCTTCTCGGCCGTCTCCATCGCCAACCAGACCGGCGCCGTGGCTTCGCTGGCGGTAATCGACGCCGCGATCGAGAAGGTCTCGGCCGGCCGCGGCGACCTGGGTGCGGTGCAGAACCGCCTCCAGTCGACGGTCAACAACCTCACCAACAACGCGACCAACCTGACGGACGCCCGTAGCCGCATCGAGGACACCGACTACTCGGCCGAGACGGCGCAGCTCGCCAAGGCGCAGATCCTGAGCCAGGCGTCGACCGCGATGCTCGCCCAGGCGAACCAGAGCCAGCAGGGCGTGCTCAAGCTGCTCGGCTAAGCGAAAAGGCCCGGCGCCGGCACCTCCCCCCAAAACGGGTGGCGGCGCCGACCTTCAGGACCCGTCCTCCCGGACGGGGCCCGCCAGACCCCGGCGACTCAGAGACGAGGCGCCGGGGTCTTCGCGTATCCGCAAACCCATGTTGGTCCGCCGCGGCAAGGGGTTGCCGCCGCGCGCCGGAGCGGCGGAACGTCCGTCCCCGCCGGCGGTAGGGAAGGGGCCGGCCACGAGCGCCGGCTTTCCCGAACCGGAGCATGAACCATGGCGGACGACAATCTAAAGGCGCTGATCGCGCAGGGCCTGACCGCGATGCACGCGGGCACGAAGGTGGCCGAAGGCGCCACGCAGGAGATCCAGGACGACGCGCGCAGCCCCGAGCTACGCCAAGCGCTGGAGCAGGGCTCGCAGCAGTCGCGGCAATGGGCGCAGCGAATCGAACAGGCGTTAACGGAGGTGGGCGGCCCAACCAGCGAGAACAGCAACCCGATCCTGGAAGCGCATTACGAGGTGAGCAAGCGCATCCGCGGGCAGGCGCCCGACGACCAGTCCCGCGACCTCGGCATCATCGCCAACGGCCAGCTCGCGCTCCATTACTGGATCGCGGCGTTCGGCACGATGCGCAACTATTGCGAGAAGGCGGGCATGAGCCAGGCCGCGCAGAACTTCCGCCAATGCCTGGACGAAGCCAAACAGGCGGACGAGCGGCACAACGAGATCGCCGAGCAGCTGCTCAGACGGCCGGCGATGGCCTGATCGGCGCACCCCTCGCAATCCGGATCCGGCCTGCCAAGCATGGGATCCGGATCGCATCGGGCGTCCGCGTTAGCACCATGGTGACCGGGCGCGCATATCATGCGCCCCGTGTCGAACGCCGCACGGGACGAATATCCGGGCCAGACTGCTACGCCCGCGCAGCTATGCTCGCTGGCGGACGAGTACCGACTGGCGGCGAAGGCGTTGGCGCCGCTCGGGCGATCGGGTGATCCGCGGTCGCGATCACCGTTCCGGCTCGTCGCGTTGCAGGCCATCGAACTCTACCTTAACGCGGCGCTGATCCATTACGGGCACGACGCCGTCCTCATCAGGGGATTGCAACACGACATGGCCAAGCGGGCCGAACTCGTCGCGGCCGGCCTGCGGTTGCGGCGGAGAACCGCCGGCCATCTGGTGCAGTTGGGCAAGCGTAGAGAGTATCTGCTCGCCCGTTACGACCCGTCCTCGGGAACCCTCTTGTCGGAGGTGAACAGGGTGACCGCCACCTTGGACGAGGTCGCGCGCAAAGTCGCGACTCTGCTGAACCAGGTACGACCCTCGGCCTAAAAGGGATCGTTCCATATCCGGAACGCTAAGGCCCGCCCCCGCGTTACCCCGTCCTCATTGTAGGAGGTGTAACATGGCCGACGTGAACCGGGACGAGAACGTGTCCGTCTCCCGCGCAAACTTCAACGTGGGCGGCATCATCGCCGCGATCGCGCTTCTGCTGCTGGTGCTCGGGCTGCTGAAGTATTTCGGCGTGTCGCCGATCTGAACCTCAACCCCTCTCCCGCTTTCGGGGGAGAGGGGAGGGATTATCCCGCCAACGCTCTCTTCAGCCGATCATGCGCGCTCTTCTTGATCTGGCACACGCGCGCTTGGCCGACGCCGAGCACCTGGCCGATCTCCTCGAGGTTGAGTTCCTCGACATAGTAGAGCTGGATCACCAGCTGCTCGCGCTCGGGTAGGCCCGCGATCGCCGCGACCAGCGCGTCGCGCTGCTCGCCCTCCGCCAACGCGTCGAACGCGTCGGGCTCGGAAGACGCGAACCAGGGCAGGTCGTCCTGATAGACGTCGTCGATCGACTCCAGCCTGACCCCGTCCGCCGCGGCGTATTCCTGGCGCAGCTTGTCGGGCGTGACGCCCAGCCTGCCTGCGACCTCCGCGTCGCCCGGCGCGCGGCCCAGCTCCAGCGTCAGCTGCTCGACGGCGCGGGCGTATTCGCGACGGCGGCGCATTGCGCCGCGGCTGCCCGTCGCCTGGCGGCGGAGCTCGTCGATCATCGCGCCGCGCAGCCGCGTCGTCAGATACTGGCGGAACTCGGGACCCGAGCGCGCCTCCGCCGACGCCAGCGCCTCGACCAGCGCGACCAGGCCCACCTGGACCAGGTCCTCGACGTCCACGCTCGTACTCATCGAGCCATGGACGTGCCAAGCGAGCCGGCGGACGAGCGGCAGGTGCTGCCGGATCGCGTCATCGGTGCCGCGGTTCGGCTTATAAGTGACGGGTTGGGCGTTATCGAACGAACCGGGATTGTACAGGCTCATGCGGGCAGGGCTCCGGGCGCGCCGATCACGGCGACGACTTCGACCTGTTTCTCCTCGGGCACCTCGAAGAAGGAGAGCACCGGGGTGTCGGGCAGGCACGACTTCATCAGCTTGCGGATCGCGACGCGAATGGCGGGTTGGACGACGAGTGCGAAGGGCTTGGCTTCGCTGAGGAGCGGCTGGGCGGCGCGACTGACCGCGTCCATGATGCGGCGGCCGAGCTCGGGCTCGATGACGTGGCGGCCGGGGTCGGCGCGCATCGCCTGGCCGAGCAGCCCTTCGAGCTGCCCCTCCAAGGTCATGACGCGCAAGGGCTCGCGGACGCCGCACAGCTTCTGGACGATGAGCCCGCCCAGCTCCGGCCGGATCAGCTCTACGATCTCGTCGGCCTGCGCGCTACGCTGCGCGGCGGCGGCGACGGCGGACGCGATGCGGCGGAACTCCTTGAGGCTGACGCCCTCGGCGAGCAGGCCCTTGAGCACCTGCGTCAGCGTGGTCAGCGGCAGCGGCTGCGGCGTCAGCGAGCCGACCAGCTGCGGGTTGCGCTCCTTCAGGCCGTCGAGCAGCGCCTGGACCTCGTCGGGGCCCAGCAGGTCGGCGGCGTTCTGGCCGAGCGCGTGGTTCAGGTGCGTCGCGACCACCGTGCCGGCGTCGACCACCAGATAGCCCATACCGGTCGCGGCGTCGGCGTCGCCGGGCGCGATCCAGGTCGCCTCCAGGCCGAAGGTCGGATCGCGCGCAACCTTGCCGCGCACGGGGCCGACCGCCTGGCCGGTGTCGAGCGCCAGCATCTCGTCGGGCGAGACCTGGTCCTCGCCCACCACGATGCCGCCGACGAGGAGGCGATAGGTATAGGGAGCCAGGTTGATGTCGTCGCGGACGCGCACCTGCGGCACGACGAAGCCCAAATCCTTGGACAGCTGGCGGCGAACGCCCGTGATGCGGCCCATCAGCGGCGCGCCCTTGCGCTCGTCGACGAGCGGCACGAGGCCGTAGCCGATGTCGAGGTGCACCTGCATGCCGTCCGACACGTCCGACCAGTCGATGCGCGACGTGTCGACGGGCTCGGGCGCGGCGGCAGGGGCGGGCGGGGGAGGGCGGCGCTCGATCTGGCGCAGCTTCCACGCCGCGAAGCCGGCCACCGCGGCGGCGGGCAGAATCACGAGGTGCGGCATGCCCGGGAACACGCCGAGCAGGCCGAGGATGACGGCGACGGGCGTCCAGGTGCGCGAGGAGCCGAACTGGCCGCCGATCTGGCCCGCCAGGTCCTTGTCCGACGACACGCGCGTGACGATGGCGGCGGCGGCGATGGAGAGCATCAGCGCCGGCAGCTGCGCCACGAGCGCGTCGCCGATCGCGAGCAGCACGTAAGCCTTCGCCGCGTCGCCGATCGACATGCCGTGGCTGACGGGGCCTAAGATCAGGCCGCCGATGACGTTGGCCGCGAGGATCAGCAGCGCGGCGATGGCGTCGCCCTTCACGAACTTGGACGAACCGTCCATCGAGCCGTAGAAGTCGGCCTCGGTCGACACCTCGACGCGGCGCGCCTTGGCCTCGTCGGGCGTCATCAGGCCGGCGTTCAGGTCGGCGTCGATCGCCATCTGCTTGCCGGGCAGCGCGTCGAGGGTGAAGCGGGCGGACACTTCGGAGACGCGGCCCGCGCCCTTGGTCACGACGATCAGGTTGATGATCATCAGGATCGCGAAGACGAAGATGCCGACGACGTAGTCGCCGCCGATCAGGAACTCGCCGAACGCCTCGATGACATGGCCGGCGGCGGCCGAGCCCTCGTGCCCGTGCACCAGCACGATGCGGGTGGACGCGACGTTGAGGCCCAGGCGGAACAGCGTGGCGAACAGCAGCACCGTCGGGAAGGCGGAGAAGTCCAGCGGCTTCTGCGCATTCAGAGCGACCATCAGCACCGCGAGGCTGATCGCGATGTTCACGACGAAGAACACATCGAGCAGCGCCGCCGGGATCGGCACCACCATGATGACGACGAGCATCAGGATGGCGAGCGGCAGGGCGGAGCCGCGGGCGTGGGGGAGGAACTTGCCCATCGCCTCAGGCCCCCATCGTCGCGAGCATCATGTACGCCAGCCGGGCGTTCTCGGGCGTCGGGCGCATGACGTTCAGCGCGGTGCGCGGCCGCTCGGGCTCGTCGCCGAAGCGCGTCATCGCCGCCTTGGCCCAGGCGAGCGCGTCTCCCGCGCTCTCCGAGCCGGTGATCACCGTGCCGCCGTTCGTCTCCAGCGCTTGGCTCGCATAGCCGACGGGGCTCGACGCGGTCGCGGCGCCGTCGCCGAGCTTGGCGGCGAAGCGCTCGTAGATCTGCTCGAGCGAGCGGGGCTGGCCGCCGCGGTCGTAGAAGATGTTGCGGTTGGCGCGCGCGGCGGCGGGGAACAGCGCCGCGCCGTTCGCGTCCGGATTGGACTGCATGGTCGACAGGAACTTGCTCGCCCCGCCCAGGCCCAGGAAGTGCGCTATATAGAGGTCGGTGCCGGTCGCGGGGCGGCCGAGCTTGCCCTCCAGCGCGGCCTTGTTGTCGGACGCGTGGCTCGCCGCCATCAAGGACGCCGCCGCCGGATCGTTGCGCAGGTTCAGGATCGCCTGGCGCGTCGCGGGGTCGCCCACCGTGAACCGGCCGGAGCCGTTGCGCCCGATCGCGTCGGCGGCCCAGCCGAGCCCGTGCTCGTGGCCGTGGCGCTTCACCACGGCGAGCCAGCTCTGGTCGATGAACTGGTACAGCCCGGTCGCCGACGAGGTGCGCGCGCGGGCGGTGGCGTTGAGCCCGGATTCGATCTTCGCCTGGCCGAGCAGGTAGTCGAAGTCGATCCCGGTGCGGCTGGAGGCGAAGGCGATCGCCTGCTGGACGCGGTTGGCGGAGATGGCGTTTATGGTCATTGCAGCGATGAGTGCTGCAAGGGGTGTGCCAAAGTGCAGCGCGAGAGACGGGGTAGCGAAGCTACATCGCACTCGCGCCAGCTCGGCCGACCTCGCGCGACGCGAGGATCGACGGCGCGGCTTTGCCGCGGCGTGTGCTGTTATGGAGAAAAGTCGCGGCAGAGCTCCAGGTCGCGTGCCCTGGCCCACAAACAGCGCCACCCCGGCGTAGGCCGGGGCCCAATAACGGCCACCTTACGAGCGGGAGTGCCCACGCCCGAGGACCATCGTGACTGGGCCCCGGCCTACGCCGGGGTGGAGCTAGAGCTTAGGAACTGGATCTACGCGAACGCGCGCACCGTGGGCCGATAACCGGCCGCCGCATCGCCGGTCAGGATCTGCAGGCGGCGGCGAACATTTGCCGCCATCAGGTTCGCATAGATGCGGCAGGTCTCGTTCAGGCGGTTCGCCTCGTCGGCGAGCTCGCGCAGCTCCGCGCCGACGGGACCGGTGCCGGCCGCCGCGATCGCCTCGATACCGGCGAGCTTGCGCGTGGTCGCGCGCTCGAGCGCGACGACGTTGTTCGTCTTCAGCGCCGCGATCTCGTCGTGCAGCGCGTCGATCACCTGGAGCAGCGCCTTACGCTTGGTCATCACCAGTCCAATTCAGCTTGAATGCGAGGAGGCGGTCGGCGACCGTGGCCGGGGCCAGGGGGAACCTGCCCTCGGCGATGGCGCGGCGGATGCGCGATACGCGCTCGCTGTCCACCGGGGGCACCGAGGCGAGGTCGCGGGCGACCTGGCCCAGGCCCGACGCGGCGGGCTGCGCATCGGTCCGCGCGGGCGTTTCGGCCGCGCGGAGCGGTGCGGCGCGCTCGACGCGTCCGACGTTCCGATCTCCAACCGTGAAAGGCTTGCCGCCTACCGAGTCCACCATGTCCGCACCTGTCCTTTAGCGGTGTCGGATGATGATACGGCAGGACGCGCGGAATATTTAGTCCCCTAACGGACCCAGCCCGGCAGCGTCGCCCGACCGCCCTCGACGGCGACCGCCTGGACGGGCGCGCGGGCGTCCGCGACGCGGACCATGAAGCGGCCGCCGGGGGCCGCGTCGCCCATCGCCACGCCCTCGCGCGAGATGGTGAAGCCGGCGGTTCCGGCCTCGATCACGACGGGATCGCCGCGGCGGATGACCGGCGCAAGCCGGTCATCCGCCCGGCCGGCGGGCGTAGCCCGTCCGACGGCGGGAGCGGTCGCGGCGGCCGCGACCGGCGCGGACCGCTTCACCGGCACGAAGATGCGCCAGTCCGGCCCGGAGCAGGCGACGACCACCGCGTCCTGCGTGGGCGAGCGCCAGGAGAGCGCGACGGTCGGGCAGGCGGCGAGCTTGAGCCGCGGGTCGACGGGCGCGCGCGCGCCGCCCTCCTCGCCGACGGCGTGGCCGGTGAAGGCGGCGACCGAGCGGTCGAGCGCAGCGGTGTTCTGGAACGCCGCGGTTCCGGCGAGCAGCAATAGGGGAAGCATCGGATACTCCATCAGGGGCGCTCGCCGGCGAAGGCGAGCGTCACGGTCGCGGTGCGGCCGCGGGGACGAGGATCGGTGGACAGGCGAAGGCGGCGGGGCGGGACGACGCCCGACAATAGCTGCGCGACGGCGCGGGCGCGGTCGAGCGCGAGCAGCGCGGGACCGCCCGGGCCCGTATCGGCGGCCGAGCCGTCGACCGCGGCGGTGACGGTCAGCTCGACGCGCGGATCGCGGACGTTCTCGCGCGCCCAGGCGATGAGCGGCGCAGGGTCGGCGATCGCGGCGGAGCCGGTCCCGAAGCGGACGGCGAACGAGGTTACCGGCATGAGCGGGGGCTCGCTCGGGGCGAACGCGTCGCGCAACGAGCGGCTGAGCTCCTCGCGCTTGGGCGCAGCAGTCGCCTGGACGAGCAGCATGAAGCCGAGCAGCAGCAGCGCCAGGTCGGCGAGCGTCATCAGCCAGAGCGGCTTAGGCACGACGGGTTCGGGAAAGTCGTTCACGCCGCGGCGCTCAGATGCGTGGGCGCTTCACGCGCGGCGAGCGCGGTGAGCGGCGCTTCCAGGCGGGTGCGCTCGAACGCCTCCGCGCGGGCGAGCGCGCGCAACCGCGCGGCGATGGGTGCGGCGATGAGGTTGGCGAGCACCGCGCCGTAGAGCGTCGCTAGCAGCGCCACCGCCATCGCGCCGCCGATCCGGGCGGGGTCGCCCATTTTGGCGAACATCTGGGCCAAACCGATGAGCGTGCCGATCATGCCCATGGCGGGCGCGACCTCGGCCACCCCCGACCAGACGTCGGCGGCGGCGAGGTGGCGTTCTACTCGTGCGCGTCGCGCGTGCGCGAGGGCGGCGGCCACGTCCGCGCCGTCCGCGCCGTCGACGATCGCGGAGATCGCGTCGCGGACGTCGCGGTCGGCCACGACGAAGCGGTCGAGCGCGTGCGTCCCGTGCTTGCGCGCGACGCGGTCCTGCAGGTCGATCTGTTCGAGCAGGGGATCGGCGGAGAAGGGCACGCGGAACAGCGTCAGGAGGCTGCCCAGCGCGCGCCGCAGATGCGAGGGCGGCGCTCTGAGCAAGGTGGCGAGCGCGGTGCCGCCGAGCACGAGCGCGGCGGCGGTGGGGTCGAGGAACTGGTCGAACGCGAGTGTCACGCGGGAGGTTGATGCAAGCGGTGGGCCAAGTGAGTCTTCCTTATTCCTCCCCCGCAACGCAGTTGCGGGGGAGGGGGACCGCGCCGCTCTTGCGGCGTGGTGGAGGGGGTACAGGGCGATGCCGCATCCCGTTGCTCCCCCTCCACCAGCTGCGCTGGTCCCCCTCCCCCGCCGTGGGCGGGGGAGGAATGACGGGAAGGAGACCGGCAACATTGCCGCCCGACCGGCAAGCCTTTGCCGCCCGGACCCGCCGCACCCGCCTGTCCGCCCTCCCAAACGCATTTGGCATGCCCTTTGCGAGAACCCCGCTGCGCAATGGTGCGCTCGGGAGGCCGATGGTGGCGTTCGACAAATTATTCGGGGTGCACGGCGCCGCGCTGCAGGTCCGCTCGCAGCGCATGGGCATGCTGGCGTCCAACATCGCCAACGCGTCCACGCCGAACTTCAAGGCGCGCGACATCGATTTCAACGCCGCGCTCGGTTCGATGGAGGGCGGCCGTCCGACGCTGGACGGCGCGGTCAAGTACCGCGTGCCGACCCAGCCTTCGATGGACGGCAACACCGTCGAGCTGTCGCTGGAGCAGACCGCGTTCGCCGAGAACGCCGTCCAGTACCACACGACGCTGGCGTTCCTGAACGGGCGCATCGGCACCATCACCCGCGCGCTGAAGGGGGAATAAGATGGATCGTCCCTTGTCGATCTTCCAAGTCGCCGGGCGCGCCATGTCGGCGCAGCTCGTGCGCATGAACACCACCGCGTCCAACCTGGCCAATGCCGGCGGGATCGCGGGGTCGGAGGCCACCGCCTACCGCTCGATGAAGCCCGTGTTCCGGACGACCTTCGACAAGGCGTCGGGCATGGCGACCGTCGACGTCGAGAAGGTCGTGACGGCCGGCGAGGTGCCGACCAAGCGTTACGACCCGTCCAACCCGCTCGCCGACCAGGACGGCAACGTCTTCGACGCGGCGGTGGACGAGACGCGCGAGCTGGTCGACATGATGGAGACCGCGCGCACCTATCAGAACAACGTCGAGGTGATGCAGACGGCCAAGTCGCTCATCGTCGACACGCTCAAGCTGGGACGCTGATCATGGCGAGCTCCTTCGACGCCACGCTCAAGAACCTGGGCATCGCCGCGCAGACGACCGCGAACCAGGTCAAGGGCAAGGGCAGCCAGACGCTCGGCCAGGCCGACTTCCTGAAACTGATGACCGCGCAGATGAAGAACCAGGATCCGTTCGATCCGGTCGACAACACGCAAATGGTCGCCCAGATGGCGCAGTTCTCCTCGCTCGCTGGCATCTCCGAGATGTCGACGACGCTGAAGACCATCGCCGACAAGCTGAACGCCACCACGGCGGCCGACGCGATGGCCTATGTCGGGCGCACCGTGCTGACGGAGGGCTCGGTCGCTTATGGCCGCACCGACGGAGGCATCGCGGGCGGCGTGGAGCTGGCCGCCGACGCCGACGTGGTCGAGGTCTCGATCGCCGACGCCGAAGGCCGGACGCTCAAGACGCTGCAGCTCGGCAAGCAGAAGGCCGGCGCGGTCGAGTTCGACTGGGACGGCAAGACCGACGGGGGCGAGGACGCCGGCCCCGGCCCGTTCGCCGTTTCGACCTACGCCGCGGGCGCGAACGGCGCGGTCGTCGCCGAGCCGCTCGTCTGGGCGCCCGTCCAGTCCGTCTCGCTCAGCTCAGGCTCACCCGTGCTCGACGCGGCCGGCGTCGGCCCCATCCCCGTCACCGCCGTCCGCAAGATCGGCTGATTCCTCTCTCGCTCAGGAGTAACCCATGACCTTCTACACGTCGCTCTCCGGCCTCAAGGCCATGCAGACCGAGATGGGCACCATCTCGCACAACCTCGCCAACGTCGCGACCAGCGGCTTCAAGAAGTCGCGCACCGACTTCGCGGACGTGATCGCGTCCAACCTGTCGACCGATCCGCGCAAGGCGATCGGTTCGGGCGTGGTGGTGAAGACCAACACCCAGCAGTTCACCCAGGGCAATCTCACCTCGACGGGCAAGGCGCTCGACCTCGCCATCTCCGGAGACGGCTTCTTCGCGGTGAAGACGGGCTCGCTCGACGGCGCGGTCTCCTTCACGCGCAACGGCGCGTTCGCGGTCGACGTGAACCGCTACGTCGTCGACGCGCAGGGCTCGTACCTCCAGGCCTATCCCGTCGATGCGAATGGGGAAGTGTCGGCGACGGGGGTGGATGGTCTTCAGGCGATCCAGATCCCCGCGGTGAACGGCGTGCCGATCGCGACGGAGAACGTCTCGCTCAACAAGAACTTCTCGAACGCGGCGGTTCCGCCGACGGTGGCGTTCAACCGCGGCAACGCGTCCACCTACAACAGCTCCACCTCGACGCGCATCTACGACGAGGAGGGCAACGCGATGACGTTGACCAACTATTACGTCCGCCAGGAGGACGCGACCGGCACGCCCACGAACGACTGGACCGTGTACAGCTATGTGGGCGACACGCAGCTCCTGGTCGGCGGCGCGCCCTCGACGACGCTGAGCTTCGACGCGACGGGGGCGCTCGCCACGCCGACCGCACCGATCGACTATGATCCGTTCACGCCCAAGGGCATGACGACGACCCAGCCGCTGGCGATCAACTTCGCCGGCTCAACGCAGACCGCGTCTCCCTTCTCCGTCCAGGGCAAGAGCCAAGACGGTGCCACCGTGGGCGAGTTCACCAGCGTCACCGTGGACAAGACGGGCCTGCTGTCGGCCGCCTTCTCCGACGGCGCGATCGTGCCCTTGGGCAAGATCCCGCTCGCAGGCTTCACCACGCCCGAGGGCCTGCGCCAGACGGGCAACAGCTACTGGACCTCGACCGCCGTATCGGGCGTGCCGATGCTGTCGGTCGCGGGCGACGACGGGCGCGGTTCGGTCATGTCGGGCACGATCGAGGGCTCCAACGTCGACATCACGGAGGAGCTGGTCGGCCTGATCGCCGCGCAGCGCAACTTCCAGGCGAACGCCAAGGCGCTCGACACCTCGGCGCAGATCGCCACCACCATCTTCAACATCCGCTCGTAAGCGAGAAGGGGCGGGGACTCGGGTAGATGGACAAGCTGGTCTACACGGCGGCGACGGGCCTGCGCGCGCACATGCAGGCGCAGGCGGCGATCGCCAACAACATGGCGAACGTGTCCACCACGGGATACCGGGCCGACCGCGTCGTGTTCGACCGGATCGAGCTGAAGGGCGGCGGGGCGGCCTTGCAGGCGCGCACGCCGACCTCCGAGGAGATCACGGACGCCGACCGCTCGCCGGGCGCGATCCAGACGACCGGCCGCCCGCTCGACATCGCGATGCAGGGCGACGCCTGGCTCGCGGTGCAGGCGGCGGACGGCACGGAGGCGTACACCCGGCGCGGCGACCTGTCGGTCACCGAGGCGGGCGTGCTCCAGACCGGCGACGGGTTCCTGGTGATGGGGTCGGGGGGCCCCATCACCTTGCCGCCTGCCGACAAGGTCGCGATCGCCGCGGACGGTTCGATCACCATCGTGCCGCGCGGGGGCGACCCGAACCAGCCCCAGGCGATCGACCGGCTCAAGCTGGCCGACCCCAGGGGCTCGAACACGGTCAAGGGCCTGGACAACCTGCTGCGCGTGCGCGGCGGGGGCGTGCTGCCGGAGGACCTGGACGCCAAGGTCCAGACCGGCGCGCTGGAGGGCTCCAACGTCAACATGACGCAGGCGCTGGTCGACATGATCGAGAACCAGCGCTCCTACGAGGTGCAGGCCAACCTCCTGAAGGAGGCCCGCTCCATGGACGAACAATCCGCGTCGCTGATGCGGCTGCCTAGCTAAGAAGGAATAGGATCATGGGTTCCGCCGCCATGCACATCGCGCGCACCGGGCTCGACGCCCAGGACATGCGCATGCGGGTCATCTCGAACAACCTCGCGAACGTCAGCACAACGGGCTACAAGCGCGACCGCGCGGCGTTCGAGACGCTGGCGTACCAAGTCGTCACCGCGCCGGGCGCGCAGTCGACCGCGGAGACGCGCTACGCCGTCGGCCTCAACCTCGGCACGGGCGTACGCCTCCAGGGCACGGCGCGCATCGACACGCAAGGGTCGGTGAACATTACCGGCAACTCGCTCGACCTGGCGCTGGACGGCGACGGCTACTTCCAGGTGCAGCTGCCCGGCGGCCAGCTCGGCTACACCCGCGCCGGCAACTTCTCGCGCTCCCCGGAGGGGATGATCGTCACCGCGCAAGGCTATGTGGTGCAGCCGGGCGTCAACGTGCCCGAGGGCACGACCAACATCACCGTCGGCGAGGACGGCACCATTTCGGCGACCGTCGCGGGCCAGACCGATCCGGTCGAGCTCGGCCAGTTCCCGGTCGCCACCTTTCCGAACTCGGCCGGGCTGCAGGCGACGGGCGACAACTACCTCGTCGAGACCGCCGCGTCGGGTCCGGCCAACCTCGGCGCCCCGAACATCGAGGGCCGCGCGCGCATCCGCCAGGGGATGCTGGAGGCGTCCAACGTCAACGTGGTCGAGGAGCTGGTCGACATGATCGAGACGCAGCGCGCCTATGAGGTCAACTCCAAGATGATCTCGGCGACCGACGACATGCTCAAGTACATTAACCAGAACGTCTGACCATGGCGACCAGAACCTCCTTCTCCGTCCAGGCGGCGCAGTGGTGCGAGCTCATGCTCGCCGGCGTCGCGGGCGCGCTCCTCGTGGCGGGGCTCGCGCCCGACGGCGCGGACGCGCAGCTGTTCGGCCGCAAGCAGCCCGCGGAGGACTATTCCGCCGCGCGGCCTGCGCCGCCCGTCGCGCCCGCCGCCACCGGCTCGATCTTCCAGGTCGCCGACGGCTACGCCGCGCTCTACGAGGGCTGGCGCGCGCGCCGCGTGGGCGACCCGCTCACCATCGTGCTCGTCGAGCGCACCGCCGCGTCCAAATCGGCGGGCACGCAGCTCGATTCGGACGGCGAGTTCGGGCTGCGCGCGCCGCTCACCGGGCCGCTGTCGGTGTTCAAGCCGACGGACGCCCGCGCAGGCGGCGACCGCTCCTTCGAGGGGGTAGGCACGGCCAACCAGGCCAACTCGCTGTCCGGCGAGGTCTCGGTGACCGTCGCCGAGGTCTATCCGAACGGCACCATGCTGGTGCAGGGGCAGAAGCGCGTCACGCTGAACCGCGGCGACGAGTTCATCCGCATCAAGGGGCTAGTGCGCATCGCGGACGTGGACGTGAACAACCGCGTCGCCTCCACCCGCGTCGCCGACGCGCAGATCAGCTACACCGGCAGGGGCGACGTCGCCCGGGCGAGCCGCCAGGGCTGGCTCAGCCGCTTCTTCCAAGTCGTCAGCCCGTTCTGACGGCCTGGTTAGCGGCTTGGTAACCATAGCCGGGGCACAAGGTACGCCATGACCATCATCCGCCTCCTGCTCGCCGCGCTGGTGATCCTCGGCCTGGCCGCGCCGGCGCACGCCGACCGCGTCAAGGACCTGGGGACCTTCCAGGGCATCCGATCGAACCAGCTCACCGGCTACGGCGTCGTCGTCGGCCTGCCGGGCACGGGCGACGACAATCTCGAGTACACGGTGCAGTCGCTCAAAGCGGTCGCATCGCGCTTCGGGTTGCAGCTGCCGCCCGGGGTCAACCCGCCCGCGAAGAACGCGGCGGTGGTGATGGTGACGGCCGATCTGCCGCCCTTCGCGAAGCCCGGGCAGAAGCTGGACATCACCGTGGCGTCGCTGGGCAGGGCCAAGAGCCTGCGCGGCGGCAGCCTTGTGCTGACGCCGTTGCTCGGCGCGGACGGGCAGATCTACGCCATGGCGCAGGGCAACCTGGCCGTGGGCGGCCTGGGTGCCGAGGGCGCCGACGGCTCCAAGATCGTGGTCAACATTCCTTCCAGCGGCCGCATCCCCGAGGGCGCGACGGTGGAGCGCGCGGTGGCGACCGGCTTCGAGCAGTCGCCCGTGCTGACCTTCAACCTGCAGCGCGCGGATTTCACCACGGCCCAGAACGTCGCGGGCGCGATCAATCGCGCGCTCGGATCGGGTGCGGCGCAGGCGATCGACGCCGTGTCCGTCTCCGTCCAGGCCCCCGCCGGCGCGCAAGGCCGCGCGCAGCTGATGGCGCAGATCGAGAATCTCGACGTGGTCGCGGCCGAGCCGCCGGCCAAGGTCATCGTCAACGCCCGCACGGGCACCGTGGTCATCAACTCGGCGGTCCGCGTCGGTCCGGCGGCGGTGACGCACGGCAAGCTGACGGTGCGCATCGACGAATCGCAACGTGTCGTCCAGCCGGAAGGCTTCAGCGACGGCGTCACCGCGGTCGAGCAGCGCTCGAACGTCCAGGTCGAGGAGGAGAAGCGCCCCATGTTCCTGCTCAACCCCGGCCCCAAGCTCGCCGACGTGGTGAAGGCGGTGAACGCGATCGGCGCGTCGCCCGCGGACCTCGTCGCGATCCTGGAGGCGCTCAAGGAGGCGGGCGCGCTCAAGGCGGAGCTCATCGTGCTATGACCTTAATCACCGCACGCACCGGTATCGGGTCCGGCCTCGGCCGCGCCGAGACCAAGGAGAACCTCGACAAGGCGGGCCGGCAGTTCGAGTCCGTGTTCACGGGGCTCATGCTGGCCAGCATGCGAAAGGCCAAGCTCGCCGACCCGCTGTTCGACTCGAAGGCGATCGACACGTTCCGCGACATGCAGGACAAGCTCGTCGCCCAGAGCATGGCGGAGCACGCGCCCATGGGCATCGGCCGCGCCATGACGGAGTTCCTGTCGCGCTCGCAACCCGATCTTAACGCCGAGCCCGAAAAGGTGGCCGAATGAGCGATCTCCTGTCCATCGGTGCCAGCGGCGTGCGCGCGTACCAGAACGCGCTGACCACGACGTCCGAGAACATCGCCAATAGCGGCGTCCAGGGTTACTCCCGTCGCCGGACCGAGCTCCAGGAGATCGCGGTCCCGCCCTCCGGCTATTCGCCCACCAAGCTGACGCGCGGCATGGGCGTCGCGGTGACGGGCATCGCGCGCGTCGCCGACGCCTACACGGCCGCCGCGGCGCGCGCCGCCGGTTCCGACCTCTCGCGCACGGAGGCGGGCATCGAGTGGCTGGGCCGGATCGAGGACGCGCTGACCGGCGCAGGCCTGCCCGCGCGCGTTACCGGCTTCTTCAACTCGGCGCGCCAGCTCGCCGCCGACCCGTCCTCGATCGCCGCGCGCGCGGTGATGCTGGAGCAGGCGGCGGCGGTGGCGGGCTCGTTCCGCGCCACGGGCGCGGCGCTCGACAAGGTTCAGGCGCAGATCGACGAGACCGCGCGCGACCTCACCGACAAGCTCGACGGCTTCGGCCGCGCGCTGGCGGTGATCAACGAGAAGATCGGGCGCATCACGCCCGGCTCCTCCGCGGCCGCGGCGATGGCGGACGAACGCGACCGGCTGCTCGACGCGATGAGCGGCCTCGCCGACGTCAGCGTCGCCATCGACGACATCGGCCGCGCGACCGTGCGGCTGGGGGCGTCCAACGGCCCCGTGTTCGTGACGGGCGCCATGTCGGGCGACGTAGCCTATTCGCGCGCGACGACGGGCGTCGCGTCCTTCGCCGTCTATCTGGCGGGCCAGGCCGACGCCATCCAACCGAACGGCGGATCGCTGGGCGCGATCGTCGACGCGGCCGGCCGCACCTTCGACGCGCGCACCCGCGTGGAGCAGCTCGCCCAAGACCTGGCCGACGCGGTCAACGACAACCAGGCGAACGGCTTCGACCTGACGAACGGTCCCGGCCCCGACATCTTCGTCGGGACCACGCTGGCGACGTTCAACGTGTCGCCGACCGTCGAGCCCGAGAACATCGCGGCCGCCGGCGCCGCCAACCGTCCGCGCGACGCGTCCAACCTCGAAGCGTTGCAGCAGGCGCGCGCGTCGCTCGGGTTCGAGGCGAAGCTCGCCGACATGACCACGATCAACGCGACCGCGCTCAACCAGCGCCGGCTGGTCGCCGACGCGCAGGCGGCGATCCGCGATGGCGCGGTGGCCGCGCGCGAGGCGGTGTCGGGCGTCGACCTCGACCGGGAGGCGGTGGACCTGATCCGCTTCCAGCAGGCATACCAAGCGTCCAGCCGCGTGATCCAGGTCGCCCGCGAGACGCTGCAATCGATCCTGGAGATCCGCTGATGCAGGTGCCCACCAACCGCTTCTACGACGCGGCCGCGCGCAACATGGGCCGGCTCGCGTCGCGCGCCGACGCGCTGCAGGTGCAGATCGCCACGGGCAAGCGCTTGGCCGCGCCGTCCGACGACGCGCTCGCCTATCGCCGGCTCGAGGGTCTGCGCCAGGCGAAGGCCGACGACGCGACTTACGGCGCGAACCTGAAGCTCGCCGGCAGCGTGCTCGCCCAGGCGGACACCGTGCTGGGCGAGGTCAACGGCCAGCTGCAGCGCGCGTCCGAGCTGGCGATCCGCGCCGCCAACGGCACGATGAACCCGGGCGACCGCAAGGTCATCGCGATCGAGCTCAACGACATCGCCGAGGCGCTGGTGCAGCTCGTCAATACGACGGACGGGCGCGGGCTGCCGCTGTTCGGCGGCGCCGGCGGCGAGGCGGCGGCGACGCTGCAGCCGGACGGGTCCTACACGCTCGCGCAGACGGTGCCGACGGCGATGCCGGTGGGCGACGGCCAGACGATCCAGGCGAACGACGCGGCGGACCGCGTGTTCGGCTTCGAGGGCAAGAAGGGCCCGACCGACGTGATCGCCGTGGTGGCCGACATCGTGGCGGTGCTGGAGGCGGGCGGCGAGATGACCGACGACCTCAAGGCGGACATGGCCGCGGCGCTCGACCAGACGGAGACCGCCCAGGCGTCGCTCGGCGCACGGGGCGCGCGGATCGACATGCTCGCCGCGCAGATGCAGGCCACCGCCGCGAACCGCGAGGAGGCGCGGTCCGGGCTGGAGGACGCGGACATCACAGAAACCGTGACCGAGCTGCAGAAGACCATGACGATCCTGCAAGCGACGCAGGCGAGCTTCGCCAAGCTGTCGAGCCTGTCGCTGTTCGATTATCTGCGCTGACCTCCGCACCGGCGCACGCGCCGCTCCCTTCGTCATCCCGGGCTTGACCCGGGGTCCCGCTTTCTCGCCCACAGGCCGGAGAAGAAGCGGGGCCCCGGCTCAAGGCCGGGGTGACGTCCTTAGGGCGTTCCGGGATCGGGTCCGACCAACGGACGACGGCACGGGGCCAAAAACCCGCTCCCGCTAACCTCTTGTCCACCTCTCACGGTTAACGGTCGTCGTACCGCTTGGGGGAAGTAACCAGTTCCATGTTTCCGGCTATCGGCTTCGTCGTCCTCATCGCCATGGTGTTCGGCGGGTTCGCCATCACCGGCGGCGCGCTCGGGCCCGTCATGCACGCGCTCCCGCACGAGATGCTCATCATCGGCGGCGCCGCCCTGGGCGCGCTCATCATCGGCAATTCGGGCGCCGAGCTCAAGGCCATGGGCTCCGGCCTGGGCAAGGTCTTCAAGGGGCCGAAGTACAAGAAGCAGGATTATCTGGACGTCATCTTCCTCGTGTCCAAGCTCATGAAGATGCTGCGGACCGAGGGGCCGATCGCGCTGGAGCCGCACGTCGAGGACCCCAAGTCCTCCGCGCTGTTCGCCGAATATCCCCGGCTTCTGGCCGACCACACGCTCGTCAACCTGATCGCCGACACGCTGCGCCTCGTCGTGGTTTCGTCGGGCACGCTCGACGTGCACGCGGTGGAGGACGTGGTCGACAACGCCATCAAGACGCACCACCACGAGGTCGAGGGGCCGCAGCACACGCTGCAGAACCTGGCGGACGCGCTGCCGGCGCTGGGCATCGTCGCCGCGGTGCTGGGCGTGGTGAAGACCATGGGTTCGATCGACAAGCCGCCCGCCATTCTGGGCGGCATGATCGGCTCGGCGCTGGTCGGCACCTTCCTGGGCGTGCTCCTCGCCTACGGCCTGGTCGGGCCGATCGCCAACAGGCTGAAGCAGGTGATCGACGCGGACGCCGCGATCTACCACGTCGTGAAGCAGATCATCATCGCCTCGCTTCACGGCCACCCGCAGCCGCTCGTCATCGAGGCCGCGCGCTCGGGCATCGCCCACAAGAACCAGCCCGGCTTCGCCGAGGTGTTCGACGGGCTTCGGGGAAGGTAAGCCATGGCCGCGCGCGCGCCGCATGGGCACAACCAGCCGCCCAAGATCATCTACAAGAAAGTCTATATCGAGGGCGGGCACGGTCATCACGGCGGCGCCTGGAAGGTGGCGTACGCCGACTTCGTGACCGCCATGATGGCGTTCTTCCTGCTCATGTGGCTGCTCGGCGCGACCGACGAGAAGAAGCGCAAGGGCATCGCCGACTTCTTCGCGCCCACGCTCCTCAACTCGCAATCGAACGGCATGGGCGGCAACGGGCCCGCCGGCGGCGAGTCGGTGGTGAGCAGCAGCCGCGTCGGCCCCAAGCCCGGCACGGGCTTCATGCAGGCGATCATTGACCCGGCCCAGAACGACGGCGGCCCCAAGCACGGCACCGGCGACAAGGGTTCGCTGCGCAACCCCAAGGTCGTGGCCGAGGACCGGAAGAACTTCGAGGCGCTCAAGAAGCAGGTCGAGGCCGAGATGCGCGCCAACGGCTCGCTCGCGCAGCTCGCCAAGCATGTCCGGTTCGTCATGACGCAGGACGGCATGCGCATCGACCTGATCGACGACGCGGACTATTCGATGTTCGACCTGGGCACGACCACCTTGGAGTCGCAGGCGTCGCAGCTGATCGGCACCATCGCGGGCGCGATCGGGCGGACGGCGAACCCCATCATGATCCGCGGCCACACCGACAGCGTGGCCTATGGCGACCCCAGGGCGATGAATAACTGGCTGCTCGCGTCGGGCCGCGCGGAGGCGACGCGCCGCCGGCTGCTAGCGGGCGGCATCCCCGAGCGCCGCTTCGAGCGCATCGAGGGCGTGGCGGACCGCGAGCCGATCATCGCCAAGGACCCGTACGATCCGCGCAACAGGCGCGTGGCGATCACGTTGTTGTACCGGAAGGGTAGCTTCGGGTCGTAGGGCGCACGCGCCCAGCGGAGCTGGAAGCGAGACGCCCGAGACCGGCCGGCGTCGACCCACCGACGACCGACGACGCGGCTTCGCCGCGGCGGGCCTGCAGAAGCAAAAAGGGCCGGCTCACCATCACGGTGAGCCGGCCCTCTTGCGCTTACGATGGGGTCACTCCCCCGCCGGCTGCACCTTTTTCCGGCCCCGGGTCGGCGCGGGCTGCTCGGGCTGAGCCTGCTCTCCGCCGCCGCCGCGCGTCGACTTGCGGCCGAGGCCGATCTGCTTGGCCATGGCGCGGCGCGACTCCGAATAGCTCTCGGCCACCATCGGGTAATCGGACTTCAGGCCGTAGCGGTCACGATACTGGTCGGGGGTGAGCCCGTGGGTCGCGAGGTGGCGGCGCAGCGTCTTGTAGGGCTTGCCGTCGATCATCGAGATGATGTGGTCGCGCGACGACAGGGACTTGCGAACGGACACGGCCGGCGTGTACTCGGTCTGCGGCTCCGCGCTGGGCGTCTCCGCCGAACTGCCGGTGAGTTCGGACACGGTTTCGTGCATCCGGCGCAGGAACGCGGGCACTTCGTCGGCCGAAATGCGCGTATTCGGGTTGCCGAGCCAAGCGATCGTCAACTCGGTGGCGAGTTCCAGCGCATTGGTGTCGGACTGATCTTCGGACATGAGGTACTCCTGGGGGCAATTCTTAACTAAGTATCTGACTTTCCGGCTCGGTCAACATGGATTTATGCTTTTCCGAGCCATTGGACACAATAGTCGCGGTTGCGTTAATCTGATTTCGAAATCCTTTGCTCACCACCGCTCCCGCGGCTAAGGCTCGGCCGACCCGGGGAGATGCTGATGCCAGGGATCGGACGGGATTGGGCCGCGCGTGTCGCGGTCGGCGTGGCGGGCCTCTTCGCGGCGTCCTGCTCGGAGCCGGGGCTGCTCGACCCGGCGGGTCCGGTCGCGCGCGGCGAGCGCACCATGTTCGTCAACGCCAGCGTGATCATGGCGATGATCATCGTGCCGATCATCGTGCTCACCTTCTACTTCGCGTGGCGCTATTCGGCGAAAAACCCGCGCGGACGTTACACGCCCGAGTGGTCCTATTCGGGCCGGCTCGAACTCCTCGTGTGGTCGATCCCGGCGCTGGTGATCATCTTCCTCGGCGGCATCGCCTGGATCGGGAGCCACGAGCTCGAGCCTTCGCGTCCCATACGATCGGACGTGCCGACGTTGGAGGTGCAGGTCGTCTCGCTCGATTGGAAATGGCTGTTCATCTATCCCGAGCAGGGCGTGGCGAGCGTCAACTATCTCGCCATCCCGGCAGGCACGCCCGTGCGCTTCCGCGTGACCTCGGCGACGGTGATGAACAGCTTCATCATCCCGCGGCTGGGTTCGCAGATCTACGGCATGGCGGGAATGGACGGGAAGCTCCACCTCCTGGCCGACGAGCCGGGGCGCTATCGCGGTCTGTCCGCGCATTACAGCGGCGAGGGGTTCTCGGAGATGATGTTCCTGGCCGACGCGATGCCGCGCGAGCGGTTCGCGGCGTGGGTGCGGGGGACCAGGCGCACGGGGCCGGTGCTGGACGGGCCGGAATATCTGAAGCTCGAGCGTACGGCCGCGACGTCGAAGGCGTACACCTACCGCGCGGTCGTGCCCGGGCTCTACCAGGCGGCGCTGCGCCATTCGGGAACGCCCGCGCGCGAGCAGTCGCGCTCGGGCCGGGAGGACTAGTATGGCCGAACACTCGCGCGAGGCGGCGGAGTGGTCGCCGATCACCGGCAAGCTCGCCTGGAACTCGATCCCCTGGGAGGAGCCGATCCCGCTGATCGCGGCCGCGGCGGTGGGGTCCGTGCTGTTCGGCACGCTGATCTGGGTCTGGCGGGCGGGCTATGTCCCGTATCTCTGGCGCGAGTGGATCACGTCGGTCGATCACAAGCGCATCGGCATCATGTACTGCATCTTCGCGCTCGTGATGCTGATCCGAGGCTTCTCGGACGCGGTGCTGATGCGGACGCACCAGGACCTCATGTACAACAATGGCGGCTATCTGCCCGCCGAGCATTACGACCAGATCTTCACCGCGCACGGCGTGATCATGATCTTCTTCGTGGCCATGCCGTTTCTCACGGGGCTGATGAACTTCGCGGTGCCGCTCCAGCTCGGCGTGCGCGACGTGGCTTTTCCGACGCTCAACAACGTCAGCTTCTGGCTTACCGCGAGCGGGGCGCTGCTCGTCAACATCAGCCTCGTCGTCGGCGAGTTCGCGAAGACGGGCTGGGTCGTCTACCCGCCCTTGTCGGAGCTGCGCTTCTCGCCCGGGGTGGGCGTCGACTATTATCTATGGGCGTTGCAGATAGCGGGGGTGGGGACGCTGCTCGCGGGCGTGAACCTCGTCACGACCATCCTCAAGATGCGCGCGCCGGGGATGGGGTACACGCGCATGCCGATGTTCTGCTGGACGTCGCTGGCCGCGAACCTGCTGATCGTCGCGGCGTTCCCGATCCTGACCGCCACCATGGCGATGCTGCTGCTCGACCGCTACCTCGACTTCCACTTCTTCACGAACGAGCTCGGCGGCAACGCGATGATGTTCGTGAACCTGGTCTGGGCCTGGGGGCATCCAGAGGTGTACATCCTGGTGCTGCCCGTGTTCGGCATCTTCTCGGAAGTGGTCTCGACGTTCAGCTCTAAGCCGTTGTTCGGCTACCGCTCCATGATCGTGGCGACCATGGTCATCTGCGTGCTCAGCTTCATGGTGTGGCTCCACCACTTCTTCACCATGGGCGCGGGCGCGGACGTGAACGGCGTGTTCGGCGTCACCACCATGATCATCGCGGTGCCGACGGGCGTGAAGGTGTTCAACTGGCTGTTCACGATGTTCAGGGGGCGTATCCGCTTCACCACGCCCATGCTCTACTCGATCGGGTTCGTGGTCACCTTCGTGATCGGCGGCGCGTCGGGCGTGCTGCTCGCCATCCCGCCCGTCGATTTCGTGCTGCACAACACGCTGTTCCTGGTGGCGCATTTCCACAACATCGTCATTCCCGCCGTGCTGTTCGGGCTGTTCGCGGGCTACACCTATTGGTTTCCCAAGGCGTTCGGGTTCAAGCTCGACGAGCGTTGGGGCAAGCGCGCTTTCTGGTGCTGGATCATCGGCTTCTACATCGCCTTCATGCCGCTCTACGTGCTGGGGCTGATGGGCATGCAGCGCCGCATGAGCGCGCACTACGTCAAGGCGTGGGAGCCGTGGCTGATCGTCGCCTCCGTCGGCTCGGCGATCATCGCACTGGGCATCGCCGCGATGGCGGTGCAGCTCTACGTATCAATCAGGAACCGCGCGGCCTTGCGCGACGACACCGGCGACCCCTGGGACGGCCGCACGCTCGAGTGGATGACCACCTCGCCGCCGCCGTCCTACAACTTCGCCGTGCTGCCCGACGTCAGCCACGAAGAGGCTTATTGGAGCCTGAAGGAGGGCGCGCGGGAGAAGAAGCGGCTGAGCGACCGGCCCGACTATGAGCCGATCGAGATGCCGCGCAACTCGCCCACCGGCTTCATCACCGCGTTCTTCACGACGGTGCTGGGCTTCGCGGCGGTGTGGCACATCTGGTGGCTAGTGATCCTCGGGGTGCTCGGCGCCTGGGCGACGTTCACGATCTTCGCGTGGCGCGACCATCACGAGTTCGAGATCCCGGCCGACGAGGTCGAGCGCCTCGACCGCGAGCGGCGCGAAGCCAAGGCGCAACTGCTCGGCATCCCTAAGGAAGCGACCGCGTGAGCGCGCGCTCGACCCAGGCGTACGCCGGCGCGCACGGCGACCCGAACCGGCTCGGCCACGGCGAGGGCCCGTCGATCAGCGAGCTGGGCCCGGCGCCCAAACGCATCATCGTCGGCTACGGCTTCTGGATCTTCCTGCTGTCCGACTTCATCATGTTCGCCGCCTTCTTCGCCGGCTACGCGGTGCTGGTGGGCGAGACGGCGGGCGGGCCGTCGGGGCGCGAGCTGTTCGACCTTAGGTTCGTGGCGGGCGAGACGGCGCTGCTGCTCCTGTCCAGCTTCACCTGCGGCATGGCAACCATCGGCGCGGCGGCGAGGAGCCAGTGGTGGTTCCAGATCGCCATGGCCTGGACCGCGCTGCTCGGCGCGGGGTTCCTAGGTATGGAGCTCTGGGAGTTCGCGCACCTGATCGGCGAGGGCGCAGGACCGGACCGCTCCGCCTTCCTGTCGAGCTTCTTCGCGCTGGTGGGCCTGCACGGGCTCCACGTGCTCGCGGGCCTGCTCTGGCTGCTCACCATGATGGCGCAGGTGCTCGCCAAGGGGTTCCGCGAGGACATACAGCGACGCATCCTGTGCTGGGCGCTGTTCTGGCACGCGCTCGACATCATCTGGATCGCCCTGTTCACCGTCGTCTATCTGTTCGGAGCGCGCGCATGAACGAGGAGGAATACTCCAAGCGGAGCGACATCGACCGCGCGCCGGGCGACCAAAACGAGGACGAGGACCTCGACGTCGTCAAGGGCGTGCGCGGCTACGTCATCGGCCTGATCGCGGCGTCGCTGCTCACCGCGGCGAGCTTCTGGTTCGCGACCACCGACTTGATCTACGAGCCGGGGCTCCCCGTTTTCCTCGTCGCGCTCGCGATCGGGCAGATGGGCGTGCACCTGGTGTTCTTCCTCCACATCACCACCGGGCCCGACAACAGCAACAACGTCCTCGCGCTCGCCTTCGGCACGCTGATCGTGGCGCTGGTGCTGTTCGGGTCGATCTGGATCATGGCGCACCTGAATCACGGCATGTCGAACGGGCAGATGCACGACATGATGCGGGGGATGTGAGGGCCGTCCCGCGAAGTGGTACTTCGCGGGGGAAGAAGCCCCTTCATCTTCTTTCGTCACCCCGGACTTGTTCCGGGGTCCATCGTCGTGCGCGCGATCCGTTCGAGGGTGTACACAGCCGTCCGCCTCCTGCTCGCGGCCGGTTCGCCCGGATAGCGATGGACCCCGGAACAAGTCCGGGGTGACGGGTGGGGTGGGGAGAGGGCTGTGCTTCCCGGTCCGCTATAGAGGGGGTAGGGCCGCCGCATGAACCTGGACGACGACAAGCGACTCGCCGCCGAGGCCGCCGTGGCCGAGGTGCGGGATGGGATGATGGTGGGGCTCGGCACCGGCTCCACCGCCGCGCACATGATCCGCGCGCTGGGGCGGCGCGTGGGCGAGGGCCTGAAGATGGATGCGGTCGCGACCAGCCATGCCTCGGCCGATCTGGCGCGGGAGCTCGGCATCCGCGTCCACGACTTCGCCGACGTCGCCCGCGTGGACCTGACGATCGACGGCGCGGACGAGATCGATGGGCTCATGCTCGTCGTAAAGGGCGCGGGCGGCGCGATGCTGCGCGAGAAATGCGTGGCCGCCGCCAGCGACCGCATGGTCGTGATCGCCGACGGCGCGAAGCGCGTCGAGCGCATCGGCAAGGCTGCGGTGCCCGTCGAGGTTCTGCCCTTCGCAAAAGCCTATGTGACGCGCGTGCTGGCTGAGCGGTCGGACGCGGTGCTCCGCATGGCGGGCGGCGAGGCGTACCTGACGGATCAGGGCAACCTCGTCCTCGACTGCGCCTTCCACGACCTGTCCGACCCGCACGAGGTCGCGGCTTGGCTCCAGGGGATCCCCGGCGTGCTGGGGCACGGGCTGTTCCTGTCGGAGGTGGACGGGGCGTATCTGGCCGATGGCGGCGTCGTGACGAGGCTGGAACGGTCGGAGCTCGGCTGATAGGGGCACGCTGAAACCAGTCCTCCCCCGCATCGTAGATGCGGGGGAGGGGGACCGCGCCCGTAGGGCGTGGTGGAGGGGGTACAGGGCGATGCCGCATCCCGTAGTTCCCCCTCCACCATGCTTCGCATGGTCCCCCTCCCCCGCTGTGAGCGGGGGAGGAACTCGGATCGCGCAACCCAATCGTGCGCCTCGCGTTCGGGGCGTTAACCTGAAGAGGGCTCCATGAACGACGCGACCATCCCAGCGGCTCTTGGCTCGCGGCCCGCCGCCTCTTCAGGCGAGGGCAAGAGCGCGCAAGCGCTCGCCGTCGACACGATCCGCACGCTGGCGATGGACGCGGTGCAGAAGGCGAACTCGGGCCATCCCGGCACGCCGATGGCGCTGGCGCCCGCGGGGCACACGCTCTGGACGCGGTTCCTCCGCTACGACCCGAGCCGCCCCGACTGGCCTAACCGCGACCGCTTCGTGCTGTCAGTCGGCCACGCGTCCATGCTGCTCTACGCGCTGATCCACCTGGCGGGGATCGAGGAGATCGACGCGGACGGCAACAAGACGGGCCACCCCGCGATGGGCCTCGACGACATTCGCGAGTTCCGCCAGCTCTCCAGCCGCACGCCGGGCCACCCCGAATACCGCCACACCACCGGCGTCGAGACGACCACGGGGCCGTTGGGCGCGGGCTGCGGCAACTCGGTCGGCATGGCGATCGCGGAGCGCTGGCTGGCGGCGCACTTCAACCGGCCCGGCTTCGAGCTGTTCGATTACGACACCTACGTCTTCTGCTCGGACGGCGACCTGATGGAGGGCGTCGCGAGCGAGGCCGCGTCGGTCGCGGGGCATCTGAAACTCGCGAACCTATGCTGGGTGTACGACGCCAACCAAATCACGATCGAGGGCGGCACCGACCTCGCCTTCGACGAGGACGTGGCCAAGCGCTTCGAGGCCTATGGCTGGCAGGTGCTCTACGTCGACGACGCGGAGGACGTGGGCGCGTTCGCGGGCGCGATCGAGCAGTTCCGCGCGACGGAGGACCGGCCGACGCTGATCGTGCTACGCTCCGTCATCGGCATCGGCTTCCCGACGCGCGCGGGCACGCACAAGGCGCACTCGGACGCGCCGGGCGAAGAGGAGATTCGCGGCGCGAAGCGCAGCTACGGCTGGCCGGAGGACGCGCAGTTCCTCGTGCCGGACGAGGCGGTCCGCAGCTTCCGCGACGCGCTGAACGGCCGCTCCGTGCCGCTCCGCGAGGAGTGGGAGCGCACCGTTGAGCGCTACCGGAAGGCGCATCCTGAGCTTGGCGCGGAGCTCGACGCCATGCTCCGCGACGAGCCCGCGCCGGGTTGGGACGCCGACATTCCGACCTTCCCCGCGGACGCGAAGGGCGTCGCCAGCCGCGAGGCGGGCGGCAAGGTGCTGAACGCGATCGCCAAGCACGTGCCCTGGCTGATGGGCGGGTCGGCCGACCTGGCGCCGTCCACCAAGACACTCATCGACGGCGAAGGCTCGTTTCAGGCGGGCAGCTACGGCGCGCGCAATCTGCATTTCGGCGTGCGCGAGCACGGCATGGGCGCGATCGTCAACGGCATGGCGCTGTCGCACCTCAGGCCCTACTCGGCGACGTTCATGGTCTTCTCCGACTATATGCGGCCCGCGATCCGGCTGGCGGCGGTCATGGAGGTGGGCTCGATCTTCATCTTCACGCATGACTCGATCGGGGTCGGCGAGGACGGGCCGACGCACCAGCCGATCGAGCACCTAGCCGCGCTCCGCGCCATTCCCGGCCTCGACGTGATCCGCCCGGGCGACGCGAACGAGGTCGCCGCGGCGTGGCGCTGCACGATGGAGATGGCGGACCGGCCGACCGCGCTCATCCTCTCGCGCCAGGCGATCCCGACGCTCGACCGGAGCAAGTACGCGCAACCGGACGTGGCGCGCGGCGCCTATGTGCTCGCCTCGGCGGACGATCCGGAGGTGATCCTGATCGGCACCGGTTCCGAGGTCCCGCTGGTCGTGCAGGCTTATGAGAAGCTGACGGAGCAGGGCATCCGCGCCCGTGTCGTCTCCATGCCGAGCTGGTACCGGTTCGAGCTGCAGGACGACGGGTACAAGGACGGCGTGCTGCCGTCGAACGTCCCGCTACGGCTCGCGGTCGAGCAGGGCGGCGAGATGGGCTGGCACCGCTATGTCGGGCTTGAGGGCCGCACGATCACCATGTCGACCTTTGGGGCGTCGGCCCCGATCGCCAAGCTGCAGGACAAGTACGGCTTCACCGTCGACAACGTCGTCAAGGTCGCGCGCGAGATGCTGGAGGGCAAGAAGTGAGCAAGCTCAAGGAGCTGTCCGCCAAGGGCACGGCGGTGTGGTTGGACTTCGTCGACAAGCAGTTCCTCGACGCGGGCGGCCTCAAGAAGCTGGTCGACGAGGACGGGCTGACGGGCGTCACGTCCAACCCGACCATCTTCGAGAAGGCGATGGGCCACGGCACCGCGTACGACGCGGGGCTAGCGGAGTACGACCGCGCGCATCCGGGCGCGTCCGCGCTCGACCGCTACGAGTGGCTCGCCGCCGCCGACATCCGCGCCGCCGCCGATACGTTGCGCCCGGTGTACGACCGGCTGGACGCCAAGGACGGCTATGTCAGCCTGGAGGTCTCGCCCACCATCGCGCTCGATACGGACGCGACGATCGCCGAGGCGACGAAACTCTGGGCCATGGTCGACCGGCCCAACCTGATGATTAAGATCCCCGGCACCGACGCGGGGGCGCCCGCGATCGCGGCGACGATCCGCGAGGGGATCAACGTCAATGTCACTTTGCTGTTCAGCCAGGCGGCTTATGCTCGCGTGGCCGAGGCGTATGCGATGGGGCTGGAGGAACGGGTCGCGCGAGGGGAGCCGATCGATCGGATCGCGAGCGTGGCGAGCTTCTTCGTCAGCCGCATCGACTCGACGATCGACAAGGAGATCGACCGCCGCGTAGGCGAGGGCGATCCGGAGAGCGACGCGCTGAAGGCGCTCCGCGGCAAGGCGGCGATCGCCAACGCCAAGATGGCGTATCAATGGTATCTCGACTTCCTGAAGTCGGACCGCTGGCGGAGCCTGGCGGCGAAGGGCGCGCAGCCGCAACGGCTGCTCTGGGCGTCGACGGGCGTGAAGGACCCCGCGTACCCGGACACGCTCTACGTCGACCAGCTGATCGGCCCCGACACGGTCAACACCATGCCGCCCCAGACGATGGACGCGTTCCGCGACCACGGCACGGTCGCCGATACGCTGACGGACGGCGTGGACGAGGCGCGGCGCGTCCTGGCGGAGGTGGAGCGGCTGGGGCTGGACCTGGACGCGGTGACGAGCAAGCTGGTGGACGAGGGCGTGGCCTCGTTCGTGAAGTCGTTCGACGACCTGCTGGGCAGCATCGCCGCGAAGCATCCGGCGAACGCATAACACGAGGGAGCCTCCCCGGCGGAAGCCGGGGCCCAGTCACGATGAACGACGGGGGTACGCACCAAGTCAGCGCACCGTAGCTGGGCCCCGGCCTTCGCCGGGGTGGGGCCGGTGGAACGTGGAAAGGAGACCGCATGAAGCTCGGCATCATCGGCTTGGGACGTATGGGCGGGAACATCGCGCGGCGGCTCATGCGCCATGGGCACCAGGTGATCGTGTATGATCGCAACCAGCCGCTCATCGACGCGCTCGCCGGTGAAGGGGCGGAGCCGGCGGGCTCGCTCGACGACATGCGAGGGAAGCTCGACCACCCCGCGATCTTCTGGGTCATGCTGCCCGCCGGCGCGCCGACGGAGGAGACGGTGATCGCGCTGTCGGAGCATTGCGGCGCGGACTCGATCGTCATCGACGGCGGCAACAGCTTCTACAAGGACGACATCCGCCGCGCGAAGATGTTGGGCGAGAAGGGCGTGCACTATGTCGACGTCGGCACGTCGGGCGGCGTCTGGGGCCTGGAGCGCGGTTATTGCATGATGATCGGCGGCGACAAGGCGACGGTCGATCACCTCGACCCGATCTTCGACGCGCTGGCGCCGGGCCAGGGCGACGTGCCGCGCACGCCGGGCCGCGAGGATGCCGATGACCCCCGCGCGGAGAAAGGCTATATCCATGCCGGTCCCGCGGGCGCGGGGCACTTCGTGAAGATGGTTCATAACGGCATCGAGTATGGGCTGATGCAGGCGTACGCCGAGGGCTTCGACGTGCTCGCCGCCAAGAACTCGGAGAAGCTGCCGGAGGACCAGCGCTACGACCTCAACATGACGGACATCGCCGAGGTGTGGCGGCGCGGGTCGGTAATCTCCTCCTGGCTCCTCGACCTCACCGCGCAGGCGCTAGCGAAGGACGAGCGGCTGGAGGGCTTCTCCGGCCGCGTCTCCGACTCCGGCGAGGGCCGCTGGACGATCGAGGCGGCGATGGAGGAGGCGGTGCCCGCGCACGTGCTGTCCGCCGCGCTCTACGCGCGCTACCGCAGCCGGCTCGACAACACCTTCGGCGAGAAGGTCCTGTCCGCGATGCGCTTCGGCTTCGGCGGCCACGTCGAGGTGCCACAGTGACGGCGTCGCCCGGTGCGATCCGCTTCGTCGTCTCGGACGTGGACGGCACGCTGGTCGATCATGACAAGCGGCTCCGCCCCGCGACGATCGAGGCGGTCAGGCGCGTCCGGGACGCTGGCGTCGGCTTCACGGTCATCAGCGCGCGGCCGCCGTCGGGCGTCGAACCGATCGCCGACGCGCTCGGCCTCGACACGCCGATCGGCGCGTTCAACGGCGGCACCGTGTTCCGCCGCGGCGGCGAGGTGATGGAGCAGCACCTCGTGCCGGCCGAGGTGGGGCGCGGCATGCTGGAGCTGGCGCACGGATCGGGCGCGGACGTCTGGGTTTTCGCCGAGGGGCGCTGGTACGCGTCGACGCCGGACAACCCGCACACCGACCGCGAGCGCAAATCGGCGAACCAGGAGCCGGTGATCGTCCCCGACCTCGCCGAAATGGCGGGCCGTGCGGGCAAGATCACCTTCGTCAGCGACGACCCGCCCGTGCTCGCGCGCACCCTGGAGCAGGGTCGCGACCGCTATGGTGGGCAGGCCACGATCGCGAACTCGCAGACCTACTATCTCGACGTCACCGCGCTGGACGCGAACAAGGGCGCGGGCGTCGAGGCGCTGGCGCGCGCGGCCGGGGTGTCGCTCGATCAGGTGATGGTGCTCGGCGACATGCGCAACGACTTGCCCATGCTGACGCGCGCCGGGCTCGCGGCGGTGATGGGCCAGGCGCCCGCCGACGTGAAGGCGGTGGCGGACTGGGTCGTCGCCTCCAACGACGAGGACGGCGTCGCCCAGGCGCTCGACCGGCTGCTCGCCGAGCGCGGTTAGGCCGATCCGCCGTATGCTCCCGTGACTGCGTATATTGCTTCTGGCTCGTTCACTCCGTCATCCTGAACTCTTTGGGCACCTGTACCCTTCGGGCACGTATGCGCCTCCCCGGCGGAGGCCGGGGTCCAGCTACGGTGCGCTTCGGGAGTTGGCGTCCATGCTTGCACATGGCCCCGTGACTGGGCCCCGGCCTGCGCCGGGGAGGTGTCCATGTTCGAGCGGGATAGGCACCTACTTGTTTCAGGATCCAGCGTGGTGCGCGCGACCGAGCCTGAGTCGTCCGTACAGCCATGGATGCTGAAACGAGTTCAGCATGACGGCGGGAGGGGAAGCGGGAGGCGGAGATCGACCGCGCTCTCCCGTTTCGGCCGCTCCGGTGCTATGGTGCGCCCGCAGGGACGGGGCGGGCATGCTGGATAGGGTCGGTCATCATTTCCAGTTCGGGTCGGCGGCGGCGCTGAAGCTGTGGCTGTCGGAGACGCTCGTCCACGAGACCGACCCCGTGACGATCCTGCGCGTGACCGCCGAGGCGGTGGGGCGGTTCCTGCGCGTCACCCGCATCGGCTACGGCGACGTGGAGCCGGGCGAGGATTGGATGACGATCCCGCTCGACTGGACGGACGGCATCCCGAGCCTGGTCGGGCGCATCCCCATCTATCGCGAGAACGCCTTCGTGCAGGCCTATCAGCAGGGCCGCACCATGACGGTGTCCGACGTGCGGCTCCTCGACCTGCCCGCCGACGAAGCGGCGATGCTGGAGCAGACCTTCTGCCGCGCGTGCATCTCCGTACCGCTGGTCCATGAGGGCGAGCTCGTCGCGCTCTTCTCCGCGACGCACCGCGAGCCGCGCGACTGGACCGCGGAAGAGGTCGAGCTGGTCGAATATGTCGGCGCGCGCACCTGGGCGGCGCTGCGCCACGCGCGTGCGGTCGCCCGGCTGAAGGAGAGCGAGGAGCAATTCCGCCAATTGGCCGAGAACTTCCCCGGCATCTGCTGGCTCGCCGGTCCCGACGGGCTGGGCCATTGGATGAACGCGCGCGGGCTGGAGTTCTACGGCGCGGACGGGCTGCCCACGGCGGCGGCGGCGGTGGTCCATCCCGACGATCTCGCCTCCGCCACGGGCATGCTGGACGCGGCGCTCACCGGCGGACGGGCGGTGGAGGGCATCGTCCGCGTGCGCGGGTCGGACGGGATGTTCCACCCGTTCCTCAGCCGCATGGTGCCGATCCACGACGCCGAGGGCGCGATCGCGCGCTGGTGCGGCGTGCAGGTGGACCTGACGGAGAAGCACAGCCGCGACCGGCACGAGGCGTTCTTCCGCCACGTCAGCGAGGCGATCCGCGAGGAGACGGACGCCGCGCGCATCCTCGACATCGCCGCCGACGCGCTACGCGAGCATCTCGACGTGACCTTCGTCGTCTATAGCGAGGCGCAGGAGATGGCGGGGGTGTTCGCCAACCTGCACGGCGCCGCCGCCGACCCGAGCGGCGACTGGGACGACAACCCCATTCAGGTGCCCGCCGAGTTCGCGCCGCTGCTGGCCACGCTCGCCGAGGGGCGGACGGTGGTGTCGCGCGACCTCCACGAGCTGACACCGATCATCACGCCGCAGGTGCGCGACTTCTTCGGGAGCCGCGGCGTGCGCTCGGGCGTGAGCGTGCCGCTGGTCAAGGACGGGCGGCTCGTCGTCATCCTGAGCGCGCAGCACGAGAGCGCGCGCGACTGGACGCCCGAGGAGGTGCGGCTCGTCGAGGAGCTGGCGGAGCGCACCTGGTCCACCTACAGCCGCGCCCAGGCCGAGGCGGCGCTGGCCGAGCGCGAGCGGCACCAGCGCTTCCTGGTCGAGTGGAGCGACGCGTTGCGCGACCAGCGGTCGGTGCCCGACATCCTCTCGGTCACGCTGGAGCGCTTGGCCGAGCAGATCGGCGTGGCGCGCGCGAACTATTCGGAGGTGGCCCAGGACGCGCGCTCCTTCACGATCCTGGCGGAGCACCGCTGCGACGAGGCGGCGGCGGTGACCGTCGGCAACAGCTACCAAATCGATCAGGTCGGCGCGGACATCTGGCGGCGCTTCTCGCGCGGCGACGTGGTCGGCTCGGACGACGTCGAGGCCGATCGGCTGATCGACGAGGCCGCGCGCGAGGCGTATCGCCGCCGCACGGTGGGCGCGTTCCTGAGCGTGCCGCTGGTGCGCGAGGGCAAGGTGCGCGCCGTCTTCTCCGTGCAGCACCGGCGTTCCCACCACTGGACCGACGGTGAGATCCGGCTGCTCCGCGACGTCGCCGACCGCGCCTGGGTGGCGCTCGAGCGCGCCCGCGCCGAAGCGGCGCTGACCGAGCGCGAGCGGCACGGCCGGTTCCTGATCGAGTGGAGCGACTCGCTGCGCGAGCGCACCTCCGCGTCGGCGATCATGGCGATCACGCTGGAACGGCTGGCGACGCACCTGGACGCGTCGCGCGCGAACTATGGCGAGCGCGACGAGGCGGACGGGCTGTTCGTCACCGCGGCCGAGTGGCGTCGCGACGGCGTGCGGGGTTCGATGGGCGTGCGCTACCGCATCGAGGAGGTGGGCGCGGCGATCCACGGGTGCTTCGCCGCCGGCGAGGTCGTGCGGTGCGACGACGTCGAAACCGACCCGCGCATCGACAGGACCGCGCGCGCCTTTCACCGGGAGAACGGGGTGGGCGCGTTCGTCAGCGTGCCGTTGGTCCGCGAGGGCCGGGTCTGCGCCGTCCTGTCGGTCAAGGAGCCCGGTCCGCGCGTCTGGCGCGAGGACGAGGTCAGGCTGATGCACGAGGTCGCTGACCGCGCCTGGGTCGTGCTGGAGCGCGCCCGCGCCGAAACGGCGCTGAAGGAGCGCGAGCGCAACCAGGCCTTTCTGCTCGCCTGGAGCGACGCGGTGCGCGCGGAGACCTCGCCGGAGGCGATTGTGGACGTCACGATCGAGCGGCTGGGCCTGCATCTGGGCGCGGCGCGCGCCAATTACGCCGAGGGCGACGAGGCCGGCGGACGCTTCGAAGTGGTGCAGGAATGGCGGCGCGACGCCGGGCCGGACGGCGGTTTCGTGCCGCGGCGCGAGGCGGTCAGCGACGGCGTCCACCACGCGTACCTCACCGGCGACGTCGTCGTGGTTGACGACGTGCACGCCGACGACCGGTTCGAGGCGGCGGCCGCGCGCGCCTATGCCGCGGTGGACGCCGTCTCGTTCCTGGGCGTGCCGATGGTCCGCGGCGGCCGGGTGCGCGCGGTCCTGTCGGTGCAGCACGGACGCGCGCACCGCTGGCGGCCCGCGGAGGTGCAGCTCATCCGCGAGGTCGCCGACCGCACCTGGACGATGCTGGAGCGCGCCCGCGCCGAGGCCGCGCTCAAGGAGCGCGAGCGTGAGCAGGCATTCGTGATCGGCTGGAGCGACGCGGTCCGCAACGAGTCCGGCCCGCGCGCCGTGCTCGCGGCCACGCTCGACCGGCTGGGCCGGCACCTGGGCGCCGGGCGCGTCAACTATGCGGAGACGACGCAGACCGGGGACGAGTTCGAGGTCATCCAGGAATGGACGCAGGGCGCCGTCCGCCTGGCGGGCCGGCGCTTCCCCTTCGCGGCGTTGGGCTCGCGCGTCGTCGCCGACCACATGACGGGGCGGCCGTTGGTCGTGAACGACGTGACCACGCACCCGCTGTTCGACCTCTCCTCGCAGAGCGTCTACGCGTCCGCCGAGGTGCGGTCGGGCGTCAGCGTGCCGCTGCTGGTGGGGGGACGGCTCCAGGCCGTCCTGTCCGTCATGCAGCCGACGCCGCGCGCCTGGAACGAGAGCGAGGTGCGGCTGATCTGCGAGATCGCCGACCGCACCTGGGCGACGCTGGAGCGCGCGCGGTTCGAGGAGCGCATGGCGGAGTCGGAGGCGCTGCTGGCGACGTTCATGGAGAACGCGCCGATCGGCATGCACCTGAAGGACGCCGATGGCCGCTACATCCGCGTCAACCAGGAACTCGCCCACGCGATCGGCCGCCCGCGCGAGGACATACTCGGCCGCCGCGTGGCCGAGATCATGGCGCCGGAGATCGCGTGCGAGGTGGAGCGGCTGGAGCGCCAGGCGATGGCGGGCCAGCGCGTCAGCGCCGAGCTGGCGCGCGAGCGGCACGACGGCCGCTACGCCGCCGCGCTCTCCATCGCCTTTCCGATCGAGGGGCATGGGCTGGCGCGCACGGGCGGCTTCACCATCGATCTGACCGACCGCAAGGCGGCCGAAACCGCGCTGCAGCGCTCGCGCGAGGCGCTCTACCAGACGGAGAAGCTGTCGGCGCTGGGCAGCCTGTTGGCCGGCGTCAGCCACGAGCTCAACAACCCGCTCTCCATCGTCGTCGCGCAGGCGGTGATGATGGAGCGGCAAGCCGCGGGCACCGAACTCGCGGACCGCGCCTTCAAGATCCGCCGCGCCGCGGACCGCTGCGCCCGGATCGTCCAGACCTTCCTGGCGATGGCGCGCGCCAAGCGGCCGGAGCGCGAGCCCGTGGACCTGAACGCGGTTGCGGTCGCCGCGCTCGACCTGGCGGATTACGGGTTGCGCACCGACGGCGTCGCGGTCGAGCGGCGGCTGGCGGCGGACCTGCCGCGCATCGCCGCGGACGCGGATCAGCTGCACCAGGTAATCATCAACCTTGTCGTGAACGCGCAGCACGCGATGAAGGAGGCGGGGACGCACGATCGGCGGCTGGTGCTGACGACCGCGCGCGGGCCGGAGCCGGACACGGTGGTGCTGGACGTGTCGGACAATGGCCCAGGCGTGCCCGAAGAGCTCAAGCGCCGCATCTTCGAACCCTTCTTCACCACCAAGCCGCAAGGCGAGGGGACGGGCGTGGGCCTGTCGTTCAGCCAGGGCCTGGCCGAGGCGCATGGTGGCCGCCTGGCGCTGTTGCCGACGGAGATGGGGGCGACGTTCCGGCTGACCCTGCCGATCGACGTATCGCTCACCCTGCCGCGCGTGGAGCCGGAGACGGCGCGGCCGTCCCCGGTAGCCGCGCGCCGCGCGCTGGTGGTCGACGACGAGCGAGAGATCGCCGAGTCTCTCGCCGATTTTCTGTCGGTCGAAGGCTATAAATGCGAGATCGCGATCGGCGGCGCGGCGGCCAAGGAACGGCTGGGCGAGGGTCGGTACGACCTGATCGTCAGCGACCTGCGCATGCCCGACGTGGACGGGCCGGAGCTCCACGCCTGGATCGCGGCCGCGCGGCCGGACCTGGCCGGGCGCATGGCGTTCACCACGGGCGACACGCTGGGCGCGGCCGCCGAGCGCTTCCTCAAGAGCGCGCACCGGCCGGTGCTGGAGAAGCCCTTTACGCCCGAGAGCGTGCGCGCGCTGATCGAGCGCGTGGACGCGGGTGCCTAGCCCAGCAGCGCGCGGACGATCCCGGCGGCTTCGACGGGCTTCTCGAAGCGCTGAACGCCGTCGAAGCGCTCTGGGATGGCGGACGCGTCGTAGCCGGTCGCGAAGACGAAGGGCACGTCGCGCTCCATCAGCAGGTCGGCGATCGGAAACGCCTTCTCGCCCTGCAGGTTGATGTCGAGCACCGCGCAGTCGACCGGCTCGCTCCCGTCGAGCAACGCGAGCGCGTCCTCGACGTTCGCGGCGGGGCCGACCACGGACGCGCCCTGCGCGCGGAACTTGGACGCGAGGTCGTCCGCGAGGAGATACTCGTCCTCGACCACCAGCAGGTGCCGGCCGGCGAGCGTATCAGGCTGATCCGTCATGCGCTCTCCCCCGATCCCCTCGAACGGTGCAGCCACCGTGCAACGCGCCCGCGCCCCGGTCAATGCGGCGCCGGACGCGGTTAACCGATCGCATGCCCGTCCCGATCCGGAACGGCCGGAAAGCGCGTCTAGTCAGCCCGCACCGCTTTGGGCATGACCTTGGGCTCGAAGGAGGTCGCTGGTGGTCGGAGTCGGAGCGAACGGCATGCGGATCGTCGCGCTGGTGGTCCTGTCGGCGGCGCTGGCGGTGATCGGCTGGGCGGTGGCGGCCCCATATCTGTCCGGCGCACCTGCGATTGTCGACGCGAAGCCGGTCCTCGCCGCGGCGCCCGCTAAGCGCGCCCCGCCCGCGGTCGAGCCCGCACCGCCCCGGCCGGAGCCGACCCTGGTCGTGAAGCGCATCCTCGACATCCCCGCCGGCATCGGCTTCGGCGAGTGGGTCTGGAACGAGGAGGGCGCGCCGCCGGGCGGACGCGTCGTCATGACGGTGGACCTGAAGGCGCAGACCATCTCCGTGTTCCGGGGCGGGCACGAGATCGGCACGGCGGCGGTGCTCTACGGCGCGGACGACAAGCCGACGCCGCTCGGCCGTTATCCGATCCTGGAGAAGGATCGAGACCACGTATCGAACCTGTACGGCGCGCCCATGCCGTACATGCTGCGCCTGACCATGGACGGCGTCGCGATCCACGGCAGCGACGTGAAATACGGCATGGCGACGCACGGCTGCATCGGCGTGCCCACCCCCTTCGCCGCCAAGCTGTTCGAGGCGGTAGGGAAGAGCGATCTGGTGATCGTCACGCAGGGCAAGCTCTTGAAGCTCGGCGACCGGATCGCCTGACCGTCAGAGCGCGTCGGCGAACACGACCTGGTACAAGTCCGCCATCCCTTCCGGCTGGCCTTCGCGCGGGCGGTCGCTGGCGAAGGTGAGGCGCTTGCCGTCGCGGCTGAGCGCGGGGGTAAAGTTGAAGCGGCCGGCGTTGACCGCGGCGTTGAGCGGGACCGGTTCCGACCAGGCGTCGCCCGTCCGGCGGCTCATGTGGATCCGGCCTTGGCCGTCCACCATGCGCCAGAACAGCGCCGTGCGGCCGTCGCGGCTCAGCGTGAAGTCGCTCTCGCTCGCGGCCGAGTTGATCGGGGCGGGGAGCAGGGCGGGCTTGGCGAAGCCGTCGGCCGTCACCTCCGCCGCGTACACGTCCAGCCCGCCCATGCCGCTCTTGCGCGCGGTCGCGAAGTAGAGCCGGCCGTCGTGCAGCTCCGGCCCTAGCTCCTCGCCCACGCCGTTGACGACATGGCCCAGGTGCTCGGGCGTCTGCCACACGCCGTCGCGCTTCACCGAGCGCCAGATGTCCAGGTCGTGTCTGTCGGGCCGCGACGGGGTGGGGCGGTCGGAGACGAAGAGGAGCGTGCGCCCGTCGGGCGTCAGCCACGGGTCCGAGTCGCGCCAGCGGTCGTCGGAGAAGGCGATGGGCTCGGGCGCGGTCCACGCGCCGTTCCTGCGCTCCGCGACCATGATCTTGGCGCGACGGAAGTCCGCCTCCGACCGCGCGAACACCGCGGTGCGCCCGTCGTCGCTGAGGCTGTAGTTATACTCGTTCATCGCGCCGGACGCGACCTCCGGCCGGATGCGCGCGGGCGCGGTCTGCGCGTCGGCGACGCCGGCGGCGAGCAACAGGGCTAGAGCGAGGGCTGGGGCGAGGCGGGACGTCATGGTCGGGGCTCCTGGTCGAGCCCGTCGGATCGCAGCCGAGGCGGGCGGACGGAACCGCGCTGCGACGGAAGCGGAGCGCGGCGAGACGAAGCGGAGCCGAAACGGTTCTGGGGCGTAATCCCTTCCATGAGGGACGCAGCCGACGCCGCGTCGGCGTCTGCGCCGGCGATCGAGGATTACGGCGTCGTCGGCGACCTGCGCACTGCGGCGCTGATCGGGCTGGACGGGTCCGTCGACTTCATGTGCTGGCCGCGCTTCGACGGGCCGTCCGTCTTCGCCGCGCTGCTCGACCGGGATAAGGGCGGCAGCTTCCGGCTCGCGCCCGAGCTGGGCGGACCCGTGCGCCGGCGCCAGCTCTACTTGCCGGAAACCAACGTGCTCGTATCGCGCTTTCTGTCGGCCGATGGCGTGGCGGAAATCACCGACCTCATGCCGATGACGGGCGACGAGGGCCGGCTGGTGCGGATCGCGCACGCCGTGCGCGGCGAGGTCACGTTCGCCATGCGGTGCGCGCCCCGCTTCGACTACGCCCGCTCCGGGCACCGGCTCGAGCTGGACGACCGGGCGGCGGTGTTCCGGCCCGAGACCGACGGCGTCATCCCGATGCGCCTGGTCGCCACCGTGGCCGTCGAGCGGGACGGCGACGACGCGGTCGCGCGCTTCACGCTCAAGCCCGGCGAGAGCGCGACCTTCCTGCTGGAAGGCTATGACGCGCCCGAGCTGCCCTGCGGGCTCGAGGGCTATTCCGCGCAGTGCTTCGACGACACGGTGCGCTACTGGCGCGGCTGGGCGGCGCGCTCGCATTATGGCGGCCGCTGGCGCGAGATGGTGATGCGCTCGGCGTTGGCGCTCAAGCTGCTGACGTCGCGCGACACGGGCGCTATCGTGGCAGCACCCACCTTCGGCCTGCCGGAGACGATCGGCGGTCCGCGCAACTGGGATTACCGCTACACCTGGATCCGCGACGCGGGCTTCACGCTCTACGCGCTGATGCGGCTGGGCTATACGGGCGAGGCGGCGGACTTCATGCGCTGGATCAGGGCGCGCGTGGAGGAGGGGCCGCGCGACGGTACGCTCCAGGTGATGTACGGCATCGACGGCCGCACCGACCTGACGGAGAGCGAGCTGCCGCATCTATCGGGCTATATGGGCTCACGGCCCGTGCGCATCGGCAACGACGCCTACGACCAGCTGCAGCTCGACATCTACGGCGCGATCATGGACGCGGTGTACCTCGCCAACAAGTACGGCGAGCCGACGCCGTATGACGGTTGGGTCAATATCTGCGCCACCGTCGACTGGGTGTGCGAGAACTGGCGCGAGCCCGACGAGGGCATCTGGGAGTTCCGCGGCGGGCGGCGCGAGTTCCTCCACTCGCGGCTCATGTGCTGGGTGACGGTGGACCGGGCGATCCGCTTGGCCAGCAAGCGGTCCTTGCCCGCGCCCTTTCCGCGCTGGGTAGACGCCAGGAACGAGATCCACCACAGCATCATGCGCGACTTCTGGGACGAGGAGCTCGGGGCGTTTGTGCAATTCAAGGGGGCCAAGGCGCTCGACGCGGCGTGCCTGCTCATGCCTCTGGTCAAGTTCATCAGCCCCACCGACCCGCGCTGGCTCTCCACGCTCGACGCGGTGGGCAGACACCTGACGGAGGACGCGCTGGTCCGCCGCTATGACGGGCAGGCGAGCGCGGACGTCGATGCCCTGGCGGGGGTGGAGGGCGCGTTCACCACCTGCTCCTTCTGGTACATCGAATGCCTGGCGCGCGCCGGGCGGTTGGACGAGGCGCAGCTCCTGTTCGAGAAGATGCTGGGCTACGCCAACCATCTCGGCCTCTACGCCGAGGAGCTGGGCCCGGCGGGCGAGCACCTGGGCAACTTCCCGCAGGCGCTGACGCACCTCGCGCTGATCTCCGCCGCTTTCGCGCTCGACCGCGAGCTGGCGGGCGGCAGGCGGGGAGCGTGGGAGCGCTAGAAGCGGGTGGACAGGCCGAGATAGGCTTGCGCGTCGGGCGTCGCGCGGTTGAGCCCGAAGTTCGCGCCGGCGTCGAGCTGGAGCCGCGGACGAACGAGCCAGGTCACCGCCACGTCCGCCGAATATTGCCGGACCGTGCCCGCGGGATCGTAATTCTGCGCGGTCCACAGCTCGGCCGCGACGCCGACGGTGGGTGCGACCGCCTTGGCGATGTTGGCGGTGCCGACGAGCTGGACGTGCTTGCCGCGCCCGTCCGCGTCGTGAAGTAGGTCCACCTCCGGCCCGAAGGTGAGCGTGACGCCTCGCGGAAGCGCGTACTGGACCGGCACCGCCACGCCGCCCTCCCATTCGCGGTTGCCGACGCCGCGCTTGGCGGTGGGCGCCTTCACGAAGGGGATGACGCCGACCTGGAGCGCGGCGTCGGGGTCGGTGAGGCGCTGCTTCAAGCGCAGCACGAGGTCGCCCGCGCCGCCGATCCGCTCCACCGCGCCGTCAGGCGTGCGCACGCGGGTCTCGACATAGGGCGCGATGTTGAACTGGACGTCGGTGTGGCGGCCTAGGCCGAGCTTCAGCGTGGGATTGGTGTAGGCGATCGTGTCGACGCGCGTCCCCGCAGCGTCGGTGCGTGTCCAGGCGATGAGGTCGGTCTCGATCTGGATCGCGCCCGCGGGCACGGTGCAGGCGGCGTTCGACTTGGTCGGGCGGTCTGTGCAGAGCGGCGGCTCTTGCGCGTCCCCCTGCTGCGAGGGCGCGGGCGGCAGGCCTTGCGCGAGCGCCTCCGCAGAAAGCGCCAGGGCCGCGAGGGTCACCAGCTTCTTGTGCATTCGTCTTCCCCGGACCGCCCTGGATCGGACGCACCATAGCGGTGAGGAAGCTTTGGGGAACAGCCGGGGTAGGCGGGGCCGCGCCCGTCGACTACCGGGCGCGCGATGAAGTCGTTCCCGCTCGCGTTCCTGCTCACCGCCGCTCCCGCCGCCGCCCAGCAAGCGCCCGAGGTGGTCGTGACCGGTCGCGGGCTCGATGAGCGCCTCGGCGACCGCGCGGCGGACGTGGTCACGATCGACCGTGCGCGGATCGAGCGGGCGGCGTCGAACCGGCTGGAGAGTGTGCTCGCCGAGGTGGCGGGGCTGCAGCAGTTCCGCCGCTCGGACTCGCGCAGCGCCAATCCGACGAGCCAGGGGATCAACCTGCGCGGCTTCGGCGGCAGCGCGTCGAGCCGGGTGGCGCTGCTGCTCGACGGCGTGCCGCAGGCGGACCCGTTCGGCGGCTGGGTGGCGTTCCCCGCCTATGCCACGGGCCGCTTGGGCGCGGTGCGCGTCACGCGCGGCGGCGGGAGCGGCTATGCGGGGCCGGGCGCGCTGGCGGGGACCGTGGAGCTGGAGAGCGCGACGCCCGATCAGCTCGGGGCGTTCGAGGGCGCGGCGTTCGGCGGCGGCCGCGACTCGGTCGACGCGCAAGCGGCGGCGATGCTGGAGCGGGCGGGCGGCTTCGCGACTCTGTCGGGGGCCTATGCGCGGGGCGACGGTTTCGTGCCGATCGTGCGCGAGGACCGCGGCCCCGTCGATCGGCGCGCGCCGTACAAACAGGCGTCGGGCGCGGTGCGCGGCGTGGTCGAGATCGCGCCCGCGACCGAGATCCAGGCGAACGTCACCGCCTCCACCGACCGGCGCGAGCGCGGGACCGCGTTCTCCGACATTCGGAGCGAGGGGGCGGAGGCGAGCGTGCGGCTGGTCGGGCGCGGGCGCTGGGGCTGGTCGGCGCTGGCGTACCTGCAGACGCGCTCGCTCGCGACGAGCTTCGCGGGCGTGAACGCCGCGCGCACCACGGTCACGCGGACGCTGGACCAGTACGGCACGCCCGCCACTGGCCTCGGCGCGCGGCTGGAGGTGCGGCCGTCGGTGGGCGCGGGGGCGGACCTGCGGCTCGGCGCGGAATGGCGCGACGTGGAGGGGCGGACCCAGGAGAATTACAGCTTCGTCAACGCCGCGCCGACGCGGCGGCGGGTGGCGGGCGGCGCGAACCGGACTATTGGACTGTTCGCCGACGGCGCGGTCGAGCTGGGGGCGGCGACGCTGACGGCGGGCGGGCGCGTCGACCGATGGCGGATCGCGGACGGCTTCCTGCTCGAACGGCCGCTGGCGGGCGGCGCGGCGCTGACCGATGCGCGGTTTCGCGACCGTTCCGGGACCGAGTGGACGGGCAGGGCGGGCGCGGCGTGGCGCGCGTCGGACGCGCTGAGCCTGCGCGCGGCGGCATATCGCGGCTGGCGGCTGCCGACGCTGAACGAACTATACCGCCCGTTCCGCGTCGGCGCGGACGCGGTCGCCGCCAACGCCGAGCTCGCGCCCGAACGGCTCGACGGCGCGGAGGCGGGGCTGACGTTGACGCCCTTCCCCGGCGCGAGCCTGTCGGCGACGCTGTTCCACAACCGCTTACGCGGCGCGATCGCGAACGTCACGGCGGGGCGGGGGCCGGGGACCTTCCCCGGCGTCGGCTTCGTCGCGGCCGGCGGCGTGTACCGCGTCCGCCGCAATCTCGACGCGATCCGATCGACCGGCTTCGAGGTCGACGCCTCCGTCGTTGCCGGTCCCGTCTTCGCGCAGGCGTCGTGGAGCCGCACCGACCCGCGCGTCGAGGCGTCGGGCGAGGCCGCCGCGCTCGACGGCCTGCGCCCGGCGCAGACCCCGCGCGACCTCATCGGCGTGACGCTCGGCTGGCGACGCGGCGCGGCGACCGTCTCCGCCACGCTCCGCCACGCCGCCCGCCAGTTTGAGGACGACGCGAACACGCGCACCCTCGCACCCGCGACGACGCTGGACGCCTTCGCGTCGGTGCCGCTGACGCCCGCGCTGAGCCTGGAGGCGCGTGGGGAGAACCTGTTGAACGAGCGCGTCGAGGCCGCGGTGACCGGCGCGGACGTGGTGGAGCGCGCGACCCCGCGGACGCTGTGGATCGGGGTGCGGTTCAAGGCGGGGTGAGGCCGCGGCGGGATCGCGCCGCACGGAGCGCTTGAACCCTTGCGCGCGCTGCTTCGTTGCGTCTCGATGGTATGATGATCCATGTTGGCGGAGACCTCGCGCGACGGAGCTAACGTCCATGCTCACCAGGGTTGATCAGAGGACGGACCGTCTCATTCTCAAGCTGCAGGCCTATACCCGCTTCTCGGAAGAGGACCGCGCAGCGCTGGCCGCGCTCGGCCGCGCGCCGGTGCAGGAGGCCTCGCCGCGCCACGACCTTATCCGCGAGGGCGACGAGCCCAGGACCGTGCGCCTGATCCTGAGCGGCTGGGCGTGCCGCTACAAGACGCTGCCCGACGGGCGGCGGCAGATCGTGGGCTTCTTCGTGCCCGGCGACTTCTGCGACCTTAACGTCTATATCTTGAAGGAGATGGACCATTCCGTCGGCGCGATCACCCGCGTCGGCTATATCCAGATCGCGCCCGACGAGATGGAGCGGGTCATGGAGGCGCGGCCGCGTATTGCTCGGGCGCTGCTGTGGCACGAGCTGGTCACGTCCGCCGTGCAGCGCGAATGGCTGTTGAACGTGGGCCAGCGCACCGCGCGCGAGCGCATCGCGCACCTGCTGGTCGAGATGTTCGTGCGGCTGCGCGTGGTGGGCCTGACGCAGGGCGACGCCTGCGACTTCCCGATCACCCAGAACGACATCGGCGAGGCGACCGGGCTCACCCCCGTGCACGTCAATCGGACGCTCCAGGAGCTGCGCGGCGACGGCCTGATCGAGCTGGCGCAGCGGCGGCTGACCATCCCCGATCTGAAGGCGCTGATGCGGGCGTCGATGTTCAACCCGAACTATCTGCATTTGGACCATGAAGGCCGGCACCTCGACGCCAACGACTGACGCCGCCTGGCCGTTCGGCGCCGGCGAGATGGCGCGGCGGGTGCGGGAGCTCGACTGGGCGGCGACGCCGCTCGGGCCGGTCGAGCGCTGGCCGCAGAGCCTGCGCACGGCGGTGGACATGGTGCTGGCGATGCCGGGGCCGGCGACCTTGTTCTGGGGTCCCGAGGGCGTCCAGATCTACAACGACGCCTACGTCGCGATCGCGCGCGAGCGGCACCCGTCCTTGCTGGGCCGGCCAATCGCCGAGGGCTGGCCCGACATCGCCGAGGCGGCGAACGAGCGGCTGCGCGCAGCGATGCGCGCCGGCCGCGCGCTGCGGCTCGCCGACCATCCGGTGACGCTCGCCGGGCCGGACGGCGCGTCCACCACGCGCTTCTTCGACGCGCACCTGTCGCCGGTCCGCGACGAAACGGGCGCGGTCGCGGGCGCGCTGCAGATGCTGACGGAAGTTACCGACCGGCATCGGGCGCAGGCCGCCATGCGCGAGAGCGAGGCGAGGCGGCGGCTCTCGACCGCGAGCTGGACCCAGGCGGTGTGGGAGACCGATGCCGATGGCCGCGTCGTCGCCGACAGCCCGAGTTGGCGCGCCTATACCGGGCAGACGCTGGAGGAATGGCTCGGCTATGGTTGGCTGAACGCGATCCATCCCGACGATCGCGCCTATGCCGAGCGGCGATGGCGCGACGCGGTCGCGGCCCGAGGGAGCGTAGACGCCGAGTTCCGCCTGCGCGCGCCCGATGGCGGGTGGCGCTGGACCAACGTCCGCGCCGCGCCCGTGCTCGACGCGGGCGGAATGATCGAGAAATGGGCCGGCCTCAACATCGACATCGACGCCCGCAAGCGCGCCGAGGCCGAGAGCCGCCATCGCGGCGAGCAGCTCGACACGCTGGTCGATCAGGCGCCGATCGGCATCTACCTCGTCGACGCCGATTTTCGCATCGCGCAGGTGAACGGCGTCGCCCAGCCCGTCTTCGGCGACATCCCGGACCTTATCGGCCGCGACTTCGGCGAAGTGATCCATAGGCTCTGGGAGAAGCCGTACGCCGACGAGGTCGCGGCCCTGTTCCGCCGCACGCTGGAGACGGGGGAAGCGTATGTCACGCCGGAACGCGGCGAACTGCGCGCCGACCGCGGCCTCGTCGAATATTATTCGTGGCGCATCGAGCGTATCACGCTGTCCGACGGCCGGTACGGCGTGGTCTGCTACTTCGACGACGTTTCCGAGCAGGTCCGGGCGCGCCTGGCGATCGCGGCGTCGGAGGAGCGGCAATCGTTCCTGCTCGCGCTGGGCGACTCCATGCGCGCGCGATCGAGCGCGACCGAGAAGATCGAGGTCGCCGCCCGCCAGCTGGGGGAGCGGCTGGACGCCTCCCGCGTACTGTTCGCCGAATTCGACGAGGCGAGGGGCGTCGCCGAGGTCTTCACCGGTTGGTCGGCCGACGGCGCCGCCCCCTTCCCGACGACCCTGGCGCTGGCGGATCATGACGGGCCGGTGATGGACGACTTGCGCGCCGGGCGGACGGTGCGGATCGACGATATCGAACGCGTGGGCGACCATCCGGCCTATCGCGCGGTCGCCGCGCTGGGCGTGCAGGCGCTGCTCAGCGTCCCGCTGGTCGTGGACGGCGGGCTGACGGTCAATCTGAGCGTCCACCAGCACGAGCCGCGGCGCTGGACCGACGACGAGGTCGCGCTGGTGCAGGAGGTCGCGGAGCGGCTGTGGGCGGAGGTCGTGAAGGCCCGCGCCGAGGCCGCGCTGGCGGCGAGCGAGGCGCGGCTGCTGCTTGCGCTGGATGCGACGGACCTCGCCGTTTACGAATGGGACCTGGTCACCGACTGCATAACCGCCAACGAGCGATTCAGTGAGCTGGTCGGGGTCGAGGAGCCGTTGGTCGGCGCGCGCGTCCTAGAGGGCGCCGTCCACCCCGACGACCGCGCCCGAGTCGACGCCGAACTCGCCCATGCGATGGGTGGCGAGTCGTCAGGCCGGTACGTCTTCGAGCATCGGCTCGCCCCGAACGATCCGGACGTCCAGCGATGGGTGTTGAGCCATGGGCAGGTCTATTTCGCCGGGCCGGACGGCGATCGCCGACCGTCCCGGGCGCTCGGCACCCTGATCGAGATCACCGATCGCAAGCGGGCCGAGGCCGAGCTGCGCGCGCGCGAGGAACGCCAGGCGTTCCTGCTCGAGCTCAGTGATATCCTGCAACGCCTGACGGCGCCGAACGACATGAAGGCGGCGGCCATGCACATGCTCGGCACGCATCTTGGCGTCAGCCGCGTGCAATATCATGAGGTCGACGGCGGCGAATATTTCGACACCGACGGGATCGGTTTCGCCGACGGCCTTCCGCTTCTGGACGGCAGGCACCGCATCGACCAGTTCGGCAGCTTCGTCGCCGAATGCTTGGAGGCCGGGCGCGCGTTCCACAGTGACGACCTCCTGACCGATCCTCGGCCGACCGCGGAGGAGCGCAACGCCTTCGCCGGGTACGGAGTACGGGCGGCCGCCGCCGTTCCGCTGCTGCGCGGCGGCAAGTTCGTCGCCGTTCTCGCCGTCCACGACGTGCGCCCGCATGCCTGGACCGACCTGGAGATCGAGCTGGTCCGCGAGACGGCCGAGCGGGTCTGGGTGGCGGTGGAGAAGGTCCGCACCGAGGCCGTCACGCGCGAGGACGAAGAGCGGCAAGCCTTCCTGCTGATGCTGAGCGACAGGTTGCGAACGGAGGAGGACCCGCGCGCCGTCGCATTGACGTCGGTCAACCTTCTCGCCGAGCATATGCGCCTGGACCGCGCTTGTGTGGCGCAGGTCGACAAGGCGGGCGACCGGGCCGAGATCGGGCCCGAATATCGCCGCGCCGACCTGGCCGCGGTGGAAGGCGTCATAACCTTGTCCAACTTTCCCGAAGCCTGGGCTCGGGTGGAGTCGGCGACCCTGGTGCTTTCGGACGCGGCGGCCGACCCATCGCTGGCCGACGCGGACAAGCAGGGCTTCGCCGCGCTCAGCATGGGTGCGCTGATGGTCGCCTCGGCGCGGAAGGGTGCCGACAATCCTGTCTGGGCTCTGCTGGTGGCGTCGGAAACGCCTCGGCGCTGGACGGCGGCGGAAGTCGCGCTGGTGGAGGACGTCGCCGAGCGCACCTGGGCCGCCGTCGAGCGCGCCCGCGCGGAAGCGGCGCTGCGCGAGAGCGAGGATCGGCAGGCGTTCCTGCTCGCGCTGTCCGACACCCTGGGACCGCTCACCGAGGCCTCCGACATCGCGAAGGTCGCCACCCACCGCCTGTGCGAACGCCTCGACGTCGACCGGGTCTATTACGGCCGGATCGAGGGCGATCGGTTGACGGTCGATCTCGACTGCGCCCGCGGCGTCCCGTCGATCGTCGGCGAATATTCGATGGAGCCTTTCGGCCCGGAGTTCGGCGACGCCTATCACGCGGACGCGGTCATCCGGGTCGACGACATCGAACGGGACCCGCGGCTCCCGGAGGCCGGGCAGGCCGAGCTCCGAGGGCGGCGGATCGCCGCCTTCATCGACGTGGTCGTCCTGGAGGACGAGCGGGCGGTGGGCTTGTTCGCCGTCCAGAGCGCCGCGCCGCGGCGTTGGACGTCGTCCGAAATCGATTTGATCCGGGAGGTCGCCGAGCGCGCCAGATCGGCCATCAGGCGCGCCCGCGCGGAAGCGGCGCTGCGCGAGAGCGAGGAGCGTTTCCGCTCCTTCGCCGAGGCCAGCGAGGACGTGCTGTGGATCGTGGACGCCGCGACCCGTCGGCTCGAATATATCAGCCCCGCGTACGAGCGGATCTGGGGCGAGCCGCGCGAGGCGGTCATGGCCGACCTCGGCCAATGGGCGGCGCGCCTCCACCCCGACGACCTGCCGCTGCCCGGCGAGGGCATCGAGGCGCTGTTCGCCGGGCGCAACTACACCGCCGAATATCGCGTGCGGCGCCGCGACGGCGGCGTCCGCTATGTCCGCGACACGGGCTTCCCCATCTTCGACGCCTCCGGGCGCGTCCGCCGCGTCGCGGGGGTCGCGCAGGACCTGACGGAGCGCCGCGTCGCCGAACGCGCGCTGGCCGAGAGCGAGCGGCGCGCGCGCACGCTGATGGAAGGCATCCCCCAGCTCGTCTGGACGTCCTGCGACAAGGGGCTTTGGACTTGGTCAAGCCCGCAATGGCGGGAGTTCACCGGCCAGAGCCAGGAGGAGAGCCACGGCCGCGGCTGGCTCGACGCGGTGCACCCCGACGACCGCGAAGCGACGCTCAGGGCTTGGGACGAGGCGCTTCCCCACGGCAGGCTCGACGCCGAGTACCGGTTGAGGCGGGCGAAGGACGGCACCTATGTCTGGCACCACACGCGCTCCGTCCCCGTCCACGACGAGGACGGGCGCATCGTCGAGTGGCTCGGCACGTCCACCGACATCGACGAGATGCGGCGCGTCCAGGACGCATTACGCGAGAGCGAGGAGCGCTTCCGCCGCTTCGGCGAGGCGTCGCAGGACATCCTCTGGATGCGCGACGCCGAGACGTTGAAGTGGACCTACCTCACCCCGGCGTTCGAGGCGATCTACGGAATCAGCCGCGAGGAGGCGCTGGAGGGCGACAATTACCGCAACTGGATGGACCTGATCGTCCCCGAGGACCGTGAGCGCGTTACGGGGGAGATCGAGAAAGTCCGCAGGGGCGAGCACGTCGCCTTCGAATATCGCATCAGGCGGCCGAGCGACGGCGCGGTCCGCTGGCTGCGCAACACCGACTTTCCCATACCGGACGGCGCGGGCGGGATCGCGCTCATCGGCGGCATCGGCCACGACGTGACGGACCTGCGCGAGAGCGAGGGTCGGGCGCGGCTGCTGCTCGAGGAGCTGCAGCACCGGGTGCGCAACATCATGGCCATGCTCCGCTCCGTCGCCCGCCGGACCGGGGAGACCACGGACACGGTCGAGGATTACGTCCAGCATTTCGACGGGCGCTTGAGCGCCATGGCGCGCACCCAGGCGCTGCTGACCCGCGCCGTCCACGCCACCGTCGACCTCGAGAACCTCGTCCTGGACGAGCTGACGATGCAGGCGGCGGAGCCCGACCGATACGCCGTGACCGGCCCGGACGTGGCGCTCTCGCCCAAGGCCGCCGAAGTGCTGGGCCTCGCGATCCACGAGCTGGCGACGAACGCGGTCAAATACGGGGCGCTGCGCCAGCCGGACGGGCGCGTGGACGTGCGCTGGGCGCTCCTGCAAGGCGACGGCAAGCCGCAGCTCGGCCTGATCTGGTCGGAGTTCGGCGTGAGGACGGACGGGGAGCCGAGCCGCCAGGGCTTCGGGACGGAGCTGATCACGCGTCGCGTGCCCTATGAGCTGCGCGGCACGGGGACGATGGAGTTCAGGCCGACCGGCCTGGTCGCCACGATCGAGTTCCCGCTGGAAGACCTGCCGAGCATCCTGCAGACCGACGACGGAAAGGTGGGGCGATCATGACGGACGAGCGGCCGCTGGCGGGGAAGCGCATCCTCGTCCTAGAGGACGATTTCTACCTGGCGAGCGACGAGAAGGAACTGCTCGAGCGCGCGGGCGCCAGCGTGGCGGGGCCGTTCGGCCGCTCCTGCGACGAGCGCGACCTACTGGACGCCGGGCCGGTCGACGCGGCCGTCGTCGACGTGAACCTCGGCACGGGCCCCGATTTCGGCCTGGCGAGGCTGCTGACCGACCGCGGCGTCCCGTTCGTGTTCGTGACCGGCTATGACGAGGCCGTCATCCCCGACGAGCTCTCCCACGCGCCGCGCCTCGAAAAACCGATCCGCGAGCGGGAGCTGGTCGCGGCGCTGACAGGGTTAGTGGCGGTTCCGCTCGGCTGAGGCCGAACGCCCGCTCACCCGAATATGCGCAACGGGCAGCGCCGTCGTCCGAAGAAGCGTCGACCGCTTCGTTGTCGGTGAAATGGTGCCAGAAGAGGACTCGCATGTTGACGCTAAGTAGCTGACATACTACAATATTCTGCCAGCTCTTATCTGGAGAGCCCCCACAAAGGCCCCCAGCAATATTTTTCTTGCGGACGTGAGCCGGTGGTGGCTGAGGCATGACGTTCACGCGAATTAGCCCTCTGTGCCGTCGGCAGATGGACGAAGGTTATCATTCAGCGAGAGGTCCAGCGATCACACCGGGATGATCGACTTCCTCATCCAGCTCTACATCTACAGGCGACGGAAGATGACGAAGCTGGTGCTGCTGATTGCTAACGCTGGGGGGAAGCTGTTCTCGCGTCCCACTGGCGTCCCGTAATGCAGCGGAAGGTCAGAAGCGGGAACCTGGCCCTACGAGCTGCCTCGCAACGGATCATTTCATGCACACCCTACGCGGCGACGCCGCAGATAAGTTGTTGATCTTACAGGCCAAAACCTGTTTTACACGACATGCAGCTTTGTACCACAATGTTATACAGATGTAAGCCGTTGATCTAGTCTGGAATTCTCTGCGCCGGTGACTCGTGTAGTCGCTTTTGGAATGGTCAGTATGTTCCGCCGAAATCGCCCTGGGACTGTCCTCTCTGAGCCACCAGCGGTCGTCTTTCAGGCCTCGCTCATAGTGCTGGCGAGGAACTAGAGAACCGCGAGGGCAGGGCGTTTGCGCCAGCGCGCATGCATATTGGGCGGCGTTACGAACGGACTGGCCACATTTGGGACCTAGCTAAAGCTAAGGGGCGCTAAGACCCACGTCCGGACATTCGGGCCGGCTGGATCTCTCCCCAGAACCGGACATCTGTTCATACTTAGTTGATCAATCGACGTTGATCATAGCTGATCCGATCGCTTCCCGGCGCGAGAAGGGTTGAGCGGACGAGTCTAACTAGACACCAGGGTGGGCGCGAGCGCGCTCCGTTATAGCGAGCTCGACGGCTTAACTAGAGTACTGCGGGGCGGAACTACCCCCACCCTCCGCTTGCCCCTGTCCCGCGCCGGGCGCGCCGCCCTGTGATTGCGGGGCGCTCGGCTGCACGGTGGCATTGCGGCCGGAGCCAGCCGCCTGCGCTGCGCCTGGCTCACCGCCCGCACCGCCGGCTGGACTCGCACCGCCCGACCGGCCGCCGGAACCTGAAGCGCTGCCTGCGTCGCCTCCGGACCCGGTTGACCCGCCGGAGCCGCCCGCCATCGCGCCCGACCCACTTCCGCCGTCCTCCGCGGAGCCCCCCTCTCCTCCACCGCCGCCGCCAGAGCCGGGCGCGTAGACCGTGCCGCGGACGGACTCGGTCGGAATAGCCTGTCCCCGTGGTTCGTCTTCGAGCGGGTCGGAACAGGCCGCGACCGTCAGGGCCAGGAGCAGCGGCAGGACGAGCTGGCGAGCCATCAGTGCTTCTCCGTATAGGCAGGCTCGGGCGGCGGGACCCAGCCGCCCCCCAGTGCCTTTTGCAACGCGGCCCAGTCGGCGAGCACCGCGCCGCGCGCCGCAGCGGCCGCGTCGGCGGCGGCGAAGCGGTCGCGCTCGGCGTCGAGCACCTCCGCCAGCGTCACCAGACCCGCCCGGTCCTGCTCGCGCGCGATGCGCACCGCGCGCTCGCGCTCGGCTAGTTCCGCCTCGCGCTCGGCGAGACGGTCCTGATCGCGGTCGAAGGCGACGACCGCGTCCTCCACGTCCTGGAACGCCGCCAGCACCGTCTGGCGGTAGCGCGCCAGCGCTTCGTCCACCTGCGCGCGGCGGAGCGCCACCGTGCCGCGCCGCCGCCCGCCGTCGAGCAGCGGCGCGAGCAGGTTGCCCGACAGGCTGAAGAAGCGGCTCGCCCAGTCGAACAGCGAGCCGGGCGCGGTCGACTGGAAGCCCGCCGAGCCGTTGATCGTGAAGCTGGGATAGAGGTCCGCGACCGCGCCGCCGACGTCGTAAGTCGCCGCCGCCAGATTGCGCTCCGCTTGACGGATGTCGGGCCGCCGCCGGAGCAGCTCGGACGGCAGGCCCAGCGCGGCCGTGCGCGGCGCGAGCGGAGCGGGTCGCGGCGTCTCCAACAGCGTCAGCAGCGCGCCCGGCTCGCGGCCCGACAGGACCGCCAGCCGCTGCGCGCCTTGCCGCACCTGCACCTCCAGCGCGGGCGCGGCCGCGGCGATGCCACGCACCGCCGCCTCCGCGCGCGCGACGTCGAGGCCCGTCGCCAGCCCCGCCCGGTCGCGCTCGCGCGTGATCGACGCGGTGCGCCGCGCGGCGTCCAGATTGGCGCGCGCGACGGCGAGCCGCGCCTGCGCTTCGCGGATCGCGGCGTAGTCGCGCACCAGCTCGCCCGCCAGGCTCGTGCGGATGTCGGCGACCGCCAGCTCCGCCGCCTCGACACGGGCGCCGGCGGCCTGACGCCCACGCCGCGCCTCGCCGAACAGGTCCAGCTCCCAGGAGGCGTCGAAGCCAACCTGGTATTGCTCGAACGTCGATCCGGGCAGGCCGGAGAAGGGCGAGCCGCCAGCACCCTGTCCGCCCCCGCCAACACCACCCTGCCCCGGCTGACCGCCCTGGTCGGGTTGTTGTCCGCCACCCTGGCTTCCTCCGCCGCCGATCGGGATACCGTTCTCGCTGATGCGCTGGCGCGTCGCGCGGCCGCTGGCGCTCACCGTAGGCTGGCCTTCCGCACCCGCGATGCGTCGCTGCGCGCGCGCCTGGGCGAGCCGCGCCCGCGCGATCTCAAGGTCGAGATTGCCCGCCAGCGCGTCGGCGATCACCCGGTCGAGCACCGGATCGCGTAGCGTCCGCCACCATTCCGGCCGGTCGCCGGGATCGCCCGGCAGCAGCCGGTTCGCCGCGGACGGGTCGGCGGCGTTGGCGTAGGGCGTGCTCAGGCCCACACGCGGATCGGGTTTGGTGGGCTCGGGCCCAAGCGTGCACGCGCCGGTCAGCAGAGCGAGGACGACGATCGTCCGCATCATCCCTGCTCCTTCCCGGTCGGCTTGCCCCTGAGCATCATGGCGATCAGCACACCCACAAGCGCGACCACACCGTAGACGAAGAACAGGTTCTCATAGGCGAGCAACGTCGCCTGCTCCTCGATGACGCGGTTGAACGCCTGCTCGCCGCCATACGCCTCGACGGCCTGCGCATACTCGTCGCGGAACGGGTTGGCGTAGCCGACCAGGTCCTCGCGATAGGACTGCCGGTTGCGCTCCAACAAGGTCACGCCAAGCGCGGTGCCGACCGACCCGCCGAGGTTGCGCGCCAGGTTCATGAACGCCGCCACCTGCTCGCTCGACCGGCCGGGCACGCCGATGAAGGCGTGACTTTGCAGCGGCACGAACAGCATGGATACGCCTATCGTCTGGCCGATGCGCACCAGCGATAGCTGGAAGAAGCTGTAGTCCTCGTAGACGCGCACCGTCATGAACAGGCCGACGGCCATGATGCTGAAGCCGATCGCCACCAGATGCCGCGTCGCCACCTTGCCGGTGAGCCCGCCCGCGGCGGGCATGAGGAGGAACACGGCCAAGCCGCCGAAGCCGAGCGCCAGCCCCGCGTCCGTCGCGGTGTAGCCGAACGACTGTTGCAGCCAGAGCGGATACAGCGACGTGCCCCCGAACAGCACGCAGCCAACCCCGAAGAGCAACACGAAGCTCAGCGCGAAGTTCGGGTTGCGGAACAGCGTGAAGTCGAGGATCGGGTCGCGCCGGAACCGCTCCCAGAAGGGCAGGATCAGCAACGTCGCGACCGAGACGATGGTCGCGGCCGTGATCATGCTCGACCCGAACCAATCCTCCGACTGGCCCTGGTCGAGCACGATCGTCAACGCCGCCAGTCCGACGATCGCCAGGCCTGCGCCGATCCAGTCGACCGCGCCGAGGCCCGCCGCACGACGCTTCTTCGACTCCTCGATGATCGGCGGCTTGTCCTCAATCAGGAGCCAGCAGCCGATCGCCGCCAGGATCCCCATCGGCACGTTGAGCCAGAAGATCAGCGTCCAGCTGTACTCGTCCGTCGCCCAGCCGCCGAACACCGGCCCCAGCGTCGGCCCGACCACCACCGCCATGCCGTAGATCGCGAAGCCCTGGCCCCGCTTCTCCGGCGGGAAGCTGTCGGCGATGATGGAGCTCTCGCTGGAGGCATTGCCGGCTGCGGCCGCTCCTTGAAGCACTCGGAAGACGAGCAGCGACTCGATGCTCCAGGCCATGGCGCAGAGCACAGACGTAAGCGTGAACAGGATCACGCAGAAGATGAAGTACGGCTTGCGCCCGAAGTACGTGGCGGCCCAGCCCGACAAGGGCATCACGGCCGCGTTGGCGACGAGGTAGCCGGTGATGAGGCCGTCGCTCTCCTCCGCGGTCGCGCCGAGATTGCCCGCCGTGGTGTTGAGCGCCACCGACAGCGCGGTCGAGTTCAGCGCCTCGAACAGGGTGCCGAAGCTCACCAGCACCGCGATCACGAGCGGGTTGACGCCCGGCTTGGCGGCGGAGCGGGGAAGGTCCGCCACGCTTAGTCCTCCGGCCGCACCCGGACGCGCGCCTCGACCGAGAGGCCAGGCACCACGTCCGCGCGCGCGGGGAAGTTCCGGAACGCGTCCGGGCGGAAGCGGATGCGCACGGGGACGCGCTGCACCGTCTCCACCCAGTTCGCCGTCGCGTTCTGACGCGGCAGCGCCGAGAACTCGGAGCCCGTGCCCGCCTGGATGCTGTCGAGCACCGCGGGCAGCTTGTAGTCGCCGCCATAGGCGTCGATGGTGACCTCGACCGGCTGGCCGACGCGCATGAGGCGGAGCTGGTTCTCCTTGAAGTTAGCCTCGACCCAGCGCGCATGGCCGACCAGCGCGACGACGGCCGTCCCCGGCCGGACATAGTCGCCCGGCTCGATGTCGAACTGCGTGATCCGCCCGGCGATGGGCGCGACAAGCAGCGTGTCGCCTTGGTTGAGGCGCGCGGTGGCGAGCATCGTCTCAGCCTGCCGCACCCGCGCCTGGGCGGCGGCGATGTCGGCCTCCGCCTGCTCGGCGCGCGCGGCCTGGGTCGACACGGCCCGGCGCGCGGCCGCGGCGGTCGCGGCGGCGCTCCGCGCCTCGCCCGCCGCCCGGTCGCGCTGCTGCTCCGCCAAGGCTTCGGCGCTCAAGGAGGCGTAGCGGGCGTAGTCGAGCCGCGCCCGGTCCGCCTCCGCCGCCCGCGCGGCGGCGACCGCGTCCGACTCGGACACCTGCGCGCGCGCGGCCCGGGCGGCGGCGCGCGCCTGGACGAGCTGCGCGCGCGCCTGGGCTAGTTCGGCCTCGGCGCGCGCCACCGACGTCTCGAAGCTTGCGCCCGATAGCCGCAGGATCGGCTGGCCGGCGCGCACCATCTGGTTGTCCTGCACGAACACCTGGCCGACATGGCCTGCGACGCCCGGCGACAGCCTGGCGATCGGCGCCTGGATGTACGCGTTGGCAGTGGTCTGCCATTTGCGGCTCTCCAAGTACCGGAGCACGCCCCAGATGATCGCGCCGAGCACCGCGAGCGCGACCAACGCCACGATCAGCTTGTTGCGCGGCCGCTTGATCCACTCGCCGAAGCTACGCTTGCGCGCGTCCTCGCCCTCATCGCCGGACTCGCCATCCTTATCGGCTGCATCTTCGCCCTGCTTCGCGCCGTCCGACCGGCCCTCGTTCGGCCGGTCTCCGTCCTTATCGTCGCGCCGCTCGTCATCGTCGGATCTCGCCATCGGATCGGCTCCGGACTGCTGGGTTGCGACGCCGTTAACGAATACGAGCCGTAAAGGAAAGTATAATTTCCGTTACGCGCCCATCGGTGCGTGGAGCGCGATGAACAACGCCGCCCCGCGACGCGCCCGTTCCGTCACTTCGGCCGAGGTCAGCGGAGGTGCAGCCACGTCGATCAAGCGCATCCTCAGCGCATCGCCCCAGATCAGCCCCAGGAACACGTCGATCGCCGTCGGGACGTCGGGCACATAGAGCGCCCCACGCTGGTGGCATCGTTCGAGGTAGCCGCCGATCACCGCATAGCCCCGCATGGGGCCGTTGCGGTTATACTCCCCGCCGATCGCCGGGTTTTCGGCGCTGGCCCCGATCACGGCGCGCTGAAAGGCGAGCAGCTGTGGGGACAGCGCGAACTCGATCGCCATCGTTGCGGTGCGGCGCAGCGCCTCCTGCGGCGGGCCGTCGCTCTCCAACAGCGCGCGTGCCGCCGGTTCGATGCGGCTGGCGAAATGATCGGTGACCGCGCGGAACAGCCCCGCCTTGCCGTCGAACCAAGCGTAGATCGTCTTGACCGAGACGTTCGCCTCGCGCGCAATCGCGGCGAAGCTGGTCTGGTCGTAGCCCTGCCGCGAGAACACGTCGGCCGCCACGGCGACCAGCTGCGCCTTCCGCGTGGGCAGATCCTGCGCCGCGGGACGCCCTCGCCGGGCTGGATGGGAAGGAAGCGCCACGCCCGAAGGATAGGTCGTGGCGGGGCCGGCGCAAGCCGCGCCGCTTCTGCGCGCTGCCCCGACCGTATGTCCAATCTGCAGGAGCGCCTATATTAAGCTAGAAGGCCACTCGCCCTCGCTCCCGACCTAGCGGCAGAGCTTCAGCGAAATCGGCCCGGCCGCTCGGCTGCATCGACCCACAATCAGTCGTTCAAACGCTACCTATCGCGTCCTGCGATCGGCCGTTCAGTCATCGGCTGCGCAGTCGGGGCACGCCTCATGCGGCAAGAGCGCCTGAACTGACGGCTGCTCACGCCACTGGAGCGCCCGAAAGCGGTCAGACCGTTCTCCACCAGATTTTAGTCAGTACCTGCAAGCCGGCGGATTGACGCAGTGCGAACTAGCGTGCGCCGGCCGAGCTTGAAGGTTTCCAGACGTCCATCGTTGATGAAGCCGTAAACAGTTGTGCGTCCGACGCCGAGCACCTTGGCAGTATCGTTAATTGAGATTGCTAGAGGATCCACCACGCTCTCCCGTGTTCGCCCGCATTCCAGTGCGTGCGATGGCGATCATGCGCTAGACAGGCATTGAAGCGCAGACTTTCCGGCGTGAATTTCAGGTTTCGCGCGAGCTCAGCCCTGATCTCGCATGACGCGCGCTACGATTCCGATCCGGCGCGACAAGCGGCGCATTCGGTCAGGTGAAATACAATGTGGCACGCGCGAATCGTCGCGCGCTGCGCGCCAGATAACGTTCAGCGCGCGATCAACGCGCGGCGTTCGCGAAAGGCAAGATCGTCGCACCTTCGCGCAGCGTGTCGAGGTGGTCGCTCCACCACTGCGCCATGGCGACTCGTTCCTTCCAATGCGCGCCCCGGTGATACACCGCGCGTATCTGGTCGGTGTCGCGGTGAGACAGCGCCCGCTCGATTGCGTCCGACGACCACTTGCCCGACTCGTTCAAGAGCGTGCTCGCCATTGCGCGGAAGCCGTGCGCGGTCATCTCGTCCGCCGCGAAGCCCATACGGCGCAGCGCCGCGGTGACGGTGTTCTCCGATAGGGGTCGGTCCTGCTTACCCATCGCCGGGAACACGTATCGGCCATGGCAGGTCAGCTCGCGCGCGGCTGCGAAAATCGCGAGCGACTGGCGGGAGAGGGGCACCACGTGCTCGCGCCGCTGCTTCATGCGTGCGGCCGGAATGCGCCAGATCGCCGCGTCGAAGTCGATCTCGCTCCACTCGGCTTGGCGGAGCTCGCCCGGTCGGACGAACACGTGCGGCGAGAGCGCCAGGGCGTAGCGGGTCGTGAAGTTGCCTGAGTAGGCGTCGATCGCGCGCAACAGATCGCCCACGCGTTTCGCGTCGATGATCGCGGCCAGGTTCTTCGGTTGAGGCGCGGCCACCGCCCCGAGCAGAAGTGCCGCGGGATCGGTCTTCGCCCGAGCAGTAGCTACCGCGTAGCGGAATACCCGGCTGGCAAACGCCCGCGTCCGTCGAGCAGTCTCCAGGTTACCCTTGTTCTCCTGTTGCTTGAGAACAGCCAGAAGCTCGTGAGGCTCGACCTCGCTGATCGGCCGGTGCCCGATCGCCGGGAGCAGCCATTCGCGCGCCCAGCGCAGCTTCGTGATCGTCGCGGGGGAGCGCCCCTCGCGCTCCGCCTTCTCGACATACTCCTGAGACACCGCCGCGAACGTGATGCCGGCCGCGAGCTTGCGGGCGACGCGTTCACGCCGCTTCGCCGCGGAAGGATCGTCGCCCCCGCTCATGCTCACCTTGGCCGCGTGCGCGGCCTTGCGCGCTTCGCCTAACGTCATGGCGGGGTACTTGCCCAGCGCCAGCTTCCGCTCGATCCCCAGGAAACGGTACTTAAGCCGCCAGAGCCGCCCGCCGGACGGCGTGACGAGCAGGTAGAGACCGCCGCTGTCGGCGAGCTTGTACTCCCGCTCGCGGGGCTTGGCCGCCCTGATTCCCGTATCGGTAAGCGCCATCGATCAGGCCCTCATCCCACCGCTGAAAAGGGCCCCAAAAAAGGCCCCCAAAACGGCCCGGCTTTGGGCGAACGTCTGGGAACGCCCGCGGCCAGGTCAGGGAAGAAAGTGGCTGATTTCTGCGGGTTTGTCCATCATCCGGGTACCCCGGAGAGAGAACAAATGGTGCCCAGAAGAGGACTCGAACCTCCACGACCTTGCGATCGCCAGCACCTGAAGCTGGTGCGTCTACCAATTCCGCCATCTGGGCACGGGAGCTTGGAAAGCTCGGGTAGGCGGCGGCCCTTAGAGGCGGGGGCGGAGCCTTGTCAACAGGGCGGCGCTTCGGGCAAGGGGCGCGGCGTCCGGACGGAATTCGAGGAACGGTGAGACGTGGTTAGGGGCAAGCTGGTGACGTTGATCGGCGGAGGCGGCTTTCTGGGCCGCTACGCCGCCCAGGCGCTGCTCAGGGACGGCGCGCGCCTGCGCGTGGCGCAGCGCGATCCGCGCCAGGCCTGGTACATCAAGTCGCTGGGACAGCTCGGCGGCACGCAGACGGTCGCCGCCGACATCACCCGGCCCGACACGCTCCAGCGCGCGGTGCGCGGGTCGGACGCGGTGGTGAACCTCGTCGGCATCTTGGCCGGCGACTTCCAGCGCGTCCATGTCGACGGCGCGCGCGCGGTGGCTGAGGCCTGCGCGGCCGAGGGCGTTTCGGGGCTGGTCCACGTGTCCGCGATCGGCGCCGATCCGGAGTCGCCGTCGGCTTACGGCCGCTCGAAGGGCGAGGGTGAGGCGGCGGTGCGCGCGGCGTTCCCGAACGCCACGATCCTGCGCCCGTCGATCGTGTTCGGGCGCGAGGACCAGTTCCTCAACCGCTTCGCCGGGCTGATCGCGCGGCTGCCGATCGTGCCGATCCTGAGCCCCGCCACGCGGTTCCAGCCCGTATTCGTGGGCGACGTCGCCGATGCGGTATCGGGCGCGCTGAAGGACCTGCGGGCGCACGCCGGCCGCACCTACGAGCTGGGCGGCCCCGACATTCTCTCGATGGCGGAGCTCAACCGCTACATCGCGCAGGAGATCGGCCGCGATCCGGCGTTCGTCGAGGTGCCCGACTCGATCGGCGCGACCATCGCCAAGCTCGGCTTCCTGCCCGGCGCGCCGATCACGTCGGACCAGTGGATGATGCTTCGGCGCGACAACGTCGTGTCCGCGGACGCCGCGGGCCTGGAGGCGTTCGGCGTCACGCCCACGCCGCTCGCGGCGGTCGCGCCGAGCTACCTCGTCCAGTACCGCCGCGCAGGCCGCTTCGGCCGCCGCAAGACTGGTTGGGCCTCGTAAGGCGTACCGCCCAGCCTCCGTCATGCTGAACTTGTTTCAGCATCCATCGTGGTGCGGACGACTTAGCCGGAGCCGCGTGAACCGCCCTGGATCCTGAAACGAGTTCAGGATGACGGCTGGAGGGTGATAGAGCCCTCCTCCTTATCCCCACCGCTCGCGGAGCTTCTACCTTGTCCGACCTGATTGTCGCTATCCTGCTCGGCATCGTCGAGGGGGTCACCGAATTCCTGCCCGTCTCCTCGACCGGCCACCTGATCCTGGCGACGGAGCTGATGGGCTACGACGCCGCGCGCTGGGCGGTGTTCAACATCGCGATCCAGCCGGGCGCGATCCTGGCGATCGTGGTGCTCTACTGGCGCACCTTCCTCGCGGTGGGGAGGGGGCTGCTCACCTGGGAGCCCGGCGCGGTCGCGTTCGTGCGCAATCTCCTCCTCGCCTTCTTCCCGGCGGTAGCACTCGGGCTCGCCTTCGACGACCAGATCGAGGCGCTGCTGGAGAACGCGGCGGTGGTCGCCTGGGCGCTGATCGCGGGCGGGATCGCGATCCTCGCCGTCGAGCGGCTGGCCAAGACGGAGAACGTGTTGGGCGTGGCGGGCGTGTCGACCGCGCAGTCGATCAAGATCGGCCTCGTCCAGTGCCTCGCCATGGTGCCGGGCGTCAGCCGGTCGGGCGCGACGATCATGGGCGCGATGGCGCTGGGCGTCGACCGGCGCACCGCGGCCGACTTCTCCTTCTTCCTGGCGCTGCCGACGCTGTCGGGCGCGACGGTGCTGCAGCTGTTCAAGCACCGCGACGAGATCGGGACGGACGACCTCCAGCTGATCGGCGTCGGCTTCGTCGTTTCGTTCGTCGTCGCGCTCGCCGTCGTGAAGGCGTTCATGGCGATCGTCACGCGCCACGGCTTCGCACCCTTCGCTTGGTACCGAATCATCGCGGGCGTGGTCGCACTGGCATGGCTCTCGTTGCGATAGGGCCGAAACAGACCTGAGTAGCCGGCCGAAGTAGCGGTTGAGAATGTAAGATCGGCTGAACACGCCTAAGTACGGCATATATGCTGTCGCAATGGTCGAATTTGACGTGACACTGGGTCCAACACGCAATAAGCGTGCGCGAACGGGAGGTGCCGATGGCCGCCGATGCCATGCTTAAGTTCGTCCAGCTCGACCAAGCCTATCCGGACAAGCGGGCCGCGGCCGCGCGCGTGGCGGACTTCCGCGAGCTCGCCGACCGTTATGCGGCGCCTGACGCGGGCGAGCAGGCGGGGCGCTGCTCGCAATGCGGGGTGCCCTATTGCGCCGTGCACTGCCCGCTCCACAACCACATCCCCGACTGGCTGCGCCTGACCGCGGAGGGGCGGTACCGCGAGGCTTATGAGCTGTCGAACGCCACCTCGACGATGCCGGAGATCTGCGGCCGCATCTGCCCGCAGGACCGCTTGTGCGAGGGCAATTGCGTCATCGAGTCCGCCGGCCACGGTGCGGTGACGATCGGCTCCGTCGAGCGCTTCATCACCGACATGGCCTGGGACCAGGGCTGGGTGGAGCCCGTCGCGGTCGGGCCGTCGCGCGGCCAATCGGTCGCGATCGTCGGCGCGGGACCCGCCGGGCTGAGCGCGGCCGACTACCTGCGTACCTACGGCTACGACGTCCATGTCTACGACCGTCACGACCGCGCGGGTGGGCTGCTGACCTACGGCATCCCCGGTTTCAAGCTGGAGAAGCCGGTCGTGATGCGCCGCGTCGACCGGCTTCGTGCGGCCGGGATCACGTTCCACCAAGGTTTCGAGGTCGGCCGCGACGCCTCGCTCGACGAACTGCGCGCCCGCCATGACGCCGTGCTGATCGCTACCGGCGTCTATAAGGCGCGTGCACTCGACGTGCCCGGATCGGACCTGCCCGGCGTCGTCGAGGCGCTCGATTACCTCACCGCCTCCAACCGTCGCGGCTTCGGCGATCCGCCCGCGAGCGGCGCGGGAGCGCTCGACGCGGCGGGCCGCCACGTCGTCGTGGTCGGCGGCGGCGACACCGCGATGGACTGCGTCCGCACCGCGGTGCGCCAGGGCGCGGCGTCGGTGAAGTGCCTCTACCGCCGCGACCGCGCCAACATGCCGGGCTCGGCGCGCGAGGTCGCGAACGCCGAGGAGGAAGGCGTCGATTTCCAGTGGCTCGCCCAGCCGACCGCCTTCGTCGGCGGCGCGCAGGTCGAGGGCGTGGCGGTCAGTCGCATGCGCTTGGGCCCTCCCGACGCGAGCGGCCGCCGCGCGCCGCTCCCCGACCAGGGCGGCCCGGAGACGATCCGCGCCGACCTGGTGATCAAGGCGCTCGGCCTCGACGCGGAGGACCTGCCCCAACTCTTCGGCGCGCCGGGCCTGGGCGTCACCCGCTGGGGCACCGTGCTCGTCGACGCGAAGAGCATGATGACCAGCCTCGACGGCGTGTTCGCGGCGGGCGACATCGTCCGCGGCGCGAGCCTCGTCGTCTGGGCCGTGCGCGACGGCCGCGACGTGGCGGCGAACATGCACAAATGGCTGAAGGCCAGGGCCGAGCAGGGGAGGATGGCGGCGTGAGCGTCCTTGTGTCCGTGATGGTGCTGATGTGCGCGACGCCGGTGTCGGCGCAGACCGCAGCGGCCGCTCCGGCCCAGGCGGTCGATGCGGCGCGACTCGAAGCGGCGCGGGCGCTCATGGACGTGCTCATGCCGCCTGCGACGCGTGAGCAGATGATGCAGGGCATGATGGCGCCCCTCATGGCCAACATCGAGCGCGGCATGGCCGCCGATCCTCAATTCGCCGCGGCGATCGGGTCGGACCCGCGGGTGAAGGCGCTGTTCGACGAGTTTACGCGCAAGCAGATGGCGCGAACGACGGAGCTGATCCGGACCTCTCTTCCCGGCATGATCGACGCGATCGCGAAAGCCTATGCGCGGCGCTTCGACGTCGCTCAACTCGGCGAGCTCCGACGCTTCTTCGAGACGCCGACCGGCCGCGCATATGTGCGGGACTCGATGACGATCATGGCCGATCCCGACGTGGCGCAATGGCAACAGGACCTCATGACCCGATCCATGACCGACGCGCGTGTCGACGTGGAGGAGATCGCCCGGCGCGTCGCGGCGTTGGAGCCCGGCCGAACGCCATGACCGACCCCTGCATCCACCTCGCCGCCCACGGCATGTACCGCCCGGACCTCGAGTCCGACGCGTGCGGCGTTGGACTCGTCGCCGCGACCGACGGCCAGCCGTCCCGCCGCGTCGTCCAGTCGGCGATCGACGCGCTGAAGGCCGTGTGGCACCGCGGCGCGGTCGACGCCGACGGCAAGACGGGCGACGGCGCGGGCGTCCATCTCGACCTGCCGGCCCGCTTCTTCGACGACGCCATCGCCGCGTCGGGCCACAAGCCCAAACCCAACCGCCTCGCCGTCGGCCAAGTGTTCCTGCCGCGTACCGACTTAGGGGCGCAGGAGACGTGCCGCACGATCGTCGAGAGCGTCGTCATCGAAGCGGGCTACACCATCTACGGCTGGCGCCAGGTGCCCGTCGACGTGTCGGTCATCGGCGTGAAGGCGCAGGCGACGCGCCCCGAAATCGAGCAGATCATGATCGCCGGCCCCATGCCGGACGAGCAGAGCGTCGAGGAGTTCGAGAAGCAGCTCTACCTGATCCGCCGCCGCATCGAGAAGCGCGTGATCGCGGCGCAGATCCAGGGCTTCTACATCTGCTCGCTCAGCTGCCGCTCGATCATCTACAAGGGCCTGTTCCTCGCCGAGAGCCTGTCCGACTTCTACCCCGACCTGCGCGACCAGCGCTTCGAGAGCCGCGTCGCGATCTTCCACCAGCGCTATTCCACCAACACCTTTCCGCAATGGTGGCTGGCCCAGCCCTTCCGCTGTCTCGCGCACAACGGCGAGATCAACACGATCCGCGGCAACCGCAACTGGATGCTGAGCCACGAGATCCGCATGGCGAGCCTCGCGTTCGGCGAGCATTCCGAAGACATCAAGCCCGTCATCCCCGCCGGCGCGTCCGATACCGCGGCGCTCGACGCAGTATTCGAGGCGATCTGCCGCTCCGGCCGCGACGCGCCCACCGCCAAGCTGATGCTGGTGCCCGAGGCGCTCGACGAGGGGAGCGACACGCCGGACGCGCACAAAGCGATGTACCGCTACCTGGCGAGCGTCATGGAGCCGTGGGACGGCCCCGCCGCGCTCGCCATGACCGACGGCCGCTGGGCGGTCGCGGGCACCGATCGCTCCGCGCTCCGCCCGCTGCGCTACACGCTCACCGCCGACGGCCTGCTGATCGTCGGCTCGGAGAGCGGCATGGTACCCGTGCCGGAGTCGACCGTGGTCGAGAAGGGTCGGCTCGGCCCCGGCCAGATGATCGCGGTGGACCTGGCCGAGGGTCGCGTCCTCCACGACCGCGAGCTCAAGGACCGCATCGCCGCCGAGGCCGACTATGCCGGGCGCATCGACGGCTTCCTCACCATGGCCGACTTGCCCGCGGACGACGCGGTCGTCGGCTACCCCCGCGCCGAGCTCACCCGCCGCCAGATCGCCGCCGGCCAGACGCTGGAGGACATGGAGCTGATCCTCTCGCCCATGGTCGAGACGGGCAAGGAGGCGGTGGGCTCGATGGGCGACGACACGCCGCTCGCCGTCATTTCCGACAAGCCGCGGCTCATCAGCCAGTTCTTCCGCCAGAACTTCAGCCAAGTCACCAACCCGCCGATCGACTCCTTACGCGAGCGCTACGTCATGTCGCTCAAGACGCGGTTCGGGAACCTCGCCAACATCCTCGACACCGAGGACCGGCGGGGCAGGGTGCTCGTGCTCGACAGCCCCGTGCTGACCGGCGCGGACTGGAACGGCCTGCTCAAGCACTTCGCGCGCTCGGCGGCGGTTATCGACTGCACCTTCCCCGTCGGCGGCGGCCCCGAGCAACTGCGCGCGGCCATCCAGCGCATCCGGCACGAGGCCGAGCAGGCCGTGCGCGAGGGCCGGTCCGAGCTGTTCCTCACCGACGAGAACGTCTCCGAGGACCGCGTCGCCATCGCCGGCGTGCTCGCGGCCGCCGCCGTCCATACGCACCTCGTCCGCCGGGGCCTGCGCTCCTACGCCTCCGTTAACGTCCGCACCGCCGAGTGCCTCGACACGCACTACTACGCCGTGCTGATCGGCGTCGGCGCGACCACGGTGAACGCCTACCTCGCCGAGGCCGCCATCGCCGACCGGCACCAGCGCGGCCTGTTCGGCGACCTCTCGCTCGGCGAGTGCCTCAAGCGCCACCGCACCGCGATCGAGGAAGGCCTGCTCAAGGTCATGTCCAAGATGGGCATCGCGGTGATCTCGTCCTACCGCGGCGGCTACAATTTCGAGGCGGTGGGCTTGAGCCGCGCGCTCGTCAACGATCTCTTCCCCGGCATGCCCGCCAAAATTTCCGGCGAGGGCTACGCGTCGCTGCACTTGAACGCCGTCGACCGCCATGCGCTCGCCTATGATCAGGCGGTCGCGCATCTGCCGATCGGCGGCTTCTACCGCCAGCGCCACGGCGAAGAGACGCACGCCTATTCCGCGCAACTAATGCACCTGCTGCAGACCGCGGTCGCGACCGACAGCTACTCGACCTATCTCCAGTTCAGCCGCGGCGTCGCCGACCTCCCGCCCGTCTATCTCCGCGACCTGCTCCAGTTCAACTTCCCGGCCGAAGGCGTCCCCGTCGATCAGGTCGAGGCGATCACCGAAATCAGGAAGCGCTTCGTCACCCCCGGCATGTCGCTCGGCGCGCTCTCCCAAGAGGCGCACGAGACGCTCGCCATCGCCATGAACCGCATCGGCGCCAAGGCCGTGTCGGGCGAGGGCGGCGAGGACGCGGAGCGGTACGCGCCGCGCGAGAACGGCGACAACGCCAACTCGGTCATCAAGCAGATCGCGTCCGGTCGTTTCGGCGTCACCGCCGAGTATCTCAATGCCTGCGAGGAGATCGAAATCAAGGTCGCGCAAGGAGCGAAGCCCGGCGAGGGCGGCCAGCTCCCCGGCTTCAAGGTCACCGAGTACATCGCCCGCCTGCGCCACGCGACGCCGGGCGTGACGCTGATCAGCCCGCCGCCGCACCACGACATCTACTCGATCGAGGACCTGGCGCAGCTCATCTACGACCTGAAGCAGATCAACCCGCGCGCGCGGGTCTGCGTCAAGCTCGTCTCCTCCGCCGGGATCGGCACGGTGGCCGCCGGCGTCGCCAAGGCGCACGCCGACGCAATCCTCGTCTCCGGCCATGTCGGCGGCACCGGCGCATCGCCCCAGACCTCGATCAAATATGCCGGCACGCCTTGGGAGATGGGCCTGTCGGAGGTGAACCAGGTGCTCACCTTGAACGGCCTGCGCGGCCGCGTGCGCCTGCGCGCCGACGGCGGCCTCAAGACCGGCCGCGACATCGTGATCGCCGCGATTCTCGGCGCGGAGGAGTTCGGCGTCGGCACGTTGAGCCTTGTCGCGATGGGCTGCATCATGGTGCGCCAGTGCCATTCCAACACCTGTCCCGTTGGCGTCTGCACGCAAGACCCCAAGCTCCGCGCCAAGTTCACGGGCAGCCCGGAGAAGGTCATCAACCTCATGACCTTCATCGCCGAGGAGGTGCGCGACATCCTGGCGCGGCTCGGTTGCCGGAGCCTGGACGAGGTGATCGGCCGCACCGAGCTGCTCCGCCAGGTCAGCCGCGGCGCGGAGCACCTCGACGACCTCGACCTCAACCCCATCCTTGCCAAGGTCGACGCCACCGACGCCGAGCGCCGCTTTAGTCTGAACACGTTCCGCAACGACGTCCCCGACAGCCTCGACGCCCAGATCATCAAGGACGCCGCCCCCGTCTTCGCGCGCGGCGAGAAGATGCAGCTGACCTATAGCGTCCGAAACACGCACCGAGCCGTCGGCACGCGCCTCTCGTCGGAGATCGTCACGCGGCTCAAGGATCGCCCGCTCGCCGACGACCACGTCACCATCCGCCTACGCGGCTCGGCGGGCCAGTCGCTCGGCGCGTTCCTCGTCCGCGGCGTCAAGCTGGAGGTGTTCGGCGACGCCAATGACTATGTCGGCAAGGGCCTGTCCGGCGGCACGATCATCGTCCGCCCCGCCGTCTCCTCGCCGCTCGCGAGCCAGGACAACACCATCCTCGGCAACACCGTCCTCTACGGCGCGACCGCGGGCAAGCTCTTCGCCGCCGGCCAGGCAGGCGAGCGCTTCGCGGTCAGGAACTCGGGCGCGACCGTCGTCGTGGAAGGCTGCGGCGCCAACGGCTGCGAGTATATGACCGGCGGCGTGGCGGTCGTGCTGGGCGCGGTCGGCCGCAACTTCGGCGCGGGCATGACGGGCGGCATGGCCTTCGTCTACGACGCCGACGACGCGTTCGAACGCCGCGCCAACCCCGACAGCATCACCTGGACCCGCCTCCGCTCCGCCCATTGGGAGGGCGCGCTCCGCGCGCTGATCGCCGACCACGTCCGCGCCACCGACAGCAAATGGGCGAGAGGCCTCCTCGACGACTGGGACCGCGCGGTCGAGCGGTTCTGGCAGGTCGTGCCGAAGGAGATGCTGGGCCGGCTGGAGCACCCGCTTGAGGACACGGTGGAGCTTGTGGCGGCAGAGTAGAGTATAACTGAGCACTGATTTTGAGAAAAGATACGCTACCTCCGTTACAGGCGCAGCTAAGGGGGCAATGGTGCGAATGATTCTAGTATCGGCCGCTTTAACGCTACTAGCCGGGTGCTCGGTGTCGGGGCGGATCAGCGAGCAGGAAAGTGCATGCAGGTCAGACATCACCAGCAAGCTGCTTAATCCAGAAACCGCTAAATTTTACGATTTTGGCCCCGCTGCTGAGGATACCTTCCGCAAAGGCATTGAGAACTGGAACCTAAAGGAGCGCGGTATAGCGCCCTCAGAACGCCCGAGATACCGAGCGCTGCTCGAAGGCGGGACCAGTGAGCTGATGAGAAACCTAACCTCGGTTGGAGCAAAGTTCCATGCAGTTCGCGTGAGGTCGGACGGGCGGATGGGAAACAAGGTTACATCGGAGTTTGTGTGCGCGACGGCCAGCGATGGCTGCGCGGGTTTCGACGGCTCAGATTAGACGGCATGCTAGGAATTTGCTGTCCTACAACCCTCCACCCGTGCCACGATCCCCAGCGACTCGGCCTTACCCGAGCCGCCGCTCTTCCACATCATCAGCCCAGGACTCGTCGTCCTAGCGAACGCTGGGATCGCGTGGTTCGGACCGGATGCGCTCTCGGCCTGCGACCCCAGCTTTCGCTGGGGTGACGACCGGAGGAGCGACGCACTCGGTTCGTCGCGTTCTCACGCGGACATACGCTTACCTTCGTTACCTTCGGCGTCTGCACCCCCGCGCGCGTTGGCGTGTACTTTAATGTACTTCCGCCCCACTCACTTCCGCCGTCATCCTGAACTTGTTTCATGATCCAGCGTGGTCCGCGCGACCACGGGTGGTCGTGGCCGCTACCCTGGACGCTGGAACAAGTTCAGCATGACGGTGGCGGGGGGGAGGCCAGGGCGATTCCCGCTCAGCCCCACCGCAGCGCCAGCCACCCCAGCCCTGCGAACAGCGCGAGCGCCCACCAGCCCCCGTCGGTGCGCAGCAGGTACGCGACCCCCAGCACCCCCACCGCCACCAGCGTCGCGCCCGCGACGCGCGGCGCGGCGACCTGGCCCAGCAGCCACGCCCCACTCGCCAAGCACAGGCCGGCGTTCGCCGCGATCCACAGATACGACCCGCCCCGCCCGATCGAGCCGAACAGCGGCAGCTTGATCGTCGCGTAGCCCCGCATCCCGTTCGGAAACAGGTCAGCCGCCAGGTGCAGCCCGAGGCCTAAGCCCAACCCCGCCGCCACCGGCCAGAACCGCCTGTCATAGGCCAGCGCCAGCACCGGCAGAATCCCGTGCGTCAGCGCGCTCCGGTGCCCGAGGGGAAGCAGCTGGTCGAGGTCGGGGAACGTCGTCCCCGCCACCGCCGCCACGACCACCGTCGCCGCCACCATCACCGGCCAGCCGCCGCCATACAGCGCCATCAGCACCGCCGCCGCCAACGTCATGATCGCCGTCATCGCCCCGTCCGCCTTATTCCGTCGTCCACCCGCTCAACCACCCTTCCACCTCACGCCCATCCTGCCTAACAGCGGACAAATGTGGCAGCTCTACCAGTTTCCCCTATGTCCCTTCTCCCGCAAAGTGCGTCTCCTGCTAGGCGAGAAGGGCGTGGGCTATGAGCTGGTCCGTGAGTCCCCCTGGAACCGCCGCGACGAGTTCCTCCACCTCAACCCCGCCGGCCAGACGCCCGTCATGGTCGAGGACGCGCAGGGCTCCGTCCTCGTCGACAGCCAGGCGATCTGCGAGTTCTTCGAGGAGACGGTGGACAAGCCGTCGCTGATCAACGGCACCGCCGTCCAGCGCGCCGAGATCCGCCGGCTCGTCAGCTGGTTCGACACGCAATTCTACAACGACGTCACCGGCCCGCTGCTCCACGAGCGCATGATCAAGCGCCTGAACGCCCGCCCCGCCACGCCCGACGCCAAGGCGCTGCGCGAAGCGATGAAGGCTGCGATCGGGCATCTCGATTACACCGACTACCTCCTCGACCATCGCAACTGGATAGCGGGCGCGACCTTCAGCCTCGCCGACTTAGCGGCCGCGGCGCAGATCTCGGTCGTCGACTATCTGGGCGGCATCGACTGGAAGGGCCACGAACAGACCGCGCGCTGGTACATGGGCCTGAAGAGCCGCCCGAGCTTCCGGCCGCTCTTGGCGGAGCGGATGGAGGTTATCGGGCCGGCGCCGCACTACGCTAACGTGGACTTTTAGGTGCGGGCGCCCTCACTTTGCGTGAGCAAAGTGAGGAGACGCCGCGGCGGGCAGCGGGACGGCGTAGCCGTCCCGTCTGACGGCGCGGCGGAGGGAGATTACGCATGCACATGACCCACGACCCCACCGCGCCCTCCGCGCCGGAAATCGCGTTCGACGACTGGCTCAAGGTGGACATCCGCGTCGGCACGATCGTCTCCGCCGAGCCCTTTCCGGAGGCGCGCAAGCCCTCGATCAAGCTCGTGATCGACTTCGGTCCCGCCATCGGCCGCCGGAAAAGCGCCGCCCAGATCGCCGCCCGCTACGCGCCCGACGAACTGGTCGGCCGCCAGGTCGCCGCCGTGGTCAACTTCCCGCCGCGCCAGATCGGGCCGACGGTAAGCGAGGTGCTGACGCTGGGCTTCCCGGACGAGGAGGGCAGGGTGGTGCTCCTCCAGCCGGATGCAACCGTCCCGAACGGCGGCCGGCTGTTCTAACCTTCTCCCTCTCCCCTCCGGGGAGAGGGTCGGGGAGAGGGGCAGTGCAGGGCGCCACGCTCGACACTGCCCCTCTCCCGCCTTCGCTACGCTCGGCACCCGCATCAGGTAAACCGTCCCCCGGACGGTTTAGGTCATGCCGGGGGCATGACCGACCTGATGCGCCCCAGAGGGGAGAGGGAGGTGGATCACCCCTCCAACGACTTCGACGCTTGCTCGAACAGGTCCTTGCTCAACCCCGGCGTCGCGACGATCCGCTCCAGCTCGGCGCGCATCAGCTTCGCCCGCCCCGCGTCGAACCGCCGCCAGCGCCCGAGCGGCGGCAGCAGCTTGGCCGCGGTCTGCGGGTTGAGCTTGTCGAGCGCGATCAGCTGTTCGGCCAGGAACCGATAGCCCTCCCCCGACGCCCCGTTGAACGCCCGCTGGTTCACCCCGAACGCGCCGACCAGCGACCTGGCGCGGTTCGGGTTGGCGAGGGTGAAGTCTGGGTGCCGCGCCAGCTCCGCGACCTGCGCGGCCGTATCGTCGCGCGACGACAGCGCCTGCGTTTGGAACCACTTGTCGAGCACAAGCGCATTGTCGCGATAGCGGTTATAGAAGATGTCGAGCGCCGCCTCACGCAGGTCCGACGCGCCGCTCGCCAGCGTCGTCAGCGCCCCCATGCGGTCGGTCATGTTGTCCGCCGCCTCGAATTGCGTGAAGGCCAGCTTGTCCGCGTCGCCCGCGCCGCTCGCCGCGATATAGCCCAGCGCGACATTGCGCAGGCGCCGCAAGCCTTTGGCCCGCGGCGTGTAGGCATAGGGCTCGCGCTCGCCGTCGTAGAGCCCGCGCCACCGCTCCTCGAGTTTCCCGCCCAGCGCCGCGCGGAGGCCCTCGCGCGCCCGGAACACCGCTTCCGGATCGACCACGCTCAGCTGGTCGCCGATGAAGCTCTCCGACGGCAGCAGCACCGCCTCCGCCACAAACGCCGGATCGCGCTCGGCGTCGTCCAGCGTGTTCGCGACCGCCGCGACCACCGCCTCGTGCCCCGACCGGTCGCCCTCGACCGCGTCGGCCACCAGCGTGTCGAGCATCAGCTGCTGCATCGCCTCGTAGCGCGCGAACGGGTCGTCGTCGTTCGCGCTCAGGAACCCCAGGTCCGCCGCCGAGCGGTCGCTCTCGATGATCACCGGCGCGGAAAAGCCGCGATTGATCGACAGCACCGGCCGCTCGACCACGCCGTCGAACACGACGGTCTCGGCGGGGTCCTTGAGCAGCACCAACCGCTCGTCGGTGAGCGGCTTGGCGGTCTCCGCGCCGAACAGCTTGACCTTGAGCGGGATCACCATCGGCTCCTTGACCGGCTGGCCCGGCGTCGGCGGCACGTGCTGCGCGAGCCGGAGCGTCGCGCGGCCGCCCTCATGCTCGACCGACGCCTGGACGCGCGGCGTGCCGGCCTGGGCATACCAGAGGCGGAATTGCGACAGGTCGACGCCACCCGCCTCCTCCATGCAGCGCACGAAATCCTCGCACGTCGCCGCCGTCCCGTCGAACCGCTGGAAATAGAGGTCGCACGCCGCTCGGAACTTCTGCGGGCCCAGGATGATCGACATCATCCGAATGAGCTCGGCGCCCTTGTTGTAGATGGTCGCCGTGTAGAAGTTCGAGATCTCGATGTAGCTCTCCGGCCGCACGGGGTGCGCGAGCGGCCCCGCATCCTCCGGGAACTGCGCCGCACGAAGACCGCGCACCCCCTCGATGCGGTTCACCGCCGGCGACCCCTGGTCCGCGGAGAAGCCCTGGTCGCGGAAGACGGTGAAGCCCTCCTTCAGCGACAGCTGGAACCAGTCGCGGCAGGTGACGCGGTTGCCCGACCAGTTGTGGAAATATTCGTGCGCCACCACCGCCGCGATCGCGTCGTAGTCGTAGTCGGTCGCGGTGTCCGGGTCGGCGAGGATGTAGCGGCTGTTGAAGATGTTCAGCCCCTTGTTCTCCATCGCGCCGAAGTTGAAGTCGTCGACCGCCACGATGTTGAACACGTCCAGGTCGTACTCGCGGCCGTACACGCGCTCGTCCCACGCCATCGACACCTTCAGCGCGTGGAGCGCGTGGTCGGTGCGGGGCAAGTCGGCTTCCCGCACCCAGATGCCGAGCTGTACGGTGCGGCCCGACTGCGTCACGAACTCGTCGCGGTTGGCCTGGAGGTCGCCCGCCACCAGCGCGAACAGGTAGGACGGCTTGGGGAATGGGTCGTGCCACTCCGCCCAGTGCCGCCCGTTGTCGGCCTCGCCCTGCGCCACCGGATCGCCGTTCGCCAGCAGCACGGGGAAGCGCGCCTTGTCGGCCGTCATCCGCACCCGGTACGTGGCCAGCACGTCCGGCCGGTCGGGGAAGTAGGTGATGCGCCGGAAACCTTCGGCCTCGCACTGCGTGCACAGGATGCCGCCCGACGCGTACAGCCCCATGAGCTGGGTGTTCTTCTCCGGCTCGATCTCGACCTCGGTCTCAACGGTGTGCGCCTCGCCCGTCAGCGGCACGACCAGCCGCTCGCCTTCCAGCCGCCAATTGTTGACCGCGACGCCGTCGACCAGCACGCGCACCGGCTGCTGCCCCGCGCCGTCAAGCTTGAGCGGCTCGCGATGCGCGCCGTTGCGCTCGACCCTGAGCGTCGCGCGCACCCGCGTCTTGGCGGGGTCGAGGTCGAAGTCGAGCTCGACCTCCGGCACCATCCACTCGGGCGGATGGTAGTCCTCGCGGCGGGTCACGGCGGGGAGCGCGGGCGCGTTCTGCATGTCCATGCGCGCGATATAGCCGCCCGAGTCGCCGCCGCCACCCGACGCTTGCGGAAAACACGGCCCGTGCTACCTCCGCAATACAGATAGAACAGAAGGATGCCGATGTTCCGTTCCGTTTCCGCGTTCGCATTGCTGCTCAGCTCGACCGCCTTCGCCCACGATCACGCGCATCAGACCGCTCAGCCGCCCGCTACGCCCGCCGCGCCGCAGCCCAGCGAGGCGGAGGCGAACGCCGCCGCGAACGCGGTGCTGCCGCCGGATCAGGCGGCGATGAAGGCGCACATCCTATTCCTCGCCTCCGACCAGCTGAAGGGCCGCGAGGCGGGTACGCCCGAGTATGACGTCGCCGCGCAGTATGTCGCGTCGCAATTCTACGCCGCGGGCTTACGCCCCGCAGGCGACGCGGGCAGCTATCTGCAGCGCGTGCCGCTGGTCAGCTACAAAGCGGCTGAGAAGGGCACGATGAGCTTCCAGCGCCGCGGCGGCCAAGCGGTGCCGCTCGTGTTCGGCGAAGACTTCGTCACCGGCGCCGATCCCGAGCGCGCCGTAACGGACATCACCGCGCCCGTGGTGTTCGTCGGCTACGGCATCGACGCGCCGGAGTTCGGCCGCAACGATTATCGGGGCGTCGACGTGAAGGGCAAAGTCGTCGCGTTCCTGGACGGCGCGCCCGCCGGGATCCCTAGCGAACCGCGCGCGCACCTGAGCCGCACGGGCAAGATGGAGGCCGCGTCCAAGCGCGGCGCGATCGGCGCGATCACGCTGCAGACGCCCGAGTCCGCCAAGGTCCGCTCGATTGCGCGGCTCGCGGAGAGCTGGGACGGTGTGCGTATGACCTGGGCCGACGGACAAGGCGTCGGCCACTCGGAGGCGCCGGGCGTCACCAGCCTCGGCACGCTCGGTCCCGCGGGCGCCGCCAAGCTGTTCGAGGGCGCGTCTACGCCCTGGGCCACGATCGCCGCCCGGAGCGCCGACCCCAAGGCGCGGTTCAAGGCGTTCCAGCTGCCCGCGACGGCCACCGTGCGGCTCAAGACCACGATCGCGCCCGCCACCAGCTACAACGTCGCCGGCCTGCTGCCGGGCAGCGACCCCAAGCTGAAGGACGAGGTGGTCGTTCTCACCGCCCACCTCGATCACGTCGGCGTCGGCCGCGCGGACGCGAGCGGAGACACCATCTACAACGGCGCCATGGACAACGCGGTCGGCATCGCCTCGCTGATCGAGGAGGCCAAGCGCTTCAAGGCCAGCGGAAAGCCGCCGCGCCGCTCGATCATGTTCCTGGCGGTGACGGCGGAGGAGAAGGGGCTGGTCGGCGCCGACTATTTCGCGACCAACCCGACCGTGCCCAAGGCGAACATGGTCGCCAACGTCAACCTCGACATGCCGATCATCACCTACAAGTTCCAGGACGTGGTCGCGTTCGGCGCGGATCGCTCATCGCTGGGGCCGATCGTGCGTCGGGCGGCGGCGAACATCGGTGTGGGCGCGGCCGACGATCCGCTGCCCGAGCAGAGCTTCTTCGTCCGCTCCGACCACTACCGCTTCGTGCAGCAGGGCGTGCCGTCGGTGTTCCTGTGGCCGGGCCCGGGCGGGCCGGGCAAGGAGGCCTGGAGCACGTTCCTCGCCACCAACTACCATCGTCCCTCCGACGAGGTCGTGCAGACCGCGCCGATCGATTGGGAGTCGGGCGCGCGCTTCATCGAGGTGAATTACCAAATCGCCCGCGAGATCGCCGACGCCGACCAGCGGCCGGTGTGGAACAAGGGCGACTTCTTCGGCACGCTCTACAAGGGCCCGATGGCGCGGTAGAACGAAGATACGTTCCTCCCCCGCAACGTAGTTGCGGGGGAGGGGACCGCCGCAGGCGGTGGTGGGGGAACTACGGGATGCGGCATCCCCTGTACCCCCTCCACCACGCCGCAAGCGGCGCGGTCCTCCTCCCCCGCCGTGGGCGGGGGAGGATTTAGTAAGGAGTGACCATGCGTAACCTCATCCTCCCCCTCCTCCTCGCCACCGCCGCGACCGCGTCCGCGCAGGCCCCCTCCGCCCCGCAGGAAGCGGCGCTGCGCGCGCATGTCGCCTATCTCGCCTCCGACGCGATGCGCGGGCGCGAGGCGGGGACGCCCGACTACGACCGTGCGGCCGACTATGTCGCCAAGCAGATGCAGGCCGCCGGCCTCCAGCCCGGCGCGAACGGCCGCTGGCTTCAGCCCGTGCCGCTCGTCGTGGCTAAGCCCGCAGGTGAGCCGGTCATGACGCTGACCGCGAACGGCGCGACGACGCCGCTCGTCTTCGGCACCGACTACACGCTCCGCCCGACGCCCGCCGGCGAGACTATCGACGTGTCCGCGCCCGTGGTCTTCGCGGGCCACGGCGTCGTCGACCCCGCGATCGGCCGCAACGATTATCGCGGGCTCGACGTGCGCGGCAAAGTCGTCGCCGTCTTCTACAGCGGCCCACAGGGGATGAACTCGGAGGTCGCGGCGCATCTTGGCAACCGCGTCGACCGCGCCCGCACCGCCGCCGCCAAGGGCGCGCGCGGCATCGTCTTTATCGAATCGAACCAGAGCCGCGGCATCATCCCCGTCTCGACGATTCACCGCAGCTGGGACGCGCGCGCGGTTACCTGGGCGGGGCCGGACGGCATGCCCCGCGACGGCGGCGCGCCCATCCTCGCGATCGTCTCCCAGGAGGGCGCGGCCAAGCTCTTCGCGGGCTCCAAGCTGAACTGGGAGGAGGTCCGCGCCGCAGACGCCGCCGGCCGTCCCGTGCCGACGGGCCAGCTCGCCGCGACGCTCGCCACCAAGCAGCGCTTCACGACCGAGCGGCTCAACAGCAGCAACGTCGTCGGCCTGCTGCCCGGCTCCGACCCGAAGCTCCGGGGCGAGTATGTCGTGCTCTCCGGCCACTTGGATCACGTCGGTATCGGCCGCCCCGACGCGACCGGCGACACGATCCACAACGGCGCGATGGACAATGCGGTCGGCATCGCCTCCATGATCGAGGTCGCCAAGCGGATGAGGAGCGCGCGGCCCAAGCGCTCCGTCCTCTTCGTCGCGGTCACCGCGGAGGAGAAGGGGCTGATCGGCTCCGACTATTTCGCGACCTACCCGACCGTGCCGAAGCGCTCGCTCGTCGCGAACGTCAACCTCGACATGCCGATCCTGACCTACCGCTTCCAGAACCTGGTCGCGTTCGGCGCGGACCGGTCGGGCATCGGCCCGATCGCGGCGGCGGCGACGAAGAAGCTCGGCTTCGCGCTCGTGCCCGATCCCGCGCCGCAGGAGGCGTCGTTCGTGCGCACCGACCATTACAGCTTCGTCCGCCAGGGCGTGCCGGCGGTGTCGCTCGTGCCCGGCCCCGGCGGCGGCGGCACGACCGCGACGGCGGAGTTCATCAAGAACCACTACCACAAGCCGTCCGACGAGATCGACCTGCCGTTCGACTGGACGGCGGCGGCGAACTTCGTGTCGCTCAACCACGCGATCGCCACCGCGCTGGCCGACGCGCCGGAGCGCCCGCGCTGGGTAAAGGCGGACTATTTCGGCACGCTCTACAAGGGCCCGATGGCGCGGTGACACCGCTGAATTCCTCCCCCGCAACGTAGTTGCGGGGGAGGGGGACCGCCGAAGGCGGTGGAGGGGGTACATCACGATGCCGCATCCCGTAGCTCCCCCTCCACCAGCTTCGCTGGTCCCCCTCCCCCGCCATGGGCGGGGGAGGAATCAGTAGTGCACCTCCTCATCTTCGGCCTCGGCTACACCGCCGGCCGCGTCGCAGTCGCCGCCCGCGCCCGCGGCTTCACCGTCGCCGCGACCACCCGCGACGGCCGCGCCGGCACGCTCCGCTTCGACGACCATCACGCCGTCGCGGCCGAGCTCGCCCGCGCCACGCACATCCTCTCCTCCGTCCCGCCCGACGGCGAGCACGACCCGGTGCTGACCGCGTACGGCGACCAGCTCGCCCGCACGCCCGCTTGGCTGGGCTACCTTTCCTCTACCGGCGTCTATGGCGACACCGGCGGCGCCTGGGTCGACGAGACCGCCCCCACCGGCGCAGGTCGCCGCTCCGCCCGAGCCCGCGCCGACGCCGCCTGGCTGGACGCCGGCGCACGGGTGTTCCGGCTACCCGGCATCTACGGCCCCGGCCGCTCCGCGCTCGACCGCGTTCGAGAGGGCAGGGCGCATCTCGTCGACAGCCCGGGCCAGGTGTTCAGCCGCGTCCACGTGGACGACATCGTCTCCGGCGTGCTCGCTGCGCTCGACGCCCCGTCCGGCGCGTACAACCTCGCCGACGACCGACCCTGCTCACAGAACGAGGTGGTGCGCTACGCCGCGCGGCTGCTCGGGTTGCCCGAGCCGCGCGTCGTGCCGCTCGACAGCCTCTCGCCCATGGCGCGCGGCTTCTATGCCGAGAATCGCCGTGTCGCGAATGGGAAGGCCAAGCGCGTGCTAGGCTGGACCCCGCACTATCCCGACTACCGGTTGGGCCTGCGCGCGGTGAGCGCGATCACCAGCCCTACGCCTGCGAGCAGCCCGCCGGCCGCCGCCAGCGCCGACCAGCGATAGCCTTCGAACACCGTCGAGAACAGCATCGCGATCACCGGCACGACCACGCTGTTGTACGCCGCCTTGGCCGGGCCGATCACGCGGATGATGTTGAAGTAGAGCGTGAACGCCACCGCTGACGCGAACACGCCGAGATAGAGGACGCCGAGCAGATAGCCCGGCCGCGGGTCCCAGCTCGGCGGGCCCGCGAGCGCAAAGGCCGCGCCCGCGTCGATGGCGGCCCCGATCAGCATCCCCGCCGCCAGCATCGACGCCATCGGATACGCCTTGGCCGTCGCCGAGCCCTGCATGACGTTGGTGATCGACGCCGACAGCACGCCCAAGAGCGTCAGGCCGACGCCCAGCATCACCTGTCCCGGCCCGTTCGGGTCCACCCGCGCCTCGTGCACGAAGAGCAGCGCGATCCCGCACACCGCGACCGCCGAGCCCAGCAGCAGCTGCCGCCCCAGCCTCTGGCCCAGGAATACGCGCCCGAGCAGCGCGTTCGGCACCAGCATCAGCGCGAACACCACCGCCACCAGCCCGGACGTCACGAACCGCTCCGCCTGGTAGACGAAGTTGAAGTTGAGGCAGAACTGGAACAGCCCCAGCACCGCCGCGAAGCTCAAGCCTCGCGCGTCGGTCGGCCAGCGGTCGCCGCGCCACCACGCCACCGCCGCCATCGCCAGCCCCGCCACGATGAAGCGGTATGCGACCGACCATTGCGGCGGCACCGTTCCGATCTGGTCGGCGATGACGATCCAGGTCGATCCCCAGATCAGCACCACGACGAAGAAGGGGAGGAGGATGGAGAGGCGGGTGGAGTTGGGCCGCGTATCCCCGCTCACAACGCGCGCACCGCCTCCGCGAGCGGGCGGATCACGTCGGCGCCCTGGTCCCACGACACCACGAACCGCGCCTCGCCCGGACCCCAATCGTAGAAGTCGAACCCCTTGGCCCGGAGCGAAGCCGCTTCTTGCGGAGTCACGCGCAGGAACACCTCGTTCGCCTCCACGGCGTGTACCAGACGGTCGCCCGCGGCTTGCGCGAGCAGCGCCGCGCCCTCGTTCGCGCCGCGCGCGCACTCCAGCCACAGGTCGCCGTCGAGGTGCGCCAAGACCTGCGCCGCCAGGAACCGCCCCTTGCTGAACAGGAGCGCTGCGCGCTTGCGCCGCTGCGGGGTGTAGGCCGCCAGCTCCGGTTTGAAGAACACGAGCACTTCCGCCGACATGCCGCCGTTCTTGACGAAGCCGAAGGAGAGCGCGTCCACGCCCGCCTTCCACGTCAGGTCCGCGACACCCGCGCCGGTCGAGACCACCGCGTTCGCGAACCGCGCCCCGTCCATGTGGAAGCCCCAACCGCGTGCGTGCGCCAGCTCGCCGATCGCCGCCACCTCGTCGGGCTTGTAGACGAGGCCGTACTCGGTCGCGTTGGTGATCGACACCGCGTGCGGCTGCACCCGGTGCACGTCGTTCGCGATCAGGTCCGCCGTCTGCGCGATGATCTCCGCCGAGAGCTTCGCGCCCTCGCCGTCGGCCAGGTACAGCTTGGCCCCGTGCGTGTAGAATTCGGGCGCGCCGCCCTCGTCGTTCTGGATGTGCGCGTCGCGGTGGCAGATCACGCCGCCGTGCGGCGGGCAGAGCGCGGTCAGCGCGAGGCAGTTCGCCGCCGTCCCCGTCGGCACCCACAGCGCGCGCACCTCGGTGCCGAACAGCTCGGAGAAGCGCTCGTCGAGCCGCTTGGACCAGCGGTCGCCGTCATAGGCTGTGTCTTGGTGGTTGGCCGCGTGCAGCGCCTCCATGACTTTGGCGTGCACGGGGGCGGCGTTGTCGGAGAAGAAGCGCATCGCGCGGCGGGTAAGCGCGAGAACGGACTAGGTAAACCCTAGAACTCCCCCTCCAACTCCTCTTCCACCGGCGGCCGGCGCTCCTCGCGCGGCGGCGGGGGCGGACGCTCCTCGCGCCGCGACGGCCCGACGGAAATCGTGCCTTCGGGATCGACCTGCAGGTCGACGCCTAGCCCCTCCAGCTGCTCGGCTAGCGGCGGCAGCTCGGGGATCGCGCCCTCCGGGAGCACGATGCCCTCGTTCGCCAGCACGTCCTCGACCGTCGTTTCCGCGACGGGCGCACGCGGCGGCGGCGCGATGTTCAGCGCGGAGGACATGAAGTCGCGCCAGATGCGCGCGGGCGCGCCGCTGCCCGTCAGGCCCGCGGGCTTGTTGTCATCGCGCCCGACCCAGACGCCCACCACCAGGTCGCCCGCGAAGCCCACGAACCAGGCGTCGCGCCCGTCCTGCGTCGTGCCCGTCTTGCCGAACGCCTCGACGGGCAGCCGCGCCTGATAACCCGTGCCGCGCATGGCGGAGCCGAGCAACGATAGCATGTCCTCGTGGATCCGCTCCGGCATGTCGCGCCCGCCGCCCGTCAGCGTCTGGTACCAGCTGCGCTCCTCGGCTTGTTTCAGCCCGTGCGGCTGGACCGGATAGCGCCCGCGCGCGACCGCCGCGTAGGCCGCGGTCAGCTCCAGCAGCGACACGCCGCTGGTGCCGAGCCCGATCGTCGCCTCGTTGGCGATGGGCGTGGAAATGCCGAGGTCGCGCGCCGCCTTGATGACGTTCTTGACTCCCACGTCCTGCGTCAGCCTGGCCGCCGCGACGTTCGACGACCGCGCAAAGGCCTGCGCCAGCGAGATCTCGCCCAGGTAGCGACCGTCATTGTTGCGCGGCTTCCAGCCCGCGATGTCGACCGGCCGGTCCTCGACCGTGGAGGCGGGCGTCATGCCCTGGCGCAGCGCGGCGAGGTACACGAACAGCTTGAACGTCGACCCCGGCTGGCGCCTCGCCTGCGTGGCGCGGTTGAACGAGGACTTGGCGTAGTCGCGCCCACCCACCAGCGCCACGACCTTGCCGTCCGGCCGCATCGCGACCAGCGCCGCCTGCATGCCGCCCGGCGTGCCCGCGCGCACGCTGCGCTCGGCGGCGCGCTGCAGCCGGCGGTTGAGCGTCGTCTCCACGGTCGAGTCCGACTGGACTTCGCCCGCCCGGTCGCGCGCCTCGGGCAGTACCCAATCGGCGAAATAGGTGCCGCTGGGCAGCGTATCCGCGCGTTTGGCCTTGACGCGCTGCGGCTGGACGCGGTCGGCCTCGCGCTCGGTCAGGAAGCCCGCGTCCACCATCACGCCCACCACCACCGCCTGGCGCTTGCGCGCGCCCGACAGGTTGCTCGTCGGCGCGAGGCGGCTCGGCGCCTTGACCAGCCCCGCCAGCATCGCCGCCTGGCCGATGTTGAGGTTTTGCGGCGTGCGCCCGAAATAATGCTTCGACGCCGCCGTCAGCCCATAGACGTTGTCGCCGAAATAGACGTTGGACAGGTAGCGCGACAGGATCTCGTCCTTGGTCAGCCACGTCTCCAGCCAGAACGCGATCATCACCTCGCGGAACTTGCGCGCCATGGTCCGGTCGGAGTCGAGGAACGCGTTCTTCGCCAGCTGCTGGGTGATTGTAGAGCCGCCCTGGCGCACCCCGCCCGCGCCGAAGTTGCTCCACGCCGCGCGCGCGATGCCGCGGAGCGAGATGCCCCAGTGGTCGTAGAAGCGCCGGTCCTCGATCGCGAGGAACGCCTCGCGCACATGGTCCGGCAGCTTGGCCGCGTCGACCGGCCGGCCGATGATCGCGCCGCGCCGGGCGATCGGCGTCCCGTCGTCGGCGGTCAGCGTGATCGACGGCGGCGTCGGCGGCTTCAAGGACTTGGACAGCGGCGCGGTGATCGCAAGCCAGCCGATCGCCACGACGAGCAGGATGATGCCGACGCTTAACGTCCGCGAGATGATCCGGCCCCAGCGCCGCCGCTTCTTGGGCGCGGGGGGCTCCGGCGGGAGAGGGTAGCCCCAATCGTCCTTCAGCGGCTCGGTGCGACCGCTCGGGGCGGTCAGGTCGTCCATCGGTGCGCCACCCCAGAACGAGCTTCGCCCGCTCTGTTGAGGCGCGAATACCGGGTCCGGCTCGGGGGAGTCGGTCGGCTCGGAGTCCAGGTCGCGCCGCCAACGCCGGCCGTTGCTGTTGTCGAAGGGGTGGGGGCGCATGCCTCTACTCAACCGTGTGAGCCGGCTAATACACCAGCCGATAGCCGGATACTAGTGCCGCGCTTCCCATTCCGCCAGCCGGGCCCTAAGTCGCGACGGAACGAGCGGGAGCGGAAGGTGACGGAAGGCGACAAGCCCTTGGTGGTCGGCATCGGCGGCACGATCGGCGCGGTCTCGTCCACCGAGCGGGCGCTCCGGATCGCGCTCGACGCCGCGTGCGACCAGGGCTTCCGCACGCGCATGTTCGGCGGTGCCGACATGGCGCGCCTGCCGCTCTACGACCCGCGCGCGACCAGCCGCACGGATCACGAGCGCGAGTTCGTCGACACGGTGCGCCAGGCGTCGGCGGTGATCATCGCGAGCCCCGGCTATCACGGCTCCATCTCCGGCGTCGTCAAGAATGCGCTCGACCTCCTGGAGGAGACGGCCAAGGACCAGCGGCCCTACCTCGCCGACATGCCCGTCGGCCTGATCGCCACCGCATACGGCTGGCAGGCGACCGGCAGCACCATCGCCGCGCTCCGCTCGATCGTCCACGCGCTCAGGGGCTGGCCCACGCCCTTCGCCGCGGCGATCAACACGCAGGTGACCAAGTTCGATGACGGGGGCGGCGCGAGCGATCCGGCGGTGCTGGAGCAACTGCGGTTGGTGGGACGCCAAGTCGCCAGATTCGCCCCGCTGGTGGAGCGCCCTTAGCCCGATCCTCCCCCACCTTGCTGGGGGAGGATCGGTTCAGATCACATACTCGACCGACTTCACCTGCGCCCGGTCGGCCTTCACCGCGCTCCGCTTCGCCACCAACCTTGCATGTAACCGCGCGATCGTGCGCGAGCCCGAGGTCTTGCACAGCGCCGGCACCGCCGCGTGCACCAGGCAGGCGATCCCGCCCACGATCATCTCCGCGCCGAACCGGCCCGCGACGCGCGCGTGCTCGCCATAGCTCTCGCCCACCTCGTCGGGATGGTCCAGGAACAGCTTGCGGAACATGCGCGTCTCCCCGTGGTCAGGCCCCAAGTTAACGCGCGGCGAGCTCGCGCACCATCCCCTCTGCGAGCAGGCTCAGCGTGTCGTCGCGCGCGCCCATCACCACGACGCGGTCGCCCGCGCGGGCCTCGGCCACCAGCGCCCGCGCCGCCTCCGTTCGGTCGGCGACGTGGCGCGCATTGCGCCCGGCCTCGACGACGCCCCGCACGATGTTGTCGCTGCCCACCTCGCGCGTGACGGTGCCGCCCTGGTAGACGGGGTCGGGCATGACCAGCAGGTCGTCCGCCGCCATCTTCTCGCCGAAGGTCCGGACCAGCTCGCGCCCCATCATCTTGAGCGGCCCGAAGCCGTGCGGCTGGAACATGAGCAGCAGCCGTCCCGGAAAGGCGTGCAGCGCGTCGAGCGTGGCGGCGATCTTGTCGGGATTATGCCCGAAATCGTCGATCACCGCGACGCCGCCCGCCTCGCCGACCAGCTCCATGCGCCGCCTGAGGCCTACGAAGCCGCCCAGCGCCTCCGCCGCCTCCCCGACCGGCAGTCCGGCCGCGACGCATGCGCCGATCGCCGCCAGCGCGTTGGACACGTTGTGCCGGCCGGGCACCTGGAGCGCCACGGGCGTGACCCCGCCCGCATGGTGCAGCTCGAACTGCACGCCGAACGGCTCCTCGACCAAGTTCCGCGCGACGAGGTCGCCCGCGCCCTCGACCGAGAAGAACAGGCGCGCCTCGCGCTGGATCGCCTCACCCAGCACCAGCGCGTCCGGGTTGTCGGCGTTGACCACCACGCGCGACGCCTTGGCCAGGAAGTCGCGGAACAGCAGGTTCAGCTCGTCCAGCGCCTTGTGGTCCAAGCTCACATTGTTGAGCACCGCCACCCGCGGCCGGTAGAGCGCGATGGAGCCGTCGCTTTCGTCCACCTCGCTCACGAACGCCTCGCCTTGGCCCACCAACGCGCTCGCGAATGGCGCGTCGGGGGTGGCGAAGTTCTTCATCACCGCGCCGTTCATGACGGTCGGGTCGCGGCCGGTGGCGTGCAGGATCCAGCCGATCATGCCCGTGACGGTGGACTTGCCGCTCGTGCCAGCCACGCCGATCGCGAGCGCGCTGTCGTTGAACAGGCTGGCGAGCAGCTCGGCGCGCGTCGCGCGCGGGCAGCCGAGTTCGTTCGCGCGGACGATGTCGGGCACCGTCTCCTCGACCGCGGCAGACGCGACGACGAGCTGGTCGGCGGATGCGATGCCGCTCCCGTCCTGGGCGAAGAGCGCGATGCCGAGCGTGCGCAACGCGTCGAATTTGGCCGGCACGCGCCCCTGGTCGAGCGCGCGGTCGGACCCCGCCACCTCCACGCCCCGCGCGCGCAGGATCATCGCCAGCGGCATCATCCCCGACCCGCCGATCCCGACGAGGAAAGCTTTGTCACGCAACATGGGCTGCGGGGTTAGTGGGGGCGGGGCGGCCGGGCAAGCACCCGCCCGTCTCGACTTCGCGGCCTACGCCCGGCAAACCGCGCACCATGAAGATCGCCGTCGTCGCCCCCGCCAGGCCCATCGACCCGCTGGTAGGCGCCCGCGTCTCCGCCTTCGCCGCGATCGCCTATCCGCAGGTCGACCTGTACGTGCACCCGCAATGCTTCGAGAGCGACGGGCATTTCGCCGGCTCCGACCAGGTTCGCGCCGCCGCTTTCCTGGAGGTCGCGAACGACCCGAGCATCGACGCGGTCTGGTTCGCGCGCGGCGGCTACGGCTCCAACCGCATCCTCGAGCTCGTCATGCCGCGGCTGGGGGACGCGGCGCGCAACAAGACCTATCTCGGCTATTCCGACATGGGTTTCCTGCTCGCCGCCCTCTACGCGCGCGGCTTCGGGCGTCCGGTGCACGGGCCGATGGCGGTCGACATCGGGCGGCAGGGCGGCGACCGGACGGTGGCGCGCTCGCTCGGCTGGATGGTGGGTCGCGACCGGCAGGGGCTCGAGCCCAGCCTCGGCGGACGCCCGGCCGCGGCGTTCAACCTGACGATCCTCGGAAACCTGATCGGGACACCCTGGCTTCCCGACCTGACCGACCATGTGCTCATGATCGAGGAAGTGTCCGAACCGCTCTATCGGATCGACCGGACGCTGTTCCAGATGGCGCACGCGACGCAGCTCCAGGGCCTGGCCGGCGTGCGCCTGGGCGCGGTCACCGACGTCCAGTCCAACGACCCGCCCTGGGGGGAGACGCCGGAGACGATGATCCGCCGCTGGTGCGGGGAGATGGGGGTGCCGTTTCTTGGTGCGGCGGAGATCGGGCATACGGGGGGCAACACCGTGGTACCGTTCGGGGTGGCGTAGGGGTGGGTTCGGCCTTAGATGCCGCGCTGCACACAAGCCCTGGAAAGCCTTCGATGACCGCCATGTTCCGAATCACGCTGCCCGACGGATCCGCCCGTGAGGTCGCGCCCGGAACCACCCCCGCCGACGTCGCCGCCGCGATCGGCCCTGGCCTCGCCAAGGCCGCCATCGCCGCGCGCGTGAACGGCGAGGTGCGCGACCTCAACCGCCCGCTCGACGGCGACACCGAATTGGCGCTGATCACGCAGAAGGACGAGAAAGAGGCGCTGGAGCTCGCGCGCCACGACTATGCTCACGTCATGGCCGAGGCGGTGCAGCACCTGTTCCCCGGCACGGAGATCACCTTCGGCCCGGCGACCGAGGACGGCTTCTACTACGACTTCGCACCAAAGGAGCGGCCGTTCACCGAGGATGATCTGCCCGCGATCGAGGAGGAGATGCGCCACATCATCGCGCGCAACGAGCCCTTCACGCGCGAGGTGTGGACGCGCCGGCAGCTGATCGACCGCTGGACCGAACAGGGCGAGCGCTTCAAGGCCGAGTGGGCCGCCGAATTGCCCGAGGATGAGGAGCTGACGATCTACCGCCAGGGCGAGTGGCTCGACATGTGCCGCGGGCCGCACATGCCCTCCACCGGCCGCCTCGACCCGCAGGCGTTCAAGCTGACGCGCGTGTCGGGGGCGTACTGGCGCGGCGACCAGAAGAACGCGATGCTGAGCCGCATCTACGGCACCGGCTGGCTCAACAAGAAGCAGCTCGACCAGCATCTGCACATGCTGGAGGAGGCCGCCAAACGCGACCACCGCAAGCTGGGCGCGGAGATGGACCTGTTCCATCTTCAGCAGGAGGCGCAGGGCTCCATTTTCTGGCATCCCAAGGGCTATATGATCTGGCGCGAGCTGGAGGCGTATCTCCGCCGTCGCCTGGATGCGGGCGGCTACCGCGAGGTCAAGACGCCGCAGCTCATGGACGCGCGCCAGTGGGAGCAGTCGGGACATTGGGGTAAGTATCGCGAGAACATGTTCGTCGTCCCCGACGAGATCCCCAGCGGAGAGGACGACCGGCCCGTGCTGTCGGGCAAGGCGGACCTCATGGCGCTCAAGCCCATGAACTGCCCCGCGCACGTCCTGATCTTCCGCCAGGGCATCAAGTCGTACCGCGACCTGCCCATCCGCCTGTCGGAGTACGGCTGCTGCCATCGCAACGAGCCGCACGGCGCGCTCCACGGGCTGATGCGCGTGCGCCAGTTCACGCAGGACGACGCGCATATCTTCTGCCGCCAGGACCAGCTCGTCGACGAGGTGAGCATGTTCTGCGACCTGCTCGACCGCGTGTACAAGGATCTCGGCTTCGAGAAGTACGCGATCAAGCTCGCGCTCCGGCCCGAGAAGCGTTTCGGCACGGACGAGATGTGGGACTGGTCGGAGCAGTCCCTACGCGACGCGGTCAAGGCGACGGGCCGCGACACGCCCGAGTTCGGCTGGGAGGAGCTGCCGGGCGAAGGCGCCTTCTACGCGCCCAAGCTGGAGTTCCACCTGACGGACGCGATCGGCCGCACCTGGCAGGTCGGCACTATCCAGACGGACACCGTCCTGCCTGAGCGCCTGGACGCATCCTATGTCGGCGAGGACGGCGAGCGCCACCGCCCGATTATGCTCCACCGCGCGATCTTCGGCTCGTTCGAGCGGTTCATCGGCATCCTGATCGAGCATTACGCCGGCAAGTTCCCGACCTGGCTCGCGCCCGTCCAGGCGGTCGTCGCGACCATCGTGTCGGACGCCGACGACTACGCCCGCGAGGCGGTCGCCAAGCTCCGCGCCGCGGGGCTCAGGGTCGAGAGCGACCTGCGCAACGAGAAGATCAACTACAAGGTCCGCGAGCACAGCCTCGCCAAGGTCCCCAACCTGCTCGTCGTCGGCAAGCGCGAGGCGGAGGAGGGAACGGTCGCGCTACGTCGGCTGGGAAGCCAGGGCCAGGAGATCGTGGAGCTAGGCGCGCTGATCGAGCGGTTGACGGCGGAAGCGACGCCGCCGGACCTTTCCCGTTAACCGGGAAAGGATTATATAAGCGGTTCAGAACAACCAGGAGAAATACCCATACGTCCTCCCATGATGCGCCGGCCCATGCAGGCGCCGCCGATGAACGGACCTCGCTTCAACGAGTGGATCCAGTCGCCCCGGGTCCGCGTGATCGACCATGAAGGCGAGAATCTCGGCGTGATGTACACGCGCGAGGCGATCGCGCAGGCGCAGGAGGTCGGGCTCGACCTCGTCGAAGTGTCGCCCAACGCCGATCCGCCCGTCGCCAAGTTCCTGGACGTCGGCAAGTTCAAGTACGAGGCCCAGAAAAAGGCCAACCTCGCCCGCAAGACGCAGAAGACGCAGGAGATCAAAGAGATCAAGATGCGTCCGAACATCGACGACCACGACTACGACACCAAGATGAAGAAGGTGCAGGAGTTCATCGGCGAGGGCGACAAGGTGAAGGTGACGCTGCGCTTCCGCGGCCGCGAGCTCAGCCACGGGCAGCTCGGCATGGCCGTGCTCCAGCGCGTCGCCAGCGACACCGCCGAGATCGCGAAGGTGGAGGCGTTCCCGCGCATGGAAGGCCGCCAGATGCTGATGGTGCTCGCGCCCAAGTGACGCCGGTCGGCGGGGGCTAGTCGCCTCCGCCGCCATCCTGATGCCAAGCTGTTCCGGTGCTTCGTTCGTCGCCGCCGCGCACGTCGTGCGTCTTCGACGTCAGTCCACGCCATAGGCCAATCAGCCCCAGGGCGATCACGACCGCACCTACAATCAGGATGAGGTGATCGGTCACGCCGCCACCTCCATCCGCTCGCCCGCGGCCGCATCCAGCAGGCGCCGCTCCAGCGCGCGCAGGCGCTGGGGCTGGGTGATGCGGTCGCCCGTCAGGTCGGTCACGTAGAACACGTCCACCGCGCGCTCGCCGTACGTGGCGACGTGCGCGGAGTGGATCGTCACGCGCGACTGGAAGAGCGCGTGGGCGAGCTGGTTCAGCAGCGCCGGGCGGTCGCGCGCGTTGACCTCGACCACGGTGAAGCGGTTGGAGGCGTGGTTGTCGATGAGCACGTTGGGCGCGATCGGAAAGGCATCGGCGCGGGTGCGGGCGGCGGGCTTGGCCTCCAGCCGGTCGGCGAGGCGGCCGCGATTGGCCAGCGCGTCCTCGATCGCCGTCTTGAGGCGCGCGAGCTGGCCCGCCTCGTCGAAGGGACGGCCGAGCGGGTCCTGGACGAGGAAGTTGTCGAGCGCGCAGCCGTCGCGCGTCGTGTGGATGCGCGCGTCGATGATGTTGCCGCCCGCCAGGTGGATCGCGCCCGCGATGCGGTAGAACAGGCCGGGATGGTCGGCCGCCTGGATCGTCACCAGCGTCGCGCCGCGGTCGGGATAGACCTGCGCGTCGATCGCCAGCTCCCGGCCCGCGGCCTCCGCCATGAACCGGGCGTTGTGGAGCAGCACCGCGTCGGGTTCCGCGATCCAGTACGCCTCCGGGAAACGGCGCACGTGCGCGGCGAACGCGTCGTCGGACCAGCCCAGCGCCCCGCGCAACGTCGCCTGCTTGGCCGCGATCCGCTCGGCGCGGCCGCGCTGCTTGTGGCCGAGGCGGAGCACCTCCTCGGCGGCTTCGTATAGCTCGGACAGGAGCTGGCGCTTCCAGCTGTTCCACACGCCCGGCCCGACCGCGCGGATGTCGACCACCGTCAGCACGAGCAGCAGCCGCAGCCGCTCGGGCGACTGCACGACGCCTGCGAAGTCGAGGATCGTCTTGAAATCGGACAGGTCGCGCTTGAACGCGGTCGCCGACATGAGCAGGTGGTGGCGCACCAGCCAGGCCACCGTCTCCGTCTCCGCGTCGGTGAGGCCCAGCCTCGGCCCGAGCCGCTCCGCCACCTCCGCGCCCAGCACCGAATGGTCGCCGCCGCGCCCCTTGGCGATGTCGTGGCACAGCACCGCCACGTAGAGCGCGCGGCGCGAGACGATCTGCGGGAAGATCGCGGTAGCCATGGGGTGGTCGTCGCGGAGCCCCCCTTTCTCCACGCGCGCGAGCAGGCCCAACGCGCGGATCGTGTGCTCGTCGACGGTGTAGTGGTGGTACATGTCGAACTGCATCTGCGCGACGACGCGGCCGAAATCGGGCACGAAGCGGCCGAACACGCCGCTCTCGTTCATCCAGCGTAGCACCAGCTCGGGATCGCGTGGGCTGGTCAGCACGTCGAGGAACAGCGCGTTCGCCCGCGGGTCATCGCGCACCTCGTCGGCGAGCTTGGCGTCGCGCGCGGCGGCGCGCATCGCCAGCGGGTGCACCTCCAGCCCGTGCTTGTCCGCCAGCTGGAAGATCTCAACGAGGCGCACCGGATCCTCGCGGAAGAAGCCGTCATTCGGCAGCGCGAGCCGTCCGCGGTCGAGCACGAAGCCGTGGAGCTTGCCGGGCCGCCGCTTGAAGCTCGGCAGCGCGAACCAGCGCCGCCCCCGCGCCGCGAACCGCTCGTCCAGGTGCGCCAGGAAGACGCCGGTGAGCGTCCCCACCGTCTTCGCCTGCAGGAAGTAGTATTGCATGAACCGCTCGACCTTGGAGCGGCCCGGCCGGTCGCGGAAGCGCATGCGCTCGGCGATCTCGCGCTGGACGTCGAAGGTGAGCCGGTCCTCCGCGCGGCCCGTCAGCGCGTGGAGGTGACAGCGCACCGCCCAGAAGAAGTTGTCGGCGCGGTGGAACTGCCGATACTCCTCCGTGGTGAACAGCCCCACGTCGACGAGCTGCGCGGCGCGGTCAACGTCGTGGATGTACTTGCCGATCCAGAACAGCGCGTGGAGGTCGCGCAACGCGCCCTTGCCCTCCTTGATGTTGGGTTCGACGACGTAGCGCGTGTCACCCATGCGGCGGTGGCGCTCGTCGCGCTCGGCGAGCTTCTGCCCGATGAAGGTGCGTTCGGTGCCGGCCTGCACCTCCGCCTTGAAGCGGCGCATCGCCTCCGCGTGCAGGTCGGGGTCGCCGCAGACGTGGCGCGCCTCGAGGAGCGCGGTCCTGACCGTCACGTCGTTGCACGCCTCGCGGATCATCTCGTCGACCGAGCGGCTGGAATGGCCGACCTTCAGCTTCAGGTCCCAGAGCGCGTAGAGCATCGACTCGATCACCTGCTCCGAGTGCGGCGTGCGCTTGGCCGGCGTGACGAAGGCGATGTCGACGTCGGAATGCGGCGCCATCTCGCCGCGGCCGTAACCGCCCACCGCGAGCACCGTCAGCCGCTCGCCCGCGGTCGGGTTGTGCAGCGGATGGAGGCGGGCGGTGACGAAACGGTGGAGCGCGCCGACCACCTCGTCGATCAGGTACGCCTGCGCGTTCGCCGCCTGGAGCCCGCAGGACGGCTCGGCGAGCAACCGCCGCGCGACCTCCGCGCGGCCGGCGTCGAGCGCGTCCTTCAGCAACCGCGTCGCGTGCCGCCGCAGCGTGCTCCCGTCCGATTCGGGCAAGTGCGACAGCGCGGCGGCGAGCGCGTCGCGGTCGACGATAACGCGGCGGTTCGGGAGCGAGGCGAAGCGGTCGGTCACGGGGCGAAGCTGAACAAGTTGACTCGCGTTGACGCGTGGCGCGGTCCCCGAAGGTAATGAAGGTAAGCCGATGTCGCGTGGAAAACACGACGAACCGTCGTGCGCGGGGCCGAACAACTTGATGCGGGTCGACGCTTGGATCGGGCTTGGCCGGGGAACAGCCTAGCCGGAAAGGAGCGACGTGCGCGCAGCATGAGGTGACGGTCGCACAGCGCCGTTCGGTAGGACAGCGAAAAGTCGGCCGCGGGCCCGAGCCAAATTGCGCTTCCGTTCGGCGCCCCCTAGACCCTGTCGCGACGCTTAGGGAGAGTTTTCGTGGCCAGCATCAACGGAACCGACGGTTCGGACAGCATCAACGGCACGGACGGCGCCGACTCCATCTCCGGCCTGGGCGGCGCCGACACGATCAACGGCGGCCTGGGCGACGACACGATCGACGGCGGGGCCGGAGCCGACCGGATGGTCGACCAGGAAGGGACGAACACGTTCTTCGTCGATAATCGCGACGACCGCGTCGTCGGTAGCGGTCGCGATACGGTGATCACCTCGGTCAGCTACACCCAGTTCCTCACCGCCTTCGAGCCGGGAGGCGGCAGCGGCCTCCTCGAGATGCGCGCGGCGGCCGGAACTGCCCTGATCAATCTGACGGGCGACTTCGGACCCAACCGCCTGATCGGCAATGACGGCGACAACGTGCTGATCGGGTTGAACGTCGAGGGGGCGCTCAACGGCGACACCATGATCGGCCTGGGAGGCAACGACACCTATGGCGTCGCTAATGCCGGCAGCGTGATCACGGAAGCGGTGGGCGGCGGCGTCGACAGCGTATTCGCCGACGTGGACTTCACGCTGGCGGCCGGCAGCGAGATCGAGCTGCTGTCCGCCGCCGATCAGACCGGCACGCGGGCGTTCCGCTTCACCGGCAACGAGTTTGCCCAGACCATCATCGGCAACTTCGGCGCGAACGCGCTTCGCGGCGGCGGCGGCGCGGACACGCTCAGCGGCCTGCGCGGCGACGACAGCTACACCGTCGACTCCACCGCGACCGTGATCCAGGAAGCGGCGGGCGAGGGCGCGGACACGCTGGTCGTGACGGCGGCGGCGGCCAACTACCTCCTTAACGTCGGCGCGTCGGTCGAACTGCTGCGTGCGGAGGCGGGCGGTGCCGCCATCAACATCGGCGGCAACGAGTTCAGCCAGCGCATCGAGGGCAACTCGGGCGCGAACATCCTGTCGTCGGGCGGCGGCGGTGGTGTGGATACGCTGGTCGGCTTCGACGGCGACGACACCTACCGGGTGTTCGCGACCGGCGACGTGATCGAGGACACGGGCGGGTTCGACACCGTGTACGCGAGCGGCACGAGCTACTTCCTGTACTCGACGGCTGCGGTGGAGTACCTCTCGCCGTCCGAGCAGGCGGGCACCACCGCCATCTATCTCGTGGGCAACGGCGCGTCCCAGCTGATCGCGGGCAATTACGGCGACAACATCATCAACGGCCGGGGCGGTGACGGCCAGGCCGCGCCCGACACGCTGGTCGGCCTGTTCGGGAACGACAGCTACGGCGTGTTCAGCCAGGGCGATGTGGTGCGCGAGGCTGCGGGCCAGGGCACGGACGTGGTCTACGCCAGCGCGAGCTACCAGCTGCGGCAAGGAACCGAGATCGAGGGCCTGAGCGCGGTCAACCAGCAGGCCGCGGACGCCGCGTCCGCGTACACGCTGCGCGGCAACGAGTTCGCGCAGACGGTGGTCGGCAACAATGCCGGCAACGTGCTGGACGGGCGCGGCGGCAACGATACGCTGGTGGGCTTGGGCGGGGCGGACACGTTCGCGTTCACCACTGCGCCGGGCACGAATAACGTGGACACGATCCAGGACTTCGGGGCGGGCGACCGCATCGGGCTTGACGCCGGCATCTACCGTGGCCTGGCCGAGGTCACCACCGCGGTGGCCGCCGACCGGTTCGTGGTCGGCACCGCCGCAGGCGATGCGGACGACCGCATCATCTACGACCAGGCCACCGGCCGGCTGTTCTACGACGGCGACGGCAACGGCGCGGGCGCGGCCGTGCAGTTCGCGCAGCTCGCGGCGGGTACGGTGCTTACAGCGGCGAGCTTCGTCATCGTGCAGCCCGTGGGCGACCTGCCGGCGATGTGAACGGGGCGAAGCGCGGGCTCGCTTCCGCCAACCATGAGGTGATTCCCATGACGTCGCCCCGCATCGTCCTCGCTACGATCGGGACGTTGGGCGACCTGCACCCGTTCATCGCGATCGGGCTGGCGTTGCGCGAGCGCGGGGTGGAAGCGGTGCTGGCGGTTCCGGAGGACCATCTGCCCAAGTGCCGCGCGGCGGGGCTGGAGGCGCACGCGATCATGCCGCGGTTCGAGGAGGTCGGGCGGGCGATCGGCCTGCCCGACGACGAGATCGTGCGGCGCGTGGTGTCGGACAACGATTTCCTGCTCCGGCGCGTCATCCTGCCGTCGACGGGGGACGGCGTGGCGCGGCTGGTCGAGCTGGCGCGCGGGGCGGACGCGGTGGTGGGGTCGGCGGTCGCGCCCGCGGCGGGGATCGCGGCGGAGCGGTTGCGGTTGCCGTTCGTGCACGTGCTGCTGCAGCCGTTCCTCTGGTTCAACCCGCACGACCCGCCGCGCGGGCCGTCGTTCCGGTTGTTGAAGGGCGCGCCGGTCGGGCGAGCGGCGCGCGCGTGGAACGCGGTGCTGCTGGCGGCGATCCGGGCGGAGCTGCGGCGGCGCTTCGGCGGGGAGCTTAACCGCGTGCGGCGGGAGAACGGGCTGCCCTCCTCCCGCGCGGCACCGATGGTCGATGCGGGGCCGTGGGTCGCGCGCGAGCTGGGCGTCTACTCGCCGCTGCTGGGCGGCGCGCCGGCGCGGGCGACGGTGACGGGCTATCCCTGGTTCGACCGCGACGAGGACGGGACGGCGGCGCTCGATGCGGAGCTGGCGGCGTTCCTGGACGCGGGGCGGCCGCCGCTCATCGTGTCGCTCGGCTCATTCATCCCGTACTCCGACACCGACCTATATCGGCGCGCCGCCGACTTGGCCGGGCGGCTGGGCCTGCGCGCCGTGCTGCTGACCGGCGAGTCGCAGGCCGAGCCGTCGCGCGACGTGCTCGTCCGGCCCTACGCGCCGCACTCGCTGCTCTTCCCGCGCGCGGCGGCGGTGGTGCATCACGGCGGGATCGGCACGACGGGTCAGGCGCTACGGTCGGGCCGGCCGCAGCTCGTCACGCCGTTCATGGGCGACCAGTTCGACAACGCCGCGCGCGTCGAGCGGCTGGGGGTTGGGCTGCAGGTCGCGCCCAAGCGCTTCGCCGCCCGAGCGCCGGGGCTGGTCCGGCGGTTGCTCGACGATGCGGGCGTCGCGTCGCGCGCGGCCGCCGTCGGCGCGCAGGTCTCGGCTGAGGATGGGGCGGGCGCGGCCGCGGAAGCGATCCTGCGCGTCGCCGCCGATCAGTCTCGCGCCAGCGCCTTCAGCCGGTAGAGCGTGTCGAGCGCCTCGCGCGGGGTGAGCGCGTCCAGGTCGAGCCGCTCCATCTCGGCGCGCAACGGGTCGGGCGCGGGCTCCTCCGCCTGCGCGGCCGCGGCGAACAGCGGCAGGTCGTCCAGCCCCGCCGCGAGCCCGCCCGTCTTCTGGCGGCCGGCCTCCAGCTTCGCCAAGATGCTCTTCGCGCGCTGGACGGTCGCGGGCGGCATGCCGGCGAGGCGGGCGACGGCGAGGCCGTAGCTGCGGTCGGCGGGACCGTCCGCCAGCTCGTGGAGCAGCACGAGATCACCCTTCCACTCGCGCGCGCGGACATGGTGGAGCGAGAGCGCGGGGAGGCGCTCGGCGAGGCGGGTCAGCTCGTGATAATGCGTCGCGAACAGGCAACGGCAGCGGTTCTCCTCGTGGATCGCCTCCACGACCGCCCAGGCGATGGCGAGGCCGTCATAGGTGGACGTGCCGCGGCCGACCTCGTCGAGTATGACGAAGGAGCGGGGCGTCGCCTGGGCGAGGATCGCGGCGGTCTCCACCATCTCGACCATGAAGGTGGAGCGACCGCGGGCGAGGTTGTCGCTGGCGCCGACGCGGCTGAACAGGCGGTCGACCAGGCCCAGGGTCGCGCGGGCGGCGGGGACGAACGAGCCCGCCTGCGCCAGCACGGCGATCAGCGCGTTCTGGCGGAGGAAGGTCGACTTGCCGCCCATGTTCGGGCCGGTGACGAGCCAGAGGCGGCCGTCCTCCGACAGACGGCAGTCGTTGGCGACGAAGCGCTCGCCCTGGCGGGCCAGCGCGGTCTCGACGACGGGGTGGCGGCCGGCCTCGATCTCGAAGCAGGGGTGGTCGACGAGCTGCGGGCGGACCCACCCGCCCTCCGCCGCGCGTTCCGCCAGGCCAGCGGCCACGTCTAGCCGGGCGAGCGCGTCGGCGGTGTCGGCGATGCGTTCGCGATCCTGGAGCGCGCGGGCGGTCAGCTCCTCCAAGTGCGCTGCTTCGGCGGCTAGGGCATGGCTGCCCGCCTGCGTCACGCGCATCGCCACTTCGTGCAGCTCGGGCGTGTTGAAACGGACGACGCCCGCGAGCGTCTGGCGGTGCGTGAAGCCGCTGTCGGGCCTCATCAGCGGGTCGGCGGCGCGGGCCGGGACCTCGACATGATAGCCGAGCACGCCGTTGTGGCGGATCTTGAGCGCCGTGATGCCGGTCCGCGCCTTCAGCTCGCCCTCGAGCGCGGCGATGGCGCGGCGACCGCCCGACCCCGCGTCGCGTAGGTCGTCCAGCGCGGCGTCGTAGCCGGGCGCGATATAGCCGCCGTCGCTGGCGTCCACCGGCGGCTGGGGCACGAGCGCGCGCTTCAAGAGGTCGATGAGGGTGCCGTGGCCGCGCAGGCGGGGCGCGAGGTCGGCGAGGAGGGCGGGGGGGCGGTCGACGCCGGCCAGCCGCTCGCCGAGCTGCCACGCGCCGTCGAGGCCGTCGCGGAGCTGGCCCAGGTCGCGCGGGGAGCCCCGGCCCGCGGCGAGGCGGCCGAGCGCGCGGCCTATGTCGGGAAGCGCGCGCAAGGTGCCGCGCAGCCGCTCGCGCAAGGCACTGTCGTCGTGGAGGGACTGGACGAGGTCGAGCCGCCGGTCGATTTCGGCGCGATCCATCAACGGCGCGCCGATATCCGCGCCCAAGAGCCGCGCGCCGCCGCCGGTCACCGTGCGGTCCACGGCATCGAGCAGCGATCCCTTCCGCTCGCCCGCTTGGCTACAGCATAGCTCCAGGCTCTCGCGCGTGGCGGGGTCGATCGCCATGGCCTGCGCCGAGGCGTGGACGACGGGCGGACGCAGGAAGGGCAGCGCGCCTTTGCTCGTATGCTCCAGATAGGCGACGAGCCCGCCCGCCGCCGCCAGCTCGGCCCGGCCGAAGCGGCCGAAGCCGTCCAGCGTGGCGACGCCGTAGAGCCGCTTCAGCCGCGCCTCTCCGCCCGCGGAGTCGAACTCGGTCTTGGGACGGAGCGCCGTCGCGATCTCGGGGTAGGCCGTCGCCTCGGACGCGACCACCTCGGCGGCCGCCAGCCGCGCCATCTCGGCGGGGAGCGCGCTTGGCTCCGCGCGGACGATCTCGAAACGGCCGGTGGACACGTCGGCGCAGGCGAGCGCCGTCTCGCCGCCCGCCTCGCCCAGCGCGACGCACCAGTTGGCGGCGCGGCTGTCCAGCAGCGCTTCCTCGGTCAGCGTGCCCGCGGTGACCACGCGCACGATGCCGCGCCCCACCAGCGCCTTCGACCCGCCGCGCTTCTTGGCCTCCGCCGGGGTCTCCGTCTGCTCGGCGATGGCGACGCGGTGCCCGGCCTTGATGAGCCGCTGGAGGTAGCTCGTCGCCGCGTGCACGGGCACGCCGCACATCGGCACCGGCTCGCCCCCATGCTCGCCACGCGCCGTCAGCGCGATGTCGAGGACGGCGGCGGCGATCTTGGCGTCCTCGAAAAAGAGCTCGAAGAAGTCGCCCATGCGGTAGAAAAGCAGGCAGTCGCCGGCCTCGGCCTTAAGCGCGAGGTACTGGGCCATCATGGGGGTGGGGGCGGTCACGGCTGGGTCGGCCGACGACGGCCGTGGCGCACGCGGATGATGATCACGATACCGCCCCGTACACGATAGCGCAGGACATATGGCCAGACGGTCGTGAGTTCCCGCAGGTCGGCACCGATCGGCCGTCCACGATGCGGGAACTCGGCCAAGCTCTCGCCTAAGGCGATCAAACGCGCGCCGACCCTCTCCGCCGCGGCCGCGTCGTGCTGCCTGATATATGCGATGATTTCTGAAACGTGGGCAGTGGCGCGTTTCGACCAGACGACCCTAGCCATTCAGGTCGGCGAACCAGGCCTCGAACGATTTCCAATCGGGCCGGCCCGCAGTTCTCAGCCAACGCGCGACCACCTCGTGCTCGTATATGCGTCCCGCCGCGATATCGGCGTCAGCCTCGTCGTCCCCGCCATCGTCCACATGCGGTATGCCGGGCGCCGGCGGGAAACGCGCCATGTACGCGTCGAACTCGTCGTCCGACAGATCGGCTACGGCCTTGCCGCCCAGAAACTCGCCGGGGTCTCGATCCATGCGCGCGACCATAGCCCCGACTGGTGGGAGTGGCTAGGTGGCGGTTTCGTCAGGGGGTCGGCCACGTCCGACGAAGTCACCAACCAGTTCTCCGAGCGCGAGGCGCTGCTGTTCCATTCGGAGGGGCGGCCGCGAAAGACTGGGATCATCAACGTGGCGGCGGAAACCGCCCGCGTCGCCAACCCCGCCGATTAGAGTGGGCGGCCCCGGAACGGAACCGTCAGTGCCGCCCGTTCAGCGTCGCGAACACCTGGTCGTAGTCGCCCCGACGCTCCGCCTGGCGGAGGAAGCCGACGCGCTCGACGCAGATTTCGTGCGCGTCCGGGTTCGCCTCTATCAGAGACATGACCTCGTCAATGTAAGCCTGGAGCGGCATCGAGTTCGGGTTGTCCGCCTGTCCCGGCATCAGGTCGGTCGCGACCGCGGGGGGTACGATCTCGACCACGTCGATCGCCGTGCTCCTCAGCTGCTCGCGTAGCGACTGCGACCAGCTGTGGATCGCCGCCTTGGTGGCGTTGTAGGTGGGGGTCGCAGCGAGCGGCACGAAGGCGAGGCCGGACGAGACGGTGACGATCGACGCGCGCGGCCGGTTCTTCAGATGCGGGAGGAGCGCGGCGGTGAGCCTGATCGGGCCGAGCAGGTTGGTCGCGATGATCGCCTCCGCGTCCGACGTATCGTAGTCGTCAGCCGCCATGTCCTCGGCGCGCATGATGCCGGCGTTGTGGACCACGACGTTCAGCTCGGGATGATCGCCGGCGACGCGCACCGCGAACGACGCGACCGCGGACGCGTCCGCCACGTCGAGCAGCGCGGTCGCCATGCCCGGATTAGCGCGCGCGACCTCTTCCAGCGGCTCGGCCCGGCGTCCGGCGACGATCACGCGGTTGCCGCGGGCGTGGAGCGCTTCGGCCAAGCCCCGGCCGATGCCGGTTCCGCCGCCGGTGATGAGGATGGTGTTACCGGTGATGTCCATGATCGTCCTCCTGATGGCTGGACGCGAGTTAGGCCCGCCGCTTACGATCGGGAAGAAGGCATCCGAAGGTGCGGTACTTACTGTAGGGAAACCGAGCCATGGCGACGCACGCGCACGACTATCCGGAGAACCTCGACCCGCGCGTCGAGGCGCTCGTCACCGAGATCATCGGCCGCGTCGCCGACAAATGGACCGTGATCGTGCTGGAGGTGCTGACCGAGCATGGCGAGCTGCGCTTCACGCAACTCGCCCGCCTGTGCGACGGGATCAGCCAGAAGATGCTGACGCAGACGGTGCGGCTGATGGAGCGCGACGGCCTGCTGGTCCGCACCGTCCACCCGGTCGTGCCGCCGAGGGTCGAGTACCGGCTGACGCAGCTGGGCAGCGACCTGAGCGAGGCGTTCTGCGGCGTGTGGACCTGGGCCGCGCGCAACGTCGACCGGATCGAGGCCGCGCGCCGCGACTTCGACGCCCGCGCATCGGCGTAAGGGGTTCCCTTTCCACCGCCGCATTCCGTAAGGGCGGGGGCGAGCGAGGAGCCCGCATGTCCGACGAAGTCACCAACCAGTTCTCCGAGCGCGAGGCGCTGCTGTTCCATTCGGAGGGGCGGCCGGGCAAGATCGAGATCGTGGCGTCCAAGCCCATGGCGACGCAGCGCGACCTGGCGCTCGCCTACTCGCCGGGCGTGGCGGTGCCGGTGCAGCGGATCGCCGAGGATGCGAGCTGCGCCTACGACTACACGGCCAAGGGCAACCTCGTGGCCGTCATCTCGAACGGCACCGCCATTCTGGGTCTCGGCAACCTCGGCGCGCTGGCGTCGAAGCCGGTGATGGAAGGCAAGGCGGTGCTGTTCAAGCGCTTCGCCGACGTCGACTCGATCGACCTGGAGGTGGCGACGGAGGACGTGGACGCGTTCGTGAACTGCGTGGCGCTCTTGGAGCCGTCGTTCGGCGGCATCAACCTCGAGGACATCAAGGCGCCCGAGTGCTTCATCATCGAGCAGGCGCTGCGCGAGCGGATGAACATCCCCGTCTTCCACGACGACCAGCACGGGACCGCGATCATCGTCGCGGCCGGCCTCATCAACGCGTGCCTGCTGACGCGGCGGCGGCTGGATGAGGTCAAGGTGGTGGTGAACGGCGCGGGTGCCGCGGCGATCGCGTGCACCGAGCTCATCAAGGCGATGGGCGTGCGGCACGACAACGTGCTGATCTGCGACCGCACGGGCGTGATCCACCAGGGCCGCGAGGGCGTGAACCAGTGGCAGTCGGCGCACGCCGCCGTCACCGACCGGCGTACGCTTACCGAGGCTCTCCACGGCGCGGACGTGTTCTTGGGGCTATCGGCGGCGGGCGCGCTCAAGCCGGAGATGGTGACCGACATGGCGCCCGCGCCGATCATCTTCGCCATGGCGAACCCGGAGCCGGAGATCCGCCCGGAGCTGGCGCGCGCCGCGCGGCCGGACGCGATCATCGCGACGGGCCGGTCGGACTATCCGAACCAGGTCAACAACGTGCTGGGCTTCCCGTACGTCTTCCGCGGCGCGCTCGACGTGCGCGCGACGACCATCAACGACGAGATGAAGATCGCCGCCGCCCACGCCATCGCCGATCTGGCCCGCCAGCGCGTGCCGGAGGAGGTCGCGGTCGCCTACGGCGTGCGGCACAGCTTCGGGCCGGATTACATCATCCCGGCGCCGTTCGACCCCCGTCTCATGGAGATCGTCCCCGCCGCGGTCGCGCGCGCGGCGATGGCGTCGGGCGTGGCGACCAAGCCGATCGACGACATGGACGCGTACCGCCAACGCTTACGCGAGCGATTGAACCCGACCACGTCCGTGCTGACGCTGGCCTATGAGGGCGCGCGGGCGCGGCCCAAGCGCGTGATCTTCGCCGAAGCCGAGGAGGAGGTGGTGCTGCGCGCGGCCATCGCGCTGAAGGAGGGCGGGCTGGGCGTGCCCGTGCTGGTCGGGCGCGACGACGTGTACGACCGCCTGCGCGCGCTCGGCGTCGAGCAGCCGGAAGAGTATGAGCTCCACAACTCGCGCAACTCGCCGCTCGTGCCGCGCATGGTCGAGTTCCTATACGACCGGCTGCAGCGCCGCGGCTTTCTGAAGCGCGACGTGGAGCGCATGATCAACCAGGACCGCAACACGTTCGGCGCGGTGCTGCTGCAGCTGGGTCACGGCGACGCGATGATCACGGGCATCACGCGCACCTATGCGCACACGATGCGCGACCTGAAGCGCGTCATCGACCCCGAGCCCGGCCGCGTGCCGTTCGGCATCCACCTGCTCGTCGGCCGGAGCCACACGGTGTTCATCGCCGACACCACCGTCAACGAGCGGCCCTCCGCCGAGGAGCTGGCCGACATCGCTGAGCGCACCGCGCAGGTCGCGCGCCGCATGGGCCACGAGCCGCGCGTGGCGTTCCTCAGCTACTCCACCTTCGGCAATCCGGAAGGCAAGTGGCTCGACAACATCCGCGGCGCGGTGGGCGTGCTGGACGCGCGCGGGGTCGAGTTCGAATATGAGGGCGAGATGGCCCCCGACGTGGCGCTCAACCCGCGCCAGCTCGCCAACTATCCGTTCGCGCGCCTGTCGGGGCCGGCCAACGTGCTGGTGATGCCGGGGCTGCAGTCGGCCAACATCTCCGCCAAGCTGCTGCGCGAGCTGGGCGGGGACGACACGATCGGGCCGATGCTGGTGGGCATGGAGAAGCCGGTGCAGATCGCGCCCATGACGTCCACCGCGAGCGAGCTGGTGACGCTGGCGGTGCTCGCGGCGGGGGGCATCGCGCGATAGGTCGATGCGTAAGCTGTTGATCACGGCCGGCGTCGCGCTGTTGCTCGGCGCGGCCCCGCCCCCTGGCGTGGTCCGGGTGCGGTTGGACACGAGCGCGGGGCCGATCACGCTGGCGCTCGACGCGCGCCGCGCGCCCGTGACTACCGCCAATTTCCTCGCCTATGTCGACGATGGGCGGTTCGACGGGACGATCTTCTACCGCGCCGCGCGCAGCAAGCGGGTGGCGGGCCAGGGCTTCGTCCAGGGCGGCATCCAGACCAACATCCACCGCGCGCTGCCGCCCATCCCGCTGGAGCGCACGGACCGGACCGGCATCCGCCACCTCGACGCGACGGTGTCGATGGCGCGCGGCCAGTTCGACGCGTCGGCGACGGGCAATTTCGTGCTGACGGTCGGGCCGACCAGCTGGATGGACGCGAGAGGGGCGCAGTCGGGCTACGCCGCCTTCGGCCGCGTGGTCGGCGGCATGGACGCGGTCGAGCGCATCCTCGGACAGCCGACCTGCTGCGGCACCGGGCCGATGCGCGGGCAGATGCTGGTCAAGCCCGTCTGGATCGTCCGCGCGGTGCGGCTCGACGGCCGACCAAAGCCGAGCGGTCGGCCCAAGGTGTGGCTGATCCTGGAACGGGCGCGGCGCGGGTAGCGGGCGCGCCCCGCACCCCGTATACCGGCGGCATGCTGGAAGCCCGGCGCGACGAACCCACCTATGACCCGCTCGGCTGCGCCGCCTGCCCGGTGCGCGACGTGGCGGTCTGCGCGGGGTTGGAGGAGGTGGAGCGGCGGACGCTCGCCAGGCTCGGTCGCCGACGCCGGTTCGCGCGCGGCGAGGTGGTGTTCGACGCGGGCGATCCCGACACGGCCTGCGCGACGCTGGTGACGGGCGCGCTCAAGCTGTCGCGCATCGACGCCGACGGGGTGGAACGCACGGTGGCGCTGATCCACGCGGGCGGATTTCTGGCGCGGCTGTTCGCGACGGGAGTGGACTGCACCGCCACTGCATTGGCCGACAGCGAGCTCTGCCTCTTCACGCGCGGCGACGTGGAGACGGCGATGCGGGGCTCGCCGGGGTTCATGGAGCGCATCCTGCAGGCGACGCTGGAGCAGCTGGACGCGTCGCGCGCGCTCATCAATCTGATCGCGCGGCGCGAGACGAAGGCGCGGGTGGCGGGCCTGCTGCTCCTGTTCCTGCGCGGCGGGTGCGAGGGCGAGCCGCGGGACGGGGCGCGGGTCGAATTGCCGCTGTCGCGCGGCGAGATGGCGGGGCTGCTCGGCACCACGATCGAGACGGTGAGCCGACAGTTCGCGCAGCTGGAGGCCGAGGCGCTGATCCGGCGCGACGGCCTCCACCATGTGGTCGTCGAGGATGTAGGCGCATTGGCGGCGGTCGCCGGTTAGACGGCTGCCCTCACGATCGCGACGGTGACGGCGAAGCCGACCAGCACGGCGGGCACCGTCATGATCTGCGCGAGCGCCTGCGCGCCCGTCAGATGGCCCGATCCGGTCTCGACGCCTTCGGCCATGAACTCGGCCCAGCTCTGGAACCGGCCGGTCGTGCCCGGCACGGTGCGCGCCACCACGAGCGGCACGCCGAAGAACATGAGGAGGTAGGCGGCGCAGATCCCGAACGGGACGATCAGCGTGGGGTTCATGAACGCGACCCCGAGCGCGAGCATGAACAGCGCGAAGCTGGCGGCCAGCATGCCGAACACGGCCGGGTGCAGCTCGAAAGCCCGTTCGGCACGGTTGGGGCGGTAGTGGACCGGCGCGTCGACGGCTCGCGCGTCGATGAAGGCGGTGATCGGCTGGTGGATGGTCATGAGCAGCTTCCTTTCGGAAGCCGGTCTATGGCCACCCGGGGCGCGCCGCTTTGACGGTCGTCAAACCGTCAGGCGTCGATGCTGGTCCCCACCGCCGCGTGGACGAGGCCGCCGTCCACCGTGATCGTCTCCCCCACGACATAGTCGCCGGCGCGCGACGCCAGGTAGATCGCCGCGCCCGCCATGTCCTCTTGCGAGCCGATGCGCTTGGACGGGATGCCGCGCGCGACCTCCTGCCCATGGTCGCGGGCGGCGCGGTTCATCTCGCTGGCGAAGGCTCCCGGCGCGATGGAGGTGACGTTGATATGGTCCTGCACGAGCCGCGCGGCGATGCGCTTGGTCAGGTAGATCAGCGCCGATTTGGAGGCGTGATAGCTGTACGTCTCCCAGGGGTTGAGGCGCTGGCCGTCGATGGAGGTGATGTTGATCACCTTGGCCGGGCGCTCCGGCGAGGCGGCCGCCTTCAGCAGCTCGTGAAAGGCCTGCGTCAGAAAGAAAGGCGACTTGACGTTCAGGTCCATGACCTTGTCCCAGCCCTTTTCCGGGAACTGCTCGAACGGCTCGCCCCAGGCGGCGCCGGCGTTGTTGACGAGAATATCGAGCTTGCCGACTTCGGCGGCGTATTGGTCGCGCAGCGCCTTGCAGCCCGCGACCGTGCTCACGTCCTGCGGTAGCGCGACGCAATTCGGTCCCAGCTCCTCGGCGGTCTGGAAGCAAGCGTCGGCCTTGCGGCTGGAGATGTAGACCTTCGCGCCCGACTGGATGAAGCCGGCGGCGATCATCTTGCCGATGCCGCGGCTGCCGCCCGTCACGAGCGCGGTACGGCCGTCGAGGCGGAACAGGTTCTGCACGTCCATGAACTCTCTCCTTATCCGCCGCGCTTCAGCGTTTCGCGGGCGATGATGACCTGCTGGATCTGGCTCGTGCCCTCGTAGATGCGGAACAGGCGCACGTCGCGGTAGAGCCGTTCGATGCCGTAATCGGCGATGTAGCCCGCCCCGCCGTAGATCTGCACCGCGCGGTCGGCGACGCGGCCGACCATCTCGGATGCGAAGTATTTGGCGGCCGCGCTCTCCAGCACGACGTCCTCGCCGCGGTCCTTCTTGGCCGCGGTCTCCAGCACCAGCGCGCGGGCGGCGAGCGCCTCCGTCTTCGAGTCCGCCAGCATGCCCTGGATGAGCTGGTGGTGGACGATCGGGTTGCCGAACTGGCGACGCTCCGAGCCATAGGCGACGCAGTCGGCGATCAGCCGCTCGGCGACGCCGACGCACACCGCCGAGATATGGAGCCGGCCGCGGTCGAGCACGCGCATAGCGATCTTGAAGCCCTCGCCCTCGGCCCCGAGCCGGTTGGCGGCGGGGACGGGCACGTCCTCGAAATAGACGTCGGAGACCTTGGCGCCGCGCTGGCCCATCTTCTTCTCGGGCTCGCCCAGCGTCACGCCGGGCAGGTCGCGCGGGACCAGAAAAGCGGAGACGCCGCGCGCGCCGGGATCGTCGCCGGTGCGCGCCATGACGGTGAAGAGGTCGGCCTTGTCGGCGTTGGTGATGTAGCGCTTGGTGCCCGACAGCCGGTACACGTCGCCGTCCCGGACCGCGCGCGTCTTCACCGAGCCCGAGTCGGAGCCGACGTCCGGCTCGGTCAGCGCGAAGCTGGTGATGACCTCTCCGCTCGCGATGCGGGGCAGCCACTCGGCCTTCTGCTCCGGCGTGCCCGCCATGACGAGGCCCTGGCTGCCGATGCCGACGTTCGTGCCGAAGGTCGAGCGGAAGGCGGGGGTGGTGCGGCCGAGCTCGATCGCGACGCGGCACTCCTCCGACATGGTGAGGCCGAGGCCGCCATGATCCTCCGCGATCGACAGGCCGAACAGGCCCATGTCGCGCATTTCCTGGACCACGTCGTCCGGGATGGCGTCGGCGGCCTCGACCTCCGCCTCGAGCGGGCGCAGCCGTTCGGCGACGAAGCGGCGTACCCCATCCAGCAACGCTTCGAAGGTTTCGGGGTCCAGCGCCACGCGTCCTCCTCTTCCAAGTGCCGAAACGGTTACGCAGGGCGCGCGCGCGATGCAATCCCGCCAAACCGCATCTTCTAATCAGCGCTCGACGGGCGAGCTGGGCCACCATACTATGCGCGGCAAAATAGGAGGGCGCATGCGGTTCGAGGGGAAGCGCGCGGTGGTGACGGGCGGCGCGTCAGGCATCGGCCGGGCGACCGCGCTCCGGCTCGCCGAGGAGGGCGCGCACGTGCTCGTCGGCGACGTCGACGAGGCGGGCGGCGAGGCGCTGACGGCGCAGAGCGACGGGCGGATCGCGTTCCGGCGCTGCGACGTGACGGACGCGGCCGAGCTGGAGGCGCTGGTGGCGGCCGCGGACGGGATCGACCTGCTCTTCAACAACGCGGGCGCGGGCGGCGCGCGCGAGCCGATCGGCGAGGTTTCGCCGGAGGAGTGGGACCGCACCATGGCGCTGCTGCTCCGATCGGTGGCGCTGGGCACGCGCTACGCCGCGCCGATCATGGCCGCGCGCGGCGGTGGCGCGATCGTGAACACCGCGAGCGTCGCCGCGCTGGCGAGCGGCTTCGCGCCGACCGCCTACTCGACCGCGAAGGCGGGGGTGCTGCACCTGACCAAGCTCTCCGCCGCCGACCTGGCGCGCCACGGCGTCCGGGTGAACGCGGTGCTGCCGGGGTTCATCACCACCAACATCTTCACGCGGCACCTGGGCCTGCCCGAGGAGAAGCGCGACGTGGCGAACCGGATGATCGCCGGCGTCGCCGCGCAGGCGCAGCCGATCCGTCGCGCGGGCACGCCGGAGGACATCGCCGCCGCCGTGTGCTTCCTGCTCAGCGACGACGCGTCGTTCGTCACGGGCACCAGCCTGCTCGTCGACGGCGGCATGACGGTGGGCGCGCGGCACAGCTGGGACCCGGAGCAGCCGGGGCTGTTCGCGCACCTGGAGGCGATGCTGTGACCGCCGCTGCCGCAGCCCCGCCGCCCAGACGGTTGCGGCAAGGCACCGTCGTCTCCTACGGATTCGGCGCGGTCGCTTATGGGGTGAAGGACACGGGCTTCGGCGCGTTCCTCCTGTTCTTCTACAACCAGGTGATGGGGCTGCCGCAAACCACGGTCAGCTTCGTCATCATGGCGGCGCTGCTGATCGACGCGTTCGCCGACCCGGCGATCGGTTTTCTGTCCGACCGGACGCGCTCGCGCTGGGGGCGGCGGCATCCCTGGATGTACGGCTCCGCGCTGCCGATTATGATCGGTTACGTGATCGTCTGGAGCCCGCCCGCGGGCGCGACGCCGACGCAGCTGCTCGTCTGGCTGTTCGTGTTCGCGGTGCTGGTGCGCACCGCCGTGTCGACCTATGAGGTGCCCTCCGTCGCGCTCGCGCCCGAGCTGACGTCCGACTACGATGAGCGCACGCGCATCCTCGCCTGGCGCTACCTGTGGGGCTGGGCGGGCGCGATCGCGACCCTGCTCGTCGCCTGGCTCTATTTCTTTCGGCCCGCGCCCGGGTTTCCGGACGGCGCGCTCAACCCGGCGGGCTACCAAGGGCTCGCGGTCGCCTGCGCGCTGATGATGGGGGTCGCGATCCTCGTCTCCGCGCTCGCCACGCATCGCGAGATCCCGAACCTGCCGCGCCCGACCGCGGGCGGTGCGCCCGCCGGCGTCGGCCACGGCTTTCGCGAGCTCAGGCAGACGCTCAACAACCGCGGTTTCGCGGTGCTGATGCTGGCGGGACTGTGCACCTACACCAACCAGGGGGTGATCACCGCGCTCGGCGTGTACGCAGGCACGCATATTTGGGGCTTCACGCCGGGCGACTATGTGCTCCAGGCGCTCGGCTTCATCCTGTCGGCGTCGACGGCGTTCCTGATCGCGCCCAGGCTGGGCAAGCGGCGGAGCAAACCGGCGGTGGCCGCGACGGTGGTCGTGATCGGCGCGAGCCTGATCACGCTTCCCTATTGGCTCCGCTTCGCCGGCTTAATGCCGCCGCTGGGCGACCCGCTGCTGCCCAAGCTCGCCATCGCCATCTCTCTCTGCGGCACCGCGTTCAACATCACCGGCTTCATCATGGGCGCGTCCATGATGGCGGACGTGGTGGAGGAGTCGGAGACGCGCACCGGCCGGCGGGACGAGGGCGTGTTCTTCGCCGGCGCGTTCTTCATGCAGAAGTGCACCAGTGGCGTGGGCATTTTCCTGGCGGGTCTGATCCTGGCGGCGGCGGGCTTCCCGGAGCGCGCGGTGCCGGGGCAGGTCGCGGCGGACGTGCTCGACCGGTTGGCGCTGATCCACGCGGCGAGCTACCTCGGCGTCGCCTGCCTCGCCTCCTTCATCTTCTCGCGCTTTCCGTTCGGCCGCGCGGAGCACGAGGCGCGGCTGCGGGCGCTCGGAGCGGGGCGAGTCGAGGCCTGAACGCGCGCGGACGGGCCGAGAAAGTCCGGGGCTGAAGCAGGTTATCGGCGCGCGAACACAGTTCGTCCCGAATAGTTCCGTCGCTTCTGTACAATTTTTCCGCGTCCGGTAGGTCGGCCTCAACAGTTCAAGCGAGGCCGGGGGCCTATCCGACCATGTTGAAGCGTTTCGCGGCGCGTTTGGCGCTGGTGTCTTCTTGCGTCCTGATGACGGCGGCTCCGGCGCAAGCGCGCTTTTGGCAGTGCGCACCTTATGCGCGCGCCGTGTCGGGCATCCAGATCTTCGGCAACGCCCATACCTGGTGGGACCAGGCGGCGGGCCGTTACGAGCGCGGGAACACGCCCAAAGCCGGCGCGGTGATGGCGATGGCGTCGACCAGCCGCATGCGCCTCGGCCACGTCGCGATGGTCAAGGAGGTCGTGAGCGACCGCGAGGTCATCCTCGACCACGCCAACTGGACGCGTCGCGGCGGCGTCGAGCGTTCGGCCCGCGCGATCGACGTGTCGGCGGCGGGCGACTGGAGCTTGGTCAAGGTGCAGTATGGCGGCGCGCTGGGCACCTCCTCCTACCCGACGTTCGGCTTCATCTATGGGGGCAGGGCCCCGGCCGACGAGCGCGTCCCGCTCGTGATCGCCAGCCGCGGCGGCGCCCGCGGCATCCAGACGCTGGTGGCGGAGTAAAAACTCAGGCTGCGCGGAACGTCAGGGCGACACCGTTCATGCAGTAGCGCTTGCCCGTCGGCTTGGGCCCGTCGTCGAAGACATGGCCCAGGTGACCGCCGCAGCGGCTGCAATGCACTTCGGTGCGGGCGATGAGCATCTTGCGGTCGGTCCTCGTGCCGACTGCGCCGGGCAGCGGCGCCCAGAAGCTCGGCCAGCCCGTGCCGCTCTCGAACTTGGTCCTGCTCGCGAAGAGCGGCTGGCCGCAGCCCGCGCAGGCGTAGGTGCCGGCGCGCTTCTCGCGGTTCAATGGGCTGGAGCCGGGGCGCTCCGTCGCTTCATGGCGGAGCGTCTGGTAGGCGGCGGGCGGGAGGCGGCGCTTCCACTCGGCGTCGGGGTAGGAGACGGCGAAGCGCTCGGCGGCCTTGGCGTCGGCACCGCGGCAGCCGAACAGCGCACCGGAGACGGCGGCGGTGAGCCCGGCGACGATGCCGCGGCGGGAGGGCGGGATGGTCATGCGCGGGATATGGGGAGGGGTGGGCGGGGAGCCAACTCAGCTTGCTGCCCACTCCCCGGCGAAGGCCGGGGCCCAGACATGGCCACGTCGCGAGCGCGGGTGCTCACGCCCGATGACCATCGTAACTGGACCCCGGCCTTTGCCGGGGAGGGAGCTAGGAAATTAAAGCAGCGCCGCGGCGAAGCCGCGTCGTCGGACCTCGCTCCAGCGAGGCCGGCCGGGTCACCCGGTACTGAGCGCGGCTGCGCCTGTGCTCAGTACCGGGTGACCTCAACCGCCATCTTCCGATACCCGTGCACGAAACACGCCGCCACGCGCGTCGGCTCCTCCAGCACGTTCACGCGCAGGCGGCGCTTGGCCATCTCCTCGAGCAGGATGCCGATCTGCAGCTCCGCGAGCCGCGCGCCGACGCAGCGGTGGATGCCATGGCCGAAGGCGAGGTGCCGCCGCGCGTTGGGGCGGTCGACCTTGATCTCGTCGGCGTCCGCGCCGAACACGCTCTCGTCGCGGTTGGCCGACACGTACCAGAGCGCGAGCTTGTCGCCCTGGCGAATCTGTTGGCCCATCAGCTCGTAATCCTGCGTCGCGGTGCGGCGCATGTGCGACAGCGGCGTCTGCCAGCGGATGATCTCCTGCACCGTGTTGGGGATCAGCGCGGGGTCCGCCTCCAGCTTGGCGCGCTCGGCCGGGAACTGGTCGAGGCCGTAGGCGAGCGCGGACATGGAGTTCCTCGTCGTGTCGTTGCCGCCGACGATGAGCAGGATCAGGTTCCCGATGAACTCGTACTGGTCCATGTGCGCCATGGCGTCCGAGTGGATCATCATGGAGATGAGGTCGGGCGTCTGCGGCTTGTCGATCTTCTGGTTCCAGAGGTTCTGGAAATAAGCGCCGCATTCGAACATGTGCTGGAGCCGCTGGAGCCGGAGCTCCTCATTCTTGACCAGCTCGATATCGCCCGCCCAGTCGGACCAGAAGGTCAGCTTGCGCCGGTCCTCCCAGGGAAAGTCGAACAGGATGGCGAGCATCTGCGTCGTCAGCTCGATTGACACGAGGTCGACCCAATCGACTCGGCTGTTGAGCGGCACGCTGTCGAGCACCTCGCCCGTGCGGCGGCGGATGTCGTCGGTCATCCGCACCATCTCGGACGGCGTAAAGGCGGGCGCGACGGTGCGGCGCTGGGCGGTGTGGACGGGGCGGTCGCGCGCGATGAACATGGGCATGCGCACGTCGTGCTTGGTGGGGTCGAAGTCGGCGAGCGTGATCCCGCCCGCCTCCGACGAGAAGATCTCGGGCAGCGACTCGACCTCGACCAGCGGCTTGTAGCTGGAGACGGACCAATAGGGGCCGAAGTCGGACTGCGGCGTGTAGCGCACCGGCGCCTCGGCGCGGAGCCGCCGGAAGGGTTCGTGCCAGGTATCGTCGCGGTAGAGCTCGGCGCGGCTCACGTCCAACAGGTCGATCGCCGGTTCCATATCCTTCAGCGCGGTCGCCATCATCCCTCTCCCAAAACTTCTGGAAAGGTCCGTTTAATCTACAGTCGTGTCAATAGTGTTTACGCCGGATCGCGGCGCAGACGCGACAGCAGGCCTGGCGCGCTGCCCGACTGGAGCACGCCGCGCCGGAACAGCCGCGCGCCGACCGTGATGAAGATCGCGACCCAGAGCAGCTGCCACACGAGCGCGAGCAGGTGCGGCCAGATCTCCGGGCTGTTCGCCGCGCGCCCCGCCATCGCGAAGGGGGAGGAGAGGGGGAACAGCTCCGCCGCGGTCGCGACCCAGCTGCCCGGCCTCGCCGCCGCGGCGGAGGCGAGCGCGAACATGCCCACTTGGACCACGGTTATGGGCAGGCTCAGCATCTGTATCTCGCGCATCGTCGACGCCTGCGCCCCGACGCCGAGGAACACGGAGCCGAGCAGGAGATAGGCCATGGTGAAATAGGCGAAGAACAGGAGCAGGAACGTGCCGCCGCCCACCGCAGGCGTCAGCTCGCCCAGCGCGGCACCGATGGAGGGTGGCAGGAAGCCGCCGATCTGGCCCAGGATCGTGCCCCAGAAGGCGACGAACAGCACCGCCACGCCAAACATGCCCAAGAGCTTGCCGAGGAACACCGATTCCAGCGGCACGGCGGCGGCGAGCACCTCGATGACCTTGTTGTTGCGCTCCTCCGCCATGGTGCCGACGACCTGGCCGGCGAGGAACAAGGTCAGGAAGAACACGCCGAACACCGCGAAGAAGGCGGAGCCGCGTTGGCCGCCGAGCGATGCGCCCCGGCGGGCGTGCTCGATCTCGCTGGCCGTCACCGCGGGTACGTCCGCGCCGAGGCGCCGCTGGAGCAGCGCCTCCTGCGCGAGCAGGCCGAGATAGCGCGCGTCGCGGCGGCCGAGCACGCCGCGCAGGACCGTGGGGCGGTCGAGCGGACCGTAGAGCACGGCGGACACGTCGACGTCCTTGCGCTCCATCACGCCGCGCGCCTGCGCCGCCAGGTCGCCTTCCGGCGCAACGGTGAGGAGTTCCGGCGGGCCCTCGTCGCGGGGGAAGGCGGGTCGGAGCCGCGCGTCGGCGCTCTTCAGCAGCGGCGCCATGTCGGGTGGCGCGATCGCGACGAGCCGTTCCTTGGTCGCCGAGCTGTCGGCGACGCTCGCCGCGCCCAATCCGCCCACCGCGCCGAACGCGCCCATGATGACGGGGGCGAGCAGGAACAGGAGGAAGATGGGCGTGAACACCGTCGCTACGAAATCGCGGCGCGCGACGGTCATCGTCTGACGGAGCGTGCGGGCGAGGCTCACTGCACCCGCTCCGCGGCGTCCGCCTCGCCTACGATACGCACGAACGCCTCGTGCAGCCCGGGCCGCTCTATCGACAGGCCGGCGATGCCGTAGCCGCGCTGGATCAGCTGTTCGAGCAGCCCTTCCACGCCGTCGCGCGGCAGCTCGAAGCGCCAGCCGCCATTCTCGCGCTCAGCGTCGGGCGGCAGCACCCCTTCGATGCCCGAACCGTTGTCGCGGGGCTGGTAGTGGACGCGGCTCGGCAGCGTCGCGCGCGCGTCGTCGACGCTGCCCTCGAAGCGGTGCCGGCCTTTGGCGATGATCGTCAGCCGGTCGCACAGCCGCTCGGCATGCGCCATGATGTGCGTGGAGAAGAGCACGGTCGCGCCCCGGTCGCGTTCGGCCAGGATCAGCGCCTCCAGCTTCTCCTGGTTGACGGGGTCGAGGCCGGAAAAGGGTTCGTCGAGCACGAGCAGGTCGGGCTCGTGGACGACGGAGCCGAGAAGCTGGACGAGCTGCGCCATGCCTTTCGAAAGCTTGCGGATCTTCTCGTCGGCGGCGTGACCGAGCCCGGCCTGCTCCAGCAGCTTGACCGCGCGTTGGCGGCCGGTGCGCCAGTCGAGGCCGCGCAGCGCGCCCATGAAGGCGATCGCCTCCTTGGCCTTCATCGCCGGATAGAGGCCGCGCTCCTCGGGCAGGTAGCCGACCCTGTCGCTGGCGTCGCGCGGATAGGGCGCGCCCAGCAGCTGCCGCCGTCCGCCATCGGGCTCGATGATGCCGAGCAGCATGCGGAGCGTCGTCGTCTTGCCTGCGCCGTTGGGTCCGAGCACGCCGTAGATGGAGCCGGCGGGCACCGCCACGTCGACGCCGTCCACCACGCGCCGGTCGCCGAAACGCTTGACCAGCCCGGAGGCGGTTATCGCCAAACCGTCCCGCACTATATCCGCCCCCTGCGACCTTTATGGATGTGGTAGCGGGCGGGCGTGGCGGAACACAAGCCTCTGGAAGAGCGGATCCGAGATGAGGCGGCGGAGCTGGGCTTCGCGGCGTGCGGGATCGCGCGCGCCGACGCCGCGCCGCGCGCCGCCGAGCGCCTCGCCGAGTGGCTGGAGCAGGGGCGCCACGGGTCGATGATCTGGATGGAGGAGCGCCGGCACCACCGCGCGAGCCCCGCCGGGCTGTGGCCGGAGGTGCGGTCCGTCGTGTCGTTGGGCATGAGCTACGCGCCGGCGCTCGACCCGCTGGCGCTGGCGGGGGAGGGCGATCGGGGCCGCATCTCCGTCTATGCGCAAGGGGCCGATTACCACGACGTGGTCAAGCGGCAGCTAAAGGCGCTCGGCCGCTGGCTGGCAACGGAGGCGGGGGGCGACCTCAAGGTGTTCGTCGACACCGCGCCGGTGATGGAGAAGCCGCTGGCGGAAGCCGCGGGGCTGGGCTGGCAGGGCAAGCACACCAATCTGGTGAGCCGCGAGCACGGGAGCTGGCTGTTCCTCGGCGCGATCTACACCACGCTGGAGTTGGAGCCGGACGCGTCGCGCACGTCGACCTGCGGGTCGTGCCGCGCGTGCCTGGCGGCGTGCCCGACCGACGCGTTTCCCGCACCCTATCAGATCGACGCGCGCCGCTGCGTCTCCTACCTCACGATCGAGAACAAGGGGCCGATTCCGCGCGCATTCCGGGAGGCGATCGGCAACCGCATCTATGGGTGCGACGACTGCCTCGCCGCCTGTCCGTGGAACAAGTTCGCCCGCTCTGCGAGGACCAACCGCGCCTTCCTGCCGCGCGCGGAGCTCGCCGCGCCGTCGCTCGGCGACCTGCTCGACCTGGACGACGCCGGCTTCCGCCAGGTGTTCGCAGGCTCGCCGATCAAGCGCATCGGGCGCGACCGGATGGTGAGGAACGCGCTGGTCGCGGCGGGCAATAGCGGGCGGGCGGAGCTGGTCGGGCCGGTCGCGAAGCTGCTCGACGATCCCGCGCCGGTCGTGCGCGGTGCGGCGGTGTGGGCGCTAGGGCGGCTCGATCCCGAGCGGCTGGAGCGCGAGCGCTGGCGTGCGGCGGGGGAAGAGGACGAGGAGGTGCGGGAAGAATGGACGACCAACTAACCCTCTCCCGCTTTCGCGGGAGAGGGACAGCGGCGCAGCCGCAGGGTGAGGGCCCGTTCTGACGTAAGAGGGTGCCCTCACCCTGGCGCTACGCGCCTGTCCCTCTCCCGCGAAAGCGGGAGAGGGGAGTGACTACTACCTCGCCGTCCCTCGCCGCGTCATCGCGGCCACGCAGCTGGCGCGGTCGATCGGGCTGCCGTCGGGCTGGCGCGTGTCGAGGTGGGTGACGCGCGGTTCGCCGCGGCCTTCCGGGTAGAGATAGGCGTCGAGCACGCATAGCCCGCTCTCGAACTGCAGCTTGCGGCCGACCCCCTCGCGATAGTCGGCGTCGGGCTGGCCGAACAACTGCGTCAGCTCCGCCGCGTTGCGTCCGAGCACGCGGTCGAGCCCGGCGGTCGCGACCGGGGCGGGAAGGGCCGACGCGACGCGCGGGGCGGGCGTCGCCGGCGGCGCGGCGCAGGCGGCGGGGGTTAGGAGGGCGAGCAGGGCGAGGCGCTTCATGATCGGACGCATGACGCGTCCCGCCTCGCCACGTCAACTTGCGCCGGCCGACCCGCGCGGCTAGCCCGCCGCCGATCCCCTCACACCGGAGTCCCGCTTGACCCAGCCCAGCTACGACGTGGTCGCGATCGGCAACGCCATCGTCGACATCCTCAGCCCCGCCGACGACGCGTTCATCACCGCCGAGGGCATGACCAAAGGTTCGATGCAGCTCATGTTCTCGCCGCAGGAGGCGGACGCGCTCTACGCCAAGATGGGACCGGGCACCGAGGCGTCGGGCGGGTCGGCGGCGAACACCGTCGCGGGCGTTGCCGCGCTGGGCGGGCGCACGGGTTTCATCGGCCAGGTCGCCGACGACCAGCTGGGCCAGGTCTTCGCGCACGACATCCGCGCGGCGGGCGTGCGGTTCGGCACGGCGGTCAGGCCCGGCGAGCCGACCACGGGCCGCTGTCTCATCTTCGTGACGCCGGACGGGCAGCGGACGATGAACACGTTCCTGGGCGCGGGGCAGTTCCTGCCCGCGGCCGCGCTCGACCGCGACCTCATCGCCGACGCGGCGATCCTCTACCTCGAGGGCTATCTCTGGGACCCGGAGGAGCCGCGCGCGGCGATGCGCGCCGCGATCTCGGTCGCGCGGGAGGCGGGGCGGAAGGTGGCGTTCACGCTATCCGACGTGTTCTGCATCTCGCGGCACGGCGACGACTTCCGCGCGCTCGTCGAGGAGGGGCAGGTCGACATCCTGTTCGCCAACGAGAACGAGCTCTTAGCTCTCGCCCAGACTGAGGACTTCGAGGCGGCGGTGGCGCAACTCTCGGCCAAGGTGCCGACATTGGTCGTCACCCGCTCCGAGCACGGCGCGCTGGCGGTGCAGGACGGCACCCGCGTCGAGGTGCCGGCCGAGCCGGTCGCCCAAGTGGTCGACACCACGGGCGCGGGCGACCTGTTCGCGGCGGGCTTCCTCCACGGCCAGGCGCAGGGGCGGTCGGTGCGCGACTCGCTGCGGCTGGGGGCGCTGTGCGCGGCGGAGGTGATCAGCCATTTCGGCGCGCGACCGCAGGTGGACTTGAAGAAGCTGGCGGCCGAGAAGCTGGGCTGAGCCGCCCTCCTAGGCAAAGAGAAAGGGCCGGAGCGGCGACGCTCCGGCCCTTTTTCGTTGGTCCGGCGGACCGGCCTTAGGGCTGCTGGCCCACGGGCGCGACATACTCGCCCATGTCGGGCGCTCGGTCCTGTGGCTCACCGTGCTGCAGGTTCGAGTTGCGGATGCCGTACAGGAAGTACAGCGCCACCGCGCCCAGCATGTACCACAGGAAGAAGCGCAGCACGTCCCACGGCACGGTGGTGATGAGGTACGCGCACGCTAGGATGCCGAGCAGCGGCAGCACCGGGTAGAGCGGCACGGAGAAGCCGCGCTTGAGGTTCGGCGCGGTGCGGCGGAGATAGATCACCGACAGGCACACGATCGCGAACGCCGCCAGCGTGCCCACCGAGGTCATGTCGCCCAGCACGTTGATGTCGAAGAAGCCCGCGGCCACCGCCGTGATGACGCCGACGAGCAGCGTGTTGATCCAGGGCGTCTTGAACCGCGGGTGGACGCGCGCGAACACGCCTGGCAGCAGGCCGTCGCGCGCCATGGTGTAGAAGATGCGCGTCTGGCCGTACATCAGCACCAGCACCACTGAGGTCAGGCCGATGATCGCGCCGATCTTGATGAGCTTGGCGAGCCAGCTCCAGGTCGGGCCGAAGCTGTCCACGACGACCGCGACGGGATCGGGCACGTTCAAGGCGTTGTACGGCACCAGCAGCGTCATGATGGCCGCGACCAGCATGTAGATGACGGTGCACACGACCAGCGAGCCGATGATGCCGAAGGGCATGTCCTTTTGCGGGTTCTTGGCTTCCTGGCCCGCGGTCGAGACCGCCTCGAAGCCGATATAAGCGAAGAACACGATGGAGGCGGCGCGCATGATGCCGTCAACGCCGAACTTGCCCTCGCCCTGGTTCTCGGGGACGAACGGCGTCCAGTTGCGGGTGACGAGGTCGCCCAGGTTGGACAGCACGATCAGCCCGCCCACCACGATGAACGCGACGAGCACGCTGACCTTGATCGCGACGATGGCGTTGTTGACCTTGGCCGACTCCGACACGCCGCGCACCAGCAGCGCGGCGAGCGCCAGGCAGATCAGGAAGGCGGGCAGGTTGAACAGCGTGGTCACCGTTTGCCCGTCGACGAGCACGGGCTGGCCGTCCTTCATCAGCGTGTAGCCCGCGGGTCCCGTGAACTGGGGCGGGATGACGATGCCGAAATCGGCGAGCAGGCTGACGACGTAGCCGCCCCAGCCGACCGCCACGACCGACGCGGCCAGGCCGTATTCGAGGAGCAGCAGCGCGCCCATGGTCCAGGCGACGAACTCGCCCAAGGTCGTGTAGCCGTAGGTATAGGCTGACCCCGACACGGGAAGCGTGGACGACAGCTCAGCGTAGCAGAGCCCCGCGAACGCGCAGACGATGCCCGCGACGACGAAGGACAGGAGCACCGCGGGGCCGGCGTGAAGTGCTGCCGCGCTGCCCGTGCGCACGAAGATGCCCGCGCCGATGATGCAGCCGACGCCGAGCAGCAGGAGGTTCCACTTGCCCAGCGTGCGCTTGAGCTCGCTGGTCTCCGTCTCGCGTTGGACCTGCGCGATCGACTTGCGAGCCCACATCCGCTCGAAGATCCCGCGCTTGGGTAATGTGGCCATCTACTCTCCTTGGCCGTCCTCTCCGGCGGCCGTACATTCGAATGCGCGGAACCTAGCCGGAAACGTGGGCCGCGCAACAAATTAACGTGCGAGCATGGGCCCGAGCGGCTGTCCCGCGAAGAGGTGGACGTGGAGATGCGGCACCTCTTGCCCGCCATGCGGCCCCGTGTTGGCGAGCAGGCGGTAGCCCGGCACCACGAACCCGTTCTCCCGCGCGACGCGGCCGACGGCGCGGACGAAGCCGGCCAGCTCCTCGTCGCTGGCGCGTTCGGAGAAGTCGTCCCACGACACATAGGGCCCGCGCGGCACGACCAGGATGTGGGTCGGCGCCTGCGGGTTGATGTCGCGGAACGCCACGGCCCAGCCGTCCTCGTAGACGATGTCGGCCGGGATCTCGTCGCGGAGGATGCGGGCGAAGATGTTGTTGGGGTCGTAGGGCTCGGTGGCGTCGATGGGCATGGGGGCTCCGTTCGGTGGTGCGTCAGGCGAGGTCGGGAAGGGCGTTGCGGAACCAGGCGGGCAGGTCGCGCGCCAGAAAGCGGACGCGCTCGTCCTCGATGACCAGCAGCAGGCGACGTCGCTCGCCGCTGTTGTCGAGCACAAAGGCGCGTTCGGCCAAGTCCATGGCTCGGGGCAGCTTGGCTAGCGTGTCGGGGTAGCGCCGCAGGATGGCGCTGACGGGAACCGGATGGCCGCCGCGCCGAACGCGATCCGCCACGCGGCGGCCCGATGTCTCGGCGTTGCGAAGGCCGACGAACACGAGCGTCGTCCTGTACCCGGCGGCCTTCGCCGCCGTCATGAAACGAAGCGCGCTATTCCCGCTGAGCGTGGTCTCGATGGCGAGGCTCTCGCCTGCGCGGAGCAGCGCGTCCCGTAGCTCGATCGCCATCGTTCCCGCCCGGCGCTCATCGAGGCGGCCGTCGATCAGCGGCAGTTCCTGGGCGATCGCGTCAGGATTCACGACGGGGATGCGGGTCGCGACGCGGTGCGTGACGAGCGTCGTCTTGCCGGCGCCGTTCGGCCCGGCTACCACCCAGAGCTGCGGCCTTCGCCCGTCCACTCAGCGGCCTAGAATGGCTGCGAGCTCCTCGAAGTCGACGCGGACCAACTCCTCGCGGCCGTCAGGATGGATGCGGACCACAAAGCCGGGCGGCGTGTTCTCGCGGGAGACATGGATCGGTTCGCCCGACGCCCAGATCTCGCGCGCGGCGCTGTCGTCGTCCTTGGCGATCTCCTCCTCGAACTCGCGCTCGAAGGAGGACAGGTCGACACGATCCATCGCGGCTCTCCCTTACGAAGCGCAGAGCTTAGCGGACGCCATGCCGTGCGCCTAGCCTCGGCTACGCCGTCCCGCGCCCCGCCTTCTCGTCGTGGCCCGAGACGCCTTCGCGCCGGGCGAGTTCGGCGCGGACGTCGTCAAGGGTGAGGTCGGCGTCGGCGAGGAGGACGAGCAGGTGATAGAGGAGGTCGGCGGCTTCGGGCACAATGGCGGCGGGGTCGGGGCCGAGCGCGGCGATCACGGTCTCCACCGCCTCCTCGCCCAGCTTCTGCGCGATGGTGGGGCGGCCGCGGGCGAAGAGGCTGGCGGTGTAGGAGGAGGCGGGGTCGGCGCCGCGGCGCGCGCGGACCGTGGCCTCCAGGCGGGCGAGGGGGTCGTCGGTCACTTGGGGCCTCGGTCGCGGAAGCGCTTGCGTAAGGAACGGCGGACGAACCAGACGGCGAGCACGGCGGCGGCGAAGAGGAACAGGTCCGACGGCTCGGGCGCGGTGCGCGGGGTCGTGGCCGAGGCGAGGAGGGGGAGCACGCCCACCTGTTACACCAGCGGCGTTCGCACCGGCACCCCCGCCGCCGCTAAGGCGCGGTGGGCGCCGGCGACGCTGGCCTCGCCGAAATGGAAGATGGACGCGGCGAGCACCGCGCTGGCGCCGCCCTTCGTGACGCCCTCTACCAGGTGGTCGAGCGTGCCGACGCCGCCGGACGCCACCACCGGCACGCCGACACGATCGGCAATGGCGCGGGTGAGGTCGAGGTCATAGCCGTCGCGCGTGCCGTCGCGGTCCATGGAGGTGACGAGGATCTCGCCCGCGCCGAGCTCGGCCAGGCGGACCGCGTGCGCGACCGCGTCAATGCCGGTCGCGCGGCGGCCGCCATGCGTGAACACCTCCCAGCCCGCGCCCGAACGGCGCGCGTCGACGGAGGCGACGCAGCACTGCGAGCCGAAGCGCTCGGCGATGTCGGCGACCAGCTCCGGCCGGGCGACGGCGGCGGAGTTGACGGCGACCTTGTCCGCGCCGGCGAGCAGCAGCGCGCGCGCGTCGTCGGCCGAGCGCACGCCGCCGCCGACGGTGAGCGGCATGAAACACACGCTCGCGGTGCGGCGCACGATGTCGAGCAGCGTGCCGCGGTCTTCGTGGCTCGCGGTAATGTCGAGGAAGCACAGCTCGTCCGCGCCCGCCGCGTCATAGGCGCGCGCCTGCTCCACGGGATCGCCCGCGTCGCGCAGCTCGACGAAGTTGACGCCTTTGACGACCCTGCCGTTCGCGACGTCGAGGCAGGGGATCACGCGTGCGCGAACGGTCATGCGGCGGCTGCGACGCTCAGCGCCGCGGCGAGGTCGAGGCGGCCGTCGTAGAGGGCGCGACCGGTGATGACGCCTTCGATCCCGTCGCGGGCGTGGAGGGCGAGGAGGTGGATGTCGGCGATGCCCTTCACGCCGCCGCTCGCGATCACTGGGATCGAGACTTGGCGGGCGAGGTCGACGGTCGCCTCGATGTTGGCGCCCTTGAGCAGGCCGTCGCGGCCGACGTCGGTGAAGAGCAGCGCGGCGACGCCGGCGTCCTCGAAGCGGCGGGCGAGGTCGACGACCGACACGTTCGACACGTCCGCCCAGCCGCGGGTGGCGACCATGCCATCGCGCGCGTCGACCGCGACGACGATGCCGCCGGGGAAGTCGCGCGCGGCGGCGCGGACGAAGTCGGGGTCCTCCAACGCGGCGGTGCCGATGACGACGCGGGCGACGCCGAGGTCGAACCAGCGCTCGACGGCTTCGCGGGTGCGAATGCCGCCGCCGAGCTGGACGTGGCCGGGGAAGCGCGCGACGATCTCGGCGACCGCGTCGCCGTTGACCGACTCGCCCGCGAACGCACCGTCGAGGTCGACGACGTGGAGGTGGCCCGCGCCGGCTTGCGCGAACAGCATCGCCTGCGCCGCGGGGTCGTCGCCGTAGACGGTGGCGCGCGCCATGTCGCCTTCGGCCAGGCGCACGACCTGACCGCCTTTGAGGTCGATGGCGGGGAAGACGATGAGGCTCACGGCCGCCACGCGAGGAAGTGCGCCAGCAGGTCGAGGCCGTAGCGCTGGCTCTTCTCCGGGTGGAACTGTACGCCGAGGAGGTTGTCGCGGCCGATCGCGGCGGTGACGGGGCCGGCATGGTCGGTGGTCGCGAGCACGCCGTCTCCTTCGAAGGCGTAGGAGTGGAGGAAATAGGCCTCGCCGCGCGGCACGAGCGCGTGGGCGGTCGCGGGGACGACGTCGTTCCAGCCCATGTGCGGCACGCGCGCGTCGGGGCTCGCGGGCGAGACGCGGCGGACGCGGCCGGGCATCCAGCCTAGGCCCTTGTGGGCCCCGTGCTCTTCGCCCGTGTCGGCCATGAGCTGCATGCCGACGCAGACGCCCAGGAACGGGCGCGCGGCGGGGCCGAGCACGGCGTGGCGCAGCGCCTGCTCCATGCCGTCGATCGCGCGCAAGCTGGCCGCACACGCGCCGAACGCGCCGACGCCGGGGAGGACGATGCGGTCGGCCTCCGCCACCGCGTCCGGGTCGGCGGTGACGCGCACGTCGGCCGCGCCCGCGGTGCGCAGCGCGTTCTCGACCGAGTGGAGGTTGCCCGAACCGATGTCGATCAGCGCGAGCGTCATCGGGGTCCCCGCGCCGCTCGCGGCGTGGGGCGCCTCATAGCACGCCCTTGGTGGACGGGATCGCGTCGCCTTTACGCGGGTCGATCTCAACCGCTTGGCGGAGCGCGCGGGCCAGGCCCTTGTACGCGCTCTCGACGATGTGGTGGTTGTTGGTGCCGTACAGCGTCTCGACGTGGAGCGTGAGGCCGGCGGTCTGGGCGAAGCTGTGGAACCAGTGCTCGATCAGCTCCGTGTCCCAGGTGCCGAGCTGCGTTTGCGTGAACCGCGTCTTCCACACGAGCCAGGGGCGCCCCGATATGTCGAGCGCGACGCGCGTCAGGCACTCGTCCATCGGCGACAGCGCGTCGCCGTAGCGGCGGATGCCGCGCTTGTCGCCGAGCGCCTGCGCCACCGCCTGGCCCAGCGCCAGCGCGGAGTCCTCGGTGGTGTGGTGGCCGTCGATGTGGAGGTCGCCGTCGACGCGCAAGCTGATGTCGATCAGCGAATGGCGCGACAGCTGCTCTACCATATGGTCGAGGAAACCGATGCCTGTACGCACGTCGTACGCGCCCGTCCCGTCCAGATCGACGGTCGCGGCGATCCGGGTCTCGGCGGTGTTCCGTTCGATGGTGGCGCGGCGCATGGCCCGGCTAATAGCGACGGGCCGCGCGTAAGCAATCTTGACCGGTCGGGAAAACGGGGCCACCCGTTAACGCATGAGCGACGGCCTGCCCGACAGCCTGATCCCCTATGACGAGATCGTCCAGGAAGCCTTGCGCGCGGTGGTCGGCCGCGTGCTGGGCTCGGTGGCGGACGGCGGGGGCGATCTGCCGGGCGAGCACCATTTCTACATCACGTTCAAGACGCGCGCGCCGGGCGTCGACATTCCCAAGCGCCTTCTCGAGCGCTTCCCGGACGAGATGACGATCGTGCTGCAGAACCGCTTCTGGGACCTGACGGTCGACGAGGCGAAGTTCTCGGTGGGCTTGAGCTTCAACCAGGTGCCGTCCAAGCTGACGATCCCCTATTCGGCGATCACGGGGTTCCACGACCCGGCGGTCGCGTTCGAGCTGCGCTTCCAGGCGCAGGAGGGGCCGAACGACGGCCCGACCGAGCATGACGAGGCGGAGAATGACGGGCCGACCGTCGTGCCGGCGGAGGACGGGTCGAACGTCGTGAGCGTGGATTTCAAGAGAAAGAAGTAACGCGCCAGGGCGCACGCGCCGAGCGTAGCTCGAAGCGAGACGCCCCAGCCCGGCCGGCGCGAGCCTGCTCGCGTTCGACGACGCGGCTTTGCCGCGGCGGGATTGAGCGGGACCCCGGATCAAGTCCGGGGTGACGGGGTTGTGCGAAGCATGACCCAAACCCGCACCGAAACCGACTCCATCGGCCCCATCGAGGTCTCCGCCGACGCATACTGGGGCGCGCAGACGCAGCGCTCGATCGAGAACTTCCCCTTCGGCTCGGCCGAGCGCATGCCGATCGGCATCGTCCACGCCCAGGCGATCGTGAAGCAGGCGGCAGCCCGGGTGAACCGGCGGCACGGGCTCGCCCCCGAGATCGCGGACGCGATCGACGCGGCGGCGCGGGAGGTGACCGCGGGGAAGCTCGACGAGCAGTTCCCGCTCGTCATCTGGCAGACGGGCTCGGGCACGCAGACTAACATGAACGTCAACGAGGTGCTGGCCGGCCGTGCCAACGAGGCGCTAGCGGGCAAGCGCGGCGGCAAGTCGCCGGTGCACCCGAACGACCACGTCAACATGTCGCAGTCGTCGAACGACAGCTTCCCGACCGCTCTCCACGTCGCCGCCGTGCTGGCGACGGAACGGACGCTGCTGCCCGCGCTCGACCGGCTGGAGGCGGCGCTGACCGCCAAGGCGGCGGCGTGGGACGACATCGTCAAGATCGGCCGGACGCACACGCAGGACGCGACGCCGCTGACGCTGGGGCAGGAGTTCTCGGGCTACGCGGCACAGATCCATAGCTGCCGCGCGCGCGTCCTGGGCGCGATGAACGGCAACCTGCGCAAGCTCGCGATCGGCGGCACGGCGGTGGGCACGGGGCTGAACGCGCCGGAGGGCTGGGCGGAGGACATGTGCCGCGAGATCTCGGAGATTGCCGGCACCGCGTTCGAGCCCGCGCCCAACAAGTTCGAGCAGCTGGCGGCCAAGGACGGGCTCGTCTTCTTCCACGGCGCGCTCAACACGCTGGCGGTGGCGCTCAACAAGATCGCCAACGATATCCGCTTCCTCGGCTCCGGGCCGCGCTCGGGGCTGGGCGAGCTGTCGTTGCCCGCCAACGAGCCGGGCAGCTCGATCATGCCTGGCAAGGTCAATCCGACGCAGGTGGAGAGCCTGACCATGGTGGCGGGCCAGGTGATCGGCAACCACGCCGCCGTGACGGTGGGCGGCATGCAGGGGCATTTCGAACTCAACGTGTTCATGCCGCTGATCGGCGCGAACGTGCTGCGGTCGATCCACCTGCTCAGCGTCGGCATGGTGAGCTTCGCCGAGCGATGCGTCGACGGCACGGCGGCGAACGAGCGGCAGATCGCGGAGCTGGTCGGTCGGTCGCTGATGCTGGTCACCGCGCTCGCGCCGGAGATCGGCTACGACAACGCGGCCAAGATCGCGAAGCACGCGCACGAGAAGGGCCAGACGCTGAAGGAGGCTGGACTGGAGCTCGGGCTGGTGGACGAGGCTACGTTCGACCGGGTGGTGCGGCCGGAGCTGATGCTGGGGCGCTAGGGCGCACGCGCCGAGCAAAGCTCGAAGCGAGACGCCCAAGCCCGGCCGGCCTAGCTTCAGCTAGGTTCGACGACGCGGCTTGGCCGCGGCGCTTCCCGGCCCCCCGGGAACATCCCGTCCGCCTGGGAGTCGTACGCGTAACGGAGGTGTTATCATGATCGGCAAGGTTATCGGTGCTCTAGTCGGCCGCGAGATCGACCGTCGCGATGGGTCGGGCGGGCTGAAGGGCGCGCTCACGGGTGCTCTCATCGGCGGCGGGCTGCGTCGGATGGGTCCGCTCGGCATGGCGCTGGGTGCTGCCTATGTGGGCAAGAAGGCGCTCGACCGTCGGCGCATGATGCGTCGCGGCTATTGATCCAGCAGCCAGGCAGGAGAGGGCTGAATGAGCGCAGGCGAGACGACCACCGACCACGACGTCATCAAGAAGTGGATCGAGGAGCGCAACGGTCACCCCGCCGTGGTCCGCGCGACGGAGGACAACGGCCAGTCGGGCGGCCTGCTCCGCGTCGAGTTCCGCGATCCGGAGGACAAGCTCCACGAGATCGACTGGGACGAGTTCTTCAAGGTGTTCGAGGATAACAAGCTCGCTTTCCTGCACCAGGATAAGACGGCGGACGGCAAGGTGAGCCGGTTTAATAAGTTCGTGCACCGGGAAGGCTGACGGCGAAGCCTCAGCCTTCCCGACGCACGGCCGGCGGGGCTATAGCCCCGTCCGACGGCGCGGCTTCGCCGCGGCGCTGACCCGTTAGCCACCAGCCTTTCCATTATGCCGGGCTTGACCCGGCATCCCGCTTCCCTCTTCTGCTAAAGGACAAATAGCGGGACCCCGGCTCAAGGCTGGGGTGACGAGTGGGGGAGGCGAGCTATTGGCTAGAGACGATTACGAGCCAAGCGCGCGCCCGGCCATCAACCCCGCCATCGTCCGCTCCTACGACCTGCGCGGCGTGGTCGGGCGCGACCTGACCGAGGCGGACGCGCACCTGCTCGGCCTCAAGCTCGCGAACGCCGTCCGCGCGCGCGGTGGCAGGACGGTGGCGGTCGGGTATGACGGGCGGCTCTCCTCGCCGATGCTGGAGGCGGCGCTGGTGGACGGGCTCGCGGCGGGCGGCGTCGCGGTGGAGCGCACCGGGCTAGGGCCGACGGGGCAGCTCTACTACGCCGTCCACGCGCGCGGGCTGGACGGGGGAGTCATGGTCACCGGGTCGCACAATCCGTCGGACCAGAACGGGTTCAAGATCCTGATCGGCGTGGAGCCGGTGTTCGGGCAGGCGTTGCGGGAGCTAGTCGAGGGGCCGGCCGATCCCGCATCCGGCGGCTCCGCGCGCGAAGTCGCAGTGGTGGATGCCTACCGCGACCGCCTGCTCAACGCGGCGGAGGGCGCGCCGGCGCTGCGCATCGGTTGGGACGCGGGGAGCGGCGCGACGGGGGAGATGCTACGCCGCTTGACGGGGCGGCTGTCGGGCGAGCATCGAATGATCCATTGCGACGTCGACGGGCGCTTTCCGGGGCATCATCCAGACCCGTCGGTGCCGGAGAACCTTCGAGACCTGATCGCCCTCGTCCGCGACGAGCAGCTGGACCTCGGCATCGCGTTCGACGGCGACGGTGATCGGATCGGCGTGGTGGACGGGGATGGCGAGATCGTCTGGCCCGACCAGCTGCTGCTGTTCCTGGCGGAGGACGTACTTGCGCGGCGTCCGGGAGCGTCCGTCGTCGCCGACGTGAAGTCCAGCCGCGTGCTGTTCGACGGCATCGACGCGGCCGGGGGCAGGGGCGTGCTGTCGCCGTCCGGCTATGTCCTGATCCGCGAGGCGATGTTGCGGGAAGGCGCGCCGCTGGCGGGCGAGATGAGCGGGCACCTGTTCTTCGCCGACGATTGGTACGGGACGGACGACGCGCTCCACAACGCCCTGCGCCTGCTCGCCGCGATCGGGCGGCGCGGGAGCTTGACCGAGTGGCGGCGCAAGCTGCCGCGTACCTATGCTACGCCGGAGCTGCGGCTGGCCTGTCCCGACGCGGACAAGGCGCGGGTGCTGGCGGAGGTGGAGCGCGACCTCGCGGCGGAGGGCGCGACGATCAACCGCACCGACGGGCTGCGCGTCACCGCGCCGGACGGCTGGTGGCTGCTGCGCGCGTCCGGCACTGAGCCCAAGCTCACGGCGCGCGTCGAAGCGTGGACGCCCGACGCGCTGGAACGGCTGCGCGGCGACTTATCCGCGCGGCTCGCGGCCGCGGGCCTAGCCGCCGAATGTATAGGTGGCGGCTAGACCGCCGGAGAACTGGTCGCGCGACCCGAAGCGCCGCACCACGGGCGAATCCCCCGCATCCTCGACCAGCCGGTCGTAGCGCACGAAGCCCGTCACGCCCCAGCGCCGCGTGAGCTGGCGCAGCGCCCCCACCGTCGCGCCCACCGACTGCAACCCGCCGTCGGGCCGGAACGCCGGGAGCCCCGCGGGCGCGGCGTCGCCGGGCCGTACGCCGAAATAGGCGCGCTGGTAGCGCCCGTTGGTCAGGGTCACGCGCGGTCCTATCGAGACGAGCCATGCGTCGCCGTCGCGCACGACGAAGTCGCCGCCGACTTCGCCGATCAAACCTTCATGTCCGCCGATCCCGCGGCGAGCCTCGGCGCGCAGCCTGAACGACGGGGTGAGCTGAAACTGCGCGAAACCGCCCACCTCGACCGTGGACCCGACGCGCGGCAGCAGGCCCTCGGTATCGCGCCGCCGCCGGCTTCCCTGAAACGCCAGCGACGGACCCGCGGAGAACCCCTCCGCGTTGATCAGGCCGATCGCCGCGCTCTCGTCGGGTGCCTCGAAGACGAACGGCTCGTCGCCGCGCGCCCGCGACAGGTCCACGAACGGCCGCAGCGTCACCTTGTCCGAACCCGGAAAGCGCGGCTGCAGCGCCGGCCCTAGTGCCACGCGGGTGCGGCGGGGGCGGTCGTCGCGCTCTTGCGCCGAGGCGGGAACGGACGGGACGGCCAGCACGATGGCGGCCAGGGCGAGCGGGCGGCGGATGCTCATCATCGCTCGATAGCCGGTGCGCGCGGGGGTGGCGAGTCCCGCCGCGCTCGGGCTAAGATCGGGTCGGCTCTTCATCGTTCGGAAAAGCTCATGCACCGTCGCTTGTTCCTGCTGCTCCTCGCCTTCCTCGCCGTTCCGCTCGCGGCGCAAACGCCCCCGGCGCTCCCGCGCGTCGCGTTAGAGACGAGCGAGGGGCGGATCGTGATCGAGCTGGAGACCGTCCGCGCGCCGGCGACGGCGGCGAACTTCCTACGCTACGCCCGCGAGAAGCGGCTGGACGGCGTCGACTTCTACCGCGCGGTGCGGGCGGGGCCGGCGTTCGGCTTCGTGCAGTTCGGCGTGCAGAACGCGCCCAAGCGCGTGCTCCCGCCGATCAAGCACGAGCCGACGACGCAGACGGGCCTGAAGCACCTGGACGGCGCGATCTCGATCGCGCGCAACGCGCCGGGCACGGCCAGCGGCGACTTCACGATCATGGTGGGCGACCAGCCCTCGCTCGACGCCGATCCGAGCCGGCCGGGCGACAATCTGGGCTATGCCGCGTTCGGGCGCGTGGTGGAGGGCATGGACGTGGTCCGCCGCATCCTGGAGGCGCCCAAGGCCGCGGGCGGGCACTTCAAGGGCGAGATGCTGGCGAGCCCCGTGCGGATCACCTCGGCGCGCGTGCTGCCCTAAGCGCGGGTCACGCGGCGGCGGACGGTCGTCAGCGGCTCGGCACCCCAAGCGTATTTGTAGGGTTCCTCGCCGCGGAGGAAGTGGAACGCGCGCGCGCCGTTGCCAAGCGCGTCCTCGATCAGCAGGCGAAAGGCGAGCGTGCCGAAGCTCTGGCCGGGGATGCTCTGGTCGACGCCGTTGATGTAGGAATAGCCGCGCCGCCCGTCGGCGAAGCCGAGCAGCACGGCGACGACGCAGCCGTGGTGGCGAACGACGCCGACGCGTAGCAGGCCCGCCTCCATCAGCGCGGGCGCGGCCGCGCGGTGGAAAGCCTGGATGCGGGGATCGGCGAGCACGCCAAGCTCGCCCGCCGCCTCCCAGCGTGCGGCGTGGAGCGCGAAGAGCGCGTCGAGCGCTTCGTCGAGGCCGTGCGCGTCGACCAGCTCCTCCGTGACGCCGCCCAGCGCGTCGGCGCGGTTGCGGTCGTGCTGGACCTTGCGGCGCTTCGACTTGGACATGCCGGCGAGCAGCGGCGGCGCGTCGGGGAGCGGCATGACGGGGCAGACCTCGTGCGGCTCATCCGCCGCGCGCCAGCCGCTAGGGACCGGGCCGAGCAGGGGCGAGTCGGGGCGGAGGTCGGGGAGCAGCAGCTCGTCCCAGCGATCGGCGGTGGCGAGGATCGTGTCCCAGATCGCGGGCAAGGCGTCCGCGTCCGGGTCGATCAGCGCGTCGAGATAATCGCTATGGCCCGCGCCGACGGGGACGAGGCGGCGGGTCCTTTCGTCATTCCAAACGAAGAGCGGCAGCGCCGCGACGAGGCGGCCCGAGGCGTCGCGGACCTCGGCGTCGAGCCGCTCGCCGCCGCCGAGATGCGTCCACCACGCCTCCGCCCAAGCCGGCGACTGGAAGGGGGTGGCGCGGGGGTCGCGGCGGTGGAGGTCCCACCACTCGTCGCGCGTCACGGGGAGCGCCTGAGGTGGAAGCCGCTCGCGTCCCAGATCGCGAAGGGCCGCTCGCCGGAGCGCAGGCAGGTAAAGCCGGGCGCGTTCGCGGCTTCGGCCACGTCCGCCGCCTCGTCGCCGCGGTAGGACCAATTGAACACGACGAGATCGCCGCCGGGGCGGAGCACGCGCGACAGTTTGGCGAGCTGCGGCTGGAGCACGCCCGCGCGGACGAGGTAAGGAAAGCTGTCGACCGCCAGTACGAGGTCGAAGCTCGCGTCGGGGAAGGGCAGCACGCCGCCGTCCGTGGCCTCGAAGCGGGCGTTGGCGAGCCCGGCCGCCCGCTCGCGCGCTTGGGCGACCATGGCGGGCGAGATGTCGACGCCGACGATCTCAGCGACGTACGGCGCGAGCGCGAGGGCGACGCGGCCGATGCCGCAGCCGAAGTCGAGCACGTGCGCGCCGTCCAGGGCCACCCAGGAGCGCACCACCTCGACCAGCTCGTCGGTCGCGGCGCGGAGCAGCGCGGGGTCGCCGAGCGAGTAGAAGGCGACGGCGGCCTCGGGCTCTTCGCCCGCGAGACGGTCGAACAGCGCGGCGGTGGCGGCGAGCGGGTCGGGGCCGTCGGGATCGAGCCCCGCCGCGGCGAGCTGGCCCAGCCGGTCGAGCTTGGCGCGGTGCGCGCGGGCGAGGCGGGCGACCTCGCGGAGCGGCGAACCGTCGGGCGCGTCGCGCTCGATCGCGTCCGCGTCGATCGGTTCGCCCGCGAGCACGAGCCGCGCGAGCGCGATCTGGGGCGAGATCACGCCGCGGGCGCAGAGGTCGAGCGCGTCGCTCACGCCGCCAGCCGCTCGTACAGGTTGAGGTAAGCGGCGGCGGTGCGGCGGCCGTCGAAGCACGCCTCCGCCGCGCGTCGGCACGCGGCCGGGTCGATCGCGGCCACGCGGCCGATCCCATCTGCCATGTCGGCGACGCCATCGACCAAGAAGCCGGTCACGCCGTTCTCGACGATCTCGGGGAGCGCGCCGCTGCGATAGGCGATGACGGGCGTGCCGCTCGCCAGCGCCTCCATCGCGACGAGCGACGAGGTCTCGGGCGCGGTGGAAGGGACGAGCAGGCAGCGCGCCTCGGCGAGCAGCCGCCGCTTGTCCTCGCCCGCGACGGCACCGATCCAGCGGCGGCGCTCGTCGAGGCGCGGGCGGACCTCCTCGTCGAGGTAGCGGACGTGCTCAGGGTGCGGGAAGGCGGGGCCGGCGGCGATCAGGGGTATGTCCGCGCGCTTGGCGGCGTCGATCGCGTCGGCGAAGCCTTTCTCCGGCGCGATGCGGCCGAGCACGAGCGCGTGGTCGCCTTTTGCGGGCGCGGGCCGGTAGCGGTCGAGATCGACGCCGTTGGCGACGGGCTCGAGCAGCCGCGCGCCCTCCGGGGCACGGCGCGCCTGCGCTTGCGAGACGGGAAGCAGCCACAGGTCGTCCCGGTCGGGCCGGAGCGCGTCGGCGGGGTACCAGTCGAGCGGCAGGTGCAGCGTGACGAGCGTGCGCACGCCCGGGCCGGGCAGGTAGACGGGGTAGTCGATGCCGTGGAGGTGGACGAGGTCGGCCGCGCCCGCGACTTGGGCGACCGCTCCGCGCACGACGGCGTGCACCTCCGCGCGGCGGGCGTCGTCGATCAGGCCGTCGCTGGCGGGCACTGCGACGAGCTCGCCCGCGACCTCCGAACCTTCGCACGCGACCACGATCGAGCGGTGGCCGGCCTCCACCAACGCACGGTCGAGCTGGGCGAGCACCTGCTCCGCACCGCCCGCCGGATCGGGGGTGACGGGCGCGAAGGGATAAGCGACGCTCACGACGGTGAGCGTCACGCGGGCACCCCCAAGAGCGCCCGCGCCCGCTCGCGCCAGATCCCCGACGTGATCGCCCAGCCGAAGCGGTCGTAAAGCGAGTTGCCCGGCGGGGGCGGGCCCGTGAAGTCGTATCCCGGCGCGTCGCGCCAGCGTTCGGCGTCGGGGACGTAGTCGCCGATCACGTCGCGCTGGCTCCTATGCGCGGCGAGCGCGCGGGCGACCGCGCCGCGCTCAAACGGCGAGAGCGGGCGGGCGTGCTCGGGCGTGCCGGGCCAGAAGCGGCCGAAGACGCGTGTCCCGTCGAACTCGGCGTAGCAGGCGAACTCGACGAGCGCGCAGCCGAGCCGGTCGGCGACGATCCGGCAAGCGAGCGCCGCGCCGTCATGGTCGGGGTGGCCGCCCTCGTACGGGTGCGTGACGATGGCCGACACGCCCCGGCAGTCGCCTGTGAGCCGCTCGACCAGCGCGGGAAGGTGGTCCGCCGTCTCCTGGTCGGGCACGTCGTAGGCGATGCGCTCGGGCGTCGCGCCCAGCTCGGCGAGCGCGGCGTCGAGCTCGGCGGCGCGGAGGCGGGCATAGTCCTCGCGCCGCTCGATCCCGAGCCGGTGGGCGTCGATCATGCTGCGCGGCGCGGAGTCAGTGAGGTGGATCAAGCGGCAGTTGCGCAGACGGGCCAGGGCGGAGCCGGCCCACAGCGTCTCGTCGTCGGCGTGCGCGACGACGACCGCGACGGGCTCCTCCACGGCCGCGCCGTCGGCCAGCCGCGCGGCCCAGCTCACCGTTCGGGCCCGAGCAGCTGGATGGCGGAGCGGTAGCCGCCGAGCGTGCCGACATCGACGTAGGCCTCGCCCGCGCGCACGCCCACCGCCTCGTTGCCCTGCGCCAGCCAGGCGTTGACGAGCGTGCCGAAATACTCGTCCTGCCGCTCCGGCCGGCACCATAGGCGATGGAGGTCGTGGAACACGCGGCCGGGCATGCGGAACGCGCCCCAGACCCAGTTGGAGCGTGCGCCCTCCCGCTTGACCTGCACCTCCTCCACGCGGTCGCCGTCGCCCAGCACCACGGCGTCGAACAGCTCGGGCCGCTCGACGGGAAAGAGCAGGAACGCCAAGCGATCGCGGGGCAGGCGGGCGAGGCCGTCGGAGGGGAACCAGATCGTGTCGGGCAGGCCGATCAGCACTTCCTCGTCCGCCGCGATCAGCGGGCAGGCGCGGAAGATCGCGTCGCACAGGCCCGCCGCGTGCGGCTGCACTACAAAGGCGGTGTCGACCTTGCCGATGCCGCCGCCATAGTAGCGCACGATGTCCGACTTGGTCGGCGAGATGACGAAGCAGATCTTGGTCGCGCCGCCCTCCACCATGCGCTCGACCAAGTATTCGCTGACTGCCTTGGGGCGCTCGGAGCCGTCCTCCTCGGTGCGGGATCCGACGGGCAGGAGCTCCTTGGAAAAGGCGAGCGGCTGGATGCGCGTGCCGTTGCCCGCGGCCGGGATGATGCCCCACATCGCGCGGTTACGCGGCCTCGACCTGGCGGACGGCGGCGGTCTCGATCAGCTGGACGAGCTCGCGCGCGCGGTGTTCGGAGCTGTGCTCGGCGAGCACGCGCGCGCGCGCCGCGTCGGCGATGCGCCTGAGCTCGGCGTCCGAGAGCTCCAGCGCGTCGAGCGTATCCTCCGGCCGGTGCGCGAACAGGATTTCCTCGCCGGGCGTGAAAAAGCGGTCCAGGCCGTCCCACACGTCGGAGATGATCGGCGCGCCGCACGCCGCCGCCTCGAACAACCGGCCCGACGGGCACCAGCCCATCGCGGCCATGTCCGCGCGCGTCACGTTCAAGGTCAGCCGGCTGGAGCAGAAGAAGGCCGGGTGGTCCGGGGGCGCGACGTGGTTCATGAAGTACATGTTTGGCCGCCACGGGAAGTCGGCGGGGTAGCTCGATCCGCCGAGCACGAAGCGATGCTCGGGCGAGCGGGTCGCGGGCTCGACGAACAGGCGCTCCAGCGTCGGCTGGCGGTCGGCGGCGTAGGTGCCGAGATAGGACAGGTCGCCGCGGAACAGATCGCGAGGCTCGACGGGCCGGTGCGCGGCGGGGTCGACATGGCCGTAGAGCGGCGCGGTGCGCCTGGCGCCCAGCCGATCGCGCAATGCGTCGAGCGCGGGGCCGCCGGTATAGCTCAGCACCAGGTCGTAGCGGCCGAGCCCTTCCTCCGGGAAATAGTCGACGCGCTCGCCCGCCTGGAGCCGCCCGAAGCTGACGGGGGTGTCGAGGTCGTAGAAAACGGTGAGCCCGCGCCCGCGGTCGTGGATGAGCCGGTGCGCGGCGGCGGCGTCGGGACAGTAGCTCGTGACCATCAACGCGTCGGCGTCGAGCAGGTCGCGGCGGGCGAGCACTTCCGACCAGTCACTGTAAAGGAGAAGCTCGCCGCCCGGCAGCTCGGTCAGGTCGCGATGGGGAGCGTACCAGGGCTGGTCGCGTTCGACGAAGACGATCTGGTGGCCCTGCGCGCCGAGCGCCCGGATCAACCCGCGCCACAAGGTCGCGTGACCGTTGCCCCAGGAAGAACTGACGGTCAGGCCCCAAATGGCGATCTTCATCAACACTCCCCCTGAGTTACGTTTGTGTAACGACGAGGAGGGGAGAGCGTTCCCGCTACTCAGGCCGCCCCTTGCTCAAGCGGCTGCGAGCGCGGCTTTCGTCTCGGCGATCCAGCCGCCGCCGAGCACACGGTCGCCGGCGTAGAGCACGGCGGCCTGGCCGGGCGCGACGCCGTATTCCGGCTCGTCGAACACGACGCGGTCGCCGACAAGGCGCGCGGGCGTGGGCTTGGCCATGGAGCGCACCTTGGCGGTGAGCGGGCCGGAATGGTCGCCGCCGATCCAGTTGAGGTCGGTCAGCCGCGCCGCGTCCACCGCCAGCGCGCGGCGGGGCCCCACGACGACGCGCTTCGACTCCGGCTCGAGGCGGACGACGTAGAGCGGCTCGGGCGTGCCGCCGATCTCCAGCCCGCGGCGCTGGCCGACGGTGAAACGGATCAGCCCGCGATGCGTCCCCAGCGCGTGGCCGGCGAGGTCGACGATGTCGCCCGCGGTGTCCGCCTCGGGGCGAAGCTTGCGGACGAGGCCGGCGTAGTCGCGGTCGGGGACGAAGCAGATGTCCTGGCTGTCGGGCTTGGCGGCGACGGGCAGACCGATCTCGGCGGCGATCTCGCGCACGCGGGCCTTGGGCAGGCCGCCGAGCGGGAAGCGCAGGTAGTCGAGCTGCGCCGACGTGGTGGCGAAGAGAAAGTAGCTCTGGTCGCGCGCGGGATCAGCGCCGCGGTGGAGCTCGGGGCCGGCGGAGCCCTCGACCCGCCGGACATAGTGCCCGGTCGCCAGGCAGTCGGCGCCGAGCTCGCGCGCGAGGCCGAGCAGGTCGGTGAACTTCGGTCCCGTGTTGCACTGGACGCAAGGGATGGGCGTGCGGCCGGCGAGATACTCGTCGGCGAAGCGGTCCACCACCTGCGCACGGAAGCTCGACTCGTGGTCGAACACGTAATGCGCGATCCCGAGCCGGTCGCACACCGCGCGCGCGTCGCGGATGTCGCGGCCGGCGCAGCAGGACCCGGCGCGGCCCACCGCCTCGCCGTGGTCGTAGAGCTGGAGCGTGACGCCCACCACCTCCGCGCCGGTGCGGGCGGCGAGCGCGGCCACGACCGAGCTGTCGACGCCGCCCGACATGGCGACGACGATGCGGCGCTTGGCGGGGTCGCCCCCGAGCTGGAAGTCGATCTCGGACATGGGAGCCTCGCCAGATAGGGCCTGCACGCGCCCAGCGGAAGCCGCGCGTTCACGAAGGCTTACCGGCCGCTTTACGCCGCCTTCACGAGGCCGGGGCTAGGCCGTGCAACCTTTGTTATCTTGGACGTGCGCCTTTTGAACTTGAGCCCCGCCCGCTTCGACGCCGCCGACCCCGCCGATCTGGCGGTGCTGCTGGCGGGCGTGCTGGCGCGCCAGGCGGCGAGCCGGACGGCGGCGGCGCAGGCGCGATTGGGGCGCGTCGACGGGATCGCCGGTCGGTTCGGCCCGGCGGACGGGCGCTTCAACGCGGAGGCGGCCAGGACGTTAGCTGAATGGAAGGAGCGGTGAAGGCCGTGTTCACCAAGCCGTTTTAGCGGGCGGCAAGTCCGGACCCGTAACAGTGTGCCGCGTCAAGGGGGCCCCCCGCCCCGAGAGAGAGTTAGATGATCGAGAACCAGAAGATCCGCCCCGCCAAAGTCATCGGCCCGCTCGGCGAGCCGCTGACCATGGACACGCTGCCCCCGCCCACCACCACCCGCTGGGTGGTCCGCCGCAAGGCGGAGGTGGTCGCGGCGGTGAACGGCGGCCTCTTGTCGGTGGACGAGGTCTGCGAGCGCTACGGCCTGACGTCCGAGGAGTTCGCCGGGTGGCAGCGCGCGATCGACCGGTCGGGCATGCCGGGCCTGCGCGTGACGCGGATCCAGCATTACCGCGACCTGTACGAGCGCCAGCAGAAGTACTGAGCGCGCTTCCGTTAACCGCAAATCGGGTTACGCGGGCGGAACAACCTCCCGCCCCATACGTCGTACCCTCCGCAGCCCGGATGTAACGGGCGTTAACGGAGGGACGGTAGCATGGGTCTCATTCTTTGGTTGATCGTCGGCGGCGTGATCGGCTGGCTCGCCAGCATCATCATGCGCACCGATGCCCAGCAGGGCATCTTCCTCAACATCGTGGTCGGCATCGTCGGCGCGTTCTTGGGCGGTATCATCGGCAACGCGTTGGGCATCGGCGGTGGCAGCATCAACAATGCGTCGCTGAACCTCACCTCGTTCCTGCTCTCGCTGCTGGGCGCGGTCGTGCTGCTCGGCATCGTGAACATGTTCCGTCGCGGTCGCGTGCGCTGAGCGTCGCAGCCGGTTGAACATGAAGGTGACCCCCGCTCCGGTTCGGAGCGGGGGTTTCTTTACGGCTTTGGCCACCCGGCATGGCTCGCGTGCTTAATCTGATTTCCGGACTTGTAGGGGCGCTTCTCGGTCTGTTGCTCGTGCACGGCGGACGCCTCGCAAATTTTGCTTTGACCGCACCAGCCGCGCTGGCCGGGTTCGCGGGCGCGATCATGTCGATCGGTCTCGTGAACCTAGTCCGCCGCGGCCGGGTGCGCTGACCCGCTCACCGCTTTGAAGCGGCATGAAGGCCGTCCGGGCGACCGGGCGGCCTTTTCGTTCGCGGGCGCCGTAGCTAGGTTCAGGGCATGCCCGACGGCCCCGATCCCGAAGCCTTGCGCGTCGCCAAGCTGTTCGTCGACCGGATCAGGGCCGACTATCCGATCGTGCGCGCGCTGCTCTACGGCTCGCGCGCGCGGGGCGACGCGCGGCCGGATAGCGATCTGGACGTGGCGTTGATCCTGTCAGGCCCGAAAGGGCGCGCGATCGATGTCGGGCCTGAGATGACGGGGAAAGGCTTCGAGGTCGCGCTCGAGAACAACGTGTTCATCTCCCCGCTTCCTATATGGGAGGAGGATTGGCGCGAGCCCGAGCGTAATTCCAATCCTTGGCTGGTTCTGAACGTCCAACGTGAAGGAGTGGTGGTTGATAGCTGATGTTGCCAAGTAGTTGGACCGAGCGGATCGAGGCGTCCGCTCGGCCGAGATGACGTTGCAGGACGGCGATGCGAACGGGGCATGTGGGCTCGCCTACTACGCCATGTTCTACGCTGCCCGAGCCGCGCTGATCGTCGCTGGCGAGCATAGAGCGGCAATGGCCAAGACCCATTCTGGCCTGATCGCCGCCTTCAATCAGCGTTTCGTGCAAACCGGCTTCGTCACCGCCGAACACGGCCGGAATTTCGCATTGGAGTCGAGCAGGAGATTGTTGGCCGCATACCAGGGCGACGTGATCAGTGATGAGGCCGCCGCCGAAGCTATCGATCATGCGACCGCCTTCATCGCCGCCGTCCGCGAATGGACAGTACGGCGGCCCGGCGGGGAAGCGTAGGCTCAGCGCAGCACAAACCGCACCGTCGCCGTCGCGGTCACCTCCTGCTCGCCCGCGGCGATCTGCGTCTTGGCTTCGGCGGCGTCGAACGTGCGCAGCGCGACGGGCGAGGGCGGGCGGGGGCCGTCCACCACCGCGCCCTCTGCGATGGACACGATGCGCTCGACGCGCATGCCCGCGGCGCGGGCATAGAGGTCGGCGCGGGCGCGGGCGCGGCGGATGGCGTCGGTGCGCGCCTCGTCCAACGCGGCGTCGGGCTGGTCGAGCGTCAGGGTGGGGCCGTCGATCTGGTTCGCCCCCTCCGCGACGAGCGCGTCGAGGATCGCGCCCGATCGGGCGACGTCGCGGAAGCGCACGGCGACGCTGTTGGCGGCTTGGTAGCCGGTGACGACTGGCGGCTGGTTCTCGCCGTAGCGGTACTGCGGCTGGAGCGAGACCTGCGCGGTCTGCACGTCGCGCGCGGCGACGCCGGCGCGGCGCAGCGCGGCCAGCACGCGCGCCATGCGGTCGCTGTTGGCGCGGAGCGCCTCGGCGGCGGTGGGGGCTTGCGTCACCACGCCCGCGCGGATCACGGCCAGGTCGGGCACGCGCGTGGTGCGCCCCTGCGCCACCACGTCGAGCACCGCGCCCGAAGCGGGCACCAGCGGTTCCACTGTATGGGGAACGGCAGGAGGGAGCTGCGCCGCCGCGCCGCTCGCCGCCAACATGCTCGCCAGCGTCGCCGTCGTCCACCGCATGCCATCGTCTCCCTTTGTTACGCGGCCGTCATTGTACCGGTGAAAGGCTACCGGAGCTGAACGGCCATCGGCTATTCGTCCCGGCGTCGGGCTGTGGTAAGGCCGCGCCCGGCCGATTGTTCCGCGAAGCGGCGACGCCGGGCTTGAGCCTGGTGATATATGTCTATAACACGGCTGGGTAGGGCCGCCGGGGGCGGCGGGGGAACGGGATCTGGTGGCGCGCATGAACTACGAGTCGGGTGTGATCGAGAGTCAGGGTGCGCACGCGCTGTCCGACGGACGCGAGGACGCGGGTGCCGGGCGTCGGCGCACGCTGATCATCGCGCTCGTGCTCGCCGCGCTCGCGGCGGCGGCCGCCTATTACTTCTTCCGGGGCGGCGGCGAGGCGCAGGGACCGGGCGGGCCCGCCGAGGCGAAGGGCAAGCGCGAGGCGCAGGTGCCCAACGTCACGGTGGTCGCGCCCGGGCTCCAGCCGATCGCGCGCACCATCTCGGCGACCGGCACGCTGGCGGCGCGGCGCGACCTGCCGGTCGGCGTCGCGGGCGAGGGCGGGCTCGTCACGCGCGTGCTGGTCGAGCCCGGCCAGTGGGTGGGCGCGGGCCAGGTGCTCGCGACCGTGGACCGTTCGGTGCAGACGCAGACGCTGGCGCAGCTCGCGGCGCAGGTGAACGTGGCGCGCGCCGAGGCGCAGCTGGCGCAGTCCGAGCTGGAGCGCGCGCAGGCGCTGGTCTCGCGCGGCTTCGTGTCCAAGGCGGACGTGCAGCGCCGCACCGCGACGCGCGACCAGGCGCTCGCCCGCGTCCGCGTGGCGCAGGCCGCCGTCGCCGAGCAGCGCGCGCGCACCGGCCGGCTCGACATCCGCGCGCCCGCCGCGGGCTTGATCCTGACCCGGCAGGTGGAGCCGGGCCAGATCGTCGGCCAGGGGTCGGGCGTCCTGTTCCGCATGGCGGAGGGCGGCCGCATGGAGATGCAGGCGCGGCTCGCCGAGTCGGACCTGATCGGCCTGCCCGTAGGCTCGCGCGCGACGGTGACGCCCGTCGGTTCGGAGCGCAGCTTCCCCGGCCAGGTGTGGCAGGTCTCGCCCGTCATCGACCCGCAGACGCGTCAGGGGATCGCGCGCATTGCGCTCGGCTACGACCGGGCGCTGCGGCCCGGCGGCTTCGCGGCGGCGCAGATCGTCAAGGGCGCGACCCAGGCGCCGCTCCTGCCCGATTCGGCGGTGCTGTCCGACCAGCAGGGCAGCTTCGTGTACGTCGTTGACGCCCGGAACCGAGCGGTGCGCCGCGACGTGAAGATCGGCCAGGTGTCGGACGCGGGCGTCGCGATCGCCGAAGGCCTGGACGGCACGGAGCGCGTGGTGCTGTCGGCGGGCGGCTTCCTGACGCCGGGCCAGACGGTCAAGCCCGTCGTGCAGGCGAGGAGATAGGCGTATGGACTTCCGCAACATCTCCGCCTGGGCGATCCGGAACCCGGTCCCGCCGCTGGTCCTGTTCCTGGCGCTGACGCTGGCTGGCATCGTCAGCTTCATGCGGCTGGACGTGAACAACGAGCCGGACATCGACTTCCCGGTCGCGATCATCGTCATCAGCCAGCCGGGTGCCGCGCCGACCGAGCTCAACACGCAGGTGACGCAGCGCGTGGAGGCGGCGGTACGCTCGCTGGAGGGCATCGACGAGATCAACTCCACCGTGACGGAGGGCAACTCGCAGACGGTGGTGCAGCTGGCGATCGGGACGCCGATCGACCGCGCGGTCAACGACGTGCGCGACGCCATCGCGCAGATCCGCGGCGACCTGCCGGAGGGCATACTGGAGCCGCAGGTGTTCCGCGCGCGCACCACCGACGAGGACATCGCCAGCTACTCCGCGGTCGGCACCGACATGACGGTGGAGGAGCTGAGCTGGTATATCGACAACACGGTGGCCAAGGAGCTGCTGTCCGTGCCCGGCATGGCGGCGGTGAACCGCAACGGCGGCGTGTCCCGCGAGATCCGCGTCATCCTGGATCCCTTGAAGCTCCAATCGCAGGGGCTGACCGCGTCCCAGGTCAACCAGGCGCTTCGCCAGGTGAACCTGAACGCGGCGGGCGGGCGCGCGGAAATCGCGGGCTCCGAGCAGTCGGTGCGCGTGCTGGGCAACGCCACCAACGCGTACGAGCTGGGGCAGACGCAGATCGCGGTGGGCAACGGGCGCACGGTCCGGCTGGCCGACATCGCGGAGGTGCGCGACCTCTACGCCGAGCAGCGCAGCCTGGCGGCGGTGAACGGCCAGCAGGCCGTGTCGTTCGACTTCCAGCGCGCCAAGGGCGCGTCGGACGTGACGGTGTTCGAGGAGGCGCAGAAGAAGCTGGAGGCGCTCGAGAAGCGCAACCCGAACGTCCGCTTCATCCTGCGCCAGACCAGCGTGAAGTATACGCAGGAGCAGTACGAGTCCGCCATCCACGCGATGGTCGAGGGCGCGGTGCTCGCGGTCATCGTCGTGTTCCTGTTCCTGCGCGACTGGCGCGCCACGATCATCTCGGCGCTCGCCATCCCCCTGTCGGCGATCCCGGCCTTCTGGTTCATGGACCTGTTGGGCTTCACGTTAAACCAGATGACGTTGCTGGCGCTGAGCCTGGTCGCGGGCGTGCTGGTGGACGACGCGATCGTGGAGATCGAGAACATCGTCCGGCACATGCGCATGGGCAAGTCCGCCTATCAGGCGTCGATCGACGCGGCGGACGAGATCGGCCTCGCCGTGCTAGCCACCACCATGGCGATCGTGGCGGTGTTCCTGCCCGTGGGCCTGATGCCCGGCATCTCCGGCCAATTCTTCAAAAATTTCGGCCTGACGGTCGTGGCGAGCGTGCTCATGAGCCTCGCGGTCGCGCGCCTCATCACGCCCATGATCGCCGCCTATTTCCTGAAGTCCGCCGGCCCCGCCACGCACGGCGAGGGCAGGCTGATGGACTGGTACATGGCGGTGCTGCGCTGGTCGCTCGACACGCGCGGGGCCATGGCGGCCAAGGCGCGGGGTGGGTGGCGGCGCTGGACCAACCGTTTCCGCGACCACCGCTTGTGGGTGGTCGGCATCGGCGCGCTCAGCTTCTTCCTGACGATCGTGATGTTCGGCGTGCTGCCCAAGTCGTTCCAGCCGCCGCAGGACAGCGACACCTCCTTCGCGCGCATCGAGATGGTGCCGGGCACCACCCTGCAGCAGACCGAGGCGGTGGTGAGCCAGGTCGCGAGCTTCCTGCGCAAGCAGCCCGACGTGGAGTCGACCTATTCGCGCAGTTTCGTCGGCAACGGCCTGGTCATCGCGACGCTGAAGGAGGACCGGAAGCAGACCTCCACCGAGTTCGAGCGGAGCCTCGCGCCCCAGCTCGCCGCGATCCCGGACGCGCGCGTCTCGTTCCGCTCGCAATTCGGCTGGGGCGGCTCGGGGCGCGACATGACCATCGTGCTGGGCGGCGACGACATCGACCTGCTGACCCGCACCGCGCAGCAGATCGTAAAGGAGATGGCGGCGCTGCCGACGTTGAACGCGCCGCGCGTGGCCGGCGACCTGCAGCGGCCGGAGATCGTGATCCGCCCGCGGCTCGACCTCGCGGCGAACCTGGGCGTGACCACGGCCGCGCTGTCCAACGCGATCCGCATCGCGACCTTGGGCGACATCGACCAGAACTCGGCGCGCTTCTCGCTGTCCGACCGGCAGATCCCGATCCGCGTGGCGCTGTCGCAGTCGGCCCGGACCGAGCTGTCGACGATCGAGAACCTGCCGGTGCCGACGCAGAACGGCGGCTCCGTGCCGCTCAGCCTGGTGGCGGACATCGGGCTGGGCGCGGGGCCGACCAAGATCGAGCGGCTGAACCAGCAGCGCCAGATCACGCTGGGCGCCGACCTGGCGCCGGGCGTGCAGCAGGGCGTCGCGCAGCAGCAGATCGACAACCTGCCGACGATGAAGAACCTGCCCGTCGGCGTGAACCGCATCACCGCGGGCCAGGCCAAGTGGCAGGCGGAGATGATGAACAACTTCATCGTCGCCGTCGTGTCGGGCATATTCCTGGTGTTCGCGGTCCTGGTGCTGCTCTACCGTCGGTTCCTGCCGCCCTTCGTCAACATGGGCTCGCTGCTATTGGCGCCCTTGGGCGGGCTGATCGCGCTGTGGCTGACCGGCCACGCGTTGACGATGCCGGTGTTCATCGGGCTGCTGATGCTGCTCGGCATCGTCGCCAAGAACTCGATCCTGCTCATCGACTTTGCACTGGAGGAGATGAACAAGGGCGTGGACACGCTTACCGCGATCATCGACGCGGGCCACAAGCGCGCGCAGCCGATCGTGATGACCACGGTGGCCATGGTCGCGGGCATGATCCCGACCGCGCTGTCCTTGAGCGGCGACTCGTCCTGGCGCGCGCCGATGGGCATCGTCGTGATCGGCGGGCTTATCCTGTCGACGCTGCTCACGCTCCTGATCGTGCCGGCGACGTTCAGCCTGGCGGTCGGGATCGAGCGCTGGGTGGGTCCGCGGCTCGGCCGGCGGCTGCTCACCTATCGCCCCGGCGACGACGGGTCGGAGGTGATCGGCGTCGCCGGACCCGGCGGGCCGCGGCTCGGGCCGGCGCAGGGGAAGCTGGGGTATAAGGACGACGGGGTTCAGCCTGCGGAGTGAGGCCCGAGCCCAGCGGCGCAGCCGCTGGACGAGGATCAGCCGAACGCCGGCCGGCGACCGCGCGAGTTCGTCCTCGCGCGTGTCGACCGACGACGCGGCTTCGCCGCGGCGCTACTTGCTTGCTTGCAGCCGGACTGCCCCTCTCCCCTCGTCGCCTCGCGGCGACTTCGCCCCTCTCCCCTGAGGGGAGAGGGAAGGGCTTGAACTTCCCGCCCGCTCGGGGATTGTTTCGCACATGAAGCTGGAGTCCGTCGCGCGTCCGACCGCCTTCGAGGTCGCCCCGGCGGGTCTCGTCCAGATGCGGTTGGTCGCGACCGGGCTGCTCGTCGTCATGGCCGCGATCTATCTGTCCACCCGACCGCTGGTGGCGGGCGACAACGCCTGGGGCTTCGTCAACGCCTTTGCGGAAGCCGCGATGGTGGGCGGGCTGGCGGACTGGTTCGCGGTGACCGCGCTGTTCCGGCACCCGCTCGGGCTCCCCATCCCGCACACGGCCATCGTGCCGCGCAACAAGGACCGGATCGGCGACACGCTGGCGCAGTTCCTCCGCGCAAACTTCCTCGTCCCCTCCGTGGTGAGCCGTCGCATGCGCCGGCTCGACGTCGCCGGCGCGATCGCGCGCTGGCTGACCGACCCGCCTGAGGGTGCGGGCGGGCGGTTCCGCCAGGGCGCGTCCAGGCTGGTGGCGCAGGTGCTCGAAGGGCTCGACCCGGCGCGGCTCGGCGGCATGGTCAAGAACGCGATCGGGGCTCGCTTACGCGAGACGGAGGTGTCGCCGCTCTTGGGCCAGCTCGCCGCGGCGGCGATGCGCGAGGACCGGCACCAGCCGCTGATCGACGCCGGCGTGCGATGGGCGGGGCGCACGCTCGCCGCCAACGAGTCGATGATCCGCCAGATGGTGCACGACCGCGCGGGCTCCATCCTGCGCTGGACGGGGCTCGACGAGACGGTGTCGAATAAGCTGATCGACGGCCTCGACAAACTGCTCGGCGAGATGGCCGACAACCGGCAACATCCCGTGCGGCTCCGCGCGGAGGAGGCGCTAGACCGCATCGTCTGGGACCTGCAGCACGATCCCGAGACGCGCGCGCGCATCGAGCGGCTGAAGGAGGATTTGATCGCCAACCCTGCCATGCAGCGCTGGCTCGACGGCATGTGGGAAGCGGCGCGCGCGGGCCTGCTGCGCATCGCGCGCGATCCGGAGGCGGCGATGGCCGGGCGGCTGGGCGAAGTGCTGCGCCAGCTGGGCCAGACGCTGCGCAACGATCCGGAGCTGGCCCACCGCATCAACCGCTTCGTCCGCCGCGCGGTGGTGGGCATCGCGGCCGATTACGGCGACGGCATCGTGCGGTTGGTGTCGGAGACGGTGCGGAGCTGGGACGCGCAGACGATCACGCGGCGTCTGGAGAACGCGGTGGGCAAGGACCTGCAGTATATCCGCGTCAACGGGACGTTGGTGGGCGGGCTGGTGGGCCTGCTGATCCACGCGGTGGACATCGGGCTGACGTGAGCGCGTTTCGCACCACCTTCCGTCACCCCGGACTTGTTCCGGGGTCCATCGTCGTCCGGGCGCAACGCTGGAAGGTGTGGAGCGACGGCAGCGCCGCTCCTCGAACGGATTGCCCGCTCTGCGATGGACCCCGGAACGGGACTCCCAGCAAAGTAGTACTTTGCTGGGGTCCCATGTCCGGGGTGACGAGGGCGGAGGAAGCCGGAGGTGGCGACGATCGTCCCCGGGTGGGGCGGGCCTATCCCTAGCCCAACCTCCTCTGTCTTGCCGCGGCGCGTCATTTCCCGCATGGAAACGATCGCATGAGCGGTCCAGCCGACTTTTCCGCAGCCGACGGGGGAACGCTGCGCTTCACCGGCGACCTGTCGCTGTCGCGCCTGGGTACGCTGCCGGATCGACTGAACGCCTTCGACGGCACGGCCACGGTGCTCGACCTGTCCGGCGTCGGCCGGTTCGACACCGTCGGGGCCTGGGTCGTGCACCGCTTCGCCGCCAAGAGCGGCGCGGAGATCCGCGGGCTCGACGCCGACAAGCGCCACCTGCTCGACCAAGTGGAGCAGGCCGACCAGCCCGTCGCGATGCGGCCCGAGCACGTCAACCCGCTCACGCGCGTGCTGGGCGAGGTGGGGCAGGCGGTCGCCACCGCGTTCCACACGCTCCACGGCCTCCTGGGCTTCCTGGGCGCGACCACGCTCGCCTTCCTCAACGTCGCCCGCCACCCTAGCCGCTTCCGCTTCAACGCCGTCGTCCACCGGTTCGAGGTGGTGGGCGTGTCCGCGCTCGGCATCATCGGGCTGATGAGCTTCCTGATCGGCATGGTCATCGCGCAACAGGGCGCGGTGCAGCTTCGCCAATTCGGCGCGGAGGTGTTCACGATCAACCTCGTCGGCCGGCTCACGCTGCGCGAGATGGGCGTGCTGATGACCGCGATCATGGTCGCCGGACGCTCGGGCTCCGCCTTCGCCGCGCAGCTCGGCACCATGAAGCTGACCGAGGAGATCGACGCGATGCGCACCATCGGCGTGTCGCCGATGGAGGCGCTGGTGGTGCCGCGCGTGCTGGCCGCCGTGCTGCTGATGCCGCTCTTGGGCTTCTACTCGTCGATGATCGCGCTGATCGGCGGCGCGCTCTTGAGCTGGGCGACGCTGGAGATCCCGCCCATCACCTTTATCCAGCGCATCCGCGAGGTGGTGCCGATCACCGACCTTTATGTCGGCCTGATCAAGGCACCCGTGTTCGGCGCGATCATCGCCATCGCGGGCTGCTTCCAGGGGCTGCAGGTCGAATCGGACGCCGAGCAGGTCGGCAGCCGCACGACCGCGGCGGTGGTGCAGGCGATCTTCCTCGTCATCGTGCTCGACGCATTCTTCGCGGTGTTCTTCACCTGGCTCGGGTGGAACTGATGGCGCGATCCGACGAACCGATCATCCGCGTGCGCGGGTTACGCAACCAGTTCGGCGAGCAGATGATCCACGACGGCCTCGATCTCGACGTGCGCCGGGGCGAGATACTGGGCGTGGTCGGCGGATCGGGCACGGGCAAGTCGGTGCTGATGCGCTCGATCATCGGGCTGCAACAGCCGACGGCGGGCGAGATCACCGTGTTCGGCGAGCCCACGCTGGGCCGCGACGAGACGGAGACGGTGGACATCCGCAAGCGCTGGGGCGTGCTGTTCCAGGGCGGCGCGCTCTTCTCCACGCTGACAGTGGCCGAGAACGTCCAGGTGCCGCTGCGCGAGTTCTACCCGAACATGGACCCGGCGCTCACCGACCAGATCGCGTCGTACAAGGTCGTGATGACGGGCCTGCCGCCCAACGCTGGTCCCAAATACCCGGCCGAGCTGTCGGGCGGCATGAAGAAGCGCGCGGGGCTCGCGCGCGCTCTGGCGCTCGACCCGGAGCTCCTGTTCCTCGACGAGCCGACCGCCGGCCTCGACCCGATCGGCGCGGCCGCCTTCGACGAGCTCACCAGGTCGCTCCAGAGGACGCTGGGCTTGACGGTGTTCCTGATCACCCACGACCTAGACACCCTCCACGCGATCTGCGACCGGGTGGCGGTGCTGGCGGACAAGCGCGTCATCGCGATCGGCACGATCGACGAGCTGATCGCCACCGACCACCCCTGGATCGCCGAGTATTTCAGCGGCCCGCGCGGGCGCGCGGCCGTGCAGTCGCAGCACGCGGCCCAAGCAAGGACCACAAGCTGATGGAGACCAGATCCAACCACGTGCTCGTCGGCGCGGTCGTGCTGATCCTTTTGGCGCTCCTGGCGCTGTTCACCGTGTGGATCGCCAGGCTCGGCGGCGCGGACGAGAAAGAGTATGACATCTTCTTTCGTCAATCGGTCGAGGGCCTGGCGCGCGGGTCGGCGGTGACGTTCGCGGGCGTGCCTATCGGGCAGGTGGAGGAGATCGCGCTGTGGCGGCCCGACCCGCAATACGTGCGCGTGCGCGTCCGCGTGAACGATGAGACGCCGATCCTGCAAGGCACCACCGCGTCGATCTCTGGCGTCGGCTTCACGGGCGTCAGCCAGATCACGCTGGACGGCGCGCGGCGCGGCGCCCCGCCGATCGTCTGCCCCGAGGAGAACCCGCAGCGCGTCTGCCCGTACGGCGTGCCCGTCATCCCGACGCGGCCGGGCGGCGTGGCGGCGATCCTCAACTCCGCGCCGCAGCTGCTCGAGCGGCTGTCGACGCTGACCGACCGGCTGACCGGGCTGCTCACCGACCGCAACCAGGCGTCGGTGGCGGGCATCCTGGAGAACACCGACCGGCTGACCGACGCGCTCGCCGACCGCGGGCCGGAGATCGCAGAGACGCTGGCGCAGACGCGGCTTGCCGTGCGGCAGGCGGGTGATGCCGCGCAGCAGGTGGGCGAGCTGGCCGACACGGCCGACCGCGTACTCGCCAATGACGTGCAGCCGACGATCGCCAACCTCAACCGCACTATCAATTCGGCGCAACGCTCCGCGGACGCGCTGGGCGAGGCGATCGGCGACGCCCGGCCGGGGCTCCAGGCCTTCTCCAAGCAGACCATTCCGGAGGTGGGCCTGCTCGTCCGCGACCTCCGGCGGACGAGTGAAGCGTTCGCGCAGATCGCCGAGCGCGTGGAGCAGGGCGGTGCCGGGTCGCTCGTGGGGCAGCAGAAGCTGCCGGATTACAAGGGCAAGTGAGGACAGCCATGCGACACGCCATCACGTTCCTGGCCGCGCTGCCGCTGGCGGGCTGCATCAGCTTCGGCGCGGAGCCGCCGCCCGCGCTGCTCACGCTCGAGACGCGCGCCGAGCTGCCCGTCGGCGAGGTCAGGCGCGCGGAGGGCGGCAGCGCCGTCACCGTCCTGTCGTTGACCACGCCGCAATCGCTTAGCACCACGCGCGTGCCCGTGCAGTCGACGCCGACCACCATCGCCTATGTCGAGGAGGCGCAGTGGACCGAGCAACCGGCGCGGCTCTTCGCGCGGCTGCTCGGCGACACGATCGCGGCGCGCACGGGGCGCGTGGTGCTGGGGAACGGCCAGGCGCTCACCGATCCTGGCACCAGGCTCGGCGGCGAGCTCCGCCACTTCGGGCTCGACGCGACGACGCGCGAGGCGGTGGTGACGTTCGACGCCCAGATCGTGCGCGGTGAGGCGCAGGCGGTCGAGAAGCGCCGCTTCGAGGCGCGCGTGCCGATACAGGGCGAGATCGACGCGCAGACGGCCGGGCTGACGCTCAACGATGCCGCGAACCAGGTCGCGGCGCAGGTCGCGGACTGGGTGGGGCGCGGCTAAGGCGCGCGCCTGACCGGCACCGGCAGGTTGCACACGTCCGCGCCGCCCGCGGGCCGGATGAAGAACGCGTCCCGCCGGTTCGCGCGCGCGTCGGCATAGGCCGCGAAGCTCGCGCTCTCCGTGGAGAGGTATTGGAAGCGCGGGCGCTCGGCTTGTGAAAGGTCGCTGGCGAGGCGAATGGAGCGGATAGGTATGCGCTCGGCCGCCGTCCTATAGAAGCCCAGCGCCTCCGTCCCGCGCGGCAGCGAGGAGAGGTGTTCGATCCCCTCCACCACGCGGCCGACCACCGCGATGTTGCGGTCCAGGTGCCTCGGCGCGTGGCCGATCACCGCGTAGAGCTCCGCGCCCGTGCCGGTGTCGGGCGACAGGTTGCGCCCGACGCCGACCGATCCGTAGCAATGGACGGGCCAGACGCGGTCGGGCGCGGTCCCCTTCATCGTCATCGCGAACGGCATGCCGCCGACGAAGGTGTAATGCTCGGCATAGGGATCGGCGAGCTTCGGTGCGCGCGCGGCAGCGGCGTTCGAGGACCGGGCGGGAACGGGCACGATCGCCCCGTTCGACCAGAGGTTCGGGAACAGGCCGGGGTGGAACGGCATCTCGTACTCGCTCTCCGCCACCTTGTTCAGCCCGGGCGGCAGCGGCTTCTTCTCGGAGGCGTCGCCCCATTGCGCGACATAGTTGTCCTGGACCCGGTTGACGCTGGTCCCGTCCCACCAGCGCGCCTTGGCGAGCGTGCCGATGTTCGCGACCCAGCCTTGCGCGAAGGGCGGCGGCGCGAGCTGGATCACCACGCGCCGCGGCCGCCCCGTCGTATCGGGCGCGAGCTCCATGACGATGAGGTCGTCGGGCCGGATCGTCACCCAATCGGACGCGGGCGCGGCGGCGACGATCTCGGACGGCGCACGCTTGTCCGGCGCGACGCGGCCGGAGGACTGGACGGCCGCGGCCTGGGGAGGTTCGGGGGAGAGCGCGAGGGCGAGGAGCAGGCTGAGCATGCCCCATGCTGCCCCGCACGTGGCCTACGCGCAACCGCCCCGCTTGCGCGCGGGCGCGGGCGCGGCTAGGGCGCACGCCTTCCAGGCCTCATCTTGCGGAGCGGTGGCCGAGTGGTCGAAGGCGCTCGCCTGGAAAGTGAGTATACGGCAAAACCGTATCGAGGGTTCGAATCCCTCCCGCTCCGCCATTCCCGCTTCCCGCGCGCCCTGGTTTGAGTGACGGAGATGTTGCGGGTGGGCTGACACCCGGCGCAACGAACCCTGCTTCGAACGGTTTCGCCTCGATCAAGGTCGAGGACCACCCATGAAGAAGCAGACGCTCGCCACCGTTCTGACGCTCGCCGGCGCGGGCGCCGCCGCGGCCGCCTTCGCCCGATCGCGCGTCTCCGGGCGGCTCGAGGAGGTGGCGCGGTTCAACCATCAGGTGACGGGCGTCGCGGCGACGGCGGACGGGCGGCTGTTCGTCAACTTCCCGCGCTGGACGGACGACGCGCCGATCTCGGTGGCGGAGCTGCTGCCGAACGGGCGGCTGCGGCCCTATCCGGACGCGAAGTGGAACGCGTGGCGCAACGAGAAGGCGACGGAGCTGCCGGTTGCTGAGCACTTCGTCTGCGTCCAGTCGATCGTGCCCGACGGCCACGGCCATCTCTGGGTGCTCGACCCCGGCGCGCCCGGCAATGAGCGCATCTTGGAGGGCGCGCCCAAGCTGGTGCGCGTCGAGCTCGCGACCGACCGGGTGACCAAGGTAATCCCGATGCCGGGCGACGTGGCGCTCCAGGGGACATACCTCAACGACATCCGCTTCTCGCCCGACGGGCGGACGGGGTACATCACCGACTCCGGGGCGAGGGGCGCGATCATCGTCGTCGATCTGGAGACGGGAGAGGCGTTCCGCGCGCTCGACGGGCATCCGAGCACGCAGCCCGAGGGCGACGTGGTGGTGAAGATCGACGGCAAGCCGCTTCGCCGGCCCGACGGCCGCCAACCCTTCTTCGCCGCGGACGGGATCGCGATCTCGAACGACGGCGGGACGCTCTACTGGCAGGCGCTGACGGGCCGCACGCTCTACGCGATCGACACGGAGTTGCTGCGGCCCGACGTGCCCGCGGCGAAGTGCGCGGCGGGCATGCGCAAGGTGGCGGAGACGCACGTCGCGGACGGGTTGTGGATGAGCCGGTCGGGTACGCTCTACATCACCTCGCCGGGTGACTCCTCGGTGACCAAGCTCGTGGGCGACGGGGTAGAGATGGTGCTGACCGACCGGCGCTTACGCTGGCCCGACACCTTCTCCGAAGGGCCGGACGGGACGATCTACGTGACGGCGAGCCGCATCCAGGACACCAACTGGTTTAAGTCCACCGCGCCCGCGTCGCTGCCGACGCGCCTCTACGCGTTCCGGCCGGACGCTTGAGCCATGTTTATTCTCGACATCGAATACCCCCTCGTCTCACGTCACCCCGGACTTGTTCCGGGGTCCATCGTCGTGCGCGTAATCCGTTCGAGGGTTACGCACGACCGTCCGCCCCATGCTCGCCAGCGGTTCGCCCGGACAGCGATGGACCCCGGAACAAGTCCGGGGTGACGAGAGGGTAGCCTGACCCGAAGCTGTCAGGCGTTTTAGCCGAGGATGCGCCGGTAGAGCGCGAGATAGTCGTCGGCCATTCGATCGACGCTGAACCGCTCGGCGACGCGGGCGCGGCAGGCGGCGCGGTCGAGGTCGCCCGCGCGCTCGATCGCGGCGACCGCCTCGTCCGGGCTGTCGACGAGGAAGCCGGTGACGCCGTGCTCGATCAGCTCGGGCATCGAGCCCCGGCGCGTGGCGATGACGGGGGTACCGCACGCCATCGCCTCGACCACCGACAGGCCGAACGGCTCGTCGAAGTTGATAAGGTGGAGAAGCGCCCGTGCCGAGCCCAGCGCGCGGACGCGGGCCTCGCCGCCGACGGGGCCGTGGTAGCTGACGTCCATCCCGTCGTTCGCGGGCGCGACCTCGCGGTCGTGGTAGCTCTGGTCCTGGACCACGCCGTACATGTGGAGCCGGCGCCCGCTCGCGCGCGCGGCGGCGATGGCCTCGGCCGCGCCCTTGTCGGGGTGGATGCGGCCGAAGAAGAGGAGGTCGTCGCTGCCGACCGGGTCGAAGGGGAAGTCGTCGAGCGGAATGCCGTGGTGGATCGTTGCGGCGTAGCGGAGCGACGGGTGCCGGTCGGCCTCGCTGATCGCGACGTAATGAACGCGGTCCTGGAACGGCGCGTACATCGGCAGGATGCGCTCGGACCCGAAGCCGTGGATGGTGGTCACCACCGGCGTCTTCACCAGCGGCACGAAGGCGTGGGCGGGGAAGTCGGCCTGGTTGTGTATGACGTCGAAGCTGTGCGCCTGCGCGAACAGGTGCGCGAGGTGGCGGTACTCCCAGACCTTGGCGTCGATCGACGGGTCCTCGGAGTAAGGAGCGGGCACCACGCCGTCGAGCTTGCCCGCGGTGAGGCTGTCGAGCGTCGCGAACAGCGTCACGTCGACCCCGCGCGCGACCAGCGCCTCGGTGAGCAGGCTGGTGACGAGCTCCCACGGGCCGTAGTGGCGCGGCGGGGTGCGCCAGGAGATGGATGCCAACATGGCGACCTTCACGCGATCACCAGCCCCTCGTCGGCGCGGAGCATGCCCGGCTCCGGATCGCCGCCCAGCGTCGACAGCAGCGGCTCGCCGCGCCAGGGGACGGCGATGCGGTCCCCCGTGAGGTTCAGCAGGATGCGCAGCCGTTCGGCCCCGTGCGAGCGCTCATAGTCGAGCACGCCGTCGGGCGCGTCGAGCAGCGAGACGTCGCCGATCGATAGGGCCTCGCGCGCGCGCCGGAGCGCAAGCAACGCGCGGTAGAGGTTCAGCATCGACGTGCGCTCGCCCTCTTGCGCGGCGACGTTGCGCGTCGCCCAATCGGGATGCAGCGGCAGCCAGGGCTCGGCGTCGCTGAACCCGCCGTTCGGGCCCGCGTCCCACGCCATCGGCGTGCGCGAGCGGTCGCGGCCCAAGCCGAGGCCGGGCTGGCGCAGGTCCTGCGGGTCGTGGACGCGGTCGGGCGGGATCGCGACCTCGCCGATGCCGATTTCGTCGCCCTGGTAGAGCGTGGGGGTGCCGCGGAGTGTCAACAACAGCATGGCCGCGACGCGCGCTTGGGCCTCGCCGAGCTTGGCTGCGATGCGCGGGGCGTCGTGGCTGCCCATCACCCAGTTGGGCCAGCCACCCGGCGGCAGCGCGGCCTCGTAGGATGCGATGACCTGGCGCAGCGCATCGGCGCGCCAGGGCGTGTCCATCAGCTGGAAGTTGAAGGGCAGGTGCACGCCCGGCGCGTCGGCCGAGCCGTAGTAGCGCATCAGCGTGTCGAGCGGCAGGCAGATCTCGCCCACGAGCAGCCGGTCGCCATAGTCGTCCGCCAGTTTGCGGAAGCTCGCCGCGATCTCGTGCACCTCCGGCTGGTTCGCTGAATGGAGCTGGAGCACCTTGAACTTCTCGCCCAGCTCCGGCCGGTAGTCGGGGTTGAGCGGGTTGTCGGGCAACCCTTCCGCCTTGACCATGTGCCACAGCACGTCGATGCGGAACCCGTCCACGCCGCGGTCGAACCAGAAACGCAGTACGTCCGTCATCGCCGCGCGGACCTCCGGGTTGCGCCAGTTGAGGTCGGGCTGCTCCTTGAGGAATGCGTGGAGGTAGTATTGCCGCGTCCACGGGTCGTACTCCCAGGCGGAGCCACCCATGTCGCTGGTCCAGTTGTTGGGCGGGCCGCCATTCGGACCGGGGTCGCGCCAGATGTACCAGTCGCGCTTGGGGTTGCTGCGCGACGCGCGGCTCTCGACGAACCAGGGATGCCGGTCCGAGCTGTGGTTGGGCACGAAGTCGAGGAGCAGCTTCAGGCCCCGCGCGTGCACGGCGCGGAGCAGGCGATCAAAGGCGACGAGGTCGCCGAACAGCGGATCGACGCCGGTGTAGTCGGCGACGTCGTAGCCGAAATCCGCCATGGGCGAGGGGAAGATCGGCGACAGCCACACCGCGTCCACGCCGAGCGACGCGACATGGTCGAGCCGGCGCTCGATACCCGCGAGGTCGCCCACGCCGTCGCCGTTCGAGTCCTGGAACGAGCGCGGGTAGATCTGGTAGATCACGCCGCGCTCCCACCAGGGGGCGGGTCGGGGGTGCTCGGGGGACGCCATCGGGGCGGGTTTCTAGGGGCGAGCCGAAGCCGGGTCCATCGGCTTCAAGGGACGCTGACGCCCGACTACCCTATTACCGTCACCCCGGACTTGTTCCGGGGTCCATCGCTGTCCGGGCGAACCGTCGGCGAGCATGGGAACCGACGGTCGTGCACACCCTCGCACGTGCCGTGCGCACGACGATGGACCCCGGAACAAGTCCGGGGTGACGGTGGCGTGGAGTGACGGGGCGGGTTGAAAGACGGGGTGGGCGGGAAACGGGGAGGCCTACGCGTCCGTGACCGGCTGCGGGTGGTTGGGGGTGAGGATCAGCGTGCGGCCCTCGACGCGCCAGCTCTTGAGCTTGGACAGGAAGTTCATGCCCAGCACGTCCACGTCGCCGAAAGCGGGCGAGACGACCACGCCCAGGCCGCCCGCCTTGATGTTGCCGAGCCGGAGCTCGTCCACGCGGCCCGACCGCGCGGCGACGGTGCCGTTAGCGGTGCGGATCAGCACGGGGATGGGCGAGGGCGCGGCGTCCAGCCCGATCTCGCGCGCGGTGCGATCGGAGATGGCGGTGATCGTGGCGCCGCTGTCGACGAGCATACGGCGCTCGACGCCGTCCAGCCGGACGTTGGCCCAGAAATGGCCGTCGGGCGACATTTGAAGGCGCACCTCCTCGCCCACGACCGCTTGCGCGTCGCGCTCGAGCGGGGCGAGCAGGCGGCCGATATAGGGCTCGAACCGGTCGCGCTGACCCGTCACGAGGATCAGCACCAGCGCCACCACCGCCAGCGACCCGAGCCGCGCCAGCCCGGCGACGATCGGCACGCGGATCCAGCCGACGATCGACAGCACGATCAGCGCGAGCAGCAGGGGAAGGATGGCAGTGTCGTTGAGCAGCGGGGTCACGGGTGACATATGGTGACGCTTATGGGCGGTCGCCACTTGCGGGGGGCTGAACGGGTCCGATAGGCGGGGCGGGCCATGGACCTGGACGACCTGCTCATCCGCTATTTCGGCACGGCCGATCTCGACGCGCTCGCTCCCGAAGCGCTGGCGGACGGCAAGGAGCGCATCCGCGTGGCGCTCGGCACCGATCGCGACGCGGGGCGGCGGTTCGCGTTGTGGGCGCTGCTGCACGCGCTGGGCGACGCGCCCGACCCCGCGGCCGTGTTCAAGAACCCCGCCGAGCGCCGCGCCGCCGAGGACTATGCCCGCGCCGCCGAGCGGCTGGAGCGCGAGTGAGTCCCGCCGAGGCGCGCCGTATCGCGCTGGCGGCGCAGGGGTTCGGTGGGCCGAAGCCCGCGACGGTGAACGCCGGCCACCTCCGCCGCAATATCGAGCGGCTCGGGTTGCATCAGATCGACAGCGTCAACGTGGTCGCGCGGGCGCACTACCTGCCCGCCTTCTCCAGGCTGGGTCCATACGACCAGGCGCTGCTCGACCGCGCCGCCTGGGGGCCGCCGGGCAAGCGGCGCACGTTCGAGTATTGGGCGCACGAGGCGTCGCTGCTGCCGTTGGAGCTGCACCCGCTCTTGCGCTGGCGCATGAAGCGCGCGGACGAGGGCAGGGCGGGCTACGGCTCCATGCGCGCCTTCGCGGGCGAGCGGCGGGGGCAAGCGATGGCGGTGCTCGACCGCATCCGCGCCGAAGGGCCGCTCGCCGCGTCCGACTTCGAGGCGAGCCGCACGGGCTGGTGGGCGTGGAGCGACGCCAAGCGGACGCTGGAATGGCTGTTCTACGCGGGCCACGTCACGACGCGCACGCGGCGGCGCAGCTTCGAGCGCGTGTACGACCTGACGGAGCGCGTGATCCCGGCCGCGGTGCTGGCGCTGCCCACGCCCGACGAGCGCGACGCGCACGCCGCCTTGATCGAGATAGCCGCGCGGGGGCTGGGCGTGGCGACGGCCGGCGAGCTGCGCGACTATTTCCGCCTGGGACCGGAGGACGGGCGCGCGGCGGTCGAGCGGTTGGTGGACGAGGGCGTGCTCGTGCCGGTCGCCGTGCCGGGCTGGCCGCCCGCGTACATGCATCGCGACGCGCGCGTGCCCCGCCGGGTACGTACGCGCGCGCTGCTGGCGCCGTTCGACCCGCTCGTCTGGGAGCGCGACCGCGCGGAGCGGCTGTTCGGCTTCCGATACCGCATCGAGATCTACACGCCCGCCGCCAAGCGCCAGCACGGCTATTACGTGCTGCCTTTCCTGCTCGATGAGGCGCTGGTCGCGCGGGTCGATGTAAAGGCGGACCGGCAGGGGCGGCGGTTGCTGGTCCACGCCGTCCACCTGGAGCCGCACGCGCCGGGGCGCACGCTCGATGAGCTCGGAGCGGAGCTGCGGCTGATGGCGGACTGGCTGGGGCTGGACGAGGTGGTCGAACCCTCCCGTTCCGTCATCCCAGCGTAAGCTGGGATCGCGTGGTTCGGGCCGGGTGCGTTCTCGGCCAACGACCCCAGCGATCGGGCACCCAGCAAAGTATCACTTTGCTGGGACCCTTGCTGGGGTGACGATGATGGGGCGCAACCTGACGTTCACGGCTACGCGCTATGCCGGTTTCATGGACGATAAAGAGCTGAGCCCGCTCGCGCTCGCGGCGGTGGTGCTGATCGTGCCCGGCGGCACGCTGATCGCGGCCGCCGTGCTGGCGCGGCGCTGGCGGAGGCGGGCGAGGGGGTGACACTCCTCTTCGTCATGCCGGACTTGATCCGGCATCCACGCGCGTCCGCTTGTTCGAGAGCGCCTTTGCGAACAGGCGTGCCGCGCATGGATCCCGCGTCAAGCCCGGGATGACATTGGAAGAAGGGGGCTCGTCCTTAGAATGTGAACGCCTCCGCGCGCTCGTGGGACGCGACCAGCATCGCGTCGGCGACGAGGCGCAAGGGGCGTACGTCGACGTCCGAGCGCCGTGCGGCGACCAGTTCGGCGAAATGGGCGTAGAGGTTGGGGTATTCGCGGTTTTCCGCCGCCCGCGGCTCCTCGCCGGGGAGCGCGAGCTTGCTGCCGCCCTCGTGGAGCTTGAGCGTGCCCCCGTCCGTGTCGACCTCGATATCCCAGGTCTGCGGGCCGGTCTGGAGGAAGTCGAGCTCGAACGAGCCGTCCGCCCCTCCGGTCCGCAGCTTGAGCGACGCCGCGATCGGCGCATGGCGGTTCTCGGGGGTGCGCAACGCGGCTTCGGTCACGAACAGCTCTTGCGGAAGGATGTGCGTCGCGATCGACAGCGCGTTGATGCCGGGGTCGAACACGCCGAACCCGCCGGGACCCAGGATCCACTCCTGCCCGGGGTGCCAGCGGCGGATATCCTCCTTCCAGGTGATGCGCAGGCCGGTCACCTGCTTGCCGGCGAGCCACTCGCGCGCGGGCTCGACGCCCGCGGCGGCGCGCGAGTGCCAACTCGTGTAGAGGACGACGCCCTTGGCCTCCGCCCGGCGCGCCAGGTCCTCTACCTCCGACAGCGTCGCGGCGGGCGGCTTCTCCATCATGACGTGCAGCCCCGCCTCGATCGCGGCGGCGGCGAGCTGGTGGCGGCCCTGGGGCGGCGTGCAGAGCGGCACGGCGTCGAGGTCGTGGCCCGCAGCGATCATCTCCTCGATGCTGCCGTGGCCGGGCACGCCGTCGACCTGGTGCGGGCTGCGGCTGGCGGTGGCGGCGAGTTCAAAGCGGTCGTCGGCGGCAAGGGCCGGAAGATGCTGATCCCGCGCGATTTTTCCGATGCCGACCAGACCCAGACGGATGCGCTTCGCCATCACCGTTCCCCTTTACAATTATCCGACATATTCGCCATAAGCGCGCCGCTCGCCCGTCTCAACGCCGGACCATCGGGTCCGGGTTCCGGCGGGCGCGTGAAGAGGAAGCGGGATTGGCGCAGCTCAGCGACGTCCGGATCATCAGGCGCGACCGGCGCGACCGGCTGGGCGAGGGGCCGCTGTGGCACGCGGCCGACGGCGCGCTCTACTGGGTCGACATCCTCGATCGGCGGCTGAACCGGCTGGCATTGGCGGACGACAGCGTCGACGATTGGGAGCTGCCGGAAATGACGGGTTGGGTCGTCGCGCGCCGCGATGCGCCCGGCTTCCTGGCCGGCGCGGAGAGCGGGGTGAAGGCGCTGACGCTCGAACCCTTCGCGATCGAGCCGTTCGCCGACCTGCCCGACCACCCGCCCGGCAACCGCATGAACGACGCCAAGGCGGACGCCCGAGGCCGCGTCTGGGCGGGGACGATGCCGATCACCGCCGACCGGCCGACGGGCGCTTTCTACCGCGTCGACACGGACGGAGCCGTCTCGGTCGCGGATCGACCCTACACCATCGCCAACGGCCCGGCGATCAGTCCGGACGGCCGGTGGCTGTTCCACACGGATACGCGACGGCGCGAGACCTATCGCTTCCGCCTGCACGAGGACGGCACGCTCGACGACAAGCGGCTGTGGCTCCGCTTCGAGGAGGCCTGGGGCACGCCCGACGGCATGACCTTCGACGCGGAGGGCGGGCTGTGGATCGCGCACTGGGGCGGATCGCGCGTCAGCCGCTTCGATCCCGACGCCAGGATCGAGCGCGACATTCGCCTGCCCGCGAGCCAGATCACCAGCATGGCGTTCGCGGGCGAGCGGCTCGACCGCATGTTCGTGACCTCGGCCGGGGACGGCGTCGACGAGCCGCACGGGGGCGCGCTGTTCGAGGTTGACCCCGGCGTTCAGGGCGTGGAACCTCACAAGTTCGGAAAAGAATGAGCAAGGAGAATGGGATGCGAGCTTGGGGCTTTGCGGGGGCGGCGCTTCTGATGGCGGCGGCGACACCTGCGCTGGCGGCGGAAGCGAAGCGGTCTACCTTCGGCCGCCTGCCCGACGGGCGCACGGTGGAGGCGGTGACGCTGACCAACGGCCAGGGGATGTCGGCGACGCTGATCAGCTACGGCGCGTCCATCCAGTCGGTGATCGTGCCCGACCGCCAGGGGCAGCCCGCCGACGTGGCGCTCGGCTACGCCACGATCGAGGAGTATCTCGCCAAGCCGCAATATCTCGGCTCGACGGTGGGCCGCTTCGCGAACCGCATCGCGCGCGGGCGCTTCACGCTGGAGGGCCGCGCCTACACCGTGCCCGTCAACAACGGCGAAAACTCGCTCCACGGCGGCACGGAAGGGTTCGACAAGGTCAATTGGACCGTCCGCGACGTGAAGTCGGGCCCGACCGCGTCCGTCACCATGCGCTACGTCAGCCCGGACAACGACCAGGGCTATCCGGGGCAGATGACGGTGGATTGCACCTACAGCCTCGACGAGCGCAACCAGCTGACGATCGAGTACCGCGCCACGACCAACGCGCCCACGATCGTCAACATCACCAACCACGCCTATTGGAACTTGGGCGGCGAGGGGTCGAACCGCGGCGCGATGGGCCACCTCGTCACCATCCCGGCGCAGACCTTCCTGCCGACGGACGCGGGCGCGATCCCGACGGGCGAGTTCCGCCCCGTCGAGGGCACGGCCTTCGACTTCCGCCAGCCCCGCGCCGTCGGCGAACGGGTGCGCGAGGCGTCCGACCAGCAGATCCTGTTCGGCCGCGGCTATGACCATAACTGGGTGATCGGGCGCGAGGTGACGCGCGACCTGCACCTGATGGCGCGCGTGGAGGACCCGGTCTCGGGCCGCTCGTTCGAGCTTTTGTCCAACCAGCCGGGGCTGCAATTCTATTCGGGCAACTTCCTGGACGCGACCACGGTGGGCAAGTCCAAGCGCCTCTACAGGCTGGGCGATGCGATCGTGATGGAGCCGCAGCTCTTCCCCGACACACCCAACCGGCCGGAGTTCCCGTCGGCCAGGCTCAACCCCGGCCAGACCTATCGCAACATCATGGTCTATCGTTTCCAGACCAGCCGCGGCGCCGCTGCCACCGCAGGAGAGTGACCCTCATGAAGTTCAAGCTGACCCTGGCGCTCGCCGCCTCCGTCCTCACCATGGCCGCCGCGCCCGCCGAGGCGCGCGAGATGTGGACCAAGGAGCAGGCCCATGCCTGGTACGCCCGCCAGCCCTGGCTGGTCGGCGCCAACTACAACAACGCGTCCGCGATCAACCAGTTCGAGATGTGGCAGGCGGAGACCTGGAACCCCGCCGAGATCGACAAGGAACTGGGCTGGGCCCAGTCCATCGGCATGAACACCATGCGCGTCTACCTCCACAACATGTTGTGGGAGAACGACCCGGAAGGGCTGAAGCGCCGCATGAACGAGTTTCTGACGATCGCGCAGCGCCGCGGCATCCGGCCGATGTTCGTGCTGTTCGACAGCTGCTGGGACCCCGATCCCAAGGCCGGCCCGCAGCGCCCGCCCATCCCCGGCGTGCATAACTCGGGCTGGGTGCAGGCGCCGGGCGCGGCGCGGCTCGCCGACAAGTCCCAGTACGGCAAGTTCGAAGGTTATGTGAAGGACGTGGTCGGGACCTTCGCCAACGACCAGCGCATCCTGGCGTGGGACGTGTGGAACGAGCCCAACAACGAGGGCGGCGGCAACTACAAGCCCACGCCCAACAAGAAGCAGCTCGTCGCGGGGCTTCTGGACGACGTGTTCGAATGGGCGCGCTCGGCCAACCCGACCCAGCCGCTGACCTCGGGCCTATGGATCGGCGAGAACTGGGACAAGATGGAGACGCTGGACGCGGTCGAGCGCATCCAAGTCACGCAGTCGGACGTCAACAGCTTCCACGACTATAACTGGCCGGAGCAGTTCGAGCGCCGCGCGCGCCAGATGCTGAGCTACGGCCGGCCGGTGCTGTGCACCGAGTATATGGCGCGCGGCAACGGGTCGACGTTCGACGGCTCGCTTCCGATCGGCAAGCGCTACAACATCGCCATGATCAACTGGGGCCTGGTCGACGGCAAGTCGCAGACGCGCCTGCCCTGGGATTCGTGGAAGAAGCCCTACACGATGGACGAGCCGACCATCTGGTTCCACGAGGTGTTCCGCGCCGACGGCCGGCCCTATCGCCAGGCGGAGGCGGACCTGATCCGCCGCCTGGCGAGCGAGCCCAAGGTGGCGCAGCCGGTGGTGCAGCCGGTGCCTGCCCAGCGCCGCCGCCGCGCCCGGTGATCCGCGGCGTCGCCGCCGGTCTGCTCGGCCTTGCGCTCGCGTCGAGCGCGGCGGGGCAGCAGCGGGCGCTGCCCACCGGCTCCGTGTTCGCGGGGGCGGACCCGGCGGCGATGGTGGAGGGCGGGCGCGTCTTCCTATACCCGACGAGCGGGCGGGGCAGGTTGCACAGCTGGTCGTCGACCGACCTGCGGAGCTGGGCGGAGGGCCCCGCGCTGGTCCGCCTGGCCGACATACGTTGGATCCCGACGCGGGAGCGCCGCCAGCTCTGGGCGCCGCACATGACGGCGGCGAACGGGCGCTACTACTTCTACTATTCGGTCGGGCCGCAGGAGCCCTACCCGGCGAAGATCGGCGTCGCGGTGTGCGACACGCCCGCGGGGCCGTGCCGCGACAGCGGGCGGCCGCTGCTCGACGGCGCGGACTCGGACGATTTCAGGGCGAAGCGGCCGGGCGGCTGTTCGGACGACATGCGGCCCACCGGATCGGGCCGCTACGGGTTCGAGGCGATCGATCCCATGGTGTTCGTCGACCCGCGGTCGGGCCGCCGTCTGCTCTACGCGGGCGGCAGCAACGGGTCGACGCTGCGCGTCTTCGAGCTCGGGCCGGACATGGTCACGATCGCGCGCGAGCTGCCGGTCGACCAGCCGCCCTGCTTCACGGAAGGCGCGTGGATGCACGAGCGGGGCAGCGTGTACTACCTGTCCTACAGCTCGGGCCATTGGGACCGGTCGGACTATTCCGTCCGCTACGCCACCGCGCCGAGCCCGACGGGACCGTGGACGTACCGCGGCGCGATCCTGCGGAGCGGGGGCGGGTACAAGGGCCCCGGCCACCACAGCTTCTTCGCCGACCCCCGGACCGGCGCGACGGTGATGGCGTACCATCGCTGGGAGGGGCAGGCGGGCGACGGGCCGTATCGCGGCGTACGGCGTCAGGTGGCGCTCGCGCCGGTGCGTTACCTGGCGGACGGGACGATCGAGCCGGTGGAGCTGGGGCGCTAGGCCGCCCGCAAGCGCTGGAGGAACTCGGCGGACGCGGTCTTCAGCGTCTCCAGTTCGGCGTTGATGCGCGCCGCGGACTCGGCGACGCCGCTGGTCAGCGCGCGGGCGTCGTCGGCGCCGCCGGCGATCTCCACCATGCGGTCGCGGACCTCGTCGACGTGCGCGGCGATCGAGCGGGTTGCGGGCGCCATGCCGCTCGCCAGGTCGTTCTGCCGGTCCACCTCCGTGCGGATGGCGGCGGCGATATGGGCGACGTGGCGGATGTCGGCGGAGGCGTCCTCGATGCCGCTGACCGCGGCGTCCAGGCTCTGGCTGATGCCGTGCACCTGGTCGCGGGCGACCACCGTGGACGAGGCGGTCTGGGCGGCGAGCGCCTTCACCTCGCCCGCGACGATCGCGAAGCCGCGGCCCGCCTCGCCCGCGCGCGCGGCTTCGATGGTGGCGTTGAGCGCGAGGAGGTTGGTGCGCGCGGTCACCTCCTCGATCAGGTCGACGATCTCGCCGATGCGCGCGGCGCGGTCGGCCAGCGTGCGCACGGCATCGGCGCTGGCGGCGGAGCGGTCGAGCGCCTGGCCGCTATGGCCGGCATGTTCGGCGGTGCGGTCGGCGATGGCGGCGATGGCGGCGGACAGCGACTCGCTGCGCGCCTGGAGGTCGTGGACCGCGGCCGAGATGTCGCGGGCGCGCGACGCGGTGCTGCGCGCGCCGGCGACGGCGGTGTCCGTGATGCGGGTGAGGCGGCGGGCGAAGTCGTCGAGCGCCGGCACGACGTTCGCCAGCCCGTCGGCGATCGCCACCACGCCCTGTTCGAAGCGGGTGCCGAGCAACATCAGCTCGGCGCGACGCGTGCGCTCGGCCTCCTCGGCGGCCTGGCGTTCGGCGGCGGCGACGGCGCGGCGCTCCTCCTCGCGGCGGCGCGTGTCCTGCTCCGTCCGTTCGGCCTCGGCGCGCGCGCGCTCGGCCTCGGCCTCGCCCAGGCGGCGCGCGGCGTCGCGGCCCAGCACGACCATGCGGCCGCGTTCCAGGAGCGAGGCGAGCAGGATCACCACGAAGCCCATGATGAGCACCGCCGCCAGCGCGGGCGGCAGGCCGGTGCGGACCATATGGTAGAACAAGCCGGCGAGCGGCGCGGCGCTGAACGCCAGGAAGCCCAGCGGCAGCCCGGCGTAGAGCACCACGCCCACGCTCGCCAGCGCGACCTCGATGCAGGAGGCGAGCATCGTCGCCGCCGGATCGCCCGACGCGGCGACCGCGGTGGTGAGCAGGCACCAGCCGACGCCCAACGCGCCGGCGAGCGCCGTGTGGAAGGCATAGGCGATCCGGACGCGCCACTCCGGCAGCCGCCGTCGGGTCCAGATCGACACGCAAGCGGCCGTCATGATGATAAGGAAGCCGGACACGGCGCGCGCCGCGGTCGGCTCGTGACGGAACACGACGCACAGCACGGCGATGACGAAGACCGTCAGCGGCAGGAGCAGGTTCAGGATCGTCGCGGCCTCGATCACCTGATCATGGTCCGCCTGGCGAGCGAACAGGAATTGCGAGTAGAGGCGCGCACGGGCCACCGCCCGTTCCTTGATGTCCAGCTCCGGCCGCGACTGATCCATGATGGTCGCCTAGCGGCATAGGGTTGAAGCGCGGTTAACCCTGGCGCGTCAGAGCTGCCCCATGCCGTCGGGCTCCGCGCCCTCGATCAGCTGGAGCACGTTGGCGATGAGCAGCCGCATCGCGTCGCGCGCGCGGGCGGCGTCGCCCGCCAGCACGGCGTCCAGCACCGCCTGGTGCTCGGCGATGCTGGCGGAATGGCCCTTGATGCTGTTGGTGAAGCGGATCGACTTCATGAGCGCCGTCGCCACCACGTCGCGGAACTGCGCGTAGAAGGGGTTCTTGGACGCGTTCAGCACCGCGACGTGGAAGGCGATGTCGGCGTCCAGCGTGTCGTCCCGGCCCCGCTCGGCCGCCTCCATGCGCTCCAGCCCCGCGCGGATCAGCTCGCGGTCGGCGGGCTCGGCGTGGCGCGCGGCGAGCGCCGCCGCCTCGGGCTCGATCGCGAGCCTGAGCTGGGTGAAGTGCCGCAGCAGGTCGACCGAGAACTGCCGCTCCAGGAGCCAGCGCAGCACGTCCGGATCGAACAGGTTCCAGCTGCCCGACGGCCGGACGGCGGTGCCCTGGCGGGGGCGCGCGCTGACCAGCCCCTTGGCGGCGAGCATCTTCATCGCTTCGCGCGTGACCGAGCGGCTCACGCCGTGGCTCTTGGCGAGCTCGGCCTCGGTCGGGAAGGGACGGTCCCTGAACCGGCCGGTGACGATCGCGCGGCCCAGGCTGTCGAGCATGCCGTATGTCAGGTTGCGGCTGCTGCGCCCGCCGCCGTTGATCCGCCCGTCCGTCATCGGGCGCGAATGTGACGAATCCGCGCAACCTTGTCACGTCCGCGCGCTGGACAGCCCCGATTTATCCTATAATCCTCCGCCCCAAGCGCGAAGGGACCGGCGCGGGGAGGGGAGTTTCATGAGCCTGTCGACCATCGACCTGATCGTCGTCGTCGCCTACGCGATCGGCATCTTCGGGCTGGCGCAATGGGTCAGCCGCGAGAAGGCCGGACACCAGAAGGACACGTCCGACTATTTCCTCGCGTCCAAGTCGCTGCCCTGGTGGGCGATCGGCGCGTCGCTGATCGCGGCCAACATATCCGCCGAGCAGATCGTCGGCATGGCGGGCTCGGGTTACGCGATCGGGCTGGCCATCGCGTCCTACGAGTGGATGGCGGCCGCCACGCTCTTGATCGTGGGCAAGTTCTTCCTGCCCATCTTCCTGCGCAACAAGATCTACACGATGCCGCAGTTCCTGGAACAGCGGTACGGCCCCAACATCCGCACGCTGATGGCGGTGTTCTGGCTCGCGCTCTACGTGTTCGTGAATCTGACCTCAATTATTTGGCTCGGCTCGATCGCGGTCAATCAGGTGGCCGGGATCAACCAGGATGCGGCGATCATCGGCCTCGGGCTGTTCGCGCTCCTCTACCAGCTGCGCGGTGGCCTCAAGGCGGTGGCGCTCACCGACATCGTGCAGGTGACGTTGCTCGTGCTGGGCGGCCTCGTCGTTTCCGCGCTCGCGCTGAACGAGCTCAGCGGCGGGCAGGGCGTGCTCGCCGGCTTCGGGCGGCTGACGGCCGAGGCGCCCGAGAAGTTCGACATGATCCTGTCGCCCGACAACCCCTTCTACAAGGACCTGCCGGGCCTCTCCGTGCTGGTGGGCGGCATGTGGATCGCGAACCTCAGCTATTGGGGATTCAACCAGTACATCATCCAGCGCGCGCTGGCGGCGAAGAACTTGGGGGAAGCGCAGAAGGGCGTGATCTTCGCGGCGTTCCTGAAGCTGCTCATGCCCGTCATCATCGTGCTGCCCGGCATCGCCGCCGTGCTGCTCGCGCCGAACCTGGAGAAGCCGGACCAGGCCTATCCGACGATGATGCGGCTCTTGCCGCCGGGGCTCCTGGGCCTCGTCTTCTCGGCGCTGATCGCGGCGATCATCGCGTCCACCGCGTCCAAGATCAACTCGATCGCCACCATCTTCACGCTCGACCTCTACGCCAAGGCCAAGCGCATCCCGACCGAGGCGGAGGACGGCGTCCCGGCCGAGACGCGCGGCGCGAACGAGCGGCACCTGGTGCTCGTCGGCCGGATCGCGGCGGCGGTGTCGATCGTGATCGCGATCCTGGCCGCGCGGCCGCTGATCGGCCAGTCGGACCAGGCGTTCCAGTTTATCCAGGAGTTCTCGGGCTTCTTCACGCCGGGCATCACCGTGATCTTCCTGCTCGGCCTGTTCTGGAAGCGCGCGAGCGAGCCGGGCGCGATCGCCGCGGCGGTCGCGTCCGTGGTGCTCAGCTACCTGTTCAAGCAGTTCGCGCCCGACATCCCATTCATGAACCGCATGGGGCTGGTGTTCCTGATCAGCTTGGCGCTGGCGGTGGTGCTCTCGCTCCTGCTGCCGGCCGCCACCGGCCGCGACCGCATCCGCACCGACGACGTCAGCTACGCCACGCCCGCGTCGTTCAACATCGGCGCGGTCGGCGTGATGCTGATCCTGATCGCGCTCTACTACACCTATTGGTGATCGGATGAGCGACCGCTTCATCGCCGTCGACTGGGGCACCAGCAACCGGCGCGAGTATCTGATGGAGGGCGGCCAAGTGCTGGCCACCTCGCGCGACGACCGCGGCATCATCGAGATGGGCGGGACGGGGTACGAGGAGGCGGTCGCCTCCATCCGTGCGCAGCACGGCGACCTGCCCGTGCTGATCGCCGGTATGGCGGGGTCGAACCGCGGTTGGCGCGAGGCGCCATACGCCGACGCGCCCGCAAGCGCCGCCGACATCGCGCGCCAGCTGCTCTGGGTGGAGCCCGGCCGCACCGCCATCGTGCCGGGCGTCGCTTGGCGCGACCCGGACGCTCCCAGCGTCATGCGCGGCGAGGAGGTGCAGCTGTTCGGCGCGGTGGCGGCGGGCCTCGTGCCGCCGACCGCGCTCGTCGCGCAGCCCGGCACGCACAATAAATGGGTCGAGATGCGGGACGGCGCGATCGGGCGCTTCACCACGCTGATGACGGGCGAGCTGTTCGCCCTCCTCAAGCAGCACTCGATCCTGTCGGCGCAGCTCACCGCCGCCATCACGCCCGGGCCGGCGTTCCTGGAGGGCGTGCGCCACGCGCAGGACCGGCCGCTCCCCTCCGCGCTGTTCGGCGCGCGCGCGGCGATGCTGCTCGGCTTCCGGGCCGGCGAGGATACGGCGGACTACGTCAGCGGCCTGCTGATCGGCGCCGACGTCGGTTCGGCGGACGTGCGCGGGCGCGAGGCGTTCATCCTGTCCGACGAGACGCTCGGCGCGCTCTACGGGGCCGCGGTTGCGGAGCTGGGCGGCACGGCCCATCTGATCGACACCGTCGCCGCCTTCACGGCGGGCATGGCGCTGATCCGGAGCCTGTCCAAGTGACCCACCTCGCCGCCTTCGACGCCGCCTTCGCCGAGCTGCCGCTCATCGCCATCCTGCGCGGGCTCCGTCCGCGAGAGGCGGAGGGCGTCGGCGAGGCGCTGGTCGCGGCGGGGTTTCGGCTGATCGAGGTGCCGCTGAACTCGCCCGAGCCGCTCGACGGCATCGCCCGCATGGCGCGCGCGCTGGCGGGCAGGGCGGTGGTCGGCGCGGGCACCGTGCTCACGCCCGACGCGGTCGCTGACGTCGAGGCGGCGGGCGGGAGGATGATCATCTCGCCCAACACCGACGCCCGCGTGATTGAGGCGAGCGCCGCGCGCGGGCTGGTGTCGCTGCCGGGCGTCGCGACGCCCTCCGAAGCGTTCGCCGCGCTCGACGCGGGCGCCACCGCGCTCAAGCTGTTTCCCGCCGAGGGGGCGAGCCCCGCCGTGCTCAAGGCGATGCGCGCCGTGCTGCCCAAGTCGACGCGCGTGCTGCCGGTGGGCGGGATCGCGCCCGACAATATGTGGCCGTGGATCGAAGCGGGCGCGGCGGGCTTCGGCCTGGGCTCCGCGCTCTACAAGCCGGGCATGGCGGCGGGCGAGGTCGCGGACAGGGCGCGCGCCTTCGTCGCGAGCTGGCGCGGGTTGATCGCCTAAGTGGGCGACGTTCACCTGGATCAGTGATGCAGCCGCGCAACAGTGCGGCATTTGTCGTATGATTGGGTTGTCAGGGGTGAGCGCCTCCTTGTAGTCTCCCCGCCACATAACGGCCGCCCACCGTCGGCCGGGCCAACAGGGGAGAACTTTCATGCGTCTCAAGACGCTCGCGCTGTGCTCGACGGCGCTTCTGGTCGGGCTGGCGCCCGCCGCGCAGGCGCAGGTGGTCGAGGACCCCGCCGCCCAGAACAACGACCCGACCGCGCCCTCGCAGCAGACCGACACCGGCACGCCCACCGACCGCGACGCGCCCACCGTGTCGCCGGAGGAGGAAGTCGCGGGCGAGGGACAGGACATCGTCGTCACCGGCTTCCGCGAGAGCTTGGCCTCGTCGCGCAACCTGAAGCGCAACGCCCCGCAGGTGGTCGACGCCGTCGTCGCCGAGGACATCGGCAAGCTGCCCGACCTAGCGGTCTCTGATACCGCGTCGCGCATCCCCGGCCTCCAGGTGCTGCGCCTCGGAGGCGAGGCGAGCCAGGTGCTGCTGCGCGGCCTGGACGAGCAGTTCTTCAACACGCTCTACAACGGCCGCGAGATCTTCACCGCCGAGCGCCGCCAGGTGGCGCTGCAGGACTTCCCGTCCGCAGGAATCGCCGCGCTCGAGGTGTTCAAAACCAGCACCGCCAATCAGGTCGATCCGGGCGTGATCGGCCTCACCAACGTACGCTCACGCCGGCCGTTCGATTTCGAGGGTTTCGAACTTTCGGGCACGGTGTTTGCGCTCCATACGGTCAACGCGGGCAAGGTCACGCCCAACGGCAACCTGCTCGTCTCGAACCGCTGGGATACGGGCGCGGGCGAGTTCGGCATCCTGCTGAACGCCTCCTACACCGAGCTCGACTATCTCGACTCGGAGCCGTCCAACACCGACTTCCTCGCCACGCCCACGATCAACGGGCAGCAGGTCCGCTTCCCCGACGTGCAACGGCTCTTCTACCGGTCGGGCAATCGCCAGCGTCCGTCGTTCAACGGCTCGATCCAGTGGCGGCCGACGCCCGACGTCGAGTTCTACATCGACGGGCTTTATCAGGGTTTCCGCAACCGCGTCGACGATACGCTGGCGGCCGCGCCGCTGTTCAACGGCACCTACAGCAACCTCGTCTTCCGCGACGGCACCAACCTGCTCCGTTCGGGCACGGTGGTCGTCCCCGCGGGCGGCCCGACGATCTTCTCGTTCCGCGGCGGCACGTTCAACAAGACGGACACGTACCAGTTCGCCGCAGGCGGCATCTTCGACTCCGGCCCGCTGCGCATCACGGCGGACGTGGCGCGCACCAACTCGACCTTCACCGGCTCGACCGAGTCGGTGGACCGGCAGTTCGGCATCGGCGGCTATACGGTCGACTTCGACCTCGATACGCCGCAGTTCCGCATCTACAACTACGACGCGTCCAATCCCGCCACCTACCGCTTCGACGGCCTGTACGAGGAGCAGCAGGAGGCGAAGGGCGACGATTGGCAGGCGCGGATCGACGCCGAGTACAAGTTCGACGAGTTCTTCATCCGCTCGATCCAGGTGGGCGCGCGCTACACCACCCGCGACGCGCACCGCGAGTTCGGAAACCGCTTCGCGGGATACGGCGTCGGCTATCGGAACGGGGCCGGTGTCCTGCTTACGCAGATCCCCGTGAACTTCCGTCCCGTCGAGCCCGGGTTCAACAGCACGGACATTCAGCCCTTCCGCACCTTCCTGGCGCCCACCTACGACAGCATCCGCGCCAACCGCCGCGAGCTTCGGCAGTTCGTGCTTTCCAACCCCCGCGCGTTCGGCTTCGGTACGTTTACGTTGGACCCGGTCGCGCCCAACCCGGACTCGATCTTCGACGCGAACGAGAAGACCTATGCGGGCTATGGTCAGATCAACTACAACTTCAACGACGTGATCGACGGCTCGGTCGGTATCCGCGTCGCGCGCACCGAGTTCGACCTTCAGGGCAACGCGCTCGTCGCCGGCGTGGTCACGCCGATCTCGGCCAGCCAGGGTTTCACCGACTACCTGCCCAATGCGTCGCTGCGCTGGCGCATCACGCCCGCGCTGCAGCTGCGCCTGAGCTACACGGAGACGCGCACCCGCGCGACGTTCCAGCAGCTCAACCCGGCGGCGAACGTAGGGGCGCCCGACCCGGCGAACGGCGGCTTGCGCACTGGTTCGGGCGGCAACCCGACGCTGTCACCGATCGAGTCGGAGAATTATGACGCGTCGCTCGAATATTACTTCTCGCGCACCGGATTCGCCGCGGTGACCGCGTTCCGGCGTGACCTCACCGGCTTTATCCAGAATCAGGCCGTGCGCTTCACCGACCCTACGCTCGGGTTCGTGGAGATCACCCGGCCCGTCAACTCGCGGTCGGGCCGGATCGACGGCGTGGAAGCGCAGGTGTCGACCTTCTTCGATTTCGAAGGCGCGCCCGAGTTCCTGCGCAGCTTCGGCATCCAGGCGAATTACACCTATCTCGACGCCGAGACCGACCTGTTGAACGGCAACACGGGTGTGACCTCGCGCGAGCGGATCCAGGGCGTGGCCAAGCACACCTACAACATCGTCGGCCTGTTCGAGCGCGGGCCGCTGTCCGCGCGGGTCACCTACAACAAGCGTAGCAGGTTCCTCGACCAGATCGGCTTTCGCGGCGACGACCTGTATCTGCAGGAAGGTCTGCCGCCCGGCCGCCTTGACCTGTCGACCAACCTGACGGTCAATCCGAATGTCACCGTGTTCTTCGACGCGACCAACCTGACCGCCGAGGAGTTCGAGTACACGTTCAGCTCGGCGCGCGCCGGCGCCGCCCGGGCCGAATATGTCCGCTTTCTCCGCTTCGACGAGCAGACCTTCTCGTTAGGCCTGCGCTTCCGGCTCTGAGCCGGTACAGCTTGCGGCAAGCCCGGGGCCGGTAGGACCCGGGCCATGCTGAAGGCCCTCGCCCCGCTGCTCCTGCTCGCCGCGCCCGCCACGGCGCAGTCGCCGCCCGTGCCCGCCGCCGCGCAGGCGCAACTCGACGAGCTCGCCCGCGCCGTCCAGCGCTACCGCGACGTGCGCGCGGCGCAGGCGGCCGGGTGGGAGCCGTCGCCGATCGGCCGCGAGGACTCGCCGCTCATGGGCGAGCACTGGGTGCGGAAAGGGGCTCCGGAGTACGGGCCGGGCGAGCCGCTCGACTTCACCGAGCCGTCCAACCTCCAATATGCGTGGATCAACGGCCGGCGCGAGCTGGTGGGCGTGTCCTACGTGGTCCGCATCGCGCCCGGTGACCCGCTCCCGCGAGGGTTCGCCGGCGACGCCGACCGGTGGCATGTCCACGACGTCGAGCGCGCGGTGGCGGCGGCGACGGAAGGGCGCTGGCTGCTCCGCGTCCTGGTCAACGGCTGGCTGGACGCCAACTACCGCAGCAAGGGCGACGACCGTTCGCGTCTGGCCATGGTGCACGCCTGGGTGACGGTGCCGAGCCCGAACGGCGTGTTCTCCACCAACAACCGCGCCATCTCCTACCTGCGCGCGGGGCTGCCCGCATCGTTCGCGAACGGCGGCACGGCGGAGGCGGCGCTGGGCGTCAACCTGGCCGCGAAGGACGGTTGCGCCAATACGCTGAACGGCGCGCCGTGGATCGCGCATGCCAAGGACGCGCAGAAGCGATCGCTGCTCGCGACCTGCGAGGCGCTCGGCGCGGAGGTGCGGCGCGGCCTCGCGAGCGGGGCGCGGGCGGTGAACGCGGCGGGGGAGGCGGCCTGGGCCAAGCTGGAGGCGGCCAAGCGCGCGACGCTGACGCCCGACCAGCTGCGGCGCATCGACGCGATCACCGAGCACGATCCCATGCACCACGAGGGGCATGGCGGCCATCACGGATCGTAACGCCCCGTCGAACGTCGAACCCGGCGGATCACACGCCGGAGTTCCCGCATGATCCGCATCCTCCTCGCCACCACCGCGGCCGCGCTCGCCGCCTCGCCCGCACCGGCGTCCAAGAAGCCCTGCCGCGACGCGCAGGGCCGCGTGGTCGAGTGCCCCAAGCCTAAGGCCTCGCCCAGTTCGCGCTGCAAGGACGAGCGCGGCCGCTTCGTGAAGTGCGGGACGCCGGGGGCTCGTCCGGCGACGAACAGCTGACCGATCCCGTTACGGTCCGGCAACAAGAAGCGCTTTCGATCACAGAGATCGGTATCCTTGATCAACTCATCGTGATTTTCACCCGATTCGACCCCAGGTGAACGTTTTCCGGAACATGGTGAACCGACCCCCGTTTTGCGGGCTCCACGCCGTTTGTTTCGAGGCCAGGATGAACGAGCTAGAACGTGAAGTAATCCCGCTCGTTCAAGAAGATATCATCATCTCCAAGCGCCAGCTGGAGACGGGCCGGGTGCGCGTGCGGACCGAGGTGCAATGGCACACGGAGCATGCGCGCGCCGACCTCTTCCGCGACCATGTCGAGGTCGAGCGCGTGCCCGTCGGGCGCGAGGTCGAATCCGTGCCGCCCGTCCGCGAGGACGGCGACACCGTGGTCATCCCCGTGGTCGAGGAGGTCCTGGTGGTCGAGAAGCGCCTCGTCCTGAAGGAGGAGGTCCGCCTGAAGCGCGTGCGCGCGGTCGAACATGTCGACGAGCCCGTGCGCCTGCGCGTCATGGAGGCGGTGGTGGAACGCGAAAGCTCAAGCCCCGACACCCGCAAGGAGGATCTGTAATGTCCCGTACCCTGACCGCCCTGTTCGACAGCCGGGCCGACGCCGAGGCCGCCAAGTCGCGCCTCGAGGCCGCGAGCATCGACATCAGCCGCGTGCACGTGCACGACCAGCAGTCGACCGGCTACAACGAGTCGACCGCCTATTCCACGCACGCCAATCGCGGCTTCTGGGACAATCTGAAGAGCGCGTTCCTGCCCGACGAGGACCGCCACACCTACGAGGAGGGCATCAAGCGCGGCGGCGCGCTCTTGACCGCCGAGGTGGACGAGGACGACGCCGACGAGGCGGTGCGCATTCTTGAGAGCGCGAACTCGATCGACCTGGACGACCGCAGCCAGTCCTGGCGTCAGTCGGGTTGGGATTACGACTCGTCCAAGTACGCGTCGACCGGTGCTGCGACCGGCTTGGCCGCGGGCTCGGCGCTCGGCACGGGTCAGCGCAGCAGCGCGGACATGACCGATCGCCTGACCACCACCGGCAACGAGGAGCGCATCGACGTCGTCGAGGAGGAGCTCGTCGTCGGCAAGCGCGAGGTGAACCGCGGCGGCGTGCGCGTCCGCTCCTATGTCCGCGAGGTGCCCGTCCACGAGCAGGTCCGCCTGCGCGAGGAGCATGTCGAGATTGAGCGCCGTCCCGTCGACCACAAGCTGACGGGCAACGAGGCCGACGCCTTTCGCGAGCGCGAGATCACCATGACGGAGACCGCCGAGGAGGCCGTGGTCGGCAAGACCGCGCGCGTCGTCGAGGAGGTCGTCGTGCACAAGGAGGCGACCGAGCGCACCGAGAATATCGACGACACCGTGCGTCGCACGGAGGTCGACATCGACAATCTCGAGACCACCCGCACGTCGGGTACGGGTCTGGGCGGCGCCACCGGTACGGGCCTGGGCGGCACGAACACGGACCGCGACCGCTTCTAAAAGGGGCCGCACCGGTCTTTAGTCACGCAACGGGGCGGGGGCGCGTAGGGAAAGCGCGCCTCCGCCTTTCGCACTTCTGGCGAGGAATACACGCATGGCGAACAACGACGACCACAAACCGGGCGAACCGAGCCACATCCACCTAGGGCCGAAGCATGAGGGCAAGAAATTCAACTGGCTGCCCTGGCTCCTGCTCGCGCTGGGCCTGCTGGCCCTCCTCTTCGCGCTGAGCCGCTGCGGCCGCGACGAGGCGGCGGTCGCGCCGGTCGTGACGAACGAGACGGACACCACCGTCACGAACACCACGACGACCACGACCACCACCAGCTCCGGCAGCGTCAACCTGCCGGGCGGCACGGTGCTGGCGGTGACGCCGGGCGGGCTGAACGAGCAGGTGGCGGGCTTCCTGGCGGGCACGGACCCGACGCCGAGCCGCGCCTTCCAGTTCGACCGGCTGAACTTCGACACCTCGCGCAGCGAGATCCGGCCGCAGGACCAGGAAGACCTGAACCAGATGGCGCAGATCCTGAAGGCTTACCCGAACGCGCGCATCCGCGTGGTCGGCTACGCCGACGCCCGCGGCTCCGACCCGGCGAACCAGCAGCTCGGCCTCAGCCGCGCCAACTCGGTGCGCCAGGCGCTCGTCGCCCAGGGCATCCAGGAGAACCGCATCGAGACCGCGTCCGGCGGCGAGCAGGACCCGGTCGACACCAACGCGACCGCGCAAGGGCAGGCGGAGAACCGTCGCACCGAGGTCGTGATCGTCTCGCGCTAACTAGGATGGGGCGCGCTCGGGCGGCGGAGGCGTACCTCTCCGCCGCCCGTTTTTTGGAGAGAAATCGATGGATCTCACCGCCATTCTCGGCAGCCAGATGGGCCAAGCGGCATTGCAGCAGGTAGGCGCGCGCGTCGGCCTGCCGCCCGAGATGGTGCGCGTCGCCGCCCAGGCGCTCGCCCCTGCGCTCGCCGGCGGCCTGGCGCGCGCGGGCACGGCGGGCACGCTGCCCGGCGGCATGCCGCAACCGGGGACGGACGACGCGCACGCGCACGGCAACGACGTGCTGGGCCAGGTGCTCGGCTCCAAGGACGCCAGCCGCTCCGTCGCCGCCGACGCCGCGCAGCAGACGGGCATCGACGTGGGCACGTTGAAGCAGCTCCTGCCCCAGCTCGCCAGCATGGCGGCGGGCGCGGCCGGCGGGCAGGGCGGCATGGGCCCGGGCGGGCTCGGCGGCTTAGGGAGCGTGCTGGGCGGGTTGGGGCGGTAGGCTCGCTCTCTCCCCTCCAACCGTCATGCTGAACTTGTTTCAGCATCCAGCGTGGTGCGGTCGACTCAGGTTGAGTCGCGTGTACATCCCTGGACCCCGAAACGAGTTCAGGGTGACGGAAGGCAGAGTGACTGTGTGTCCGCCTCTTCCGCTAATCGATTACTGGCGTGACATGCCCCCCGATTTCTACACCCAGCCCATCCTCGACTTCTCCCGCGCGCTGATCGGCTGCGAGCTGTTGGTCGACGGCGTCGGCGGCGTGATCGTCGAGACGGAGGCGTACGAGGCGACCGATCCCGCCTCGCATAGTTATGTCGGCGAGACCCGGCGCAATCGCGCCATGTTCGGCCCTGTCGGCCACGCGTACGTTTACCGCATCTACGGCCATTGGTGCTTCAACATCGTCGGCGGCGAGGAGCGTGGGTCGGCGGCGCTGGTCCGCGCGCTCGCGCCCACGCGCGGCCTCGACCGCATGGCCGAGCGCCGCGGGACGAGTGACCCGCGCACGCTCTGCGCGGGGCCGGGCAGGCTGTGCAAGGCGCTCGGGCTCTCGGACGCACATGACGGGCTGCGGCTCGACGCACCCCCTTTCGCACTTCTCCCGCGCACGGCCGAGCCGGCGATCGTGACCGGCCCGCGCATCGGCATCACCAAGGCGGCGGAGCGGCCCTGGCGTTTCGGCCTCGCCGGCTCGCCTTCGCTCAGCCGGCCTTTTCCGAGACCTTGAGCCGGAACGTGTCCTGGAGCAGCGGCGCTTCGTCCGGGTTCTGCACGACCGTCAGGCCGGGCTCACCGATCGGCACGTCGCCCGCCTCCAGTCGGTCGATCAGCGCGTGCATCGCAGCCGCGCCAGCCGCCCAGCGCTCGCCCGCCGTCTCGGGCGAGAAGTCGAACGCCTTACCCGCCACCTCGCGGCCCTGGTCCGAATAACTGAGCCGCGCGAGCGTGACCGCCGGCGCAGCGGGTCCGTGGAGGTCGTACACCGTCTTCCACGCGTCCGCAGCGCGCTTCGTCTGCGCCGCGAACACCAGGTCCTGCAATCGCCCAGTCGCCTCCCCGAACGTCGCCGGCTTGGGGGCGGAGAGCGGAAGCAAGTCGAGCGCGATCACGAGCAGCGGCGCGTCGCCAGGCTCGGCCAGCACCGCGTCGGCGGGCAGGTTCGCGGACAGGCCGGGATCGACGTACCAGCGCCCGCCGATCTCGACAGGCGGAAAGGCGGGCATCAGCGCGGTGGACGCGCGGACATGGTCGGGGCCGAGCCGGTTTCGCTCGCTGTCGAACACCGCGTCCAGCCCCGATTCGAGCTCGACCGCGGTGATCGTGAAGCGCACCGGACCGTCGTTCACGCGATCCCAGTCGACCGAGCGCTCCAGCGTAGCCTTGAGCGGGCGCGTGTCGAACAGGCTGGGGCTGGGCGCGCCGTCACTCGCCCAGGGCTGACCGAAGAAGGGTCGCGGCGTGAATGCGTCCATTCGACCCGCGGCGAGCGTGGCCGACACGGCTGCGGTCCTGCGCCATGCATCGAACGTCTCCGGCCACCGGGCGGATGCTGGTGACCAGAAAGCGCAGAGCAGCTCGACTGCGCGTTCCGGCGGATTACCGACGATCATCGCTCCGTTCACCGCGCCGATCGAGGCGCCCGACACGCGGTCGGGCAGGAGCCCGCGCGCCGCCATCGCCTCGAACGCACCCGCCTGCCAGCTGCCCAGCGCGTTGCCGCCACTGAGCACCAGCGCGATCCGGTAAGGTCTATCCGCCATCGCACGCCCGAACGCGCGGGCGCCGCGTCGGAGCCCTGGAAAGCGCGCCGCTCCCTCGCCATGTGTCGGCCGTAATCGAACGGTAACGGGCGGGGCATGAGGGCGATCATCATCAGCGCGGGGGCGGGGACGCGGTTGCTGCCGTTGACGCGCGCGCTGCCGAAATGCTTGGTGCCCGTTGACGGGCGCGCGATCCTCGACCACCAGCTCGACGCGCTGGCGCAGGCGGGCGTGGAGGCCGCGACGGTGGTGGGCGGCTATCGCGTCGAGCAGCTGGCGAGCCACCTGCGCCGCCCGACTCCGCTGCCGACCGAACTCGTCTTTAATCCTTTCTGGTCGATCGCCAGCTCCATCGGCAGCGTCTGGGCGGCGCGCGCGCATCTCGGCGAGCCGTTCGTGCTCCTGAACGGCGATACGCTGTTCGACCCCGCCATCCTCCGCCACGCCGTGTCCGGCCTTAAACCCGGCGTGTCGCTGTTGGTCGAGCCCGTCGCCGCGCCCGAGCTCGACGACATGCTCGCCAAGGTGGCGGACGGTCGGCTGCTCGACGTGCGCAAGGACCTGAGCCCCGCCGACGCGACGCACCGGTCGCTGGGCGTGGTGCTGTCGGCGGGCGGCGATGCCTATCGCGACGCGCTCGCCGACGTGATCGGCGCGGACGGCGGCACCCAGGCGTTCCACCACGCGGTCGTCGCCAAGCTCGCGCGATCGGGCGTGGTGCACGCGGTCACGCCGCCGCCAGGCCTGCGCTGGCAGGAGATCGATCGGCCGCAGGACATCGGCGCGTGGACGAGGGGCATGCCCGGGACCGCCGCCGCCCTCTGATGCGCGGCCCCGTGGCATTCCTGTTTCTCGGCGAGACGCTGCTCATCCCCCATCTTTTCCCCATCGTGGAAGCGCTCGCCGAGCTCGCACCCGATGTGCGGCAGGATCTGTGGGTGTCCACCGCGACGACCGAGGCGCTGCTGGCCGGCTGGTTGGGACAGGACCGGTCGAACATCCGCATCCGCCGAGCGCCCGGATTCCGTCCTGGCCCCGAGCTCCCGGCTAAGCTGCCGATGCTGGCCCGCCTCGCGCCGCGCCTCCTCCGCACGCCCGTCGCGGTGTGCGCGGAGCAGACCAGCCTCTGGCTTCCCCGCGTCTTGCCGATGCGGACCAGGTTCGTGAAGACGAGCCACGGGGTCGGCTCCATGAGCGCGCGAGACGACCCGCGCCGCCGCGCCGCCTGGCGCATGCTGGTGCCGAGCGAGGCGGAGCGGCGCACCTATCTCGACCGCGGCTTCGCGCCCGATCGGGTCGCGGCGACCGGCTACGTCAAGGCGAGCTTCCGCCAGCGTACGCACGCGCGGCCGCCCTTCGCCGACGACCGGCCGGTGCTGCTCTATACGCCGCACTGGCAGCGGTACCGCTCGAGCTGGTGGGAATGGGGCCGCGAGGTCGTCGCAAGGCTGGTCGCCGCCGGGCGCTGGAACCTGATCCTCGCGCCCCATCAGCGCCTCGTCGAGCGTGCGCCCGACCTGCGGCGCGTTCTCGCTGAGGTCGCGCACCTGCCGCACGTCCACGCCGACATCGACAGCTTCGCCTGCGTCGACGGGAGCTACACGGCGGCGGCCGACATCTACCTAGGCGACACGTCGAGCCAGGTGATCGAGTTCCTGCAACGCCCGCGCCCGGCCGTGTTCCTGAACCCGCGACAGGTGCGCTGGGAGGAAGACCCGAGCTACGCGCAGTGGCGCTGCGGCGAGGTGGTGGATGCGCTCGACGACCTCCTCCCCGCGCTGGGCCGCGCCGCGGAACGGCATGCGGAATACGCGGCCGTGCAGGCGCGCTTCGCCGCCGAGCAGCTAGGCCCGCTCGACGGTCGCGCGCCGGAGCGGGTGGCGGGGCATATCCTCGAAGCCCTCGACGCGCGGGCCTGATCCGCTAGGGGCGGGAGCCATGACCGACCGGCCGCACATTGTCCCCGTAGGCGACAACTCGACCAAGATCTGGGGAATGACCAACGGCGAGCGGGTGCGACGCATCGCGCGGGCGCAGAGGTTGGACGGCGGGGGCGGGGCGGCGATGCTCGCCAATCTCGACTACGCCTTCGACCCCGTCTGGACGTCGCACTTGGCGGGCAAGCCGGACACTGTCGTCACGCGCGGGGGCGTGCCCGTGCTGGCGCACATGACGGGCGACCCCGCGCCGGTGGAGCGGGCGATGCGCGAGGGACGACCGCTCGCCGCCGCCGGCCTCGCCGTGATCGAGGCGGAGGACGAGGCGGGCATCTTCAACGAAGCCTTGCGCAAGCGCGAACGGCCCTTCGCCGAGCGGCTCACGCCCGAGAACGTGCCGCTGATCGAGCGGCTGAGCTATCAGGGCGCGTACAAGGGCGTCACCGACCTCCTCACCAAATATCTCTGGCCCGAATGGGCCTTCGTGCTGACCAAGCTCGCGGCCAGGGCGGGGATCACGCCCAACCAAGTCACCGCGATAGGATCCGTGCTGTGCATCGTCGCGACGGTGCTGTTCTGGCACGGCTGGTTCTGGACGGGGCTCGCGCTCGGCCTTCTGTTCATGGTGCTTGACACCGTCGACGGGAAGCTCGCGCGCTGCACTATCACCTCCTCCAAGCTCGGCAACGCGTGGGATCACGGCGTCGACCTCGTGCACCCGCCTTTCTGGTGGTGGGCCTGGGCGGAGGGGTGCGCCGCGTACGGGCGCCCGCTCGACGACCGCACCTTCTGGCTGGTCATCGGCACCATGCTGTTCGGCTATGTCGCGCAACGGCTGATCGAGGGCGCGTTCATCGTCCGCTTCGGCATGCACATCCATGTCTGGCAGCGGTTCGACAGCTGGTTCCGGCTGATCACTGCCCGCCGCAACCCGAACATGGTCATCCTGTTCGCCTCCCTGCTGATCTTCCGGCCCGACTGGGGCATCGTCGGCGTGGCGGTGTGGACGGCCTTGTCGCTGGTGGTGCATCTCGTACGGCTCTTCCAGGCCATGGCGGCGCGCGCGCGGGGCGGGGCGGTCGTCAGCTGGCTTGCTTGAGTAGAGGGTCCGCCTTAGCTTTCCCTCAACCATGTTCAGCGCGCGTCTGCCCACCACCTCGTTCGGCCCTGGGCGCGCAGGGCGGGCGGTCGCGCGCAACCTGGGCTGGCTGTTCGCCAGCCGCGGCGTGCAGGCCGTGCTGTCGCTCTTCTACCTCGGTTTCATCGCCCGCGCTCTCGGCGTCACGGGTTTTGGCCGCTTCGCGCTGATCACCGGCGCGTCCTCGGCGCTGGCGACGCTGGTCGCCTTCCAGAGCTGGCAGATCATCGTCCAATACGGTGTCGCACCGTTACGCGCCGGGAACGACGAGGCGCTCGGCCGACTGTACAAGGGCGCGGCGCTGCTCGACCTGTTCAGCGCGATCGTCGGCGCGGGCGTGGCGATCATCTTACTGGAGCTGTTCAGCGAGGAGTTTGGCATCGGGCCGACGCTGAAGCGCGCCACGTTGATCTTCGCCGTCGTGCAGGTGGTCACCATCCGGTCCACGCCGCTCGGCATCCTGCGCCTACGCGACCGGTTCAGCCTCGCCGCGTTGGCCGACAGCACCACCGCGATCACGCGTTTCGTGGGTGCGGGCGTGGTCATGATCGTGCACCCGACGGTGCAGGGCTTCATGGTCGCCTGGGGGTTGGCCGAGGTGCTCGCCGCCGCCGCCTACTGGTACGCGGCTTCGCGTGGCGGCGACCTGAAGCTCTTGTGGCGGGGTAGGAACGTCCGGCAGCTGCTGCGCGAGCATCCCGGCATCGTCGGCTTCGCGCTCAGCACCAACGCCAACTCGACGCTGGCGCTGTCGTCCAAGCAGGTGCCGCTGCTCGCGGTGGGCGCGGTCCTGGGCACGACGGCGGCGGGCGCGTTCCGGCTGGCGGCGCAGCTGGCGCACGCGCTCGCGAAACTGTCGCAACTCGTCGCGCGCGCCGCCTTTCCCGAGGTGGTGCGCGCCGTACGGCACGCGCGGCCCGAGGCTGTGCGCCACATCCTGTTCCGGGCCGTGGGCGCGAGCGCGCTGGCGGGGCTCGCCATCCTCGCGATCGTCGTCGCGCTCGGTAAGCCGGTATTGGGGCTGATCGCGGGCCCGGAGTTCATCCGGGCCTATCCGATCCTGGTGGTGATGGCGGCGGCGGGGTGCGTCGAGCTGGCGATCGTCGCGGCGGAGACGGTGATGACCGCGCGCGGGCAGGCGGGCAGCGTCTTCGCCGTGCGCTGCATGGGGCTGGTCGCGCTGGCGGCGGTCGCGGCGGTGATGATGGGGAGCTTCGGCGCGACGGGCATGGCGATGGGCGTGCTGGCCGGGTCGCTGAGCGCCGCGGCGCTGCTGCTGGCGCTGTCCTGGTGGCGTCTGCGGCCGGCCGATTGAGCAAGCCCCGGTTCAGGCCACGTGCGCTAGGGACGCTCTCATCATGAAAAGCCTAGCGATCATCCTGGCCGGCCTCGCCGCCGCGCTGCCCGCGACCGCGCGGGCGCAGGGCTGCGTCGGCCCCGCCGCGCCCGGAACCACCCGCCTCGTCGTCGAAGCCACCGGCCTGCGCACGCCCAAGGGCGAGGTCGCGTTCACCGTCTATCCGGACGACAAGCGCCGCTTCCTGGCCAAAGGCGGCAAGCTGCTCCGCGCCCGCGTGCCGGCGCGCGCGCCCGTGACGCGGGCCTGCTTCAACCTGAAGCCCGGTTCCTATGCGGTGGCGCAATATCACGACGAGAACGGCGACCGCGACTTCAACCGGACGCTGTGGACGCCCAAGGAGGGGTTCGGCTTCTCCAACGACGCGCCCACCAAGATCGGCCTGCCCAAGCTGGAGGCGGCGCGGTTCGGGCTGCCCGCGGGCGGGCGGACGCTGCGTATGCAGATGCGCTACGGCCGCTGAGCCGGAGCGGCTGTCACATACCCGCCCCGAGCGCGCCACATTTCTCGCGTCTACGAGTAACCATTCTGTAGCAATCGGCGCGCCTGCGCCTAAGTTGGCCGCATCGTGAACGGAACGATCTACGACTTCTCCGGGCTCCCCCGGGTCGCGGCGTTGGGGCCGGACGCGCTGCCGTGGCCGCCACGGGAGCGCGCGCGCCGCTGGGCGCCCGCGTCCGCGCCCGAGCGCGTCGGGCTGATCAGCAATCCGCGCAGCCACCGCAACTCCACCGTCGCGCTCGCCGGGTCGGACCCGCGCCCGGGTGTGGTCGCCGCCGCGCCCAGGACGCGCGCCGAGCTGCGCGACGTGCTCACCCGGTTCGCGGAGGAGCGGATCGATCTCCTGGTGATCGACGGCGGCGACGGCACGGTGCGCGACGTGCTCACCTGCGCGGGCGACGTCTGGGGAGCGCGCTGGCCGCGGCTGGCGGTGCTGCCGTCGGGCAAGACCAATGCGCTCGCGATCGATCTCGGCACGCCCAAGGAGTGGACGCTCGACCAGGCGCTGGCGGCGGCGCGCGACGGCGGCACGACGTCGCGGGCGCCGGTCGTGGTCGAGCGGCGGGACGGGGCGGACGGCGCGGTGCGCGGCTTCTTGTTCGGCGCGGGTGCGTTCGTCGGCGCGACCGCGCTGGCGCAACGTACCCATCGTGCGGGCGCGTTCAACGGCGTCGCCGTGGGACTCGCGCTGTCCTGGGCGGTTGCGCAGACGTTCTTCGGTTCGCCGTCGGGCGAGTGGCGGCGCGGAGAGCGGATGCGCGTTCGGCATCATGAACGCTCGGCGCCAATGCATGACGCGGCGCTCGCGAGCGATCGGGCATCGTATTTGTTTCTAGCCTCCACGTTGGAGCGGCTGCCTCTCGGCGTGCGGCCGTTCGGGAGTTCGCGTCCCGGCCTGAAGACGCTGGCGATCGACGCGCCACCGCGCCGCATGCTGTCCGCGGTCGGCCCGCTGCTCGGCGGGTCGGAGGCGGCGTGGCTGGAGCGCGCGGGTTACCACCGCGTGGACGCGCCGTCGCTCGACCTGGACCTGGACGGCGAGTTCATCCTGGACGGGGAGCGTTTCCCCGCCGGGCGATACCGCATCTCCGAGGGCGTGCCGCTCAACTTCGTCACGCCGTGACCGACCACCTGCTGGCGTTCACCGAGCGGTCGCTCCGGCGGCCGGTCCCGGACTTCGTACGCGCGGTAGCGGGCGAGCTGGCCGGTGAGGGCGTGCGCGCCGTGCTGTTCTACGGGTCCAACCTGCGTACCGGGTCGGCCGACGGCGTGCTCGACTTCTACGTGCTGACGGAAGGCGAGCGCGAGCGCGGCATCTGGCCGCGCGTGGGCTATCGCGAGTTCGTGCATGACGGCGCGACGCTCCGGGCCAAGATCGCGACGATGACGCTGGCGACGTTCGCGCGGGCGGCGGCGGGGCGGATGCTGGACACGACGGTGTGGGCGCGCTTCGTGCAGCCGTCCGCGCTAGTCTGGTCCGCGGACGCCCAGGCGGCGGAGGAGGTCGTCGCGGCCGTGTCCGCCGCGGCGGCGACGGCGGCGCGGTTCGCCGCGGCGCTCGGGCCGAAGCGCGGGTCGGCTGAGGATTACTGGCGCGCGCTGTTCCGCGCGACCTACGCGGCCGAGTTCCGGGTGGAGAAGCGGGGCAGGGGTGACGAGATCGTCGCGCACGACCGCGAGCGCTACGCCGAGCTGCTACCGCTGGCGTGGGAAGCGGCGGGAGTTGCGTTCGGAGCGCAAGCGGGCGTGCTCGCGCCGTCGTTGCCCGTGTCGGAGCGGGCGCGTGTCCGGAGCCGCTGGGGCCGGTCGCGACGCGCCGGTAAGCCGCTCAACCTGCTGCGGCTCGTGCGCGCGGCGTCCACCTTCGAGGGCGCGGCGCGCTACGGGGCGTGGAAGATCGAGCGGCACACGGGCGTGCGCGTCGCGCTGACGCCGTGGCGCGAGCGGCATCCGGTGCTCGCCGCCCCCGGCGTGCTGTGGCGCGTGTGGCGGGAGCGGCGCAGCTCGTGAAGGCGGTGGTGCTCGCCGGCTCCAGGCCCGGCGCGGTCGATCCGGTCGCGGCCTATGCGGGGGTGGCGCACAAGGCGCTGATTGAGCTGGACGGCGCGACGTTGCTCGCGCGCGTCGTCGAGGCGCTGCGCGGGGCGGGGTGCGAGGCGGCCGTGTCGGCGAACGCGCCGGAGGTGGTGGCCCAGGCGGAGCGGCTGGGCCTGCCCGTCCTGCCGACCGAAGCGGGGCCGAGCGCCAGCGTCGGGCGGGCGCTCGTCGAACTGGGCACTCCGTTGCTCGTCACCACCGCCGACCACGCGCTGCTCGAGCCGGAATGGGTACGGCGCTTCGTCGTTGACGTGCCCGCGAACGCGGACGTCGCCGTGCTGCTCGCCCGGCGCGAGTCGATCGAGGCGGCGCTGCCGGGGACGCGGCGGACTTATCTGCGCTTCGCCGACGGGAACTGGTCGGGGTGCAACCTGTTCCTGCTACGCACGCCGGCGGCGGCGCGGGCGATCGACCTGTGGCGGCTGGTCGAGGCGGATCGCAAGCGGCCCTGGCGGATCGTTCGGCGGTTCGGGTTGAGGATGCTGATGCGCTACCTGCTCGGGCGGCTGACGCTGGCGGCGGCGGTGGCGCGGCTGGGCGAGCTGGCGGGCGTGCGTGCGGCGGTGGTCGAGAGCCCGTTCGGGCTGGCGGCGGTAGATGTAGACAAGCCGGAGGACCTGGAGGCGGTGCGGGAGCTTACCAGGAACCCTCTCCCGCTTTCGCGGGGGAGGGACAGCGGCGCAGCCGCAGGGTGAGGGCACCCTCTTACGTCAGAGCGGACCCTCACCCTGGCCCTGCGGGCCTGTCCCGCATCAGGTAAACCGTCCCCCGGACGGTTTAGGTCATGCCGGGGGCATGACCGACCTGATGCGCCCGCGAAAGCGGGAGAGGGGTGGGCGCGAACGCGGCCTCAACCTCCAGGAGCATCTCGGCCTCGCGGCCCTCGTTGCGGGACGAGAAGTGGAACGGTTCTACGCGGCGCGCCTGCGCCGCCCGCGCGATCTCGCCGGCGGCGGTGGTGGTCAGGTGCGCGCGGTCGCGGGCGCGTTCGGCTTCGTCGGCGGCGAAGCTCGCTTCGATGAACAGCGTGTCCGCGCCGTCGCACAGCGCGGCGACGGCGGCGCGGTTGGCGGGTGTGTCGCGGATGTCGGTGATGTAGCCGAGCTTCTGGCCAGGCTCGACGCTGACGAGGTCGCGCAAGGTGCCGAGTTCGGCGGTGCCGTCCGGGAGCGTAATCACGGTATCGTCGGGCGCGCCGTCGCGGATGGCCTCCTTGAGCGGCTTGAGCCAGGGACCGACCGCCAGACCGCGCTCCTCGACGCGGTTGCGCCAGACGTTGACGTGGACGGGCTCGGTCAGCGCGAAGCCGAGGCTGGGGCCGTGATGCTCCAGGATGGCGGCGTGGACGGAGAAGGCGGGCGTGCGCGCGACCAAGCCGCCGGGCGCATCCGCCTCGCCCAGCTCCTCGCGCGCGAAGCCGGTGAGGAAGCGGTAGCGGGCGCGCCGGAGACGATCAGGGGCGACCAGCTCGGCGACGTCGATGACGAGGTCGGTGTCGTAGCGGCTGACCAGGTCCCAGGTGTACGCGCGGAGCTTGTGGCCGACCGCGTCGATCAGGCCTTCCGGCCCGACCAGATCCACCTGCTTCTCGCGGCCGACGAGCACGCGGAGCCAGCTGTCGAAGCCGACGAAATGGTCCATGTGCATGTGCGACACGAACGCGTGGGTGACGCGCAGCAGGTCGCGGGCGGAGAGCGGGTGGAGGTCGCCCAGGTCGAACAGCAGCGCCCCGCGCTCGTGCGCGCGGTCCACAAAGAGCGCGGGGTCGCCGTAGCGGCCGTTGACCAGCCGGGGGTGGAAGCTGGGCGTCACCCTTAAACCCGTTCGTTTCGAGCGCAGTCGAGAAACGGTCCAGACGTGGTGCTGCCAAGCTTCTCGACTAGGCTCGAAGCGAACGGAAGAGGAGCGGCGTTCAGGCGTTGGTGCGTCCGAGCTTGCCCGGTATCGCCTCGCCGTTGGGGCCGGCGTCGTTCTCCACGTCGCCTTCCTCCGTGTTGTCGGCCATCAGTTCGTCCGGGTCCTCGCCGGTCGCGAAGGCGCCGCCCGACTGGCCGATGCCGGGGTTGCGGTCGAGGTCGTTCTGGAAGGGGGTGTCACCTTCGGTCGACTTGTCGTGCTTGCTGGTGGTCATGGGTGGTCTCCTCTCGGGCGTCGTTAACCCTTTCGCTTCCGGCCCTGTTCCGCGAAGCCGAGCTTGGGTGCGGCCAAGCGCGCGGGGCTGGCGGGCGGTGGCGGGGGGTGGCAGGGGCGGGCGGATGCACGACCTCTTGATCCTCTACGAACACCCCGAATGGTTTCGCCCACTCTTCGCCGCGCTGGACGCGCGCGGCGTCGACTACGTCGCGCGGACGCCGGACGGGGACTGGAACCCCGCCGACCCGACGCCGCCCGCCCGCGTGGTGCTGAACCGCATCGCCATGTCGAGCTTCCTGCGTTCCGACGAGCACCCGATCTTTCACGTGACGGCGATGCTCGACCACTGGGCTCGCGCGGGCGTGCGGGTGATCAACGGCGCGGAGGTGCTGGCGATCGACTCGTCCAAGGCGCGGCAGCTGTCGCTGCTGTCGAGGCTGGGCCTCGCGATCCCGGAGACGCGCGTGGTGCACCGGGCGGCGGACGTGGAGGGCGCAGCCGCGGAGGTGGGCTACCCGCTCGTGGTCAAGGCGAACATCGGCGGGTCGGGCGCGGGGATCATGCGGTTCGATTCGGTCCACGAGTTGCGCGCGGTGGTCGCGGCGGGCGACCTGCCGCGGAGCGTGGACGGCGTGCTGCTGGTGCAGGACTATGTGCCCGCACGCGGCGGTACGATCACGCGGATCGAGACGCTAGCTGCGAAGCATCTCTACTCAATCGAGGTGGCGGGCGGAGGCGCGTTCGACCTGTGCCCGGCGGACGCCTGCGTCGAGGGATCAGGCATCAGCATGCGCGCGGTCGAGCCGGCGGCGGAGCTGGTGGACGCCGCCGAGCGGGTCGCGCAGGCCATGCGGCTCGACGTGGGCGGCGTGGAGGTGATGGTGGACGACCGCGACGGTGTGCCCCGCTTCTACGACATCAACGCGCTGTCGAACTTCGTGGCCAAGCCAAGGCAAGTGCTGGGCTGGGACCCGCACGAGCGCTTGGTCGATTTCATTCAAGAGCAGATCGGGGGCTCACGCTGATGCGCTACGGTTACTGGATGCCGGTGTTCGGCGGCTGGCTTCGCAACGTGCCGAATGAGGGCATGGAGGCGAGCTGGGACTACACCAAGCGGCTGGCGCAGGCGTCGGAGAGATGGGGGTACTCGCTAAGTCTCGTCGCCGAGCTCAACCTCAACGACATCAAGGGCGTGGAGAGCCCCGCGCTCGACGCCTGGTCGACGGCGGCGGCGCTGGCGGCGGTGACGGAGTCGCTGGAGCTGATGGTCGCGGTCCGGCCCAACTTCCACCACCCGGCGCTGTTCGCCAAGGCGGCGGCGAACATCGACCGGATCTCGAACGGGCGGCTGGCGCTCAACGTCGTGTCGAGCTGGTGGGCGGACGAGGCCAAGCAGTACGGCCTCCAGTTCGACCAGCACGACGACCGCTACGCGCGGACGTCCGAGTGGCTGAAGGTGGTGGAGGGCCTGTGGTCGGAGAACCGGTTCAGCTTCGACGGCGACTTCTACAAGCTCCAGGACGCGATCTGCTCCCCCAAGCCGGCGCACCATCCCGTCATCTACGCGGGCGGCGAGTCAGAGAAGGCGAAGTCGATGATCGCCGAGCAGTGCGACGCATACGTCATGCACGGCGACCCGGCGGACGCGATCCGGCCCAAGATCGCCGACATGGCCGCGAGGCGCGAGGCCGTGGGCAAGCCGCCGATGCAATACGGCATGGCGGCCTACGCGATCGTGCGCGACTCGGAGGCCGAGGCGAAGCGCGAGCTGGAGCGGATCACCACCGTGACCGAGCTGCCGGCGGGCTACGCCAACTTCGACCAGTGGCTGAGCGGCACGCAGCTGGAGCGCGAGCTGAAGATCCAGGAATATTCGGTGTCGAACCGCGGGTTGCGGCCCAACCTGGTCGGCACGCCCGAGCAGCTGCGCGAGCGGATCGAGGAATATGAGGACGCCGGGCTCGACCTGCTGCTCCTCCAGATGAGCCCGCAGATGGAGGAGATGGAGCGATTCGCGGCCCAGGTGATGCGGGTCGCGGAGCCCGCCTGACGGCTTAGCTTCGCAAATTTCGCGCCCGTTCGGCAATTCCGTATCGTCGGTCGGCAACTTTGTTGCGTGACGATAAACGAGGTGGGCTCGTCGGGATCAACGATGAGAAAGAGCAGCGACCCGGACACGGCCGAGTCGCACGCCGGCATGGCATGGGCGATAAGCTGTAGGACAGCCCCTTGCCAATCGCGTTTCGATATGAAACTAATCTGTTCGGAGCGGGTGCTGCGGAAGGGAGCGACGTGGAACGGGCATTGTTCGCATCCTGGCTGCTGCTCGCGGCGGTGCACGCCATGCCGGCGGCGGTCTTGTTCGCGCCGCGACTGACCGAGCGGCTGTACGGCGTGGCTCCCGGCGGTGCGGTCGGCATACTCATCGTGCACAGGGGCGCGCTGTTCCTGGCCGTGCTCGCGGTCGCAGTGTTGGCGGCTTTCTCCCCCGATGCGCGGCGGGCGGCGTCACTGGTGGTCGGGATCAGCGTCGTCGCATTCCTGACCGTCTACGCGGCGAGCGGCATGCCGTCGGGCCAGCTCCGGACGATCGCGCTGGCGGACGCCGTCGCGCTCGCTCCATTGGCGCTCGTCACCTGGGCGGCTTGGAGCCGGTGAGCGGACGCTCCACCCAGGTCGCGTGGCCCATCTTCCGCCCCGGCTTCGCGTCACGCTTGCCGTAGAGGTGGAGGTGGGCCGCCGGGTCGCGCAGGAGGTCGGGCCAGCGGTCGGCTTCGTGGCCGATCAGGTTCTCCATCACGACCCGATCGCCGGTGCGGGCGGTGGAGCCCAGCGGCAGGCCGCAGATGGCGCGGATGTGGTTCTCGAACTGCGAGGTGACCGCACCTTCGATCGTCCAGTGGCCCGAGTTGTGGACGCGCGGTGCCATCTCGTTGAACACGGGGCCGTCCTCCGTCGCGAAGAACTCGCAGGTGAGGACGCCGATATGGCCCAGCCGCTCGGCGACGCGGGTGGCGAGCGCGATCGCGTCGGGCGCTTGGTCGAGGACGAGCGGGGAGGCGGGCACGGTCGACGTATGTAGGATGCCGTCGCGGTGGACGTTCTCCGGCGTGTCGTAGACCGCGACCTCGCCGGCGGCGGAGCGGGCGAGGACGACGGAGAACTCGGCCCGGAAGTCGACGCGGCGTTCCAGGATGGCGGGGACGCCGTGTTCGATCGGGTGCGGGCGGCCGATGGCGCTCCAGGCGGCTTCGGCGTCGGCGGGCTCGTCGAGGCGGGCCTGGCCCTTGCCGTCGTAGCCGAACAGCGTCGTCTTGAGGATGGCGGGGGCGCCGATCTCGTCGACCGCGCGGCGAAGCGCGTCGGGGCCGTCGACGGGTCGCCACTCGGCGGTTCGGCCGCCCAGCTCGGCCACGACCGTCTTCTCGGCGGGGCGGTAGTGGGAGATTTCGAGCGAGCGGGCCGACGGCGCCACGGCGACGCGGCCGGACAGGTAGGCGACCGCGTGCGGGTCGACGTTCTCGAACTCGTAGGTGGCGATGTCGACCTTTGCGGCGAAGGCACGCATCGCGTCGGCGTCCTCGAAGCGGCCCTGCGTCCATTCGGCGGCGACCTCGGTGGCGGGGCCGCTGGCTTCCGGCGCGTAGACGTGGGTGCGGTAGCCAAGCTGGGCGGCGGCGACCGCGAGCATGCGGCCGAGCTGGCCGCCGCCGAGGATGCCGACCGTGGAGCCGGGGGGGATCATCTTATCCGCTCACCCCTCTTCGTCATGCCGGACTTGTTCCGGCATCCATCGTCGTGCGTACGGTCCCGCTGGAGTGTGCGGACGACGATGGACCCCGGAACAAGTCCGGGGTGACGGGTAGGGGTATGGCGGGCGGGTGCGCTCGCCACCTTAGGCCGGCTCCTCCGCGACGCTCTCCGTCTGGTGAGCCCGCCACGCCTTCAGCCGTTTGGCCAACGCCTCGTCCGCGGTCGCCAGGATGCTCGCCGCGAGCAGCCCCGCGTTGATCGCGCCGGCCTTGCCGATCGCGAGCGTGCCGACGGGGACGCCGCCGGGCATCTGGACGATGGAGAGGAGGCTATCCATGCCCTTGAGCGCAGCGGATTCGACAGGGACGCCGAGCACGGGCAGGTGCGTCATCGACGCCGCCATGCCGGGCAGGTGCGCGGCTCCCCCTGCGCCGGCGACGATGACCTTGAGGCCGCGCTCGGCCGCTGCGGTTGCGTAGTCGTAGAGGCGCTGCGGCGTGCGGTGGGCGGAGACGACCTTGCACTCGTGCGGGACGTCGAGCCGGGCGAGCACGTCCGCGGTGTGGCGCATCGTCTCCCAGTCAGAGGTGGAGCCCATGATGATGCCGACTTGGCTCATGGGGTGCGGGTAGCGGGGGAGGGGGCGGGGCTCAAGTCCTACCCCGCATCGCAGATGCGGGGAGGGGGACCGCGCCTGTAGGGTGTGGTGGAGGGGGCGTAGTTCGATCAGCGACAAGCCGGGGGCCTGTCGCCGGCCGTAAGTGATGCCGCATCCCGTAGCTCCCCCTCCACTATGCTTCGCATGGTCCCCCTCCCCCGCTGTAAGCGGGGGAGGATTAAGAAGGATCAGCGCTCGCTTAGATAGTAGCGCTCGACCTCGCGCAGATCCGCGTCGAGTTGGTAGACGATGGGCTGGCCGGTCGGGATCTCCAGGTGGACGATCTCGTCGTCGCCGATGCCGGACAGGTGCTTGACGAGCGCGCGCAAGCTGTTGCCGTGCGCGGAGATGAGGATGCGCTGGCCGCTGCGGAGCGAGGGCGCGATGCGCTCCTCCCAGTAGGGGAGCACGCGGGCGATCGTGTCCTTGAGGCTCTCGGCCTGGGGGATGGGGATGCCGTGGTAGCGGCGGTCGTTGGCGAGGTCGTAGTCGCCGCCGGGCTCGGACGCGGGCGGCGGGATGTCGAACGAACGCCGCCAGATCTTGACCTGCTCGTCGCCGTGCTTGGCCGCGGTCTCCGCCTTGTCGAGGCCGGTCAGGCCGCCATAGTGGCGCTCGTTGAGCCGCCAGTGCTTCTCGGTCGGGAGCCAGAGTCGGCCCATCGCCTCCAGCGCGAGGTTGAGCGTCTTGATCGCGCGCGTCTGGAAGCTGGTGAAGGTCATGTCGAAGTCGAGGCCCTTGGCGGCCATCAACTCGCCCGCGGCCTTGGCCTCCGCCGCGCCCTTCTCCGTCACGTCGACGTCCCACCAGCCGGTGAAGCGGTTCTCCAGGTTCCAAGCGGATTGGCCGTGGCGGATCAGGACTAGCGTGGGCATGCGGACTCCTCTGTTACAGCGCGACCGTTAGCGGGGCGGGACGGGTCCGTGAACCTCAGCCGCGCGCGTGGAACGGCACGTCGTCGATCATCTCCGCCAGCACCTCCAGGCACGCGTGCGCCAGCTTCTTCGACCGTTCGGGCGACCAGCCGAACTCGGGGTCGGGGTTCCGGTCATGGTCCTTGAACGGCATCTCCAGCGTGCACGCGACCGCGCGGTAACGTTCGGCGAGCTGGTTGGTGGACATGGACAGGTTGGCGTTGCCGGCGCTCGCCTTCTCATAGCCGAGCTCGGTCTGGAAGTCGGGCGTGTGCGCGGCCAAGCGGCGGCCGAACTCGTAGAAGTGCGCGCCGTGGTCGTCGTTCCACGACGGGATGCCCTCGTAGCCGGCGATGAAGTTGGCGGGGATCGCCTCGTCGCCGTGGACGTCGATCGCGAAGGCGACGCCCGTCTCGTCCATGGCGTTGCGGACGTGGAGCACCTCCGGGCTGCGCTCGGGCGTGGGGGCGTGCCACTCGCGGTTGAGGTTCACGCCCGCGGCGTTGGTGCGCAGGTGCCCCCGCCTGGACCCGTCCGGGTTCATGTTGGGGACGCAGTGGAGCGTGGCCTTCTCCAGCAGGGCGGCCGCGTGCGGGTTGGCCCTGTCGGTCAGGCGCTCGAGCAAACCTTCCATGAACCACTCGGCCATGCTCTCGCCGGGATGCTGGCGGGCGTAGATCCATACGGGCTTGGCGCCGGAGCCGACCGTGAGGCAGTCGATCGCCTGGCCGTCGAGACTGAGCCCGAGTTCGCGGTGGCGAACGCCGGGCCTGGCTGCGATGCGGGCGACGAGCGCCTCGTGCCGCTCCATCGTGTAAGGGGCGAAGTAGGCGAACCAGCAGAGCTCGGTGTCGACCGCCCACTCCCATTCGAGCACGCCGTCGGCGTAGCGCGTCGGCACCTGCCGCCACGCCTCGCGATCGGTCGAGCCGCGCACCTTGTAGCCCGGCCAGCCGAACGGATAGGCGCTGCCGCCGGCGTTGAGGATGCGGAAAGAGAGCGTACGCCCGCGCGCGCCGGCGACGCGGAAATGGAACCATTGATAGAAGTCGGACTGGTGGTCGGGGACGATCTCGAGATCCACGCGGTCGCCGTTAAGGGCGACTACGCGGATGTTGCCGCTGTCAAAAGCGGCATTGAGAGTAATGCTCATTCGATCTCGATAGTGCGTCCCGACTCGCCCGGAAAGCCCGTGAACAGCGCGCGGGCGAGCCGCTGCGCGAGCGCGCCCGTGTCGCTGGCGGGGTTGCGCGCGTCGGCGGCGGCGCGCGACTGGCCTTCCCAGACGCGGCTCTGGTCGGCGCGGCGGCGGATCGCGACCTCCAGCTCCGACACGACGATCTGGCTTGCGCCGCCACCGCCCACGGGGATGCCGACGCCCACTCCGCCGCCGACCGCGCTGCGACGGCCGAAGTCCGCGCCGCCCACGCCCAAGCCGATCGAGAAGGGCGAGCGCCGCGGCGGCCCGGCCTGGGTGCCGCGGCGGAAGGCGACGGTCGCCAGGAAGTCGGGTTGCGTACCCGCGGGCGCGAGCGCGTAGCCGTTGCGGAGCAGCTCGGCCTCGACCGCCGCGGCGTAGGACCGGTACTCCAGGCTGGGCGGCGCGCCGGGCGTGGTCTCGAGCGGCTGGACCTGGATCGTACCGCGCGGGATGGGCTGGCCGAGATGAAAGCGGATCGCCTCCGCGGGCGGCAAGGGCGCGGTCGTCGCGCAGCCCGCCAGTGCGATACCCGTCGTCAACACCGCCGCCATCGCCAACCGCTTCATATCGCCTCCGCTTTTCCGGTCGTTACAGCCCGGTAACGCACGAGCGCGTCAAGCGGATGCACGAACCTTGACTTGGGGCGGGGCCGACTATAGGCGGCTCGCTTCCATCAAATCTCCACCCGTTTCACCGGAAGCACCCGCGCGCCATGAAGATCGTCAACTCGCTCAAGTCGCTCAAGGACCGGCACCGCGACAACCGCGTGATCCGCCGCCGCGGCCGCACCTACGTCATCAACAAGACCAACCGCCGCTTCAAGGCGCGCCAGGGTTAAGAAGTACCCCACAAAGTGGTACTTTGTGGGGACCCCGAACTGCGCTCGTTGCGGCCGACGGCGGTCATCTTCGACGTCGGCCGGGTCCTGTACGACTGGGACCTTCGGTTCCTGTACGAGCAGCTCATCGAGGACGGTGAGCTGCTCGACGCCTTCCTGCGCGACGTGGTCACGCCGGAGTGGCATTATCAGCACGACGCGGGCCGGTCCTTCGCCGAGACGTCGGCGGAGCTCGCCGCGCTCCACCCGCACCACGCCGAGCTCATCGCGCTTCTGAAACCGCGCTTTAACGAGACGAACCGGGCGATGATGCCCGGCATGGAGGCGTTGTTCGACGAGCTCCACGCGGCGGGCGTGCCGCTCTACGCCATCACCAACTTCTCCGCCGAGTTCTTCCCGCCCTTTCGCGAGAAGCACGCGGGCGTATTCAACCGCTTCCTCGGCATCGTCGTGTCGGGCGAGGAGAAGCTGATCAAGCCCGATCCCGCCATCTACCGCCTGGCGCTCGACCGCTTCGGCCTGGAGGCTGAGCGCACGGTGTTCATCGACGACAACACCGACAACATCGCGGGCGCGGAGAGCGTCGGCCTTATCGCGCTGCATTTCACGGGTGAGCCGAAGCTGAGGCGGGAGCTGACGGAGTTAGGCTTGCTTGCCCGAGCGCCCGAGCGGGCCTAACTTGCCCGACTGAGGAGATCGGTCGTGAAGATGACGGTCGGAGAAGATCAAGCGCAGCTCGACGAGGCGGTCGCGGCAGCCGGACGCGGGGAGCGGGTGACGGTCACGTTGCAAGGCGAGTCCGCGACCGTGCCGGAGTCGCTGCTTCGGACCATGGCGCGCATGCGGTCGACAAAAGGCGGGAAGTTCAGCTTCGAGCGGAACGAGGAAGTCAGGCGCGAGCTCGGCCTCGACAAGCGCGAGGTGAGCCAGGAGTTCCTGGACATGTTCGACGACCCGGCGCTCAGCCGTCGTCTGCTCGGCCTCCCCGACGACTGGAAAGCCGGGCCTAGTTGAGGGTTCTGCTCGACACGCAGGTCGTCGTCCGCGCGGCTGTCGGAGAGCCGCTTCCGCCGCGCTTTTGCGAGGTCATGAGGCGCGACGACATTGAATTGTTCGTCTCTGCCATCTCGATCTGGGAGATCAGGATGAAGTGGCGGACCCGTTATCGATCCGGCGACCGCAAGCTGGACCTGAGCCCCGACGAGGCGATCGCTTGGGCCGACCGGAACGCCGTACCCATCGTGCCGCTCGAAGGGCCGGAGTGCGCGGTCGAGATCAGTCCGCCGGTCGCCAACAACGACCCGTATGATGATATGATCGCCGTACACGCGCACCTGCTCGGCGCGCGGTTGCTGACCACGGACGGCGACCTACGCCGTCACCCGCTCGCGCTCGTCCCGTAGTTCTTCAGCTCGTCGCCCATGATGCGGACGACGTGGATGACGTTGGTCGAGCCCGGCGTGCGGAAGGGGACGCCGGCCATGACGATCACGCGGTCGCCGGCGGCGGCGACGCCGTGGCGGAGCGCCATGCGCTTCGACTTGGCGACCATCTCCTCGAAGCTCTCCACGTCGCGCGTCAGCACCGCGTGCGTGCCCCAGAGCAGGCCCAGGCGCCGCGCCGTTTCCGGACTTGGCGTGAGCACCAGGATCGGCACCGCCGGGCGCTCGCGCGCGACGCGGCGCGCGGTGGAGCCGCTCATGGTGAAGCAGATAATCGCCGACGCCGAGACCGTGTCCGTGATGTCCTTGGCGGCCTCCGCCAGCGCGTCGGCGGTGGTAGGGTCGGGCTTGGTGACGGTGAAGTGGACGCGGTCGCCGTGGCTGGGGTCGCGCTCGACCGATTCGCCGATCGCGTTCATCATCGACACCGACTCGATCGGATAGTCGCCGGCCGCCGACTCCGCCGACAGCATGATCGCGTCCGCCCCGTCGTAGATCGCGGTCGCCACGTCCGACACCTCGGCGCGGGTGGGCGAGGGCGACTTGATCATCGATTCGAGCATCTGGGTGGCGACCACCACCGGCCGGCCCATGCGTCGCGAGACCTCCACGATGCGCTTCTGGAGCGGCGGGACCTGTTGCGGCGGCAGCTCGACGCCGAGGTCGCCGCGCGCGACCATGACGCCGTCGCACTGCTCCACGATCTCGTCCAGCCGGTCGATCGCGGCGGGCTTCTCGATCTTGGCGAGCAGCGCGGCCTTGCCCTGGAGCAGGCGGCGCGCCTCCATCAGGTCCTCCGGCCGCTGCACGAAGGAGAGCGCGACCCAGTCGAGCCCCTGCTCGACCGCCCAGGCGAGGTCGGAGCGGTCCTTCTCGGTCAACGCCGCCATCGGCACCACCACGTCGGGGACGTTCAGGCCCTTGTTGTTCGAGAGCACCCCGCCGACCTCGACGCGCGTGGTGATGAAGTCCTCCCCATGCTCGGTCACGCGCAGCACGAGCTTGCCGTCGTCGAGCAGCAGGCGCGCGTTCGGCTCGATCGCGGCGAAGATTTCGCGGTGGGGCAGCTCGACGCGGGTGGCGTCGCCCGGCTCGGTGGAGCGATCGAGCCTGAACACCTGACCCGTCTCCAGCGTCACGCGTCCTTCGGCGAACTTGCCGACGCGGAGCTTAGGCCCCTGGAGGTCGGCGAGGATGGTGCTCGGCCGGCCGAAGCGCTTCTCCAGCGAGCGGATCGCCTGGACGACGGCCACCTTGGACGTCTGGTCGCCGTGGCTCATGTTGATGCGGAACGCGTCCGCGCCCGCCTCGAACAGCTTGGCGATCATCTCGGGCGAGTTCGACGCCGGGCCCAGCGTGGCGAGCACGCGCACCTTCCGCGAACGGGGGGCCATGGCTTTGGTCATGCGGGAAACGCTCCGGTACTTTGCGCGGCAGGCCCTAGCGCCTAATCGCGCCGGATCAACCGGGAGCATGGGCGATGGACGATTTGGACGGGCTGGACGACCGCGTGGCGGCGGAGGCGTTTCGGCGGCTGGTGCGGCACCTGCGGCATCGAAGCGACGCGCAGAACGTCGACCTGATGGGGCTGGCGGGCTTCTGCCGCAACTGTCTAGGCGACTGGGTCGCGGAGGCGGGCGGCGTGCCCAAGGAGCAGGGCCGCGAGCTGGTGTACGGCATGCCATATGCCGAGTGGAAGGCGCGGCATCAGACGGAGGCCACGCCGGAGCAGCTGGCGCGGATGGCGGAGAGCGTGGCGAAGAACGCCTGACTTGTCCTTTTAGCGCTCGTCCCCGGCGTAGGCCGGGGTCCAGTCAGGATGGTCGTCGGGAGCGTGCACCCACATTGCGCACCGTAACCGGGCCCCGGCCTCCGCCGGGGAAGAAGGAGGGATAGCGGCAGCGGATCGCACCCGCTAAGCCGGTGCAAACACTCGGAGAGGGGACGCATGAAATCCATCGCACTCGCGCTCGCGCTCGTCGCGGGCACCGCCGCCGCAGCACAGGATGCGCCCGGCGCCGCCGGATCGACCGCGGCGCCCGCGCCCGCCCAGCCGCAGCCGAGCAAGACCACATACATCCACGCGGGCCAGCTGCTCGCGGTGCCGGGCGAGCGGCCGCGGGGCCGGTCGACGATCGTGGTGCGCGACGGCCGGATCGCCGAGGTGCGCGACGGCTTCGTCGCCCCGCCCGCCGGCGCGGAGCTGGTGAACCTGAGCGACCGGTACGTGATGCCGGGGCTGATCGACATGCACGTCCATTTCTACTCGACGGGCTACCCGCTCCAGGCGCGGCTCAACGCGACGACCACCGACATGGAGGACGAGCTGCTGACGGCGGTCGCCAACGCCCGGCGGACGCTGGAGGCGGGCGTGACGACTGTGCGCGACCTGGGCGGCGAGCCGCGCGGCGTGCGCGCGCTCCGCGACGCGATCGCGCGCGGCGAGGTGGCGGGGCCGACGGTGGTCAACGCCGGCCGGATGATCTCGGTGACGGCGGGTCACGGCGACGCCAACGGCCTCAAGCGCGAGTACGCGCATATCGAGCGCGAGGACTCGCCGCACCTGTGCGACGGCCCCGACGACTGCCGCCGGGCGACGCGCGAGCAGATCTTCACGGGCGCGGAGGTGATCAAGTTCGCGGCGTCGGGCGGCGTCGGCTCCAACATCGCCGGCGGCCTGGAGGCGCAGATGACGCCGGAGGAGATGAAGGCGATCGTCGACACCGCCCACGCCTTCGGCCGCAAGGTGGCGGCGCACGCGCACGGCAAGTCGGGCGTGGACGGCGCGCTCAGGGCGGGCGTGGATACGATCGAGCACGGCAGCTACCTGGATAACGAGACGATCGCGCTGTTCCGGAAAACGGGCGCGTACCTCGTGCCGACCATGCACGCGTTCGAGAGCGTGATCCGCCAGGGCCGCGCGGGCGAGCGCCCCGCCGCCTCCGCCGCCAAGGCCGAGCAGGTCGCGACCGTCGTCAAGGAAAGCCATCGCCGCGCCTTCGCGGGCGGCGTGAAGGTCGCGATGGGCACCGATTCGGGCGTCGGCCCGCACGGGACCAATGGGCTCGAGTTCCTGTACATGACGCAGGTCGGCATGGAGCCGATGCGCGCGCTTCGGTCGGCGACGGTGGACGCCGCCGAGGCGCTGGGCCGCGCCGACCGGATCGGGCGCATCCTGCCCGGCATGGACGCCGACATCATCGCGGTGTCGGGCGATCCCGTGGCCGACGTGAACCGGATGCAGAACGTCGACTTCGTCATGCGCCGCGGCGTCGTGCACAAGCTGGGCGGGCAGCGGCAGGTCTTTCCCGTGCGGTAGGGCGGTTCGCCGCAACGGGCTTGAGGGGCGCGTGGTTAATCCGTAGACGCATGCCCATCGAACCCGTGCGCGCGAGCGCGGGCCGGTTCAGCTTTCATCATCAGCAGGGATCGGGCGCGCGAGCGTGCGCCCGCGAGGGGGTCTATATGGTCGAGGAATTGGGCGAGGTCGGCCGCGGCGGCGGTCATGTTGCGGCGGACGAGCTGCGCCTCCTGATCGAGCGCGCGGAGCGCCTTGAGGAAGAGAAGAAGGGCATCGCCGACGATATCAAGGACGTCATGGCCGAGGCCAAGTCGCGCGGCTACGATCCCAAGGCGATCCGCAAGATCCTGCAGATTCGCAAGAAGAAGCCGGACGAGCACCGCGAGGAGCAGTCGATCCTGGAGGTGTACATGCAGGCGCTAGGCATGATCTGAGCGGCTGCGCGGCTTGAAGACGATGCGCGATCATCCCTAACCGGTCCTTAGCGCTCTCCCTTTGGTCCCGATTACGGTCCGGCCGTGACAACCGTGCCGGAACAGTCAGGGGATCGAGTATGGAGAACGACCTCTTAGCCGCGCTCTCTCGGGGATACCAGGCGTGGCTGGCCCAGCAGCAGGCGGCGAAGGCAAAGTCTCCAACGCCCACGCCCGCACCGACGCCGCCGCCGACCTCCACGGGGTCGATCGACACCCTCAACCCGTCGACCAGCCCGCCGTCCGCGCCGACGGCTGCGGTTTCAACGGCCGGTGAAGGCGGCATCGACCCGGCTTATGGGCGCAGACGCCGATCCAGGGCCGCGGCCGCGCAGGTGACGGTGACGGCCGAGTCGCCGCTGCGCGCCTTCGTCGAGCGGATGCGCACCGAACGGACGAAGGCGCTCGCGACCGCCGCCACCGCCGAGCGGGGGACGGACGTCGCGGCGGCGGAGCGGGTCGCCGACACATCGAGACTCGTCGACAAGGAGCTGAAGCAGCTGCTGAAGGCAACCTCATCCAACGTCGCCGAGGCTGCGTATAGGGTCGCCGGTGATGACGGGAAGGGCGGCGTCTTGGGCCTCCTCAAAGCCTGACGGTCATGCCGCCTCCGCCGGTTCGGTCGTCCAGCCGAGCCGAGGGATGGCGATGGAGCGCTTGCCCGACAGGTCCACGCGCGTGACGAACAGGTCGCGCGATTCGATGTAGCCGAGCAGGCGGCGCACGCGCCCGAGCGAGCTGGTGCCGTAAGTGCGCGCGAGTTCGGCGTCGGACGGGCAGGGGCGGCCTTCGCGCGCGGCGCGCGCCACCAGCAGGAACGCGCCCAGCATGTCGTCGGGAAGCTGGCCGCCCAGCAGGAGCGCGTCCCGCCATTCGGGATCGGCCACGTCGAACACGCCCGCGCGCGCGCAGGACAGGCGGCGCGCGAAGCCGGGCAGGTCGAGCGCGGGCCGCGGGAGGCCGGCCATGCGGCAGCGGACCTGGAAGTCCTGGAACAGCTCGGGCGTGGGCCGGAACGCCGATTCGGGATCGGCGACGATCGTGCGGAGCGTGTCGGCGTAGATCGCCTCCGCCTCCTCGTCCGACTTGGTCGGCAGCGGCGCGAGCGTCGCGACGGGCTCGGGCCGGACGATGCGCTGGTCGAGCTCGTCGGCGGGCACCTGGCGCGGGCGCGGGTCGAAGCTCATCGGCAGCGCCGGCTCGGCGGGCTCGGCGAGCAGGTCGGTCAGGTCGATCGGCTTCGCTTCGGGCAACGGCGTCAGCTTGGGGCTGGAGCTACGCGCCGAGGTCTCGACGGCGCCGATGCGCACGGTGATCGGTCGGCGCGAGACGGCCGGGCCTAATCCCAAAAAGCTGCCGCGCGGCAGGTCGCGGATCACGTCGGCCTGGCGGCGCTCCATGCCGAGGAGGTCGGCGGCCCTGGCCATGTCGATGTCGAGAAAGGTGCGGCCCATCAGGAAGTTGGACGCCTCGGCGGCGACGTTCTTGGCGAGCTTGGCGAGGCGTTGCGTCGCGATCACGCCGGCCAGCCCGCGCTTGCGGCCGCGGCACATGAGGTTGGTCATCGCCGACAGGCTCGCGCGGCGCACCTCCTCCGCGACCTCGCCGCCCGTGGTGGGGGCGAAGAGCTGCGCCTCGTCGACGACGACGAGCGCGGGATACCAGTGCTCGCGCGGGGCGTCGAACAGCGCGGACAGGAACTGCGCGGCGCAGCGCATCTGGCCCTCCGCCTCCAGCCCTTCGAGCGAGAGTACGACGGAGGCGCGGTGCTCGCGGATGCGCGCGGCGAAGCGGGCGATCTCGCGCTCGGAATAGTCGGCGGCCTCGATCACGACATGGCCGTGCGGGCCGGCGAGCGTCACGAAGTCGCCCTCCGGGTCGACCACCACCTGCTGCACCTGACCGGCCGAGCGCTCGAGCAGGCGGCGGAGCAGGTGCGACTTGCCGGAACCCGAATTACCCTGGACGAGCAGGCGGGTGGCGAGCAGCTCCTCCAGGTCGAGCGCGACGGCCTGGCCCCGCTCGTCCGTCCCCAAATCAACGCGTACGGTCATAAGCGGCGCGGTTTGGCGGAAGCGGCAGCCCCAAGCAATTGTCGATCCGCTCGGTTCGGCGCTAAAGAGCCGCCTTTCCTTCAGAGGCGACGATGGCAGGCCATTCCAAGTTCAAGAACATCATGCACCGCAAGGGCGCGCAGGATAAGAAGCGCTCGGCGGCCTTCTCCAAGCTCTCCCGCGAGATCACGGTGGCGGCGAAGATGGGCACGCCCGACCCCGACATGAACCCGCGCCTGCGCGCCGCCGTCAACGCCGCCAAGGCCGCGTCCATGCCCAAGGACAACATCGCGCGCGCGATCGATAAGGCGAGCCGGGGCGACGCGGAGAATTACGAGGAGATCCGCTACGAAGGCTTCGGGCCTGGCGGCGTGTCGCTGATCATTGAGGCGTTGACCGACAACCGCAACCGCACCGCTACCAACGTGCGCACCATCGTCTCCAAGAACGGCGGCAATTTGGGCGCGAGCGGGTCGGTGAGCCACGGCTTCGACCGCATGGGCCTGATCACCTATCCGGCGGGCGCCGGCGACGCCGAGAAGGTGTTCGAGGCCGCGCTGGAGGCGGGCGCGGAGGACGTGACGTCGAGCGAGGACGGCCACGAGATCTGGACGGCGCAGGCCGACCTGCACGAGGTCGCCAAGGCGTTGGAGCCGGTGCTGGGTGAGGCGGAAGGCGCGAAGCTCGCCTGGCGGCCGCAGACCACGGTCGCGGTCGGCGACGACGACGCGGCGACTTTGCTCAAGCTGATCGACACGCTGGACGACGACGACGACGTGCAGACGGTGTGGGGTAATTACGAGGTGCCCGAAGAGGTGATGGAGCGGCTCGCTTAGGTGATCATCCTCGGTCTCGACCCCGGCCTCGGCACGACGGGCTGGGGTTTGATCCGGAGCGAGGGAAGCCGGCTGCAGCACCTGGGCAACGGACGCTTCAAGACGGTCGCGTCCGAGCCGCTGGCGCAGCGGCTGTCGTACCTCGACAGCCAGCTCGCGGCGCTCCTCGCCGACCATCCGCCCGACACGGCCGCGATGGAGGAGGTGTTCGTCAACGAAAACCCGCAGTCCACGCTCAAGCTCGCGCACGCGCGCGGCGTGCTGCTCGCGGGATTGGCGCGGCACGGGTTGCAGGTCGGCGAGTACGCGTCGCGGCTCGTGAAGAAAGCGCTGGTCGGCACGGGCGCGGCGGAGAAGGTTCAGGTGCAGGCGATGGTTTCGCGCCTGCTGCCGGGCGTGAAGATCGACGGGCCGGATGCGGCGGACGCATTGGCGGTCGCAGTTTGCCACGCCCACCATGCAGCGAGCGCATCCAACCTCCGCTCGCGCTGAGCTTGTCGAAGCGCTGCTCTTCTCTTCATCCCGCAGCTAAGTAGAAGGACAGCCCTTCGACTAGCTCAGGGCGAACGGAAAAGACGTTGATCGCACACCTCAAAGGCCGCCTCGACTCCACCGGCCTCGACCACGCCGTCATCGACGTGGGCGGCGTCGGATACCTGGTCGGCGCGTCCGCGCGCACGCTGTCGGCGCTCGGGCCGACGGGGGAGGCGGTTACCGTCTTCACCGAGATGTTGGTGGCGGAGGACTCGATCCGCCTCGTCGGGTTCGCGACCGCGGCCGAGCGCGACTGGTTTCGCCTCTTGACCGGCGTGCAGGGCGTCGGCGCGCGCGTGGCGCTCGCGATCCTGTCGGCGCTGGAGCCCGCCGACCTCAACCGCGCGGTGCTGGCGCAGGACAAGGCCACGGTGGCGCGCGCGCAGGGTGTCGGGCCCAAGCTCGCCGAGCGCATCGTGCGCGAGCTGAAAGATTGCGTCGGCGGCGTCAGCTTGGGACCCGCCGCTGCGGCGCAGGCCGTCCCCGCAGGTGCGGGGGCCGACGCCGTCTCGGCGCTCCTCAACCTCGGCTTCCGCCCCGCCGAAGCCGCCGCCGTCGTGGCGCAGGCGGAGGAAGAACTGGGTGGGAGCGCCAGCCTCGACGCGCTGGTCCGCTTGGCGCTCCGCAAAGCCGCGAAATAGCCTAGGAGCCGCCGCCCTGGCCGGCCCCGTCCGCCCATAGCCCGAGCCCGACCGCGACCGCCGCACCCGATAACAGGAACGCGAAGAGCATCAGCAGCCCGTCGCGCACCATCATCGCCAGCCCGAACGCCGCGATCGCCAGCATCGGCGCGGTGCTGGCGAACGGCAGTAGCTCGAGCGGCGGCACCGTGCAGCAGAGCAGGATCACGATCACGCCCGCCGCGCGCACGAAAACACCCTTGGTCAGCGCGGGCATGCGGCCGTGAAAATGCCGGTCCATGAAGCGCGCCACGCCCTGCAGTTTGTCGGCGGCCTTGCGCACCTTGTCCGCCCCGAACTTTCGCCGCGCGACGAAGCCGGGCAGCCAGAGGTGCTTGCGCCCGATGATCATCTGGGCTGCGAATAGCGCGATCATGGCCGCGAGCACGGTGGGCAAGCCGGGGATGCCGCCGATGGGCGACATCTCGATCAGGGCGGGGACGAGCAGGAAGGGTCCGTGGCTGCGGCTGCCGAACGCCTCAGCCATATGGCCGACTTCGACATCACCTTGGTCGGCGAGCTCGCGGAGCTTATCGAGCACGTCGCCGACGCTGTGTGGTTCGTCCGCCATTGTTGCTGAAACGGAACGAGCCGGGCGAGGGTTCCGCGGCGGCTTCGCTGGACGGGTTGGGCAGGCAGGACTATATCGGGAACATGACCCAGCTCAGCGTTCCCATGCCCGACGATCTTCAGCGGTGGGTGGACTCGCGCGTCGCCGCCGAGGGGTATGCCGACGCCGCAGATTATGTGCGGCAGCTCGTCCAGCGCGATCAGGACGAGTATGAAGCGGACATCCGCCGCGTACAGGCGCTGATCGACGAGGGGCTAGCGTCGGGGATTATCGATGCCGAACCCGAAGACGTGCTTCGGGAGATTATTGCGGAGATGCGCGAAGCACGTGACTAAGTTCCGTCTCAGCGCGCAAGCGGCGCGCGACCTCCGGCGGATCAGTGCGACGGGCAGGCGAGATCATGGAGTGGCGGCGTCGGAGCGGCATCTTGCCGGTTTCGAGCGCCTGTTCCAGCTCCTCCGCGAGCAGCCCTTCGCCGGGCAGGAGCGGCCGGAGTTCGCCAGACGCGTGAGGTCGTTATCGCATCGACCGCATCGCATCCTGTACCGCCTCGAAGGCGATACGGTGCTGATCGTGCGCATCCTTCATCACGCCCAGGACGCGCCGCGCGCGTTGCGGGGAGAACAATGACCGACGACCGCCTCCTCACCGCCACCCGCCGTCCCGAGGACGTGGACGCGGCGCTCCGTCCCAAGTCGCTCGACGACTTCGTCGGCCAGCGTGCCGCGCGCGAGAATCTGCGCGTGTTCATCCAAGCGGCTAAGGGCCGCGGCGACGCGCTCGACCATGTGCTGTTCTTCGGTCCGCCGGGGCTGGGCAAGACCACGCTCGCGCAGATCATCGCGCGCGAGATGGGGGTGGGATTCCGCGCCACCTCCGGCCCCGTGATCGCCAAGTCGGGCGACCTCGCGGCGCTGCTCACCAACCTGGAGGACGGCGACGTCCTGTTCATCGACGAGATCCACCGCCTCGCGCCCGCCGTCGAGGAGGTGCTCTACCCGGCGATGGAGGACAGGGCACTCGACCTGATGATCGGGGAGGGGCCGTCGGCGCGGAGCGTGCGCATCGACCTCCCGCGCTTTACGCTGGTGGGCGCGACGACGCGGCAGGGGCTGCTCACCACGCCGCTGCGCGACCGGTTCGGCATCCCCGTGCGCCTCAACTTCTACACGGTCGACGAACTGGAGCGCGTCGTTACGCGCGCGGCCGGCCTGCTCGACATGGCGATCTCGCCCGATGGCGCGCAGGAGATCGCGCGCCGGTCGCGTGGCACCCCGCGCATCGCCGGGCGGCTGCTCCGGCGCGTGCGCGACTTCGCGGGCGTGGCGGGCTCGGCGGTGGTGGACGCGAAGGTGGCGGACGCCGCGCTCAACCGGCTGGAGGTCGACGCGCTGGGGCTGGACGCGATGGATCGGCGCTATCTCCACATGATCGCCGACGTGTACCGCGGCGGCCCGGTCGGCGTGGAGACGCTGGCGGCGGGTCTCAGCGAGCCGCGTGACACGATCGAGGAGGTGATCGAGCCCTATTTGATCCAGCTCGGCCTCGTCGCCCGCACCGCGCGGGGGCGCTGCCTGAACGCAGCGGGGTGGAAGCACCTGGGCCTGAACCCGCCCGCGGGATCGCAGGACGGCTTGTTCGACGGATAGCGCGCCTACCTTTCCAGGGAGGGGCACAGGTAGTACGCCACTACCATGCCCATCCAGGCCGCCGCCTCCGCCCGCGAGATCCTCGTCCGCCTGCACGACGTCATGGCCGCGCGCACGCCCGCGCAGGCAAAACTCAACCAAGTAGTCAACATCATCGGCGAGGCGATGCACTCGGAGGTGTGCTCCATCTACCTTCTCCGGGAAGGCTGCCTGGAGCTGTTCGCCACCCGCGGCCTGGGGCAGGAGGCGGTGCACGTCACCAAGCTGGCGCTCGGCGAGGGCCTGGTCGGCACCATCGCGCAGAACGTCGAGATCCTGAACCTTGACGAGGCGGCGTCGCACCCGGCCTTCGTCTATCGGCCGGAGACGGGCGAGGACAAGTTCCACAGCTTCGCGGGCGTGCCCATCATCCGACGCGAGCGTGCGGTGGGCGTCCTCGCGGTGCAGCACGCCGAGCCCAGGCCCTATGCCGACGTGGAGATCGAGGCGCTGCAGACGGTGGCGATGGTACTGTCGGAGCTCATCGCCAACGCCGGCCTGATCGACACGGCGGCGGCGGGGGCGCGGCCGCAGTCGACGGCGTCCATCCGCATCATGGGCCAGAAGCTGGTCGACGGCATGGCGGTCGGCTGCGCCGTGTTCCACCAGCCGCGCATCGTCATCGAGCACACGGTCGCCGAGGACACGGAAGCGGAGCGCCACCGCGTCTACGCCGCGTTCGACAAGATGCGCGAGCAGATCGACCGTATGACGCGCGAGGCCGAGTTCGGCGTCGACGGCGAGCATCGCGAGGTGCTCGAGACGTATAAGATGTTCGCCTATGACGAGGGCTGGGGCCGTCGCATCAACGAGGCGATCGACAGCGGCCTGACCGCGGAGGCCGCGATCGAGCGCGTCCAGCAGCGCACGCGCCAGCGCATGCGCCAGATCGACGACCCGCTGCTCGCCGACCGCATGCACGACCTGGAGGACCTGGCGAACCGCCTGCTCCGCATCGTGTCCGGCCAGATGAGCACGGCCGCGCAGCTGGGCCTTCGGCAGGACGCGATCCTAATCGCGCGCAATCTGGGTCCCGCCGAGCTGCTGGAATATGACCGCCGCCGCCTCAAGGGCGTGATCCTGGAGGAGGGCAGCCTGACGGCGCACGTCACCATCGTCGCGCGCGCGATGGGGGTGCCCGTTCTCGGCCGCGCGCGCGACATCCGCCGCCAGGTGGCCGAGGGCGACCTCCTGCTGCTCGACGTCACCGAAGGCCAGGCGATCGCGCGCCCGACGCCGGCGATGGAGGAGGCGTTCGAAGCGAAGCTGGCCCTGCGGCAGAAGCGCCGCGCCGCCTTCGCCGCGCTCAAGGACGTGCCGCCCGTCACCAGGGACGGGCACCGCGTCACGCTGATGGTCAATGCGGGTCTGCGCGACGACGTCCACGCGCTCGACCTGACGGGCGCGGACGGCATCGGCCTGTTCCGCACCGAGTTCCAGTTCCTCGTCTCCGCCACGCTGCCGCAGCGCGAGCGGCAGCAGCGGCTCTACCGCGAGGTGCTCGACAACGCCGGGAGTCGGCCCGTCGTATTCCGCACCGTCGACATCGGCGGCGACAAGGCGCTTCCTTACCTGCGCGACGACAACGCCGAGGACGAGGAGAACCCCGCCATGGGCTGGCGCGCGCTGCGCGTCGCCCTGGAACGCGACGGGCTGATGAAGGCGCAGGCGCGCGCTCTGCTCGAGGCGGGGGCGGGCCGCACGCTCAACGTCATGTTCCCGATGGTTTCCGAGCCCTGGGAGTTCGACGAGGCGCGCGCGCTGTTCGAGGCGCAGCGGAGCTGGCTCTCGGCGCGGGGCCGTCGCTTGCCGACGCAGGTCCGCTACGGCGCGATGCTGGAGGTGCCCGCCCTGGCCGAGCAGCTCGACGTGCTGCTGCCGCGCGTCGACTTCCTGTCGATCGGGACCAACGACCTCACCCAGTTCCTCTTCGCGGCCGACCGCGCCAACCCCAAGCTCGCCGAGCGTTACGATTGGCTGTCGCCCTCCATCCTCCGCTTCCTGAAGCGTATCGTCGACCAAGCGCGCGCGGCGGACGTGCCCGTCGCGGTGTGCGGCGAGATGGGCGGGCGGCCATTGGAGGCGATGGCGCTAATCGGCCTGGGGCTGGACCGCTTGTCGATCACCCCCGCCGCCGTCGGCCCCGTCAAGGCGATGGTGCGCTCGCTCGACCTCGCCGAGCTTCAGGGGCAGGTGTCGCGGCTGCTCGCCGACCCGCCCAAGACGTTGCGCACCGAACTCGCCGCCTGGGCCGCGGGGACCGGCGTCGAACTGGCCTGACGATTCGCCGAACCGTTAACCGTTCGCGTTGACACTCCCCAAGCGCTCTGGAACACCGAAGACGGGACGGGTGCAGAGGGGTGCCCGGCCCGCATAGGACGATTTGATGACGAACGTGGATCCGGTCGGGGGTGGGGCTGCCGGGCCGATGAGTGTTGGCGAGACGCTGCGGGCCGCGCGCGAGGCGCAGGGGCTGAGCATCGACGACATCAGCACGCGCACCCGCGTGCCCGTCAGGCACCTGGAGGCGGTGGAGGCGAGCGACTTCAAGGCGCTGCCGTCGCCCACCTACGCGGTCGGCTTCTCGCGCGCCTATGCCCGCGCGGTGGGCCTGTCGGATTCGCAGATCGCCGCCCAGGTCCGCACCGAGGTCAACCGCATCGGCCCGCGCAAGCCCGAATACATGCCGCAGGAGGTCGCCGATCCGGCGCGCGTGCCGGGGCGGGGCATCGCGGTGGTCGCCGCCGGCCTGGCGCTCGCGCTCCTAGTGTTGGGCGCGCTCTGGTTCCTGAGCACGCGCTTCACGGGCGCCGAGGCCGACGGGGAGGGGACGACGCCCGCCAACGCCGTGGTCGCCGCCGTGCCCGCGGCGGCGACGCCCGCCGCTCCGCCGCCCGCGCAGACCGGCGGGCAGGTCAGCCTGGTCGCCACCGACGACGTGTGGCTGCGCGTCCACGACGACGCCGACCGGACGCTGTTCATCGGCAACATGAAGGCGGGCGACCGCTTCGACGTGCCGGCGACCGCCAACGATCCCAAGATCGACGTCGGCCGTCCCGACAAGCTGCAGGTGACGCTGAACGGCTCCAACGTGCCGCCGCTCGGCGACGGCTCGCGCCCGATCAAGGACGTGCGCGTCAGCGGCGCCGCGATCGCGCAGCGCCTGAACGCCGCGCCCGCGACCGGTCCGAGCCCCGCCGCCAGCGCGACGCCGGTCGCCGCCGCGGCGGCGACCGTGCCGCCCTTCTTCCGCCAGTCGGCGTCCGGGGGCGAGCCCAAGGCGCGCCAGCCCGTCCCGCCGCCCGCGCCGCGCCGACAGCTCAGCGAAACGCAGCGCGCCAACCTCGAGTCCGCCGCGCGCATCCGCCGCCAGCAGCGCGACCGCTGATCCGCTTCAGGCTGGCGACAGATCCTGCGTCCCAGCTATAGGACGCCCGTTAACCAGAGACACCGGGGGGTGTTGTTCATGCGTAATCTTCTCCTCGCCGCCTGTGCGGTCGTGCTCCTGCCGGCCGGCGCGTCCGCGCAACAGATCGAGGCGCGCGTCGGCAAGCTCGAGTCCGAGATGCGCGCCGTCCAGCGCAAGGTGTTCCCGGGCGGGGCCGGCCGGATCATCCAGCCCGACATCCAGCCCGCCGACGTGACGGGCGACACCGCGCCCGGCGTGCCCGCCACCGCGCCCATCGCCGACCTGACCGCGCGCGTGACGACGCTGGAGCAGCAGATCGCGACGCTCACCGGCCAGATCGAGCAGAACCAGTTCCGCGCCCGCCAGATCGACGAAGCGTTCCAGGCATATAAGCGCGCCACCGACGATCGGCTGCGCGCGCTGGAGACGCGTCCCGCCACGGTCCAGCCCCAGCCGCAACCCGCCTCGCCCGAGGACGAGGCGCTGGTCGCCCCGATCGAGGCCGCGCCCGCGCGCTCCGCGCCGCGCCCGACCGCCGCCGCGCCGCGACCCGTGACCACTGCCGCGGTGGAGCGCCCCGACACGGGCGACGCCGGCGAGGACGCGTACATGTACGGCTATCGCCTGTGGGAGGCGAAGGAGTATGCCGGCGCGGAAAGGGCGTTGAAGGAGGTGGTGGCGAAATACCCCAAGCACCGCCGCGCCAGCTACGCGCAGAATCTGCTCGGCCGCACCTATCTCGACCAGGGCAAGCCCTCGCTCGCGTCCATCGCGTTCTACGAGAACTACAAGAAGATGCCCGACGGCGAGCGCGCGCCGCACAGCCTATACTATCTCGCCCAGGCGCTGCAGACGCTCAAGAAGCCGCAGGACGCGTGCAAGGTCTATGGCGAGCTGACCGACGTTTACGGCGCCAAGATCGACGCGCGCATGAAGGCCGACATCGCCAAAGGCCGCGCCGCCGCCGAGTGCGGGGCGTGACCTTAACCCCTCTCCCCTCCGGGGAGAGGGACAAGGCGCTTTACCGCCGCGGGGAGAGGGGCAGGGCGCCGCCGTCCGGATACTGCCCCTCTCCCCTCGCCCGCTACGCGGTCTCGCCCCTCTCCCCCGAGGGGAGAGGGAGAATGAGAGAATGACCGACCCCGACGCCGCCCGCTTCCTGTCCGACCTTACCCGCGCGCTCGGCCGTGCGCCCGCGGGGGTGATCGGGCTCGCCGTGTCGGGCGGGCCCGACAGCATGGCGATGCTCGCGCTCGCGCACGAGGCGCTGGACGGCCGCGTGGCGGCGGCGACGGTGAACCACGGTCTCCGCCCCGAGGCGGACGAGGAGGCGGCGCTCGTCGCCGCGCGCTGCGCGGAGCTCGGCGTGCCGCACGCGACGCTCCGGCCCGAGGAGCCGATCACCGGCGGCAGCGTCCAGGCGCAGGCGCGCGAGCGGCGATATACGCTGCTCGGCCGCTGGGCCGCGGCGCAGGGCGCGGAAGCGGTGGCGACGGCGCACCACGCCGACGACCAGGCGGAGACCTTCCTGATGCGCGCCGCGCGTGGGTCCGGGCTGTCGGGCCTGGCCGGCGTGCGCGCCCGCGCGGTCATCGCGGGCGTGACCGTGGTCCGCCCGCTGCTCGACTGGCGGCGCGCGGAGCTGCGCGCCATCGCCCGGCGGCGCGAGATGCCGTTCGTCGACGACCCGTCCAACCAGGACCTGCGTTACGACCGCGCCCGCGCGCGCAAGCTCCTCGACGAGCATGAGTGGCTCGGCCCCGCCAACATCGCCCGCTCCGCCGCTTATCTTGCGGAGGCGGACGGCGACCTGCGCGCCACCGTCGACTGGCTCTGGGCGGCGCGCGCGACGGTCACGGGCGACGACGTGCGCGTCGACGCCGCCGAGCTGCCGCGCGAGGTGCGCCGCCGGCTCGCCCGCCGCGCGGTGGCGGTGGTGCGCGAGGCGGCGGGGATCGCCGAGCCCGAGTTCACCGATGCGACCAACGTCGAGGCGCTGCTCGACGGGCTGGAAGGCGGCAAGCGCGTGACGCAGTCTGGCGTGCTGGCGTCCGTGCGCGACGGCCGCTGGCGCCTGCGCCCCGCGCCGCCGCGAAAGAGCTGAAGGGGCTGTCCCGCACGCCGCGATCCGTGCTCCGCTGGCGTAATGACCGCCGGCTCTGAACTCTGCAATCGTCACCCCGGACATGGGACCCCAGCAAAGTAGTACTTTGCTGGGAGCCCCGTTCCGGGGTCCATCGTCGTCCGCGCACTCCGGCGGGATCGTGCGCACAGCGATGGATGCTGGAACAAGTCCGGCATGACGGGTGGGGGCGAGCAGCTCGCACGTCAACCCTACCGTCTAAACTTGTTCGACTTCGACCCAGTTGGGGCTCAGACTCCCCTTAATCTGTTCAGGTTCGCAGGCCTCCGGACCTCCCCTCTGGAGCCGTGCGACGAGCATGCGCCGAAGCGCCCGCGACCCGCGCCTGAAACATGCGGCGTTCCATTGCCATTAACCCTGGCTCGCCTACATTGTCGGCCATGAACGACGACAACAAGCAGCCTGCCCCCGGCTCCGACGGTAATGGGGGTGGCGGCGGCAATCCCTGGATGAAGAGCCTGCTCATCTGGGTGGGCATCCTCCTGTCCCTGGCGCTGTTCGTGACCATGTTCGACGGCCGGTCCTCGGCCGCGGGCGGGAACGCGATTCAGTATTCGTCCTTCCTCGACAAGGTCGACGAGGGCACGGTCAAGGACGTCACCATCTCGCGCGACGTGATCACGGGCACGCTGTCGTCCGGCGAGAAGTTCCGCACCGCGCCGGTGCAGGACCCGACGCTCATCGGCAAGCTGCGCGAGAAGGGCGTGAGCTTCACCGCCAAGGCGGAGGAGGGCCCGTCCATCTGGATGGTGCTGCTCTACCAGTCGCTCCCGTTCCTGCTCTTCCTTGGCATCGCCTTTTTCGTGCTGCGCCAGATGCAGAAGGGCGGCGGCGCGAACGGCGCGATGGGCTTCGGCAAGAGCCGCGCGAAGATGCTGACGCAGAAGGAAGGCCGCGTGACCTTCGACGACGTCGCCGGCATCGACGAGGCGCGCGAGGAGTTGCAGGAGGTCGTCGAGTTCCTGAAGGACCCGACCAAGTTCGCCCGCCTCGGCGGCAAGATCCCCAAGGGCGCGCTGCTCGTGGGCAGCCCGGGTACGGGTAAGACGCTGCTGGCGCGCGCCATCGCGGGCGAGGCGGGCGTGCCCTTCTTCACCATCTCGGGCTCCGATTTCGTCGAGATGTTCGTGGGCGTCGGCGCGAGCCGCGTGCGCGACATGTTCGAGCAAGCCAAGAAGTCCGCGCCGTGCATCGTCTTCATCGACGAGATCGACGCGGTCGGCCGGCACCGCGGCGCGGGGCTGGGCAATGGCAACGACGAGCGCGAGCAGACGCTGAACCAGCTGCTCGTCGAGATGGACGGCTTCGAGGCGAACGAGGGCATCATCATCGTCGCGGCGACCAACCGCCCCGACGTGCTCGACCCCGCGCTGCTGCGTCCGGGCCGCTTCGACCGCCAGGTCGTGGTGCCGCGGCCCGACATCGAGGGGCGTATCAAGATCCTCGAAGTGCACATGAAGAAGACGCCGCTCGCCCCCGACGTCGACGCCCGCGTGATCGCGCGCGGCACGCCGGGCTTCTCGGGCGCGGACCTCGCCAATCTCGTCAACGAGGCGGCGCTGATGGCCGCGCGCAAGGGCAAGCGCCTCGTCGCCATGTCCGAGTTCGAGGAGGCCAAGGACAAGGTCATGATGGGCGCCGAGCGTCGCTCCATGGTCATGACCGAAGACGAGAAGCGCATGACCGCCTATCACGAGGCGGGCCACGCGATCGTAGCGCTGCACGAGCCGGCGTCCGACCCGATCCACAAGGCAACCATCATCCCGCGCGGCCGCGCGTTGGGCATGGTGATGCGCCTGCCGGAGCGGGACAGCTACTCGTACCACCGCGACAAGATGTACGCGAACCTCGCGGTGTCGATGGGCGGTCGCGTCGCCGAGGAGCTGATCTTCGGTTACGACAAGGTGTCGTCGGGCGCGTCGGGCGACATCCAGTACGCGACCGGCCTGGCGCGCGATATGGTGACCCGCTGGGGCATGTCCGACAAGGTCGGCCCCGTCGAGTACGCGCAGCCCGAGGGCGAGAGCTTCCTCGGCTACTCGGCCTCGCAGCCCGTGCGCATGTCGAACAAGATGGCCGAGCTGATCGACGCGGAGATCAAGTCGATCGTCGAGGGCGGCCTGGACCGCGCGCGCCACGTGCTGACCGAGCATATCGACCAGCTCCACCTGCTCGCCGACGCGCTGCTCGAATATGAGACGCTGTCGGGCGACGACATCAAGAAGCTGATCGCGGGCGAAGGTCTGGACCGCGAGAGCCAGGGGCCGAAGGTCTCGATCCCGAAGGCGGGCACCAGCGTTCCCAAGACCCGCCGTCCGGGTCCGTTCGGCAACCCCGCTCCCGCGGGCGCCTGATCCGGGTTGACTTGTAGGAGACGGCCGGCTCCCTTCGCGGGGAGCCGGCCTTTTCTTTTCGCCGGACCGGGGAGGGTGCATGCGTAAGCTGTTGCTCGGGATCGCCGCGCTAGGCCTAGCCGCGCCGGCGAGTGCGGAAATGACGTTGGGTCAGTTCCTCGTCAAAGCGAACGCGCTCAAGGCCAAGGGGATGATGGCGGTCTTCTCCAAGGACCTGAAGCCCGTCATGGCCGAGATGAAGAGCGCGTCCGCGCAGCTCAAGACGGAGGGCGAGCGACGCAAGGCCGCCGGCCTGCCGATGCGCACCTGTCCGCCCAAGGGAACCACGATGACGTCGGACGAGCTGCTCGCGATGCTGAACGCGATCCCTCCGGCCGAGCGCGGCATCAGCCTGAAGGACGGGCTGGTGCGCGTGATGTCCGCGAAGTTCCCTTGCCGCTAGTCGAGCGTGCCCATCACCGCGAGCATGATCGTGAACAGCGTGGAGGTGAAGGTGGCGAAGACGATCATCCATCCCGTACGCCACAGCGCGCCTGCCCGCGTCAGTCGGTAGGCTCCTTTCAGCTGCTGATAGAGGTGGAAAGGCGGGATCAACATCGCCGCGCCGACCAGCAATCCGTCGGGCGCGCCGATCGCCGCGAGCAGCGACAGCACGACCACCAGGATCGACATGAACGACAGCGAGTAGGTCGCGAACACCGCATGATCGTACAGCCCCACGTCGCGGCGGAACGGGAAGAGCAGCCAAATGAACGGCAGAGAGATTGGGATCAGCGCCCAACTATATTTGTAGGCCGACGTTTTCATCTTGTACGCCAGGAGCTTGGGGTTTTCCTGCGCTTGGCGGACCCGCTGCTCCAGCCACGAATTGGCTTTGTCGGGGTCTGCCGCAGCGGCGTCGGGCGGTGGCAGGAAGCGCTGGGCGTTCAGGATGCGCTGCTCGTTCGCGCGAAGCTCGACGATGCGCTTCTCCAGCTTCGCGACGCGCTCGACGTCGGGCTGCGTCTTCCGACGTTCCTCCGTGAGGTCGTTCGAGTGGCGCTTGAGGGTCGCTTGCGTATTGAGCCGCTCCTCCGCGAGCTTGGCACGCGCTTCGTCGAAGTCGGCGCTCGCGATGGTCTTGTCCGCGTCGCCTGCGCCGAGGCCGGGGATGTTGGACATGACCGCGAACATGAGAAAGACGGAGAACAGGAACAGCGCCAGCGGCGACACGAACCGCGCCCGCTCGCCTGCGACGTAGCGGCGGGTCAGTTCGCCGGGCCGGAACGCCAGCATGGGCAGGGTACGCCAGATCTTGCCTTCGAAGTGGAGCACGCCGTGCGCGAGCTCGTGCCCGATCGCGCCGACGGTGCGGTGGACATGGCCCGACTGGCCGCATCGGTGGCAGTGCTCGCCGATCAGCTTGGTCCCGCAGTTGAGGCACAGCGCGCCGCCCGGCCCGTGCGCCTCGCCCGCGTGCGGCTCGACGGCGCGCGCCGTCAGCGCTCCCGTCATCATGTCGCCCGCCGCCGCGATCTCGCCCGACATGGCCTGCTCCCTGTTTTCCCCAGTAGCTTGTCTAACAGCGTCGCGCGGGCTCGGGAACCGTGAGGCGCGTCGGCCTTCTCGGCGGGTCGTTCAACCCGGCGCATCGCGGGCATCGGCGGATCACGCTGGGCGCGATCGCCAAGCTCGACTTGGACGAGGCGTGGTGGCTGGTGTCGCCGGGCAACCCGCTGAAAGCCGGCGCGTCCGACATGGCCCCGCTCGCCGCCCGGCTGGCGTCGGCCCGTCGCATGGCGCGGCGCGCGCCCATCCGCGCGACCGCGATCGAGACGGAACTGCGCACGCGCTATACGGTCGACACGATCCGCAAGCTCAAGCGCCGCCACCCGCGGACGCGCTTCGTCTGGCTCATGGGCGCGGACAATCTCGCCCAGTTCCACCGCTGGCGCGACTGGCGGGGGCTGGCGCGCGAAGTCGCGATTGCGGTGGTGGCGCGGCCGGGTTATGATGGCGACGCCCTCGCAGGTCCGGCGATGGGCTGGCTGCGGCGGTTCAGACGACCTGCACGCCAAGCGTCACAGTGGACCGAGTGGAGATTGCCGGCGCTCGTGCTGCTGCGCTTCCGCCCCGACCCGACCTCCGCCACATCGCTGCGCGCGGCCGATCCGGATTGGCATCGCCGGACCCGCGTCCGTTCACCCGAAAACTAGGAGCCCTCTTGCCCGCCACGCCACAAGCCGTCCGTTCGCCCGACCCCCAGGAGGTCGAGGCGCTGCATAGCGCCGTCCTCCAATCGCTGGAGGACGACCAGGCCGTCGACCTCCTGTCGATCCCGCTCGCGGGCAAGACGACCATCGCCGACCACATGGTCATCGCCAGCGGCCGCTCGACGCGTCAGGTGGCGTCGATGGCGACCAAGCTGGCCGAGAAGATCAAGGGCGAGTTCAATCGCATCGCGCGGGTGGAGGGGCTGCCGACGGCGGATTGGGTGCTGATCGACGCGGGCGACGTGATCGTGCACATCTTCCGGCCGGAAGTGCGCTCCTTCTATAATCTGGAGAAGATGTGGGCGTTCGGCGACGCCCCCCAAACTCCAGGTGGACCCGCGCCCGCCGCCCAAGCCTGACATGCTCCTCCACATCGTGGCGCGCGGACGGATCGGCCGCTCGCCCGAAGCGGAGCTGGTCGATCGTTACCTGAAACGCGTGACCTGGCCGGTGCGCGTGACCGAGTTGCCCGACACGGGCGGCAAGCTTCCGCCCGAGCCGCCCCAGTGCCGCCGCGTGGTGCTGGACGAGAAGGGCGACGCGCTCGGCTCCGTCGACTTGGCGCGTCGGCTGGAACGCTGGCGCGACGAGGGGGTGCGGGAGGCGCGCTTCCTGCTCGGCGCGGCGGACGGGTTCGACGACGCGACGCGGGACGGCGCGGATCTGCTCCTCTCTTTCGGGCGCGCGACCTGGCCGCACCTGCTCGCCCGCGCCATGCTCGCCGAGCAGCTGTTCCGCGCCACCAGCATCCTTGCCAACCACCCCTATCACCGCGAGGGTTGAGTCCGTGGGGACAGGCAAGGTCATCGGAATGGCGGCGGCGCTCGCTCTGGCGGGCAGCGTCGGCGCGCAGGCGCCCGACCTCGCAAGTCAGCAGCGCCGGCTGGCCGACGCCAAGCGCGAGGCCGCCGCCGCCGATGCGAGGGCGGAGGCGCTCGCCCGTTCGGCGCAAGCCGAGAAGGACGCCGCCGCCCGCGCCGCCGCCGACGAGCGCGCGCTCGCGGCGCGGGTCGCGGCCGCGCAAGCCGAGCTCCGGGCGGCGCAGGCGCGGGTGGCCGTGGTCGATGACCTGCTCCGGGCGCAGCGCGCGCGGCTGAGCGAGGTGCAGGCCCCCGCCGCGCGGCTGCTCGCGGCGCTGCAGTCGATGGCGCGACGACCCGCGATCGCCGCCGTAGCGCAGCCGGGATCGGTGGACGATCTGGTGCACCTGCGCGCGGTGCTCGGCGGCGCGCTGCCCGTGGTGGAGGCGCGCGCGGCAACTGTGCGCGATGAGGTGGCGCGCACGCGACGGTTGCAGGAAGGCGCGGCGCTGGCCGCGCGCGCACTGCGCGACGCGCGGGGGCGGCTGGAGGCGGACCGAGTCGCGCTCGCCCAAGCCGAAGCGCGGCACCGGGCGCGGGCGCAGGTGCTGGGACGCGGCGCGCTGAGCGAGTCGGACCGCGCATTGGCGCTGGGCGAGCAGGCGCGCGACATCGTCGACCGACTGGCGGCGCAGGGCGAGGCGCAGGTGACGGGCAAGGCGCTCGCCGCGCTGCCCGCCCCATCGCCGCGTCCGGTCGCCTCGCCCGCGCCGGAGGGGATGGCGGGCGGCGCATATCGGCTGCCCGTCGCGGGACGGCTGGTGACCGGTTTCGAGGCGGTCTCGTCCGCGGGCGTGCGGTCGCGCGGCCTGACATTCGCGGTCAGGCCCGGAACGATGGCGACAGCCCCCGCGGCAGGGGTGGTGCGTTACGCCCGGCCGTATCGCGGCTACGGGACCGTGGTGGTGATCGACCATGGTGAGGGCTGGTCCACGACGCTGATCGGGCTTGGCCGGGCCGCCGTAAAGGCCGGTGCGCAGGTGGCGGCGGGCGCGCCCGTCGGGCAGGCGCCTGCGGGGGATCAGCCGGAGGTGACGGTGGAGCTGCGCCGCCGCGGTCGCCCGGTCGACATCGTCGCGCTGCTCTAGGCCGGTCAGCCCCCGTTCACGCCCGTCCATTGATAGCGTCGGCGGATGCGCTAAGTTGTGCGGCATCCCAAGCGAACCCAGGATCATCCATGCCCCGTCCGTTCCTCACCGCCACCGCGATCGTCGGCGCGCTGACCCTGGTGCCGGTCGCGACCTCCGCGATGGCCGCCGTGGACACCGAGACCTATCGCGAGTTCGACCAGTTCCTCGAGGTCTTCAACCGCGTGAAGGCCGATTACGTTGATAAGGTCGACGACAAGACGCTGATCAAGGGCGCGATCGCGGGCATGCTCCAGTCGCTCGACCCGCATTCGAGCTACGTCGACGCGCTCGACTTCGACAATCTGCGCATCCAGACCGAAGGCAATTACGGCGGTCTGGGGCTTACCGTCTCGATGGAGGACGGCGCCGTCAAGGTGATCGCGCCGCAGGAGGACACGCCCGCCGACCGCGCCGGCATCAAGGCGGGCGACTACATTACGCACATCGACGGCAAGCTGATCTTCGGCGCGTCGCTCGACGAGGCGATCACGCAGATGAGGGGCCAGCCGGGCACCAAGATCGCGCTGACGCTGGTGCGCCCGGGCCGCGACAAGCCGCTGGACGTGACGATGAACCGCGAGGTCATCATCCAGAAGCCTGTTAAATGGGAGCTGAAGGGTGACGTCGGCTATATCAACATCAACACCTTCTCCGAGGCGACGGGCGCGGACACGCGCGCGGCGATGATGGCGATCGAGAAGGCGCTGGGCCGGCGTCCGCTGGGCTATGTCGTCGACCTGCGCGATAATGGCGGCGGGCTGCTGTCGCAGTCGATCGAGGTCGCCGACGTGTTCCTCGAGCGCGGCGAAATCGTGTCGCAGCGCGGGCGCGAGAAGACCGACATCGAGCGCTACTTCGCCAAGCCGGGCGACATGGCCCGCGGTGCGCCGGTGATCGTGCTGGTGGACGCAGGGACTGCGTCGGCGTCCGAGATCGTCGCGGGCGCGCTGCAGGACCACCATCGCGCGATCGTCATGGGCGACCGCACCTTCGGCAAGGGATCGGTGCAGACGCTGCTGCCGCTGGGGCCGCAGACCGCGCTCCGGCTGACCACCGCGCGCTACTATACGCCGGCGGGCAAGTCGGTGCAGGAAGGTGGGATCGAGCCCGACATCCGCGTGCCGCAGATCTCCGACCCCGACTACAAGTCGCGCCCCGTCTTCCGCGAAGCCGACCTTCGCCGCCACCTGATCAACGAGATCAAGGCGGACAACAAGGTGTTGGAGGAGGACGCGAAGGAGGACCCGCGCTTCAGCCAGTCGGCTGACGACCTGAAGAAGCAGGGCGTGGAGGATTTCCAGCTCCACTATGCGCTGAAGACGATCGCGCGGCTGGGCGGACCGGCGCAGGTCGCGGCGGCGACGCGGCCCAAGCCTCCGGCCGCAGCCACGAAGTGAGACACGAGGCGATCGCGCCGGCCCGCACGGGCGAGGCGGGGCGGTCGCTCCAGCTCGCCCGCGCGCTGGCGCTGCTGCTGCCCGCCGCGCTGCTCGCGGGCGCCTGGGGCTCGCAGCTGATCGGTGGGCTGCATCCGTGCGAGATGTGCCACTGGCAGCGCTGGCCGCACTACGCCGCGCTCGCGCCCGCGGCGCTAGCGTTTGCGATCCAAGGTCGCGCGCGCGTGCTGCTGATCGGGGCTGCGGCGATGCTGATCGCGGTGTCCGGCGCGATCGGCGTGTTCCACGCGGGCGTCGAATATGGCTGGTGGCAGGGGATCACCGGCTGCACCTCCACGATCGACTTGTCGGCGGGCGCGAGCGCGGAAGATCGGCTGCGCGCGATCCTGAACGCGCCGATCAACCGCTGCGATCGGGCGCCCTGGACCTTGGCGGGCGTGTCGCTAGCGGGGTTCAACGCCATCTTCTCGCTGGGGGGCGCCCTCACCATCTTCTGCTTGCTGACCAGGAGGGCTCGATGACCAAACCCGGCGACCGCCGCGTCGACACCGATTCGATGATCCGCGTCGATCAGGCGGGTGAATATGGCGCGACGCGCATCTACCAGGGGCAGCTCGCGGTGCTGGGCGACCGGCATCCCTTCTCGCGCGCCATCCACCACATGGCGGAGCAGGAGGAGCGGCACCGCGCCTTTTTCGACCGCGTGATCGTCGAGCGCGGGGTGAGGCCGACGGCATTACAGCCCTTCTGGAACGTGGCGGGCTTCGCGCTCGGCGCGGTCACCGCGGCGATCGGGCCGCGCGCGGCGATGGCCTGCACGGCGGCGGTCGAGACAGAGATCGACAAGCACTACGCCGAGCAGCTGCGCGAGCTAGGCGACAGCGACCCGGAGCTGTCGGACGCCATCGCCCGGTTCCAGGCGGAGGAGCTGGAGCATCGCGACCACGCCATCGCCGCGGGCGCGGAGACGACGTTCGGCTATCCGGTGTTAAGCGGGCTGATACGGTTGGGCTGCAAGGTCGCGATCGCGGCCGCCAAGAGGATCTGAGGGGAATGGGTATGACGCGTTTGCTCCTTGCCGCCTTGCTGGTGGCCAGCCCCGCCGCGGGCCAGGACGTGGCGCTGCCGGGCGCGGAGCGACCCAGGACGGCGGTCGACGGTCCGGGCGAGGTCTCGCGCGAGGCGCCGGTGAACGGCGTGCTCGTGCTCTACGGCAACCAGCGCTGTCCGACCGACAGCAGCGGCAACGAGGTGGTCGTCTGCGTCCGCCGCTCCGCGCAGGAGCAGTTCCGTGTGCCCAAGGAGCTCCGCGAGTTCCAGATCACGCCGCAGAACGAGGCCTGGGCGGCGCGGGCGCAGGGCTCGCTGGAAGCGGGTGCGGCCGGGATCGGCACCTGCTCGGCGGTGGGCCTGGGCGGGGCGACGGGCTGCCTGAACCAGCGCGTGCGCGAGTCGCGGCGCGAGAACGCCGAGCGCGAGGCGGAGCGGCGCCGGCAGCCGCGATAATCGCTATCCTCCCCGAGATAAGCTCGGGGAGGAGTTTAGAGCTGTTCCCTCACTGCGCCGTCGCGGCCGCAGCGGCGGGCTTGTCGGTGCGGTAGCGGTCGAACCAGGCGAGGATCGCCGCCGCCTTGGCCGCGCTCTGCGAGGGACGGGCGGTGAGGCTGCCATGGCCCGCGCCCGGCACGGTCACGAGCGCGGTGGGCACGCCGCGGATCTGGAGCGCGGCGTAATATTGTTCGGACTCGCTGACGGGCGTGCGGTAGTCGTTCGCGCCGACGACGACCAAGGTCGGCGTCTTGACGTTGCCGACGAGCGACAGGGGCGAGCGGTTCCAGTAGCTCATCGGGTCTTCCCAGGGCTGCTTGGCGAACCAGTAGCGCGACGTGAACCCGGTATTGTCCATGGTCAGCGCCTCGCTGATCCAGTTGATCACGGGCTTCTGCGTCGCCGCGGCGCGGAACCGGTCGGTCTTGCCGATGATCCAGCTCGTCAGCACGCCGCCGCCCGAGCCGCCGGTGACGAACAGGTTGTTCGGATCGGCTACGCCAGCGGCGATCGCGGCGTCCACCGCGGCGATGAGGTCGTCGTAATCCTCGGACGGGTAGTTCTTGTCGATGAGGTTGGCGAAGTCCGAGCCGTAGGAAGTGGACCCGCGCGGGTTGGTGTAGAGCACGGCGTAGCCGCCCGCGGCGTAGAGCTGGTTATCGGTCGAGAAGGTCGGGCCGTAGGCGGTGTGCGGGCCGCCGTGGATCTCGAGGATCAGCGGCACGCGCATGCCCTCGCGGTAGTTCGGCGGCAGGATCAGCCAGGAGTCGACCTTGCGGCCGTCCTTGGCAGTGACGGCGAGCGGGCGGAGCTGGCCCATCACCTTTGAGCCGAGCGTTGTCTCGTTCAGGCGGGTGAGCTGGCGGCCGTCGACCCAGAGGTCGGCGGGTCGGGTCGCGCCGCCGCCGGTGTAGGCCACGCGGCCCGTATCGGAGACGGTGAAGGTACCGCCCGTGTAGGGCCGGTCGAGCCCGCCACCGGCGAGGCCGTCGGCGACTTTGGTAATCCGCCCGTCGAGCGACACCCGAGCGACCTGCTTCTTCGCCTGGTCGTCGAAGGAGACGTAGAGGCTGCGCCCGTCGCGGCTCCAGGCGACCTGGTCGATGTCGCGGTCGAGGGCGGCGGTGAGCGGGCGGACGCCGCTGCCGTCGCGGTTCATGACGTAGAGCTGGGTGGGCGTGTAGCTGCGGCGCTTGTCGTCAAAGCCGAGATACGCGATCCGCTGGCCGTCGGGCGAGAGCGTGGGCGAATGGTCGGGACCATAGCGCTTAGTGAGCTGGGTCAGCTGGCCGCTGGTCACGTCGACCGAGAACACGTCCGAGTCGGCGGGCTCGCGCTCCCAGTCGGGGCGGCGCACGGCGCTGAACAGGACCGATCGGCCGTCGCGCGTCCAGCTGATCGGGCCGGCGTCGTCGAAGGAGCCGAACGTGACCTGGCGCGGCGCGCCGCCGTCCGAGGCGACCACGAACAGGTGGTCGTAGCCGGGCTTGACGTAGCCGTTCGCGTCCGAGCGGTAGCTGACGCGGTCCATGACGGTGAGCGGATCGGCCCATTTCGCGCCTTCCGGCTTCTTGAGCGGTGCCCCCAATTTCATTGGCTCGCCGGGGACGCGCATGAGATAGGCGATCCGGCGGCCGTCGGGCGACCAGGCGATCTCCGACGGGCTGTCGGGCAGGCCGGTGATGCGCGCGACCTCGCCCCCGTTCATCCAGCGGACGTGGAGCTGCGGCGGCTGACCCTCCGGCGCGGAGACATAGGCGAGGCGACGGCCGTCGGGCGACCAGCGCGGGCTCGAATGCGAGCCGGGGCCGGCGGCGACCGGCTGCTGCGCTCCAGTGGCGACGTCGACCAGCCAGATCGTCGGGCGCATGCGGTCGGTCATCACGTCGCCCGAGCGGCGGACATAGGCGACGGTGCGGCCGTCCGGGCTGATCTGCGGATCGCTCGCCTGCTCCAGGTCGAACAGGTCGGCGCCGGTGAAGACGCGCGTGGGTGCCTGTTGATCCTGGGCGAGCGCGGGCAGCGGCGCGAGGGCCAGGAGCAAGGCGAGCGTGAGGCGTGGCATCAGGAGTCCCCTTTCTTTTCCCCAGCGTCGCCGGGATCGGCGGGAGAGGCAAGAGGGACTGTCCTCGCGTTAGCTTCGCACACTTCGCGCCCGTTCGGACATTGCGTTGCGTCGGCCGGCAACTTTCTTGCGCGGCGGCATGGTCGCGACCGTCGGCTGCGGGCGTGGTTCGGGTCGACGATGTGAAAGAGCGAATCGAACGCTAGCTCGGCGAAAGCTTGTAGGACAGCGGTTTCGGCGCGTCGCTCCGTCGCTAGCGCGCGATGTCCTCGGCGGCTTCGCCGATCGCTGCGTAGATGCGGTCGAGGTCGGCGTCGTCGATGCAATAGGGCGGCATGACGTAGACGGTGTTGCCCAAGGGGCGGAGCAGCAGGTCGGCGTCGCGGAAGCGGGCGAGGAGGCGGGGGGCGAGGTCGGAGAGATAGCCGCCCTGCGCATCCTCCAAGTCGACGGCGGCGATGGTGCCGAGCGCGCGGGGGTTGCGGACGCCGGGCAGGGTCGCGAGCCCGTCCAGGCGCTCGCGCTGACGGCAGGCGAGGTCGGCGACGCGGTCGAGGACGGGCTCGTCGCGCCAGACCTCCAGGTTCGCGACCGCCGCGGCGCAGGCGATCGGGTTGGCGGTGTAGCTGGACGAGTGGAAGAACATGCGCGCGCGATCGGTGGACAGGTGCGCGTCGTAGATCGGCTCGGTCGCCATCGTCACCGCGAGCGGCAGGCTGCCGCCGGTCAGGCCCTTGGACAGGCAGAGGAGGTCGGGCGTGACGCCGGCCTGCTCGCAGGCGAGCAGCGTGCCGGTGCGGCCCCAGCCGGTCATGACCTCGTCGGCGATGAAGAGCACGCCGTGGCGTTCGCAGACGGCGCGCATCTCCGCGAGGAGGCGGGGCGGGTAGGTGAGCATGCCGCCCGCGCCGAGGATCAGCGGCTCGACGATGAAGGCGGCGGGGTGATCTTGGGCCGCGGCCTCAAGCGCGTCCAGCGTCGCCTGGCCGTCGCCGTGCGGGAACGGGATCACGCCCACGTCGAACAGGAGCGGCGCGTAGGGTGCGTTGAACACGCCGCGCGCGCCGACCGACATCGCGCCGATCGTGTCGCCGTGATAGCTGTGCTCGAGCACGAGGATGCGGTGGCGGGGCTCGTTGCGGTTGGCCCAGTAGCCCAGCGCCATCTTGAGCGCGACCTCGACGCTGGTGGAGCCGGAGTCGGAGAAGAAGACGTAGGCTAGCGTCTCGGGCATGATCCGGCGGAGGCCGCGGGCGAGCCTTTCGGCGGGCTCGTGCGTCCAGCCGGCGAAGATGATCTGGTCGAGCCTGGCTGCCTGCTCGGCAATGGCGGCGCTGATGCGGGGGTGGCGGTGGCCGTGCGTGGTCACCCACCAGCTGGAGATGGCGTCGACGACGCGGCGGCCGTCGGCGGTGTGGAGCGCCGCGCCCTCGGCGTGGGTGACAAGCGGGATCGGCTCGGCCAGACCGTGCTGAGTGAAGGGGTGCCAGACGGGGGAGGTCACGCGAAGTCCTCGCGGCGGAAGTTTCCGTCGAAGGCGGCGGCGAGCGTGTCGGGGGTGAGCGGGTCCAGGCGCGGCAGGCGGCCGAGGCGCTTCACCCGGCCGATGCGGGCGATCGTAGCCTCGCTGTCCTCTTGCGCGTCGCCGACGAAGGCGACGCCCAGGATAGGCACGCCGCGGGTGCGGAGCGCTTCGACGGTGAGCAGGCTGTGGTTGATCGTGCCGAGCACAGTGCGGGCGACGATCACAGCGGGGAGCCACCAGCGCGCGAACAGGTCGGCGTAGAGCAGGTCGGGGGTGACGGGCACGAGCGCGCCGCCGGCTCCCTCCACAATGAGCGGGCGGACGGAGGGCAGGTCGAGGCGGGCGGGGTCGATGATGACGCCGTCGAGCTCGGCGGCGCGATGCGGGGAGAGCGGGGCGGTGAGGCGGTAGGTTTCGGGGAGGATGCGGTCGCTCGGGATGCTCGCGAGCTGCGCGACGCGGTCGGCGTCGGTGCCGTCGGCCAAGCCGGACTGGACGGGCTTCCAGTAATAAGCCCCGAGCGCGGCGGTGAGGGCGGCGGCGAAGACGGTCTTGCCGACGTCGGTGTCGGTACCGGTGACGACGAGCGCGGTCATGCGAGCGCGTCCGCCAGCGCGTCGATGTCGGCCTCGGTCACGTTCAGCGTGAGCGAGAGACGCAAGCGCGCGGTGCCGGGCGGCACGGTGGGCGGGCGAATGCCGCGGACGTCGAAACCGGCGGCTTGCAGCGCCTCGGCCGCCTGCATGGTGCGGGCGTCGTCGCCGAGGATGAGCGGCAGGATCTGCGAGCCGGTGGGGGTGACGCCGTGCGGAGCCAGGGCGCGCTCGGCGTGCGCGATCAGCGCGCGGAGGCGGGTGCGGCGTTCGGGCTCGTCCTCTAGGATGCGTAAGGACTCGCGCACGGCGGCGGCCATGAGCGGGGAAGGAGCAGTGGAGAAGATGAAGGGGCGGGCACGGTTGATCAGGAAATCGCGCACGACCTTGGGGCCGCAGACGAGCGCGCCTTCGCCGCCCAGCGCCTTGCCGCAGGTGTGGAGCGTGATCACGTCCTCGCGGCCCTGGAGATGCGCGACGAGGCCGCGGCCGTGTGCGCCGAAGACGCCGGTGGCGTGCGCCTCGTCGATCAGCAGCACCGCGCCGCGGCGCTCGGCGACGGCGAGGAGGTCGTCCAGCGGCGCGCGGTCGCCGTCCATGCTGTAGAGGCTCTCGACGGCGATCCAGGCGTCGCCCGTCCCGCCGCCGCGCCGCCAGCGGGCGAGGGCGTCGTCGAACGCCTGGGCGTCGTTGTGCGCGGCGGCGACGGCTTGCGCGCGCGACAGGCGCATGCCCTCGTGCGCGCTGGCGTGGACGAGGGCGTCGTGGACGACGAGGTCGCCGCGCTGGGGCAGGGTGGCGAGAAGCGCTGCATTGGCGGCGTAGCCGCTGCCGAACCAGAGCGCGGCTTCAGCGCCGAAGAAGCGGGCGGCTTCGGCTTCGAGCGCCTGGTGCTCGGGGTGGTTGCCGCGAAGCAGGCGGGAGCCGCCGGAACCGACGGGCACGCCGCGGGCGAGCGCGTCGCGGATCGCATCGGCGAGGCGGGGCGAGCCGGCCAGGCCGAGATAGTCGTTCGACGAGAAATCGACGCCCGCGCGGGGCCGGAGCGCGCGGGCGCGGTGGCGCGCCTCCAGGTCCCGGAGGTCGGCGTGCTGGCGGGCGAAGGAGAGGGGCGCGGTTGGGGCTCGGGCGGCCATGAGCGCGGGCCGTGGCGGCTTTCGCGATGGGGCGCAAGTGGATGGGGAGTTATAGCATCTATCCGTTCGCCCTGAGTTTGTCGAAGGGCTGTTCTTCTTTGCTTCGGTGGTAGGAAGAGCGGTGCTTCGACAAGCTCAGCACGAACGGAAAGGGGAGAACCGGGCGGTCAAGGTCGGGCTGTTCCTGCTCGTATGGTTCTCCTGCGCCTGGTTCGGGTCGTGGGAGGGCAATCCCAACAACGCGGTCAGGCTGTTCGCGGCGGTGAGCCTGGTCGAAGACGGCGACGCAACGATTGACGAGTTCGCGGAGCTGACGATCGACAAGGCGCGGTTTGGCGAGCACTTCTATTCCGACAAGGTGCCGGGGATGACGCTAGCCGCGCTGCCCGCGGTGGCGCTGATGCGCGTTGCGACGGGCGAGCGATCGGCGGGGCTGCCCAAGCATTGGGGGTCGGCGGAGCTATGGCGGTTCATGGCCGCGCGGCAATGGCTGGCGGTGGCGATGGGGCCGGCGCTGCTGACCGCGCTCGCCGCGGTGCTGCTGTTCGATCTGGGCGCGGGCGCGACCGGGAGCCGCGGGGCGGGGCTGATGGCGGCGCTGGCCTATGCGCTGGGATCGCCGATCTGGGGGTGGTCGGCGACCTTGTTCGGGCACGCGGCGGTGGCGGCGCTGTTCGTGGTCGTGCTGTGGGCGGTGTGGCGGGGGACCGCCCGCGAGACGCGGCCGGGGCTGGCGGCGCTGGCGGGTGCGGCGCTCGGATGGGCGGTGGTGGTCGAGCATCAGGCGGTGATCGCCGGGTCGGCGGTCGCGGTCTGGGCGCTCGTGCGGGTGTGGCGCAGGCCGGAGCGGTGGCGGCTGATCGGGTTGGCGGTCGCGGGAGGTGCTGCGGCGGCGCTGCCGTTCCTGCTCTACAACCTCGTGGCGTTCGGGACGGTGTTCCGGCTGGGCTATCAGGGCGTGGTCGGCTGGGAGGGGATGGACCAGGGGCTGTTCGGGCTGACCCGGCCGTCGGGCGAAGTGCTCTGGGAGATCCTGTTCGGGTCGCGGCGCGGGCTGCTCTGGGTCGCGCCGGTGCTGGCGATGGGCGTGTTCGGGCTGGTCGAGCTGGCTGGGCGACGCGGAGCGCGCGGGCTGGCGGTGACGGCGGGCGCAGTGGCGCTGATCGTGCTGCTGGTGAACGCGTCCTACTTCTACTGGGACGGCGGCAACTCGACGGGGCCGCGGCACGCGATGCCGGCGGCGGGGATGCTGGGCTTGGGCGTGGGTGCGCTGTGGGCGTCGCTCGGGCGGGCGTGGGAGCGCGGGCTGCTGCTGGCGGTGCTGGGCGTGTCGGTGGCGCTCAACCTCGTAATCGCGAGCGCGGACGTGATGGCGCCGCCCGAGTTCGCCTGGCCGGTGAAGGAGGTCGTGTGGGACCAGCGCTTCTCGCAGGGGCAGCTGCGCACATTCCCGAGCGAGTTCCTGGGCTGGTCGGTTTGGGCGGGGTTGGCGGTGTATGTCGCCGTGGCGCTGCTGATGGTGGGTTGGCTCGTTTGGCGCGTCTCCTCCAGCCGTTCGCCCTGAGCTTGTCGAAGGGCTGTTCTTCTTGGCGCCGGTGGTAAGAAGGACGGTGCTTCGACAAGCTCAGCACGAACGGAACAGGGGAGACGAGCGATGGACGAACTCAGGGTCGCGTTTCTGCTGTTTCCCAACGTCACGCAGCTCGACCTGACGGGGCCGGCGCAGGTGCTGTCGCGGCTGGGGAACGCCCGGATCGACCTCGTGTGGCGCGACGCCAAGCCGGTGGCGACGGACGCGGGTTTCTCCATCCTGCCGACGGCGACGTTCGCCGACGTGCCCGCCGCCGACATCCTGTGCGTGCCGGGCGGGATCGGGGTAGCGGACGTCATCGCCGACGATGAGGCGATCGGCTGGGTGGAGCGCGTCGGACGCGACGCACGGTGGGTCACCAGCGTGTGCACGGGATCGCTGATCCTGGGCGGGGCGGGGCTGCTCCAGGGCTACAGGGCGGCGACGCACTGGGCGTGGATGGACATGCTGCCGCTGTTCGGCGCGGAGCCGGTGGCGGAGCGCGTCGTGGTGGACCGCAACCGGGTGACGGGGGGCGGCGTGACCGCCGGCATAGACTTCGCACTGACGCTGATGGCGCAGGTGCGCGGCGAGGCGCATGCGCGGTTGGTGCAGCTGAGCCTCGAATACAATCCGCAGCCGCCGTTCGACTCAGGCTCGCCCGAGCGCGCGGGCGAGGAGCTGGTGGCGCAGTACCGGCGGCGCGCGCACCGGATCGCGCCGAACCGCGAGGCGGAGCTCAGGGCCGCCGCGGATCGACGGGGTCGGGCTGGGCCAGGATCGCGCGGTTCTTCTTGATGCCGTTCACCCGGTGCCAGATGTAGAAGGCGATCGCCGCGGCGCCCAGCACGCCGATGACGATGTGCGCCTGGTGGAACGCCTCCTTGAGGCGCGGGTCGCTGTTCCACTTCTCGCCCAGCTCGCGCCCGACCCAGGCGAGGCCGAAGCAGAAGGGCCAGGAGCCGATGAAGGTGTAGACGTGGAACGGCACGAGCGGCATCCGCGCCACGCCCGCCGGAAAGGCGATGAAGGTGCGGATCACGGGCAAGAGCCGGCCGACCAGCACCGCCCAGGAGCCCCAGCGCGCGAAGAAGCGCTCGGCGGCGTCGACCTCGTCCAGGCCGACCAGGAAATACTTGCCCCAGCGCGCCACGAAGGGGCGGCCGCCGTACTTGCCGGCCGCATAGGCGAACACGGAGCCGACGTTGCAGCCGAACGCGCCCGCGGTGGCGGCGAGGTAGATGTTGAACTCGCCCGTCGAGACCAGATAGCCGGCCAAGGGCATGATGATCTCGGAGGGCAATGGGATGCAGGCGCTCTCGATCGCCATGAGTATCACGACGCCGAGGTAGCCGCCCGCACGGATGACCGCGACGCAGAACGCGACGAGCGCGGCGATGATGCTTTCGATCATGGGCCCGGCGATTGGGGCAGGGTTCCGCCCCCGTCAATCGGAACCGCCCGTCGTGCAGAACGGTTGGGCGCGGGATATGGCGGATATGCAACTGAACGACGGCCGCTCGATGCCCCGGCTCGGGCTCGGCACCTACCAGATCCCCGACAGCCAGGCGCCAGCGATCGTCAGGCACGGGCTCGACGTCGGATACCGGCTGATCGACACGGCCGCGATCTACCATAACGAGCGCGGCGTCGGCGAAGGGCTGCGCGCCGACGAGGACGCGTTCGTCACGACTAAGCTGTGGAACGACCGGCACGAGGACGCGGAGGCGGCGCTCGACGAGAGCCTGATGCTCCTGGGCTTGGAAGCGGTCGACCTGTACCTGATCCACTGGCCGCGGCCGTCGGGCGAGAGCTATCTCACCGCTTGGGAGTCGCTGGTGCGGCTGCGCGAGGCAGGCAAGGTCAGGTCGATCGGCGTATCGAACTTCATGCCCGAGCATTTGGACCGCTGCTCGGCGGCGACGGGCGTCACGCCGGCGGTCAACCAGATCGAGCTTCACCCGCGCTTCCAGCAGCGGAGCTTGCGCGAGTATCACGACGCGCACGGGATCGTGACGCAGAGCTGGTCGCCGCTCGGGCAGGGCGGCGACATCCTCCAGGACGCGACGGTGCTGCGCGTCGCGGAGAAGCACGGCGCGACGGCGGGGCAGGCCATCCTGGCGTGGCACCTCCATCATGGCTTCTCCGTAATTCCGAAATCGGCCGATCCCGACCGTTTGGCGCAGAACTTCAAGGCGATCGAGCTCAAGTTGGACGAGGAGGACGTGGCGGCGCTGGACGGGCTCGACTCTCCGCAAGGGCGGATCGGGCCGGACCCGAGGCGCTTCGGATGAGGGTCGCGCAGGTCGCCGAGCCCGACGATTTCGAGGGCTGGCGCGACGCGGCGCGGGCGCTGGCGGCGGAGGGCGTGCCGCCCGACCAGGTGATCTGGCAGGTGGGCGACCAGCCCGTCGACCTGTTCGTGGGCCAGGCGGAGGCGCGCACTTCGACGCCCGCGGCGAGCCCCGGCTTCTCCGTGCCGCGCGCGTTCATCGACTTGGCGCGCGACGTGGTGCTGGCGGACGATCCCGAGCGCTTCTCCTTGCTCTACACGGCGCTCTGCCGACTGCGGGGCGAGCCCAAGCTGATGGAGGACGGGGCGGACCCGCTGCTCCGGCGGCTCGACGTCATCGCCAAGGGCGTGCGGCGCGACATCCACAAGATGCGCGCCTTCGTTCGTTTCCGCGAGATCACGGACAAGGACGGGTCGCGCTACGTCGCTTTCTTCGAGCCCGAGCACCACATCGTGCGCGCCAACGCGGCGTTCTTCGTCAACCGCTTCGCATCGATGCGCTGGTCGATCCTGACGCCCGAGCTGTCGCTGCACTGGGACGGCCAGACGCTGTGCGAAGGGCCGGGCGCGAGCCGCGCCGACGCGCCGGAGGGCGATCCGGTCGAGGAGGTCTGGAAGACCTATTACCGCAGCATCTTCAACCCGGCGCGCGTCAAGGTAGGCGCGATGCTGCGCGAGATGCCCAAGAAATACTGGCGGAACATGCCCGAGACCGCGCTCGTGCCCGAGCTGCTGGCGGGGGCGCAGGCGCGGGAGAGCGGTATGATCGAGACGGCGAGGGCAGCGGAGATCGGCGACAACGCCCAGGCCGCGTGGGAAGCGCTCCGCGAGGAGGCGCGCGGCTGCACGCGCTGCCACCTCTACAAGCACGCCACGCAGACGGTGTTCGGCGAAGGGCCGGTGGGCGCCACCATGATGTTCGTGGGCGAGCAGCCGGGCGACCAGGAGGACCTGGCCGGGCGGCCCTTCGTCGGTCCCGCAGGCCAGATGTTCAACCGCGCGCTCGACGAGGCGGGGATCGACCGGACGGAGGCCTACGTCACCAATGCGGTGAAGCACTTCAAGTTCGAGGCGCGCGGCAAGCGGCGCATCCACGCCAAGCCCGACACGGGCGAGATCAACGCGTGCCGCTGGTGGATCGAGCAGGAGCAGATGCTGCTCCGCCCGCGCGTGACGGTGGCGCTGGGCGCGACGGCGGCCAGGTCGCTGTTCGGCCGCACGGTGACGATCGGCAAGGAGCGCGGGCGGCCGCTGGAGCTGCCCGGCGGCGGCGAAGCGTGGATCACCGTGCACCCGAGCTACCTCCTGCGCCTGCCCGACCCCGCGATGGCCGAGGTGGAGTTCGGGCGGTTCGTGGAGGACCTGAAAGCGGCGCACCGCGTGCTGGAGGGGGTCGTGGGCGAGGCGAAGTGAGGTTTGCGTGAAGGTGGACGCGTCGGCACGGATGTTGGAGCGTGCCGATGGAGCCAAGTGACTGAGCTTGCTCGACTGTTCGCGGCGACTTGGACGACTTTTACACGGGGCGTCGAGTCGTTCGCGCTTTTTCGCGACGGAGAAGGCGCAGTTTGCGACTAAGCTGTTGATTCCGTGTCGATCGTGAGTTTGACGCCTTTGGACGCCACCCTCCCTCGCAATGCCGGATTTGGTCACGCATCCTGCTTTCCTCTCCGACGCCGGAAAAAAAAGCGAGACCCTGGCTCAAGGCCGGGATGACGGGCAGGGGCTGTGCGGTCACGAACTAGGTTGGATCACATTCGTGCGCTGTAGGACAGCGGCTTTCGGCGTACTCGCCTCCGATTCGTTGCGAGTATGACCCCTCTCCCGCGAAAGCGGGAGAGGGGAGGGAGAAGCGGAGCTAGGTCGCGGCGCATGCGGCCCGTTCACCGGCGGGTCGGGCCGGTTTATAGCGACCGCATGTACCGTCCCCGCCGCTCCGTCCTGTTCCTGCCCGCCTCCAACCCGCGCGCGATCGAGAAGGCGCGATCGCTCGCTTGCGACGTCGTCGTGCTCGATTTGGAAGACGCGGTCGCGCCTGAGGCGAAGCGGGAAGCGCGGATCGCGGCCGTGGAGGCGGCGCGGGCGGGCGGGTTCGGGGGGCGCGAGCTTGTGGTGCGGGCGAACGGGCTGGATACGGCGTGGGGCGCGGACGACCTCGCGGCGCTGGCCGACGCGCCTGTCGACGCGGTGCTCGTCCCCAAGGTGTCGAGGGCGGAGGAGGTCGCGCGCGCGCGGGCGGCGGTGGCCAAGCCGGTCTGGGCGATGATCGAGACGTGCCGGGCCCTGCTTGCTCTGCGCGAGATCGTCGAGGCGGGGCCGGCCGCGCTCGTCGCCGGGACGAACGACCTGTCCAAGGAGATGCGCTGCCGGCCGGGGGCGGACCGTGCGCCGCTCGTGCCGCTGCTCGCGCAGATCATCGTGGCGGCGCGGGCGGCGGGGCTGGCGGCGATCGACGGCGTGTCGAACGCGATCGACGATCCGGCCGCGGTCGAGCGGGAGGCGATGCAGGGGCTCCAACTCGGGTTCGACGGCAAGTCGCTGATCCACCCGAGCCAGATCGATCCCGCCAACCGGGTGTTCACCCCGAGCGCGGACGAGGTCGCCTGGGCGGAGACCGTGGCGGCCGCGTTCGCGCTGCCGGAGAACGCCGGGCGCGGCGCGATCCGGGTGGAGGGCAGGATGGTCGAGCTTCTGCACCTGGAGGAGGCGCGGCGCGTGCTGGCGGTGGCGGGATCGAAGCTCGGCTGAGCTCGTTCCGGCCCTGTCACGGGTGCAGGAGCCGGGCGATGATGTGGAAGTCGATGGCGCTGGCGGCGGCGCTGGCCGCGCCCGGGGCGGCCCAGGAGCCGTTGCGCGTCGAGCGCTTCACGGTGCCGGGCGACGGTTCGGTCAACAGCTGGATCGTGCACGCGCCCGACGGGCTGATCGTCGTCGACGTGCAGCGCGACCGCGCGGCGGCGGCCAAGCTGATCGAGCGGGTCAAGGCGGCGGGCGAGCCGCTCGCGGCGGTGCTGCTGACGCATCCGCATCCGGACCATATCGGCGGGCTCGACCAGTTCCGCGAAGCCTTTCCGAACGTCCCCGTCTACGCCAGCCCCAACACCGCGCGCGAGATTCGCACCGACGGCATGGGGTTCCAGAAGATGACGCGGGCGCTGGGCGCGCAGGCGCCGCGCGCCTTTCCGGTGCCGGGGCGGTTGTTCCCCGACTATTCCACGATCGAGGTCGCGGGCCTCGCGTTCAAGACGTACGAGTACGGGTCGGGCGAAGCGGTGTCGGCGACGAGCTTCTACAACCCCGAGCACCGGGTGCTGTTCGGCGGCGACATCGCGGTGGCGGGCATGACCGACTTCCTGATGGAGGGCCGCACGGGGCCGTGGCTGAAGCAGCTCGGCGCGCTGCGGCGGGAGCATCCGGGGACGCGCGTGCTGTACCCGGGGCATGGGGAGGCGGGGACGCTCGACCGGATCGCGGCGGACACGGAGAAGACGCTCATCACCTATCGGCGGCTCGTCGCGGCGGCGGGGCCGGTGGACGGCGTGCTGCCGCCGGACAAGGTGAAGGCGGTGGCGGCGCAGGTGCGAAGCCGCCTCGGCGAGCGGACGCCCGTCGCGGAGATCCCGAGCCTGGTCGAGGAGAACGTCAAGGCGGTCGCGCGCGAGCTGGCGCAGCGAAGGCGGTGACGATGTGTATGATCGCCGCGGGTGGTGCTGCCGGCGAGGATTGAACTCGCGACCTCAGCCTTACCAAGGATGCGCTCTACCACTGAGCTACGGCAGCACACCCGCGAAGAGCCGCGCCTAGAGCGGAGCGACGGCGGATTGTCAAGGCGCTCCGGCCACACGATAATCGGGCGCATGGCGGATAAGGACGAGCGGGCGGAGCGGCTGGCGGCGCAGTTGCGGGCCAATCTCCGGCGGCGCAAAGAGCAGGCGCGCGGGCAAGAGGCGGGACCTCCCGTCAAGCCTGAAGAGGAGCGCACTTGAGCGCGAGCCAGGCGCGCTCGTCGGCGCCCAGCTCGGGGCCCAGCGCTTCGGCCACGCGGGCGTGGTACCCGTCCACCCAGGCGCGCTCGTCGGCGGTGAGCAGGGACGGGTCGATCAACGTGCGCTCGATGGGGGCGAGCGTCATCGTCTCGAAGCCGAGCATCGGGCGGTCGCCGTCGGGGATGTCGCGCTCGACTGCGAGCACGAGGTTCTCGATGCGGATGCCGTACTCGCCCGCCTTGTAGTAGCCGGGCTCGTTGGAGAGCATCATGCGGGCGCGTAGCGGCTCCATCGCCGCGCCGCCGGGGTAGTTGGGCGCGGCGATGCGCTGCGGGCCTTCATGGACCGAGAGGTAGGCGCCGATGCCGTGGCCGGTGCCGTGCGGGTAGTCGAGTCCGGCCTCCCAGAGCGGGCGACGGGCGAAGGCGTCGATCTGGCCGCCCAATGTGCCAGCGGGAAAGACGGCGGTGGCGATGGCGATGTGGCCGCGGAGCACGCGGGTGAAGCGGTCGCGCATTTCGGGCGTGGGCTCACCGATCGGCATCACGCGCGTGATGTCGGTGGTGCCGTCGAGATACTGGCCGCCCGAGTCGATCAGGAAGAGCTGGCCCGGCTCGATCGGCGCGTTCGACTCCTCGGTGACGTGGTAGTGCGGGATCGCGCCGTGCGCGCCGGTGGCGGAGATAGTCGAGAAGCTGGTGTCGACGAGCGCGCCGGTCGCCTGCCGAAACTCGAGCAGCTTGGCGGCGGCGGAGAGCTCGGTCTGGCCGCCTTTCGGGCACTCGGTCTCGACCCAGCGGAGGAAGCGGGTGATCGCGGCGCCGTCGCGGATGCTGGCCGCGCGGTGGCCGGCGATCTCGCGGTCGTTCTTGAGCGCCTTGGCGAGGACGACGGGGTCGCGAAGTGCGAGCGTCTTCGCGCCGCCCGCCTCCAGCCGGTCGAAGATGGCGGCGACGGCGCGCTCCGGATCGACGGCGACGCGCTTGCCGCCCAACTTTGACAAGTTTGACACGAACTCGGCGCGGTCGTGGACACGTACGCTGTTGCCGAGGTGCTGGCGGACGGCGTCGTCGACCTTCTCCGGGGCGACGAACAGGTCGGCGGTGCCGTCGCGGTGCACGAGCGCGTAGGCGAGCGCGACGGGCGTGTGGTCGACGTCGCCGCCGCGCACGTTCAAGACCCAGGCGATCGAGTCGAGCGCGGAGAGGACCACGGCGTCGGCGTTCCGCTGCTCGAGCCAGTCGGCGATCTCCGCGCGCTTAGCGGCGGAGTTCTTGCCGGCGAGCTCGTCCGAGTAGGTGACGAGCTTGGCGGGTGAGGGTGCGGGCTTGTCGGACCAGACGGCATCGATCGGGTTCGCGTCGACGGGGACGAGCGTCGCGCCTCTGTCGGCGAGCGCCTGCTCCGCCTGGCGCACCCAAGCGCGGGTGTGGAGCCAGGGATCGTAGCCGATTCGCGCGCCTTGCGGAGCGTGCTCGCCCAGCCACTCGGCGACGCTGACGTCAGGCACCTGCTGGAAGGACCAGTGGTCGGCCGAGACCTGCTCGCGCACCTGGAGCGTGTAGCGTCCGTCGACGAAGATCGCCGCCTCCGCCGGCAGCACGACGGCGGTCCCCGCCGAGCCGCCGAAACCGGTGAGCCAGGCGAGGCGCTGGGCGTAGGCGCCGACATACTCGCTCATATGCTCGTCGGTGAGGGGGACGACGAAGCCGTCGAGCTGCCGGCGGGCGAGCTCGGCGCGCAGGGCGCGAAGGCGGTCGGCGTAGGAGGGATCGGCTAGAGCCATGGGTGCGAACCTGGATAAGTTGATGGGAGTTGACGCGTAAACCGCTCCCCTAAGGAGAGAAACGCGACGGGGAAGCCATTACCGCGCGCCGACGACGCGACACCGACGCGACGGCCATGCGATACCCTCGCGACGTCCGCGCTCCCGCCGCGCGACAGGATCGCGAAGGCGTGGCTACGTCGCGACGTGCGGGCGTGCGCCGGTATGGGCTGCGGGTGGAGCGGTTGGGCGGGCGGGCGCGTCATGCTAGCCTCGAGTCGTGACAGAAATGGACGCTGTAGGACAGGGGGTGCGATGCCGCTGCTGATGTCGATGGCGCTGTCCGTAGCCGTGGCGGATACCGATTGGGGCGCGAAGCTGAAGCGCGACGCCGATCGGTTCCGCGCGGTCGTGCTGGACTCGCATCCGGGGCCGGTCGATCCCGAAAATCCGAGGTTTCGAGAGACGCTGGAGCGTGCGCACGCCCGAGCGCTGGAGCGGGCGAGGACGACGACGAGCCATGTGCACCGTTTCTGGGCGCTTTGGGAGCTGACCGCGGCGTTCGACGACGGGCATCTGGGCATCCTCACCCCCGACGGGCCGGCGCCGAGGGCGTATCACTGGGCGGGCTTCGTGACGCGGTTCGCGGATGGCCGGCACGTCGTATCGCATTCCGAGGAGCCCGGCATCGTCGTGGGGGCGACGGTGGCGGCGTGCGACGGGCGCGACACGGCGTCGCTGGCGGCGGAGCGGGTCGGGCGGTTCCACGGCAAGTGGACCCTTCGGTCCTATCGCGAGCGGCTGAGCGGAAGCCTGTTCATGCCGTCGGACAACCCATGGAACGCTCCGCTCACGCGCTGCACGTTCGAGAGGGGAGGCGCGACACGTGACGTGGTGCTGCGCTGGCGACCGATCAGCGCGGATCGCATGTGGAAGCTGGGGGAGGCGGAGCATAAGGCGCGTGTGCGGCACCGGTCGCCCGTGTCGCTGGAGCGGCTGTCGGACGGGAGCTTTTGGGTGAACATGGGCTCGTTCGAGGCCGATCCGCAGTCGGAGCAGGGCCGCGCGCTGACCGCGTTGAACGCGGAGATCGCGGCCCGTGCCGACGAGATTCGGCGGAGCCCGCGCGTCGTGTTCGACCTGCGCGGCAACAACGGTGGCTCGTCCTCCTGGATCAACCAAGCCGCCGGCGCGATCTGGGGCGAGGGCGCGGTGAACGGGCGGACGCACGTGTCGGAGGGCGTCGACTGGCGCGTGTCGGACGCCAACGTCGCGGCGGTGCGCGAGTATCAGCGCATGTTCGAGGGCAAGCGCGAGAGCGATCCGGCGATCTACAAGGGCGTGAACGCGCTCGCAGAGGGGCTGACGCGCGCGCGGGCGCAGGGCGTACAGCTATGGCGCGAGCCGGACGACCTCTGGCCCGAGCCCGAAGGCGGACCCGTCCATGCAGTTTCGGCGAAGGCGTTCGTGTTCACGGACGAGGACTGCGCGTCCGCGTGCCTGGACGCGGTGGACGTGCTGACCGCGATGGGCGCGACCCAGGTCGGTCGCGAGACGTCGGCGGATACGTTGTACATGGAGACCCGCGACGAGACGACGGCGGACGGCGCACGCATTTGGGTGCCAATGAAGGTCTATCGCGGCCGCCCGCGCGGGTCGAACGTGCCCGCCACGCCCAAGCACGAGTGGACGGGCGCGCTGGGCGACACGGCGGGCATCCGGCGGTGGATCGCGTCGCTCTGACGCGGCGCTAGAGCGCAGCGCGCGCGGCGTCCTCGACCGCCTGCATCACCGCCAGGTAGGAGCGGTGGCCCCAGCTGACGCGCGCGACGCCGAGTTCGGCCTGGCGCGCGGGCGGGGGCAGGCCGGGGCCGCCCTGGATGTTGACGGGGAGCGGCGAGGCGGCCGTGATGCGGGCGATCAGGCGTTCGTCGGCGAGGCCGGGGACGAAGACGCCGTCCGCCCCGGCGTCCGCATAGGCGCGGGCGCGCTCGATCGCCTCGTCCGCTATCGCCTCGTCGTGCGCCGTCGCGGGCGCCTGGAAGAAGACGTCGGTGCGGGCGTTCACGAAGGCGCGCACGCCGCCCGAATCGGCGGCGGTGCGGGCGGCGGCGAGGCGGGCGGCGACCTCGGCGACGGGCCGCATCGCGCCGGTCGCGGGCAGGCTGTCCTCCAGGTTGCAGCCGATGGCACCCGCCTCGATCGCGCGGGCGACGGTGCGGGCGACGTCGTCGTAACCGGCTTCGAGGTCGGCGGAGACGGGCAGGTCCACGGCCGCGCAGATGCGTCCGAGGATCGACAGCGCGAGGTCGAGCGGCATCCGCTCGCCGTCGGGATAGCCTTGCGCGGCGGCGACGGACCAGCTGCCCGTCGCGAGCGCGGGTGCGCCCGAGGCGGCGACCGCGCGGGCGCTGCCCACGTCCCAGACGTTGTAGAGCACGAGCGGGCGGCCGGGGACGTGGAGGGCGCGGAAGGCGTCGGCGCGGGCGAACTGGTCGGGCATCGGTGCTCCTTCGACTAAGGTGTCGGGGTGAAGGGGGACTGCCTCCGCAGGGAGGAGGGCGGGCGGCCGTAGAGGCTGGTGAAGGCGGCGCTCATGCGGCGCGCGCTGGGGAAGCCGGCGCGGGCGGCGATCTCGGGGATGGGGAGGTCGGTGTCGCCGAGCAGGCGCTTGGCGCGCTGGACGCGGAGCGTGCGCGCGACCTGGGCGAGCGACGCGCCGAGGTGGCGGTCGAACAGGCGCGACAGGTGCCGCCGGCCGACGCCGAGCCGCGCGGCGAGCGCGTCCACGCCGCCGCGGTCGAGCGCGCCGGCCTCGATCAGCTTGAGCGCGCGCTCCACGGTGGTGCGCGTGCCGTTCCAGGCGGGGCAGAAGGGCGCGGTCTCCGGCCGGCAGCGCAGGCAGGGGCGGAAGCCCGCCCGCTCGCAGGCGGCGGCGCTGCCGAAGAACAGCACGTTCTCCGGCCGCGGCATGCGCGCGGTGCAGACGGGGCGGCAGTGGATGCCGGTCGTCCTCACCGCGACGAAGAAGCGGCCGTCATGGGCCGGGTCGCGTCGCCGCATCGCGTCGAGGCAGGTGGCCGGATCGAGCATGGAACCGGTCTAGGCGGCGGGGCGGCGCGGCGCGAGCGCCGAGCGATGTGCGCGTCCGGGAACGACCGATCGCGGGCGCAGACCCGTGCCGCAACGGTCCGGAAAGCTGATCCACATCAAGTCGCGACAGGTGGACAGGCGAGGGGCGTTGACGTTACGGCCCGTAACGAATGGTGTATTCTCAAGTTCTTGTTCCGGTCGTGCCCGCGTGACGGCCGTCGCGCCCGCGGCGTCGCTCGACGATCTGTCGGCGGAGGCGCTGGACGCGCTGCCGTTCGGGGTGATCCAGGTGGACGCGGCGGGGCGGATCACCCTCTACAACCAGGCGGAGAGCCGCTTTTCGGGGCGTGATCCCGCCCAGGTGATGGGGCGCGACTTCTTCCGCGAGGTGGCGCCGTGCACCAACCTGCCGGCGTTCCATGGGCGGTTCCTGGAGGGCGTCAGGCGCGGAGCGCTGGACGCGGAGTTCGGGTTCGTGTTCGGCTTCGACCCGCCGGCGCGGGTGCGCGTGGCGATGCGGGAGGCGCGAGAGCCGGGGCGGTACTGGATCGTGGTGCATCAGCTGGGCCTGCTCGCACCCAGCCGGCACCGCATGGCCGCCGACATGGCGCAGGATGCGGTGGACCGCCGGAGCCGCGCGGAGCCGATCGACGCGTCGGTGTGCGAGCGCGAGCCGATCCACATCCCGGGCAGCGTGCAGCCGCACGCGGCGATGCTGGCGGTCGATCCGGATACGCTTTCGATCTGCGCGTGCAGCGACAACCTGGCCGACATGGCGGGCGTCGCGCCGGCGGACGTGCTGGGGCGCGGGCTGGATGCGGTGCTGCCGGACGCGGTGGTGGTGCGGCTCCGCCACGCCGTCGAGGTGGGTGGGCTCACGGTGCCGACGCGGCCCTGGCGCGAGACGGTGCGGCTCGGGCCGGAGGAGCGCTGCTTCGCGCTGACGGCGCATTTGAACGACGGGCGGCTGGTGGTCGAGCTGGAGATGCTGCCCGACCGGCCGGAGGATTTCGGCGCGGCGACCGCGGCGCAGGCGGGGGACGCGGTGAACCGGATCCGCTCCGCGCCCACGCTCGCCGACGCGGCGGCGGCGTGCGCCGACGAGATCCGCGCGATGACGGGCTTCGAGCGGGTGCTGGTGTACCGGTTCGACGCGGACTGGAACGGCGAGGCGCTGGGCGAGAGCAAGGTCGAGGACTACCCGTCGCTCCTGGGCCTGCGCTTCCCCGCCTCCGACATCCCCGCGCAGGCGCGCGCGCTCTACACCAAGGCGCCGGCGCGCTTCGTCGTCGACCGCGACGCGGTGCCCGCGGCCGTGCTCGCCGAGCCGGCCGCGGCGAACCAGACGGTGGACCTAACCTATGCGTACAGCCGCGCGCTGTCGCCGATCCACCTAGAATATCAGCGCAACCTGGGCGTGAACGGGTCCATGTCGATCTCGGTCGTCGCCGAGGGCGTGCTGTGGGGGCTGATCATCGGGCACCACCGGCGGCCGCACTACGTCACGCCGGAGACGCGCGCGTTGGCGGGGCTGGTGACGGACGCCTTCGCGCTCCGGGTGCACGAGCTCGCGAGCAACCAGGCCTGGCGCGAGCAGCAGGCGGCGCTCACCGTGCAGAACGCGCTGCTCCGGCGGCTGGCGGGCGCGGACGACGTGGTCGCGGCGCTGACGGAGGGTGCGCCGACCATGGCGGACCTGCTGAACGCGACGGGCGCGGCGGTGTGGAGCGAGGGGCGGGTCGCGACGGCGGGCGCGACGCCGCCCGAGCACGCCGTGGGCGAGCTCGCGGCGTGGCTGGCCGCCAACATGCCGGCCGAGCGGCGCGCCTTCGCGACGGCGGACCTTTCGGAGCATTGGGCGGGCGCGGCGGCGCACGCCGACACGGCGGCGGGGCTGCTGGCGGCCTGGGTCGACCCCGAACGGCGGCACCTGCTGCTCTGGTTCCGGCCGGAGGTGGCGGGCACCGTCGCCTGGGGCGGCGACCCCAACGCCAAGGTGCTGGCCGACACCGCCACGCGCACCGTGCTGCCGCGCCGGTCGTTCGAGCGCTGGGTGGAGGAGCGGCGCGGCGAGGCCGAGCCCTGGGCGGCGTGGCAGGTCGACGCGGCGGCGGGGTTCGCGGCCGCCGTGGAGGGCGTGGTGCTGCGCCAGGGCCGCAAGATCGCCGAGCTGTCCGCCAAGCAGGCGGCGCTGTCCCTGGCGCTCGAGCAGAAGGAGGTGCTGGCGCGCGAGATCGACCACCGGGTCAGGAACTCGCTGCAGATCGTGGCCTCGGTGATGCTGCTCCAGGCGCGCAAGGTGGACGACGACGCGGCGCGCGCGGCGTTCGAGGACACCTACGCGCGCGTCATGAGCGTCGCGCGCGTGCACGACAGCCTCCAGCATGCCGAGACCGCCGAGATGGTCGATATCGGCCAGACGCTCCGGCAGCTGTGCGACGACCTGGGCCAGGGCATCGTGGGCGCGGGCGGGCGGCTGGAGGTGGACGCCGCGGGCGGGCTGATGGTGCCGAGCCGCACGGCTGTGGCGCTGTCGCTGATCGCCACCGAGCTCGTCACCAATGCGCTGAAATACGCCTATGCGCCGGGCGAGGACGGGCCGATCCACGTGCGCGTGCTCCCGCGCGACGAGGGCGGGCTATGCATGCAGGTGTGCGACGAGGGGCGGGGCTTGCCTGAGGACTGGGCGGACCGGCCGCGCTCGACCGGCGGCTTGGGCATGCGCGTGATCCGGGCGATGCTGCAGCAGATCGGCGGCGAACTGAAAGTCGATACGGACCGGCGACCGGGGGCCTGCTTCACGGTGGCGGCTTGACGGGCCTGCGCGCGCGGGGCGGTGTGGTGGAGCGGCTGAGGCGGGAGACGCGCGACGAGCACGACGCGATCGAGCTGACGCTGGATTGGGAGCGGCGGACGGCGACGGTCGGGGCCTATGCCGGGTGGCTGCGGCGGCTCCATGCGTTCCACGGGTGGTGGGAGCCGAGGGCGGCGGAGCTGGTGGACGATCCGGCGTTCTTCGAGCCGCGGCGGAAGCTGGGATTGTTGGCGGGAGACCTGGAGCGGATAGGGGCGGAGCCGGTCGCGGCGGACGCGGCCGGGCTGGCGCTCGCCACACGCGCGGAGGCGCTGGGGTCGATGTACGTGCTGGAGGGCTCGACGCTGGGCGGCAAGCTGATCGCGCGGCGGGTGCGGGATGTGCTCGGGTTCGAGCCGGGCTACCACGACCCGTACGGCGCGCGGACGGGGGCGATGTGGCGGGTGTTCCAGGCGCGGCTGGCCGCCGACGTGGAGGCGCACGAGGAGGACGAGGCGGTGGACGCGGCGCGGCGGACGTTTCGGCACTTGAGGGAGCGGTTGGCCGGCTAGGCTCGTTTCCGGCCACGATGCTGGAGGTCGAGGACGTTTCGCACACTTACCCGGACGGCACGCGTGCGCTGGACGGCGTGACGCTGTCGGTGGCGAGAGGTCTGTTCGGGCTACTGGGGCCGAACGGGGCGGGCAAGTCGTCGCTGATGCGCGTGGTCGCGACGTTGCAGAGGCCGACGAGCGGGCGCGTGCAGTTCGACGGGATCGATGTGCTCGCGGAGCCGCGCGCGGTTCGGCGCAGGCTGGGCTATCTGCCGCAGGATTTCGGCGTCTACCCCGGCGTGTCCGCGGCCGAGCTGCTGGCGCAGATGGCGGTGCTGAAGGGCGTGCGCGACCGACGCAGCGCGGTGGAGCGGCTGCTCCGGCTCGTGAACCTGTGGGACGCGCGTGACCGGGCGGTGTCGGGCTTCTCCGGCGGGATGCGCCAGCGCTGGGGCGTGGCGCAGGCGCTGTTGAGCGACCCGGACCTGCTGGTGGTGGACGAGCCGACGGCGGGGCTCGACCCGGAGGAGCGCAACCGCTTCCACGACGTGCTGTTCGGCTTGGGCGAACGCGCGGTCGTGATCCTGTCGACGCATATCGTCGAGGACGTGGCGAACCTGTGCCGGCGCGTGGGCGTGCTGGGCGGCGGGCGCGTGCTGGCGGACGGTGCGCCGGGTGATCTGGTCGCGGCGATGCGCGGGCGCGTCTGGGCGGGCGAGGCCGCGCCGGAAGGGGCGGTGGTGGCGTCGTCGCGGCTGGTCGAGGGGCGGCGCGTGGTGCGGGTAATCGGTGACGTGCCGCCCGGGCCGGGGTTCGCGCCCGCCGAGCCGGACCTGGAGGACGCGTATTTCGCCGCGCTGCGGGGCGCATCGTGATCGCCTGGTTCGAGCTGCGCCAGCAGCTGCGCGGGCGCGTCTTCTGGATCGTCTTCGCCGTATCCGCGCTGATGGTTGCGGGGGCGGAGGCGATCGACGCGCTCCGCGTCGGCCTGAGAGAGGTCGGCGGGGCGGCGAACGTCCTGCGCGTGCACCAGGTGTGGACGTTGTTCTACCTGTTCACCGCCGCCGCGTTCGTGGCGGACGCGGTGCTGCGCGACGAGCAGTCGGGGATGGCGGGGGTGGTGCGGGCGACGCCCGTGTCGCGCGGCGGGTACGTGCTCCAGCGGTTCGCGGGGGCGTTCGCGGCGGTGCTGCTGTGCTTCCTGTCGGTGCCGGCGACCTCGTGGGCGGCGGGGCTGGTGAAGGGGACGGGCGCGCCGGCGGGGGCTTACGGCTTCGCGTTCTTCGGGTTGGCGGTGCCGAACCTGCTTCTCGGGTGCGCGCTGTGCTTCGGGCTGGCGACGGCGACGCGGTCGATGACGGGGTGCCTGTTGGGCGCGGTCGCGCTGCTGACGCTGTACGGGCTGGGGGCGGAGGTCGGGCCTTTGTGGGAGCCGTTCGGGTTCGCGGCGGTGGAGGAGCTGACTCGGGGGTGGAGTGCGGCGCGGTCGGAGCGAGACTGGCCGGGGGTGGAGGGGGTGCTGCTCGCGAACCGGGTGTTGTGGGTGGGGGTGGCGGGGGTGTTCGTCCTTGCCGGACGGATCGGGTTGCGGCGTTCGGGTTCCCGCAACTCCGCGCGCCTTCCCGGCGAAGGCCGGGGTCCAGTTATGGTCACATCGCGAGCGGGGGCGACCTACCACGAAGACCATCGTGACTGGGCCCCGGCCTTCGCCGGGGGAGGGGCGGGTGGGGGCGTGCGGTTCGATGCGGCGCTCGCTTGGGCGCAGGTGCGGATGCGCGTCGCGCTGGAGCTGCGGCAGGTCGTGCTCACGCCACCGTTCGCCGTCCTCCTCCTGCTCGGCCTCGCGCACGCCGCGGCTGCGCTGTGGCGCGCGCCCGACCCTAGCACGACGGGGCTGGTGCGTGCCCTGATCGAGGCGTTCCGGCTCGCGCCCGTGGTGACGACGATCTTCTTCGCGGGCGAGCTCTACTGGAGCGAGCGGGAGCGGCGGATGGACGGGCTCCTCGCCGCCGCGCCCGTCGAACCGCCGGTGCTGGTCGTGCCCAAGCTCGTCGCGTTGGCGCTGGTGCTCGCAGGGCTGGCGCTCGCGACGGCGGGGGCGGGGGTGGCGGTGCAGCTCGCGCGTGGGAGTGCGCCCGACCTCGGCGCGTGGGTCACCTGGTACCTGCTCCCGCGCTGGTTCGATTGGCTGCTCGTGGGCGTCTTGGCGCTGTTCTTCCAGGCGCTCAGCCCCAACAAGCTCGCGGGATGGGGGCTGATGGTGTTCTGGCTGATCGGGTCGATGGCGCTCAACCGGCTGGGCTGGACGGACCCGATCTACCGCTATGGCCTCTACCCGGGTTCGCCGCTGCCGCCCGCGCTGAGCGGCGCGGAGGGGGCGGGAGCGTTTCGGCTCTATTGGGCGGTAGTGGCGGGCTTGCTCGCGGCGTGGGCGTGCGGTCGCTCGCCGGTACGCCGCGGCGCGTGAAAAGCTGACCGAGCCGCATCGCCGAGCTGTTCGCGAGCGAAAACAAGGCGCTGACAAGTAGAAAAGTCGGGCGATTACTAGGCCGGCGCGTCTCTCCATTTCGGTGATACGCGCGAGAACTGGCAAGAGCCGAAAAATACTTACCGGCGGTGCAACCATCGCACCGCTCGCCCCGTAACTCCGCGCGCGCGACCGTCCCGGCTTTCCGGACCCGGCGCGGCGACAACGGGAGAGTGACATGGCTGTGGTGATTGGCACTTCCGGCGACGACGTCCTGACGGGCACCGAGGACGCCGACCAGATCAACGGCATGGGCGGGAACGACACGATCACGGGGCTGGGCGGCGACGACGTCGCGCTGGTCAACCCGTCGACCGACGGCGCGGACCAGGTCGACCTGGGCAGCGGCTCCGACGCCGTGCTGGTCGCCGGCATGGCCGGCCAGGTGCGCCTGACTTTCACCTCCGCGGAGGTCGGCAACGGCAACCCGAACGACTCGAACACGATGATGAACCAGGACGGCGGGCTCGCGGTCCGCTTCCAAATGGAGGACGGGTCGGACGGCCTGACCGGGCCCGTCAGCCGCTACGACGACGAGGGCATCACCTTCGTCGCGGGCCTCAACCAGACGTTCGACGTGCGCGACCTGGTGAGCGGCGTGCGGCGCGGCGACCAGTTCGGCGTCGTGACGCTGGGTACGATGGGCGCGGACACGCTGGGCGCGGTGCTGCCCGGCCAAGCTTACTACATCAACGCCGGCATGGGCGACGACACCGTCACGGGCGGCGACGCGAACGACTTCCTCGTCGGTGGCGCGGGAGCGGACTCGCTCGCGGGCGGCGCGGGGAACGACAGCTATATCGGCGGCGGCGGCGCCGATACGATCACCGACACGGGCGGCGGCGACGACCGGGTGATCTTCGACATCGCCACCGGCGGCGCGGACGCGGTGGACACGGGCGACGGGTCGGACGTGGTGAGCGTCACCGGCGCGGCCGGGCAGGTGCGCGTCACCTTCACCTCCGCCGAGGTCGGCAACGGCAACCCGAACGACTCAAACACGATGATGAACCAGGACGGCGGCCTGGCGGTGAGGCTGCAGGCGGAAGACGCGTCGGGCACGCCCGCGGGCGCGGTCAGCCGCTTCGACGACGAGGGCGTGACCTTCGTGTCGGGCACGGCCGGCCTGACCTTCGACGTGCGCGACCTCGTCAGCGGCGCGGCGCGCGGCGACCAGTTCGACGTGGTCGTGCTGGGCACGATGGGCGCCGACTTCCTCGTCACCGATCCCGGCCGGTCCTACTATTTCAACGCCGGCATGGGGAACGACTCCGTGTTCGGCGGCGACCGCAACGATTTCCTGGTCGGCGGCGCGGGCGACGACCGGCTGTCGGGCGGCGAGGGCGACGACAGCTATATCGGCAGCGGTGGGGCCGACGTGATCAACGAGATCGGGAACGGCGCCGACCGGGTGATCGCGAACGCCGACACCGACGGTGCGGACACGGTGAACTTGGGCGCCGGGTCGGACGTGGTGACGATCAACCGGACCGCGCCGGGTCAGGTGCGCCTGACCTTCACCTCCGCGGAGGTCGGCAACGGCAACGCGAACGACTCGAACACGATGGCGAACCAGGACGGCGGGCTCGCCGTCCGGCTGCAGGCCGAGAACGGGATGGACATGCCGACGGGCGCCGTCAGCCGGTACGACGACGAGGGCGTGACCTTCGTGGGCGGGGCGGGCGTCACCTTCGACGTGCGCGACCTGGTGAGCGGGACGCAGCGCGGCGACCGGTTCGAGGTGGTGACGCTCGGCACGATGGGGGCCGACGCGCTCACCGCCGTCCAGCCGACGCGTTCCTACTACTTCAACGCCGGCATGGGCGACGACACCGTCACCGGCGGTACGGCGAACGACTTCCTGGTCGGCGGCGCGGGCCGCGATCGGCTGGAGGGCGGGGCCGGCGACGACCAGTCGATCGGCGGCGGCGGCAACGACCGCTTCTCCTACTCGATCGTCGGCGAGACGGGGTCGGACACGATCCTCGACTTCCAGAAGGTAGACCTGTTCGTCACCGACGCGGCGCTGCGCGACGGGAACGGCGACGGGCGCATCACCTTCGGCCCGAACAGCGTGCTCGACCTGGACGGGCGGAACGGGAACGACACGGTGCGGTTCGCCGGGCTCGACCCCGCGTCCGGCCTGCGCTTCCTGGGCCAGCTGCCCGACGGCAACTTCGCCTATGCCGACGCGGCGACCCGGCCCACGGGCGCGATCGAAGGACGGTTGGGGAACAGCATACTTAACGGCGCGGCGGGCGAGCAGATCTTCTTCTTCGACACCGCGCTCGGGCTCGACTTCGGCGACGACCGGATCAACGGGTTCGGGACGGAGGACCTGCTGGTCACGACCACCGCGATCTCCGACAGCGACGGCGACGGCCGGATCGATTTCGGCGGCGATCGCACGCTGAACCTGTCCGACGGGACGAGCGTCCGCATCAACAACGGCGCCGTGCGCTCGCTCGAGTTCGACGGATCGGTGACGATGAATGGGGTGACCTATTTCGTCTACAGCCGCGTAGGTTCGACGAACACGGGCGCGGACGACCTGTTCATGTGAGCCGCGCCGGGGCGGGCGGCCGCCGTCCGCCCCGGTCCGCACCATCGACATGCGCCCGACCGCCGCTATGAGCGCGGGGCATGAGCGATCTTCCCCAGCCTCCCGTCGCCGAGCGGCGGCCGCACAGCTTCACCCTTCACGGGCGCACGCTCGAGGACCCGTACCACTGGCTCAAGGACCCGAGCTATCCGGAGGTGAACGACCCGGACGTCCTCGCCTATCTCGAAGCAGAGAACGCCTATTTCGAGGCAGTGATGGCGCCGCACAAAGGGCTGGTGGATCGGCTCTACGAAGAGATGAAGGGCCGCATCAAGGAGGACGACGCGAGCGTTCCCCAGAAGGACGGCGACTGGCTCTACTGGACCGCGTTCGAGACGGGCGGGCAGTACCGGAAGTGGTGGCGCCGCCACGTCGACGGGGGCGAGGACCAGCTGATCCTCGACGAGCCCGCGTTGGCCGAGGGCAAGGAGTATTTCCGCCTGGGCGCGATCGCGGCGTCGAACAGCGGTAAGCTCCTCGCCTACGCGATCGACGACAGCGGGGCCGAGCGGTTCGAGGTGCGCGTCAAGGACCTGGAGACGGGCGAGCACCTGCCCGAGGTGATCCCGGGCATGCTGTCGGAGATCGTCTGGACGGCGGACGACAGCGGATTCCTATACGGGCTGGCGAACGAGCAGTGGCGGACCGACAACGCGCGTTTCCACAGGCTCGGCATGCCGGTCGAGGACGATGTCGTGCTCTACCACGAGGCGGACGAGGGCTTCCGCGTGGGCGTGTCGGAGACGAGCTCGCGCAAGTGGCTCGTCATCGCGACGGGCGACCATGTGACGAGCGAGGTGCGGCTGCTGCCGGCGGCTGACCCGCTCGCCGAGCCTATCATGGTCAGCCCGCGCAAGCCGGGGCGCGAGTATGACGTGGACGAGCATGACGGCCTGCTCTTCATCCACACCAACGACACCGACCCGCAGTTCCGGCTCTGCACCGCTCCGGTCGAGCGGCCCGGCGAGTGGAGCGAGCTGATCGCGCCCGACCCGCATTTCTACATGACGGGCGTCGAGTGCTACCGCGACTTCTTCGTGGTGGAGGGGCGCGAGGACGGGCTCGATCAGATCCTGATCCACCAGTACGACCAAAGCATCGCCCCGAAGCGGATCGTGTTTCCCGAGCCGAGCTACGCGGCGGGGCTGGGCGACAACCCGGAATACCATGTCGAGAAGCTGCGGCTCGGCTACGAGTCGATGGTCACGCCGGGCACCGTATACGACTACGACGTCGCGACGGGCGAGCTGGAGGTGCGCAAGGTCCAGGAGATCCCGTCGGGGTACGACGCGGGGAAGTACCGGACCGAGCGGCTGAAGATCGCGGCGCGCGACGGGACGGAGGTGCCGGTCTCGATCGTGTACCCGCACGATCTCCCGCGTGACGGGTCGGGCAAGCTGTTCCTCTACGCGTACGGGGCGTACGGCTACGCCATCCCGCCGAGCTTCTCGACGGGGCGGCTGAGCTTGCTCGACCGCGGCTTCGCCTATGCCATCGCGCATATCCGGGGCGGGGACGATCTGGGGCAGCGCTGGTACCTCGACGGCAAGCTCGAGAAGCGGTGGAACACGTTCAACGACTTCGTGGACGTGGCGCGCGGGCTGATCGAGCAGGGCTGGACGAAGCCGGGCGGGATCGCGACCGCGGGGCGCTCGGCGGGCGGCGAGCTGATGGGCGTGGTCGCGAACATGGCACCCGAGCTGTGGGGCGCGATGATCGCCGACGTGCCGTTCGTGGACGTGCTCAACACGATGCTCGACGCGACGCTGCCGCTGACGCCGGGCGAGTGGCCGGAATGGGGGAACCCGATCGAGGACGCGGCGGCGTTCGAGCTGATCAGGGAGTATGATCCGTACTTCAACGTGAAGGCGCAGGATTATCCGCCGATGTTCATCTCGGGCGGGCTCAACGACCCGCGCGTGACCTACTGGGAGCCGGCGAAGTGGGCGGCCAAGCTGCGGGCCACGAAGACGGACGCGAATCTGCTCGTGCTCAAGACCAACATGGGCGCGGGCCATGGCGGCAAGTCGGGGCGGTTCGAGAGCTTGCGCGAGGCGGCGGAGGAGCACGCCTTCGTGCTGACGCAAATGGGGGTGGAGCCCTGAGCACCCGCTTCACTCGCCAGTTCACCGCCGCGGCGGACGACATCGACGAGCTCGGCCACGTCAACAACGCGGTGTGGGTGCGCTGGGTGCAGGAAATCGCAGTCGCGCACTGGGAGGCGGTCGCCCCGGCGGAGCATCAGGTGGCGTATTTCTGGGTCGTGACGCGGCACGAGGTGGACTATCGCGGCAATGTCGGGCCGGGCGAGACGGTGACGGGCGAGACCTGGGTCGCGGACCAGCCCAAGGGCGCGCGGTTCGATCGACATGTGCGGTTTACGGGTGCGGACGGACGGGTGAAGGTCGAGGCGGTGACGACCTGGGCGATGCTGGACCGGGCGACGGGGCGGCTCCAGCGGGTACGGCCGGAGGTGGCGGAGGCTTTTATCAATTGAGTCCTCCCCCGCAGGGCGCGGTGAAGGGGGAGCAACGGGATACGGCATCAACCCGCTCCCCCTCCGTCGCGCTACGCGCGCCACCTCCCCCGCCGTAAGCGGGGGAGGGTTCCGGAGTTCAGCCGCTGTTGCGGAGCGCCGTCGCGATCGCGTTGATGGAGAGCAGGATGCCCTCGCCGATCCGCTCGTCGGTCTCGCCCGCGCGGTGGCGTTTCAGGAGTTCGATCTGGAGGAGGTTGAGCGGCTCGATATAGGGCAGGCGTAGGCGAATGCTGGCGTCGAGCTTCCCGCTCTTCTCCAGGAGGCGCGACTGGCCCGTCGCGCGGAGGAGCGCGTCGTGGGTGCGGTCCCACTCCGAGCGGATGCGGCCGAAGACGCGCTCACGCAGGGCTCCGTCGTCGACGAGCCCGGCGTAGCGCGCCGCCACGTCCATGTCCGACTTGGCCAGCACCATCTCCATGTTGGCGAGCGTCGCGGCGAAGAGCGGCCAGCCTTCCGCCATGTCGGCGACGAGCGCGGGGTCGCCCGCCTCCAACGCGGAGCCGACGCCGTACCAGCCGGGGAGCATTACGCGCGCCTGGGACCAAGAGAAAACCCAGGGAATGGCGCGCAGGTCTTCGATGCGGTCCGACTTGGTGCGGCTGGCGGGGCGCGAGCCGATCTTGAGGTTCGCGATCTCGGAGATCGGCGTCATCTGTCGGAAAAAGGCGCGGAACCCGTCCGTGCCGTAGACGAGGTCGCGATAGGCGCGGAACGCGGCCTCCGAGAGCGCCTCCATCGCCGCCGAGAAGCTCCCGTTCTCCGCGTTGGACAAGCGCGGCGGCTCCAGGCTGGCGAGCAAAGTCGCCGACGCCATCGCTTCGAGGTTGGTGACGGCGCTCTCGCGCGTGCCGTATTTGCCGGCGATGACCTCGCCCTGCTCGGTGATGCGGATGCGGCCCTGGACGGTGCCGGGCGGCTGGGCGCGGATCGCGGCGAAGCTCGACCCGCCGCCGCGCCCGACCGCACCCCCGCGGCCGTGGAAGAGCTGCATGGCGACGCCCGCCTCCTCGAACACGGGCGCGAGCGCCGACGACGCCTTGGACAGGTTCCACGTCGAGGTGAGATAGCCGCCGTCCTTGTTCGAATCCGAATAGCCGATCATCACCTCTTGGTGCCCGCGCGCGCGGGCGACGGCGGCGACCTCGGGCAGCCGGAGCCAGTCGCGCATGACGGCGGGCGCGGCCTGCAGGTCCTCGATCGTCTCGAACAGCGGCACGGCCATGATCGCGGCCTCGGGCGGGTCGCCGGGCCGGTAGAGGCCGACCTCCTTGAGCAGCAGATGCACTTCGAGCAGGTCGGAGACGGACTTGCCCATCGATACGATATAGGTGGTGATCGCCTGAGGACCGTAGGTCGCGTGCGCCTCCGCGGCGGCGGCCATGATCGCGAGCTCGGACGCGGTCTCGTCCGAATAGGCGGCGTAGCGGCTGACGAGCGGGCGGGGGCCGGCGAGCTCGCGGCGGAGGAGCGCGACGCGGGCGTCCTCGGGGAGCGCGGCGTAATCGGCCTCGACGCCGGCGACGCGCAGCAGCTCGGCGACGACGCGCTCGTGCACCGCCGAGTTCTGGCGCAGGTCGAGCGCGGCGAGGTGGAAGCCGAACAGCTCCACGCCACGGATCAGGCGGCCGAGCGCGCCGTCCGACGCGAGCGTGCCGTCGCCTTCCGCGAGGCCGCGCGCGAGCGTGACGAGGTCGGCGCGCAGGCTCGCGGGGTCCGGATAGGGCTCGCCCGCCAGGCGACCTGGGCGCGGCGCGGGCTTGCCCGTGTGCTTCAGGTGCGTAGCGGCGAGGCGCGCATGGATGCCCGACAGCGCGCGGCGGTAAGGCTCGTCGGCGCGGCTCGCGGCGTCGTCGCCTGAGCGGTCGGCGAGCTGCCGGACGGCGTCGGGCACGGGCGCGTGCTCGGCGGAGATGGAGAGCTCGGCGCCGAGCGCGTGCACGGCGTCCAGGTAGAATTGGAGCACCGTCTCGCACGCGCGCGACAGCGTGTGGCGGAGCGATTGGGCGTCGACGAAGGGGTTGCCGTCGCGGTCGCCGCCGATCCAGTTGCCGGGCTTGAGGAACGACGGCGCGCGCGCGCCCAGCGCACGGCTCCAGCGCTGGTGCAGCATGGGCAGCACGGGCAGGAACACGTCGCGCAGGTAGGAGAGCGCGGTCTCCACCTCGTCGGCGACGCCCAGCCGCTCGCGGCGGAGCACCCGGGTCCGCCAGAGCAGCGCGATTTGGCGGGCGACGGCCTCGTCGATCAGGTCGCCGTCGGGCGTCTCCGTCAGGCCGCGGTCGCGCATCGCCATCAGCGTGGCTATGTGGTTGCGATGGTCGATCATGCTCTTGCGCCGGACCTCGGTCGGGTGCGCGGTGAGCACGGGCACGACGAGCGCGCGGGCGAGCAGCGCCTCCACCTGTCCGCGGTCGACGCCCGCTTCCTCCAGCGTATGCAGCGCGGAGGCCAGGTCGGCGCTCTCGGTCTGTATGCCCTGCCGGTCCTCGGCCAGGTTGGCGAGCATGGAGAAGAGCATGAAGCCGCGGACGAAGCTGAGCGTCTCGTCCAGGTCGAGCCCGCCGAGCTGCAGGTCGAGCGCATCGTCGCCGGACCCGTCGCCCCGACCCTCACGATGCCGCTCGACGGAGGCGCGGCGGATGCGCTCCGTCGCCTCGAACAGCTTCGCCCCGCCATAGGCCCGGATCACGTCCCCGAGCTGCGCGCCCAGGTATCGGATGTCGGGGTTGTTCGCGACCGGGGGCGGGGTGGGCATCGGCATAGGCTCCGCTGACAGGCCACTCACCCTACTGCCCGCTCCGGGCTCGCCGGAAGGTTGTTCTTCTTACGGCCGGTAAAGAGAAGGGCGGTGCGCCGATAAGCCCGGCACGGGTGGAAAAAGAGCGCCTCAGTCCGGCGCCAGCGTGCCGTTCCGCGTCGTCTCCTGCTCCTCGGAGGTGACGGTGCCGTCCTTGTTCAGGTCCATGCGGTCGAAGCGCGCGATGGTGGCGTCGCTGAACTCGCCCTTGGTCACCTCGCCGTCGCCGTTGGCGTCGGCGCGCTGGATGCGCGAGTTGGCGCGGGGGAACTCGTCGGGCGTCAGCTTGCCGTCGGCGTTGCGGTCCAGCTCGTTGAAGCGGCGTTCCTGCTGGCCGCCCCAGTCGAGGCGCGACATCACCGCGGGCGGCACGAAGCCCGCAGGTGCGGTGCTGGTGTCGACGCTGCTCCCGCCGCCGTCGCCGCAGCCGCTCAAGCACGCCGCGACCAGTCCCAGCACGATCAACCGCATGCGCCAGCCCCGCTCAAGCTTCCAGTTCGACGTCCCAGTATAGCCAATCGTGCCACGTGTCGTGGAGATAGTTAGGGGGGAAGGAGCGGCCGTGCTCTTGCAGATGCCAGGATGTGGGGCGGATGGGCGCGATGTGGAGCGGCATATGCGCCTGGCGCGGGGTGCGGCCGCCCTTTTTGAGGTTGCAGGGCGCGCAGGCGGTCACGACGTTCTCCCACGTCGTGCGGCCGCCTTGCGCGCGGGGGATGACGTGGTCGAACGTCAGATCCTTTCCGACGCCGCAATATTGGCAGGCGAAGCGGTCGCGCAGGAACAGGTTGAAGCGCGTGAAGGCCGGGAACTGCGACGGCTTCACGAACTGCTTGAGCGCGATGACGGAGGGCAGCTTGAACGCGGTGTTGGGGCTGTGCACCTCGCGCTCGTAATGGGCGACGATGTCGACGCGGTCGAGGAACACCGCCTTGACCGCCGTCTGCCACGGCCACAGGCTCAAGGGGTAATAGGACAGCGGAGTGTAATCGGCATTGAGCACGAGCGCGGGACATGAGTCCGGGTGACGGATCAGGTCGGGGTGAAACACGGGCCCTCCCTCAAGCGACGCTGTGGCCCCGCCTTTGCCGGGGCGCGGTGACGCCTTGATGACAGCAGGCGTAACGACCGGTCAAGCGGAACGGTTGCCACAAGCGGTGGTGGATAACATGGGTGACAGGGCGCAAGGGGTCGGGGAGGTGGGGGTCGTGACCCGCTTCGCGCCGAGCCCGACGGGGCGGCTGCACCTGGGCCACGCATACTCGGCGGTGCTGGCGCACGACCATGCGCGGGCGCGGGGCGGGCACTTCCTGCTCCGCATCGAGGACATAGACGGGACGCGGAGCCGGCCGGAGCATGTGGCGGACATCCTCGACGACTTGGCGTGGCTCGGGCTGGAATGGGACGGCGCCCTGGTGTTCCAGTCGCAGCGGCTGCACCTCTACGCGGACGCGCTCGAGCGGCTGAAAGAGCGGGGGCTGGTCTATCCGTGTTTCTGCACGCGCGCCGAGATCGCGGAGGCGCTGTCGGCGCCGCATGGGAGCGCGCCGGTCTATCCCGGCATTTGTCGCGGCGTCGATCCGGAGCCGCGCATGCACTTGGCTCACGCATGGCGGCTCGACATGGCGCGCGCGGTCGCGGACGCCGGGCCGCTGGACTGGTGGGACGAGCGCGCCGGTCTCGTCCGCGCCCGTCCGCAAGACCAGGGCGACGTCGTGCTCGCGCGCAAGGACGCGCCGGCGAGCTACCACCTGGCCGTCACGATCGACGACGCCGCGCAGGGCGTGACCGACGTGGTGCGCGGCGAGGACCTGTTCGAGGCGACGCACGTCCACCGGCTGCTGCAGGCGTTGCTAGGGCTGCCGACCCCGCGCTATCACCACCATAGCTTGTTAACGGGGGCGGACGGGAAGAGGCTCGCCAAGCGGCACGGCTCGCCGTCGTTGCGCGACATGCGGCTGGCGGGTGTTAACGGGCGCGACCTGGCGAACGATCTACGGAACGGGACGGCGACGGTTGGCGTTCCCCCGGTTTCGGCATAGGTGGCACGCGCATGAACACGTTCCTCGTCATCCTACTGGTCGCGGCGATGATCGCGACGCTCGTGGCGCTGGTGCGCGGCATCATCGCCTTCCTGCAGGAGAGCCACGCCCAAGCGCGCGGGCAGGGCGGGCCGACCGACGCACAGCTGAAGTCGAACCGCGCGATGCAGATGCGCATCTTCTTCCAGGCGCTTGCGATCCTGGTGGTGGTCGTGATCCTGTTCGCCAACGGCCGTACTTCGTGATCGTGCGCGCTCGCGCGCGCAGCGGCGCCGGCCCGCTCCCCCACCCGGCCTCCCACAGAGTAGCCTGGCTGGGTGGCCGGGTGGGGGAGCGGGCCGGTGCCGCCCACAACTGATGGTCAAGCTCAACAGGATCTACACCCGGACCGGCGACGCCGGAGAGACGGGGCTGGTCGACGGGTCGCGCCTGTCCAAGGCCGACGTGCGCATGGCCGCGATCGGCGACGTGGACGAGGCGAACTCGGCGATCGGGCTCGCGGTGGTGGCGCTGGGCGGTCACGCGATCGCGGACGAGCTGCGCGTGATCCAGAACGATCTGTTCGACCTCGGCGCGGACCTGGCGACGCCGGGCGAGGACTTCGCGCCGTCGGAGATGGTGCTCCGCGTCGTACCCGCCCAGGTCGAGCGTCTGGAGCGCGCGATCGACGCGTTGAACGAGCATTTGCCGCCGCTGACCAGCTTCATCCTGCCGGGCGGCACGCCGGGAGCGGCGGCGCTGCACCTAGCGCGGGCGGTGACGCGGCGCGCGGAGCGGAGCGTCGTCGCGACGGGCGAGAATGCGAACCCGCAGGCGTTGGCGTACCTCAATCGGCTGTCGGACTACCTGTTCGTGGCGTCGCGGGCGGCGAACGGGGCGGAGGGCGACGTACTCTGGCGGCCGGGGGCGTCGCGCTAAGTCCCGCTCCCGCCGTCACCCTGAACTTGTTTCAGGGTCCAGCGTGGTACGCGCGACCAAGCCTGAGTCGTCCGTACAGCCATGGATGCTGAAACAAGTTCAGCATGACGGCAGGGGTGGAGTGGGGGTCGAGCTAACATTCGTTAGCCCATCGTGCTAAGCCTCCTGCAGCGGAGGTGGGGATGACGGCGACTCAGGCGACGGCCGAAACCGACGCGCTCCGGGCGGGGTTCGCGAACGTTCGCGCCTTGTCGGTCGCGCTCGCCGCACCCTTGTCGGACGCGGACGCGACCGTGCAGTCGATGCCGGACGCCTCGCCCGCCAAATGGCACCTGGCGCATACGAGCTGGTTCTTCGAGACGTTCGTGCTGCGCGACCATGTGGCCGGCTACCGCGCCTACGACCCGGCCTACGCCTATCTGTTCAACAGCTACTACGAGGCGGAGGGCGCGCGGCACGCCAGGGCGGCGCGGGGGATGATCACGCGGCCGTCGCTGTCGCAAGTGCTCGCTTATCGTGCGCATGTCGACGCGGCGCTCGCCGATGCGCTGCCGGGGTTGCATGCGGAAGCGCGGGCTCTGGTCGAGCTGGGGATGAACCATGAGCAGCAGCATCAGGAGCTGCTGCTTACCGACGCGCTGCACCTGTTCGCGCAGAACCCGCTGGAGCCCGCCATGTGGGCGCCCGAGCCCAAGGTGCCCGTCGCCATGCCGGGGCCGACCGGCTGGATCGAGGGACGCGAGGGCGCGGTCGAGATCGGGCATGGCGGCGGGAGCTTCGCGTTCGACTGCGAGGGGCCGCGGCATGTCGTCTGGCTTGCGCCACACGCGACCGCCGACCGGACGGTGACGAACCGGGAGTGGTGCGAGTTCATCGCCGACGGCGGCTACGCGCGCCCCGAGCTGTGGCTGAGCGACGGCTGGGCCTGGGCGCAGCGCGAGGGCGTCGCGGCGCCGCTCTACTGGGAGGAGCAGGGCGGGGTGTGGACGCGCTTCGGGCTCGACGGGCGGCGGCCGATCGACCCCGCCGCGCCGGTGACGCGGGTGAGCTTCTACGAGGCGGACGCATACGCGACCTGGGCCGGCGCGCGCCTGCCGACCGAGGCGGAGTGGGAGGCGGCTGCGTCCGCGCATGATCCGGCGGGCGGCAACCAGCTCGACGGTGCGGGGCCGGTGGAGCCTCGGCCTTCCACGTCTGGTCCGGCCTTCTTCGGTGACGTGTGGGAGTGGACCGGATCGGCGTTCCGGCCCTATCCGGGCTTCCGCGCAGCGGACGGCGCGGTCGGCGAATATAACGGCAAGTTCATGAGCGGGCAGTTCGTGCTGCGCGGCGGATCCTGCGTCACCCCGCGCGGCCACCTGCGGGCGAGCTACCGCAACTTCTTCCAGCCCGAGAAGCGCTGGCAGTTCACGGGCGTCCGACTGGCCCGCGATCTGTGAGCTTTCTGGACGACGTGCTCGCCGGGCTGGAGGCGCGGCCGCGCGCGATCCCGGCGCGCTGGTTCTACGACCGCGAGGGATCCGAGCTGTTCGAGGCGATCACGCAGCTGCCCGAATACTACCCGACGCGCACCGAGACGGCGATCCTGGAGCATGCGTGCGACGAGATGGCCGAACTGGTCGGACCGGGCCGTGCGGTGGTCGAGTTCGGCGCGGGATCGGCGACCAAGACACGTATCCTCCTCCGCTGCGTACGGCCGGCGGCGTACGTGCCGATCGACATATCGGGCGACTTCCTGCGCGAGGCGGCGGCGGCGCTCGCGGCCGAGTTCCCGGACCTGTCCGTGGTGCCGTTCGAGGCGGATTTCATGCGCCCGCTGACATTGCCCGACGCGGCAATGCGCGCGCCCAAGCTCGGTTTCTTTCCCGGCTCGACGATCGGCAATCTGGAGCCCGCGGGCGCGGTCGACCTGCTGCGTGCGATGCGCGGGTCGCTGGGGGAGGGCGCGTTCCTGCTGATCGGCGCGGACCGGGTGAAGGATCGCGACGTGCTCGTGCGGGCGTACGACGACGCGCAGGGCGTGACGGCGGCGTTCAACATGAACCTCCTCGCGCGGATCAACCGTGAGCTGGACGGGGACGTGTCGCTCGACGCCTTCCGCCATCGCGCGGTCTGGAATGAGGACGCCGCCCGGATCGAGATGCACCTAGAGGCGGTGCGCGACGCGGGCTTCACCGTCGGCGGCCGTCGCTTCTTCGTCGCGGCGGGCGAGACGATCCACACGGAGAACAGCCACAAATACACGCCCGAGAGCGCGCGGCTGCTGCTGCGCGCGGGCGGCTGGGAGCCGGTCCGCGCGTGGGAGGACGCGCGCGGGTGGTTCTCGGTGATCCTGGCGGAGGCTCGTCCCGTGCCCTCCGCGCCTTGAGCGGAGGGGAAGAACATGAAGGCGATCGCGATGGCCGCGCTGCTGCTGGCCGGACCGGCGGCGGCGCAGACGGCGGCCTACCCGAAGCGCGTGCCCGCGCCCGGCGGCGAGGTGGTGATCCCGAGTGCGGGGGCCGAACGCGCCTATGACGAGTACCACTACGCCCCCGCGCGGCGCGCGGGCGACTGGCTCTACGTGTCGGGCGTGGTGATCGGGCGCGCGCCCGGCGAGGGCAACGATGCCGCCGCGTTCAAGCTGCAGGTGCGCCGCGGCTTCGAGGCGCTACGCCGCATCCTCGCCGCGTCGGGCGCGCGGTTCGAGGACGTGGTGATGGTGAACAGCTTCCACGTCTGGGACGGGCCGGACTTCAAGGGCACGCGGCTGGAGCAGTACCAGGCGTACGACGCGGTCAAGAGCGAGTTCATGCCGGCACCCCACGCCGCCGCGACGGCGGTGGGCACGACGGGGCTGCTCGCGCCGGGCGGGATCGTCGAGGTGCAGGTGATCGCGTACGTGCCGCAGAAGCGGTGATCACTACTAAATTCCTCCCCCGCTTATAGCGGGGGAGGGGGACCAGCGTAGCTGGTGGAGGGGGAACAACGGGATGCGGCATCGCGCTGTACCCCCTCCACCACGCCCTACGGGCGCGGTCCCCCTCCCCCGCTTCTACGAAGCGGGGGAGGAAATTAGGGGTTCAGCGGGCGGGAACCACCTCCGCGCGCCAGTTCACGATGTAATCGATCGACCCCCGGCACTCGCCCATCGCGGCCGAGCGCACGAGGCGGAAGCGCGCGCCGTCCCAGGCGTAGTCCGACGACGTGCCGCAGTCGCCCAGGCCGCGCGCTTTCGGGAACTCGGACAGGCGGCGCGTCCGCGGGTCCCAGTCGCCGTTGACGAGCACGTTGCCGTCGCCGCCCTCGAAGCCGGGCACGGAATCGAAGCGGGCGGGCGACGTGCGGCCCTGCTCGTCGAGGACGTAGACGCTGGTCATGATGTTGTACGCGCCGTTGCCGCAGGGGTGGGTGACCAGCGCGAGGCTGTGGGTCGCGTCGAGACGGAAGGCCTGGGGCTCGACGCGGCCCTGCGCGTACTCGCAGGTGGCGTTGTCAGGGCCGATCAGCTTCGCCGCCGTCGCGGGGGCGAGTCGGCGCGGCGGCTTGGTCGTGGGCGCGGGCTCCACAACGCGCGGGAGCGGCGGGGGCGCGGGCACAGCGGCGTCCGGCTTCGGTCCCGTCCGGCGCAGCGCGCCCTGCGTGCCGAGCCGGCGCTGCCGCTCGTCCATGTAGAGGAACGCCGCCGCCAGCCCGGTAAGCGACGCCGAGGCGAGCGTGCGGCCGCGCAGGTCGGTGACCGCGGCGCGCTCGCCGTTCACCAGCGCCGAGGCCAGCGCGCGGTTGAAGGGCAGCGGGTCGCCCGTAAGCTGGCCCACGCGCTCGCCGTCGACGCGGAGCGTGACGTCGCGGGCGGCGAGCTCGCGCTCGGTCGTAAAGCTCAGCACCGGCGGGGCGTTCGGCGCGCCCTCGCGGTCGATCACGAGCAGGAGATACTCGGCCCGGTCCTCCCCGTCCGGCACCAGCGCCACCGCGCGGCACGCGCGGGCGTTGTCGCAGCCGACCGTCCAGTCCCCGAACGTCTTCAGCTCGCCGGGTTGCGGTTGGATCGCTTGGGCGGCAAGGGCGAGGAGGAACATGGTTTGAAGCGTAGAGCGGGACGGGCTGGATGAAAACGGTCGGCGTGATCGGGGCGGGACAGATGGGCGCGGGGATCGCGCAGGTGTCGGCGCAGGCGGGGTTCCGGACGCTGTTGTCCGACGTGGGCCGCGAGCGCGCGGAAGCGGGCCGCGCAGGCATCGCCAAGCTGCTCGACCGCGCGGTGTCGAAGGAGAAGATCACGGGGCAAGCGCGCGACGCGGCGCTCGCGCTGATCGAGCCGGTGGGCGCGGTCTCAGCGATGGCCGAGTGCGACATCGTCATCGAGGCGGCGACGGAGCGCGAGGAGATCAAGCGCGCGATCTTCCGCGACGTGGGCGCGGTGCTCCGCCCGGAGGCAGTGCTGGCGACCAACACCTCGTCCATCCCGATCACGCGGCTGGCGCAAGCCTCGCCCGACCCTGCGCGCTTCGTCGGCGTGCACTTCTTCAACCCCGTGCCCGTTATGGGGCTGATCGAGCTGATCCGCGGGCTGGCGACCTCCGACGAGACCGTCGCAAAGGTCGAGAGGTACGCGCAGGCGCTCGGCAAGCGCGTGGTGCGCGCCAACGACGCGCCGGGCTTCATCGTCAACCGCGTGCTGATGCCGATGCTCAATGAGGCGTGCTTCGCGCTGGGCGAGGGCGTGGCGACGATCCCCGACATCGACGCCGCGTGCCAGCTGGGGCTCAACCACCCGATGGGGCCGCTGACGCTGGCGGACTTCATCGGCCTCGACACCTGTCTGGAGATCACGCGCGTGCTTCACGAGGGGACGGGCGACCCCAAGTTCCGGCCCGCGCCGCTGCTCGTGAAATACGTCGAGGCCGGCTGGTACGGCCGCAAAACGGGACGCGGCTTCTACGATTATTCGGGACCCGATCCCGTGCCTACGCGCTAAAGGAGACGCATGACCTCCATCGGCATCTACGGCTCGCTCGGGCGCATGGGGCGCACGGTCGCCGACGTGATCGGCGACGCGGGCGCGACGCTCGCGGGCGGCGTGGACCGGCAGGGTGACTGCCGCCCGCTGGCGCACGAGGCGGACGTGCTGGTCGACTTCTCCATCCCGTCCGCGCTGCCCGAGCATCTGGAGGCCGCGCGCGCGGCGGGGACGCCGATCGTGATCGGGACGACGGGGCTCTCCGCCAAGCACCACCAGCTGATCGACGAGGCGTCGCGCGACGTGGCGGTGCTGCAAACGGGGAACACGTCCTTGGGCGTGACCTTGCTCTCCATCCTGGTGCGCGAGGCGGCGGAGCGGCTCGGGCCCGACTGGGACATCGAGATCGTCGAGATGCACCACCGCCACAAGGTCGACGCGCCCAGCGGCACCGCGCTGCTGCTCGGCGAAGCGGCGGCGGGCGGGCGCAACACGCAGCTGTCCGAAGTGCGCGTCGACGGGCGCGCGGGGCTGGTGGGCGCCAGGACGGAGGGCACGATCGGCTTCGCCTCCTTGCGCGGCGGGTCGGTGATCGGCGACCACCAGGTGATCTTCGCGACCGAGGGCGAGCGGATCGAGCTCGGCCATCGCGGCGAGGATCGGGTGATCTTCGCCAAAGGCGCGGTGCGGGCGGCGCTGTGGCTCGCGAACCAGCCGCCGGGTCGGTACCGCATGGGCGACGTGCTGGGCCTGTGACCGAAGAACAGGTCTTCGAGTTCTATCGCCGCCTGGCCGAGGCGAACCCCGCGCCGGAAACGGAGCTGCGCTGGATCAACCCCTACACGCTGCTCGTCGCGGTGGCGCTATCGGCGCAGGCGACGGACGTGTCGGTCAACAAGGCCACGGGGCCGCTGTTCGAATTGGCCGACAACCCCGCCGCGATGGTCGAGCTCGGCGAAGAGCGGTTGCGCGACTTCATCAAGACGATCGGGCTCTACAACTCCAAGGCGAAGAACGTCATCCTGCTCAGCCAAATGCTCCTCGACGAGTATGGCGGCGAGGTGCCGCAGGACCGCGACGCGCTCGAACGGCTTCCGGGTGTGGGGCGCAAGACCGCCAACGTCGTCATGAACTGCGCGTTCGGCGCGGAGACGATCGCGGTGGACACGCACATCTTCCGCGTCGGCAACCGCACGGGCTTGGCACCCGGCAAGACGCCGCTCCACGTCGAACTCGCGCTGGAGCGGGTGACGCCCAAGCCTTTCCGACTGGGCGCGCACCACTGGCTGATCCTGCACGGCCGCTACGTCTGCAAGGCGCGCAAGCCCGAATGCTGGCGATGCATCGTCCGCGACCTCTGCGCGTTCGAGCCCAAGACGCCCCCGCCGCCGGGCGCGACCGAGGTCATCGCCGATGCGTAAACTCCTGCCCTTCCTCCTGCTCGCCGGCTGCGCCGGGTCGAGCGCCGCGCCGGACGGGCTCGCCGCCGCCGACCGCATCCCCGCCGCCACGTCGGCGGGCGAGCCGGAGCAGTGCATCCCGATCCGCTCGATCCGCGAGAGCCGCGTGCGGTCCGACCAGGTGATCGACTTCGTCACCACCGGCCGGCGTACCTACCGCGTGACGCTGCCGCAGCGCTGCCCGGGGCTCGGCTTCGAGCAGCGCTTCACCTACGCGACGTCGCTCGACCGGCTCTGCGCGCAGGACATCATCACCGTGCTCTATCAGGGCGGCGCCCCGCAACGTGGTGCGAGCTGCGGCTTGGCCCCGTTCCAGCCGGTGACGCTCGCGACAAGGCGCTAGCTTACGCGGTCGCGCCCTGCTAACGGCGGACTCCACGCACCCGTAGCTCAGCTGGATAGAGCGCTGCCCTCCGAAGGCAGAGGTCACAGGTTCGAATCCTGTCGGGTGCGCCACCGCGCAGCGCGGGAGAGGGCGGCCGAGCCGCCCCACCCGCGCAAGCGCGGCCGGCCTTGCACCGCGAGGACCGACGACGCGGCTTTGCCGCGGCGCTCCTACAAGACTCCTCCCTCATTTGACGCCAGCTTTGCCACCACTGCGTCCCGCAACTTGCCATTTGTAGATTGCACAGCTACGTCGTGCCATATGGCAAGTAGCTCGGCAGCGACGCTCACCAAAGTGGCCAGCGAGGCGCGGCCGTTCTCGCCCGAACCGATCAGCGACGAGGAGGCGGCGGCGATGTTTCGGGCGTGCCTCAACCTGTTTCGGCTCTGGGGCGTGACGGACGAGCAGGCGGCGGTGATGCTCGACCTGCCGCGGCGGACGTTCGCGCGGTGGAAGGCGGAAGGGCCGGGGCGGATGGGGCGCGACGGCAAGGCGCGGCTGTCCAACCTTATGGGCGTCCACAAGGCGCTGCGGATCATCTTCCGCGACCCGGCGCGCGGCTATGCTTGGGTTAAGGCCGGGAACGACGCGTTCGGCGGGCGGTCGGCGCTCGACGTGATGCTGGGTGGCGAGCTGACCGATCTCATGCGCGTGCGGCGCTACCTCGACGCGGAGCGCGGCGGCTGGTGATCGATCCGGCCGGCGTGCCGGTCGCGCCCGTTCGGTGGCGGGCGGCGCGGCGGATCATCCGGAGCCTGCACCCGCCCATCGACCTGTTCGAGGACGTGGCGGACCCGGAGGACTGGCCGCTGCTGATCGCGGCGGAGCAGAAGACCAACCCCCGGCTGATGGAGACGCTGGGCGCGCTCGACCTGGTGCCGCCCGCGCGCCGCATGTCGGGGCCGGGCGCGACGTTCCTGATGGCGCCGTTCACGCACGCCAGCCCCGACCGGCCGAGCCGGTTCGGCGCAGGGAGCTACGGCGTGCTCTACGCGGCCGAGCGGTTCGAGACGGCGCTGCTCGAGACGATGCACCACCACGCCCGCTTCATGGCGGCGACACGCGAACGGGCGGGCTGGACGTCGCAATTCCGCGAGCTGCTGCTCGACGTGGACGCGCCGCTGCACGACCTGCGCGGGCCGGGGTTCGCGGCGGCGCTCGATCCGGACGACTACTCGGTTCCGCAGCGGCTCGGGGCGAGCTTGCGGGCGGGCGGGTCGGAAGGGGTAGTGTACCCTAGCGTGCGCGATGCGGGCGGAACGTGCGTCGGGCTGTTCTTCCCGAATTTTGTGTCGAACGTCGTCCAGGGCCGGCACTTGGACTATCACTGGAACGGCGAGCGCGTGGACCTGTACCGTGACGCGGGCAGCGGCGAGGTGTACCGGGTGTCGCTAGCCGCGGCGGCGTAGCGACAGCACCGCGACGGGCGCTGCCAACCCCGCCCAGGCGAGCCAGTCGACCCAGCCGTCGCCGAGCAGCCCCGCGCCCAAGCCCACCGCCGTGCCGCCCGCGATCAGCGTCGGGGTCAGGAGCGTGCGGCCCGCCGTCCTGCGCCGTTCGAGGCGCGACACCGCTCAGTGCGCCTCGGCGAGCTCGCCCGCCTTGAGCAGCTCGCGCACGCGCACGCTTGCCGGGCCGGCGTTGCGGCGGGACCAGAGGCGCAGGCCCGTCCACAGGACGACGATCGTCATGACGTCGAGCAGCGCCCAGAGCAGCTTCATCGGCAGCCCGGCATAGTCGCCGAAGTGGAGCGGCTGTGCCAGCAGCAGCGCCTGCATGTACCAGGGCATGGGCCTGACCGCGTCGAGCGACCCGTCGCGCGCATCGACGAAGGCGGGGGTGAGCAGCTTTTCGGTCAGCGGCGTCGCGCCCTGCAGGAACACGGCGACGTGGCGGTCGCTGCTCCAGCTGACGCCCGGAAAGGCGATGAACTGCGGCCGCATGCCGGGTGCGGCGCGCATCGCGGCGTCTAGCGCGGCTTGGACGGAGCCGGGGCGCACGGAAACGGCCTCGCCCGAGGCGGCACCCGCGATGGCGGCGAGCTGGTCGCGCTTCCACACCTCGGTGATCGGGATCACGGCGGCGTTGATCGAGCCCGTCAGCGCGACGACCACCGCCCAGAGCGCGGTCGCGGCGCCGAACAGGTTGTGCCGGTCGAGCCGGCGGACGCGCGCGCTCTTGTCCGCCCGCACGGTGCCGAAGCGCAGCCGCGCCATGAACGGCACGTAGAGCACGACGCCCGACACGACCGCCGCGACGAACAAGAGGCCCATGAGACCGAGGAACAGCTCGGCGGGCAGGCCCAGCATCATGTCCTTGTGGATCTGTAGCAGCACGTCCGTGACGCCCGGCGGGTGCGGCGGCAGGGCCTCGCCCGTGCGTGCATCGAGCGACTGAAAGCGCATCAGATGCTCGGGCGCGTCCGGCGTAGGGCCGCTGGTGACATTCACGACCGGCCGGTCGGTGTCGAAGCTCAGGTAGAGCGGCACCTCGCCCAGCCGGTCGGCGAGCGCGCGGGCGAGGAGCGTGTCGAGGTCGAGCGGCTTCGTGCCCTCCGGGACCGGCGACAGCGCCTGCTCGGGCGCGAAAGCCGCGTCGATCTCGTCGTGGAAGACGAGCGGCAGCCCCGTGACGCAGAGCATGAGCAGGAACGCGGTGCAGACGAGGCTCGTCCATTTGTGGACGAGGAACCAGGCCGTGAGCGCGCGCCTGCTCACCGTCGTCAGAACCGCTTCGTGACCGCGAACAGCACTTGCCGCGGCGCGCCGTAGAAGGCGCCCACCGGCCCCGTCGCGCGCGCGACGTAGCGCTCATCGAGGATATTCGACCCGTTCAGCGAAAAGCGCCAGCCCGGCACGTCGTAGCTGACGATCGCGTCGACGAGCGTCGCCGCCTCGCCCCGGTACACGACGGGGTTGAACGGCCCCGGCAGCGACCCCGCGCTGGAGCTGGTGTAGCGGCCGCCGAGTCCCAGGCCGAGCCCGGCGAGCGCGCCGCGTTGGACGTTGTAGTTCACGAACAGCGACGCTTTGTGCTTCGGCGTCACGGCCAGCTCCACGCCGACCTCCTGGGCGACGTTGCTCTCCAGGATCTCCGGATCGTTGTAGCTGTAGGCGGCGTTGATCGACAGCTGCTCGCGGATGCGCGCGACCAGCTCCACCTCGCCGCCACGGATGCGGACGCGGCCCGTCTGCGTCCCGAACACCGGGCCGGTGCTCGGCGAGGTCTGGACGACGTCGTCCTGGGTGATCCGGAACAGCGCGGCGGTGGCGAACAGGCGGATGTCGGGCGACAGGCTGCGCGCGTCGTACTTGACGCCCGCCTCCCACTGCTCGCCCGTGGTCGGCTCGAACGCGCGGCCCGTGGCGGCGTCGCTGCCCAGCACCGGCTCGAACGAGGTCGAGTAGCTGACGTACGGCGCGATCCCGTCCGCGCTGACGTATGTCGCGCCGAGGCGGTAGGTGAAGCGCTCCTGCTCGACGCGCGTCTCGGCGGCGGGGGCGGTCACGGCGAGGAAGGGCGTCAGATAGTCGCTCCGGACCCAGTCGTAGCGGCCGCCCAGGATGAGCGACAAGGGTCCGAGCCGCAGCTGCTCCTGCGCGTAGATCCCGGTCTGCTTCAGGCGCTGGTCGTTGAAGCGGCTCTGATAGCCCGGCTGGAGCTGCTCGCCCGGCGTCGCGTAGACGGGGTCGAACACGTCCAGCGTGCCCGCCGGCCCGAAGGTGAACGCCGCCTCGTTGTCGACCGTGCGGTAGTCGACGCCGACGAGCAGCGTATGACCGACGAACCCCGTCGCGAAGGTCGCGTCCAGCCGGTTGTCGGTCGCGAAGCTCCGCACGTCCTCCGCATAGGTGAAGTTCGACTGCGTGCCCGTACGCCCGTCCTCGGCCAGCGCGGTGACGTACACGCCGATCGGCGCGCGCTCGCGATAGTCGTTCCAGCGCGTGTTCGACACGAGGCGCACGCCCTCCGCGAGCCGATGCGTCAGCTCGAACCCGCCCGAACCCTGGCGGCGCGTGAAGCGGTTGCGCGGGTCCGCCAAGTTCGTGCGCTGGCTGATCGCGCCGTTCGGGTTGGGGAGCAGCGTGCCCGCCACGGGCAGGAAGCCGCCGTTCCCGCCGCGCCCGCTGTCATACTGGTAGTATCCGAGCCCGGTCAGCGTCGTGTCGGCGCCCAGCCGCCACGTCGCCGTCGGCGCGACGTACACGCGCTTGGTGTTGGTGGAGTCCGCGATCAGGTCGCGGTCGCGATACAGGCCGGTGACGCGCGCGTCCCAGCCGTCCGCCACGGGGCCGGTGACGGTGCCCGCCAGCTCGTAGAAGCTGTCGGTGCCCGCGATCGCGCGCAGCTCGCCGCCCAACTCCGACTCGGCGCGGCGGCTGACGAGGTTATAGATGCCCCCCGGCGGCGCATTGCCGTAGAGCGTCGACACGGGGCCTTTCAGCAGGTCGAGCGATTGGAAGCCGTACAGGTCGACGCCGACCGACGCGATCGACGACGAGGCGGGCGCGGGCAGCCCGTCGACATATTGGCGCGGGATGAAGCCGCGCACCGTGAAGAAGTCGTACCGCGCGTCCGGCCCGTAATTCTCGCCGAATACGCCCGCCGTGTACCGCACCGCCTGCTGCACGTCGACGAAGGTGAAGAGGTCGATCTGGTCGCGGGTGACGACCGACACCGACTGCGGCGTTTCGATGAGCGGGATGTCGGTCTTGTTCGCCGACTGCCCGCCTTCGGGCACGTAGTTCGGCGCGCGGACGATCACGTCGCCGTCGGCCGTCTCCACCGTCTCGACGGAGGAGCCCTCCGCCTGCACCGTGTCCATCTGCGCGAGCGCCGCCGCGGGGAGACCCGCCGCCAGCACCATCGCGAGCGCGCCGCCCGCCCTGAGCTCGGTTCCATTCATTGCCGCGCGCATTGGCGCGACTGCGAACGATTAGCAATAGCAGACTGGGCCTGCTCGGACGATTTGTCCTACTTACGCCCGAGCGGCGGCGCGAAGTTAGCTCTCGCGGTGCGCGCGATGTCGCGGCCGAGCTTCTCGCCGGCTTCCGCCGAGTAGCGGAAATGGACGCCGCCCAGGATGCGGCTCTCGCTCGCCTGGCGCGCGTAATCGGCCCAGCGCATGCCGGCGATGCCCGCGCCCGGCATCGCCGACGACGCGAAGCGCGCGTCCGCCGTGCGCTCGCCCAGCTCCGCCTCCATCAGCGCCGCGAAGGTGGACGCGCCCGTGCAATGGCCGCACGGATATTCGGGCGACATCGGCGTGCGCAGCAGCGGCTCCCAATTGGGGTCGCCTTGCGTGGCGGGGTTGCCGTCCTTCTCGCCCAGCCGGATCGCGGTGACGGGCCGCCAGCGCAGGATCTCCAGCTTGGACGTGTCGATCACCATGACGGCGTCGATCTGCGTCATCCGGACGAGCGCGTTCAGCCGGGCGTTGTCGACCAGCCGCCGTCCGGGTCGACCGAACACGGCGCGCAGCGTCTGTTCGGGGTCCTCCGCCTCGATCCAGAAGCGCGCGGTCGCGGTCTGGGCGGGGGTGCGCGCCGTGCTGTCCTTCGCGCCCACGCGCTTCGTTTCTTCATAGCTTCGCGTGTACGCGTCCGAGGTGAGCGGCGGGGGCGGGGCAGGCTGCACCGTCTTCAGGCTGGGCAGCAGCCAGGGCTTGTAGCCGAACGCCCAGGGCGGCGGGCCTGGATCGGTGGTGCTGTCGTACAGCCCCGACGTCGTCGGCGGCACATAGGGCGGGAAGGGACCGGCAGGGTCGAACACGACGCGCGCCAGCGCCGCCTTGGCCGCCTCGCGCCCGATCCGCTCGCCTTCGAGCTTGGCGGGGCCGTCGGCGATGCGCGACAGGTTGAACGCGAGCGCCTCGTCGAGCGGCGCCTTCTTATCGGGGAACACCGCCACCAGCACGCCGTGCGCCGCGACCGACACCGCCGCTTCCGGCGACGCCGGGCCGCTCGCGGGCGCGATGCCGAAATAGGGGCGGTAGCGCCGGTCGGCGGCGTTGGCCGCCTCGAACATCGCCGCCGCGACGCGGCCGGGCGCGGCCATGGTCGCGGGCGAGCGGTTTGGCTGCCCGCCGGGGGTGGACGCGCGGTTCGCCTCGCGCAGGTGCGTGAACGCCGCCTCCATCCAGTCGCCCACCGGCTCGGCCCGCGCCGATCCCGCTACCAGCGCCAAGGCGGCCGCCATCATCCTGATCTTCATGCCTTCCTCCCTTTTATCGTCGTTCTCCGGCCGGGTCGGCGAGCCTGGACGCGTGCAGGTGCGCGATCCGCCAGCCCTGCGCGTCGCGCCGCCACAGGACCGAGCGACGGCCGGGCCAGGCGCCCTCGCCGAGGTGGAACGTCAGCAGCGCCGCGCCGTCGGCGACCCTGTCGACGCGCAGGTCGCGCGGCGCGATCGTCAGATAAGGCGGGCTGCTCTTCGCCGAGCGGGCGCGCAGCTTCGCGAACTCGGCGGTCCAGGTAGCAGGGAGCTGCGCCGGATCGACGCGCCGCCCGCCCGCTTGCCCCGGACCTGGCATGAACAGGCTGGCGTCGGCCGCGAAGAAGGTGAGGAAGCGGGGTAGGTCGAGGTCGTTGAACGCGGCGAGCCACGCCGCGGCAGCCTGCTCCACACCGTCCCGCTCCGCCGCCCCGGTGCGCGTGGCCAGCAGCAGCGCGGGGGCGGCGAGCACCAGCCGTCGCTCTAGACTTGTCGGCTCTCGTCTCGGTGGCGGCATCGGGCGCGGAGATTGGCCCCGCTCGGGCCCGCGGTATTGTTCAAATCCGCCATACCGCGGCGGCGATCAGCTCCACAGCGCGATGGGCTCGCGCACGCCCGCCGCCCAGCGGCTCATGATGACGCCGCGGGCCAGCGGCGCGCGGCCCTTCAGGAACGCGCCGGGCGTCGCGCCCACGAAGCGGTTGAAGCAACGGATGAAGTGCGCCTGGTCGGTGTAGTCCTCGCCCGCGGCAGCCATCCAGTCGGGCGCGTCGCCCACCGCCATGCGCGCCGCCGCGCGCAGCGTCCGGTATTTGAGCGCGAGCTGCGCGGGCGCGGCCCCGTGCGTCGCCGCCGTCAGCCGTTCGAGCTGGCGCTGCGACAGGCCGATCTCGTCCGCCAACGCGCCGATGTCGTGGCGGCCCGGCGCGCTCAGCCAGCGGTCCACCGCCGCGATGCGCGGGTCCGCCGCGCGCGCCGCCCGCTCGAACAGCCTGCGGTGGAACGCATCGGCGATCTCCGCGCGTCTCGCATCGTCGGGTGCCGACCGCGCCGCATCGAGGAAGCGCTCCGCCGGCCCGTCGCCCCAGATCGCGCCGCCTTCCACGCGGTCGTTCGCGATCTCGGCGGCGGCGAAGCGCGCCAGCAGCGCCCATCCGGCCGGCAGCAGCCCCGTGCCGAGCACCACATGGTGGTCGCGCCCCTCGATCGTCACCGCCGCATTGCTGGGCCCGATCAGCGCTACGTCAGGCGCGGGCAGCGGCGGGCCGTCGCCGACGCGGTAGGTGCACGTCCCCGACAGCAGCAGCTGCGTCTGCGGCAGCAGCGCGCCCAGTCGGTCCGTATAGACGGGCGCGTTGGACCGGAACACGTAGTGGAGCGAGACCAGACCCCGGAGCGCGGGGCTGGGCGGGAAATAGCTGAGCTGCGGGAACATCGGACGATCTCCCCCTAATCGCGACGCGCGTTCTACCCGATCGCCGCCGTCGCGAGAAGAGGGCCGGTCCGGCCCCTTCGCTTCCGCATCGAGCCTTTCTTAACGGCGGCACGCTAATCATCCGCGCCGATTCGGAACGGAGGGGAAAGGTGACGGACCGCGGCGGCCAAGAGATCGACGTGCTGACCCTGCTGGCGGAGCTGCCGGCGGGCGTGGCGCTGTTCGGCGAGGCGGGCGAGCTCAGGGAGGCGAACGACGCCTTCCGGCAAATCGTCGAGGTCAAGGGACCGCCGTTCGACTTCCGGGCGCTGTTCGGCGCGGAGCCCGATCGGTTCGCGGCCGGGGGCGGCGGCGACGCGGTCGTGCTCGGCGGGCGGCACCACGCCGTCGCGGCCAAGCGGCTGCCGGGTTTAGGCTGGCTCGTTCACGCGCAGGAAGTGACCGCCTGGGTCGAAGCCTCGGCCAAGGCGCGCGAGGCCGCGGCGCGCGACCCGCTCACCGGCCTGCCGAACCGCCTGACCTTCATGCCGGAGATCGCGCGCGCGGTGGCGGACGTCGACCACGCCTCCGCGTTGCTGATGATCGACCTCGACCGCTTCAAAGGCGTGAACGACACGCTCGGCTACCCGGTCGGCGACGCGCTGCTCAGGAAGGTGTCGGACCGCCTACAGGCGTCCCTGCGCGCGACGGACACGGTGGCCAGGCTCGGCGGCGACGAGTTCGCCGTGCTCCAGACCGGCGTCGCCCAGCCCGCAGGCGCGGAGACGCTGGCCAAGCGCCTCGTCGAGGTGCTCGGCCGCCCCTATGTCGTCGACGGCCACATGATCGACATCGGCGCCAGCGTCGGCGTGTCCTTGTCCGACGGCTGCGCGTCGCCGGACGAGCTGGTGAAGCAGGGCGACATCGCGCTCTACCGCGCCAAGCTCGGCGGGCGGGGCCGCTACTGCTTCTTCGAAGGCCGCATGGACAAGGAGATGCAGGACCGCCGCGCGCTGGAGCTCGACCTCCGCCGCGCGCTCGCGCTCCGGCAGTTCGAGCTCCACTACCAGCCGCAGATGGAGCTGGAGACGCGCACGATCACCGGCATGGAGGCGCTGATCCGCTGGCGGCACCCCACCAGAGGACTGGTGCCGCCGTCGGACTTCATCCCGCTCGCCGAGGAGACGGGGCTGATCGTACCGATCGGCGAATGGGTGCTGCGCCAGGCCTGCGCCGACGCCGCGCGCTGGCCCGCCGACATCGCGATCGCCGTCAACGTGTCCGCCAAGCAGCTCGCCACGGCCAAGCTGGTCGATGCGGTCCGCGACTCGCTCGACCGCTCGGGCCTGTCCGCCACGCGGCTCGAAATCGAGATCACCGAATCGGTGCTGATGAGCGACCTCGCAGGCTGCGTCTCCACGCTCCACAAGCTGCGCGAGCTGGGTTGCAAAGTGTCGATGGACGATTTCGGCACCGGCTATTCGTCCTTGAGCTACCTGCGCTCCTTCCCGTTCGACAAGATCAAGATCGACCAGAGCTTCGTGCGCTCGGGCGACGTGGAGAAGAACGCCGGCATCGTCCGCGCCATCACCGCGATCGGCAAGCATCTCGGCATGACCACCATCGCCGAAGGCGTGGAGACGGCGACCCAGCTCGGCTCCATGAGGCACGAGGGCTGCGGCTCCGTGCAGGGCTATCTCATCAGCAAGCCCGTGCCCGCCGACGAGGTCGCGGGCGTCCTCGACCGCCTGCGCGCGGAGCCGCCGCGCGAGGAGCGCGTCGTGGCCGTCGCGCCCGCACCCGAGCCTCAGCCGGTCGCGGTGGTGGAACAGGGGCTCTACCGCCTCGTCTACTACAGCCGCAACGCGATCTGGGGATTGGACGAGGAGGTGAGGGCGTCCGTCCAGAACATCCTTGCCGCCTCGCGCCGCAACAACGCGGAGGCCAAGGTCTCGGGCGCGCTGATGTTCACCGACGGCTATTTCGCCCAGGTGCTCGAGGGCGACCGCGCCGAGGTGGAGCGCGTGTTCGAGCGCATCCAGCTCGACGACCGCCATTCGGACGTGCAGCTCCTGAGCTTCGAGGCGGTCCCGACGCGCGTGTTCCCGACCTGGAGCATGGCGTTCGTCGGCAACTCGGCCGCGGGGCGCGAGATGTTCGGCCACTACGCGTCCACCACCGGCTTCGACTTCGGGGCCGCCGACGGCGACGCGATGGTCGCGCACCTCAAGCAGCTGCTCGTCGAGGAGGACCAGCCGACGCGCCGCGCGGCCTGATCACATGGCGAGCGGCGCGGTGTAGCCCGTCAGCTCCAGGTACCCGCGCCCGCCCGTGGTGCGTACCGCGCCCTCCCAATAGACGGGCAGCCCCGACCGCCGGCTGTCCAGCTCCTGCGCGGGGAAGAGCGGCTGGAGTGGGAAGCGGCGCACGCCCTCGGGCAGCCGCACGCTCAACTCCTGCGCGACCGGGTAGACCGCCCCCGTCGCAGCACTCCGCCAGCGCCGGAGCGTGCGGAAGCGCACGTCGCCGGGCGCGAACTGCGTCACGCGCCCGTTCGCACGCCTGAGCGATCCGCCCGCCCACACGACCCCGCCGCCTTTGCGCCGGACCTGGAACGCGGTCAGCGCCGAGCCGTCGTCGAGGTTGAGCCCCGTCCAGTCCCAGCCCTCGGCTTCCGGGCTCAGGAAGTCCGACGACCATTCCCGGTCGAGCCACGCCTCGCCCGTCACCCGCTCGTGCGCGGTCCCCCGCGCCGCGACGCCCGACACGCGCAAGTGGGGGAGGGAGTAGTAGTAGCTCGCCTGAGACGGCCGCGGCCCTTTGCGGCTGTAGCCGTTCACCCCTTGCGCGATCGGCGGCTGGGTGGGCTGGAACGTCAGGTCCAACACGAACTCTTCCGTCCCCACCCGCGTCGCGAAGCGCCCGTCGGGCAGCCGGCGCAAACGCCAATCGCGGATCGCCACGTCGGCGTCGCCCACCTTCGCACCCGCCAGCCCGAACCCCGCCCGCGCGGAGCGCTCCCCGTGCAGCAGCCGCCCCACGCGCGGGTCGGACAGCGCCGCGTGCGCGAACAGCACCTGGCGCGCCGCGAAACGGCTCGGATTGGCGTCACCCACCGGCGGCCGCGTGCGAAAGAAGGTGACCTGGAACCCCATGTCCTGCCCCCGCTCGGTCCGAAGCCAGCCCGTCACGTACCACCACTCGATCCGGTACGCCGGGTGCGCGCCGTGGTCGGCGGGGAAGCGGAAACCCGCGTGCGGGCGCACCTCCGGATACCGGACCGGCGCGGCGAGCGCGGCGCTCGCCACGAGCAGCAGGAGCGACGCGAGCACCCGCATCACCAATCCTCACGCACCGCCAGCACCGCATCCTTCGCGGTCGCGCGTCGCCCCGCCAGTACCGCCGTTCCCGCGCCCGCGAGCACCAGCGCCGCGACCACCCCCGCCACCGTTCCCCAGGGCACGCGCGTCGTCATGGTGAAGTTGAAGCTCTGCGGGTTGATGACGTGGATCAGCACCTGCGCCAGCGCCCCGCCGAGCAGCACCCCCGCGACCCCGCCCACCAACCCGAGCAGCGCGCCCTCCAGCCCCAGCATCGCCGTGATCTGCCGCTTGGCGACGCCCAGGTGCCGCAGCATCCCGAACTCCCGCGTGCGCGCCATGGTCTGCGCCGACACGGTCGCGGCCACGCCCGCCAGCCCGACCAGGATCGCCACCCCTTCGAGCACGTACGTCACCGCGAAGCTTCGGTCGAACAGCTCGAGCGCGAACCGCCGGAGCGCACGCGGTGCCGCGAAGCTCGTCAGTCGCCGCTGCTCGGGCTCCAACCGCGCGAGCATCGCCCGCCCGACGCCCTCGCCGCGCACGCCGGGCGCGAGCGTCACCGCCGCCTCGTCGCGCGTCGCGTCGCCCGTCAGCCGCTGATAGTCGCCCGCGCGCAGCACCACCGCCCCGAACTGCCGCGCATAATCGCGCCACACACCCGCGACGTGAAAGCGCGCGGCTCCGCCGCTCACCGGCAACCGTATGGTCTCGCCCGGATCCCAACCGTAGAGCCGCCGCGCCGGCTCCGATACCCAGACGGGCACCGTCCCCGGCGGAGAGCTGACGCGCTCGACCGACCCGATCAGCGCGTCCGGCCGCCCCGTCTCAGCCCGCGCGATCAGCGTCACGGGCGGCCGCTCGGGCTTGATCGTCAGCGGCAGCTGGCGGCTGAACGCGATCTCCTGGACGCCCGGCGTTGCGCGCAACGCCGCCTGCGCCGCCGGATCGAACCCCGGCCCACCTTCGACGCGCAGGTACAGGTCGGCGGCAAGCACCTGGCCCAACCACTCGTCTACGGCACCACGAAAGCTCGTCACCATGGTCGCCATCGCGATCATCAGCGCGGTCGAAGCGACGATGCCGCACAGCGCGGTCGCCGCCTCGCCCGGCGCGCCGTGGATATGACGGACCGCGAGCAGCGCGGGCACGCGCGCCGTCGGTCGCTTCGCCAGCGGCCCAAGCAGCCGCCGCGCCAGCCACGGCACCCCCGCCACGCCGCCCGCCAGCAGCAACGCCATGCTCGCGAAGCCGAACAGCGGCAGCCCGCCTACTGCCGGCAGCAGCGCGGCGCCTGCGCCTGCAACGAGCAGCACCAGCGCCGGCCGCCACGGCACCGGCGCGCGCGGATCGAGCACGTCGCCCGCGTTCTTGAGCGCGGCCGCCGGTGCCGCCCGCGACGCCGCCCGCGCCGGCAGCACCGATCCCAGCACCGCCGCGGCGAGCCCGAGCAGGAAGAACACGATCGCCGCCGCCGGCTGGAACGCCACGCGCCCGCTCGCACCGTTGAAGTAGCCCGCGCCCAGATCGCCCCCGAACAGCCGCAGCGCGAGGCTCGCCAGCCCGTACCCGATCGCCAGCCCCGCCGCCGAGCCGATCAGCCCGATCAGCAGCCCCTCCGCCGCCACCGCCGCGACGATCCCGCGCTTGGGCAGCCCCAGCGTCCGGAGCAGCGCGAACGCCCGCAAGCGCCGCGCGACCGACAGCGACTGCGCCGAGAACACCAGGAACCCGCCCGTCAGCAGCGCGACGAGCGCCAGCATGTCGAGGTTCACGCGATACGCCCGCGACAGCCCCGCGCCCTGTTGCGCCTCGGCTTCGGCCCCGCTCAGCGTTGCGTCGGCGGGCAGCAGGTCGGAGAGCGCCGCCTCCGCCGCGGTCCGGTCCGCTAGTTTCAAGTCTATCCGATCAAGCCTACCCAGCCGCCCGAACCGCCACTGCGCCGCGGCGATGTCGAGGACGCCGATCGCCTGCCCCTCGCCGATCGCGGGCAGCAGCCCCGCGACCGTCAGCGGCACGGTGCGCCCGTTCGCGGTGACACTCACCCGCGCGCCCACCCGCGTCTCCAACTGCGCCAGCGCCTCGCGCGACAGGAACAGCGCGTCCTCGCCGAACACCTCGTCGCCGCGCGCATCCGGCCCGTTCGGGCGCTGGCCGACCAGGCTCGGCGTGACGTTGGCGGCGCGCATCACGTCGAGCCCGAGCAGGTCGAACCGCCGTCCGTTCGCTTGCGCGCGCAACCGCACCACCGGGCTCGCATCCGCCACGCCCGCCGCGAGCGCCACGCGCGGGTACAACAGTTCGTCGAACCCCAACGGGCTCGACGCCCGCACGGCGAGTTCCGCCGCCCCGTTCACCCCCGTGACCGCGCGGTCGAACGAGCGCAGCGCCGACCCGTTCACCAGATGCACCGCGAACCCCAGCGCCACTCCCACCGCGATCGCGACCGCAGTGAGCGCGAACCGGAGGGGATGCCATCGCCACTCGCCGGCGATGAGCCAGCTCAGGGCGAGGCGGGAGCGGACGAGGCCCGGTTCCGCCTTCATGATCCTCCCCCAGCTTGCTGGGGGAGGGGGACCAGCGAAGCTGGTGGAGGGGCCCGCCGCGCCAGCGGCGTCCCGCCGCTCGCCCCTCCACCACGCCCTGCGGGCGCGGTCCCCCTCCCCGAGACGAGCTCGGGGAGGATTGACGGATCAGCTCGACTCACCGCTCCACCAGCCCCTCCGCTGTCAACGTCAGCACCCGGTCCGCCACCGCCGCCGTCGCCTCCGAGTGCGTCACCAGCACCGCCGCGGCACCCCGCTCGCGCACCGCGTCCGCGAAAAGCGCGAGCACGCGCCCCGCCGTCTCCGGGTCGAGGTTCCCCGTCGGCTCGTCCGCCAGGATCAGCGCCGGCGAGTGTACCAGCGCCCGCGCGATCGCGACCCGCTGCAGCTCGCCCCCCGACAAATCGCGCGCATAGCCGTCGCCGCGCCCCGCCAGCCCAACCGCCCCCAGCATCTCCTCCGCTCGGCTAGCCGCCGCCCGCGCATCCGGCCGCACCAGCGCCAGCGGCAGCGCGACGTTCTGCCGGAGCGTCAGATAGGGTAAAATGTGGAAGGCCTGGAACACGAACCCGATCCGCTCGCGCCGGAGCCGCGTCCGCGCCGCCTCGTCCAACGGCCCGAGCGCCACGCCTTCCACCAGCACCTCGCCCTCATCGGCATCGTCCAGCCCCGCCAGGATGTTGAGCAGCGTCGACTTGCCCACCCCCGACTCCCCCAGGATCGCGACCAGCTCGCCCGCCTCCACGGCGAGGTCGAGCCCGCCGAACAACCGCCGCGCGGGCGGGACTGACTTGGCGAGATCGCGGACGGAGAGGAGGGGGGAGAGAGCAGGCATGTAGAAGTGCTTCCGTAACGCGGAGCGTAGGAAAACGAGCCGACTACTCACGCACCGTATGAACGGGATACATAGCTCGCTGGCCCCATATTTCGGCTGTGGCACGCACGAGGGTTGAGATGACCGAACGCGAGCGTCCGTACTTGGTCTGCTACGATTACGGCACGGGTGGTCTGTGGTGGTGGATCACCGCGCGCTCGCCAGATGAAATTACCCGCACGTATCGAGACGTCACCGTACTCGACCCGCCGCCCCTTTGGTGGAATGGTGAGCAGGACCGGCTCGCCACCCACCTGCGAGTTGGCGAAACGAGACCCGGCCTCGACCTGCTCAAGGTGGACTGACGGTCAAGCGCCCGACGCTAGTTCGTCCCCGTGCCGGGGAGGAACTTAGGGCTGTCCTACAAGCCGCGGTTGTGATCCAAGCTGTTCGATGCACGCACGAACCGCCCGCCAGTTTAGCGCCACCAGCGCCGTAGCGGCCGGCCATATGCAGTCGCACGACGTGCACGAAAGTTTCACGGCGACGACACGGAATTGCCGAACGGGCGGGAATGTTGCGAAGTTAGCCGAACGGCGGCGGGCGGAAGCGTACCGGAGGTCGCCCGCATCCTGCACGCTCGTCCCGATTCGCCCGGCGACCCGCGCGTGTCCTTCCGACCCGTCCCACCCCCGTCATGCCGGACTTGTTCCGGCATCCATCGTCGTGCGGGCGATCCCGCCGGAGTGCGCGGACCACGATGGACCCCGGAACAAGTCCGGGGTGACGACAAGGGAACTAGGAAAGTGACTATCCCTCCCATTCGCGCTGAGCTTGTCGGAGCGCCGTCCTTCTCTCTACCGGTGCAACCGAGAACAGCGCTTCGACGAGCCTAGCGCGAACGGACGTGAGAGGACCCGCCCCATGCCCCATTACGGCGATTACCAGAACCAGATCTACTTCGCCGGCCTTCAGGGCGTGACGCCCAAGCTCCCCGTCGACTACGCCACGCTCGTCGCCCGCGCGCAGGCCGCGATGCCGCCCCAGGTGCTCGCTTACGTCCAGGGCGGCTGCGGCGACGAGCATACGCAGGACTGGAACGTGCAGGCTTTCCACCGCTGGGGCATGGTCCCGCGCATGATGGTTGACTGCACGGCCCGCGACCTCTCCGTCGAGCTGTTCGGCCGCCGCTATCCGAGCCCGCTCTTTATGGCCCCCATCGGCGTGAACGGTATCTGCACGCAGGACGGACACGGCGACCTCGCCGCCGCCCGCGCGTCGGCCATGACGGGCGTGCCGTTCTGCGCGTCGACGCTCTCCAACGATCCGCTCGAGGACGTAGCGAGGGCGTGCGGTGACACGCCCGCTTTTTTCCAGCTCTACACGCCGCGCTCCAGGGAACTCGCCGAGAGCCTCGTCTCCCGCGCCGAGGCCGCCGGCTACCAGGCGATCGTGGTGACGCTCGACACCTGGGTCACGGGCTGGCGGCCGCGCGATCTGAACGTCGCGAACTTCCCCCAGCTCCGCGGCGCGGTGCTCCGGAACTACTTCTCCGACCCGGTCTTCCGGTCGATGCTTCCCACGCCGCCTGAGGAGGATCCGAAGGCCGCGATCCTCGCCTGGGCGGGCGTGTTCGGGAAGGTGCTCACCTGGAACGACCTGCCCTGGCTGAAGGGCATGACCAAGCTGCCGATCATCTTGAAGGGCATCTGCCACCCCGACGACGCCCGCCGTGCGGTCGACGGCGGGGCCGACGCCATCTACTGCTCCAACCATGGCGGCCGCCAGGCGAACGGCGGGATCGCCGCGATCGACTGCTTGTCCGCCGTCGTCGAGGCGGCGGGCGACACGCCCGTGCTGTTCGACTCGGGCGTCCGCTCGGGCACTGATGTCGTCAAGGCGGTGGCGCTCGGCGCGCGCATGGTGGGACTGGGGCGGCCCTACACCTACGGCCTCGCGCTCGACGGCGCGGAGGGCGCCGCACATGTGATCCGCTCCGTGCTCGCCGAGGCCGACCTGCTCATGGCGGTCAACGGCTATCCGACCATCGCCGACGTGCGTCAGGCGGGAGCGGTGCGCCAGTGACGCCGCGCGAGCTCCTCGGCACTGCGCGCGTGCCCGGCGGCGAAGAGCTGCGCCTGTTCCGCCGCGGGGCCGACCACATGATCGTGCTCGACCGCAACGAGCTCATGAACAGCCGCATGAGCGGGTCGGAGGAGGCGCTGGCCACGATGACCTGCGCGCGCCTCCGCGGCCGCGCCGCGCCCAGGCTCCTCATCGGCGGCTACGGCATGGGCTTCACGCTCCGCGCCGCGCTGGCCGTGCTCGGCCCGAAAGCGCGCGTCATCGTCGCCGAGCTCGTGCCGGAGATCGTCGAGTGGGCGAGGGGGCCCATGGCCGCGCTCACCGCCGGCTGCCTCGACGACCCGCGCGTGGCGCTGGAGATGGCCGACGTCGCCGACGTGATCGCCGCTGCGCCGGGCGCGTACGACGCGATCCTCTTGGACGTCGACAACGGCCCCGACGGCCTGGTGCGCGCCGACAACGACCGCCTCTACTCGCCCGCCGGCCTCGCCGCCGCTTGGCGAGCGCTGACGCCCGGCGGCGTGCTCGCCGTCTGGTCCGCCGCGCCCGACTCCGCCTTCACGAAGCGCCTCGCCCGCGCCGGCTTCGCGGTCGAGGAGGAGGCGGTCCGCGCCCGCGGCAACGGCAAAGGCCCGCGCCACGTCATCTGGTTCGCCCGACGACCATCCTGACCCGACCGCGCCACGATCCGGCGCAATGAACTAGCGGTGTTCACATCTGAAAGCGCAACTTTCCGAGCGAGAGATCAGCAAAGCTGTCCCATTTACGTCATTGACCCGGCTCGATAATCCGGCCATTAACTTCTCTTAACGCTGGGGCGCACGAACGCCCGGCATCGGGTTGGGGGTCGCTTTGGGGTTGTTGGCGTTGGCCGCATCGGCGGCGTTGGCGGGTTCCGCCCCGGCGATCGCGCCCGCCCAGGGTGCGTCGCCTGCGCTGATCTGGCGCGACATCGCCCGCCTCAACATCCTCTGCCTCGCCCAGTCGAGCGCCGGCGTCGACCAGGCGGTGCAGGCGCGGCTGTGCGAGCGCGCGCGCGGCCTCGCGGCGCAGGGTGCGCCCGTGCCGGTGCGCGCCGTCGCGCTCGGCGACCCGGCGGTGCTCGCGCCGGACGCGGTCACCATCCTGATCCACGCCTCCGTCGAGCCCGGCGCGCGACTGCTCGCGCTGTCGGTGCGCCCGTTCCGCAACTCGGCCGAGCAGACCGCCACGTTGTTCGCCGCCGCGCCGCGCGCGGTCGACCTGCGCGGCGGCGACGCCGCGACCGACCGCGCGCTCGCCGCCGCGCTCACCGAGACCTTGCCCTGGCGCGCACGTCCCGCCGGCGCGCGCCCGATCCGTTAAACCAGTCCACAAAGGGGAGAAGTCGATTGTCCGAATATTATGAGGTAGTTTCCGCTGACGCCGAGCACCTGGCGCTGGAGGGCTGCACCTGCCCGATCTGCACCGGCGACGTGCTCGTCACGGGCTCCGATGAAGCGTCGCTCGATCCGTCGGCGGGCGGCACCTTCAACGGCAAGCCGATCTGGACGCCCGAACAGGTCGCCGCGCACCTGAACCGCACGGGCGGCGGCTTCGCCGACGGCTATCGCGACACGGCCAATGTCGGGCGGCAGAACAATATCGGCGACGACAACAGCGTCATCACCTTCGGCTTCTTCAACACGCAGCAGCAGCTGTTCGACAACGGCTATGTCTACCGGAACGCTTCCGGGCAGCTCGCCGGCCTGAGCGAGTATTTCAACTTCGCCGCCTTCTCCGACGCGCAGCGCGCCGCGACGCGCGAGGTGATGCAGGCGTGGGACGACGTTGCCGCCGTCAGCTTCCGCGAAGTCGGCGCCGACGAAGCCGACATGAACTTCGGCAACCTCGCTAGCGCGCCCACCACCCAGGCCTATGCGCGCATCCCGACCGCCGCGCTCGACGCGACCTTGGGCGGCCAGGTGCGCGAGATCGGCGGCGACAGCTGGATCTCGGCCAGCCAAGCGAGCAACTTCCAGCTCGACGAGGGCGGCTACGGCATGCAGACGCTGCTGCACGAGGCCGGCCACTCGCTGGGCCTGAGCCATCCGGGCGGCTACAACGCGGCGCCGGGCGTCTCCATCACCTACGCCGCGAACGCCGAATACGCGCAGGACACGCGCGCCTACAGCGTCATGTCCTATTTCCAGGGCAACGTGATCGCGGGCGTGCGGCACTTCGACTTCAACATCTCCACCACCGTCTATTCGGCGGTGCCGCTGATCCACGACATCGCGGCGATCCAGGCGATCTACGGCGCGGACACCACCACCCGCACCGACGACACGGTGTACGGGTTCAACAGCACCGCCGGGCGCGACTCCTACGACTTCGCCAAAACGCCCGCGCCGGTCATGGCGATCTGGGACGCGGGCGGCGTCGATACGCTGGACGCGTCGGGCTACGCGACCGAGCAGCTCATCGACCTCACGGCCGGCTCGCTCAGCAGCATCGGCGGCGTCACCTACGACACCGCGCCCTCCTTCGAGCAGGTGAACGCCAACCGCGCCGCCGCAGGGTTCGCGCCCGTCGCGCGGGCGACCTACGACGCGAACATGACGGCGCTGCAGGGGAACGCGTTCGTCGGCCGCCTAACGGATAATGTCGGCATCGCCTATGGCGTGACGATCGAGAACGCGAAGGGCGGCTCCGGCGTCGACACGATGATCGGCAACGACGTGGCCAACATCCTGGAGGGCGGGGCCGGCGCCGACAAGCTGAGCGGCCGCGCCGGCGACGACAAGCTCCTCGGCGGCGAGGGCGACGACCAGCTGTTCGGCGACGCGGGCGCGGACCGGCTCGAGGGCGGCGCGGGCGCCGACCGTCTGAACGGCGGCGACGGCCTGGACCTGATGATCGGCGGCGCGGGCGCGGACCTGTTCGTCGGCGAGATCACCGCGACCAAGGTGGTCGGCAAGATCGGCGCCGTCTCGGTCGACATGGTCGCCGATTTCGAGGCCGGGCTCGACAAGCTCGACCTGAGCGGCATCGACGCCAACGCGCTGGTGGACGGCGACCAGGCGTTCAGCTTCATCCGCTCGGCCAACCCTAAGAACGCGGGCGAGCTCGCGCTGCGCTCCTTCGGCAACGTCAACGCGGCCGAGTCGGTGCTCGGCTTCGACATCGACGGCGTCGACGGCGCCAGCCCCTATGCCGGCCAGGTGACGGTGCTGCTGGGCAATGTCGACGGCGGCGAGCCCGACTTCGCGCTGGTCCTGTTCGGGACGCGCTCGGTCGCGCTGGACGATCTGCTCCTATAAAGGCGCGAGCCTCGCGCGACGAACGCCCCCGGAGCGCCATGCTCCGGGGGCGTTTTCGTTCAGGCGGACGAGGTGAGCCGCAGGCCGACCGCGCCGGCCAGGATCAGCGCGATGCAGACGAGCTGGAACGCGCTCAGCCGCTCGCCGAAGAACATCACGCCCAACGCCGCCGCCGCGACGATGCCCACCCCCGACCAGATGGCGTACACCACGCCCACGGGCAGCACGCGGAGCGCCGGGGCGAGCACCCAGAAGCACAGCGAGTAGCAGAGGATCGACAGCGATCCCCATCGCCACTTCTCGAACCCGTTCGACAGCTTGAGGAGGAACGTACCCAGTATCTCCAGCGAGATCGCCAGCGCGACCAGCACCCAGGCCGTCACGCCCGCACCCGGTTCGCCACCAGATCGTCCACCACCGCCGGGTCGGCGAGCGTGGAGGTATCGCCCAGGCCGCCCGTGTCGCCTTCCGCGATCTTGCGAAGAATGCGCCGCATGATCTTGCCGGACCTCGTTTTCGGCAGGGCAGGGGCGAATTGTAGCGCGTCGAGCGTGGCGATGGGCCCGATCTCGCGCCGTACCCAGGCTCTGAGCTCACCGTGCAGCTCCTCGCTCGGGGATGCGTCGGCGTTGAGCGTCACATAGGCGTAGATGCCCTGGCCCTTCACGTCATGCGGCATGCCCACCACCGCGGCTTCCGCAACCTGCGCGTGGAGCACAAGCGCGCTCTCCACCTCCGCCGTGCCCAGCCGATGGCCCGACACGTTGATCACGTCGTCCACGCGGCCCGTGATCCAATAGTACCCGTCCGCGTCGCGCCGGCACCCGTCGCCGGTGAAGTACATGCCCGGATAGGTGGTGAAGTAGGTCTGGAAGAAGCGCTCGTGGTCGCCCCAGACGGTGCGCATCTGCCCCGGCCAGCTCGCGGCGATGCACAGGTTGCCCGACGCCTCGCCCTCCAGCTCGCGCCCGTGCTCGTCCACCAGCACCGGCCGGACGCCCGGCAGCGGCTTGGTCGCCGATCCCGGCTTCAGGTCGGTCGCGCCGGGCAGGGGAGCGATCATCGCGCCGCCCGTCTCCGTTTGCCACCAGGTGTCGACGATCGGGCAGCGACCCTCGCCCGCGACCTCGTGGTACCAGCGCCACGCCTCCGGATTGATCGGCTCGCCCACCGTGCCGAGCAGCCGCAGCGACTTGCGCGACGTGGCCAGCACCGGCTCGTCGCCCTCCTTCATCAGCGCCCTGAGCGCGGTCGGCGCGGTGAACAGCGTGTGCACCTGGTGCCGGTCCACAACCTGCCAGATGCGCGACGCGTCCGGCCAGTTGGGCAGGCCCTCGTACATCAAGGTCGTCGCCCCGTTCGCGAGCGGGCCGTAGAGGATGTAGCTGTGCCCCGTGACCCAGCCGATGTCCGCCGCGCACCAGAACACGTCGCCGGGCCGGTAATCGAAGCAGAGCGCGTGCGTGTAGCTCGCCCAGAGCAGGTAGCCGGCCGTCGTATGCAGCACGCCCTTGGGCTTGCCCGTCGAGCCGCTGGTGTAGAGGATGAACAGCGGATCCTCCGCGTCCATCTCGGCGGGGACGCAATCGTCGTCGGCCTGCAGCAACTCCTGGTGATACCAGCGGTCGCGCGGCCCCATCGGCACGTCGGCGCCGGTCGCCTGGACCACCAGCACCGTCTGGAGCGACGGCGCCTTCTCGGCCGCCTGGTCGACGGTGCGCTTCAGCGGGATGCGCTTGCCGCCGCGCCGGCCCTCGTCGGCGGTGACGACGATCTTGGACCCGCAATCCTCGATCCGCCCCGCCAGCGCGTCCGCCGAGAAGCCGCCGAACACCACCGAATGGATCGCCCCCAGCCGCGCGCAGGCCAGCACCGCGAACGCCGCTTCGGGGATCATCGGCATGTAGATCGTGACCCGGTCGCCCTTGGCGACGCCGAGCCGCGCGAGGACGTTCGCGAACCGGCACACCTCCGCGTGGAGTTCGCGATAGCTGATCCGCCGCGGCTCCTCCGACGGCTCGTCCGGCTCCCAGATGATCGCCGTCTCGTGCCCTCGCTCCTTCAGGTGCCGGTCGACGCAGTTGTACGCCGCGTTGAGCTTACCGTCGGCGAACCAGCGGACGCGGAAATCGGCTTCGTCGAACGACCAGTCGCCCGCCGTCGTCGGCTCGGCGATCCAGTCGAGCCGCTCCCGGGCGCGGGCGAGCCAGAAGCCGTCGGGATCGTCGACCGACTCGCGGTACAGCCGTTCATACTCGGCGCGGTCGACGCGGGCGCGCTCCGCCCAGTCCTGCGGCACGGGGTAAACGGCTTCTGTCATGCGGGCCTCCCTTCGCCGCTTCCTGCCGGACGGGGGGCGGATTGCGCAAGCCCGCAGCTTGCGCCTACAGGCTTGGGTCAGGTCGTGTAGCGAGGAGAGGGTCGTTGTCGTCGACGATGCAGGAGCTGGAGACGAAACGGGCCGCGGCGCGCCTCGGCGGCGGCGAGAAGCGCGTCGCCGCGCAGCACGCCAAGGGCAAGCTCACCGCCCGTGAACGCCTCGACGTGCTCCTCGACGAGAACTCGTTCGAGGAACTGGATATGTTCGTCGAGCACAACTGCATCGACTTCGGCATGGCGGAGCAGGTGTACCCCGGCGACGGGGTGGTGACCGGATCGGGCACGATCAACGGCCGCCTCGTCTTCGTCTTCTCCCAGGATTTCACCGTGTTCGGCGGCTCGTTGTCGGAACGGCACGCGCAGAAGATCTGCAAGGTCATGGACATGGCCATGAAAGTGGGGGCGCCCGTGATCGGCCTGAACGACAGCGGCGGCGCGCGCATCCAGGAGGGGGTCGCCAGCCTCGCCGGCTACGCCGAGGTGTTCCAGAGGAACGTGCTCGCGTCGGGCGTCGTGCCGCAGCTCAGCCTTATCATGGGCCCCTGCGCGGGCGGTGCGGTCTACTCGCCCGCCATGACCGACTTCATTTTCATGGTGAAGGACTCGAGCTACATGTTCGTCACCGGCCCCGACGTGGTGAAGACGGTGACGAACGAGGTCGTGACCCAAGAGCAGCTGGGCGGCGCGGTGACGCACACGACCAAGACGAGCGTCGCCGACGTCGCGTTCGAGAACGACGTAGAGGCGCTGCTCGCCGCGCGCGACTTCGTCGATTTCCTGCCGCTCTCGAACCGTGAAGGGGTCCCGGAGCGTCCGACCGCCGACCCCTGGGACCGCGTCGAGGACTCGCTCGACACGCTGATCCCCGCCTCCGCCAACCAGCCCTACGACATGCACGAGCTGATCCGGAAGGTCGTGGACGAGGGCGACTTCTTCGAGGTCCAGCCCGCCCACGCTGCCAACATCATCTGCGGCTTCGGCCGCGTGGAGGGCCGTACGGTCGGCGTTGTCGCCAACCAGCCTATGGTCCTGGCCGGCGTGCTCGACATTAACTCGTCCAAGAAGGCCGCGCGCTTCGTCCGCTTCTGCGACGCGTTCGAGATCCCGATCATCACCTTCGTCGACGTGCCCGGCTTCCTGCCCGGCACCGCGCAGGAGCATAACGGCATCATCAAGCACGGCGCGAAGCTGCTCTTCGCCTATGCCGAGGCGACCGTGCCCAAGATCACCGTGATCACGCGCAAGGCCTATGGCGGCGCCTACGACGTCATGGCGTCCAAGCACCTGCGCGGCGACTTGAACTACGCCTGGCCCACCGCCGAGATCGCGGTGATGGGCGCCAAGGGCGCCGTCGAGATCATCTTCCGCGGCCGCACACCCGAAGAGATCGCCGAGCGCACCGCCGAATACGAAGCACGTTTCGCGAACCCCTTCGTTGCCGCCTCCAAAGGCTTCATCGACGAGGTCATCCAGCCGCACTCCACCCGCCGCCGCATCGCGCTAGGATTGCGCAAGTTACGCGGCAAGCAGCTCGAGAACCCGTGGAAGAAGCATGACAACATCCCGCTCTAACGGCCCACGTCGGCCTGCCTGGGTGCGCTGGCTGGTCATGCTCGGCGTGGTCGCGGCGGTGCTGACACTGTTAATCCGGCTGGCGGATTACCTTCTGTGAAGGACGCACGATGAACCTCGGCCGCCTCAACCATGTCGGCGTCGCTACGCCCTCCATCGAGCGCTCGGTCGAGACCTACCGCACGTTGCTCGGCGCGACTGCGGTCGGCGAGCCGTTCGACTTGCCCGCGCAGGGCGTGCGCGTGTGCTTCGTCGACGCGCCGAACACGCAGGTGGAGCTGATCCAGCCCTTGGACGAGAAATCACCGATCGCTGGCTTCCTCGCCAAGAACCCGGCGGGCGGGCAGCACCACCTCTGCTTCGAGGTGCCGGACATCCAAGCCGCCGTCGCCGAACTTGAGGAGCGCGGCGCGACCGTGCTGGGCGAACCGCGTATCGGCGCGCATGGGACGCCGATCGTGTTCGTCCACCCGCGCAATTTCGGCGGCGTGCTGGTGGAGCTGATGGAGGAGCCGAAAGGCGATCATTGAGCATAGGGGAGGGCGCATGACCGAATACCGGACGATCCTGGCGGAGCGCCGCGGCGACGTGCTCCACTTGACGCTGAACCGCCCCGAGCGGTTGAACGCTCTGTCGCTGGAGAGCGCGGAGGAGATGTCGGCGGCGCTGGCGAAGCTCGACGGCGCGCGCGCGGTGCTGATCACGGGGGCGGGGCGCGCCTTCTGCTCGGGCGCGGACTTGCAGGCGCGTGGCGAACGCTCGGTGAGCGGCGGCGAGGCGTCGGACGAGGCGCTGACCCGCTGGTACAACCCGCTAATGGCGCGCCTCGCCGAGCTGCCCGTCCCGGTCGTCACCGCGGTGAACGGCCCGGCGGCGGGGATCGGCTGTTCGCTCGCGCTCGCCGCCGACTTTGCGGTCGCGGGACGCTCGGCCTACTTCCTCCAGGCGTTCGTCAATATTGGCCTGGTGCCCGACGGTGGGGCGTCGTGGATGCTCCCGCGCTTGGTGGGCAAGGCGCGCGCGACCGAGATGATGATGCTAGGCGAGAAGATCGGCGCGGAGAAGGCGGAAGGCTGGGGCCTGATCCACGCGTGCGTGGACGACGACGCGCTGATGGAGCACGCGACCGCGCTCGCCGATCGCCTCGCGCGCGGGCCGACGGTGGCGTTGGGCGTCATGCGGCGGAACATTGCGCGGGCGATGGACGGGACCTACGGCGACGCCATGCAGCGCGAGGCGGCCGGACAGCGGACCGCCGCCGGAACAGCCGACGCCATCGAAGGCGCCCGCGCGTTCCTGGAGAAGCGGGCGCCCGCGTTCAAAGGACAGTGACATGGCGGAAGAGTCGGACATCGTAGGCGTCACGGGGCCGCTCGCACCCGGCGAGGACCCGGGGCTGGCCCCAACGCCGCGCGACCTCCCCGAGCCGCCGCGCACCGCATCACTCGCCGACTGGGAGAAGCTCGCGGCCAAGGAGGTCAAGGGCGCGGACCTGACCTGGGCGACCCCGGAGGGGATCGACGTCAAGCCGCTCTACACCGCCGACGACGTTCGCCGAGACCCGGGCCTGCCCGGCTTCGCGCCCTTCACGCGCGGCGTTCGCGCGTCGATGTACGCGGGGCGGCCCTGGACCATCCGCCAGTACGCCGGCTTCTCGACCGCCGAGGAGTCGAACGCCTTCTACCGCCGCAACTTGGCGGCAGGGCAGAAGGGGCTGTCGGTCGCCTTCGATCTCGCCACCCATCGCGGCTACGACAGCGACCACCCGCGCGTCGTGGGCGACGTCGGCAAGGCGGGCGTCGCCATCGACTCGGTGGAGGACATGAAGATCCTGTTCGAGGGCATCCCCCTCGATCAGATGTCGGTCAGCATGACCATGAACGGCGCGGTGATCCCGATCCTCGCCTTCTTCATCGTCGCCGGGGAGGAGCAGGGGGTCGAGCGCGCCAAGCTCGACGGGACCATTCAGAACGACATCCTCAAGGAGTTCATGGTCCGCAACACGTACATCTACCCGCCCGAACCCAGCATGCGGATCGTGTCGGACATCATCGCTTATACATCGCGCGAGATGCCCAAGTTCAACAGCATCTCCATCTCCGGCTACCACATGCAGGAGGCGGGCGCGACGCAGGTGCAGGAGCTCGCCTTCACCATCGCCGACGGCCGCGAGTACGTAAAGGCGGCGATGGCGTCCGGGCTGGACATCGACAAGTTCGCCGGCCGCCTCAGCTTCTTCTTCGCAATCGGCATGAACTTCTTCATGGAGGTGGCCAAGCTCCGCGCCGCGCGCACGCTCTGGCACCGCGTCATGACGGAGCTGGGCGCGAAGGACGAGCGGTCCAAGATGCTGCGCACCCACTGCCAGACGTCGGGCGTGAGCCTCCAGGAGCAGGACCCGTACAACAACGTCATCCGCACCACGATCGAGGCGCTGGCGGCGGCGCTGGGCGGCACCCAGTCGCTCCACACCAACGCGCTCGACGAGGCGATCGCGCTCCCCACCGACTTTTCGGCGCGCATCGCGCGCAACACGCAGCTCGTACTGCAGGAAGAGACGGGGATCACCAAGGTCGTCGATCCTTTGGGCGGCAGCTACTACGTCGAAGCGCTGACCCAACAGCTGGTCGGCAGGGCGACCGAGCTCCTCGACCGCATCGAGCGCGAGGGCGGCATGGCGCGGGCCGTCGCGGCGGGCTGGCCCAAGGCGATGATCGAGGAGGCGTCCGCCGCCCGCGCCGCGCAGGTCGACCGCGGCGAGACGGTGATCGTCGGCGTGAACAAGTACCGCCCGGCGCAGGACGACCCGATCGAGATCCTGGAGGTCGACAACCACGCGGTGCGCGAGGGCCAGATCGCGCGCATCAACCAGGTGAAGGCGGGTCGTGACGAAGACGCCTGCCGCCGCGCGCTCGACGCCTTGCGCGAGGGTGCGCGGGGCAGCGCCAACCTGCTCGAGCTCGCCGTCGAGGCCGCCCGCGCCCGCGCCACCTTGGGCGAGATTAGCCAGGCGATGGAGGACGTGTTCGGCCGCTACGGCACGCAGCCCACGCCCGTACGCGGCGTCTACGGCGGCTCCTACAAGGACGATGCGCGCTGGGACCGCCTGACCGATGGCGTTGCCGCCACCGAGCGCCGCATGGGCCGCCGCCCGCGCATGCTGGTGGCCAAGATGGGCCAGGACGGTCACGACCGCGGCGCGAACCTCGTCAGCTCGATGTTCGGTGACTTGGGATTCGAGGTCGTGCCCGGCCCGCTGTTCCAGACGCCGCAGGAAGCCGCCCGGCTCGCGATCGACAGCGACGTCGACGTGGTCGGCGCGTCCAGCCTCGCCGCTGGGCACAAGACGCTTATCCCCGAGCTGATCAACGAGCTGCGCGACGCAGGGCGCGCGGATATCAAGGTCGTGGCGGGCGGCGTCATTCCCGCGCGGGACTACCAGACGCTGCGCGACGCGGGCGTGCAGGCGATCTTCGGGCCGGGCACCAACCTGATCCACGCGGCGGAGGAGGTGTTGCGCCTGCTGGGCCACAACATGCCGCCGGAGCAGGAGGCGGCGGAGTGACCGACGACGAGACCCGCGTCAAACCAGCCGACCAAGCCGGGCCGGCGCACTACGGCGAGGCGCTGCTCTACGACCTCGCCAAATTCATCACCACGCTCTCGCTGCTCATATTGGGTGGCCTTCTGACGGTTCGCGAAGAGACGCAGGCGGGTGAGTTGAAGCCCACCAGCGTCATCTTGGTGGCCGTGGCCGTCGCGATCGCGGGCGTTCTGGCGTTCTCGGCCGCTACATCCCTGGCCGACGCGCGGGCGAGAGGGCGCGAGCCGCAGCGATGGCTGCCGCTGCAGATCAGAGCCTCCGGCCTGTTCATGGGTGTAGGGGTCGGCGCATTCCTCGCGATCTGGCTTGATACCCTGTCGTGAACTGGGCGCGTCCCGGTAAGTCGATCGCGACATGACCTTGGGCTTCTCCGTCGCCGAGCTTGCTCCTGTCGGCTCCGCGCCGGGCGGGCTGAAGATGGGGCTGCGACGACTTTCCGAAGCGGACTGGCTCCAACGTGATTTCGACCGCGCTGCCCGCGCGTCCGTGTTCGACGCGCATCCGGACGCCGTGCGGGTCCTGCCCGAAGCCGAATCGGCCGTCCGCGAGCTCGCCGCCATGCTCGGCGTTCCCGGCGGCCTCGCCGAAGCCGCACGGGCGACCTGGGAGGACCTCTGTCTCCTGCTCCCCGGCCCCGACGGCGCCTACCGCCTGGTCGCCGGCGCGGTCGGCTTCCCGACCGACTGGCGGCTCCACGAGAAGATGGGCCTGCCGCTCGCCGAGGTGCACGCGCCCATCCACGGTTATGCGGAGAAGCTGTCGAGCGGGGTGGACCATTTCTTCGCGACGCTCCGACCCGGCCCGATCTTCGGCCGCGCCAATTGGTTCGTCGTGCCGACGGCTGACTGGCGCTACCTGCCGGAGGGCGATCCCGCCGAGCGCTTCGCGCAGGTCACCCCCGACAACGCCGGCCGGACGCTTTTCGTCCGCTGCGAGCGCCAGACGCTCCGCCGGCTGCCGGACAGCGGCGCGGTGCTGTTCACCATCGGCATCCACGTCGCCCGGCTCGACGCACTGCCGGACAGCGTCGTCCAGGGCGTCGCCCACGCCGTCATCGCCGTGCCTGCAGGCGAGCGCGAGCGTCGTGCTGCCCCGTACTACGCCGATGCGCTCGCGGCCTACGCTTGCGGCTTGGCCGATCGAACGGCAAGGAGCGCGGCATGATAGGAGAGAGCGTGCAAACAACCCCGTTCGTTTCGAGCCCAGTCGAGAAACGGATCCAGGCGCACCCCGCGGAGGGCGTCGCTGGCGCGACACCCTCGACCGAGCTCGACACGAACGGGGAGGGTGGCGGGCCCGCGCTCGACGAGGTCCGCACCGACTGGACCCGCGCCGAGATCGCCGCGCTGTTCGACCTACCCTTCACCGAGCTCGTCTTCCGCGCCGCCGAGGTGCACCGCACCCACCACGCGCACGGCCAGGTCCAGCTCGCGACGTTGCTCTCGATCAAGACCGGCGGCTGCCCGGAGGATTGCGGCTATTGCTCGCAATCCGCCCACGCCGACACCGGCCTCACGGCGACCAAGCTCATGGACGTCCGCGCCGTGCTCCAGGCGGCGGCGCAGGCCAAGGACGCGGGCTCGCAGCGCTTCTGCATGGGTGCCGCCTGGCGTAACCTCAAGGACCGCGACATGGACGCGATCTGCGCCATGGTGGAGGGCGTGCGCGCCATGGGGCTGGAGACGTGCATGACGCTTGGCATGCTCGAACCGCACCAGGCCCGGCGCCTCGCCGACGCCGGCCTCGACTATTACAACCACAATATCGACACCTCGCCCGAGCGCTACGGCGAGGTCATCTCGACGCGCACCTTCGCCGACCGGCTGGAGACGCTGGAGAATGTGCGCGAGGCTGGCATCAACGTCTGCTGCGGCGGTATCGTCGGCATGGGCGAGACGCGCGAGGACCGCGTCGGCTTCGTCCACGCGCTCGCCACGCTCCCGCGCCATCCGGAAAGCGTCCCTGTCAACGCGCTCGTGCCGGTCAAGGGCACGCCCTTGGGCGATATGCTCGCCGACACCCCAATGGCGAAGATCGACGACATCGAGTTCGTCCGCACCGTCGCCGTCGCGCGCATCACCATGCCGATGAGCACCGTCCGCCTCTCCGCCGGCCGCGAGAGCATGGGGGAAGCGACGCAGGCGCTCTGCTTCCTGGCGGGCGCGAACTCGATCTTCACCGGTGACAAGCTGCTCACCACCGGCAACCGCGGCGACAGTGCCGACGCCGCATTGTTCGCGAAGCTGGGGTTGACGCCGCTCGCGGGCGAGGAACCGATGCGGGCGGCAGCGGAATGAATGACGCTTTGGAGTTCAGCGCGGACGAGCTGAATATGCTCAACAACTGCCTGAACGAGCTGTGCAACGGCGTGCGCATCGAGGACTGGGAATTTCAGACGCGCATCGGCTGGACCCGTGCCGAGGTTCGGGAGCTGCTGGATAAGATCAACATGCGCCTTCCGGCTGTGAGAAGGTGAGGGATAGGCGAGGCTAATGTTCAACAAGATCCTGGTCGCCAACCGCGGCGAGATCGCGTGCCGGGTGTTCCGGACCGCCAAGCGCATGGGCCTGAAGACGGTCGCGGTCTATTCCGACGCCGATGCGCGATCCCCGCACGTGCTGATGGCCGACGAGGCGGTGCGGCTCGGGCCCGCGCCGGCGGCGGAGAGCTACCTTAAGGCCGAGCTGATCCTGCTCGCCGCCAAGGAGACGGGCGCGGACTGCATCCATCCCGGCTACGGCTTCCTCTCCGAACGCGAGTCGTTCGCGCGCGCCTGCGCCGACGCCGGCATCGCCTTCGTCGGCCCGCCGCCGAACGCGATCGCGGCAATGGGCGACAAGATCGAGTCGAAGAAGCTCGCCGCCCAGGCGGGCGTCAACGTCGTCCCCGGCTATCTGGGCGACATCGCCGACACGGACGAGGCGGTCCGCATCGCGTCCGACATCGGCTACCCCGTGATGATGAAGGCGAGCGCCGGCGGCGGCGGCAAGGGGATGCGGCTCGCCTGGTCGGAGCAGGACGTGCGCGAGGGCTTCGAGGCGACCAAGCGCGAGGGCCTGGCGAGCTTCGGCGACGACCGCGTGTTCATCGAGAAATTTATCGAATCGCCCCGCCACATCGAGATCCAGGTGCTCGGCGATCAGCACGGCAACATCGTCTATCTGGGCGAGCGCGAATGCTCGATCCAGCGCCGCCATCAAAAGGTCGTCGAGGAGGCGCCGTCGCCCTTCGTCACCCCCGAGATGCGCCGCGCCATGGGCGAGCAGGCGGTGGCTCTGGCGAGGGCGGTCGGTTACCACTCGGCGGGCACCGTCGAGCTGATCGTGTCGGGCGCGGACACGACCGGCAAGAGCTTCTACTTCCTCGAGATGAACACGCGGCTCCAGGTCGAGCACCCCGTCACCGAGGCGGTGACGGGCGTCGACCTGGTCGAGCAGATGATCCGCGTCGCCTATGGTGAAAAGCTGCCGTTCGGCCAGGACGACATCACGCTCACCGGCCACGCGATCGAGAACCGCGTCTACGCCGAGGACCCGTATCGCGGCTTCCTGCCGAGCATCGGGCGGCTGGTGCGGTACAACCCGCCCGAGGCCGACGCGCGTCAGGAGCCGGTCACCCCACCCCCGTTCGCTTCGAGCGCTCCCCAGCGTGTCTCGACTGAGCTCGACACGAACGGTGGAGGGGGCGGCCCCAGCCCTCAACCGTTCGCTTCGAGCGTAGTCGAGAAGCCTTTGGGCGATGACGGCCTGATCTGTTTCTCGACTACGCTCGAGACGAACGGAAGGGGCGAGGCTACGAACGGGAGTGGTTACGTCCGCGTCGACGACGGCGTCGCCGAGGGCGGCGAGGTGTCGATGTTCTACGATCCCATGATCGCCAAGCTCGTCACCTGGGCTCCCACGCGCGATGAGGCCGCCAACCTTCAGGTCGCGGCGCTGGACCAGTTCGAGATCGTCGGGCCGGGCCACAATCTCGACTTCCTCTCAGCCCTCATGCAGCACCCCCGCTTCCGCTCGGGCGAGCTGACGACGGGGTTCATCGCCGAGGAGTATCCGGAGGGCTTCCAAGGCGCGCCTGCGACCGCGGAGCTGACGCAAACGCTCGCCGCCGTCGCCGCCTTTGCTGCCACCGCCCACGCCGACCGCGCGCGGCGCGTGGACGGGCAGCTGGGGCGTCGCTTGACACCGCCCGCCGACTGGGTCGTGCGGATTGGCGGCGAGGACCACGCGGTCCACGTCTCGACCGACGGCCTGACCGTCGATGGCGAGCCGCTCGACCTGTCGATGGAGTACACGCCCGGCGACCGCGTGGTGGAGGTCGAAGCGGGCGAGGAGAGCTACGCGGTCAAGATCGAGCGCGCCCCCGCCGGCTTCCGCCTCAACGCGCGCGGGCGCACGCACAAGGTCCGCGTGCTGCCCGCCCGCCTCGCGCCGCTGGCGCAGCACCTGATCGAGAAGGTCCCGCCCGACCTGTCGCGCTACCTGCTCGCGCCCATGCCGGGTCTGCTCGTGCGCCTGCACGTGGGCGTGGGGGACCGCGTCGAGGCCGGCCAGCCGCTCGCCGTCGTGGAGGCGATGAAGATGGAGAACATCCTGCGCGCAGGTAAATCGGGCACGGTCAAGACGGTCGAGGCCAGGCCCGGCGAGAGCCTGGCGGTGGACGCGGTCATTCTCGAACTGGAGTGAGCGCCGCCTGACGCGCGCGCGGACGGACCAGCGCGCGCAGCTCTTCCAGCTCCTCAGGGGTGTCGACGTCGATCAGCTCGGCCGGGCTGGTCACGACGTGCCGCCCGCCCCTGACCAGGTCGCGCGCGCCTTGGTCGCCCCGGAGCGACATGAGGAAGTCGAACCGGTCGCGCCCGAAGATGCCGGGCGGCTTGGTCTGCGTCCCGTCCGACGAGGCGACGACGTGCGAAGGATTGTTCGCCACGTCGAACATCCGGTACACGTGCGAGACGGTGACGCGCGGCATGTCGGCGAGCGCGAACATGACAGCCGCCGCATCGTGCCGGCGCGCGAACTCGACGCCGCGGCGGACCGAGCTGGCGATACCCTCGGCGGCCTCGTAGTTCCGGATCATCTCGAAGCCGTGGGCGGCGTAGTCGATGCGGCACCGATCCACGACCGCCGCGCGCGCCAGGAACGGCATGTCCTCCAGCGTGACGGCGACATGGACGCCCAGCGGCTTGCCCAGGAACTCCTCGTCCAGCTTGGAGCCGACATCGCCGTACCGCGCCGACCGGCCGGCGGCGAGGAGCACGAGCGCGGTGTTCTCAATCGTGATCATGGAACGCCCTCACGGTGGCGGCGGCGATCGACAGCGCGATCTCCGACGGGCCGACGGCGCCGATGGGGAGCCCGACCGGGCCGTCGATCCGGTCGATGTCGTGAGTGGGAACGCCCGCTTCGGCCAGGCGCTCCCGCCGCGCGGCATGGCTGCGTTTGCTCCCCAGCGCGCCGACATAGGTGGTCGGGTGGCGGAGCGCCTCGATCAGCGCGGGGTCGTCGATCTTGGTGTCGTGACTGAGCGTGATCACCGCCGTCGCCGGACCGGGCTTGTAGGCTGCGATCGCCTCGTCCGGCCAGCGATCGTCGAGAGTCGTGTCGGGGAAGCGCTCGGGCGTGAGGAACCGCGCGCGGGGGTCGATGACGACCGCCCTCATGCCCAGCGTGCGGGCGAGGCCGACCAGCGACTGCGCGATCTGCACCGCGCCCACGATCAGCAACCGGCGCGGCGGGTCGTAGCGGTTGACGAACACCTCGCCCGTCTCCTGCGGGCGCAGCAAGGAGTGACCGGTGGCGAGGTCGGTCGTGACCGTCAGCGACCGACCATCCTCGCGCGCCTCGGTGACGCGGTCGAACAGTTCGGGGTCGAAGCCGTGCGCGGAGACGGGCTGCACCATCACCGCGATCTCGCCGCCGCAGGGCAGGCCCACCTCCCAGGCGGCGGCGTCGGCGACACCGTAGCGCTTCAGCTGAAAGGGCGCGCCCGCGATCACGTCGGCGGCGGTCTGCAGGATGTCGGTCTCGACGCAGCCGCCCGACACCGACCCCTCGAACCGGCCGTCGGCGTGGACGAGCATGTGGCTGCCCTTCGGGCGCGGCGCGGAACCCCAGGTGGACACGACGGTCGCGATCGCCATCGGCTCGCCCCTCCAGGCGTGCGCGGCGGCGAGGACGCTGTCGTTGTCCGTCATGAAACCGTCCCAAGGGGCGGGCACGTTCCCGCCCCGGCCACAACGTAGGTGATCAGCTTGGTTCCGCAACGACTGGTGCTTGTCCCGCTGCTCGCGCTGGCGTCCTGCGCCGCGCCGGGGCAGGGGACGCGCATGGAGAAGCCGCTCTCGCCCCCTATCGTCATCGCGCACCGCGGCGCCAGCGGCGAGCGGCCGGAGCACACGATCGCCGCCTACGACCTGGCCATTGCGCAAGGCGCGGACGTGATTGAGCCCGACCTTGTGCCGACCAAGGACGGCGTGCTCGTCGCCCGGCACGAGAACGAGATCGGCGAGACGACCGACGTGGCCGACCGCCCCGAGTTCGCCGCGCGCCGCACGACCAAGACGATCGACGGGCGGGCGGTGACGGGCTGGTTCACCGAGGACTTCACGCTCGCCGAGCTGAAGCGGCTTCGCGCCCGCGAGCGGCTGCCCAAGCTCCGGCCCGGCAACACCGCTTTCGACGGGCAGGAGGCGATCCCGACGCTGCAGGAGGTGATCGACCTCGCCAAGCGCCGCTCGGCCGAGCTGGGGCGGACGATCGCCATCTACCCGGAAACCAAGCTCCCGACCTATTTCGCCTCAATCGGGCTCGGCACCGACGAGCCGCTGGTGCGCGCGCTCCACGCCGCCGGCTGGTCGACTGCGGACGCGCCCGTGTTCATCCAGTCGTTCGAGGTCGCCAACCTCCGACGCTTGTCGAAGCTGACCCGCATCCGCTTGATCCAGCTGCTCGACGCGACGGGCGGCCCGGCGGACGGCGCACGGCCCAGCTACGCCGCGATGGCGACGCTCGACGGCCTACGCGACATCGCCGGCTACGCCTGGGGGATCGGCCCCAACAAGGCGATGCTGGGCGGCCGTGGCGGCGCACTCGTCCGCGACGCGCACCGGGCGGGCCTGCGCGTCCATCCCTGGACGTTCCGCGCGGAGAACCAGTTCCTGGCCCAGCCTTTCCGCCGCGGCGAGGACCCGGCCGGGCGCGGCGATTTGCACGGCGAGATTGCGGCCGCGCTTCGCCTTGGAATAGACGGATTTTTCACCGACTTTCCGGCAACAGGCGTCCTCGCCGTCAAGGAGCACCAGTAATGCGTAAGACCGTTCTCGCCGCCGCGCTCGCGCTGCCGCTCCTTTCGGGCGGCTGCATCGCGCGTACCGCCTGGAACGTCGCCACCGCGCCGGTCAAGGTCGCGGGCCAGGTCGTCGACTGGACCACGACGAGCCAGGACGAGGCCGACCGCAACTACGGCCGCGAGATGCGCAAGAAGGAAGCGCGCGAAGGGCGCGAGCGCCGCGAGTACGAGCGCCGCTGCCGTCGCAACCCGGACCGCGACGAGTGCCGCGGCTATGACGGCTACGTCGCCGCTAACGACAACTGAGCGCCTGCGCGACTACGATCAGAACCTCGGGCTTGAGCTGCACCCATAGGTGCGAGCTCCTGACCTCGACCGCGTCGCAATGCTCGTCGCGGCAGATCTCGCCGGCGACGAGCCCGTCCGTCCGGCTCCAGATCGCGGTGGCCGGGACGGGCAGGGGACTCGCGATCAGCGCCGCCCGCTCGACCACTGCGGGACTGTCCAGCCGCTCGCCCGTGACAATCTCGAACGCTCGCCAGACATTCGTCGCCCGGCCGGAACCCGCGAAAGGCGAGCTGATGGTGACGACCTGCCGCACCAGATCCGGCCGCCGATGCGCCACTAGCCGCGCGAGCATGCCCCCCAGGCTGACGCCGACCAGCGCCACCGGCCCGGCCTCCGCCGCCAGCGCCTCCACACGCGCGATCAGCCGCTCGGCGTCGGGGCCGACGCTGCGCACGCCCAGGTTGCGGCCCAGCCCCCAACCCTCGACGCGGTAGCCCAGCCGCCGCAGGAAGCGCCTGAGCAGGAAGTTCGAGCGGTCCGAGTTGAACATCCCCGGCAGCAGCATTACCGCACCGCCGCTCGCCGCCGGCACGCCCCTGACCCGCGCCCGGTGCCGCCACCAGGTCGCGAGCATCCACACCGCGCGCGGGAACTCCGCGGCCCAGAGCAGCTTTGACGGCGGGCGGGGCGTCAGAACCAGTTGAGCACCGTCACCGGAAACGGCGTCCACCTGCCCACGCGCACGCCCGCGTGGCGCAGCGCCTCGCCCGTCCAGGCGTTGCAGGTCCGCCGGAAGGAGTAGCTGCCCTTCGCGTCGTAGAACACGTCGTACGGCCCATACCCGCGATAATGGCGCGGCGCGTCGGCGAAGGTGCGGCGGATGAAGTCGGCCAGCCGCCGATACTCCTCCGGCCGGAGCGTGATCGCGCGCACCTCCACGCCCGGTATCGGCTCGGGCACGTGGTCGACATGGACCAGCGTGTCCTCGCTCCCGCGCGCCGCCGCCAGCACGGTCGCGGGCTTCACCTCCGACCAGGTGGGCGTCTCGAGATAAAAGGCGCGGTCGCCCCAGCCGAAGGACAGGTGCGTGTGTCCGCCATAACGCGGGTCCGCCAGGTGCTCTGGCCGCACCAGCGGCCGCCAGTCGACGCCCTCCGCCACCTTGGGGACGACGATGCCGGTGTGGACGCCGTTCGACTCGACGAAGATGCGCACGCCCTCCGCCGGCGGCCGCCACGCGTCGTTCGCCGGGATCGCGCCGCCGACCAGCCCAGCCACGGCGTATAAGGCGAGCGCGACAAGCAAGGTGCCGACCGCACCCGCGACCCAGATCGAGGCAACCCGGGCCCAGCCCAACGCGTTTCGTTTCAGCACCGCCCCATGTTAGAGCCGCGCCATGGCAGAAGATACCCACGCTCTCGACCGCCCGCCGGAAGGCGCCAACGCCGACTGGACGATCCCGCAGAACTGGGAGCGGTTCACCGCGGAGGAGCACGCCACCTGGGACACGCTGTACCAGCGCCAGATCAAGCTGCTGCCCGGCCGCGCGTCGGACGCGTACCTCCGCGGGCTCGACCAGCTCAAGCTGTCCGAGAGCGGCATCCCTAATTTCGAGGAGCTGTCCGACCGGCTGGAGAAGCTGACCGGCTGGCGCGTCGTCGCCGTGCCGGGGCTGGTGCCCGACGACGTGTTCTTCGACCACATGGCGAACCGCCGCTTCGTCGCGGGCAACTTCATCCGCCGTCCCGACCAGCTCGACTATCTTCAGGAGCCCGACGTCTTCCACGACGTGTTCGGCCACGTCCCCATGCTCGCCGACCCCGTGTTCGCCGACTATGCCGCGGCGTACGGGCGCGGGGGCTTACGCGCGCTCGAGCACGACGCGATCAAGTACCTGTCGCGCCTCTACTGGTACACGGTCGAGTTCGGCCTGATCCGCCAAGGCGAGGACCTGCGCATCTACGGCTCCGGCATCGTGTCGAGCTACGGCGAGAGCATCTTCGCGCTCGACGACCCCAGCCCCAACCGCATCGCGTTCGACCTGAAGCGCGTGATGCGGACCGAGTACCGGATCGACGACTATCAGCAGAATTACTTCGTCATCCCCAGCTTTGACGAGCTGCTGCGCGTGACGGTTGAGACCGACTTCGCCCCGCTCTACGCCGAGATTAAGGCGCTGCCCGACATTCCCGTCGCCGAAATCGTGGAAGGCGACGAACTGATCACCCGCGGCACGCAGGACTACGCCCGAAGCAAGCTGGCGGCCTAGCAATCCTCCCCCGCTTACAGCGGGGGAGGGGGACCAGCCGCAGGCTGGTGGAGGGGGAGCAACGGGATGCGGCATCGCCCTGTACCCCCTCCACCACGCCCTGCGGGCGCGGTCCCCCTCCCCCGCTGTAAGCGGGGGCGGAATCTAGGTATCTGTCGCCCAGGCGTTCCGATCGCTATTCGCCGGCGCGACTGAGGAGACCGTCTCGCCCGCCCGAAGAAGCAGGATCGTCCAGTCTCCCCGCCGCTCGCTCCGCTCCAGCGCGCATCCGGCGGCGCGATATGCGTTCACCACCGCGTCCGCCTGAGTCTCGAGCAGCCCCGCCAGCACCACCGCCGCCCCCGGCGCGGCGATCGCCGCCACCTCCGGCGCCATCGCGATCAGCGGGCCGGCTAGGATGTTGGCGATCACCAGGTCGAATGGCGCGCGCTCCTGAATGGCCGGATCGCGCGCGCCATCGGCGACGACGAGGTCGATCCGCTCGACGCCGTTCACCTCCATGTTCTCGCGTGTCACCTCGATCGCGACCGGATCGATGTCGGTCGCCATGATCTGCGCGTCCGGCCACAGCTCGCGCGCGGCGAAGGCTAGCAGCCCCGTGCCGGTGCCGAGATCGACCGCGTTCGCGAACCGGCGCTCGGCCAGGGCGTCGAGCACGTGCAGGCACCCCGCCGTCGTCTCGTGGTGCCCCGTCCCGAACGCCTGTCCCGCCTCGATCAGGAACGCGCGTCCGCCCGGCGGTGGCTCGACCGGAAAGGCGGAGGTGTGCACGACGAAACGGCCTTCGCGGATCGGCTCCAGCCCCGCCTGGCTCAGCGTGACCCAGTCCTCGTCGCCCAGCCCCTCGACCCGCGGCTCGACTGCGACGCTCGACGTGAGCGCGCGGATCGCGGCCAGCGCCGCCGCATCCGGCTCACCCTCGACATAGGCGTCCAGCCGCCAGCGCCCGGTCGCCTCGTCCTCCTCGGTCACGAGCAGGACCACGCCCTCCATCTCCGCGTCGCCGATCGCCTCGGCCTCCGCCTTGGTGCAGGGCAGGGTGACTTTCCAGCTATCTTTGTTGGGCGCGCCGCCGGACGAAGAAGTGGTGCCCACTTCTTCTGGCGGACGCTCAGCGGACATAGCTCGCGCCGTTCACGTCGATCACCGCGCCCGTCATCGACGGCGGCGCGTCGAACGCCAGGAAGCGCGCGACCTCGGCCACCTCCTCCGGCGTCGCCACCCGGCCGAGCGGGATGTCGGCCAGGAGCTTGTCGCCGCCGCGGCTGGCGAGGTAATCCTCCGCCATCCCCGTCATCGTGAAGCCCGGGCAGATCGCGAAGGCCAGGATGCCCTCCGCCGCGTAGCCCCGCGCGATCGTCTTGGTCATCGCGACCATGCCCGCCTTGGACGCGGCGTAGTGCCAGTGCTGGGGCGAGTCGCCGCGATAGGCCGCGCGGCTCGCGACGTTGACGATCCGGCCGCCGACCCCGCGCCCGCGCCAGTGGAGCACGGCCAGCCGGCACAGCTCGGCGGACGCGGTCAGGTTGACGCGCATCGTGCGCTCCCAGTCCGCGACCCACTCGTCGCCGTCGCGGTCGAGCGAGTTCGCCTCGAACACGCCGGCGTTGTTGACGAGCACGTCAATCGCGCCGCCCGCCTCGTCGAGCGCCCGCGCCCATAACTGGCGCGGGCCGGCGGGATCGGCGAAGTCGGCGGGGATGCCGCTCTTCGTGCCATGGCCGATGAGCCGGACGCCGCCCTGCGACAGCGCCGCCGCGATCGCCGCGCCGATGCCGCGGCTGGACCCGGTGAGGAGGATGCTGGTCATCGCGCCTCCCTAGACGGGCCGGCGCGGGCGCGTCGAGCCTGGTCTAGGCGGCCCCGGCCGAGAAGGCTTCGGCCGCGCCGCGCAGGTCGCGCAGCTGCACACCCATGTCGCCGAAGCGCCCGCCCAGCCGCTCGATCTCCGTCGCCATGACATGCGCGTCGGTCCGCACCGCGCCGATCGTGTTGGACATCGTGTCCGCCGCCAGTGCCGTCTCGTCCACGGCGGCGGTGATGGCTGTGACGGTCTGCGCCTGCGCTTCCATGGCGTAGCGGATGCGCTCGGCCGACTCCTGCACCTCGGCGACCGTGGCCTTGATGGAGGCGTTGGTCTCGACGGTCGAGCGGGTCGCGGACTGGATGGCGGCGATCTTGGCCGCGATGTCGTCGGTCGCGCGCGCGGTCTGGTTGGCCAGGCTCTTCACCTCCTGCGCCACCACCGCGAAGCCGCGGCCCGCGTCGCCGGCCCTCGCCGCCTCGATCGTGGCGTTGAGCGCCAGGAGGTTGGTCTGGCCCGCGATGTCGCGGATCAGCCCCAAGATGCTCTCGATCGACTTGGCGTGGTCGGACAGCGCCTCCGACATGCCCACCGCCTGGCCGGCTTGCGCGGACGCTCGCGTGGCGATCTCGGCCGCGGCCTCCACCTCCACGCGCGCGTCCTCGATCGCGCGGATCAGGCCGGCCGCCGTCTGCGCCGCCTCGCGCATCGCCACCGCCGACTGCTCAGCCGCCGCCGCGACCTCGCTGGCCTTGTCGGCCATGCCCTGGGTCGCCGCCGTCGCGCCTCGCGCCTGATCGCGCACGCCCTCGCCCAGCGACGCCGCGTGCTCGATCGTGCGCGCGATGCCTTCGCGGAAGCGGTCCAGGTGCGCCGTCCGCGCCGCGCGCGACGCTTCCTCCTCCGCCGCGACGATCGCCTCCGCGCTGATGTCCGCCTCGATCTGCCCGAGCCGGGCCATCGCGTCCGCGACGGTGGCGAAGCCGGCGGGATCGTCCCGCATCTTGCTCGCCAGGATCGCGATCGAGCGGCTCCGTCCGCGCGCCAGCGCCGCCAGCAGCGTGGAGAGGGGAACGCCGGCGGCCCGCGACTCGACCGCGTGCTGCGCCGCCCGGTTCCGCCATCCGTCCTCGGAGGGATCGAGATAAGCGTCGCGGGCATAGGCGAAGCTGCCCTCGACGCGCTCGGCGACGACGGCCGGCGTCAGGGACCCCTTCAGATGCGCGGCGCCCGGCAGCTCCAGATAAGCGCGCCAGAACTCGGCGGCCACTTGGCGGTAATCGTCGTCGGTCAGGTGCGAGGTGATCAGTCGGCAAGCGGGGCCGATCGCACCGTCCCAGTCGTAATCCGCCAGATGCTCCGCCATGGGGCGGAGCCGCGGACCGATGGTCATGCGGCGACCTTGGCCGCGAACTCGCCCGCGCTGGTCTTCAGTGTGGCCAGCCGCCCGTCGAGCAGGTCGAAGCCCTTGCCCACGCCCTCGATCTCGCTCGCCACCGTTTCCGTGTCCTCACGGATCGCGGCGATGGTGTCGCTCATGCAGTCCGCCGCGAGCGCGGTTTCGTCCACGGCGGCGGTGATGGCGGTAACGGTCTGCGCCTGCGCCTCCATGGCGTAGCGGATGCGCTCCGCCGACTCCTGCACCTCGGCGACGGTGGATTTGATGGAGGCGTTCGTCTCGACCGTCGAGCGGGTGGCCGACTGGATGGCGGCGATCTTGGCCGCGATGTCGTCGGTCGCGCGCGCGGTCTGGTTGGCCAGGCTCTTCACCTCCTGCGCCACCACCGCGAAGCCGCGGCCCGCGTCGCCGGCCCTCGCCGCCTCGATCGTGGCGTTGAGCGCCAGGAGGTTGGTCTGGCCCGCGATGTCGCGGATCAGCCCCAAGATGCTCTCGATCGACTTGGCGTGGTCGGACAGCGCCTCCGACATGCCCACCGCCTGGCCGGCTTGCGCGGACGCTCGCGTGGCGATCTCGGCCGCGGCCTCCACCTCCACGCGCGCGTCCTCGATCGCGCGGATCAGGCCGGCCGCCGTCTGCGCCGCCTCGCGCATCGCCACCGCCGACTGCTCAGCCGCAGCGGCGACCTCGCTCGTCTTGCCCAGCATGCCGCGCGCCGCGGCCGAAGCGCGCGTGCCCTGGTTGCGCAGCGAGTGGCTCTCCTCGTTCGTGCTGCTCGCGAGCGCGGCGATGCCGTCGCGGAACTCCGCCGCCAGGCGATCGCGCGCCGACTGCGAGCCGTGCTTGCGATAGCCGTTGTAGATGGCGACCGTGATCTCGCCTTCCAGCGCCGACAGCCGCATCAGCGTGTCGATCAGCGAGGGCAGCCGCGCGTCGTCGCGCTGGACGCGGCGCATCAGCACGTCCAGCGCCGCGCGGTCGCTCGCGCTCACCATCGACAGGAGGACCATGGGCGACACGTCGGCGGTGAAGGCCGCGGCGACCGAGCGCTCGATCGATTCGATCCAGGCGCGCCCGCGCGTGTCGAGGAAGCGGTTGCGCAGGAACTCCACGCCGATGTCGATCATGCGGTCGTTCTCGGCGGGCGCCCAGACGCGGTGCGCGTCGAAGCAGCGCTTCCACTGCTGCCAATAGGCGTCGGCGACGCTGCGCGCCTCGGGCTCGAGCACCGCCCACGCGTCGCGCGCGGCGGCGGTGAGCACGCCGTCGGCGTCGAACGCGCGCAGCCGCGCCGGCAGGTCGATCGTCGCGGCGATGGAACCGGGAACGGGCAGGTTGTTGGACACGAGGATGTTGGCTCCGCTTCTGTTCCCGGCGGATTACCGGCTCATAGGTTAAAGCCGGGTTAGGTGCGGCCCGGCCCGCCGCTTGCATCGCGGCCCGTCCGGCCTAATAGGCGGGCCATCTTTTCCTCCGCTTTTCTGTCGGGACGCAAAGCCTTGGCCAGCAGACCTCAAGCACGACCGCTCAGCCCACACCTCACCATCTGGAAGTGGGGACCGCACATGGCGGCGTCGATCGCGCACCGCGTCACCGGCGTCGGCATGGCGCTGGTCGGCGTGCCGCTGTTCGTCTGGTGGCTGGCGTCCGTCGCGGGCGGCGCGGAGGCGTATGGAACGTTCCGCGACGTGTTCACCGTCGCCTCCGGCAAGCTCAACATCGTCGGCTGGGTGGTCGGGATCGGCCTCACCTTCGCGTTCTTCGAGCACATGGCGACGGGCGTGCGCCACCTCGTGCTCGACACGGGCGCGGGCTACGAGCTCAAGCGCAACAAGATCGGCGCGCTGGCCTGCCCAGTCATCGCACTGGTGCTGACGGCCGCGTTCTGGCTCTGGATGGGGCTCCGCTGATGGGTACGGGAACGAGCATCGGCCGCGTGCGCGGCCTCGGCGCGGCGAAGGAGGGGACGCATCACTGGTGGCGTCAGCGCCTGACGGCGGGATCAAACTTCCTGCTCATGGCGTGGTTCATCTTCTCGCTGACGCGGCTGACCGGCTTCGACTACGCCAGCATCCGCCTCTGGATGGAGAGCGCCTGGGTGGCGGTGCCGCTGCTGCTGCTCGTCACCTCGGTCTTCTATCATTTCCGGCTCGGGCTGCAGGTCGTTATTGAAGATTACCAGCATAACGAGTCCAGGGTCGTGTTTCTGGTGCTGCTCAACCTATATACGCTGGCGGTTTACGCGACCGCCGTTTTCTCGATCCTGAAGGTCGCTTTCGGAGCAGCAAGCTAATGCCGGCAGCCTACAAGGTTATCGACCACACTTACGACGCCGTCGTCGTCGGCGCGGGCGGCTCGGGCCTGCGCGCCACCATGGGCATCGCCGAGGCCGGCCTGAAGACCGCCTGCATCACCAAGGTGTTCCCGACGCGCAGCCACACCGTCGCCGCGCAGGGCGGCATCGCGGCCTCGCTCGGCAATAACTCGCCCGACCATTGGTCGTGGCATATGTACGACACCGTCAAGGGCTCCGACTGGCTCGGCGACCAGGACGCGATCGAGTACATGGTCCGCGAGGCGCCTCAGGCCGTCTATGAGCTCGAGCATGCGGGCGTGCCGTTCAGCCGCAACGACGACGGCACCATCTATCAGCGCCCCTTCGGCGGCCACATGCAGAACATGGGCGAGGGCCCCCCGGTGCAGCGCACCTGCGCCGCCGCCGACCGCACCGGCCACGCCATGCTCCACGCGCTGTACCAGCAGTCGCTGAAGTACGACGCCGACTTCTTCATCGAGTATTTCGCGCTCGACCTCATCATGGAGAACGGCCAGTGCCGAGGCGTGATCGCGCTATCCATGGAGGACGGCTCGATCCACCGCTTCCGCGCGCACGCGGTGGTGCTGGCGACGGGCGGTTACGGCCGCTGCTACTTCTCCGCGACGAGCGCCCACACCTGCACCGGCGATGGCAACGCCATGGTGCTGCGCGCCGGCCTGCCGCTTCAGGACATGGAGTTCGTGCAGTTCCACCCGACCGGCATCTACGGCGCGGGCGTGCTCATCACGGAGGGCGCGCGGGGTGAGGGCGGCTACCTGACCAACTCCGAGGGCGAGCGCTTCATGGAGCGCTACGCACCTAGCGCCAAGGATCTCGCGTCACGCGACGTCGTCTCGCGCTCGATGGCGATGGAGATCCGCGAGGGCCGGGGCGTCGGCAAGGAGAAGGATCACATCTACCTTCACCTGAACCATATCGACCCCAACGTGCTCCACGAGCGCCTGCCGGGCATCACGGAGACGGGCAAGATCTTCGCGGGCGTGGACCTGACGCGCCAGGCGCTGCCCGTCGTGCCGACCGTGCACTACAATATGGGCGGCATCCCGACCAACTATCACGGTGAGGTCATTGCGCCCAAGGACGGGAACCCGGACGCGATCGTCCCCGGCCTGTTCGCGGTGGGCGAGGCGGCCTGCGTCTCCGTCCACGGCGCGAACCGCCTCGGCTCGAACTCGCTTATCGACTTGGTCGTGTTCGGCCGCGCCACAGGCCTGCGCCTCAAGGAGACGCTCAAGCCCAACACATCGCACAATCCGCTGCCGAAGGACTCGGCCGACCTCGCGCTGGGCCGCCTCGACAGGTTCCGCTACGCGAACGGCGGCACCAAGACCGCCGATATTCGCGGCCAGATGCAGCGCACCATGCAGCGCCACTGCGCCGTGTTCCGCGACAACGAGCTGCTGACGGAGGGCCAGGCCAAGATGGGCGAGGTCTATCGGTCGATGGGAGACGTGAAGACCGCCGACCGTTCGCTCATCTGGAACACGGACCTCATCGAGACGCTGGAGCTCGACAACCTGCTCGCCCAGGCGGTCGTCACCATGGAGAGCGCCGCGAACCGCAAGGAGAGCCGTGGCGCGCACGTCAACGAGGATCACCCGGACCGCGACGACGCCGACTGGATGAAGCACACGATCACGACGTTCATGGGCTGGGGCGGCGAGGGCGGCGCGGTCGCGATCGACTATCGCCCGGTCCACGATTACACGCTGACCGACGACGTCGAGTACATCAAGCCGAAGAAGCGGGTGTACTAAGCCGAGGATGAAGAGGCGGCGGTTCGGCCTGTTCGCGGCGGCGCTGGCATGCGCGGCCGCGGGCTGCGCGGAGCCGTCGCGCCCGCCGGCCACGCTTGGGCTCGACCCGTTCTATACGCGCTATGTCGACGCAGGCGGCATGCCCGTCGTCTCCTCCCGCCGCACACCGGCGGAGGCGCTGAAGGTCGCGCGCGACATCGTGCTCGGGCTGACGGCGCATCGGCCCGACCTGCACCGCAACATCGTCGCGAACGGCGTGCGCGTGGCGGTGATGGCGCCCGAGGAGGGCACGGTCGACCTTCCGGAGCAGCGTCATTGGCGCAAGCCTGCGCCCAACGACCCGCGCCTGACCCGGTGCGAGCGCAAGCATTATCAGGAGCGGATCGGCCGCCTGTCCGACCGCGAATACTGGAACGGCCGCGCGCGCGGCATGGCGGGGCGGCTCACCTCCGGGGCGACGGAGGACCTGCTCGGCCTGCCATCCAGCCGCTACTACGGCGAGAACATCCTCCTGCACGAGTTCGCCCATGTCGTGCTCTGGGCGATCCGCGACGTGGACCCCGCCCTCAACGCCCGCATCGAGCGGGCCTATACGCAAGCCAAGGCGAGCGGCCGCTGGCGCGACGAATATGCGTTGACCACCGTCGACGAATACTGGGCGGAGGGCACGCAGTTCTGGTTCAACTCGAACAAGGTCGCGACCTTCGACGGCCAGGTGGTCCTCTCCGACGCCGACCTCGCCCGCTACGACCCCGCGCTCGCGGCCGTGCTGCGCGAGGCGTACGGCGACCGCCACCACATTCCCGCCGATCGCTTCCACCAGCACGCCGCCCGCGTGCCGCCCGGACCGCTGCCGAAATTCACCGCTGAGGTGTGCTAGGCCGCCTGCTCGCGCCGCCTGAACCACCACGCGCCCAGCGCCGCCGCGCCCGCCGCCGCCACGGCCAGCGTCGCCGCGGGGCGCTCGACGGCCTTAGTGTAGAGACTGAACGTCTTGGCCGCGTGCTCGCCCGAGCGCTCGGACCCGCCTCGGCCCTCCCACAGATTCGTGGGTGGCTGCTTCTTGTCGGGGTCGGTCAGCAGCTTGGCCGCAGCCTTGGGCGCGACCCGCTCATAGATCCAGGGGAAGTGCAGCCCGAGCAGGACCTGGAGCCGTCCGGAACCGCCCACCGTGATCTCGCGCCGGGGCTTCTCGGCGGCGGTCAGGATCGCGTCGGCGACCAGCTCGGGCGCGTAGATCACCGGCGGGATCTGCGCCTCGCCCGGCTGATGGTTGCGCGTGTGCTGTGCGATGGGCGTGTCGATCCCCGACGGTTTGATTAGCGTGACGGAGATGGGCGCGCCCATGTCGCGCAGCTCCATGCGCAGCACTTCGACATAGGCCTTCAGCGCGTGCTTGGTCGCCGAATACGCGCCCATGATCGGCGTCGGCAGGTCGGACGCGATCGAGCCCACCGTGATCAGCGCACCGCCCGCGTCGCGCAGCAGCGGCACCGCCGCGCGGCACCCGTGCACCGCGCCGAAGTAGTTGGTGCGCATCATGCGCTCATGCTCGTCGTTCGGGATGTCGAGCAGCTTGCCCCAGACGGACGTCCCCGCGTCGTTGACCCAGGTGTCGACGCGCCCGAACCGGTCGATCGCGACACGCGCGGCGGCGTCCACCTGTGCCTGATCGCCCACGTCCGCGACCGCATAGGCCGCGGTACCACCCGCCGCCTCGATCTCGCCCACCACCTCGCGCGAGCCGTCCTCGTCGCGCGCGACCAGCAGCACGGTGGCGCCACGCTCGGCCGCCCGCCTGGCCGTGGTGCGCCCGATGCCCGAGCTCGCGCCCGTGATCACGATCACCTGTTCGGACAGCGGCTTCAGCTTCACGCTCATGACAACGACCTCTCGACTGGAAAGCAGCAGAACCGGGCGGCGCGACGCGCGGTTCCGTCGCTTGACTTGGGGGCCCGCGGGCCCAAGCTGCGGAGCGCCATGAACCGCTTTCTCAAACCGCTGGTCGCGCTGCTCGCCTTCACCCCCGCGGCGGCCGCGCAGCAGCAGCCCTACCAGCCGCCACAGCACAACCAGCCCGCGCCGCTGATCGGCACCGCCAGCCAGCAGGAGGTGGCGCGCCTCGCCGAGCTCGGCGTCCAGATCGAACGCGACCGCACCGCGCGCGACATGCTCGCGGAGCATCGCCGCCTCGCGACGGCGCTCGCCAACCTGCAGCCGCAACGCCGCGGCAAGGTCGACGCGTACGTCGTCTCGGTCGCGCTCGACAGCGACCCCGTGTTCGGCCGCGAGGCGCGCGAGGCCGGCCGCGTGCTCGCGCGGCGTTACAAGGCCGATGGCCGTACGATCGTGCTGGCGGGCACGGACGGCAGTCGGCCGAGCGACCTGCCCATGGGCTCGCCCCAGACGCTCGCCGCGGCCCTCGCCCGCGTGGCCGAGCTGATGGACGCCCGTGAGGACGTGCTCGTCCTCTACACGACGAGCCACGGCGCGCCGCTTGGGCTGGTCTACAACGACGGCGACCAGGGCTTCGGCGCGATCGCGCCCGCTAAGCTGTGGCGGACCTTACGCGAGCTCGGCATCGAGAACCGGCTGCTCTTCATCAGCGCCTGCTACTCCGGCCAGTTCGTGCCCATGATGATGGCCGACCGCACCGCGATCGTCACCGCGTCCGCCGCCGACAAGACCTCGTTCGGCTGTCAGGCGGATAATGACTGGACCTTCTTCGGCGACGCGGTGATCAACCAGGCGCTGCGCAAGCCGCAGCCGCTCGGCCGCGCCGTGGACGAGGCGAGGGGCCTGATCGCCCGCTGGGAGCGCGAAGGCAGGCTCGACGCATCCGACCCGCAGGTCAGCATCGGGCGCGGCGCGGGCAGGTGGCTGGCCGCGCTCGAACGCGACCTGCCGCCCGCGAGCGCGACTGTCGGCCGCTCGCCCGCCACGGTGCTGCGCGCGTCGCGTTGAGGCTCGGAAAAGCGCCGCGCGGCAACACGTGATAATGGCCCGAATCTCGTATTTGCGGGGCGGGGGGCTTACATGTATCGGACCTTGTCCCACCAGGGCGGCGGCCCCGCCTCCCGCACCCAGAACTGACGGATTGCACTGAAATGGCCGAGTTCGCGCTTCCCAAGAACAGCAGGATCAAGAAGGGCGTCGTCCACAAGTCACCGACGCAAGGCCGCATCCGCCAGTTCAAGGTCTACCGCTACGACCCGGACTCGGGCGAGAACCCGCGCTACGACGTGTTCGAGGTCGACCTCGACGCGTGCGGCCCGATGGTGCTCGACGCGCTCTTGAAGATGAAGGCCGAGCAGGACTCGACGCTCACCTTCCGCCGCTCCTGCCGCGAGGGCATTTGCGGATCCTGCTCGATGAACATCAACGGCCGCAACGGGCTCGCCTGCACCACCGCAATCGAGGACAGCAAGGGCGAGATCCGCATCACGCCGCTGCCGCACATGGACGTGGTGAAGGATCTCGTCCCCGACTTCACGCACTTCTACGCGCAATACGCCGCGATCAAGCCGTGGCTCCAGACCGTCACCCCCGCGCCGTCCGGCAAGGAGCGGCTGCAGTCGCCGGAAGATCGCGCCAAGCTCGACGGCCTGTACGAGTGCATCCTGTGCGCCTGCTGCTCGACCTCGTGCCCGAGCTACTGGTGGAATAGTGACAAGTTCTTAGGGCCGGCGATCCTGCTCCAGGCCTATCGCTGGCTCGCCGACAGCCGCGACGAGATGACGGGCGAGCGGTTGGATGATCTCGAGGACCCGTTCCGCCTCTACCGCTGCCACACGATCATGAACTGCGCGAACGTCTGCCCGAAGGGGTTGAACCCGGCCAAGGCGATCGCGGAGATCAAGAAGCTGGAGATGGAGCGCGTGCTCTAGGCGCAGTGCGGCCTGCGCCGCCCCGGCGCAGGACTCGCGCAAGCCCGGCCGGCGGATCGCGCTAGCGGGCCCGTCCGACGACGCCCCGGATTTACTCCGGGGCGCCCCCTTCGACGAGTAAGTGCGACTACCCCAGCTTTCGCTCGGGTGACGACTAGGGCTAAGGGCGGCGGCTAATGTCCTCCGTCCTCCCCGCTTACCAGTCCCTCGTCACCGCCGGCGAGCTCCGCCCCGACCCGGAGCAGGCCGCCGCCGCCGCCCGCCTCGACCGCCTCGCCGCCGAGCTGGAGGGCGCCGCCAAGCCCGGCCTACTCGCCCGCCTGTTCCGCAAGCCCGCGCCGCCGCGCGGCGTCTATCTCTGGGGCGGCGTCGGCCGCGGCAAGTCGATGCTGATGGACCTGTTCTTCTCCAACGTCCGCGTGGAGAGGAAGCGCCGCGTTCACTTCGCCGAGTTCATGCTGGAGGTGCACGCGCGCATCCACGACGAGCGGCGCAAGGAGGAGGGCGACCCGATCGCCCCCGTCGCCGAGGCCATCGCGGAGCAGGCGCGCCTGCTCGCCTTCGACGAGATGATGGTGACCAACTCGCCGGACGCGATGATCCTGTCCCGGCTCTTCACTGCGCTCATCGTCGAGCACGGCGTGACGGTGGTCACCACCTCCAACCGCGCGCCGTCCGAGCTCTACAAGAACGGCCTCAACCGTGAGCACTTCCTGCCCTTCATCGCGCTGATCGAGAACCGGTTGGACGTGCTCCCGCTCAACGGTCCCGTCGACTACCGCCGCCAGCGCCTGGGGCGCGTCGAGACCTGGCTCGTGCCCAACGGCCCGGAGGCGACCGCCGAGCTCTCCGCCGACTTCTTCCGCCTGACCGACTATCCGCCCGAGGATGCCGAGCACGTCCCGTCGGAGACGCTCACCGTCCAAGGGCGCGAGCTACGCGTCCCCAAGTCGCTGAAGGGCGTCGCCGTCTTCTCGTTCAAGAAGCTCTGCGGCGAGGCGCGTGGCGCGGCCGACTACCTCGCTATCGCGCGCCGCTACCACACTATCATCCTGGTCGGCATCCCGAAGCTCGGCCCCGAGATGCGCAACGAAGCCGCGCGCTTCGTCCAGCTCATCGATGCGCTCTACGAGCACAAGGTGAAGCTGCTCGCCGCCGCTGACGCGGAGCCGGACCAGCTCTACGAGGCGGGCGACGGCCGGTTCGAGTTTCAGCGGACGGTGTCGCGGCTCGAGGAGATGCGGTCGGAGGAGTATATGGCGCTGGGCCACGGTTGCTGAGCGCAGGCCGCGAGATGGATCAGCGGAGCTGAGCCGCACGCGGCCAAGCTCGGCCGGCGCGGCAGAGCCCGCCACAGGGCGCGGCTCTGCCGCGACCGACGGCGGGCGGGGGCGCATCCGGAGCCCATTGCTCCTGCGAAGCAGTCGCAACAAGACCTGTTAACCTCCGCCGTTTAGAGGTTGCCCCGCTTGCCCGAAAGGCGTAGGCGGCAGCCCAACCGCGCCCTTCTCAGCGGCGCCAAGCAGAAGGACAGGGGATGGCCCGCAAGAAGATCGCGCTGATCGGCGCCGGCAACATCGGCGGCACGCTCGCCCACCTCGCGGCGCTGAAGGGTCTCGGCGACATCGTGCTCTTCGACGTGGTCGAGGGCGTGCCGCAGGGCAAGGCGCTCGACTTGGCCCAGTGCGGCCCCGTCGAAGGCTTCGACGCCGAGATCAAGGGCACCAACGACTACGCCGACATCGCGGGCGCGGACGTGTGCATCGTCACCGCCGGTCGCGCGCGTCAGCCCGGCATGAGCCGCGACGACCTGCTCGCCATCAACCTCAAGGTCATGAAGGCGGTGGGCGAAGGCATCCGCCAGCACGCCCCCGACAGCTTCGTCATCTGCATCACCAACCCGCTCGACGCGATGGTCTGGGCGCTCCGCGAGTTCTCCGGCCTGCCCGCGCACAAGGTCGTCGGCATGGCGGGCGTGCTCGACAGCGCACGCTTCCGCACCTTCCTGGCTCAAGAGTTCGGCGTGTCGGTCAAGGACGTCAACGCCTTCGTGCTCGGCGGCCACGGCGACACCATGGTGCCCGTGCTCGAATACTCGACCGTGTCGGGCATCCCCGTCGCCGACCTCATCAAGATGGGCATGTCCACCCAGGAGAAGGTCGACGCCATCGTCCAGCGCACCCGCTCGGGCGGCGGCGAGATCGTCGCGCTGCTCAAGACCGGCTCCGCCTACTACGCGCCCGCGACCTCCGCGATCGAGATGGCCGAGGCGTATCTCTACGACAAGAAGCGCGTCCTCCCCGCCGCCGCCGAACTCAATGGCGAGTATGGCGTATCCGGCCTTTATGTCGGCGTGCCGATCGTCATCGGCGCGGGCGGCGTGGAGAAGGTGATCGAGGTCGAGCTGACCGACGCCGCCAAGCAGAACCTGCAGGTCTCCGTTGACGCGGTGAAGGAGCTGCTGGAGGCCTGCCGTTCGATCGACTCCAGCCTGGCCTGAGCGTTTGCGCCGGAGCCTGGCAATTTCGGTGATCGCTGCGCTGGGGCTGACCGTTCCGGCGGCTCCCGCGCATGCCCAATCGACTTACCCCATGCTCGCAGTGCTGAACGAGGTCCGGGCCGCGTGCGACAAGTTGCCCGTCCTGCGCGACGCGCACGCCCATGTGCGCGGCAAGGGTTGGACGCGCGTCGAGGACGCCGCGGCGACGCCGGTCGGCCCGCTCGTCGCGATGGGTATGGAGCAGGGCCGCGCATTGGCGAAGGCGCAGGGTGGCTCGATCGAGGCCGATCGCGGCGCCTATCGCAAGATCGTCGCTGGGGAGGAGCTGTGGCTGCTCCTGTCGGGCGCCACGATCGGTGGCCAGGTGGTCCATGGCTGCCGCGTCTACGACCCCGGCGAGACGCGCCGCATCACCGTCAAGGACGTATCCGCCTGGCTGGGCCGTGAACCCGTCCAGACGGTGGACCGGCCCGAACTGCTTCGCGGCGAGTGGCAGCCCGGCATCAACGCGGGCCAGGACAGTTTCGAACTGTTCTTCGTCCCGGACGCCAGCCCGCTCCGCGAGCTCATCAAGCTAAGCGGCGTCGCGATCAAGGCCGATTGGGTCGGCGCTCCCGCCGCTTCATCCCCGACCTCTCCCCAGGAGAAGAAATGAGCATCCTCGTCGACAAGAACACCAAGGTCATCACCCAGGGGATGACCGGCGAGACCGGCACCTTCCACACCAAGGCGGCGCTGGAGTACGGCACGCAGATGGTCGGCGGCGTGACGCCGGGGAAGGGCGGCACCACGCATCTCGACCTGCCCGTGTTCGACACGGTGCACGAGGCGGTCGCGAAGACGGGCGCGACCGCGTCCGTCATCTACGTGCCGCCGCCCTTCGCCGCAGACTCGATCCTGGAGGCGATCAACGCCGAGGTGCCGCTGATCGTGACGATCACCGAAGGCATTCCCGTGCTCGACATGGTCAAGGTGAAGCGCGCGCTCTCGGGCTCCAAGTCGCGGCTGATCGGCCCCAACTGCCCGGGCGTGCTGACGCCGGGCGAGTGCAAGATCGGCATTATGCCGGGCTCCATCTTCAAGAAGGGCTCGGTCGGCGTCGTCTCGCGCTCGGGCACGCTGACCTATGAAGCGGTGTTCCAGACGTCGAACGCCGGCCTCGGCCAGACCACCGCGGTCGGCATCGGCGGCGATCCGGTGAACGGCACCAACTTCATCGACGTGCTGGAGATGTTCCTCGCCGACGACGAGACCCAGTCGATCATCATGATCGGCGAGATCGGCGGCTCCGCGGAGGAGGAAGCCGCGCAGTTCCTCCGCGACGAGGCGAAGCGTGGGCGTTCCAAACCCATGGCGGGCTTCATCGCCGGCCGCACCGCGCCGCCGGGACGCCGCATGGGCCATGCCGGCGCGATCGTGAGCGGAGGCCAGGGCGGCGCCGAGGACAAGATCGCGGCGATGGAGGCGGCCGGCATCAAAGTCGCGGCCTCGCCGTCCGAGCTCGGCTCGACGCTGCTCGAAGTGTTAAACAAGTGAGTATCTCCCTCTCCCCTCCGGGGAGAGGGTCGGGGAGAGGGGCCGAGCCGGCGGCTCGGCGCGGAGCTAAGCTCCGCATCACCCCTCTCTCAGCTACGCCCCGGGCTCGATCCGGGGCTGCGCAACCCTCTCTCCTTGAGGGGAGAGGGAGGAGGTGGTGAGATGGGCTACGAAGGCCAGGATTTCAGCGACATCGCCGCCGGCGTCAGCCCGGCGTTCATCGACACGCTCTACGCCAAGTTCCGGGCCTCGCCCGACAGCGTGGAGCCCGTGTGGCGCAACCTGTTCGAGGGATTGGAGGGCGGCGCGTCCGGCCCGAGCTGGTCGAACCCTGCCTGGCCGCTCAGCACCACCGACGATCTCACCGCGGCGCTCGACCCGACGCAGATGGAGCCTGCGCCCAAGCCGTCGAAGGCCGGCAAGCCGGCCCCGGCCGGGCCGGCGGCCGCGCCGCCGTCCCAGGACGAGGTCGTCCGCGCCGCCGCCGACGCCATCCGCGCGCAGATTCTGGTCCGCACCTACCGCGTCCGCGGCCACCTCGCCGCCAATCTCGACCCCTTGGGTCTCGTCAAGCGCGAGATGCCGCTGGAGCTCCGCACCGAGTATCACGGCTTCACCGACGCCGACCTCGACCGCCGCGTGTACCTGGGCGGTACGATGGGCTTCGAATGGGCGACCGTCCGCGAGCTCGTCGATACGCTCCGCGCCAACTACTGCGGCAATGTCGGCCTCGAATATATGCACATCGCCGACCTGGAGGAGCGCCGCTTCCTCCAGGAGCGCATGGAGGGCAAGGACAAGGCCATCGACTTCACGCCCGAGGGCAAGAAGGCGATCCTCAACAAGGTCATCGAAGCCGAGCAGTGGGAGCGCTTCCTCGGCCGCAAATATGTCGGAACCAAGCGCTTCGGCCTGGACGGCGGCGAGGCGATGATCCCCGCGCTCGAGTCCGTCATCAAATATGGCGGCCAAGCGGGCATCAACGAGATCGTGTTCGGCATGGCGCATCGCGGCCGTCTGAACGTGCTCGCCAATGTCATGGGCAAACCCTTACGCGTCATCTTCCACGAGTTCGCAGGCGGCTCGGCCAACCCCGACGAGATCGGCGGCTCGGGCGACGTTAAATACCACCTTGGTACGTCGTCCGACCGCGAGTTCGACGGGCACAAGGTCCACATGAGCCTCGTCGCCAATCCCTCGCACCTCGAAGCGGTCGACCCCGTCGTGCTCGGCAAGGCGCGCGCGATCCAGACGATCGCGAACGACCTGGAGAACCACTGCCGTTCGCTCCCCGTGCTGATCCACGGCGACGCCGCGTTCGCGGGGCAGGGGATCGTATGGGAGTGCTTCGGCTTCTCCGGCATCCGCGGCTACAACACCGGCGGCTGCGTCCACTTCGTCATCAACAACCAGATCGGTTTCACGACCAGCCCGCAGTTCGCGCGTTCTTCGCCTTATTCGTCGGACGTCGCCAAGGGCGTGCAGGCGCCGATCTTCCACGTCAACGGCGACGATCCGGAGGCGGTGACCTTCGCCACCAAGATGGCGATCGAGTTCCGGCAGAAGTTCCACCGCGACATCGTCATCGACATGTGGTGCTACCGCCGCTTCGGCCACAACGAGGGCGACGAGCCCGGCTTCACCCAGCCGCTCATGTACCGCGCGATCAAGGACCACCCGCCCGTCAGCGAGGTCTATAGCCGCCGCCTCGTGAGCCAAGGCGTCGTCGACCAGGCCTGGATCGACGAGAACGTCCGCCAGTACGTCACCCGCCTGGAAGGCGAGTTCGAGGCGGGCGCGTCGTACAAACCCAACAAGGTCGACTGGTTCGGCGGCCGTTGGACCGGCCTCGGCGCCCCCGCCGACCCGGAGGGCTCGCGCCGGACGCCGGAGACGGGCCTCGAGCCCAAGCTGTTCGACGCGCTCGGCCGCACGCTGACCACCGTCCCCGACCACATCGCTATCCACAAGACGCTGGCCCGCGTCCTCGACGCCAAGCGCCAGATGTTCGGCACGGGCGAGGGCTTCGACTGGGCGACCGGCGAGGCGCTCGCGTTCGGCTCGCTGCTCGCGGAAGGGTACGGCGTCCGCCTGTCGGGCCAGGACTCCGGCCGCGGTACCTTCAGCCAGCGCCACGCCGTCTGGGTCGACCAGAATGACGAGCACAAATACGTGCCGCTCTCCACCGTCGAGCATGGCCGCTTCGAGGTGCTGGACTCGCCGCTTTCCGAATACGGCGTGCTCGGCTTCGAATACGGCTACGCGCTCGCCGACCCCAAGACGCTCGTCCTCTGGGAAGCGCAGTTCGGCGACTTCGCCAACGGCGCGCAGATCATGATCGACCAGTTCATCGCGAGCGGAGAAGCCAAGTGGCTCCGCGCCAACGGCTTGGTCATGCTGCTGCCCCACGGCTACGAAGGCCAAGGTCCCGAGCACTCGTCCGCCCGGCCCGAGCGCTACCTGCAGCTCTGCGCGCAGGACAATATGCAGGTCGCCAACGTCACCACGCCGGCCAACTATTTCCACCTGCTCCGCCGGCAGATGCACAGGACCTTCCGCAAGCCGCTCGTGCTGATGACGCCCAAGTCGCTGCTCCGCCACAAGCTGGCGGTGTCGCGCCGCGACGACTTCCTGGGCGACACACACTTCATGCGCATCCTGTCCGACCCGAACGGCGCGGCCGACGCGGACACGACGCGGCTCGTGCTCTGCTCGGGCAAGGTCGCCTATGACCTTATCGAGGCGCGCGACGCCGCCGGCGACACGGGCACCCAGATCGTCCGTGTCGAGCAGCTCTACCCGTTCCCCGTCGACGCGCTGGCGAAGCGCGTCGCGCGCATGCCGAACCTCGGGGACGTGGTCTGGGCGCAGGAGGAGCCGAAGAACAACGGCTACTGGACCTTCGTCGAGCCATTCGTCGAGGAAGCGCTGACCCGCGCGAACGCCGCCGTGAAGCGCCCCCGCTACGCCGGCCGCGCCTCGGCCGCGTCGCCCGCCACCGGCCTGATGAAGCGCCACCAGACGGAGCAGGGCGCGCTCATCGCCGACGCGCTCGGCCACAACGTCCGCGAAGAGATCCGCCGCACCCGCTCCGGCGAGGTGGCGACCACCACCCAAAAGGCCGGCGGCGCGACCGCCTGAGGAACGAGAAAACGATGGCAACCGAAGTCCTGGTCCCCACGCTCGGCGAGTCGATCACCGAAGCCACGCTCGGCGAGTGGCTGAAGCAGCCCGGCGACGCCGTCCGCGCCGACGAGCCGATCGCCAGCCTCGAGACCGACAAGGTCTCGGTCGAGGTGCCCTCGCCGGTGGCCGGCGTCATGGGCGCGCACGCGGTCAAGGTGGGCGATACCGTCCAGGTCGGCGCGATGATCGCCACCGTCGACGCCGGCGGCGCCGCGCCCGCCCAGACCGCAGCACCTCAGCCCGCGGTCACCCAGTCGCCTCAGCAAGCCGCGTCCGCACCGGCTCCGGAGCCTGAGCCGCAGGGCGACAGCCCCGCCGCGCTCTCCCCGTCGGTCCGCCGCGCTATCCTGGAGCTCGGCGTCGACCCCGCCACCGTGAGGGGCACGGGCAAGGACGGCCGCATCACCAAGGAGGACGTCGAGGCTGCGGCTCAGGCCAAGCAGTCCCAACCCACCGCTCCGGCTCCGGCCGCCGCGCCCGCCCCGGCTCCGCAGGCCGCGACCTCTGGCGGCCGCAAAGAGGAGCGCGTCCGCATGACGCGCCTCCGCCAGACAATCGCCCGCCGCCTCAAGGAAGCACAGAACACCGCCGCCATGCTCACGACGTTCAACGACGTCGACATGTCCGCGGTCATCGAGGCCCGCAACAAGTACAAGGATCTGTTCGAGAAGAAGCACGGCGTGCGCCTGGGCTTCATGGGCTTCTTCGTGAAGGCCGCCTGCATGGCGCTGAAGGACATCCCTGCCGTCAACGCGTCGATCGACGGCGAGGACATCGTCTATCACGACTACGCCGACATATCGGTCGCGGTGTCGTCGCCAGGCGGCCTCGTCGTCCCCGTCATCCGCGACGCCGACCAGCTCTCGGTCGCAGGTATCGAGAAGACGATCGGCGACTTTGGCAAGCGCGCTAAGGACGGTACGCTCAAGATGGATGAGATGAAGGGCGGCACCTTCACCATCTCCAACGGCGGCGTGTTCGGCTCCCTAATGTCGACGCCGATCATCAACCCGCCCCAGTCGGCGGTGCTCGGCCTCCACCGCATCGAGGATCGCGCGGTGGTCGTGAACGGCCAGGTGGTGGTCCGCCCGATGATGTACCTCGCGCTCTCCTACGACCACCGCCTGATCGACGGCCGCGAGGCGGTGACGTTCCTGGTGACGCTCAAGAATGCTATCGAGGACCCGACCCGGCTGCTGATCGACTTGTGAGGAGTTCCTGTCGTGGAGATCGACTGGCGCAAGCACATCCACTCGCACCCGGGCATCCTTGGCGGGAAGCCCGTAGTGCGGGGAACGCGGATCTCCGTCGAGCTCATCCTCGAGTACCTGGCCGAGGGCGGCAGCGTAGCTGAAATCATCGACGGCTATCCGAGCCTCACGGAAGCCGACATACGGGCGGCGATCGCCTTTTCGAGCCATCTGATGACGAAAGAGGCAGCGTCGGCTCGCCAGGAAGCCGCCTGACGGGTGAAGCTGCTCGCCGACCAGAACGTCCACCGGCGCGTGGTGCTGCGCCTTCGCGATGCCGGCTACGACGTCGAGTTCATCCTGGAGACGATGCCTGGGCGACTCGACGAGCAGATACTGGCGCGTCCCGACATCGGCGAGCTGGTGTTCATCACCGGCGACAAGGGCTTCGGCCGATGGATCTTCGATCTGGGCCTGCCGCGACCGCTGAGCATCCTCTATAGCCGATTGCCCCAACCCGATTGGGCGGACACGGCGGACCGCCTGCTACGCATCCTTGAAGAGGGCGTCGCACCGGGCCAGATGATCACCATCACCAAGGACGGCGAGCGTACGAAGCCGTTCCCCCTCGGAGCAAGCAATGGCTGAACACGACTACGACGTCCTCGTCATCGGCGCCGGTCCCGGCGGCTACGTCGCCGCGATCCGCGCGGCGCAGCTGGGGCTCCGCACCGCCTGCGCGGAGAGCCGCGAGACGCTGGGCGGCACCTGCCTCAACGTCGGCTGCATCCCGTCCAAGGCGCTGCTCCACGCGTCCGAGATGTACGAGGAGGCCGCCCACGGCGCGCTCGCCAAGTTCGGCATTGACTTCCAGGGCGTGACGCTCGACCTCGACCGGATGCACGCCGAGAAGGCCAAGGCCGTCAAGGAGCTGACGGGCGGCATCGAGTTCCTGTTCAAGAAGAACAAGGTCGAATGGCTGAAGGGCCGCGCGTCGTTCCAGGACAAGAACACGGTCAGCGTCGGCGACCGGACCGTCACCGCCAAGAACATCGTCATCGCGACCGGCTCGTCCGTCACCCCGCTGCCCGGCGTCGAGATCGACCAGAAGGTCGTCGTCGACTCCACCGGCGCGCTGGCGCTGCCGAAAGTCCCTGAGCACCTCGTCGTCATTGGCGGCGGCGTGATCGGGCTGGAGCTGGGCTCGGTCTGGCGTCGCCTCGGCGCGAAGGTGACCGTGGTCGAGTATCTCGACCAGATCCTTCCCGGCTTCGACGGCGAGGTCCGCAAGGAAGCCAACAAGATCTTCAAGAAGCAGGGTTTCGAGCTTCGCCTTTCGACCAAGGTCACCGGCGTCACCGTCCAGGGCGACAAGGCGAGCGTGCAGGTCGAGCCCGCCCAGGGCGGCGAGGGCGAGACGCTCCAGGCCGACGCCGTGCTCGTCGCGATCGGCCGCCGCCCCAACATCGACGGCCTCAACCTGGAGGCCGCGGGCGTGGAGCTCACCAAGCGCGGCCAGGTCGGCATCGACCACGATTTCCGCACCAACGTGCCGGGCATCTGGGCCATCGGCGACGTGGCGCCGGGCCTCATGCTCGCGCACAAGGCGGAGGACGAGGGGATCGCGGTCGCCGAGAACATCGCGGGTCAGACCGGCATCGTGAACCACGACGTGATCCCGTCGGTCGTCTACACGCACCCGGAGGTCGCCGGCGTCGGCCTGACCGAAGAGGTCGCGCGCGAGAAGGGCGAGATCAAGGTCGGCAAGTTCCCCTTCATGGCGAACAGCCGCGCCAAGACCAACCGCGACACCGACGGCCTGGTCAAGGTCATCGCCGACGCCAAGTCCGACCGCGTGCTAGGCGTCTGGATGATCGGTAGCCTGGCGGGCACGATGATCGCCCAGGCCGCGCAGGCGATGGAGTTCGGCGCGACGAGCGAGGACATCGCCTACACCTGCCACGCGCACCCGACGCACTCGGAGGCGCTGAAGGAAGCGGCAATGGCCGTCACGGGCAAGCCCATTCATATCTAGCAGAGCTAAATATGAATGTCGGGCCACGAAGTAGGCCCGACCGGTTTGCCCGCGGCCGGCGCGGCCGGCGCGGCCAGCAGCCGCGACCGACGAGTCACGGGCTTCGCCCGTGACTAGGCAAAATGCCTGCTCACGACACCCGCGACGATTGCCCAGCCACGCACGCCGGCTATCGTGCATGAACGGCCGACGAGAGGGGCTCCGACATGCACCAGGGGATAACACTGCTAGGCCTGGCCGCGGCCGCCGGCCTGATGACGCAAGACAGCCGCGACCAAGCCCGCGCGCTCGCGGGCGGGCAGGTGGCACGGCCGCAGCAACTCCGGCTCGTCGCCGTTCCTAAACCGGTCGGCCCGAGACGCGCGCTGTTCAACGGTCGGGATCTGGCGGGCTGGAACGGCTGGCTCGGCTACCCGGACCCGGCCGTGACCTACCGTGCCCAGCCCGGAGCGGCTCCGCTCGGAACAAGCCGCGACCTCGGCGAGCATTTCGCCGTTCGCGAGATCGACGGAGCGCCCGCTTTGTGGGTGAAGGGGGAGACCTGGGGTAGTCTCGTCCACCGCGAGGACCTGCAGGACTACCACCTGCGTCTCGAGTTTAAATGGGGAGACCGGGTCTGGCCGCCGCGGCTGACGGAGCCGCGCAACAACGGACTCCTCTACCACACGCACGGGCGTCCGGGCGCGGTGTTCGGTACCTGGTCGCCGTCGATGGAGTTCGAGATCATGACCGGCTCGACGGGCATGCTCGTCGCGGTCGGGCGCGACGTGCGCGGGCGGACCAGCGTCGCGTTCGATCCGACGATCATCGCGCCCCATCTCCGCTTCCGCATGAACGGCCGCGAAGTGGATCTCGTCAACGGCACGCCGACCTGGAACGTCGAGGCCGCGCGCGACGCGGAACGACCGGTCGGTTCCTGGAACACGCTCGACCTGTATGTTGTCGGCGACCGGGCGGTGCACGTCGTCAACGGCGTACCGGTCATGGCCGTCCGGGATATCGCTACAGTCGACCAGGCGGGCGTGCGCCGCCCGCTCACCCGCGGACGAGTCCAGCTACAATCCGAAGGCGCGGAGACTTGGTTCCGTAACATCACGGTGGAACCGATCCGCAGCCTGCCGCGCATCGTGGCGGCTTGAACGTAGCGGTCACCTCGCTGGCGGCTTGTCCACTGTGCCGACCGCGCGCATCCTCCGACCGTGCGTGCGCTCCTCAAAACTTTGCTCACTTGCGACACGTTGGACGGCGTTTCATCCGACGGCTTCGGCCAATCCGTCACTGACGACCTCCGCTTCCTGCTCCGGTTCCGTCGCTGCCGCCGCACACCCGTCGCCTGGCGCGACCCGACCCCGGCCGAGATGGATTTCTGGGAAGCCCACCCGATCGTCGGCCGCTTCGCTGACTCTACCTACGCGGTCGCCGAGGTGGACGGCCGCCGCTGGGTCGTGCGCGACCGGCTCTGGTTCGGCTGGCCCGACCCGCCCGAGTTCGCCTGGTTCGTCCTCGACGGCGAGGCGGTCTGGGCCGCCGCCGACTTCAACGATTGGCCGCGGGCGTGGAAGAGGCCTGCGGCGTCGGCTCCGGATTGACGACCGCTTCCGCGCCGCTTCCCGCTTCGTCCAGCTCCAACCAGTCCGTCACCGGCAGCCCGTACAGCATGTCGAAGAACTCCAGCTGCAGCCGCGCCGCCGTGTGCCGGTTGCTGTTCCACAGCATCGCGATCCCGCTCCGGTCGGCCGAATCGAACAGCAGCAGCGCGCCGTAGCCGTCGACCGTGCCGCGATGCCCGACCAGCCGCCGCCCCGCATAGCTGAAGCTGCGCCAGCCGAGCCCGTACGCCGCGTCGGTCATCGCCCGGCTCATCGCGTTGCGCCGCCCGCGCGGCTCGGTCGCGACGCGCGGCCGGTGCATCGTGTCGAGCGTCGCGGGCGAGAGCACCGCGGGCGCGGCGCCCATCTGCGCCATCATCCAGCGCGTCAGGTCGCCGATCGACGCGTTCACCCCCGCCGCGGCCGGCGTGCGGTAGTAGTTGTCGTTGACCGTCGTCGGCCGCTTCGCCAGCCGGTGCGGCCGCGCCCAGCTCCGCGACCGCTCCAGCCCTAAGCGGTCCATGCTCGCGCTCGCCATGCCCAGCGGCGCGAACAGGCGTGCGCGCGCGACCTCGCCATAGGCCTGGCCCGTTACGCCCTCGATCACCTCGGTCGACGCGTCGTAGGCGATGTTCTGGTACTGGTGGCAGGTCGACGGCAGGCAGTAGGGCGGCAGAGTCGCCAGCGCCGCGCGTATCGCCCGCGGGTCCTGCCCCGCCTCCAGCCGGTCGTCCCAGGCGTTGCGCACCAGCCCCGTGCGATGGCTGAGCACGTCGGCCACCGTCACCACCCGCTCCGACCCGCCCGGCAGCCTGAGCGTCGTCCCGTACTGCGCGATCGGTGCGTCGAGCTGGAGCCGGCCCTCCTCCGCCAGCTTGGCGGCGAGCGCGGCGGCGACGCCCTTCGACACCGATCCCCAGCGGAAGACCGTGTCGGGCGTCACGGGCACGCCCGACCCCGCCAGCACCTCGCCATAGCCGCGCAGGAAGCGCACCTGGCCGTTCTCCACGGTGCCGATCGCGAAGCCGACCATGTCCGGTTCCTGCATCAGCCGGGCGATCCTTCCGTCCAGGCGCGCATAGTCGACCCGCGCCGGCCCGGTGGCGAGCGCGGGATCCACCGACAAGCCGGCGGGAGCTTCGGCCTTCTCGGCGGCGGGCGTCGCCTCCTCGTCGCCCAGCGTCGCGGCGGTCCCGACCACCACCGCCAGCCCCAGAACCGCGCCCAGCACCCAGCGGCGCGTCGTCTTGCTACTCAGCTCGCGAACCCTTCTTATCGACCCAACCGCTCCTCGGCTTTCGCATAAGCCGACCGCGCGCCCTTGTTCCCGTCCGGCACCGCCGTGGCGAAGAACGCCACGCCCTTGCCCGCCCGCCGATCGAGCCACAAGCCCGAGCGCAACCCGTACGCCTCGCCTGCGTGGCCGACCCGTTCGCCCCCGAACGGATCATCCGCGCACCCCTTCACCGGCGTCGCCAGCAACTGCACCGCCAGTCCATAGCGGCAGTAGAACCCGCTCGTCGTGTCCCCGTTCGCCCCGTCGAACGTCCAGCCGGCGCGTTCCATCTCGGCGATCGACTCCGGCCGCAGGAAACCTTCGCCGCCGGCGAGCAGCATGCGCCCGATCCGCGCCAGCCCGCGCATCGACACGCGCGCGCCTCCCTGCGGCGAGAACAGCGCCCCGTTCTCGCCCAGCCGGTACGCCGGGAGGTCGCACGGCCCCTTGCTGACCACCGGACAGTCCGGCCGCCGTCCCCGCAGGTCGTCGGTCGCCACCTCGCCGTTCACCCGGTACAGCACCACCGCGCGGGCGACCGCCTCGTCGGAGCAGGTCGCCCAGTTGAAGCACGCGTCCACGCCCAGCGGCTCGAACACCAGCCGCCGCATCGCCCGGTCGAACCGCTCGCCCGTGACGCGCTCCACCACCGACCCGATCACCGGAAAGTTGAGGTTGGCGTAGCGGAAATACGCCCCCGGCGCGTGCGCCCGGTCCCAGGCCCGCGCGTCCCCCAGCCGGTCGCGCAGCCGCTCGCCCAAGGGCACGATATAGTCCGCGTCGTCCATCAGGCTCGACCGGTGCCCCAGCAACAGCCTGAGCGTCACCGGCCGGTCCGGGAACGCCGGGTTGCGCACGGGCCAGCCCAGATAATGGCCCACGTCGCGGTCGAGCTCGATCCGGCCCGACTCGACCAGCCGCATCACCCCCAGCGCGACGATCAGCTTGGACACGCTCGCGATCCGCACCGGATCGTCGGCGGTGACGCGCCGCCCCGTCCGCCGGTCGGCGATGCCGCGCGCCTCCTCGGAGGTCACGCCCGCAGCGTCGAACCCGACGCGCACCTCGGCGGGCCGGGCAGCGCAGGCGGCGAGCGGGAGGAGGGCGGACAACAGGCCCAAGCGCATGGACATTCTGTCACCTTGCCCGGCCGAGCGCGCCGGGGCAACGCGCGACGATGCGACTTCTCCGCCGACTCCACGTCTGGCTCGCCTGGATCGTCGGCGTGCCGATACTGTTCTGGACGGCGAGCGGGTTGTGGATGGTCGCGCGCCCGATCGAGGAGGTGAGGGGAGCGCATCTGCGGTCCGAGCCCGCCCCCTTCCGCGCGGGGCCGCTCGCGCCGCCCGCCGGCGCGCTCCGCTCCCTGTCGCTGGAGCCGCAGGACGGCCGGCTCGTTTGGCTGGCCACGACCGCCGACTGCCGCGCCTTCCGCGCCGACGCCGCCACGGGCCGCGTCCTGCCGCCCGTCACGGAGGCCGAGGCGCGGCGCATCGCCGCCGCCGCGCTCGCGAGCCCGCCCGCGATCGTCGGCGCGACCCGCACGTCCGCCGACGCGCCGCCCATCGACCTGCGCCGCCCGCGCCCCGCCTGGGGCGTCGAGTTTGCCGACCGGGCGCGCGTCTATGTCGACGCCGACACGGGAGAGGTGCTCGCATTGCGCACCGCCCAGTGGCGCCTGTTCGACTGGATGTGGGGCCTGCACATCATGGACCTGCGCGCGCGCGAGGACACGAGCCACCCGTGCTGATCGCCGCCGCCGCGCTGGCGCTCGCCGTCACGCTCGTCGGCCTCGTGCTGCTGCCCTTCACGGGCCGCCGCCGGTGAGCGCCGACCGAGCCGAGTTGGAGGCGCGCTGGCTCCACCTGACGCGCGAAGCGCTCCCCGCCGTCGCCGAGACGCGCGGCTGGCCCGTCCGGCTCGACCATTGCTTCCAGCGCATCCTGCTCGACAACGCGTGCGGCGGCCGCTGGTACGACCATATCCAGGGAAGGCCCGCTTATCGCCGTTGCGACACGCAGGCGCTCGCCCGCGCCGTCCGGCTCGCCGAGGCGGCGCTGGCCGGAAGCGCGGACCTGCACGCGCTGAACGCGCGGTCGCTCGAGTGGCGCAGCAAGGCCGTCAGACGACCGTGACCGCCATGGCGGGCACGGTCGCGACGGCGACGGCGGTGAGCGCGGCGGGCACGGCGAGCAGCATCGCGCCCACGAGGGATAGGAAGCGGTTCATCTCGGTTCTCCGGGTTAGGCGGCCGGGGCGTGCATGCCCCGCCGGTCGACGCGGCCTCTACGCCCGCCCGTCCGCCGGGTCAGCCGCCCCGCGACCGCGCGCCCGGGATGCGACGAAATAGGTCCGGAGTGCGACGGAACCGTCGTGAGCGCGTCGCGGCCGAGCCGCGACGTCGGACGACCCGCGCGGGGCGAGGGGCCCGCGCGGTCGCCGCCCGGGCTCGGCCGAGTCGGTCGGACGCGGCCGACCGCCGGCCCGCGCCTAGTGCTCCGCCGCCTCCGCCTCTTCCTTGGTCTTGAAGTTCACGCCCGCGGGCTCGGCCGGCGGCGCGTAGATGCTGTAGAGCTTGAGCGGCTCGTCGCCCTTGTTGACGATGTTGTGGCACGCGCCCTTGGGGATCACGACCAGATGGTTGGGGCCGACCTTGGTCTTCTTGCCGTCGACCACCGCCTGGCCCTCGCCCGCGACGAAGAAGGTCGTCTGGTCGGCGTCGTGCGTCTCTTCGCCGATGTCCTGGCCCGGCTCCAGGCTCATGAGGACGATCTGGACATTGTCGTCCAGATACACTTCCTTCTGGAAATTCTTGTTCTTGGTCGCGAGCTCGACCATGTCCTTGTTGAACGTCGCCATGCGGGGTTCCTGCTTCAGAGAGGTAGGCCCCCTGAATCGCACGCCCCGGCGCGGAGTTCCGCCCTTAAGCGACCGCCGCCAACCCGAGCGTCAGCGACCTGACCACCTCGCGCTCGATCGGCTGGTCGAAGCGGCACCCGGCCAGCCCGTCCGCCGTCCACACCACCGTGGCCGAGATCGGCAGCCCGCCCGACAGCCGGAGCCACACGCGCTCGCCCCCGTCGTAATCGCCCGCGGTCGCCAGGCGGCAGCCGAAGGTGGACAGGTCCTTCAGCGTCGCGGTCGCCGGCTGCTCGCCGTGCGCGCGGATCGTCGCCCGCGTGACCAGCACCGGATACCTGACCGCGCCCCGCTGCTCGAGCGAGGCGGGCTCGCAAGGCCGATAGGCGCTCCAACGTGAAGCCATGAGAAACCCTCCCCCGCCGGACTATCGCAGGGAAGGGGTGAAAGGCCGGTTAACGCCCGCAGGCCGCATGGAAGGCCGCTCAGCGCGCCCGGAGCAGCACCGCGCCGTCCTGCCGCGCGGCTATCGCCCAGCGCTCCGCCGCGAACAGCTCCGGGTGCCGCGGATCGACATAGGCCACCCACACCGGCGCGCCCGACGCCGCATGGGCCTCCAGCTTCGCGACCACCTCCGCCAGCACCACCGGCCCGAACGGGTTGTAGAGGTACGCAAAAGCCGGTCCCGCCGGCGGCAGATAGGCGCCCGCATCGCCCTCCACGATCTCCGGGGCGTGGGCCGCGCCGCCGCGCTCTACGAAGCGCCGGGCGTTTGCGCGCGCCACCGCGCACAGCTCGGGCGCGAACTCGACGCCCACCGACCGGGCGAAGCCCAGCGCGGACGCCATCATCACGATCCGCCCCTTGCCGCAGCCGTAGTCGACGAAGCTGCACCCCGCCGGCTCGACGCCCGCCGCCGCGACCGCCCATCGGAGCGCCTCGCCGTTCGACGGCTGATACCGCACCCCGTGCCGCGCCCGCGCCCGGTCGACCGACAGCTCGGACAGGTTGGCGAGCGTTGTCGTGTCCGTGCCCCAGCGTAGGTCGAACGCCATGCTCCGCCGCCGCGCCGCCGCCGCGCCGGGCGACAGGCGGCGCAGGCCATAAGCGATGTTCTTCGCCACGAGCCCCGCGACCTCGCCCGCCGTCCGCCCCGCCAACCGCGCCCGCACCGCCCCGATCATCGCACAGCCTCCGCCAAGCCCCGGCCGCCCTTAGCGCGGACGCGGTTACGGATCGGTTGCGGGGAGGGGCAGGGCGCGCGGGGCGGCCCGCCTCAAATCAGCGCGTCCGCCTCTGCCACCCCCGCCGCCGAGCCGATGCGGCTGTAGACGAAATAGGTGACGCCGTCGGCGGTGAACGACCCGTCATACTCCAACGAGGTGACGCGCCCGCCGGTCGCGGTGGTCATCACGACCTTGCCGCCGCCCGCGAGGTCGAGCGCCCGGTCGCCGCCGAAGGTGATCACGCCGTCGCCGTTGCTGTCGCGGATCGCCGCGGTCGTGACGAGCAGGTCGTCCGCCGCGAAGTCGGTGATCCGGTCGGTCCCGGGCCCGGCCGCGTCGAACAGGAACACGTCCCCGTCCGCGCCCCCGGTCAGCATGTCGGCCCCCGCGCCGCCCTCGACCAGGTCCGTGCCCGCCCCGCCGGAGAGCGTGTCGGCGCCGGCCAGCCCGGACAGCACGTCCCGGCCGGTCGTGCCCGTCAGCGAGTCGGCCCCCTCCGTCCCCACGCCGTCGTCGCTGCGCAGCTTGACGGTCACGACGATGCTGTCCGTCCCCGTCTCGAACGTCTGGCCGGACGCGGTGACGCGCACCGCGATCGTCTCCTCGCCCTCGACCAGCGCATCGTCCAGCACCGCGATCGAGCCCAGATCGATCCGATACTCGCCCGCCGGCGACTGCGTGATCGAGAAGCTGCCCGAGAAGGTCCCGACGTTCACGTCGCTTCCGTTCGTCGCGGTGGACTGGGCGGGGAGGAACGTCACCGACACCGTCGTATTGACGCTGGTCACGTTCTTCAGCGTGAGGCCGAGCCGGAAACTCGCATCCGCGCCCTCGCCGACGGAGGCGGGCGCGGTCACGAACGCGGTGGCGATCTCCTCGCCCTTGATAAGCGTTGGGGCAAAGCCGTTCAGGTTTTGGGCGGTGAGCGTATCTCTGGCGGTATTCTCGAACGTGACGAGGGTGGTGTGGTTCGCGCCGCCGGCGGTGCCGTTGCGATCGACCTGGAGCAGCGTGTCCGCGCCCGACTGGGTCAGGCGCAAGTAGCCGCCCGTCCCGAACGGGTTGGAGCCGTCCCAGCCGATGAGCGTCCGGGCGAGGTAGCCGTTGAGGTCCAGCACGTCGCCGCCCGCGCCCGCGGCGAAGTCGGTGAACACGGTGCCGGTGCTCATCCCGTTATCGTCAACCGAGCTGAAGGTGATCCGGTCGCGTCCTGCGCCCAACGTCACCCGCGCGCTGCTGGCGGAGTGGTAGCCGGTGCTCAAGCTGAGCTGGTCCGCACCCGCGCCCAGGTCGATCGTCACTACGCTGCTGTTGTAGCCGCCGGAGTAGTACACTTGGTCGTCGCCCTCGCCGGCGTCGATCGTGGACGAGGTGTTGCCGGAGCTGTAGTCCTGGCTCTTGCTGATGCTGTCGTCGCCAAGGCCGCCACGCAGCGTGTCTGAGCCGTAGCCGTCGTATACGCTGTCGTTGCCGTCGCCGCCTTCCAGCAGGTCGTTGCCTTGGCCGCCGGATAGCGCATCCCGATCGGCCCCGCCCAGCAGCACGTCATTGCCGAGGTCGCCGCTCAGGTTGTCGTCGCCGTCGCTGCCCTCCAGGCGGTCGTTGCCCTGGTTACCGTAGAGATGGTCGACGCCGCCCTCGCCGATGAGCGTGTCGTTGCCCAGCTCGCCATGGAGCCAGTCGTGATCCGCACCGCCGTTTACCTGGTCGGAGCCGCCGCCCGCATACACCGTGTCCGCACCGCCCAAGGCGTTGACCACGTCATCGCCCGACGTGCCCGTGAGCGAGTCACCGCCGGACGTGCCAAAGATATCAGCCAACACGACCCCCTGTTGTTTGTCGTTCGCGGCCGAAACCCCCGAGCCGCCCTTCAACTACCTTTTAACAATGTATCTCGTGCGATCGCAAACGCGATCGCATCCGGACTGCTCACTATTGATACAAGCTAGCGCAATATGCTCGAGCGCCCGCCCACCTCGCAACCGCGCCCGCCCGCGCCTATCTCCTCCGCTCTGGCCAAGTCGTTAGAACAGAAGTAGAACCCGCACCCATGCTGACCACCATTTCCGTCCGCGGCGCGCGCGAGCACAACCTCAAGGACGTCGACGTCGACATCCCCCGCGACACGCTGACGGTGATCACCGGCCTGAGCGGGTCGGGCAAGTCGAGCCTCGCCTTCGACACCATCTACGCCGAGGGCCAGCGCCGCTACGTGGAGTCGCTCTCCGCCTATGCGCGCCAGTTCCTCGAGCTGATGCAGAAGCCCGACGTCGACCATATCGAGGGCCTCAGCCCCGCCATCTCGATCGAGCAGAAGACCACCAGCCGCAACCCGCGCTCCACGGTCGCGACCGTGACCGAGATCTACGACTATATGCGCCTCCTCTGGGCGCGCGTCGGCGTGCCCTACAGCCCCGCGACGGGCCTTCCCATCGCCGCGCAGACCGTCAGCCAGATGGTCGACCGCGTCATGGCGCTGCCCGAGGGCACGCGCCTCTACCTGCTCGCCCCCGTGGTGCGCGGCCGCAAGGGCGAGTTCCGCAAGGAGTTCGCCGAGTGGCAAAAGGCGGGCTTCACGCGCGTGCGCGTCAACGGCGAGCTCCACGACATCGAGGACGCGCCCGCGCTCGACAAGAAGTACAAGCACGACATCGAGATCGTCGTCGACCGCCTCGTCGTCCGTGAGGACGTCGCGACGCGGCTGGCCGACAGCTTCGAGACCTCGCTCAAGCTCGCCGACGGCCTGGCCTATGTCGACCCGGCCGACGGCCCCGTCGAGCAGCACACGCCCAAGGAGGTGATCCTGGGCGACCACGCGCCCCCGGGCCGCATCGTCTTCTCCGAGCGCTTCGCCTGCCCGGTCAGCGGCTTCACCATCGCCGAGATCGAGCCCAGGCTCTTCTCCTTCAACGCCCCGCAAGGCGCGTGCCCCGCCTGCGACGGCCTGGGCGAGAAACTCGAGTTCGACGAGGACCTGGTCGTCCCCAACCACGAGCTCTCCATCAAGAAGGGCGCCGTCGTCCCCTGGGCCAAGTCCAACCCGCCCAGCCCCTACTACATGCAGGTGCTGGGCAGCCTCGCCCGCGCCTACAGCTTCAGCCTGGAGACCCCCTGGAAGGACCTCCACCCCGAGACGCAGGACGTCATCCTGTTCGGGACCAAGGGCAAGCCCGTCACGCTCACCTTCATCGACGGCAAGAAGAGCTACGACGTCAAGAAGCCCTTCGAGGGCGTGATCGGCAACCTGAACCGCCGCATGCTCCAAACGGAGAGCGCCTGGATGCGCGAGGAGCTGGGCAAGTACCAGTCCGCCAAGCCCTGCGAGACCTGCCACGGTGCCCGCCTCAAGCCCGAGGCGCTGGCGGTCAAGATCGCCGACCGCGACATCGCCCACGCCACCCACCTGTCCGTCGTCGACGCGCTCCAGTTCTTCCAGGACCTGCCCAACCACTTGGGCGACCAGCAACGCGCCATCGCCGAGCGCATCCTAAAGGAGATCCTCGAGCGCCTCGGCTTCCTCAACAACGTGGGCCTCGACTACCTGAACCTAGACCGCACCTCCGGCACGCTCTCCGGCGGCGAGAGCCAGCGCATCCGCCTCGCGTCCCAGATCGGCTCCGGCCTGTCCGGCGTCCTCTACGTCCTCGACGAGCCCTCGATCGGCCTCCACCAGCGCGACAACGACATGCTGCTCGCCACGCTCCGGCGGCTGCGCGACCTCGGCAACACCGTCCTCGTCGTCGAGCATGACGAGGACGCGATCCGCTCCGCCGACTACGTCATCGACATGGGACCCGGGGCAGGGGTGCACGGCGGCCAGATCGTCGCGCAAGGCACGCTGGGCGAGCTGCTCAGCTCCCGCACCAGCATCACCGCCGACTATCTCAACGGCACGCGCGAGATCCCCTTCGCCGAGAAGCGCCGCAAGGGCTCGGGCAAGAAGCTCACCGTCCACAACGCCCGCGCCAACAACCTCCGCGGCGTCACCGCCTCCATCCCGCTCGGCACCTTCACCTGCATCACCGGCGTGTCCGGCTCCGGCAAGTCGAGCTTCACCATCGACACGCTCTACGCCGCCGCCGCGCGTTCCCTCAACAACGCCCGCATCCAGGCTGGCCGCCACGACAAGGTCACCGGCCTCCAGCACCTCGACAAGGTCATCGACATCGACCAGTCGCCCATCGGCCGCACGCCGCGCTCCAACCCCGCCACCTATTCGGGCGCCTTCACCTGCATCCGCGACTGGTTCGCAGGGCTCCCGGAGGCGCAGGCGCGCGGCTACAAGCCCGGCCGCTTTTCCTTCAACGTCAAGGGCGGCCGGTGCGAGGCGTGCCAGGGCGACGGCGTGCTCAAGATCGAGATGCACTTCCTCCCCGACGTGTACGTCCAGTGCGACGTTTGCCACGGCGCCCGTTACAACCGCGAGACGCTGGAGGTGAAGTTCAAGGGCAAGTCGATCGCCGACGTGCTCGACATGACGTGCGAGGACGCCGCCGAGTTCTTCGCCAACGTGCCCGCCATCCGCGACAAGATGGCGATGCTGGTCGAGGTGGGCCTGGGCTACATCAAGGTCGGCCAGCAGGCGACGACCTTGAGCGGCGGCGAGGCCCAGCGCGTCAAGCTCGCCAAGGAGCTCAGCCGCCGCGCCACCGGCAACACGCTCTACATCCTCGACGAGCCCACCACCGGCCTCCACTTCGAGGACGTCCGCAAGCTCCTCGAAGTCCTCCACGCCTTGGTCGAGCAGGGCAACACCGTGGTCGTGATCGAGCACAACCTCGACGTCATCAAGACCGCCGACTGGATCCTCGACCTAGGCCCCGAGGGCGGCGTCAAGGGCGGCGAGATCGTCGCCGAAGGCACGCCCGAGCAGGTCGCGAGCGAGCCGCGGAGCTTCACGGGGCGGTATCTGGCGCCGTTGCTGGAGCGGGGGAAGGTAGGGGAGCGGGAGAAGGTGGCGGCGGAGTAGTCGAAGTTGCTCTGTTTACCTGTCCAGCGATTGAGCGGCTTGCCGAATCCTTCTGATTGCAGATTTTCGTTCTGTGTGTTTGCGTTCTAGTCGATCAACAAATTCTTTCGCCGCGAGCCTAACATTTGCAAGTCGCTCAGGTAGAGGAGTATGTATCAACCATTCAGCATCCTCAGCAGATACAAAGATCACCTTCTCACCTGCTTCTTCATCATCCTCATGCTCTCGTACAAGTGTTCTCGTCAGTGCTTTCTTGAAAGAGGTGAATCTGCTAATAACCGGATCGGCTTGAAGCGCTGATGCACTTCTTCCGCCTGTAGGAGTTGTGGCAAAGATAGCATTGGAGCCGAAGTTATCATCCCAGAAATCCTCAATTGTAGAAAATGTGTCTCCCATTGTACCAGGATCTATGTAGCATCCTACAACATCGCCGGTTTCAAATGATATATCGAAAGATCCCCAAGTAAGGTCAATCATCTTAGCTAAACCGGACTTGGTATTTATGCGGATGCGTTGGGTGTCGGAAAGCCATTCCCTCAATCGTGGCATAATGAACGATGTTTCTACTGACTGCTTATTTAGTTCAACAAGCATACTAAAAGCGAGCGTACTGTAACCGATACCATATACTTGACTTATTAGTTCACGGAGATCATCTTCCTTGTATCTAGATACAAACAGAGCTGTAAAGTATTCTTGGAATGAGCGATGAACGAATACTATATCTAAGCCCTCGTGTTGCAGTAAACATACTGACTCGATTGCGTCTTTAACTAAATCCTCTGCGCGAGCATCAACATCTGATATGTCTGCTGCTTCTCTGAAAAGTCTAAGGAGTTCGGCATTACTGAATTCTAAATTCGAGTCACTGAAGGTTCTGTAACAAAAAAACGAGAATACGCGCTCAAATTCGTCCATCGGCAGACCTGCATAATGTCCACGACGATACATTCCCTTTGCGGCGTCGTGCCGTTGATACAGGGTTTCGAACGCGGCTTTGTAGAACGAAGATCGCTTGGTCGGTATATCTGCTGAATGATCAAAAGTGAGCAACATAATTGTTGCGAGTAGAGGATTCGACAGAAACTCACTATGACGGCTAAAAAGGCCGGCATTAAGTTCACTAATCAGTCGCTGTTTGACATCTTGATCGTAAGCTAGTCTTTTCAGCACATCGACAATTTGTGTACTGCTCATCGGCTGAGTGTGTACTACTGTAAACTCTTGTAGGCTCTCGACCTGATCACTTGGCCGGGTCGAAAGGACCATGGGACAATCGGGGTAAAGTCTAGCAAAGTCAGAGATTGCAGTTACAACTCGATCACGGAAGTTATGGTGAACCTCATCGATAGCGTCGAGTACAATTATAAATTGACCTGACTTCAATGCTTCTACAAACAAGTCGTTAGAGATCATACCCCGCTGTGATGAAGTCTTTTGCCGCAATATATCTGATAAAGCGTGGTTTGCCTCTAATTCAGACAGGTAACGGAGCTCGAGAAAAAGCGGGATGCGCCCCGAAGATGGAAGTACGTCAATGAAAAACAGGGTGAGCCACTTCATGAACATAGTTTTTCCGGCACCCGCTGTACCAGAGATACAAAACTTCGATCCGTTTAACGTTTGCTCAGCAACTTCTACATCGGTCAAAAGCATGGAAGAGTGATGTCGGCTTAAGCCAAAATTGACATTTACATACTGATCTCGCAGGTACACAGACTGATCTCTATATAGAATGTTCTTTACACGGGAGCAGCGATTTTGAGATGAGTCTAGATGTCCCGAGAATGTCTTGGCAAACTGCTTGGCAACCTTGTTGTAGGCAGCAGTTCCAAGCTTTTGTGCTAACGTTGCCGCTGGTCCGGTCGCTTGCTTTGCTGCAGCCGTGATCAGAGCATTTTCGAGAGTGGGCATTTTGTTCTCTGCCTTCTGACTGGAAGCATCAATCATAGTTTGTACCTGTTGCTTGCATCGGCGGGTGTTGCACTCACGCCCTCCCCGTTAATATAGAGGAAGCCGCCCGAGATTTTCGCTGCGCTCGCAGCACTTGCTTATACTTTATGCAGGTTCGTCCTGCGCATTCGCATGCCTGCCACCACAGGGCCACACACGGCGGGATTGATCGCGACGCGGGAGTGGCGGGGAAGGAAGGTTCATCCCTACACGGTGCAAGGAAAGGCGTCGGGCGGTCAACTCGGGCCAGCGCCGCAGTCAAATCGCGTCGTCGATCCTCGCTCGTGGCGAGGTCGGCCGGCCGGGCGATATCGGAGGGTCAACTCCGCTGCCCCTTGTACCGCGCTGACGCGCTTTCCATATCGCTAAGGCTACAGTCGCAAACTGACGGTTTCTCCCTAGCTTTGCGGCTCGGTCGTTCCTTCTCTCCCTGCTTCGACGGCACGCGAGGCCGTCCCATGCGGGGATGGCCGACAACATGAAGGAACGGCTCACATGAGCATCATCGGCACTGTCAAGTTCTTCAACAGCGACAAGGGTTACGGCTTCATCGCGCCCGACAATGGCGGCCCGGACGCGTTCGTCCACATCACCGCCGTCGAGCGCGCCGGCATGCGCACGCTCAACCAGAACCAGCGCCTCGGCTACGAGCTGGAGCAGGACCGCCGCGGCAAGACCAGCGCGGTCAACCTCGTCGCGCAAGACTGAGGCTCCGCCGCGAGCGGGCGGCGCGAGCTGCCCGCGAGCACCAGGGCGGAGCCCGGCCGGCCTCGCCTGAAGCGAGGTTCGGCCGGGGTCCCCGCAAAGTACTACTTTGCGGGATGCCTCGACGACGCGGCTTCGCCGCGGCGCTGCCCACCTTCCTACCGATGCCTAGTCGCCATCGTCCGCGACGACTAAACCCGAAAGGACGATCATGGACCTGAACTACCTCTACCACCGCCACGGCGTCTCGCTGATGCGCGCCGACGCCGCCGCGTGCGACGGCGCGCGGGTCGCGCATCTCGGGCTCGCCAAGGGCTATGCGCTCCGGATCGACGCCGAGCGCGAACGCAACGCCCGCTGCGCGGTGGTGCTCGCGGAGGCGTAACGCCTGTCTTGATCCTCTCCGAGCTTCGCTCGGGGAGGGGGACCGCCCGGCATAGCCGGGTGGTGGAGGGGCAGGGCGCGTGAGACGCCCGCAACAGCAACAGCACCATCCAGGCCACGCCGCGGCGAAGCCGCGTCGTCGGTCGTCGCTGCAGGCGACGCCGGCCGGCCCCGGCTAGTTCGCTCAAAATTAGCTCCGCTAATTTTTTCGCCGCCGGGGCTGTCCTACAACCTTTCTCCTCGCATACCTCCATGGTCACCTTTTGTTCTCACATCAGGAGACCACTATGTCCGATATCACCGAACCCCTCCCCAACCCCAATAACCTCGACGCATTCGAGTACCTCAAGCAGAGCACCGTCCCCTCCACCCGCATCGACGGTTGGACGGGTCACAAGCAGAAGCGGTTCCTGGAGGCGATCGCCGACGGCGACACCGTCAAGGACGCGTGCGGGCTCGTCCGGCTCTCCACCCAGTCCGCCTACGCCTTCCGCCGCACCGCCAAGGGCCGCGCGTTCGACCTGGGCTGGCGCGCCGCCGACCTCCTCGCGCGCGAGCGCTTCGCCGCCGACCTCTACATCCGCTCGGTCGAGGGCCAAGTCGTCGAGATCACCCGCGCCGACGGCTCCGTCGTCACCCGGCACCACTACGACAATCGCCTGGCCACGCAGATGCTCAACCGCCTCGACCGCTACGCCGACGCGTCCGAAGGCACCGCGCCCGGCCGCGCCGCGCGGCTCGTGGCGAGCGACTTCGACGCCTATCTCCAGCTCGTCGGCGAGGAGGGCGGCCCCGCCCGCGCCGGCCTGTTCATGCTGGCGCACGGCGAGGACGGGGTCGCCGCCGAGCTCGAGCCCGTGGTCGCGCTCGCCCGCGCCGACCGCCTCATCCGCTGCGGCACCGCGGCCGACGTCGCGCTCGCCGACCTCGACCCCGCCAAGCGCGCCGAGTGGACCGCCGAGCAGTGGGCGAGGGCGGAAGCCGCGGGCGTGATCGCGCTCGCCCCCGCTCCGGAAAATTTCACGCGTCAACCGGAGTCAACATCCGGCCGGCGCGGCGAGCCGGCGCCCACCGGGCGCGGCTTCGCCGCGACCGACGGGCGGGGGCACGGCGCGACCGACGCGCGGCCCGTCCCCGGCCTCAACGCCCGCGACCTCAAGGCGCTCGACAAGCTCCAGAGCCTCAACCTCGCGCTCGACGAGGGCCGCGCGCCCACGCCCGGCGGCGACCACGACCCGCTGCTCGACGGCCCCGTCTGGTGGGACGAGGACGAGCGCGACTGGCGCACCAGCTTCCCGCCGTCCGCGGACTTCGACGGGTACGAGGAAGGCGAGTTCGGCGACGAGTCCTACGCGCGCAGCCTCACGCCCGAGGAGGAGAAGGTCGCGTTGCGGCGCCTGAAGGACGCGTTTGGGGTGGTGACGTTGGCGGAGGCGGAAGCGGAGCGGGACCTGTGGTTCCGCGAAGCGGACGAGAGCGACGTCGGCGCAGCCGACGACGCCACGTCCGCAAGCGCGGCCAGCGGGTCGGACCCGCTCACGGGGCCGAACCCGTCTGACGTCACGGGGCAAGGCCGCCCTTGCCCCGCTTCGGGCGCAGGCGACGAGAGCGGCGATCCCATCGACGCCACGTCGCCAAGCCCGGCCGACGAGCTTGGCGATCCACGCCAAGTCTCGTTCGACGTCACGGGGCAAGGCCGCCCTTGCCCCGCTTCGGAGGTCACGGACAACCCCGACCCCACCCCACCCGAACAGTCCCAACCCGGCCCGATCCCGCAAATACCCAACCCCCAACCCGAAGTGTTCCACCTCCGAAACGACCCGAGCCCGACGGACGAGATCTTCACCAAACCAGCTAACCACGCCGACAAGAACCTGATCCCCGACCCGCTCATCCGCGCCCATTACTGACTTAACCCGCCGCCCATCCGTTTCATTTCGGTCCGTTGTACGGAATCGACTTGCCAAGACTTAAGATTCGGTCAACCTTTCCGCCCGGGAGCTCAAACCCAGGGGGAAATCGTGACGGTGAAGAAGGTGAACGGCACGGGCCGCAACGACGTGCTGCGCGGCGAAAACGGGGCGGATTGGATCGACGGCGGCGCCGGCGACGACCAGCTGTCCGGCAACGGCGGTGCGGACATGCTGTTCGGGGGCAAGGGCCGCGACACGCTCGACGGCGGGGCGGGCGCCGATTACCTGGACGCGGGCGAGGGCGACGACCTGCTCGTCTACGTGGCCGCGGAGAACAAGGGCTCCTACGACGCCTATAACGGCTGGACGGGCTCCGACACGCTGCGCCTCGTCCTCACCGCGGCGGAATGGGACCGCGAGGAGGTGCGCCAGGACGTGCACCGCTTCCTGGCCTATCTGCCCGAATATAACGAGCCGGACGGCTGGAAGGACGACCCGCTCTTCGCCTTCAAGTCGCTCGGCCTGGCGGTGGTGGGCGTCAACAAGCTGGAGGTGGTCGTCGACGGCAAAAAGATCGACGCGACGGACAAGGCGCTGAAGCTCGCCGACGACAAGGTCGCCCTGTCGGAGGACGACGCGGCCTCCGCGCTCGTGAACCTGCTCGCCAACGACCAGGCTCTGGACGGCGTCCGCTCCGTCAAGATCGCGCAGCCCAAGAACGGCAAGGTGGAGCTGGTCCGCACCGACTTCACCGGCGCCTCGCCCGTCGCTGAGGTCCGCTTCACGCCCAAGAAGGGCGCGTACGACCATCTGGCGGAAGGCCAGACCGCGACGGAGGTGTTCACCTACACCGTCACCGACAAGGACGGCGACGTGAAGACCGCGTCGGTGCAGGTGACGGTGACCGGGACCAACGACGCGCCGGTGCTGGGGGCGGCGCGCACGATCGCGACGAACGAGGCCGTGGGCACGCTCACGGGCAAGATCAAGGCCAAGGACGCCGACGCCGGCGCCGTGATCACCTACTCGTGGGAATATGACGGCCGCTTCTCGCCCTTCTCGATCGACGAGGAGGGCAACTGGGAATACGAAACGGACCATTGGTGGGACAACTACCTGGAAGGCGACATGCGGGAGGGCGACAGCCGCACCCACGTGATCACCGTCACCGCCACCGACGAGCACGGGGCGACCAGCTCCACCACGCTCACCTTCACCGTCGCGGGCCGCAACGACCTGCCCGACGCCGAGGACGAGTCGATCGGCGTCTTCGAGGACCATGGCAACTACCCGCCGAGCGAAGGGGTGACCGAGGCCGACGGCAAGCTGGCCTATCAAGGCACCCTCAGGGTCGACGACGACGACAGCACCGGCCCGTTCACCGCCGAAGTGGTGGAGGCGCCCGCGAACGCCTTCGGCAAGCTCAGCTTCGTCGGCGGCAACGAGTACGGCCTGATCGTCTGGCGCGTGGAGGTGGACAAGGCGAAGCTGACCGCGCTCGGCGAGGAGGAGATCCTCGAGCAGGTCTACAAGATCAGGGTCGGCGACGGCGACGGCGGCTATGTCGTCAAGGAGCTGACGATCCGCTTCGTCGGCGACGACAACGACCCGGTGATCATCGTCGGGCCCGATTCGCTCGCCGGCTACGTGGACCAGACCGACGGCGTGCTCACCGCCGTGGCGAACATCTTCTGGAGCGACCGGGACGCGGACGACGAGCACGTCATCGAGTTGGAGGCGCTGAGCGACGACGGCGTCGGCGAGCTCGGTCTGGACGTGATCCCCGGCTATAAGGCGCAGATCCAGCTCCGGGTGACGGAGGCCGAGGTCGAGGCGCTCCGCTATGACCAGGTCAAGCAGCAGTACCGCCTCACCATCACCGACCGGGCGGGCCATTCGGCTTCGGAGGTCCAGACCTTCACGCTGCGCAACGATCAGTTCCGCTACGGCGGCGACGGCGGCGACCTCGTCCAAGGCGACCTCTACGAGCGCAACCTGCTCGTCGGCGGCGAGGGCGGCGACAAGATCCAGGGCGGGTATAAGGCCGACCTTCTGTTCGGTGACGCCGGCCCGGCCTTGCCCGACCTCCAGACCAACGGCTTCTCCGGCGAGGCCTGGGCCGGCGGCAGCGGCAACAACGACGAGTTGGACGGCGGCGTCGGCGCGGACGAGCTGACGGGCGGCGCGGGGGCCGATCGGTTCGTGCTCCGCGCGGGCCAGTCGAACGGCGACCTCATCACCGACTTCGACGCGGCCGCGGGCGACCGGATCGTGTTCTACGACTGGGGCGCGGGCGCGACGCTCAAGCATCTCGGCGGCGGCAAGTGGGAGGTCGGCGCCGCCGACCGCTCGGTCGTGGAGGTGGTGACGCTGACGGGCGTGACGGAACTCGCCGCCGACGCCTACGCGTTCAGGGAAACGCCGCCGACCTGGTCGATCGGCACCGCCGGCGACGAGGTGATCTCGCCCGATTACTCGAACCGCAACGTGATCGTGGGCGGCGGCGGTCGCGACCAGATCTACGGCGGTTCGCACGCGGACGACATTTACGGGGACCAGGGGCCGGCCCTGCCCGCGGGCGAACAAAACAAGCTGAACGCCTATGAACGGTGGTACGCCGATCCGGAACGCGACGACATCATCGACGGCGGCGGCGGCGCCGACCGGATGACCGGCGGCGCGGGTGCGGACACGTTCGTGTTCTACACTTCCGGCGGCGACGGCGACGTGGTGACCGACTTCGACGGGGCCGCCGGCGACCGGCTCGAGTTCCGCTATTGGGGCGAGGGTGCGACCTTCACGCAGGTGGATGCCGACACGTGGCGCGTGTCGAGCGCGGACGGCGCGTATCAGGCGCTGATCAACTTCGCCAACGGGGCCGTGATCACGCCGGACCACTACGTGTTCCTCTAACGGGCACCGCCGGGGAGCGGTCCGGGCCTGGCGCCCGGGCCGCTCCTCGACATTCGTCGCGCGGGCGCAACGAACGTTCGCGGGCCATGCACCCTTTCTCCCGGTCGGACGTTGCGGGGGTTCAACCCCCACTGGCAGGAGTGACCTCATGGCCGACACCAGCAACGACATCACCGTCGTCAACTCGCTCATCAAGACGCTGAACGACTCGATCACGGGTTATCAGGAGAGCGCCAAGGACATCGGCAACCAGCGCCTGGCGACCATGTTCCAGGAGCGCGCGCAGGAGCGCCAGCAGGTCGTGACGCAGCTCCAGGCGGAGGTCGCGCGGTTGGGCGGCGACCCGAACTCGGGCGGTTCGCTGCTCGGCAGCGCCCACCAGATCTTCCTCGACCTGAAGTCGACGATCACCGGCAAGAACGACAGCGCCGTGCTGGCGGAAGTGCAGCGCGGCGAGGAGTATCTCCGCGACAAGTTCGACACCGCGCTCGCCGACGCCAACCTGTCGGCCTCGACGCGCCAGGTGCTCGAGCAGGCCGCGCAATCGGTCCGCCAGGGTGCGGACTCAGTACGCCAGTTCAACACCGCGATGTAAGTGATCGAGGGGCGGGCCATCGGCTCGCCCCACCCGAAAGGGGAGAGCGTAACGTGAACACCGACCAGAAGAACGGCGCGGGCGCCTACAAGTCCGACCGCGCGGACGACGCCGCGGCCCAGGGCCGCGACTTCAAGGCCCCTTTCCACCTTCGCCTGACCAAGGATCGCGACGTCCAAGTGGGCTATCGCGAGGCCGCCATCGCCGCCGGCGCGCTCGGGCTGGGCTTTCTCGCCTTCAAGGGCGTGAAATCGGTGCTGGGCCGCGCCACCAAGGCGAACGCCGTCGCCGCCGGGCATAGCGGCAAGCTCGAGCCCGTGCCGCTCGCCACCTCGGCGACGCCCGACGTCAAGGACAACGCCGCGCCGCGCTTTCCGGAGGGCATCGACAACCGCGTCGACGAGCCCGCGACGCCCTTCGTCGCCTCCTCCAACCAGGATGACACGGGTGACTTGGTGGTCGAGGTCACCGAGGTCGAGGTCGTCGCGGTTGCCGTCGACGACGCGTCCGCCGACCAGAGCGCCCGGACGCCCGAGCATGTGCCGACCGACCTCATGGGCGACAAGCCGCCGACGGCGAACGACCGCGCCATCGACGCCTTTCGGCCCGATCCCACCGCGCCCGTGCCGCCCGAGATGCGCGACTCCTTGCGCCCGGCGACCGGGCCCGCGCCCAGCCTCGCCGCCGACCGCGGCACCTTCGGCCAGGGCCTTGCTCAAACGGACGGTTCGAAATGACGACGGATACGACGGCGAACACGCCGGCCACCAAGCAGAGCGACAATGGCGGGCTCATCTGGAAGCGCGCGAGCTACGGGTTGGGCTGGTTCAGCCTCGCGCTCGCCGCCGCCGAGCTTCTCGCGCCCAAGAAGATCGCCAAGGCGCTCTCGTCCGAAGGGCATGAGGGCCTGATCCGCGCTTTCGGCGCGCGCGAAGCGATCGCGGGCGTCGGACTGGTCACCGATCAGGGCCACGGCCTGCGCGTCTGGAACCGGGTCGCCGGGGACGCCATGGACCTGACCGCGCTCCACTTCGCCCGTAAGCGCGCGCCCGACAACAAGAACATCTGGGGCGCGATCGCCGCCGTCGCCGTGGTGACCACGCTCGACATTTGCACCGCCATCGGCCTCGACCGCCGCACCGGCAAGTCGCTGCCCATCGGCCGCTAGAAGGAGGACGGACGTGAGCATCCTCGGCAAGATCAAGCGCGCCATCTTCGGCGAGAGCGGCCCGCTCGGTGGTCAGTTCGGCGGCGGGAGCATCCTGGGCAGCGGCAAGACCGCCCAGCCCAACACGCCCGCGCAGACGACGCAGGCGGAACCGTCCGCCATGCCCCAGATGCAGCAGCGCCAGGCGCAGCAGCCGCCGCAAGTACAGTCGCCCGCCGCCCAGCCGGTCGATGTGGAAGCTGTGCTCGAAGGCATCTCGGCGCAGAAGGGGCATCCGAACCTCAACTGGCGCACGAGCATCGTTGACCTGATGAAGTTGCTCGACCTCGACTCCAGCCTCGACAATCGCCGCGAACTCGCGACCGAGCTCGGCTATACCGGCGAGAAGAACGGCTCGGCGGAGATGAACATCTGGCTCCACAAGGCGCTGATGCGCGAGCTGGAGAAGAGCGGCGGCAAGGTCCCTGCCTCGCTCAAGGACTAGAAAGAAAAAGCCCCTCCCGAGGCTCGGGAGGGGCTTGGACTGCTAAAAGCGGCCTGACACCGTATCCGAGTGTCAGGAGTTTACTCGTTCCAGAGCAGCGACGTCTTGTTGCCCGCCTCCTCGTCGGCGGTGGGCTGGCGTTCGTCCTTGTCCAGCCGCGCGTCGCCACCGTCGCGGTGCTGCATCGACATGGTCTGCGGTTCCTTGCTCACGTCGAGCCGCGGCGTCGTGTCCCGGTCCATCTTGGGCTGAATGTCTTCGAGGTTCTCGTCGGCCATGTTCGTTCTCCTTGCCTGTGGAGAACGCCCCGGCCGGGGCCCGGGTTGCCTCTACCGCAACGGCTTGCCCGAGTCCTTCCACCGGTCGAGGACTTCGGACGCGGGCGGCAAGAGATCGTCGGCCGGCGTCGCCGCGACCGGGGCGGCGCTCGCCACGGCGACGGGGGCGAGCGGCTTCTCGAGAACGCCGGGCGGGGGAGGGGGCGGCACGACCGCCGCAGCGACGGCGACGGGCTGCGCGGACGGTATCGACGCGTGCGGTCCCGGCGTCGGCTCTCCACCCCGATATGCTTGGCGGAACGCCGCGCTCGTGCCCCACCAGCCCTTCCACCGGTGGAAGAAATGCGCGCCGACCACGTCCGTCATCACCAGCGAGCGGTTCCAAGCCGGTTTGACCGCGAAGGTGTGATAGTGCGTCGCCAAGCCGACGGGCGCGTATACGCCGCCCGCCAGCGCCGCCGCGGCGTTCCGCGCCGCGCGCGCCCAGGCCGTCCGACTCGGGATCCGCGCCATCGATCCGTCGCAGGCGAAGGAGAACTGGCACCCGCGCCGCTCCGACCCTTGGTACACCACGCCGCACACGGTCGCCGGGAAGGCGGGGTGCCGCACCCGGTTCAGCACCACCTGCGCGACCGCGCGCTGCCCCGCGTCGGGCTCCGACGCCGCTTCATAGTAGATCGCCGCCGTCAGGCACTCGAGCGCGCGTGCCCGATCGAGCGAACTCGCAACGCCCGTGACGAAGGGCGCGGCGGGGGCGGTGCTCGTCTCCGCGGCCGCTTCCGCCAGGACAGGCGCCGCGGCGAGGGCCACGGTTCCGGTCACGCCCGCGGCCGGTGCGGCGAGCTCCTGGCCGGGCTCCACGCCCTGTTGCGGAACGTCGGCGGCGGCGACCTTGACGGGGATCGGCACCACGGAGTTCGGCATCGGCGGCAACGGCGCCGTGCGCACGGCCAACCAAGCCGACGCGGCCGAGACGCCCGCGGCGGCCGGTAATAGCAGCAGCCCGGCCGCCAAACGTCGGGTTTGGTTTGGGGAGAGGGTGCGCCGCATCACACGCCGTTCCTACCGTGCGAGGCGTTACCGGTCTGCCCCACTTTCCGCCCCGTCCCGCGATGGGACGAGGCGGCGCGGCGTTCACTTCAGCGTGGGGCTGTCCAGGTTGAGCGCGGAGACGGGGATCACCTCCAGCTTGGGGTAGCGCTGGCGCAGAACGTCAACGAACTCCTTGGCCTCGCCGACGACGACGATGCTCGCCGCCGTCGGGTCGAGCAGCTGGGCGGCGGCGGTGCGGACGGTGGCGGGGTCAACGTCGCCGATAACGTCGGTGTAGCGGCCGAGCTCGGACAGGGGCACCGCCTGGACGATGTAGTCGCCCAGGATCTCCGCGACGCCGTCCGTCGTCTCGATCGCCCGGCCGAAGCCGCCCACCAGCACCGCCTTGCGCGTGTCGAGCTCGGCGGCGGGAGCGGGCGCGGCGCCCAGCTTGCGCATCTCGTCGATAATAATACCCACGACCTCCGGCGCGGACGGATTCTTGGTCTGCGTCCGCGCCGCGACCATGCCGCCCCGGCGCCTGGCGGATAGCCCGCTGCCCGCGCCGTAGGCGAGCCCGCGCTTGATGCGGATCTCCTGGTTCAGCCGCGACGTGAAGCCGCCGCCGAGCGTCGTGTTCGCAACCGCGAGCGGATAGTAGCGCGGGTCGGCGCGCGCGATCGCCGGACGGGCGACGACCACGCCCGCCTGGCCGGCGCCGGGGAAGTCGACGACGACGACCCTGGGCGCGGCGGTCTCGACGGGCGCGGTGCGCGGTGCGGCGGCCGCACCGGCGCGCCAGCCGCCGAAATGCTTGGCCGCGAGCGCTTGGGCGGCCGCGGGCGTGATGTCGCCGACGACGAGCAGCGTCGCCGTAGCGGGGCTCCACGCGCCGGCGTAGGAGCGGGTGAGGTCCTCGCGGGTGATCGCCTTGAGCGAGTTCGGCGTGCCTTCCGGCGGCGATCCATAGGCCGAACCGCCGAACACCGCGCGCTCCGCCACCAGGCCGGCGAGCTGCGCCGGGTCCTTCAGGCCGACCTGCACGGCGTCGATCGCCTGGGTGCGGGCGCGTTCGATCTCGTCGGCCTTGAACGCAGGGTTCACGGCGACGTCGGCGAGGATCGCCATCGCCGGATCGATCTGATCCGACTTGACCGTCACGTCGACCGACGCCCCGTCCCGTCCCGATCCGCTCTCGATCGAGCCGCCGAGCGACTCGACGGCGCGGGCGATCTCGGTCGCGGAGCGGGTGGTCGTGCCCTTGGTCAGCAACGCGCTCGCCAGACTGCTCGCGCCGGCCCGACCGGCCGGGTCGGTTGCGGAGCCGCCGGTCGCGACGAGCGAGGCGGTGACGATCGGCAGGTCGCGGCGCTCCACGGTGACGACGCGCAACCCGTTCGCGAGCCGCGCCTCGACGGGGCGGGGCAGCACCGTCGGCACGGGCTGGCCGGGGGCCGGCGGGAGGATACGCCGGCCTTCCGGCGCTGGGGTCACGACCTGGATGCCCGCGGGCGCGCGCAGGTCGACCGCCTGCACCGTCGGCGCAATGGGGATCGCGTCGCTCTGCGCGGTCGCAGGCTTGGCCTCGAGCGGCAGGTAGCGGATCGTCGCGGCTTGATTGTCGCCCAGATATTTGGCGGCGACGCGCCGGACGTCGGCGGGCGTCACGCGGGCGATGGCTTCGAGCTGTTTCTGCGACGCGTCGGGATCGCCGTCGATGATCGTCGAGCTGGCGATGACGAGCGCCTTGCCCTCCGCGGTCTCGCGCTGGCGGATGGCTTGCGTCAGAATCTCGTTCTTGGCCTCGGCGAGTTCGGCGGCGGTGACGGGCTGCGTCCGGAGCCGCGCGACCTCGCGCTTCAGCGCCGCCTCGCCCTCTTCGGCGGTCTTGCCGCCCGCCAGGATGGCGTAGAGCACGAGGTTGCCCGTCGACTGCTTGGTGTCGAGAAAGGCGGCGGCCGACTGGGCCAGCTGGTCGCGGTAGACCAGCGTCTCGTACAGGCGCGAGCTCTCGCCGGTGGAGAGGATGGCGTTGAGCACGCTGAGCGCGGGCGTGTCGGCGTCGCGGTCGGGCGGCACGTGATAGCTGACGAGCACCGCGGGAAGCGGCGTGTTCGCCTCGTACACGGTGCGGGTCACGGCGCGGGTGCGCGGCGGCTCGACGGCGGTGACGCGCGGGATGGGGCGGTTCGGCTTGGCGATGGGCCCGAAATACTGGTCGACCCAGCGGTCGAGCTGCGCGGGATCGAAGTTGCCGCCGACCACCAGGATGGCGTTGTCGGGACGGTAGTAGGTGGCGTGGAAGGCGCGGACGTCGTCGATCAACGCGGCCTCCAAATCCTCCAGGCTGCCGATGCCGGGGCGCGCATAGGGGTGCACGGAGTAGGCGAGCTGGGGGTAGTAGATGGACAGCAGCTTGCCGTAGGGCCGCGCGAGCGTGCGGAAGCGGAGCTCCTCCTTCACCACGTCGCGCTCGGATGCGAAGCTGGTCGGCTCGACCACCAGGCTCGCCATGCGGTCGGCCTCCGCGAAGAGCAGACGCTGGAGGTGGTTCGCCGGCACCACCTCGTAATAGTTGGTGTAGTCGTCGGCGGTGGAGGCGTTGTTGTAACCGCCCACGTCCTCCGTCAGCCGGTCCATCTGTTCGGGCACGAGGTTCCGCGTCGCCTTGAACATCAGGTGCTCGAACATATGCGCGAAGCCCGAGCGGCCCTTGGGATCGTCCTTCGAGCCCACGTCGTACCAGACCTGGACGGAGACGTTGGGCGTGGTTGTGTCGCGGATGGCGAACACGCGCAGGCCGTTGGGCAGCGTGCGCTGCGCGTAGGCGATCGGCTTCACCGCCGCGGTGGACGGCGCGGGCGTCTGCGCCCCGTCCCGCAAAGTGGTGTTTTGCGGGGGCACCGGCTGAGCGGGCGCGGGCGCGGAGAGGAGGGCGGCGCCGGCGAGCAGCGCGGAGCGGAACAGGCGCATGGAGGTCCTTACTTTTTGGAACGCGAGCGGTTGGCGAAGAGCACGGCGGCGGCGACCGCCGCGGAACCGATGCCGACGCCCATGCCGAACGCGCCCAGCGGCCAGTTCCGCGCCTTGTCGTCCTTCTCAGCGGCGGCCCGCTCGCGGTCCTTCACGGCCTTGGCCTCGGCGAGGATCTCGTTGGGTTCGTCGCTCACTTGATCTCTCCTTTGGCCGAGGCATAGCGCGCGCGGAACCCGTTTGCGAAGACCTCTAGACGCCCCTCCGCGATGGCGGCGCGGAGATCGGCCATGAGCGTCTCGTAGAACCAGATATTGTGCTCGGTCATGAGCATGGCCCCGAGGATCTCGCCCGAGCGGACGAGGTGGTGGAGATAGGCGCGCGTCCAAGTGGCGCAGACGGGGCAGGGGCAGTCGGGATCGAGCGGTCCCTGATCCTCCGAGAAGCGGGCGTTGCGGAGGTTGAGCGGACCCGTCCGGGTGAACGCCTGTCCGGTGCGGCCCGAGCGGGTCGGAAGCACGCAGTCGAACATATCGATCCCGCGCTCGACGGCGCCGACGATGTCGTCGGGCTTGCCGACGCCCATGAGGTAGCGTGGGCGATCGGCGGGCAGCTGGCCCGGCGCGAAGTCGAGGCATCCGAACATGGCGGCCTGGCCCTCGCCGACGGCGAGCCCGCCCACCGCGTAACCGTCGAAGCCGATGTCGATCAGCGCGTCCGCGGAGGCCTTGCGCAGGCCCTCGTCGAGCGCGCCCTGCTGGATGCCGAACACGGCGTTCTCCGCAGCGTGGTCGCCGCCCGCGTCGAAGGCGTCGCGGCTTCGCCTGGCCCAGCGCATCGAGCGCTCCATCGCGGCCGCCTGGACGTCGCGCGGGCTGGTGGTGGGCACGAGCTCGTCGAAGGCCATGACGATATTCGAACCCAGCAGGCGCTGGATCTCGATCGAGCGTTCGGGCGTGAGGAGGTGGCGCGTGCCGTCGAGGTGCGACTTGAACGCGACGCCCTCCTCCGATCGCTGCGTCAGCTCCGCCAGGCTCATCACCTGATAGCCGCCGCTGTCGGTGAGGATGGGACGCTCCCAGCCCGAGAAGCGGTGCAGCCCGCCGAGCCTCGCCACGCGCTCGGGGCCGGGACGGAGCATGAGGTGGTAAGTGTTGCCGAGGATGATGTCGGCCCCGGCGGCGGCGACGTCGCCGGGCTTCATCGCCTTGACGGTCGCGGCGGTGCCGACGGGCATGAAGGCGGGCGTGCGGATCACGCCGCGCCGCATGGCGATACGGCCGGTGCGCGCTCGGCCGTCGGTCCGGTCGATGGTGAAGTGGAAACGGGTCACGGGCGCCGCTCTGGCGGAGGCGTCCGGCGGTGTCGAGGGCGGCGGGACGATAGCACCGGAGGCGGCGCACCGCTCTAGTCGGATCGCTTAGCCCCGGCTCATCGGAGGCGTGATATGCAGGGGTTCGCCGACCACGCCTGTGAGGAGATGCGCGTCCTCAGGCCGCCATTCGGGCATGGCATGTGCAAACGTTAGCTTTTTCGTTCGCGGAGCCAAATCGACATTTAGGAAAGGATCGCCACCATGACGAACGGGTTCGAGAGCGCGGCCGCAACGGCGGCCGCGGCGGGTCAGCGGATCGTGGGAGGCGATGGCGCGAACGTCATCGAGGGCGGCGCAGGAGCCGACCGGCTATTCGGCGGGGCGGGGTCGACGAGCGCGGAAAGCGGGCGGATCGACGCGACGCGGCTGGCCACGTTCGCGCAGCCCGTCTTCGCCACTTACGCGCCTGGCGGCGACCCGTCGCTGCTGTTCGTAGTGGAGCGCGCGGGCGCAGTGCGGGTGCTCGACACCGACACGGGGCAGGTGACGGGCACGGCGATCCAGCTCGCGTCGGGTCGCGTCGGCTTGTCGGGCGAGCGGGGGCTGCTCGGCTTGGCCTTTCACCCGGAGTTCCAGACCAACGGGTGGGCGTTCCTGAGCCTGGTCAACCCTGACGGGCAGACGGAGATCCTGCGCTACAAGACCATGGCCAGCGACCCGACGCGGCTCGATCCGGCGTCCGAGACGCTGATCTGGCGGTTCGACCGTTTGCCCGAATACGACAATCACGCGGGCGGCTGGATCGGCTTCGGGCCGGACGGCCACCTTTACCTCGCGTCGGGCGACGGGGGCGGGGGCAACGACCCCGCGAACCAGGCGCAGAACCGCGACTCGCTGCTCGGCAAGATGCTGCGCATCGACGTGGACGGCGCGGACGCGTTCGCGAGCGACCCGAACCGCAACTATGCCATCCCGACCGATAATCCGTTCGTGGGCGAGGCGGGTGCGGACGAGGTGTGGGCGTACGGCCTGCGCAATCCGTGGCGCAACAGCTTCGACCGAGAGACGGGCGACCTCTACATCGCCGATGTCGGCCAGGGCGCGCGGGAGGAGGTCAACTGGCAGGCCGCGACGTCCGACGGCGGCGAGAACTATGGCTGGGTCGTGCGCGAGGGCGATCGGGTGAACGTGACCGGGCGGCCGGGCAATCCGCCGCCCGACGATCCCTCGCTGGTCGATCCCGTGCTGGCCTATGCGCACGGGCCGGTGAACGGGCGGTCGATCACGGGCGGCTACGTGTATCGCGGGCCGGGCGAGGGGCTGGAGGGCTTCTACGTTTACGGCGACTTCATCAGCGGGCGCATCGCCGCGTTCCGGGTGGAGGAGGGCGAGGCGGCGGACGCGACCGACCTGAACGACCGGATCGTTGGGCTGAACGCGGCGGGGACGCTGCCGCGGCTGACCTCGTTCGCGGAAGGGGTCGGGGGCGAGCTCTACGCCATGGCGATCGACGGCGGGCTGTACCGATTGTCGCCCAGCGCGGGCGCGGCGGACGGGAACGACGTGATCCGCGGCGGGACGGGCGCCGACGAGCTGTACGGCGAGGCGGGGCGCGACGACCTGTTCGGCGGCGCGGACGACGACTCCCTGGTGGGCGGGTTCGGCGGCGACCGCCTGTTCGGCGAGGGCGGCCGCGACCGGCTGCGCGGCGAGGCGGGCGCGGACCTGCTCGCGGGCGGGGCGGGCCACGACGCGATGATCGGCGGGGCGGGGGGCGACCTGTTCCTCTTCGACAATCGCGCGAACGTGGGGCGCGACCGCGTCGGCGGCTTCGACGCGTCCGACCTGCTGGTCACCACCGTGGCGCTGCGCGACGGCAACAATGACGGGATCATCGTCTTCAGCGGGAAGAACCTGGCCCTGGGCGGCGGCGGGAGCGTGTCGATGACCGACGGGTCGGGCGCGACGATCCGGCGGTTGGAGTATGACGGCTTCTTCGACCAGGAGGGCGCGCGCTACTTCGTCTACAGCCTAGTCGGGTCGGCGGCGGCGGGCGTGGCGCAGGCGTCGGCGTTCGACCTGACGATCTGAGGTCAGCGCGGGCGCTCGGGCCTACGCCGACCGGGGCCGCCCTGACCCGGCGGCAGGCTGCGGATGGTGACGAGCTCGTTGCGGGCGAGCGTGCTGTCGCCGTTCGCGTCGTAGCGCGCGGCGATGGCGGTGAAGCGGGCGGCGAGTTCGGCGGCGGTGATGCGGTTGTCGCCGTCCTTGTCGAGTTCGTATGGGCCGGGGAGCGCGTTGCGGTCGCCGAGCCAGCGCTGCGCCCAGTCGGCATAGGCGATGTAGCCGACCCGGCCCGCCGACGCGCCCTCGGCGGTGGCATAGGCGCGGGCGAGGCAGTCGTCGCGTTCCGCTTTGGTGACGAGCGCGTCGGCGTTCGCGTCGCAGGCCGCGAAGAACATGGCGGCGGGCTCGACCAGGATCGTGGCGGGCGGCTGGGCCGTGGGGCTGGGCGGCGGAGCGGGCGGTGCAGCCTGGAGGGCCAGGGCGAGCAGGAGCATGGGCGGTCCTTAGGGCAGGAGCAGCGACGCGTCGCCGTAAGAGTAGAAGCGGTACTCGTGCGCGACGGCGTGGGCGTAGGCCCCGAGCATGCGCTCGCGGCCCATGAGCGCGCTGACCAGCATGAACAGGGTCGAGCGGGGGAGGTGGAAGTTGGTCATGAGCCCGCCCGTCGCGCGGAAGCGGTAGCCGGGGGTAATGAAGATCGACGTGTCGCCTTCGAAGGGCTCGACCACGCCGTCCTCGCGCGCGGCACTCTCGAGCAGGCGGAGCGAGGTGGTGCCGACAGGGATGACGCGGCCGCCATTCGCGCGCGCTTGATTGAGGCGGTCGGCGGTGGATCGGTCGATGCGGCCCCATTCGGCGTGCATGCGGTGGTCGTCGGTGTCCTCCGCCTTGACGGGGAGGAAGGTGCCCGCGCCGACGTGGAGCGTCAGCGTGGCGTGGCGCACGCCCGCGGCCTCCAAGCGCGCCAGGAGGTCGGGGGTGAAGTGCAGGCTGGCGGTCGGCGCGGCGACGGCGCCGGGCTCGGCGGCGAACATCGTCTGGTAGTCGTCGGCGTCGCGCGCGTCGGTGGGGCGCTTGGCGGCGATATAGGGCGGCAAGGGCATGCGGCCGGCGCGATCGAGCAGCAGCTCGACGGGCTCGTCGCCCTCGAACTCGAGCGCGAAGCTGCCGTCAGCGGCGCGGTCGGAGGCGGTCGCGGTGACGCCCTCCCCGAAGTCGATGGCATCACCGTCGCGCAGACGCTTGGCATTGCGGACGAAGGCGCGCCAGCGGCGAGGGCCTTCGCGCTTGTGGAGCGTCGCGCCGATCTTGGCGTCGCCGCGGCGGCCCTTGAGTTGCGCGGGGATGACGCGCGTGTCGTTGAAGACGAGGAGGTCGCCCGCGCGGAGCTGGCCCGGCAGGTCGCGGACGACGCGGTCGTGGAGCCCCGCGTCGTTCACGACGAGCAGGCGCGCGCCGTCGCGTGGGGAAGCGGGGCGAAGCGCGATCCGTTCCGGCGGCAGGTCGAAGTCGAAGAGGTCGACGTTCATGGCGCGGGCGCCGCCCCGGCTCGCGTGGAGGCGGCGGGAGAGGTCAGCGGCGCGTGCCGGTGGTGCGGCGGCGGGCGGGCGCGGCGCGCGCGGGCCTGCGCGGCGGGACGGGGGCGGCGCGCGGCGTCGGCGCGGCAGTCGCGCCGGGCAGCGTCACGGGCGCGCCGAGGTCGGCGGCGGGCTGGACGGGCGCGGGGACGTAGGCGGGCGGGTTGTCGCTGGCGATGTACGCCTTGAGGATGCGGCTGGGGCTCGCGGGCGGCTCGCCGCGCTCGATGGCGTCCACATGCTGCATGCCGTCCATCACGCGGCCGAACACGGTGTAGTCCTTGTCGAGCTGGAGCCGCGGCTGGAAGACGATGAAGAACTGGCTGTTGGCGCTGTTCTTCTCCTGCGCGCGCGCGGCCGAGACGGCGCCGCGGACATGGGGCAGGTAGTTGAACTCGGCCTCGAGGTCCGGGAGCGGCGAGCCGCCGGTGCCGTCGCCCTTGGGGTCGCCACCCTGCGCCATGAAGCCGTCGATGACGCGGTGAAAGGTCAGCCCGTCGTAGAAGCCCTGGCGCGTCAACGTCTTGACGCGCTCCACCATCTTGGGCGCGACGTCGGGACGCAGCAGGATCGTCACCCGCCCGCCGGTGGACAGGTCGAGCAGCCAGATGTTGGTCTTGTCGGTGGGCGAGGGCGGGGCGGGCCGGCCCGGAACGGGATCGACCACCTGGGCCGAAACGGGAGCCGCGAACACGGCCGCGAGCGCGGCGAGAAGGCCGGAGAACAGACGCATGTACGATCCTGTAAGGGTGGATTGCGGCGCGGTTTAGACCAGATCGGGGGTGTCGCCAACGTGAATGAGGCTCCGTGCCGCCGCGGTCAGCTCCCCCGTCGGCCGACCTCCGCGACCTTGGCCAGCATCGCCTCGCGCACGGCGGGGGTGACGAAGCGGCCGACCTCGCCGCCGTAGAGCGCGATCTCCTTGACCAGCTTGGACGCGATCGGCTGGAGCGCGACGTCGGCCATGAGGAAGACGGTCTCGACCCGCGGGTTGATCTGCTGGTTCATCCCGGCCATCTGATACTCGTATTCGAAATCCGCGACGGCGCGCAGGCCCCGGACGATGACGCGCGCGCCCTGCGCTTCGGCGAAGTTCATCAGCAGCGAGTCGAACGGCACCACGGCGATGTTCGCGCCCAGCTGCGCCACCTCATGCTCCACCATCGCCATGCGCTCGGGCAGCGAGAACATGGGGCTCTTGGACGCGTTGGTGGTGACGCCGACGACGAGCCGGTCGACGAGCTTCGCGCCGCGGCGGATGATGTCGAGGTGACCTAGCGTGATCGGGTCGAAGGTGCCGGGGTAGACGCCGATGCGCTCGCTCAACGGTCGCGCTCCAGGACGAAGCGGGCGAGCTCACGGAGGATGTCGGCTTCCGAACCGAAGGAGTGCAGATGCTGGATCGCCTGGTCGACGAGCATGCGGGACTGGGCTCGGGCGCGGTCGGGGCCGAGAAGCGTCAGGAAAGTCTCCTTGCCGGCGTCCGCGTCCTTCCTGAGCTTCTTGCCGACCTTGCCCTCGTCGCCGTGCGCGTCGAGCAGGTCGTCGACGATCTGAAAGGCGAGCCCCAGGTCGTGCGCGTAGCCGCGCAGCCCCAGGCGCCCCTCCGGCGGCACGCGGCCGAGGATCGCGCCCGCCTCCACGGACGCGCCGATCAGCGCGCCGGTCTTCATCTGCTGGAGGCGGGTCACGGTCGGGAGGTCGAAGCTGGCGGTCTCGGCCGCCAAGTCCATCGCCTGACCGCCCGCCATGCCGCTGGGGCCGGCGGCGCGGGCGAGGTCGAGCACGAGCTCGGCGCGGACGAAGGGGTCGGGGTGCGTGTCGGGATGCGCCAGCCACTCGAAGGCCAATGCGTGGAGGCAGTCGCCGGCCAGGATCGCGGTCGCCTCGCCGTAGCGGACGTGCACCGTCGGCTTGCCGCGGCGGAGCGCGTCGTCGTCCATCGCCGGCAGGTCGTCGTGGATCAGCGAGTAGACGTGGATAGCCTCGATCGCGGCGCCCACGCGCGTGCTGGCGACGCGGTCGACGGCGAACAGGTCGGCCACCGCGCGCACGAGCAAGGGGCGGAGCCGCTTACCCCCCGCCATCGCGGCGTAGCGCATCGCCTCGTACAGATCGGCGCGGGGGTCGTCGGGGACGGGCAGCAGCGCGTCGAACGCCCGGTCCACCTCACCGGCCACGTCGGCCATCGCATCATGGAGGCTGAACGGCTGCGCGGCCACGTGCTCAGCCGGCGGCAAAGGGGCGCGTTCCGGCGGGTCGGCCCTCGCTATCGAGCCGGATCGCCTCGATCCGCGCCTGCGCCGCGTCCAGCCGCTCGGCGCATTTGGCGCGCAGGCGGTCGCCGCGCTCGTAGAGCCGGATCGACTCGTCCAGCGCGCAGTCGCCGCTCTCCAGCCGCGCGACGATGCGTTCCAGCTCCTTGAGCGCATCCTCGAACGACAGGTCTTCGATGGGCGTATCCATGCGGCATGCTATGGCGCACGGCCTGATGAGGGGTCAAGAACGGGTGCCAATCGGTGAGAAGTGCGCGGTCCTGGCGGCTTATCCGGGAGTAGGCTTAGGCGTCGGCGTCGGCGTCGGCGTCGGTGATGGCGTCGGCGTCGGCGTGGGGGTTGGAGTCGGGATCGTGGGCGCCTCCGCCTTAGACTGCATGCTGGGCAGCCCCTTGTTGATCTCCTGACTGATCAGCGAGACGCCTGCGGCGAACGCGTTGTCCACGCGCGCACGATACTCGTCCTCCCCCAAAACGCCGGTCAGCCACATGTAGCAGTAGATCGGCGGCATCGCCCGGATGAGCTCAAGTCCTTGCGAGCGGGGAGCGAGTTGCAGAATGGTCGCCGCGGTCGCTGCTCGGGTTCCGGCGTCGACGCCTTTCGCTGCCAGCTGCGCGCCGACTTGGGAGGCCACTGCCTCGCCGACATCGGGCGGCGCCTCCGCGCAGATCCTCTGCTTGCCGGTCGTCTGATCGGCGCTGAGCATCGTGATCGCACGTCGTTCGGCGCGAAGCGTCAGAACGGACGCCTTGGGCTGACCAGTGTCGCCTACGCGTACGCGGTCCTCTATCATGGGGTTGGCGGCTCGGGGCGTGAACATGCGATGCCCACAACCGGACAGCATAGTGCTAAGCAGTAATAGATGGACGGTGAATCGGCTCATCATGCACCCCCTACGGCTACGTTGGATGAGCGACCCCTTTTGCTCCTGATGCTATCATCATTTGGGTTCGGCACCCTATCCTTCTTGCGACAACTAGATCCGGATCGGCGGTAAGCGCGCCCGGCTGTCGGTGGTCCGACCTGGCTTTCACAGAAGCCGGGCTCGTTCAGGAGGAATAGTATGTTCACGAGCGTTAACCCCGCGACGGGCAAGCCGGCCGCATCCTATCCGAAGCTGACGGACGCCGAGGTCGGGCAGTGCGTCGCGCGGGCGTCAGCGACCTATGCTGACTGGCGGCTGAGTCCTCACACGGAGCGGTCCGACCTGCTGCGCCGCATCGCAGACCGCTTCGAGGCCGAGACCGACCGGCTCGCGGCGCTCGCGACCGCCGAGATGGGCAAGACGCTCAAGTCCGCACGGGCGGAGGTGGCGAAGTGCGTCGCGGGTTTCCGCTATTATGCGCAAGCCGGGCCGGGGATGCTGGCGCCGGTGCGGTTGAAGGCGGCCGGCGGCGTCGCCGAAGCGCGCTGGCACCCGATCGGGCCGGTGCTGGCGGTCATGCCGTGGAACTTCCCCTATTGGCAGGTGGTGCGGTTCCTGGCGCCGACGATCATGGCGGGCAATGTGGGGCTGCTCAAGCACGCCTCGCTGACGCAGGGCTGCGCCCTGGCGATCGAGGAGATGGTGCGCGAGGCGGGGGCGCCGGAGGGCGTGTTCCAGAACCTCGCCATCCGCGCGGGCGGAGTGGCCGCGCTCATCGCCGACGACCGGGTCGCGGCGGTGACGCTGACCGGGAGCGAGGAGGCGGGCGCGACCGTCGCTGAGCAGGCGGGCCGCGCGCTCAAAAAGGTGGTGCTGGAGCTGGGCGGGTCGGACCCGTTCATCGTAATGCCGTCCGCCGATCTCGACGCGGCGGCCAAGGCGGCGGTGACGGCGCGCATCCAGAACGCCGGCCAGTCCTGCATCTGCGGCAAGCGGATGATCGTCCACGGGCAAGTGTACGACGCCTTCGCCGAGCGGTTCGTCGCGGGCATGCGCGCCGTGAAGGTCGGCGACCCGGTCGACGAGGCGAACGACATGGGCCCGCTGTCGAGCGTCGAGCAGCGCGACGCGGTGCTGGAGCAGCTGGAGCGGTTCAAGGCGGCGGGCGCGACGCTGGTGGGCGGCGAGCGGCTGCCGGGCGAGGGCGCCTATATGACCGCGGGCGTGCTGACGGACGTGCCGATCGAGTCGGAGGTCGCCAAGGAGGAGCTGTTCGGGCCGGTCGCCATGTTGTTCCGCGCGGCCGACGCGGACGAGGCGATCCACATCGCCAACGACGTGCCGTTCGGGCTGGGATCGAGCGTGTGGACGAACGACGAGGCCGAGCGCGAGCGCTTCGCGCGCGACATCGAGGCGGGCATGGTCGCGGTGAACCAGGTGCTCGCCTCCACGCCCGAAGCGCCGTTCGGGGGCGTGAAGCGGTCGGGCCACGGGCGCGAGCTCGGCGCGCAGGGGCTGCACGAGTTCATGAACCTGAAGACGGTGATGCTGCCTGGGGCGAGCGGGGAAGTGGGGGATTAGCGGTGGAACCCGCTCCCGCCCGTCACCCCGGACTTGTTCCGGGGTCCATCGCTGTCCGGGCGAACCGCTCGCGAGAGCAGGACAGTCGGTGGTGCACACCCGCCGACGTGTCGTGTCCACGACGATGGACCCCGGAACAAGTCCGGGGTGACGAAGGAGAGTTTAGGAGCGGGCCTTACCCGCCCAGCCGCTGGCTCGTCCAAGTGACGAGCACCGACACAGCCATCAGGCCGAGGTCGACCGCCGCCTGGACGCGCTGCGGGTTGGGGTCGCCGACGCTGTGGGTGATGAGGCGGATGTCGGCGGTGGGACGCTGCACGGCCATGAGCGCCAGAACCGCTCCACCCGCGATCAACAGCTTCCGACGATCACGCATGATCCGCACGCCTCCCTTTTGCGAAGCGGAGACTACGCGCATCCAGAGCTGATTACAAGCGTAATCATGCGGTTGCGGCGAAGGCTCGGCGGACGCGGTCGCGACCGAATTTCTCGGCGTCGAGCAGCGCGCGGTCATCCCATGAAAGCCGGCGTAGAACGCGACCTGCAGCTAAGGAAGCGCGAACCGGAACGGGATCGCGGATTGGATGAAAAGGATGCCGCAGGCGCCCGCCGCGCGTGGTAAACCGGATCACCTCGGGCCGCCTGACCAGAACAACCTGACTGCGATGGGAGGGCGATATGGCGGATTTCGACGGCGATAAGTTGCACCTGTTCGTGGGCAAGATGCTGGGCGACCTGGGCGGCGCGTACAGCGTGCCCACGGTGCGGCTCGGTTTCAGGCTGGGCCTGTTCGCGTCGCTTCAGACCGACGGGCCGGCCACCGCGCCGGAACTGGCCGAGCGGCTGGATCTCGCGCCGCGCTACGTGCGCGAGTGGGCGCTGGCGCAGGCGGCGAACGGTTACCTGACTTACGACCGGCACACCGAGCGGTTCAGCCTCAGCCCCGAACAGGCGATGGTATTCGCCGTGAAAGACAGTCCCGTCTATCTGGAGGGCGCGTTCGACCTGACGGCGGCGATGATCGAGGGCGAGCCCAAGGTCGAGCGGGGGTTCCGGACCGGCGAGGGGGTGGCCTGGGGCGACAGCGCGGGCTGCCTGTTCTGCGCCGTCGGGGCTTTCTTCCGGCCGGGCTACGTCAACGGCATCGTCCAGTCCTGGCTGCCGTCGCTCGACGGCATGCTGCCCCGGCTGGAGGCGGGGGCCAGGGTTGCGGACGTGGGATGCGGCGTCGGCTTCTCGACGCTGCTGATGGCCGAAGCGTTCCCGAACAGCGCGTTCGTCGGCTACGACTTCCACGCGCCCTCGATCGAGCAGGCGAACGCGCATGCGGCGGAGCACGGGCTGGCCGACCGCGTCCGGTTCGAGACCGCGCCCGCCAAAGAGATCGCGGACGGCGGCTTCGACCTCATCACCATGTTCGACTGCCTGCACGACATGGGCGACCCGGAAGGCTGCGCGGCGCATATGCGCACGCTGCTGAAGGACGACGGCGCCTGGATGATCGTGGAGCCGATCGCGGCGGACGATCCGGCGGGCGCGCTCGATAGCCCGGTGACGCGGCTCTACTACAACGCGTCCACGATGATATGCGTGCCGACGTCGCTGTCGCAGGAGGTCGGCGCGGCGCTGGGCGCGCAGGCCGGGGAGAGACGCCTGACCGAGCTCCTGAACCGCGCGGGCTTCGGCCGGGTGCGCCGGGCGACGGAGGGGCCGTTCAACATGGTGCTGGAGGCGCGCCCTTGAACGCGCCTCGCCGATGCATCCATCACGAATCCGAGCCGTTGTGCGGCCTGGTCTACAATGGAGGTTAACATGGCCAAGATCAGCGGCATCAAGGAGCATATGGAGGTGATCGGCGCGGACGGCGTCCATGTCGGCACCGTGGACAAGCTGGAAGGCGACCGGATCAAGCTGACCAAGAAGGACAGCGGGCAGGGTGGGCACCAGGGCCACCATCATTATCTGTCGGTGGGTCTCGTCGCGGACGTGGAGGGCGACAAGGTGCGCCTGTCGACCACGGGCGCCAACGCGTTCATGTTCCAGGAGGAGAATGACGGCTCCGCGCGCTACGTGACCGACGAGCGGTCGCGCTCCGGCGTGTCCGGGCTCGACTGGAACACGCTGGGCCTGGGTGCTGCGGCGCTCGGCGCGCTGGCGGGCGCGACCTACCTCGCGCGCAGCAACGCCCGGCGCGACGACCGGCTGAAGCTGCAGACGGACGAGAGCGTCCGGCTGATCTCCTCGTCCAAGGTCGAGGGCACGCCGGTGGTCGGCCGAAATGGCGAGAGCCTGGGCAAGATCCAGAGCTTCATGGTCGACAAGTATACGGGCCGCGTGGCGTATGCGGTGATGTCGTTCGGCGGGACCATGGGTTTCGGCGAGTCGCTGTTCCCGCTGCCCTGGGACGTGCTGACCTACGACACGAACAAGGACGGCTACGTGCTCGCGCTCACCAAGGAGCAACTCGCCGACGCGCCGCGCTTCACCGCGAGCGACGCGCCGGAGTTCGACGTGGGCTATCGGCGGAGCCTGGCGGGCTATTACAACCGCTGAGCGGGCCGACTGCGTAAAAGAAAGCGGCCGGGGAGTGATCCCCGGCCGCTTCTCGTTCCAGCCTACTCCGCCGCGGGCTCCTCGGCGGCGGGGGCCGCCTTGCCCTTCTTGGCCTTCTTCGGCGCGCCGGGCTCGATCTCGAACTGGAGCTGGCCGTCCTTCATCTTGACGGTCACCTCGCCGCCATGGACGAGCTTGCCGAAGAGCAGCTCCTCGGCGAGCGGCTGCTTGATCTTCTCCTGGATCAGGCGGCCCATCGGACGCGCGCCGTAGAGCTTGTCATAGCCCTTGTCGGTCAGCCACTGGCGGCTCTCGTCGTCGAGGCGGATATGCACGTTGCGGTCCGCCAGCTGCAGCTCGAGCTGGAGGATGAACTTGTCCACGACCCGAGCGACGACCTCCGGCGGCAGGTAGCCGAAGGGCACGATCGCGTCCAAGCGGTTGCGGAACTCGGGCGAGAACATGCGCTGCACCGCCTGCTCGTCCTCGCCCTCGCGCGTCAGCGTGCCGAAGCCCACCGTCTCGCGCGCCATGTCGGCGGCGCCCGCGTTGGTGGTCATGATCAGGATGACGTTGCGGAAATCGACCGTCTTGCCGTGCTGGTCGGTCAGGCGCCCGTTGTCCATCACCTGCAGGAGGATGTTGAACAGGTCCGGGTGCGCCTTCTCGATCTCGTCGAGCAAGAGGACGCAGTGCGGATTCTGGTCGACCGCGTCGGTGAGCAGGCCGCCCTGGTCGAAGCCGACATAACCCGGAGGCGCGCCGATGAGCCGCGAGACCGAGTGCCGCTCCATATACTCGGACATGTCGAAGCGCTGGAGCGGGATGCCCATGATCTGGCTGAGCTGCTTGGCGACCTCCGTCTTGCCGACGCCCGTGGGGCCGGTGAACAGGTAGTTGCCGATCGGCTTCTCCGGATCGCGCAGGCCGGCACGGCTGAGCTTGATCGCGGAGGCGAGCTTCTCGATCGCGGCGTTCTGGCCGAACACGACGCGCTTGAGGTCCGTCTCGAGCGTCTCCAGCGCCTTCTTGTCGTCGGTGCTGACGGACTTGGGCGGGATGCGCGCCATGGTGGCGATCACCGCCTCGATCTCCTTGGGCGTGATCGTCTTGCGGCGCTTGTTCTCGGGCACGAGCATCTGCATCGCGCCCACCTCGTCGATCACGTCGATCGCCTTGTCGGGCAGTTTCCGATCGTTGATGTAGCGCGCGGAGAGCTCGACGGCCGCCTTGATCGCGTCGGGCGTGTACTTGACCGAATGGTGGTCCTCGAACGCCGAACGCAGGCCCGCCAGGATCTTAATCGTGTCCTCGACGGTGGGCTCGTTCACGTCGATCTTCTGGAAGCGCCGCAGTAGAGCGCGGTCCTTCTCGAAGTGGTTGCGAAACTCCTTGTAGGTCGTCGAGCCGATGCAGCGGATCGTGCCGCCCGACAGCGCGGGCTTGAGCAGGTTGGACGCGTCCATCGCGCCGCCCGAGGTCGCGCCCGCGCCGATGACGGTGTGGATCTCGTCGATGAAGAGCACCGCGTGCGGCATCTTCTCCAGCTCGGAGACGACCTGCTTCAGCCGCTCCTCGAAGTCGCCGCGGTAGCGCGTGCCGGCGAGCAGCGCGCCCATGTCGAGCGAGTAGATAACGGCGGGCAGCAGCACCTCCGGCACGTCGCCCTCGACGATCTTGCGCGCGAGGCCTTCGGCGATCGCGGTCTTACCCACGCCGGGGTCGCCGACATAGAGCGGGTTGTTCTTGGACCGGCGGCAGAGGATCTGCACCGTGCGGTCGACCTCGGCCGAGCGGCCGATGAGCGGGTCGACCTTGCCGTTCTTGGCCTTCTCGTTGAGGTCGACGGTGAACTGCTTCAGCGCGGACTCGCCCTTGCCGCCCTTGTCGGCGGGCTTGCCGGGCTTCTCCTCCTCGGCGCCCTTGGGGCTCGAGGCCTCGGCCGCAGCACCGCCCTTGCCGACGCCGTGGCTGATGAAGGACACCGCGTCGAGGCGGCTCATGTCCTGCTGCTGGAGGAAGTAGACGGCGTACGACTCGCGCTCGGAGAAGAGCGCGACGAGCACGTTCGCGCCAGTCACTTCGTCACGGCCGGACGACTGAACGTGCAGGATCGCGCGCTGGACGACGCGCTGGAAGCCGCTGGTGGGGGAAGGATCGGTGGCCTGGTCGACCTTGAGCGCGTCGAGCTCGGTGTCGAGATAATGGGCCACGGTGGTGCGAAGCTCGCCCAGGTCCACCTTGCACGCGGTCATCACCTTGGACGCGTGCTCGTCGTCCACGAGCGCCAGGAGCAAGTGCTCCAGCGTGGCGTACTCGTGGCGGCGCGAGGACGCGGCCTCGAGCGCTTTGTGAAGGGTGGTCTCCAGGGCGGGGGCGAAAGACGGCATATAGTCACTCCATGCCGGCCGGTATGCACGGCCGGGCTTCCCCAATGTCGGGGGCGGCTTCCCCCGCATCAAGCTCTTGAAAACTTGGCGTCCGGTTCCAGGGCTCCAAGCCCAGGCGGACCGCGGCCCGAGTCATCGCTTGAATAACGCGTCGGCGTTTGCGCGATGGTTAACGGCGGATTCCATTTTGCGCCGGACGCGCGCGATCTCGCCTTCCAGCGTCGCGATCCGCGCCTCCAGCTCGGCGACCGAGAGCGGGTCGAGATCCTGGCGCGTGAGCTGCGCGAGGAGGTCGTTCCGCCGCTGGGGAAGGTCGTCCATGTCCATGATCGTTAACGTTGACCGCGCCGCCCGGCCTGTCAATAAGCCGCGCGAGCACGATGCGACGAAGGGAAGGGGGCCCGTGGACGCGATACCGAGCACCATGCGCGCGATCGATCCGGCGGGTCCGGGCGGACCGGAGGTGCTCGAGATCGTCGAGCGGCCGATCCCTGAACCCGGCCCCGGCGAGGTGCTGATCCGCGTCCGCGCGGCGGGCGTGAACCGGCCGGACGTACTGCAGCGGATGGGCATGTATCCGCCCCCGCCGGGAGCGCCGTCCATCCCAGGCCTGGAGGTCGCGGGCGAGGTGGCGCGGCTGGGCGAGGGCGTCGAGCGCGAGCTGCTGAGCCAGCCGGTTTGCGCGCTGCTCGCGGGCGGCGGCTACGCCGAATACGCGGTCGCGCCCGCGGGCCAGTGCCTGCCCGTGCCCGACGTCCTGAGCATGACGGAGGCGGCGGCGATCCCCGAGACGCTGTTCACCGTATGGACCAACCTTTTCGAGCGCGCCTACGCCGCGCAGGGCGACACGGTGCTGGTGCATGGCGGCACGAGCGGGATCGGGACGATGTCGATCGCGTTGTGCGGCCTCTTCGGCGTGCGCTGTATCGTCACTGCGGGCAGTTCGGAAAAGTGCGACGCCGCCCGCCGGCTCGGCGCGGCGGAGGCGATCGACTACAATGCGGAGGACTTCGTCGCCCGCGTGCGCGAGCTGACGGACGGGCGCGGCGTGGCGGCGGTGCTCGACATGGTCGGCGGCGACTACGTCGCGCGCAACCTCCAGTGCCTGGCCGACGACGGTCGGCACATCTCCATCGCGGTCCAGCGCGGCGCGATGGCCACGATTCCCGTGTTCGAGGTGATGCGCCGCCGCCTGACGCTGACCGGCTCCACGCTCCGATCGCGCGACGTCGGGTTCAAATCGCTCGTCGCCGACGAGCTCCACCGCACCGTCTGGCCGCACGTAGAGGCCGGCCGGCTGAAGCCGGTGATCGACCGCACCTTCCCGCTGGGGCAGGCCGCCGACGCGCACCGGCGCATGGAGTCGGGCGCGCATGTGGGCAAGATCGTGCTGCTGACCGCTTGAAAGGGCCCGTCGAGCGACGCCTAGCGTACAGGCGGTGTCGTCCGGCGGTAGCGGACGACGTGCTTGTGCGACCGTCCGTCCGCGTCGCGCAGTACGAAGCTGACCACCGCCCGCGATGCGCCATCCGGTGCGAAGGTTATCCCGTCGAAATAGAAGGTATCGCCGTCCCGCGCGACGAGCGGTCGATCGACCCAATCGCGGCGGTCCTGCCTGGCGTCGAGCTCCCGGCCGAAATGACGGTTGCGGTAGGTAATCGAACCGTCCCGTTCGATGAACGAGGAGAGCTCGTATAGCGAGACCTGGCCGTCGCCGATGATCCTGACCAGGCCCGGCATCTGACCGCCGCGCGCGGGCAGCACGACGTGTTCCACCGCGTTCCCGAACACCTCGCCCTCCCAGGTTCCGGCGAACCACGCCATGTCCGCCGCGGAGACCTGGGGCTGCGGCCGGCCCGGCTCGCGAAAGCGCACATCCGTCGATGGGGAGCGTGGCGGATCGGCCGGCGCGACACCGGAGGCGAACAAGATGGCGAGCGCGGCACGCATGGTCTTCTCCTCGAGGCGGTGAGGCGAGAAGGCTGCCACAGCTTCGGCCCGTCGAACAGGGCGGCATGCCGACTAGCGGCGCGCGCCGCGGCGAGTTCACTGCGTCTCTCGGTCTGGAAAACGCAGCAACTCCTTAGGATCCCAGCATCTACCCTCGATTTGGCGTGACGTCGGACCGCATCGGTTTTAGCATCGCCGTCGAGAGGGGAAGGGGGCTCAGGACATGCTGGCGACGTTCGCCGCGCCCGAGAACATGGTGTTCGCCGCGGCGCTGGTGCTGATGCTGTTGATCGGCGCGGTGGAGGCGGTCGGGCTGGGCGCGGGCTCGTTCGGCGCGGACCTGCACGCGGATGCCGATGCAGGCGGGGGCGATCTGCTCGCGTGGCTGGGTGTCGGGCGCGTGCCGCTACTGGTGCTGCTTGTCGCGTTCCTCGCCATCTTCGGTCTGCTCGGTTTGGCCGGGCAGCAGCTCGCCGCCGCGCTGACGGGCGCGCCGCTGACGCCCTGGATCGCCGTGCCCGCCGCGGTAGTCGCGTCGCTGCCGCTGACGGGCGTCGCCGCCCGCGCGCTCGCGCGCGTGTTGCCGCAGGACGAGACGAGTGCGATCGAGCTCGACGAGCTGGTCGGCCGCTCCGCCGTAATCGTCACCGGCCGCGCCGAGTACGGCTCGCCCGCCCGCGCGCGGATCGAGGATCGGCACGGCCAGGTCCACTATTTGATGGTCGAGCCCGACCGGCCCGGCCCGCTCTTCCGGGAGGGCGAGCCCGTGCTGCTCGTCCGCCGGAAAGGCCATCTGTTCCGCGCGATCGCCCGCGGCGACGCGCTGCTGCCTCGGCTTGATCCGTAGGCGACGTTTCTGGGGAGGGAAAACATGCCGTTCGTGCCCGTGATGATCTACGCCGCGGTGGCGCTCGCCGCGGTCCTGACGCTGGGGCTCATCATCGCCCGGCTCTACAAGCGCGCGACCAAGGAGGTCGGCTTCGTCCGCACCGGCTTCGGCGGTGAGAAGGTGGTGATGAACGGCGGCGCGCTGGTGCTGCCCGTGTTCCACGAAACGATGCCGGTGAACATGAACACCGTGCGCCTCGCCGTCGAGCGCAAGAACGCGGACGCGCTGATCACGCTCGATCGCCTGCGGATCGACGTGAAGGCCGAGTTCTACGTGCGGGTTAAGCCGGACGCGCAGTCGATCGCGACCGCGGCACAGACGCTCGGCATGCGCACGATGAACCCGGAGGCGCTGAAGGAGCTGGTCGAAGGCAAGTTCGTCGACGCGCTCCGCTCGGTCGCGGCCGGCATGACGATGAACCAGCTTCACGAACAGCGCGCCGACTTCGTGCAGAAGGTGCAGCAGGTCTCCACGGTCGACTTGGCGATGAACGGGCTGGAGTTGGAGTCGGTGTCGCTGACCGGCCTCGACCAGACCTCCATCGAGCATTTCAATCCCAACAACGCGTTCGACGCGGAGGGCCTGACCAAGCTGACCGAGCAGGTCGAGCTGCGCAAGAAGACGCGCAACGATATCGAGCAGGACACGCGCGTCCAGATCGAATCGAAGAACCTGGAAGCGCAGCGCCAATCGCTGCTCATCTCTCGCGACCAGGAGTTCGCGCGGCTGGAGCAGGAGCGCGAGGTCGAGGTGCGCCGCGCCGAGCAGGCCGCCGAGGTCGCGCGCGAGCAGGCCGCCCGCCAGCGTGAGGCCGACGCCGCCAAGATCGAAGCGAAGCGGCAGATCGACGCGCAGCAGATCGAGGCCGACCGCGCGGTGCAGCAGGCCAAGATCGCCCAGGCCCAGGCGCTGGAGATCGCGCGGCAGGAGCAGCAGATCGCGGTGCAGAACAAGTCGCGCGAGGAGAGCCAGGCCAAGGCGGAAGCCGACCGCGCCCGCGCCGAGGCCGTCGCCGCCGAGGAGCGCGTGACGACCAGCCGCGAGAGCGAAGTCGCCGACCGCCTCAAGCGCATCGAGCTGATCGAGGCGACCAAGGAGGCCGAGCGCGCCGCGATCGGCGTGCGCGTCGCCGCCGACGCGGAGAAGCAGGCGGCCGCCGACCGCGCCGAGGCGCTGCGGCTCGCGGCCGAGGGCGAAGCGGAGGCCGAGAAGGTACGCGCCGAGGCCGCGCGCGTCCGCTTCGAGGTGGAGGCCGCGGGACAGCGCGCCGTCAACGAGGCCGCCAACATCCTGTCGATGGAGCAGGTGTCGCTCCAGACCAAGATGGCGCTCCTCAAGGTGCTGCCGGAAGTGATCCGCGAAGCGTCTAAGCCGCTGGAGGCGATCGACTCGATCAAGATCGTGCAGGTGGACGGCTTGACGGGCGGCCGCCCCGGCTCCGCGGGGTCCGACTTGGTCGCTGCGCCCGCGACGGGCAACCTCGCCGGCGCGGCCGTGGAGGCGGCGCTCAGCTACCGCGCCCAGGCCCCGGTCATCGACGGGCTGATGCGCGAGTTGGGGCTGTCGGGCGGCTCGCTGGATCAGCTGGTGGCTGGCGCTGCGGCTGCGACGCCTGCGGTGGTCGCGACGCCGGTGGAGCCGAAGGCCGGAGCGTAATCCGCCGCCGGGCGACGAAGAAGCGGCCCCGCAGCATGGTCGCGGCGGGGCCGTTTCGCTTTCAGAGCGGTCAGGCGCTCTCGGCTTCGTCCTCGTCGTCGTCGGTCGCGACCAGCACTAGCACGACGAGCGCGGCCAGGATGCCGATGTTGACCAGCGTCGCGGTCGGGCCTGCGGCGAGGTTGTTCTCGGCGGTGGTCGCCGAGCCCGCGCGCACCACCGAGAGCGACGCGGCGGGGTTGGCCGAGGCGGCGACCGGCGCGGCCGCCATGGCGAGCGCGGCGGCGGCGCCCGCCAACCGCTTGGAAATGGACTGCATAATTTGCTCCCTATGTGTCTGGCGTGTCGACGCTAGGACGGTCCCCCCGGCCCGCGTCAATGCCCGAGCGGGGCTAGAGCACGCCATTGTGTAGAAAAAGTTGCACGGGGGCGGGCTTTGACGCCGAACCGTCACGCGGCCGCTATGCCGCCGTAACAAAGACCGGTCAGGGCGCTCGGGCGAGGGAGTATCGCCATGCTCAGCGTCACGGAACTCGCCGACTTCGCGCAATCGCGCCCGCATCATCCCGAACGCGTCGTGGAGCGCACGCGCTACCGCACGATCTGGATCTCCGACGTCCATCTCGGCACGCGCGGCTGCAACGCGGAGATGCTGATCGACTTCCTCGACCATGTCGACAGCGACGTCATGTACCTGGTCGGCGACATCATCGACGGCTGGCGGCTGAAGAAGCGGTTCTACTGGCCGCCCGCGCACAACGACGTGGTCTGGCGGCTGCTCAAGCGCGCCAAGCGCGGCACGCGCGTCGTCTACATCCCCGGCAACCATGACGAGGTCTTTCGGCAGTTCACCGGCCTCGATTTCGGCGGCGTGGAGATCAGGCGCAAGGCGATCCATGAGACCGCCGACGGCCGCCGCCTGCTGGTGCTCCACGGCGACGAGTTCGACGCGGTGACGATGGGGCACCGCTGGATCGCGCACCTCGGCGACACCGCCTACCAGGCGCTCATGGGCGTGAACCGCTGGGTCAGCCTAGTCCGGCGCTGGGCGGGCATGCCGTACTGGTCCTTGTCCAAGCACGCCAAGGCGCGGGTGAAGAACGCGGTCGCCTTCGTGTCCCGGTTCGAGGAGATCGTCGCGCACGCGGCGGGGTCGCGCGGGGTGGACGGGGTGGTGTGCGGTCACATCCACACCGCCGACATGCGCGAGATCGGCGGGGTCGCCTATTACAACGACGGCGACTGGGTGGAGGGCTGCAACGCGCTGGTCGAGCACGATGACGGGCGCATGGAGATCCTGAACTGGGCCGACGTGATCGCGGCGCGCGAACGCGACACCGTAGTCAAGCTGGCTGCGTAGAACGGCCCCGTTCGTGTCGAGCCTAGTCGAGACACAATCATATCGCAGCGCCCCGACCCGTTTCTCGACTGAGCTCGAAACGAGCGAGGAAGGGGCGGGCAGGTCCGAGGATGGTTCATGATGCGCATCGCGATCGTCACTGACGCCTGGGCCCCGCAGGTCAACGGCGTGGTGCGCACGCTTCAGGCGTTGCGCGGCGAGCTGGAGCGCATGGGCCATGAGGTCCTGGTGGTCGCGCCCGACGGCTTTCCGTCGATGCCGTGCCCGACCTATCCGGAGATCCGCCTGGCCTTTGCGCCGTCGGCCCGGATCGGGCGCATGCTGGAACGCTTCGGCGCGGACGCGATCCACCTGGCGACCGAGGGCCCGCTGTGCCTCGCGGCGCGGCGCTGGTGCCTGAGCCGAGGGCTGCCCTTCACGACCGCCTATCATACGCAGTTCCCGGATTACGTGGCGGCGCGCACGCCGCTGCCGACCTCGCTCGTGTGGCGCTATATCCGCTGGTTCCACGCGCCGGCGCAGGCGGTGCTGGCGTCCACGCCGACGATCGAGCGGACGCTTCGTGCGCACGGGCTCCCGCAGGTGCGGCCGTGGGGGCGTGGGGTCGACCGGGCGCTGTTCCGGCCGGACGGGCCGCGCGACGACGCGATGCCGGCGCTGCCCCGCCCGGTGCAGCTCTATGTGGGTCGCGTCGCGGTGGAGAAGAACATCGAGGCGTTCCTGGCGAGCGGTCGGCCCGGCTCCAAGGTCGTGGTCGGCGACGGCCCCGCGCTGGAGGGGCTCAGGCGCCGCTTTCCGGAGGTGCACTTCCTCGGCGCGCGCTCGGGCGAGGCGCTGGGCGCGGCTTACCGCTCGGCGGACGTGTTCGTGTTCCCGAGCCGGACCGATACGTTCGGGCTCGTCATGGCGGAGGCGCTGGCGTGCGGGCTGCCCGTCGCGGCCTATCCGGTGACCGGGCCGGCGGACGTGGTGACCGAGGAGGTGGGCGCGCTCGACGATGACCTGAACGCGGCCGTCGCCCGCGCGCTGACGCGGGACCGGGCCGCCTGCGTCGAGTATGCCCGCCGCTTCGATTGGCGGGCGAGCGCCGAGCAGTTCCTGGCCGCGCTGGCGCCGGTCGGAGAGTGGCGAACGGCGGCCTGACGCGCCCGCTTGCCACTCCGGGTCGGACGGCCTAAGTCGAAAAACCATGGCACGGCCGCTCCGGTGAGGGGCGGCCCTTTCTATTTGTACGGAGCACCGATCCCGTGGCCCAGCCGCTCATGCCCCATGCGACCGCGTCCTGGCTGGTCGACAACACCTCGCTCTCCTTCGAGCAGATCGCCGAGTTCTGCGGGCTGCACATCCTGGAGGTGCAGGCGATCGCCGACGACACCGCCGCGACCAAGCTGACCGGCCGCGACCCCGTCCGCGCGCACGAGCTGACGCAGGACGAGATCGACAAGGGCCAGCGCGACCCCGACTACCGCCTCAAGATGACCAAGGGCCCCGAGCAGGTCCGCCGCACCAAGGGGCCGCGCTACACGCCCGTCTCCAAGCGGCAGGACAAGCCGGACGGCATCGCCTGGATCATCCGCAACCACCCGGAAATCAGCGACGGCGCGATCGCCAACCTGATCGGCACCACGCGCACCACGATCGCGGCGATCCGCGACCGGACGCACTGGAACATCGCCAACATCACGCCCAAGGACCCGGTGACGCTGGGCCTGACGACGCAGCGCGAGCTCGACGCGGCGGTCGCCAAAGCGGCCAAGGGCCAGCCGGAGCAGCAGACCGACGAGCGGCTGGCCGGCGACCGCGAGGCGCTGATCGAGCAGCTCCGCGCCGAGCGCGAGGCGGCGATCCGCAACGCCGACACCGAAGGCGAGCGCGCCGCCGCGGAGGCGGACGCCCGACCGCTGTTCGAAGATCCGTTCCGGCGGTGATTACCCGATCCCTCTCCCGCTTTCGCGGGAGAGGGACAGCGGCGCAGCCGCAGGGTGAGGGCCCGTTCTTCGGGATGCGCCCTGCCCAGGCCCTCACCCTGGCTCGCAAGCGAGCCGGTCCCTCTCCCGCGAAAGCGGGAGAGGGTAGGAGGGGATGGTCGTGCGACCGTTCCGTTGCTACCCGCAACCGATGGCGACCGCGCTCTCAGCCCTCCGCGTCCGTAACGGCCTGACCTACCCGTTCGGCGCGATCGAGTCCGGTGCACCCGTCGAGCTCGCGCCTGGTCTCTCCGTCCTCCGCATCGCAGTTCCCGGGCCGCTCCGCCACGTCAACTGCTATCTCCTCGCCGATGACGGCGGGACGGCGGTCGTCGACACGGGCATGAACACGGCCGACGCGCGCGCGGCGTGGGACGCGCTCTCCGACCTGCGCGTCAGCCGCGTGATCGGCACGCATTTCCACCCTGACCATATCGGGCTCGCCGGCCGTTTGTGCGCCGAGCATCGCGCACCGCTCCACATGACGCGGGGCGAGTGGCTGCTCGCGCGCATGCTGATCGCCGACGCGCAGGACGAGGTGCCCGCCGAGCAGGTCGCGTTCTGGCGCATGGCGGGCTGGGCGGACGAGCAGGTCGCGCATGCATGCGAGCGGGGCTGGGCGGGGTTCCGGCGGATCGTGGCGCCGCTATCGCTCAGCTACGTCCGGATCGCCGATGGCGACCGGCTGGCGGTCGGCGGCGCGGAGTGGCGCGTCGTCGTCGGCTCGGGCCACAGCCCGGAGCACGCCTGCCTGCTCGACGAGCGGCGCGGGCTTCTGCTGGCGGGCGACCAGGTGCTGCCGCGGATCAGCCCTAACGTGTCGGTGCCGATCAGCGAGCCGGAGAGCAACCCGCTCGGCGACTGGCTCCTCTCGATCGAGAAGCTGCGCGGGCTCGATCCCGACCTGCTGGTGCTGCCGGGGCACGGCGACCCGTTCACGGGACTCCACATCCGGCTCGACCAGATGCGCGACGAGCATCTGGAGCGGCTCGACGCGCTCGCCGTGCACCTGGCGGAACCCCGGCGCGCGGTCGACTGCTTCGCCGTGCTGTTCCAGCGGCCCGTCGGCCCCGACATGCTGGGCATGGCCACGGGCGAGGCGCTCGCGCACCTCCGGCGGCTGGAGCGGGACGGCAGGGCCGTCGCGGAGGACCGCGACGGCGTGCGCTGGTGGGTGGCAACCACCTAAGCTCCCTTTCCCTCTGGGGAGAGGGAGAAGCCTAGCCGCGCCGCTCGCCCGACACGCGCGTCACCTGCGCCACGCCGTTGCGGTCGAGCGCGATGGCGTAGACGGGCCCGTCGGTGCAGATCGCCGCGAACACGGGATTGCCGTCCTGGTCAGGCTGGCGCGGCGCCTCCGTCACGCCCTGGCAGGGCGCGTCGCCGTCGCGGATGGCGCGGAGGAACACCGCGCGGCGCTGCTCCTCGGGCAGGTCCAGCGTGCGCTGCTGGACGGCGCTGTAGCCCGCGGGCGCGGCCGTGTTGTTGGTGGTCGCCGCCGTCTCGGCGGGCTGCTGCTGGCAGGCGGCCAGCGCCAGGGGGAGCAGTACGAGTGTGCGCATGGTTCCTCCTTCTCTACGGTACATGGGCGAAGAGCTCGTCGAGATAAACGCGCGGGGTCGCGTCCGACGGCTGGCGCCAGTCGCCGCGCGGCGACAGCGCGCCGCCGGGCGACACTTTGGGCCCATTGGGCAGCGCCGAACGCTTGAACTGGTTGGCGAAGAAGCGGCGCAGGAAGCGCTCCAGCCACTGCTTGATCGTGGGCAGGTCGAAGGCGACGCGGTTGTCCTCCGGATAGTCGAGCGGCCAGCGCCCCGCCTCCAGCTCGCGCCAGGCGTGCCAGCACAGGAACGCGATCTTGGACGGCCGGAGTCCGTGGCGGATAAGGTAGTGCGTGAAGAAGTCGTTGAGCGAGTAGGGGCCGACCTTCTCCTCGGTGCTCTGCAACGCGCCGCTGTGATCGGCGGGGACGAGCTCGGGCGAGATCTCCTGGTTCAGGATCGCGAGCAGGACCTGGTCGGTCTCCGGGTCGTACTGGTCGGTGCGGATGCACCAGCGGATCAGGAATTGGATCAGCGTCTTCGGCACGCCCGTGTTGACGCCGTAATGGCTCATCTGGTCGCCGACGCCGTAGGTGCACCAGCCTAGCGCGAGTTCGGACAGGTCGCCCGTGCCGAGCACGATGCCGCCGCGCTGGTTGGCGAGGCGGAAGAGGTAATCGGTGCGCAGGCCCGCCTGCACGTTCTCGAACGTCACGTCGTACACGGCCTCGCCGCGTGCGAACGGGTGGCCCATGTCGGCCAGCATCTGCGTGGCGGCGGGGCGGATGTCGATCTCTTCGGCCGTGATGCCCAGCGCGCGCATCAGGGCCCAGGCATTGCCCTTGGTGCCCTCGCCGGTGGCGAAGCCGGGCATGGTGAAGCCTAGTATGTCCGTCCTGGGTTTGCTCAACCGGTCGAACGCCTTGGCCGCGACGATCAGCGCGTGGGTGGAGTCGAGCCCGCCCGACACCCCGATCACCAGCTTCTCGGCTCGCACCGCGGCCATGCGCTTGGCGAGGCCCTCGACCTGGATGTTGAACGCCTCGTAGCAGTCCTCGTCGCGCTTCTGCGCGTCGTCGGGGACGAAGGGGAAGCGCCTGACCACGCGCTCCAGCCCGACGTTCGCCCGGTGTGGCCGGTGCTCGAAGCGGACGCGGCGGAAGCGCGTCTCCGGGTGGCCGAGAAGGCGGCCATTGTCGTTGAACGTGCCGTTGCGCGACCGCTCCTGCGCGATTCGTTCCAGGTCGACGTCGGCGACGAGCAGGCCCGCGGACTTGTTGAACCGCTCCGATTGAGCCAGCTCCTCGCCCAGCTCGTAAATCATGCCCTGGCCGTCCCAGGCGACGTCCGTCGTGCTCTCGCCCGGACCGGAGGCGGAATAGACGTATGCGCAATGCGCGCGTTGCGACTGGGAGGCGCAGAGCATCGCCCGCTCGCGCGCCTTGCCGATGACGATGTTGGACGCGGACAGGTTGCAGCAGACGAGCGCCCCCGCCAGCGCGGCTTCGGAGGAGGGCGGGACGGGCGCCCAATAATCCTCGCACACCTCCGCGTGGACGACGAAGCCGGGCAGGTCGGTCGCCTCGAAGAGAAGGTCCGTGCCGAACGGGACCTCCTGGCCGGCGATCTCGATTGTGAGGCCGACGACGCCCGAGCCGGGCGCGAAATAGCGCTTTTCGTAGTATTCGCGGTAGTTGGGCAGGAACGTCTTGGGCACTACGCCCAGCACGCGCCCTCGAGCAACCGCGACTGCACAATTGTAGAGCCGCCCGCCCCGCAGGATCGCCGCGCCGAGCATGAGCAGCGGCGCGAGGTCGCGGCTCGCCTCCACTACCCGCGCGATCGCGGCGAGCGTGGCATCCTGCTGCGCCGACTGCAGGTGCATGTCATCGATCGCGTAGCTCGTCAGGTTGAGCTCCGGATAGACCACCAAATCGACGCCCCGCGCATCCGCCTGCCGGGCGAGCTCGATCGCCGCGTCGGCGTTGGCCGGCGCGTCGCCCACGGTGGCGATCGGTGTGGCGGCGGCGACGCGCGCCAGACCGTGGGAGTGGAGCGCGAAGAAGGGGTGCGTGTCGGCCATGCGATCCCCTAACGTATGACAAGCGAAACGGTCACGCCCGCTCCAACAAATCGGCTTTCGCCGCGGCCCCGCCCCCGTCTATGACGGTTGATGATGGGTGAGAGGGGCTATCCGGTCCAGACGTCGCGTGCGCCCCTTCCCCCACCGGGGACGGAGGTGGAGCGGCACCTCCGCGCGCTAGACGGCCGCGACTGCCCGCTCGGCTCCATGCGTGAATGGCCGCCCGCGCTGCGCTCCGCCCTCCAGCTGATCCTGCCCGCCGACGTCCAGATGTCGCTCTTTTGGGGGCCCGACCACGTCAGTTTCTACAACGACGCCTACGCGCCCGTGATCGGCGACAAGCACCCCCGCGCGCTCGGCCGCCCCGCGCGGGAGGGCTGGGCGGAGATGTGGGACGACCTGGAGCCCATGCTCGAACAGGTCCGCGCGACCGGCGACACCCTGTCGGAGAAGAACCGCGCCTTCTACGTCGAGCGCCGCGGCGGGGCGGGCGAGATCGCCTATTTCGACTACAGCTTCTCCCCCGTCCGCGACGAGCGCGGCGAAGTGGCGGGCGTGCTGTGCGTCACCGCCGAGACGACCGACCGCGTCCGCGCCGCCCGCTCGGTCGCGGAGGAGCGCGCCCGCCTGGCGGAGATGTTCGACCAATCTCCCGGCTTCATGGCGGTGCTGCGCCAGCCGGGCCATGTGATCGAGCTCGCCAACGAGACGTTCATGGAGATGGTCGGTCGCCGCGACGTGGTCGGGCTGTCCTTCACCGACCTCCTGCCGTTGCAGGAGCGCGACGCGGCGCGCGCGTTCCTCGACGAGGTGGCGGCGACGCGCCGCCCGTTCCGGGGACAGGGCGTGCGCGCCGCGCTGATGCGCGACCGCTTCGTCGACCTGGTGGTCCAGCCCGTGGCCGACCGCAACGGCGCGATCGGCGCCTTGTTCGTCGACGGCAACGACGTGACAGACCGCGTCCGCGCGGAGGAGCGGCTGCTGCTCTCCACGGAGTCGCTGCGGCTCGCGACCGAGGCGGCGGAGCTGGGCATCTGGGACGTCGACCTGCAGGCCGACCAGCTCACCTGGTCGGAGCGCACCAAGGCGCATTTCGGCATCTCGCCGGGCGTCGCGGTGAGCATGGATGACTTCTACGCGGGCCTGCACCCCGACGACCTGCAGGCGACGGCGGAGGCGTTCGAGGCGGCGATCGACCCCGAGCGTCGCGCGCCCTACGACGTCGAATACCGCACGCTCGGCGCGGAGGACGGGCTGACGCGCTGGGTCGCCGCCCGCGGCCGCGCCCTGTTCGACGAGACGGGAACGCCGTTGCGCGCGGTGGGCACCACGCTCGACATCACCGCGCGCAAGGGAGCCGAGGAGCTGCTGCGCGAGACGGAGTCGCGGTTCCGGTCGCTCGCCGACACCGTGCCCGCGCTGATGTGGGTCATCGACGAGAACGGCCTGCCGCTCTTCGCGAACCGCTGGTTCCTGACCCTGTTCGGCTGGACCGAGGACGAGGTGCGCGCGCGGGGCCTCATCACCATCATCCACCCCGACGACCGCGACCGCGAGCTCCTCCGCCGCGCGGAGGCGTTCGCCGCGCGCGAGCCGTGGAGCCACGAGGTCCGCGTCGTCGACAAGACGGGCGAGACGCGCTGGCTGCGCACGGAGGCGCGGCCCCGCTTCATCGGCGGTCGCTTCGCCGGTTATGTCGGCGTCGGCATCGAGGTGACGGACGCCCACCTCGCCGCCGAGGCGCTGGAGAGCCGCGTTGCCGCGCGCACCGCCGAGCTGGCGGAGGCGAACAACCGCCTGACCGCGCAGATCGGCGAGCGCGAGCGCGTCGAGCAGACGCTGCACCAGATGCAGCGGCTGGAGGCGGTGGGACAGCTCACCTCCGGCGTGGCGCACGATTTCAACAACCTCCTGACCGTGGTCGTCGGCAACACCGGCCTGGTCGAACGCGCCGCGCGCGCCGCCGACCTCGACGCGCGCACGCTGCAGCGGCTGGAGAACATCCGCGTCGCCGCCGAGCGCGGCGCTGCGCTCACGCAGCAGCTGCTCGCCTTCTCGCGCCGCCAGCGGCTCGCCACGCGCGTCATCGACCTGAACGAGACGGTGGCGCGCATGCGGCCGCTGTTCGAGGGGGCGATCGGCAACGCCATCACCGTCGACCTCGGGCTGGAGGACGGGCTCTGGCCTGCGTTGGTGGATCCCACGCAGATCGAGCTCGTCATCCTCAACCTCGCCATCAACGCGCGCGACGCGATGGCGGTAGGCGGCACGGTGACGATCCGCACGGCCAACGTCGTCAGACCCGAACCGACGCGCCCCGAGCACCCGCCCGCCGGCGAGCATGTTATGGTGGCCGTCGCCGACACCGGCACCGGCATGTCCCCGGACGTCCTGAACCGCGTGTTCGAGCCGTTCTTCACGACCAAGCCCGTCGGCAAGGGGTCGGGGCTGGGCCTCGCCCAGGTGTTCGGCTTCGCCAAGCAGTCGGGCGGCGGCGTCCTGATCGAGTCGCGGGAAGGCGAGGGGACGGACGTGTGCGTGTTCCTGCCCCGCGCCGAAGCCGCGCCCGCGCCCGCGCCGCGGCCGGGCGACGCTGCGGCCGACGCCGATCTGTCGCGGACGGTCGTGCTGGTCGTCGACGACGACGACGCGGTGCGCGGCGTGACCGCGGACATGATCGCCGGCATGGGCGCGACGGTGGCGGAGGCGTCAAGCGGCGACGCGGCGCTGGCCGTGCTCCGCGGGCGCTCGGACGTCGACCTGATCCTCGCCGACTTCGCCATGCCCGGCATGAACGGCGCGGAGCTCGCCCGCCGCGCCGCGGAGCTGCGGCCGGACGTGCCGCTCCTGATGCTGACGGGCTATGCGGACCTGAGCGCCATCGCCGACGTGCCCGCCGACGCGGTTGTGCAGAAGCCCGTCACCGCCGAGGCGCTGCGCGAGCGCGTGGTCGGCGCGCTGGCGAAGACGCGCGAGCTCGTCGGGTGACCTGATCCTGGACACGGCTCCCGCTTGCGCCGGGGACGTGCTGGGCGCAGTCTCCGCGCTCGGAAAATCAGGGGAGGACCATATGACCGCCGCTTATCGCCGCGCGCCCGCGTGGTTCCGCGTCGTCGCCGCGCTGCTGCTCGTCTGGGGCGTCGCCGGCTGCTACGCCTGCTTTCAGCAGTTCCGCCTGGGCGCGGACGCGATGGGGCCGGCGACCGACTATGACCGGACGCTCTACGCGTCGCTGCCGATCTGGTACGATCCGCTCTACGCCGTCGCGACCTCGGCCGGCCTGCTCGGCGCGCTGGCGCTGCTCGCCCGCTCGCGCCTCGCGCTGCCGTTGTTCGCGCTGAGCCTGTTCGCGGTGCTGGTCCAGTTCGGCTACCTCTTCGCCGCGTCGGACCTCGTCGCGACCAAGGGCGCGGCCGCGACCCTGCCGTTCCCGATCTTCATCGCCCTCGTGGCGGCCGGCGCGACGTGGCTCTCCGCCCGCGCGATGAGGCGCGGCTGGATCGGCTAGCGCCGCGGGGCTAGAACCCGCCCATGTCCACCTTCACCCTCGACACGGCGACCAGCCGCGCGACGCCCGTGTCCGCGCCGATGAAGCGGCTCACGGTTCCGGCGATCCGCCGGCGGAAGGGCGGTACGCCGCTGGTGATGCTGACCGCCTATACGGTCCGGACGGCGCAGCTGCTCGACCCGCATTGCGACCTCTTGCTGGTGGGCGACAGCCTGGGGCAGGTAATCTACGGCCTGCCTTCGACGGTACCCGTGACGCTGGAGATGATGGCGGCGCACGGCGCGGCCGTGGTGCGCGGCAGCTACCACGCGGTGGTGGTCATCGACATGCCGTTCGGCTCCTACGAACAGTCGCCGGAACAGGCGTTCGCCAGCGCGTCCAGGCTGCTCAAGGAGACGGGCGCGGCGGGCGTGAAGATGGAGGGCGGCGAGGCTATGGCCCCGCAGGTCCGCTTCCTCTCCGAGCGCGGCGTTCCGGTGATGGGCCATGTGGGCCTCACGCCCCAGGCGGTGAACATGCTGGGCGGCTACGGCGCGCGCGGCCGGTCGGAGGCGGAGGCGGCGAAGATCGGGGCGGACGCCAGGGCGGTGGCCGACGCCGGCGCCTTCGCCATCGTCGTGGAGGGCGTAGTCGAACCGATCGCCGTCGAGATCACGCGGGCGGTCGATTGCCCCACCATCGGCATCGGCGCGTCGGCGGCGTGCGACGGGCAGGTGCTGGTCGCCGAGGACATGCTGGGCCTGTTCGAGCGTACGCCGCGCTTCGTGAAGCGGTTCGACGACCTCGCCGGCCGCATCTCGGCGGCGGCGGAGGCCTATGCGGCGGAGGTGCGCGACCGCAGCTTCCCGGGGCCGGAGCAGATCTACGCCTCCAAGGCGTGACGCTTCCGTTTCGGCCCGCGTGCCGTTAAAGCCGCCGGCTACACCCTTTCCCGTCCTCCGGAGCATCTGTTGGCCGTTCCGCCCACCAATGAAGCGTTCCTGCGCGAAGTCGACGACGAGCTGCGGCGCGACCAGCTCGCGGGCTTCTGGACGCGCTACGGCCGCTGGCTGATCGCGGCGATCCTGCTCGGGCTCGCGCTGTTCGCGGGCTATCTCTACTGGCGCAACCAGCAGGAGGTCGCGCGCGGCGCGGAGGGGGAGAAGCTCCAGACCGCCTATGACGCGCTCGCCGCGGGCCGCACCGCCGACGCCGCCAAGCCGCTCGACGAGCTGACGCGCTCCTCGAGCGAAGGGTACCGCGCGCTGGCGCTGTTCACGCAGGGGGACGTGCTGCTCCAGCGCGACGACCTGAAGGGCGCGGCCGCGAAGTTCGCCGAGGTGGCGCGCAGCGAGAATACCGCTCCCGCCTTCCGCAACCTGGCGCTGATCCGCCAGACGGCGGCGGAGTTCGACACGCTCCAGCCCCAGGCGGTGATCGACCGGCTGCGGACGCTGGCCGTGCCGGGCAACCCCTATTTCGGCAGCGCGGGCGAGTTGGTCGCGGTGGCGCATCTTCGCGCGGGGCGCCGCGACCTGGCGGGCCGGATGTTCGGCCGGATCGCGCGCGACGCGCAGGTGCCGGAGTCGATCCGTCAACGCGCCATTCAGATGGCGGGCCTACTCGGGGTCGACGCCATCGATCAGAATGAAGGTTCAGCCAAGAAATGATGACTAGGTTCCGGGCGCCCGTCGCGGTGGCGGCGCTGATGGCGCTCTCCGCCTGCGGCGTGTTCAAGGGCGGGCAGAAGCGCACGCCCACGGTCGGCGACCGCGTGCCCATCCTCGTGTCGGAGAACGACGTCGAGGCCGATCCCGCGCTCGCGGGCGTCGCGGTGACGCTGCCGCCGGCGCAGACCAACGACGCCTGGGCGCAGCCGGGCGGCAACGCCGAAAAGGCGATCGGCCACGTGGCGCTGGCCGCGTCGCCGAGCCGCGCCTGGACCGTGCAGATCGACGGCGGCTCCAACCGTCAGCGCCTCGCCGCGCCGCCGGTGATCGCGGAAGGCAAGCTGTTCGTCGTCGACGTGACCGCGACCGTGCACGCCTTCGACGCGAACACGGGTCAGCGCCTGTGGAGCGTGTCCGCGGCCGAGGGCGACGCGAACCGCGCGGCGCGTTTCGGCGGAGGGGCGTCCTACGACTCCGGACGGGTCTACGCGACCGACGGGCTGGGCGACGTGGTGGCCCTGAACGCGGCCGACGGCGCGGTCGTATGGCGCGCCAAGCCGGGCGGTCCGCTGCGCGGCGCGCCCACGGTCGCCAACGACACCGTCTACGTGCTCGCGCAGGACAACCAGATCTTCGCGCTCAACCAGGCCGACGGCAAGGTCCGCTGGGCGCAGCAGGGCACGCTGGAGACGCAGGGCGTGTTCGGCGTCGCCGCGCCCGCGTCGGCGCAGGGGACGGTGGTCGCCGGTTTCTCGTCGGGCGAGCTCAACGCCTATCGCTACGAGAACGGCCGCGTGCTGTGGCAGGACGCGCTGAGCCGCACCACGATCTCGACCTCCGTGTCCAGCCTGTCGGACATCGACGCCTCGCCCGTCATCGACGGCGGCCGCGTCTATGCGGTGGGCGAGGGCGGCCGCATGGTCGCGCTCGACCTCGCCACCGGCCAGCGCCTGTGGGAGCAGAACGTCGCCGGCATCTCCACGCCGGCGATCGCGGGCGAGTGGCTGTTCGTGGTGACGGACGACGCGCGCCTCATGGCGATCTCGCGCACCACCGGCCGCGCGCGCTGGATCTCGCAGCTCCGCCGCTACCGCAACGAGAAGAAGCGCTCGGGTGCGATCACCTGGTTCGGCCCGGTGCTCGCGGGCAACCGGCTGGTGCTCGTCAACTCGGAAGGCGAGATCGCCTATGCCGACGCGGGCGACGGCAAGGTCGCCGCGACCGTGGAGGCGGGCGACCCGTTCGGCCTGTCGCCCGTGGTGGCGAACGGCACGCTCTACACGCTGGACGACCGCGGACGCATCTCCGCCTATCGTTGACCTCCAACCCTCTCCCGCTTTCGCGGGAGAGGGACAGGCCCATAGGGCCAGGGTGAGGGCAGTACCCTCGCCGGGTCGGGCCCTCACCCTGCTGCTCCGCAGCTGTCCCTCTCCCGCGCCAAGGCACCCAGCAAAGTAGTACTTTGCTGAGGACCCAAAGCGGGAGAGGGGTTAAGGCAGTTCTATGTCCCGCCTCCCCGTCGTCGCCATCGTCGGCCGCCCGAACGTCGGCAAGTCCACGCTGTTCAACCGCCTCGTCGGCAAGAAGCTCGCGCTCGTCGACGACCGCCCGGGCGTGACGCGCGACCGGCGGGAGGGCGACGCGCACCTGCTCGGCCTCGATTTCCGCGTCATCGATACCGCCGGCTATGAGGACGAAGACCCTGACACGCTCCCCGGCCGCATGCGCCGCCAGACCGAGGCCGCCGTCGAGCAGGCCGACGTCGCGCTGTTCCTGATCGACGCGCGCGCCGGGATCGTACCGCTCGACGAGGAGATCGCCCGCTGGCTCCGCGCGTCCGACACGCCGATCGTGCTCGTCGCCAACAAGGCGGAGGGCCGCGCGGCGGAGCAGGGCATCCTAGAAAGCCTGGCGCTCGGCTTCGGCGACCCCGTCCAGCTCTCCGCCGAGCACGGCGAGGGCGTGGCCGACCTGTTCGAGGCGATCCTCCCCCACATGCCGGAAGAGATCGAAGAGGAGTTCGAGGACGAGGAAGCGCCCGACGCCCCGCTCAAGCTCGCGATCGTCGGCCGCCCCAATGCGGGCAAGTCGACGCTGGTCAACCGGCTGCTCGGCGAGGAGCGGCTGATCACCGGCCCGGAAGCCGGGATCACGCGCGATTCGATCGCGATCGACTGGGAATGGCAGGGCAGGCGGGTGCGCCTGATCGACACGGCGGGCATGCGCAAGCGCGCCAAGGTGCAGGACAAGCTGGAGAAGTTGTCGGTCGCCGACGCGCTCCGCGCCGTCGACTTCGCCGAAGTCGTCGTGCTGCTGCTCGACGCGACGCTCGGGCTGGAAGGGCAGGACCTCCGCATCGCCGACCGGGTGCTGGAGGAGGGCCGCGCGCTCGTCATCGCGCTCAATAAATGGGACGTAGCCGAGAACCCGTCCGCGCTCTTCAACGGCGTCAAAAAGGCGCTCGAGGATGGCTTGAGCCAGGTCAAGGGCGTGCCGGTCCTCACCGTTTCCGCGGCCACCGGCAAGGGCTTAGACACGCTTCTTCAGGTGGCGTTCGAAACGCGCGAGGCCTGGTCCAAGCGCGTGCCCACCGGCGAACTGAACCGCTGGTTCGAGCGCGCCGTCGAGGCCAACCCGCCGCCCGCGCCCGGCGGCAAGCGCGTGAAGCTCCGCTACGTCACGCAGGTGAAGACGCGGCCGCCCTCCTTCGTCATCTTCGGCACTCGCGTGGACCAGCTCCCCGCCAGCTACGAACGCTACCTCGTCAACTCGATGCGGCGCGACCTCGGCTTCGGCGCGGTGCCCGTGCGCCTGACGATGCGCGCACCCCGCAACCCGTTCGACCGCGACCGGCAATAGGTCCGTTCCGGAGGCGCGCGGCGCACGCCGGCAACCGCCTGTTTACCTTCCCGCGGGTAGAAGCCGTCCCGTGAAGCGCCGCGACGGGGGTCCGCGGCGCGCGGGAGATGCTGGTGTCGTTCGAAGGTAGCACGCTGGTCGACTGGAACGCCTACGCCAAGGCGCGAAGCGAGCTCGGCGCGGGGTTCGTCCGCATCCTGGGCTATTTCCGCGAGGACGGGGTGAAGTCGGTCGCGCAGATCGAGGGGGCGATGCGCGCCAAATCGGCCGCGCAACTCGTCATTCCCGCCCACACGTTGAAAGGCGAGTCCCGCCAGTTTGGCGCGGAGCCGCTGGCGGCGCTGGCCGAGCAGATCGAGAACATCGCGCGCGACTGCGTGGAGACGCGTGACACGCCCGACGAGGCGCTGGAGCTCGTCGTGAAGCTCAGGCCGCTGTTCAACGACACGCTGCAACTGCTTGAGCGCGAAGCCAATCCGCTCGCCGAGCGCCGTCCCGCGGCGGGCTTCGGCCGGCGGCCTACGACGTTCGGACGCGCGGGCTAAGTCGAAGCGGCTGGACCTCCAGCCGCGCCAGGCTGCGCCACAGCCATTCGAGCGGACCGTAGCGGTAGCGCTCAAGCCAGGGCTTCGACCAAGCGAGCATCAGCGCCCAGGCGACAGGCACGAGCAGATACATCTCCGCGCGTCCCAGCCGGCCGAACATCCCCAAGCCCCAGCCTTGGAAGATCGCGGTCATCAACAAGGTCGTGCCGAGATAGTTGGTGAACGCGGTCCGGCCGACCGCGGCGACCCTTTCCGTCAACCACCCGCCCGGTCGCGCGGCCAGAACGATCAGGCACACATAACCCAGGAAAAAGACCGGTCGGATAGGTGTCGAACCTACGATCGAGCCGAAAAGGACATAACGCGGATCAAATCCGGACCGCAGCGTCATCGCCGCCAAGACGAGATAGAGCGCCAATCCGGACGGGACCAGGATCGCGGCCCAGCGCGCATAGCGGCGGCGCTCCCACGCGGCGGTCAGGAAGCCGGACTTCAGTCCCGCCATGCCCCATAGCATGTAGCCCAGCGTTTCCGGCGCGGCAAAGAACAGGAAGCTGAACGGGTCGGTGTTGTTCGCCGCGCGCCAGGAAAGCGTCTCGGCGTAACCGCCGCGCATCGCCGCGACCTCGGCCGAGACGCCGGGGCTGCCCGCGCCGAAACCGGCCAGCATGGCGTCGGCGCCCGGCATGTTCGCCAGGATCGCCAGAAGGGGGAGGGCGCTCCAGATCGCCTGGACGATCAGGGCGGCCGCGCCCGCGACGATCAGCCCGCGCACCGGCAAACCGGTGAAGAAAAAGGCGGCCGCCCCGACCAGCGCATAGTGCGCCAGGATGTCGCCCCACCAGAGGCCATAGAGGTGGACGAGCCCGATCAGGAACAGCCAGAACATTCGTTGGTAGTGCACGCTGAACGCGGTCTCGCCGGCTTGCGTCGCTCGGTCGATCACCAACAGCATCGACGCGCCGAACAGGAAGGAGAAGAGCCCGCGCATCTTGCCTTCGACCAGCACGAAGGTGGCGGTCCACGCGGCGATATCGGCGGCACCGGTTCCGCCCCAGGGCGACGGCGAGAAATACGCCGCTCGCGGCAGGCCGAAGGCGGGGAGGTTGGCGACGAGGATGCCCATGACGGCGACGCCGCGGATGACGTCGAGCGTCGCGATGCGGTCCGCCGATGTGGTCGCCACCCTCTGATCTCCTTCGCTTCCCAACCGTCACCCCGGGCTTGACCCCGGGGTCCATGCGCGTCCGTGTCTGCAAGCGTTGCGCCCGTGAACAGCGAACGCGCGTGGATGCCGGAACGAGTCCGGCATGACGAGAGCGAAGTAGGAGGCGAGCCCCTACGCCGCTTCCAGCAACCTTCCCGCCTGCGCCCGCGCCTCGTCGGTCACCGTCGCGCCCGACAGCATCCGCGCGATCTCCTCGCGGCGCTCGTTCTCGGGCAGCACGCGGACGCTGGTGCGCGTCACCGTGCCGTCGGACGCCTTAGCGATCAGGAAGTGCCGGTCGCCGCGCGCCGCCACCTGGGGTGAGTGCGTCACGACGAGCAGCTGCGTCCGCTCGGCCAGCCGAGCGAGCCGCTCGCCGATCGCGCTCGCCACCGCGCCGCCGACGCCGCGGTCGATCTCGTCAAAGATCATCGTCGCCGCGCCGCCCTGTTCGGCGAGCGACACCTTGAGCGCGAGCAGGAAACGCGACAGCTCGCCGCCGGACGCGATCTTGGCCAGCGGCGCGAAGGGCGCGCCGGGGTTGGTCGCGATCTCGAATTCGACGCGGTCCTTGCCCGCGCCCGACCAATTGTCGGGCGAGGCGGGCGCGACGTTGGTGCGGAAGCGCGCGGCGTCGAGCTTGAGCGGCGGCAGCTCGCCCGCGACGGCGTCGTCAAGCCGCGCGGCCGCCGCGCGACGCCGCTCGCTGAGCGCGTCCGCGGCCTTGTCGTACTCGGCGCGCGCGGCGGCGACCTGCGCCTCCAGCTTGCCGATGCCCTCCTCGCCGGCTTCGAGCCGCTGCAGCCGCCCGCTCAGCTCCTCCGCCAGCGCGGCGAGGTCGTCGGGCTGAACGCGGTGCTTGCGCGCCATGCCGCGCAGGTCGAACAGCCGCGCCTCGTCCGCCTCGAGCTCGCGGGGATCATAGGCGAGCGCCACGCGCGCCTCGCGCAACTTGTCCTCAGCGGCCGCGCACTCGATGATCGCGCGGTCCACCGCCGCGAGCGCCTCGGCGAGCGCCGGATGGTCCTCGCCCACGCGCTCCAGCACGCGCGCCGCCTGGCGCAGGCACGAGATGCCGCCGTTCGAGCCCTCCAGGCAATCAGCCACTGTTTCTAGTTCCCCCGCGATCTTCTCCGCCCGCTGCATCCCACGGCGCTTGTCGGCGAGCGCCTCCTCCTCGCCCGGCTCGGGGGCGAGCCGCGTCAGCTCGTCGACCGCGTGCTCCAGCCATTCGCGGTCGCGCGCCGCCGCCTCGATCTCCGCGCGCGCCGCCGCCAGCTTGCCTTCCGCCGCGCGCAAGCGCTCCCAGGCGCGCGCCGTCTCCTCGGGCCGGACGCGGCCGAAGGCGTCGAGCAGCGCCCGGTGCCCGCGCGGGTTCAAGAGCCCGCGATCGTCGTGCTGCCCGTGGATCTCGACCAGATAGGGTGCCAGCTCGCGCAGCAGCCCCGCCGACGCCGGCTGGCTGTTGACGAAGCCGCGGCTGCCGCCGTCCGACTTGACGACGCGGCGGATCAGCAGCGGCTCGCCGGGCTCGACCTCCACGCCGTTCTCGTCGAGCATCGCGGCGAGGTCGGGCGAGGGCGGGTCGAAGGTCGCGGTCACCACCGCCTGACCCGCGCCGTGGCGCACCAGCCCGCTGTCGCCGCGCGCGCCCAGCGCCAGCCCCAGCGCGTCCAAAAGGATCGACTTGCCGGCACCCGTCTCGCCGGTGAGCACGTCCAGCCCCGCGCCGAACTCCAGGTCCAGCGCTTCGATCAACACCACGTCACGGATGGAGAGCCCGGTCAGCATCGTCGCCGAGGCTTAGACGATCCGGAACAGAAAGTGATCCCCGTCTTTCTCGCCCTCTCCCGCTTTCGCGGGAGAGGGACAGGCCCGCAGGGCCAGGGTGAGGGCCTGAACCGCGCGCATCCCGGAGAACAGGCCCTCACCCGACCTCGCTGCGCTCGGCCACCCTCTCCCGCGAAAGCGGGAGAGGGGAGGAGGATCACCCTCCGGTCGGCGTCTGCGTCGTGTCCACCCTGGGCGTCGGCGTCTCGTTCGGCACGCCCAGGCCCGGCGCGCCCATATTGCCCTCGGTCGCGGGCGCGCCCGGCGCCACGACCTGCTGGCCCGCGGCCACCGGCGCGATCGCCTGCACCGGGTGCTCGCCCATCAGCTTGTAGGCCCGCTCGTACCACTCGGTTTCGGGATAGTTGCGGCCCAGCACGGCCGCGGCCTTCTGCGCCTCCGGCCGGACGCCCAGCGCCAGATAGGTCTCGACGAGCCGCATCAGCGCCTCGGGCGTGTGGGTGGTCTGCTGATACTGGTCCACCACGCGGCGGAAGCGCATGGAGGAGGCGAGCCACTGGCCGCGCGTCTGGTAGAAGCGGCCGACCTCCATCTCCTTGCCGGCGAGGTGGTCGTTGACGAGGTCGATCTTGAGCCGCGCGTCGGCGGCGTAGCGCGTGTTCGGGTAGCGCCGCGTCAGCTCGCCCAGCGCGTCGAGCGCTTGCCGGCTGATCTTCTGATCGCGCGTCACGTCGCTGATCTGCTCGTAATAGCAGAGCGCGATGAGGTAATAGGCGTAGGGCGCGTCGCGGTTGCCGGGGTGCACGGACAGGAAGCGCTGCGCCGATTGGATCGCCTGGGTGTAATCCTTGTTCAGGTAATAGCTGAACGCGCTCATCAGCTGCGCGCGCCGGGCCCAGACGGAATAGGGGTGCTGGCGCTCGACCTCGTCGAACAGCACCGCCGCCTCCTTATACTGGCCGCGGTCGAGGCGGTTGCGGGCGGTGGTGTAAAGCGTGCCGACGTCGCGCGCGACATAGGGCACGTCGCCGGACGAGCGGTTGCGCGCGCAACCGGCGAGGGGGAGGGCGACGGCCGCGATCAGCAGCGCCGCGATAGGCTTGGACGGGAGGATACGCATCGGTTCCATGCTTTAGCGTGGGGGGCGGGCCGGTTCTAGTCCCGCGCGCCCCGACATTGTAGTGGCGAGGCGCACCTGCAGGAAGGACCCCATATGCCCGCGACCAAGCTCCGGACCCACCGCGTCGATAAGCCCTGGGGGCGTCACACGCTGTTCCCCGGCTTCCCCGACCCCGCGCCGGACGCGGAGCCCGTGGGCGAGGTCTGGTTCCAGGAGCCCGGCAACAGCGCGCCCGACCTCTTGATCAAGTACCTGTTCACCGACGAGAAGCTGTCGGTGCAGGTCCATCCCGACGACGAGCAGGCGCACGCCCGTGGCCTGCCCCGCGGCAAGGACGAGTGCTGGACGATCCTGACCGCCGAGCCCGACTCGACGATCGCGCTGGGGACGAAAGAGCCCGTCGACCGCGACACGCTGAGGGCGGCGGCGCTGGACGGGTCGATCGAGGGCTTGCTCGATTGGAAGCCGGTCAAGGCGGGCGACTTCTACTACTCGGCATCGGGCACCATCCACGCGATCGGGGCGGGGATCACGCTCATCGAGGTGCAGCAGAACTCGGAGACGACCTACCGGCTCTACGACTATGGCCGCCCGCGCGAGCTGCACCTGGACGACGGGATCGCGGTCGCCGACCCCGTGCCGTACGAACCGATCACCGCGCCGGGCGAGGTGGAGCCGGGCCGCACGATCCTGGTGGAGGGGCCGAAGTTCGTCCTCGAGCGCTGGCGCGGCGGGCGCGAGGTGGCGCTGCCGGAAGGTGCGACGGCGTGGCTGGTCCCGATCACCGGCGAGGGCGAGGTCGCGGGCGTGCCGTTCCGGGCGGGCGAGTGCGTCACGGTGACCGGGAGCGAGCGCGTCGAGACGGGCGAGGGGGCCGACCTGCTGTTCGCCTATCCGGGTACGACGCGCCTTTGACGGATGCGAAACCCTCTCCCGCTTTCGCGGGAGAGGGACAGCGGCGCAGCCGCAGGGTGAGGGCCCGCCCTTGACAGGTACTGCCCTCACCCTGGCGCGTGCCGCGCCTGTCCCTCTCCCGCGAAAGCGGGAGAGGGCTTGGTAAGGTGGACGCGCTAAGCCGGACCCGATGCTTCGCGTCCTGACCCTCTCCACGCTCTTCCCCGACGCGAGCCGCCCTAATTTCGGCGTGTTCGTCGAGCGTCAGACGCTCGGCCTAGCCAGCCTCCCCGATACCCAGGTCACCGTCGTCGCACCGCTGGGCCTGCCACCCCCGCTGTTCGCGCGCCTCCGCTACGCTGCCCTCGCGACGCTGCCTCGACGCGAGACCCGGAACGGCCTCGACGTCCACCGCCCGCGCTTCCTCAACCTGCCCGGCACGCAGGGGCGCTGGCACGCGCCGCTCCTCACCCGCGCGCTGCGTCCGCTGCTGGACGGGCTCAGCTTCGACGTGATCGACGCGTCCTTCTTCTTCCCCGACGGCCCCGCGGCGATCGCGCTGGGCCGCCGTTACGGCGTGCCCGTCTCCATCAAGGCGCGCGGCGCCGACATTCATCATTGGGGCCGAGCCCCCGCCACCGCGCGCCAGGTCCTCGCCGCCGGCCGCGACGCGCAGGGCTTGCTCGCCGTCTCAGCCGCGATGCGCGACGACATGGTCGCCCTCGGCATGCCCGCCGACCGCATCCGCGTGCACCACACCGGCGTCGACCAGGACCGCTTCGCCCCCGCCGATCGCGCCGCCGCCAAGGCCGCAATAGGCGTCGCAGGGCCGCTCGTCGTCTCCACCGGCGCGCTGATCCCGCGCAAGGGCCATGACATCGTGATCGAGGCCGTCGCGTCGCTCCCCGGCGTCACGCTCCTCATCGCCGGAGAAGGCCCCGAGCGCCCGCGCCTCCAAGCGCTGATCGCCCGCTTGGGGGTGGCCGACCGCGTCCGCTTGGCCGGCTCGATCCCGCACGACCTGCTCCCCGACCTGCTCGCCGCCGCCGACGTGTTCGCGCTCGCCTCCGCCTCCGAGGGCCTCGCCAACGCCTGGGTGGAGGCGCTCGCCTGCGGCGTGCCGATCGTGATCACCGACGCAGGCGGCGCGCGGGAGGTCGTGACCGCTCCCAACGCCGGCCGCATCGCCGAGCGCACCCCCGCCGCTTTCGCCAGCGCCATGGCCGAGCTGCTGGCCTCCCCGTCCGACCCGCAAGCCGTCCGCGCCCATGCCCGCCGCTTCACCTGGGAAGCGAACGCCCGCGCGCTACGCGAGCACCTGGCCGGCCTCGTTCAGTCCAGCGGGTAGAGCGCCGCCGCGATCTTGCGGCCCTCGCCGCGCAGCACGCCCCAGGCGCGCGCGGCCGCGCGGCTGTCCATCGGCTCGACGCCGAGCCCCGCCGCGTCCAGCTCCGCTACCAGCTCGCGCGAGGGCCGCTGCAAAGTCGGCCCCGTGCCGAGCAGGATGAACTCCGGCCCGCTCTCAATCAGCTCCGCCAGGGCCGCGGCGCGCAACTCGGCGAGCGGGGGAGGGGACCAGGGCGTCGCGCGTTCGACGGTCAGCAGCAACGCTCGGAAGTGCTCCTCGCCCAGCTTGAACCCGCGCGGGCCAAGTCCCGTGACGATCGGCCCCGTCGCCGCCCGCTCCTGGTTGATCCTCACGTCCGCGGGGCGACCCGTTCGGCACCCGTCGGCGCGGCGCGCGGCAGGAAGCTGTCGGGTCCGACGCCCAGCGGGACGAGCAGGAAGCGCGCGACATAGATCGACGAGTAGGTGCCCACGACCACGCCCACCAGGATGCCGATCGTCAGCGGATAGATCGTCTCCGGCCCGATCAGCACCAGCGCCAGCACCGCGAGCAGCACCGACCCGTTGGTGGCGATGGTGCGGCTCAGCGTCTCGTTGACCGAGAGGTTCAGCAGCTCCTCGATCCCCATTTTGCGGTAACGACGCAAGTTCTCGCGGATGCGGTCGTACACCACCACCGTGTCGTTCAGCGAATAGCCGATCAGCGTCAGCAGCGCCGCGATGAAGTTCAGCCCCACCTCGATCTGGGTGAGCGCGTAGAAGCCCACCACGATGATCATGTCGTGCAACAGGCTGACCAGCGCGCCCACGCTGAACTGCCATTCGAAGCGGAACCAGATGTACGCGACGATGCCCAGCATCGCGAGCAGCAGCGCCAGCGCGCCGTCCCAGGCGAGCTCCTCCGACACGTTGCCCGACACGGCCTCGACGTTGTCGAAGCGGACCTGAGGATCGACCGCGCGCATCGCCGCCTGGATGCGCCTGGTCGCCTCCGCGTCCTCGACGCCGGCGGGCGGGCGCGGCATGCGGACGGCGATCTCATTGGGCCGGCCGAACTGCTGGATCGTCGGCTCGCCGAGGTTGAGGCCGCCGATCGACCCGCGCAGCCGCTCAAGCGAGGGCGCCTGCGTGAAGGTCGCCTGGATCTGCTGACCGCCGACGAAGTCGACGCCGAGGTTCAGCCCCCTGGTCGCGATCAGCGCGATCGACGCGCCCACCATCAGGATCGACAGGAGCACGGCGAACCACCGCGCGCGCATGAAGTCGATGTTGGTGTTGTCGGGGACGAGCTTGAGGAGCGGACGCATCATGGCGCGGGACCCTTACAGCACCAGCTCGCGCGGGCGGGTGCGCCGGAACCAGCGCGCCACCATCGCCCGCACCACGGTGACGGAGGTGAAATAGGAGGTGACGATGCCGATCATCAGCACCACCGCGAAACCGCGCAACGGCCCCGAGCCGAACCAGAACAGCAGCGCGCCCGCGATCACGTTGGTGACGTTGGCATCGAAGATCGCGGTCGAAGCCTCGGTGAAACCGTGCGAAATCGCGTCCAGCAGCTTGCGGCCCCTGCGCTGCTCCTCCCGAATACGTTCATTGATGAGCACGTTGGCGTCGACCGCCGCACCCACCGTCAGCACGAAGCCGGCGAGGCCCGGAAGCGTCAACGTCGAGTTGAACAGCGCCATCAGCGCCACGATCATGAGCACGTTCAGCACCAGCGCCGCGCAGGCGAACAGGCCGAACCCGCCATAGGTCACGATGATGAAGCCCATCACCAAGGCGGTGGCGACCACGCAGGCGATGATGCCGGCGCGGATCGAGTCGGCGCCGAGGTCCGGCCCCACCGTCCGCTCCTCGATCACGCGCAGGTCGACCGGCAGCTTGCCCGAGCGCAGCGCGATGGCGAGCTGGTTCGCGCTCTCCACGGTGAAGCTGCCGGAGATGGACGCGGTGCCCGTGGTGATCGGCTCGCGGATCGAGGGGGCGGAGATGACCTGGTTGTCGACGATGATCGCGAACGGCTTGCCGACGTTGGCGGTGGTCACGCGCGCGAAGCGGCGGCCGCCCTCGTTGTCAAAGTTGATGACGACCTCGGGTTCGTTCGTCTGCGGGTTGAACGCCTGGCGCGCGTCGATCAGTCGGTCGCCCGTCAGGATCGCGCTGCGCTTGACCGCGACGGGCCCCGCGCCTTCCGCCGAGGGCAGGATCTGGCTGCCGACGGGCGCCTGGCCGCGCGCGAGCTGATCGGGCGTCGCGTTCAGGTCGACTAGCTTGAACTCGAGCCGCGCGGTGCGGCCGAGCAGCGCCTTGAGCGCCTCCGGGTCCTGCAGACCCGGCACCTGCACGACGATGCGGTTCGCGCCCTGGCGCAGGATGCTCGGCTCGCGCGTGCCGAGCTCGTCGATGCGCCGCCGCACCACCTCCGTCGCGTCTGACATCGCGGTGTCGACGGCCTGGGCTAGCCCCGCGCTGGTCGGGGTGATGACGAAGCGGCTCTGGTCGACGACCTGGATGTCGTACTCGCGCTGTCCCGTGAAGCCCGCGCCGCCGCCGGTGATGCCCAGCAGCCGCTCGCGCGCCGCGTCGACCTGGGACGGGTCGCGCAGCATGAAGCTGACCTGGCCCCCGCGCGTCGAGATGTCGCCGATCTCGATCCTCGGACGCTGGCGGCGCATCTCCGTTTGAATCTGGTCGCGCAGCGCCTCCAGTCGCGTGCCCTGCAGCGCGGCCGTGTCCGCCTCGAGCAGCAGGTAGCTGCCGCCCGCCAGGTCGAGGCCCAGATTGACCCGCGGCAGCCGCTCCGCCCAGTTCGGCAGGTAGCGGTCGGGCGTCAGGCTGGGCACCGCCAACAGGCACAGGATCGCCACGACGCCCCAGGTGAGGAGCGTCTTCCAGCGGGGCATGTCGAGCATCAGTCGTTCGCCGGCTTGGCCGTGCCCACGACCTCGGTCAGCGTGGCCTTGACGACGCGCACGCGCGTGTTGGGCGCGATCTCGACCTCCACATGCGCGTCCTCGACTTTGGTCACCTTTCCGACGATCCCGCCCGCGGTGACGACCTGGTCGCCGCGCTTCACCGCCGCGATCGACTGCTGCAACGCGCGCATGCGCCGCTGCTGCGGGCGGATCATCAGGAAGTAGAAGACGATGAAAACGAGGATCAGCGGCAGGAGGCCGAGGATCGATCCTGCGGTGCCCTGGGAGGCCGAGCCGGTGGCCTGGGCGAAAGCGGGTGTGATGAGCATGGAGTCCCGTGGTGGCGACGGCTGGCAGACGCCAGTCGGTTGCAAGCGGCTTCCGCTACCACCGCGCCGGGGCGGGCGCAACGCTCGCCCCGAGCGCGGCCGGCGGGCAGGGCTTCGGCCCTGACCCGTCCGACGACGCGGCTTCGCCGCGGCGCTGCTGCGCGAGCTTCCTCTTCTTCGTCATGCCAGACTTGATCCGGCATCCACGCGCGTCCGCTTGTTCGATAGCGCCTCTGCGAACAGGCGGGCCGCGCATGGACCCCGGATCAAGTCCGGGGTGACGAGAGGTGGATGGAAGCAGGGTATGGCTGGTCGGGGCGACAGGATTCGAACCTGCGACCCCCACACCCCCAGTGTGATGCGCTACCAGGCTGCGCTACGCCCCGACCGAGACGCGCGCCGATACGCCCCCCGGCCGCGGGATGCAAGGGGGAGGGGGTGAGACCTTCAAGCGTCCGCCCTCCCCGGCAAGGGCCGGGGCCCAGTCACGGGGCGCTGGCAAGCGGAAGCGCCCATGCCCGATGGTCACCCTGATTAGGCACCGGCCTCCGCCGGGGTGGGAAAGGGAGAAAGGGACGGATCGCCGCGGCGAAGCCGCGTCGCCGGTCGTCGCTCGCGGCGACGCCGGCCGGCCCCGGCTAGTTCGCTTGATTCTTGCTCATGCAAAAATCTTCGCCGCCGGGGCTGTCCTACAAGCCCGCATCTGTGTTCACCTTTCGTTCTCAACCGGAACGGGAGGACCAACATGCACATCGACTCGCTCATCGACGACCTCATCGACCGCGAAGGCGGCTACGTCCACCACCCCGCCGACCGCGGCGGCGCCACCTGCTGGGGCGTGACGGAGGCGGTCGCGCGCGCCAACGGCTATCATGGCGCGATGCGGGCGCTCCCGCGCAACGTGGCCGCGAGCATCCATCGCCGGCTCTACTGGCTCCGTCCCGCGTTCAACCGCGTCCACGACCGCGCGCCCGACCTCGCGGCGGAGCTGTTCGACACGGGCGTGAACATGGGGCCGACGGTCGCGGTCGCGTTTCTCCAGCGTGCCTTGAACGCGCTCAACCGCGGCGCGACCGACTATCCGGATCTGGCCATCGACGGCGCGGTCGGCCCGATCACGCTGGCCGCGCTCGACGCCTTTCTAGCCACGCGCGGGGAGGGCGGCGAGACCGTGCTGCTCAAGGCCATCGAGGCGCTCCAGGGCGAACGCTACCTGTCCCTGGCCGAGCGCCGGCCCGCGAACGAGGCCTTTCTCTACGGCTGGCTGGCGAACCGGCTCGGTTAGGGCCGATTCGATGCGCATTCCGTATCAATGTCGTCAAAGTCGTAAACTTCGGAGAACATCATGTCCCTGATCGACGGCGTCCTCGGCCCGCTCGCGAGCGTGCTCGACAAGCTCATCCCCGACCCCAAGGCCCGCGACGCGGCCAAGCTCGAGCTGCTGCGCATGGAGGCGACGAACGAGCTCGACCGCACCAAGGCGCAGCTCATGGCGGTGCTCGCCGACGCGCAGTCCGCCGACCCCTGGACGTCGCGGGCGCGGCCCGGCTTCCTCTACGTCATGTACGCGCTGCTGCTCTGGTCCATCCCCATGGGCCTGATCGCCGCCGTCCGTCCCGATGCGGCCGCCATCGCGGCGGGGATGAGCGCGTACCTGAACGGCATCCCCGAACCGCTCTACGCGCTCTTCGGCACGGGCTATCTCGGCTACACGGTCGCGCGGACCTGGGGAAAGGCGAAGGGGGTGGAGCGTTGAGCGGCGTTCATGCCTAAGCCTATGCCCCGCCGCCTCGTGCTCGCCGCGCTCCTCACCTCACTCGCGGCCTGCGGTCCCGCGCTGCTCAACTCGGTCGACGGTGTCGCCCGATTGGGCGCGGGGCCGGGCCGCGTCGCCGCCAGTGTCCCGTACGGCGCGCACCCGCGCCAGCGGCTCGACGTCTACGCCCCGCGCCGCGCGGAGCGGCTGCCGGTGGTCGTATTCTTCTACGGCGGCGCATGGTCCTCCGGCTCGCGCGGCGCCTATGCCTTCGCGGGCCGCGCCTATGCCGGGCAGGGCTTCGTCGCCGTCGTGCCCGACTACCGCCTCGTGCCCGACGTGCGCTTCCCGGCGTTCGTGCAGGACGGCGCGGCCGCGATCCGCTGGGTGCGCGACAACGTCGCGCGATACGGCGGCGACCCGGACCGGATCACGGTCGTGGGCCACTCGGCGGGCGCGCATATCGCGGCGCTGCTCGCGCTCGACGTGCGCTGGCTGCGCGAGGCGGGCGTCGACCCGCGCACGATCAAGGCGGGTGCGCTGCTGTCTGGCCCGTACGACTTCCTGCCGCTGACCGATGCGCGTTCGCAGGCCGCGCTGGGGAACTGGCCCCGTCCGGCGGAGACGCAGCCGATCAGCTTCGCCCGGCCCGACGCGCCGCCGCTCCTCCTCGCCACCGGCATGGCGGACACGACCGTGCGCCCGCGCAACTCCCAAGCGCTCGCCGCCAAGCTTCAGGCCGCCGGCGCGCCCGTCGAGCTTAAGCTCTACCCCGGCGCAGGCCATGCCGACCCGGTGATCGCGCTCGCTCGGCCGTTTCGCGGACGCGTGCCCGCGCTCGCCGACAGCGCCGCCTTCCTCCGCCGACACGCGCAGTAGGGGCGTTCTTGCAATGTGCTTTAGTGTACTTAGACCGGGCTCCGGCCCTCCTGTTGCGCCGCCGCAACGCCCACCTACATCGCGGCCCATGAGCGGGAACACAGACGCCATGCCGAAATGGCACGGCACCACCATCTGCTCCGTCCGCAAGAACGGGCGGGTGGTCATCGCGGGCGACGGACAGGTCTCGATGGGCCAGACCGTAATGAAGCCCAACGCGCGCAAGGTCAGGAGCTTAGGCGCGGACGGCAAGGTCATCGGAGGCTTCGCCGGCGCGACGGCCGACGCCTTCACCCTGTTCGAGCGGCTGGAGGCGAAGCTGGAGCGCCACAACGGCCAGCTCATGCGCGCCGCCGTCGAGCTCGCCAAGGACTGGCGCACCGACAAGTACCTCCGCAATCTGGAAGCGCTGATGATCGTCGCCGACAAGGACGTGACGTTGATCCTGACGGGCAACGGCGACGTGCTCGAGCCCGAGGGCGGCATCGCCGCGATCGGCTCGGGCGGCAACTACGCCCTCGCCGCCGCCCGCGCGCTGAACGAGTACGAGGCCGACGCCGAGACGATCGCCCGCAAAGCGATGGGCATCGCCGCCGAGGTCTGCGTCTACACCAACGACCGGCTGACCGTGGAGGCGCTGGACAGCGCGACTTGACTCATCCCTCTCCCGCTTTTGCGGGACAGGGTGGCCGAGCGCAGCGAGGTCGGGTGAGGGCCTGTTCCTCGGGATGCGCTCAACTCAGGCCCTCACCCTGGCCCTCCGGGTCTGTCCCTCTCCCGCAAAAGCGGGAGAGGGCTGAAGAAGAGAAGAAATGAACGACAATCTCACCCCCAAGGCGATCGTCCGCGCGCTCGACGAGCACATCATCGGCCAGGCCGACGCCAAGCGCGCCGTCGCCGTGGCGCTGCGCAACCGCTGGCGCCGCCAGAAGCTCGACGCGAGCCTGCGTGACGAGGTCACGCCCAAGAACATCCTGATGATCGGGCCCACCGGCTGCGGCAAGACGGAGATCAGCCGCCGCCTCGCCAAGCTCGCCGACGCGCCCTTCGTGAAAGTGGAGGCGACCAAGTTCACCGAGGTCGGCTATGTCGGCCGCGACGTCGAGCAGATCGCCCGCGACCTCGTGGAGGAGGCAATCCGGCTGGAGAAGGAGCGCCGACGCTCGGCCGTCAAGGATAAGGCGGAGGCCGCGGCGCTCTCCCGCCTTCTCGACGCGCTGACGGGCAAAGGATCGAGCGAGGCGACGCGCCAGGCGTTCACCCAGCGCTTCCGCGACGGCCATCTCGACAATACGGAGATCGAGATCGAGCTGGAGCAGCAGCCCAGCCTGCCCTTCGAGCTGCCCGGCGGCGCGCAGATGGGCATGATCAACTTAGGGGAAATGCTCGGCAAACTAGGCGGCAACCAGATGAAGCGCCGCAAGCTGACGGTGCGCGCCGCTTGGGACAAGCTCGTCGAAGAGGAGGCCGACAAGCGCCTCGACCAGGACGAGGTGAGCCGCCAGGCGCTGGCCGACGCGGAGGCGAACGGGATCGTCTTCCTCGACGAGATCGACAAAATCGCCGTGTCCGACGTCCGCGGCGGCTCGGTGAGCCGCGAGGGCGTGCAGCGCGACCTGCTGCCGCTGATCGAGGGCACCACCGTCTCGACCAAGTACGGCCCGATGAAGACCGACCACATCCTCTTCATCGCGTCGGGCGCGTTCCACGTCGCCAAGCCGTCCGACCTGCTTCCCGAACTCCAGGGCCGCCTGCCCATCCGCGTCGAGTTGAAGGGGCTGACGGAGGAGGACTTCGTCGCCATCCTCTCCGATACTAAGGCGTCGCTCCCCGCCCAGTACCGCGCGCTGATCGCGACGGAGGGCGTGGAGGTCGAGTTCACCGACGACGGCGTCCGCGCCGTCGCCCGCATCGCCGCCGAGGTGAACGGGCAGGTCGAGAACATCGGCGCCCGCCGCCTCCAGACGGTCATGGAGAAACTGCTGGAGGAGGTGAGCTTCGACGCCGAGGACCGGCAGGGGAGCAAGCTCACGGTCGACGCGGCTTACGTCGATAGGCAGCTCGCGAGCATCGCCCGCAACACGGACCTTAGCCGCTTCGTCCTCTAGCGGCGCGGACGTTCATAGGGGGTGAAGCGGTCGAAGCGGCAGATCCCCGACGCGATGATCTGCTGCGGCGCGACCACCTGGAACGGGTCGTCGCGGCAGAGCTGGGCGCCTTGGACCCTCACGATCAGCGTGGTGATCGGCCGCAGGCCGGGACAATTACCTACCGGGCCCGTCCGCCACACCCGGCGCGCCGTTTCGCGGTACAGGATGGTGCGTTCGTCGACCACCTCCGGCGACGTGTTCCGGTTGAGCGAGATGCAGTTCGCCGGTTCGCCAGCCACCAGCCCCGCCAGAGGGTCGGGCGCGACGGCGGGGGTCGCGCACGCGGCCAGCGGCGCCAGCAGGAGCGCGGCCCGGATCACGGGGCGCGGCGGTACGGGGTGAAGTCGCCCAGCGCGCAGTTGCCCAACGGGATGCGGGTGATCTGATCCACCACCTGCACGATGTCGCCGCGGCACAGCCGGCCGTTCGGTGTGGAGGTGACCAGCGACGCCCGGTCGTTCTGCGCCGCCTCGCACCCGCCCGTGGTGTCGTTGCGGAACTTGAGGTCGCGCGAGGCGGTGAAGACGATCGTGCCGCCATAGACGTCGCTGTTGAGCGCCGGCCGCGACGTCGTGGGCAGGCAGTTGCTAGGCTCGCCCGGCGTCAGCCCGGCCAGCTCCCGCTCCAGCTTCGCCTGCTGGTCCGCGGCGTCGGCGGCGGCGCGCGCGGCCTCCTGCGGTGTGGCGGCGCAGGAAGCGAGCGCCGTCAGTCCTGCGATGAACCAAATCCTCATAGCTCGTTCTCCGGTCCCGCCTTTCCTCAACGCGTCTAGCCGCGGAAATGGTCCTTGCCCGTCCGCAGCTGCGCCAGCTCCTCCGCCGAGCCCGCGCGCATGAAGGGGTTGGTCGCGCGTTCCAACCCGATGGTGGTCGGCACCGTCGCTTCGCCGCGCGCCCGCAACGCGTCCACCTCCACCATCCGCGCGCGCAGCGCTTGGTTGTCCGGCTCGACGCTGAGCGCGAACCGGCCGTTGCCCTGCGTGTACTCGTGTCCGCAGTAGACCTGCGTCCCGTCCGGCAGCTCGGCCAGCCTGCGCATGGCGCCGAACATCTGTTGGACGGTGCCCTCGAACAATCGCCCGCATCCCATCGCGAACAGCGTGTCGCCCGTGAAGACCAGTCCCGCCTCGTCGAAGTGGAACACGATGTGCCCGGCCGTGTGTCCCGGCGCCTCCATGACGGCCGCGCGGTGCTCGCCCAGCGTCACGGCGTCGCCCTCAGCCACCGTGCGGTCGAGCGTCGGGATGCGCGCCGCTTCCGCCGCCGGCCCGGTCACGACCGCGCCGCCCGCCTTGATCTCGGGAATGCCCGCGACATGGTCGGGGTGCCAGTGCGTCGCCCACACCTGCCCGATGCGCCAGCCCCGCTCCGCCGCCGCAGAGAGTACCGGCCCGGCCTCGCCCGGGTCGACCGCCAGCGTCTCGCCCGACGCATGATCGTGGACGAGCCAAGCGTAGTTGTCGGACAGCACGGGGACGCGGACGACCTCCAGCATCACCACGTTCCCGTGTTGGGCATCGACGCCCAGGGTTCCTGCGGCGGCTTGCGGCCGTCGAGCTGGAGCAGCTCGATCGAGATGCCGTCCGGCGTCTTCACGAAGGCCATATAGCCGTCGCGCGGCGGGCGGTTGATCGTCACGCCCGCGTCCTGGAGCCGCCGGCACGTCTCGTATATGTCGTCGACCTGATAGGCGAGGTGGCCGAAGTTGCGGCCTCCGGAGTACTCCTCCGGATCCCAGTTGTAGGTCAGCTCCACCTCGGCCTGCGCTCGCTCGCCCGGCCCGCGCATGTCGTCGGGCGTCGCCAGGAAGATCAGCGTGAAGCGGCCCTGCTCGCTCTCCGTGCGCCGCACCTCCTTCAGGCCCAACAGCTCGAAGAAGCGGATCGTCGCCTCCGGGTCGCTCACCCGGATCATCGTATGGAGGTACTTCATTCGGCTTTCTCCTCGATCGCCCGCAGCACGTCCTCGACGGCGCGGATCAGCAGCCGGATGTCCTCGTCGCGCGACAGCCGGTGGTCGCCGTCCTTGACCAGCCAGCACTGGACGTCGTCGCTCTCCAGCATCGTCGCGAGCTGCGCAGTGCGGTGCCAGGGCACGTCCGGATCGCGCTGGCCCTGGATCAAGCGCGTCGGCAGGTTCACGGGCACGGTGCCGAACATGATCCGGTTCGCCTCGCCCGACTGCCAGAAGCCGCGCGTGTAGACGGTCGGCTCCGGCCCGTACGGGTTGGGGCGCTCCAGCCGGCCGTGCTGGAGCAGGTACATCTTCTCGTCCTGGCTGAAGCCCCAGTCGGTGAAGTCCGGCGCCGGCGCGATCCCGACGAGGCCGACGACCAGCTCGGGCCGCGCCTTGGCCGCGAGCAGCATCAGCCACCCGCCCATCGACGATCCGACCAGCACCACGGGCCCGCCCACGACCGAGTCGATCATGGCGAGCACGTCGTCGCGCCAATCCGCCAGCGTCTGCTCTTCGAACGCGCCCTCGCTCTTGCCGCAGCCGCCGTAGTCGAAGCGGAGGTATGAGTGGTGATGCTCGCGCGCCCAGGCGTCGAGCGCCATCGCCTTGGACCCGGTCATGTCCGACGCGTAGCCGGGCAAGAACACGATCGTGGGCCCGTGCCCCTCGTGCAGGTGGTAGGCGAGGCGGGGGCGGGCGGCTGCGGTCATGGCGCACGCCCATAACGCTTGCGGGACGGATTGCGAAACCCGCGGCGAGCGGCGATAGCCTGCTGAAAACGCTCAAGGAGAGTTATGAAGCACTGCATCGTCGCGCTCGTCTCGTTCGCCGCGCTCGCCGCCCATCAAGTCGCGGCCCAAGTATCGCCCCAACAGCAGCCCCCGCGTCCCGTCGAGCAGACGGAAGCGCCCGAGGATCGGGTGATCCGGCCCGATGCGCAGCCGACCCCGCTTCCCACGCCCGTACCGACGCCGCCCGCGGCCGCGACCGCGCCGGCCACGGCTCCGTCGCCCACGCCGACGCCTACGACTTGGGACGTGAACGCCCCTCCGGGCGCGACCATCCGCCAGGTACCGATCCGCACGAGCGAGGGCAGCTGGATCGACTTGGATGTGAGTCGCGACGGCCGCACGATCGCCTTCGCGCTATTGGGCGACATCTACACGATGCCCATTGAGGGCGGCACGCCCACGCGCATCGCCGAGGGGCTCGCCTGGGAGGTGCACCCGCGCTTCTCGCCCGACGGCCGCCGCATCGCTTTCACCTCCGACCGGGGCGGGGGCGACAATATCTGGATCATGAACCACGACGGGTCGGACAAGCGCCAGGTCACGACCGAGGACTTCCGCCTCTTGAACCAGCCGAGCTGGAGTCCCGACGGCCGCTTCTTCGTCGCCAAGAAGCATTTCACGACCGGCCGTTCGCTCGGCACGGGCGAGGTGTGGATGTACCACGTCTCCGGCGGATCGGGCGTCCTTTTGGTCAAGCGCCCGAACGAGCAGCACCAGAAGGAGCTGGGCGAACCCGTCTACGCCGCCGACGGCAAGTCGGTCTTCTACACGCGCAACATCACGCCCGGCCCGATTTTCGAATACGCGCAGGACTCGAACACCGACCTGTTCAACATCATGCGCTACGACCTGGAGACGGGCGAGACGACCACCGCCGTCTCCGGCGAAGGCGGCTCCGTGCGCCCGACCCCGTCGCCCGACGGCAAGAAGATCGCCTTCGTCCGGCGCGAGGCGACGCGGTCCAAACTCTACGTAAAGGACCTGGAGAGCGGCGAGGAGCGCAAGATCTACGACGCGCTCGACCAAGACGTGCAGGAGACCTGGGCCGTCACCGGCGTCTACCCGAACATGGCCTGGACGCCCGATAGCCGCTCCCTCGTCTTCTGGGCGGGCGGCAAGATCCGGCGCGTCGACGGCGACGGCTCGCGCGCGGCGGAGATCCCCTTCACGATCAACGACACGCGCGGCGTGATCGCGGCGCCGCATCCGACGGTGGAGGTCGCGCCCGATCGCTTCACGACGCGCATGCCGCGCTTCGCCGCCGTGTCGCCCGACGGGCGGCAGGTCGTGTTCGAGACGTTGGGCAAGCTCTACGTCCGCCCCGTCGCGGGCGGCACGCCGCGCCGTCTGACGCGCGGCGAAGAGGGCATAGAGCTGTTCCCCGCTTGGTCGCGCGACGGCCGCACGATCGCGTTCGTCAGCTGGAACGACCGGGACCTCGGCCGCGTGCGTACGGTGGCGAGCGGGGGCGGGACGCCCCGCGACGTCACCACGACGCCCGGCCACTATCGCAGCCCACGCTTCTCGCCCGACGGCCGGACGATCGTGTTCGAGCGCGTCGGCGGCGGCGGCCTGACCTCGCCCCGCTGGTCGGAGGACCCGGGCGTGTACCGCGTCGCGGCCTCGGGCGGCGCGCCAGTGCGCATCGCGCGCGGCATGGCGTCGCCCCAATTCGGCGCGTCCAAAGACCGCCTGTTCATGATCGCGTCGGAGTCGAAGGACGGCAAGACCAAGCGCCAGCTCGTCAGCACCGACCTGAACGGCGAAGCCAAGCGCGTCCACGCGGCGGGCGAGCTGCTGACCGATTTCGACGTATCGCCCGACGGCCAGTTCGTCGCCTTTCGCCAGAATTACGAGGCGTTCGTGACGCCGCTGGTGCCCGGCAACCAGGCGGTCGAGCTCGAGCCCAAGGGTAAGGCGACGCCGATCACCAAGGTGAGCGCAGGCGGCGCGGATTACGTGCACTGGTCCACGAACGGCGACCGGCTCCACTGGAGCATGGGGCCGACGCTGCACACGGTCGATCGTGCACAGCTCTTCGCCGATGCTCCGCGCCCGAAGAACGCGCCCGCCGCCGTCGCGGCGGTCGCGCGCACCTCGCTCGGCATGGAGCAGCAGGCGGCCAAGCACCGCGGCACCGTCGCGCTGGTCGGCGCCAAGCTCGTCACCATGGCGGGCGCGGACGGCGGGATCGTTGATGACGGCGTGGTGGTCGTGCGCGATGATCGCATCGTCGCCGTCGGCCCGCGCGGCTCCACGGCCGTGCCCGCGGGCGCGACGGTGGTGGACGTCGCCGGCAAGACGATCATCCCCGGCCTGGTCGACGCGCACGCGCACGGACCGGCGGGAGACGACGAGCTGGTGCCTCAGGCCAATTGGTCGATGATCGCCAACCTGGCGCTCGGCACAACGACGATCCACGATCCCTCGAACCGCGCGGCCGAAATCTTCGCGGCCAAGGAGATGCAGCAGGCCGGGCTGATCCTGGCGCCCCGCATCTTCTCGACGGGCGAGATCGTTTACGGCGCGCGCAACCCGAACGTCTACGCCGAGATCAACAGCCTGGACGACGCGCTCGCCCATGTCCGGCGTCTGAAGGCGCAGGGTGCTAACAGCGTCAAGAACTACAACCAGCCTCGCCGCGACCAGCGGCAGCAAGTGGTGGAAGCGGCGCGCCGCGAGGGCATGCAGGTCGTGGCGGAGGGCGGCTCGCTCTACGGCATGGATATGAACCTGATCGCCGACGGCAACTCGACGCTCGAGCACAACGTGCCGCTGGAGCGCTTCTACGACGACGTGGTGCAGTTCTGGAGCCAAACGAACGTCAACTACACGCCGACGCTGGTCGTGTCTTACGGCGGTCTGGCGGGCGACCCGTACTGGCGGCAGGCGGTCGACTGGACCGGCCACCCGCTGCTCCGCGCACACACGCCGCCCGCGCAGCTCAACGCCGCCTTCGCCAGGCGAACCACCGCGCCGGAGTCGAACTTCGTCGACGACGACAACGCCCGCGAGGCGAAGAAGATGGCCGACCGCGGCATCCTCGTCTCGATCGGCGCGCACGGTCAGCAGGCCGGCATCGGCTCGCACTGGGAGCTGTGGAGCTTCGTCCGCGGCGGCATGACGCCGATCGAGGCGCTGCGCGCGGGCACGATCGTGCCCGCCCAGTCGCTCGGCATGGCCAAGGATATCGGCTCGCTGGAGGTGGGCAAGCTCGCCGACCTGGTCGTGCTCGACGCCGACCCGACGCAGAACATCCGCAACAGCGACAAGGTGAGCCGGGTGATGCTCGGCGGGCGGTTGTATGACGCGGCGACGATGAACGAGGTCTCGACGGGCACGGCGAAGCGGCCGGCCTATTGGTGGGAGCAGCGGGCGAACTAAGCGCCTCTCCCTCTCCCCTCCGGGGAGAGGGCCGGGGAGAGGGGTAGGGTGCTGCCGTCAGTTACTGCCCCTCTCCCGACCTCGCTGCGCTCGGCCACCCTCTCCCCAGAGGGGAGAGGAAAAGGGAGGTTCATCGCCCGTTGCCGTTCGATCCGCTATGAAAGACGCGTGAAGGCGGGAGCGGGGATGAAGTTCTGGAAGCGTACGGCGCTGGCCGTCGTAGCGGCGGTCGGACTCGGCACATCCGTTGCAGCGCAGGTCGTGCAAACTCCGCTCGACGCGCTCGCCCAGGACGCGGGCGAGTACGCCGCGCGCTACGGCGTCCCGCTCGACGAAGCCCTGCGCCGCCTCCGCGCGCAGGAGGAGAGCGTCGCCGCGACCGATGCGATCGCCCGACGCTTCGCCGACCGCCTCACCGGCATCGCGATCGAGCACATGCCCGACTACCGCATCGTCGTGCTGCTCAAGGGCGACGCGCCCGTGCCCGAGGAGCGCCTGTTCGTCGGCGGCATGGCCGTGCCCGTCCTGTACCGCACCGGCGCGGCAGCGACGCGGGGCGAGGTGGTCGCCGCAATCGAGCGGCACCAGCCCGCGCTTCGAGCGAACCTGCCGCACGCGCCCAGCCTAGGCCTCAACCAGCGCACGGGCGAGATGGTGGTCACCGTCGACCAAGACGATGTCGAGCTGTACGGCCACGACGCGCTGCTCACCGACCTGACGCTCAACATCGGCGTGCCGGTGCGCCTGCGCAGCGTTGACCGGGTCGCGAATCTGTCCGTCGAGGGCGGCGCGCGCGTGGTGGGCGTCAGCAACACGGACGGCCGCCGCTACGCCTGCACCACCGGCTTCGTCGTGACGGACGGGGCGCGGGCGGGCGTGGTCACCGCCGCGCACTGCCCGGACGCGCTGTCCTACGTCGACCAAGACCGGCGCGAGCTGCCGCTGACCTTCATCGACCAATGGGGCTGGGGCTATCAGGACGTGCAGCTCCATCTCGCCGCCGAGCCGCTGCGCCCCTACTTCTTCGCCGACACGCCCAAGACGCGGTCGCGGCCGGTGACAGGCTCGCGCGGGCGGCATAGCATGCGCGCGGGCGACTTCGTCTGCCACCGCGGCGAGCGCACCGGCTACTCGTGCGCGGAGGTGGAGCTGACCGACTTCGCGCCGTCGGGCGACCTATGCGGCGGCGATTGCACGCCGACCTGGGTCACCGTCGCAGGTCCGGTGTGCCGCAGCGGCGACAGCGGCGGGCCGGTCTTCGTCGGCACCACCGCCCTGGGACTGGTCAAGGGTGCGAGCTACGCCGCGGACGGCGGGTGCAACTTCTTCTACTATATGCCGATCGACTTCCTCCCGCGCGGCTGGACGGTGTTGCGGGAGGGGGTAACGCCCCTTCCAGTACCACCGTCACCCCGGCCTTGAGCCGGGGTCCATGCGCGGCCCCTCTGTTCGCAAAGATGCTCTCGGATAAGCGGACGCGCGTGGATGCCGGATCAAATCCGGCATGACGGAGGAGTAGGCAACGAGAAAGGCCCTCACGCCACCCGCGGCAGCCCCGCGATGATCTTCTCCACCGTGATCGGATACTCGCGCACCCGTACGCCGCACGCGTTGTAGACCGCATTCGCCACTGCAGCACCCACGCCGCACAACCCCAGCTCGCCCACGCCCTTGGCCTTCATCGGCGAGGACTGAGGGTCCGCCTCGTCGAGGAAGATCACCTCCTGGTGCGGGATGTCGGCGTGGACGGGCACGTGGTACTCGGCGAGATCGTGGTTGATGAAGCAGCCGAAGCGCGTGTCGACCACCGCCTCCTCCATCAACGTCGCGCCCACGCCCATGGTCATCGCGCCGATCACCTGGCTGCGCGCGGTCTTGGGGTTGAGGATGCGGCCCGCCGCGCACACCGCGAGCATCCGCCTAACGCGGATCTCGCCCGTCAGCGCGTCCACGCCCGCCTCGACGAAATGCGCGCCAAAGGTGGATTGCTGCTGCTTCTTGCCCAGGTCGCCATAGGTCAACGTGTCCTCGGCGGACATCTCGCCCACGTCCGTCAGCGGCACGGAGCGGCCGCCCGAGCGGACCTGCCCGTCGGCGAACTCCACGTCCGTCGCGTTGAAGCCGAGCTTGGCCGCGACCTGGTCGCGCAGCTTGGCGCAGGCGGCGTAGACGCCCGCGGTGGCGCTGTTGCCGCCCCATTGCCCGCCCGATCCCGACGAGACGGGGAAGGTCGAGTCGCCCAGCCGCACGACGACCTGACTGACCGGCACGCCCATCATCTCGGCCGCGGTCTGCGCGATCACCGTGTAGCTGCCCGTGCCGATATCCGTCATGTCCGTCGAAATGGTGACGATCCCGCGCCCGTCCACCGCGACGCGCGCGCCCGACCGCATCGTCAGGTTATTGCGGAACGCCGCCGCCACGCCCATGCCGACCAGCCAGCGGCCGTCGCGCACCTGGCCCGGCTTGGGATTGCGCTTCGCCCAGCCGAACCGCTCCGCGCCCTGGCGCAGGCAGCCGATCAAGTTACGCTCGGAGAAGCGGCGCTCCGGGTGCTCGGGATCGACCTGCGTGTCGTTGAGGACGCGGAACTCGACCGGGTCCATGCCCAGCTCCTCCGCGAGTTCGTCGACCGCGGCTTCAAGCGCCATCATGCCGGGCGCTTCGCCGGGCGCGCGCATCGCGTTCGCCTCCGGCAGGTCGAGCACGGCGAGCTTCATCTCCACCATGCGGTTGGCGCCCGCGTAGAGGAGCCGCGTCTGCGACGTCGCCGTCTCCGGCCCGCCGCCGGGCAGATCGCCGGACGTGCTCTCATGGCCGATCGCGACGATGCGGCCGTCCTTGTTCGCGGCGATGCGCAGCCGCTGCACGGTCGCGGGCCGGTGCGTGGTGTTGTTGAACACCTGCTGGCGGGTCAGCGCGACCTTGACCGGCCGCTTCGCCGCGCGCGCGCCGAGCGCGGCCATGACCACGTCGGAGCGGATCCAGAGCTTCGACCCGAAGCCGCCGCCCACGTAAGGAGAGATCACGCGCACCTTCTCGCGCGGGATGAGCAGCGCTTGGGACACGTCGCGCACCGCCCAGTTGATCATCTGGTTGGACGTCCACAGCGTCAGCTCGTCGCCGTCCCACGCCGCGATCGTCGCCTGCGGCTCCATCATCGCGTGGCTCTCGTCGGGTGTGGTGTACTCCACGTCGACCTTGACGGGCGCGCGGGCGAAGGCGGCATCGAAATCGCCGATCTCGATGCGGCCGGGGGACGCGCTGCCTTCGCCGCTCGAGTCGCTGACGGGCTTGGCGCTCGGTATGGCAGCGCGCAGGTCGAACTGGCCTTGCGCGCGGGCGTAGTCGACGCGGATCAGCTTGGCGGCGGCGCGCGCCTGCTCGAACGTCTCGGCGACAACGATCGCGATTGCCTGGTCGAAATGCTCGACCTCGGGCCCGCCCATCAGATTAGCAGTAATTGCCTTGGGCTTGCCGAGCTTGCCCGCATTCTCGTGCGTGACGATCGCGATGACGCCCGGCGCGCTCTTGGCGTCGGCGAGGTCGAACGAGCGGATGCGGCCCTTGGCGATCGCGGAGCCGAGGATGAAGCCATAGGCCTGGTTCGGCACGACGTCGTGGCGCTCATAGGCGTAAGGGGCGACCCCGCACACCTTGAGCGGGCCGTCGATGCGGTCGATCGGTTGGCCCACGACCTTCATCCGGTCGATCGGGTTCGTGCCCGCGGGCTGGTCGAAGCGCATCAGGCCTTGGCCTCCCCGAACACCTGCGCGAGCGTGCGCTCGACGAGCGGGACCTTGAACGCGTTCTGGGGCGTGGTGCGCGCGCCGGCGAGCACGGTCGCGGCGACCTCGCGCGCGTCGCCCATGCGCCGCTCCGCCGCCTCGACGCGCCAGGGCTTGTGCGCGAGGCCGCCGAAGGCGAGCCGACCGGCGCCGCGCTTAGGGATGACGGCCGCGACCGAGATCAGCGCGAAGGCGTAGGACGCCCGGTCGCGGACCTTGCGATAGGTCTGATAGCCGCGGACCGGCTTGGGCAGCGTCACGGCGGTGATCAGCTCGCCGGGTGCAAGATTGGTGTCGATATGCGGCGTGTCGCCGGGCAGCCGGTGGAACTCGGCGATGGGAAACGTCCGCGTCGAGCCGTCGGGCCGCACCGTCTCTACGGTCGCATCGAGCGCGCGCATCGCGACCGCCATGTCGCTGGGGTGGGTGGCGATGCACTGCTCGCTCGTCCCCATGATCGCGAGGTTGCGGTTGAACCCGCCCAGCGCCGCGCAGCCGGAACCGGGACGGCGCTTGTTGCAGGGCTTGGTGGTGTCGTAGAAATAAGGGCAGCGCGTCCGCTGGAGCAGGTTGCCGGCCGTGGTCGCCTTGTTGCGCAGCTGTCCGCTCGCGCCCGACAGCAGCGCGCGGGAGAGGACGCCGTAGTCGCGCCGCACGCGCTTGTCGCTCGCAAGGTCGGTGTTGCGCACCAGCGCGCCGATCCTGAGGCCTCCCTCGCGCGTCTCCTCGATGCGGTTGAGGCCGACTCGGTTTACGTCGATTAGGTGGGCAGGCGTCTCGATCTGCAGCTTCATCAAATCGAGCAGATTTGTCCCGCCGGCGATGAACCTCGAGCCCGGCGTGCGCGCCGCGGCAGCCGCGGCCTCGGCGGGGGTGGCGGCGCGTTCGTAGGTGAAGCTCTTCATGCCCGCGACACCTCCGTCATCGCGTCGATGATATTGGAATAGGCGCCGCAACGGCAGATGTTGCCACTCATCCGCTCGCGCATCTCGTCCACCGACACGCGCGGCCGGTCGTCCAGGTCGCCCGCGACGTGGCTCGGCACGCCGGCGGCGATCTCGCGCAACACGCCCACCGCCGAGCAGATCTGGCCGGGCGTGCAGTAGCCGCACTGATAGGCGTCGTGCTTCACGAACGCCGCTTGCATCGGGTGGAGCTTCTCGGGCGTGCCCAGCCCCTCGATCGTGGTCACCTCGTCGCCCTCGTGCATCACGGCGAGGGAGAGGCAGGAGTTGATCCGCCGCCCGCCGACCAGCACCGTGCACGCGCCGCACTGGCCGTGATCGCAGCCCTTCTTGGAGCCGGTGAGCTTCAGGTGCTCGCGCAACGCGTCGAGCAACGAGGTCCGCGGGTCGATGCGGAGGCTGACGGGGCGACCGTTCACCGTCATCGACACGGGCATGAGCACGGCGGGCTCGGGCGTCTGCCCCTCGGCCTCATCTCCGCCGATCCCGGCGGCCGCCACCGCCGCCGCACCGCCGCCGATCACGCCGCGCCTCGAAACGTCGAGAGCCCCGCCCATGTGTTTCTCCGCATCACCTGGACCAGGGATAGCCGAAGCGGAACGCTTACGCCACGCCCCGCTTGCCCCGCGCCTGACCCTCGACGAGGCTGATCGCGCGCTCGACGGCGGCCTCGATCGACAGGTTGCTCGTGTCGAGCGGCGCGGCGTCCGCGGCCTGCGCCAGCGGCGCGGTCGATCGGTGGCTGTCCCGCGCGTCGCGGTCGCGGATGTCGGCCAACACCTGTTCGTAGGTGATGGCCTTGCCGCGCGAGAGCAGCTCGTTGTGGCGGCGGCGCGCGCGCACTGGGGCGGTCGCCTTGACGAACAGCTTGGCGTCGGCGTCGGGCGCGATCACCGTGCCGATGTCGCGCCCGTCGAGCACCGCGCCGCCCGGCTGGTGCGCGAACCGCTTTTGCCGCGCGAGCAGCGCCGCGCGCACCAGCGGGTGGGCGGACACGACGGACGCCATCTGCCCCACCTCGTCGTCGCGCAGGCCCGGATCGGCGAGCGTCAGCTCGTCGAAGTCGCAGGCGGCGACCGCGTCGGCTTCCTTGGTCGGGTCGAGCTCCAGCCGGCGGACGGTGTGCGCGACCGCGCGGTAGAGCAGGCCCGTGTCGAGGTGCGGTAGGTTGAAGTGGCGGGCGAGCGCGCGGGCGATGGTGCCCTTGCCGCTCGCCGCGGGGCCGTCGACGGCGATGATCATTGGGGCTCCCGGCCCAGAAGGCCGTCCAGGGTGGGGAAGAAGGCGGGATAGCTGGTCGCGACCGGCCCCGCGTCGTCGAGCAGGACGGGCCGGCGGGCGTGGAGGCCGGCCACAGCCATGCTCATTGCGATGCGGTGGTCGAGCCGCGTCGCGACATGGCCGCTGCCGGGGATCGGCTCGCCGCCCGTGCCCTGGATCGCGAGCCCGTCCTCGAACTCCTGCGTCGAGACTCCGTTCGCCCCGAGCGCGGCGGCCATGGCGGCGATGCGGTCCGACTCTTTCACGCGCAGCTCGTGCGCGCCGCGCGCCACCGTCTTGCCGGAGGCGAAGGCGGCGGCGACGAACAGCGCCGGATACTCGTCGATCATCGACGGGGCGAGCTCAGGCGGCACCTCGATCGCGGAGAGCGGCGCATGACGAACGCGCAGGTCGGCCACAGGCTCCCCGCCGACGACACGCGCGTCCTGCTCGACGATGTCCGCGCCCATCAAGCGCATCGCCGCGATCAGCCCCGTGCGCGTGGGGTTCAGCCCGACATTGCGGATGAGCAGGTCGGAGCCGGGCACTATGCTCGCCGCGACGATCCAGAAGGCGCCGGACGAAGGGTCGCCGGGCACGACGATGTCCTGCGGACGGAGCTCCGCCTCGCCGGCGATCGAGATGACGCGGCCGTCCGGCGTCTCCTCCACCGAGAGCGCCGCGCCGAAGCCGGCCAGCATCCGCTCCGAATGGTCGCGCGTCGGCACCGGCTCGATCACGCGCGTGATCCCCGGCGCGTTCAGCCCGGCGAGCAGCACCGCCGACTTCACCTGCGCCGACGCGACGGGCAGGTGGTACTCGATCGGCACCGCCGGACAGAGGCCCCGCAGCATCAGCGGCAGCGTGCCGCCGGGGCTGGCAGTCACGTCCGCTCCCATCCGGGAGAGCGGCTCGATCACCCGCGCCATGGGGCGGCGGGACAGGCTGGCGTCGCCGGTGAAGGTGGCGGTGATCGGGTGGCTCGCGACCAGGCCCATGAGGAGCCGCGTCGAGGTGCCGCTATTTCCCATGTCGAGCGCTTGCGCGGGCTGGAGCAGGCCTCCCACGCCGACGCCGTGCACCGTCCAGACGCCGTCGGCGCTCCGCTCGATCGTCGCCCCCATGGCTCGCATGGCGGCGGCGGTGGCGAGCACGTCCTCGCCCTCAAGCAGGCCGGTGACCCGGCTCTCGCCGACGGCGAGCGCGGACAGCATCAGCGCGCGGTGGCTGATCGACTTGTCGCCCGGCACCGTCACGACGCCGGTCAACGGGCCGCGGGACTCGACCGTCCGTGGGGAGGGCTGGGCGGCTGACATAGGTTGGCGGGGCGCTTTGACAGTCCGGTTGCGTCATGGCAAGGCGCGCCCCACTTTGCGCCGGGACCACCCGGATCCACCACGAAAGGCACCACCGCGGCCATGATCAAGCCGGAATGGGGCACGAAGCGCACGTGCCCGAAATGCGCGACGCGTTTCTACGACCTCACCAAGGACGACCCCGTCACCTGCATTAACTGCAGCTATGCTTGGGAGCCCGAGCCGATCCTGAAGTCCAAGCAGCCGCTGCCCTTCGAGGCCGCCAAGGCTGATCCGGCCAAGGACAATGTGCTGGCCGGCGGGGACGAGGACGATCTGGACATCGCGGTCGAGGAGGAGGAACCCTCGGCGGACGACGAAGTCGACCTGGGCGGCGACGACGACCTGGGCGTCGAGACCGGCAACGAGGACGACGAGCAGTAGAAGCACGCCCGTTCGTGCCGAGCTTGTCGAAGCACCGTCCTTCTTACCGATGGTGGAGAGAAGAACGGTCCTTCGACAAGCTTAGGACGGACGGAGGAGTTGGGGTAGGGCGATCCGTTTCGCCGCTTGCCAACCCCCGCGCGCCCCGCTAGGGGACGCGCCTTCCCGGACGGAATGGGGCCGTAGCTCAGCTGGGAGAGCGTCGCAATGGCATTGCGAAGGTCAGGGGTTCGATCCCCCTCGGCTCCACCATTCCACGGATGATATCGGATAACTTCTCGCCTCGACGCTGACGCAATCTCCGCCTGGCGCGGGTGGCGCATCGTCTGTACCCGGCCGCGATGACTCCCGAACCTCAGCCTCATCCGGGCGTCCGCCGTGGCGAGTTCGTGGCCTTCGTGGCTGCGATCATGGCCGTGAACGCGCTCGGCACCGACCTGATGCTGCCCGCGCTGTCGACGATCGGGAGCGAACTCCGGGTGGCGAACGCCAACGACCAGCAGTGGATCGTCACCTCCTACCTTTTCGGCTTCGGCCTGGGCCAGCTCGCCTACGGGCCGCTGGCCGACCGCTTCGGGCGCAAGCCGGTGCTGATGATCACGCTCGCCGGGTTCGTGGCGGCCAGCGTCTTCGCCGCGAGCGCCGCCACCTTCGCGGCGCTGATCGGCGCGCGCGTGCTGATGGGGCTCATGTCGGCCTCCACGCGCGTGCTGTCGGTCGCGATCGTGCGCGACAGCTATTCCGGGCGGCGCATGGCGCGCATCTCGTCCATGGCGACCATGGTGTTCTTCCTGGTGCCGATCCTCGCGCCGACGCTCGGGGCGGGGTTGCTGGAGTTCGGGCCGTGGCGCTTCATCTTCTACGCGCTCGCCGTCTTCGCCGCCGCCGTGCTTGTTTGGGCGGCGCTGCGGCTGCCCGAGACGCTGTCGCCGGAACGGCGGCGGCGGATCTCGCTCTCGGCGCTCTCTGAGGCCTATCGGCTCACGCTTAGCAATCGCTACTCGATCGGCTATGCGCTCGCCGGGTCGATGACGTTCGGCGGCATCATCGCCTTCGTCTCGTCGGCCGAGCAGGTGTTCACCGACACGTTCGGCGCGGGCGAGCGGTTCACGTTGCTCTTCGCCCTGTGCGCCTTCTTCATGGGGCTGGCCGCCTTCTTCAACAGCCGATTGGTCGAGCGGTTGGGCACAAGGCTCATCTCGCAATCGGGCCTCATCGCGCTGATCGGGCTCTCCGCCGTGCATATCCTCGTGGCCCGTGCGGGTGCTGAGACGCTATGGACCTACGTCGCATTCCAGGCGCTTTCCATGACCTGCATCGGCCTATGCGGCGCTAATTTCGGGGCGATGGCGATGGAGCCGGTCGGCCATGTCGCGGGCACCGCTTCGTCGGTCCAAGGCTTCGTGACGGGCGTGGGCGCGGTCGCGGTGGGATCTGCGATCGGCCAAGCCTATGACGGCACCACCTATCCGCTCGCGGTAGGTTATCTGCTCATTGGCCTCGGCGCTCTCGGGATCGTGTACGTGGTCGAGGGCGGCAAGCTGTTCCGGGCGCGCATGGCGTGACGCCGGTCAGCCTCTCGGCACGGAGGCGACCAGGTCGCGCCCGTCGCGCAGGCGTAGGTAGAGCTCCTTGCCGGCGGACGCTGGTACGGTCAACGTGGCACCTGTAAAGCCGTCGGGCACGTCCACCCGCGACGCGAAGCGCGCGTCGGGCGCCACGGCGGCGAGCAGGAACAGGTTCTCGCCCCGGAGCGTGCAGGGCTTGCCCCCCGCCGGGCAGCTCCAGTTGGTGAGCGTGGGCAGGCGCACCAGCGTGCCGAGATCGGTCCAGTCGCCCGCCACGCCGTCGCGCACGACGCGGAAGCGCAAGGGCCCGTGCGCCGACGGGCCGAGCAGCCCGCCCGGCTCGAAGCTCGCCACCGCGACCTGCGCGTCCTGGAGCATCACGCCCTCGCCGGGCCTGAGCGTCGCCGGGGCCGAGCCGGCGGCGCTGGCGACCTCCACGGTCTCGCGCCCGTCGAAGCGGATCGCACCCGCCGCGCGGATGGAGAAGGTGAGCTTGGCGTCGTGCGGTACCGCCTCCTCGTCCGCGATCGCGATGCGGAGCGCGCCGTCGGGCGTCGGGCGGAAGACGCTGCGGTTGATCAGCGTCGCGGACGGGCGCGGCGGGGTGACGGTGAACCGGAGCGCGAGCCGGCGGCCGTCGGTGAGCGACACGCGCGCGGTGCGCTCCTCGCCCGCGACGAGCGCGCGCGCCGCGGCCGGATCGGCGGCCGCCAGCGAGAGGCGGTCGACCTGGCCCTCGCGCACCAGCGCGCCGGGCTTGAACAGCAGCCCGTCGACGGCGACCGACTCGATCAGGTCGAGCCGGGTGCCGGTCAGCGTCGCGCCCACGTCGCCGGCGTGAAAGGCGAGGCCGTCGAGCCGCCCAGCCTCCGACAAGGCCTTGAGCGCGAGGCGGGCGGGAGCGTCCTGGCCGTGGTGGCGCACCAGCAGCGTGACGGGGCCCGACCGAGCGCGCGCCAGCGGCAGCTTGAGCAGCAGCCGGTCGTCGGCCGAGACGCTCCACTCGACGGCGCGGAGGTTCTTGGACTGGTCCTCCAGCTCGACGCCCGACACGCAGGAGGCCGCGCCGCCCACCAGCTCCAGCTGGTTCTCGCGGCCGACCACGAGCGAGGTTGCCTCGTCGCCCGCGGTGCGCCAGGCGCGGCCCGCAGGGCTCTGCAGGCGGTAGCGCGGGCCGTCGAACGACGTAAAGCCCCAGCTGCCGTGGAGCACCGCCTCCGCGTCGCCCGCCACCGCGTCCGGCCGGAGCGCCGCGGCAGGTACGAAGCCGCCGCGCTCGGGATCGGCGCGGACGGGCAGCTCCGCGGTTCCGCCGTCCGGTTTGGCGACGCGCAAGTGCAGCCCGTGCGCGTGGTCGGTCGCGTAGATGAGCGGCGCGCCGGCGACGGGCAGCACTAGGTCGCGCCGGGTCGCGCACAGCGCGGCGCGCGGCTCGGGCGCGCGGAGTGGGGGCGGGGCGCTCGCCTCCACCGGCGGCATGGGGACGACGAGCACCGATTTGGGATTGCGGAAGGAGGGCGCGGCGTTGAGCAGCAGGCCGATCCGCTCGTCGTTCCACCGCGCCAGCGTTGGGATGTACTGGAACTGCGCGGAGCGGAACGCGCCGAACAGCCGCGCCACGTCGCGCAGCACGCCGATATAGGGGCTGTAATAGCCGTAGCCGCCCGCGGGCGTGTTCGACAGCTGGATCGCGAGGTCGACGGGCGCGCCCGTCAACGTCTCGGTGAACGAGTCGCGCTGGCGATCCGACAGCACCACCGCCTCGCTCCGCCGCGTAAGGCAGGCGGCCTGGAGCTCGGGTCGGCGGTCGAGGCATTGGGTGTCGAGGCGGATGCCCAAGCTCTTGGTCAGCGTCGGCGGGATCGCGTCGGGCGCGCTCGCCTCGCGGCCCTGGATGGCGCTGAGCAGCGCGTCGGTCCGCGCCCGGTCGAGCGCGGCCTGGTTCAGGTCTTGCACGGCGCGGGTGAACACGCCCGGCTGGCCGCGCACCGCGCGCACCACCGCGCGGTAGTCGCCGCCCGTCTCCGGCACGAGGAACAGGATCAGCTGCTGCGCGCCTTCCGGCACCGTCAGCTCGAGCCGGTCCTTGCCCTTGCGCCAGGTCTCCGCGCGCGAGAACCAGTCGCGCGGCGGCGGGTTGGTCGCGCCGCGCAGGAACGCGCCGACGAGCAGGTAGTGCGCCTCCTGGTCGGGCGGCAGCATCGCCTTGACCGAGATGCGGTCGCCGGCCTGGAGGTTCGGCACCTGCGCCACCGGCAGCGTCGCCTGCCCGCGGGACACCGTCACGCGCAGGTCGGGCCCCGCCAGGTCGAACGCGTTCGACTGGGCGAGGGCGGGGGCCGGCGTCAGCGCGGCGCCGAGAAGGGGCAGGAGGCGCTTGATCATGGGAGGTCGCTCGGGAGCGCGGCCGTCTTTAGCGGGTACGGCCCTGATCGGCCACCGTATTCGGCCAGATCCCGCCGGAGGACGCCTCGCCCAAGGCCCCCAGTTCGCCGCGCTCGCGCGCCCGGCGGCCATAGACGAGCTCGAACAAGGGCGACGCCATCAGCGTCGTCAGGATCGCCATCACGACTAGAATCGAGAAGAGCGCCGGCCCGATGATGCCGCGCGACAGGCCGATGTTGATGATGATCAGCTCCATCAGCCCGCGCGCGTTCATCAGCGCCCCGATGCCGAGCGCCGTGGGGTTGTCCTGCCCCGTCAGCCGGGCCGCCGCCCAGCACGCGCCGAACTTCGCCAGGACGGACGCCCCGAGGATCAGGAGCGCGATGCCGAACAGCGCCGGGTCGGTGACGAGCGACAGCTGCGTGTTCAGGCCGGAGAAGGTGAAGAACATGGGCAGGAGCAGCACCACGGTGAACGGCTCCAGCTTGGCGCGCAGGTCCCGCGTGAGCGCGCCCCGCGGCATCGCGGTGCCGAGCAGGAAGCCGCCGAACACCGCGTGCATGCCGACCCAGTCCATCGCGAACGCCGAGAGCAGGAACAGCAGGAGCACGATCGCGAGCACGCCCTCGCGCGCGCCGCCGTCGCGCTCCGCCCGCCGGCCGAGCGGCGCGAGCAGGCGGCGGCCGAAACCGAGCACCAGCACCGCGAACGCGAGCGCGCCCGCGATCGCCTTCACCGCCACGCCCGGCCCGTCCCCGAACGTGGCGAGCACGATCGCGAGCACCGTCCACGCGCCCGCGTCGTCGATCGCGCCGGCCGACAGCGACAGCGTGCCGAGCGGCGACCCCGACAGCCCGCGCTCGTGGATGATCCGCGCCAGCATGGGGAAAGCGGTGATGGAGATGCACGCGCCCAGGAACAGCGTCGCCTGCGCCGCGCTGAGCTCCGGGCTGAACAGCCCGGGCGCGCCGATGAGCCAAGGGGTGATGAGCGCGGCGAGCAGGAACGGCGCGGCCATGCCCGACAGCGACACCGCCCCCGCGCTGCGCATGTTGAGGCGGAAATGGTCGGTGTCGAAGCCGAGGCCGACCAGGAACATGTAGAGCCCGACACCGAGTTGCGCGCCGACGAACAGCACGCCCCTGGCCTCCTTCGGGAACAAAGCCGCCTGGAGGTCGGGCGCCAGCAGCCCGAAGAGCGAAGGTCCCAGCAGCACGCCCGCGATCATCTCGCCCACGACCTGGGGTTGGCCGAGGTAGCGCTTGGCGAGCCAGCCCACGCCGCGCGCGACGGCGACGATGACGAACAGCTGGAGGAAGAAGAGCACGCTGAGTTCGGCGGGTGTCATGCCGATCTTTTGCGACGCGCGGGCCGGCGGGGCAAGCCGGACGGTTCCGGGGTGCGCGGCGCGTCCGTCCGGTGTACCGAACCCCATCCGATCAGAAAGGCGCCACCATGGAATTGACCACCGACTGGACCGCCGCGGGCGAGGCCGAGCTCGCCGACGTCGTCGCGCTGCGCCGCGCGATCCACGCCGACCCGGAGGTCGGGCTCGACTGCCCGCGCACCACCGCCAAGCTCCGCGCCGCGTTGGACGGCCTGCCGCTCGAGATCCACGAGGGCACGTCGACCAGCGGCTTCGTCGCGATCCTGCGCGGCCCGAGTAACGGGCGCACCGTGCTGCTGCGAGGCGACATGGACGCGCTGCCCATGACGGAGGAGACGGGGTTGCCCTTCGCGAGCCGGGTCGCCGGCCGCATGCACGCCTGCGGCCACGACGCGCATTCGGCGATGCTGGCGGGCGCGGCCCGCGCGTTGTGCGCCCGGCGTGAGGCGCTGGCGGGCACGGTGGTGTTCATGTTCCAACCCGGCGAAGAGGGCCATCACGGCGCCAAATTCATGATCGAGGACGGGCTCCTCGACGTGGCGACCCCCGACGCGGCGTTCGCGCTCCACATCTCGCCCAACATGCCGAGCGGCGTGGTGGTGAGCCGGCCGGGACCGCTGCTCGCGTCCGCGGACACGCTGCGCGCAACGATCCGCGGGCGAGGAGGGCACGCCGCCATGCCGCACGACTGCGTCGACCCGGTGCCCGTCGCCTGCGAGATCGTCTCCGCGCTCCAGGCGTTCGTCGCGCGGCGCGTGCCCGTGACCGACCCGGCGGTGCTGTCGATCACCAAGATCGACGCCGGCTCCGCGCACAACATCGTGCCCGACCGCGTCGAGCTGCTCGGCACGATGCGCGCGCTGTCGGAGGACACGCGCCGGCTCGCCTCCGCGGCGTTCGAGCGCATCGTCGCGGGCGTCGCGGCGGCGCACGACTGCGTCGGCGAGGCGCGGATCGAGCCGGGCTATCCGGTGACGAACAACGATCCCGCCGCCGTCGCGCTGATGCGCGACTGCGCGGTGGCGCTGGGCGGCGAGGGGGCGTACGCGACCATGCCCGCGCCGATGATGGGCGCGGAGGACTTCAGCTACGTGCTCCGGCGCACGCCCGGCGCGATGGCGTTCATCGGCGTCGCCGAACCGGGCTCCGATCCCGCCGCGAACCCGCCGCTCCACAACACGCGTATGACGATCGACGAGGCGGTGATGGCGCGCGGCGTGGCGCTGCACTGCGCGGTGGCCGAGCGGTTCCTGGAGGGCGGATTGGCTCCGGCTAGTCCGTGACGCCGATCCGGAACAGCGCGCCGCCCAGCGCGCCGGTCGCGATCTCGATCCGCCAGCCATGGCCGACGACGGTCTGGCGGACGAGGTTGAGGCCTACGCCCGTCCCCTGAGGACGCGTGGTGAAGAAAGGTAGGAACACGTCGCCGCGAATCTCGTCGGGAACGCCGGGGCCGTCGTCCTCGACCTCGATCGCCGCGTCGCGGATCGAGAGCCGCACCCGCCCGCCTCCTGCGGGCGGGGCGCTCGCCTGGGCGGCGTTGCGGAGCAGGTTGATGAGCGCCTGGGCGAGCAGGTCGGGGTCGGCGTCGAGGACGAGGCCGGGCTCGACCTCTACGTCCAGGCGGTGGTCGAGCCACTCGACGCCGAACAGCCGCGCGAGCTCGGCGGCGAAAGGCTCGGCCGCGAACCGGCGGCGGCGCGGCTCGGGCGGGCGGGCGACGGCGCGGTAGCTGTCAATGAACCGGCGCAGGCCTTCCGCGCGGCGCGCCAGCGTCGCCACCGCGAGCCGCGCTTCGGCGATGTCGGGCTCCTCCTCACCCAGCAGCACGGCGGCGGTGCCGGCGAGCGAGGTGACGGGGGTGAGCGAGTTCAGGATCTCATGGGTGAGCACGCGGACGAGGTCGGTCTGCGCCTCGACCTCGACGGCGTCGAGCGTGCTCTGCACCGGCTCGACGGTGACGACGCGCACGGGCGCGCCGAGCCGCTCCAGCGTCGCCGCGCGCACGATGGCGCGCTGCACGCCGCCGCCGACGTTCAGGAGCAGCAGCTCCCGTGACGTGGCGCCGGGCTCGGCCAGGCGGCGCGCGAACGTTTCGCCATAGGTCGCGAAGTCGGCGGGGCGCACGCCCTCGTGCCGGTCGAACAAGCGGCGCGCGACCTTGTTGACGGGGGAGACGCCGCGCTGCTCCTCGACCGTCAGCACGGCGACGGGCAGGTCGTCGACGAGCGCCTCCAGGAAGCGCAGCTCCTCCGCGCCGCGCCGGCGCTGCGTCTGGAGGTCGCGCATCGCACTGTCGAGCGCGCGGCCGAGATCGTCGAACCCCGCCCCGCCGCGGCCGTCGAAACGCGTGGCGAAGTCGCCGTGGCGCAGCGCCTCGACGAAGCGGGCGAGGGTCGTGTTGGTGCGGCGGACGTGGCGGAGCAGCGCCCAGGCGACGCCCGCCACCGCGATGGCGGCCACGACGCGCGCGGCGCCCAGCCCCGGCTGGCCCAACGTCCAAGTGAACGCCCAGAGCGTCGCGCCGAGTGCTCCGACCCAGGCGAGGAGCGCGAGCCTAAAGCCCATGCTTCTCCATGCGCCGGTAGAGCGCGGCGCGCGACAGGCCGAGCTCACCGGCGGCGGCGGAGATGTTGTAGCCGTGCTTGCGCAGCGCCTCCTCGACGAGGCGTCGCTCGACGCGCTCGAGGTTGTAGTCGGCGACCACGGGCGGCTGCACGGCTTCCGCGGCGATGCGGACGGCGGCCGGCGGGCCGAGCGCCAGGTCGGCGGGCGTGAGCGGTGCCTCGCCCGCCAGGATGACTGCGCGCTCGACGGCGTGGCGGAGCGCGCGCACGTTGCCCGGCCAATCATGCGCGGCGAGCGCGCTGCGCGCCTCGACGGTCAGCATCGGCGCGGGCCGGCCGTAGCGGTGCGCGTAGAGCTGGAGGAAGTGGTCCACCAGCGCGGGCACGTCCTCGCGCCGCTCGCGCAAGGGCGGCAGCTCGATCTCGACGGTGTTGAGGCGGAACAGCAGGTCCTGCCGGAAATGGCGCGGGTCGCGCAGCATCTCCGGCGTCATGTTGGTGGCGGCGATGACGCGGATGTCGACGGGGATCGACCGGTTCGACCCCACGGGCGTGACGCGTCGCTGCTCCAGGGCGGTCAGCAGCTTGGGCTGGAGGTGGAGGGGGAGGTTGCCGATCTCGTCCAGGAACAGCGTGCCGCCGTCCGCCGCCTGGATGCGGCCGATGCGGTCCGCCTTGGCGTCGGTGAAGCTGCCCTTCACATGGCCGAACAGCTCGGAGTCGATGAGCTCGCTCGCCACCGCGCCCAGGTCGACGGTCAGCATGGGGCGCTCGGCACGGCGCGAATGGCGGTGGAGCGCGCGGGCGACGAGCTCCTTGCCCGTGCCGTTCTCGCCGAGGACGAGCACGTTCGCTTCCGTCGGGCCGGCGCGCGCGATCAGCGAGTGGACGCGCGCCATGGCAGGGCTGTCGCCGATCAGCGGCGTCTCGCCGGGCGGGGGCGCGGCCACCGCCTGCGCGCGCGTCGCTTCACGGCGGGAGCGGCGGAGCGAGGCGGCGGTGCGGACGGTGGCGAGCAGGCGCTCGTTGGACCAAGGTTTCGATACGAAGTCGGTCGCGCCGCGCTTCATCGCCTCCACGGCGACGTTCACGCCGGCGTGCGCCGTGATCATAACGACGATCAGGTCCGGGTCCTGCGCGAGCAGCCGGTCGAGCAACGCCAACCCCTCCGCCGCGTCCGTCGCGCCGCGCGCGAAATTGGCGTCGAGCAGCAGCACGTCGGGCGCGCGCTCGGCCGCGACCGCCAGCGCCGCGTCGGGGGAGGAGAGCGTGACCACCTCGCGGAACAGCCCGCGCAGCAGCAGGCGCGCGGCGGTGAGGATGTCCTCGTCGTCGTCGGCGACGACGCACAGATCGAATTCCGCCCCCCGCTCCATCGTGCCCCGTCCCATCTGACCGTTCCCGTACAACCGGCGTGCGGAAGCGGACAATCAACAATCGTGCCATCGCGGGCGCCGCGGCGGCGATCCGCGGAAATACGCGGGCGCAACAGTTTTGGCATGGCGCATGCTGATGATCCGGCACGGGCAATCCTGCCTGATCCGGAGATGTGAGATGCGGAGCTTTTCCTACGACATCCTGAGCATGGTCGGCGCGTGCTGCGCCACGCTGGTCCTCACACTGGTCGCGGCATCGGCGGTCGTCGCGTGACGTTCGACGCCGTCCGCTTCCGGACGGACTTGTCCGGAAGCGGACAGTCGGCGTCTCCGGACGCAGCCCTTGCGCCCGATGACGCTTCTGGCACGCCCTTTGCTGAAAAGACGACCATGAGCGTGGTGAGGATGCAGAGCGGGGAGGGACCGAACGAGCGGCCGGTGTCCGGCGGCGCGATGGATCGCGTCGTCGAGCGCGGCGGCCTGCCCTGGTGGGCCAAGTGGGCGGCGGGCGCCGCGGCGCTGCTGGCCGCGGCGGTGCTGTTCTGGTTCTACGCGCCGCGCGGCGACACGCAGAACGTCCAGGCCGACCGGCTGACCATCTCGACCGTGCGCAACGGCACGTTCGAGGACTTCATCCCCTTGCGCGCGCGCGTCACGCCGCTGCTCACCGTCTATCTCGACGCCATCGAGGGCGGGCGCGTCGAGCAGGTGATCGCGGAGGACGGGGCCTCGCTCGCCAAGGGGCAGCTCATCGCCGTCCTTTCCAACGCCGAGCTCCAGCTTTCGGTGCTCGCGCGCCAGACGGAGGTGGAGCAGCAGATCAACAACATGCGCACGCAGGAGCTGGCGCTGGCGCAGACCCGGCTCACCAATCAGCGCGCGGTGCTCGAGGCCGGGCTCGCGGAGGAAAAGGCGCGTCGCCAGTACGAACGCGAGCGGCCGCTGGCGCAGCGCGGCTTCGTCGCGGGCAAGACCTTCGCCGACACGCAGGACCAGGCCGAGTATGAGCGCGCGCGCTTGGGCGTGCTGCGCCGCGCGCAGGCGACCGACGAGCGGCTCCAGGCGAGCCAGCTCGCGCAGCAGCGCGCCTCCGCCCAGTCGCTCCAGTCGAGCCTGCAACTCGCGCGCGCCAATCTGGAGGCGCTGAACCTGCGCGCGCCCGTCGCGGGGCAGCTGTCGGGCTTCAACATCCAGGTCGGCCAGTCGCTAAGCCGCGGCGAGCGCATCGGCCAGATCGACAGCCCCGGCCGCAACAAGCTGATGGCGGGCGTGGACGAGTTCTACCTGGGCCGCGTCCAGCTCGGCCAGCGCGCGGAGGTGGAGTGGGGCGGCAAGACCTACGCCGCGCGCGTCACCAAGATCTACCCGCAGGTGCAGAACGGCCAGTTCGAGGTGGACCTGCAGTTCGTCGGCGGCGAGCCCGCGGACATCCAGCGCGGGCAGACGCTGCAGGCGAAGCTGACGCTGGGCGACCCGGCGCCGGCGCGGATCATCCCGAACGGCGCCTTCTACAACGAGACGGGCGGGAACTTCGTCTTCGTCGTCTCGCCCGACGGCGGCTCGGCGGTGAAGCGCCCCGTGCGGCTCGGCCGCCGCAACGCCAACACGATCGAGGTGCTCGAAGGCCTCGACCCCGGCGAGCGCGTGATCACCAGCCCCTACACGGGCTTCGCCGACAAGGACCGGCTCGATCTCTCTCAGGCAAAGGATTGACGATGCTCCACATGCGCCAACTCTCGCGCGTCTACCGCACCGACACCGTCGAGACGACCGCGCTGGACGCGATCGACCTCGACATCCACGACGGCGAGTTCGTCGCGATCATGGGTCCGTCGGGCTGCGGGAAGTCGACGCTGCTCAACCTGATGGGGATGCTGGATAGCCCGTCGAGCGGATCCTACGTCTTCAACGGCCAGGAGGTCGCCGGACTCTCCGAGGCCCGCTTGGCCCAGGTGCGCAAGGCGAACATCGGCTTCATCTTCCAGAGCTTCAACCTGGTAGACGAGCTGACGGTGCGCGAGAATGTCGAGCTCGCGCTGCTTTACCACGACGCCGCCGCCTCCGAGCGCAAGCGGCGCACCGACGAGGTCATGGACCGCGTCGGCATCGCCCACCGCGCGCGCCACCGGCCGAGCCAGCTGTCGGGCGGCCAGCAGCAGCGCGTCGCCGTCGCCCGCGCGCTGGTCGCGTCGCCGAAGCTGATCCTGGCCGACGAGCCCACCGGCAACCTCGACACCAACCACGGCGAGGAGGTGATGCGCATGCTCCAGTCGCTGAACGCGCAAGGCTCGACCATCGTGATGGTGACGCACTCGCCCGCGCACGCCGACTATGCGGGGCGGGTGGTCAACATGCTCGACGGGCGCATCCTCCAGGAGCGGCGGCGGGCGGCCTAGGCCCAACAAGGAGAGCGGGCCGATGTGGCGCAACGTCCTCACCGTCATGCTCCGCCGGCTCGCGGCCGACCGCGCCTATTCGGTCATCACGATCGGCGGGCTCGCGCTCGGGCTGGCGGGTTGCCTGCTCATCCTGGGCTATATCCGCTACGAGCGGAGCTACGATGCGTGGCTGCCCGGGCATGAGCGCGTCCATCAGGTGCAGACGACGATCCATCCGCCCGGCCAGCCCGACGTGAGGAGCCAGGCCAGCTCCGCCGCATTGTACGACCGCCTGAGCATCTTCCCGCAGGTGGAGGCGGTGACCTCCGTCGCGGTCGGTAAGACGGTCAGCGATCAGAACGGGCGGCCCGAGTTCATCGACGCCACCACCGTCGACCGCAGCTTCTTCGAAGTGTTCGCGCTGCCCTTCGCGCAAGGGTCGGCGGCGACGGCGCTGCCGGACGAAAACTCCATCGTACTCACCGAGAGCGAGGCGGTGCGCCGCTTCGGGACCGCGCAGGCGCTCGGCAAGGTGCTGACCACAGGCGCCGGCGAGGGCAAGAGCGGCAAGCGCGTGTCCGGGGTCTTGCGCGACCTGCCGCGCGACACGAGCCTGAAGGTCGGGATCATTTCCTTACGCGATTGGAACACGATGCCGCCCGACGCGCGCGGCTGGGGCGCGTTCGACCAGCACCATTACGTCAAGCTCCGACCGGGCGCGAACGCTGCGGCGCTCAACGCGGCGCTGCCCGCCTGGGAGAAGCGCGTCGTGTTCGACACGATGGGCGGCGCGCTCGTGTCGATGGCGGACGTGCTCGACTTCCGGCTCGTTCCGATCACGCAAGTCCATCTCGGCGAGGCACAGGACAAGGCGTTCGCGCCCGGCGGCGACACGCGCGCGCTCGCCACGTTCGGCATCGTGGCGATGCTGACGCTGGGCATGGCGGTGATGAACTTCGTCAACATGACGACCGCGCGCGCGACGCGGCGGGCGCGCGAGGTGGCGCTGCGCAAGGTGCTCGGCGCGACGCGCCGCCAGCTGATCCTGCAGTTCTTCGCGGAAGGGGTATTCGTCGCGGCGGCGGCGACGCTGCTCGCCTTCGCGCTGGTCGAGATCGCGACGCCCTGGATCGGTGGGATCTTGGGGGCGGACCTGCCGCTCGCCTACCTGGGCGAGCGCGGGATGCTCTGGCCCGCGCTCCTGCTGCTCGCCGCCACCGCGGTCGCGGGCGCGCTCTATCCGGCGTTCCTGCTCAGCCGCTTCAAGCCCGCGCGCGTGCTGCGCGCCAACCAGTCGGCCGTGGGGACTCCGGGCGACGGACGGCTGCGCGCCGTGCTCGTCGTCGCGCAGTTCGCCATCGCGATCGGCCTGATCGCCAGCACGGCCGTCATCTGGTCGCAGACGCGCTTCGTCGCCCAAGTCGATCCCGGCTATCGACGCGACGGGCTGGTGCAGATCGACAACGCCTGGCGCTACACGCAAGGCGCCGAGTACGAGGCCGCGCGCCGCGCCATGCTCGCCATCCCCGGCGTCACCGGTCTCGGCCGCACCGGCCTGCCGCTCGGCGCGACGGAGAAGCCGCTCCGGCTGATGCGCCGAGCGGGCGGAGGCGAGGGGGAGTCGATGGGCCTGTACGGCGTCGACGCCGAGTTCATGCGCACCATGGGCATCGAGCTGCTCGCCGGCCGCCTGCTCGGCGACCGGGTGGCGCTGGATCGGGTGGAGGGCCTTGCGCCCGCAGCGTTGTCGGCCCGCGGCGTCAACGTGGTGGTCAACCGGAGCGCGGCCGCCGAGTTCGGCTTCCGCAGCCCCGCCGCAGCGGTCGGCCAGCCGGTGGAGATCGCGTTCGAAGGGCTGGACATGGTGCCGGCCCGCATCGTCGGCGTCGTCGAGGATACGCGCTTCCGCACCGCGCGCGACGCGATCGAGCCGCTCGTCTACACCTACGATCCCACCCGCACGTATATCGTGATGGTGCGCTACGCCGCGGCGCGGCCGGGTGAGGTGATGGCGGCGCTGGAGCGCGTGTGGCGGCGGTTCGAGCCCGAGCTGCCGTTCGAGGCGCGGTTCGCCGACGACGTCGTGCGCGAGCTCTACGCCGCCGACCGCGCGCGAACGCTGCTGTTCGCCGGCTTCTCCGGCCTCGCGATCCTGATCGCCTGCCTCGGCCTCTACAGCCTCGCCGCCTTCACCGCCGAGCGGCGGACCAAGGAGATCGGCATCCGCAAGGTGGTGGGCGCGCGCGTGCGCGACATCGTGCGCCTGCTCGCCTGGCAGTTCGCCAAGCCGGTGGTGCTCGCCAACCTCGTCGCCTGGCCGGTCGCCTGGTGGGCGATGCGCGACTGGCTCAACACGTTCGACGTGGCGGTCGCGCTCACGCCCGGACCGTTCGCGGTGGCCGGCCTCCTCGCGCTCGCCATCGCCACCGTCACCGTCGCCGGCCACGCGCTGCGCGTCGCGCGCATGAACCCCATCCACGCCCTCCGCTACGAGTAGGACCCAGCATATGTGGCGCAACTATCTCCTGGTCGGCATGCGGGCGCTGGCGAAAAGCCGCGCCTACGCCGCGATCAACATCGTCGGGCTGGCGCTGGGGCTCGCGGCCTGCGTCATGATCCTCCTCTACGTCCGCTACGAGACGAGCTACGACGACTGGATGGAGGGCGCGGACAACGCCTTCCAGGTCCAGACCTACTATTCCGCGACCGAGACCGGCGGCGAGGAGATGAAGCTGCAGATGAGCGGCATCGTCACGGGCCGCGCGCTCAAGAAGGACTACCCGGCCCAAGTCGAGGAGGTGGTCTGGGTCCGCGGTTTCGGCCCGATTGTAATCCAGGACGGCCAGGCGGGCGAGATCGAGGACCTGCGCATGGTCGACGGCGACCTATTCCGAATCTTCCGCGTCCCGTTCGTCCGCGGCAGCCGCGAGGCCGCGCTGCCGGACACCAACTCCATCGCCTTGTCGGAGAGCGAGGCCAAGCGCCGCTTCGGGAACGCCGACCCGATCGGCAAGACGCTGACCATCGTCGATAACACGGGCAACATCGATTACCGCGTCACGGGCGTGTTCAAGGATTTCCCCAAGAACTCGCACTTCACGGCCAACGCGGTCGCGCGGTTCGACCTGGGCGTGCAGTTCGCCGACCGCCTGGACGCGACGACCGATTGGGACAACCAGCAGGGCTGGAACTATGTCCGCCTGCGCTCGCCCGCGGACGCCGACCTGATCCACGCGAACATGCCCGCCTGGGAGAAGCGCAACATCCCCGACACCAATGTCGGCGGGCAGCGCTCCAATCCCGGCGAAGTGCAGGATTATCGCCTCGTCAACGTGCGCGACGTCCATCTGGGCGAGGCGCAGGACGCGAGCGTCACGCCGGGCAACGACCGGTTCACGGTGGCGACGTTCGCCGTCATCGCGCTGCTCGTGCTGGGGATGGCGTGCGTTAACTTCACCAACCTCGCCACCGCCCGCGCGTCGCAGCGGGCGCGCGAAGTGGCGTTGCGCAAGGTGCTGGGCGCGTCGCGCAAGCAGCTGATCACGCAGTTCCTGGGCGAGTCGCTGCTCGTCGCGGCGCTGGCGATGGTGGTCGCGCTGGCAGCGGTGGAGCTGCTGCTGCCGACGTTCAACGCGTTCCTCGACGCCGACATCGCGCTCGACTACTTCGGCGCGAACGGCGTGTTGCTGCCGCTCGTAGCGCTCGTGCTGCTGGTGGGCGTGCTGGCGGGGCTATACCCGGCCTTCTACCTCGCCCGGTTCGAGCCCGCAAAGATCCTGAAGGCGAACAAGTCCGCCGCCGACGCGCAAGGGTCGGGGCGCCTGCGCAACGTGCTGGTGGTGGGCCAGTTCGCGGTGTCGATCGCGCTGATCATCTGCACCGCGATCATCTACGCGCAGACGGTCTACGCCCGTACCGTTGACGCCGGGTACAAGCGCGACGGGCTGCTCCAGGTCGGCAATCTCGGCTTCCGCGGCGTGGAGCCCGGCATGGACCAGGCGGTCACCGAGCAGATCCGCCGCATCCCCGGCGTCCGGTCGGCCGCGCGCACGCAGATCGCGGTCAACCCCGGCAACAATTCGATGACGAGCATCTACCCGCCTAACAGCACGCAGGGGCAGGAGATCGGCAACTACTCGGTGGAGGCCGGCTTCTTCGACACCATGGGCATGAGGATCGTCGCGGGCCGGGACTTCTCGGAGGCGCAGGGACGCGACGACCGGACCGTCCCGTTCCCCTCCACCGAAGAGGAGCGCGAGGCGGCGGTGCGCGCGATCGTGCAGCGCGGGCTCAACGTGGTGCTGACCCGCGAGGCCGCGCGACGGCTCGGCTATCGCGATCCGGCCGCGGCGGTGGGTCAGAACCTCCGGGCGTCGATCTTCTCGTCGGAGGAGTACGGGCTGACCCCGATCACGGTGGTCGGCGTCGTGGAGGACGCGCGGTTCCGCTCGATCCGCGATCCCCTCCAGCCGATCGTCTATACGATGCGCCGCAACGGGTTCGGCGACATCATGGTGCGCTTCTCCGGCGACCCGAACGCCATCCGTTCGCAGGTGGAGCAGGTGTGGAAGCGCAACGTCGCCCAGGTGCCGTTCGGGGCGGAGTTCGCCGACGACATCGTCCGCGAGCAGTATGACCGCGACGAGGCGCGCGGGCAGCTCTTCGCCGCCTTCGCGGTGCTGGCCGTGGTGATCGGGTGCTTGGGCCTGTTCGGGCTCGCCGCCTTCACCGCCGAGCGCCGGACCAAGGAGATCGGCATCCGCAAGGTGCTGGGCGCCAGGACGCGCGACATCGTGCGGCTGCTCGTGTGGCAGTTCAGCCGGCCGGTGCTGGTGGCGAACCTCATCGCCTGGCCGCTGGCCTGGTGGCTGATGCGCGACTGGCTGAACGGGTTCGACAACCGCATCGAGCTCACGCCCACGCCGTTCGTGGTGGCGGGGCTGCTGGCGCTCGTCATCGCGATCGTGACGGTGGGCGGGCACGCCTATCGCGTCGCGCAGACGAGCCCGGTGCGCGCGCTGCGCTACGAGTGACGCGGGTGGTGGGAAACCGAGAGACCGTCGTCGACGGCGGCCGGTCGGCGCTCGACGCCCGCGTCGCGGACGGGCCGGAGCATTGGTGACCCCTACGGGAATCGAACCCGTGTTTCAGCCGTGAAAGGGCCGCGTCCTAACCGCTAGACGAAGGGGCCTCGTCGCGTCCGCCCCTAGGGGCGACGTTCCGCCCGGTCAAGTGACCCAGGCGGCGTCCTCCACGTGGAGTTCGGCGGCGGGGCGGGCGGACCAGTCGTCGAGCTTGGCGCGGCCGGCGAGCCAGAGGCGGCGGTGGGGCGCGGCGGCGAGGAGGGCGGTGCCGAGCGGCGTGTCGGCTTGGCGGAAGGCCATCGCCTTGAGGCTGCGGCCGTCGTCGCCGGCGACGACCGCGCGGACATGCCCCTGGCCGACCACGTCGGCGCGGACGACGCGCACGGGGCCGGCGGCGACGCGCGGGGCGGGCCAGCCGGTGCCGTAGGGGCCGCCGGCCTCCATCGCCTCGACGAGCTCGCGCGTGACGCCACCGGTGGCGAGCACCGCGTCGACGAGCAGCGCGCGGTCGCCGATCGCCTTTTCCACGGCGGCGGCGAGGCGCTCCTCCAGGAAAGCGGCGAGGTCGGCGACGCGGTCGTGCATGACCGTGAGGCCCGCCGCCATGGCGTGGCCGCCGCCCGCCTGGAGCAGCCCGTGTTCCTTGGCGGCGATCACCGCCGCGCCGAGATCGACGCCGGGGATGGAACGGCCCGAACCCTTGCCGACGCCGTGCTCGTTGACGGCGATGACGAGGGCGGGGCGGCCGAGCTTCTCCTTGAGGCGACCGGCGACGATGCCGATCACGCCGGGATGCCAGCCGCGACCGGCGACGACCGCGACGCGGGATTGGGTGGCGCCGAGCTCCTCGGCGGCGGCCTGCACGCCCGCCTCGACAGTGCGGCGCTCCTCGTTGAGGCGGTCGAGCTCGGCGGCGATGCGACGCGCTTCGTCGGGGTCGCGCGTGGTGAGCAGGCGCACGCCGAGATCGGCGCGGCCGACGCGGCCACCGGCGTTGATGCGGGGGCCGAGCGCGAAGCCGAGGTCGGAGCAGGTCGGCGCGCGGGTCAGCCGTGATGCCTCGATCAGCGCGGCGAGGCCGATGTTGCGGCGCTGCGCCATGACCTTCAGACCCTGCGCCACGAAGGCGCGGTTGAGGCCGCGCAGCTGCGCCACGTCGGCGACCGTGCCGAGCGCGACGATGTCGAGCAGCTCGATCAGCTTGGGCTCGGGCCTGCCCGAGAAGAAGCCGCGCGCGCGGAGCGTGCGGACGAGCGCGGCGGCGAGCAGGAAGCAGACGCCGACCGCCGCGAGGTGGCCGTGCTCGCGCCCGTCGGCGGATTCGTCGAGCCGGTTGGGGTTCACCAGCGCCAGCGCGTGCGGCAGCTCGCTCAGGCACTTGTGGTGATCGACGACGACCACATCGACGCCCGCGTCGCGCGCGGCCGCCAGCGCGTCGAACGCCTGCGCGCCGCAGTCCACGGTGACGATCAGCTGGGCGCCTTCGCCCGCGAGCCGCACCAGCGCCTCGCCCGACGGGCCATAACCTTCGAGCAGGCGGTCGGGAATGTAGGGCCGCGCCTCCAGCCCGAGGTCGCGGAGCACGCGGACCATCAGCGCCGCCGACGTCGCGCCATCCACGTCGTAGTCGCCGAAAATCGCGACTTGCTCGCCCCGCTCGACGGCGTCGGCCAGGCGCTCGGCGGCGCGGTCCATGTCGCGGAACACGCTGGGATCGGGCATGAAGCCGCGGATCGACGGCGCGCGATGGCGGTCGAGCGCGTCGCGCGTGCAGCCGCGCGCGAGCAGCAGCTGGGTGATGAGGTCGTCGGGCGTGAGGCCGTCGCGCGCGTCGGCGGCGAGCGACCGCCAGCGCCAGGGCTGGCCCAGGATCGAACGGGTGACGCCGAGGACCGGGGTCATGCGGCGACTCGTCGGAAGTTCAGGAACTTTGCGCTACGTCCCGCACGGAACGCCCTTGTCCAAAAAGACGGAGGGTTCGGAAGGGACCGGTCCGGAAGCGGCGCGAACGTCATCCGACCGCCTGTGGCACAATAAAGCCCTTGTAGGACAGATGCTTCGCGAGGTCATTGCGACGAGCCGCGTCGGTACGGGGCCGTATCGGACCCGAGCCGCGCGCTCGGGCGTTGTAGCGGCATCGTATCCGGAGTTGAAACCGATGCAGCTGACCGAACCGCCGATGGCCGAGGACACGCTCGACGAGCAGCTCGACGCCGAGGACGCCGACGACAATGAGGAGACGGGCGAGATCTCCTACGTTCCCGACCCGCAGATCATGTGGGGCGCGGAGGTGGCGCGGGCGATGCTGGTGGTCTTGACCCGCCGCTTCGGCGCGGAGTTCGCGCGCGAGGTGAGCGACGAGCTCTCGTCGCGGATGCTGTCCTACAAGGCGGGCTGTCCCGACGACCGCCGCGACGGGGCGGTCATGCGGGGGCTGGTCTGCGACAAGCTCTGGGACGAGCTGTTCGCGATGAACGGGAGCGCGATCGGCGGGCGCAACGCGTCAACCTAGAGGGCCCGGCGCCCGCCCCTAGCGTTTGAGCCAGCTGCCCTCGCGGAACCACTTGGTGACGATATACTTGACGCCCTCGGCGACGGGCATGCCCTCGTGGAGCGTCAGTTCGTTGGGGCTGCCGTCCGGTTTCATGTTGTTCCAGGCGAGCAGCATGCCGCGTCGGGGCGCGACGCGGGCGCCGGCCTGGGGGAACCAGGTCGCGCCGCCTTCCTCGACGTCGTTCAGGAAGATCATCGCGGTCCAGGTGCGCTGCCCGCCCGACGCCTGCATCTGCGCCCAGTAGCTCTCCGATTCGTGGAAATAGTCGTGGTGGGCGCGGAACTGCTGGCCCACGGCGTAGCGCTGGCCCTGCATCGTCTCGCCATTCTCGTGCGGCAGGCCGAGCAGGTCGGCGATCGCCTCGTCGATGGGGCGTACGTCCGGCGACCAGCGGTCCATGTCGCAGCTCTCCGAGGTGCGGAAGCCGGTGTCGGCGCGGTCGGACAGCAGGGTGGACGGGCGGCGGTTCGCGTCGATCAGCGCGATCAGCGCGTCGCACTGGTCGCCCGTGAGGAAGTCGAGGTGGAAATAGAGCTGGATGGCCTCCAACCCGGCGCGCTCGACGCGCGGATCGGCGTCGAGGCGGGCGGCGACCTGCCGGCCGATCTCGGCGCGCAGGGGGGAGGTGGCCGGCTTCTGCTTGCGGGCGAACAACATGATCCCAAGATGCTGAGCCTGCGGCGGCGTGGCAAGGGGCCGGACCGCCGTCTGACCCCCGCCCGCGGTCAGTAGAAAATGCCGTACACCATGTCGACGACGCGGCCGGTGCGCAGGTCAATCAGCAGCGCGTCGTCATAGTAGCGCACCCAGCGGTACGGGCCGTAGGCGGGCGGCAGGCGGTAGGCCCAGGGATCGTCGATCCAGTAGCTCGGCGCGAACAGCGACCGCGAGAGCGTCGTCCCCAAGCCGAAACGGCGGTAATCGTAGCGATAGCCATAGGGCGGGTAGTAGCGCGGCAGGCGGTACAGGCCCTGATTGTACTGGCGGTACGCGTTCCAGTCGTAGCGGCGGTCGTCGCGCCAGCCCCGGTTCCAGACCCGGCCGTCATGGTAGCCGCCACGGTCCCAGGCGAAGCCGTCGTCGTCGCCGAACCAGCCGCCGCGGCGGCTCAGCCGATCGCGGCGATCCGCCCGGCGCTCCAGCCGCTCTTCGCGCCGCTCCAGCCGTTCGTCGCGGCGCTCGAAGCGGTCGTCCCGCTCGGCGCGGCGGCCCAGGCCTCCCTCGAGCCAGTCGGCGCCGATCGCGCCCGCGCCGGCCTCCCGGCGTCCGCGACGGTCCTCGCGCCGTTCCTGGCGGTCTTCGCGGCGCTCCTGCCGCGCCTCTCGGCGCTGTTCGGGGGTGGGCGGGAAGACCTGGCCGTCGCGGCGGCGGAACATGCCGTTCGGGCGCGCCTCCTCCACGCCGTCACCGTCAAAGCGGCGACCCGGCCGGTCGTTCGCGCGGGGGCGCTGCACGACCGGCTCGGCCGACCCGGCGCGCTCGGCCCTGCGCTCCGCGCGCTCGGCGCGGCGCTCCTGGCGCTCCTCGCGCGACGGGCGTTCGCGAGGGGCATCCGCGACGTCGTCCGGGACGATGAGGGGCTGCTCCTGCGCGTGCGCCAGCATCGGCGTGAGCGCGGCCGCCGCGATCACCAGTCCCAGCAACAGCTTCCTCATCCGACATCCCTCCGCTCGCCCGGCCATGCGCCGCGCCCCGAGATCGGATTCAAGTAGATGAACCTTGTTGAGCGCAAGCTGAACCGTACCGTCAGCGGAACGACAGCATCAGTCCCGATTCGGAACGAGCGCCGGGACGGTCGCGGCGGCGTCATCCGCGTCGATGCCGGGCCGCGCGCCGGCGGGGATCAGCTCCTCGCCGCGGATCGCCCGCGCGGCGCGCTGGATCGCGTCCACCAGGCGCGGGTAGATGCCGCAGCGGCAAATGTTGGAGAGGCCGGCGCGGATCTGGTCGTCCGTCGGATTGGGCTCGCGGCGGAGCAGCGCCTGCGCGGCCATGACGATGCCGGGGATGCAGAAGCCGCACTGGACCACGTTGCCGGCGAGCAGCGCGAGCTGGACGGGGTGGCTGCGCTCGCGCGACAGGCCTTCGATCGTGGTGACCTCGCTGCCTTCGATCGAGCCGATCGGGATCTGGCAGGAGGCGCGCGCGACGCCGTCCACGTCGACGATGCACGCGCCGCAATGGCCCGTGCCGCAGCCGTATTTGGTCCCCGTGAGGTTGGACGCGTCGCGGAGCGCCCAGAGGAGGGGGGTGTCCGGGTCGAGGCGGTATTCGACGGGCTGGTTGTTGACGGTGAGGCGCATGGCTTTCTCAAGTCCTCCCCCGCTTTAGCGGGGGAGGGGGACCAGCGCAGCTGGTGGAGGGGGAACGGCGGGATGCGGCATCGTGATGTACCCCCTCCACCACGCCCTGCGGGCGCGGTTCCTCTCCCCCGCTGTAAGCGGGGGAGAGGAACTTGGCTAGTTCCGCCAGGACGTGTCGATTTTGTCGACCAACCTCACCATCGCCGCGAAATCCGCCTTGCCGGGGCCGCCGGGCACCTGCGCCTTGGACAGATCGCGCTGGTGGACGGCGATGACGTCGGCGGGGACTTCGAGCGGCTTGCCCATGCTCAGGGTGGCGAGCTGGATCTCGCAGGCGCGCTGGAGCGACCAGTGCTTGATGAACGCTTCGGGCAGCGTGCGGCCCATGACGAGGATGCCGTGGTTTTTGAGGAACATCACGCGCTTGTCGCCGAGGTTGCGCACCAGGCGCTCGCCCTCTTCCGAGCGGACGGTGACGCCCTCGAAATCATGGTACGCGATCTGGCCGTAGAAGTTGCAGGCGTAGAAGTTGGTGGGGCGCAAGCCGCCCTCGACCGAGCTCACCGCCATGCCGGCGGTCGTGTGCGTGTGCATTATGCAGTGCGCGTCGGGCAGGTTGCGGTGGAACACGGCATGCTGGACGAAGCCGGCGAGGTTCACCGGGTGCGGGTTGTCGTCGAGCTTGTTGCCGTCGATGTCGATCTTGACGAGGTTCGACGCGGTCACCTCCGAGAAGTGGAGGCCGAAGGGGTTGATGAGGAACGCGCCCTCCTCGTCCGGAAGCTTCACGGTGATGTGGTTGTAGATCATCTCCGACCAGCCGAGCATGTCGAAGACGCGGTAACAGGCGGCGAGCTCCTGGCGGGCTTCCCACTCGGCGGCGGACATTTCGGGGCGGCGTAGCGCGGTGGCCATATCGGGTCTCCTCTCCAGAACATTATCGCATGCGTGGGCTCAGTGGCCAAGCGCGGCGATCTCCTCGTCCGAGAAGCCGAGGTCGGCCAGGACCGCGCGATCCTCCCGCTCTTCGCGCATGTGAGGCGCGGTGGTGGGGCTGGCCGAGTAGCGGGGGGCGGGAGCCGGTTGAGGAAGGCCGCCCGCGGTTACGAAGCTTTGGCGGGCAGCGTTGTGGGGGTGCACCAAAGCCTCGTCGTAGGTGAGGACGGGGGTCAGGCAGGCCTCGTGACCGGCGAAGAGCGCGACCCATTCGTCGCGGGGGCGGGCGAGGAAGCGGGCGGTGAGGTCCCGCTTCAGCTCGGGCCAGATGCTGGGGTCGAACTGGCGGTCCCAGCGGGGATCGTCGATCGCCAGCACCTGGCGGAGCGCGGCGTAGAATTGCGGCTCGATCGCGCCTAATGCGACGTAGCGGCCGTCGGCGCATTCGTAAGTGTCGTAGAAGTGCGCGCCGGTGTCGAGGAGATTGCCGCCCGTGGGCGCGCCCCAGCGGCCCATGGCGCGGAAGCCCCAGACCTGCGCCATGAGCAGCGCCGAGCCCTCCGTCATGGCGCAGTCGACGACCTGGCCCTCGCCGGTCCGCTGCGCGTGGAGGAGGGCGGCGACCATGCCGAAGGCGAGCAGCATGCCACCGCCGCCAAAATCCGCGACGAGGTTGATCGGGGGCGTGGGTTTGCTCCCTGCGCGGCCGAGCGCGTGGAGCGTGCCGGAGAGCGCGATGTAGTTGATGTCGTGGCCGGGCTCGTGCGCCATCGGACCCGTCTGGCCCCAGCCGGTCATGCGGCCGTAGACGAGCCGGGGGTTGTCGGCGAGGAGCGCGTCGGGGCCGAGGCCGAGCCGTTCGGTGACGCCGGGGCGAAAGCCTTCGATCAGGCCGTCGGCTTGCGCGGCGATGCGGCGGACGGCTTCGACGGCCTTGGGACTTTTCAGGTCGAGCGCGATCGAGCGGCGGGAGCGGAGCAGGGGGTCCTTGCTGTCGATCGTGAAGCCGGCGCGGGCTCCGCGGTCGATGCGGATCACCTCCGCGCCGTGGTCGGCGAGCATCATGCCCGCGAAGGGGCCGGGGCCGATGCCGGCGAGCTCGACGATGCGGAGGCCGTGCAGGGGTGGGGTGGTCATGCGCTTCCTCGCTCCGTTTTCTGAAAGGGAGGGAAGGACGGGGCGGCCTTACCTAGCGCCAGCTCCGCGTCGCTGAACCTGATAGGCGTGCGCAGGCCGGGGAGCGTTGCGCCGTCCTCGCGTTCGACCTCGATCGCCATGCCCCGGTGCACCACCTGCGGGTCGGCAAAGGTCTGGGCGACCGTGTTGATCGGGCCGGCGGGGACGCCTGCGCTCTCCAGCTTCGCCAGCAGATCGTCGCGGGCGAAGGCGCGCGTCGCTTGCTCGATCGCGGCGAACAGGGGCGCGCGGTTCTCGATGCGTAGCGCGTTGGTGGCGTAGGAGGGGTCGTCCGGATCGAGGCCCGCGACCGCGCAGAAGCGGCGGTACTGCCCGTCATTGCCGACCGCCAGGATGAACCAGCCGTCCGCGCACGGGAAGACGGCATAGGGGCTGACGTTCATGTGCGCGTTGCCGACCCGGGGCGGGGTGACGCCCGTCAGCAGGTAGTTCATCGCCTGGTTGGCGAGCACGCCCGTCATGACGTCCAAGAGCGCCATGTCGATGTGCTGGCCGCGGCCGGTGCGCGTCCGCATGTGCAGCGCGGCCTGGATCGCGACGACCGAGTAGAGGCCGGTGAAGATGTCGGCGAAGGCGACGCCGCTCTTCTGCGGCGCGCCGTCAGGCTCGCCCGTCAGGTCCATGATGCCGCCCATGCCCTGGATGATGAAGTCGTATCCGGGGCGCGACGCGTAGGGGCCGTCCTGGCCGAAGCCGGTGATCGAGCAATAGACGAGGCGCGGGTTGATTGCCGACAGGCCGGCATAGTCGAGCCCGTACTTGGCGAGCCCGCCGACCTTGAAGTTTTCGATCACCACGTCGGCGTCGCGGACCAGCTCATGAACGGTCGCCTGACCTTCCGGCGTGGCGAAATCGGCGACGACGAGCCGCTTGCCGCGGTTGCACGCGTGGTAGTAGCCCGCGGTGCGGCCGCCGTTGGGCTCGTCGACGAAGGGCGGACCCCAGGTCCGCGTATCGTCGCCGCCCGGCCCCTCGACCTTCACCACCTCCGCGCCGAGATCGGCGAGCACCTGCCCCGCCCAGGGACCGGCCAGGATGCGGGCGAGCTCGACGACCTTGACGCCGGCGAGGGGGTGGCGGGAAGCGGGGTCGGGCTGCACGGACGCGGGTTAGCGCGGTTCGGGCGGGGTGGGGAGGGGGTGCGTCGGTCGGGTTCGAAAGCAGAGCCGACGTTTCAGTTCCGGAACGTCCTACCGATGCCGACCGTTTCCGCGCGAGCAGGAGGACGGTTTCCATGAACGCCAGCGCGCGACTGACCACCCTGACGCGGATCGGGTTCGCCGCCCGCGGGCTGCTTTACGTCGTGATCGCGTTCCTCATCGTCGGCACGGGGCGGGCGGAGGATCCCGCCGGGGCGCTGCAGTATCTCGGGCGGGGCGGCGGGCGGGCGCTGCTCATCGTCATGGCGGCGGGGCTGTTCGCCTATGGGCTGTGGCGGCTGGCGGACGCGGCGTTCGATATCGAGCGGCACGGTTCCCGCCAGGAGGGTGTGATGGAGCGGCTCGGCGCGGGCGCGAGCGGGCTGGTGCATCTGTTCCTCGCCTGGCAGGCGGTGCGGCTGATCCGCGGCGCGGCGTCGGCGGGCGACGGTACGCAGGCGGGCGCGCGGGCGGCGTTGGAGCTGCCGGGCGGGGCGACGCTGGTGATCGCCGCGGGCGTGCTGCTGCTCGGCGTCGGCGTGTTCCAGTTGATCAAGGCGGTGAGGGGCACGTTCCTGCGTTACCTGGACCCGGCAGTCGCGCGCCAGCCCTGGGCGCAGTGGAGCGGGCGGGCCGGCTACGCCGCGCGCGGGCTGGTGTTCGTGATCAGCAGCTTCTTCCTGCTGAAGGCGGGGTTCGAGGAGCGGGCCAACGAGGCGGGCGGGACGGCGCAGGCGCTCGCCTGGCTCTCCAGCCCGATGGACGTGGTGGTGGCGCTAGGATTGTTCGCGTTTGGCCTGTTCAGCCTGATCGAGGCGCGCTTCAGGCGGCTGCACGACGTGCCGGTCGACGGGATCGCGCGCCGGGCCGCGAACCTGCGCTGACGGGCGTCAGGTCGGGCGCGGCAGGCGTCGTTCGACGAGCAGGACGCCGAGCGCTGCCAGTGCGAGGCAGGCGGCCAGGAACAGCATGGGGGCGAGGTCGCTGCCCGTTTCGTCACGGATGCGCGGCACGGCCGTCTGCGCGACGAAGCCGCCCAGATTGCCGATCGCGTTGATCAGCGCGAGCCCGGCCGCCGCGCCCGCGCCGGTCAGGAAGCGCGGCGGCAGCGTCCAGAAGATCGGCTGGGCGGCGAAGACGGCGGGCGCGGCGATGCACAGGAACGCGAATTTGGGCCAGGCGCCGGGCGCGAGCACGCTGCCGACGAGGCAGGCCGCCCCGACCAGCGGGGGTCCGACGAGATGCCAGCGCTGGTCGCGGAAGCGGGCGGCGTGCCGGGGTAGCCACCAGAGCGCGAAGCCGACAAGCGTCCAGGGAATGACGTTGAGTAGGCCATTGACGGTGTTGGAGACGCCGAAGCCCTTGACGATCGTCGGCAGCCAGTAGCCGAGCCCGTAAGCGGCGAGCGGAAAACCCAGAAAGGCCGCGCACAGCATCAGCACGCGCGGGTCGCCGAGCGCGCGGAGCGGGTTGGCGTGCCGGACGCCGGCTCCGCGTTCCGCGTCGAGCGTGGCGGCGAGCCAGCTCTTCTGCGCGGCGTCGAGCCAGCGCGCCTCGTCCGGACCTCGGGGCAGCGCGCGCAGGACGACGGGCACGAGGAGCAGCGCCGGCAGGCCGGTGACCAGGAACACCCATTGCCAGCCGCGCAAGCCCGCCAAACCGTCCAGGTCGAGCAACAGGCCGCCGATCGCCGCACCCACCGCGTTCGCGACGGCGCTCGCCACCATGAACTGTCCCACGGCGCGCGCGCGCTGCGCCTGGGGATACCAGAGGGTGAGGACGTAGAGCACGCCGGGGAAGAAGCCCGCCTCCGCCGCGCCGAGCAGGAAACGGAGCACGTAGAACATGGCGGCATTCTGCGTGAAGGCGAGCGCGATCGTGACCGCGCCCCAGCTCGCCATGATGCGCGCGAACCAGACGCGCGCGCCGACCCGGTCGAGGACGAGGTTGGCGGGGACCTCGAACACGCAATAGCCGATGAAGAAGAGCGCGGCACCGAGCCCGTAGGCCGCTTCGCTCAGGCCCAGGTCGCCGACCATCTGGAGCTTGGCGTAGGAGACGTTCTGCCGGTCGATATAGGCGATCATGTAGATCAGCCCGAGCAACGGGATCAGCCGCCGCGTGACGCGGCGCACCGTGGCTCCGCCGATGTTGTCCATGCCCGCCCCTCCCGCGGCCGGGTTTCGGCCGTCGGGCGCGGGAAGGCAAGCGCTTCCGTCAGGCGGCTTCGGCGAGCTCGATCCGGTCGGGGTCGTTGCCGGTCGCGGGCGCGGCAAGGACCTCCTGCGCGGGGGCGGGTTCGGCGGTGCGGACCGGGAAGGCGAAGCGGGCGATCATGACGATGACGCCCAGGCCCAGATAGGCCGCGATCGTCGCGACCGGGTTGAAGAACAGCGCGAGCGCTAAACCGAGCCGCAGCAGGTCGGGGCTGATCCGCAGATCCTCGCCCAGGCCCTGGCAGATGCCGAAGAAGGTATCGTCGCGGGCGAACAGGGAGGGGCGGGGGCTCGGCATGGTTCTCGACTCCTTGGAACGCGGGCGGTGGGCCCGCGCTGATGGATGGTGCTTCGCAGGGAGCGTGCCAAGTGGTGCCGCAAACGTGTTTACAAGAACTTAGCCGCGACTCGGCGCGGATCGCACCGGGAGGGCACGCCAGATCTTGGGAAAGCGCGCCAGTTCAGTCGGGGGCGTGAGTGGTCGTGTAGACGAGGTGCGAGACGTCGCGGCCGCCGGCGCGGCGGACCTGAACTTCGTCGGTGAGCGCGGCGCCGATCTTCTCCAGCGCGCGGCGGGAGCGGAGGTTGTGCTCGCCGACGGTGAAGAAAACAGTGGCCACCTGGGGCAGGATGTGGGCGAGCATCAGACGCTTGAGCTCGCGGTTGTACCGGCCGCCCCAGTGCGAGCGGGCGAGGAAGGTCCAGCCGATCTCGATGCGGTTCCGTTCGGGGTCGTGCGGGCCGTAGCGGCTGGAGCCGATGATTTCTTCCGTCGCGCGGTCGATTACCGCGAGCGCGCCGCCGCCGGCGATCGCATCGTCGAAGTAGGCGCGAAAGACGGGTTCGCGCCAGCGGTCATGGGCGGGGTGGAGGGCCCAGATGTCCGGATCGCTCGCGACGGCGTAGAGGGCGGGCCAGTCGGACGGGGTGAGGGGGCGGAGGTGGAGGAGGTCGCCGGTCAGGGTGGGCTGGCGGTCGATCACCTCAACATACTCGCTTTCTCGTCATGCCGGACTTGTTCCGGCATCCATCGCTGTGCGCACGAGTCAGCCGGTATGCGCGTACCACGATGGACCCCGGAGGAGGGAACCCAGCAAAGTACTACTTTGCTGGGGACCCATGTCCGGGGTGACGGAGGGTTCAAGGCGACCCGTCAAAAGGCACTGAGGCCGGTAATCGCCCTACCCAGGATCAGCGCGTGGACGTCGTGTGCGCCTTCGTAGGTGTTGACCGTCTCCAGGTTCATGAGGTGGCGCATGACGTGGTACTCGCCCGAGATGCCGTTGCCGCCGTGCATGTCGC
>NZ_NSLI01000004.1:0-112500 GCF_002288825.1 Sphingomonas lenta
TTTGCGGAGAGGTCGCCGTGGCTACGTGCTCGTTCAGCCGTTCCCGCAAAGTCGAAGAAGGGGTGGATGTGTCGGTGACCCTCTCAGGAGGCGTGCTCACCGTTGAAGAGTGGTGGCACTAACGTCCGCTTTGGGTCGAAAGCGGACATAGCTTACGTGTCAAATTCGGTCGGTTCCGACACCGGCAGCATAGCTGAACATTTCTGCGGGCCTACGAGTGTCGGAAGGCCGCGTCACAAGGTCTGCGATCGAAACCCGCGGACCGCCTCAGTCATGATCGGCCTCTGGCACCACCCGCCGCGCCGTCGTGCGTCCGGGTCAGCCGTTCGCCGCCCGCGTCAGCGACAGGAACACGTCCTCCAGGTCCGCCTCTTTGGTGGTCACGTCCACGATCCCCAGCCCATCGCGCGTGACCGCCGCCAGCACCTCGCCCGCATTCACCCGGTCCTTGCTGTACGTGATCTCCAGCGTGCGCGGGCTTTTCAAGAGGATGCGCTCGAAACAGGCGTTCTCGGGCGGGGCGGCGAGGTCGCGGTCGACCGTCACCGCGACGACCTTCTCCTGCGCCTTGTTCACCAGCTCGCGCGTGGGCTCGTTGGCGATGAGCTTGCCATGGTTGATGATGGCGATGCGGTCGCAGAGCTCTTCCGCCTCCTCCAGATAGTGCGTCGTCAGCACCACCGTCACGCCCTGCGCGTTCAGCTCGCGCACATAGGCCCAGAGCTGCTGGCGAAGCTCGATGTCGACGCCCGCGGTGGGCTCGTCGAGCACCAGCACGGGCGGGGAGTGCACCATCGCCTTGGCGACCATCAGCCGCCGCTTCATGCCGCCCGACAGCGTGCGGGCGTAGGCGTGCGCCTTGTCCTCCAGGTGCACGGCGCGCAGCAGCTCCATCGAGCGCCGCTCGCGCTTGGGCACGCCGTAGAGGCCGGCCTGGATCTCCAGCGTCTCGACGGGCGAGAAGAAGGGATCGAAGAGGATCTCCTGGTTGACGATGCCGATCGACGCCTTGGAGTTGCGCGGGTGCTCGTCGATGTCGAAGCCCCAGATCGACGCCCTACCGGAGGTCTTGTTGACCAGCCCGGCGAGGATGTTGATCAGCGTCGACTTGCCCGCGCCGTTCGGCCCCAGAAGCCCGAAAATCCGCCCACGCGGTACGTCGAAGGTGACGTCGTCGAGCGCGCGCTTGCCGCCCGCATAGGTCTTGCCAAGGCCCTGGATGCTGATCGCGGCGTCGCTCATACCCCTGCCGATAGGGACGCGGTGGCGGAGCCTCAACCCCGCTTGACTGCGTGCCCGAGTCTGCGGACATTCGGCGGTCCTTCACGCATGGGGAGGACGAATGACCGATCGCGCACTCTGCAAGCAATTGGGCGGTTACGGCCTGCTGACCGCCGAGATCCACTATTACATGCCGGACTACCCCGCGTTGCTGCAGCAGTTCGTCTGGCAGCAATACGACCTGGCCCCGCGCTTTCCCGAGCTGCACCGCTTTCTCGATCATTGGCGGCGGGAGGTGGAGGCGCCGCTCCATTCGATCCGCATCGCGCACAAGCACCTGATCGGCCCCGCCGAATGGCGCGCGGTGGACGGCGTGATCACGATAAATTGACCGGGGATTGAGGGCGGGCGCGGGCGCGGCTAATCAGCGCGTCATGCATCCGCCGCTCGAAATCTCCCGCGTCTCCACCCGCCGCGTCGCCTGCGATGGCGCGACCGACATCCCCGGCGGCGCCTCGCTCGGCCACCCGCGCGTGTACCTGCAGATCGACGAGACGGGTTACGTGGACTGCGGCTATTGCGACCGGCGCTTCGTGCTGATCGGGGGTCCTGCGGACGGGGCCGACCACGCGAAGCTGCACGACCGCGGGGATGGCGCGGGCCTGTAAGGCTTCTATATCGGAGCGCATGAACGCTCCCGCCGATCCCCGCCGCTTCCTCTACCGCGACCTCGATCCCGACACCGCCCAGCGCCTCACCGCGCAGGCGCTGGGCCAAGCGGACGACGGCGAGCTCTACCTGCAGTATCGCCGGTCCGAGGCGTTCGGCTTCGACGACGGGCGCTTAAAGACCGCGAGCTACGACACGCATGGTGGCTTCGGCCTGCGCGCCGTGTCGGGCGAGACGACCGCGTTCGCGCACGCCAACGAGCTCTCCGAAGCCGCGATCAAGCGCGCGGCGGAGACGATGGCGCTGATCGACCCCGCCAAGAACGGTCGCGCGGCCCCGCCGCCGCGGACCAACCGCCACCTCTACACCGACACCGACCCGCTCGACCTCGTGCCTTTCGCCGACAAGGTGAACCTCTGCCAGCGCATCGACGCCGCCGCCCGGGCGCGCGACCCGCGCGTGGCGCAGGTCTCGGTCGGGTTGTCGGGCAGCTGGTCGGTGGTCGAGATCGTCCGCGCCGACGGCTTCGTCGCGCACGACGTGCGGCCGCTGGTCCGACTCAACGTCCAGATCGTCGTCGAGCAGAACGGCCGGCGCGAGACGGGCAGCTTTGGCATCGGAGGCCGCTACCTCTACGACCGGCTGTTTGACGAGGCGACGTGGAACCGCGGGGTCGACGAGGCGCTGGCGCAGGCGCTCGTCAACCTCGACTCGGTCGCGGCGCCCGCGGGCGAGATGACGGTGCTACTCGGCTCCGGCTGGCCGGGCGTGATCCTGCACGAGGCGATCGGTCACGGGCTGGAAGGCGACTTCAACCGCAAGGGCACCTCCGCCTTCTCCGGCCGCATCGGCGAGCGCGTCGCGGCGCCGGGTGTCACGGTCGTGGACGACGGCTCCATCCCCGACCGCCGCGGCTCGCTGTCGATCGACGACGAGGGCACGCCCACGCGCGAAACGGTGCTGATCGAGGACGGCATCCTGAAGGGCTATATGCAGGACCGCCTGAACGCCCGGCTGATGGGCGTCGAGCCGACGGGCAACGGCCGTCGCGAGAGCTTCGCGCACGCGCCCATGCCGCGCATGACCAACACCTTCATGAAGGCCGGCCGCGACGATCCCGCCGAGCTGTTGAGCCGCGTCAAGCGCGGCATCTTCGCCAAGTCGTTCGGCGGCGGCCAGGTCGACATCGTCTCGGGCAAATTCGTGTTCAGCTGCACGGAGGCGTACATGGTCGAGGACGGCCGGGTCGGCGCGCCGATCAAGGGCGCGACGCTGATCGGCGACGGCCCCACGGTGCTGACCAAAGTGCTCGGCGTCGGCCACGACTTCGCGCTTGACGAGGGCATCGGCGTGTGCGGCAAGGGCGGCCAGTCGGTGCCCGCGGGCGTGGGCCAGCCGACGCTGCTGGTCGACGGGCTGACGGTCGGGGGCACCGCCGTCTGATATGTCGGCTCAGAGCGCTGAGCTTATTGCGGACACCGTTTCGCCGACGGACGCACGCGGTGCGAGGGTGCAACCGTTCTCGTCCGGCTCGAGCGGTTCCAGCGTCGCGAGCTGGCTTTCCAGCAAGGCGGCGGGCATGAAATGGTCCGCGCGCCGCTCCAGCCGCCGCGCGAGCTCGTGCGTCGGCACATCGAGCAGCACGAAGCGGCACGGCGCGGCCGCCGCGAGCCGGTCGCGGTAGCGGCGGCGCAGCGCGGAGCAGGCGAGGACGCTCCGCTCGCCCTTCGCCTCATGAGCGGCCAGCGCGTCGGCGAGCGAGTCGAGCCAGGGTGCGCGGTCGGCGTCGGTGAGCGGTTCGCCCGCGCGCATCTTCTCGACATTGGCGGGCGGGTGGAAGTCGTCGCCTTCGAGGAACAAGCAGCCCAGCGCGTCGGCGAGCGCGCGGCCCACCGCCGTCTTGCCCGCGCCCGATACGCCCATCATCACGATCTGCATCGCGCCCTTCCCGTTTGCGCCCCGCCTTTGCGCGGCGTAGCATCACCGGGCCGGAGCAGGGGAGGGCGCGATGGCCGAATTCTTCGACAGCATCACCGACGAGCATCGCGCCTTCATCGCGCGCCAGCCGGTGTTCTTCGTCGCCACCGCGGCCGCGGACGTGCGGATTAACCTCAGCCCCAAGGGCATGGACAGCTTCCGCGTGCTGGACGACCGCACCGCCGCCTATCTCGACGTGGGCGGGTCGGGCAACGAGACCAACGCGCACTTGCTCGCCGACGGGCGCATCACCGTGATGTTCTGCGCGTTCGAGAGCCCGGCGCTGATCATGCGCCTTTACGGCCGGGGGACGCCCGTGCTTCCGCAGGACGGGCGCTGGGGCGAGCTCGCGTCGCACTTCACCTTGCTGCCCGGCACGCGTCAGATCTTCGAGATCGCGGTGGATCAGGTGCAGACCTCGTGCGGCTGGGGCGTGCCGCACATGGAACTGGTGCGCGAGCGCGAGACGCTCCGGAAATTCGGCGCGAAGTTCACGCCCGAGCAGTTGCTCGACACATTCCAGCGGGAGAACGGCGCAAGCATCGACGGCCTGCCCGCGCGCGTGCCGACCGAGACGCCGCCCGGAATGCCGAATTGAGCCTCGTCGAGCTCGGCCGCTTCAACCGCAACGAAGCGCACATCGTCGTGGCGCGGCTGGAGGCGGACGGCATCCCGGCGATCGCGTTCGACGGCGAGACCTCGATCGGCGAGGGGAGCTGGTTCCTGATCCCCGTGCGCGTCATGGTGGACGAGGACGATCTCGACGACGCCCGCGCCGCGCTCGCCTAGGCCAACAGCAACGCCAGCGTGCCCGTCATCGATAGCGCGAGTAGTGCGGCGAGGCGCACCACCGACATCCACCACAGCCGCCGGTTCTCGTCCTTGCGGCCCATGCGCGTGACGAGCCACACCTCCTGCCGCCGCCAGGTGGTGACCAGCATCCAGCCCAGGATCGCGTCGGCGATGAGGAACGGGATCAGAAGCCCGATCACCGCCCGCGCGCCTCCCATTTCGCGCGGATCGTCTCCGACGTGTCGCGGCTGCCGTCATGGCTCCAGCCGGGCGGGCGCCAGAGGTAGCCGAGCTTGGCGCGCCAGCCGGGCGCGGCGCGTACGTCTCGCGCGATGCCGATCCATTCGTGGAACGCCGCCCAGAACAGGTGAAAGCTGCCCAGCTGGTGCACGATGCCGTAGCGCGGCCGGTCGTCGTCGCGTTCGCCCTCGAAGGTGCCGAACAGCTTGTCCCAGACGATGAACACGCCCGCATAGTTGCGGTCGAGGTAGCGCGCGTTGACGGCGTGGTGGACGCGGTGGTGCGAGGGCGTGTTCATCACCGCCTCAAACCAGCGGAGCATGCGGCCCACCGCCTCCGTGTGGATCCAGAACTGGTAGACGAGGTTCAACGCCGCCACGAAGAACACCATCGCGGGCGGAAAGCCGATGAGGAACAGCGGCAATCGCCAGATAAAGCCTAAGCTGATGAATCCCGTCCAGGTTTGTCGGAGCGCCGTGGACAGGTTGTAGTGCTGCGAACTGTGGTGGATCACGTGGCTCGCCCAGAACCAGCGCACGCGGTGCGCGGAGCGGTGAAACCAGTAATAAGCGAGGTCGTCGAGCACGAAGCAGAGCACGAACGCCCACCAGGCGTAGGGTATGTCGAGCAACCGGAAGCCGTGCACCCAAGTCGCGATCGCGAACACCGCGCCTGCCGAGAGCGCGCCCGCGACCGTGCTCCCCAGCCCGAGCCCCAAGCTCGTCAGCGTATCGCGCGGGCAGTAGCGGCGGCGGTCCTTGGCCCAGGCCCATAACATCTCCGCGAGCACCAGGACGACGAAACCCGGCACGGCGTAATCGACGGGATCGGGCAGCGCGGGCTCCACGCCGCGGAGCCTACGCCTTCATCGACTGCGGGGCCAGCCGCCGCATGTCAAGCTGATCGACGCCCGCGACGGCGATGCGCCCGCCGAAGCGCTTCTCGCCCGTGTCGACGACGATGCCGTCGGCGGTGGCGGCGATCTGCTTCCAGCCGACCTCGCGCACCGCGAGCTGCGCGCCATGGCGCTTCACCACCGCGACGCGCTCGCCGCGTTTATCCACCGCCAGCGCCGCCAACCCGTCCGCGCCCACCACCGCGCCGCCCGTGACGAAGCCGGGCAGCGAGTGCTCGACGGCGTCGGCCGCCTCCTCGACGCTGCCGATCTTGACGTCGCGGCCCAGCCGCAGCCACCAGGCCGCGCCCGACAGGGCCAGGATCGCGGCGGCCGAGCCGCCCAGCATCAGCCAGTTCATTCAGCCCCCGCGAGCGCGTCCAGCATCGGGCGGATCGCGGACAGGTCGTAGCCCGCGCCGCGCGCCTGATGGACCAGCAGCTCGGGATCGCGGCCGGCCTTGGCGGCGGCGAGCGCCCACAGGTTGCACGAGCGCGTGCCCGAGCGGCAATAGGCGAGCACCGGCCCGCCCGCCTCCACCAGCGCCCGCGCCATGGCGTCGAGCTGCGGATGGCTGAACCCCGCGCCGGTGACGGGCACATGCGTGTATCCGAGCCCCGCCGCCTTCGCCGCCGCGCGGATTTCGTCACCGGACGGCTGGCCCGCCTCCTCGTCGTCGGGACGGTTGTTGACGACCGCGACATAGCCCGCGGCCTTGATGGCGGGGATGTCGTCGGCTGAGATCTGCGGGGCGACCGCGACGCTCTCGTTCAGGGGGCGGATGTCCATGCGCCTGCGCTAGCCCGTTGCGGTTTCAGGGTGAAGGGCACGGATGCGTAACGAGGTCACGCCGCGGCGCGGATCACCTCCAGGAACGCGTCGCCATAGGCGTCGAGCTTGCGCGCACCGACACCCGACAGCACCGCCAGCTCCGCCCGGCTCGTCGGCCGGCGCGCGGCCATGTCGCGCAGCGTCGAGTCGTGGAAGATCACGTAAGGAGGCACGCCACCCTCTTTGGCGAGCTCGCGCCGGCGCTCGCGCAATGCCTCGAACAGCGGATCGTCGGCCGGGTTGGCCGCGGCGGCGGCCCCGCGGGCGCGGCGTTCGCGGCGGGGCTGGGGAACGACGGACAGGGTCGCCTCGCCTTTCAGGAGCGCGCGGGCACCCGGCCCGAATTCCAGCCCGCCATGCTCGTTCGCGCGCAGCGCGTCGCGGAGCAGGAGCGCGCGGCCGACCGGCTTCAGCAGCGCCGCCTCCTCCGCGTCGACGATGTCCCATACCGACAGGTTCTCGTGCCCGTTCATCAGGCTGCGCTCGGTCGACTTACCCGTCAGGACCTGCTCGATATAGGTGACGCCGAACATCTGCCCCGTGCGGAACACGGCGGACAGGAACTTGCGCGCGAGCTCGGTGGCGTCGACCGCGCCCGACGCGCCCAGGCAGTTGTCGCAGTTGCCGCAGTCGGCGGGCGCATCCTCGCCGAAATGCCGGAGCAGCACTTGGCGCCGGCATCCGCCCGTCTCGACCAGCGCCGACAGCGACTGGAGCCGCGCCGCCTCGCCCGCGCGGCGCTCGGGCTCGACCTCGTCGATGCGCTGGCGCGCGCGCACGAAATCCTCCGCGCCCCAGAACAGGTGCGCGACCGACGGGTCGCCGTCGCGGCCCGCGCGGCCCGTCTCCTGGTAATAGGCCTCGATCGATTTCGGCAGGCCTGCGTGGACCACGAAGCGCACGTCCGGCTTGTCGATGCCCATGCCGAAGGCGACGGTGGCGCAGATCACCATGTCCTCCGACGCGACAAAATCGGCCTGGTTCTTGGCGCGGATCGCCGGGTCGAGCCCCGCATGATAGGCGCGCACCGGCCGGCCCGTGCTGGCGAGCGACGCCGCCATCTTCTCGGTCCCCGCCCGGCTCTGGACATAGACGATGCCCGGCCCGGGCGTCCGGCGGATAATGTCGGCGACCTGGCGCGGCGTGCTCGTCTTGGGCGTTACATGATAGCGGATGTTGGGCCGGTCGAACCCCGATACGATCAGCCCGTCCGCCGGGATGCCGAGCTGAGCGAGGATGTCGGCGCGCGTGTGCGCGTCCGCCGTCGCCGTCAGCGCCAGCCGCGACACGTCGGGGAACGAGTCCATCAACGGCTTCAAGAGCCGGTAATCGGGCCGGAAGTCGTGCCCCCATTCGCTGACGCAGTGCGCCTCGTCGATCGCGAACAGCGCCAGGTCGGCCTGGGACAGGAGTTCGCGGAAGCTCTGCCCCGACGCGCGCTCGGGCGCGACGTAGAGCAGGTCGAGCTCGCCGCCCCGCAGGCGCGAGCGCGTCTCCGCCTGGTTGGCGTCGACCGAGGTCAGCGTCGCCGCGCGGATGCCCACCGCCTCCGCCGCGCGCAGCTGGTCGTGCATCAGCGCGATGAGCGGCGACACGACGACGCAGGTGCCGTGCAACATCACGGCCGGCAGCTGATAAGTCAGCGACTTGCCCGCGCCCGTCGGCATGACCGCGAGCGTGCGCTGGCCGCCGAGCACGCGCTCGACGACCTGGCGCTGGACGCCGCGGAAATCGGGAAAGCCGAAGACGCGTTGGAGTGTGGGAAGGGGGTCGGGAAGCATCGGGTGCAGCGGGAGATAGGCGTTCGGCTTCCGGAAATCACGCCCGCCGCGCGCCTTTCTCCAGCCATTTTCGGCTGCTCGAAGCGGAGGGGACGACGGGGAGGGGACGCATGCTGCGATGGTTGACGACGGCGGCGCTGCTGGCGGCCGCGGGCGGCGCGGCGAAGCAGGGCGAGCTGGTCATCGCCCCGGACGGCATGCGCCCGAGCAGCATCGCCGGCGTGCCCGCGCGGTTGCGCGTCGATCCCGCCGCGCCCGGCATGCCCGTTCTGAACCCGGCGCTCGCCGCGCGGGCGGGGCTGAAACCCGGCCCGTTCGCCGCGAGCTACGCGGTCGGCCCGGTGACGATCGCCGGTCGGACGGCGGTGGCGCGCATCGACCTCGGCGCAGGGCCCATAAAACGGCGCGTCACCTGGACCGCGCGCACCTACTCCGACACGGCCGACGCGGTCGTCGGCCCCGGCGGGCTGCCCGACCCGGTGATCCGTTTCCAGCTACGCGCGCCGCGGCCGGGCGAGCGTGTGGTGGCGCTGCCGATAGCGAAGGCGGGCGGGTTGTTCGGCGGCTGGGGCCTGACCTTCGCCGCGCTGACCGTCGACGGCGAGCCCATGCGCGTCCGTTTCGACCCGCGCCGCCCCACCACGGCGACCGCCGGCGCGGGTGTCGCGCTCGCTCGCGCGCAAGGCGGGGCGCTGGAGGGCTCGCCCACCACGACCGACATCGCCTGGGGCGTCCAGCGACCGGTCCGCACGCTGCGCCTGGAACGCCCGCTGATCGTCGGCCCGATCCGGCTCGACCGGCTGCTGGTGCGCGTATCCGATTACGGCGGCACGAGTTCGATCGCCGACGCCGCCGCGCCGCCGCCCGATCCCGACGAGGTGGTGGTAACCGCCAAAGGCAAGCGCGACCGGAGCCGCGACGTCCTGACGATCGGCCGCGACCAGCTCGACCGCTGCTCGTCGCTGACCTTCGACAAGCGGGCGCGGCAGGTGCGGCTGAGCTGCGCCTGACGGCAACCCGCGCCCGCACGGGTGCGTTCGGCCGGGCATGCGTGCCGTTCCCCTTATCCTGCTCCTCGCCGCCTGCGCCGAGGAGCGTGCGCCCGAGCCGGCCCCCTCCGCGCCGATCGTCGGCGCGGTGCCGCCGAAAGCCGTGCTGCCCTCGCCGACGCCCTCCGCCTCGCCCCGGTCGGTCGCGGCGCTGACGGCGGAGGGCTGGGGACCGCTCCGGGTCGGGATGACGCGCGCCCAGGTGGAAGCGGCGCTCGGACCCGACGCCGAGCCGAATGCGGTCGGCGGGCCGGAGCCGGATAGGTGCGACCAGTTCCGCCCGGCCCGCGCGCCGGAGGGCCTGATCGTGATGATCGAGGACGGGCGGCTCACCCGCGTGTCGCTGGTCGAGGGCGCGGCGCTCCGCACCGATCGCGGCCTGGGGCTCGGCGCGACCGCGGCGCAGGTCCGCGCCGCTTATGGCCGGTCGCTAGACGAGAAGCCGCACGCCTATGCGCACCCGCCGGGGCTGTACCTCACGCATTGGGCGACGCGGGGGACGGGCGACGCGCCCGATGCCGATCATCTCGCGGCCACCGACGCTCGGGGCATCCGCTACGAGACGGGCGCAACGGGCCGCGTGGAGGCGATCCATGCGGGCGGGCCGAGCATCCAATATGTGGAGGGATGCAGCTGACGCGCGCCGAACTCCACAGGCGGGCGGACGGCCGTTCCCGACCGTCCGCCCGCCGCGTGACGAACCGCGAGTCGTTTACCGCTCGCGGACGGTGCCGTCCGGGCTGGTCACCGTGCGCTGGCGATCGATCACCGGCCGCTCGCCCTTCTCCTTGTAGAAGGACCGCGAACTCGACCGGATCGTGCCATCGGGCCGGACCGCGGTGCGCGTCGTCGAGCGCGCTCGCTCGTCGTCGTCGCGTGCCATGGCGCGGGCGCGCTGGCGCGCGGTGCTGTTCTCGGTGTTGAAGCGGGCGTCGGCGTCCGTCGAGGCGGTGCCGCCGTCGCCGGCGACCGCGTAGCCGCCGCCCGACGCGCCCACCGCGCCGTTCCCGCTCGTGCCCGAGCCGTAGGTGCCGGCCTGGACCTGGCGGTCGGTTGGCGTCGAGGAGGACGAGCCGCCCGTCCGCGTCTGCGCCGCCGCGGCGCCGCTCAGCGCCAGGGCGGAGGCGAGAAGAATGAGATTACGCATACTGGTCACTCCTTTGGCGGACGATCGTCGACGGTGATCGTGCAGCCGTTCGCGTCGCGCCGCACCGTGGTGGAGCGCCGGACGCCGTCGACGGTGGAGCTGCTCGTCGCGACGCTCGAACCGCCGCCCGACGAGGAACTGGATGAGCTCACCGACACCGAGCTGCTCGACGCACCCGAGCTGTGCGAGGAGGCCGATACGCCGCCTTCCTCGGTGCTTACGCTCGTTTCGATCACGCGGCCGTCCGCGGTGTAGTGGATGCGCCGGCACTGTTCCGGGGCGGACCCGGCCAGCGCGGCGACGAAGAGGATCGCGCCCATGGCGGGATGGAGGGCGGGCGCGGGGCCCGCCCCCTCGATCCTTACTGCGGACGGTCGCCCGAGTTGGCCGTCGAGTCGCCATAGACCTCGGCGGTCGAACCCTGGCGCGTCGCCTGGCCGTACGCGTCCACCGCGGTCGAGCTCGACTGGCGGCCCGAACCGGTGGCGGTGCCGCCCGCGGTCACGCCGCCCGTGGCGCGGTTGCGGTCGGTGTAGATCGTGCCCGAGCCGTAGGTCGAGGACGAGTTGCCGCCGCGGCGCTGCATGCGCTGCTGGCGCCGCTGCTCGCGCTGGGACATGCCCTGGTCGTTGGTGCCGGCGGTGGCGCCGCCCGCGACCGAGCCGTGGGGCGAGGAGGCGCTGGCGCCGCCGCCCGCCGTGGTCTGCGCCATGGCCGAAGTGCCGAGCAGCCCGGCGGCCGCGATCGTCGCAATCATCAGAGGTTTACGCATAACATCTGCTCCTTAGATCGGCGCCGCTGCTGTTGAGCGGACCGGGGGCAAGACGCTTCAGCTCTGGAATGGTTCAACGATCAAAGTAAAATTGTCATTGCGAGAAGGCAACGACAACAAAGGTCTGTTTCTACTAAGATCTAAGTAGGTGAACATGTCAGCGAATTGGGCCTAATTACAACGCGGATGCGGGCCTGTACTGCACATGAACGTTCCGTTTCCGCTCGGTTCATCTTGAAAACAGCTGCCGCCGAGGCGGGCAACTGTCTCAGGCGCATGACACACGCCGCCTACTCGGCCGCGAGCGCGTCGTCGGCCTCCTCGCGCTCGGACGCCTGGCGCGCCCACATCTCAGCGTAGAGGCCATCCCTGCGGAGCAGCTGCGCGTGGGTCCCGCGCTCGGCCGCGCGGCCGCCGTCGAGCACGACGATCTCGTCCGCGTCGACCACCGTCGACAGCCGGTGCGCGATGACGATGGTGGTGCGTCCCCGCTCGATCTCGCGGAGTGTGTCGAGGATCGCCGCCTCCGTACGGCTGTCGAGCGCGCTGGTCGCCTCGTCCAGGATCAGGATCGGCGGGTCCTTGAGCAGCGTGCGCGCGATGGCGACGCGCTGCTTCTCGCCGCCCGACAGCTTTAGCCCCCGCTCGCCGACGCGCGTGTCGTAGCCGTCCGTTTGCGCCTCGATGAACTCGGCGATCGACGCGCCGCGCGCCGCCGCGCGTACCTCGTCGGGGCTCGCGTCCTCGCGGCCGTACGCGATGTTGTAGCCGATCGTGTCGTTGAACAGCACCGTGTCCTGGGGCACGATGCCGATCGCGGCGCGCAGGGACGCCTGGGTTACGTCGCGCAGGTCCTGCCCGTCGATCGTGATGCGCCCGTCGGTGACGTCGTAGAAGCGGAACAGGAGGCGCCCCAGCGTCGACTTGCCCGCGCCCGACGGGCCGACCACCGCGACCGTCTTGCCGCCGGGTATGTCGAGGTCGATGCCCTGAAGGATTTCGCGCTCGCCCTCGTAGCCGAAGCGTACGTTCTCGAAGCGCACGCGGCCCGCCGTCACCGCAAGCGGCGGCGCGCCGGGCCTGTCGCGGATCTCGGCGGAGGTGTCGATCAGCTCGAACATGGCGGCCATGTCCGTCACGCCCTGGCGGATCGTGCGGTACACCATGCCGAGCAGGTCGAGCGGGCGGAACAGCTGGCTGAGCAGCGTCGACACGAACACCACGTCGCCCGCCGAGAAGCGCCCCGACGACCAGCCAAACGCGACCACGCCCATCGCCAGCGCCAGCATCGCGTTGGTGATGAAGCTCTGGCCCACATTGAGCCAGGCGAGCGAGTTCTCGTTCCGGACAGCCGCGTCGGTATAGGCGGCGACGGCGCGCTCGTAGCGGCGGCTCTCGCGCTCCTCCGCGCCGAAATACTTCACCGTCTCGAAATTCAGGAGCGAGTCGACCGCGTGCGCCACCGCGCCCGTGTCAAGGTCGTTCATGCGGACGCGGAGCTGGTTGCGCCAGTCGGTCACCTTGCGCGTGAAGACGATGTACACCGCGACCATCACCACCGTCGCCGCGACCAGCCACGTCCCGAAGTCGAAGGCGAAGATGGTGAGCACGATGCCGAGCTCGAGAATCGTCGGCGCGATGTTGAACAGGAGGAAGTAGAGCATCGTGTCGATGCTCTTGGTTCCCCGCTCGACCACCTTGGTCACCGCGCCCGTGCGCCGCTCCAAATGGAAGCGGAGCGAGAGCCGATGCAGGTGCCGGAACACGTCCGCCGACAGCCGCCGGGCGGCGTCCTGCCCGACGCGCTCGAACACGGCGTTGCGGAGATTGTCGAACAGCGTCCCCAGGAAGCGCGACAGCGCGTAGGCGACCACGAGCCCGACGACGATCCACACCAGCCCGCGGTCGCCGGCCGCCATGCGGTCGACCGCGAACTTCAGCGTGTACGCCGCGCCGAACACCTGGACGAGCTTGGTCGCGACCACCAGCAGCATCGCCAGCACGATGCGCAGGCGCAGGCCCGGCTCGTGCTTGGGCCAGAGATACGGGAGAAAGCGCCGGAGCGTCGGCCAGAGCGGCTCCGTGGGCTGGGTCGGGGAGGCGGGGGGCATCGCCCCGCAATGTGGGGGTAGGGGGCGGCGAGGCAAGCGCGACCACTTAGTTCCTCCCCCGCTTACAGCGGGGGAGGGGGACCGCGCCCGCAGGGCGTGGTGGTGGGGGGCGTAGGTCGATCAGCGACAAGCCGGGGGCTTGTCGCCGACCGGAGCCGGCCTGCGGAGCAGGCCGTGGGCGATGCCGCATCCCATAGCTCCCCCTCCACCAGCCTGCGGCCGGTCCCCCTCCCCCACAACTGCGTTGCGGGGGAGGAATTCAGAAAGTCACTTCGCCGCCGTCTGCGCGTTCAGCCCCCGCACATACTCCGCCCCGTGCTTCACCTGCGCGCTCGACGCGGCCAGGGTCTGCCCGATCGGCTCCGCGCGTCCGCCGAGGCACGGTGCCAGGAAGTTCTCCGCCACCGCATTGAACGCGATGTTGTTCGCGGGGCGGGCGAAGCCGTGGCCCTCGTCGGGAAAGAGCACGTAGGTGACCGGAATGTTCTTCGCCTTCATTACCTCGACGATCTGGTCCGACTCGCGCACGTTGACGCGCGGGTCGTTGGCGCCTTGGCCGATGAGGAGCGGCTTCTTGATCCGGTCCACATATGTCAGCGGGCTACGTTCCTTGAGCAGCGCGCGGCCCTCCTCCGTGTTCGGGTCGCCCATGCGCTTGTAGAATTGCAGCTTCACCGCCTCCCAATAGGGCGGGATCGTCTGGAGGAGCGTGAACAGGTTGGAGGGTCCCACGATGTCGACGCCGCACGCGAACTTGTCGGGCGTGAAGGTCAGCCCGGCCAGCGTCGCGTAGCCGCCGTAGCTGCCGCCCATGATCGCCACCTTGTCGGGCGTGGTCACGCCCTGCTTCACCGCCCAGTCGACGGCGTCGATCAGGTCGTCGTGCATCTTGCGGCCCCATTGCAGGTCGGCCGCGGAGACAAACTTTTTCCCGAAGCCGGTGGAGCCGCGATAGTTGACGCTCATCACCGCGTAACCGCGATTGGCGAGCCACTGGTGCGTGGAGTTGTAGCCGTAGCCGTCGCGCGCCCACGGGCCGCCGTGCACGACGAGCACCATCGGCGCGGGGCGGTCCTCATAGCCCGCCGGCCGCGTCAGGTAGCTCACCATCGTCAACCCGTCGCGCGCGGGCACCTCCACCGCCTGCATCGGGCGGAGCGGCGCGCCGACGAGCTCCGGCCGGCTGACATATAGCCGCGTCAGCCGCTTGGCCGCGCGGTCGTACAGGTGCGTCTCCGACGGCGCGCTGACGGGATCGAAGGTGACGAGCCACTTGTCGTCCGCGTCGGTGCGCGAGGTGACGTAGAACTCGCCCTTGTTCTGCTTGCGCAGGAAGTCGAGGTCGCCGCGGACGGAGGCGTCCACCGGCTTGTACTCGTTCTTGAGGTAATAATCGGCATAGGCCTGGAGCCGCCCAGTCTTGGGGTCGAACAGCCCGCCCGACACGTCCGCCTTGGCCGACTGCGCGACGGGCGTCATGCGGCCGGTGGCCACGTCCTGCGCGAAGATCGCCGCCTGGTCGCGCCCGCGCGCGTCCGTCCAGTAGAGGATCTTGCCGTCGCGCGTGAAGGCGAGCGGCGCGGTGGTCTGCGAGTCGTCGAGCCCGTAGCTCACGACGGGCTTCGCCTCGACGGTGCCGTCGACGATGCGGAACCAGTCGCTGCCTGCGTCGGCGCGGGGCTTGGCGGCGAGCCTGAGATTCAGCTGCTCGTCGGCCACGAAGCTCGAATAGCCGTCGTTCCTGAACACGAGGTCGAGCTTCCCCGTCGCGGGCTGGAGGCTGTACACGTCGTGCCAGCGCGGGTCGCGGTTGTTGACGCCGATGAGCACGCGGTCGGTGACCGTCTTGCTCACCTTGACCGGGATCACGCGCGTCTTCTGGAACGGCGTGAGGTTCTTCTGTTCCCCGCTCGCGACGTCGACGCCGTAGAGCAGGAAGTTCTCGTCGCCGCCCACGTCGTTGATGAACATGATCTGCCGGCTGTCGGGCGACCAGAAGGTCTGGCGGATCGGGCGCAGCTTCTCGGCGGTGAGCGGCTTGGCCTGGTCGGGCGCGGTCGCGGGCGCGACCCACACGTTCATCACGCCGTCGCGCGGCGCCAGGAAGCTGATCCAGCGCCCGTCGGGCGACAGCTGCCCGCCGGCGCGCGTCGGGTTGCCGAACAGCTTGGCGCGCTCGATCAGCGGCACCGGCGGGGCGGCACCCTGCTGGGCCGGTGCGGCCCCCGTCATCAACAACGCCCCCGTCGCCAGAAACAACGCCTTGGTCGCATCGCGCATGACATGCCTCCTCCGTTATGACGGGAGTGTGCCCGAAGCGGTCCGATGCGACAAGCCGTTGGAACCTCGCGATTTCGGAGCCGTTTCCGCCGCGGTTGTAAGGGGTCCGCGTTTATGGAACCGGTGTATTTCATTCTGGCCATCATGGGGTGCGGCGACGGCCAGGCCGCGTGTCAGGAGCAGCGGGTCGAGCCCGTCCGCTACGAGACCGCCGCCGAGTGCCGCGCGGCCATGCCGGTGGCGCTCCAGCGCCATACCGACATCGACTTCCCCGTCGTCAGCGCCGCCTGCCGCGCGAGCGGGCCGGTGATGGTGAAGAACGAGGTGAAGCGCCCGCGCGGCTGAGCGGGACTCCGTCCGCCCGACATGATACCCTTCTCCCGGGAACAGGGAGAAAGGCCATGCGCAGATTCTTGTCCGTCGTCGGCGGCGCCGTCGTCGCGATCGTCGTCATGCTCGCCCTCGAATCGCTCGCCCATGCGGTCGCAGGCGGCCGACCCGCCTCGGTCGAGGCGATGAGCACGCCCGCCAAGCTGATGGTGCTCGCCGGTTACTTCCTCGGCACCTTCGCCGGCGCGCTTGCCGCGCTGCGCCTGTCCGGCTGGCCGGCCGCCGCGTGGATCGTGGGCGTGCTGGTGCTCGCGGGCGGCGTCGCCAATCTCGTGACGATCCCGCATCCGCTATGGATGCAGACGGCGACGCTGCTGCTTCCGGCGCTCGCCGTGGCCGCGGCGCTACGGCTCGGTCAACGCCGCGGCCTGGTCCATAATTCGGCCGGCCGCGGCGTACCCGCGTAAGCCGCCCGCCGCGCCGCCTGGCTCCAGGCGCGCGCGATCCAGCCGAGCTTGGCCGCGCCGGACGTGCTCACCCGCCGTTCCAGCGCGGCCTCCCCGCGTGCGCGGACCTTGCGTGCGATGTCGCCGTAGATGCCCGCCGCCGCCAGCACCGCCCAGGCCGAGCGGAAGGAGAGGGCGGGCGTGCCGCCGCGCGCGCTCGCCTCGTACCGCTCCGCCCTGTCCGCCAACCGCGCGCCCAACCGCGCCAGCGCGGGCCGGTTCTCGGGCAGGAGCAGCATCGCCTCGCTCAATCCCATCTCGCCCAGCCAGTCGCGCGGCAGGTAGCAGCGTCCGGCCTTCGCATCCTCGGCCAAGTCGCGCGCGATATTGGCGAGCTGGAACGCGAGCCCCAGGTCGCACGCGCGGTCGAGCGTCGCCTCGTCGTCTGGCGATACACCCATGACGACCGCCATCATCAGCCCGACGACGCCCGCGACATGGTAGCAGTAGAGGTAGAGGTCGCACTCGCTCACCGGCCGCCAGCCGTCCGCGTCGAGCTCGAACCCGCGGATGAGGTCGCGCGGCCATTCGGGCGGCATGGCGCACTCGCCCGCGACGATGCGGAGCGCGTCGAACGCTGGGTCGCCGACGATCCGGCCGCTGAGCGCCTCCTCCGTCATCGCCCTGATCTCGGCGAGGCGCGCCTGCGGGTCCGCCACTCGGCTCATGCCGTGGCCGTGATCCTGCCCGTCGGCAATGTCGTCGCAGCGCCGACACCAGGCGTAGAGCAACCAGGCCCGCTCGCGCGTGCGCCGGTCGAACAAAGTGCTCGCCGCCGAGAAGCTCTTCGACCCCCGCGCGATCGACTCGCGCGCGGTCGCCACGATCGCCTCGCGGGTGGGCAGCTCGCGCGTCAAAGGTCCGCGGCGCTCATCCTGACGATGGGCTGGGTGGGCACGTGCTCGCCCATGCGCGCCAAGAGCTCGGGCAGCGTACCCGCGACGATGAGCAGGTCCCGGTGCTGCGGCCGGAGGAAGCCAACCTCCGCCATCTTCCACCAGAACTCGATCAGCGCGTCGTAATAGCCCGCGCTGTTGAGCAGCCCCACCGGCTTCTCGTGATAGCCGAGCTGCGCCCAGGAGAGCGCTTCCCACAGCTCGTCCATCGTCCCCGTGCCGCCGGGGATGGTGACGAAGCCGTCCGACAAATCGGTGAACGCGGCTTTGCGCTCGTGCATACCGGACACGACGTGGAGCTCGGAGAGCCCGCGATGCGCCACCTCCGCGTCGACCAGCGCCTGCGGGATCACGCCCACCACCTCGCCGCCCGCCCCGAGCGCCGAGTCCGCCACCGCGCCCATCAGCCCCAGCCGGCCGCCGCCGTACACGACGCCGATGCCGCGCTCCGCCAAGCCCCGCCCGACCTCGCGCGCGGTCTCCAGATATACGGGGTCCGCCGGCGTCGCCGACCCGCAGTAAACGGCCAGGCGCCTCACGCTTCAAATCCTCCTCTGCAAGGGGAGGGGGACCAGCCGCAGGCTGGTGGGGGGGTATCCCCATCGAAAAGGTGATCCGACGCTTGCGATCGGGGACACCCCTCCGTCACGCCTGCGGCGTGCCACCTCCCTTTGCAGGGGAGGACTAGCGAGTTGCTCAACGCGCGCCCTCCAGCATCAGCCGTGCCGTCGCCTTGGCGGAGCCCACCACGCCCGGGATGCCCGCGCCCGGGTGCGTGCCGGCGCCGACGAAGAAGAGGTTGGGGATGTCGTCGTCGCGGTTGTGCACGCGGAAGAACGCGCTCTGCGTCAGGATCGGCTCCAGGGAGAAAGCGCTGCCGAGATGCGCGTTCAGGTCGGTCGAGAAATCGGCTGGCGAGTAGGAGAACTTGGTCACGATGCGCTCGTGGATGTCGGGGATGAGCCGGCGGCCAACCTCGTCCAGGATGCGCTTCTCCAGCACGGGCGCGACCTCCGCCCAGTCGCGCGGGAACTTGCCCATGTGCGGCACGGGGGCGAGCGCGTAGAAGGTCGAATGCCCTTCCGGCGCCAGCGACGGGTCGGTCACCGTCGGATGGTGCAGGTAGAGCGAGAATTCCTCCGCCACCACGCCGTGGTCGTAGATGTCCGACAACAGCCCTTTATACCGCGGCCCGAACAGGATCATGTGGTGCGGGATGCCGGGCCAGGTGCCCTTGATCCCGAAATGCACCACGAACAGTGAAGGCGAGTAGCGCTTGCGCTCCAGCCTGGCCGTGGTCCGCTTCGCGCTGCGGTTGTCGCCGAGCAGGTCGCGATAGCTGTGCATCACGTCGGCGTTGGTCGCGACCGCGTCGGCGTTGATCGCGTAGCCGCCCTTGGTCACCACGCCCGTCGCGCGGTCGCCCAAGGTCTCGATGGTCGCGACCGGGTCGCCGAGGCGCAGCGTGCCGCCGATCCGCTCGAAATGCTTCACCATGCCGGCGACCAGCCGGTTGGTGCCGCCCTTGGCGAACCACACGCCGCCGTCGCGCTCCAGCTTGTGAATGAGCGCGTAGATGGCGCTCGTGGTCATCGGGTTGCCGCCGACGAGCAGCGTGTGGAAGCTCAAGGCCTCGCGCAGCTTCTCGTTCTTCACGAACCTGGACACGATTGAATAAACCGACCGCCACGCCTGGTACTTGGCGAGCGCGGGCGCCGCCTTCACCATCGAGCCGAAGTCGAGGAACGCAACGTGGCCGAGCTTCTCATAGCCCTCGCGGAACACGCCCTCCGAATAGGCTAGGAAGCGCTGATAGCCCGCGACGTCCTCGGGATTGAGCTTGGCGATCTCGCCGCGCAGCACCTGGTCGTCGTTGGTGTAGTCGAAGTTGGTCCCGTCCGCCCAATTGAGCCGGTAGAAGGGCGTGACCGGCACCAGCTCGACGTCCTCCGCGATGTCGCGGCCCGTCAGCGCCCAGAGCTCCTGGAGGCAGGGTGGATCGGTGATGACGGTGGGCCCGCCGTCGAAGGTGAAGCCGTCGCGCTCCCAATAATAGGCGCGCCCGCCCGGCTTGTCCCGGCCTTCGACGATCGTGGTCTTCACCCCCGCCGACTGCAGCCGGATCGCGAGCGCCAGCCCGCCGAACCCGGACCCGATAACGACCGCGCTCTTCAACGCACCCCCCGAATGGCGGAGAGGGCGCGCCCCACGGGCACGGGCGGCCTGCCCATGAGGATGCGGGCCTTGTCCTTCATCGTCGAACGTCCTGCGTAGAAGCGGCCGATCAGCTTGCGATCGAGCCGGTAGAAGCGTTGGAGGACGCGGTAGCGCGCCTGCGGTTCCGCCGCGCGGAACAACATCGCGTCCAGCATCCGGTAGAAGCGCCGCGCCTGCCAGCAAGCCCGCGCATAGTCGTAGGTGGCCTGGTGGAGGTCCGCGCCCGCGAAATCGCGCCGTTTCGCGAGAGTGACCGCAAGCCTCACCGCGTCGGGCAGCGAATAGCCGGTGGTGGGGTGGAACAGTCCCGCGCGCATGCCCGCCTTGGCGACGCGCGCGCCGCCCGAGCGCCAATAGCTGTCGAAATCGCCCCCGATCGCGACGGGAAGCACGCCCTGCTCCTCGCGCACCGTGCGCCCCGCCCAGCCCTTGTCGGCGGCGTAGCGGTCGAGCCGGTGCGACACCGCGCGCGCGTTCAGCGTGGGCGAGTCGCTGTAATAGGTGTCCTCCAGGAACACGCGCCGCTCCGCGAACGGCATCACGTACATGAAGCGGTAGCCGTCGACCTGGCGCACGGTGGCGTCCATGACGACGGGCCGCTCGACGTCGTGCGGCTCGTCCAGCTCGAGCTCGCGGCCGAGGAACTTCTGCCAGCCCAGCTCCAGGGTCGACAAGTCGGCGGCGCCGCGCGCGTCGATCACGCCCGTCGCCTCCAGCCGCTCGCCGTCCTGCATCGCCACCGCGGTGGGGCTGATGCTCGCGACCTTGCGCCCCAGCATGACGCGCTCGGGCGGGAGCGTACGGCGCACCACCTCGTCGAGCCGGGCGCTCTCGATCGAGTAGTAGGTCGCCGGGATCGTGCGGGCGTGCGCGGGGAAGCGCACGTCGTAATCGCGCCAGGCGTGCACCACGAGCGGCGCCAGCAGCCAGCGGTCGGCGTCCGCCACGTCGGTCCCGAAAAAGGACCAGAGATGGTTGCCGCCGACGCTGTCGCCCGCGTCGATCAGGCGCACGTCGAGCTCGGGGTGCTTCTTGGCCAGCGCCAGCGCGAGAAGGCCGCCCGCCAGCCCCGCGCCGACGATCGCCACGTCGCACGCACCGTGGTTTGAAGGATGGGCCATCCCGGCCCGACTAGCCGACAAGGGCATGCGAGAGAAAGGCTTTCCGTACGCATGCTGTCCCAGGTTATCGGAAAGCCGTGACCGCACCCACGCTGACCACCGCGCGCCTGACGCTGCGGCCCCATCGCCCGTCCGACCTGGACGAGATGGTGGAGATGATCACCGATCCCGCCTTCACCGCGCAGATCGGCGCTCCGCCCGCCACGCGCGAGGAGGTCTGGCATCGCCTGCTCCGCTACGTCGCGCACTGGCCGGTGATGGGCTTCGGCCACTGGGTCGTACGCGAGACCGCGTCGGGCGCGTATCTGGGCGAGGTCGGCTTGATGGAGTCGCGCCGCGCGACCTCGCCCGCCTTCGAGGGCACGCCGGAGGCGGCCTGGGGCTTCCTGCCGCGGGTGCACGGTCAGGGCTATGCGGCGGAGGCGTGCGCGGCGATGCTAGGCTGGGCGGACGGGCGGGGGATCGAACGCACCGTGTGCATCATCTCGCCCGGCAACGCGCCGTCGATCCGCTTGGCCGAACGGCTCGGATATTCTTCCGCCGGCGAGGTCCGCTACCGCGACGCGCCCATTCTGTTCTTCGAACGTCGCCGTTGAAACGAAACGGGCATGAGTTCGCCGACGAAAAAACCCGGCTGGCCTAAGCCAGCCGGGTGAAAGGGAGGAATGTCGAACAACATCCCTCGGGTCGCAACGGCTTTATAGCACCGGATCGGTCCGTCCGCGCGTGCGAATACTTACAACTGGAGGGCCGGCCCAAGTAAAGCCGTTAACGAACCGCTCGCGCACCGCCCGCGCGCGCGGCGGTTCCGAGCAGCTCCTCGACGCGGAAGACCAGCTCCTCGGGATCGAAGGGCTTGCGCATATAGTCGTTTGCGCCTTCCCACATCGCCAGCGTCTCGTCCTTGTCGCTCTGGCGGCCCGTCAGCATCAGCACGGGCGTGTCCGCGAGCTCGCCCGACTTGCGCATCTCGCGCAAGACCAGCAGCCCCGACAGTTCGGGCATGTTGCAGTCCAGGATCACGAGGTCGGGCCGCCGCGCGCGTATCACCTGCAGCGCCTGCGCGCCCGTGGGCAGCACGCCCACGCCGTGGCCCGCGCCCATCAGCGCGTCGCGGACCAGCTCCGCCACGATCTCGTCGTCCTCCGCCACGATGATGCGCGCCACCTGCCTACCTCCACCTGCGTCTGAAATCCGGGCGATGAGGCCTCCGCGTTAACCCTAATTTGGTTAAGACGCGGTAAGCCCGGCGGCGACCCGAGCCGAAAGCACGCCGCCCTTGCTCCCTCTCCTTGCCCGATCGATACGCCCGCGCCCGTCCGGCCGCGTCCTGATCGGCGCGTTGGTCGCCGCGACGCTCGCGATCCACCTGCTGCTGGCCTATGTCCTCGATCGCGAGTTCGACCACGGCGTACGCGCGGCCGAGGAGGCGGAGCGTTCGCACCAGGTGCGCGCCGCGCTGATGGACGTGCTGTCCGTGCACCGCGACGTCGAGACCGGGCAACGCGGCTATCTCCTGACCGGCGACCCCGAATTCCTCCAACCATATCGGGAGGCGCGCGGGGTCGCGGAGGGAACGCTCCGCACCCTGGACGGCAGGCTGGAGCGGGGATCGCCGCTCGCGTCGGGCGTGGCGCGGCTGCGCGAACTCTCGCGCGCCAAACTCGACTTCGCCGACCGCACGGTCGCGCTGAAGGCGGCGGGGCGTCCCGCCCGGGCGCGCGCCGCCGTGGCGTCCGGCCGCGGCAAGGCGCTGATGGACGCGATCCGCGCCCAAGTCGCGGCCATGGACCGGTTGGAGCGCGCGCGCTTGGCCGACCGCACCGCGGAGGAGTTCAGGGCCCATGAGCGCACGCGCACGCTGTCGTTCCTGCTGCTCGCGGGCATGGCCGCGATGCTCACCGCGGCGGCGGTGGCGATCGCGCGCGCCTGGGACCAGCGCCGCCGCCTCCACACGCGCCTGCGCGACGCCGCCGCGCGCCAGCAGGCGATCCTGGACAGCACCACGGACGCGATCATCTCGCTCAATCCCAGCGGCAGCATCGAGAGCCTCAACCGCGCCGCGCGCGCCATGTTCGGCTATCGTGAGGACGAGCTGCTCCGCCGCGACGTGTCCGTCCTGTTCGAGATCGCGCCGGAAAGGGGCCGGGCCATGTCGTTCGCCGATCGGTTGGGCCTCGGGGAGGCGGGCGGCGGCCGCACGATCGACATCACCGGCCGGCGCAGCGACGGCGCGGCCGTGCCGACGGAAGTCGCAGTAAGTCCCATGGCGCTGCCGTCGGGCGTGCACGCGGTCGCCGTGGTCCGCGACGCCACCGAGCGCCACCGCGTCGACCGCCTGAAGCGCGAGTTCATCTCCACCGTCAGCCACGAGCTCAGGACGCCGCTCACCTCCATCGCGGGCTCGCTCGGCCTGCTCGCGGGCGGGGCGGCGGGGCCGCTGCCGCCCCGCGCGGACCGGCTCGTCGCCATCGCCCACGCCAACAGCGAGCGGCTGGTGCGGCTCGTCAACGACATTCTCGACATCGAGAAGATCGAGGCGGGCGAAGCGCAATTCGACATGCGCCCCGTACCGCTCGCCGACCTGCTCGGCCGCACCGTGGAGGCGAACGGGGGCTATGCCCAGGGCTTCGGCGTGCGACTCGAGCTCGCGCCCGTGGACGACGCCGCGCACGTGCTCGGCGATCCCGACCGGCTCACCCAGGTGTTCACCAACCTCCTCTCCAACGCGGTCAAGTTCTCGCCCGCGGGCGGCGTCGTGATCGTCATGGCCAGCGCGCTCGACGGCTGCTGGCGCGTCAGCGTCAGCGACCAGGGTCCCGGCATCCCGGAAGCCTTCCAGCCGCGCCTGTTCGACAAGTTCACCCAGGCCGACGGTTCCGACACGCGCGCCAAGGGCGGTAGCGGGCTCGGCCTCTCCATCGTGCGCGAGATCGTGGCGCGGCACGGCGGGCGCGTGTCCTTCGACACCGCGGAGGGCCACGGCACGACCTTCCACGTCGACCTGCCGCGCGCCGACGAGCCCGCGCGCCCCGCCGCCTCGGCCGCCCCGCTGCCCCGCGTCCTCCACGTCGAGGACGACGTCGACATGACGCGCGTCGTCGCCTCCGCACTGGAGGGCCGCGCCGCGCTGACGCCCGCCCACTCGCTCCGCCGCGCGCGCGAGCTGGTCGCGGCCGAGCGCTTCGACCTCGTAATCCTCGACATCGGCCTCGCTGACGGGTCGGGCCTCGACCTGCTCGACGCGTGCGGGAGGAGCGCGCCCGTGATCGTCTTCACCGCGCAGGAGGCCGGCGCGGAGCTCGCGCACCGGGCGCGCGTCGTGCTCGTGAAGTCCCGCGCGTCGATCGGGCGGCTGGTCGCCGCCGTCGACGACGCGCTCGGGCTGCCCAAGGAGGCCGCATGACCGCCCGCATCCTCTACGTCGACGACGAGGACGACATCCGCGAGATCGCCGCCATGGCGCTCGAGCTCGACCCCGGTTTCCTGGTGCGCGACTGCGGTTCCGGCCGCGCCGCCGTGTCGCTCGCCGCCGAGTGGAAGCCCGACCTCATCCTCTTGGACGTGATGATGCCGGAGATGGACGGCCCCGCCACGCTCGCCGCGCTGCGCGCGCAGGCCGAGACGGCGGACACGCCGGTCGCCTTCATCACCGCGCGCGCGGGCCGCGACGACGCGGAGCGGCTGGCCGGACTCGGCGCGTGCGGCATCATCGCCAAGCCGTTCGACCCCATGACCTTGGCCGCGCAGGTGAGAGCGCTGTTGTGATCGCCGACAGGCTCCGGCCGCTTCGCGTCCGCTTCGTCGAGCGTTCGGCGCGCGAGTGCGACGGGATCGACGCGGCGCTCGACGCCGACGCGCCCGACCTGGCGGCGGCGGGCGGGCTCGCACACCGTATCGCCGGCGCGGGCGGCACGCTCGGCTGGCCCGACGTCAGCGCAGTCGCCATCCGGCTGGAGGACGCGTGCGACGCCCGCGACCCCGCCGCGGCGCGCACCGCGGCGGCTGAGCTGAGGCGGCTCGTGGGCTCGCTCGCCCCCTAGCTCGCAGGTTCAGTTCTTCGATCTTCCGCCCTATAGACGGCGCCGTGCTTCCGGCCCTCCTCCTAGCCGCCGCGTCCATGACGCTGATCGTAGGCGTGCGGTACCTCCTCGTTTCCGGCGGCTTCGCCTGGCTGACGAGCGCGCGGCATCCCGGCCTCTATGCCGGGCTCGACCGGCAGATGCGCCGCGAGATCGGCTGGAGCCTCGCATCCGCTGCGATCTACGGCGTACCCGCGGGCGTCGTCATGTGGGGCTGGCGGACCCAGGGCTGGACCAGGATCTACACGGACCTCGACGCCTACCCGCTCTGGTGGCTGCCCATGTCGGTGTTCCTGTACCTCTTCGCGCACGACAGCTGGTTCTACTGGACGCATCGCTGGATGCACCGGCCAGGTCCCTTCAGGCTCGCCCACGCCGTCCACCACCGGAGCCGCCCGCCCACCGCCTGGGCCGCCATGGCCTTTCACCCCCTCGAGGCGCTCACGGGCGCTGTGGTGATTCCGACACTGGTGTTCCTGATTCCGATCCACTGGGGGGCGCTGGGTTTCGTTTTAACCGTGATGACGGTTATGGGTGTCACCAACCACATGGGGTGGGAGGTGTTTCCCCAGTGGATGTGGCGCGGCCGGCTGGGGGGCTGGCTCATCACCGCGTCGCACCACCAGAGGCACCATGAGCGGTACGGGTGCAATTATGGGCTCTATTTCCGGTTCTGGGATCGGTTGTGCGGCACGGACGAGGGCGTGGGCGACTTCGCGCGCGAGCATGCGCGTGCTGGCGCTAGGGGCGGTCGCGTGGACGCTGGGGGGCGCGACGCCGGTCGGGCGGCTTGACGTCGAGGTCTCCGGCCTACGCTCCGACAAGGGCGTGGTCCGCGTCTGCGTCACCGCCGACAGCCAGAGCTTCCCCAAATGCCACGGCGACATCCGCGCGGTGAAGCGCAACGTGCCCGCGAACACGCGCACGCTGACGCTCGAGGGCCTGCCGCCGGGCGCCTACGCCGCCGCGGTGATGCACGACGAGAACGGCAACAAGCGCCTCGACACCTTCGCGGGCGTGCCCACCGAAGGCTTCGGCTTCTCGCGCAACCCCGCCATCCGCTTCGGCCCGCCGCGCTTCGACGCCGCGCGCTTCGCGGTGACCGGTGAGGCGAACAAGCAACAGGTCCGGCTCCGCTACATGCTCTGACCGGCGGAACGCCGGCGTCGGAAGTCGTTCGCGCAAAGACGCGAAGGGACAAGGAAGAGGAAATCCGTTCGCGCCTTCGCGTGAACGGCCGCCCTAAACCGCCGACAGCGCCCCCGTAGCCACCACCGGCCCCGTCGGCGAGCCCGTGGGCGACCCGCCCGGCGGCTCCACCGAGACCGCCAGTACCACGCCCGCCGCCAGCCGCCCGCGCGCCTCGGGCCTGACCGTCAGCCGATTGCCCGTGCCTAGCACGCCCAGCGAGCGCGGCACGCCGTCGCCGGCGATCGTCCACAGCTCCGCCGCGCGACCTGCGGGGACGTCCACCGCCGACGCCAGCGTCAGCGTGCCCGTCGCCCGGTCGAACACCGCCGCGAGCGGCGCGTCGAGCGTTCCGCCCGCGTCCGGCGTCGGGTCGAGCGCGGCGACCAACGGCGCGGGCGCGGCCGGTGCGGGACGGGGCGGAGCCGGCGGCGCGGCGCGCTCCGGCTGGAGCAGCAGCGCGGCGAGCAGGCCCGCCGCCGCCAGCGACGCCCCGCCCGCGACCGCGCGCCACAAGCGGACCGCGCGGCCGGCGTCGTCGTTCGCCGCCCCGCCCGGCAGCGCGCCCAAGATCCGCTCCTCCAGTCCCGGGTCGGGCTCCACCTCACCGAACTCGGCGAACCAGACCGCGAAATGCTCGCGCCACCGCTCCACCTCGCGTGCGAAGCCCGGATCGGCGACGAGCAGCCGCAGCGCTTGCGCACGCTCCGGCCCGTCCAGCACGCCCAGCGCGAACTCGCCGGCGAGGACCGAGCGCTCCTCAGGCGTCATCGCGCAGGCAGTCGCGAAGGCGCAGGAGCCCGCGCCGTATCCAGCTCTTCATCGTGCCCAACGGCACGCCGCGCCGGTCGGCGAGCTCGGCATAGGTCACCCCGCCGAAAAAGGCGGTGCGGATCGTCTCGCGCTGCGGGGGCTCCAGCTGGTCCAGGCAGAGGTGCAGCCGGCGCCCTTCTTCCGCGTCGAGCATGCCCGCCGCCGCGTCGGGCCGCGCGTCGGCGACGTCCGCCGCCTCCTCCACGCCCGCCGCGGCGCGCACGGGGTTGGCGCGCCGCCAGTCGATCGCCCGGTTGCGCGCGATGGTGGCGAGCCAGGTGATCGGGCTCGCGCGCCCGGGCTCGTACCCGCCCGCGCGCCGCCAGATGATGAGGTACACGTCCTGCAGCACGTCTTCCGCGGCCTCCCTGGTGCCGCAGATACGGAGGCAGATGCCGAAAAGCTTCGCGCGGGTCAGGCGGTAGAGGCGTTGGAACGCCGCCCGGTCCTCGCCGCCCGTGGCGACGATCGCCTCGACCAACCGCGCGCGGGCGGCGTCGGGCGCGGTGGTGGAAGCTGGGGCGGACGCCATGCCCGACTACGCTAGCCGCCGTTTGAACGTGCGGCAACGGCGTTCGGCAAGTGCTTGTGACGTCATGCATCCTTTCCCGCAGCCGTTCGTATCTGTTTCTGTCCGCGGCCGAACGGCGCGCGGCTAGAGCGCCTCGTCGCGAAAGGGGAGTCCACCATGCCGGAAAGTGCCGATCTGATCGAAACGTTGGAGGCGCGCGCGAAGCGCCGCGACGAGCGCCGCGACTTTTTCAGGACGGTGCTGAAGGCCGCGGCCGTTACCGGATCCGGCGCGTCCGCGCTCTCCTTCTCGACCGGGGCGAACGCGCAGGCCGCGCCCACCGAGGTTGACGTGCTCAACTTCGCGCTCAACCTCGAATATCTTGAGGCGCAGTTCTACCTGTTCGCCTTCAACGGCACGGGCCTGCCCGCCAACCAGCTGACCGGCACGGGCACGCAGGGTGCGGTCCAGGGTGGACGCCAGGTGCCGTTCAGCAGCCCCGTCATCCGGCAATACGCCCGCGAGATCGCCGCCGACGAGGCCGCGCACGTGGCGTTCCTGCGCACGGCGCTGGGCGCGGCCGCGGTGGCGCAGCCCGCGATCGACATCCGCGGCGGCCCGGGCGGTCCGTTCGCCGCGGCGGCGACGGCGGCGGGCGTGCCGAACGGCGCGAACTTCGATCCGTACGCGGACGACATCAGCTTCCTGCTCGGCGCGTTCATCTTCGAGGACGTGGGCGTCACGGCTTATAAGGGCGGTTCGCCGCTCATCACCAACAAGACCTTCCTGCAGGCCGCGGCGGGCATCCTGGCCGTGGAGGCGTACCATTCCGCGATCATCCGGACCACGCTCTATCAGCTGGGCGTGCAGACGCCGTCGCTGGGAACGATCGAGAACAGCGAGCGCATCTCCAACGCGCGCGACTCGCTCGACGGCGCCGACGACCGCGACCAGGGCGTGGCGCCCCGCACCACGACGCTGGGCGACACGTCCAACATCGTGCCCGTCAACGCCGACGGCCAGGCCTTCTCCCGCACGCCGGGCCAGGTGCTCAACATCGTGTACCTGAACCGCGCCGCGGCGACCGCCGGCGGCTTCTTCCCGAACGGCGTGAACGGCAACATCCGCGCCAGCGCGGCCAACTGATCAGGGTGGAGAGAGAAATGATCGATCAAGACGCCATCTCCGCCGTGCTTCAGGCCGGCGCGCACCGGCGCGAGGAGCGCCGCCGTTTCCTCCGCATCGCCGGCGGCGCCGCCGCCATGGCGGGCGGCATGACCCTGCTGTCGTCGTGCGGCGACGACGACGACGGGCCCGCCATCACGCTTCAGCCGACGCCGACCGGCACGCCCAGCCCCACCGCGGCGGCGCCGCCGTCGGAGGCGGACGTGTTCAACTTCGCGCTGCAGCTCGAATATCTCGAATCGAACTTCTACCTCTTCGCCACCTCCGGCCAGGGCCTGCCCGCCAACCTCCGCACGGGGACGGGCACGCAGGGCGACGCGGTCGGCGGCCGCCAGGCGAACTTCACCGACCCGGTGGTGCGCCAATACGCCCGCGAGCTCGCCGAGGACGAGCTGCTGCACGTCCAGTTCATCCGCCGGACCTTGGGGTCGGCGGTGGCGGCGCAGCCCGCGATCAACATCGGCGGCGACGCGAACGGCGCCTTCACCGCCGCGGCGCGCTCGGCGGGCGTGGTGGGGGCTACGGGCGTGTTCGACCCCTACGCCACCGACGAGAACTTCCTGCTCGCGGCCTTCCTGCTCGCGGAGGTGGGCGTGAACGCGTATATGGGCGGCGTGCAGTTCCTCAACACGCCCGCCTTTATCGAGGCGGCGGCGGGCATCCACGCGGTCGAAGGCTACCACAGCGGCCTGATCCGCACCGCGCTCGTCACCAAGGGCATCCAGACGCCTGCGCTCAACGTGTTCCAGAACGCCCAGCGCATCTCGGACGCGCGCGACACGCTGGACGGCACGGCGAACACCGGCCTCCTGAACCAGGGCGGCGACCGCGACCAGGGGCTCGGCACCCCCGACAACCTCAACCTCGTCAACGCCGACGCCAACGCGATCGCCTTCGTGCGCTCGCCCAGCCAGGTGCTCAACATCGCCTATCTGGCGGCCGGCCCGAACATCGCGGGCGGCGGCTTCTTCCCCAACGGGGTGAACGGCAACATCCGCTCCACCACCGCGACGGGCTGACCCCTCTCCCTCGGGTCGCTACGAGGGCGGGCCGTCCTTTCCGACAGGGGAGGGCGGCCCTTTTCTTTTGCGCGCCGCCCGCGAAGCGCGTATCGCTCGCCCATCCCCGGGGGAGCGCCGTTCCGCGCTTGAGAGGAGGGCAGGAGCCCTCGACCCGCTGAACCTGATCCGGCTCATACCGGCGTAGGGAGGGAGAGGCGGGCCGCCCGTACTCCCTCCAGCAAGAGGAGAGTGACCATGGCCGACATCCCCGCCCGCACCGAGATCGGCGTCACGACGGGCCCGATCCGCGGCTCCAAGAAGGTGCATGTCGGTCCCCACCGCGTCGCCATGCGCGAGATCCACCTCGAGCCCGGCTCCGGCGAACCGCCGCTCCGGGTCTACGACACGTCCGGCCCCTATACCGACCCCGACGCGCGCATCGACATCATGGCCGGCCTGCCGCCCATGCGCCGCGGGTGGATCGAGGGCCGCGGCGACGTGGAGGCGTACGATGCCCGCGAGGTCCGCCCGGAGGACAACGGCCAGCTAGGCCCCGACCGTTCCGGCGGCGTGCGTCCGTTCCCCAACGTCAACCGCCGCCCACTGCGCGCCCGCGCCGGCGGCAACGTCACCCAGATGCACTACGCCCGCCGCGGCATCATCACGCCCGAGATGGAGTATGTCGCCGCCCGCGAGAACCTCGGCCGCGAGCAGGCCATGGAAGCGGCGCAGGGCGGGAACTCCTGGGGCGCCGCCATCCCGCCCATCGTCACCCCCGAGTTCGTCCGCGACGAGGTCGCCCGCGGCCGCGCGATCATCCCCAACAACATCAATCACCCCGAATCTGAGCCGATGGCGATCGGCCGCAACTTCCTGGTCAAGATCAACGCCAATATCGGCAACTCGGCGGTCGCCTCGAACGTCGCGTCGGAGGTCGACAAGCTCGTCTGGGCGATCCGCTGGGGCGCGGACACCGTCATGGACCTGTCTACCGGCCGCAACATCCACGACACGCGCGAGTGGATCATCCGGAACTCGCCCGTGCCGATCGGCACCGTCCCCATCTACCAGGCGCTGGAGAAGGTCGGCGGCGTGGCCGAGGACCTGACCTGGGAGGTGTTCCGCGACACGCTCATCGAGCAAGCCGAGCAGGGCGTCGACTATTTCACCATCCACGCCGGCGTGCGCCTCCCCTATGTCCCCCTCACCGCCAAGCGCGTCACGGGCATCGTCAGCCGCGGCGGCTCCATCATGGCGAAATGGTGCCTGGCGCACCACCGCGAGAGCTTCCTCTACGAGCGCTTCGACGAGATCACGGAGATCATGAAGGCGTATGACATTGCATATTCGCTAGGTGACGGTCTCCGCCCCGGCTCGATCGCCGACGCCAACGACGAGGCGCAGTTCGCGGAGCTCTACACGCTGGGCGAGCTCACCAAGCGCGCCTTGGCCCGGGACGTCCAGGTCATGATTGAGGGCCCCGGCCACGTGCCCATGCACCTCATTAAGGAGAACATGGACAAGCAGCTGGAGGCCTGCGGCGAGGCGCCCTTCTACACGCTCGGGCCGCTCACCACCGACATCGCGCCCGGCTACGACCACATCACCAGCGGCATCGGCGCGGCCATGATCGGCTGGTACGGCACGGCGATGCTCTGCTACGTCACGCCCAAGGAGCATCTGGGCCTGCCCGACCGCGACGACGTGAAGACGGGCGTCGTCACCTACAAGCTCGCTGCCCACGCCGCCGACCTCGCTAAGGGCCACCCCGCCGCGCGCCTGCGCGACGACGCATTGAGCCGCGCCCGCTTCGAGTTCCGCTGGCGCGACCAGTTCAACCTGTCGCTCGACCCCGACACGGCCGAGGCGTACCACGACCAGACGCTCCCCGCGGAAGGCGCCAAGACCGCGCATTTCTGCTCCATGTGCGGCCCGAAGTTCTGCTCCATGAAGATCACGCAGGAGGTCCGCGACTTCGCCGCGAAGCAGAACGCGCCGGCGGACACGTTCCTCGCCGCCAAAGAGGTAGAGCGAGGGATGGGTGAGATGGCGGAGCGGTTTAGGGAAAAGGGCGGGGAAGTTTACCTGCCGGCAGCGGAGTGATGGAACAACAGCGAGAAAAATCCATTGTATCTTAGGAAACGCCGCACTACGTAATCCGCCATACTCGCTGACAGCGTGCTGTCAGTTCAAGGGCCGCCAGGCGTAAGCCTGTGCGGCCCTTGCCGTATCCGGAGATGTAAATGCGGGTTTGGGTGTATGTGGATGGTTTCAATCTGTACTACCGCGCTCTCCGCAAAGGCCCGCACAAGTGGGTTGATCTTCAGGCACTTAGTCGTGAGCTGTTAGATGAGGCCGATGAGATACTCGGCATCCGATATTTCACGGCTCGAATCAGCCCACGGGCCGGAGATCCGGAGTCGCCGCGTCGTCAGCAGCTCTACCTCAGCGCACTCGGCACAGTCCCAGATTTGCACATCCACTATGGGCGCTTCATGGCAAGGACAAAGTGGCGACCAGTCGCTCACCCACTTTGGTCGCCCCACGTAAAAATTGAGGTGAATGATACCGAGGAGAAGGGGTCGGACGTTAACTTAGCTACCCATCTGCTGAACGACGCGTGGCATGATCGCTTTGATGCGGCACTTGTCTACTCACAAGATACGGATCTCGAGGAGTCACTTCGGATCGTCTCACAAGAGCTGCAAAAAGCCGTAGGTTTGGTCTGTCTAGACGGCCGCGAGCCGAACCGCCGCTTGGCTCGATGGGCTTCCTTTGTGCGTCATGTTACGCCGGCTCGTCTCGCCAAAGCGCAGTTTCCTGACACTGTCATAGGTGCCACAGGCAAGCAGATCACGAAGCCAAACGGATGGAAGTAGCCCTCGTAGAACTCGCTTGCATTGTTGGAGCGAATGGCATTTAAGAGTGGCGATCGTCGTCCAGTTAATCACAAAACCGCGTTACCGGCTGGGATACGATCGACAATGAGAGCAAACATGCTCCCACTTGCCGAGTCGAAACCGAAGGTAGTCCGTCACCGAGACAGCCTTCGGCCAACTGCATACGATACGCATGCCAGTTCTCCTGCAGTCCGGGGTGAGAGCCCCGGGCTCTGGGACACCCCATGCGCCCCAGTTGCTTGAACGCAGGGGTCAGCAGGAAAAAGTGACGACGACCGCCGATTCCCGGCTACTTAGAACCTTTGAAAGTGTCAAGCACTCTCACCCGACCATTGCTAAGAAGGCAGTGGTCAATCCGATACAGATTATAATGCGAGAGCACCTCCGGCCCCTGCGCCTTATCTGATCAGCGCACGCGGTATATCAGTCAGCGCTTGCCGGTGATCTGCCCGACCACCAACCCGTCAGATCCTGCTTGAGCAGTTTGGGCTGCTGATGCTCGAGAGTGAATCCCGCATACCTTATTTCCGCAGCCACTTGGACCCGACATCCGGCAGCCGCTGCTTGCCATCTTTCGGCGCATCCCAGGGATTCACGCTGGCCCAACGCTTGACCAGCAGCATCGCACCCTCGGGATCCAAGTGTAAGCCCTGAGCCGCTGCATGACGGAAGGCGCGCGCCGCCTTCGCTTTCCAAGGCTGGTCACTTCGCGCGGTGGTGTAACCCGTGTAAGGCGACTTCTTGCGGCTCCGGCTCACGGCTAGCGTCCATGCGGCGCTGCGCAGGCCTGCACAGCCGGTCAGGATAGCAGGACCGGATAGCTTCGGCTACGTCGTCCCCATGCGCATCCTCCCCTACACCGACGCCCTCGCGCCTGCGTTCCGCGCCATCAACGAGGCGTGGATCCGCGACATGTTCGTGCTGGAGGACCATGACCGCCACGTCCTCTCCCACCCGCGCGAGGCGATCGTCGATCGGGGCGGGGTGATCCTGTTCGTCGCCGACGACGCGGGCCAGGTGATCGGCACGGGCGCGCTGATGCCGACCGAGCCGGGCGTGGTCGAGCTCACCAAAATGGGCGTCACCGCCCAAGCCCGCGGGACCGGGGCGGGGGCGGCGCTGCTCGCCGCGCTGATCGAGCAGGCGCGGGCGCTGCCCGGCATCCGCACGCTCTACCTGCTCACCAGCCGCAAGTGCGAGGCGGCGATCCACCTCTACGAGCGCGCCGGCTTCGTCCACGACGCCGACATCATGGCCCGTTACGGCGGCGCTTACGCCCGCTGCGACGTCGCGATGCGCTATGCTCTCGACCAGCCAGGCGCGTGAACCGGCTCGCCCACGTCGCGCTCCTCGTCCGCGACTATGACGAGGCGCTCGCCTATTATGTCGGCCGCCTCGGCTTCACGCTCGTCGAGGACACGGCCCAGCCGGAACAGAACAAGCGTTGAGTCACGATCCGCCCGCCGAGTGCTGCGCCCGACGCGACCACCATCCTCCTCGCCCGCGCCGCCAAGCCCGAGCAGGCGCGCTTCGTCGGCGACCAGGCGGGCGGGCGCGTGTTCCTGTTCCTCGCCACCGACGACTTCGCGCGCGACCATGCGCGGCTGACGGAGGCCGGCGTCGAGTGGGTGCGTCCACCCGCCACGCACGGTTACGGCACGGTGGCCGTGTTCCGCGACCTGTACGGAAATTTGTGGGACCTGGTGGAGTTCGCCTAGACCTTCAGCTCCCCTTCCTCCTCGCCGTCCCAATAGTGCGCGCGCACCGCGTGGACCTTGATCAGCGTCAGCCCCGGCGTGTCGATCCCATCCGGGAAGTAGCGCTCCACGTCCTTCGTCCAGTGCCGCTCGAAACGCGAGGTGTCGCGGATCAGCTCCGCTTCGCCCTCGACCGTCACGAAGAAGGGCCGCTGCCCGATCAGGCCCGCCTTGCCCTGGTACGCCAGGCCCACATGCGCGTCGGCCTCGATGTCGCGGACGGTGCGCGCGTCGCCGCTCGAGAAGAAATAGGCGTCGAGGTCGCCTTCCACCTGCGCGTTGTTGCTCATCGGTCGCCCGGCGATCGCGCCGCCCTCCGTGCGGGTCGACAAGGTGCAGTAGTCGATCGCGCGCAGCTTCTCCGACAATTCGGCCAGCGTCTTGGTCATGCGGGGCTCCCGTGGTTGCACGGCGCCAACGCATCAACCGGTTCCCGCGCTCCGCAGGGGCGCCGGCCGACAGATCGGCTTCGCTCAGCCGTTGCCGAGCGCCGGCATGATCCACGCCGCGCTCATCGCCAGGATCGCGAGGAGCAAGCCCACGATCAGCACGTATCGCACCCCGTGCCCTCGGGTGCCGCCGCTCGCCTCGTCCTCGTTGAGCCGCCACTCGTCGCCGTGCCGTTGCATGACCCCTCTCCTGGGTTGCCCGCTCGGACGGCAGTATAGCACCGATCCGGCCCGAACGGCAGGGCTGGCGCGCCGCACGCGAGAAATTGCTTTCCTACAACGTTCGACCTATGTTCCATCATGGTCCATGAATGATCCGACCCACGCCCCGTCCGCCGTCCGCGCCCAGTGGACCCCCGCCAAGCAGCGCATTTTCCTCGCCGCCCTCCTCGAAACCGGCAGCGTTTCGCGCGCGGCGCGGGCGGCGGGGATGTCGCGGTCGAGCGCGCACCGCCTACGCACGCGCCTCGCCGGCACGACCTTCGACCGGCTCTGGGATCAGGCGCTCGCCGTCCACGCGCAGCGCATGGCCGACCCGTTCGCCGCGCAAGCGGAAGACGGCGCGTCCCCGGCGCGACCGCGCGGCCCGAGCGGCGCGCCGGCGGCGCGGCCGTGATGCGCGTCCGTCGCGCCGGAGGCGCGGCCGCGACGCGTACCTGGCGCGCCGCCGTCGCCTACCTGGCGCGTCGCGGGCGCTTCACGGGCGCTTCGCCGCCGCCGAGCGCCCGGAAAGTTTCACGCGACAACCGCCGTCAACATCTTGGGGGCCGTCGACAACGCCGGCCGCGTGCCGCGTCAGAGCGCGTTCGCGACCTGGTTCTCCACCCGGGCGTCGTCGCTGTCGTCGGCCTTCTCCGCGGCCTCCTCGCCCATCTCGCTGACGTTCTCGGCGCGGTCCTCCAGCGCGTCCTCGACCTGTTCGTTGCCCGCGGCGTCCGCCTGGGCTTCGAGCTGGTCGGCGCGGTTCTCGGTCATCGCCTCGATATTCTCCGCCGCCTTGTCGTCGGCGTTCTGCCCGCACGCCGCCAGCGCCAGCAAGCCCGCCGCGCCCAGGCCCTTGATCACGAACTTCATCGTCAACCCCTGTCTCCGTTTCGGTCGCGTCTCAATCGCCGAGCCCGCGCGCCGGTTCCCGCCGGTGGCGACTCGCCGGGCGGCCCGGTAGCCTGCGCCCATGCCCTTCCGAGTCGCGCCGCGTCCGCTCTACGTCATGATCAAGCCGCCCCCGCCGCTCGCCGACCACCTGCACGCCGCGTTCGGCCCGACCCGCCGCCCGGACCTCCTGCACATGACGATGCGCCCGCTCGGCGACCGCGCGGCCTTCGCCGGGTCCGAGCTCGACCGGCTCCGGCGCCTGCTCGATCGCTTCCGGGCGCCCCCATTCCGCGTCGCGCTGGATCGCCTCGGCGGCGACGGCGAGCGGCTGGTGCTCCACGGCAGCGAGCCGATCCGCGGCGTGCTCCGCTTCCAGCGCGCGCTCGCGCGGCTGCTCGCCGCCCACGGCTTCGGCGGCCGCTACGCGTTCAGGCCGCACGTCACGCTCGCCTACGGACAAGCCCCGCGTCAGGCCCACGCCGTCGATGTGGTCAGTTGGACCGCGCACGACTACCTGCTCGTCGAGAGCGTCGTCGGCGAGGCCCGGCACGAGCTCCTCGGCCGCTGGCCACTCACCCCGTGACCGCGCGGCCCGTCGGACAGTCCTCCCGGAGCGGACAGCGCCCGCACTCGGGCGTGTCCCAGCGGCAGATCACCTGCCCCAACCGCTTGAGCAGCAGGTGGAACAGGAGGAACTCCTCGCCCGACCAGTTCGGCATCGCCGCCGTGACCGCCTCGCTCGCCGCCCGCGCGTCCGCTCCCGGACGCACGAAGCCGAGCCGGCCCAGCACGCGCAGGTCGTGCGTGTCGACGATCGCAACCGGCCGGTCGAGCGTGCTCGCGTTGAGCGTCGTCGCCGCGACCTTGCGACCCACGCCCGGCAGCCGCTCGAGCCAGGCGAGCGCGTCCGCCAGCGGCAGCTCGCGGAGGAAATCGAGGTCGAAGTCGGGCCGCTCGCGCCCGACCCGCCGGAGCGCGGCCCGGACATACGCCGCCTTGTCCTCGGCGAAGGTGACCTCCGCCACCGTCGCCGCGATCTCCCCGACCGGCGCGTCGGCGACCCGCCGCCAGTCCGGATACCGCGCGACCAGCGCGTCAAATGCCGCCCCCGACACCGCGTCGCGCGTCCGGGCGCTCAGAATCGACTTGACCAGCTGCCCGACCGGCGAGCGCCGCGGCCCCGTCGGGGGCGGGCCGAACGCCCGCACGAGCGCGTCGCGCCACCGCCGGAGGTCCGCCGCCGCGAAGTCGAACGCGCCCTGCATGCGGTCCGCCTTAGAACGGAGCGGAAACGTGCGCCACCGCCCGCCGGTTACGCGCCATGCCGCCGCCATGCTATGCGGCCCGCCAAGACCGATCGGGAGAACCGCCATGCTTCGCGCCGCCACGCCCCTCCTCGCGCTCGCGCTCGCCGCCTGCGCCGGTTCGCCGCCGCCCGTAACCGCCGGCGCGCCCGGCTTCGATCCCATCACCTTCTTCGAGGGCCGCACGCGCGGCGCGGGCGAGCTCAACATCGTCTTGAATCAGCCGCGCTCGCTCACCGTCGAGGGCACGGGCCGCCTGCGCCGCGACGGCACGCTGGTGCTCCGCCAGCGCGTCGAGGAGGAGGGCCGCCGGCCCCGTACCCGTCGCTGGGAGATCCGCCGCACCGGCCCGACCACCTATGCCGGTACGCTCACCGACGCGACGGGACCCGTGCGCGCGGAGGCGAGCGGCAATCGGCTGCGCATCCGCTATCCCAGCGGCGCGGGGCAGGTGGAGCAGTGGCTGACCTTGTCCCCCGACGGCCGCACCGCGCAGAACCGCCTGACGGTGAAGCGCTTCGGCGTCGTGGTCGCGCGCGTGGACGAGACGATCCGCAAATACGGATCCAGGCCGTCCGCCGCTCCTGCGGGGAACACGCCCTGACTCCTCATCGTTCCGCCGTCCTAACCATAAGAGGACAGCGCGCATGGTCGACCGCTTCAGCATCAAGGACGGCATGGAGGTGGTCGGCTCCGACGGCGCGCGCGTGGGGACCGTGCGCGACGTGGAGACGGGCCGCTTCATCCTTCACGACGAGACCGGCCACGCCCGCGACCGCGCGCTGATGCTGAGCCGCGTTGAGCGCGTGGAGGGGAACCGCGTCCACCTGACGGAGACCGCGTCCGTCGTGCTGGGCGGTTTCGCCGAGCGGCTGGCGGAGGCGACGGGCGACCCCGATCCCCACCATCCGCACTCCCCGCGCACGGCGAAGACGGCGCTCTACTGGGCGCTGGGCCTCTTCCTGCTCCTCGCCTCACTCGCGCTCGCCTATTGCCGCACGACCGATCGCGAAGAGGAGACGATCACCGCGCCCGCCCAGATCGAGCCCGGCCCCGTCTCGCCCGCCGCCGCCGGAGCGCCGCTCCCCGTCCAGCTGCCCAACGGTCGCCAGCTCCAGCTCGCGCCCGATTCGCTCGCGCTGCAGCTGCGCAACTATCTCGCGACGCCGGACGTCCAGGCCGGCCGCTCCTTCCAGTTCGAGCGCATCCACTTCGACACCGGCTCCGCGGAGGTCCTTGCCGCCGAGATCCCGGCGATCGCGTCGGTCGGCCAGGTGCTCCAGGCCTTCCCCAACGCCCGCGTCCGCGTGGTGGGCTTCGCCGACGCCCGCGGATCCGCCCCCGCCAACGCCGACCTAGGGCTGCAGCGCGCGGAGGCGGTCGCTGGCCTGCTGGCGGGCAATGGCGTGCCGCGCGACCGCATCGAAACGGCGTCGGGCGGCGAGGGCGCTCCCGCCGCGACCAACGCCACCGCGGCCGGCCAGGCGGAGAACCGTCGGACGGAGCTCGTCGTCACCGCGCTCTGAGAGAAACCTATGTGAATACCGTGCGTTAACGCCGGGACCCACTTAGCATCGGAGTGAAGCACATGGGCCTGTTCACCAAGGACATCCACACGCTCGACGACCTGTTCGTCCACACGCTGCAGGACATCTACTACGCCGAGAACCAGATCACCAAGGCGCTCCCCAAGATGATCGGGCTTGCCACCGACCCGCAGCTCAAGAGCGGGTTCGAGCAGCACCTCACCGAGACCGAAGGCCAGATCAAGCGCCTCGAGCGCGTGTTCGAAATGCACGGGGCCAAGAAGAAGGCGGTGACCTGCCCCGCCATCGACGGCATCATCAAGGAAGCAAACGAGCTCTCGGGCGACATCGACGACAAGCAGGTCCTCGACGCAGCGCTCCTCGCCTCGGCGCAGGCCGTCGAGCATTACGAGATTACCCGCTACGGCACGCTGATCGCCTGGGCCAAGCAGCTCGGCCGCGAGGACTGCGCCGCCGTGCTCGCCGAGAACCTCGCCGAGGAAAAGGCGACGGACGCCAAGCTGACGGCCATGGCCGAAGCCAAGGTCAATCAGCGCGCCGAGATGGCGACGGCGTAAGTAGCCGCCGGGTCGTCTCCGGGTCGCGCTGGCCGCCGAAGAAGCGGTCGAGCGCGGCCCGGAACGGGGCCGGGTCGTCCGCCGCCGCCTCGAACAGCGTCATCGACGACCGGAGCTTGATCGCGTCGATCGGTCCCAAGACGCTCTCCGCCGAGCCGGGCGCGGCGGCCACCGCCTCCGCCGCTTCCACCAGCCGCGGCCCCAGCACCGGGTGCTGCAGATACGCCCGCGCCTCGGCCAAGTCGGCGATCGCGTAGTGCCGCGCCGTCTCCGACCGCCCGAGCCCGGCGATCTGCGGAAAGACGAACCACATCCAGTGGCTCTCCTTCCGTCCGCACCGCAGCTCCGCGAGCGCCCGATCGTACACGCCCTCTTGCGCCCGGACGAACCGCTCCAAGCTCATGCGCGCAGCCGCTCGACCGCCCGCTCCCGCCCGATGAGCGGCAGGAGCGCCGCCATGTCCGGCCCCTCGGCTCGCCCCGTCAGCGCCAGCCTGAGCGGCAGGAACAGTGCGCGGCCCTTGCGCCCCGTCCGCTCCTTGAGCCGCCCGGTGAGCGCGTGCCAGGGGTCGTCGGCCCAGTCGATGGCGCCCGCCGCTTGCGCCGCCTCCGCCAGATAGCCGCGGTCCTCCTCCGGCACGCTCGCGTCTACCGGCCCTTCGATCACCCGCCACCACTCCGCCGCCTCGGCGACCGTGTGCAGGTTGGGTCGCACGGCGAGCCACTCCGCCTCGCCCATACCCGCTGGCAGCCGGTCGCGGACCCGCTCGAACGGCAGCTGGTGCACGATCCGGGCGTTCACCCCTTTCAGCTCCGCCTCGTCGAACCGCGCCGGCGCCCGCCCGAACCGCGCGAAGTCGAAGCCCGCGACCAGCGGCTCCGGCTCGACGAACGGCTCCACCGGGTCGCTCGTCCCCAACCGCGCCAGCAGCGCGCGCACCGCCTCCGGCTCGATCCCTTCCTCGCGGAAATGGTCGACGCCGAGCGACCCCAACCGTTTGGACAGCTTGCCTTCCGCCCCCGTCAACAGCGCCGAATGCGCGAAGTGGGGCGGCTCCGCGCCCATCGCCTCGAACATCTGCAGCTGCAGCGCAGTGTTGGACACATGATCCTCGCCGCGCACGACGTGGCTGACGCCCAAGTCGATGTCGTCCACCGCCGAGGGCAGCATGTACAACCACGACCCGTCCGCGCGCCGCACCACGGGATCGCTCATCGTCCTGGGGTCGAACGCCTTGTGGCCCTGCACCAGGTCGTCCCAGCCGATCGGGGCGTCGTGCGCGAGCTTGAACCGCCAGTGCGGCCTGACGCCCTCCGCCTCCAGCTTCGCCCGCTCCGCGTCGGTCAGCTTCAGCGCCGCGCGGTCGTACACCGGCGGCAGCCCGCGCCCGAGCTGGATCTTGCGCTTCAGCTCCAGCTCCTGCGCGGTCTCGTAGCACGGGTAGATGCGCCCCCGGCTGCGCAGCTCCTCGAACCGCGCCTCGTACAGCGCGAAGCGCTCCGACTGCCTGACCTCGCCGTCGGGCGTCAGCCCCAGCCAGTCGAGGTCCGCCCGAATCGCGTCCACGAACCGCTCCTCCGACCGCTCCGCGTCCGTGTCGTCGATGCGGAGCAGGAAGCGCCCACCTTCCTTGCGCGCCAGCAGCCAGTTGTGGAGCGCGGTGCGGATGTTGCCGACATGGAGCCGGCCGGTGGGCGAGGGGGCGAAGCGTGTGGTGACGGTCATCTCGGTCAAATCAGGACGGGGACGTTCTCGGCGCGGGCGGCGACGATCAGGTCGCCGTCGCGGGTGGCCAGCGACGCACGCAACCGGATCGCGAGTTCCAGATAGGCGGCGTCGTAGATCGTGAGCCCGTGCAGGTCCGCCAGCCGCGACGCCTCCGTCCAGGCGAAGTCGCCCGTGTCGGTTCGGACGGTCACCGCCAAGTCGCGTATCTGACGCGCCGCCGCGTCGCGGCCTAGTCGGTCGAGCCGTCCGCGTCGTTCAGCCACATGGAGCATGTTCATGACCTCCAACGGCCAGTGCGCGGGAGCGATCAACGGCTTGTGCGACAGGGCGTCCGTGACCCGCTCGGACAATGCAGGCTCGTCGGCCAGCGCCAGCGGTCCGACGATTGAACAATCGACCACCAACACGAGGGTCAGGGCCGCCCTTCGTTGATCCACTCGCGGATTTCCTCGGGCGTGGCTGCAGGAAATCCCCTGGCGCGCAGCTCCTCGCGTAACCGCGCCATGTTCGCCAGAACGGCGCGCCGCCGCGCGACGACATCCTCCTGCGGCTCCTCCGGCGCGACCAGCCGCGCGACCGTGCGGCCGTGGCGCGTGATGACCACCTCCTCGCCCGCCTCTGCGGCGGCGACATATTCGGAGAGCCGGTCCTTGAACTCGGCGATGGGCACGTGGCGCACGGCGCATTCCTTTCTGGCCAGAAAATTAGCCGGAATACCGTAGCCCCGCAACCTTCATCGGTTGCGTGCCGCAACTGCCGGGCTAAGGAGCCCGCCGGGAGTAACGTACATGAAGCTGATTACCGGCAACTCGAATCTGCCTTTGGCCCGCGCCATCGCCGACTATCTCGAGCTGCCGCTCGCCGACGCCCTGGTGCGGCGCTTCGCCGACGAGGAGATCTTCGTCGAGATCGGCGAGAACGTCCGCGGTGAGGACGTGTTCGTGATCCAGTCGACGGGCTATCCGGCGAACGACAACCTCATGGAGCTCCTGATCATCATCGACGCGCTCCGCCGCGCGTCGGCGAAGCGGATCACCGCCGTGCTGCCGTACATGGGATACGCCCGTCAGGACCGTAAGCCGGGGCCGCGCACGCCCATCTCTGCCAAGCTCGTCGCCAACCTCATCACCACTGCGGGCGCGCACCGCGTGCTGTCGGTCGACCTCCACGCCGGCCAGATCCAGGGCTTCTTCGACATCCCCACCGACAATCTCTATGCCGCGCCCGTCATGTCGGCGGACATACTGGCGCGGTGGCAAGACCGGAACTTGATGGTCGTCTCGCCCGACGTGGGCGGCGTGGTGCGCGCGCGCGTGCTCGCCAAGCGGCTCCGCAACGCCCCGCTCGCCATCGTCGACAAGCGTCGCGAACGCGCGGGCGAGTCGGAGGTGATGAACATCATCGGCGACGTGGAGGGCCGCTTCTGCATCCTGGTCGACGACATCGTCGACTCGGCCGGCACGCTCTGCAACGCGGCGGCCGCGCTCAGGGAGGCGGGGGCGGAGGACGTCGTCGCCTATGTGACGCACGGCGTGCTGTCGGGCGGCGCGGTCGCCCGCGTCGAGGGCTCGGCGTTGTCGGAGCTGGTCATCACCGACTCGATCGGCAACCACGAGTCGATCGAGGCTGCCAAGCGCATCCGCCATCTGCCCATCGCGCCGCTGCTGGCGGAGGCGATCAAGCGGATCGCGGACGAGACCAGCGTGAGCAGTCTCTTCGACTAGGTCGCCGGCGGGAACATCTCAGCGCCGGTCGTCGATCGCACCCTGCACCAAGTGCAATCGCCGGCCGTCGGGTGGAACCGGTGCTCCGCTCGGTGGGCGCACCCGATCAGCTCGCCCTCGAACTGCGCGAGCAGCTCCGCCCAATCGAGCGGCCGAGGGCGCAGGCCGAGCGCCGCGACGGGTGCGAAGGCGTCCTCGAACGCGTCCGCGAGCACGGGCGGGAGGTCACTCAGCGTCGGCATGTGGCGCGGCGGCGTCAAGCCGGTATCGCGCCGCCGGCTGTACGCGAAGCGGTGGCCGGCGACTGCATGGTCCAGATCGATGTCTGGCGTCGTGGCGCGGCCCTCGTAAGGCCGGCGTCCCAGGAAGAGGAGCTGGAACGCGATCGCCGCGACCCCGAACGCGTCGTGGTTGCGGCTGCGCTCCTCCCTGCCGAACGCGCGCCCGGCCAGCTCGGGCGGGGTATACTCCTCCGTGAAGACGCCACACAGGAAGCGGTCGGCGCCGTGGCGGATCTGAAAGGAGTCCGCGTCGATCAGCGCCACGGTGGCCTGATCCGATACGAGCACTCCCGACTGGTTGATGTCGCCGATCACGCCGCCCGCGTAGTGGACGCTCGCGACCGCCCGCGCCACGTTGGCCGCGACGCGGACCAGCGTCGCGAAGGTCGCGCCGGGGAACGTGGCCCAACGGTCCGCCGGTCCCCAGAGCCGGTGGACGGGCTGGTGGCCGCGGACGCGCCGCATCGTGAAGCCCAGGAACGTGCCGCCCGCCGATAGGACCAAGTCGATCGGAAACGCGGCGAGGCTCGACCGGTCGGCCAGCCGCTGGTCGACCATCGCCGTGATCTTCGTCATGCGGGTCGCGCGCTTGTCCTCGTGGTAGACCTTGACCGCGAGATCGGGCCGTCCCTCGAGCTCGAACGCCTCGCCCTCCCCGCCGCGCCCGAGTGAACGGCCGAGCACCAGCACCTGTCCGCCCGCCCGGACGCGCTCGCCCGGCCTCATCGCCGAACGGCGAGCACGAGCGACTTGTCGTCGTGGGTCAGCGCGTTCAGCGCGTCCCGGCGTAGGTACCGGCCTAAGGACCGGGAAAGATCCCGGTCGCATCCCGCAGCCTCGCCGGCGCGCATCACGGCGAACATCTCGTCGAAGAAGCGCGGGTGGGGACGGCGCGCCGTCTCGTCGAGTACCAGCGCCTCGATCCCGTCGCTAAACAGCGCCAGCGCGGCGATCGGGCGATCGAGCCGGTTCACGACCAATCGGGGCCGCGGCCGGTCCGTCACGAAATAGGTCGTCCCCGCATATTCGCCGCCGGCCGGCCAGCTCGCCGCCTCCCAGCCGTCGCCTTGATCGACCACGGCGGCGCCGTCGCCGACATGGGCGATCACCGCCGCATCCGCCGCGACCAGCGCCGCCACCAACGTCGCGGCGAACTCGCGTGGCTTATCGCCCTTCGCTTCCGCCAGCTCCGCGATCTCGCCGCGGATCCGCTCGACCCACTCGCGGCATCGCTCCTCGCTCGGCAGGTCGCCGGCCGCCGCGATGTGCTCGGCCGCCGCGCGCACGAAGCCGCGGGCCGTCGCGCGCGCGCCTTCGCCGGCCCAACGCGCCGAGCCCGCGCCGTCCGCCACGGCGGCCACGAGGACGGGGCCGGTCGGGCCCACCACCTCCCGCGCCGCGACCGCGTCTTGGCACGGCGTGCCCGAAGCGAGATGCGACGTTCCGACCGCCCGCGCGCCGGCCCAACGCCACGAATGCGCCGCGGGGGTCAGACGCTGCCCCAGTCGGGCTTCTGAAGCGGGATGTGCTCGTCGTCGGTCCGCGACTTGGACACCGTCTGCAGCGAGCTCGACAGCCAGCTGAACAGCTCCTGAAACTTCAGGCCGTTCAGGTGGACGGGCGGGCGTACCGAAATGCGCGCCAGCGTCGCCATGTCGGCGTCCTCCACGCCTACCGCGAAGAAGCTGAGCGCCTTCCGCTCCGACTTCTCGCGCACCATCTGCGCCGCCCTGGCCCAGTCGTCGGTCGGGGACCCGTCGGTGATCAGGAACATCCAGGGGCGGTAGTACTTGATTGCGTTGTCGCGGTAGACGCGCTTGCGCTGCTCGATCATGTCCAGCCCGCGCTCGATCGCCTCGCCCATCGGGGTCAGGCCGCCGACCGGCAGGCGCGGCGCGACGAAGTCCTCCGCGCCTTGGAAGTCGGACACGGTCTCGACGGGGCCGAACGAGACCACGGCCACCTCCACCCGTTTGCGCGCCAACTCATCGCCGAGCAGCTCGTCGCGGAACAGCTGCAGCCCGGCGTTGAGGCCGTCGAGCCGAGGGCCGCTCATCGACTGGGAGTTGTCGAGCAACAGCACCACCGGGCAACGCGGCTCCGCGTTGCGGAAGAACTCGTCCTCGCCCGCGCGCAGCGGAACCTGCTCGAACCCCATGACGCTCTTTTCCCCTATTCGTGGAGCGGCATGGTTTCCGGACGGGAGACGGTGCGCAACGGGTGGGCGGGACCGATTGCTCCGAAACGGATGTAACGCTCCTTTTCGGGCGGCTGCGGCTCGCCGACACTCGGGCCGGCGAGCAAGGGGCGACGATGGGGGACGGAACGGAGGCGGCGGTCGCGATCCGCCGCTACGAGGCTGCTACGATCTTGGCGCTGTTCGCCAGCGTGGGGGTCCACGTCGCCCAGGCGCTGGCCGGCTTCGATCCCTATTGGCTGGTCGGCTGCAACTTCGGCATCATCTTCTCGCTGGCCCTCCTGGCGGTCCGGGCGCACCGGGCGAGCGAAGGCGCGTTCGACTCCGCGGTCGCGGCCGAGACGATCGTGGCGTTCGGCGTTCTGGCGCTCATCCTGGGCTTGGTCGTGGCGATCTACCGCGCTTTCGCGCTCGCGGGGGAAGGGTTGCGCTTCGACCTGGGCACGGTGGGCGAGCTGGGGCGGCCGTTCGCGCTCGGGCTGGCGGCGGCCGGGGTCGCGCCGGTCGTGGCCGTGCTCCTGCGCAACTTCTCCGCCGAGCACGGGCGCGAGCGCGGGCCGGCCGACGAGCTGGACGCCGCCACGGCGGCCGCCGTCCGCCTGGCCGCGACGCTGGACGCGGTGCGCGCCGCCGCCGTGGACCTCGGTCAGGCGGTGGGCGACGCCGCCGCGGCGACGGCACGGCTCGGGCCGGAACTGTCGCGCCACCTTTCGGACGTCGCGGACGCGACGGGACGGGTGGCGCCGACGCTCGACATGGGGGCCTCGCAGTTCTCCGGCCTGCTCGAGGCCGGCGCCAAGCGCTTCATAGGCGAGGTGGACGGCGCCGGAGCACGCTTCGCCGCCGACCTCGACGGCGCGCGCCGGCCGATCGCGGCGCTGGCGGATGCCGCGCGGGGGGGCGCCGGCGACATGGCCGGCCTCGCGGACGAGCTGAGCAGGGCGCGGGCGGGGGCGGCGGAGACGGCCGAGCTGTTCGCCGCGCTGAACGACCTCACCGCCTCCGTCGAGCGGTTCGTCGCGACGCGCGGACCCGTTCTCCAACGGGCCTCCGTCCCGTGAACGCAGGCCGCGCCCGGCGAGGCGGCAGCGCGTTGTACCTCCAGATCGGGCAGGAGACGATCTACCTCCTCTTGACCGGAGGGCTGTTCGCCTCGCTCATGCTGACGCTCTACGTCGCGAGCCTGCGCGGACCCACCGAGCAGCCGCCGATCGTCACCTTAAGCGAGGCCGACGGCTATACCTTCCCGACCGGATCGGCCGAGATCGGGCCGGCGTTCGCGCGGGCGCTGCGCACCGCCGCCGCTCCGCGGCTGCGCGAGCTGTCGGACCGCTATGAGGCCCCCATCATCGAGGTGATCGGGCACACGGACGAGATGCCTCTGTCCGGGCGGATGCGGGGTGATCTGGACGCGGCGCTCATCCCCTGGCTCTCGGGCGCCCGCACGCGCGAGCCGGTCTCCTCGGACAATGTGGGGCTCGGCATGGCGCGCGCCGTCGCGGTGGCGCGGGCGCTGCGCGAGGCGGGGCTGGACGATAGGTATACGATCATTCCGCTCTCCGCCGGCCCGCTGGTCAAACCAGGCGACGTCGTGACGGACGGCGCCAGCGCCGCCGACGAGCGCCGCCGACGCCGGATAGAGTTGCGGCTAAGGCGACCGGCCGCCGAGGCGCGCTGACGCCTCCCAACGGTCGAGAGCGCGGTTGGCCGCTCGGCCGAGCTGCCCCGCGCGCGCCCGCGCCGCCGCGTCCAGCCCAGGCCTGGCCGGATGATGCCGCCAGCGGAACGCCCGCCACGCCTCCCGCGCATCCGTCGCGCTGGTCGCGGCGTCGAGCGCTTGGGAAAGCTGCGCGAGTTCGCCGCCGCCCGTGGCCGCGTCGCCCGTCGTGGCGGGCGCCGGCGGCGGGTCGGTCGGCCGGGCCGCGAGCGCCGCGCGTTCAAGCGCGGCCAGCTCGGCATTGGCCCGCTCCAACCTCGCGAGGTGGTGCGGCGCGTCGGCCCCGCCCGCGGAGAGCGACTCGAGCAGCCGCGCCTCCGCCTCGTCCTGCTCGACCGTCAGCGCCGTGATCCGCTCGCCCGCTCGACTCGCGATCCAGCGCTCCGGCCAGCACCGCGCCAGCGATCGCCGGACGCGACGCTGCTCCGCCGCCGCATGCGCCGCCTCCTCCAGCACCAGTCCGGCCCGGCTGCCCATCCGTGCCCGTGCGAGCGACCGCGCGGCGGGCCAGTCGGGCACGGGCGCAGGAGCACGAGCGAGCGCGGCGAGCGCCGCCTCGACGCGCGACCGGTCGCCCGAGAGCAGCTCCGACCGCCAGGACGCGGCCGCTTGGCCGTCGGGAATGCGGTGCTCGACCCGGAGCAGGGCACCGGGATTGGGACCGCTCGCGGGATCGCCGCCGAGCGCGCGGAGGAACCGCTCGACGCCCGCGCCCACGTCCGTGCCGTCCTCGACGAACGGCCAGATTGCGTCGGGCGGCGGGTCGGGGAAGCAGTGGCGGAACAGGTCGAGCACCGCGGCGCGACGCAGCGCACCGACCCGTTCGCTCCCCATCCGAGGCACCGACGGTCTGGAAGCGATGGGGGGCTGAGGCGGCGAGGGCGGACGCTGCTGCGCTGCTATTGGAAGGTAGGTAGTGACGGCATGGCCCGTGCGAAACGGAACCGGCTGTCGCGCAGGCGTCGGATCAGGTGCGGGGAGGGCCGGCGGAGCTTCGCCGCGTAACCTTCGCCACCCGCTCACCGCCGCCGCCCAGAAGCGTTCCAGCATCATCCACCTCCGGCATTTGGCCGGCCGGGAGCATGACGATCGGATCGCGCCGGCGCAACGGCCGAGCGTAGCGCGTCAGCGCTGGCTCAACGCCACGATATGATCGAACACCGCCGGATGTAACGGTTTTGCGAAGGCGCAGCCGTATTTGAACTTGTCGCGCCAGGCGACCACCGCCTCCAGGCCCGCGAGCCCCGGCAGCGTCAGCCACACCACCGTGCCGGGCCAGAGCGTGAAGCTCGTCTCGGCGCGGAAACCGGAGAGCGACAGGTCGACCACGTCGATCTCGAACTTGGTCTGGCCCCGGTCGCGAAGGTGCGCGCGCATCTTCACCGCCTTGCGCAGCGCGCGGCGGTTCTCGTCGCCGGGAGTGTCGAATGCGGGGTTGGTGAACGGCTGGGTCATGGCTACCGAGTCGTACACCGGAGGTGGTTAACAACCCGCCAACATGCCCGACACTGGACGGGTCGGGACGGCTGTGCTTTAGGCCCGACCATTCCCGTTCTTCGAAAGAGGCGTGAGCCCCCATGAACATCCACGAATACCAGGCCAAGGAACTGCTCAGCAAGTTCGGCGTCCCCGTGCCCGCCGGCCATGCCGCGATGAGCGTGGACGAGGCGGTCGAGGCCGCGGGCAAGCTCCCCGGGCCGCTCTTCGTGGTCAAGGCGCAGATCCACGCCGGCGGCCGCGGCAAGGGCAAGTTCAAGGAGCTGCCGGCGGAGGCCAAGGGCGGCGTCCGCCTGGCGCGCACCGCCGACGAGGTTCGCGCGGCGGCTGAGGAGATGCTCGGCAACACGCTCGTCACCGTCCAGACCGGCGAGGCGGGCAAGCAGGTCAACCGCCTCTACGTCACCGACGGCGTCGACATCGCCCGCGAGTTCTACCTGGCGCTGCTCGTCAACCGCGCCACGGGCCGCATCTCGATGGTCGCGTCCACCGAAGGCGGCATGGACATCGAAACGGTCGCGCACGACACGCCGGAGAAGATCCACACGATCGACATCGACCCGGCGACCGGCTTCATGCCGCACCATGGCCGCGCCGTCGCCGCCGCGCTGGGCCTGACCGGCGATCTCGCCAAGCAGGCGCAGAACGTCGCCGCCAAGCTCTACGGGGCGTTCCTCGGCACCGACGCGTCGCAGATCGAGATCAACCCGCTCGCGGTGACCGATGACGGCAAGCTCATGGTGCTCGACGCCAAGGTCGGCTTCGACGGCAACGCGATGTTCCGCCACAAGGACCTGATGGAGCTCCGCGACGAGACGGAGGAGGACCCGGCCGAGCTGGAGGCGTCCAAGTACGACCTCGCCTATATCAAGCTCGACGGCGACATCGGCTGCATGGTCAACGGCGCGGGCCTCGCCATGGCGACGATGGACATCATCAAGCTCAACGGCATGTTCCCCGCCAACTTCCTCGACGTGGGCGGCGGCGCCAGCCGCGAGAAGGTAACGGCCGCGTTTAAGATCATCCTCCAGGACCCGAACGTGAAGGGCATCCTGGTCAACATCTTCGGCGGCATCATGCGCTGCGACATCATCGCGGAAGGCATCGTCGCCGCGGCCAAGGAAGTGAACCTCCAGGTGCCCCTGGTCGTTCGCCTCGAAGGCACCAACGTCCAGCAGGGCAAGGACATCCTGGCCAATTCCGGCCTGGCGATCGTCCCCGCCAACGACCTGGGCGACGCGGCCAAGAAGATCGTCGCCGAGGTGAAGAAGGCGGCGTGACGACGCTCCCGCCCGCGCTGGCGGAGTGCGTCGAGGCGATCGACGCTACTCTAATGCGTATGCAACGGACATTGGATGAGTCAAAGCGTGAAGCAGACGCGTTCCAGGCTCGGATGGCGAGGTTAAACCAGCGGCTAGAAGAAGTCCGAAAGAGGTAGAGCGGAATGAAAGCACTCGTCCCCGTCAAGCGCGTGCTTGACTACAATGTGAAGCCCCGGATCAAGGCCGACGGCACGGGCGTCGACCTGTCCAACGTCAAGATGAGCATGAACCCCTTCGACGAGATCGCCGTCGAGGAGGCAATCCGCTTGAAGGAGAAGGGCGTCGTCACCGAGATCGTGGCGGTGTCGATCGGCGAGGCCAAGGCGCAGGAGACGCTGCGCACCGCGCTCGCCATGGGCGCCGACCGCGCGATCCTGGTGACCGCCGAGGGCACGGTCGAGCCGCTCGCGGTGGCCAAGATCCTGAAGGGCATCGTCGCCGAGGAGAGCCCTGAGCTCGTCATCCTGGGCAAGCAGGCGATCGACGACGACAACAACCAGACGGGCCAGATGCTCGCCGGCCTGCTCGGCTGGGCGCAGGGCACCTTCGCGTCCAAGGTCGAGGCCGCGGACGGCGAGGTCCGCGTCACCCGCGAGGTCGACGGCGGCCTGGAGACGGACCTGCTCAAGCTCCCCGCCATCATCACCACCGACCTGCGCCTGAACGAGCCGCGCTACGCGAGCTTGCCCAACATCATGAAGGCGAAGTCGAAGCCGCTCGCGAACAAGACGCCCGCCGACTACGGCGTCGACACCGCGCCCCGCATCTCGATCGTCAAGGTCACCGAGCCGTCCAAGCGCCAGGCCGGCTCCAAGGTCGCCGACGTCGACGAACTCGTCACCAAGCTCGCAGCCTTAGGGATCGCCAAGTCATGAAGTGTCTCGTCCTCGTCGAACACGACGGCAAGACCGTCCGCGACGCCACGCTCTCCGCCGTCACCGCCGCCAGCAAGCTGGGCCAGGTCGACCTGCTCGTGGCGGGCGAGGGCGTCGGCCCCGTCGCTGAAGCCGCCGCCAAGATCGCAGGCGCGGGCACGGTGTACGTCGCCGACGACGCGGCCTACGCGCACCAGCTCGCCGAGAACATCGCCCCGCTCGCGGTCGAGCTCATGGGCGAGCACGACGCGTTCGTCTGCCCCGCCACCACCAACGGCAAGAACATCGCGCCCCGTGTGGCGGCGTTGCTCGACGTGATGCAGGTCTCCGACGTGCTGTCGATCGAGGGTCCGGACACGTTCACGCGCCCCATCTACGCCGGCAACGCGATCGCGACCGTCAAGACGAGCGACCCCAAGCTCGTCCTCACCGTCCGCGGCACCGCGTTCGAGAAGGCGGCGGCCGAGGGCGGCTCCGGCCAGGTCCAGCCCGCGCAATCGACCGGCGACAAGGGCCTGTCGCGCTTCGAGAATGCCGAGATCGCGCAGAACGCGCGTCCCGAGCTCACCTCCGCCAAGATCATCGTCTCCGGCGGTCGCGCGCTTCAAAATAGCGAGAACTTCCACAGCCTGATCGAACCGCTCGCCGACAAGCTCGGCGCGGCGGTCGGCGCATCGCGCGCCGCGGTCGACGCGGGCTACGTCCCCAACGACTACCAGGTCGGGCAAACCGGCAAGATCGTCGCCCCCGACGTCTACATCGCGGTCGGCATCTCGGGCGCGATCCAGCACCTGGCGGGCATGAAGGATTCCAAGATCATCGTCGCCATCAACAAGGACGCCGACGCGCCCATCTTCCAGGTGGCCGACATCGGGCTGGTGGGCGACCTGTTCAAAGTCGTTCCCGAGCTCACCGAGAAACTCTGACCGGGTGGACGGGGCCGACCTGTCCTTCGACCGGCACGGGGCGGCGCGGCACGATCGCGCCGCCCTTTCCGTTTTGGGCGACCTCGAACGTGTCCTCGCTTCTTGCCCGACTGACCGCGCGGGCACCCGTCTGTACGGCGTGCCAGGGCTCGCGACGCTACTCGCGTCCGACGGTCCGATCGGCCGCATCGCCGTCGACCGTGCTGGACCCGAAACACGCCCGGTCCGCGCGATCCTGTTCGACAAGACGCCCGGCGCGAACTGGTCGCTCGGCTGGCATCAAGATCGAACGATTGCCGTGCGGGAGCGACACGACGTTCCCGGCTATGGACCGTGGTCGCGCAAGGCTGGCGTCCAGCATGTCGAGCCGCCCTTCGCCGTAATCGAGGCGATGGTCACCCTACGCGTCCACCTGGACGACGTACCCGCCGACAACGCACCACTGCTCGTCGCTCCCGGCTCGCACAAGCTCGGCCGCCTCGCCGAGCCCAACATCGCCGGTGTCGTCGAGCGTTGCGGGACGGCGGTATGCTTGGCCGAGCGCGGCGACGTGTGGGCGTATGCCACATCGATCATTCATGCATCGGCTGCGTCGACCGGGCATGCGCACCGGCGTGTGTTGCAGGTGGACTACGCTCCGGACGTGCTTGCCCCGCCCCTCGAATGGCTGGGCGTCTGATCGCGACCGATCGGCGCTGAACCGGGGCGATCTGTTGCGAAGAATGCTCGTGCTGTGCACGATCCGTTGATGCTTTCGCTTCTATTGCTCGCCCTCCAAGCTCCCGCCCAGACCCCGCCCGCAGCCGCCGCCGGCGCACCCGCGCAGCCCACCCGAACCTGGCCCACGCGCGAAGGCGACCACGTCATCCGCGATTTCCGCTTCCGCTCCGGCGAAACGTTGCCCGAGCTCAGGATGCACTACACCACGCTCGGCCAGCCGCGCCGTGACGCCCGAGGCGAGATCGTCAACGCGGTCATGGTGCTCCACGGCACCGGCGGCACGGGCAAGCAGTTCCTCTCGCCCCAGTTCGCCGACGAGCTGTACGGGCCGGGCCAGCCGCTCGACATCACCCGCTACTGGATCATCCTGCCCGACAATATCGGCCATGGCGGCTCGTCCAAGCCGTCCGACGGCCTGCGCACGCGCTTCCCGGCTTACGGCTACCACGACATGGTCGCCGCACAGCACCGGCTGCTCACGCAAGGGCTAGGCGTCAAACGGCTGCGGCTCCTCATGGGCACCTCGATGGGCTGCATGCACGGCTTCGTCTGGGGGAGCACCTACCCCGACTTCGCCCGCGCGCTGATGCCGCTCGCCTGCGAGCCCGTCGAGATCGCCGGGCTCAACCGCATGTGGCGCCAGCTCGCCATCGACAACATTCGGAACGACCCCGCTTACGCGGACGGCGACTACCGGGCGCAGCCCACCGCCGGCCTACGCGCCGCCGCGTCGCTCCTGTTCGTGGCGGGCGCGGCGCCGCTCAACCTCCAGGCGCAGTTCCCCACGCGTGAGCCCGCGGTCGCCTACGCCCACGATCGCGTGGCGCGGCAGGTCGCCGGCCTCGACGCCAACGACCTCGTCTACGCGCTCGACAGCTCGCGCGACTACGACCCCTGGCCGCAGCTGGAGCGGATCACCGCGCCCACCGTCTGGATCAACTCGGCCGACGACTTCATCAACCCGCGCAACCTCGACTTCCCCGAACGCGCGGTGAAGCGGATGCCGAACGCCCGCTTCCGCATAATCCCCGAAACGCCCGAGACGCGCGGCCACGGCACGCACACCTGGGCGAAGTTCTGGCGCGCCGACCTCGCGGACCTGCTCCGCCGGACGGAGTAAGCCGCTACTCGGGCCGCAAGCGCGTGATCACGCCCTGAGCATCGCTCTCGGCGAGCCATGTCGTGCGCTTGCGCCGGAACGTCGCGCGGTAGCGGCGGGTGCTTCCTTCCTCGCCGATGAGCGAGAAGGAATGGAGCGGCCCGACGCCGTTCAGCAGCGCCCGCGCGAAAGGGGAGCCGAGCTGCCCCGCCACGTTCGGCGACACGCCCGTCGCGGGTCGGCCCGCCGCCGCAGCCTCCAGCGCCGCCCTGACGCGCGCCGTCGATTGCGGCGTCCGATCCTCAATCGCCGCGGGCTCGGGCGGGGCGGGAACGTACCGGTCGAGCAGCGCCTCCGCGAGCAACGGGAAGAAGGTGCGCTGGTTGGTGAGCGCGATCACGGTCAGCCGCCGATCCTCGACGCGCAGGATGTCGGCGAGCGCGGGCCCGCCGCTATGGCCCACGACCGGCACGCCGCGATAGGTGCGCGCGACCCAGCCCACGCCGAAACCCGAACGCCTGCCGCCCGACAGCGTCGCGGGCGTCTCCAGCGCGACGAGCGACTCGCGCCGCAGCACGCGGCCCTGGTCGAGCGCCGCGAAGAACGCGGCCAGGTCGCGGATCGAGCTATATAGGCCGCCCGCACCGTATCCGTGCGGGGCGAAGAAGAAGTCACTGGTCACGAGCTCGCCGTCGCGCAGGCCGTACGTTTCCGCGCGCTTGGGCAGCACCGCGCCGACGCGCACGCCGTCCTCCTCGGCCGCGAGCGCGAAGCCGGTGGCCGTCATGCCGAGCGGCGCGGTCACCTCGTCGCGCAACAGATCGGGCAGCTTCTTGCCTCCCGCTTTCTCGATCACCGCGCGCAGCACGGTGAAGTCGGTGAAGCCGTAGCGCGCCTCGGTGCCGGGCTGGTAGGCGAGCGGCCGCTTCATCGCCGCCGCGACCACGCCCTCGACCGTCTGAGGCGCGGGCGTCCCCAGATCGTCGGGCAGCCCGGACGTGTGGTCGGCGAGCTGGCGCACCCGGATGCCCGCCCAGGACGGCGGCGCGTCGGGAAACCAGCGCGTCAGCGGATCGTCGAGATCCAGCCTGCCCCGCCCCACCAGCCGCATCAGCAGCACGCCCGTGAAAATCTTGGTCGCGGAGGCGAGCTGGAACCGCGTGTCGAGGTCGACGGGAGCGTTCCACTCGACGTCGGCGACGCCGTAGGCGGCGAGCTTGACGACGCGGCCCCGCTCCACGACCGCGACCGCCGCGCCGGGGATGCGGCTGACGGCCATCTGATCGGCGACGACTCGGTCGATCGCGTCGGCGCGGGCGGAGGCGGGCGCGGCGATCAGGCTCAGCGCGGCTGCGAGCAGGAACAGGTACGGCATGTTTCGCGTCTGTACCGATCGGCCCGGGAGAGGTGACGCGCCATGCGACGAAGCCGCGACGAGACGTGAACGGAGCGACCGACCGCCTCCATGTCGTCACCGGCGGCCCCGGATCGGGCAAGACGACGCTGGTCGACGCGCTCGCCGCCGCAGGCGTCGCCACCAGCCCGGAAGTCGGCCGCGCCGTCGTGCGGGAACAGCTCGCCAGCGGCGGCGCGGCGCTGCCTTGGGGCGACGAGCGCGCCTTCGCCGAGCTGATGCTGCCGCGCGAGTGCGCCGCGCACGGGGCGGCGCTGGCTAGGGGCGAGGAGGTGGTGCTCGACCGCGGCGTGCCCGACGTGGTCGGCTTCCTGCGCGTCTCGGGGCTGCCCGTGCCCGGCCATATCGACCGAGCCGCGCGGCGCCACCGCTACAACCGCCAAGTGTTCCTGGCACCCTTCTGGGCCGAGATCTACGTGCACGACCCCGAGCGCATCCAACCCGCCAGCCACGCCCGGGCGACCGAGGCCGTCATGCGCGAGACCTATGCCGGCTACGGCTACCACCTCGTCGAGCTGCCCCGCGCAACGGTGGAGGAACGCGTCGCCTTCGTGCTCCGCCATCTGGCGGGCTGAAATTGGGGCTGTCCTACAAGCGTCGCGCCGTGCAAGCTTGCCGCATGAGTGCTTACGCCAACTCCGCCACAGCCACCGCCCGGGCAACGATTCGTCGCGATGTCGAGCCGACATACGCTTACTTTCGTCACCTTCGGGGCCGCGCATGATCGCCGCGCTCCTGCTGCTCCAGGCAGCACCCGACCCCGCGCTCGCCGCCCGCGTCGAGCGCGTGCTCGCGCGTAACCCCATAGTGGACGGTCACAACGACCTCGCTTGGGAGCTGCTGCAACAGCATGGAGGCAAGGTCGAGACCGTCGATCTGACCCGCGACACCAGCCGGCTCGCCAACCCGCTCCAGACCGACCTGCCGCGGCTCAGGAGGGGCGGCGTCGGCGGGCAGTTCTGGTCGGTGTACATCCCCGCCAGCGTCACCGGCCCGCGCGCCGTCGAGCTGACGATCGAGCAGATCGACATCGTACGCCGCTTCGTCGCCGCCAACCCGCGCGCGCTGGCCTTCGCCGACACCGCCGCCGACGTCCGCCGCATCGCACGCTCGGGCCGCGTAGCCTCGCTGCTCGGCGTCGAGGGCGGGCATCAGATCGACGGCCGTCTGTCGGTGCTCCGCCGCTACCACGACCTCGGCGTGCGCTACATGACGCTGACCCACGGGCGTAGCCTGTCCTGGGCCGACAGCGCCACCGACGCGCCGATCTCGGGCGGGCTGTCGGCGTTCGGGCGGCAGGTCGTGGCGGAGATGAACCGGATCGGCATGATCGTGGACGTGTCCCACGTTTCCGACGCGACGATGCACGCGGTGCTGGGGCTGACGCGCGCGCCGGTGATCGCGTCGCACTCCGGCGCCCGCGCCATTGCGTCCGCCCCGCGCAACGTGCCCGACGACCTGCTCCGGCTCATCGCCGCGAACGGCGGTGTCGTGATGGTCAACTTCTACCCCGCTTTCCTCTCCGACCAGTGGCGGGCGTGGGACCAGGCGCGGGGAGCTGAGGCGAAGCGCCTGGGCGTACCCGACGAGCTCTACGGCGACAAGGCGCCCGTGCTGCTCGCGGCCTGGGACCGCGTCAACCCCGAGCCGCGCGTCACCGTCGCCACCGTCGCCGACCATGTCGAACACATCGCCCGCGTCGCGGGCCGTGACCATGTGGGCCTGGGGGGCGATTACGACGGCATCGGCGGCACGGGGCCGGAGGGGATGAAGGGCGTCGACGGCTACCCGCTGCTCCTGGCGGAGCTCGCGCGGCGCGGCTGGAGCGACGCCGACCTCGGCAAGCTCGCCAGCGGCAACGTGCTCCGCGTCATGGAGCGCGTCGAGCAGGTCGCGGCCGCTTCACGTGGAACACCGCCCATCGATGCAGTCGACCCGCTGGCCCGGCCGTAAGACCGTTTCCTCCCTCCGTTCGTCTCAAGCTTAGTCGAGAGACCGATGCGGTCACGGTCGCCGGGAGCGTTTCTCGACTGGGCTCGAAACGAACGGAGAGGGGCGCAGTCAAAAGCCCGACAGGAAGCTCGCGACGTTCGCACCCAGCGCGTCGACCGCGTAGCCGCCCTCCATCACCACGGCGGTCGGTAAGCCAACGCCCGCGATATCGCGCGCGAGCAGCGCATAGTCATCCGTCTCCAGCGCGAAATGCGAGATAGGGTCACCCGCCCAGGTGTCCGCACCGAAGCTCACCACCAGCGCCCCCGCGCCACAGCGCGCGATGGCATCAAGCGCCGCGCCCTGCGCCCGCCGGAACGAGTCGAGCCTCGTCCCCCGCGGCAACGGCAGGTTGAGCGTCGCGCCCCGACCCTCGCCTTCGCCGACCTCATCGGCATGGCCCCAGTAGAAGGGATAGTCCGTCGCCGGGCCGGCGTGCACCGACGCGTAGAACACATCGCCGCGGGTCCAGAAGATGTCCTGCGTCCCGTTGCCGTGGTGATAGTCGATGTCGAGCACCGCCACCCGGCCGACTCCGGCATCCCGCATCGCCTGCGCCGCGACTGCGGCGGCGTTGATGTGGCAGTAGCCGCCGCAATAGTCGGCGCCCGCGTGATGTCCCGGCGGCCGGCACAGCGCGAACGCCGCGCGCTCGCCGCTGAGCACGGCATGCGCCGCCGCCAGCGCGGACTGCGCGCTCCAATAGCTCGCCTCGAACGCGTGCGATCCCAAAGGTGTCGTCGCATCAAACGCGTACCGCCCGAGCAGCGCGTCGATCCGCGTGAGCCGCACCGGCCGCCGCCCCACCACCGGAAAGGCGTAGGGGATCGCGTCGCCCGTCCGCCCCGCCTCGCGCCACAGCCGCGGCGCGTCCTGCAGGAACCGGATGTACCCCGCATCGTGCACCGCCAGCACGGGCGCGAGCCCGCGATCCTCCGGCCGCTCGGTCGCTGCGAGCGCCGCCAGCATCGCGTCCACCCGCTCCGGCTTCTCGGCATAGGCCGTGAACCCGCCGTTATGCAGCTCCTCGGCCGGCGCGTGCAGCCGCTGGCGGGAGTCGTGGAAGACGCGCATCAGTCGCGCTTAGCCGACAGGCGAAGCACCGCGTAGCCCATGACCGCCGACAGCGCGGAGCCGGCGATCACGCCGAGCTTCACCTGGTCGATCAGCTCCGGCCGCCCCGGAAAGGCGAGCCCGCCGATGAACAGGCTCATGGTGAAGCCGATGCCGGCGAGCAACGCCACGCCGTACACTTGGCCCCAGCCGCACCCGCCCGGCTTCCCCGCGATTCCCAGCTTCACCGCCGCCCAGACCGCGCCCAATATGCCTAGCTGCTTGCCCAGGAACAGGCCCAACGCGACGGCCAGCACCAGCGGCTGGCCCAGGCCGCCGATCCCCGTGAGCGCGACGCCCGCATTGGCGAAGCCGAATAGCGGCACGATCAGGAACGCGCTCCACGGCGCCAGCCCGTGCTCGATCCGGTGCAGCGTCGATTCGGGCGCGTCCGGCGCGCCCGGAGTCGGCGTGATCGGCACCACAGCCGCCGCCAGCACGCCCGCGATCGTCGCGTGCACGCCCGACCTGAGCACGAAGAACCACAGGACCACGAAGCCGAGCAGGAACACCCACGGCGCGCGCACGCCGTGGCGGCCCAGCGCCCACATGACCGCCAGCACGCCCGCCGCCGCGGCCAGCGCGGGGAGGCTGAGCCCGTGGCTATAGGCGAGCGCGATGATCGCCACCGCCCCCATGTCGTCGACGATCGCCACCGTGGTCAGGAACAGCTTGAGCTGCGCGGGCACCCGCTTGCCGAGCAGCGCCATCACCCCGATCGCGAAGGCGATGTCGGTCGCCGCGGGAATCGCCCAGCCGCGCGTCAGCCCGTCCTGATCCCGCGTGATGAACAGGTACACGAGCGCGGGAACGATCATGCCGGACGCCGCCGCGATGACGGGCAGGCGGCGGTTCTCCGGCTGCGCCAGCGCGCCGTCCACCAGCTCGCGCTTGATCTCCAGTCCGACGAGCAGGAAGAAGAAGGCCATCAGCCCGTCGTTGATCCACAGCTCGACGTTCATCGGCCCCAGCGTGGGCGAGAGCGTCGGCCCGGTCGGATCATGCCGCCAATGCTCGTACCACTCGGCCGCGCCTGAGTTCGCGACGATCAGCGCCGCCGCCGCCGCCAGCATCAGCACGATGCCGCCCGTCGCCTCCGACTGGAGGTAGCGGCGGAGCGCGTTGAACGGCTTGGCGACGGGCGCGTGCACGTCAGCCCACCCGCGCCAGCGCGTCCGCGATCAGCCCCCGGCTGTTGCCCACGCCGTAGAGTGCGATGAAGCTGCCCATGCGCGGGCCTTGGCTAGAGCCGAGCAGCGTCTCGTACAGCGCCTTGAACCAGTCGCGTAAGTTCTCCTTACCATAGTGCTCTTTGCCGACTTCGTAGACCATGTCCTGCAGCTCCTCCGCTGTGCCGCCAGGTGCGAAGCTGCCCGGCATTTGCGGTACTGACGACACTTTACCGAGCCGCTCGTAGAGGTCGTGAAGCGCCCTCCTCTCAATTTCGGTTGGAGGTCGCAGCACTAGCTTTGGCGCGACAACCTCACGATGGTAGGCGACAGCGCAGTCGATCAACGTAGCGACCGCTGCACTAAGCTCGTCCGAGATGTCATATGTACTGTAGACGTAGTTCTCGACGATCTCTCGATCTTGCGCGTTCAGCACGCCGACAAGGTTCAGCAACAGACCATATGTGAAAGGCAGCGCACCCGATGGCACTTGCCCGCCGTGGATGTGATGCACCGGATTACCCAGTCTCTCCTTGACAGGCTGGCCCGGATAGCTCGCGCGGAACTGCCAGTAATCATCCACCGCGCGCGGGATTACGCCCATGTGGAGCTGCTTGGCCTTCTTGGGCTCGCGGTACGCGTAGAAGGCGAGGCTCTCCTCGGGGCCGTAGGTCAGCCACTGTTCGATCGACAGGCCGTTGCCCTTCGACTTCGAGATCTTCTCGCCATGCTCGTCGAGGAACATCTCGTAGTTGAAGCCCTCGGGCGGCCGCCCGCCGAGCACGCGCGCGATCTTGGACGACTGGACTACCGAGTCGATCAGGTCCTTGCCCGCCATCTCATAATCCACGCTGAGCGCCACCCAGCGCATCGCCCAATCGACCTTCCATTGCAGCTTCGACCCGCCCGACAGCGCCGACTGCGTCACCCGCTCGCCCCCGTCGTCGAACGCGATCAGGCCCGCGTCCGCGTCGACCACCTCGACGGGCACCTGCAGCACGATCCCCGATTTGGGGCTCACCGGCAGCACGGGCGAGTAGGTGGCGCGACGCTCGGCGCGGAGCGTCGGCAGCATCACGTCCTGGATCTGGTCGAAGCGCTGAAGCACGAGCCGTAGCGCGTCGTCGAAGCGGCCGGACGTGTAGTAGTCCGTCGACGACGCGAACTCGTAGTCGAAGCCGTAGCGGTCGAGGAAATCGCGCAGTCGCGCGTTGTTGTGCGCCGCGAAGCTCTCGTGCGTCCCGAACGGATCGGGGATGCGGCTCAGCGGACGACCGAGATGCTCCCGCAGCATGTCGCCGTTGGGCACGTTGTCGGGCACCTTGCGCAGGCCGTCCATGTCGTCGGAAAAGGCGACGAGCTTGGTCGGCTGGTCGGACAAGGTGTGGAACGCGTTGCGCACCATCGTCGTGCGCAGCACTTCGTTGAACGTGCCGATATGCGGCAGGCCCGAGGGACCGTACCCCGTCTCGAACACGACCGGCCCAGGCTGTCCGCCTTCGCCCGGCTTGCCCTCGGGCCAGCGCTTCAACAGCTTGCGCGCTTCCTCGTACGGCCAAGCCTTGGACTCGAGGGCGGCGGTGCGGATGTCGTCGGTCGTCATCGACCGAGCGACCTAGCGCCCGAAGGCCGATGCGCAACGATATTCGAGGGTAGAAGCTCGATTCGCGTAGCCGCGCGCTCACCTTGCGTTCAGGGCCGCGCCGCCTAAAGCCGCGGCGCTTATGGTTGTAACCCTGTCCCTTCTCCTTTCCGCCGCGCCCCTCCAAGCGCAGCAGCCCACGACACCGCCTGTCCAGGAGCCGACGGTCCAAGAGCCCGCCACCGAGGAGGCGGAAACCGACGCCGAGGCGAGCGAGGGGGAAGAGATCGTCGTCACCGGCCAGCGCGAGCCGGGCAGCGTCGCGGGCGACATCCCGCCGCTCCAGCAGATTCGCCCCGCCGAGATCCGCTCCTACGGCGTGAACACCGTCGAGGAACTGCTCGCCGAACTAGGGCCGCAGACGCGCTCGGGCCGCGGCGGCCCGCCGGTGGTGCTGGTGAACGGCCGCCGCGTCTCTGGCTTCCAGGAGATCCGCGATATCCCGACCGAGGCGATCCTGCGCGTCGACGTGCTGCCGGAGGAGGTGGCGCTCCGATACGGCTATCGCGCCGACCAGCGCGTGGTGAATTTCGTGCTCCGCCGCCGCTTCCGTGCTGTCACCGCCGAGGCCGACGCGCGCGTCGCGACCGAGGGCGGCCGCGTCGCGCCGGAAGCGGAGGTCGATTTCCTGACGATCCGCCGCGACGAGCGCCTCAACCTGCACCTCGAAGGCCAGTTCACCGACGCGCTCACCGAATCGGAGCGCAACGTCTTGAGCCGCAACGGTGACGGCAGCAGCGGCGACCCGCTGCGCACGCTGCTGCCCGAGAACCGCACCGTGTCCACCAACGCCGTCTACGCCCGCCCGATCGGGAACGTGCAGGCGTCGGTCAACGGCCAGCTCGAGATCAGCGACTCGACCGCTTTGTTCGGCGCGGGGCTCGACGGGCTCGCGCTCCAGCAGGACAGCCGCACCATCTCCGGCCGGCTCGGCACGACGCTGAACGGCGACATCGGCTCCTGGCGCTGGAACTTCACGGGCGCGTACGACATCTCCGACTCGGAGACGTTCACCGACGTCGAAGGCTTCGCGCCCAACCGCGCCGACGCCGTATCCTCGCAGGGTAACGCCAGCCTGCTTCTGAACGGCACCGCCTTCGAGCTGCCCGCGGGCAACATCTCCACGAGCGTCCGCGTCGGCGGATCGACGCTCGATTTCGAGAGCCGCTCCTTCCGCTTCGGGAACGCTGTCGAGAGCCGGGTGTCGCGCGACGTGGGCGGGGCACGTGGTAACATCGACGTGCCGATCGCCAGCCGCAGCCGCGACGTGCTGCCCTTCCTGGGCCAGCTCTCCGTCAACGCCAACGCGGAGGTCGAACGCCTCTCCGACTTCGGCACGCTCTGGAGCATCGGTTACGGCGCGAACTGGTCGCCCTTGACCGGCGTCCGCCTGATCGCCTCCGTCGTCGACGAGCAGAACGCGCCCAGCCCGCAGCAGCTCGGCAACCCGGTCATCACCACGCCCAATACCCGCGTCTTCGACTATCTGCGCGGCGAAACCGTCGCGGTGGAGAGCATCACGGGCGGCAACCCCCTCCTCCGCGCCAACGACCGCAGCGCGTTCCGCCTCGGGCTCAACCTGCAACCCTGGTCGGACAAGGACCTGACGTTCCAGGCCGACTACAATCGGATCCGCATCGACGATCCCATCGCGGGCTTTCCGGCCGCCACCGCCGAGATCGCCGCCGCCTTCCCCGACCGCTTCACGCGCGACGCCGAAGGACGGCTGACACGCCTCGACGCCCGGCCGATCAACTTCGACCGGCAGGAGCGGTCTAGCATCCGCTACGGCTTCAACTTCTCCAAGCCGCTCCGGTCGCGCGTCCAGCGCCAGCTCGAGGCGTTCCGCGCCGGCAAGGGCCCGAACCCGTTCGAAGGCCTGCGCCCGTCTGGCGGCGCGCGGCGGCAGGCCGAAGCCGCGGCCGACGCGCAGCGCCCGGCGGGCGAAGCGCCGCGGCGCGGTGAGGGCGGGCAAGCGGGCGGCCAGGGCGCCGGCCCCGGCGGCCGCTTCGGTGGCGGACGTAATTTCGGTGGGGGGGGCTTCGGCGGACGTGGCGGGGGAGGCGGCGGACGTCTCCAGTTCGCGCTGTTCCACACGGTCAACTTGACCGAGCGCGTGACGGTGGCGGAGGGCGGGCCCGTGCTCGACCTGTTGAACGGCGACGCGATCGGCAACAATGGCGGCCAGCCGCGCCACGAGGTCGAGGGCCAGGCGGGCTACACCAACAACGGCCTGGGCGCGCGCCTGTCGCTCAACTTCCGCTCCGCGACCGAAGTGCAGGGCGGCACCGCCGCCGCGCCCGAGACGCTGGAGTTCGGCAGCCTGACCACGCTCAACCTCCGCCTCTTCGCCGACCTAGGCGCGCGGCCCGAATGGGTCCGGCGGCACCCCTGGATGCGTGGCATGCGCGTGACGGTAGGCGTCGACAACCTGTTCAACCAGCGCCAGGAGGTGCTCGACCAGACGGGTGGGACGCCGATCAATTTCCAGCCGGCGTTGCTCGATCCGCTCGGGCGGTCGGTGCGGGTATCGCTTCGGAAGCTATTCTTTTAGCTCGCCCTGTCCCACCACAGCCGTCACCCCGGACTTGTTCCGGGGTCCATCGTCGTGCGAACGATGCCGCCGGAGTGCGCGCACGACGATGGATGCCGGAACAAGTCCGGCATGACGAAGAAGGGGGCGGGAAGCGTCATGGCCGGCGAAAAGGCGATCTTCGTGACGGGCGCGGCGTCGGGCATCGGGCTCGCCGTCGCCAGGCTCTTCTCCGACCGCGGCTGGCGCGTGGGCCTGTCCGACATCGACAAGCCCGGCCTCGCCGCCGCGGCCAGGAGCCACCCTTTCCCGCTGGAGCGCACCTCGACGCACCCGCTCGACGTCACGAACCGAGAGCAATGGGCGGAGGCGTTGGACGCGTTCACCGAGTCGAGCGGCGGGCGCCTCGACGTGCTCTTCAACAATGCGGGCGTGCCGCACGGGGGACCCTTCGCGTACGCGGGCTGGGAGGGCATCGACCGCACGGTGGCGGTGAACCTGATGGGCGTGATCAACGGCGCGCGGATCAGTCACCTCTACCTGCATCGCACGCCGGGGTCGTGCCTGCTCAACACCGCCTCGGCGAGCGCGATCTACGGCTCGGCGGGACTCGCCGTCTACTCGGCGACCAAGTTCGCGGTACGCGCGCTCACCGAGGCGCTCGACGCCGAATGGCACGCCGACGGCATCAAGGTGCGCGCGCTGGTGCCGGGCTTCATCGACACGCCGCTCCTTCAGCAGACGACCGAGGGCTCCAACCGCTCGATCCGCGACACGGTGACGAACGCCGGCTTCGAACTGACCTCGGCCGACGCGGTCGCCAAGGCCGCGTGGAAGGCGGTGCACGGGAAGCGGGTGCTCATACCCGTCGGCCCGACCGCGCGGCGGCTGATGTTTGCGGCGCGCTGGATGCCCGGTCGGCTAAGGCGGGTGATGCGCCGCCGCTACGCCGAGCCCGCTATGCTTCCAGGATAGCGTCGATCGCGGTGGCGAGCTCCACGTCGCGGTGCGACAGCCCGCCCGCGTCGTGCGTGGTGAGCAGTATCTCGACGCGGTTATAGACGTTGGACCATTCGGGATGATGGTCCGCCTTTTCCGCCAGGATCGCGACGCGCGCCATGAAGCCGAACGCTTCCGCGAAGTCGCCGAACGCGACGCGGCGGACGATCGCGTCGCGGCCCTCGTCGTAATCCCAGTCGGAAAGCGCGTCCAACGCCTCGGCCCGCTCCGCCTCGCTCAGCTGCTCGACCACTGCCGCTCCTTCCGTTCGTCCCGACCGGGGCCTATGGCAGGCGGCATGAGCGAACAAGAGCCCGCCGGTTACGCGCCGTCGCCCGAGCTGATCGAGCGCATCGCCCGCGACACGATCGCCAAGCTGCCCCCGCGCTTCCGCGACCACCTGGGCGACGTGGTGCTTCTCGTGGAGGAGCTGGCCGACGAGGAAACGCTGGACGCGCTCGGCATCGAGCACCCGCTCGACCTGACCGGCCTCTATCACGGCCGCCCCTTGGGCGAGAAATCGTCGATGGAGGCGGGCTCCCCGCCCGACCGCATCCACCTCTACCGCCGCGCGATCCTGGAGGAGTGGATCGAGACCGACGTGCGCCTCGACGACCTCGTGCGGCACGTCACGATCCATGAGATCGGCCATCATTTCGGCCTGTCGGACGAGGACATGCACGCGCTGGAGGACGCGGCCGGGGAGTGATCCTGCGGTTCGAGGATGTGGCTGTCGCGCGAGGTGGGCGCGTGCTGGTGCACGGGCTCTCGCTGCAACTCGCAGCCGGTGATGCGGCGCTGGTGACCGGATCGAATGGAGCAGGCAAGTCGTCGCTGCTGCGCGTCGCGGCCGGGCTGCTGGGCCCGTTCGCGGGTCGCGTCGAGCGCGGCGGCGAGGCCGCGCTGCTGACCGAGGCGCACGCGCACGATCCGGAGCTGTCGTTGGACCGAGCGCTCGGCTTCTGGGCCAAGGTCGATCGCGTCGCGCCGGCGCTCGACGCGCTGGAGCTCGCGCATCTGGCGGACGTGCCCGTGCGGCTCCTGTCCACCGGTCAGCGGCGACGCGCGGGGCTGGCGCGCGTCGTCGCGGGTGGCGCGGCATTGTGGCTGCTCGACGAGCCGGCGAACGGGCTCGACGCGGACGGCGTCCTGCTGCTCGAACGGTTGCTGGCGGAGCACCGCGCGCGGGGCGGCGCGGCGATGGTGGCGAGTCATACGCCCGTAGCGCTTCCGCACGCAGTCGAGGTGCGGCTGTGAGCCTGTTCGCCGCGCTCGTGCTGCGCGACCTGCGGCGCGCCTATGCGGGCGGCGGAGCGCTGTGGCCGGTGGCGTTCTTCCTGCTGGTGGCGACGCTGTTCCCCTTCGCGGTCGGGCCCGACCAGGCGCTGCTGGGGCGCGTAGCGGCGGGCGTGGTGTGGGCGGCGGCGCTGCTCGCGGCGCTCTTGCCCGTCGAGCGGCTCGTCGCGCCCGACCTGGAGGCGGGCGTACTCGACCAGCTCGCGGTGCGCGGCGTGTCGATGGCGCTGGTGGCGAGCGCGAAGGTGGCGGCGCACTGGCTGGCGTTCACGCCGCCGCTGATGGGGGCGACGGTCGTCGCGGCGGGGTTGCTGGGCATGTCGGGCCGGACGCTCGCGATGGTCGAGACCGGCCTGCTGATCGGCACGCCGGGGCTCGCGGCGCTGGGCGTGGCGACGGGCGCGCTCGTCGCGGGGCTGCGCGGCGCGGGCGCGGTGGCGGGGCTGGTCATGCTGCCGCTGGCCGTGCCGCTGCTCATCTTCGGCGCGGGCGCGGTGGAGCAGGGGGCGGGCGCGTACAAGCTGCTCGGCGCGGTGAGCCTGTTGCTGCTCGCGGGCGCGCCGTTCGTGGCGGCGGCGGCGATCAGGGCGGGGATGGATTGAGGTACTGCCAGAGGCTATATCGTAATCATGCGTAATATGCCGCAGCACGATCTGCCTGGCCTAAAGAAGCCGCCCTCGCGTGCGAGCATGGAGCGGTTGCACCAGCATATGCTTCGTGAATTCGAGCGGCGTCGTCGGCGACCGGGAGAGGATGGTCAAGCTGTGCCGGTCGAACCTGGTAAACCACTGAATTTGTCGGGCGGCGCTGCCGTTCCATTGGAGGATTAGCGGCTCCACCGCGCCCAGATCGCCGTCGGCAGCACGAGCCCGCGCGCCTCTTCCGTCACGCCCAGCTCGCCCGCCTCGACCGTGCCGGGCAGGTCGGCGAAGACCTGGCGCAGCATTTCGCCGATCGCGAGCGCGGACATGCGCACCGCGTAGACCGTGAGGAACAGGAAACGCGATCGCTCGTCGAGCAGCCGGCGGCAGTCCGCGACGAGCGCGGGCAGGTGCTCCTCCAACCGCCACACCTCGCCTTCGGGACCGCGGCCGTATTTGGGCGGGTCGAGGAATATGCCGTCGTAGCGCCGGTTGCGGCGCACCTCGCGCGCGGTGAACTTGGCCGCGTCCTCGACGATCCAGCGGATGGGGCGATCGGCGAGGCCGGAGAGCTTGGCGTTGGCGCGGGCGGCCTCGACCGATTTCTTGCTCGCGTCAACATGGACCATGCGTGCGCGGGCGGCGGCGAGCGCGAGCGTGCCGACGCCGGTATAGCCGAACAGGTTCATGACCTCCGGTTCGGCGACGCCCTCCAGCCGCTCGCGCATCCAGCTCCACACCGGGGCCATGTCGGGGAAGAAGCCGAGGTGGCGGAAGGGCGTGGTCTGCGCGGTGAAGCGGACCTCGCGCCAGGACAGCGGCCAACCGGCACGGGGCACCGGCTCGGCGAAGCGCCCCTCCTCGAACACCCAGCGCCCGCCGCCTTCTTCGTCGGAGCCGGGGACGAACTCGCCCGCGGCGCGCCAATCGGCTTGCGCAGGGGTCCAGAGCGCCTGCGGCTCGGGACGGATGAAACGGTAGGGGCCGTAACGTTCGAGCTTGCGGCCGTTCCCTGAGTCCACCAGGCCGTAATCGGCCCAGGGCTCGCCGGCCATGGTCAGCAGCTTCATCGGGCGGTCGCGCGCTCGGCGATGTAGGCGGTGACCGCCTCGAAGGTGGCCGGCAGCGTCGCGTAGCGTTCCTCGCGCTGGAACAGGTCGCCCAAGCGATGCGGGAGCGTCGGCCGCGTACCCGTCGCGCGCTCCACGGCGTCGCGGAACTTGGCGGGATGGGCGGTGGCGAGCGTCACCACGGGCGCGTCCACCTTCGCGGTGAGCGCGGCGGCGAGCGCGACGCCGGTGTGCGGGTCGACCACCTCGCCCCCGCGCTCGTTCGCCCAGCGCATCGCGGAGCTCATGTCGTCGCCGTCGACGCGGCAACTCGTGAACAGCTCGGCCGCGCCTTCGAGCTGCCGGGGCGTGAGGCGCATCGCGTGGCTCGCCTCGAAACCGCGCATCTGCTCGGCCGAGGCGCGGCCGTTCGCGCCGCCCAGCTCGAACAGCAGGCGTTCGAAGTTGGAGGAGACCTGGATGTCCATCGACGGCGTCGGCGTCTGAACCACGGCGCCGCGGGAATAGTCGCCCGCGGACAGTGCGCGGTGAAGGATGTCGTTGACGTTGGTCGCTACGATCAGCTTGGCGACCGGCAGGCCCATGCGCGCGGCGACCCAGCCGGCGAAGACGTTGCCGAAATTGCCCGTCGGCACCGCGAAGGCCACGCCCCGCTCGGGCGCGCCTAGCCGGACGGCGGCGTGGAAATAATAGACCACCTGCGCCATCAGTCGGGCCCAGTTGATCGAGTTCACCGCCGATAGCGCGAAGCGGCCGCTGAACGCCGGATCGTTGAACATGGCTTTGACCAGCGCTTGCGCGTCGTCGAAATCGCCCTCGATTGCGATGTTGTGAATGTTGGGGGCGAGCACGGTCGTCATCTGCCGCCGCTGCACCTCCGACACGCGGCCGGCGGGGTGGAGCATGAACACGTCCACGCCGTCGCGACCCGCCAGCGCGTCGATCGCCGCCGAGCCGGTGTCGCCGCTGGTCGCGCCGATCACGGTGAGGTGCCCGCGCCGGTCCTTCAGGAAACGCTCGAACAGCAGGCCGACGAGCTGCAGCGCCACGTCCTTGAACGCCAGCGTAGGGCCGTGGAACAGCTCGAGCAGCCACTGGTCGTGGTCGAGCTGGACGAGCGGCGTCACGGCCGCGTGCGCGAAGCGGCCGTATGCGCGCGCGCACAGGTCGCGGAGCTCGTCCCTGCCGAGCGCGTCGCCGACGAACGGCGTCATGACGGCGACGGCGGTGTCGACGTAGCTCAACCCCTGCAGCGCCGTGATCTCGTCGCGCGAGAAGCGGGACCACGCCGCCGGCACGTAGAGCCCGCCGTCGGAGGCGAGGCCGGCCAGCGTCACCTGCTCGAAATCGAGCGCGGGCGCATCCCCGCGGGTGCTGACGTAGCGCATCAGCGGACCCGCCGCCTGAGCGCGAGGACGTAGATCACCATCGCCGCCGTCGCGAAGAAGAACCACTGAAGCGCGTAGGAGAGATGCGGGTTGGGCACGCTGGACGGATCGGGCCGGGCGTTGGACGCGAGCCCGGCGAGCGGGCGGTCGCTCACCAGCATGAGGCGCTCGGGATCGCGGTCGAACAGCGAGCCGAGCGCGGATCGGTTGCTGGGCGCATAAGCGATGTGGCCCGACACTTCACCGCCCGGCCATCGCACGCGCGCGTTCGGATCGCGCGTGGTGCCGAGCTGGACGAGCATGCCCGGCCCTTCCGCCCCGCCCGTGCGGCACTCGGCGAGGATGCGGAAGCCGAACCGGCCCGCGCCTTCGGTGCGGAAGGCGGTCGGCTCCAGACAGAAGCCGGTCGCGCGGCGGAAGAGCAGGCCTTCGTCGGGCAGGCGCGGAAAGGCGACCGGCAGTTTGGCGGGATTGGCGGAAAGCTGCGCGATATAGGCGAGCTTTTCCGGCCGGCGGTCGAGCAGCTGCCACAGGCCGAGCCCGACCATGGTCGCGACCGCGAGCGCCACGACGACGGTGGGGACAAGCGGCCAGCGCTTTACCGGCCGCTCCCCCGGCATCACCCGTGGACCGGTGCGCCCCAGTTCCCCCACACGTACACGGTGACGAAGAGGAACAACCACACCACGTCGACGAAATGCCAGTACCAGGCCGCCGCCTCGAAACCGAAATGCTGGCGGGGCGTGAAGTCGCCCTTGTAGCCGCGGATGAGGCAGACGATCAGGAAGATGGTGCCGACGAGCACGTGGAAGCCGTGGAAGCCCGTCGCCATGAAGAACGCCGCGCCGTAGTTCAGGCCTTTGAAGGGGAAGGGCGCGTGCGCGTACTCGTACGCCTGGATGCCGGTGAACAGCACGCCCAGCGCGACCGTGACCCACAGGCCCTTGAGGAAGCCGTCGCGCTCGCCGACGCCGAGCAGGCCCCAGAGCCCGCGCTTGGCGCCGCCGCGCTGGTCGTGGATCAGCGCGTGGTGCGCCCAGGTGACGGTGGTGCCCGAGCAGAGCAGGATCAGCGTGTTGAGAAGCGGCAGCTCAAAGGCGTTGATGACCTCCAGGCCCTGGGGCGGCCACTGCGCCGCGATGGCGGCAGCGCCCTCGGCCGCGCGTTCGACCTGGCCGTCGACGTAGCTCATCGCGGTCGGGAAGAGCGAATAGTCGAACCAGGCCCAGAACCAGCCGACGAAGAACATCACCTCCGAGGCGATGAACAGGATCATGCCGTAACGGAAATGGAGTTGGACCACGGGCGTGTGGTCGCCGCGCCGCGCTTCGCGCACCACGTCGGCCCACCAGGCGTACATGGTGAACAGCACGCCGGCCAGGCCGATCAGGAACACCCAACCGCCGCCGCGCGCCTCGTGCATGTACATGACGCCGCCCGCGGCCATGATGAACGCGGCGATCGAGCCGATCAGCGGCCAGGGGCTGGGTTCGAGGATGTGGTAGGGGTGGTTCTTGGCGCCGGCCATGGCGGATGCTGCCCTTTGCTGCGGTTTGCCGACGCCCTTAGGACGTGCGGGCGGGCCGGGCAATAAGGTGTGTGCCCGGCTTCGAGACTTCCTGCGTCACCCCGGACTCGCTCCGGGGTCCATCGTTGAACGCGCATCCTCGTCGGGGAAACGCACCGCCGGTCGTCCTACGCTCGCAAACGGTTCGCCCGGACGGCGATGGACCCCGGAACGGGTCCGGGATGACGGGGAGGGAGTGGTCAGCCCGCCTTGCCCGCGGCCTCGACCGGGTAGAAGGTGTAGGAGAGCGTAATATTCTCGATGTCGCGCGCGTCGGGGTCGTTCAGGATCTTCGGGTCGACGAAGAAGATGACGGGCATGCGCATCGACTCGCCGGGCTTGAGCGTCTGCTCGGTGAAGCAGAAGCACTGGATCTTGGTGAAGTATTTGCCCGCCGCCTCGGGCGTCACGTTGAAGGTGGCGGTGCCAGTGACGGGCTGCGACGCGCGATTGGCGGCCTGGAAGAACACCATGTCGCGCGCGCCCACCGCGACCGTCTCCGAGCGCGTCTCCGGGCGGAAGCTCCAGGGGAGGCGGGCGGAGATGTTGGCGTCGAACTTGACGGTGATCCGCCGGTCCCCGACCGCGCCCGGCGCGGACTCGGCGCGCTGCGGGGTCCCTGCGAAGCCGGTCACCTGGCAGAACAGGCGGTAGAGCGGCACGCTGGCGAAGGCGAGCGCGGTCATGAACAGCACGATGCCGACCGCGAACAGCGCAGTGCGCTTGGTGCGGGCGTCGGGGGAGTGGCGGGGTGCGGCGGAGGCCATCAGTTCATCCCTCTCGTCATCGCGCCGGAGCCGCTGGCGTCGTGCCGCGGCCGGAGGCGGACGGCGCGTTCTCGGGCAGGCCCTGCTGGATGCGGGTGAGCGTGATGAAGAACACGAGCACCGCGAGCGCGCCCAACAGCAGCGCGAGCACCATGGCGCGGCCCTTCTGACGCTTGCGGATCAGGTCTTCGTCGTCGTGCCTCATGCGTACCACCGGTCGGCGACGAGCGCGCCGAAGATCAGGAAGAGATAAAGGATGCTGTACTTGAACAGCCGCTTCTCCGGCCGCATCGCGTCGCCCGCCGGGTCGGTCGTACGCGTCGCGACGACGTAGGCCATCCCCCCGAAGATCGCGGTCGTGGCGAGTGCTGTGACGCCGTAGATCGCGCCGGTCAGCCCCAGCGGCCAGGGCGCGACCGCGGCGGCGGCCATGGGCAGCGTATAGAGCCCGATCTGTCGGCGCGTCGTGCGCTCGCCGGCGACGACGGGAAGCATGGGCACGCCCGCGTTGGCGTAGTCGGTCTTCACGAACAGCGCGAGCGCCCAGAAGTGCGGCGGCGTCCAGAGGAAAACGAGCGCGAAGAGCAGCACGGGCAGCAGCGCCACCTCGCCCGTCGCCGCCGCCCAGCCGATCAGCGGCGGGAACGCGCCCGCCGCACCGCCGATGACGATGTTCTGCGGCGTGCGGCGCTTGAGCCAGACGGTATAGACGAGGACGTAGAAGAGGATGGACGCCGCTAGGATCGCGGCCGCCGCCATGTTCACCGCGAAGAGCATGAAGATGACGGAGAAGGCTCCGAGTCCGACGCCGAAATGGAGCGCGGACTGGCGCTCCATACGGCCGGCGGGGAGCGGACGCTGCGCGGTGCGGCGCATGGCGGCGTCGAGGTCCGCCTCGTACCACTGGTTGAGCGCGCCCGCGGCACCCGCGCCGAGCGCGATGCACAGGATGGCGGCGAAGCCGATCACCGGGTGGACGGGCACGGGCGCCGCCAGCATACCGCACAGGCCGGTGAACACGACCAGCGTCATCACGCGCGGCTTGGTGAGCGCGAGGAAGTCGCGCCAGTCGGCCGGCGGCAGGAGGGGCTGGGCGGGGGTCATGACGAGCCGGCCATATAGGCTCCGACTCCGCGCACGAAAAGCCGCGAGGCCGTTCCGAGTCGCGCCATACCGGCCTTTCCAAAGTTCAGGAACTTCGCGCTACGTCCCGAAAGGAGTCGGAGGGGTCGAGCTCGAAACGCGGCGGGACGGGGACGGTGCGGCGTAGCGCGCGCGATCGACATGGCGGCATCGTGGCACGGCTCGTCCCTGTAGGACAGCATCGCGCGACGCGACGGCGCCTCAATACACCTGCGCAATAAACCAAAGGCGCGGGGCTTCGTTCGCTGAGCGTCCTCCGATGACGTCCGGCAGAAGGAAGCTAACATGTATTATCACGACAGCCGACTCCAGTTCCCGGTCAAGGTGACGGAGCGCGATCCCGCCTTCGCCCGCTCGCTGCAGCAGGCGATCGGCGGCGTGGAGGGCGAGATCCGCGTGGCGATGCAGTATTTCTTCCAGGCCTGGGGCAGCCGCGCGCCTACCAACAAGTATCGCGACATGCTGCTCCACACCGCGACGGAGGAGATCGGCCATATCGAGATGCTGGCGACGGCGGTGGCGATGAACCTCGACAAGGCGCCGACCCACCTCCAGGAAGAGGGCGCGGCGGACAAGCTGGTCGGCGCGGTCATGGGCGGCGAGCGCCCGCGCCAGGCGATCGAGGGCATGATCCACAAGCAGATGCTGTCGGCCGGGCTCGCGGCGATGCCCGTCGACTCGGACGGCGTGCCGTTCGACATGAGCCACATCTACGCCAGCGGGAACACGGCCGCCGACATGACCGCCAACGTCGCCGCCGAGTCGACGGGACGCGTGCTGGCGGTGCGCCTCTACAACCAGGCGCACGACCAGGGCATGAAGGACATGCTCGCTTTCCTGATCGGCCGCGACACGATGCACCAGAACCAGTGGCTGGCGGTGATCGAGGAGCTGGGCGGCATGGGGGGCGCGTTCCCCATTCCGAACAGCTTCCCGCAATCGATGGAGAACCAGGAGCACAACTACCGCTTCTTCGTCACCTCGACGGACGGCACTTACCCGGAGGGGCGCTGGTCGCAGGGCCAGTCGATCGACGGCAAGGGCGAGTTCACGCCCCATCGCGTCGAGCCGATGGGGACGGAGCCGGTGCTGGGCCCGGCGCGGCCGGACTCCGGCGCGCAGAGCGAGCAGATGGAAGGCGCGAGCATGAAGCCGGCGATCCCGCTGGAGGCGTGAGGCGAGCAGCGTAGCTGCGAGCCGGTGCCGCCGAGCGAAGCAAGGCGGCACACGCCGAAACGGCCGGCGGGTCGCGCGAGCGACCCCGTCCGGCCGGGGTCCCCACGAAGTGCTACTTCGTGGGGTGCCCCGATGACGCGGGGCTCGCCCCCGCGTCGGCCTTGCCGCGCCGTCCCTCCTCAGCTCCGCCGCAACTCGACCAGCGGCGCGCTCAACGTCGCCGAGAAGCCCTCATCGCCGTAGCGCAGCGCCGCGCCGCCCGTGCCGGTCAGCCCCGCGCGGAGCAGCTTCGAGCCGAAGCCCAGGCGTTCGGGCGCGCGCGCCGGCGGGCCGCCCGCCTCGCGCCAGTCGAGGACCAGGCGCTTGCGCTCGACGCGCCACGACAGCGTCACGCGCCCGTCCGGGGTCGACAGCGCGCCGTACTTGACCGCGTTGGTGGCCAGCTCATGGAGCACCAGAGACGCGGACAGCGTGGCGCGCGAGCCCAGATCGACGTGGGCACCGTCGGCCGCGATACGCAGGCGGCCGAAGGGCTTGAGCACCTGGTCGACGACCTCGGCGAGCGTCGCCTTCTCCCAGTCGCGCCGCAACAGCACCTCGTGCGCGGCGCCGAGCGCCTGCAGGCGCGCCTCGAACGCGTCCAAGGGCGCACGGTCGAGCGCGCGCAAGGTCTGCAACGCGATCGCCTGGACGATGGCCAGCGTGTTCTTGAGCCGGTGGCCGAGCTCCTGGTTGACGAGCCGCAGCTGGTCGGGCCCGATGCCGGCGGGCGGCACCGCGACGGCCGCGTCGCGGTCGCGCAGCTCGCGGCGCAGCTCCAACGTGGTCTCCACCTGCCGCGCCAGGCGGACCAGGCCGTCGGCTTGGGGGTCGGTCAGACCGCCCGGCCTCGGCTCCGGGTCGAGGACGCACAGCGCGCCCAGGCACTCGCCCGAGCGCGCGTGGATCGGCGCGCCGGCGTAGAAGCGGAGATGGGGAGCGCCGACGACGAGCGGGTTCGCCGCGGTCCGGCGGTCGAGCGACAGGTCGTCGATGACGAGCAGGTCGGGCGAGTGCAGCGCGTGGCGGCAGACCGAGCTCTCCAGATCGGTCTGCGGCGGGCCGAAGCCGACCCGCGCCTTGAACCATTGCCGGTCACGGTCAACGAAGCTGATCAGCGAGGCCTGCGTGCCGCAGAGCTGGCGCGCCACGACCGTGACGTCGTCGAACGCCTCCTCGGGTCCCGAGTCGAGGATGCCGTACGACGCGAGCGCGCGGAGCCGCTCCGGCTCGGTCGCAATCGGTCGCGCGTCGGTCATCGTCATTCCCCGCCCCCCGGCTGGATGTGGACGCGTACGCGTAGGAACAGTGCGCAACTTTATAGTACCGAGCAGACATTGTCGCGTTGATTTCGATCAAGCGTAGGCCGGGGCGAAGCAAAGCGCCCCGGCAGGTGGGATGGGGCATTCCGAATCCTAGTCGCAGCAGCCGACGCGGGGGCAAGTTCCGCCTTCCAGGTGAAACCGGCGCAGCTCAGTCCGGCGTCATCGCATCCAGCACGAAGTCGGCGCGGTGGACGGCGCTGCACCGCGGCAGGGTCACGGCGCGGTACCCGAGGATCGGGAAGGCTCGAGCGAGACGCTCATATTCGTCGATCGCTTCGTCGAAGCCGTGCCGTCGCTCGGCATCGGTGACGTAGATGTCCGGCCAAGGTAGCGCCAGAAAGACGAGAGGGTCGTAGCGATGTTGCCGCAGCAGCTCCTCGTCGATTGGTCGGCCGGATGCGTGCGCCAGCGCGACGGCGGCGTCGACCAACCCCCGGTCGAAGAACACGGGGCCGGGTAGCGCCTCCGCGGCCGCGTGATCCTCCAGAGCCGACGCCATTGCCCGACGTGCGAAGGCGGTGAGGTCAGTCCAGGGCAGTGCGCTCCCGCCTTGGGCGAGTTCGTCCGCGACGATCCGTCGGCCGGGCTCCTCCACCACGGCGTGGCCGCGCGAGGCGAGTTCGCGGAGCAGCGTCGATTTGCCGCCGCCCGAGCAGCCGGAGATCACGATCAGGCGGGGCGTTTCGGCTTCCTTTCGGGGCGGCGCTCGACGGCGAAACGCCCCGGCGGTTGGGCCGGGGCGTTCGGGGTGTCGGTCGTGGAGGCCGACGCGGAACTAAATTCCGCGTCGTCGGACGGGGCTGGTGGCCCCGCCGGCCGGCCTAGCATTTGGGAGCTTCGCTTCGCTTGCTCCCACCAGCTTGCAGCTACGCTGCGCGCTTAATGCTTGGCTGCGGGCGCATCCTCGATCACCGGCAGCGTCTCGAACTGATGGTACGGCGGCGGCGAGGAGAGCGTCCACTCCAGCGTCGTGGCGCCCTCGCCCCAGGGGTTGTCCGGCGCGCGGCGGCCGGCGAGCAGCGACCAGAGGAGGTTGACGAAGAACACCGCCATGCCCGCGGCCATGATCATGTAGCCGATCGACGCGACGTAGTTCCACTGCTCATAGGCGTCCGGATAGTCGGAGATGCGGCGCGGCATGCCGTCCATGCCCAGGAAGTGCATGGGGAAGAACAGCACGTTCACGCCGACGAAGAACACCCAGAAGTGCAGCTGGCCGAGCCACTCGTTGTACATGCGGCCCGACATCTTCGGGAACCAGTAGTAGAAGCCCGCGAACAGCGCGAACACGGCGCCCAGCGACAGCACGTAGTGGAAGTGCGCGACCACGTAGTAGGTGTCGTGCATGTAGTCGTCGATGCCGCCGTTGGCGAGCACCACGCCCGTCACGCCGCCCACCGTGAACATGAAGATGAAGCCGATGGCGAAGACCATAGGGGTGCGGAACGTCAGCGCGCCGCCCCACATGGTCGCGATCCACGAGAAGATCTTGATGCCCGTAGGCACCGCGATGACCATGGTAGCCGCGGTGAAGTACATTTTGGTGTTCACCGACAAGCCGATCGCGAACATGTGGTGCGCCCACACGACGAAGCCGACCACGCCGATCGCGACCATGGCGTAGGCCATGCCCAAGTACCCGAAGGCGGGCTTGCGGCTGAAGGTCGCGACCACCTGGCTGACGATGCCGAAACCCGGCAGGATCATGATGTACACTTCGGGGTGGCCGAAGAACCAGAACAGGTGCTGGTAGAGCACCGGGTCGCCGCCGCCGGCCGGGTCGTAGAAGGTCGTGCCGAAGTTGCGGTCGGTCAGGAGCATGGTGATCGCGGCGGCGAGCACCGGCAGCGCGAGCAGCAGCAGGAAGGCGGTGACGAGCACCGACCACACGAACAGCGGCATCTTGTGCAACGTCATGCCCGGCGCGCGCATGTTGAAAATGGTGGTGATGAAGTTGATCGCGCCCAGGATCGAGCTGGCGCCCGCCAGGTGGAGCGACAGGATAGCGAGGTCGACCGACGGCCCCGGCTCACCATAGGTCGACAGCGTCGGATAGACCGTCCAGCCCGTGCCCGCGCCGCCGGTGAAGGGCGAGGCCAGGAGCAGCAGGAACGCCGGCACGATCAGCCAGAAGCTGATGTTGTTCATGCGCGGGAACGCCATGTCGGGCGCGCCGATCATGATGGGCACGAACCAGTTGCCGAAGCCGCCAATCATGGCGGGCATGACCATGAAGAACACCATGATCAGGCCGTGCGCGGTGATGAGCACGTTCCACAGGTGCAGCGACGAGTCGAGCGAGCCCGAGCCGCCGTGGAGCATGTTGGCCCAGGTGCCCAGATACTGGATGCCCGGATGCGCCAGCTCGGCGCGCATTAGCCCGGAGATCGCACCGCCGATGATGCCGGCGATGATCGCGAAGATCAGGTAGAGCGTGCCGATGTCCTTGTGGTTGGTGGACATGAACCAACGCGCGAAGAACCCCGGTTTGTGGTCCGCGTCGTGGTGATGCTCGTGCGCGTGGTCGTGCGCCTGGAAGGCGAGACCGGAGGGGCTGAGTGCGGTGTCGGTCATGGCTTTACAGTCCAGGGTTGCCGAGGCCGGGGTTGTTGGCCGGGGCGCGTTCGAGCTGGGGTCCGGGGGAGATGGTGGCGTTGACGGTGGCGGCGCCGGTGGTGGCGCTCTCCTCCGCGTTGGCGGTCGCGTCGCCCACGTCCGAGCCCTGCTGCACCTGCGGGATCACCTTGTCGGACGGGCGGCCGGCGGCGGGCATGGTGCCGCCCTTGGCCGCGACCCAGGCGGCGAACTGCGCGGGCGGCACCGCCTGGACGGCGATGGGCATGAACGGGTGGCGCGGGCCGCACAGCTCCGAGCACTGGCCGAAATAGAGGCCCGGCTTCTCGATGGTGAAGCTCGACTCGTTCAGGCGGCCGGGGATAGCGTCCAGCTTCATCCAGAAAGCGGGCATGGCCCAGCTGTGGATCACGTCGTTGGACGTGGTGATGAGGCGGATGGGCACGCCCACCGGCAACACGATGCGGTTGTCGGTCGCGAGCAGGCGCGGGCCGTCGGCGTCGGTGCGCGCGCGCTCGCCCGGCTGGATCTCGTCGCGCTCCTTGAGCATGTTGGCGGTGACCTCGATCGCGCCGTGGTCGGGATACTGATAGGTCCAGTACCACTGGTTGCCGATCGCCTTCAGCGTCACGGCGCCCGCGGGGGCGGGCTTGAACTGCGCCTGGAGGAGGCCGATCGACGGCACGGCCACGACCACCAGCGCCAGCACCGGCAGCACCGTCCACAGCACCTCGACGAGCGTGTTGTGCGTCGTCTTGGACGGGATGGGGTTCGCCGCGCGGCGGTATCGCAGCACCACCCACATGAGCAGGCCGAGCACCACCAGACAGGTGATCGTCATGATGGGGAACAGGATGCTGTTGTGCATCCACACGGCGAAGTCGCCGTTCTTGGTCACCTGCGGCTGGAGCGCGAAGCCGCCGGGCACGGGCGCGCCGATCACGCGGTCGCCGGTATAGGCGGGCGCGCCGTTCTCCGCGAGCAGCGGGCTGGTGGGTGCTGCGGGCTCGGCGGCGGCGACGGTGGTCGGCGCGATGTTGGTGGCGCCTTCCGAATTGGCGGACTGCTGGCCGCCCTCGGACGGCAGCGCGGGGGCGACCGGCGAGGGCGCGGTGCTGGGCGCGGCGGCCGCGGTGTTGGTCGGGGCGGTCGCGGCGCCCGGCGCGGGCGCCTGGGCACCCAGGCCCGTCGCGGCGAACAGGAGCCCGGCGGCCAATCCGATCGTGTTCAGCGTCTTGCGCATCGGTTCACTTGTACCTTCGGCGGCGGCCCCGCACGATCGTCAACAACGCGCGCCAGGCCTGATCAGGTTCGAAATAAAACGGGGCCTATATGCCGGGGTCTCGGCTCGGGGCAAGCGGCTGGCCTTCCTAAATTAACGTGTGATCCCGTTGCGTGGGGCGCGGGGGCTGCCTAGAGCGGCCTGGCCGTTCGAGGGAGCTTCACGCGCTTGATGACCGACGACGACGTCCTCGCCGAGTTCCGGGCCGCCGACGCGTTGCTGGAGGGGCATTTCATCCTGTCCTCCGGCCTACGCTCCCCGCGCTACCTCCAGTGCGCGCGCGTGCTGATGGACCCCCGGCGCGGCGCGCGGCTGGCCGAGGAGCTGGTGCGGCGCTTGCCGGGCGAGGTGAAGCAGCGGGTCGACGCGGTGGTGTCGCCCGCGATGGGCGGCGTGGTCGCGGGCCATGAGGTGGCGCGCGCGCTGGGCGTGGAGGCGATGTTCCTGGAGCGGCCGGAGGGCGTGTTCGAGCTCCGGCGCGGCTTCCGCCTCCGGCCCGGCCAGGGCGTGCTGATGATGGAGGACGTGGTCACCACCGGCCTGTCCTCGCGCGAGGCGATCGCGGCGATCGGGCGCGCGGGCGGCGAGGTGGTCGCGGCGGCGGCGCTAGTGGACCGGTCGAACGGGACGGCGGAGCTGGGCATACCGTTCTTTCCGCTGATCCGGCTGGAGGTGCCGACCTACGAGGCGGACGCGCTGCCGCCCGAGCTCGCCGCGGTGCCGGCGGTGAAGCCGGGGAGCCGGGCGGCGTGAGGCGGCTGCTCGCGGCGCTCCTGCTGCTCGCCGCGCCCGCGAGCGCGCAGGACGTGCCCTCGCGTGTCGAGCAGTCGCTGCGCGACTCAGGCTTCGCGGGCGTGTTCGCGGTGTCGGAGAACGGCGCGCGAGTCACGGGCGGCGCGGTCGGGGAAGCCGCGCCGGGGCGGCCTTTCGCGTACGAGATGGTGTTCCCCTGGGCGTCGGTGACCAAACAGGCGGTCGCCGTCATGGTGATGCAGGACGTGGAGGACGGCCGGATCGCGCTGAACGCGCCTGCGTCGCGCTACATGCGCGAGCTAGGGCGGGGCAGTCGCTCGCCGACGGTGCGGCAGCTGCTCCAGCACCGCTCGGGCCTGCGTAACCCGGACGATGGGCCGCGCGACGACAGCGGTTGGCCCAGCTTCTACACGGGCGGGCCGACGGGCATCGAATGGTGCCTAGGCGCCCGTGGAACGCCGGGCGGGAACTGGCGCTACAACAACTGCGACTATCTCGTGCTGGGCGGCATCCTGGAGCGGGTGAACCGGCGGCCTTTCGCCGACCTGTTCGCCGAGCGGATCAGTGGACCGATCGGGGGCAAGGTGCGCTTCGTGGGCACGCCTGTGGGTGTCGACGCCGACACGGTCTGGGCGGGCGGGCCGGACGTTGCGACTCTGGATCGGCTGGGCCGATTCGGGAGCGCAGGCGGGCTCATCGGGACAGCAGAGGACATGCTGGCGTTCGACCGGGCGCTGCTGTCGGGGGCGCTGCTCACCGACCGGGCGCGCGCGGAGCTATGGCGGGGCGACCCGAAGCTCGGCTTTCAAGCGCTCGGCCAATGGTCGTTCGACGCGCCGCTGAAGGGGTGCGCGGGGCCGGTCAGGATCGTCGAGCGGCGCGGCGCGATCGGCGAGTTCCAGGTGCGCAACTTCATCGCGCCCGACCAGGGCGTCTCCGCCGTGCTGCTGACCAACCGGGCGGAAGGCAAGTTCGACTTCGGCGAGATTTGGCAGGGCCGCGGCGTCAGCCACGACTTCCTCGCGAGCGTGCTGTGCCCGGCATGATCCGCCTCGGCGTGAACATCGACCATGTCGCGACCGTCAGGAACGCGCGCGGGGCAGGCTATCCGGACCCGGTGCGCGCGGCGCTGCTGGCGGCGGAGGCGGGGGCGGACGGCATCACCGCGCACCTGCGCGAGGACCGGCGGCACATCACCGACGACGACATCGCCAGGCTATCCGCCGAGCTGAGCGTGCCGCTCAACCTGGAGATGGCGGCGACCGACGAGATGCTCGACATCGCGCTCCGCCACCGGCCGCACGCGGCGTGCATCGTGCCGGAGAAGCGCGAGGAGCGCACGACCGAGGGCGGGCTGGACGCGGCGGGGCTGCACAACACGCTGGCGCCGATGGTGGGCGCGCTCGGCGCGGCGCGGATCCGCGTATCCCTGTTCATCGAGCCGGACGCGCGCCAGATCGAGGCGGCAGTGAGGCTCGGCGCGCCGGTGGTGGAGCTGCACACCGGGCGCTACGCGGAGCTGGACGGCGAGGCACGCGCGGAGGAGCTGCGGCGCTTGGCGGACGCCGCGGCGCTGGCGGCGAAGAACGGGCTGGAGGTGCATGCCGGGCACGGGCTGACCTTCGACAACGTGCAGCCGGTCGCGGCCATCCCGCAGCTGAGGGAGCTCAACATCGGGCACTTCCTGGTGGGCGAGGCGCTGTTCGTGGGGCTGGGCGACGCCGTCCGGCGCATGCGCGAGCTGATGGACGCGGCGCGGTGAGAGTAACGGCCCTCAAATTACTCCCCCGCCCACGGCGGGGGAGGGGGACCGCTCGCGTAGCGAGTGGTGGAGGGGGTGCAGGGCGATGCCGCATCCCCCACGGCTTGCTCCGCAAGCCGGCTCCGGTCGGCGACAAGCCCCCGGCTTGTCGCTTATCGACCTACGCCCCCCTCCACCAGCTTCGCAGGTCCCCCTCCCCCGCCGTAAGCGGGGGAGGAATTTAGTCGTGATCATCGGCTTGGGCTCCGACCTGTGCAACATCGAGCGCATCGCCGCTTCGCTCGAGCGGTTCGGCGAGCGGTTCGAGCGGCGGGTGTTCACGGACGCGGAACGGGCGAAGGCGGACCGACGGCCGTTCACCAAGGCCGGCACGCTCGCCAAGCGGTTCGCGGCGAAAGAGGCCTTCTCCAAGGCGGTGGGCACCGGCTTCAAGCGCGGCGTGTTCATGCGCGACATCGGCGTCGTCAACGCGCCCTCCGGTGCGCCGACGCTCGCGCTCACGGGCGGGGCCAAGGCCAGGCTTGACGCGATGATACCCGAAGGCCACGTCGGACGCGTGCATCTGACGCTGACCGACGACCACCCCTGGGCGCAGGCCTTCGTAGTGATCGAGGCGGTCCCGTCCAACGGATCCGGTTGATGAACGACGTCGCGATGAAGATCGAGCCCGCGCCCGACGCGGCCGGGTCCGTCGAAGCCTCGGGCGAGCCCGAGGCCCGGCCGGCCAAGCCGAAAACCGACTGGTGGGGCGAGATAAAGGGGCTGTTCTGGCTGCTCCTGATCGTGCTCGGTTTCCACAGCTTCGTCGCCAAGCCCTTCTATATCCCGTCCGAGTCGATGCTGCCGGGCCTGCAGGTGGGCGACCGGCTGGTGGTGAACAAGTTCGCCTACGGCTGGAGCTACGTTTCGCCCACCATCCCCAATCCCGCCGCGATCTTCCGGTCGCTGGTGCTGCGCGACCCCGCCGTGGAGAGCTGGAGCGTGTCGCTGCCCGCCTGGGACGGGCGGCTGCTGGGCGGGCTGCCCGAGCGCGGCGACGTGGTGATCGTGACGCCGCCCGGCACGCGCAACGATTACATCAAGCGCGTGGTCGGCCTGCCCGGCGACCGGTTGGAGGTGCGCGGCGGCGTCGTCTACCTCAACGGCCGCGCGGTGCGGCGCGAGAGCCTGGGCGACCGGCTGGTGCCCGTGGACGAGAACACGCCCTGCTCGGCCGCCGACTATCCGGGCGCGCTGGAGCAGCGGCCGGGCGGCGAGCTGGTGTGCCGCCTGCCGATTGTGCGCGAGACGCTGCCGGGCGGCGTCAGCTTCGAGACGGTGGATCTGGAGCCGAACAGCCAGGGCGACACCTTCGGGCCGATCACCGTGCCGGCCGATCACGTGTTCCTGATGGGCGACAACCGCGACCGGTCGGCCGACAGCCGGTTCGAGCGGTCGCAGCTGGGGCTGGGCGGGCCGGTGCCGTTCGAGAATATCGGCGGGCGCGCGGAGTTCATCACCTTCTCGCTCGACGGGTCGACGACGTGGAACCCGCTCACCTGGCCGGGCGCTTTCCGCGGTGGACGGGCGGGCACGTCGCTCCATCCCGACGAAGCCGAATAAGGGGACAGCAATGGCCGACCACGCGGAGCGCATCCAGACGCCGGGGGTGGTCGAGCCGGGAGCGAGCCCCAACGAGCTTCACGACCCGCTGGTCCGCCAGGAGGTCAAGAAGGCCAAGGTGTGGTTCGGCGCGGCGCTGCTCGTCGCGCTCGGCGTCCTCCTGATCCAGCCGATCCTCGTCATCTTCGCCGGGCTGGTCCTCGGCGTCATGTTCGACGGCGGCGTGCGGCTGCTCGGCCGCGTGATGCCGATCGGGCGGGGCCTCAGGCTGCTGATCGTCGTCTTGGGTGTGGTCCTGTTCCTCGTCGGCACCTTCTACCTGATGGGCGTCGGCATCGTCGAGCAGGTGACGCAGCTCCGCGCCACGCTGGAGGTGCAGGCGACGCGGCTCACCACCTTTCTCGCGCAGCAAGGACTGTTGCCGGGGCGCTCCGACATCAGCGGCATCGTGCGCCAGGCGGCGAGCTCGGTCGGGCGGCTGACGAGCTGGGTTGGCTCGGCGATCGGGGCGCTCACTACCCTGTTCTTCATTCTGGTGCTGGGCCTGTTCTTCGCGATGGAGCCGCGCGTGTACGAGAAAGGGACGCAGTGGCTCGTCCCGCGCTCGGACCGACGCGAGTTCGCGCTGACGCTCGATCGGGTGGGCTTCACGCTCCGACGGTTGCTCGCAGGCAAGCTCGTCGCCATGGTGGCGCAGGGCGTCGTGACCTGGCTGGCCCTGCTGGTGGGCGGCGTGCCGCTGGCGGCGCTGCTCGGCATCATCACCGGCATCCTCGCGTTCATTCCCAACGTCGGCGCGTTCGTCAGCGGCGTGCTGATGGTGGCAGTCGGGTTTAGCGCCGGCGTCGACGCCGGGCTGTGGGCGATCGGCACCTATGTCGTCGTGCAGGGCCTGGACGGTTACGTGTTCACGCCGCTCGTCGCCAAGAAAACGGTGGACATGCCGCCCGCGCTGACCTTGGGCGCGCAGATCCTGGCGAGCGCGGCGTTCGGGCTGATCGGGCTGGCGCTCGCCGACGTGTTCGTGGCCATGGTCAAGGTCGCGCTCGAGCGCCGCGCCGAGCGCGAGGAGCAGCGTATCAGGGGGCGGGCAGATGCTGCGCCTGCATGACTATTGGCGGTCGTCGGCCGCCTACCGCGTCCGCATCGCGCTCAATCTCAAGGGCGTCGCCTACGAGGCGATCCGTATCGACCTGCTCGGCGGCGCGCAGGGCCAGGCGGCGAACCGAAGCGTCAACGCGCAGGGGCTGGTGCCGAGCCTCGTGCTCGACGACGGCACGGCGCTGACCCAGAGCCTCGCGATCCTCGGGTGGCTCGACGACGCCTATCCCGAGCCGCTGCTGTGGCCGCGCGATCCGATCGCCAAGGCGCGGGCGAGCGCGCGGGCGCTGGTGGTCGTCGCGGACGTGCACCCGCTCAACAACCTGCGCGTGCTGGGACGGCTCGAGGCGCAGTTCGGCGCGGACGCGGACGCCAAGAAGGGGTGGTACCGCCACTGGGTGGAGCTCGGGCTCGCGGCGTTGGAGGAGATGGCGGACGGGGCGGGGCCGTTCCTGAGCGGCGACGCGCCGGACGTGTCGGACGTGTGCCTCGTGCCGCAGCTGTTCAACGCTCGGCGATTCGACGTGGACCTGACGCCCTACCCGAAGCTGGTCGCGGCGGACGTGGCGGCGAACGCGCTACCGGCCTTCCAGGCGGCGCATCCGGATCGGGTGCGGCCCGACTGACACGTCACCCCGGACTCGTTCCGGGGTCCATGACTCGACGCGTACCCCCGCTGGTGAGCACGCGTAACGCGATGGACCCCGGAACAAGTCCGGGGTGACGGTTGGGGGCAAGGCGGGCCGCCACCAGCCCGTCGAACAATTGGAGGTAACGCTTGACCGCGTCCTCCCCCGGCTGCGGCACGGGCGTGGGGCGCGGCGCGTCGGGGCGGAGGCGGCGGTTCAGCGCGGCGAGGAGCGCCTCGGCGTCGCCGCGGGGCACGACGTCGCCTTGGCTCCCGTCGGCCACGATCTCGCGGATGGCGGAGCTTACGTCGGTGGCGACCACGGGCGTGCCGACGGACAGCGCTTCGCGGAGCACGCCCGGCGCGCCCTCGAAATCGGACGGAAGCGCCACGAGCGCCGCGCGCGCCATCGCGGGAAGCGGGCAGGGCGCATGGCCGGGCAGGTGGACGCGATGCGCCACCCGGAGGCTACGCGCACGCGCTTCCAGGGTGCTGCGCTCCGGACCCTCGCCGAGCAGCACGAGCCGGACGTCGTCGGGCAGTCGCGGCAGCGCGTCGACGAGCCGGTCCCAGCGCTTCTGCCCGACCAGCCGGCCCACGCCCAGCACCACACGGCCGGGCAGGAGCAGGACCGGCGGCGCGTCCGGGTCGGGCCTGGTCGGCGGGTTGGCGATCACGTGGACGCGGCCGCCCATGCCGAGCGCGCGGTCGGCGGCGCGGGCGGTCGCCGGCGTCATGCAGACGAGGCGGTCGAGGAAGCGGCCATGCGTCCGAAGCCACGCCGCGTGCAGCCGGTCGAGCACGGGGCCATGGTCGCCGCGGGAGGTCGTGCTCGACATCTTGGCGACGATCGGCGGGCAGGCGTCGCGCAGCCTCAGGCGGAGCAGCGCCGCCATCCCGGTATAGTGGTTGCCGGGGCAGAAGATCAGGTCGGGCGCGAGCGCGCGCACGACGCTCGCCAAGCGGCGCAGCTCGAGGAGGTCGGTCGAACCGAGCTCGACGATATGGACGCCCGTCGGCGGCCTGAAGCCGTCGTCCGCCCGGCCCAGCACCAGCGTCACGCGCCGGCCCGCCTGCGCCCAGCCCGCGCAGAGGCGCAGCTGCGCGCGCTCGACGCCGCCTCTGCCGGGGCTTTGGGCGAAGGTGAGGACGTGGCGCGCGGTCATGGCGTGCGCCTTGGGCGACGATTATGTCGTGCAAAAGAAATTAATTTGCGCCATTGCGCGCTTCGGGCACCGGCCACGGCCTCGCGCCGGCCGATCTTTCCCCCCAACCCCTTTCGGACGACGGATGGACTGGAAGCAGGAACGTAAAGGGCTGGACCGCGCACAAGCCGCGCCCGCCGTTCCGCCCACCGACGCCGCCGTCGCGATCGGCCTGGAGCCGTTGCGCGCCGCCAAGCGCCGCTGGCCCGCGATCCTGGGCGCAGGCCTTACCGTGCTGATGGTGATCGGGCTCGGCCGCGAGCTGTTCGGCGGCGGATTGGACGACCTGACGGGCGCGGTGCCGACGAGCCCGCTCTTCTACCTGTTCTTCGTAGCTCTCTATTTCTCGCTGCCCGTCGCCGACTATCTCATCTTCCGCCGCCTATGGGGCGTGCCGCCCGCGGGACTGGCGGCGACGATCAAGAAGCGCATCGCGAACGAGGTGCTCTTCTCCTACTCGGGCGAGGCTTATTTCTACGCCTGGGCGCGCGCGAACGCGACGGTGGTGGCCGCGCCGTTCGGCGCTGTGAAGGACGTCTCGATCCTGTCGGCGGTGGCGGGGAACGCGATGACGCTCCTGCTGATGGCGCTCTCCGTGCCGCTCGGCCACGAGCTGCTGCCCCAGGCGATGCGCGACACGGCGGCGGGGTCGGCGGTGGTGCTGGTGGCGATGTCGCTGCCGTTCCTGATCTTTTCGCGGCGCGTCTTCTCGCTGCCGCGGCCCGAGCTCTGGTGGATCTTCAACGCGCACGTGGTGCGGCTCGTGGCGGGGACGGTGTTCATCGCGCTCGCGTGGCACTTCGCCCTTCCCGAGGTGCCGGTGGCGATGTGGCTGTTCCTGGCGGCGGGGCGGTTGCTCGTCTCCAGGCTGCCGCTGGTGCCCAACAAGGACCTCCTGTTCGCGAACTTCGCGATCGTGATCATCGGGCAGGACCAGGCCTTGTCCGAGCTGATGGCGTTCACCGCGGCGCTGACGCTCGTCGTGCACGTAGTGCTGATCGCCGCGTTCGGGCTGCACCATCTGGCGACCCGCGGCCGGGCGCTCTAGAAGCCGCCGAGGGATCGGGAGGGGCCAGGCCGCGATGCGGATCGTCGACGTCAACGAATTCTATTCGCCCACCGGCGGCGGGGTGCGCACCTATCTGGAGCGCAAGATGGGCCTGCTCGCCGAGATGGGCCACGAGCTGATCGTCGTCGCGCCCGGCCGCGAAACCCAAGTCGAGGAACGGCCGGGCGGCGGCCGCATCCACTACCTCAAATCGCCGCGTCTGCCCTTTGACGACAATTACGGGCTGTTCTGGGATGAGGAGGCGATGACCGCGCTGCTCGACGAACTCGACCCGGACGTGGTCGAGTGTTCGTCGCCGTGGCGGCCCGCCTGGTTCGTGGGCAAGTGGGAAGGCCGCGCAGTCAAGGTCTTCTTCATGCACAACGACAACATGGCCGCCTACGCCCAGCGCTGGTTCGAGGACGTGGCGAGCCACGAGCGGATCGAGCGCGCCTTCGGCTGGTACACGCGGTACATGGGCCGTTTCCTCGAGCTGTACGACGCGGTGGTGACCAACGGGCCGGCGCTGGAGAAGCGGTTGCGCGCGCGGGGCCTGCGCATCGACGCCGCCATGCCGCTGGGCATCGAGCGCGGGCATTTCTCGCCGCGTTTGCGCGACGAAGGGTTGCGGCGCGCCATGCTGGGGCAGTTGGGGTTGGGCGAGGACGGGCTGCTGCTGCTGGGCTTGGGGCGGCACCACGCCGAGAAGCGCTGGCCGGTGGTGATCGACGCCGTCGAACGCGCCGGCGCGCGCCTGCCGGTGGGGCTGATGATGCTGGGCCACGGCAAGCTGACGCCCAAGCTGGAGAAGCGGATCGCGGGATCCCCGCATATCCGGCTGTTCCGCCCCGTCTACGACCGCGAGCGGCTGGCGCGGATCATGGCGAGCTGCGACGCGCTGATCCACGGGTCGGAGGGCGAGCCGTTCGGGCTCGTAGCGTCGGAAGCGATCGCGTCGGGCCTGCCGCTGATCGTGCCCGCGAGCGGCGGCTGCGCCGAGGTGGCGGACCCGCACTCGTCCGAGATGTACGAGCCGCGCAACGCCGCCTCGGGCGCCAAGGCGATCGCGCGCCTCTACGCGCGCGACCGGCAGATGCTGCGGCGGGCGGCGGTGGCCGCGGCGGCGCGGGTGCGCTCCGACCGCGAGCACGCGGCCGACCTCATGGATTACTATGCGGAACTGGTCGCGGCGCGGCGTAAGCTGGCGGCGTGAACACGCGGAAGCGCGTGCCGGGCACTGGGACCTCGCGCCAGCCCGCCTGACGCGCGACCTGCGCCAGCTGCGCGTCGAGCAGGTCGCTGCCGGATGTATGCCGGCCCTCGCCGCCGACGAGCACCGCCGAGCCTGGGAGGCGCGGGCGGCTGCGGGAGATGAGGCGGAGGCGGCGCTCGGCGACCTCGCCCAGCAGGCGGTCGCTGCGGAAGTAGAAGGGGCCGGTGGCGAACTCGGGCGTGGGGAGCCGGCCGGCAGCGGGGAGGAACTGGGGCGAGAGCGTCGCGACGGGGCCACGGATGGCCAGCCGGTCTAGCGTCGCGCGGACCGCGGCGGACTGGCGCATCGCTTGCGCCAAGAACAGGCCCTGGCCGGCGAGCGCCGCAACCGTGGGTGCGAGGCCGGCCGCGGCGAAGACGGCGAGCGCGATGCGCCAGGCTGGGCCGGGCGGGCGCTCGTGCAGGCGGATCGCGAGCAGCACGAACAGCGGCGGCAGCGCCGGCAGCAGGTACTGACGCCATGTCGGCGTGGGCAGCAGCGCGGCGACGAGGCCGGCGGCGAGCAGGACGGTGAGCGCGGACGGGCGGAGGCGGCGCGCGACGAGGAGCAGCGCGGGCAGGCTCGCGCCCAGCGCAAGGAATTTGAACGCATCTAGCAGCTTGACGGCGAGCGACAGTTTGACGGGGCGGTCGGCGTACCAGTCGAGCGGCGCGCGGACGGGAAAGTCGAGCACGCCGAAGACGAAGCCTTCGGGCGCGAGCAGGTAGGTCCAGGCGACCAGCGCGGCGGGCAAGGACGCGCCGAGCGCGACGTGGGGCGGGTGGTGGCGGCGGCGCGCGAGGCTCGACAGGCCGTAGGCGGCGGCGGGAAGCGCATAGGAGATCTTCGCTGCGGCGGCCCCGGCGAGCAGCAGGCCGATTAGGACGGCGTGCGTGCGCGTGCCCCGTTCCTGCTCGGCGCGGACGACGAGCGGCAGCGCGCTCGCCAGCAGCGCGGCGGGGAGCGCGTCGTTGCGGGCGGTGCCGATGCTGAAGAGGAGAACATCGCAACCGGCGAACAGCGCGGCGGCGATCAGGGCGGCGCCTGGGCCGGCGCTCTCGCGTGCGGCACGGTGGACGCCGGCGACCGCGACCGCGCCGAGGGCCGCATTGACGAGGCGCAGCGCGGGCCAGGTCCACGCGCCAGCGATCCACGCGACGGGTGCCAAGAGCAGCGGCTGGAGCGGCGTCTGAAGATAGGCGAAGTCGCGATAGGGCAGCAGGCCTTTCGCGGCGAGCACGGTCGCGGCGACGTACTGCGACTCGTCGTGATCGACGGGGCGGGCGAGGGAGAGAAGCGCGAAGAGGAGGGTGAGGGCGGCCCAGCAAGCGGCTCGCATCAGACTCGTCAGGCCCGCACCGCCGTCACGAAATAGTCGAGCTCGGTTGACCCGGAGAGCTGGAACCCGCGCGAGAGCGTGTAGGACAGGCCGGTCACGTCGCGCACGCTCAGGCCCGCCTCCTCCAGCAAGCGCGTCAGCTCCTCGGGGCGGAGGAAGCGCGTCCAGTCGTGCGTGCCGCGCGGGATCATGCCGGTGCCCTCCGCGACGGTGATCATGGCGAGGCGCGACAGGCTGGTGCGGTTGGGCGTGGAGAGGATCATGAGCCCGCCCTCCACCAGCGCGTCCGCGAGCCCGCGCACGAACGCGGCCGGGTCGGCGGTGTGCTCGATCACCTCCAACGAGGCGACGAGGTCGAACCGCTCGCCGGCCAGCGCCTCTATGCCGCCCGGACGATAATCCACCGACAGCCCGCCCGCTGCCGCGTGCGCGCGGGCGGCCTCGATCAGCTCGGGCGCGGCGTCGATGCCGGTCACGGCCGCGCCCAGCCGGGCGAGCGGTTCGGCGAGCAGCCCCGCGCCGCAGCCCACGTCAGCTACGCGCTTGCCCGCGAGCGACCGGAAGGAGCGCGGGTCCAGCCCCCAATGCGCGTCGGCCTGTTCGCGGATGTACCGGAGGCGCGGCGGATTGAGCCGGTGCAGCGGCGCCGACGATCCGCGCGGGTCCCACCAATCGGCCGCGAGCCGCCCGAAGTGCGCGGCCTCGTCCGGCCTGACCGTTCCCTCGCTTGCCATGCTCATGGCGCGCGCCCTATCAGGCGCGTTCGCCGCACCCAAGGGGGACTGGAGCCGCATGGCGCGCATCGTGATGAAGTTCGGCGGCACGTCGATGGCCGGCATCGAGCGCATCCGCTCGGTCGCGGGCCGCGTCAAGCGCGAGGTGGACGCGGGCAACCAGGTCGCGGTGGTCGTCTCGGCCATGGCGGGCGAGACCGACCGGCTGGTCGGCTTCTGCCGCGAGGCGAGTTCGCTCTACGACCCGCGCGAGTATGACGTGGTGGTGTCGTCGGGCGAGCAGGTGACGAGCGGGCTGCTCGCGATCGCGCTCCAGGCGCTGGGCGTGCCGGCCCGCAGCGCGCTCGGCTGGCAGCTGCCGATCCGCACCTCGGACGCGCACGGCACGGCGCGGATCGGGACGATCGACACCGACGGCCTCGACGCGGCGCTGGCAAGGGGCGAGGTGGTGGTGATTCCCGGCTTCCAGGGCGTGACGCAGGAGGGGAGCGTCACCACGCTGGGCCGCGGCGGGTCGGACACGAGCGCGGTCGCGGTCGCCGCCGCGATGCGCGCCGACCGCTGCGACATCTACACGGACGTGGACGGCGTCTACACCACGGACCCGCGCATCGTCCCCAGGGCGCGCAAGCTGTCCAAGGTGACGTACGAGGAGATGCTGGAGCTGGCGAGCGTGGGGGCCAAGGTGCTCCAGACGCGTTCGGTGGGGCTGGCGATGAAGGAGGGCGTGCGCGTGCAGGTGCTGTCCTCCTTCACCGGCGCGGACGCGCCGATGGCGGACACGCTGCCCGGCACGATGATCGTGGGCGAAGAGGAGATCGACGACGTGGAACGCCAGCTCATCACGGGCATCGCGCACGACAAGAACGAGGCCAAGATCACGCTGACGGCGGTGCCCGACAAGCCGGGCGCGGTAGCCGCGATCTTCGCGCCGCTGGCGGCGGCCGGCATCAACGTCGACATGATCATCCAGAACATCGCCCATGCGACGGGCGGGTCGACGGACGTGACCTTCACCGTGCCGCAGGCCGACCTGGCGCGGTCGATCGAGACGCTGAACCAGGCGCGGGACGCGATCGGCTATGAGCGCCTCGTCCACGACACGCGCGTGGCGAAGATCAGCGTGGTGGGCGTCGGCATGCGCTCCCATGCCGGCGTGGCGTCGACCATGTTCGAGACGCTGGGCGCGCGGGGGATCAACATCCAGGCGATCTCCACGTCGGAGATCAAGGTGAGCGTGCTGATCGAGGAGGATTACACCGAACTCGCGGTGCGCGTGCTGCACACGGCATACGGGCTGGATGCGGCGTAGGGCGCACGCGCCGAGCGAAGCTCGAAGCGAGACGCCCAAGCCCGGCCGGCGGGTCGGCCTGCCGAACCCGTCCGACGACGCGGCTTCGCCGCGGCGGGCCTAACGTCGGACATCGCCGCCACCTCCATTTTCCCTGTCCTACAAGCGCCTGCCCGTGCCAGCGTATCCGTCATGCCCCGGCCCGACTCGACCCAGTATCATCACCCTCCATCGTCGCGCGTACCCACGCTCACCCTCGATCGGAGCAGCGACGTGCGGCGAAGCGGGCGCGTACCGGTGCGGGCGCGGCGCTACGCCGTCGCTCACCCGGCGCGCGGGCGCAGCGCGGGCGACGCGTCGGTGTCGCGTCCGTGTTGCGCGCCTGTCGCCTATTCGTGGCTTGGCGGGCGCGTCGCCGCGGCGTCGTGGGCGCTTCCGGCTCCGGGAAGTGTTCGGGCCTCAACCCGCGTCAACTTGTTCGGTGTCGCGGCCCAGCCCGGCCGCGTCCGACCGGCGTTCTTGGCGTGTACTTTAGTGTACTTCCGCCCCGCTTGGCGGCCGGACCATGCGCCGCTAGGTCGTGCCGCATGACTGACACTCTCGCCCGTCCCGCCACTTCTGCCCTCGGCCGCGAGCGCCTTCAGCGGCGCATGTCGCGCGGCGCGACTTTTCTAGGAAGCGAGGTCGCCATCATGGGCGGCGCGATGTCCTGGGTGTCGGAGCGGAACCTCGTGTCCGCCTTGTCCAACGCGGGCGCGTTCGGGGTGATCGCGTGCGGGGCGATGAGCCCGGAACTGCTCGACGCGGAGATCGCCGCGACCAAGGCGATGACCGACCGGCCGTTCGGCGTGAACCTGATCACCATGCATCCTGCCTTGCAGGAGCTGATCGCGGTGTGCGGGCGTCACGGCGTCACCCACGTCGTGCTCGCGGGCGGGTTGCCGCCCAAGGGGTCGCTGGAGGCGATCAAGGCGACGGGCGCGAAGGTGATCTGCTTCGCGCCCGCGCTGAGCCTGGCCAAGAAGCTGATCCGTTCGGGCGTGGATGCGCTGGTGATCGAGGGCATGGAGGCGGGCGGGCATATCGGCCCCGTGTCGACCAGCGTGCTGGCGCAGGAGATGCTGCCGGTGATCGCCGACCAGCTCCCCGTCTTTGTCGCGGGTGGCATCGGGCGGGGTGAGGCGATCGCGGGCTATCTCGACATGGGGGCTGCGGGCGTGCAGCTCGGCACGCGTTTCGTCTGCGCGACCGAGTGCATCGCGCATCCCCGCTTCAAGCAGGCCTTCATCCGCGCGAGCGCCCGCGACGCGGTGGCGAGCGTGCAGATCGACCCCAGGCTGCCCGTCATCCCGGTGCGCGCGCTCAAGAACGCCGGCTCCGAGCTGTTCACCGCCAAGCAGCGTGAAGTCGCCCAGAGGCTGGACGAGGAGGCGGTCGTGATGGCGGAGGCGCAGCTGGAGATCGAGCACTACTGGGCGGGCGCGCTCCGCCGCGCCGTGATCGACGGCGACATCGAGCACGGGAGCGTGATGGCGGGCCAGTCGGTCGGCATGGTCACGCGCGAGGAGCCCGCCGCGGCGATCGTCGCCGAGCTGATGGAGGAGGCCGCGGGGGCGCTGGACCGGCGGGCGGCGTGAGATCGCGGTTACCCGAACTTAACCATTCCCTCTCCATCATGTCGCCCACGGGGGACAGCGATGGAGTGCGTGGCCGTGCGCCGATACCCGATCCTGCTCGCCTGTTGCCTGACCGCCTGCGTCGTGCGCCCCGCGCCCGTCGAGGTTGCGCAGGCGCCTTCGCCCGCGCCGAGCCCGACGCCCGCGCCCGTTCCGTTACCGCCGGGCGCGTCGCCGGGGATGAACGTGCCGTTCCCGCTCGTTGACGGCAGCTTTCCGACGCCGAACCGCAACCTCTCGCCTGCGGGCGCGCTGTGGCACTTGCGCGGCGGGCTGAACGTTGCGGCGCTGGCGTGCCGGGGACCGGGCGAGACGGCGACGATCGCGCGCTACAACGTGCTGCTCGCGAGCCAAAAGGCGGCGCTGGCGCAGGCGCAGAAGGCGTACGAGGCGGAGTATCGCGCCGCCGCCCGGGCCGAGTGGCAGGCCCGTTGGGACTCGGCGATGACGCGGCTCTACAACTATTTCTCGCAGTCGCCGCCGCGCGAGGGCTTCTGCGCGGCGTCGGAGGCGCTGCTCGTGGAGCTTGAGGCGGTGCCTGCCGAAGAGCTGCCCGCCTTCGCTCATGCACGGCTCGCCGACTTGGACCGGCCGTTCACCGGCTTCTACGCGGCCTACCACGCATGGCGCACGCAGAGCCTGCCCGTGGCGCTCGCGCGAGCGCCGCGCATCGAGGTCGACCCGAAGGTGCTGCGCCTGCCCTGAGCCCGACCCAACCGGGTTGCGCCGGTTTCCCAAGCCGTTAAACCGCCCGGCCGATGGTTAACGACGGGCTCGATCTGCCTGCGGAAGGACGCTTCGTGGGCGGCGAGCACCGCTTCCCGGTGCGCATCTATTTCGAGGACACGGACTTGTCGGGGATCGTGTACCACGCCAATTACCTGCGCTTCATGGAGCGGGCGCGGTCGGAGCTGCTGCGCCAGGCCGGCATCGACCAGCGCGCGGCGATGGAGTCGGGCGGCGGCGCTTACGCGGTCGCCAGGCTCGACATGCGCTTCCGCGCGCCGGCCAAGCTGGACGACGCGCTGGTTGTGGTGTCGCGGCCCAAGAGCGTGCACGCAGCGCACGTCGTCATTCATCAAGCAGTCATGCGGGGCGAGGCCATTCTGGCGGAAGCGGAGGTCGTGGCGGCGCTGGTCGCGCCCGACGGTCGGCCGCGGCGCCAACCGGCGGAGTGGGTCGCCAAGTACAGGGACTTATTGGGCCAAGGGGGCGCCTCACACCGATGAACCCGTTCTTCAACACCGACGCGGCGACGCTCTCGCCCGTGGCGCTCTTCCTCCAGGCGGACTGGGTGGTGAAGGCCGTGATGATCGGCCTGCTGCTGGCCAGCATCTGGACGTGGGCGATCATCATCGCCTTTTCCCGGCGTGTCGCGCGCACCCGGCGCGAGATGGCGAAGTTCGAGCGCGACTTCTGGGCCGCGGACGACATCGACGCCTTCTACAAGGTGCACGGGACGAGCGAGCTGCCGTCGGCGCGCGTGTTCGCGGCGGGCGTGTCCGAATGGCGCAACTCCACCGCGGCGAGCCCGATCGACAAGAGCGGCACGCGCGAGCGGCTCGCCACCGCGATGGGCGCGTCGGTCGCAGCCGAGATCGACCACCTGTCCGACCGCCTGAACATCCTGGCGACCGTGGGATCGGTGGCGCCGTTCGTGGGGCTGTTCGGCACGGTGTGGGGCATCATGCGCTCCTTCACGTCGATCGCGTCGGCGCAGAACACCTCGCTCGCGGTGGTGGCGCCCGGCATCGCGGAGGCGCTGTTCGCGACCGCGATCGGCCTGTTCGCCGCCATCCCGGCGGTGATCGCGTACAACCGCTTCAGCCACGGCGTGAACCGCGTGGAGGCGAGCCTCAACCGCTTCGCCGACGGCTTCCACGCCACGCTGAGCCGGCAGCTCGACGGGGCGCGCTAGGCGCATGGCCATGAACCTGCCCTCGCGCTCGGGGCGCGGCCGGCGCGCGCCGATGGCGGAGATCAACGTGACGCCGCTGGTCGACGTGATGCTGGTGCTGCTGATCATCTTCATGGTGACAGCACCGCTCCTGACCGCGGGCGTGCCGGTGGAGCTGCCCGACAGCCGCGCCAAGCCGCTCGATACTGAAGATAAGCCCGTCCAGATCTCCATCGACCGCGCGGGCAAGCTGTTCGTGGACGACACGGAGCTGGCGGAAGCGGACCTGCCCGCCAGGCTCGAGCGGATCGCGAGCGCCGGCTCGGGTGCCAGAGCGGGGGGACGCCCGCCGCAGGTGTTCCTGCGCGCCGACCGCGGGCTCGATTACGGCCGCGTCATGCGCGTCATGGGCGAGCTCAACCGCGCCGGGCTCAACCGCGTCGCGCTGGTGACGGTGGAGGAGGGCTCCTAGTCCCATGGAGCGCGCGGAGAAGGTCGGGCTGGGCGTCGCCGCCGCGGGGCACCTCGTGCTCTTCGGGCTGCTGTCGGTCGGCTTTCTCGCGACGCCCAATCCGGACAAGCTCCGCGCCACGCCGGTCGAGGTGAGCCTGGTCGAGGACGTGGCGCTCGAATCGGCCGCGCCCGCGCCCGCCGCCGATCCGGCGCAGTCGATCGCCCCGGAAGAGGGTCCGCCGGAGGACGCGGTGCCGCCCGAGCCCGCGCCAGCCCCGCCCGAGCCCGCACCCAAGCTGCAACCGGCTCCGCCGCTTCCCGCACCGGCGCCCGTGCCCCGGCCGCAGCCTGCGCCGCCTAAGCCCGCACCTCAGCCAAAAGCCGCTCCGAAGGCCGCGCCCAAGCAGCCGCGGCGCCCCGCCGCGGAGCCCAAGGCGGCGCCCAAGCAGGCGCAGCCAAAGGCCGCGCCAAAGCAGGCCGCCGCCGCGCCCAAGCCGACGACCACCGCCGCCGCCAAGAAGGGGACGGGGTCGACGCAGACCGCCGCGGCCGCACGCCCGCGCGGGTCGCGGCTCGGCGACGATTTCCTGAAGGGCCTGTCGGCCGAGCCGTCGCGCTCGACCAACCCGAACCCGCCCGCCACCCGCGTCGGTGCGCAACAAGCCGCCAACATCGGCGCGGCGATCCAGCGGCAGATCCAGCCCTGCGCCAACCGCCAGGTCTCGCCCGGACCCGGCGCGGAGCGGATCCGCGTCGCGATCAACCTGCGCATCAACCGTGACGGCTCGCTCGCCAGCCGGCCCACGGTGCGCGGGAGCACGGGCGTGGACGACGACAACCGCCGCTATGTCGACCGCGTGGAGGACCTCGCGGTCGCCGCGTTCGTCGGCTGCGCCCCCCTTCGCGGCCTGCCGCCCGAGCTGTACGACGTGCCCGGCGGCTGGTCGAATTTCACGCTCCGCTACAAGCTTCCCGGTTGAGGACCACCATGATCGCGCCCGTTCTCTCGCTTAGCCTAATGCTCCTCGTCGGCACCGCCTCGGTCCCGGCGGTCCAGGAGGCCCCGCCGCCTCAGCCCGCCCTGCAGCAGGCGCCGGCGCAAGCGCAGCCGGCGCAGCAGGAGGAGCTGGTGGTCGACGTGGAGGGCGGCGTGCAGCCGGGCGCGCAGCTGTCCATCGCCATCCCTGTCATGCCCGCGGCCGCGGTGGCGCAGACGCCCGCCGGCTCGACGGACGCGCTCGGGCGGCAGCTGGCCGAGGTGGTCGGCAACGACCTGCGCAACTCGGGGCTGTTTGACCCGCTCTCGCCCGGCCAGCTGCGCCAGCCTTCGTTCCCGGAAGTGACCGCGCCGACCTTCGACTATTGGGGCGGCACGGGCGCGCAGGCGTTGGTACAGGGCTTCGTGCGCGCGAACGGCGACGGCACGCTGACGGTCGGCTGCTACCTGTACGACGTGTCGACGCGCGCGGAGCTGACGCGGCAGGGCTTCGTGGTCAGTCCGTCCGACTGGCGGCGCGCGGGGCACAAGTGCGCGGACATGGTCTATACGCGGCTGACCGGCGAGGGCGCCTATTTCGACAGCCGCGTCGTCTACGTCTCGGAGACGGGGCCGAAGAACCGCCGCATCAAACGTCTGGCGATCATGGACCAGGACGGGGCGAACCACCGCTTCCTGACCAATGGCCAGTCGATCGTGCTGACGCCGCGCTTCGCGCCCAACCAGCAGTCGATCGTCTACATGAGCTACATCGGCAAGACGCCGGCCATCTACGTGTACGACATCGGTTCGGGGCGGCAGCGGCTGGTGGTGCAGAACGCCGCCACGACCTTCGCGCCGCGCTTCTCGCCGGACGGGCGCTACATCCTCTTCTCCATGGCGCGGAACGGCAACACGGACCTGTACCGAGTGTCGGCGCAGGGCGGGCAGCCGCAGCAGCTGACCAGCTCGCCGGGCATCGACACGGGCGGCAGCTACTCGCCCGACGGCCAGCGCATCGTGTTCGAGAGCGACCGTTCGGGCGGGCAGCAGCTCTACGTCATGAACGCCGACGGGTCGAACCAGCAGCGCATCAGCTTCGGCGGCGGGCGCTACGCGACGCCGGTGTGGAGCCCGCGCGGCGACCTGATCGCATTCACCAGGCTCGGCGGCGGCTTCCGTATCGGCGTCATGACGCCGAACGGGTCGGGCGAGCGCCTGCTCACCGACGACTGGCAGGACGAGGGGCCGAGCTGGGCACCCAATGGGCGCGTGATCACCTTTCTGCGGTCCGGCCGCGGCACGAGCGGCAAGGCGGACCTGTGGATGGTGGACCTGACGGGCGTCAACGAGCGGCGCATCCCGACGCCGCTCGACGGGTCGGACCCGGCCTGGGGACCGCTCAGGCCTTGAAGGATCGCGGGGGCGTGACAGCAGGGCGGAAATACAAAGGGAGTTTGATATGACGAGGACCATCACCCTGATCGCCGCGACGGCGCTCCTGTCGCTGGGCGCATGCGCCAAGAAGCGCCCCGAAGTGCTGCCGCCCGCCCCCGTCGGATCGGGCGCGGACGCGGGCGCGGGGGTGGCCGACCCCAATGCGGCGGGCGGCGCGGTCGTGCCGGGGTCGGACGCGGACTTCCAGCGGTCGGTGACGTCGAACACGATCCTGTTCGCGCTCGACCAGTACGACATCGACGCGCAGGCCAGATCGATCCTGGACAGCCAGGTCGAGTGGCTGAACCGCTACCCGAACGTGCGGATCACGATCGAGGGCCATGCCGACGAGCGCGGCACGCGCGAGTACAACCTCGGGCTGGGCGATCGACGCGCCAACGCGGCCAAGAACTACCTGGCGGCGCGCGGCGTCAGCCCGGCGCGGATCAGCGTGATCAGCTACGGCAAGGAGCGGCCGGTGGCGCTCGGCTCGGACGAGGGGAGCTGGGCGCGGAACCGGCGGGCGGTGACTGTCATAATCGGGCAGTGACCCCAGTCCCTCTCCCATCGGGAGAGGGAGGGAGCGGCGCGACAGCGCCGCGGAAGGGTGAGCGCTTGGGTGCGTCACTCACCCTCACCCGCTAGCCGCTGCGCGGCGTCGCCGCCCTCTCCCGGCGGGAGAGGGCTCAGAGGCAACCTGACCGTTACGCCTGCGTTTCTGCCATAATGAACGGAGTCGTACGCGAGCCCGCCACACTCATCTGGGCCAAGCTCAACGGCTGGTGGCAGGGTTTCTTCCTCCAGCTGCCCAACATCGTCGCGGCGATCCTCTTCTTGGCTGTCGCCTACGGCGTCGCCAAGCTCGCGCAGCGCGCCGTCCGGCGGCTCGGGCGGCGGCGCGACCGGGTGGACCTCGGCACGGTACTCGGCTCTCTGGCGTTCGGCGGGATCATGACCGCGGCCGCGCTCGTCGCGTGCGTGATCGTGTTCCCGTCGGTGAACCCGGCGGACGCGCTGGCGACGCTCGGCATCGGCTCGGTCGCGGTGGGCTTCGCGTTCAAAGACATTCTGCAGAACCTATTCGCGGGCGTGCTGCTGCTCCTGCGCAGGCCGTTCCGGCGCGGCGACCAGATCGTCGTCAAGGATTTCGAGGGCACGGTCGAGCATATCGAGAGCCGCGCCACGCACATCAAAACCTATGACGGCCGGCGCGTCATCATCCCCAATGCGGACATCTATACGAGCCCGGTGACGGTCAACACGGCCTTCCCGATCCGGCGCGACCATTTCGACGTCGGCATCGGCTACGGCGACGACGTCGACCTCGCGATCCGGGTCTTCGGCGAGGCGATGGCGGCGATCGACGAGGTCGCCGACGAGCCTGCGCCCGAGGTGCTGGCCTGGGGGTTGGACGAGAGCACCGTCACGTTGCGGGCCCGCTGGTGGACGGGATCGAAGCGCACGGAGATCGTCCACGTCAAGGCGAAGGTGATCCAGGCGATCTTCGAAGCCGCCAAGGAGCACGCGATCGATCTGCCTTTCCCGACGCAAGTGCTGCTGTTCCACGATCAGACGGAGGAGGTGGACGGCGACCGCGCCCGCCAGCGCGAGGGCTGGCCGGCGGGCGACGCGCCGCCCCGGCCGCGGCGGGAGCAACCGACGGCCCTCTCCGCTGCGTCATCCCGGCCTTGAGCCGGGATCCATGCGCGGCGCCCTCGTTCGCGAAGGTCGCTCGCGAGCGGACGCACGCGCGTGGATGTCGGGTCAAGCCCGGCATGACGGATGAAAGACGAAGCTTTCCGCTCCTCAGCGGCGGCGCGGCTCGGGCGTGAACGCCTTCGCCGGGTCGAGCGCCTCGTCGAGCAGTCGGGCGAGGCGTAGGCCGGCGCGCTGCACTTGGAGGCGCTGCGGCTCGATAGCGGCCTGGATCTCCGCCTCGTCGAGCTGGACGCGGGCGGTCGGCTTGGGGCCGCAAGGGTCGCCCAGGGCGAGCGTGTAGGCGACGTCGCGGCTGACCGCCCAGGCTTCGCGGCTCCAGTCCTCGGTCGTGCCCGCGGCGAGTTGCGCCTCTTCGGCCGCGTCGTACCGCCGTACGATCGACGGCGGCGTGGTGATCGCACGGTCGGCGAGCGGGCTGTCCCAGATGGCGTGGAGGTTGAGCCACTCGGGCTTGTAGGCCCCGTAAGCCGCGTCCACGTCGTTGCCGCCGCGGTCGCCGCGGTCGCCGGCGTGGAGCGGCATGTGCAGGTCGCCGACGAAATGCATGAGGAAGACGAGCGCCTGGACCTTCTCGCGTGCCGGTACGCTGCGGTCCTGGAGCAGCTTCACTTGGCGATCGATCTGCGCCGACACGCAGTTGCCGTCGCGGCACGCGGTTTTTGGGTCGAAGGGGCGGCAGATGTCGACGTTCTGATAGTGCCAGGGCGCCGAGTAGCTGAAGCGCTGCCCGAGGTTGCGGACGCAGTCGGCCCAGACGCTCGCCCCGTCGGGCGTTAGCGCGGGACAGGTGGGGGTCTCGAGGAGCGGCGTACGGCGGAGCATCGCGCGTACCCGCGCCGCCGTTTCCGGCTGGGCGTTGAGGAGCGCGATCTCGGCCACGCGGCCGTGCGCGAAGAAGCCGTAGGCGTGGGCAGGGGCGGAGAAGAGCAGCCCGACAACCGCGAGCAGCACGGGGAGGAACCTCATGCGCGCGGCCCCTAGCCGCCGAATCAGTCGCGGTACAGCGCGACCTCCGCCTGGTCCCACGACGAGACGCGGCCGCGGTACATGCCGGGCGTGGTGAAGTGCCAGATACCCTCGCACGCGGGGGTGACGACGATGACGCCGCCCGTGCCGCCGAGCGCGCGCACCTCGTCCATCACCGCGCGGGCGGCGGCGTCGGGCGTTTCGCCGGCGTAGAGCATGCGCGCGGCGATCGCGTGGGCGGTGCCGGCGCGCAGGAACTGCTCGCCCGACCCCGTGCACGACACCGCGCCCGCGCGGTCGTCGGCCCAGGTGCCGGCGCCCACGACCGGCGAGTCGCCGATCCGATCCCAGCGCTTGCCGGTGACGCCGCCCGTCGAGGTCGCGGCGGCGACGTGCCCGCGCCGGTCGCGCGCGACCGCGCCCACCGTGCCGTATTTCATCTCGACGTCGTACTGGTCGGCGTCGGTGCTGAGCAGCTCGCGTAAGTGGTCCTGGCGCTCGGGCGTGACGAACCAGTTGGGGTCGGCCTGCTCCAACCCCTGTTCGAGCGAGAACCGGTCGGCGCCGGGGGCGGCGAGGAAGACGTGGGGGCTGCGCTCCATCACCGCGCGCGCGAGCTGGATGGGGTGGCGCGTGCGCGAGACGCCCGCGACCGCGCCCGCCTGACGGCCCGCGCCCTCCATGATCGACGCGTCCAGCGCGACCGCGCCGTCGTGCGTCAGCGCGGCGCCGCGGCCGGCGTTGAAGCAGGGATCGTCCTCCAGCACGCGGATCGCGGCCTCCACCGCGTCGAGCGCGGGCCAGCCGTTCCGGAGCACCGCCGCGCCCGCCTCCAGCGCGGCGTGCAGGCCGGCGCGCGCGGCCTCCTCGCGGCCGGGGGGCATGTGGTCGGGATGGATCACGCCCGCGCCGCCGTGGATCACCAGCGTCCAATCGTCGTCGAGATCTTGCATCAGCCGCGTGCGCTTTCGGTGCAGGGGTATGAGCGGGCGCGGCTAGGCTATATATGTGCCCCATGTCCATCCGTCCCTGGCGCGACATCCAGCGCCGTCCTTCGCGCCAGATCATGGTCGGGAACGTGCCCGTCGGCGGCGACGCGCCCGTCACCGTCCAGACCATGACCAACACGCCCACCGCCGACGCGGTCGCGACGCTCGACCAGATCAGGCGCTGCGAAGAGGCGGGGGCGGACATCATCCGCGTGTCGTGCCCGGACGTGGAGTCGACGCAGGCGCTCCGGCGGATCACGCGCGCGGCCCGCGTGCCGATCGTGGCCGACATCCACTTCCACTACAAACGCGCGCTGGAGGCGGCGGACGCGGGGGCTGCGTGCCTGCGCATCAACCCCGGCAATATCGGCTCGGCGGAACGCGTGCGCGAGGTGGTCAACGCCGCCAAGGCGAACGGATGCAGCATCCGCATCGGCGTGAACGCCGGCTCGCTCGAGCGCGACCTGCTCGAGAAGTACGGCGAGCCCTGCCCGGAGGCGCTGGTCGAGAGCGCGCTCGACCATATCAAGCTGCTCCAGGACCACGACTTTCACGAGTTCAAGGTCGCGGTGAAGGCGTCGGACGTGTTCCTGGCGGTCGCCGCCTACCAGCAGCTCGCCGAGGCGGTGGACTGCCCGCTGCACCTCGGCATCACGGAGGCGGGCGGGTTCGTCGGCGGCACGGTCAAGAGCGCGATCGGCATCGGCTCGCTCCTCTGGTTCGGCATCGGCGACACGATCCGCGTGAGCCTGTCGGCTGAGCCCGAGGAGGAGGTGCGCGTCGGCTTCGAGATTCTGAAAGCGCTCGGCATCCGCAACCGCGGCGTCCGCGTCGTGTCCTGCCCGTCTTGCGCGCGCCAAGGCTTCGACGTGATTCGGACCGTGCAGACGCTGGAGGAGCGGCTGCAGCACATCCGCACGCCCATGTCGCTGTCGGTGCTCGGCTGCGTCGTGAACGGCCCAGGCGAGGCGCGGGAGACGGACATCGGCGTCACCGGCGGGGGCAACGGGCGGCATATGGTGTACCTGTCGGGCGTGACCGACCACCATGTCCAGGACGAAGGCATGGTCGACCACATCGTCCGGCTGGTCGAGGCCAAGGCGGCGGAGATCGAAGCGGACGAGCGCGCTCGGGCGCTGGCGGCGGAGTGAGCCGTTAACCATCCCGCTTAGCGCGGATTTGAGCGGTCCGCGGCTAAGCGGGGCGCATGAAGTTCGCGCTCGCCATCGTGGTCGTCATCGGCGTGGCGATCGGCGCCTCCATGCCGGCGCCGACGCCCCGGCCGGTCGCCGCCGCGCCGGCCGCGCCGGCCGAGCGCGACGACACGCGGCGGCCGACCGTGCTCCAGCGCGGCGACGGCGGACATTTCTGGGCGACCGTGGAGGTGAACGGTCAGCCGGTACGCTTCATCGTCGACACGGGCGCGTCCACCGTCGCCCTGTCGGTCGCCGACGCGCGAAAGGCGGGCGTCGCCTTTGACCCGGCGCGGTTCGAGCCGATCGGGCAGGGCGCAGGCGGCGTGGTCCGGGGCGAGGTCGTGACGCTGGGCGAGGTGGCGCTCGACGGCAAGGAGGCCACCGGCCTGAAGGCGGTCGTGCTCGACGGCGGCGAGATCTCGCTCCTGGGCCAGAACTTCCTCCGCATCATGAACGTGGAGATCAAGGGCGACACGATGACGCTCAACCCGGGGTGACCCGGACCGGGCGGCCGGTTATGGCCCGCCCGACATGCGTTCCGTCTCCGCTCCTCTGGCCTTCGCGGTCGCGTGCACGGCGGTCGGCACCTACGCCGCGATGGACGTGTTCATGAAGGCGCTGTCGATCGAGGCGGGCGCGTACAGCGCGGTGCTGTGGCGGTCCTGGGTCGGGGTGGCGCTATCGGGCGTGATCTTCCTGGGCAGGGGCGGGCGCTGGCCGGGGCCCGAAGCGCTCAAGCTGCATGCCTTGCGCGGGCTGACGGCGGGGACGTCGGTGCTGTTCTTCTTCTGGGGGCTGGCGCGCATCCCGATGGCGAAGGGGGTGGCGCTGACGTTCCTCGCGCCGCTGATCGCGATCTTCCTGGCGGGCGCGGTGCTGGGCGAGCGGATCAGGCGGGCGGCGATCTACGGCTCGCTCGTGGCGGGCGCCGGCGTGCTGGTGATCGCCTGGGGTGAGGTGGAGCGGAACGCGTCGACCGACAGCGTGCTCGGCGCGCTGGCGGTGTTCGTGGCGTCGATCTTCTACGCCGTCAGCCTAGTCTATCTACGCCGGCAGGCGCAGGCGGCGGACCCGATCGAGGTGACCTTGTTCACCGGGCTCGTGATGGGGGGCATGCTGCTGCCGGGTGCGCCGTGGTGGTCGGGCGCGCCGACGACCGCGCTCGCGCCGATGGTGGTCGCGGCCGCCGTGCTGGGCACGGTGTCGTCGATCATGTTCGCCTGGGCGTACTCACATGCCGAGGCGCAGGTGCTGGCGCCGGTCGAGTACACCGCCTTCGTCTGGGCGGCGTTGTTCGGGTGGCTGGCGTTCGGGGAGCTGGTGACGGCGTACACGGTGGCGGGAACGGCGCTGATCGTGATGGGGTGCCTGATCGCGGTGCGGAAGGCCGCGGGGTCTGCGCCGCAGTCGGAGGCGGGCGCATGATCTCGATTCGGCCGGCCCGGCCCGGCGACGAGGCGCTGGTGCTCAGGTTCGTGCGCGAGCTGGCCGCGTTCGAGCGCGAGCCGGACGCGGTGGAAGCGGGCGAGGCCGAGTTCCGCGACGCGCTGTTCGGGCCGGACCCGGCGGCCGAGGCGGTGATCGCGGAGTTGGACGGCGAGCCGGTCGGCTTCGCGCTATTCTTCTACAATTTCTCGACCTGGACGGGGCGGCCCGGGCTGTATCTGGAGGACCTGTACGTCACGCCCGCGGCGCGGGGGCGGGGCGTAGGACGGGCGTTGCTGCAACACCTCGCGCGCGTGGCGCTGGAGCGGGGCTGCGCACGGTTCGAGTGGGCGGTGCTCGACTGGAACGCGGACGCGATCGCGTTCTATCGTGCGCTGGGCGCGGTCGGCATGGAGGAGTGGACGGTGCAGCGGGTGAGCGGCGACGCGCTCCGGCGACTGGCGGGGGCGTAGCCTGATGGCGTTCAATCGCGGGCTGGTGGACTGGGTGGCCGAGGCGATGGAGCCGGTCGGCCCCGTCACGCACCGGCCCATGATGGGCGGGGCGACGCTCTACTGCGACGGCGTGGTGTTCGCGATCGTCGGCGACGACGCGCTGTGGTTCAAGGCGGACAAGGTCAGCGACGCCGAGTGGGACGCGGCGGGGTGCCCGCGCTTCACCTACGAGATGGGCGAGGGGCGGACGGGGAGCATGAACTACCGACGCGCGCCGAACGACGTGTACGACGACGCGGATAGCCTGCGGCACTGGGCGGGGCTGGCGTTGGAGGCCGGGCGGAGGGGGCCGGCGAAGCGGAAGAAGGGCTGAGCGCCCTTCGCTGGCGCAATCCCCGCTCGCGCCGTCAGTCGCGGCGAAGCCGCGCCTTATGGCGCAGTTTGCCACGCTGGCCGAGCTTGGGCGAGTCTTGCGCCGAGTCGGCGCAAGCCGCCCTGCGCTTACGCCTTTTCCATCCCCGGAGCTTCAACCCCCTTCGCCTTCTCCGCATTATAGCGGTCGATGGCCTCCATCGTGATCCGCCGAGCCTCCTCGCGGCCGCCCCAGGTGCCGATCCGGACCCACTTCTTCTTCTCCAGGTCCTTGTAGTGGGTGAAGAAGTGCTCGATCTGCTGGAACACGATCTCCGGCAGGTCCTCGCGCTCGATCACGTCGGCGTAGTAGGGGAAGGTCTCGTTCACCGGCACGCAGACGAGCTTCTCGTCGCCGCCGGCCTCGTCTTCCAGGTTCAGCACCGCGATCGGGCGCGCGCGGACGACGCAGCCGGGGATGAAGGGCGAGCGCGCCACGACCAGCGCGTCCAGGGGATCGCCGTCGGGCGAGAGCGTGTGCGGCACGAAGCCGTAGTTCGCCGGGTAGCGCATGGGCGTGTGGAGGATACGGTCGACGAAGAGCGCGCCGCTAGCCTTGTCGAACTCGTACTTCACGGGTTCGCCGCCGGTCGGCACCTCGATGATGACGTTAAGGTCGTCGGGCGGGGACTTCCCCACCGGGATCAGGTCAATGCGCAATGTATGTCACCCTTTTGTTGGTGGCGGCGCCGGCCCCGCGTCAGCGGGCGGAAAGTAGCCGATCGAGTCCCGCCTCTCCGGTCCCGACCTTTTGTAGGCGCGGGTAGCGCGGACCGTCGTGATAGTCGACAGCGACCTCGCGCACCCCGTCCTGCGATCGGACAAGCAGCCGGATGGGGTCGCGCGTACCCTTGGCCGCCACCACCGCGGCCTTTAGGCGGTCGGCGGAGTAGGTCTGGCCGTTGACCGCACTCACCACCGTGCCGACGTCGAGCCCTGCGCGATAGGCGGGGCTGTTCCAGATCGACGCGGTCACCTCGCCCTCGCGGTTGAGCACGAGGCCGATCGAGTAGCTGAGGTCCGCGACGTTGCGCGCGCGCTCCGCTTTCGAGAAGTAGCCCGTCGGCTCCGCGGTGTAGACGAGGCGGTAGCCGTTCATCTCGAAGCCGTTCACCGGCGCGGGCTTGCCCGTCTCTGTGATCCGCGTGCGCAGGAACCCCGCCCAGTCGTACGGCTGGATGCGGTTCAGCGTCTCCGCCACGTCCTCGAACGTATAGGTGACGACGCCCCAGTCGCCGTCGCGGATGCCGAATAAAGCCTTGGCGAAGTCGTCGATCGAGCGGCGGCCGCGCGACTCGCGGCGCAGAATCGCGTCGACCTCCATCCAGATCAGCAGGCCCTCGTTGTAGTAATCCTCCGACCGCTGCCAGCTCGACCAACCCTTGGGTCGCCTGGCGGAGATGATCGGATCGTTGGTCGTGTCGAGCAGCGGACGCCATTCGCGGCCGACCGCGTTCTGGAGGTTGGCGGCGATCAGCGCATAGGCGTCGAGCGTGTCCTGCTTGGACACGATGCCCGAGCGCGCCTGGAGGACGTAGCCCCAGAACTGCGTCTGGCCTTCATAGACCCAGAGCAGTGAGTTGCGCGTCGGCGTGCGGTAGTCGGGCGCCCACTGGTCCGCGCCGCGACGGAACTTGCCGTCCCAGCTATGCGCGAACTCGTGCGGCAGGAGGTTGCGCCTGGCCACCGAGTTCTCCCAGTCGGTGAAATAGCCGGGGTTCACTCCGTTCTCCGACGAGCGGTGGTGCTCCAGGCCGATGCCGCCGAGCTGGTCGGAGATGGTCAAGAGGAACTCGTACCGGTCGTAATGGCGCGCGCCGAACGCTTTGAGCGACTGGTCGACGAGGCGGCGGTGCGCCTCGATCTGGTCGGGCTTCGCTTCCAGCTCGGCGGCCGTGTCGGCCCAGACGTTGAGGTCGACGCGGGGGCTGAGCGCCCATTCCTTGTAATGGCGGCCCGCGACGATCGGCGAGTCGACCAGCGTCTCGTAGTTGACCTGGTTGTAGGTGTAGGTCGCCCCGGCGCGCTGCGCGGGGACGGCGGAGACGGCGGTCCAGCCCTCCGGATACCTAACCGTCATGCGGACGGGGATCTGCCGGACGAAGTAACCCGCGGGGTAAAGGCTGACGCGCTCGGGCTGGAGGCTTAGCATGGCGGGCGTGGCGACGACGCGGCCCTGGTCGGGCTTGGTGGCGGAGAGGAAGTCGAACGAGACGTCGAGCTGCTGGACGCCCTGCGGCACGTCCAGGTGGAACGCGTAGACGTCGACGGGGTCGCGCGTCCAGGGGATTACCTGACCGTTGCCGCGGACCACCAGGCTGGCCAGCTTCTCGATCTCGCCGCGCGGCGCGTGGTTGCCGGGGAGGAACTTGGGGTAGAGCAGCGTCATGCGCCCGGCCTGGGGCACGGGGATCGTCTCGCGCACGCGCCAGATGCCGCGCGTCACGTCGGTCGCGTCGACCTGGAGCTGGATCACGCCGGGATAGGGCACGTCGCGCGGCTGCGGGATCGGGTCGACGTACGGGACGGGCTGGGGGGCCGAGTTGCCAACGGGGACTTGGGCGAGTGCCGCGGCGGACGCGGCGGCGAGGAACGCGGACAGGACGGTGCGGATCAAGGACGGCCTCTCGGGATATTGTTTCGGCGCGGTTTAGGCGGGCGAAAGGTCAACAGTCCAGCCCGTTGCGGCCCGCGGGTCCGGCCCCTAATAACCCGCGCTTCATGGCCCGTATTCAGACCCCGAACCGCGTTCGCGGCACCCAGGACATATTCGGCGAAGACCAGCGCCGCTTCGCGCATGTGCTCGAGACGTTCGAGCGCGTGCGGCGGCTATACTGTTTCGGGCGCGTCGACGTGCCGGTGATCGAGGACACGCAGGTCTTCGCGCGCTCGATCGGCGAGACGACGGACGTGGTATCGAAGGAGATGTACACGTTCGAGGACCGGGGTGGGGACTCGATCACGCTGCGCCCAGAGTTCACGGCGGGGATCGCGCGGGCGTTCATCACCAACGGCTGGCAGCAGCATGCGCCGATGAAGCTGGCGACGAGCGGGCCGCTGTTCCGCTACGAGCGGCCGCAAAAGGGGCGGTTCCGGCAGTTCCACCAGATCGACGCGGAGGTGATCGGCGCGGCGGAGCCGGCGGCGGACGTCGAGCTGCTGGTGATGGCGGACCAGCTGCTGCGCGAGCTCGGCATCGGCGACGAGGTGACGTTGCAGCTCAACACGCTGGGCGACACGGAGACGCGCGACGCGTGGCGGGCGGCGCTGGTGGCGCATTTCGCCTCGCACCGCGACCAACTGTCGGAGGAGTCGGTCGCGCGGTTGGAGAAGAACCCGCTGCGCATCCTCGACTCCAAGGACCCGCGCGACCGGCCGGTGGCGGACGGCGCGCCGGACATCGACGCGTTCCTGACGGCGGAGGCGCGGGCGTTCTTTGACGCGGTGACCGCGGGCTTGGACAGCGCGGGGGTGAGGTGGACGCGCAACCCGCGGCTGGTGCGCGGGCTCGATTACTACCGGCACACCGCGTTCGAGTTCGTGACCGACCGCTTGGGCGCGCAGGGCACGGTGCTGGGCGGCGGGCGCTATGACGGGCTGATCGAGAGCCTGGGCGGGCTGCCGACGCCGGGCGTGGGCTGGGCCGCGGGGGTGGAGCGATTGGCGATGTTAGTCGAGGAGCCGACGGCAGAGCAGCCTGAGCTTGCTGTCGTCCCAAGTCACGACGATTCTGTGGGAATAGCGACAGAAGTGCTCGCTTTATTGCGGCAGCGCGGAATTCGCGCAGAGATGGCCTTTGGCGGTTCTGAAAAGAAGCGCTTCGACCGGGCACGCCGCTCAGGCGCTCATCGCGTGTTGAACGTTGAGGTAGGTGACGAATTTTACGTGGCCGCTCTCCGCTTGCGTGATCTTGTTGGGGGGGCCGCGCCGGTTCGTTCACGCGTGAAGGACGCGCTCTCGCAAAGATTTGCTGTATGGGACGACCCCAGCACTCGCTTCATCACTTTAGAGAAGCGGATGGCATGACCACCATCTCCCCCGAACGGATTGCGCAGATCGAGGCGCGGCGGGACGAGCTGTCGGCGATGATGGCGACGGGCGACCTGCCGGGCGACCGCTTCGTCGCCGTGTCCAAGGAGTATGCCGAGCTGGAGCCCGTCGCCGAGGCCGCGGGGCAGGTGCGCCGCCTGCGTGCCGAGGCCGAGAGCTTGCGCTTCATGGCGGAGGACGGCGACGACGAGCTGCGCGCGCTGGCGGCCGAGGAGCTGCACGAGAACCGGGCGGCGCTGGAGCAGGCGGAGCGCAGGCTGGCGCTGGCGCTGCTGCCGCGCGACGCGGCGGACGAGCGCGCGGCGATGCTGGAGATCCGCGCCGGCACGGGCGGCGACGAGGCGGCGCTGTTCGCGGGCGACCTGTTCCGCATGTACCAGCGCTACGCCGAACGGCAGGGCTGGCGCGTGGAGCTCCATTCGGCGAGCGCGTCGGAGGCGGGCGGGTTCAAGGAGGTCGTCGCCTCCGTGGCCGGGCAGGGCGTGTTCGCCAAGCTGAAGTTCGAGAGCGGCGTCCACCGCGTCCAGCGCGTGCCGGTGACGGAGGCGGGCGGGCGCATCCATACCTCCGCGGCGACCGTCGCCGTGCTGCCGGAGGCCGAAGAGGTCGACGTGCAGATCGAGGACAAGGACCTGCGCGTCGACATCTACCGTTCCAGCGGCGCGGGCGGGCAGCACGTCAACACGACCGACTCGGCGGTGCGCATTACGCATATTCCGACGGGCATCGTCGTGATCCAGCAGGACGAGCGATCGCAGCACAAGAACCGCGCCAAGGCGATGAAGGTGCTGCGCACGCGGCTCTACGAGGCCGAGCGCGAGCGGCTCCAGAGCGAGCGGGCGGGCGCGCGGCGGTCGATGGTGGGATCGGGCGACCGGTCGGAGCGGATCCGCACGTACAACTTCCCGCAAGGGCGCGTGACCGACCACCGCATCAACCTGACGCTGCATCGGTTGCCGGAGATACTCGAGGGCGAGCTGGACGAGCTGGTGGGGGCGCTGAGCGCGGAGGATGAGGCGGAGCGGCTGGCGTCGCTTGACTCGTAAGTGAACTCGCAGTCGTTCCACTTCGCCACCTCGGACTTGTTCCGGGGTCCGTCGTGGTCCGCGCACGCCGAGCGGATCGCCCGCACAACGATGGATGCCGGAACAAGTCCGGCATGACGGGGAAGGTCAGGGAGGCGATCTCCCACGCCGCCGCGCGGTTCGGCTTCTCGGAGACGCCCAGGCTCGACGCGGAGCTGCTGATGGCGCACGCGCTGGGCTGCACGCGGGAGGCGCTGCTGCTCGGGCGGCTGGACGATCCCGCGCCCGACGGGTTCGCCGCGCTGGTGGAGCGCCGCGCCGCGCATGAGCCGGTCGCTTACATCACGGAGGTACGCGCCTTCTGGACGATCGAGCTCGCGGTCGGGCCGGGCGTGCTGGTGCCTCGCGCGGATACCGAGACGCTGATGGAGGCGGCGGTCGAGCATTTCGGCGAGCGGAGCCCGCGCGCCGTGCTCGACCTCGGCACCGGGTCGGGCGCGCTGCTGCTCGCGGCGTTGGACCAATGGCCGGAGGCCGGCGGAGTGGGCGTCGACCGGTCGCCGCAAGCGTTGGCGGTGGCGCGGTACAATGCGCGGCTGCTGGGGGTGGAGGCGCGCGCGCGATTCGTCGAGGGTGGGTGGGACGCGGTGGAGGGCACGTTTGACCTCGTGCTCTCCAACCCGCCCTATATCGCCGACACGGAAGAGCTGGCGCGCGAGGTCGCGGAGTACGAGCCCGCCTCCGCGCTCTACGCCGGACCGGACGGGCTAGACGAGTATCGCGCGCTTGCGCCCATCATCGCGCGGCGGATCGCGCCGGGGGGCGTGGCCTGCATCGAGATCGGGTCGAGCCAGGGCGAGAGCGCGGCTGCGCCATTCCGGGCGGAGGGCTTGACCGTTGATCTACGTCAGGACCTGGGCGGGCGCGACCGTTGCCTCGTGGCAACGCCTTGAAGCCGGACGACGCCGCTCCCATATTCCCCCTTGTAGGATCGGGCCCGGCGTCGCTATGGAAAGCGCGGGGGACCCGCAACTTCGACACAAGTTGTTGAAACGGGCGCTCGCCTGCATCCTTGATCGTTCGCGCCGCGAAAGGTTCGGCGCGTGATGAGGCTAGGGCCGATACGGGGCCGCGAGGAAGCGCGCAGCCCCATTTTGCACCGCGTGCACGGGAGCAAAGAATAGTGGTTCACGGACAGGAACACGCATGATCAACAATCGGCAGCAGGGCCGCAGGCGGGGTCGCGGCGGGCAGCGCCAGGGCGGTGGCGGCGGCGGGGGCAATCCCAACAGCGGCAACCGCATCGACAACCGTGCGCGCGGCAACGCCAACCAGCTCTGGGAGAAGTACAAGAGCTTGGCGGCCGATGCGCAGCGCCAGGGCGACCGCGTCCAGACCGAATATTACCTCCAGTTCGCCGACCATTATTACCGCGTGCTGGCCGAGACCCGTCCCAACTTCCAGGAGCAGCAGCGCCAGCAGCGCGCGCGCGAGGAGCAGTTCGACGAGGACGGCGGCTTCGGTGGCGAGGGCGCCGACGGCGAGGATTACGGTGACGAGGGCGACGCGATCCGTCCCGGCGAGCAGCCCATGGCCCCGGCCCGCGGCGACAACCGCGACGGCGACAACGGCAACGGGGAGCGCCGCCGCTTCGACGATCGCCGCCCCCGCCGCGACGATGACGAGAGCCGCTCGCGTCGCGAGCTTGGGGAGGAAGGCCGCCCGCGTCGCGAGCAGGGGGAGGGCCGTTCGCGCCGGGCCGACGAGGAGCGCCGCCCGCGCCGCGACCGCGACGACCGGGACTATCGCGATCGCGAGCGGATGAACGGCCAGCATCGCGCCGAGCCGCAGGAAGCCGCCGCGCCGGAAGCGGTCGAGCCCGACCTGCCGCTGCCCGAGCCGGAGACCGAGGTGCGCGAGCCCGCGCGCCGTCGCGGCCGTCCGCGCAAGGAGGTGGCCGAGGAGCCGGCCGGCTTCGACGCCGACCGCCTGCCGCCCGCGCTGGGGGCGCCGGCCAACGACGCGGACGAGCCCGCCGAGGCCAAGCCGCGCCGACGGCGGCCTCGGGCTGCGGCGGAGGTTCCGGCCGCCGAGTGACGGCTTAGCATCGGCGATAAAAGGCCGGTTCCGCTCGGTGCGGGGCCGGCCTTTCTCGTTCAGTCGAGCCGGTCGACGTCCTCGTCGTGGCCCGTCCCCGAACTCATGAACACCAAGCCCATCAGTGCGCCGGCCATGGCGACCGAGCCGCCGACGCCGCCCAGCACCGCCAGCATGGTCACGATCCTGAGCGGGCCCTGCAGCTCCGCCAGGACGACGATCACCGCCGCCGAGATCGCCGCCGCGAGCGCGACCATCCAGGCCATCAGGTGGCGGAAGCGCGCCCAGGCGTGGCGGGCGTAATCGGGATCGCCCAAACCGCGGGGCTGCCGGTCATCCATGCTTTGCCAATGGGGCGCGTCCGTGCTTTTCTCAAGCATGTGCGGGCGGCCTCGCTCCGCGCAAGCGGAGCGGGGACTCGCCACGGTGGACGGCGGGATCGGCGCAGCCGATTCCGTTCGACGGCGTGGCGCATGACGACGAGGCGGAGGAGTAAACCATGACGATCGCGGCTATCCTCAGGACCAAGGGCTCGGAGGTGGTGACGCTGCCGCCGTCGGCGAGCGTGTCGGG
>NZ_NSLI01000004.1:122500-651737 GCF_002288825.1 Sphingomonas lenta
CGGCTCGATCAGGTCAAGCACTTCGTCGTCCAACAAGAAATCCAGCAGGCGAGGTTCGCGGAAATGCGGCACGTCCAGGTCGTCGGATCCGTATCGTTCGAGAAGCTCCTCGAACAAGGACTTGAGTGCCTCGAATTTCCCCGGCTGCAGTATCGGGCGATGTATCTGGAGAAAGCCGTCCCGCTCGTACCGGGCCACCTCGTCGGCCGAAAGCCGGTTACGCTGAAGAGGATCTGGTTGGTCCACACAAGCCTCCAACGGACAAAGGCGCGTTCCGATCGTCCGGTACGGTGTAGGCGAAGGTGATCGGGATCTCCCGCATAGTCACCCGCCGACCGCAACGTATCCACTGCACTTCTTGGCACTTATGTAGTTCCGCTTCTGCGCGGTCAACCACGCATATGCGGATGGCTGGATAGCGCTACACGACGAAACGCTTTGCGCCGCTGTTACGCGGTCGAAGGCATCGGGGCTGTGTACGACTCCAAGGCAGCTTCCGCTCGGAGCGGGCCGGCCCCGCTCGCGCGCGGTGAGACGGATTACACCTTGACCCCACGCCGAATCGGCACTCATCTAGCGCCAAGTCGCTGCACGGCGATTATCGGAGGAGGAGATGGAACGATGAACTCTGTTCGGGGCACGAGGCAGCGTCGGGGCTATCGCGGTTATCGTCCGGCCTCTATCCGAAACCCGCGGCCTGCGGTCGCTTACCACCTCGCTGATTGTGCCCTCATCAAGCGTACCGCATCCTGCACGACCGCCGCCGAGTTCTGACGTGCCTACGCCCGGCGCGCCGCTTCCACGCAAGGTCTGGTTAATCGTAGCCTTGCTCTTCTGCACCGGCTTCCTGAACTACCTGGACCGGCAGACACTCTCCATCCTGAAGGCGACGCTCAAGTCGGTCTTCGATTTCGACGACTCCGGCTACTCCACGCTGATTGCGGCGTTCATGGTGCCCTACATCATCATGTACGTGGTAGGCGGCCGGATCGTGGACCGGTTCGGCAGCCGGCTCTCCATGACCGTGTTCATCGCGAGTTGGTCGGTCGCGAACGCGCTGGGAGGCCTCGCCCAATCGCTTGGACAGCTCGGTGGCGCCCGAGCACTGCTGGGAGCTGCCGAGGCGGGGACCTTTCCCGCATTCCAGCGTGCGATCATCTCCTGGGTGCCATCGGAGCGCAGAGCGTTCGCCATGAGCTTGGTCGCGCCGAGCACGACGCTGGGTGCCGTGGCGGCGCCGCCGCTGATCGCGGCGCTCACGCTGCATCTGAGTTGGCGTGGCGCTTTCATCTTGCCCGGCGTGCTGGGACTGCTCCTCGCGCTGGCCTGGTGGTTCGCCGATCGCGGGGCTCCCGCCGAGGCGGAAATCCGCGAGTCGGGCGCCGCCTCCTTCGGCGAGGTGCTCCGCGAACGTCGCTTATGGGGAGTGGTCGCCGCCCGAGGCCTGAGCGATCCGGTCTGGTACTTCCACCTTTTCTGGATCCCCGGTTACCTGCAGGAGCGTCTAGGGCTTTCCCTAGCCCAGCTTGGCGCGGTAGGCTGGATCCCGACCGTTACGGCATCGGTCATCTGCATAGCAGCCGCACACCTGACCGATCAAAGGGTTGCGCGGGGGCGTGATCCGATCAGCTCGCGCCTTCTCTTCTTCTACTCGGGCGCGGTACTGGCGCCAATCGGTGCGCTAACGACGCTCGCGCCGAACCTCGCCGTCGCGCTCCTGCTGATCACGATCGTGACTGTGGCCTGCCAGCTCTGGTTTTTCGGAACCGGCCCCCTTCTCGCCGACATGCTGCCTGCCCGCATCAACGCGTCCGCCTTCGGCGTCATCGGCGCGTTCGGCGCAAGCACCGGCTTGATCCTCAACTTCGCTGCCGGACCGATCATCGAGCAGCTGGGCTATGCAGTGGTCTTTGGCGGCCTCGCTCTGCTCCATCCTATCGCCGCGCTCGTCTTGTGGCTCTCTATCGTCGCGGATCGTCGGCGCACCGCCGACCGCGGAGAGCCGCAGGCCGTAGGTTGACGGGATCGGTCGTGCGTGCGGCCGGCGGAGGCTTGGCTGACATGTGGGAGGCGCGGACCCGGGTGGCCATGCCCCTCCTTCTCGGAGGCGCGGGGGCCGGTGGCGCTAAGATCGTGGTCGGAGTCGCACGCGGTCGCACCAAATCTCTGCGAACCGAGCGCATCCCGACGAGAGAGCCCGAGAAGACCCTCCGAGAGGTCATCGACCTCTTCCGCACGGCAGAAATCGACCTGGGCGCGCTGTCGGCCACTGGCGTCGCCAGCTTCGGGCCGCTCGGGGTCAATCCGTCCAGGTCCAGCTGAGGTCGGGTCGGGGCGACCCCAAAGCCCGCCTGGAAAGGCGCGAACATGACCGCACCGTTGCTGCAGGCGGTCAACTGTCCGGTGGGGCTGCATACTGACGTGAACGGGACGGCACTCGCGAAAGGTCCCTGGGGAACCTTGTACCGCACGTCCCGCATCAATCTACTAAACGGTGGGCGCCGGTATCGATCATCCATGGCCACCCGGTTCACGACCTTCGCCATCCGGAGATGGGCCATTGCCGTCTGCGACGACCTCCGGAGGACCGGACGTTCACCGGCATCTGCCCTTTTCATGCTTCCAGCCGAGGGCTTGGCTGGCAGGCCGGCTATCCGAGCACGAAGGGAGACCGACTTGTCCGGGATGTCGCCCGATCGCCGTGCACACGACGTGATCGCGTTCTACCTCACGCAGATCGTGATCATGAACCAGGCGATGCTCGGCCCGGAACAAGTCAACTTGCGTGGCGGGGTGCTCCGCGCGCCTGGGCTGAACGAGCGTGTCCGCGCCCACGCCGCCAGCCTTGTTCGCGGCTACTGCCGCGTATCGGACGATCAATATGAGGCCATCGTCGCGGCGCCGACGCTCAGCGGCCGGGCCGCACCGCTCTGGGCGATGGAACCAGCTCGCCGCGCGCTTTCCGCTTCCCGCGGTTAGCGATCCGTAGTTCGCCGGAGGACCGGGTTCGTCGATCTCGGCCGCGAAATCAGCCCGTCGCCCGGTCAGGCACGCGTCACGCGCCGGAACCGGGCGATGGCGCAGCACACCGAAGTGGCTGGATTGTGCCTTAGAAGCGTATACGCCCACCAAAGGAGATGCGCCTGTCGGTGATGGACAGATCGCGCAGGCGCTCCTCGATGCCGGTGAAGCGGACTTGCTTGGTGCGAAGCAGGTTGACGCCGTCGAGCACGAGGCTGAAGTTCGGGGAGAAGTCGTAGCTTATGGAAGCGTCCAGGTACCCCGCGGGCGCGATGTACTCGAATATGTTCAAGGGCAGGGCTTGGTTGCCGCCTTCGCCCGTCTCCGCGAACCGGCTGCGCCAGCTGTAAGCGACCCGGGTCGAGAAGCCGCCCCGCTCGAAGTAGCCGATCAGGTTGGCGGACTGCTTCGACAGCCCGCCGATCGGTTGCCCGCTGGTCGTCGACGAATCGGAATAGGTATAGTTCGCGATGACGCCGAAACCCCTGACCGCCTCCGGCAAGAACGTGAGGGGCAGCTGTACCCCGACTTCGAATCCCTTGATCTTGCCGCCGCCGGCGTTGACCGGCTGGGTGATCACGAAATCGGTGTCGCCGTCGAGCTGCGTGACGCCCGGGATCGGGCCGGTGAACGTCCGCGCGGCGGTGAAATTCTCGACGTCCTTGTAGAACGCCGCGAACGAGAAAAGCGTTTCCCGAGTGGGGTACCATTCCAGCGAGACGTCCACCTGCTTCGCCAGGAACGGATCGAGCTGGGGGTTGCCCAGGGAAGCCACGCCCGATGACAGGTTGATGTTGTATCCGGTGGCCAGCGACGCCTGCGCCGGCCGTTGCAGAACGCGCGCGGCCGCGATGCGGAGCAGCAGATCCTGACGGAGATTGAAGGTGATGTTCGCGGCGGGTAGCCAGCGTTCGTCGACGTTGCTCCCCTCAACCGGCGTGACGACGCCGTTATTGTTGAACAGGCCGCGGGAGGTGATTTCGGTCCGCACATAGCGCACGCCGGCGTTCGCCCTGAACGGCAGCGATCCGATATCCCCGGAGAAGTCGGCCATGACGTACGCCGCCTGCGTGTCCTCCTTGATGTCGGACTGCTCCGGGACCGAGTTGATCAGTCCGCCGAAGTCGCGGATGTTGAAGGCGTCCAGGTACGCGGTTGATCCGACGTCCGGATCATCGGCCGGGTAGCGGTGGATGAGCCAGCCGCGAGGGAAGGTGCCGCCCTCGTCCTCGAACAGTCGCCACGGATAGGGGGCGTTGAAGGTGTTCAGGGGGGCGTCGGCGATCGTCAGACGCCGGCCGGTTGCCTGGTCGTAGAACGCGGGATTGGCACGGTTGCCCGTTTGGTTGGCCGTCTGGCCGACGCGGAACGTGTCGTCGCGTGTCGTCAGCCTGACGCCGGCCTTGATGCTCTGCAAAATGCCGGACTCGACGCGGTAGTCGAAATCGAGCCTGCCCGCGATCTCCTCGGACGCGCCGTCGAATACTCGATCCTGCGCGAGGTTTGGCACGTACAGCGCCGGCGAGAAAAGGTCGTAAGGGGAGCCGTTCGCGTTGGTAAGCGCAAGCGTCGGCGGTACGTCCTCGCCCGTGAACCTGAAGTCCACGGTTGCCGGCTGGACTCCCTCGAAACGCAGGAACTGCGAAATGAGCTTGAAGTCCGACTTAGCGTAGTTTGCGTCCGCCGTTACGGTGAGGCGTCCGGCCTCCCAACGAGCGTTGCCGCCGAACGTGTACAAGTTCAGCGGCTCCGACTCGTACCGTCCGTCGATCTCGACTCGTTGGTTGGTGAACACGCCGCCCAACAGGCTTCCTTGGTCACTGATCACGAGCGACCCGGGCACGAACGAACCCGGATTGTTGGAGAGCGTGCGAAACCAGGCGTTGCGGAACACGTTTTCGAAGCGGGTGTACGTTCCGTCGAAGCGCACCTCGAAGCGATCGCTCGGCCTCCACTGGATCGTCCCATCGACACCGTAGCGCGTGCGCTCGCCGTCTTGCGTCCGGTATCGCAGATCGGCCGGACGAATCACGTCACGGTTCTGGGCCGTGTCACCGGGGTTGAAGTCGAAGCCCGTGTTCACGGACAGCGTATCGCGCCGCCAGCCGGAGAGCGCCTGGAAGTAGTCCGACCGCACGTGCCGGCGCTGGTATGCCCCGCTGAGCGCGACGCCCAGAGTGTCGTCGGCGAACTGATCGCTCGCGAAGAACGACACCCGCGGATCGAGCTTCTCGGCGTAGTCGGCGTAGAGACCCTCGACGCCGATCGAGACTACCGGCTTGCCGTCCAGCGGCTTGCGCGTGACCAGATTGACGGTTCCGCCAAGAGCGCCCTCGGGTTGGGACGCCAGTGGCGATTTGAAGACCTCGATCGTCTGGAAGAACTCGGCAGCGAGGTTGCGGAAATCGAAGTTGCGAGAGTTGGCGCCGACCTGGACACGGCCGTTGATGGTGGTTTGGGCCGTGAGACCTCTGATGTTGACGCCGCGCCCCTCGCCCTCGTCCCGCGTGATCTGCACGCCCGTGACACGCTGGATCGACTCCGCGATGTTGTCGTCGGGTAACTTGCCGATGTCGTCGGCGGTGATCACGTCGACGACCTGGTCCGCACTCCGCTTCCGGTCGATCGCTTGCGCGAGGCTTGCCCGGATACCGGTTACGATGATGTCCTGAGCAGGCTCGTCGGTCGAGGTCTGCTCGGCCGCTCCGGGTTCAGCCGTTTGTGCCGCCGCCGGGCAGGCCAGCATACCAATCAAAGCCGACGTCGCCGCCACCGAAGCCAGCAGGCGCCCGCGTGCGTGAACCCTCATCAGAGCCTCCCCTTAGTGCCGCGATCACTCCGCGTATCTTTGGTGCTACTAAAGTGCCGTATTACGGGTCCGTCAAGCCCTATTCTCGAGTTGGGACTCGCCTTGGAGAGACACGCGCCAGCGGGCTTTACGTTTCATGAGCGGGGATCGGACGCGCGGTAACTTTCGCCTAGACAGCTCGTCGTTGGTACGCGTACAGTGCCACCAAGCCAGTTGTGGGCAGGTCGCGCCTGACAATGGGAGGGGACAAGACGCGCATGTCGAAGCAGGTTCTATGGCTGCTCGTCGCCAGCGCGCAGGCTCGTGACGTCGCCTACGTTGTCCCGACCGTCGCCTGGATGGCGACGGATGCCGGAGCCCTGCTTGAGGTCTATCTGGAGAGCGAGCGTGACGGTCGGCTTTTCGCCGAGACGGGCAGCACGGTCTTGGGCGGGCAGCATCACCTTCAGTTCAACTACCTGTGCGCCGCGTTCGACGTCCGCGTCGTCCGGTACGGAGCAGGTGCCGTCTTCGACTCGTCGGTCGCCGCTTTCGGGCTCCCCGTCCTGGCGGAGGCCGAGACGCCGTCTGAACTCTACGCGGCGCTGATGCGGTCCGGATCGGTTGGCCGGGTCGAGGCGGTCATCGTCGGTCCGGCTGCGGACGCCGAGCCCGCCCTGGGCAACGGATCGCGCCTACAGGCTTACCTCTTCCCGGAGATGCTTTTTCGCCGGGGACTCGGCGTATCGACAAATGACGCGAAGGAGGCCGCAGAACTCGCCCCGGACGTTCCGGTTCTGAGTTTCTACCGTGGACGATCAGCCGCCGATCGGACGCAAGACGGCCTCGTCCGGTTCGAAGACGTGGATCAGGCGCAACCCGACGACACGCTCGGCTCCGTGACGCTTCGGATCGCGTCGCGCTGGGCCGGAAGCGCGGGCGGGGTTGTCTTCGCAGATCCCCCGGCGGTGCTCGCGCAACTCGCGTCGCACTGCCGTCATCGACGAGTCGCGGTGTACGAACCTTTGACGCCGAAACCGCCGGCCGAGATCGAGTTCTCACATTACACGGAGAACGCGTCCCCCGTCGCCGCGGCGGCGGCCGAGCTCGCGCTTCGAACCGGTAACCGGGTGATTACGGGCCGTCAGACCGGCGATGGCGACATCTTCGAATGGTCCAAGCGGGGCGTCAGCATCCAGATCATCGACCCGAACCGGCCCGCTTTCCCCGTTGTGGAGACCGTGCCCCACCGTTGGGCCGAGCCGCTCCCGGATCCTTCCTCGGACGATCCCGACGACGCGCAACTGCAACAATGGGCCGACGAGGGGCGCGTGCTCACATCGATCGTGTTCCACTCGGGCGAGGTCGCGCATAACGAGGCGATGCTCGCGCTGATCGAGCTGGCCGGATGGTCGGGCCTGAAGCTCGGGATCGGAGCGCATGCGGCACGCTACCAGACCGCTCCGCAGACATGGGAACTCCTGCAGGTTCCTCCCGGTCGCGGCGGAGCTCGTGGACTCGTCGAGCCCGTCCTCCACAGCGGCGGTCTCGGCGTGCTGGCGGAGTGCGAGTGCCCGGCCACGCTGCTTCGGCAGAACTGCACGGAGGCGCTCCACCGCATCCGCGACCTGGCCGGGTCGGGTGGGACGCCGACCGGCTACTACGCGTTCATGGATTCGAATTTCGATCGACTCGATCGGGTTCGCGGCGACCTGTTCAGCGCGATCGCGGACGCAGGCCTCGACTACATCGTCTCCTCGGCGCTTCCCGGGCGCAATCGCATACTGTGGAAGTCGCGGGACGCCGGTACGCTGAGCATCAACCAGACCCCGCGAACCATCGAAGGTGCTTCGCCGTTCGTCCGCGCGACGACGCCGGAGAATATCGGGCTCGCATTGGGGGCATCGGGCGCGGGCTGGATCCTCGCCACCTTCGACGCGCCCGTCATCTCGTTCTCGCCTTACATCTGGCGAGAGGGAAGCCGGTTCATGGCCGTGATAGACGAGCTCAGGCGCGGCGACCGGATCAACGTGCTGCCGCGGACCATCGCGCGCTACGCCCGGGTGCTCGATGGGCGCGGTGTGCTTCCCGCCCCGGTCGCGACCGGCAGCGAAGATGTGCGCGCGGCATGATGATCCGGACCACGAGCGCCACCGACGACCGTCCGGCGGCCAGGGACCGTCGTTTCACGAGCGACGCGGTCGAGCGCTTCATCGACGAGGTCGAGGGCTCGATCGCCGATCCGGAACTGGCCAGGTTGTGGCGGAACTGCTTTCCGAACACGCTGGACACCACGATCACGCACGTTCCCGCCGACGACACCGGGGCGCCGGACACGTTCGTCATCACCGGCGACATTCCCGCGATGTGGCTGCGCGACTCCACTGCGCAGGTTTGGCCGTACCTGCCGCTCGCCTCCGACGATCCGGCGCTCGCCCGCCTGATCGCGGGGGTCGTGCGCCGCCAGGCCCGCTGCATACTGCTCGATCCTTACGCGAACGCCTTCTACCGCGAGGCCGAGCTAGGGACGTGGCGCGACGATCTCACGGAGATGCGACCAGGTGTCCACGAGCGTAAATGGGAGCTCGACAGCCTTGCCTACTTCCTCCGCTTGTCGAGCGGCTACCACCGCGCGACCGGCGACGGCGTCGTGTTCGATGACGCGTGGCTGGAGGCTGCCGAGCTCGTGGCGCGAACGCTGCGGGTGGAGCAGCTTGGGCCGTTTCGCGATCAGGGCTCGACGTACAGCTTCCGGCGCCTCTGCGATTTCGGGGACTCCCTTCCTAATGGCGGTGCCGGCGATCCGTCGAGAGCATGCGGCATGGTGCGCAGCGCGTTTCGCCCTTCGGATGACGCCTGCAAGCTCCCGTTCCTTGTGCCGGCCAACCTCATGGCCGCGACTGCGCTGGCCGACGTGGTCGAGCTACTGGAGACGATGGGGCGGCCGACCCTCGCGACGGAATACCGGTCGCTGGCGCGTGAGATCGGGAACGCGGCCGAGGCGCATGGAACGGTGGAGCATCCGGCACACGGGCGGATCTGGGCTTACGAGGTCGACGGCTTCGGCGGGTCCTACCTCATGGACGACGCCAACGTCCCTTCGCTCCTGGCGCTGCCTTATCTCGGCGTCTGCGATCGGAACGACGATCGCTACCGTCGTACGCGAGCCTTCTGCCTCAGCGCCGACAACCCCTATTTCGCGGCGGGCGGCCAAGCGCGCGGCGTGGGTAGTCCGCACACCGGAGTGGGAACCGTTTGGCCGATCGCGATCACGATGCAGGCCCTCACCTCGGACGACGAAGGCGAGATACTCGCCTGCCTCGGCATGCTGCGGTCCACCCACGACGGCACCGGGTTCATGCACGAAAGCCTGGATCCCGACGCGCCCGCGAAGTTCACGCGTCCCTGGTTCGCCTGGGCCAACACCCTGTTCGGCGAGCTGATCGCCACCGTCTATCGAGAGCGCCCTCAGCTGCTGCGCTCGCCCCTCCCGTCAATGGACTAGCCGAGCGCATGCCCCTCTCGCAGAACGAAGCGGAAATCCGCGAATTCGACCTTGTCGTCGTTGGTGGTGGGCTGTCGGGCCTCTGCGCGGCGATTGGCGCCGCGCGCGAAGGAGCGAGGGTCGCCTTGGTCCAGGATCGACCGGTGTTCGGCGGCAACTGCTCGAGCGAGGTACGGGTGGTTCCGCACGGCGCCAACCACAGCAACGCGTGGGCGGGCCATACGGGGGTGACGCTCTCGCTTCTTCTCGAGGATCGAGCGTCCAATCACGAGGCGTTTCCCGATCACGGGATGATCAACTCGCATTTCGACTTCACGCTGCTCCAAGCGGCGCATCGTGAGCCGAACCTGACGTTCCTGCTGAACACCGTCGTCCGCGCCGTCGACAGCGAGCCCTTGCCCGAATCGTCGGGGAACTCCGAGCCCACCTCCAACGGGCTCGGCCGCATCGGTGGCGGGGACAGGCGTATACTGGCCGTGCATGCGACACAAATGGGTAGCGAGAAGGAGATTCGCCTCGTGGCGCCCCAGTTCATCGACGCGACCGGCGACGGCACGGTGGGCCACCTCGCCGGTGCGGATTACCGCTACGGCCGAGAGGCTCGCGACGAGTTCAACGAGTCCCTCGCGCCGGTCCTTCCGGACGATGTCACCATGGGCGCGACGATCACCATGCGCGCGCGGGATGTAGGCCGACCCGTCGACTACGACCCGCCGCCCTGGATCGAACGCTACGAGACGGCGGCCGACATCGGCTTCAAGCGGACGCTGTACCACCTCAACAAGCCGGTCTACGGTGGCTACTGGTGGCTCGAGGTGTGCAACCCCTTCCACCAGATCGACGACAACCCGGAGGTGCGCCACGAGCTGCACCGGCATGTGCTCGGCATCTGGAACTACATCAAGAACCACTCCGAGCATCGTGAGCAGGCGCGCAACTACGCACTGGACTGGGTCGGCATGATCCCGGGCAAGCGCGAGAGCCGTCGCCTCATGGGCGACGTGATGATGACCGAACACGACTGCCACAATGATCGCGGCTGGCCGGACGCGATAGGATATGCGGGCTGGTGGATCGATCTCCACATCAAGGGCGGCATTCTGAATAAGAAGGATCCCGGCGAACGCGAAAACGCCGACAAGAACTACAAGCACTGGATCCGGATACCGACCTTCACGCTGCCGCTCCGCGCCTTTTACAGCCGGAACGTCGTGAACCTGTGGATCGCGGGGCGTTGCTTCAGCACCACGCACGTGGCGCTGGGCCCCGCCCGGGTTATGCAGACGTTGGGCCAATTGGGCCAGAGCGTCGGCATGGCCGCCGCGGGCGCGGTCGCGGCGGACGTGCTCCCCCGCGAGTTCGCGGCGCACAACGGTCCGCATCTCGCCCCGTATCAACAGCGCCTGCTTCGCGCTGACGTCCGCGTTCCTGGCATCGTCAATCGCGACCCGGCCGACCTCGCCTTGAATGCCAGCGCGACCGCCAGCAGCGAAGCGCGTCTCGATCTTCAGCGCGCGAACGAGACGACCTGGTACTGGTTGGGCGAGGACGCGGGACCGGGGCGCATGGCGTCGCCCGGCCTTGGAATGGTCGTGCCCCTGACCGAGGCCCGACTGGACTCCGTAGAGTTCTACCTGCGCAGCGAGGCTGAAGCGCCGCAGCGTCTGCAGGTGGTCGTGCAGCGTCTGAACAGGATCTGGGACAGGGTCGACGATCTGCCGATCGTCGCTCGCGGCCGGATCGAGATCGAGCCGGGGGCGCGGGGCTGGCACGCCGCCCGTCTGGACGCCGCCGTCGAGCCCGGTCACCCATACCGTATCGCGATCCTGGGCGGCGAACATGTGGGGTGGGCGGAGGCCGTCGAGTGGCCGGCCGGCACGACGCTGCAGTACCTCTATGTCTCCTCGGGCGGGCCGGAGCCGCACAACGCGCATCTCGAGGCCTTCGCGCCGGACGAGGTCCACATCCCCGCCTACCGGCACTGGCGCCAGCTCCGCGCCGCCCTCGCGATGCGCACGTCGCCGGATCAGCGGCCGTTCGGTGCAGGGAACGTAAACAACGGTGTCGCTTGGCCCGAACGGCTCCCGGGCCTGTGGATGTCCGATCCGGAACTATCGATGCCTCAGCGGCTGGATCTCGAGTTCCCCGAGCCGCGACCGGTATCATCCGTGCGGCTGTCGTTTGACACGAACTTGGCGCGTTTCACGCAATCGGAAGCCGCGTTCTTTCGCGCGCCCGAGTGCGTGCGCGACTTCCGCCTTCTCGCCCTGGAAGGCGACGGCTGGCGCGAGGTCCATGTCGAGCGCGGCAATTATCAACGGCACAGGGTCATCGACTTCCCGGAGGTGACGACGTCGGCTCTTCGCCTGGAAGTCGAGGCGACGAACGGTGCGCCCGAGGCTCGCCTGTATGAGTTTCGAGCCTATTCGAGCATATCCGATTAGGTCGCCTCGCCCGCCGCCGTCCGGCTAGGCGGGCCAAGTCCAGGCGAACGCCTCGCGCGCCGTCCGCCCCTCAACTCGACAGTCGAGCGGCTCCCCGCTATGCGGGGCCGACCGCGTCGAGGCTTCCCGCCGCCTCGCGCGGGCGTCTCCGGCGTTCCACCACGTTCCGAAGCGGTGAACAGGTAACAGCATTTCGATGTCGCGCGCCAAGTCTTCAACGCCCGAGAACGGCATCCATGCGCGCGGGCTTCCCGCCCAGCCCAACAACAGCCTGATCACCGGCATCGATTGTCTGCAGCAGCTTGTCGGCGCCGGTGGGCCGATCGGATCGCGCGAGGTCGCGCGACGCATGGGGCTGACGCACACGCGGGTAAACCGCATCCTGGGCACGCTCGCCTATATGGGCCTGCTCGAGCGCGATGCGGACCGCCGTTACCGGCCCGGCCCACGCCTTCACGCGCTGGCGGCCCAGAGCATGATGGCGTCGGGCCTCCTTCCTGCCGCCCTGCCGACCCTCAAGGAACTGCGTAGCGACGGTTATACGGTGGCGCTCGGCACCATATGGAACGGACAGGTCTGCTACCTCTTCCACGAACGGCCGGGTCAATCCATCGAGGGCGCGATCCTGAGGCATGAGCTGTGGCCGGCGGATCACTCGACGATCGGCGTCGCGCTTCTCGCCGCCCAGGACGGTCCGCCGGGGCCGATCCCGCCTGCGCCTGGCAATGTTCCCGAATCGCTGCTTCCGGGCCAGGATATCGAGACGACCGTGGAGGCGGCGCGCAAACGGGGTTACGCCGTGCTCAAGTTCGAAGATGACATCGTGTCGATCGGCACCACGATCGGGCATCCCCCCGTCGCGGGGGTGGCGATCTCGAGCCGTCATATCGGCGACAACTTCATCCCTGACATCTCCAAGCGGCTTCAGGCGGCCGCGGATGCGATCGAGCAGCGACTGGCCAGCGGCGGCTAGATCGGCCGCTAACCCGTCAAGCGCTCGATCTAGGCTAACCTGGTGCGCCTAGAGCACCAGTAAAGGGATGGCTGGTTTCCCTTGTGCCGAACGCGGTTGGGCCGGCTGACATTCTGTTTGCGTCGTTGCCGTGAGAGCGCAGAGGGCGATCGACGCATCTCGAAGCCCCTTGCCGAAACAGATTAGGCTGCTCTATGGTGCGAATATAGTACCGGTTCAGCGTGGCAGTCGACCTGCGAACCAGCCTGGGCGAGGAGCGGAATGGATCGGCGCACTTTCTCGGTCATGCTCGCCGCCTCGGGCGCCGCTCTGATCGGGTCCCGGGCGGCAGGCTTCGTCCCTAGCTCGGGGCGACCGCAGCCGTTCATCAGGCGCGGGCCTCGAGGCGACCTGCTGCGTGACGGTCGCACTTTCCGCTTCATCGGCGCGAACATGCCGGAGGTGACCCACATCCGTACGGATTGGGACCTGGAGCAGGGCGACCGTTTCCGCCTGCCCACCACCGACGAGATCGACTGGATCGTCGAGGCGGCCGCCCAGGCCAACTTCAAGGTGATCCGGACCTGGTGCTTCCCCAGCTTCCTTCAGCCCGAGAACCCGGCGTCGACGCACTACTTCCATCGCAACCCCGACGGGATCACCGTCACGCTGGACGAGCCTCGTTTCAGGCTTTTCGACTATTTCCTCGCTCGCTGCCGGGAGCTCGGCGTCTACGCCCAGGTGCCGTTCGTCTTCCTCATCGGCGTGGATCAATGGGCGGACGCTGCCGGCGACCCGCATCCGCAACTGCTGGACTTCGTGGAAAAGGTGATCGGCCGCGTCAACACGAGGACGGGCGTCCGCTACCGGGACGACCCGACCATCTTCTGCTGGGAAAGCGGCAACGAGGCGAAGCCGACGGCGCGCTGGATCGCGGCGCTCGCCGCCTTCGTGAAGCGGCTCGATCCCAACCACCTGTTCATGGACGGCCGCTGGGGCGCGAGCGACATCTACGATAGCTACCGCGACCCCGCGCTCGCCCGGAACCGCGACATCGACATCGTGTCCGTGCATACCTACGAGCGGCGGCCGAAGGGTTGGACCAACCCCCGGATGATCGGAGAGCTCAACCGGCTGCTCCGCGCCCAGGGCAGGGCGCTCGACGTCGGCGAGATCGACCCGAACACCTCCGTCGACGAACTCGCCGCCATCCTGAAGGCCACGATCGACGGCGGTGTAGCGAGCGCCTCGTGGTGGTCGTTCAAGGGAGCTCGCGCGAAAGGCGGCTACACGCATTGGAACGGCAAGGAGTGGGGGGGCAACGACGACCTGAAGTGGCCCGGTTTCGTGAGCCCGCTCGAAGGGGTGAAAGTCGAGAAGGCGAAGCTCGACCTGCTCTGGAGCGCCGCGTACGCGATCGAGGGTAGGAGGCGGCCCGCGGCCCTGCCGGCGCCCACGCCCGCCAAGCTTCTGCCCATAAGGGACGTCGGCCATATCAGCTGGATCCCCGGCACGGGCGAGCAGGTCGCGGACGTCGAGCGTTCGACGCGCCCCGACGGCGGTTTCGCCGTGATCGCGAGCGCGTTCGAGACCTTCCGCGCGTCGACCTACGACTTGTACTGCGACGCGACCGCAGAGCCCGGACAGCGCTACTATTACCGGATCCGCAGCCGCAACAGCGGGGGCATGGCCCGCTACTCGAACGTGGTCGGCCCGGTCGCCGTGCCGGCCAGGTGGCTCGTCGACGATCTCTGGGACCTTGAAAAGACCAGCAGCCACTCGCGCGCTTGTCGGATCGAATCGGACTACGACCTCGTCCCTTACCACGCCGACTTGTCCGTGCTCACCAGCACCGATGGGGAGGCTTCGGTCATCTATGGTCTGGCGGGAAACCTCTCCACGCTCCGCCTGATCTCAAACCGCGACACCGCCAGCCTGTTCATCGAAGCGTCGGCGGACGGCCGCTCGTGGTCGCCGATCAGGACCCGTCGGCGGGTCCATCCACCGTTCCATGCCGAGTTCAAGGGGCACCCGCGCATCACCCACGAAGCCGACGGGTTGGAAGCGAAAGCCTATACCCATGTTCGCCTGCGCTTCGGGCGCGAGGACGCGATCTCCAGGGTCGAACTGAGCCATGCCTGACCTCGGAGGCGCGATCGGACCAGACGATCGTCCTGGTCACGATGCGCCTCCTGACGAGCACCGACGAGAGGAGTCTTGATGAACAGCGTCCCGCCGTCCCGGAATGCCGCATGTCACGTCGGCGCTCCCTCGAGCCGCTTGCGGCGTCGCCCAGGCCTACTCCGCCACGCGCGGGCCACCTTGGCCGGCCTGGCCGGGGCTCTCGCCCTGTTCGGTGCGGCTCCGGCTGCCGCTTCGGACGCCACTCCGGCGAACCCGAGCGCCATCCCGAAGGCGAGGGAGGTCCAGGCCATGTTGGCCTCGCTCACGCGACGCTCCGCGGACCGCCTGATCTCCGGCCAGTTCGCCGGCTACCCGAACGTGAACGATCTCGGCACGAACAACTTCGACATGGAGTATCTGCACGAGATCCATCGACGGAGCGGGGTCTATCCGAAGCTCACGGGGGCCGACTTCACCGGACGGACCGCCGCGAACGACAGCAACACGCGCACGTTTCGTTATGAAGCCGTCCTCCCGGCCCTGAAAGCCTGGTGGGCCAAGGGAGGCTACGTCACCACCTTCAGCCATTTCCCCCGTCCCGACACCTACGATCCGGCGACGCGCGCCGGTCCCAACATGCGAACCCCGGACGGCGGATACGACATGGCGCGCATCCTTCCCGGTGGCCCGGACCGGGCCAAGTGGGTCGCGATCATGGACCAGGAGATCGCCGCGCTCACCGATCTCCAACGCTCGGGTGTGGTTTCGCTCCACCGGTTGTTCCCTGAGATGAACGGCAACTGGTTCTGGTGGTGCGACCAGAAACCCGAGGTGTTCAAGCAGGTCTGGCGCGACGCCTTCGACTACTACAAATCCAAGGGCGTCAACAACGCCCTGTGGGTGTTCAACACGACGCGCTTGGCCAACCAATACTACCCTGGGGACGACTATGTCGATTTCGTGAGCGTCAATCTCTACGATTTCTACTGGCCGACGCAGGAGCAGTATGAAGGTTTCCTGTCGCTCGGGAAGCCGTTCGGGATCTTCGAGTTCGGCCCGGGCACCACGGATCCGGCGGCTCAGTTGGCCGCTCCGGTGCTGGGTGGAGCGAAGCGGGTGGCGCCACCCAACAACTACGACTGGCGCGACCTCGCGACCAGGATCAAGAGGGACTACCCTGAAACGTCCCTCTTCATGGTCTGGCACGACGGCTTCAAGATCGGCAATGGAAGGTATGTCCGGGAGTTCATGAACGACCCCTGGATGTTGAATCTCGGCGATCCGGTCGAACCCAGGCGTAAATAGCGCAGCGGCCCCCAAATGGATGCGGCGAACCGAAGCGCGCGCCGGGCCGTGAACGACGAACGGGAACGTCCGCGATCGGCGAGCCCTCGCCACGGCGGCGGACACCAAGGCGCGATCGCGGCTATGCCGGATAAGACTGAGATCGTTCGGACGACGCTTACGAGACGGAGAAAGCCGATGAGGCCGCTACTGACGCTTCCTTTGCTCCTTCTGGCCGGAGTTGCGGCTGCGCAGCCGGCGGTCGTCGGGCAACCCGTGGTTTCCGCCCCGGTCGGGCAGGGTCGCTGGACGCCGGAACGTGCCCAGGCATGGTACGCCGCCCAGCCCTGGATCGTGGGCGCGAACTTTCTCCCCTCCACGGCCATCAACCAGCTCGAGATGTTCCAGGCCGACACCTGGGATCCGCGCACGATCGACCGCGAGCTGGCGCTTGCCCGCTCGACCGGCATGAACACGGTGCGCGTGTACCTCCACGACCTGCTCTGGGATCAGGACCGCGCCGGCTTCATCAAGCGCATCGACGAGTTCCTCTCCATCGCGCATCGGCACGGCATTCGGCCTGTGCTGGTCCTGTTCGATAGCTGCTGGGACCCGGACCCGCAGCTCGGGCCGCAGCGCCGCCCGCTGCCCGGCGTCCACAATTCCGGCTGGGTCCAATCGCCCGGGCGACGCAGGCTCGTTGACCGTACCGAGCATCCACGCCTGCTGACCTATGTACGCGGTGTCGTGGGCCGGTTCGCGAAGGATGACCGCATTCTCGTGTGGGACGTTTGGAACGAGCCGGACAATGGCGGCGGAGGCAGCTACGAGGCGCTCCAACTTCCGGATGAGAAGGCGATGGTGGCGGAGCTCCTGCCGCGCGCCTTCGCCGCGGCTCGCGAGGCAGGTGCGACGCAGCCGCTCACGTCGGGCGTATGGACGGGCGGGAGCTGGGCCCCGGACTCGGCGACGCTTGACGAGATCCATCGCATCCAGCTGGCGCAGTCGGATGTGATCAGCTTTCACCACTACGGCTGGCCCGAGGGCTTCGAAGAACGCATAGCGGAGCTCCGGCGCTATGGACGTCCGGTCTTGTGCACCGAGTGGTTGGCGCGGGGCTTCGGCTCAACCGTGGATATGATTTTGCCGATCGCAAAGCGGGAGAGGGTGGCGGTGATCAACTGGGGCCTAGTCGACGGGGACAGCCAAACGCGCTTTCCCTGGGACAGCTGGGAGCGGCCCTACGTCACGCGCGACCCTGCCGTGTGGCACCATGACCTGTTCCGCGTCGACGGCACGCCCTACCGACGTCGGGAGATTGAGCTCTTTCGCGAGTTGACCGGGCGAGGACAGGGGACGCCCGCGGCTTCCACGCGCAGGTGATGAACGCATCTCCTTGCGGGCGGCGATGCGTTCGTCACCTGCGCGCTTACCGGCTCGGCGCGCTCCGTTCGGGTCTTCTCCGACGACGCCGACACGCTATTCGTCCGGGGTCGCGCCGATGGGCGGGCCCGGGATTCCGCGCGTACCGAACGGCTCGTTCAAGCGCCGCTACATGGGGAGTTTAGCGGGCATCCCCGCGTCGTGCTCCGCACTGATCGATAGGATGCCTATCATTCCAGCATCTGCGCCTCCTTCGGGCCAAGCGACGCGTCATCGTGGTTCGAGATCAGCTATGCACAATGTACGTGACACTGCCCCGGCTGTCGTGACGGATTCCGCACATCGGGATGACCACGCTATGCCGGCTGAACGTCACTGCTGACGACTCGCTGAAGCTGGAGCTGACGTGCTCACCCGCCCCATTCTAAGCCGACGCTCGATGACTCGGCTACTACGCCGGCAGCATGGAGTTCGTGCCGAACGACACGCGAGCAATGGCGCAGGACGTCAGTAACGCACTCGCGACGGTCGGCCGCGACCCCGACCGGGTCCAGTGCTTCGCCGCCCTGCCGACGCCCGACTCCGAACGGTTCGTGGAGGGACTGAAGCGCGGGGTGACGAAGCTCAGCGCGAACGGCGCGCTGATGTTTGGCCGCGTCGGACGGGCCCTGGAAGCGAGGCCGCTCGGCGCGCTCCGGGGCACGACGGAGCAGCTCAGCGCGATGGCGTTCGGCGTGGCGAGCGCGACCAATGCCGATCTACTCCGCTTCGGCGTCCTGCACCATCGCTCCCGAGCGAGTCTCGTGTCAGCGGTCGCCGACGGACGAGCATAGCGTGTTTGGCGCGTCCCTGGCCGCCTCCTTCCTGCCTTCGCCGAACGCGCGGTCGGGGCGTCGCTCCCGAAACGCACGCTCCAGCCCCGAGCCGTTCGGGTCGCCCGGCATCCGCACGTCGGTGACGACCGCGCGCACGTCGCCACGGGCGTCAAGCCGCGCCAGCGCCTCCGGCCCGCTCGCCGCCGCGATCACCTCCTAGCCCGCATCCTCGAACATGTCGGTCGTGAGCATGCGCAACGGCGGCTCGTCATCGACCACCAGGATCAGGAGCGGTCGCGGTCGGTGCCGCTCATCCATGCGCGGCGAACGCGCCTAATCAGGAACGGATCTAACCGGGAGAGGAGCTCAACGGCAGCCGTCCTCTCTCCCTCAGTACCCGCGTTCCCGCGCCCAGACCACGGCGGCGCTGCGCTTGTTGACGCCGATCTTGCCGTAGAGGCGGGCAACGTGGTTGCGCACGGTGTTGCGCGATAGGCCGAGCCGTTCGGCGATCGCGCCGTCGTCCAGGCCCTCCCCGATCAGGTGCGCCACGTCCTTCTCGCGGACGCTTAGGTCGACCGGGGTCTGGATCGCGCCTGTCCCACGCGGATTGCGCAGCTCCGCCAGCTTCTCCATGACGGTGCGGCTGAACCAGCTCGCATCCTTCATCACCGCCTCCATGGCATCGGCCAGCTCCAGCTCGCTGTGCCGCCGCGCGGTGATGTCCTGGAAGAGCCAGACCACGCATTCGGTGCCGTGCCGGCAGATACGCTCGGCGGATAGGAGGCAGTCGATCGCGCGACCCTGTCGGTCGAGCAGGCGCATGTCGCGCCCGCGCAGGCCGCCGCGGCTCCCGATCTCGCGCAGGATCGCGTCCCGCTCGGCCGCGTCGCCCCAAACAGGCAGCTCGGCCAGTGGCTCGCCGGAGACGGTCCCTGCGGGGAACGCCGTCATGCGCCCGAACGCGTCGTTCGCGTCGACGATGCGGCCGGACGCGGCTTCCGTGATCAGCATGGGCACGGGCGCCATGCGGAAGACCGCCTCGAAATGCTCCTCGCTGCGCTTGAGCGCCTGCTCCGCGCGCCGGCGCGGCTCCAGGTCGGCGAAGGTCAGCAGCATGCAGGGCTGGTCGGCGAGCTCAATCGGCTGGCCGGCCAGGATGACGAGGCGGGTAGGTCCAGCCGCGGTCGGCAGCTCGGCCTCCATCTGCGGGATCGTCTCGCCCGCTTCCAACTTGCGCTTGGCGAGCCCGGCGCGCTCGGCCCCGTCCAGCACGCCGATGTCGAGGAGGCTGCGCCCGATCACAGCGTCGCGCGAGAAACCGGAGAGTTCCAGGAAGCCGCGGTTCGCCTTGATGTAGCGGTGATCGGACAGGCGCACGATCAGGGCCGGCGCGGGGTTGGCCCCGAACATGGCATCGAACCGGTCCTCGGCCTCGAACCGGTCGGACACGTCCTGGATCACCAGCGCCAGGCAGTCGGGCTCGCCGCCGTCATCGTCCATCTGAACGTCGCGGACATGGTGGACCCAGCGCGGCTCGTTCTGGCCCAGCGGGGCGACCTCGACCACAAGGTCCGGGAAGCTCTCGCCGGCCAGGAGCCGCATGATCGGGTACTCGCGGCGCGGCAGCCGGTGGTGGTTGCGGTAGCGCAGGCAGAAGCGTTGGCAGTAATCATCGGCCGTCGCGCCGATCTCCTCGGGGGCGGTAACACCGTGCATCGCTAGTGCTGCCGGGTTGGCCCAGAGGATGGTGCCGGACGGGTGCACCAGGATCACGCCCGCGCTCAAGCCGTCCACCAGCTGGCGCAGGTGGCCGAGCGTGGCCTCGGACAGGGCAGGGGGCGTTAAGGCGTTCACACCGATACTAGCGCCGCGGGCGAGCTCAGGTTCCTGTTCCGGCCTGATACACAGGGCAGATTGCGCCAAGTAGTTGGTACAACGGCACTATAGATCGGTACCAATCCTGAGCACTTGAATTGAACGGGACGCCGGTGCGGCCGTTGATGCTCCAAACCTCGAGAAGCGCGAGCAACAGTGGGAAGGCGTCGTACCCGCCGGGTGCGCGTACCGGGAGTGCGGCGACACGCGCCGACGAGGTTGATCCCGGCACCCGGCGTGCGTCCCCGGTCCCAGGGGACGAACCTGACCTTCGTGATCAAGCGCCCTGGCGGCTTCGCGACCCTGGGCGAAACAGGAGCAAGACAATGAACCTCGTCATCCTCCTCGTCGTCGGCGGCATCATCGGCTGGGTAGCCAGTCTGATCATGCGTACCGACGCCCAACAAGGCGTGCTTCTGAACGTAGTGGTCGGCATCGTGGGTGCGCTGCTCGCAGGCCTGATCATCACGCCGCTGATCGGCGGCGCGTCGATTACCGACGGCGCGCTCAACATCACCTCCATCTTGATCTCGCTATTGGGGGCGGTGGTGCTGCTGGCGATCGTCAACCTGGTCCGTCGTGGAAGGGTACGCTGATGGATCAAAGCGGCTGCCTAGGAGAGCGCCGTGAGTAGCCGACCGCTCGTGCTTGGTCCGGGGCAGGTTCGCGTCCCGCGGACGCCGTCACGGCGGATGCCGGGGATCGGGCGCATTCGGCCGCGCAACAACAAGGGACAGTTTCTGGCCAGCCCTACGCAGCCGCTGGGAGCAACCGCACCATAGCCGCTGTGGCGACTTCCTGCCGAAGTGACGCTTACGGTCGCCAGCTTACCAGAAGCGCTTACCTGAGAGGTCGTCCTCGTTTCCACTAGCCCAATAGCAGCCCAAGGTTGCGATCTCCTCGAATGGCGGTCCTACCGTGGATCGCCGAAGCGCTTGGCGTACTGCCGCGGGCTCATGCCGACGAGCTCGCCGAACCGCCTCCGGAACGCGGTCTCCTCGGCGTAACCCACGGCCTGCGCGACCTCCTTGACCGCGCGCGACGACGTCTCCAGCAGTTCGCGCGCTTTGGCGATCCGCACGCCGTCGATGAACGGCTTGGGCGCCTGGCCGGCCTCGGCGAGCAGCCGACGCTGGAACGTGCGCTCGGCGAGCCCGAGCGAGGCGGCCAGCGCGGCCACGCTCGGCACCTCCGGGAGCGCGGCCAGCACGGCCGCCCGCGCGCGGAACAGCAGCGGCGTGCCCGCGCGGAGCAGGGCGGGGTCGCGGAACACGCTCTGCGGCGTGAACGCCCGGTCGACGAGCGCATAGCGCGCCACCTGCGAGGCGAGCGCGGGCGAGCGTAGCCGTCCCATGACGGCCAGCCCGAGCTCCAACACCGAGAACGGCCCCGCGGCGGTGACGAGCCGGTCGTCCTCGACCAGCATGGCGTCGCGCACCAGCACCGCTTGGCGGTAGCGCCGCTCGAACGCGTCCTGCGCCCACCAGGTGGTGGTCACCCGGCGGCCGTCGGCCAGCCCGCCCTCGGCCGCCAGGAACACGGCCGAGCAGCTCGCCGCCACCAGGGCGCCGCGGCGGTGCGCGGCCGCGATCGCCGCCACGGCCGTCCGGTGCCGCGGGATCTGCGGCTCGACCTCGCCGCCGTCGGTCAGGCAGCCGGGCACGACGAGCGCGGTCGGCGTGCCGTCCGCCGCACGGCCCACATGGCCGATGCCGGCCGGGTCGGTCACGATCTCGACGGTGAGGGCGGCGTAGCGGTCGCCCCCGACGCCCGCGCCGACATAGTTGGCGATCGAGACCAGGTCCTGCAGCGCCGGGGCGGAGGAGGGGAGCCGCCCCTCGAGCGACAGCACGACGATGTCGGCGGGATTGCCCATGGTGGCGCAAAGTGCCCGAACTTCGTCGGACGCGCCAGTGTCGCACGTGCGGTAATATTCGCATCATCGTGGGCGTTGAGACGGTGGGAGTCAGGACCAGCCATGCCGAACATCGTAACTGCAGCCCGTGCGCGGGCCGGGGTCCGCCTGAGCCGGGCGGCAACTAGCGGGATGTCGCAGGCCTGCGACCGCGGGCGAGCCGTCGACCTCGGCCGGGAAGCCGCGGCGTGAGCGCGCCCGCTCCGGTCGCCGTCGTGGGGGCAGGACCGGCGGGGCTCGCCGCCGCGCGGGCGCTCGCCGCGCGGGCGCTCGCCGGGCGGGGTGTCGCGTTCGAGGTGCTGGAGCGGCACGACGACGTGGGCGGCATCTGGGACTTAAGCAACCCGGGCACACCCATGTACGCGAGCGCGCACTTCATCTCGTCGAAAGGAGTATCCGGCTTCTCGGGCTTTCCCATGCCCGATGCCTATCCCGACTACCCGGACCGCCGGCTGATCCTCGCCTATCTCCGGGCCTTTGCCGACCGCTACGACCTGCGTCGCCACGTCCGTTTCGGGACCGAGGTCGTGCGCGCCGAGCAGGCTGCCGGGGGCAAGTGGACCGTGACCGCGGGCGACGGTTCGGAACGGCGCTACTCGGCGCTCGTCTGCGCGAACGGGGTCACTTGGACGCCCAACATCCCGGACCTTCCCGGCACGTTCGCCGGCGAGGTCAGTCACGCAAATACCTACCGGTCGACCGACGAGTTCAGGGGCAGGCGCGTGCTGGTGGTGGGCGGCGGCAACTCCGGCGTCGAGATCGCCTGCGACGCCGCGCGCGCCGCGGAGAAGGCGTTCATCTCGCTTCGGCGCGGCTACCGGTTCGTGCCCAAGCACGTCTTCAGTGTGCCGACGAGCGAGCTGTTCGGCGAGGACGGCCGGCCCGTCGCCTGGCCGGACTGGGCGGGCGAACTAGCCTCGATGGACGCGCTCTTGGATGGTCTCGTCGGCGACCTGACCCGGCTCGGCCTCCAGGCGCCCGACCACGACGCGTTCGCGTCGCACCCGATCATGAACACCCGCGTGCTGGACCACGTCGCGCACGGCGACCTCACGCCCAAGGGGGACGTGGCAGGGCTCGACGGCGAGGAGATCGTGTTCGCGGGCGGGTCGCGCGAGACGGTCGGCCTGGTGATCCTCGCGACCGGCTACCGCCACGACGCGCCGTTTCTCCGCGCGCCGAGGCTCGTCATGAACGGCGGGCGCCCGGCGCTGCACCTCAACATCTTCCCGCCCGGCGTCCATGACCTCTACTTCATCGGCTTCGTCGAGTTCGCGGCCGGCGCCTACCCGCACTTCGACCGCATGGCGCGCCTCGTCGCCGAGGTGCTGGCGTCGGGGGCCGGCGGGCGGGACGCCGTGCGGTCGCTCCACGTCGGCTACCGTCCCGATACCAGCGGCGGGCGCAGCTTCGTGTCGTCGGACCGGCGCGCGAACTACGTCGACGCGCACGCCTACGCGCACGCGATAGAGGGCGCGATCGAGCGCGTCCGGACCGGCGTTCCCAGTTCATCCAATCGGGAGGCAGCATGATGCGAACCGTTTCCGAACACGCCACACGCTCCGGCGCGCGCGCCACGGGCTCGCCATCGGCCGACACCGGGGCCGGTGCCTCCGGCCTGCAGCTTTTGCGCATCGTGCTCGCGGTCAAGATCGTCGGCACGGTACTCCCGTTCGCGCTGCCGCTGCTGCTGATGTCAGCCGACGCGCTCCGGCAGTCGTTCGGCTACGCGCCCGAGCCGCTCCTCGTCGCGCGGCTGCTGGGCTGGTCCTACCTCGCGATCCTCATCGGCTACGCGGGCGGGTTCCTAGAGGCACGCCGGGGCGTGTTCCCGACCACCGCGGTCGCCATGGGCGTCGCCAGCAGCGCGGGCGCCTCCGCCATCCAGGCGTCTGTCCTGTTCGGGTCCGGGGCGACGCGGGGCCCGGCCGCGTCCGACCTCCTCGCGCTCGGCTTCACCGCGGGCGTGACCGCGACTCTCCTGTTCTGCTGGCGTCAGGCCACTAGGCGGTGACCCGGCGAGGGTGGGCGCGTAGGACCGCCGCGGGGCACGGACTTAGCCCCTTTTGTCGCTGTGCCGTTCCTCGGTCGGCGTTGTCTCCTCCAGCCAGGCTGACGTCGCCGCGTCGTCGGTGGATACGCGCTGCTCGCGCGCGAGCGAAATCGGCGCCGCCTGAGCCCGACGCCATAGTCGCGCTCTGCCGGCTGGCGAGGTGTTCGGCCGGGCCTGAAATTCTGATCGTGCCGAGGTTCGTGTTGAGCGGGACGGAGCGGTTCGGCAGACACGAGCGGCTATGACCGACGATGAAGTTGCGACCATCGCAAGCGTGATAGCGAACGTGGATCGCTTGGTGGACGACGCCACTGCGCTGATCTCGCATGGCCGGCTCCCGAGCGCCTTTGTGCTGAACGTTATCGCGCTGGAGGAGATCGGGAAGGTCGTCCACATCCGGTGGCGGCACCTCGGCAGGAACACGACGAGGCAGGACCGGACCGCACATCTCCAGGAGTAGTGGGCCGTCGTGTGCCTCCTCATCGCCAAGAAGCCGCTGTTTGATAAGAAAATCATACTGGGTCCGGCCGAAGAGCAGCCACTGCGGATGGTCGAGCTGGCCAGCGCTTTCAGGAGCTCCGACGAGCGCAGGTTCTTCGAGAGCGTGATGGCGAAGAACATCAGCCGCGCGAAACAGCTCGGCTTGTACGAAGATGAGAGCGAGTCCCAAACGGGGCGCACCCGTGCGTCCCTCGATCACGCATTCGTTAAAGAAGTGTCGGACGCCATCTCGCGATCCCCGCCGCTTCTTTGGAACGACGTGGTGCTAACCGTCGCAAATGTCTTTTATGACATGATGTCTCCGTTTAAGAACGACATTTTCGCGCAGTCGTCCGTACAGGCGTGAAGCGTACGCCAAGACTCGCTTGACCTTGCTGGCCGGCCGCTTACTCGCTGTGCGGTGGATATAGGGCGTCAGCCTACTCCTAGAAACCTGCCACCAAGATCGTCAAGAGCGCGCACGCCGCCAGCGCGCGAACCGTCGCGTTCATGGCATTTCTCCTCCTTGAGCGATCGGCCGGCGAGCGCCGCCGCGACGCCTATGGGTCGTCGAACGCCTGGTCGAAGGGCCCTTCAGCGGGCCCAATCGTTAATAAGCCCGAAGCGGACCGATTGATTGCATGGAAGCGACGGGGGCGCTCGGTTCGTCGCGTTTTCGTCGCGGCGGCGAGGCGGAAGCGGGTTCGTCGCCCCGTCGTCCGCGCGGTCGCCGGGCGGTCGCGGACCGGGTGAGCGGGCGCCCCGTCCCCCGTAACGGGCGCGCCACAAAGTCGGGCGGTCGTCGCCCGGCGATCCGGGAGGATGGAGATGTCCCCTTTCGCGTGCCCCTTGGCGATGCTGCTCGCCCTGCCCGCGAGCCTGGCCGCGCCCGCGTCGACGCCCGAGCGGGCGGCCGACCCCGCGCCCGCGCCCGCCGTCACGATCCAGGCCGCGCCGCCGGCGGCGGAGCCCGTGCGGGAGCCGGCCGCGCCCGCGGTCCCGCCGGCCGCCGCGGCGCCGCTCGCGCCGGGCGAGTTCCGCTGGGACGCCGACGCCGACGCCGCGCCGGCGGCGGACGGGCCGGTGCTGCTGGCGGTCAGCCTGCCCGACCAGAAGCTCTACGCCTATCGCGGGGCCAAGCTGTTCGCGGTGAGCACCGTGTCCACGGGCAAGCGGGGCCACGCGACGCCGACGGGGGCGTTCCCCATCCTGGAGAAGCGGCGCGAGCATTATTCCAACCTCTACAACAACGCGCCCATGCCGTTCATGCAGCGGCTGACCTGGGACGGGGTGGCGCTGCACGCGGGCAAGCTGCCGGGCTATCCGGCGTCGCACGGCTGCGTGCGGCTGCCCCACGCGTTCGCGGAGCGGCTGTTCGCGGTGACGCGCCGGGGCGGGATGGTGGTGGTCACCGACCGGCCCATCGCCGAGCTGGCGGCGCGCGACGCGCGGTTCCGGGCGGCGGGCGCGACGCTCCCCGCGCGCGTCGGCTGATCACCCGGGCGCCAGACGCGCGAAACGCTGGATGCCGCGCCGCGGGCGTCGTAAGCCTGGACGCGCCGGCCGCGGCGCGCGGGCCGATCGGCGGGCGGGAGGCGAGGATGGCGCAGGACGGCGTGACCCGGCGGGGCTTCATTAAGGTGGGCGGCGGCGCGGCCGCGTCGCTGGCGGCGGGACCGGCCGCGCTGGCGCAGGGCGGCGGCCCCCGCGCGGTCGGACGGCCGATGCCGGGCGGCGTCGACCTGCCCGCCGCGCCGCCGCGCCCCAAGCGGCCGGACAGCGTCGGCTTCGCGATGGTGGGGCTGGGCGGCTACGCGCTCAACCAGATGATGCCGCGTTTCGCGCAGGCGGAGCGGGCGCACGTCGCGGCGATCGTGTCGGGCAACCCCGACAAGCTGCGCGAGGTGGGCGACGCCTATGGCTTGCCGGCGGACGCGCGCTATTCCTACGAGGATTTCGCGAGGATCGGGGCGGACCGGCGGGTCGACGCGGTCTATGTCGTGCTCCCCAGCGGGCTGCACGCGGAGTGGACGGTGCGGGCGTTCGCGGCCGGCAAGCACGTATTGTGCGAGAAGCCCATGGCGCTCTCCAGCGCGGAATGCGCGCGCATGATCGCGGCGGGGCGGCGCGCCCGGCGCAAGCTGATGATCGCCTATCGCTCGCATTTCGAGCCGCACAACATGGCGGCGATGGAGCTGATGGCGCGGGACGCGGTGGGGCGGCTCCGGCTGATCCGGACCGAGCAGTCCTATCGCATGGGCCCGACGAGCCCGAGCGCGAACTGGCGCGTGAACCGCGCGCTGGCGGGCGGCGGGCCGCTGGAGGATCTGGGGATCTACGGGCTGCAGGCCGCGCTGTACCTGTCGCGGGAGATGCCGGAGAGCATCAGCGCCACGACCTTCCGGCCCGAGGGCGATCCGCGCTTCGCCGAGATCTTCGCGCACGTGTCGTCGCAGTGGCGGTTCCCGTCGGGCGCGGTGGCGCAGCTCGCCACGTCCTACGACTCGGCGGGGGCCAATTTCGTCCACGCGCGGGGCACGACGGGCGCGCTGATCATGGATCCCGCGACCAATTATTCGGGCCAGCGGTTGGTGCTGGAGGGGCCCGAGCGGCGCGAGCTCGAGCCGGGCGACCCGGAGGTCCAGTTCGCGCGCCAGCTCGACCATTTCGCGGACGCGATCCGCGACGGCGCGCCCGTCAGGACGCCCGGCGAGATGGGCCTGCGCGACCTGCGCCTGATCGAGGCGATCTACGCGTCGGCGGCGGCGGGGCGGACGGTCGGGCTGAACCCCGACGGCACGATGCGGCGCTGAGGCGGCCGGGGTCCCCGAGCGCTATCCCCGGCGGGAGGGCCGGCTCACCGCCCCGCGCGCGTCGTGAGGAGCATGCCGTGCGCTTCGTGCAGGCGTCGGACGACGGCGGGCGCGAGCGGGCGCGTGAACTTCAGGCCGACGTTCATCCGGTCGACCCAGCGGACCTCGGCCTCCATGAAGCAGCCCGCCTCCAGGCGGAGGATGACGAACGACCCGACGTCCAGCGGCTCGTCGCACAGGCCGGAAGCGCCGCCGCAGGACAGGTTGCGCAGGCGGATCGCGCAGGTCATCCCGCGCGCCCGGACCTCGAAAGGGTAGCCCAGGAAGGGGACGCGCGGGAACACGCGCGGGCCGTCCGACGAGCCCGCGCCGGGCTCGGGCGGGCCCATCCGAGCGGCGGCGCCGGATGATCGTTCGCGGGTCAGGGTCGGTCCTCGTCCGTTCGTTCCGGCAGCGTAGCCGCGGGTTCTGAAAGCTCGGTTAAGGGCGTGGGGCGGGGTGAGGCCCGACGGGGTGCGAACGGTCCGGTCGTTGCGGGCGCGTGATCGGTAGAGAGACGAGCCGACGCGCCGGTCGGAGTTGTGACCGTTCAGCGTATAGCGGTTTTCGGGCAAATGCCTCCGACAGCCGCCCGAGGTGTCCGCTGAGGGTGGAAAGCGGATTTGGGGCGTGCAGCTGACGATCAGTTCATCAGTTCAGAAACATAAACCGCAGCTACTCGGTCGCGCTTGTCGGTTGTCCAAGACAGCTTGGTCGCATGCCACCCGACCTCGTCGTACCACCAGGAAACGTAAGCACAGCGGGAAGTAGTACAGGGGAAATCACCCGCCTCCGCGGTGGAGAATCCTGCCGCTTTCAACTGTGCCACGAAATCACTTTCCGACCCGCCAGGTTCGAAACGGACCGCCAAGCGCCCCGTCTCTTCAACGGCTTCTTCGATAGGCAGGCTTTGCAGCCGCTGGAGCAGTTCTGAACGTGGACTTGGTGTCGCCCGAGACGCCGCAAGCAGGGCCAAGCATAAGCCGGCACCCGCCAGGGTTCGAGAGGTCCGGCCCCGCATGGCGGTTAATCTAGCGCTCGCCCTGAATTAAAGGCAAGACACACACGAATGTCGGATTGAGATGGAGAGCGGACGTTCCACTTCTGTGAGGGAGGCTGGAAAGCTGCCGACGCCTTCCATACCATATCGCGTGGACTTTTCCGGTCTCCTCGTGATTCCACTCGCGGCGATCATATCGGCCGCCTGGATCGTCGGCGCTGCTCTGCTCTCGCAACGCGTGGCGACCTTCCGTCCCCCGTTCCTGCTCTCTTACGCTCTCGGCGTGCTCCCCATGCAACCTTGGCTCATAGCTTCGTGGCTAGACGCCGGAATGTTTGTGGTCATGCTTGTGATGCTGGCGCTTTGGGTTACGGCCGGGTGCACCGTCGGAGCTATGCCTGCGATGGCCGCCGTCGCTCTGGTACGTAGGTTTGCCCGGCCCAAGCAGTAGCTGAACGTCCGCAAAGGGTCGAAAGCGGACCTGCCCCAAATACCCGTTCGATGTGGTTAGCGGATTTCGGCACTGAGGGCCGCCGCAGCATCGACTCGGTCGATCAGGACCGAGACGCCGGCGATTACGCCTTGCTTAAGCTGGCCGCGTGCGAATGCCGGCACTAAGACATGATGCATCAGTTCCTGACAGAATGCGTCCGGCAACTCTCGTCGTAGCCCATCTCCTACGCTGATCCGGGATTTCTGGTCGCGAGGAGCGACCAACAGGATGATCCCGTCGTTCACGCCCTTGCGCCCGACGCCCCATTGATTTCCGAGACGTCTCGTGAACGCGCCCACCTCCTCGCCCCCAAGCGTCGCAACGGTGACCACCGCCATTTGCTGCTTCGTCTCGCGCTCGAGGCGCCCTAATCGATCCGTCAGACGCCGGCGAGTTTCAGGCCCGAGCACGCCGGCCTGGTCGACGACGTAGCCGGTGAACTCCGGTTAAGCGACGGACCCGGCCTGATACGCCTTGCCGGGGCTGCACGACGTCGAACCTGCGACCGCCGAGGCGATCACCACGGTGACGCCGGCCCGCTTGGGCGGTTGGAGGGGTTCGGTCATGCGCCGACCTTCCGACGCAGATATGTCGACCGCCAACAGCGTTGACGTCGGTTGAACGTCAACGTCTGTAATAGGCGGAGAGCGGACGTAAGCGCTCGATCCCGCGCCGCGGTCGGGCCTGCGGACGCCCGTCCCGCGGCGTCAGCCGCCGTGCGCGCGGACGATGGGGTCGAACTGTTCGGGATCGGCGCGGAGGCGGGCGAACTCCTCGGCGGAGATGTCGAAGCGGCGCTCGCGGCCGGCCAGGTCGCCGGTGTCGTATTGGAGCACGAACCCGTCGGCGGTGCGCCGGGCGTGCCAAGCGGGACCCCACAGGTTATCGGCGTCGTTCCCGCGCGCGACCGGCTTGGGCGTCACCTTCCCGCCGAGACGAAGTTCCGCTCGGGTTTCCCGCCGCATGCCGCCACCTTAGACGAACTCGTCGAGGACGCGGCGGAGGCCCGCGGGGTCGATCTCGAAGCCGATGGGCTGGCCGGGGTTCAGGACGAGCCCGTGGTCGGGCGGGACGAGGGGGAGGCAGGTCCGCGCGGGCGCCTGCCAGAGCCAGACGGCGAGGCGGTCGACGTCGCGCACCCGCTCGATCGCGGTGTAGCACGCGACCATGGGGACGCGGTTGCGGTCGAAGAGCAGCGGGCGCAGGCCCGCCCCGTCCGCGGCAACGGGGGCGCCGCTCGGCATCAGCAGCTCGGCGTCGGCGAGCGCGCGGAGCATAGCGGCGATGGGGAGCCGGCCCGCCTTGGCCTCCGCGATCGCGGCCTCGAGCGGGTTGGACGGCGCGGCGTCGTCCACCTCAGAGCCGCCGGATCGGCACCCAGAAGCCGTCCGCCGCCAGCTTGAACAGGGCGGAGGCGGCGTTGAGCGCGGACGCGGCGGCGTCGCCCGCGGCCGACAGGAGCGCCTCCGCCTGCGCGAGCATCGCCTGGCCGGGCCGATAATAGCCGATATTCGCCTCGCCGAAGAAGGAGACGCCGTAATCGTTGGTGCCGTTCGCAGCGCCTTGCGCGACGAGGTCGGCGTCCGTGGTCGCGCCCGCGAGCGCGACGGTCTCGCCCGTCCAGGGATCGCGGAAGAGCACGACCTCCGCGCCGGCGCGGCGCGAGGCGGAGGCGAGGTCGAGCCGCTCCGCCGAGGCTTCCGCCGCCGCGGCCTCCGCGCGGGCGGCGAGCGCGAGGCCGCGGTCCAGCCCCTCGCGTCCGATCGCGCGGACAGCCATGTCCGACCCTCCGCCGCGCAGCGCCGCGAGCAGCGCGGTCGCGACGGCCAGCTGCTCGGCGGTCTCGGGACCGGCGGCGCGCTTGGCTTCCCAGCCCGCCGCGGTGCGGTGGGTCGCCGTCCCCTCCGCCCCCGCGAACCGCGCGAGCGGCGTGCCCGCCTCGCGCGGCGCGCCGAGCGCCGACCGCGCTTCGGCGAAGGCGACGGAGGCGCGGAGGCCGGCCGGGTCGCGCGGCGCGCCGGCCGCAAGGCGCGCGGCGGCGTCGGCGATCGTGGCGCCCGCACGCCCCGCGGGCGCCGCCCAGTCCCCGCCGGCGACCCGGCCGCGCGGCGCGGCGCCGACATCGCCTAGCGGCGGCTTCGCCGGACCGGCGGCGTCGGCGGCCCCGCGCCGGGCGGCCGCGCCCAGCTCGGCGAGCGCGGCGCGCGCGGTGCGGCCGGCATCCGCGGGGGCGGCGGGCTGGAGCGATCGGGCCGTCTCGTTCAGCCCGCGGCCGAGCGCGCGCGCGGCGTCGGCCGCGTCCGATCGCGCGCCGCGCGCCCAGCCCGCCGGGTCCGGGCGGCCGCCCGGCGGGAGCTGGCCACCGCGCAGATCCTGGGCCGCCGCCCGTATCTCGGTCCGGGCCGTCTGCACGGCGTCGCGGGCGCCGGCGCGCAAGGTCTGCGCGGCGTCCTTCGCCTCCGCGCGCGCGGCCGGCGCGGCGTCGCCCGCGCCGCGCGCCGCCTGGGCGACGTCCTTGACGACGGCGCGCGCGGTCTGGGCGGCGTCGCGCAGTTCGGCGCGGGCCGTCTGGACGGCGTTTCCGACGCCGGTGCGCGGGGCTTGGGGGGTGTCGCCCACGCTGCGGGCGGCTTCCCTCGTCTCGGCGCGGGCGGGCTGGGCGGCGTTTCCGACCTCGGCGCGCGAGGGGCGGGCGACATCGCTCGCGTTGCGTGCGACCTCCTTCGCTTCGGCGCGCGCGGTTTGAACCGCTTCCCGCGCCTCGGCCCCCACCGTCCGTGCGGCATCCTTCACGTCGGAGCGGGCGGTTTGAGGCATGTCGGTCGCGCCGCGGGCGGCTTCCTTCAGGTCGGCGCGGGCGCTCTGCGCGGCTTCCTTGACCTCGGCGCGGGCGGCTTGAGTCACGTTCTTCGCCTCGGCGCGCGCGGTTTGCGTCGCTTCGCGCGCCTCAGCGCGCACCGTCCGCGCGGCGTCCTTGACGTCGGAGCGGGCGGACTGAGGCGTGTCGATCGCGCCGCGGGTGCTCTCCTTCGCATCGGCGCGGGCGCTCTGCGCGGCCTCCCTGACCTCCGTGCGCGCGGCTTGGGCCACGTCTTTCGCCTCGGCGCGGACGGTGCGCGCGGCGTCGCGGAGCTCGGGCCCGTTCGCGGGCGCGGCCGCCTGGCGGGCCTGGTCCGGGGCGGGCTTTCCCAGCAGCGCCGCAGCATCCCGCCCGACGTCGCGGAGCACGCCCGCGCCGGCCTCGGCCGCGCGCGTCAGGCCGGGGACGGCGGCGCCGGCGGCTGAGAGGGGGTCGATGCTGGGCATAATGCGCTCCCGACTTTACGCGACCTAATGGCGCGTCGGCGCCCGCCGCGCCATAGTCGCAACGATTATGACGGATCGGGGACAGTGACGGACGGCGCGCGCGCTTGGCGGATCCTGGAGGCGGCGGCCGGGCGGGCGGCGGCGCGCGGCGCCATGCTGTTCCGCCTCGACCTGGCGACCGAGCTGGCGCGCGCGGCGCTGACGCCCGGCGAGCTGGGGGAGGCCGCGCCGATCGCGATGCTGGACGGGGAGGGCTACGCCGTCGCGTGCGTCGAGGACGCGTTCCCCTTGCGCGTCCGCGCGCTGGTGCGCTTTCGGGACGGGCGCGCCGCGGTGTTCCCCGACGCCGCGGAGGCCCCACCCGCGCTGGAGGCGCTGGCGCATGGCCGGCGCACGGTGGAGCGCGCGGCGCTGGTCGGCCGGGGCTTGGCGCAGACGGTGCTGATGATGCCGCTCGCCGGCGTGCTAGAGGCGTACGCGATCCGCCGGGCGGAGCGGGAGGGCGACCTGGTGCTGGGCGTGCACTGGCTCGTGCGGCTGAGCGGCGACGGCCGGGCGCTCATGGGCTGCGAGCCGCTGTCGCGCTCGGCGGCGACGGTGCCGGCCGAAGGCGGGCGGCTGCCCGAGCGGATCGCGGTCAGCCATTTCGGCGCGACGCCCAACGAGGCGCACCATTATCTCAGCCTGAAGCACGGGGTGGCGCTGGACGTGCTGGCGCTCGAGTCGGAGACGTGGTGGCGCGTCGAGGGGGAGCGGAGCGAGCCGGTCCGCGCCTAGGGTGCGCCGAGGTCCGGCGCCAGTAGGTGGGACGCCCGTTCCCCGTCCGCCGTCACCCTGAACTTGGTTCAGGGTTCAGCGGCGTACGCGCGACTCGGGCTGAGTCGTCCGCACCACGATGGATGCTGAAACGAGTTCAGCATGACGGAAGAAGGGGGGTGGTCGGGCGGGCGAGGGCGACGCCGGACGTCGACCCGGCTCAGTCGAGCGCGTCGTCGCCCACCTGATAGGTCATCTCCGCGGAGAAGCGGCGCACGGCGGCCTGGAGGTTCGCCTCCGTCAGCGGGTCGCGCGCGATCGCGTCCAGGGTGGCGAAGGCCTGGGGGCCGTGGCGGCTCTCGAACAGGGGACGCGCGACCTCGACCACGCGCTCGGAGCCGGGCCAGGTCGCGAGGCACGCCATGCCGGTGAGCAGCCCGCGCAGCTCGTCGGGCGCGACGGCGGCGTTCTCCAGCGTCTTGGCGCGGCGATACTCGGCCGGGTAGCTGCGCTCGAAGTCGGCGAGGATCTCCGCCTGCGTCGCGGCGTCCACGCCCGCGGCGCTGCGGCAGCTGGACGGCGCGGGGGCGGCGTAGCCCGGCGCCCCGCCCGCGTCCGCCGCCGGCGCCGCGGCGGGCCGTGCGTCGAGGAGGCGCACCGCCCCTCCCTGATAGGCGAAGCGCACCGGCGGGCCGCCCGCGGCGGTGGCGGGCATGGAGACGACGAGCGCGCCCCGCGAAACGCGCGCGCTGGCGGCGGGGCTGCAGGTGCCGAACGGGTCGGAGACGACGGGGTCGGCGCCGCGCGCGGCCTCCACCACGACGAAGCGGGCGGGGCAGTCGCCAGCCGCCTCGCCGCGGATCAGGTGGAGCCGGCGGCCGTTCACCGCGTAGCTGCCCGCGACCGCGAGCCGGTCGACGAGCTGCGCGCCGAAGGGGCGGGAGAGCGTGACGTCGCCGAGCCGCACCGCCTGCTCGCTGCCCGCCGAGACGATCGCGACGTCGCGGGCGGGGGTAGGGGCGGGACGCCGCTGGGCGTCGGCCGCGGCGGGGGCGAGTGAGAGGGCCAGCACGGCCCCGAGCGACGGCTTCATCGACGATCCTCCCTGGCCGGCCGCGGATCGGGCCGCCGGGGACTTCACGTCGGACGGGGCGAAGGGTTCCCCCGTTAACTGTGATTTTGTCGCGCGAGCATCGCGGCGGCGGCGTCCAGGCGCGCGATCACGCCGTCCACGCCGTCGGGCGCGTCCGCGTTCCCCGCCGCCTCCAGCGCATCGCGGACGCCCGCCACCTGGCGGTCGCCGGGCGCGCCGGCCAGCCCCGCGAGCTGCACCACCGCCTCGCGCGTGAAGTCCTCGAGCGAGCGGCGCAGCGCGCCCTCCTGCGCGGGCGTGCCGCCGAGGTCGCGCGCGATGCCCGCGGCGAGGTCGCCGAGCCCGTACACGTCGCCGCCGCGCGCCAGCTCGCGCGCATCGGGGCGGAAGGCGGCGTCGCCGCCCGTGGCCGCCGCCCAGGCCTGCCGGCCCGCGCCGTCGGTGCGGGCGCTCGCGTCCACCCAGGCGAGCACGCGGTCGCCCACGGTCCCGATCGCCCCCGCCGCGGCCTCGCGCGCGCCGGCGTTCGGCGCGGCGGACACGCCGAGCGGGGAGGGGGCGGCGGAGATGCGATCAATGCCGGTCATGGTTCCAGTCCACTAAACTCGCCGCACATTTGGACCTCCGGGAGGGCGGGCGCCATAGTCGAAGCGACTAGCCGGGAGGGTCGGGGCCGGCGGCGTCGGAGGATGAAGGGGGAGAACAAAGGCGCCTCGGGGTACGGGAACCCCCGAGGCGCACGGCCCCTCAGGGAGGTGGGGCGTCGGCCGCTATGACCGATACGTACACATCCGGACATAATCGGAAAGACTAGGGGGCCTAAGCGTTTCGGGTAGGCGGCCTAGTCGGAACGCTTAGAGCCTTTCGCGTCCGGCCGCGCCATAAAGGGTCGACGGCGGCGGTTCGGCCCCGTTGTCACACGGTTCACGCCTGCGGGCCCCGCGCCGCGCGGCACGGAAGGAGGAAAGAGATGTTCGGCATCGGTGGTTTCAATCCCGTCTCCCTGCTCGCCACGGCCGCGTTCGGCCCGGCCGGCGGCATCGTCGCGCAGCTGGCGACGCAGGTTTATTCGCAATTCGGCCAGCAGCTCATTCAGCAGATGGGCAACAATCTCGGCCTGCCGCAGTCCGCGATCGACATGGCGCAGAGCTCGTTCGCCGGCTCGGTCGGTGACTTCCAGGGCAGCGTGTCGAACTTGGATGACGCGATCGAGCAGCTCGGCCGCGAGACCGGCGCCAGTGGCTTCGACATCGGTGATGCGCAGCGGCAGGCGAGCGACATCCTGAACCAGACCGTGCGCGACCTGAGCGAGAGCGAGGAGTTCAAGGAGGCGAAGTCGTCCGGCGGCAAGGGCGGCGGCTGGCTGATGGCGATGGCTAGGGCACTCGGCGAGAAGCTGAATGCGATGGGCGAAGATCTTGAGCAGCGCGCCAGCACGCTCAGCGGCGACGATCCTGGCGCGTCGGCCGAGTTCGGCGTCGTCTCGCAGCAGTTCAACATGCTGATGAACGCGACGACCAACGCGATCAAGACGATCGGCGAGGCGATGGGCAAGGCCGCCAGCAGGCAGTAAGCCGCAGTTCATCCGGAGGAACGCAAGTGGCGGGGGTTCGTTTTTGTGGCGAACCCCCGCTGCCGTTTCGGTTCACCGAGCAGGAGGCGTAGATGTTGAGACTGGCGTTTATCACCGCATCGTTGATGATCGGCGCGCCTGCACTGGCGCAGGATCTACCGTCCGGGGGGATCCTCGATCTGCCTCAGCACGGGCGCTCGACGGTGACGAGCTACATGCCATATAACCAGACCAAGGCCCGCCGTACCCGATCCCAAGTCAACGCTAACAACCGCACCGCCCGCACGTGCGCCAACGTGCCATCCGTGCGTGCGCGCCTGGGTGCGGACAATCTCAAGGTCCAGCAGCTCGCTCGGCTGTGTCGCCAGGCAGGATATTGATGCGCGCTGCCTGCTTCGCGGCCGTCATGATCGCGGCCGCACCGGCAGCGGCGCAGGACGATTTCTGGATGAACCGGTTCAACGACGCCGCGCAGGCGCAGCAGGATCTCGCCCGGACCACTATGTTGAACAGCACGATGCGTCGTAGCGCCCAGCGGCGTGGCGCAGGGCCGGCGGTCACCAGTCGGCAAGCGGCCGCTTGTGCCCAGAAGACGCGGTTTCACGCGGAACACGGGGCCGGCAATTCGAAGGTGCAGCGGTTGTACAGTCTTTGTCGCGGTGTCGGTCTTTAGGAGGCATTGGTGATCCGGTTCGGTTCCGCCTTCCTGACCTCCGTGATCATGGCGATGCCGAGCGCCGGTTATGGCCAGGACGTGCTCGGGCCTGTGAACCCGGTGACCTACACCCCTGCCATCACCATGAACGCCGCCATCCGGGCGCAAGCGCAGCAGCGCGCGCGGGGGCCGCGCTCGGCGCAAGCACGGACGAGCCGGAGCGCGCAGACCTGCGCCGAACTGCCGCGCTTTCGGAGCCACTACGGAGCCGGTGATCGGAAGGTGCAGGAGCTGACTCGGCTTTGTCGGCAGGCGGGCTATTAATGCGTGCGGCGTGCTTCGCCATCATCCTGATGTCGGCCGCTCCGGCGGCGGCGCAGGATTACGATCCGTCGATGGCGGCGCATGAGCGTATGAGCCAGATGCAGTCCACCACGCAGCAGGGTGAGATCAGCAAACATCTATACCGGAACAGCGCTCGCCGTATTGGTGGCGGTCCGACCGCCGCGCAGGTCAGGGCGTGCGCAGGCAGAGCCAAATTTCGTGCCGAACATGGGCGGACAACCCGAAAGTGCGGCAGCTCGATCGTTTGTGCCGCAGCGTCGGGCTCTGATGCAGCGGGATATGGCTCTTCCCCACCCGAGCCGGGAGGTGCGCTTTGCGGAATGTGCGTTCGTGGCACGTTCTGAGGATGCACGGAGAACGTCGATGCGTCGCTTGCTTCTTGTTACCTGCGCGTCGCTGTTCGCCGCGGCTCCCTCCGTGGCGCAGGACGTGCTCGGGCCGGTGAACCCGGTCGACTATACCGGTGCGATGGCCGCGCAGTCGGCCGCGAACGCGCAGGCTCGTCGGCCGAGCGATCGGACGTCGGCCCGGCGCAGCTCCGCTTCCCGCACCGCGCGCACCTGCGCCAACGTGCCCGCCGTGCGGGCTCGGCTGGGGGCGGACGATCCCAAGGTGCAGGAGCTCGCGCGCTTGTGTCGGCGGGCGGGGTATTGATGCGCGTCGTCCTTTTCCCGGCCGCGCTGGCTTTGGCCGCGCCCGCGGCGGCGCAGGACGGGGTGTATGACGCGACCATCCGGGGCGCGACCGACGATCAGGTGACGATCGGCCTCAACCGCATCCACGCGCATCGGCTGCGGCAGAGCGTGCGCCGCCGGGACGCGGCGCGCGGCGTGACCGCCGCCCAGGCTTCGGCCTGCGCCTCCAAGGGCCGGTTCCGCGCGCGGCACGGGGCCGACGATCCCAAGGTGCGGCGTTTGTACGACCTCTGCCGCCGCGCCGGGCTCTAGGCGCTGGCGGGTCAATCCGCCGGGTAGAAGAGCAGGCCCGCCAGCGCGGCGAGCTCGCGCATGCCGTCCAGTTCGAGCTTCTTGGTGACGTTGGACAGGTGCACGCGCACCGTGTTCTCCGACATCAGCATGAGCGTGGCGATGTCGCCGTTGGAGCGGCCCCAGCCGAGGAAGCGGACGCAGGTGAGCTCGGTGGGGGTGAGGCGGAGCAGCGCCTCGCGGTGGCGCTTGGGGACGCGCGCCGCCTCCACGATATGCTCGCCCAGGGTGACGGGCGCGGGCGCGCCGGGGAGCGCATCGGCGCGGCGGAGCAGCTCGGCGATGGCGGCGACGCGCTCGTCCTCGCTCAGGAAGGGCGGGGCGGCGTCGGCGGCCGTCACGAGCCCGACAGCCCGCGCAGGATGGCGAGCAGCACCTGCGGGCGGCTCGCCAGGTCGCGCACGATCGCCTCGATGAAGGAGCCCACCAGCAGGAACAGGATCACCGTCGCCGCGAACGACTTGATCGACATGGACAGCACGAAGACGTTGAGCTGCTGGGCGAAGCGGTTGACGAGCCCCAGCCCCGCGTCAATCAGGAAGAGCACGGTCAGCACGGGCGCCGCGAACAGCGTGGCGAGCACCATCAAGCGGCCGAACTCCGCCTCGAACAGCGCCAGGCCGCGCGGGTCGAGGCTCGGCATGGGGGCGGCGACGGGCCAGAGCGCGTAGCTCTCCATGATCACCTGGAGGAGGAGCGACAGCCCGCCCGAGAAGATGAACACCACGCCCGCCAACCGGCCCAGGAACGCGCCGTTGAGCGAGGTCTGGTGGCCGGACAGGGGATCGACGACCTGCGCCATGGTCGCGCCGATCTTGGTGTCGATGATCTGGCCCGCCGACTCGAGCGCCCAGAGCACCGAGCCGAAGAAGAAGCCGATCAGGACGCCGACGAACACCTCCTTGGCAAAGATCGTGCCCCATTGGCCGGGGCCGAGCAGCGCCGTGTCGAGCGGCGGCTGAAGCGCGAGCGAGACGATGCCGAGCGAGACGAAGATGGAGTTGCGCACCAGCGTGGGCACCGTCTCCGTCGAGAAGATGGGCATCATCAGGAACGCCGCCGCGATCCGCGCGGTGGCGACGCCGAGCAGCAGGAGCTGATCCGACCAGCCGTTCACCGCGTCCGGATCAGCGCGGGGAATTCGGAGAAGACGCGGTCGCTGAAGCGGTACAGGGAGGCGGCGAGGAGCGAGGCGGTGACGAACAAGGTCAGCACGATCGCGAAGAACTTGACCGTGTATTGGAGCGTCTGCTCCTGGATCTGGGTCGCCGCCTGGATGATCGCGACGACGAGGCCCGCCACCGACGCCACGATGATGGGCGGCGCGGACAGGATGAGCACGAGCCAGAGCGCGTCGTTGGTGAGGCTGATGAAGTCACCGTTCATGACCGGCCCCGCCCGCTAGACATAACTCAACACCAAGCCGTGGCTGAGCTTCACCCAGCCGTCGACGAGCACGAACAGGAGTAGCTTGAACGGCAAGGATATGGTGGTCGGCGACAGCATCATCATGCCCATGGCGAGCAGGATGTTCGATATGACGAGGTCGATCACCAGAAAGGGCAGAAAGATCAGGAAGCCGATCTGGAAGGCGAGGCTCAGCTCCTTCACGACGAAGGCGGGGATGACGACGATGAGGTCGCGGTCGGTCATCTCGCGCACGCGCTCGGGATTGCCGACACGCTGCGCGGTGCGGAGGAAGAAGGCGCGCTCCTGCGCGTCCGAATGCTTGATGAGGAAGGCGCGGAGCGGCTCCTTGCCCGCGTCAAGCGCGGTCTCCATGGTCGAGGTGGACTGGAGCACGCTGCCCGCCTCCGTCCGGCGCTGCTCGATCGCGGCCTGGATCTCCTGGCCGACGGGGTACATGACGTAGAGGGTGAGGATCAGCGACAGGCCGTTCAGCACGATGTTGGGCGGCACCTGCTGCAGCCCCAGCGCGTTCCGGAGCAGGCTGAAGGTGACGACGATCTTGGTGAAGGACGTCACCATCACCGCGACGAAGGGCGCGAGCGCCAGCGCGACGACGGTGACGAGGGCGGTGCCCGGCGTGAAGGTGGACAGGTCCATCAGTCGCCCGCCTCGCCCGCGAGCGCGGTGACGAGCACGCCGAAGCCCTGGCCCACCGCCACGAGCTCGCCGTGCGCGACCACCCGGTCGCCCGCGCGCACGCGCACCGCGAGCGTGCCGCCCTGCGTCTCGACGGGCAGCACGCTGCCCTGGCCCAGCGTCGCCAGGTCGCCCGCGCTGAGCGTCGCGCCCGCGATCTCGACGGTGGTCGCGACGCGCACCTCCTCCCAGCTGGGGTCGCCGTGGCCCGGCGCGGCCGCGACCGCCTCTTGGGAAGCTACATCCTGCTCCAACACCATCATCCCCTGCTGAAAATCGAAGCGCGCACGCGCGCGGTCCCGGCGGCCCGGCAGCGACACGTACGCCACCAGCGGGCCCGTTCCCAGCACCAAGAGGCCGCCGGGCTCCAACCGTCCCAGAGCGGGAAGCGGGACGGACGGCCCCGGCACCGACGCCGTCCAGCGCAGCCCAAGCGCGGCGCCCGCGCCGGCCGCGAGCGGCGGCGGGGCCAGCGGCGCGACCTCCAGGTCGTCGGGCAGCGCCAGGAGGACGCGGTGCAGGTCCGGCCCGCCGGGGTCGCCTGCGCCGAGGCGCAGCAGCAGCGGCTCGTCGGCGGCACCGTGCAGGCCGACGGGATGGAGCTCGCCGCCCAGCGCCAGCTCGACGGCCGCGGTCAGCGGCTCGATCCGCGCGAGCGCGGCGGCGGCGGCGGCGGCGTCCGGCTCGCCGGCCGGATTGGCGACGCGCGCGACCGCGCCGTCGACCAGCAGCGGCGCGAGCGCGACGGCGGGGCCGCGCGCGCCGAGGCGGAAACGGATCCAAGCGGGCGCGCCTTCGCGGTCGCGTTCCGCGCCCAGGCGCGCGCGGGTCTCCAGCCCGTCCACGAGGCGGCGGTTGAGCGCGGCGATGAGGCTCGTCTGGAGCGCGGCGCGGCGCGCGTCGACGGCGCGGAGCCTGGAGCGGAGCGGCGGGAAGGGCGCGTTCATGCGCGGGCGTCCGTCGTGGCGTCGTCGGCGTCGCCGTCCGGCGCGGGACCCCAGTTGCGCAGCAGGGTCACCGATCCCGCGGAGACGCCGATCAGCATGAGCTCGCCCTCGGCCTCGACGAGGATCAGCCGCTCGCGCTGGCCGACGGGGAGCGCGCGGACGAAGCGGAGCCGGCGCTGCGGCCCGCCGTCGGGCGGCCCGGCGAAGCGGTCCTGCCAGCGCCGAAGGAACTTCAGGCTGAGATAGGCGAGGCCCAGCACGAAGGCGAGCGCGATGAGCGTGCCGAGGAGACCCGAGAAGGCCGCCCCCAGGGTGGAATCCATCAATGCGCCTCCAGCGCGGGCTCGGACAGGTCGGGGGCGGGCTGGCCGTCGCGCACGCGCTGCGCCCAGAGCACGATCTGCGCGATCGCGTCGAACATCTCGCGGGGGATCAGCGCGTCGACCTCGCCGTCTTCGTACAGCTTGCGGGCGACCTGGACGTGGCGGATGATGGGCACGCCCGCCTCCTCCGCCGCTTCGCGCATGGCCTGGGCGAGCGGGCCCTCGCCCTTGGCGGACATGACGGGGACGGGGCGCGCGTCCGCGTCGTAATCGAGCGCGATCGCGATGTGCGTGGGGTTGACCACGAGCACGCTGGCCCCGCGCGCCGCGCCGACCGCATTCTGGCTCGCCCATTCCTCGTGGAGCTGGCGGCGGTTGGACTTGATCAGCGGGTCGCCCTCGTTCTCCTTATGCTCCTGGCGGATGTCGCGCATGCTCATGCGCATCTTCTTGAGGTAGCTGTGCCGCTGCCACGCCATGTCGGCGACCGCGACGAGGAGGAACACGCCGAAGGTCCAGAGCAGCACGGACCGGACCAGGCCGCCGGTGAAGGAGAAGACGGACGCCGCCGCGGCGCGCCCGTCCGTCTCGGCGGTGGGGAGCAGCACCGGCCCCATCTTCTCCAGGATCTCGGCGAGCGAGCCCTTGAGCACGAGCCACACCACGAACACGATCAGCGCCGCCTTGGCCAAGGTCTTGGCGAGCTCGACGAGGTTGTCGACGCTGAACATGCGCTTCAGCCCCTCGACGGGGTTCATCTTCGAGAGCTGCGGCTTCACCTTCTCGAAGGTGAACACGCCGCCCGTCTGGAGAAACTCGGCGAGCACGCCGAACAGGGCGGCGGGGATGAGGGCGACCGCGGTGATCCCGAGCAGCGCGAACAGCGCGCGCCGGCCCATCGCCGCGGCGGACGCGGCAAAGGAGCCGTCGCTCTGGAGCAGGCGGAAGCCGTCCTCGAACAGGCCCATGATGGCGCGGCCGGCGAAGGTCGCGCCGAACAGCAGCACGACCAGCCAGACGAAGAGCACCGCGGTCGCGGTCACGTCGCGCGACTTGGCGACGTCGCCCTTCTTGCGCGCGTCGGCGAGGCGCTTGGGTGTCGGCTTCTCGGTCTTGTCGCCGCCGTCGTTCTTCTCGGCCAAGCTCGTCCCCTAATCGCGAACGGCGTTGGCGCACCACGGGGGCGCACCGACGCCGTGCAGGCTCGGAGCCGGAGCCGGACGGGCCGGCGCCGCCTCGGCGGGACGCCGGAGCGGCTGTAGATGTTGGTCGCAGGACCCTAGTTGCGTACCAAGCGCCCGTATTTACTCAAGTTATCCGGCAGGGGTCAACCCGGACATCGCTTACAAATGTGTCCGGAACCGGCACTGCGGATTGCGAAAAATTTCAGAAAACTGCGATGGAACGATTGCAGAGCGGGGTGAGTTGAACCGCTGGTCCCTGAATTGTCGCTTTAACGGGCGTACAGGGGCCGAGCCGAGAGTCGGATCGCAGGACCCAGCGCGATGCCAACGCCGAAGAACGCATCTCCCGCCGGAGGTGCGCGAGGAGCGGAGTGCGGTCGTCCATGCCTTTGATCGGAAAGCAGTTGATTTCATGGCCGGCGGCGTCGCTCGCCGCGCTCGGCCTGCTGGCCCTGTCGACGCCGGCCGCCGCGCAGACCGCGAATTGCGGGGCGGCGGCGATCGACAAGCGTTTCGCCGAGGCCGCCCGGTTCTGCCGGAGCCCCGTGGGCCGGCAGGCGGCCGCCGTTGCGCCCGCGGCGACCGCCCCCGTCCCTACGACGCCGAGCTGGGCGGAGCGTCCGCAGACGGTGTCGGTGAGCATGCCCGGCTATCGCCGGCGGCTGGAGAAGGCGGCGAACGCGGTGCGCGCCAGCCGGGCCGCGCCGACGGACGCGCTGGTGACCGCGATCGCGCACCGGTACCGCATCAACCCGCACCTGCTCCAGTCCATGATGCGCGCCGAGTCGGCCGGGCGGCCGGGCGCGATCTCGCACAAGGGCGCGCTGGGGCTGATGCAGGTGATGCCGGCCACCGCGCGGGGCCTGGGCGTGCGCGACCCGCGCCGGATGCTGACCGATCCCGTGCTCGCGGTGAGCACGGGCGCAGTTTATCTGAAGCAACTGCAGCGCCAGCTCGGCAACAACGTCCCGCTGGTGGTGGCGGCCTACAACGCCGGGCCGGGCGCGGTGATCAAGGCCGGGCGCAAGGTCCCCCGCTACCGGGAGACGCAGGGCTATGTCCGCAAGGTGATGGGCGACTACAGCCGCGCCATGGCGGGCGGCGGTCCGGCCCGGGCGCGCTGAGACGGCGTACATGAGCATCGAACGCTATCTGGCGTCGAGCACGCCCACGGCCCGCGTCAGCATTTCGGGGCGGGTGGCGGACCTGGTGCTCGTGGTGGGGGTGGTGGCGATCGTCGCGTTGATGATCCTGCCGCTGCCGACCCTGCTGATCGACGCCCTGGTGGGGATCAACATCACCTTCGGCGTGATGCTGCTGCTCACCACCCTCTACATCCGCGGGCCGCTCGACTTCTCCAGCTTCCCGTCCATCCTGCTCGTGTCCACGCTGTTCAGGCTGGCGCTGTCGATCGCGACCACGCGCATGATCCTGGTGGAGGGACACGGCGGCCACATCATCCAGACCTTCGGGTCGATGGTGGCGGGCGGCAACATCGTGGTCGGGCTGGTGGTGTTCCTGATCATCACCATCGTTCAATTCATCGTCATCGCCAAGGGCGCGGAGCGCGTGGCGGAGGTGGCCGCGCGCTTCTCCCTCGACTCGATGCCGGGCAAGCAGCTGTCGATCGACAGCGACCTGCGCTCCGGCCTGATCGACAAGGACGAGGCGCGCCGCCGCCGCCGCGTGCTGGAGCTGGAGTCCAAGCTGCACGGCAGCCTGGACGGCGCCATGAAGTTCGTCAAAGGCGACGCGATCGCGTCCGTGGTGATCGTGATCGTCAACCTGATCGGCGGGCTGGCGATCGGCGTGATGCAGCAGGGCATGGAGCTGGGCGCGGCGACGCAGAAATACTCCATCCTGACGATCGGCGAAGGGCTGGTGGCGCAGATCCCCGCACTCCTGGGCGCGATGGCGGCGGGCCTGATGGTCACGCGGTCCACCGACGAGGAGGACGGCAACCTCGGGGAGGCGATCCACCGCCAGCTGTCCGCCAACCCCCGCGTGCTCCTGTTCGTGGGCGCGATCGCGTTCCTCATGGCGCTGGTGCCGGGCTTTCCCGCGCTGGTGTTCGTGGCGCTCGGCTTCTCGTCGACGCTGGCGGGGGCGGCGCTCCACCCCCGGCTGCAGCCGCACGTGCTGAAGCATGCGGGGCCGCTGCGCCGCGCCGTCGCGCGCGGGCGCGAGCTGCCCCGGCCCGCCACGCTGCTCGCCGAGCCGGCGCAGCCCAAGCCGGTGGTGCCGCTGCTGCTGCAGCTGACCGGCCCGCAGCCGCCGGCCGAGGAGGAGGCGAGGTTCACCGCCGCGCTGACGCAGATGCTGGAGCGCCTCCAGTACCGGAGCGGCGTGCCGCTGCCGCGGCTGGCGATCCACTTCATCGCGCCCGACGCACCGCCCGCCTGGCGGCTGCTCACCTATGAGCTGCCGGTGGGGTCGGGCGAGGGCGCGGAACCGGAGGACGTGGTCGCCGGGGTGGAGGCGCTGATCCGCCGCAACCTACCCCGCTTCCTGGGCGTGCAGGAGGCGGTGACGCTGCTCAACCGCGTGGGCGAGGACTATCCGGAGGTCGTCAAGGAAGCCGTGCGCGCGGTGCCCGCGTCGCGCATCGCCGAGATCCTCCGTCGGCTGGCCGAGGAGGAGGTGCCGCTGCGCAACATGCGCGACGTGCTGGAGGCGCTGACGGAGGCCGCCGCGCAGGAGCGCGAAACGGCGCGCATCGCCGACCTCGCGCGCATCGGCCTGAAGCGCTACCTGCTCGACGCAGTGGCGCGGCAGGGCGCGCTCAAGGCGCTGGTGGTGACGCCGGAGCTGGAGGCGGTGGTGCGCGACGCCACGCGCCTGGTCGACGGCGTGGAGCGGCTGGCGGTGAAGCCGGAGGTCGCGCGCGAGCTGGTGGAGACGATCGCCGCGGCGGCCGCGCAGACGGGCGCGGACGCGGTGGTCACGTCGTTCGAGGCGCGGCGCGCGGTGCGCAAGCTGATCGAGCCCGACCTGTTCGACCTGCCGGTGCTCGCGTTCAACGAGATGTCGCCGACGGTCGGCGTCGACGTGGTGGGGCAGATCGGCCTGCCCCCGGCGATGCTGGGGGACGAACAGCCGGCCTTGGCGGCGGAATGACGGGCGGCAGAGTAACGGGAGGACGAATGAAGCTATCGACGGGGGTATCCGCAGCACTGATCACGGCCGGGCTGGCGCTCGGGGCCGCGGGCGCGCAGACGCCGGCGGCGGGGAACCAGCCCGGCCAAGCGGCCGCGGCGCGTCCCGACCTGTCCATCTCCGCGCGTGAGCAGCCCATCGGCGCGTTCCTGCGCGACCTGTTCGGGCGCGTGGGCCGGCCGGTGGTGCCGAGCCCCAACCTGACGGGCACGGTGAGCGGCGTGTTCCGGGGATCGGTCGAGCGCATCTATGCGGACATCGCCCGGGCGTTCAACTTGGTGAGCTACAACGACGGGGCCGCGCTCTACGTCTACGCGGCGAGCGAGCTCGGCACGCGCAACATCCCCGCCGACGGCGACAACGCCGCGCGCGTCGTCCGCCAGGCGCGCGCGCGGGGACTGCCCGATCGGCGCAACCAGGTGCGCGCGTCGAGCGACGGGCTGGTGGCGACGGGCACGCCGCGCTTCATCGAGCAGATCGCGGCGCTGGCGCGCGACGGCGGCGGCGCGGCGGTCGCGGGCGGCGGGGGCGCGAACTCGCCCGTCTTCTCGGGCCTGCCGGGCGCGGTGGCCGCGGCGCCGCCGCCCGTCCAGCCGCTCGAGTTCCGCGTCTTCTACCTCCGCTACGCGCGCGCGGAGGACACGCTGGTGACCGCGGGCGGGCGGCAGACGGTCGTGCCGGGGCTCGCCACCATTCTCCAGAACCTGGTGCTCGACCAGCGGCCGGGCGGGTCGGCGCTGTCCGTCGGGCCGCAGTTCGGTGCGCGCCCGATCCGGCAGAGCCAGCCGCGGCTGAAGGGCACGGGCCTGGCCGCGATCCCGCCCTCGGGCCAGCAGATCCCGCTGTCGCAGCCGCTGACCACCGCCAATTTCGACACGGACGTGCTGGGCGGCGAGGTGGACGGTTATGGCGGCGGCGGGGCGGGGCTGGCCGCGCCGCTGACGCAGGACATCGTGCGGATCGAGCCGAGCTCGTACCTGAACGCCATCATCGTGCGCGACGTGCCCGAACGCATGGACGCGTACGACTCGCTGATCCGCGCGCTCGACGTGGAGCCGCAGATCGTCGAGGTCGAGGCGACGATCATCGACATCAACGTCGACCGGCTCCGCCGGCTGGGCATCAACTGGCGGCTGGGGTCGGGCGGCTTCGGCTTCCTGTTCGGGAACGGCGACGCCAACAGCGACACGCGGCTGCTGCCGACGCCCGGCTCCAGGCGCGGCAACGTCGACAACATCACGCCGTCGGCGCTGGGCGGCACCATCTCGACGATCATCGGCAGCCAGCGCGAGTTCCTAGGGCGAATCACCGCGCTGGAGGACCGGGGCGCCGCGCGCATCGTGTCGCGGCCGCAGGTGATGACCCTGTCGAACGTCGAGGCGATCTTCGACCGGACGCGCACCTTCTACGTGCGCGTGGCGGGCCGCGCGGAGGTGGACCTGTTCAACGTCACCGCGGGCACGGTGCTGCGCGTCAACCCGCACGTGTTCCGCGACCAGGACCAGACGCGCATCCGCATGGTGGTCAACATCGAGGACGGCAGCATCAGCCCCAATTCGGTCGTGGAGAATATCCCCATCGTCGATCGTTCAAGCGTGGCGACGCAAGCCATGGTTCTGGATGGGGAAAGTCTGTTGCTGGGCGGCATGATCACCGACGCGGACCAGAACGACGAATACCGGGTGCCGCTCCTGGGCGACATCCCGCTCTTGGGCGAGCTGTTCAAGTTCCGCAACAGGGCGCGCGCGCATACCGAGCGATTGTTCCTGATCACGCCGCGGCTGGTGCCGCTGGCGTCCCGCGTCGGGCCGACCACCGTGTCGAGCAGCTCGGAGCGGGTGACCACGCCCATGCAGCCGGTGCAGCCCGTCCAGCCGACCCGGCCGCCGGCGTCGATCCCCGTGCCGCCCGCGCCCAATCCGGGTACGCGCCCGTGACGGAGGCGACCGGTCCCGTGCTGCGCGTGCTCACCGGCCGCCTCGCCGGCACGGAAAAGGCGTTGCCGGCGAACGGGACCGTGTCGATCGGCCACCAGTTCTGGCAGGACGTCGTGATCCGCGATCCCGCCACCAAGGGCGTCGCCGTCGACCTGGCGGTGGACGGCGACGGCGCGGCGCAGATCACGGTGCTGAGCGGCGAGGCGACCATGCTCGGGTCCGAGCTGGAGGCGGGGCGGACGGCGATCCTGCCGCCCTACGTCCCCTTCTCGATCGGCGGCGTGGCGCTCGCCTGGGGCGAGCCGGAGTCGGAGCGCTGGGGCGAGGCGGGCGGGCTGGCGCAGGCGACGCCCGCGCCCGCGCTGCCGCCGCCCGACGCCAAGGACCAGGCGCTGGCCGTGTTGAAGGAGGCCGGGTCGGACGTGCGCGGCGTGTTCCGCGGGCGGCGCGCCTGGGCGCTGGGCGCGGCGGGCGTGCTGATGGTGGGCGCGGCCACTGCGCTGCCCGCGATCGACGCGCTGGGCCTACGCGGCGACGAGGCCACGCGCGTCGACCGGGCGCTCGCGGCCGCCGGCCTGCCCGCGCTCACCGTCGCGCCCGATCCCGCGGGCGGCGTGGTGGTGACGGGCGTGGTCGCGCGCGAGGCGGAGCGCGTGCGCGCGCAGGACGTGCTGCGCGATTCGGGGCTGCCCGGCCAAATCAGCGTCCAGACGAGCGCGGAGCTGGCGCAGTCGGTCGCGGCGCTGGCGCGCACCCAGAACATCCAGGCGCAGGCCAGGCCCATGGGGCGGACGGGCGTGTTCCTGCGCACCACGCCGATGCGGCCCGACCAGCGCGCCCGGTTGGAGCAGGCGGTCCGCACCGACCTGCCGCTGGCGGGCCGGCTGCTGCTGCGCGAGGACCTGGTGTCGGCGGAGGACCTGGCGATCCGCAGCGTCGCCGACCTGACCAAGAAGGTGTCCAGCGTGATCGCGGGCGAGCCGGCCTACATCCAGACGGTGGACGGCGCGCGGTACTTCCCCGGCGCGATCCTGCCGTCGGGCCACCGGCTGCTCGCGATCCAGCCGGACGCGGTGCACCTGGAGAAGAACGGGCGTCAGCTCAGGCTGGCGACGTGAGGGAGCGAGTTCACGAACGAATGCGAGCGAAGAAGGAGTGAAGACCATGAGCAACACGACCATCACGACCAATCTCGCGAATGTCGCGGCCACGCCGCTGACGGGCAACCGCATGGGCCGCAGCGGCGGGCCGGGCACCTGGTTCGAGGCGCTGGCCCAGTCCTGGGGGCAGACGCTCGACAACCAGGCGGCGCGCATCGAGCAGATGTCCGATTCGATCAGCAGCCAGGGCCAGGACAACCCGTCGCAGATCACCAAGCTGACCGCCGAGTCGATGCGCATGAGCTTCATGGCGAACAGCTCGTCCACCTCCATCGACAGCGTCGGCAAGGCGCTGGAGACGATGGCGCGGAAGAACTAAGCGGAGAAGAACCCATGTCGATCGAAGCGATCGCGAGAATGGCGGCGGCGGGCGCCTCCGCCCCCCTGCCGCCCGAGGCCGTCACCTTCCAGCCCAGCCCGACGACGGCGGACGTCACCGGCTTCCAGGGCGCGCTCAACGCCGCGGGCGCGCCCGCGGTGGGCGCGGTGGACGCGCTGGAGCCGGCGGTGAAGGCGATGTTCACGCAGCTGGAGAAGGTGAACGGCGAGGCCAAGAGCGTCGCCGAATACGCCAACGCCGCGCAGGCGAGCGGCGCGGAGATGACGCCGGGCGAGGTGGTGAACCTGACCATGCGGTGCCACGAGTTCATGTTCCACTGCCAGCTGACGTCCAACATCGCCAACCGCACGTCCGACGGCATCCAGCAGCTATTCCGCCAGCAGTCGTGAGGGTGGGGAGCGGACCGTCTTTCCCGCACGCCGCCGCCATGGGCGCGTTCGGTGCGACGCCGGCGCCTCCCCGGCGAAGGCCGGGGTCCAGGCACGGTGCGCTTTCGGGCGGGGGCGCCCGCGCTCGCGGACGGCGCCGTGACTGGGCCCCGGCCTTCGCCGGGGAAGGTTAGATGCGCGAAGGGATGCAGGCGTCGGCTTGCTTGTTTGAGGAATGCGAGGGCGAGGACGTGGTGACGAGGGCGGCAGGAGCGACGAAGCGCCGGCGCAGGCGTGCGGGCCCGGTCCTGGTCGGGCTCGCGCTCCTGCTCGCGGCGTGCGGCCAGGCGGAGCTCTACACCAAGCTCAGCGAGGCGCAGGCCAACGAGATGATCGCGGTGCTGCAGAGCGCCGGCATCTCCGCGACCAAGGAGAATGGCGGCGAGGCGGGCTGGACGCTGGTCACCGACAAGGGAAGCTTCGCGCGCGCGGTGGAGGTGCTGCATTCGCGCGGCTACCCGCGCGAGGAGTTCGCCGACCTGTGCACCGTGTTCAAGAAGGAGGGCTTCGTCTCGTCGCCCACCGAGGAGCGCGCGCGGCTGGTGTGCGGGCTGAGCCAGGAGCTGTCGCGCACCATCTCCGAGATCGACGGGGTGGTGCAAGCGCGCGTGCACCTGGCGCTGCCCCAGGCGCAGCCGCTCGCCGAGACGACGCAGCCGGCGTCCGCGTCCGTGTTCATCAAGTACCGGCCGGGCGCGAACATCGACGCGCAGGTGGGCAAGGTGAAGTCGCTGGTCGTCAACTCGGTCGAGGGGCTGTCGTACGACAAGGTGTCGGTGGAGACCTTCCCCGCGCAGCCGCTGCCGACCGCGGCGGCGGCGGGGCCGGCGGGTGCGCTGAGCGGCGGCCTGCCCGCGCTGTTGGCGGTGGCGCTGTTGGGGCTGCTCGGGCTGTTCGCCTATCCGAGCTTCCGCCGGTGGAACCAGCGGCGCGCGATCGTGCGCCGCGGTACGGGCGCGTGAGCGCCGCGCAGAACCACGCCGCCTTAGGGCACGCCGCACAGAGCCGCGCGACGCTGGCCGCGATCGGGCGCGACGTGCTGGCGGGCGGCGGGGACCCGGGCGAGCGCCGGGCGGCGGCGCTGCTCGACCGGCTGGCGGGACGCGCGCCGCCGGCGGCGACGTTGGGCGACCTCCTGGAGACGCCGGGCTGGATGCGGCGGCCCAGGGCGGAGCAGCGGCGGATCGCGGTCGCGGCGGCGCTCCTGTCCATGGGGCCCGCGCTCGCTACGTCGATCGACGGGGGGTGGCTCCGGCGGCTGGCGGACGCGGCGGGCGAGGAGCTGCTCGACTGGGCGATGGAGCGGGCCGGCGACTTGCCCGCGCTGAGCGGGGCGCTGGGGCCGGACGAGCTGGAGGGGCGCGGCTTCGCGCTCCTGCGCGCGCTCACGCCGCCGTCGCTGCGCCCGCATCTGGGCTGGGCGCCGGGCGGGTCGGGGTCGGACGCCGAGGCAGGCGGGGCCGAAGCGCTGGTCGCGGCGGCGCTGGAGGCCCCGGGGGCGTCATGAGCTTCGTCGTCCTCCACGCCGACCGGTTCGCGACCGCGCTGGCCGACGATCCGGTGGTGCCCGCCGCGCAGGTGGCGCGGTTCCGCGACGCGCTGACGCTGCTGGCGGAGGCGGGCCGCTTGCGCGAGGAAGCGAGCGGGTCGGTCGACGAGGCGCATGCGGCGGGCCGGGCGGAAGGCTATGAGGCGGGCAGGCTGGAGGGCCGCGCTGCGGGCGAGGAGGAGATGGGGGGCGAGCTGCTGCGGCTCGCCCGGCAGGCGGCCGAGGAGGAGCCGCGCCGCCGCGCCGAGATCGCGACGCTGGCGCTGGAGGTGGTGCGCCGCATCGCGGGCGCGGTGGGCGAGGAGGCGATGGTGGCGGGGCTGGCCGAGCGCGCGGTCGCGACCGTATCGCCCGACGTCCAGGCCGTGGTGCGCGTTCCGCCCGCCGCCGCCGCCGCCGTCGCCGCGCGGCTCGGCGACCGGCCGGCCTTGAGCGTGGAGGCGGACGCGACGCTCACCGGGGCCGATTGCGTGATCGAGACGCCGCTCGGCCGCACGCATGCGGGGCTCGAGACGCAGCTGCGGCAGATCGAGCGCATCTGGCGGGAGGTCGCTGATGGCGGGTGAGGCGACCGTCGAGCGGTTGCTGGCGGGGCTGCAGCGCTCGGCCACCGTCGAGCGGCGGGGCAGGCTGGTCGAGGTGCTGGGCACCACGCTCAAGGTGACGGGCATCGCCGCGCGCATCGGCGACGCGTGCGAGGTGGTGGAGCCCGCGACCGGCCAGGTCGTGCCGGTAGAGGTGGTGGGCATCGCGGGCAACGCCACCATCCTGACGCCGCTGGCCGACGTGCGCGGCCTGTCGGTCGACGCGGAGGTGATCGTGCGCGGCGGCGAGGCGCAGGTGCCGTACGGCGACGCGCTGCTGGGCCGCGTGCTCGACGGGCGGGGACGGCCGATCGACGGGCTGGGCGAGCTGCCCGCGGGGCTGAAGCGGCGGCCGCTCCACGCGCCCGCGCCCGGCCCCATGGAGCGCGCGCTGATCGACGCGCCGATGGCGACGGGCGTGCGCGCGATCGACGCGCTCCTGACGCTGGGCGAAGGGCAGCGCGTGGGCGTGTTCGCGGCGGCGGGCGGCGGCAAGTCGACGCTGCTGGGCATGCTGGCGCGCTTCGCCCAGGCTGACGTGATCGTGATCGCGCTGATCGGCGAGCGCGGGCGCGAAGTGCGCGAGTTCATCGAGGACGCGCTGGGCCCCGACGGGCTCAAGCGATCGGTGATCGTGTGCGCCACGTCCGACCGCGCGGCGATGGAGCGCGTGCGCGCCGCGCACCACGCCACCGCGGTGGCCGAGGGTTTCCGGAGCGAGGGCAGGCGCGTGCTCCTGCTGATGGACTCGGTCACCCGCTTCGCGCGCGCGCTGCGCGAGATCGGGCTGGCGGCGGGCGAGCCCGCGGTCCGGCGCGGCTTCCCCCCGTCGGTCTTCGCCGAGCTGCCGCGCCTGTTCGAGCGCGCGGGCAATGACGGGACGGGGTCGATCACGGGCGTCTACACCGTGCTGCTCGAGGACGAGGAGGGCGGCGACCCGGTCGGCGAGGAGGTGCGCTCGATCCTGGACGGGCATGTGGTGCTGTCGCGCAAGCTGGGCGCGGCGGGGCACTATCCCGCGATCGACGTGCTGGGCAGCCTGTCGCGGCTGTTCCCGCGGCTCGCCGACCCGGCGCACGCCAAGGCGGCGATGCGGGTGCGCGCGCTGCTCGCCAAGCACCAGGAGATCGAGTTCCTGGTGCAGGTGGGCGAGTACCGGCCGGGATCCGACCCGCTGGCCGACCGGGCGATCGCCGCCAAGCCGGAGATCGACGCGCTGCTGCGGCAGGACGCGCTTCAGCCCGAGGCGTTCCAGTCGTCGCTGATGCTGCTGCGCGGGGTGGCGGGATGAGCGCGGCCGACGGGCGCGCGCAGGCCCGCATGCTGGTGCGGCTGCGCCACGTGCGCATGGAGGCGGCGGCGCGCGCGCTAGAGGAGGCGCGCGCCGCCGCCGCGCGCGCCGAGGCCGAGCGCGCGCGCGCCGACGCGGCCGCGGCCGCGGCCGACGAGCGGCACCGGGCGGCGTGCGAGGACTTGACGCTCGATCCGGGCGAGGCGGAGCGGCTGCTCGCGGTGGCGGACCATCAGCGCTTCCGCCAATCGGTCGCGCGATCGGCGCTGGGCGACGCGCGGGAGCGCGAGCGGCAGTGTGGCGAGGCGGAGCGCGAGCGGCGGCGCCTGATGATCCTGGCGCGCGCGCGGCACGACCGCATCGCGGAGCACGCGGACGCGCTGGCGCGCCGCTGGGCCCGGCGGGACGAGGAGCGGACCGCGTGGGAGATCGACGAAGCGAGGAGGCCGAGATGACGGAGGTGAGCCGAGCCGCGCCGCCGCGCGCGACGCCCGTGCGGGCTGCGGTGCCCGCGAGGGGGGAGCCCGCGCCCGACGACGTCCGCGCGATGCGCGACGCGCTGGCGGGCGCGCGTGGGCGCATGCCGCCGGCCGAGCAGGCGGTCGGGCGCGAGGGCAAGGCGGGCGTTCCCCTGAAGGGTAAGCCGGTCGCCAATAAGGCGGCGGCGGGCGCGCCCGAGCGGGCCGCGACCGACGAGCGGCCGATCGCGGTCCCCGAGCGCCGTCAGGAGCGGCGCGACCAGTTCGAGGGTTTCGCGCTGCCCGGCCAAGCGAACGCGCCCGCGCCGCTGCCCATGCCCGTCATGCCCTCGCCGCAGGCGCATCCGGGGGCGTTCGCGCAGATGCTGGCGGACCTGTGGACGCGCGAGAACGGCAAGGGGTCGAAGGAGGTCACCGTGCGCTTCGGCGAGCGTGCCTGGCCCGCGACGGGCGCGCGGCTGGTGCGCGACGCGGCGGGCGTGCTGGACGTCACGCTGTTCGTCGGCGGCCGAGGCGACGGGCTGGGCGACCTGTCGGACCTCGAGGCCGCGCTGGCGGAGGCGGGCGTGACGCTGGGCGCGCTGGAGGTGGAGGCGGCCTAGCGGCTCACTGCGTCCGCGCGCCGCTCTCGCGCCGGGCGTTCTCCGCCATGACGGCGAGCACGCCTTCGGGCACGGGCGGGGCCTTGGCGTGGGCGGGCGGCCAGCGGCCGTCGAGTGCTAAGCGGCGGATCTCGGCGGGGCTGGGATGGGGCGTGGGCCAGCCGAGCTTGGGGAGCCGCGCGGCGAGCCGCTTCTGCGCCGCCTCGTCGTCGGGATCGTCGCGCATCATCGGCATGGTGACGGCATAGGCGAGATTGCCGCCCGTCACGTCGATCGCCCAAGGATCGGCGCCGCGGTCGAGCAGCAGCTCGGCGATCTCGAAGCGGTCCGCGTCGAGCGCGTTCCCGAGCGGGCTGTTGCCGAGCCTGTCGCGGAACTTGGGATCGAGCCCGAAATCGAGCAGCATGCGGACGCCGCCCATCGATCCCAGCGCGGTCGCGATGTCGACGGGCCCGAGCGGCGACTCGGGCGGCATGGGCTTCGCGCCCGCCTTGAGCAGCGCCAAGGCGAAGTCGGGCTGCTTGGCCATCAGCGCCAGTTGCAGCGTCCCGCCGTCGCCCGTGACGTCGAGCGGCGCGCCGCGGCGGATCAGCAGGTCGACCGCGCGCGGCTCGCAGGTCGCGAGCGCCACGGTCAGCATGCTGTGCCGCTCGCCGACGCGGACGGTGGCGAGCGCGGGATCGGCGGCGAGCAGGCGCTCGGCGCGGGGGAGGTCGCGATCGTACAGCGCCTCGGCCAGGTCGCGCGCCGATTGGCCGAGCTTGGGATCGGTCAGCGTGGCGTCGCGCTTGGGCAGCACGGCTTCGGGTACGAAGCAGCTCGCCTGCGCGTCGTTCTGGCAGGCCGCCGTCACGAGCAGCGCGGCGGCGAGGAGGAAACGGGCGGACACATAAGCGACCATCGCCCTGTCTCAGCCGGGGGTCAACGGATCAACGTCCCGCCCGGGCCGCGGTGCCCGCCAGCACCCAGTCCATGCCGTGCCGGTCGATCGGGTTGCGCGCCTCGAACCAGTTCTTGCCCTCCGGCCGGACGAGCGGCAGGTCATGCTGCGTCCCGTACGCCTCCGGCAGGTCGGCCAGCACCGCGCCGGGGATCCCGCCCAGCAGTCCGCCCGCGACGCGGTCGCCGCCCTCCTGCGCCGCCGTCAGGACCTCGCCGGGGACGCGGTGGTTGTGGACCGCGCCGTGGCGCACCCCCGCGGCGTCGGCGATGGCCCTGGCGCGGCCGATCGTCGCCTCGCTCAGGCCCGCGGCGTTGAACGTGTCGGCGTGCCGGCCCGACGCGAGCGCGGCGGTGGCGGCGAGGCCGCCGCCGAGCGAGTGGCCGGCGAACTCGACGGCCGCGCCGCTTCGGGCGATGCGCTCGCCGATCCGCAGCGCGTTGTAGTAGTGTACCGAGTCGCGGCCGAGGAACTGCTGACCGTTCGCCTTCCAATCGCCCCACTCCTGCGAGCCCCGGAACGCGATCGTGTAGCGTTCCTGGCCGGGGGCGCCGGTGACGTACACGCGGGCTCGGTAGTTCGCGCTCGGCACGTCCAGCATGCCGGGCGTGACGCCCAGCCGGTCCAGCTCCGCGGGCGTCGCCACGCGCGTCCCGGCGGGCGGGGCGGGGACATGGTTGTAGACGTCGGCGGCGAGCAGCGCGTTGCGGTGCGTCTCGGCCGCCGACCGCCCGCCGCCGGGCGCCGGGGCGGCTGGCGCGGCGGCGAGCGCGACGGTCGGGGCGGAGGCCGCGCCGACGTTCCAGTCCGCGCGGTACGCTTGGGCCGCATCCATCCGCGGCGGCTGTGCGGCCGTCGACGAGGTCCCGGGGGAAATAAACGACCGGTCGACGGCGTTCAGCATGGATGCGGCCCTTCCTTGCGGACGGGCCTAAGCTGCACCGGACGCGAGAGGCGCGCCATACTCGTTTCGATTAGGGCGTGGCGGAGATGGCGGGTGAGATCGAGCGCACGCACGGGCGAGTTCGGCAGCTGGTGATGACCCTGAAGCAGGTAGACGCTACGCTTCGGATCGTGGCTCTCGACATCGTATGGAAGCGGTTGAGCCCAAGGTGTTCCGTCAGTCCACTAACTGACCCGATCGAGGTGACGTGAAGCGAGTGGTGCTGCTTATCCTGGGCACGGCGCATGCGGACACGTCCTTACGACCGTTCACAAGGATTACGGTTGCGGCGAGGAGATCAGCATAGGACGCGCTGAAGCGCAGCGATGTCACATACGCGCAGCTCGCCGGCAAGCTCGCCGACATAGGCGTGATGGACTCGGAGCCGAACATCAGGAACAAGCTGGCACGGGGTAGATTTACAACGGTGTTCCTGATCCAATGCCTAGGGGCGATCGAAGGCTCAACGTTCCGGCTATCTTCGGACTAATAGCAATTTCGGCGGGGCTTGGGTCATTGGCAACGGCATCGTTCTCAGGGCCGAACAAGCCAGAGCGTTACCCCCGCTACATCGAAATTGCCGAACAAGAACAGAAAGCTCCGCCTGCGGAGGCCGGCCCAAAAACTGTCCAGCGCCGCGAGAAACGCGAGCCATGCCGCGACCAGCGGTCCCGTGATGACTCCGATCTTTGCGCCCAATGGCGCGCGGTGGAGGCTTCCCGCAATGCGGCTGATTGGGCATTCTGGCAACTTATACTCAGCGGCTTTGGCGTAATCGGCCTTATCCTTTCGCTTGATTTTAACCGAAGGGCGCTTGCCGCCGCGCGCGAAGCAAACAAGATTTCCCGCGTTAGCATGGAAGCCGAAAATAGAGCATGGATTCAAATCTGCGGCGTCAGCGACGCCACTTTCTCCCAGCAATGGCGGCCAAACCTACAAATCTGGTCTGTATCAGGCCAGTGTAGATTCAAAAACGTCGGGCAGACTGTCGCGCGCCAGATTCGGATCGATCATGAGTTTGGCTTCTTTACCCGTCACATCCTGCCCGGAGGCGGCATGGATATACGGCCTATTGGCCGCCTTCACACCGATGCTGCCCCGATAATCGGGTATCTGTTTCCTGACACTGATCGAACTTGCTATGTTACAGAAAGCCTCAATGACGGTTTCAAACGAGCGACGAGAATACTCAATCAAGAGGAGCAAGTTGCTGATGTGGTGCTCTACCTGTTCGTTCGTATCTACTATCGGACGATCTACGAGGATGACGAGTCGCCTGAGCGTGTAACTGAGTCGATTTACAGGATCGATAATCCTAAAAATCCGGTGATAACCGGTTCCGAGATTGAGAATGCTGTGGGCCTGATCCCGGTCGAAGCAGGAGCCCGGATTACCTGAAATTCCGATACTCGACGCATTAGATAATAAGGCACCCGTCACCGCAAGGATGGGTAACCAATTACGTGTCGGCGCAGCTGCCATATAGAATCGTGTCGAAGGCTAAATGCAATCGTCAGCCTTTGCACAAGTTAACGCCTACGTTTGGTGACAGACTTACACATCCGAACGGGGTAAGTGGTAATTTGGTTCAGGGTTTATCGGCGTACGCGCGACTCACGCTGAGTCGTCCGCACCGCGATGGATGCTGAAACGAGTTCAGCATGATGGCGGCGAGAGGGGTCCGGTCCGCAACCGCTTCAACCCGGACGCCACCTGTGCGATAACGCCCGCGCTACCCGTCGGAGGCGTTGGGCGACGTGGAACTCGGGGCGAGCTGGGGCGGTCTGGGCGAGCGCAGGTTCGTGACGCTGTTGTTCAGCGACCTGTGCCATTCCACGCGGATCGCGATGGCCATGGACGCGGAGGCGTACGCGGAGCTCTTGGAGCGGGTGCGGGCGGTGTCGGAGCCGATCGTGGACGCGCATGGCGGCCGCGTCGCGCAGGTCTACGGCGACGGGTCGCTGAGCGTGTTCGGGAGCGGGGACGCGGCGGACGCGGACGCGGCGAACGCGATCGACGCCGCGCTGGCGCTGCACGCGGCGGTGCGCGGGCTGGAGCGGCCCGCCGACTGCCCGGTCGATCTCCGGCTCCACAGCGGCGTGCATACGGGGCTGGTGCTGCTGCGCGACGGCGACCTCGCGCGCGGCCGCGTGGAGGCGACGGGGATCGCCACCAGCATCGCGGCGCGGCTGGCGGCCGCCGCCGGGCCCGACGAGCTGCTCGTGTCCGAGACCTCCGTCGGCCCGGCGCGGCGCGTGTTGCGGCTGGGCGAGGCGCGCGAGGTCGCGGTCGACCGGGCGGGCGAGTCGGTCAAGGCGACGCCCGTGCTCGGCCCGGCGCCGGCCGCGGGGATGGGCGCGGGCGCGTCGCGGGCGACGCCGTTCGTCGGGCGGACGGGCGAGCTGGCGGCGTTCGGGGAGGCGTTATCGAAAACGGGGGCGAGAACGGGCGCGCCGCTGCGCCTCGCGGTGGTCGCGCCCGCGGGCCAGGGCAAGAGCCGACTGGCGGAGGCGTTCGGGCGCATGGCGGCGGAGGCGGAATACGCGGTGTTCGCGGGCGCCTGTCCGGGCGGACCCGCGGCGGGCGTGCTGATCGCCTGGGCGCAGATCGTTGCGGGGATGCGGGAGCGGGAGGCGGGCGGCGAACTCGCCGAGCCGCTGCGCGCGCTCCTGGACCGGATGCGCGGGCGGGGAGGGGGCGGGGAGCCGCTGGCCGACGCGTTCGTGCAGGTCGTGGCGCGGCGCGCGGAGCGCGGGCCGGTGCTGCTGGTGATCGACGACTGGCAATGGGCGGACGGCGCGTCCATGCAGCTGCTCGCCCGGCTGACCGGATCGGGCGCGCCGGTCGCGATCGTGCTGACGACGCGCGAGGCCGCGCCGCACGGCATCCCGCTCGACGGCTGGGAGCTCCTGTTCCTGCCGCCGCTCGACCTGGAGCAGTCGCGCGCGCTGATCCGGCACTGCGACCCGCGGCTGGACCCGCTCGACGCCGCCAAGGTCCATGCGCGGGCGGGGGGCAACCCGCTCTATATCGAGGAGCTCTGCCACCTGGCGGACGGGCGGCCGCGCTCGCTCGACCAGCCCGCGGGCGGGCCGGAGCGGATCGGCTGGCTGGCGGGCATGATCGGCGCGCGGCTGGAGGCGCTGGCCGGCGAAGAGGCGGCGGCGCTGCACGCGGCGGCGGTGATCGGCGAGGCGTTCCCGTTATGGCTGTTCGAGGCGGTGGTCGGCGACCCGCGCGCGGCCGAGCGGCTGGAGGCGCTGGTGGCGCGCGACTTCCTGGTGGCGGGGCCGCGCGCTGGGCGGTTCCGCTTCAAGCACGGCGTCACCTGGGAGGTGGTCTACAGCCTGGTGCCGATCCGCGAGCGCAAGGCGCTGCACGCGCGCGCCGCCGCCGCGCTGCTTGACCGGCCGGGCCGGGGCGGGATCGAGCGCGACGAGATGCTCGCCTGGCACCACGCCGCGAGCGACCGGATCGAGGAGGCCGCGCTCGCCGCCGAGCGGGCGGGCGACGCGGCGGCCGGCTTACGCGCGCTCGACCGGGCGCAGCTGCAGTATCGCCGGGCGCTGACGCTGCTCGAGCGTCTGCCGCCGACCGACGGGACGCACGCGCGCATGGCGGGGCTGGTCGCGCGGTTCGGCATGGTGAGCGTGTTCGATCCCGAGCCGTCGCACCTCGCCATCTTCGACGCAGCGGCGGCGCGGGCGGACGCGCGCGGCGAGACGGAGGCCGCGGCGCAGGCGGAGTTCTGGGCGGCTTATTCGGCGTACGCGACGGGCGACGGGCGCCGGTCGGTCGCCTATGCCCGCCGCGCGCTGGAGCGGTGCGGCGCGGAGGAGACGCCGTTCGTCGTGCAGCTGCGCGCGACGCTGGGCCAGGCGGAGGGGCTGCTGGGGCGGTACGACGAGGCGCTGGCGCTGCTGGACGGGGCGATCGACGTCAAGCGGCGGCACCGGTCGGGGCGGCACGCGTCGCTCGGCGTCGCCTATTCGCTGACGAGCAAGGCCGCGATCCTGGGCGATCTGGGCCGGTTCGACGAGGCCATGGCGGCGATCGACGAGGCGGTCGCGCTGATGAACGGCGAGAACCACCCGGTGGAGGCGTCGATCCTCAACTGGGCGGGCGCGATCCGGCTGTGGCAGGGGCGGCCCGACGCGGCGCTGGAGGCGGCGGCGCGCGCGCGAGTGGTCGCGACGCGCGCGGAGACGGTCTATCTCCACGCGATGAGCCGCGCGATCGACGGCTATGCGCGCTGGCGGATGACGGGCGGGCCGGACGCCAGGCGCGACCTGGCGGACGCGGTGACGTGCATGGCGGAACGGGGCAAGACGCTGGGCGCGTCGCTCGCCTTCGGGTGGCTGGCCGAGGCGGAGGCGGAGTCCGGCGCGGCGGGCGCGGCCAGGCGCGCGATCGGCGGGGCGCTCAGGCGGGCGCGGGCGGGCGACCGGCTGGGCGCGGCGATGGCGGCGCGGGCGGCGGCGCGGCTCCACCGGCGCGAGCCCGCGCGGGCGCTCGCCTGGATCGCGCGGGCACGGCTGCTGGCGGCGCCGCGACGCGCGCCGCACGAGGCGGCAGCGACCGACCTCCTGGAGGCGGAGCTGCGCGCGTCATGGGGCGGGCCTGACGCGGCGCGGCCGCTGCTCGACCGGGCGGAGGCGGGCTTTGCGGCGATGGGGATGCTGTGGCACCTCGACCGCGCCGCTAACCTAGCGGGCGCAGCGTCGCCGTGAGCGGGGCGGCGCCGGGGCGCAGCGTCGCCCCGCCCAGCAGCGCCGCGAAGAAGCCGACGAGCGTGCCCATCCCCATCGCCCGGCCCGGGCAGGCGTGGGGCGGCCCGTTCCGGCCCGCCGCGCCGCCGAAGGCGAGGTCGGGGCGGAGCCGGCCGGCCGCCAGCGCGTCGGCGGTGGCCGACTGGATGGCGAGGAGGACGGGCGTCCCCGCCTCGACGGTCTCCCCGTTCAGCTCGTGCGTCTCGGCTGCGGTGCGCCAGACGAAGTCGGGGGCGGGCGTGTTCACGATCGACCGCTCGATCCGGTCGCGCAGCGCCCTGCGCCGGGCGGCCTCGTCGGGCTCGGCGAGCCAGTCCTCCTGGACCCGGAACAGCTCGCCCTTCTCCGCCCAGTCGACGAATATGTTGGCGAGGTTGGCGGCGGTGACGGGGACGAAGCCGATCATGACGCCCGCGACCGTTCGGGCGAGCAGGTCCGGGTCGTCGCGGAAGGGCGGCGTCGCCGCGAGCGTCCCGGCGATCGCGCCGGTCAAGGGCGGGCCCGACCGGAGCCGGGCGCGCACCGCCTCGGCGAGCAGCCTGCCGTGCGCCTGGCCCACCGCCACGCCCGGAGCGGACGGGGTGGGGTCGAAGACGTAGCGGGCGGGCGAGTAGAGATCGCCGGGGCAGAGGGCGGCGCGGCCGCGCGACGGTCGCCAGTCGAGCCCGTCGGCCTTGACGAACGCGCCGTCGGGCAGGCCGAACCAGTCGGCGCACAGCCCGGCCATGAAAGGGTCCACCACCTCGGTCAGCAGGTTGACGGGCCGGGCGGGGCCTTCGAGGTGCGGCCGCAGCGACGCCCCGGCCATCGCCAGCGCCTTGCGGAAGGCGGTCTCCTCGTCGACCGCGCCGATGACGGCGTTGCCGGCGGGCGCCTGGGCGCGATAGGCGGCGTCGCGGGCGTCGAACCCCAGATAGATGCGGCCGACGGACTTGCTGAAGCGCTCGTCATAGCCGCGCACCGAGTAGCGCCGGCCGTCGTCGCCCAGCACGGTGCGGACCAGCGCCTCCGACCCGACGAGCAGGCCGAGCGGCGAGGGGAGCGCGCCGCCGTGCCGGGCGCGCACCGCCGCCCAGAAAGCCGCGGCGTCGCCCGTCTGGCGCGCGCCCACGTCGTCGATGAGCGACTGCCACGCCTCCGCGGGCGCGTCCGAGTCCCGCAGCCGGGCGATCAGCGCCTCGCCGCGCTCGACCTGCTCCGCCAGCTCCTCGGGCGGCGGGGGCCGGAGGCTCGGCAGCGCGCGCACGGCGGAGATGGCGGGCGCGAAGGCGTAGAGCGTCCAGTCCAGGGTGGTGACCGGCCTGGCCGCCGGGGCGAGCGCGACGCGGCGCACCGAGCCCTCGTGCCGGAAGCGGTAGACGTCGCCGCCGTCGCGCGCGGGCCCGACCAGCGGGTCGGCGAGGCAGGAGGCGATACGCGTGCTGTTGCCGCCGTTCACCCAGGACTGGATCAGCTCGTACTGCTGGGCGAGGCTGGCGCAATAGGCCATGAACATGATGCCGCGCTCCGCGCTCTGCCCGGCGAGCGCGGCGGGCGGGCCGAACGACATGCCGCGCCGCATGATGCGCGGCGGGCGGCCCGAGCGGGGGTTGGCGCGGCGGATGTGCGACTGGAGCGGGCACCGGTCGCCGTGCGGGTCGCTGTCGAAGGTGAAGTCGTTGAGGCCGGACCCGCCCGGCACGGTGGGCGCGCCGTCGGCGCGGCGGCCGAGCAGCTTGGCTTGGACGGCGGCGCGGCTGAGGCGCGCGCGGGCGGCGGCCGCGTCGACCATCGCGCGGTAGGCGTCCGGGTGGACGGGCATGCGCCGCATCGCGAGGAAGCTGCCGTTCCCGAGCAGCGCCGCGCCCGGCCCGTCGGCGGGCTGGAGCAGCAGCTCGTCCGGCGCGATCTCGTGCGGCCCGTCGGGCGGGCGGCCCTCGACCAGCTCCGGCTGGCTGATCCCGTCGCGCAGGCCGAGATGGTCGATGTCGGCGCGGTCGTGCGCGCGCCGCATCGACTGCACGCCGAGCAGCCGCAGGCCCGGCAGCGCCGCCACCTCCGCCACCCTAGCTGCGAGCGGGTGCCGGGGGTCGGCGGCCGCGTCGTGCGACGGGTCGCCGGGCGCGCGGGCACGGTACTGGAGTACGACGTCGATCGAGGACAGGTCGATCTCCCCCGCGCGGCCCGGCGGCCAGTTGCGGCGCGGCCGCCGCCAGTTGCTCGGGTGGAAGGCGCGCACGTCGCCCAGGAGCGCCGCGCGCGCCTCCGCGCCCTGGCGGAACTCGGACGGCAGCGCGCCGAGCACGGACGCGTCCGCGCCGAGCCGCATCAGCCCTTCATAGGTGAGGGCGAGCGTGAGCGCCTCGTCCGCCGGCGCGTCCGCCTCGCTGGTGAGCGGGAGGTCGGCGAGCGTCTCCGCCGCCAGGCCGGGGTCCGTGACCTGCAGGAACAGGAGCGCGCCGTGCGTCATCGGGCCGTCGGCGGTGTCGAAGGAGGTGAGCACGCCCTTCTGCACGTCCGCCCGGTCGATCGGCGCGGCGCGCGGGCCGGCGGCGAGCGCGGCCGGACCGGGCGCGGAGCGGAGCCAGGCCACTTCCTTCGCGAAGGCGGGCGGGGTTCTGGTCGGCTCCCACTCGTCGAGCATCGAATTGGCCGCGCGCAGCAGCGTCAGCGCGTCCTCGTCGCGCGCGTCCGCGCCGTAATAGCGGGTCAGCCGGAACATGGCGCCGAGCACCGACAGGGCGAGGCCGTCGACGACCGCGGCGGGCGCGCGGCTCCGCGCCTCGCGCGCCACGCGGCGGGGATCGAGGCTGGCGAGGCCGGTGAGCGCGAGGTCGCCGTCGCGCGCCGGGTGGTGGCGCTGGATCCGTTCCGCCTGGCCCAGATAGGCGAGGTCGCCCGCGGTGAGCGGCGCGGCGCTGTAGAAATACTGGGCGGGCCGTTCGTTCTCGCGGACCCACGCCGCCCACTCGGCGGGCGAGGCCTCCCGCGCGAGCGGGTAGTCCTGGCAGTTGCAGAAGACGAGGTCGAGCATCGGCCCCGCGTCGCGCCAGAGCGCGCGCATATAGGCTTCCCAGCTGCCGTCGAAGGTGACCGCCAGCACCATGCGCGAGGGATCGGGCAGGATGGCGATGCGGAAGGACTGGACCTGCTCCAGCCGCTCCACCGGATCGGAGAAGGCGGACACGGGCGACGACTCGCGCGCGGCGGTGCGGATGGCGGCCAGCGTGCGCAGCGTCAGCGCCATGCGCGTGGCGGGCGTCACCGACTCGTAGGACTGGACCAGCCCCGTCCTGAGCGGCGCGACCACCACCAGGTCGGACGCGCCGCCGAGCGCGAGGCCGCGCGGCTTTTCGCGGACGCGGCGGCCCCATTCGAGCGCGGCGCGGTCCTCGCTGCCGATCACGCGGTGGTCCCCAGCATGCGCGCGTCGTTCGCGGCCGCGTCCTCCAGCGGGTCGCGGTCGTCGCCCTTGGCCTCGCGCACCAGCTTGGCGAGCGCGGGCACGTCCGTGATCTCGATGCGGCGGCGGTGCTGGGCCAGGATGTTGCGGCCGGCGAGCCAGCGCAGCTCGCGCGTCACCGCCTCGCGGTGGGTGCCGACGCGCGCGGCGAGGTCGGCGTGGGTGGGGGCCGGGTCGATGGTCCGGCCGCCCGTCTCCGGATCGTCGGTCGACAGGCGCAGCAGCTCGCAGTGGAGCCGGGCGGGCACGCGGAGCGTGTTCAGCTCCAGGATGCGCTCGGTCAGGCCGCGAACCTGGGCGGTGAGGCGGCGCGCGAGCCAGAGCGCGCCTTCCGGCGTGGCGCAGGCGGCGTCGCGAAAGGCCGGGCCGGGGATGCTCGCCACCGTGCAGTCGCCCAGCGCGACGATGGAGGTGGAGCGGGGGCGGCCGTCGATCGCCGATAATTCGCCGAACAGGTCGCCCGCCGCCAGGTCGCGCAGGATCACCTCGCCGCCATGGCCGGAGCAGACCACCACCTGGACGCGGCCCTCGAGCACGAGATGCACGCTGGTGGACGGCGCGCCGACGTTGAGCAGCAGGCGGCCGCCGCGCGAGCGGAGCACCGTCGCGTGCGGTGACAGCCGATCCGCCAAATCGCCGGGCAGCGCGCGGCGCGCCGCCGCGACGAGGCCGAGCTGATGGGCCATGGTCCTCGCTCCCTGTTCATGTCCCGCGTGCCCAGGGGTCGCGGGCCGAGGCCGAGCCGAATACGCACGGGCGTCGACCCGGCGACCGCGCGCCTGCGGCCGGGAGGCCGTCGCGGGCGCTCGCGCGGCCGGGTCGCCGCGGTCCGAGCGTGGAGCGGTCGGCCGTTCGGCACAAGTCCGTTTCGGCCGATTGTAGGGAATCGACAAGCTCCGAGGAAAAACGGGGCGGCGCGTCCCCTGCGCCGCCCCGTCCCTCCCTGATCACCGGCGCGCGGTCGCCAGGGCGAGCTGCGTGCCGTCCTGCCGGCCGACGTGCCGCGCGATCGCGAGCTCGACCGAGCGCTTGGCGCCGGCGGCGGCCACGCGGCGGCACTGGGGCGGCTCCACGATGCCCGGGCCGAAGCCGGGCTGCGGGCACACCGCCCGGTAGGCGCGGCGCAGGCGGCGGTTGAACGTCGCCTTTCCGGCCTCGGTGGCGAGGTTCAGGTCGGCGTACGAGACGTGCACCGACCGCGAACCGTCGAGGTTGTGCCGGACGGCGGTGGGGCCGGCCTCGGCCCGCCCCGCGGTGGCGAGGGGAAAGAGCGTGGTCACGACCACGAAGGCGATGCTGGCGAGACGGTGACGAGCGTTCATGATGGTCCTCCACTGAGCGGCGACGCCGTTCCTTCGTGGGCCGCGTCGCGCCGGCCTTTCCGACCGGTGCGTCCTTGTCGCCGATCGCGGCGGGACGTTCGGTGACGCAGGCCACCGTGGAACTGTGGTGTTTCCCACATGGCGGCGTCGCGCGCGGGCGGGGGCTCGTGCGTGCGGGCGGCGTAGGCTTCATGCGGTGCGCTGAACCATGCTGGTGATTTTCCCGCTTGACAGCGTCACGCTGCTTGGGTACAAAACAGGAACGCTGAAAAATTGGGCGTTATTATACTTGACGTACCCAGCCGATTGAGGGCATAACGGCCTTCAAGGAGCTTGAACCATGTCGGCACTTTCCGCCCCGCACTTCCACAACGAAGAAGCCGCCTACGCCTACGTAGAGGCGCGGATTTGGCCGAACGGCCCGGTTTGCCCGCACTGCGGGGGCGTGGACCGGATCGGTAAGATGGGCGGCAAGTCCACTCGGATCGGCACCTACAAGTGCTACCAGTGCCGCAAGCCCTTCACCGTCAAGGTCGGGACCATCTTCGAGTCGTCGCACGTCGCGCTGAACATCTGGCTTCAGGCGATGTACCTCATTGCCGGGTCGAAGAAGGGGATCAGCTCGAACCAGCTTCACCGGACCTTGGGCGTCACCCTCAAGACCGCCTGGTTCATGTCGCACCGTATCCGCGAAGCGATGCGCTCGAACGATCCGGGCTTCTTCGGCGAGAACGGCGGCGGCGTGGAGGTGGATGAGACCTTCATCGGCCGCGAGCCGGGCCGTGAGGTGGCGCAGGGGCCGCACCACAAGATGAAGGTGCTGGCGCTGGTGGATCGCGACACCGGCCGCTCGCGCGCGATCGTGGTGGACAACCTCAAGCCGCGCGACCTCGCGCCCATCATGTTCCACAATATCGCCCGTGAGGCGCGGCTGATTACCGACGAAGCGCACCACTACCGGGCGTTCTCTCTCGCCTTCGAGGGCGGGCACGACGCGGTGCGCCACGGCGCTGGCGAGTACGTGCGCGGCGACGTGCACACCAACACCATCGAGGGCTATTTCAGCATCTTCAAGCGCGGAATGCGCGGCATCTACCAGCACTGCGCGAAGAAGCACCTTCACCGCTATCTGGCGGAGTTCGATTTCCGCTATACCAACCGGGTGGCGAACGGCATCAACGACGCGGAGCGGGCGGACCGCCTTCTCGCTGGCGTGGTCGGGCGTCGCCTGACTTACCAACAAGCTAATTGAGGCCAGCGATGCCGAAGCGAAAACAGCAGATAACGCCCGATCGGCAGAGCGAGCAGTTCAGAACAGAAGCGCAAAAGCTAATCGACGCTGGCGAACTAAACTCCATCGAAGCGGACGCCGCGTTGGATCAACTGGTTCAAAGGGCCAATGTGAGAACCGACTTGGCTCAACCGCGAGGAAAGAAAGCATAAGGGAATGTATCTTACTCCCAGGATTGATCCCAATCTAATCCCTGATGATGAAAGGGAGGGAGCGCGATACATCGAGCAGAACCTACAGGGTCTACAGAGCCTGACCGTTCAGTTTAAAAGTGCTCTTGCTCTATTCCACAGTACTAAAGTTCTGCACAAATCAGAGATAGACAACTTGCCGAAGATACCCGACTTTCCTGATGACATGTCAGAGTGGGGCGTCGTTTCCAAACGGCACAGAGCAGAGATGGAAGCTTATCAAGCGCGCTTAAGAATGTTCTCTGATTGGCTTAGGTTCGCCGCTAGGCAAGGCGCAATGCTTACATATAGCTTTTCCATGATAAGCCAGAAGATGAATGGCACTTTAGGAAAGTGCCCCATTATGCTGTCCAAAGTCGACCTAGATGCCAAAAAGCGCGCCCAGAAGATATTGGAGAGCAATTTTCCGCAGATAGCGTCTATTCGGCTGTCCGCCGCACATCCGCGCGAAATTGGTTCTACACCGCGCGATCATGAAAAACATTCCATCAAAGGTGGACACTCTGACAGAGTTATATCGTCAAGTTCTCCACAGTTGCTTATCGAGGGTTCGCTGCTGATAGAAGACCATCGATTAGTATATACCTCATCAATCTCCGGCCGGGCCGTTTCTTTCGAGCTTTCCGAAACGTCTTACAAGCATCTAGTCGATGCCCAGCTTGAGTTCTGGAACGCTTTTAGCCCTTTGGAAGACCAGTTTTGGAGAGATACACGTCTATCTGAAAAATGGTCCTTCTAGGGTCAGGACTCACTACCGCGGTAGCCAGAAGATGACCGTCGCCGCGAGCGTGATGGCGGACATGAAGGTGTGGGCGCACCGGTCATAGCGGGTCGCGACGCGTCGCCAGTCTTTGAGCCTGCCGAACATGATCTCGATCTTGTGGCGGGCGCGGTAGAGCTGCTTGCCATGCCGGATCGGGCGGGAGCGGCCGGAGCGACCGGGGATGCATGGGCGGGTACCGCGGTCTCGCAGCGCCTGGCGGAACCAGTCGGCATCATAGCCGCGGTCGGCGATGAGCACCGGGGCGGCGGGCATGGCGGGCAGCATGGTCGCTGCGCCCTTGTAGTCGCTGACCTGGCCCTCGGTGAGCAGCAGCACGCGCGGGCGGCCCTGCTCGTCGCAGACGGCGTGGAGCTTGGAGTTCAGGCCGCCTTTCGTGCGCCCGATACGGCGCGGAACAGCCCCTTTTTGCGGAGCGATGCCGCGGTCCGGTGGGCCTTGAGGTGGGTGGCGTCGACCATGAGCTGGTCAGGTGCGCCGCCCTCGGCCGCGAGACCTGCGAAGATGCGGTTGAAGACACCCGCCCGGCTCCAGCGGACGAAGCGGTTGTACAGCGTCTTGTGCGGACCATAGGCGAGCGGAGCGTCTCGCCACATCAGCCCGTTGCGGATTACGTAGATGATGCCCGACAGCACCCGCCTGTCGTCCACCCGAGCCAAGCCGCGCTGCAACGGGAAGAACGGCTCGATCCGGCGCATCTGTGCCTCCGACAGCAGGAACGGCTCAGCCATAGGGCACCTCCTGGCACCCCGAATCCGCTACGCCGCGAGCCGTTCCACGCCGGCGTTATTGGGTCCTGAGCCTAGCGATGTCATGAAAGTCGAACTGGCCGTCTAAGGTTACGGACTCAATGAACTCTGAGAACAGAACAGCCTCGGAGTTGCTGGCCTCAAAAGCGTCGCGTAGCGCAACCGCCAAGCGATCTGCAAAGCCCCCGTCACTCTGAGCTTCACTCATCCTCACGCTCCTTGGGTACGTAAAGTACAATAACGCCAAAAATTGCGAGTCGAGGGGATCGGCTCCGGGGACGGCGGACGATCGAACATCATCGGGAACGGGAGCACGTCGCGGCGGAGCCGCGCCGTCGGTCGACGCGCGTGGAGGGTCCACGCGGTCGCCGGCCGTGCTTGCGCGGGTCTTGCGTCAGCTCGGCTGACGCGAGCCGCGCTGCGCAGGGGAGAGATACATGAACCAGGAAAATTCGAAACCGGCGGTCGACGCGCCCAAGCCGCGTCGTCGGCCCGTGCGGTGGACGCGGAAGATGAAGGACGATTTTCTCGACCATTTGGCCGCGACGTGCAATGTCCGCGGAGCGGCGCGCGAGGTCGGCGTGCATCCGCGATCCGTGTACAATCTGCGCCGCAAGGACCCGGCATTCACGCGCGCCTGGGGCGAAGCGCTGCTGCTCGGATATGAGGTGCTGGAGACGCGGCTGGTCGGGTGCGCGCTTGCGGGCGCTCGGGAGGACGGAGCGCCTTGCGTGCCGGACGCGGACCGGCCTGAAATGGACGAACCGGTCGAACCGCTCGACCGGGCGCTGGCGCTACACCTGCTGAAGTCGCATCGCGGCCACCTGCTCGGACGGCGTGCGGTCGGCGGGCCTAAGCCGCGCCGGGCGACGCCGGAGGAGACGGACGCGGCCATACTGCGTAAATTGGCGGCGATGGATCGGCGTCGTCAGGCGCGCGACGAGGCGGAGGCGTGAGCGCCGCGGGGCCGAGCTCCGCCGCGATCGAGCGATTGCTGGCGTTGAAGCCGGAGAGGCGGGCGGCCCTGTTGCGGGGCCTGTCGGATCCGCAGCGGCGCGAGCTGAACGAGCGCTGGGACGTCTGGGCGGGCGATGGGCAACGGACGCCGGACGGGGATTGGCGCGTGTGGATGATCCGGGCGGGACGGGGCTTCGGCAAGACGCGCGCGGGCGCCGAGTGGATCAGCGCGGTGGCGCGTGAGACGCCGGACGGGCAGCTCGCGTTGGTGGGCGACACCTTGGACGAGGTGCGCGCCGTCATGGTCGAGGGCCGCAGCGGCGTGATGGCGGTGGCGCGGACGGACGAGCGCGTGGAATGGCTGTCCGGCAGGCGGGCGGTCCGGTTCGCGTCGGGGGCCGTCGGCTACCTCTACGCGGCGACCGCGCCGGAGAAGCTGCGCGGGCCGGAGCATCACGCCGCCTGGTGCGACGAGGTCGCGAAATGGCGCGAAGGCGACCGGACATGGGACAATCTGCTGATGGGGTTGCGCGTAGGCGAGCGGCCGCGCGTGCTCGTCACGACCACGCCGCGGCCCAACGCGTTGATGCGGCGTGTGCTGGCCGCGCGCGGGCTGGAGGAGACGGGCGGCCGGACGCGGGACAACCCGCACCTGCCGGTCGTCTTCGTGGCGGACATGGAGGACGCCTATGGCGGCACCAGGCTCGGGCGGCAGGAGCTGGACGGTGAGCTGATCGAGGACGCGGAGGGCGCGCTGTGGCGGCGGAAGATGTTCGACGACCACCGCGTCGCGGCCGCGCCGAAGCTCAGGCGCGTGGTGGTCGGCGTCGACCCGCCCGCGTCCGTGGACGGCGACCTGTGCGGGATCGTGGGCGTGGGGCTGGGGCGCGACGAGCGGCTCTACGTGCTGGAGGATGCGAGCGTGGGCGGTTCCTCGCCGGAGGGCTGGGCGCACGCCGTGGCGGCGTGCGCGTCGCGGTGGGGCGCGGACCGGGTCGTGGCGGAGAAGAACCAGGGCGGCGACATGGTGCGCCACGTGCTGGCGGCGGCGGAGGCGACGCTGCCGATCAAGCTGGTGCACGCGACCCGCGGCAAGGTCGCGCGGGCGGAGCCGGTGGCGCTCCGGTACGAGGCGGGGCGCGTCAGTCATGCGGGGCGGTTCCCGGAGCTGGAGGACGAGCTCTGCGGGCTGAGGATCGGCGGGGGCTATGACGGGCCGGGGCGGTCCCCGGACCGGGCGGACGCGTGCGTGTGGGCGTGCACGGCGTTGATGGAGGGGCAGGGGAAGATGGTGGGGGTGCGGCAACTTTAGCTCCCTCTCCCCTCTGGGGAGAGGGCTGGGGAGAGGGGCAGGGCGGGACGTCGACGGCGGTGCACTGCCCCTCTCCCCTCGTCGCCTTCGGCGACTTCGTTCCCTCTCCCCGGAGGGGAGAGGGACAAGGGAGAAAGCACATGAAGTGGTTCGGCAAGCGGGCCGCGCGGGACGACGCGCGGCCGGGGTTGGCGCGCGGCGGTGGGTCCGGCGTAGTGCTGGGGGAGTGGCCGCGGTCGTACGAGGCGCAGGTGCGCGACGGTTATTGCGGCAACGCGGTGGCGCAGCGGGCGGTCAGGCTCGTGGCGGAGGCGGTGGGGTCGGCGCCGGTGGAGGCGTCCGATCCGGCGCTCGCCGCGCTCGTGGGCGCGCGGGTGGACGGGCGGCCGGTGCTGGAGACGGTGGCGGCTCAGCTGATGCTGCACGGGAACGCGTACCTGGCGGTGCTGCGGGAAGGACCGGACGATGTGGGCGAGCTGTTCCCGCTCCGCCCGGAGCGGGTGCGGGTGGAGCTGGACGCGCTAGGCTGGCCGGCGGCGTACCGGTACCAGGTGGGTGAGCGGGTGACGCGCTTCGGCGCCGACCCTCATCGGCCGGAGATCGTGCACCTGAAGGGCTTCAACCCGGTGGACGACCATTACGGGTTGGGGTGCCTCGGCGCGGCGTCCGGGGCGGTGGCGGTGCACAACGCCGCGGCGCGGTGGAGTAAGGCGCTGCTGGATAACGCCGCCAGGCCTAGCGGTGTCCTGCTCTACGAGCCGGGGGACGGCGCGGTGTTGTCGGCGGAGCAGTGGGCGCGGGTGCGCGACGAGCTGGACCGCGAGTTCTCAGGGGCGGCAAACGCGGGGCGGCCCATGATCCTGGAGGGCGGGTTCAAGTGGGCGGCGCTGTCGCTGAGCCCCGCCGACATGGACTTCGCGGGGACGCGCGACGCGGCGGCGCGGGAGATCGCGCTGGCGTTCGGCGTACCGCCGATGCTGCTGGGGCTGCCGGGCGACAACACCTACGCGAACTATCGCGAGGCGAACCGGGCCTTGTGGCGGCTGACGGTGCTGCCGCTGGCGGGCGCGGTGCTGGGCGGGATCGCGCATGGGGTGCGGGGGTGGTTCGAGGACGCGCGGCTGGTGGTTGATCTCGACCGCGTGCCGGCCTTGGCTGAGGAGAGGGCGATGCTGTGGAAGTCGGTGGCGGCGGCGGACTGGTTGTCCGACGACGAGAAGCGCCAGCTGGTGCGGCCGTGAGCGGGGTGTTGGCGCAGCTGCTGGGGCAGGCGGCGGAGCGCGGTGTCGACGCGGCGACGCTCCGCGCGATCGCCGAGGAGGCGGGTGAGCTGGGGGCGACGCGGGCGCTGACCAGGCTGGGGCTGTCGGACGAGGGGGCGGAGGAGGACGTGCGCGAGCTGCGCGACCTGCTCAGGAGCTGGCGGGAGGCGAAGCGATCGGCCTGGCGGGGGTTGTGGGGGTGGTTCGTGCGGGTCGTCTCCACCGTGTTGCTGGCCGGCATGGCGGTCGAGCTGGGGACGGGCGGATGGCTGGAATAGCGTTCGCCGGGTACGCGGCCGTGTTTGACCGGGTGGACCGGGCGGGGGACGTGGTGCGGCGCGGGGCGTTCGCGGGCGCGGCGGCCGTGCCGTTGCTGCTGAACCATGCCGGTTCGGCTGTCGGGGAGATCACGGTGGTCGTGGAGGACGCGTACGGGTTGCGCGTCGAGGGGGTCGCGAACGGGCCGGTGATGGTCGGGGCGGGGCTGTCGGTGGGGTATCGCGCGCGGCGGGCTCGGCAGGGGGCTTGGCGGGAGCTGCTCGACTGCGAGCTCTTGGAGGTGAGCCTGGTGGGGGTGCCGATGCAGCCGCTCGCCAGGGTGGATCGGGTGGGGCGCAGCGGCGACTAGCGACATGCCGGGGGCATGTCGCAGCCGCGAAGCCGGCTTGCGTCAGCAAGCCGTCGGTAGGCCCTCACCCTGGCTCGCGATGCGAGCCTGTCCCTCTCCCGCGAAAGCGGGAGAGGGTTTGTCAGAGGGCGTCGAGTTGCCGGCGCCTTTTTCTTTTTGGAGCGGGAGAATGGGAATGACGGATATGGTGGTGGCGCGGCCGGTGCTGGAGGGCGCGCGAACGGTCGAGGGCGCGTTCGACGGGTTCGTGCGGGCGGGCCGGACGGTGGAGATGAAGGCGTTCACCGGCGTGACCGGGGACGCGGGCGGCTTCGCGGTGCCCAAGGAGATCGACCAGGTGATCGAGACGGCGCTCAAGGCCGCCTCGCCGATCCGGGCGATCGCCAATGTGGTGAAGGTCGGCACCGCCGGCTACCGCAAGCTGGTGACCACGGGCGGCACGCCGTCGGGCTGGGCGGCGGAGACGCAAGCGCGGCCGGAGACGGCGACGCCCGTGTTCAGCGAGATCGCGCCGCCGATGGGGGAGCTCTACGCCAACCCGTCCGCCTCGCAGGCCATGCTCGACGACGCGGCGTTCGACGTCGAGGAATGGCTGGCGAGCGAGATCGCGATAGAGTTCGCCAAGGCGGAAGGGGCGGCGTTCGTCAACGGCAACGGCGTGAACCGGCCCAAGGGGTTCCTGACCTATGCGACCTCGACCACCGGGGATGCGGCGCGGCCGTTCGGGACGCTGCAGCATCTGGCGAGCGGGGCGGCGGCGGACTTCGGGGCGAGCCCGCAGGAGCGGCTGATCGACCTCGTCCAGTCGCTTCGCGCGCCGTACCGGCAGGGGGCGTGCTTCGTGATGAACGCGGCGACGGTGGCGCGGGTGCGCAAGTTCAAGACGAGCGACGGGGCGTTCGTGTGGCAGCCGTCTTTGAGCGCGGGGCAGCCGGCGACCTTGCTGGGGTATCCGGTGGTCGAGGCGGAGGACATGCCGGACGTGGGCGCGAACGCCTGCCCGATCGCGTTCGGGAACTTCCGGCGCGGCTACATCGTGGCGGAGCGGTCGGAGACGGCGATCCTGCGGGATCCGTATTCGAACAAGCCGTTCGTGGGGTTCTACGCGACGAAGCGCGTGGGGGGAGCGGTGGTGAACTCGGAGGCGATCAAGCTGCTCAAGATCAGCGTCAGCTGATCCCGGCCGATCGGGGCTCCCCGCAAAGTATTACTCTGCGGGGTCCCCGGCCGACGGCTCGGCTTGCCGAGCCGTCCGACGACGCGGCTATGCCGCGTCGGCCCCTCCACCGCCTTTGGCGGTCCCCCTCCCCGAGCGAACTCGGGGAGGATTGTTTCAGGAGAAGAGCATGAAGCGGGAGGAACGGCCGTGACCGCGCCGGTGCCGGAGGCGGCGGTGGCGGGCGCGGTGGCGGCGGCGCGGGCGCATCTGCGGATCGCGGGCGGGCAGGAGGACGCGGTGCTGGCGCGGTTGGCGCGGACCGCCTTCGCGTTGGCGGAGGCGTTCACGGGCGCGGGGCTGATCGCGCGGGCGCACGAGGACGTGGCGCCGGCAGTGGCGGCTTGGACGCCGCTGGCGCTGGAGCCGGTGCGGGCGATCACGGGGGTGACGGGCCTGCCGCCGGGCGGGGGTGCGCCATTCGCCTTGCCGGTGGACGCGTACGCGGTCGACATCGACCATGAGGGGCGCGGCTGGGTGCGGGTGACCGCGCCGGGCGCGGCGGCGCGGGTGGCGATCGCCTATCAGGCGGGGCTGGCGGCGGACTGGGACGCGCTGCCGGCGCCGGTCGCTCAAGGGCTGGTGCTGCTGATGGCGCACCTGTTCGACGAGCGGGGCGGGCGGGGCGCGGGCGCGCCGCCGGCGGCGGTGACGGCGCTGTGGCGGCCGTGGCGGCGGATCAGGCTGGAGAGGAGGCGGGCGTGAGGACGCTTGAGCGAAGGGCCGCGCGCGTCGTCGAGGCGCGGGCGGGGGAGCTGGCGGCGGCGTACGGTCAAGTGCTGCCGGGGGTGCGGGTCGAGGTGGAGGGCGGCGACGTGGTGCTGTCGGGGCGCGGGCTGGCGGGCCGAGTGCTCGACGAGCCGGCGCTACGGGATCCGGCGGGGCTTGTCCGGTGAGCGCGCGGGAAGCGTTGGTGGACGCGGTCGCGGCGTGTCTGCGCGGGCGGCTCGCCGAGGCGGCGGTGTTCGACGCGCCGCCGGTGCGCTCGACCGTGCCGTACGCGGTGGTGGACGAGCCGGTGATAGGGCCCTGGGGGACCAAGAGCTGGGTCGGGTACGAGGCGCGCGTCGCGGTGGGCTTGTGGGACGAGGGCGAGCGGCCGGTGCGGCTGCGCGCGATGCTCGGCGAGGTCGAGGAGGCGGTGGCCGGCCTGCCGCCGGACATGGCGGGCGGGTGGCGCGTCGCGCGGGTCGAGCTGGTGCGGAGCCGGCTGGCGCGGGGCGCTTCGGACAGGTGGCTGGCGAGGGCGGAGTTCGTGGCCTGGGTGTGGCGGGCGGACTCCTAAGCTCCTCCCTCGCCCATGGTGGGGGGAGGGGGATCGCGCCCGCAGGGCGTGGTGGAGGGGGGTGCTGCGCGGGAACGCATCCCGAGGTTCCCCCCTCCACCGCCTTCGGCGGTCCCCCTCCCCCGCTGTGAGCGGGGGAGGAATGAAGAAAGTCGACGAGCGGGAGGTGTATATGGTGGAGAAGGGGAGCGCGTTCCTGTTGAAGGTGGGGGACGGGCAGGCGACGCCGTCCTTCGCGACGGTGGCGGGGATGCGGACCACGCAGATGTCGGTGAACGGCGAAGCGGTGGTGGTGACGACCAAGGACTCGGGCGGCTGGCGCGAGCTGTTGTCGGGCGCGGGCGTCCGCTCGGTGAGCGTGTCGGCGTCGGGGGTGTTCACGGGCAGCGCCGCGGAGGCGCGGGTCCGGGCGAACGCCTTGTCGGGGGCGCTCGACCAGTACCGGCTGACGTTCGAGGGGGGCGAGATGATGACGGGGCGGTTCCTCGTCACGCGGCTGGACTATTCGGGCGATTTCAACGGGGAGCGGGCTTACGCGGTGACGCTGGAGAGCTCTGGCGCGGTGGTGGCGAGCTGATCATCCCTCTCCCGCTTTCGCGGGAGAGGGAGAGACGCGCGAAGCGCGGCGAGGGTGAGGGCCCGTTCTTCGGATGCGCCCTGTTCAGGCCCTCACCCTGCTGCTTCGCAGCTGTCCCTCTCCCGCGAAAGCGGGAGAGGGCTTTGGGGGAGATCACACATGACGATCATCAATCCCGCGCGGGGCGAGGCCGCGCTGCGGGTGAACGGGTGCGTGCTGAAGCTCCGGCCGAGCTTCGAGGCGCTGGTGGGGGCGGAAGGTGAGCTGGGGCCGCTGTTCGCGCTGGTGGAGCGTGCGGCTGGGGGCGGATTGTCGCTTTCAGAGATGGTGGGGCTGTTCTGGTGGTGCCTGGACGAACGGCCGGAGGGCTTGACGCGCGCGGCGCTGGGGGAGGCGGTCGTGGCCCAGGGGCTGGCGGCGTGCGCGCCGGCGCTGGGCGGGCTGCTCCGGCAGATCCTGGCGGGGCGGTGAGCGAGGGCGCGTTCGCGCCCGCCGCGGTGCGGCTGGCGGGGCTGGCCGGGGCGCTGCTGGGATGGTCGCCGGAGGCGTTCTGGCGGGCGACGCCGGCGGAGTTGGGGGCGGTGGTGCGGGCGTTGGCGAGAAATGGGGCGGAGGAGGCGGAGGACGCCGCGCCGCCGGACGCCCGGCTGATCGCGCGGATGCGGGAGGAGTTTCCGGATGGATGAGGAGATCGACCGGTTGGTGGTCGCGGTGCGCGCGGACTTAGGGACGTTCCGGCGCGACGTGGAGGCGATGCGCGGCGCGCTCGACGGGCCGCTGGAAGCCGGGGCGGAGCGCGCCGGGCGCGCGATCGAGGGGGCGCTCGGGCGGGCGGTCAGGACGGGCAAGCTGGGCTTCGACGACCTGAAGCGCGTGGCCTTGTCGACGATGGCGGAGATCGCCTCGGCGGCGGTGCGCGACGGGGTGGGGGCGCTGATCGCGGGGGGCGGGCGCGGCGGCGGCGCGAGCGGACTGGCGGGGGCGCTGCTGGCGCTGGCGGGTGCGCCGGGGCGGGCGACGGGCGGGCCGGTGGGGCCGGGGCGCGCGTACCTGGTTGGCGAGCGGGGGCCGGAGCTGTTCGTGCCGACGGCGAGCGGGCGCGTCGAGCCGGGCGTATCACGTGGCGGTGCGCGGGAGGTTCGGGTGGCGATCACGGTCAACGCGGGGCCGGGGGTTAATGGGCCGGAGGCGTTGACGCGGTCGAGCAGGCAGGTGGCTCGGGCGGTGCAGCGGGCGTTGCGGGAGGAGTGACAACATAGTTCCTCCCCCGCTGTGAGCGGGGGAGGATTGGGGGTGGGTATGGCTTACTGGTTGGCGAAGGAGCATGTCGGGCAGCGCGAGGATATCGTCTCGCGGTTCGATCCGCGGTTCTGGACGGTGAACTTTCCGCGGCCGATGATGGCGGCGGTGACGACGACGGCGCATGACGCGCTGCGGGTGGATCTGGCTTTCTATCGCCGGGACGACCTGGCGGGGCTGATCTGGGAGGCGGAGGATCGGCACGACCATCCGCTGTTGGCGTATGAGACGGCGCGGGACTTTCGGGAGTGCCGGCTCGGGTTCCGGTGGCGGTCTTCGGGCGTGCTGCCGCTCGACGCGGTGAACGGGCCGACGCTGACGATCGAGGGGCGGGACGGGCAAGGGAACCCGCGCGCCTGGTATGTGCGATTGTGGAACTATGCGCGGGGCACGCCGGAGGACGCGGCGGTCTCGATCGACTTCGCGGACGTGCTCGGCGGGTTCCTGTTGCCGGAGGAGGCGGACCCGGTCTGGGCGGGGGACGTCGACCGGCTGTTCGTGTCGATGGTGCCGCTGGGGTACACGGGGGCGGACATGGGCTTCGATGCGCCGGCCGAGGGGTGGGTCGAGCTCACCGACATGGTCTGCGAGGGGCCAGGGTCGGTGCTGGCGATCGGTGACGTAGGTGTGCCGCCGCACGGGGCGGGGATCGCGGGCGGGTATGACGACAGCTACCACCTGACGCCCGCGCGGCTGCTGCGGCAGGCGCTGCACCTGGGGTATCGGGGGGCGGTCAATCATTATGTGGGGATGAGCCACTATTTCCGGCTCGGGGCGGATGGGCTGGTGACGCTCGAAGGTGGTGCGCTGAACGGGCCTTGCCTGGCCTGGCATCGCGACTTCGCGGGCCGAGCGCGCGCGTTCGGGTTCGACGTGATCTGGTCGCTGAGCTTCGAGCTGTTCGACGCGCATTGTCCGGAGAGCTGGAAGCAGCGGGCGGCGGACGGGTCGCCGGCGCTGACGGGCTGGGTGCCGCCGTCGACGCTGCTGTCCCCGGCGAACGGGGAGGCGATGGCGTACTTACGCGCGGTGGCGCGGGCATTCGTGCGGATCGCGGTCGAGGCGGGGCTCAGTCCTAAGTTCCAGGTGGGGGAGCCCTGGTGGTGGATCATGGGGGATGGGCGACCTTGCATTTATGATGTGGCCGCGGTGGCGGCGTTCGCGCCGGTGGCGGTGCCGAGCGTGCGGGGCACGCTAAGCGCTGCGCAGAAGGCGGCGTTGGACCGGGCGGGGGAGGTGCTGGGGGCGGCGACCGCCGGGCTGGTTGCGGCGGCGCGCGACGAGGCGCCGGGGTGCGAGGCGCTGCTGCTGGCGTATCTGCCCAGCGTACTCGATCCCGCGGCGCCCGAGGTCAGGCGGGCGAACTTGCCGCCGGGCTGGGCCAAGCCGGCTTTCGATGTGCTGCAGCTCGAGGATTATGAGTGGGTGACGGCGGGCGACACGGCCGCGACCGCGCGGGGCGTGGCGGAGGCGGGGGCTCGGCTGGGCTATCCGGTTTCGGAGCAGCACTATTTGTCGGGATTCGTGCTGCGGCCCGAGGAGGCCGGGCAGTGGGGGCGGATCGAGGCGGCGTTGGAGGCGGCGCGGGCGCGGGGCGTGGCGGCGGCGTTCGTCTGGGCGCTGCCGCAGGTGGCGCGCGACGGGTTCGTCAGGTTCGGGGGAGAGGACGACATGCAGGCGTTCGACAATGTGGCGTTCCCGCTGGCGCTGGGGGCGGAGGTGGAGGTCGCGCCCGGCTTCTCGACGGCGGTGCTGACGGGGGCGGGCGGGTATGAGACGCGCAACAGCCAGTGGGCGGAGGCGCGGACGACCTATGACGTCGGGCCGGGGGTGCGGTCCGAGGCGGACATCGCGGCGCTGCTGGCGTTCTTCCGGGCGCGGATGGGGCCGGCGCGGGGATTTCGGTTGCGCGACCCGTTCGACTTCGCCGCTTCGGCTGAGCGGTTGGGGGTGGGGGACGGGGTTAACCGGCGGTTCGCGTTGGTGAAGCGGTACGGCGAGCAGGAGCGGCGGATCACGCGGCCGGTGGCGGGAAGTGTGGCCGTGACCGTCGGCGGGGTGAAGGTGTCGGGGTTCTCGGTTGAGGATGGTGGGTGGGTGGTGCTGGACGATGCGCCTACCGCCGGGGCGGTGGTGGCGGCGTCGTTCGTGTTCGACGTGCCGGTTCGGTTCGCAGAGGACGTGCTGCGGGTGAACCGGGCGACGTTTCTGGCGGGGGAGGCGGTGAGCGTGCCATTGGTGGAGCTGCGGGAGGCGTAGCGAGCGCCGTCGGCGAAGCCGACGGCGGCACGCGGGCGACCCGGCCGGCGGGGCCGCGCTCGCGCGGCGCCCGTCCGGCCGGGGTCCCCGCAAAGTACTACTTTGCGGGGTGGCTTCACGTCACGGGGCGAGGCCGCCCTCGCCCCGGTTGAGTGAGCGTCGCAGCTGCCCCTCCACCACCGGCCCAAGTGGGCCGGCGGTCCCCCTCCCCGAGGCAAGCTCGGGGAGGATCAAGGAGAGCAAGATGGATTGGTTGACTGAGGAACTCACCACCGTCGCGTTCTGCTGGCGGGTGGAGCGGCGGGACGGGGTGGCGGTGGGGCTGACGAGCCACGACCGCGATCTCGTGATCGACGGGCTCCCGCACCGCGCCGCGCCGGGGATGACGCCCTCGGCGATCCGGCGCGAGGAGGGGCTGGAGGCGGACACGATGGACGTGGGCACCGCCTTGTCGTCGGCGCTGATCCGGGAGGACGATCTGCTCGCCGGGCGCTGGGACGGGGCGCGGGTTTCGTTGTCTGCGGTGGACTGGACGGAGCCGTCGCGGCGCGTGGCCTTGAGTGAGGGGACGATCGGCGCGGTGGAGCTGACGGACGCCGGCTTCACCGCCGAGCTGCGCGGGGCCGCGGCGGCGCTGGAGCGGGCGGTGGTCGAAGAGACGAGCCCGGAGTGCCGCGCGGAGCTGGGCGACCGGCGCTGCCGCGTGCCGATGGCGGGGCGGCGGCGGTTCGCGCGGGTGGTGGAGTCGGACGGCGAGCAGCTGACGCTCGACCGAGCGGAGCCGGAGCCGGACGCCTATGGCGGCGGGCGCTTACGCTGGTTCGGGGGCGCCAATGCGGGGCTGGAGGGCGCGGTGGCGCGGTCGGAAGGCGCGCGCGTCGTGCTGCGCGCGCCGCCGGCGTTCGAGGCGGAGCCGGGGACGCTGGTCGAACTGGTCGAGGGGTGCGCGAAGAGCCTGGAGGTGTGCCGGGGGAGGTTCGGCAACGCCGTGAACTTCCGCGGCGAGCCGTTCCTGCCGGGGATGGACCTGCTCACGCGCTATCCGGGCGCGTGAGCGCGGGGAAGCGCGCCGCGGCGGCGGCGCTGGGCGCGCTGGGCGTGCGATTTCGGCTGCACGGGCGTGACGTGGCGAGTGGGCTCGACTGCGTCGGGCTGGCGGCGCTGGCGATGCGCGCGGGCGGGTACGCGGGCGAGGCGCCGAGCGGGTATCGGCTGCGCGGCGGCGACCTGGCCCGCGTGGCGGCCGCGGTGGAGGGGCTGGTCGCGGCGGACGGGTCCGCGCCCGGCGACCTGCTGCTGTTCCGGCCGGGGCCGGGGCAGCTGCACCTGGCCGTGCGGACGGCGCGCGGGTTCGTGCACGCGGATGCGGGGCTGGGGCGGGTGGTGGAGCGGCCGGGGGCGGACCCTTGGCCGCTCATCGGGGCGTGGCGATTGGAGGGCTAGGCATGGCGACGATGGTGCTGACAGCGGTGGGCGGGATCGTCGCGGGGCCGATCGGGGCGGCGCTGGGCGCGGTGGCGGGGAGCGCGATCGACGCTCGGCTGTTCGCGCCCAAGCGGCGGGAGGGCCCCAGGCTTCAGGAGCTCAAGGTCCAGGTCTCGAGCTACGGCGCGCAGATCCCGAAGCTGTTCGGGACGATGCGCGTGGCGGGAACGGTGTTCTGGGCGACGGACCTCGTCGAGCGGCGCGCGCGGAGCGGCGGCGGCAAGGGGCGGCCGGCGGCGACCGAGTACAGCTATTCGGCGAGCTTCGCGGTGCTGCTCTCCGGGAGGCCGATCCGGCGCGTCGGGCGGATCTGGGCGGATGGGAAGCTGCTGAGGGGCGCGGCGGGCGATTGGAAGGCGCGGACGGGGTTCCGGCTGCACCTGGGCGGCGAGGATCAGGTGCCCGACCCGCTGATCGCGAGCGCGGAAGGCGATGCGCCGGCTGCTAGGAGTTACGCTTACGCGGTGTTCGAGGGGCTGGAGCTGGCGGACTTCGGCAACCGCATCCCGTCGCTGACCTTCGAGGTCGTCGCGGACGACGGGCCGGTGCGGGTGGACGCGGTGGCGCGGGCGTTGGCGCCGGAACTGGACGCGAGCGCCTCGGCCGAGGTCGACGGCTTCGCGGCGTCGGGCGGGAGCGTGCGGGCGGTGCTGGAGGCGCTGGCGCGGACCGGGGGCTCGGCGCTGGCGGCGGAGGGTGGGCGAGCGACGATGCGGGATGCGCCGGCGCGCGTGGTCGAAGTGGAGGACGCGGGCGTGTCCGCCGACGGGCGAGGCGGGCGGGTCCGCCGCTCGATCGCGCCCGCGGACGCCGCACCGCGCGTCGTGACCATCAGGCATTATGATCCGGCGCGCGACTGGCAGACGGGGTTGCAGCGCGCCAGGTATGGCGCGGGCGGGCGGACGCTGGAGCTGGAGGTCGCCGCCGCCATCGGGGCGGGGGCGGCCAAGACCTTGGCCGAGCGGGTGCTGGCGCGCGAGGAGGCGGGGCGGACGCGGCGGATCGTGTCGTTGGGCTTGGGCGGGCTCGCGGTCGGGCCGGGCGACGGCGTGCGGATCAAGGGTGAGCGGGGCGTGTGGCGCGTCGTCGCCGCGGAGACGGAGCGCTGGGCGACGCGGCTGGAGCTGACGCCGGTGGAGCGGGGCGCGCTTCCCAAGCCGGCGAGCTCGGGGCGGGTGCTCGGCGCGCCGGACCTGGAGGCGGGGCGCACGGTCGTGGAGGCGTTCGAGCTGCCGGGGCTGGACGGGCCGCTGTCCGCGCCTCGGCTTATGATCGCGGCGGCGGGCGGGCCAGGGTGGCGTGGGGCGGCGCTGCTCGGCAGCCTGGACGACGGGGCGAGCTGGGCCGAGTGGGGCGCGGCGGCGGCCCCGGCGGTGATCGGGCGGGTGGAGGCGCCGCCGGTCGCGGCGTCGGGCCGCCTCATGGACCTGGTGTCGCGGCCGGTGGTGCGGGTGCCGGAGCATATGCCGCTCGAGGAGGCGGACGACGCGGCGCTCGACGCGGGCGCGAACTTGGCGCTGCTGGGCGACGAGCTCGTGCAGTTCGGGCGGGCGGAGCCGTTGGGCGGCGGCCGTTGGCGGCTCGGGCGGTTGCTGCGCGGGAGGCTGGGGACGGAGGACGCCGCGCCGGCGGCGGCCGGCGCGCGGTTCGTGTTGGTGGAGCAGGGCGCGATGCGGGCGGTCGATCTGCCCGCGCACGCGCTGGGGCGGAGCGTGCGCGTGCTGGCGGCGGGGGTGGGCGACGCGGACGGCGCGGAAGCGTCGGCGCTGGTCGCCGGCCGCTCGGTGCTGCCGCCCGCGCCCGTGCGGCTGCGCTGGGAAGCGCGGGCGGACGGGTCGGCGATGCTCCGCTGGATCAGGCGGAGCCGGGCGGGGTGGCGCTGGCTGGACGGGGCCGACGTGAGCCTAGGCGAGGAGCGCGAGGGCTGGGATGTGCGGCTGCGCTTTCCCGACGGGAGCGAGCGGATCGAGGCGTGCGACTCGGCCGAGTTCCTGCTGGGCGCGGCGGACCGCCTCGGCGGGCCGGTGGAGGTGACGGTGCGCCAGAGGGGCGACTGGGGGCTGGGCGGCGCGGCGCGACTCGTCGTGCCGGGCATGTGAGGAGGGGAGAGATGGGCGACTCGACGGCGCGACTCGGGCTGCCGCTGCTGGCGGCGGGGCAGGCGCAAAAAGAATTGTGGCACAACGAGGCGCTGGCGCTCCTCGACATGGTCGCGTGCGCGGGCGTCGAGGAGCTGGGGGCGTCCGCGCCGCCCGCCACGCCCATGCCCGGTCGGGCCTGGGTGCTCGGTGCGGACCCCGTCGGCGCTTGGGCGGGGCACGCGCGGGAACTGGCCGGCTGGACGGACGGCGGGTGGCGCTTCGTCGCGCCGTTCGAGGGGTTAAGCGTTTGGGTGGTGGCCGAAAAGCTGCACGCGACCTTCACGGGCGGGCGGTGGGTTCCAGGCGAGGTCCGCGCCCGCCGCGTGCTGGTCGACGGGGTGCCGGTGGTGGGGCCGCAGCGGCCCGCCATCGCCGCGCCCGCGGGCGGCGCGACGGTGGACGCGGAGGCGCGCGCGGGCCTGGAGCAGGTGCTGGCGGCGCTCCGCGCGCACGGGTTGATCGCGCCCTGATCGGGTCGGGTTGTTGCGCTTGCGCCACAGTTCCCGGCTTTCGTCACCTTGCGCTGAAACCAAGCAGCGGGTAGTTGGTTTGCGCTGTCCGTATGGACAACCAAGAAAGGGGACTATGATGCGGAAGCTTGCCATCGCCATGGCGCTCGCCTCCACCGCCTTAGCTTCGCCCGCGATCGCCCGCGACAACGCGTGGTACGTGGGCATCGAGGGCGGCGCGATGCTCGTCGAGGATATCGACTACGACGTCACCGCGACGAACGGCACGGCCATCAACAACGGCCTGACGGTCGACTCGGAGTACGGCTACGACGTCGACGCCGTGATCGGCTACGACTTCGGCGCCTTCCGTCTCGAGACGGAGGTCGGTTACCGCAAGGCGTTCGTGGAGGAGCACCAGCTCGGCTTCGCGGTTCCGCCGCTGCCCGCCGGCACCTATGAGAACAGCGCGTTCGGCAGCACGTCGGCGCTCAGCTTCATGATCAACGGCTTGCTCGACTTCGGCGAGGACGACGGCCTGCAGGGCTTCGTCGGCGGCGGCGTGGGCGTCGCCCGCGTGAAGGCCGACGAGTACGGCATCCTGCCGCTCACCCTGGTGGACGACAGCGACACCGTGTTCGCCTGGCAGGGCCTGGCGGGCATCCGCGCGCCGCTGACCGACACGATCGACGCGACGCTGAAGTACCGCTTCTTCAACGCGGACGACGTGAAGCTCGTCGCGGCGAACAACGCGCAGCTCGAAGGCCGCTTCCGCTCGCACTCGATCCTGGGCGGCGTGACGTTCAACTTCGGCGAGCCGGCGGCCCCGCCGCCCCCGCCCCCGCCGCCTCCGCCCCCGCCGCCTCCCCCGCCGCCGCCGCCGACGCCGCCCGCGGTGGTCTGCTCGCCGGGTCCGTTCATCGTGTTCTTCGAGTGGGACCGCTCGGACATCACGCCGGAGGCCGCCTCGATCCTCGACAACGCGGTTACGCAGTACCAGAACTGCGGCGGCGCGCAGGTCCAGATCGCGGGCCACGCGGACCGCTCGGGTTCGGCGCAGTACAATGTGGGCCTGTCGCAGCGTCGCGCCGACGCGGTGCGCGCCTACATGACCAGCCGCGCGATCCCCGAGGGCTCGATCACGACCCAGGCGTTCGGCGAGGAGCGTCCGCGCGTCGACACCGCCGACGGCGTCCGCGAGGTGCAGAACCGCCGCGTGGAGGTGCTCTACGGTCCGGGTGCGGGCCAGTAAGGCAGCCGACACGGCGAACAGGAAGAGGGGAGGTCGGGCAACCGGCCTCCCTTTTTCTTTGCGAGCTGGTCATGAGCGATCTTGAGACCTGTGCCGACTGCGGCGTAGCGCTGCCCGCGGTTATGACGGACGGACACGCCTATCTAGGGGCTTCGCCGTCCTGCTGGGCGCTGTTTGGGGAGGTACTGGCGCGAGAGTACGCTGACCCGGCCTAATTCCGCGCGCATCGGACGACGGTGGACGCCTATTGCGCGCAGCATCCGGGCGAGCCGGAGCGCCGCACGGTCCAGTCGATCAACATCCATCTGGCCGGCCTGTATGTGACGGTCGGGCGCGGCCTGGCGAGCGATTACGCACGGCGCGTGATCGGGGCGCTGACGGCCGGGCACGCCGCGGCGTTCCGCTGGCTCGACCCGCCGCCGAACCTAGGCACGATCCGCATCAATCATGTCCGTACGGCTGCGGGCGCGGACGACCATGGCGAGCGCGTGCGTGCCTGGGCCCGGTCGGTCTGGGACGCTTGGGCGCATTACCATGACGATGTGGCGAGGCTAGTCGCACGAGTGGCCTGAGCGGGAGGGGGCGCGTCGGCCGCGAATTCCGGCGCTTCGCGCTACGCTCGCCTCATACAGTCGGACGAGGTAGGAAGGTCGGATGAACTCGACCCCGCCCATCGACGGTCTGCTCGAGACCGCGATCTACGTCGACGATATGGACCGCGCCGTGCGCTTCTACGAAGAGGTGCTGGGCTTGCCCGCGATGCTGCGCACGCCGCGGCTGACCGCGTTCGACGCGGGGCGATCCGGCGTGCTGCTGGTGTTCGCGCGCGGGATGACGGAGGCGGACAGCCCGACGCCGGGCGGCGTGGTGCCCGGGCATGACGGGGCGGGGCGGCTGCACTTCGCGTTCGCGATCACCGCCGACAGCTACGACGCGTGGCGTGCGCACCTGCTGGCCAAGGGCGTCGCGATCCGGAGCGAGGTGGCGTGGCCGAAAGGCTCGCGCAGCCTGTATTTCAACGACCCGGACGGGCACGTGGTCGAGCTCGCCACGCCGGGGCTGTGGCCTAACTACTGAGCGCCCTCGCCAGCCAGTCGGGCGTGAGGGCGTCACCCAGCGACTCGACGCGGCGGTGCTCGACCATCAGGCCCAGCTCCGGATAGGTCGCGCGCGTGCGGTCGCCCGGCTCGGCGAATGGTACTACGACGAGGCGGCGGTTGACCTTGGAACGGTGGTGCATGCGGGCGGTGTTCTCCTGGCCGACGTAACAGCCCTTGGTGAAGCTCACGCCGTTCAGCTCGCGCGCGTTGCATTCGAGCCAGAGCGTCTCGCCTGAGCCGAGCTCGGCCACGCCTTCCGTCACGCCGAGGCGGAGGCGGTGCTCGAGCCAGCCCTCGGCCGGATCGCTGGGCGGGGCCAGCCAGCGGCGGCCAAGTTCGGGGAGGCGCGGGTCGGGAACGCCCTCCGCGCCGTCGGGCGCCCAGTGGACGGCGAGCGCGTCGTCGCGCGCAATAGTGATGGCGCGGCGCAGGCGGTAGATCGACAGGCGGCGGGCCAGCGCGTCGGCCTGCGCGGCTTCGCAGTCGATCAGCACGTCGCCGCCGTCGGCCCAAAGGATGAAATCGAAGAGCGCTTTGCCCTGCGGGGTCAGCAGGCCGGCCCAGACGGGCAGCGCGCCGGTCGCGTCGTTGGTGGTGAGACCTTGCAGAAAAGGGCGTACGTCCTCGCCGGACAGCCGCAGCACCGCGCGATCGATTAGGGTGGTTCCAGGCATGAGCGCGAGGTAAGCGGCCGGGCATGGAAACCCAAGCGATCACGATCCGCCGACCCGACGATTGGCACGTCCACCTGCGCGACGGCGACATGCTCCGCGCGGTGGCGCCCTATACGGCGCGGCGGTTCGCGCGCGCGATCGTGATGCCCAACCTCGTGCCGCCCGTGACGAGCGTCGCCGCCGCCGAGGCGTATCGCGACCGGATCGTCGCGGCGCTGCCGGAGGGCACGGCGTTCCAGCCGCTGATGACCTGCTACCTGACCGACGACGCCGATCCGGAGGAAGTGGCGCGCGGGTTCGAGGCGGGCGTGTGGGCGGCGTGCAAGCTCTACCCCGCAGGCGCCACGACCAACTCGGCGAGCGGCGTGACGGACGTGCGCAACATCCGCCCCGTGCTGGAGCGGATGCAGCGGATCGGCATGCCGCTGCTCGTCCACGGCGAGGTGACGGACCCGGCGGTGGACGTGTTCGACCGCGAGGCGGTGTTCATCGAGCGCGTGGGGGCGGGGCTGGTCCGCGACTTTCCCGAGCTGAAGATCGTGATGGAGCATATCACGACGGCGGACGCGGCCGAGTTCGTGGCGGCGGGCGGGCCGCTCCTGGGCGCGACGATCACGCCGCAGCACCTGCATCTCAACCGCAACGCGCTGTTCGCGGGCGGCTTGCGGCCGCATGCCTATTGCCTGCCGGTGGTGAAGCGCGAGCGGCACCGGCTGGCGGTGCGGGCGGCGGCGGTGTCCGGCAGCCCCAAGTTCTTCCTCGGCACCGACAGCGCGCCGCACGCGGTGGAAGCGAAGGAGTCGGGATGCGGGTGCGCGGGCATCTTCAACGCGCCGTTCGCGCTGGAGAGCTACCTGCAGGTGTTCGAGGAGGAGGGGGCGATCGACCGCTTCGAGGCGTTCGCGAGCGAGAACGGGGCGCGGTTCTACGGGCTGCCGCTGAACCAGGGCACGGTGACGCTGGCGCGCGAGGCGGTGGACGTGCCGGAGCGGGTCGCGGGCGTGGTGCCGTTCCATGCGGGGGAGCGGCTTGCTTGGAGGGTGGTCGAGACTGACTGAGCCCGCCGCGGCGAAGCCGCGTCGTCGAACCTAGCTGAAGCTAGGCCGGCCGGGCTTGGGCGTCTCGCCCGCGGGGCGCGGACGTGCGCCCTACGCCTAGAAAGGCAACCACTTATGCTTTTCGGTGAACCGCATGTACCCGATATTCACCCCCGCGCGCCAACCGACGCCCAAGCGAACCGGGATCAGCACCGTGTCGCCGCGCCGTAGGTAAGAGGCCGCGAAGCCGCCGACCGCATACAAACGCCCTTCCGCTGCGGGGAAGCGCTTATAGAGCTCCTGGCTGTCGTAGAGGTTGTACACGAGCACGAACACCTTGTCCGCGTCGCCGCCGAAATCGAAGCCGACCGACGGGCCCGTCCAGTAGACGGGGCGCTGGCCCTCGATCTTGTGCGTCATCACGCCCGAGCCGTAGCGCAGGCCGACCACGAAGGCGCCCGCCGCCTCGCGGCCGGCGATATAAGCGTTGGGCTCGCCCTGATCCTTGAGGATGCGCTCGATCAGCCCGGCGAACTCGGCCGCGCCCTTGCCGAACACGCCCTCGCCCGCGGCGAGCAGGTCCTCGCGCTTGTACGTCGTCTCCGCCCGCATCGCGGCGTCGGCGGCGGGCGCTTCCGGCGCGGCCTGCTGCGGAGCGCCGGCGGCCGCCGTCGGCGCGGGCTCGGCGGGAACCGGCTCGTATGCTTGCGTTTGCTGCGGCAGCGACTCGGGTTGCGGCTGGGAGGCGGGCGGCGCGCCCTGGAGGTCGCCGTCGATCGCCTGGTTCGGATCGATGGTGCGCACCTGCGCGGCCGCAGGCCCCGCCAGCGCCATCGCGCCCAGGCCCATGCTCAAAAGGAAACGACGCATAGCTTACACCCCCGGAACTCCACCCGAGCGGCATGATACGCCTCGACATGGTTGCCACGCAATTAACCACGCGGTCGCTTTCGTCGCATTCCCCGCACGGCTTGCACGCCGGTTGATCGGGCGCGGAGGCGCGGTTATAGCCCGTCGCCTGCCGCAGCCGGAGACGTGGGTGAGTGGCTGAAACCAACGCTTTGCTAAAGCGTCATACGGGAAACCGTATCGAGGGTTCGAATCCCTCCGTCTCCGCCAGGCTCGCCCGACCTCCCGTAGCGCGCTTCGCTCCTCAGGCGAGCGCGGCCCACGCCGCCGGTCTGGAGGTGCATGGGCGTGTTCACCGTCATGACGGGCGCGGCCCCGGTCGCGCCGTAGCCCTTCAGCATCCTAAAACCGAACTTTTCCGCACGGGTGCGCCGTGCTTGGTCGCGCGCGGGGACGATGCTGCGGCCCGTGGCCGCGGTGCAGGCCTGGAGGTTGGCGGGGCCGGCGATGTAGTTGAGCATGGCGGGCGCGCGGCCCGTCGCCCCGGAGCGCGAGGAGCGCCCAGGCCGGTCACCGCGTCGCGCCAGGCACGTCCTTGCGAGCGGAGGTCTCGGTCAGCAGCGCGCGCAGCGTCCGCCGCGGGCTGCTCGTTCCCCGCGCATCCCAGCTGCTCGTGAGCACGCGTCCGTCGCGGTCGAGCGCCAGCAGCCCGGGCAGCGCGGCGGCGCCCAACCGACGCAGCCGCGTCCGATGCCCGTCGTCGCACGGCAGCAGCAGCCAGGGCATGCGGCTCGCGCGCGCATAGTCGAGGGCGGCGCGGCAGGTCGCGTCGTCGCTGACGAACACCACCTCCACTCGGCGGGCGCGGAGAGCGGGATAGGCGGCGACGAGCTCGGGCGCGAACGCCCGGCACGGCCCGCACCAGCTCGCGCCGTAGTAGAGCGCGACCACCCGCGTGTCGGGCGGGAGCGCCGCCGTCCGGGGCCGACCGCGCTCCAGCCGGACGAAGCGATCGCCCGGGACCGGCTCCGCTCGGGCGGGTCCGGCGAGTGCCAGCGGGATGGCGAGGAGCGCGCTAGAGCGCGGCATCGAGCCTGACGAACAGCGTCCGCGGGCTACGCGGGCCGTAGACATAGTCGCTGTCGCGCGCGGCGCCGACCTCCAGGTCGCGTTGGCGCGCGTCCGTGACGTTGCGCACGCCGACCGTGAGGTCGATCTCGCGGCCGTCCCCGCCGACGGGAAAGTGGCGGGTGGCGCTCAAGTCGACGACGAGGAAGTCGTCCGTGCGCCTGATCTCGCCCAGGCGGTTGTTGAGCACGTCCATGCGCCCGATGTAGCGCAGCGCCGCGAACGCGTCGAAGCGGGGCAGCGGTGTCCAGACCACCTGCCCCACGCCCGACCGTTCCGGGCTCTTCAGCACGCGCCGCGTCATGAGCGTGCGCCTCTCGTCCTCGTATACGACCTGCGGCTCGTCGTAGAGCGCGTCCAGGTACGCCCCGCCGACCGTCGCGCGCAGCCGGTCGGACAGGCGGTAGCCGATGGTGAGTTCCGCGCCCGCTACGCGGCTGCCGCCCGCGTTGGAGCGCAGGCGGAACAGCCCGCCCGCGTCCTCGCGTATGTCGCCGAGGAAGAAGGTGTCGCGGATGCTCGTGATGTAGGCCTGGCCGTCGAGCGTCACCGCGCCGTCCCGCCAGGTCGGCCGCCAGTCGAAGCCGAGCGCCACGCTGTCGGCCTTCTCGGCGCGCAGGCCGGGCGCGTTGCGCACCCGGATCGGGTCCGCGCCGAGCACCTCGATGTGGACGTCCTCGCTGAACACCTCCGGCGCGCGGAAGCCTGTGGAGTAGTTCGCGCGCAGCACCAGCTCCGGCACCGGCGACGCCCAAAGGCCGACGCGGGGCGACGCAACCGCCCGGCCCAGCTCCGAGCTCTTGTCCACGCGCGCGCCGAGCAGGAGCTTGAGCCCGCTGCTCAAGCTCCACTCGTCCTGCACGAAAGCGCCCAGCGTGCTGAACGCGCCTTGCGTGATCACCGACAGCTCGCGGCCGTCCGCGTCCACGCCGCGGTCGTCGACGCGCTCGTGGCGGTACTGCACGCCCGCCAACACGGAGTGCGCGCCGAGCATGGCCTCCAGCCTTCCCTCGGCGAAGTGGAGGCGGTCGGTCGTGCGGCCGTACTGGCGGCGGCTCGCCCCCGCGGCCTGCGCGAACGCGGCGGGATCGAAGCCGGGCGCGGCCGGATCCGCCTCGACGTCGCCCAGGCCGCCGTAGAAGCTGTCGCGGTTCAGCCCCGCGAATGCGTAGACGCCGACGAGCCGCGTCTCGGGCGCGACCTCCTGCGCGACGCTGACGCCCGCGCGGTGCAGCTCGCTGTCGATCGCCTCCGCGATGTTGGACAGGAAGGCGGGCTGGTCGAGCAGGTTGCCGCCGCGGCGGCGCTCCAGCGTGTACTGATGATCCAGCGCCACCGTCGTGCCCGGGCCCGGTCGCCACTCGCCCCGCGCGCCGGCCGTGGCCAGCCGCCTGCGCGCCAGTTCCGAGTAGCCGTCGCCGTTCAGGTCCACCGCGGGGCCGAGCTCGGCCTGCGCATAGGCGTTGACGAAGCCGCGCCCGTCCGGGAGCACCAGGCTGCCGAGCACGCTTGCAATGCCCGCGTGCTCGCCGTCCGGCCGATCATAGCCGAGCGTCGCGCGCCAGCCGGTGCGCTCGGGACGGAGCGGGAGAACGTTGACGACGCCCGCCACCGCGCCCGGTCCGTAGAGCGCGGAGCCGCCGCCCTTCACCACCTCGATCTGCCGCACCAGGAGCGCGGGCACCTGTTCGACGCCGTACACGGCGGCGACGCCTGAGACGAGCGGCAGGCCGTCGAGCAGGATCTGATTGTACGCGCCGGGCAGCCCCAGGAGCTGTATCTCGACCGTGTTGCAGTTCTGGCAATTACTCTCCGAGCGCGCGCCGACGAGGTAGTCGAGCGCGTCCGCCAGGTTGCGCGCGGCAGTCGCCTCCAGCACGGACCGTCCGATCACGTCCGTGCGCACGGGCGCTTCGCGTACGGTACGAGGTGATCGCGTGCCGGTGACGACCACCTCGCCGGCTCCGCCCGCGCCGGGCCGCACGCCGCCGGCCGATCCGGTGGCCGAGGAGGAGGCGGCGTCCTGCGCGACGGCGGGAGCGCCCGCCAGGACGGCGGCGACCACGCCGGGGATGAGGAACCGCATCACGCCTCCACGCTGAAACTTAGCTAAGGCGAAACAAGAGCGCTCCTGCTTGGTTCCGGTCGCGTCACAGCGGAGCGGAGCGCAGCAGGTGGCCATGGTTGACGAACGAGCTGGTTTTCAGAAGCCGAAGCTTCCCGTCGCCGTTGGCGCGCCGCCCCACCGACGCGGCGGGACCGACGCGGCCGGTCCTGCGGCGCGGCCCGACCCGAGCCTCGCCGCCGCGTGCCGGGGCGCGGCGCGGCCGGGCGGCGAGCGATCGGTCCGGCGTTCGCCCCGGCGCTTCGTCTTTTCGGACGGCGAGGGCCGCGGGACCGAGGCGTACGCCCTTCGGGCGACGCGACGCCGCGACCTGGCGTCCGGTGACCGAAACAACACAGCCGCGGCTAAGAAGTGCTCGCGACCCGCCCGTCGTCGGGCTATCCTGCGCGCGATGCACGCGAGGACACCGGCATGGACGTGAATACCGCCCGGCGCGCGGCGGCGTTCCGCAAGACGCGCGAGGCGCACCTGACGGAGGTGGCCGAGGACTATGTCGAGCTGATCGGCGACCTGATCGCCGAGACGGGCGAGGCGCGGCTGACCGACGTCGCCGAGAACATGGCGGTGAGCCAGGCCACGGCGTCGAAGATCGTGGCGCGGCTTCAGCGCGAGGGCTTGGTCAGAAGCAAGCCGTACCGCTCCATCTTCCTCACGCCCGCAGGCGCGGAGATGGCGGAGGGCTCACGGCGCCGGCACAAGCTGGTGCTCGACTTCCTGCTCGCGCTCGGGCTGGACGAGGCGACCGCCGACGCGGACGCGGAGGGCATCGAGCACCACGTCAGCGATGCGACGCTGGAGGCGCTCACGCTGCTCACGGCGCGGTTGCGCGACACGGGCGACGGCGTCCGTTCCTGAAGGGTCGGAGTCCGAGGCGGCCCGGCCGCCTCCGGCTGGTCCTAGGCGCGGTGTGGCGCGTGAGCCACCGTCCGGGTCGCGCGGCGCCCGATCCGCTTCGAACCGCCGGGCGCGGGCCCCTGCCGACCATGCGCCGGCGGCTGCACCGGCGCGATCGGGGTGCGGCCTTGCGGCCGGGCGACCGCCTAGAAGAGCTCGTCCAGAAGCAGGTGGAAGCGCAGGCGGCGTTGGTCCGGCTCGGCGATGCCGTAGGCCCGGAACAGCTCCCGCTGCAGATCCTCACCGAACTCGCCGAGATTGTCCCAGAGGATGGCGAGGTCCTGATACGGGTCCGCCACGCCGACGCGGCCTACGTCGATGCAGCCCGTCACCCGCCCGTCCTCAATCAGGACGTTGCCGACCGAGAAGTCGCCATGGGTGACGACCCGTTCGAAGCTCAAGGGCAACAGCGCGGTCAGCTCCCGCCAGACGGGCTCGGGGTTCCACGCGTCGCGCTCGGGATCGTCGGGCGGCGGGGTCCATCCGGTCTCGATCCGGCGACGGGCGCCCGCCATGCGCAGCGGCGCCTGCGCGTTGAACGGGCACTCGTCGACCGGAAGCTCGTGGATCGACCTCAGGAACGCCGCCAGAGCCGCCACGGTCTCGCGCCGGCGCTCGGGGCGGGCGACGAGGCGCTGGTAGGCGGTGAGCCCCGGCATCGCGGTGCTCAGGAGCCAGGCCTCCTCCGGCGTGCAGACGAACCGGACCACCTCGGGAACGGGGATCCTGCCCGCGAGCCAGCGGAGCCGGGCCATCTCCTCCGTGATCGCGACGGCGACGTCCCCGGTCCCGTGCTTCAGGTACAAAGGCGCGCGGCCAGGCTCGTTCAGCCGGTGGACGTCACCGCCCGACTCGCCGTCGAGGTCGCGGGTCCAGCGGCGGCCGGCGACGAGCGGCGCCATGCAGTCCGGCACGGGCACGGGAAAGGCGGACCCGCTCATGCCCTCACCATGTAGCGTGAGCGGAGGCTTCCCGTCCGGATCACGCCCCCGCCGCGACCCTCGCGCCGAATAACGGTTCGCGCGCCTTGTTCTTGCCCGCCCGGTGCGCGAGCGCGAGCAGAACCTCGAACTCGCCGCAGTCGAGCCACACGCCGCCGCAGAACCGGCAGCGATCGTACTCGACCAAACCGGACATCACGGGATCAGCGACCCCGGCGCACGCCGGGCAGGTGATGGACGAACGTCGCGGCATGTCAGGCCTCCTCGGCTGCGGAACGAAAGCAATCGGCGCGCTCCTGCTCGACGAGCGTCTTCCTGCAGGGCTTTCCGATCAGCGTCCTGGGCAGCTCGACGCGGATCTCGATCTCCCGCGGCTGCTCGATCTTGCCCAGCTTGTTGGCGAGGAAGGCGCGCAGCTCCGCGAGCGTCGCGGCGCCGGGGCCCTTGAGCGCCACGAACGCTTTGGGCGCTTCCCCGCGATACGCGTCGGGGACGCCGATCACGAGGGCCTCGGCGACGGCGGGGTGCTCCAGCAGCGCCTCCTCGATCACGCGCGGATAGACGTTGTAGCCGCCGCACAGGATCACGTCCTTCAGCCGGTCGGCGACGAACAGGTTCCCACCCTCGTCCAGGCGGCCGAGATCGCCGGTGCGCAGCGCCCCGTCGACGAACGTCCCCGCCGTCTCGTCCGGCCTGTTCCAATAGCCGCGCATGACCTGCGGCCCGCGCACGCATATCTCGCCCACGTCGCCGGCCGGGAGCAGCCGGTCCGGCGCGTCCGCGTCGCGGATCTCCACGGCGGTGCCGGGGAAGGGACGGCCGACCGAGCCGTGCGGCGCCTCTCCCCGGATCGGCTGGCAGGCGACGATGGGCGACGCTTCCGACAGCCCATAGCCCTCGACCACCCTGGCGCCCGTCGCGCGCTCGAAGGCGTGGCGCACCTCGGGCGCGAGCGGAGCCCCGCCCGAGATGCAGGCGCGCAGGTGGGACAGGTCGACCGGGCGCTTCTGCGCGGCCTGGGCGATCGCGTGCAGGATCGTAGGCACGGCCGGCATATAGTCCGGCCGCGTGCGCCCTAGCGTCGCCAGGAGTTGACCCACCGCGAACCTGGGCAGCAGCACCATCTTCGCGCCCGAGCGCAGCGCGAAGTTGAGCACGGTGGTGAGCGCGAACACGTGGAATAAGGGCAGCACGCCGACCACGCTTCGCCGGAGCGCGTCGGCCTCGCCGATGTGTGCGAGCATGGCGTCGGCGTTCGCGACCAGGTTCGCGTGCGTCAGCACGGCGGCCTTGGGCGTGCCGGTGGTGCCGCCCGTATATTGCAGCACGGCGGGCGCGTCGGGCGCGACCGCGACGGGCTTGGGCAGCCGCGGGCCGGCGACGAGGTGCTCGAAGGTGAACGCGCCGTCGCCGAGGGGCGCCATGTCGCGGCGCTTCAGCAGCCGATAGGCGAGCCGCTTCGGCCAAGGCAATTCGTCGGCGACCCGGCAGGTGATCACGTGGCGCAGACTCAACCGTCCCGCCGCCGCCGTCACCCGCGCGTGCACCTCGGGGATGTCGCAGGTCGCGACCAGCTCCGCGCCCGAGTCGGCGAGGAGGTGTTCCAGCTCGCGCTCGGCATAGAGCGGGTTGGCGTTGACCACGATCCCGCCGATGCGGAGCGTGGCCAGATACAGGACGGGGTAGTGGGGCGTGTTGGGCAGGCATAGCGCGACGCGCGTACCGGGCGTGACGCCCAGGAGCTGGAGGCTCGCGGCCGCGCCGTCCACCAGCTCGTCGAGCTCGCGCCAAGACGTGACCCGGCCCATGAAGTCGATCGCGGGCAGCTCGGGGTGACGCGTGACCGTGCGGTCGAACATGTCGGTGACGAGCCGCGGCCTGGCGAGGAGATCGGGGCCGTGCGCGCGAGCGAGGCGCGGGGCTGCGGCGACGCTTCCGCCGGCGAAGATGGGGGAGGCTTCGGGCGGCATCAACGCACCGTGAACACGAAGTCGCCGATGGTGGAGCCGGTCGCCGCCTCGCAGCGTCCATCCCCGATCGGCTCGGCCACCGGCACCGCGCGCGCATAGGCGCCGCTGTGGCGGACGGGCGTGACGGAGAAGCGGCAACCGGCGCCGCGCTCGTCGACGTAGCGGACGGAGAAGGCCGCGCCGTCCGCCTCGGCGTGCGGCATCAACACCTTGCCGTTGGGCTTGCGCGTGAGCGCCAGGAAGCCCGGCTCGACCGACGCGCTCAGCGGCTGCTCATAGCCGGAGAGCGGCTTGTCCACCGCCAGGCGCAGCGGCTGCTGCGAGCGGTTGTGCACCGTCACCGTCGTGGCCCAGGCCGGGGCGGACGGCGCCAGGGCGGACATCAGGGTCAAGACGATCAGCGGCTTCCGCATGTTCCTCTCCTTTCGACCGCTGGAGGCGCCCGGCTCGCTTCCCGGCCAGCATGCCGAGCCGCAACCATCGCATCGCGCCCGGCAGGTGGGGGAACATCGCGCGTCAAACCTCCGGCATGAACGGCCGCGCTGCCGCGGCGGGCTGGTCCGGAACGGTCGCACCTTGGAAGCCCGATGGGATCGGCTCAGGGCTCGTTCGGGCTCGACCGCTCCGGCGACCGAGACTTAGTGCTCGAGGAGGGCGACCGGCCAATCGATAGGCTTGCGCGACGCCTATAGACTATGCCTATAACCACCTATGCCGACGCTGAGGCAGTTCCGCTACTTGGTCACGCTGGCCGACACGGGCTCGTTCGTGGCGGCCGCGCGCAATTGTAACGTGTCGCAGCCGTCCTTGAGCCAGCAGATCAAGGCGCTGGAGGACCGCTTGGGCGTCAAGCTGGTGGAGCGCGGCGCCGCGGGCGCGATCCTGACGCCCATCGGCCGCACGATCGTGGGTCGCGCGCGCGGCGTGCTCGCCGAGGTGCGCGACATGGAGGCGCTGGCGGCGCGCTGGTCGGACGAGCTGTCGGGCACGCTCCGGCTCGGCACCACGCCGACCCTGGGTCCCTATCTCCTGTCCCCCATCATCGCCGAGCTGCACAAGGCCGCGCCCGAGCTCAGGCTCTACGTCCGCGAAGGCATACCCGACGATCAAGCGCTCGAGCTGTCGCGGGGCAACCTGGACGTGCTGCTCGGCCCGATGCCGGTCAACGGCGACGACCTGGAGGTGGAGCCGATCTTCCGCGAGCCCCTCTATCTGGTCGGCGCGGTCGACGACGAGCTGGCGGGCGACGGCCCGGTCGAGCCCGAACGGTTGCACGGGCGTGCGCTGCTCTCGCTCGACAAGCGGCACCACTTCCACAGGCAATGCGCCGAGCTCGCCGCCGCCTACGGCATGGCGATGTTCCCCGATTACGAGGGCACGAGCCTCGACAGCCTGCACCAGATGGTGGCGAGCGGGCTGGGGCTGACCGTATTACCGGCGCTCTACATGGCGTCGGACGTGGGCGGCATGAGCGGGCTGGCGGTCGTGAAGGTGAAGGGCTGGCGCGCGCACCGCTCGGTCGCGTTCGCCTGGCGGCGCGCATCGAGCATGGCGGCGGCGTTCCGCTTGCTCGCGGGCCAGGTCCAGGTCCAGGCGCGCGACAGGCTGGAGGCCATAGCTTTCTCCTGACGCGCCCGCGACGGCCTTTCTATTGGCCTGTCCGAGGAGACATGGCTTATCAGCGACTCGGCCCGGTCGAAGCCACCCCCGAACCGCCGGGTACCATCCTGCGTCCGGAGCTCCGCCCCTGAGCTCCGGACGCTTTCATATGCGGGGAAGGCTCGGAGTTGGCGGACCTCGGCGCTTTCCGCGGACGCCAGGCGAGCCCGCCTATTTTCTCAGGCGGCGAGTCCCCCGATCAGCCACTTGGCGCGCAGCCGACGGCGCTCGGCCCCTGCTCTCCACAGTTCGAGGGCGATCGCGCCGAGATGGCTGTCGTCGACCCAGCTCGCCGAGCACGCGTCGCATCGAAGGATCGCCCGGCCGTGGCGCGCGCCCGGGGCGAGTGGAGCGCCGCAGGCGGGGCAGGGCGCGGCCGCCTTACTCATGGTCCGGCCCTTTCGGGGCGATGTACCTTCGCGCGCCGAAACCGAAGCGGCGCGAGGACGCTCAGGTGTAGCGACAGGGCGCCGGCCGCGGAAGCTTCGCCGTCCGGCTCACGCTCGACAAGTAGCTCGCGCATGCGCCCGTCATGTCGTGCAATCGCCCAGGTGAAGATCAGGATGCTGGCGATCGAGGCGGCGAATTGCGTCGCCGACGAGCCGGCGGCGAGGTGCGCGAGGTCCGCGATCACCAGCGCGACCACGGCGCTGATCGCCAGCACCGGCCCGCGGAAAGGGTCCTTCCTCGCGAACCGGACGAGCAGCCCGAGCGTCGCGAACAACATGGCGGCCGACGCGATCGCGGCCGACGGGTCGAGGCCGGCGAAGGCCAGGGAGGCACCGGCGAGCGCGACGCCGAGCAGCGTCGCGAACGTGACGAGCGCGAGGCGCACAAGGCTCGCCGGCCACTTGCCGAAGCGGCCGCCGATCGCGAGCGCGAACAGGAGCGCCGAGGCGATGGCGAGGTAGGGGAAGGCGGCCTTCTCCGCGACGACGGCGCGGATGGCAGGCGATCCCGCAACGACCGCCGCGACGAGCGCGGTGAGCGACAGGCTGGCCGCCATGGTCCAGTAGGCGCCCGAAAGGCGGCTGCGCAGGTAGGGACCGGCGCCGGCCCGGCCATCCCAAGCTGACGGCCGCCGGTCGATGGTGGTCGCGTTCATCGCGGCGCCTCAGACGCGCCCGGCGCGCGCGAGGATGCCGCGCACGAACGCGAGCGTATAGCCGTTGGTCGGCGCATGACGCGCTAGCCGGTCCTTGATGGCCAGGCGCTCCTTCTTCAGCCGCGCGAGCCGCTGAGCGTCGGGGAAGCGCCGCATGCGCTCGCGCCCGAGCTCGCGGCTCACGATGCGGTACGCGGCGAGAAGCCAGTCGGATACGTGCATCGTCCTCTCCTTGACGCTGTGGTCCGTCGGGGCGATCGCGCCGGTTCGAAAGCCGGGGCGACGTCCCGTGCGGTTCGACATCGCGGGGTGGTCGACCGCCGCCAGAGGGGCCCGGACCGCCTCCACCGGGTACGGCCGCTTCCCGCACCGGGCTAATTGGAAGGGTCGGCGACCAATCATAGGGCGGAGCTATGGACGTCGGCACGACGCGTGTCCTCACCGGCCGGACGCGCGGCCTGCCGCCGCCGTATCAGCCGCCCCGGTCCAACCGGGTCACCCGCGCCATCCCGTCCACGTCGATGGCGACGCCGTAGAGCGGCCCGTCCGAGCACCGCGCGAAGAAGACCGGCGAGCCGTTCACGTCCGGACGCCGCTCGCTCTCGATCACGCCCTGGCAGGGCGCGCCCCCGTCGGTGACGGCGCGCAGCAATACCGCGTCGCGCTGCCCCCGCGGCAGTTCCCGGATCCGGCGTTGCGCTTCCGACGGAGCCGTCGGACCGGCGGCCGCCTCGACCACCTGATCCCGCTCCGGATCGGCGACCGCGTCCTGCTGAGCGCACGCCGCGAGCGCGAGCATGGGAAGAAGAGCGATGCGCATTCCGAACCTCCGATGGTTATGGCCGGAGACCGACCAAGTGCTTGGGCCCGCCGATCGGAAAGGAGCCTAATCGGTCGCCGAGTGCGCCGACCAATGGGAAGGTGCATCCGGCCGCCATAGTCTGTAGCTATCCTGCGGGTGTCGACGCCAACGGCATGGCTCATGCACTAGGCTGTCCCCGAAGTCGGATGCGCGCCGATCGAGATCGGCGGGACGGCAGCCTATAGGTCCAGCCTACCATGAGGTCGCGAGCTCTCCAGTCTCCCGCCTCGAGTCCGATCGGTAGTGAACCGGCAGCGCTCGAACGAACTTCGCCATCACCCCGCGGCGAGCGTTCCCCGCGGCGGTCGGCGCGCCGTGTCCCGGGCACGTACCCCGCCCGTGCGCCCGCCGCCGCGAATGGCTGATGACGGAGCCGATCCTGGCCGGACTGGCGGACGCTTCAGCCGGGCACGTCGGTCCTGTTCCTGCTCATCCGCAAGGTTCAGCTGGAGAAGGTGCCGGCGGCGCTGAAGGGCTTTGGCGGGTGGGTGGTGTGCTCCTGCCTCTCGCTCAACCAGAGAGCGCGGCGCCGAGCTGCGCTCGACCGAGCCCCGCAGATCGCCCAGCTGCGGAGAGCGGGCGTCAACGGAGCACCATATCGCCTGAGTGCTTGTCCTGGTCGTGACGGAACGACGGGTCGGGCGCCCCCACCCTAGTCTGTCCGCCGGCGCCGGCCCGCCCCCTAGAAATTCACGCGCCCCGTGATCCCGTAATAGCGGTCCGCCTCGCGCGGAATGATGTAGCGGTAGCCGCCGGCGGGACCGCCGGCGGTGATGGACGCGGCGAAGCTCTTGTCGAAGACGTTGCGGACCTGGGCGGTGAGCCGGAAGCGGTCGGCGGCGTCGATCAGCGAGGCGGCGAGGTTCACCAGGGTGTAGCCCTCGATCGTGGTGGCCTCGCGCACGGCGGGGTTGGCGTCGAACTGCGACAGCTGCTCCGACTGGTAGGCCGCGTCGCCGCCCAGCCCGATGTCGAGGCCGCCGCCGGTGCGGATGCGGTAGTCGGCGGCGAGCGACGCCTTCCACTCGGGCGCATAGGCGAGGCGCGTGCCGCTGGGGATGACGCCTGTGTTGTTGCCGTTGCTCGGCACGCGGAAGCGGTCGACCTTGGCGTCGGTATAGGCGAGCCCGCCCGAGATCGACAGGTCGTCCACGGGCCGGAACAGGAGGTCGAGCTCCGCGCCGCGCGTCGAGATGGTGCCCGCGTTGGTGAAGCGGGTGACGATCACGCCCGCGACCTCGTCGGGGTTGTTCGCCTGGAAATTCTTGTACTTGGCGTAGAAGCCCGCGACGTTGAGCACGAGGCGGCCGTCGAAGAGCGTGGTCTTGAGCCCCGCCTCGTAGCTGTCGGCCGTCTCCGGCTCGATGACGTTGGTGCCCGTGGCGTTCAGGTTGAAGAACACGTTGAACGCCGGGCCCTTATAGCCGCGCGTCCAGCTGGCGTAGGCGGTCGCTTCGGGCGAGAACTCGTACTGCACGCCCGCCTTGCCCGACCAATTGTCGTTGGTCGTCTTGGCGCGGAAGGGGATGCCGTTGGATGCGACGGTCGCCTGGCCCGCCGCCGCGCCCGGCGCGACGCCCGCCGCGACGAGCTGGAGGTAGCGGTCGAACACACCCTGGTCGAAGTTGGGCTGGATGCCTGGAGCGGCCTGGGGCACGCCGGCGGCGTTGCGGGCGAGGCCGGTCGCGACGCGGCTATGGAAGACGCTTAGCTCGTCGTTGGTGTAGCGTAGGCCGCCGATCAGGCGCAGCTGGTCGGTCAGGTTGAGTTCGGTCTGGCCGTAAAAGGCGAGGTTCTTGAACACGGAGCCGAAATTCGCGGTGCCCGAGGGCGTGGTCACCGTCAGCCCCGGCGCCGTGCAGGGCGTGCCCGCCGCGCCGCCCGCGCAGACGATGTCGAAGCGCGAGAAGGTGCGCTCGGTATAGGCGCGCGAGTAGAAGGCGCCGAGCGTGTAGGTGAGGAACTGGTCGCCGGGCGAGGTCAGCCGAACCTCTTGGGTGAAAGTGTCGGAGACCTGTGGGCCGTCGTCGTGCAGCTCGTTGAAGCCGACGAACGCCCGCGGCAGGAAATCGCCGTCGCGGATCTCGCGGTTGTCGAACTCACGGTAGCTGGTGATCGACGTGATCGTGTTGCGGCCGAGCGACGCCTCCGCCTGGAACGACACGCCCCAGCTCTTCTCCTCGGTGGCGGTGACGAGGTTCTGCGCGAGCTCGCGCGTGCGATCGCCGCGCGCCACGGGCAGCACTTGCGCGATCACGGCGTTGGACGGCGTGGTGCCGATCAACTCGCCGCAGCAATCGTCGTTCGCCTCGCGATAGTCGCCGATCAGCGTGAAGCGCACGTCGTTCGGGACGTCCGCCTCGACGACGCCGCGGAAGCCCCAGCGCTCGAAGCCGTTGACGCGCAGGCCCAGCGTCGTGTTGCGGATGTTGCCGTCCCAGTCGCTCGCGAAGCCGGTGATGCGGCTGCGGACGTCGGGTCCGAGCGGCACGTCCAGCGCCACGCGCGTGCGGTACTCGTCGCCGTTGCCGGTGAAATAGCCCGCCTCGACATAGCCGCCGAACTTCTCGCCGGGGCGCTTGGTGGTGATGTTGACCACGCCCGCCGACGCGTTCTTGCCGAACAGCGTGCCCTGCGGCCCGCGCAACACCTCGAGCCGCTCGATGTCGACCAGGTCGCTGAACGCCTCGCCCGCGCGCGAGAAGACGACGCCGTCCACGACCGACGAGACGGACGGCTCGCCGGCGATAGAGAAGGTGGAGGTGCCGACGCCGCGCAGGAATAGCGACTGGTTGATCGACGTGCCCGACTTGCGGAAGTTGAGCGTGGGGACGAGATACTGCGCGTTCTCGATCGTGTTGACGTTCGCGGCCGCGAGCGCCTCGCCGGAGACGACGGTGACGGCGAGCGGCACGTCCTGCAGCCGTTCCTCGCGGCGCTGGGCGGTGACGACGATGTCGGCGGGGTTGGTGGAGGCCTGCTCGACGGGGTCGGTGGTCGCGCCCGATTGCTGCTGGTCGCCCGCCGCCTGCGCGAAGGCGGGTGCTGCCGCGAACAGCGCGGCTCCGGCGAGCAGTTGTCCGACGATGCGGCTGGTCATTTCCGTCCCTCCCTGTGTCGACCGCCTCTTTACCCCCGGGCGGTCCTGATCCGTATAAAGAAGAAGCTTCAGCCCGACGACATGGATTGTGTCGGCAGCGGTCCGTCCGCGGCCGGCGCTTCGACCGGGCGGACGCGCGGCATCAGCAGCCTCAGCCACCCATATGCCAGGAAGTAGGAAGCGGCTGCAAAGACGAATAGCGGGAAATAGCCGCCGCCCGCCGTCAGCACGACGCCCGTCACCCAGACGATCGCCATGCCGCCCAGGTTGCCGCAGAACGCGCCGAACGCGGTGACGCGGCCGACCTTTGCGCGCGGCACCACATCGGTGATGATCGAGAAGAGTGAGAGCGAGAAGCCCTGGTGGCCCGCGAGCACCAGCCCCATCGCGATCGCCACCGGCCAGAAGCTGTCGAGCAGGAGCACGAACGGCACGGGCGCGACCAGGCAGGCGGATGCGAGCATGACGGTGCGGCGTACCCGGTCGACGACCCAGCCGCGCTCGATCAGGCGTGTCGAGATCCAGCCCGCCAGGAACGCGCCCCCGCCCGAGCCCGCGAAGGCGATCGCCAGCGGGATGGCGAGCTCGGCGGTCGAGAGGCCGAACTCGCGCCGGTAGAAGTCGGGGAGCCAGAAATTTAGCAGCCACCAAGTCGAGTCGGACAGCGCCTTGGCGATGACGATCGCCCAGGTGCGCCGTTCGGACAGGATCGGGCCGTAGGGCGCGCCGTCGTCCGAATAGTCGGCCTGAGCGAGCTCGGCCCCGTCGTCGAAGCGCACGCCGCGCGCCGCGACGAGCCAGGCTATGAGCGTGAGAAGCCCGCCCGCGCCCGCGAACACCAGCGCGCCGCGCCAACCGAACGCCGCCGCCATGACCGGCACGCCGAAGGGGAGGAGGATCGTGCCGGTGCTGGCGATCGCGGTGCCGAGCCCGACGGCGAAGGAGCGCCGCTCGGGCTGGAACAGCGTGGCGACCGTCTTGATGGTGAGCGGCGTCTGCACCGCCTCCGTCGCGCCGAGTCCGAGACGGGCGGCGACAACTTGGCCGGACGTGCGCGCCCAGCCGTGCGCGAGCGCGGCGAAGCTCCAGGCGGTGACGCCGACGATCACCGACCGGCGTACGCCCAGCTTGTCGATCATCCAGCCTGTAAACAGGAAGGAGAGCGCGGCGGCGAACTGCGTCATCGCCGCGAGCTCGCCGAAGCGCGCGTCGTTCCAGCCGAGGTCGGCGGACATGTCGGGCTTCAGGATCGCGATCACCGGGCGATCCATCGCGTTGAAGATGCCGGCGACGCAGAGCAGCGCGAACAAGATCCACGCGCGCGCCGGCGACACGCTCGTCGCGGTTCTCGGGTCCCCTCCGGTCATCGCGCGGAGTGTGACGGGTTCGCCGCGAAACGCCAGCTTTTCTACGCGCCGTTGCATCACCCGTCTCGTCACCCCGGACTTGTTCCGGCATCCATCGTGGTGCGAACGATCCGCCGGGGACGTGCGTACGACGATGGATGCCGGAACAAGTCCGGCATGACGGAGCCTAGGTCAGGCCTGCTCAGACCACCAACGGCCCGTGCTCGATCCGTGGCAGGACGTGGCGCGCGAAGAGGTCGGCCTCCGCCGCGTGCGGGTAGCCCGACAGGATGAACGCATCGATGCCGAGCGCGCGGTAGGCGTTGAGCTTGGCGAGCACCTGGTCCGGATCGCCGACGATGGCGGCACCGCAGCCGGAGCGGGCGCGGCCTATGCCGGTCCAGAGATTGTCCTCGATATAGCCTTCGTTCGACGACGCCGATTCGCGCAGCTCGGCCTGGCGAGCGACGCCGGCGGACTGGCTATCGAGCGACTTGGCGCGGATCGCCGCGCCCTCGGCCGCGTCGAGCTTGGACAGGAGGCGGTCGGCGGCGGCGCGCGCCTCCTCCTCCGTGTCGCGCACGACGACGTGAACGCGATAGCCGAACTTGAGCGTGCGGCCGCGCTTGGCGGCGCGCTCGGAGAGGTCGGCGACGATGCCGCGCACGCCCTCCATCGTGTCGGGCCACATCAGGTACACGTCGCAACCCTCGGCCGCCGCCTCGCGCGCGGCCGGCGACAGGCCGCCGAAATAGAAGGGCGGGCAGCGGCCGGACACGGTGCCGATGCGCGGCGGGTCGACCTTCACATTGTAGAAGTCGCCCTGGTGGTCGACCGCCTCGCCGTTCAGCAGCGTGCGAAGGACGCGCATCGCCTCCACGGTGCGCTGATAGCGGGGCTCGCTGTCCAGCTTCTCGCCCGGCAGGTCGGAGGAGATGATGTTCACCGTCAGCCGCCCGCCGAGCATCCGGTCGATGGTGGCGAGCTGGCGCGCGAGCTGCGGCGGCCAGCTCTCGCCGATGCGCACCGCCATCAACAGGCGCATGCGCTTCAGCATCGGCGCGATGCCCGCCGCGAACGCGGTGGTGTCGATGCCGAGCTGATAGCCGGAGGGGAGCAGGATGTTGTCGAACCCGCCCGTCTCCGCCTGGAGCACGATGTCGCGGCAATGCTCCCAGCTGGAGCGGAGCTTGTCGTCGGGGACGCCTAGGAACTCGTAATCGTCGTCGCAGAGCGCGGAGAACCAGCTGATCTCGCAAGGGTTCATGGCAGCTTCTCCCCCGTTCCGGCCTGCATCACGGCATACCATTGCTCGCGCGTCCACTCGACCTTGTACGCGTCGGCGGCGGCGCGGACGCGCTCGGGGCGCTGCGAGCCGACGATGGGGATGACCCGCGCCGGATGAGCCATGACCCAGGAGAGCGCGGCGGCGGTGGCGTCGACGCCGTAAGCCGCGCCGTGCTCGGCGAGCAGCTTGCCCGCAGGACGGTCCCGGTCGAGCAGCTTGCCCCCGCCGAGCGGCGACCAGGCGAGCACGGCGACGTCGTCCGCCATCGCCCCGTCGAGCGTGCCGTCGTAGAGCGGCTGGACGCGCAGCGGCGAGAACTCGGGCTGCGTCGAGACGATCGGCTGGCCCAGGAAGCGCTGCAGCGCGGAGAGCTCGGCGGGCGCGTAGTTGGAGACGCCCAGCGCACGCACCTTGCCCTGCTCGACCATGCGGGTCAGCGCGCCCGCCACCTCCTGCGGATGCGTCAGGAAGTCGCGGCGGTGGATCTGGTACAGATCGATGACGTCGATGCGCAGCCGCCGGAGCGAGGAGTCGATCGCTTCCGACAAGTAGCCGGTCGAGGAGTCGTAAGGCGTCGGCGGCGTGATCCCGCCCTTGGTCGCGATCACCATGCGGTCGCGCATGCCGGCGTCCTCCGCCAGCGCGCGGCCGAACAGCTCCTCCGCACCGCCGAAGCCGATCGGCGATCCGAAGCCGTAGATGTCGGCGGTGTCAAACAATGTAATCCCCGCCTCGAACGCGGCGTCGATCAGTTCGCGGACGGGGCGGGTATCGTCGCCCTCCAGCCGCCACATGCCCCAGGCCAGGGGCGATACGGTGATCCCGCTCTTGCCGAGCGGGCGCGGTTCGCGTGATAGCCGGATCGTCGTCATGGGGACGACCCATGACATGGGATGAGGGCCGATGGTAGCTCCGATCAGGTACGGCGTGGTGGGCACGGGGATGATGGGGGTGGAGCATCTCCACAACCTCCTGATCACGCCCGGCGCGGAGGTGGTCGCGGTGGTCGACCCGACGCCCGCCTCGCTCGGCTGGGCCAAGGCGGTGGTCGGCGAGGGCGTGCGCGCGTTCGACTCGGTCGAGCGCTTCGCGTCGGAAGCGCAGGTTGACGCGGTCGTCGTCGCATCGCCCAACCACACGCACCGCGCGGTGCTGGAGCCGCTGTTCGACGCGGGCGTCGCGATCCTGTGCGAGAAGCCGCTCGCCACCGGCGTCGCCGACGCGCGCTGGATCGTGGAGCGCGCGGCCTCGCACCCCCGGCCGTTCTGGACGGGCATGGAATATCGCTACATGCCGCCCGCCGCCGAGTTCATCCGCGAGGTTCACGACGGGCGCGTCGGGCGCTTGCGCATGCTCTCGATCCGCGAGCACCGTTTTCCATTCCTGCCCAAGGTCAACGACTGGAACCGCTTCAGCCGCAACACGGGTGGCACGATGGTGGAGAAGTGCTGCCACTTCTTCGACCTGATGCGGCTCATCACGCGGGCCGAGCCGGTGCGCGTCTACTGCTCCGGAGCGATGGACGTGAACCACCTCGACGAGCGTTACGGGGGCGAGCGGCCGGACATCATCGACAACAGCTTCACCACCGTCGATTTCGACAATGGATCACGCGCGATGCTCGACCTGTGCATGTTCGCTGAAGGGGCGGAGCATCAGGAGGAGATGTCGGCGACGGGCGACAAGGCGCGCCTCGACGTGCTGATTCCGCCCGGCGACCTCGTCTTCTCCCCGCGCGTCGACTGGCGCGGGCCGAAGGCGGTAGAGCGCCGCCACGTCGCGGTCGACCCGGCGGCGATGGCGGCGGGTTCGCACCACGGCGCGACCTTCTATCAGCACCAGGCCTTCGCCGCGGCCATACGGGGCGAGGGGCCGGTCGGGGTGACCGCGCATGACGGGCTGATGGCGGTCGCGATCGGCGCGGCGGCCGAGCTCTCCGCGCGCGAGAAGCGGGTCGTCGACATGGCCGAGGTGCTGGCGTGAACGTGCTGGGGCGCATCCGCAATCCGAGCGACCACGTCCTCATCGTCGGCGCGGGCTTCTCCGGCACGCTGCTCGCCTTGAACCTGCTCCGCCACGAGGGGCCGCGCGCCACGATCGTGGAGCGGCGCGAAGGCCAGGTCGCGCGCGGCGTCGCCTACAGCGCGGCGCACCCGAGCCACCTCTTGAACGTCCGCGCCGGCAACATGAGCGCGCTGCCCGACGACCCCGACCATTTTGTCCGCTGGCTGGAGGCGCGGGGCGAGGGCGGGCGCACCAGCTTCGTGCCGCGCACCACCTACGGCGCGTACCTGCGCGAGATGCTCGACGAGGCGCGCGCGCGTTCGCCCGAACGGCTGACGCTGGTCGAGGGGCAAGCGGCGGACCTGCGCGAGGAGCGCGGCGGCGTGCGCCTGACCCTCGACGGGGGCCGCACGATCGAAGGCGACGCCGCCGTGCTCGCGGTCGGCAACCTGCCGCCCCACGACCCGCCCGGCCTCGGCCCCGACCGGCTGCCCGCGGGCGTCTACAGCCCCGACCCCTGGGCCGCCGACATCGGCGAGGGCCTCGACGATAGTGACACCGCCATACTGATCGGCACCGGCCTGACCGCGGTGGACGCGGCGCTGCTACTCGACGCGCGGGGTTTCCGCGGGCGCATCCTGGCGCTGTCTCGCCGCGGCCTCGCGCCGCACCGGCATCAGGACGGCCAGCCCTATTGTCCCGGCGTCACCGAGCGGCCATCCGGCTCGCTGTCGGGCATCGTCCGCCACGTCCGCCGGCGCGCCGGGGCGGCCGGCTGGCGCACCGCCGTCGACGAGCTGCGGCCCATGACGCACATGATGTGGGGCGCGGCCACGCGCGACGAGCGCGCCCGCTTCCTGCGCCACGCCCGACCCTATTGGGACATCCACCGCCACCGCCTCGCTCCGCAAGTCGCCGACCGCATCGACGCGCTGGTGCGCGAAGGCCGGCTCGACTTCGCCGCGGGCAAGACGCTGGGCGTCGAGCCGGAAGGGCGGGGCGCGCGGCTCTACTGGCGACCGCGGGGCGCCGACGAGGTGGTCGGCACGCTGGCGGCGCGCATCGTCAACTGCACGGGGCCGCAGGGCGACCTCACCCGGTCGCGCGAGCCGCTGCTCCGCGCGCTCATCGACCGCGGCGCGATCCGGCCCGACCCGCTCAGGCTGGGGCTCGATGTGGACGCGAGCGCGCGTGTGGTCGACGCGCGCGGCCGCGCGTCCGACCGCGTCCACGCGATCGGCCCCATGACGCGCGGCGGCGTGTGGGAGATCGTGGCGGTGCCCGACATACGCTGGCAGGCGTGGAACCTCGCGCGCCGCCTGTCGAACGCGCAGTGGGTGGGCGGCGAGGGGCTCTAAGCGTCCGGCAAGCGCGTGACGGGCATGACCACCAATTCGTGCACGCGCCAGTTCATCGCCTTGGCGCGCGCGGACGCGTCCTCCAGCTTGGCCGGCAGGTCGGCGACATCGGGCGCGGTCATGACGAACGCCTCGCCGATGAAGATATGGCCTTCGTCGCGCATGCGCACCCGCGCGTCCTCGACCCAGTCGAGGCCACGCAGCATCCGCTCCACCTCGTGCGGCAGCTGCTCGAAACCCGACTCGTCCGCGCGCTCGGGCCGGCGGTCTATCAGGTCGGCCACCGCCGTCTTGAGCGTGCCGATCCCGTCCTTGAGGATGTCGGCCGAGACGAGCGCGGCGGCGAGCGGGTCGAGCCACCACAGGCCGAAGCCGGTGCCGACCACGCCCACCGCCGTCGCGCTCTCGGCCATCCAGTCGGCCTTCATCATGCGCGCGTCCGCGAAGAGCACCTTGTCGTGCATCTTCGGCGCGAGCTTCAGCTTCATGCGGCCCAGGATCACCGACGGCACCGCGGTGTAGACGAGCGCGGCCAGCATCGGCCAGCCCGCCCAGACCATGTTCCCGAACAGGTTGAACCCGCCGATGGTCGCGCGCTCGCCGGAGAAGTAGCTCATCGCCGCCTCGGTGAGCAGCCAGCCGCCCATCAGGCACAGCGCGAGCGCGGCCGCGAGGTGCGCGATCGAGGTCGCGCGGTGGTGTCCGTAAGGGAAGTCGGGGCTGGCGCTCCGCCGCGCGACCCGCGTGCCGACGAGGAAGGCGAGCGCGGGCACGACGCTGATCACGTCCTCGTAGAAGCTCGTGCGCATCGCCTGGCTCGAGCCCATGGTGAGGTAGAGGAGCGTGGCGGCGGACGCGATATACGCGACGGTGATCCATTCGAGGCGGACCGCCTTGCGGTACACCTGCTCCACTTCGGGCGGGAACTCGGCGGGTTCGTGCGCCCTCATCGCCGCGCCTCCTGTCCCAGCCGCCGCTCGATCGCGTCGCGGTGCCGGTGGAGGAAGCGGTCGAGCGCGAAGGTGAGCGCGTTCTCCGACGGCGGGGTCGCGATCGCATGCCGCTCGGTCGCGAGCGTCGTGCCGGTCGAGACCAGCCCCAGTGCACCTAGTTCGGGCTCGTACGCCGCGCGGAAGTCGGGGGCGTTGAGGTCGGGCACCGCCTTGCGCGCGCGGATCAGCGCGGCGAGGCCGGGGCGGCGCGGGTCGTAAGCGACGGAGACGCCGTTCCAATCGTCGGGCGCGCGCACGCCCGGCCGTGCCCCGATCACCGCCTTGGCGGAAATATAGGGCTGCGTCTGCCCGACCAGCGCGCCCCAGGGCGCGACGTCGGTGAAGCCGGCGAGTCCCAGGTCGATCGCGTTGTCGCTCAGGCCCTCGACGATCTGCGCCTCGCCCGCCTCGACCCAATTGACGCGCACGCCGCGCGCCGCCGCCCAGCGCCGGACGAGGTCGGGCTCCAGCCCCGCCGGCCCGCCGTCCGCCCCGCGCCGCACCCAGGGCTCGGCGACGCTCCAGCCGACGCGTAACGGGCGGCCCGCCTCGACCTGTTCGAGCGTGCTTTCCGCGTCGCGCGGGAACTCGCCGCAGCCCGCGAGCACGGCGCAGAGGAAGAGCATGAGCGGGGCGGTCCGCATGCCCGAAACAACGTTCCGAAGTCGTTTCGGTTGCGGTATGTTACCCGGCGCGCGCCAGCTAGACGATCGCGTGCGGCAGGAAGCGGGCGAGGTCGCGCGTGATCGGGCCGTCGTCCTCGCGCACCGACATGGCTACGGGCTCGTCGCCGACGATCCAGGAGCCGATCACGACATGGCCGCCGTCGAACACGGGCAGCGGCGCCAGCTCCTGCACGATCCAGCCCTCCTCGCCGTAGCCGCCCTCCGGCCCCGACTGCTTGGCGGAGCCGTCGACCAAGTGGATGTCCCAACCCTCGCGCGAGAAGAGCGGCTTGCGCACGTACCGGCTCCCGATCGCGGCGGTCGCGGCCGTGTCATCGGCGAAGGCGGCGGGCAGCAGGTTGGGGTGGCCGCGGTGGCGCTCCCACAAGAGCGGCAACATGCCCTTGTTCGACAGCACCGCCTTCCAGGCGGGTTCCAGGAAGATCGTATCCGTAGCGCCCAAGTGCTCCGCATAGGGTTCGCGGAGCAGGTCCTCCCACGGATAGAGCTTAAACAGGGCCGCGATCAGCACGCCCGCCTCGTCGACGAACTTGCCGTCGGCATCGACGCCGATGCGGTCGACGGGGACGAACTCCGGGTCGAGTCCCGCCTGGCGTGCTGCGTCCTCCAGGTAGCGGACGGTCTGCCGGTCCTCGACATGATCGGCGACGGACGCGAAGTGGACGAGGCTGCCGCGCGTGAACAGCCGCCCGAACCGCTCCACCAGCGCCTCGTGCAGGCGGTTATACTGGTCGGCGTCCTTCGGGAGCCGGCCCGCCGCCATCATGTCCTCCAGCCAGCGCCACTGGAACAGCGCCGTCTCGAAGATGCTGGTCGGCGTGTCGGCGTTGTACTCGAGCAGCTTTGCGGGACCCGCGCCGCCGCCGCCGTAGCTGAAGTCGAAGCGGCCGTAGAGCGACGGCGCTTGTCGCTCCCACGACCGCGCCACCACGTCGCGCATGTCCGCCGGGATGGCGAGCCGGTCCATCAGCGCCTCGGAACGGACGACCTCGTCGACGAGCGCGAGGCACATCTGGTGGAGCTCGCCGCTGGGCGCTTCGACGCCGTTCTCCACCTCGTCGAGGGTGAAGCGGTAATAGGCGCGTTCGTCCCAGTAGCGCTGGCCTTCCTGATGGTGGAAGGTGAAGCCCATCTCCTGGGCGGTCTCCTCCCAGTCGGGGCGCTCGGCGACGGCGACGCGTTCTATGATCTCACCCCTCCCTAGTTTCCGTCATCCCGGCCTTGAGCCGGGATCCATGCGCGGCGCCTCCGTCTACGGTGGCCGCTTGCGAACGGACGGACGCGCGTGGATGCCGGGTCAAGCCCGGCATGACGGGAAGAGGGCAGGGAAGGGCGGAACTCACTGCCGCGGCAGGCGTGCGGGATCGCCGCTCGTGGGCGTCGCGTCGCCCGAAGCACCCGGCAGCCGCAGCGGCTCGCCCCCGCTCGGCCCCGCGAGCCGCGCCAGGATGTCGTCCGCGCTGCTCGTGCCCGGCAACAGCCCCGCGTCGCGCAGCTTCGCGTCGAGGTCCGCGCCCGTGCGCATGTCCTCCAGCTCGGCCGCCGCGCGGAACTTCTCCTCGCGCACAAGCTGGCGCTCCTTGATGCGCTTGAGGCTGTCCGCGGCGGAGCCCAATGACGAGGCCTGCTGGCCGTAGCTCGACGCGACGGCGGCCTGGGCGCGCTGCACGCTCTCATTGGCGCGCACCACCTCGACCTCGCGGCGCAGCGCCTCGATCTTGCCGTCGCCCTGGGTGATGATGCCGCGGATGCGGTCCTCGGCGGCGCGCATCTCGGCGATCTGCGGCTGCTTGGTCGAGCCCTCCGCCTCGATCGTCGCGAGCCGCTCGGCGACCTGGCGGGCGAGATCCATGTCGCCGCGCTGCATCGCCGCGCGCGCCGACGCTTCATACTTGTCGCGCTGCGCCGCCAGGCTCTCCAGCTCCTTCTCCAGCATGCGGCGCTTGGCGGTCAGCCCGGCCAGGTCGTCGCGCGCCCTGGCCTGCGCGGTCCCGGCGTCGCGGATCTGCTGGTCGAGGATGGTCAGCGCGTTGGCGTCGGCGATCGACTGGCCGGCCTCGTGCGACTTGCCGCGGACCAGGGCGGATAACTGCTTCCACATCGACATGGGCTTCGTTCCTCAGGCGGCGAACTGGGTGCGGAGGTCGTCGGCGGCGTCCAGCGCGTTCTGCGCGAGGACGCGGAGCTCGAGCAGGATCTCGCGCAAGGGGCTCTCGGACGACAGCTCGCCGATCAGCTCGTAATAATCGCGCCCGTCCACGTCGGTGATCGCGAAGTTGGACAGCGGCACGAGCTTCTGCGCCTTCAGGATGAAGCGGTTGAACTCGTCGGGGTTGGGCTGCTCGTCGACGGGCCAGAGCAGCGTCGACACGACGATCTGCTCGCCCGCGACCGACAGGAAGATGGAAAGGTCGCCGTAATTGCGCGCGATCACGCGCAGCACCGGCTCCGCCGCCTCGATCCGCACGACGCCGAACTCGTCGGCATAGCCCGCCTGGCTCAGGGTGCTCATCAGGCTGGAGATCGTCCAGGCGCGCGGTGCGTCGTCGGTCATTGCGTTCCCCCTGCTATGCGCGGTAATCATAGGGACGCGGTTGGGCACGCGAAAGGGGGGTGGCGTGACGGATGGGACGGTTCGGCCTCAGCGCGTTCCTCAGGCGCCTGTACCTCGCCGCCGCCGAGCTGCACTGGGGCGTCATGCTCGCGTTGCTGCTGGCGCACATGGGCACCAGCTGGCTCGCTCTGCAGTGGGCGGGCGAGGCGGACCTCAGGCCGCCGGTCGACTTCGCCTACTGGTACCTCACCACCGCGACCACGATCGGTTACGGGGATCTCAGCCCCAGGTCGGACTGGGGCCGGATGATCGCGGCCTTGTTCGCGATGCCGGGGGCGGTGGCGCTGTTCACCGCGTCCTTGGCGCGCGCCTTCGCCGGGCTATCCGGGCGCTGGCGGCGGCGGCGCGAGGGCTTGGGGGACTATAGCGAAATGCGCGGGCTCGTCGTGCTCGTCGGCTACGACCGCGACAGGACGCCGCGCATGATCGCGGAGATCACCGCTGACGCCCGCGCCCAGGACATCGTGCTGGTCGCGACCGACGCGCTCGACGTGGACGACCCGACCTACCGTTACGTCCGTGCCTCGTCGCTGACCGCGCCGCCCGAGCTCCGGCGCGCCGGCGTCGCCGAGGCGGCGCGCGTCGTCGTCTACGCCGCGTCCGACGCCGAGACGCTCGCCGCGACGCTGGCGGTCACCGCGATCAACGAACGCGGCCATGTGGTCTGCTTCCTGCGCGATCCCGACACGGCGCGGCTCTTGAACGCGCACTGCCCGCAGGTCGAGGTGGTGCTGACGCCCACCGTCGAGCTCGTTGTCAAGGCGCTGAGCGATCCGGGGTCGAGCCGCCTCATCGCCCAGCTCGCGAGCCACACCGACGAGGGCGCGACGCTCTACGCGACCGAGGCGGCGTCGGGCGGGCGCTTCGACGAGGTGGCGCGCAGCATGCGCGAACGCGGCGCGGTGCTGGTGGCGACCTGCGCGGCGGGCGACAACCAGCCCCGCTTCGACCTCGACGCCGGCGTCAGCCCCGGCGACCGGCTCTTCTACATCGCCAAGCGGAGGGTGGCGGCATGATCCTGGGTCGGCTGTTCGGGGGCGGGGAGACGCCGCGCGCGTCGTCGATCGCGGTGGTGCGCAACGTCACGGTCGGCCGCCAGGTCCGGCTCGACCCGCTCGCCTGGCGCGCGCTGGAGGGCACTCGATTCCAGCTCGACCGCGACACGCTGGAGATCACAGCGCAGGGGCTCATCAAGCTCGACGAGGGCGGCTACGTCCACCGCTTCTACACCGACGACGAGCTGATGCTCCAAGCCGTGTCGCAAAACCCCGACGGCTCGGACGCCGACGACTTCACGCTGTTCCAGCCTTGGACGAGCACCTATCCCGCGAACCGCAGCGACCGCGAGCTGTTCCTGCAGCGCCTGTCGCAGCCGACATGGGACGAGGCCGGCCTCGCCCGCTTCGACCGCTACTGGTACGAGGGCGACGACCGTCCGCAGCCGCCCGTGCAGCTGTGGGAGGCGGTCTATTACGAGCGCGACGCCGCGCCCGTGCGCCACATCCGGCAGAGCTGCATGCTCTACGCGCGGCAGCTTCCAGCGGGTGAGGAGCTGCTGCTGGCGCTGGCGATGGAGCCGGAGGGCGGCGACTACACGCACGAGATCATGATCGGCCTGGCCGTCGGCCCGGGCGAGTTCACGGCCTGATGGGGGACCAATGACCTTCGACACGCAAGCCTTCGCGACGGGTGCGGGGCACTTCGTCCTCGCCTTCGGCCTCTCGTGCCTGTTCCTGGCCATCTTCAAGCGGCTCTACCAATGGTCGACGCCGTACGACGAGGCGACGATGATCCGCGACGGCAACCCGGCCGCGGCGATCGCGCTGGGCGGCGCCATCATCGGCTTCGCGCTGCCGCTCGCGTCGGCACTGACGCAGACGGCGAACTGGCTCGAGTTCACCGCCTGGGCGGTGCTGGCGGGCGTGATCCAGATCGTCGCGTCGCTCGTGGTGCGCCGCTTCATCGTGCGCGACATGGTGCAGCGGCTGGAGGCCGGCAACGTCGCGAGCGCGGCGTATCTCGCGGCGACGGCGGTGGGCGTAGGGCTGCTCAACGCCGCCAGCATGACCTATTGAGACCGAACCATGACCACGACCCTACCCCGCCGCCGCAAGCGCTCCGCCGCCGCCGGGCTGTCCGCGGTCGGCGCGATGGCGATGCTGGGCGGCTGCGAGAACGGCCCGACCGACGCCGAGCTCTCGCGCCAGCAGTTCGGCGAGCCGACCGAGGTCTCCGCCTTCCGCACCGTCTCCGAGTGCACGGCGTCGGGCGCGTTCAGCGCGGTCCAGTGCCAGGAGGCGCAGCAGGCGGCGCAGGCGCAGGACGCGCAGGTGGCGCCCCGCTTCGCCGACCAGAGCACGTGCGAAGAGCAGTTCGGCGAGGGCCAATGCTCCTACCGCTATGCGGGCGGCCAGAGCTTCTTCGTGCCGCTCCTGACGGGCTTTATGATCGGCCGGTTGCTCGACGGCGGCAGCCGCTACCGTTACCAGCCGCTCTACCGCAGCCGCTACGACGATCGCTACTACACCGGCGGCGGCGCCTTCCTCTACGGCGGCGGGAGCGGGCGGGGCTACCACCGCTACCAGGTCGGCAGCCGCGCGATCACCAACCCGGTGACCACGCAGCGCATCCAGACGCGCAGCTCGGTCGTATCGCGCGGCGGCTTCGGCGGCCGCGCCAGCGCGCGCGGCGGGGGATGGGGCGGCGGCAGCCGCGGCGGCTGAGCCGGTGACGTTCACCGCCACGATCCTGCTGCTCGGCTCGGGCGAGCTGGGCCGCGAGTTCGCCATCTCCGCCAAGCGGCTCGGCGCCTATGTGGTCGCCTGCGACAGCTACGGCCACGCGCCCGCGATGCAGGTGGCCGACGAGGCGGAGGTGTTCCCCATGCTCGACGGCGACGCGCTGCGCAGCGTCATCGAGCGCCGCCGCCCCGATTACGTCGTGCCGGAGGTGGAGGCGATCCGGACCGAGGTGCTGGCGGAGGTGGAGGCGCGGGGTGTGACCGTGGTCCCGTCCGCCCGCGCGACGATGCTCACGATGAATCGCGACGGCATCCGCGACATCGCCGCGCGCGAGCTGGGGCTGACGACGTCGCGCTACGCTTACGCCGAGAGCCTGGACGAGGTGCACGCCGCGGCCGAGCATGTCGGCGTGCCCTGTGTGGTCAAGCCCGTCATGTCCTCCTCGGGCAAGGGGCAGAGCACCGTGCACGACGCGGGCGAGCTCGAGCGCGCCTGGGACTACGCCGTCGCGAACATGCGCGGCGACCGGCGGCGCGTCATCGTCGAGGCGTTCGTCGCCTTCGACTACGAGATCACGCTGCTGACGGTGCGCGGGCGCGACGGCGTCAGCTTTTGCCCGCCGATCGGCCACCGGCAGGAGCGCGGCGACTATCGCGAGTCGTGGCAGCCCGCCGCCATGTCGGACGCGGCGCTCGCCCGCGCGCAGGACATGGCGCGTGCGGTCATCGAAAACTTAAGCGGCTACGGCCTGTTCGGCGTCGAGTTCTTCGTGCGGGGCGACGAGGTGATCTTCTCCGAACTCTCGCCCCGCCCGCACGACACCGGCATGGTGACGCTCCTCTCGCAGAACTGGAGCGAGTTCGACCTCCACGCCCGCGCCGTCATGGGCCTGCCCGTGCCCGAGGTGCGCCTTCGCGGACCGGCCGCCTCCGCCGTAATCCTCGCCGACCGCGACGCGGAGCGGTTCCGCTTCGAGGGGCTGACGGACGCGCTCGCCACGCCCGGCGAGGTAGATATTCGCCTGTTCGGCAAGCCGACGACCCGGCCGTACCGCCGCATGGGCGTGGCGCTCGCGTTGGGGAGCGACACGGACGACGCACGCGCCCGCGCGGTGGAGGCGGCGGGCCGGGTCAGGATCGCCTACGACCGATGAGGTCGGCGAGCGTGACCGGACGGTAGTCCCGCGCGTCGACGCCGACATCATACTGACGCGTCATCGGCCTTAGCCGCCCGTGGCTGTGCCCGTGCAGGTTCACCGCGCCGCGCCCCTGCCGGTTCCAGCTGCGGAACGGGTAGTGGCAGAGGACCAGCTGAACGCCGTCCAACTCCAGCTCGGCATAATCCCGCACGCTCGCCCAGCCCGCTGCGTCGCATGTACCCGGCGGGTCGTTGTTGCCGCGGATCAGGTGCTTCGTCCCGTTCAGCCGCTCCAGCAGCCCCGCGACATCGCCCGCCCGCCGCGCCACGTCGCCCAGGTGCCAGACCTCGTCCTCCCGGCCGACCGCCGCGTTCCAGTTCGCGACCAGCGCCGCGTCCATCTCCGCCGTCGACCCGAAGGGCCGCCGGCCGATGTTGAGCGTCCGGTGGTCGCCCCAGTGCGTGTCGGAGGTGAAGAATACCGCCATGCAAGACGGAACGCCCGCGGGCGCGGCGGGTTCGTGGGGCCGTGCAGGCTTGAAACAGGAACGATCGACATGCCCGACGGGAACGACGCGCAGGAACAGCAGCTCGAGCGCCGCTACAAGATCCGCCAGGTCACCGATTACCAGGCCAGCTGGACGGAGCGGGGCAGGGGCGAGCCGGGCAAGTTCACCATCCAGCTCATCCTCGACAAGGGCGTGGACGAGTACATCATCGAGGCGAACTCGGACGACGTGGACGTGATCCTGAAGCTCTTGAAGCGCGCGGACCACGCGATGTTCGACATGGAACGCAAGGTGCTGATGTTCGAGAACCTCGATATCGGCGACTAGAACGCGTACCTGACCTCGCAATACGGCATCACCTCGGCCAGGATCTGCTGGAACCGTTCCAAGTAGCGCCGCTTGTCGGCGACCTTGTAGCGCAGGTTCCACTGGCCCGATTCCGACCGCTTCCACTGCTGTAGGTCGGGCCGCCACAGCAGGTCCTCGGCCTTGGGGTGCCAGCCGAGATTGACCTCGTGCAGGTTGGCGTTGTGCGTGAGGAAGATAATCTCGCACCGCATCTGCTCGCGCGCTTGGCGTGAGAGCCGCGCGTCGACCTCCTCGAACAGCGCGCGCCAGTCGGCTTCCCAGCCGTCATAGACGATGACGGGCGAGAAATTCAGGTGCACTTCGTACCCCGCCCGCACGAAGTCGTCGATCGCGGCGATCCGGTCGGCGATGGGCGAGGTGCGCACGTCTACCACGCGCGCGACGTGCGCCGGCATGAGCGAGAAGCGCACGCGCGTGCGCTCCTGCGGGTCGTAGCCCAGCAGGTCGCGGTTCACGTACTTGGTCGCGAACGAGCCCTTGGCGTTGGGCAGGTCGCGGAAGGTCGCCACCATGTCGCGGACGTTGTCGGACACGAGCGCGTCGACCGACAGGTCGCCGTTCTCGCCCAGATCGTACACCCAGGCCGCCGGGTCGATCTGGTCGGGCGCCGTCTTCGGCCCCTGCTTGGTCGCGTGGCGCGCGATCGCCCGGCAGATCTGCTCGATGTTGACGAACACGCTGATCGGGTTCGCGAAGCCCTTGCGCCGCGGCACGTAGCAGTAGGCGCACGCCATCGCGCAGCCGTTCGACGTGGAGGGCGCGATGAAGTCGGCCGACCGCCCATTGGGGCGCATCGCGAGCCCCTTCTTCACGCCCAGCACGAGCACCGTGCGCTTGATCTTCACCCAGTCGTCGACATTACCCTCGTTGCCGTAGAGCGTCGGGATGTTCCAATGCGAGGGCACGTGGATGCGCTCGGCGTCCGGGTAGCGCGCCAGCACCTCGCGGCCGCGCGCATACTCCTCGACCGCGGGCTCCGTGTAGATGCGCGAGACTTCGAGCAGGCGCAGGATCGGACTGGGCGCGGGGCGGTCGAGCAGGTCTTCCATGACGGGGTGAACCGGCGGGACGCGATTTGGTTACGCGCGCCCGTCAGCGCGCATATTTGTCCTCCCGCCGCCGGCCCACCATCAACCCCCGCTCCAATCGCGCGCAGAGCGCGGCGTAATAGTCGTTGAGAAAGCCGAGGTCGTCGCCGTCGTCCGCCATGCCGGCCTTGCGGCGGATGATCGAGGCGACGGTGGCGACCGAGTCCGCCTGCCCCCCGCGCAGCACGCCCTCCAGCGTCTGCAATTCGTACACGCCGTAGAGGTCGAGCGCGGCTTCGGGGAAGTGGCGGCGCGGGCGTTCGGCGGCGAGCTCGGCGCCCAGCTGCGCCTTGACCGTCTGCACGACCCAGGTGCCCGCGACGAGGTCGCCGACGCGCAACCGGTCGCGGTTGAACAGCGGAAAGAACAGGAACAGCCCGCTCCAGCTCAAGGCGAAGATCGTCATGGCGGTGTCGGCGCTCCCTTCCGCGCCGCGCTGCGCGAGGAAGGAGAGGGGCAGGAACAGCTCGATCTCGCGCATGGCGTTGCGCGCCACCACCGCGCCGCCCGTCAGCCGCCCGCCGTCGCGCGCCACGACGCGCAGGCCCACCATGCGCTTGCCGGGCGTGGCGCCGCGCCCGCCCAGCTCCCACAAGATGAACCAGCCGTTCCGGAGCGTGAACGCGCCGAGCAGCCACAGGATCATCAGCAGCTCGCCCTGGCGCGCGCCCGACAGGAGCCACAGGATCGCCAGCGTGCCCAGCACCAGCACGACGAGGATCATGACCGTATCGAGCATGAACGCGCCCGCCCGCGCGCCGGCCGAGCCGAGCTCGAGCCGCAGGTCGACGCCCTCCGGCGTGACGAAGCTCCGGACGCGGGTGCGGGGCGCGCGGTTACGCCGCATCGCGCCGCCGCGGCAGGTAGAAATAGGCGAGCCAGCCCATGAGCATCGCGGCCCCGATCAGCGCGCGGAACTCGTCGGTGCGCACCGTCTGCCGCCCGATCCCTTCGAGGAGGCCGGCGACGAGCAGCATCAGCACCACGCCCAGCATCGCGGTCGCAGCCAACCGCCCCGCCGCCACCGCCGCGTCCATGCGCGACAGCCGGCCCGGAAAGGCGATGGCGGTGCCGATCCGGAACCCCGCCGCGCCCGCGATCAGGATCGCGAAGATCTCGGTGGTGCCGTGGATCGCGAGCCACGCTGCCAGGCCCGCGCCTAATCCGTGCGGCACGAACACCGCGAAGAACGCCCCCAGCATCAGCCCGGTATAGACGAGCAGCATCGCCGTCGGCACCGCGAAGGCGAAGCCCAGCGCGAAGGCGAAGATCGCCACCTGCGAGTTGTGCGTGAACAGGTACGCCGCGAATGTCGCGAGCATGTCGTCCTGTTTGCCGTACAAGCTCTCGCGCAATTTCGCGGCCGATGCCGACGGGTCGCGGCCGTTCGCCAGCCCTTCGTCGATGACGGCGTAAAACCAGGTCGGGTCGTCGCGGATGAGCAGGTACGCCGCGACCGCCGCGACCGCCGTCAGCACGAACGCGGCCAGCGTCTCGCGCCACAGCGCCTGCACCGCGCGCGGCCATTCGCGCGCGAAGAACGCTTTGATCTGGGTCCAGGCGGAGCTCGGCACGCCGTAGAGCTGGAAATAGGCGCGCGTGCAGAGCTGCTCGAGATAGGCGACGAGCGCGCGGTCGAGCGACGTCTCGCGCGCGACCGAGAGCGACGACAGCGTTGTGCGATAGAGCAGCGGTAAGGCCAGCAGGTCGTCATCGCCCAATGCGCGGATAGAACGGCGCTCCATCAGTCCGACGAGCCGCTCCAGCCGCTCCCAATCCGCCGCATGCGCCTGGCGGAATCGGCTGGCGTTGACGAGCGGCGCGGTCACAGGAGGTTCCTCCGCTTGAGGTCGATGTAACCGGCGACCAGCCGCTCGCCGACGCGGTCGTGCTCGCTCTCGATGACGTGCACGCCCAAGTGCCTGAGCCTGGTCAGCGCGAGCTTGCGGTCGGCGAGCAGCCCCGCGGCGGTGACGGCGCGGGTGACGTCCTCGACGGCGTCGGGCGCGCGGTCGAGGAACGTCTCCACCTCCTCGTCGCGCAGCACGACCACGAGCAGCAGGTGCTTCTCGACGAGCTTGCGCGCGGCGCGGACGAGGAAGTCGGCCGATGTCGCGTCCGTGAACTCGGTGAACAGCACGATCATCGAGCGGCGCGTAAGCAGCCCGGCGAGCGTGGTGAGCGCGAAACTGTAGTTGGTCTCCTCGCCCGAATAGTCGATCTCGGCCGCCAGCCGCTGGAGCGCGGGAAAGGCCGCGGCACCTCCTATCAGCCCACCGGCGACGCGCGGGCGGCTGTCGAACGCGTGCAGCGCGACGCGGTCGCCGAGCTTGAGCGCCACCCAGCCCGCGAGCAAGGCGGCGGAGACGGCGCGGTCGACGCGGGGCAGGCCCGCGACCGGCTCCGACATCTGCCGTCCGCTATCGACCGCGAACACGATCTGCGCGTTGCGCTCGGTGCGGAACTCCTTGGCGTGGAGCTTGGAATGGCGCGCCGACTGCTTCCAGTCGATCGCGCGCCGGTCCATGCCGGCGCGGTACTCGACCATCGCGTCGAAGTCGGAACCGTCGCCGCGGTCCATCTGCGCGAGCAGGCCCTGCAGCGCGTGGCGCTGGAAGATCTGCGACGCGCGCTCCTCGACGCCGCGTATGTCGGGCAGGACGGGAAACGCGAGCGCCGCCTCCACTTGCCGCTGGTGCCAGCTGAGCCCCAGCGGCCCGCGCCAGCGCGCCCACAACGCCTCGATCCGCGCCGTCCCGCGGCGGAGCGTGTGGAGGCCGACGAGCACCGAACCGCGTCCGCCCGCCAGCTCGACCGCGGTCCGCCCTTCCTCCTCGGCGCGGACGAGCGGATTGGTCGCGACCGCCACCTGCGCCGCGCGGGGCGGGCGCGGGCCGTCGATCGCGAGTGCGACGGTCACGTCGGCTTGCCCGCCGACGCTGGCGCTATCCGGTCCCACGACCGAAAGCTTCGCCTTGCGCGACCCGAGAAGCGCGTCGAGCAGCGTCAGCAGCAGCACGGTCAACGGCCAGGCAAGCCCCGCGTACCAACGCCCCGGCGCGAACACGCCGACGAGCAACGCGAACGGCGCCCCCGTCGCGGCCGCGACCACCGCCGCGCGCGTCGGGTAGACGGCGGCGCGGGTACTGCGCCGTTCGGCATTCAATGGATCAGTCGCGACCGACATATTTCCGTCACCCCGGCCTAAGGGACCCCAGCAAAGTAATACCTTGCTGGGAACCCCGCGCCGGGGTCCATGCGCGTCCATCGCGGCTCGCACACCGGCGCAAACCCGAGATCGAGGGCCAGATCACGCCATGTCGGGTTCGACTTCTCGATCAGCTCGACCTTCCAAGCTCGTCGCCAATTCTTGATCTGCTTCTCGCGCGAGATCGCATCCACGATCGCCTCGAACAGCTCGAAGTAGATGAGGTACGCGGTCCCGTACCGCTTGCTGAAGCCCTCTATTATCCCTGTCCGGTGTTGATGGATGCGCTGCATCGGCCAGCGCGTCACGCCGGCATAGAGCGCGCCCTGCTTCTGATTGGTCAGAATGTAGAACATGGGCTGCGGCGTCATACAGGGCCGTCCCCTCGCCAACGGACGCGCATGGATGCCGGGTCAAGCCCGGCATGACGGGAAGAGGTCGGGCGAGGCGAGCCCGTCACCTCGGCGCCTCGATCGTGTCGATGATCCCCGCCACCACCTCCTCGACCTTACGCCCGCCGATCTCCGCGGCCGGCGACAGGATCAGGCGGTGCCGGAGCAGCGCGGGGGCGAGGCTCTTCACGTCGTCGGGGATCACGAAATCGCGCCCGTCCAGCGCCGCCCTGGCCCGCGCCGCGCCCGCCAGCATGGCGCCCGCGCGGGGGCTCGCGCCGCTCTCCAGGTCGGCCACGTCGCGCGTGCCGCGGATCAGCGCCACGACGTAATCGACGACCTCGTCGACGAGCCGTACTTGCGCCACGACCTCCACCGCGCGGCCGATTGCGGCGGCGTCAGCGACCGCCTCGACGCCCCAGTCCTCCGGCTCCATCGCCGACTTACGCGCGCCGTGAGTAGCGACGATGCGGCGCTCCTCGTCGGCGCTGGGATAGCCTACCTCCTGCTTGAACAGGAATCGGTCGAGCTGCGCCTCGGGGAGCGGGTACACGCCCTGCTGCTCGATCGGGTTCTGCGTCGCGACCACCGTGAAGCGTGGCCCCAGCGCCATGGTGTCGCCGTCGATTGTCACGGTGCGCTCCTGCATCGCCTCAAGCAGAGCGGCCTGCGTCTTGGGCGGCGTCCGGTTGATCTCGTCGGCCAAGAGCAGGTCGGTGAAGATCGGCCCGCGGGTCAGGGTGAAGGACGACGTCTGGAAGTTGAACAGGTTCGCGCCGATGATGTCGCCCGGCATCAGGTCGGGCGTGAACTGGATGCGCCCGAATTTCAGCCCCAGCGCGCGGGCGAAGCTGTGCGCCAGCAGCGTCTTGGCGGTGCCCGGCGGGCCTTCGAGCACGATGTGCCCGCCCGCGAACAGCGCCACCAGCATCAGATCGACCGTCCGCTCCTGGCCGACCACGGCCTTGCCCACTTGTTCGCGGATCGCGTTCCCCAGCGCGCGTACGTCGTCCACCGTCACCTGATCCTGTCCCCCATCCATCCGTGCAGCCGCCGCGCCCCGCGCAGCAGCTCGTGCCTGTCCTCGGCGCGTCCGACCGCGCCCGCCAGCTCGCTGAACCGTTCCCGGTTGCTCAGGCGGTCGAGATACGCGTCCGCCTCGTCCGCCCCGAGCGCGGGCGGCACGCCGAACAGCTCGCGCGCACGCGCCCGGATCGCGTCGGCGTAGCGCGCGCCCAGCCGGCTCTCGCGCTTCGCTTTGCGCACCAGCGCCGCCGTATTGTCGATCAGCGCGCGCTTGCCGAACGCGACCGCGCGTTCCGGTACCGCGGGCGCGCCGAACCGGGTCAACGCCTGCCATCCCGCCAGCAGCAGCGCCGCCGCGATCGCCAGCGTCATCGCCAGCACCGGCGGTTCGAAGAACAACTTGAGGACGCTCCGCCCGCGCCCGAGCCCGTTGAGCGTGACGTCGAACGCGATCCGGTCGGCGCGGTCGCCCGCGATGTGGTCGAGCATGGCGACCGACGCCCGCGCCTGTCCCAGATCGGCGACGCCGTGGTTGGCGATGAGGTCGGGGTCGGCGAGGACATAGGTCGGCCGATCCTCGAACCGGCCCAGCACGACGCCGCCGCGGCCGTCGGTGACGAGCGGCACGAGCTTGTCGATGACCTGCGTCGATCCGTCCTCGCGCTTCCACTCGCGCGTCTGATGCGCGGTGATCACCTGCAGGCGGCGCGGCGCGCGGAAGCGGATGTCGGACGGCAAGCCCGGCGCGGTCGTCAGCATGCGTCCGCCGCCCTGGCGACGGCGGATCGTCAGGCGCGTCGCGGGCGCCATCACGCCCTGCGGCTCCCACACGGGCAGCGTGTCGGTGACGCGCACCCAGCCGCGCCGGTCTTCGTCGGCGACGGTGGCCCATTTGGGCAGCACGATCAGCAGCCGTTTATACTCGCGGGCGGCGGTGACCTTGTCGATCGGCGTCGCGCCGCGCTCGGGCGTGATCACCACCAGCTCGGCCTGCCCGAACTGCGCGTCGGAGCGCAGCACCTGGGGCGAGCGGCCCGTCGCGTCGAGCAGCCGCACGATCCCGCTGAAACCCGTGGCCGCGTCGCTCAGCGCGTGCGCGCCGCCGTTCCGGCCCGAGCGCAGGTCGGGCGCGAACGCGCCGAGCACCAGGGTCGCCGCGAAACCGAGCAGACCGACGACGAGCATCAGCGCGACCGCGACCGGGCCGAACGGGCTGGACTGGGCGCGGGCGGCCATCACGCCCTCCACGCGCCGGGAAGCGCATAATCGGCATAGGCCGCGCGCGCGGCCCTCCAGTCATCCTGGTCCACCGCCCGCCCGCCGAACAGGCTGCGCTCCACCAGCCGCGCGATGTCGGCGAACAGCGTCCGCGCGGTCGGCGGCACGGCGGGCGCGGCGGCGAGCTCGCGGCTGGTCAGCGCGGGCCGGACGAGCTGCGGCCGCCGCCGCGCCATGTCCTCGACCGACCGCAGCAGCAGGTGGTGCGCCGCCTCGGCGTAGCGGCCCGCCGCGGCCAGCGCGTCCGCCTCCTGGAGCCAACCGCGCGTCTGCGCCGCCTCCGGCGCCCACTCCTCTTCGGGCGTTCCCTCGACGGTGCGCGATCGGCGGCGCGGCAGCCGCCACTCGCCGTGCCGCACCCGTTCCACCACCGCCCAGACCAGCGCCGCCGCGAACAAGGCCAGCACGCTCCAGAGCAGGATGCGCGCGACCGGCGCGTCGGGCATGAAGCTCCCCAACCAGCGCAGGAACCGCCCCACGGGCGCGAGCAGTTCGCCCAACCATTCGAAGAAGCGCTTGAGCCAGGCCGGCGGCTCGGCCGGCGGATCCTGGGTGCGGAGCGCGAACTGCACGTCGCCGTCCGCACGCAGCGCCCGATGCGCCGCCTCAAGACGCTGGACCCCCGCCGCGCCCTCCGCCGCCATTTGGTGTCGAACCCCCTGCGCCCGTTTGGCCCGACCTTAGCGGCGCGCGAGCCCCGCGCAACCGCTAGGGCGTCGTCTCAGCCCGGGATCACGCCTGGTCCTTCTCAGACGCCGCGGTTGAGCCGTCTCGACCTACTACTTGGCCGAGCCACGCCGACTTTCCGTCGTCGCCGACGCCGGGGCGATCTGCTTGCAATTCGGAGAGTTCCCGCCCGCCGTGCGCGATCTTGTTGATCACATCACGAGCGCTCGGAATCACGCCAGCCCGCTCCAGGCTGATGAGCCAGGTCCTCGTAGAAAGGATGTGCGCTCGCTCAAAGCGGGACAGGAGCCTGCTGGCCCCCTCGTCCTCGATCAGTACGAGCGGGACGGCGCCGGGCGCAGCGAAGTCGTCGAGCCGGCGCAGCATGTACGCGAGGGTGGCGTCGCCGAAGCCGCTCGTGGCACGCCGCTCGCCGGCGCGCTCGCGTTGCAATGCGGCCTCGTACGGCTCCCTCATAGGTGTGTCGACGACGCGGACGCGGTTGCCGATTCGAGCAAACCAGCGTTCGAGGACCGGGTAATCGGGTGCAGTAGGTTTCTTGAGGCACTCGAGCTTGACGATGTCCGCGATGACGATCGGTCGGTCGAATACCTCGATCAGGTCTAGCCGGTCGGCGTGCGCCAAGCTGATGAGAGGACCACTATCGGGAATGATGAGGTCGACGAAGGCGGCGGTCACGCGGCCTTCAGGCTCGCTTGACCCCGGATGAGTTCAGCGACCATCTCGGCTTGGCGTAGCTCATGCTCATATGGTTCGGTGCGGATCGGGACTCCGCTATGCTCCGCCGCCTTGTACAGCTCGCCCAGCGTGTCGATCTGCGCGAGCTCCATGGCGCTTCGGTAGTCCATGCGACCTTGCTGCCAGGCTACCAGGATGTCGTGCAGGGACGACGCTGCCATGAGCTTCTCCATAAAGATCGCAAGATAGCAGAGCCCGCACCGGGCCGAAACATCGTGGGCCGCCTCGGTGATGGCGCGATCGGTCGGACCGTTCCGGAGGGGTCTTCGCCTAGGCGCCCCCGTCCGCCATGCTCGGCTCCGCCTTGATCTTGTGCCGCAGCCGCTCCGCCGCATGCTCGCGCTGGCGGACAGCCCAGTCCTCGTCGCACTCGTGCGGCATCACCACCGGCACCGTCAGCGCGGAGCTCATCGTCGGCAGCACGTCGCGCCAGTCCTTGATGAGTTGCTTGTACGCGCGCCCGACCGCGCGGATGTTGCGGTCGAGGTCGTAGAGCCCGAGCGGGTTCACGCGCCCGTTCTTCTCGCGCAACGCCACGTCCCAGTCGATCTGGTCGGTGAGCGAGTACCAGGTGAAGCCAACGATGGGCGTCCCCGTGTTGCGGACGCGCAGCACGTTGGCCCATTCCTTCCACAACCAGTCGACCGCCTCCGTGCCGAGCGGCCCCTCCCACATGTTCGTCTCCGTGTGCATCACGGGTAGGAGGTAGCGCTCATGGTACTGGCGCGTGATCTCGTCGTAACCGAACACCTCGCCCGACGGGCCCGTCGAGCCGTCCGCGCGCACGCGGTGCTCGTTGGTGACGTAATAGTCGTTGCCCATGATGCAGTGCTGCTTCAGGCGGTTGTCGAGGAAGAAGTGGTACTCCTCGCGCGTCATGCCGTTGTCGAGCAGGTATTCGTACATCTCGGAGTCGACGCGCCGGCCGTAGTTGAGGTCGAGCGAAAGGAAGCGCTGCGAGTTGAGGATCTCCGCGGGCTTGATCGCGGCCGGGTTCTCCGCGTGGAAATACTCCGACGACTCCGACTGGATGAAGATCGCGTCGGGCCTGGCGCGCAGGATCGCGCGCATCGCGAGGACGTTGGCCTTGACGATGTGCTTGAGCGCCGTGACGAACGTCCGATCCGTCGTACCCTGCTCGTTCCACCAGCCGTACTTGGCCGAGAAGACGGCGCAGATGAACATCTCGTTGACCGGCGTGTAGAGCTGTACCCACGGGTATCGCCGCGCGAACTCGCCGGCATATCGCTCGAACAGCTCGGGGAAGTCCGGGTTCTGGAAGTCGCCGATCCAGTCGGGCACGCCGAAGTGGCAGAGATCGGTGATGGGAACGATGTTGCGCCGCTTCAGGTCGGCGAAGGTGACGTCCGAGAACTTCCAGTCGTACTTGCCCGGCGCGAGCCACGTCTTGTGGATGGGCGGCCCGTAGCGGAGATAGTGAATGCCCATCTCCTCCACGAGCGTGAAGTCCTCCTCCCAACGCTCATAGAAGCCGCAGACCTCCATCTGGTCGACCCGCTCGCGGCCGTTCCGGATGCGGGGCACGCTGTTCTCGATGCCCGTGGCGAACATGAAGGTGGCGATGGTTGGTCTCCCGAAGCGTGAAGCTCGGGAACGCGCTTTAGCGCAATCCGGTCCCGGCGCGAGGGGGCGGGGCTAGCGCCCGCCCGCCCGCCGCGCCGCCCTGATCGCCTTTTGCTTGCCGAAGCGCGTCTTGCGCGTCCCCGGCTTGCCCTCGTTCGAGCGGCCCATGATCGGCGCCTTTTGCTGCTCGACGGGGAGGCCCAGCTCCTCGTTTTCGAGCTGCCGGATCTCGTCGCGGAGCCGCCCGGCCTCCTCGAACTCGAGGTCGGCGGCGGCCTTGCGCATCTTGCGCTCCAGCTCCTCGATGTACGCGCGCAAGTTGTGGCCGACCATGTGCGGGCGGTCCTCGTCGATCTCGACGGTGACCTGGTCCTTGGACGCCACGTGCGCGATGATGTCGCCGATGTTGCGGCGGATCGTCTGGGGGGTGATGCCGTGCTCTAGGTTGTACTGGAGCTGTTTCTCGCGGCGGCGTTCCGTCTCGCGCATCGCGCGCTCCATGGAGCCGGTGATGCGGTCGGCGTAGAGGATGACGCGGCCCTCCACGTTGCGCGCGGCGCGGCCGATCGTCTGGATCAGCGAGGTTTCCGAGCGGAGGAACCCCTCCTTGTCCGCGTCCAGGATCGCGACCAGCCCGCACTCGGGGATGTCCAATCCTTCGCGCAACAGGTTGATGCCGATCAGAACGTCGTAAACGCCCAATCGGAGATCACGGATAAGCTCGATGCGCTCCAGCGTCTCCACGTCCGAATGCATGTAGCGGACCTTGATCCCCGCCTCGTGCATATACTCGGTCAGGTCCTCCGCCATGCGCTTCGTCAGCGTGGTGACGAGCGTGCGATAGCCCTTGGCGGCGGTCGCCTTGCACTCCTGGATCAGGTCCTGGACCTGCTCCTCAACAGGGCGGATCTCCACCGGAGGGTCGATGAGGCCGGTGGGGCGGATCACCTGCTCGGCGAAGACGCCGCCCGTCTGCTCCATCTCCCAGGAGCCGGGCGTGGCGGAGACGCACACCGTCTGCGGCCGCATCGCGTCCCACTCGTTGAAGCGCAACGGCCGGTTGTCGATGCACGACGGCAGGCGGAAGCCGTATTCGGCGAGCGTGAGCTTGCGCCGATGGTCGCCCCTGGCCATCCCGCCCACCTGCGGCACGGTGACGTGGCTCTCGTCGACGAACAGCACCGCGTTCTCGGGCAGGTACTCGAACAGCGTGGGCGGCGGCTCGCCCGGCAGGCGGCCGGTGAGGAAGCGGGAATAGTTCTCGATGCCGTTGCACGAGCCGGTGGCGGCGATCATCTCCAGGTCGAAGTTGGTGCGTTGCTCGAGTCGCTGGCGTTCGAGCAATTTGCCCTCCGCCTCCAGCTCCTTCAGCCGCTCCGTCAGCTCGAAGCGGATCGCCTCGACCGCCTGCTTCATCGTCGGGCCGGGGGTGACGTAGTGGCTGTTCGCGTAGATGCGGACGGAGTTGAGCGAGAGGTTCTTCTTGCCCGTCAGCGGGTCGAACTCGACGATCTCCTCGATCTCGTCGCCGAAGAAGGAGACGCGCCACGCCGCGTCCTCGTAGTGCGACGGGTAGATCTCCAGCGTGTCGCCCTTCACGCGGAAGTTGCCGCGCTGAAAGGCGGCGTCGTTGCGCTTGTACTGGAGCGCAACGAGCTTGCGCACGATCTCGCGCTGATCGACGGTCTGGCCCTTTTTCAGGTCGAAGATCATCGCCGAGTAGGTCTCGACCGATCCGATGCCGTAGAGGCACGAAACCGACGCCACGATGATCACGTCGTCGCGCTCCAGCAGCGCGCGCGTGGCCGAGTGGCGCATCCGGTCGATCGCCTCGTTGATCGACGACTCCTTCTCGATGTACGTGTCGGAGCGCGGGACGTAGGCTTCCGGCTGGTAGTAGTCGTAGTAGCTGACGAAATACTCGACCGCGTTCTCCGGGAAGAACGACTTGAACTCGCCGTAGAGCTGGGCGGCCAGGATCTTGTTGGGCGCGAGGATGAGCGCGGGGCGCTGCAGCTCCTCGATGCACTTCGCCATGGTGAAGGTCTTGCCCGACCCGGTGACGCCCAAGAGCACCTGGTCCTTCTCGCCCGCGCGCGCGGTCTCGACCAGCTCGCGGATCGCCGTGGGCTGATCGCCGGACGGCGTATACTCGGTCACGAGCTTGAACGGCTTGCCGCCTTCCAGCTTCTCGGGCCGCGCGGGACGATGGGGGACGAAGCTCGCGTCCGTCTCGGGCTCGGCGAGGTTTCGGCGGATCTGGATCTCCATGGCTCGGATATGGGCCTTCCGGAACGGACCGGCAACGCGTGAGCGGGCTTGAGCGGCGCGTTTTCGAGGCTAGGCTGCGGCGCGACCACTCCAAGGATCCCGCATGCGCCACCTTCTCCTCGCGACCGCCCTCATCGCCGCGCCCGCCGCGGCGCAGGGCCCCGACTACGCCGCCGCCGTCCAGGCGGATTACGACCGCGACCTCGGTGCGCTCTGGGACCACTTCCACCGCAATCCGGAGCTCTCCTTCAAGGAGACCAGGACGGCCGCGCGCATGGCGCAGGAGCTGCGCAAGGTGTCGGGCATGCAGGCGACCGAGAAGGTCGGCGGCACGGGCGTGGTCGGCGTGCTCCGGAACGGCGACGGACCCGTCGTGCTGCTCCGCGCCGACATGGACGGGCTGCCCGTCGAGGAGAAGTCGGGCCTGCCCAACGCGTCCAAGGTGCGCCAGGTCGGCGTCGACGGCGTGGAGACGCCCGTGATGCACGCCTGCGGGCACGACACGCACATCGTCGGCTTGGTCGCCACCGCGCGGCGGCTCGCGGCGCTGAAGGACCGTTGGCGCGGTACGGTGGTGTTCATCGCCCAGCCCGCCGAGGAGCGCGTCGGCGGCGCGGCCGCGATGCTCAAGGACGGGCTCTATTCGCGCTTCCCCAAACCCCAATACGCGCTCGCCTGGCACGTCGACGCGTCGCGCGCGACGGGCAAGGTCGCGGCATCGGAGCTGATCCAATATTCCTCGTCCGACTCGGTCGACATCGTCGTGCCGGGTGTTGGCGCGCACGGGGCTTCGCCCAATGCGGGCAAGGACCCCGTCTACATGGCGTCGCAGCTCGTCATCGCGCTCCAAGGGCTGGTCAGCCGCGAGCGCCAGCCGCTCGACCCGGCGGTGATCACGGTGGGCTCGTTCCACTCGGGGCTGAAACACAACATCATCTCCGACGAGGCGCGTCTGCAAGTGACGGTGCGCGCCAACAGCGAGGCGGAGCGCAAGCGGCTGCTCGACGGCATCCGCCGCGTCGCGCGCGGCATCGGCGAGCTGAACGGCATGCCCGAGAACCTGATGCCGCGCGTCGCGGTGCCCGAAGGCACGCCGGTGACCGCCAACGATCCCGAGCTCGCCCGCCGCCTGAACGCGGTGATGGTGCGCGAGCTGGGCGCGGACCGGGTGCAGCCCTTCGAGCAGAAGGGCATGGGCGCGGAGGATTTCGCCTACCTCGTAGCACCCGAGCACGGCGTGAAGGGCTATTACTTCGCGGTCGGCGGCACGCCCGCCGCGGCGCTCGACGCGGCGGCCAAGGGCGGTCCCGCGGTGCCGTCGCACCACTCGCCCCTGTTCAAGATCGACCCCGAGCCCGCGGTGGTGACGGGTGCTGTCGCGATGACGGCTGCGGTGCTCGACCTGCTCAAGCCGGGGCAGGGGAGCGCGGCGGCGAACTGAGAAGGGGTGAATATATGATCGGCTACGCGACCGTAGGCGTGAACGACCTGGAGCGCGCCTACCGCTTCTACGACGCGCTGTTCGCCGAAGTGGGCGCGAAGCGGCTGATGGCGCTGCCCGGCGACCCGCGCGGCTTCACGCTCTACGGCACGGGCATGGACCGGCCGATGGTGGCGATCACGCGCCCGTACGACGACGGTGCGGCCTCGCCCGGCAACGGTTCGATGATCGCGTTGGCGGCGGACAGCCGCGAGCAGGTGGACGCGCTGTACGCCAAGGCGCTGGAGCTGGGCGGTTCCGACGAGGGCGCGCCGGGATTGCGCCAGCCCGAGGAGATGGGCTTCTATGGCGCCTACTGGCGCGACCCGGACGGCAACAAGTTCTGCGCGTTCAAGCTGGGCTGAGCGCGGGCACTTCGTCGGGCTCCGCCAGCACCAGGAGCGAGCAACCGCCCAGCACCCGCGCGCAGAGCGCGGGCCGCGCGGCGTAGAGCAGGCGGTCGGGAAGGCGGCGTACCCGCTGCTTCCAGGTCGCGGGCGGGGGCTGCATCACCGCGTGGGTGAAGCGCGCGTCGAGCACGCGATAGCCGCAATCCTCCAGCGTCGCGCGCGCCGTGTCCGCGTCGAAATAATGGAGGTGCCCCACGCTGCGGCGCCGGTGCATCGGCAGGCCCGTCAGGAGCGACTTGATCGACAGGTCGAGCGGCACGTGGAACACGAAGCGGCGCGCGACCGGACGGAGCAGCTCGAGGAAGCCGAGATAGTCGGGGACGTGCTCGAACACGTCCATCGCGAGCAGGACGTCGAACGGCTCGCCGCGATGCTCCTCGACGCCGCCGTGCACGAAGCGCAGGCCCGCGTTCGCGCGCGCGGCGGCGACGCGGAAGGCGGGCTCGGCGACCTCGAAGCCCGTGAGCTCGACGCCCGGCGGCATGGTCGCCTGCAGCTGGACGAGCACGCCGCCCGTCCCGCAGCCCGCGTCGGCCACGCGTCGCGGCGCGAGGCCGGCCGCATCCAGGATCTCGCGGACGCGCGCCGCCTTCCACGCGGCGTCGCCTTCGTGCCAGTCCTGCGTCCGCGACAGGTACTCGCCGTCCTGGTAGCGCTGGATGAACCCCACTCGACCTGTCCTCCCGAGAGCGGGGATGGCCGTAGCGCCGAAAGCTTAACGAAGCGCCCGCACCGCCGGCGTGTCGAGGCACCGCTCCAGCCGTTCGTCCGACAGGTTCCGCGTCGGCGTAGGCCGGCGATAGGGCGGCACCTCGACGGGCCGCCCGATCGCGACCGCGGCGAAGCCCGTCCGCCCCGTGCAGCGCAGCGTCTCCGCGAGCAGCCGCGGCGGCGTGTCGTAGCCTTCGTAGGACAGCCGGAACGTGCCCCAGTGGATCGGCAGCGACGTCGACGCGCCCAGCCGCTCGTGCACCTCGGCGGCTTGGATCGGCCCGATATGGCTCCCGCTCGCCATCTGGCCGGCCTTGAAGCGGAACGCGCCGATGGGGATCAGCGCGAGGCGGACTGGGCCGTACCGCGCCGCCTCCGCCGGCCAGCGCCCGTCGCCGAAGCCGGTGTCGCCGGCGAAGAACAGGTTGCCGCCGGGAAGCTCGACGACGAAGCTCGACCAGAGCGCGCGGTTGCGGTCGGCGAACCAGCGGCTGCCCCAATGGTGATTGCGGTTGACGACCACGCGCACGGGCCGCGGGTCGCCGGGACGGCCGCGCATCGTGACCGCGCCGCCCCAGTCCACCGCCTGCGCCTCGACGCCGCGCGAGCGTAGGATCGTATCGTTGCCGAGCGAGGTGACGATCAGCGGCCGGTCGCGCTCCCACAAACGCCGGAGCGTCGCCAGGTCCATGTGGTCGTAATGGTTGTGGCTGACCACGACGAGGTCGATCTTGGGCAGGTCTTCGAACCGTACGCCCGGTTCCGCCACGCGGCTCGGCCCGACGAAGCCGAAGGGAGACGCGCGCTCTGACCAGATCGGGTCGGTGAGGATGTTGAGGCCCTGCGTCTGCACCAGCACCGTCGCGTGGCCGATCCAGGTCGCGACCATGCGGTCGCCCTCCACGCGCGCCGCGGGCTTGGTGGGCGTCACCGCGACGCGTTCCGGCCAGGCCGGCCGCCCGTCGCTCCCCGTCAGCTGCCGCCAGAAGAAGCCGCCGCGGCCGCCCCCGCCCGGCGGGCGGACGGTGTCCTCGCCGTCGGGATTGAAGAAGCGCTCGCCGTCATAGTGGCCGCTCTCCGGCCCCTGATAGTAGATGCGGTCGAGGTAGCGCGGCACGATCGTGATCGCGAGCGCGAGCAGGATGACGAGCGCCAGGATCGCGCGGCCGACGTGTTTCAGGAACCTAACCAAAGATAGCTCCGCGCTGCGATTTCGACCCTACCCCCGTCATGCCGGACTTGTTCCGGCATCCATCGGTGTGCGAACGATCCGCCGGACGTGCGCGCACGACGATGGACCCCGGAAGAGGGAACCCAGCAAAGTACTACTTTGCTGGGGACCCATGTCCGGGGTGACGGGCAGGGGATAATCAGAATATGCGTAATCTGTTGATCGGCCTCACGCTCGCCGCAGCCCCGATCGCCGCCCAGGCCCAGCAGGTCGAGGAGCGCACGATCGAGCAGCTCCAGGCCGACATGACCGCGGGCCGCACCTCGTCCGCCGCGCTCGTCCGCGCCTACACGCGCCGCATCGAGCGGATCGACCGGCGTGGCCCCACGCTCCGCTCGGTCGTCGCGATCAACCCGGACGCGCTCGCGCAAGCCCGCGTGCTCGACGCCGAGCGCAAGGCCGGGCGCGTCCGCGGCCCGCTCCACGGCGTGCCGATCCTGATCAAGGACAATATCGACTCGGCCGACGACATGCCGACCACCGCGGGCTCTCTCGCGCTGAAGGACAACTACACCCGCCGCGACGCGCCGCTGGTCGCGCGGCTCCGCGCGGCGGGCGCGGTGATCCTGGGCAAGACCAACCTGTCCGAATGGGCCAACATCCGCTCCAACAACTCGATGAGCGGCTGGAGCGCGGTGCGCGGGCTGGTGAAGAACCCGTACGCGCTCGACCGCACCGCCTGCGGCTCGTCCTCGGGCTCGGGTTCCTCGATCGCGGCGAGCCTCGCCGCGGCGGCGGTGGGGACGGAGACGGACGGCTCCGTCATCTGCCCGTCCTCGATCAACGGGCTTGTCGGCCTGAAACCCAGCATGGGCCTGGTCAGCCGCACGCACGTCGTGCCCATCAGCCACAGCCAGGATATTCCGGGCCCCATGGCGAAGAGCGTGCGCGACGCGGCGCTGATGCTGAGCGCGATGGCGGGCTCCGACCCGGTCGACCCGGTCACGACGGGAGCCGACGCGGCCAAACGCGACTACGCCGCCGGCCTGTCGCCGAACGCGCTCCAGGGCCTGCGCGTCGCCGTGTACCATCCGCAGAACGCCTCGACAGAGCTGATGGACGTGTTCCACCGCGCGCTCGATCAGCTGCGCGCCGGCGGCGCGGTGCTCGTCGACGTCGAGCGCCCGCCCACGCCCGGCCTGGGCGACGCGGAGATCAAGGTGCTGCTCACCGAGCTCAAGGCCGATCTCGACGCCTATCTCGCGACCACGCCGCCGTCGGTCACGACGCGTACGCTCGACCAGGTGATCGCGTTCAACAAGGCCAACGCCGCGGCCGAGATGCCCTTTTTCGGCCAGGAGCTGTTCGAGGAGGCGGCCAAGACCAAGGGCCTGGCCGACCCCGAATATCGCGACGCGCGCGCGAAGTCGCTGAAGATGGCGAGCGAGGCGATCGACGGCATGCTCAAACAGGCCAACGCGGCGGTGATCGTGACGCCCAGCTACGGCGCGGCCTGGCTGTCCGACACGGTGCACGGCGACCAATATGGCGGCCCCAGCTCCAGCCAGCTGCCCGCCATCGCCGGCTATCCGAACCTGACGGTGCCGATGGGGCTGGTGGACGGGCTGCCCGTGGGGCTGAGCTTCATCGCGACGAGGAACGCCGACTTCACCGTGCTCAACGCGGGCTACGCCTATGAGCAGCGCGCCCGCGCCCGCGTGGCGCCGCGCTACCTGCCGACGGCGGACGCGGGGCCGGGGCTGGACGGCGCCTCAGGGTCGAGACCCTAACGAAGTAGGTCCTCGCGCACGTGGATGGCGCGCAGCGACAGGCGCACCTCCACCATGAAGCTCAGCAGCGACACGATCAGCATCAGCGTGGCGAGGATGAACGAGACGGCGACCGCCGAGCCCATCTGAAGGTCGGTCAGGCTGCCCACGAACAGGAGCGCCACGACGAGGCAGGTCAGCATCGCGCTCGCCACCGACAGCGTGAGCGCCAGGTTGATGATGGTGATGCGCCGGTCGAGCAGGCGCAGCTCCCATACGTGCCGGTCGTGCTCGGGACCCGTCGAGCGCGGGTGCAACTGCTCCAGCGCGCGCGAGCGGTCGACCACGCGCGACAGACGGCCGGTGAGCACGTTCAGGAGCGCGCCGATCGCGGTGAGCATGAAGATGGGCGACAGCGACAGCTGGATCGTCTGCGCGACGGTGGAGATTTCGGGCAGCATCGCGCCCCTGTCGCCAATCCCCGCGCCCGTCGCAAGCTGATGGTAAGCCTCACGCGCTATCGCGGGCGGCGATGACCAAGCCGCTCCGCCCCGACGACTTCCGGCGCGCGTCCCATGCGGTCGAGGCGGTGGTGGTCGACGGCCTGCCTCCGTCGCTCGACCAGGTCGCGGACGCCGGGCCCGCCTCCCACGCCTTCCTGCGCCGCGCCTGGTTCGCCGCGGCGGTCGAAGCCTATGGCGGAACCCCGCGCACGCTGGTCGTGCGTCGCGGGGGCGAACCGGCGTTGGCGCTTCCGCTCGTCCCCTACGGCCCGCGCGCTCTCGGGCTGGCGATGGCGCCCGGCAGCTATTGGCCGTTCCGGAGCTTTCCCCTGTCGGACGCGTCGGAGCCGGTGCTCGCCGCCGCGCTCGCGCGGCTCGCCCGCACGGTGAACGTGCTCCGCATCGGCCCTACGCCCGACGAGGACCCGAGCGTTTCGCCGCTGCTGGCCGCGGCGCGCGCGCGGGGCTGGGCGGTGCTGGACCGGCCCGTGGGCGCGTCATGGCTGTTCCGTCTGGGCGACGCGACGCGCGCCGGCGAGTGGCCGCGCGGCTCCACGCTTAAGAAGAACCGCTGGCACGAGAAGCAGCTCGCCGCGCACGGTGCGCTCGACTGGCGATTCGCGGAAAATGACGACTGGCCCGCGGCGTTCGACCGGCTCGCGGCCGTCGAGGAGAAGAGCTGGATCGCGACCCGGACCGACGGCCGCGACGCCAAATTCACGGACACGGGCCACGGCCGCTTCTGGCGCGTGGCCGCCCGCGACGAGCGGCTGCGCGGCATGATGCGCGCCGCCCTGCTCGCCGTTGACGGCGAGCCCGCCGCCTTCTCCTTCGACCTGGTGGCGGGGCGGACCACCTACGCGATCGCCAACAGCTATGACCCGGCCTACGCCAAGCATTCGCCCGGCAAGCTCCTCTACACGCGCAACCTCGTCGCCCTGGTCGAGCGCGGCGTCGAGCTGGTCGATTGGGGCATGGGCGACAGCGGCTACAAGCAGGTCATCGGCGCGGACGAGGGCCCGGCCTTACGCGACTGGCTGCTGCTGCGCCCCGGCCTCCCCGCCGCGGCGGTGCGCCTGATCGCGCGCTGGTGGAGCCGGTCGGGTCAGACGCGCAGGTAGCGGAAGTACCAGACCTCGTGCCCCTGTCGGCGCGCCTTCCGCTCGTAGCGCGTCTCCGGCCAGTCGGTTGGGCGCTCCAGGAAGTCGGCGGGCCGCTCGGCGGTCCACCGGAAATCGCGCCGCGTATTCATGACCATCATCGACCAGCGGCAATAGGTCGGGTCGTCGGTCCCCAGCCGGAACTCCGCCTGCCGCTTCAGCTTCGCCGCGATCACGTCGAGCGGCCCATGGTTCATCATGCGCCGCTTGGCGTGCCGCGCCTTGGGCCAGGGGTCGGGATGGAGCAGATATACGCGATCCAGCGACGCGTCCGGCAGGCGCTCCAGCACCTCCAGCGCGTCCCCCATGTGCACCCGCACATTGGCCAGCCCGCGCTCGCGGACGTGCCCGAGCGCGCCCACCACGCCGTTCAGGAACGGCTCGCAGCCGATGAAGCCTATCTCCGGCGCCGCCTCCGCCTGCGCCGCCAGATGCTCGCCCGCGCCGAAGCCGATCTCGACGTGCAACGGCCGGTCGTCGCCGAACAGCGTTCGCGCGTCGAGCGGTCCCGTCTCGGGCACGCTCAGTTCGGGTAGCAGCTCCTCGACGAGCGCGGCCTGGCCCTGGCGCAGCTTGTGGCCCTGACGGCGGCCGTAGAGGCGGCGGATGGTGGTGGGGTCGTTCAAGCTTTTACTCTTCCGTCATGCCGGACTTGATCCGGCATCCATGCGCGTCCGTTCGACCGATGCGCTCCCTCTGCCAACGCGGGCGTGCCGCTGGTGGACGCGCATGGACCCCGGATCAAGTCCGGGGTGACGGGAAAGGGAAGGGGCTAAGCGAACAGCTCCAGCTGCTTCGTCTTGGGCGCGACGAGCGGCTTCAGCTCCGCGCGGTCGGCGATCAGCGTCGGCCGCCAGTCCTCCGTCACGATGAACGGCCGGACCTTCGCGACCGAGTTGGTCAACCGCGCCACGTCGTCCAGCCGGATGCGCCGCCACCGCCGCGACTTCACGATCTGGTTGACCGCTTTCACCCCCAACCCCGGCACGCGCAGCAGGTCTTCGCGTGGGGCTCGGTTCACGTCGACGGGAAAGCGCTCGCGATGCTTCAGCGCCCAGGCGAGCTTGGGGTCGATATCGAGCGGCAGCATGCCCGTCGCTGGATCGGCCGCCGCGACCACCTCGTCGGGCCGGTACTGGTAGAAGCGCATCAGCCAGTCCGACTGGTACAGCCGGTGCTCGCGCATCAGCGGCGGGCGGCTGAGCGGCAGCACGGCGGACGCGTCGGGGATGGGGCTGAACGCGGAGTAGTAGACGCGGCGCAGGCCGAATCGGTCGTACAGCCCCGACGCCTTCGAAATGACGTCGCCGTCGGTCGCGGCGTCCGCGCCCACGATCATCTGCGTCGACTGGCCGGCCGCGAAACGCGGCGCCGACTTGTATCGCCCGCGCGCGTCCTTGGCGTCGAGGATGGCCGACTTCACCGCGCCCATCGCGCCCTCGATCCGCCCCGCGTCCTTCTCGGGCGCCAAGCGCTTCAGCCCGCCCAGCGTCGGCAGTTCGACGTTGATCGACACGCGATCGGCGTAGAGCCCGGCCTGATGCACCAGCTCCGGATCGGCGTCGGGGATCGTCTTGAGGTGGATGTAGCCGCGGAAATCATGGTCCTCGCGCAAAGAGCGCGCGACCTCGACCAGCTGCTCCATCGTATAGTTCGACGAACGGATGATCCCCGACGAGAGGAACAGCCCCTCGATATAGTTGCGGCGGTAGAAGGAGAGGGTGAGGTTCACGACCTCCTGCGCCGTGAACCGCGCCCGGCGCACGTTCGACGACTTGCGGTTGATGCAGTAATGACAGTCGAAGATGCAGCTGTTGGTCAGCAGGATCTTGAGCAAGCTGATGCACCGTCCGTCCGGCGCATAGGCGTGGCAAATGCCCATGCCCTCCGTCGAGCCCAGTCCCTTGCCCCCGCCCGCTGCGTCCCGGCTATTGCGCTTGGCCGTGCCCGACGACGCGCAGGACGCGTCGTACTTGGCGGCGTCGGCGAGGATGCCGAGCTTCTCCTGGATGCCGAGCTGCGCCACGATGTTCCATATACGTTCGCGCACGCCGCCCGGCAAGGACGCCCGTCCGTTCGACGTTGGTATAATTTACGGGACAAAATCAACGGTTTCACAACCGCTGGCAGGCTTCTATAACGCATGTAAACGGTTTCTGTCGCAGCGTTGACTTCATGACTCCCTCTACTTGCCTGACCCGCCTCGATGAGCATCAGGCCACGATCTTAGGCATCCTTCAGCGCGGCGAGCGCCTCCTCAAGGCGCCCGAGCGCGACGCGCCGGCGCTGGCCCGGGCCCGGTGGGAGTTGGCGCGCGCGCTGCTGGCGTATCAGGGCTTCAAGCACCGCGAGCTGTTCGACCCCGTCGCGGCGAGCGGCTGTCCGCGCCGCGCCCCGGTCGCGCGGCGGCTCAAGGGCGAGTGCGAGGCGGTGGGCGAGTCGTTCCGCGCCTATGTCGCCAAATGGAGCGCGGTCAGCGTGCTCGACTGCTGGGCCGAGTACCAGCCCGCCGCCCTGCGCCTGATCGCGCAGGTCCGCGACCATCTCGCGCGCGAGCGGCGCGAGACGGCGGCGCTGCTGACGGCCTGACTTCCGTTTCAGCGAGGCTGAAACGGCACCGCATCCGGCGTGAGCCGGATCCTACCCTACGCCCCCGCGCGCTTCAGCGCCGCTTCGACGTCCTGCCAGCTCACCGTGTTCTGGAGCGGTTCACCGTTCAAGAGGAAGGTCGGCGTACCCGTGACGGTACCGCCCGCCTGCGCTTCCTGCGTCAGCTTCACCAGCCGGTCCTGCGCCGCCGTGTCGGCTAGGCAGGCGCGGGCACGGCTCTCGGGGATGCCTCGCTGCTGCACGAAGTCGATCAGCCCCATCTGCTCGCCCAGCGCGGCGATCGCCTGGCCCGGCGCCATCGCGTTCAGCCGTTCCTGGAACGCCGGCCCGGCCTGCTGAAGCCGGTCGAGATAGGCATCCTGGTTCGCGTACATCTGGTCGAGGATGGGGAAGAAGGTCGCTTCGCCGCCGCACTGGCCGAGCAGCGCCGCCGCGAGGTCCGGCGCGCCGTGGACCAGGAAGTCGCGGAACTCGAAGCTCACCTTGCCGCTCGCGACATATTGCTGCTCGAGCGGCGTCGCCGCCGCGCGCGAAAAGGCGCCGCAAGTGGGGCAGGTGCGCGCGCCGTATTCGACGAGCTTGATGGGCGCGTCGGGGTTGCCCATGCGGTACCCGCCCTCGGGCGTGCGCACCACCGTCTCCGTCCAGCTTTGGCCGGCGGGCGCGGCCTTGGCCTGGACGGGCGGGGCTTGCGTGTTCGAGTTGCCCGCGCCGCCCTCGCCGCAGCCGGCGAGCACGAGGGCGAGAGACGCGAGCGCGAAACGGAACTTCATGGGGTGTACGAACTCCTGGAGTGATCAGCGGGAGCTAAGAAGCGGCTGGAGCCGCGTCCAGTCGTGCGCGCCCGTGTAGCGGCCGTTGACGAAGAAGGCGGGCGTGCCCGTCACCTCCGGAGGCGTCTTGTTCGCGAGCAGCCGGTCGAGCGCCGCCTTGTCGGCGAAGCAGCGCTGCAGCTGGACGTCGGTCAGCCCCTGCGCCCGCCCGATCGCGAGCAGCCCCGATCCTTCGGCCAGCCCGCGAAGCTGCGCGCCCGGCGCCGCGGTGGCGAGCGTCTCGCGGTTGGTCCGCGCGAACTCCGCGCCGCGCCCCAGCCAGGTCTGCTGGCCGGCGAAGATCGCGTCGTTGATCCGGGCGAAGCGCGCCGCGCCGCCGCAGCGCGCGACGATCACGGCGGCGAGGTCGAGCGGATCGCGGATCAGGTGGCGATACTCGATGCTGGTCGAGCCTGAGCGGATGCGCGTGGCGAGCGGCGCCTTCGACTCGGCCGCGAAATGCGCGCAGTGCGGGCAGGTGTAGCTGGCGTACTCGACGATCTTGATCGCCGCGGCCGGGTTGCCGACCAGGTGCCCGCCCTGCGGCGTCGCGGCGACGGTGCGCGACCAGTCGCGCTGTTGTTGAGCCTCGACCCCACCCCGCAAAGTCTTACTTTGCGGGGACCCCTCAGCGGGCGCGACGAGCGTCAGAGCGGCCATGCCGGCCAAGGCGAAAGCGAAACGCATTGCATTTATCCGATACGGGGAAGCGTGGGACGCGCGGCGACGCCCGCCGCGAGCGATTCGAGCACGGCCTTGAGCTCCGGGTCGGCGATCCCTTTCAGGTTCTGCCCCAACTCGACCGGCGCTGGCTTGAGCGAGGGCGGCGCCGCGCGGGTCGCGGGCTTGGCGACGTCGCCCTGTTTGATCACCACGCGCGCCACCGCCGGATAGCCGAAGAAGCGGTTCACCCGCTCCGTGATCTCCGGCACGATATGCTGCATGATGACCGCGTGCGCGCCCTTGACCGTCAGCGTCAGCACGCCGTCCTGCTTGGACCCGTGCGGGAAGCGGATCGACTCGGGCTGGCTCACGTTCGCGTAGCGCTCGCCGACGATCTCCGGCCAGCGGCTGACGATCGACGACTGCACGAAGCCGAAGCGCCGGAACGCCGCGCGGCCGACGTCGGGCAGCAGCTCGGCCACCTGGCGGGGGCCGTTCCTGCGCTGGGGCTCGTCGTTGGCGGGCGGACGCTTGCTCACGCCCGTCCTCATGCCATACCGCCCCGGTGGACGCAAAGAGCCTGAACGTCGCGGGGGCGCTGCTGGAGTGGTACGACGCGCACCGGCGCGACCTGCCTTGGCGCAGCCCGCCGGGCGAGACGCCCGACCCGTACCGCGTGTGGGTGTCGGAAGTGATGCTCCAGCAGACCACCGTCGCGACCGTGCGCCCCCGCTTTGAGGCCTGGGTCACGCGCTGGCCGAGCGTGGCCGCGCTGGCGGCGGCGGGCGAGGCGGAGGTCATGGCAGCCTGGGCGGGCCTCGGCTACTACGCCCGCGCCCGCAACCTCCGTGCGGCCGCCGCGAGGATCGCGAGCGACGGCTTCCCGCGCACCGAAGCGGGCTTGCGCGCGCTCCCCGGCTTCGGCGCGTACACAGCGGCCGCCGTCGCCGCGATCGCCTTCGGCGAGCGCGCGGTGGTCGTCGACGCGAACGTCGAGCGCGTCGTCTCGCGCCTCCACGCGATCGAGACGCCGCTCCCGCAGTCCCGCCCCGCGATCCGCGACGCCGCCGACGCGCTCACGCCGGCCGCGCGCGCTGGCGATTTCGCGCAAGGGATGATGGACCTGGGCGCGACGATCTGTAGCCCCAAGCGCCCGCGCTGCCTGCTCTGCCCGGTTCGCCCGTGGTGCGACGCCTACGCATCCGGCGAGCCCGACCGTTATCCTCTGAAAGCGCCCAAGGCCGACCGCCCGCAGCGCCACGGTACCGTCTTCTGGCTCGAACATCAGGGCCGCGTCCTCCTCCACCGCCGCCCCGCGCGCGGCCTGCTCGGCGGCATGCGCGCGCTCCCGACCGGGCCGTGGGAGGCCGAGCCGCCCGGCCTCGCCGGCGCGCCCGCCGAGACGCCGTGGCGGCTGCTCCCCGACTCGGTCGAGCACGGCTTCACCCACTTCCGCCTGACGCTGGCGCTTGCGGCGGGCGAGGGGACCGGGCACGAAGCCGGCGAGTGGTGGCCGATCGATGATCTGGCGGGGGCGGGGCTCCCCACCGTCTTCGCCCGCGCCGCCGAGGCCCTAAGGAGAGGCAGATGAAAATTTACGCGTTGACGGCTGGAGCGGCGCTCCTTGCGGGGGCAGCCTGGGCGGGCCAGACGGCGAGCCCTGCGCCGCGCCCCCAGGCGCAGGCCGCGGCGCAGCTCCCCGCCACGCAAGCGCTGTTCCAGTCCTACGTTTCGACCGGCAAGATGCCCGGCATCGTCGGCGCGTTCGGCGCGCCCGGCCGTCCCGCCACCTTCGTCACCGCCGGCCGCATCGCCGACGGGGCTAACGCGCCCGCCGCCGGCCCCGACTCGCTCTGGCGCATCTACTCGATGACCAAGCCGATCACCGGCATGGCCGCGATGATCCTCGTGGAGGAAGGCAAGCTCCGCCTCGACCAGCCGGTCCACGAGATCCTGCCCGCCTTCCGGAACATGCAGGTGCTGACCGACCCGGAGAAGAGCCTCGCGAGCCGCCCCGCCGCCCGCCCGATCACGATCCGGCATCTCCTCACCCACACCGCCGGGCTCGGCTACAACATCATCACCACCGGCCCGCTCAAGGCCGAGTATGAGAAGCGCGGCATCCTGCCGGGCGCGGTGAACGGCCTCGTCGAGGCGCAGGCCCGCCAAGTCCGGCCCAAGTCGCTTGGGGAGTTCGCCGACCGCGTCGCCACGCTGCCGCTGATCGCCGACCCCGGCACGCGCTGGAGCTACTCGATCGGCCTAGACGTGCTCGGCGCGGTGGTCGAGCGCGCGGGCGGCATGCCGTTCGAGCGCTTCCTGCAGACGCGCATCTTCACGCCGCTGCGCATGACGTCGACCTACTTCACCGTGCCCGCGTCCGAGACCGGCCGCTTCGCCACCAACTACCTCTTCGCCGGCGACAACCGCGTTCCCGTCGATCCGGCCGCGACCTCGGTCTACCTCCAGCCGCCGAGCTTCCCCTACGGCGGCGCGGGCCTCGTCTCCTCGGCGCGCGACTACGACCGCTTCCTCCACATGCTCCAGAACGGCGGCACGCTGGACGGCGCGCGCGTGATGAAGCCGGAGACGGTGCGGCTTGCCATGTCCGACCTCCTGCCGCCGGGCGTCACCTTCGCCGGCATCGGCGGCGGTACGGGCGGCACGCAGGGCGGAGTCCGGATGGGCTATGGCGCGGGCGGCTCCGTGTACCTGGAGGGCAGGCCCGGCGGCCCCGGCAAGGGCACGTACGGCTGGGGAGGCGCGGCCGGCACCATCGCCTATGTCGACCCGGAGAACCGCGTGCGCGGCACGATCATGGTCAACTATTTCCCCGCCGAACGCTGGCCGCTCCGCCAGGAGATCCCCGCCGCGCTGGCGAAGGACTTGGGAAGGCGGTAAGGGTGGCACACACCCCCTCCCTCCGTCACCCCGGACTTGTTCCGGGGTCCATCGTGGTGCGAACGACTCCGCCGGAGTGCGCGTCGAACCATGGACCCCGGAACGAGTCCGGGGTGACGGGCAGAGGCTGACGTATGACGACGCCCCCCGGCTTCACCGGCTCCCCGCTCGACCGCGCCGACCGCCTTCGCAACGATAAGGCCGCGCTCCAGCTCGCGGTCGCCGACTACCGCGCCCGCCTGCTCCGCCTCGGCCCGGGCTACACGCCCGACGTGACGCCCGAAGGCCGCCTCGCCTGGATCAGCCTCGCCGACGCGGCCCCGGACGCCGAGCTCGTCTTCTTAGGGCTAGAGGACGAACGCCCCCGCTTCGCCGCGATCACCAACGAGCCCGGCGGCGCGCCCTTCCGCAGCCCCCGCCTCCTCGCCGCGCTGGGCGAGATGGCGGAAGGCGAAGCCGCCACCTACGCCGCCGCCCGCGCCGTGCTCGACTGGCACGCCCGCCACCGCTTCTGCGCAAACTGCGGCTCGCCGACCGACGTGATCCGCGCCGGCTGGGCCCGCCGCTGCCCCGCCTGCTCCGCGGAGCACTTCCCGCGCACCGACCCCGTCGTCATCATGATCGCCGAGCACGAAGGCCGCGCGCTCCTCGGTCGACAGGCGAGCTGGCCCCCCGGCCGCTATTCCGCGCTCGCCGGCTTCGTCGAGCCGGGCGAGTCGATCGAGGAGGCGGTCGCCCGCGAGATCCACGAGGAGGCGGGCGTGCGCGTCACGCAAGTGCGCTACGTCGCCAGCCAGCCCTGGCCCTTCCCGTCGCAGCTCATGATCGCCTGCGTCGCCCGCGCGGACGACGACGCGCTCCGCGTCGACACGTCCGAGCTCGAAGAGGCGATCTGGGTCCCCCGCGACGAGGTCCGCGCCGTGCTGGAGGGCAGGGGAACCGCGTTCCTCCCGCCCCCGCCCTACGCCATCGCCCACACGCTACTCGAGCGCTGGGCCGCGGACGTCCCGTAACGGGATCGCCCTACGCCGTTGTCGGCGGCGCACGCCCGCGCCATGTCCGGAGCGGCATGACCGGCGCGCTTCCTCGACTCACCGGCCTGCGCTCGCGCCTGCGCGGCCGCGGGCCCGTCGAGCTCGCACGGCTCGCCGTCAAGAACATCGTCCACCTCGTCCGTTCGCTCACGCCCGCCGCGCGCGCGGCGCGTGCGCGCGACCGCGCTTTCGATCGCCGCTGGGGCACCGACACCGGCGGCGAGGTGAGCGTTCATGATCTGGGGCTGGACGCGAAGGCCCTGCCCGGCGCCAAACGCTACGCGGCGCTCGACGAGGCGATGCTGCGCGAGCCGATCGCCGCGCTCGCGCTCGACCCCGCCATGTTCGAGTTTATCGACTACGGCGCGGGCAAGGGCCGGGCGGTGATGGTGGCGATGGACATGGGCTTTCGCCGCGCCACGGGCGTCGAGCTCTCCGAACGGCTCGTGGGGATCGCCGAGCGGAACCTGCGCCTCTTCGCCCGCCGCAACCCCGCCGCCGCGCCCGGCCGCGTGCTCCGGGGCGACGCCGTCGCGTTCCGTCCCGAAGGCCGCGCGATCCTCGCCTTCTTCTACAACCCCTTCGACGCCGCGGTCATGTTGCGGGTGCGCGGACGGCTCGAAGAGGCGCTGGGTGAGGGGACGGAGCGCATCGTCGTCGTCTACGCCAACCCCGAACATGTTGACGTCTTCGCCGACGCGCCCGGCTGGACGCGCGGCCCGGAAAGCGGCGGCTGGACGAGCTTTTCCGCCGAGTCTGCCGCGTTTCGTCGCTGAAAGAAAACAGCCCGTCGAATCGCACCAAGTTGGGACTTTCGTACAAAGTCCCGCTTCGGGCCGGAAACGAATCGCCTGACCCCTCGTTACTGTGGTAGTTTGTATCTCCAGGGGCATCGCGACGTCGCGGTGCGCCGCGTAGCGGAGGATCCACCATGCGCTACTTCGTCGATGCCGAGTTCAACGGGTTCGGGGGCGAGCTGATCTCGCTCGCGGCGGTGCCCGAGACGAACGGGTCGCCGCACTTCTATCAGGCGATCGGCTGCCAGCGGCCGATCCTGTGGGTGCGCACCAACATCATCCCCGTGCTCCAGATCGCGCCGCGCTCCAAGGGCGAGGTCGCGCACCTGTTCGCGCATTACCTCGAGAACGACCCGGCGCCCGTGCTAATCTCCGACTGCCCGGAGAGCCTGGCGCACGCCGTGCTGCTGCTGACCGACGGCCGCGGCGGCCGCCTCCTCCAGTCGCGCGTCCGCACCGAGCTGCTCCCGGCTTCCGACTTCTCGGCGGTCGCCCACAGCGAGACGCCCTACAACGCCTATCGCGACGCCCTCGCGCTCAAGGACTGGGTCCTCGCCCAAGAAGCCCAGCGCCGCCCCGTCGACCTGTTGCGCGCGGTCTGACGCTCGGGTTTCGCGCGGCCACGCGGTCGTGTTAAGTTCCTCCCGATCGGGAGGAACGGATGGCGTCGATCACGGCCAAGCGCGCGGCGACCTCTTTCTGGGCGCTGACCGCGCTGTTGAGCGTGGCGGTCGCGCTCTTCTCCTACCGCTACCTGACGCATGCGAGCCTGGGCGCGCCCGACATCCTCGCCAACACCTATGCCCGGCCCTGGTTGTCGGTCCATGTCGCCGCGTCCGCCACGGCGCTGCTGCTGGGCGCGTTCCAGTTCCTGCCAGGCTTGCGCTCCCATCGGCCGGCGCTGCATCGCTGGACGGGCCGCATCTATGCGGTCGGATGCCTGATCGGCGGGGCGGCCGGGTTGGTGATCGCCTTCGGGTCGACCGCGGGGCCGGTCGCAACGCTGGGCTTCGGCCTGCTCGCGGTCGCTTGGCTCGTCACCACCGCGCAAGGGTGGCGGCTCGCCCGCGCGCGGCGCTACGCCGAGCACCGCGCTTGGATGATCCGCTCCTGGTCGCTCACGCTCGCCGCGGTGACGCTCCGGCTCGGGCTCGCCGGCATCGCGCTGAGCGGGCTGCCGTTTCGCGAGAGCTATCTGGCGGTGTCGTTCCTCTGCTGGGTGCCCAACCTCCTCGCAGCCGAGCTCTACCTGCGCAGCGCTCGGCGGACACGCCCGCTCGCGACCGCGTCGCTGCGGCCCGCCTGAGGCGAGCGCCGTGAACCTGGAACTCTGGCTCGCCTTCGCCGCCGCGTCGTTCGTCATGGGCGTGATCCCCGGCCCCGGCGTCGCGACCATCATCGGTTTCGCGTTCGGCTCCGGCCGGCGCGTCGCGCTCGCCGAGGTCGGCGGCATGGCGGTCGGCAACGCCCTCGCGATCAGCTTGTCGCTCGCCGGCGCGGGCGCGGTGCTCGCCTCCTCGGCGCTCGCCTTTACGATCCTGAAATGGGCGGGCGCGGTCTATCTGGTGGCGATCGGCCTCCTCGCCATCCGGCGCAGCGGGGCCGAGCGCGCCACTTCGCCCTCCGCCCGACCGGTCACGCCTCGGCTCGCCTTTCTGAGCACGGTCGCGGTGGGCGTGTTCCACCCCAAGACGATCCTGTTCTTCGTCGCCTTCGCCGCCCAGTTCGTCAGCCCCGACGCGCCCTACCTGCCCCAGGCCGCCATCCTCGTCGCGACCTTCACGATCGTCGCCGCCGCCACCGACACCGCCTACGCGCTGCTCGCGTCCCGGGCGTCGGGCCTGTTCGAGCGCCCGCACTTACGCCGCTGGACCGCCCGCGCGGGCGGTGGCGCGCTCGTCGCGGCGGGCGTGGCGACCGCGGCAATACGGCGGTGACGTTTTGGGGTCAGGGCCGTGCCGCGCCGTCCGCCACCGCTCCATTTCGCACGGCCATGTCGGCCAGGTCGCGCCTGCCGATCGCGTCCAGGAACAGCGCGCCTTCGACGGTTGCGAGCAGTGACGCGCATGCCCGTTCGCGATCGGCCCGCCGATCGACGAAAAGGTGGTCGCCCGTCCAGCGCACGAATCCGTCGGTGATGGCGGCCGCGATCGCGCGCTGCGGCTCCCGGCCCCGCGCCGACGCCGCCGCGAGCTCCAGCCACAGCCGCATATAGGGCCGAAGCTCGACCGACCCGACCGCGCTCCAGATGGCTAGGAGCAGCTCGGGCGGGGGGAGGCGCGTCCCCGTCGGGATCGCCCGGTCGAGTATCACGGTCAGCCGCCCCGCCACCCGCTCCAGCGTCGCCGCGACCAGCTCGTCCTTGCTCGCGAAGTAATAGAGCAGCATGCGATCGCTGGTGCCCACCGCGGTGGCGAGCGGGCGCAAGCTCGCAGCGGCCATCCCGTGCTCGAGAAGGTGGTCGGCCATGCGCTCGATGGCGGCTTCGCGACGTGCGTCCCTGATGCTCACGCGATTCTTGTAGCGCTTATTACACCATCCTGCTATGTAGCGGCCGCTACAGAGGAGGATGCGTCATGGAACGGACTGCTGGCGCCGGTGTGTCGATGAAGGCGGAACGGGCGGACGCGCCGTCCCCAGGACGGCTCTCGGATCGGCAAGCGGCGATCCTGGTTGCCTTCGGTCTCGCCTTCTGGCTCGTCGCGGCGCTGTTCATCCGCATCGCGCCGTTCGACGTCTTCGGCCGGGACGTCGGCACAATCCTGCTGTTCGCCGCGACTTTGCCATTGGCTTGGGCGTCGGTCCGGGTTGCGGAGCGGATCGCGGCGCTCGCGCCCGACCAGCTCCTGCCGGGCGTCGCGCTCGCTTCGGCGGCGGCCATGCTGTGCGACGGCGTGGGGCTGATCTGGTGGGGGCTGTACGGCGACGGCGACCGGCTGCCGGGGGCCGCATGGCTGCTGTGGGGCGTGGGCCTGATCTTGTTCGCCGCCTTCCTCGACGGTCGACGTCGGACGGTGCGCCGGGGCTGAGCGTCCCGCCTAGCCCCGCTCGCGTGCCCGCCGGTACGTGCCCAGCACCCGCAGCCGTTCCGAGTGGAAGCGCAGCTCGGCGAGCGCGCGGTCGAAGCCCGGTTCGCCCGGGCCGCCCTCCACGTCGGCGTAGAACTCGGTCGCCGCGAAGCTGCCGCCGCGCTGATAGCTCTCCAGCTTGGTCATGTTGACGCCGTTGGTCGCGAAGCCGCCCATCGCCTTGTACAAGGCCGCGGGCACGTTCCCGACCGCGAACACCAGGGTCGTCATGCGCGGACCTTCCGCGATCACGCCGTCCTCACGCGCCAGCACCACGAAGCGCGTGGTGTTGTGCTCGGCGTCGGCGATGCCGCTGGCGAATGTCTTCAGGCCGTACAGCTCGGCCGCGGCGGGCGGGGCGAGCGCCGCCACGCGCGGGTCGCCGCGCTCCGCCACCAGCGCGGCCGCGCCCGCCGTGTCGGGATAATCCATCGGCTCGATCCCGTGCGCGTGGAGCCAGCCGCGGCACTGGCCCAGCGCCTGCGGGTGGCTTACCGCCTGCTCCACCTCCTCGCGCGCGCCCAAGCCCATCAGCGCGTAGCGGATCGGCAGGAAATGCTCGCCCGTGATCAGGAGGCCCGATTCGGGCAGCAGGAAGTGGATATCGGCGACACGCCCGTGGAGCGAGTTCTCGATCGGGATCATCGCGCACCCCGCGCGACCCTCCTTCACCGCGTCGATCGCGTCCGCGAAGTCGAAGCAGGGAAGGGGCAGCCCGTCCGGGAACATCTGCGCCACGGCCACATGGCTGTTCGCGCCCGGCGCGCCCTGGAACGACACGGCGCGCGGCGGGTCGGCGGCGGCGGCTTGCGTCAGGCGGGCGACGAGCGGGCGGGCGGGGGCCGGAAAGCGGTCCATGGTCCGCGCGGGTTAGGTCGAGTGTGGCTCCCGGGCAACCCGCCTGCTAACCGCGGTTATCGCCGCCCGACGCGCGGCTTGCGGTGGCGCGCGCGCTTTCCTAAGGACGGCGGCGTTTTACTTCCATTCCAAGGTTCCGAACCGACACATGGACATCCGGACGAACATGATCGCGGGCTGGACGCTCGCCGCTTCGGGCGCCGCGCTGGGCCTCGCGATCATCGGCAGCATGGTTTACGGCGGCGAGCGCCCGGAGAAGATGGGCTACGCGATCGAGGGCGTCGAGGCCGAGGGCGGCGCGAGCGCGGAGGCGCAGGTGCCGATCGCGACGCTGCTCGCATCCGCCGACCCCGCCAAGGGCGCCGACGTGTTCAAGAAGTGCTCGGCCTGCCACACGATCAACGCGGGCGGCGCCAGCGGTATCGGTCCCAACCTCCACGGCATCATGGGCCAGCCGATCGCCGCCAAGCCCGGCTTCGGCTATTCGGACGCGCTGAAAGGCGTGGGCGGCACCTGGGATTGGGAGAAGATGAGCGCCTGGCTCCTCTCCCCCCGCAAGTTCGCGCCCGGCACCAAGATGACGTTCGCGGGCATCGGCAACGGCCAGGACCGCGCCAACGTGCTCGCCTATCTGAACCAGCAGGGCTCCAACCTGCCGCTCCCCGCCGCCCCGCCGCCGGGCGCGGAGGCGTCGCCGACCGGCGCGGTCGATCCCAAGGCGCAGGAGGCGATCGCCAACGCCACCGCCAACCCCACCGCCGAGATCGCCAACACCGGCACGCCGACCGAGGCCGCCCCGTCGCTCGACCCCGCCGCGCAGGAGAAGGGCGCTCGGGCAGACCAGTAGGGGCTAGAGCCTCTCGATCACCCGGCCTAACCCCACCTCGTCACCCCAGCAAGCTGGGGTCGTTGTAGGAGAGGGCACCCCCGCTGGTCGGGCCTACCCCAGCGTTCGCTGGGGTGACGAACAGGGGCGAGGGGAGGGGGCGCTTACGCCGCCTCCGCCTCCGCCTGCTCGTCGTAGAAGCGCTGCACCACCGCCCAGCCCTCGGCGGGCGTGTCCACGTAGCGGAAGATGCCGAGGTCGCGCTCGCTCACCACGCCCTCCTCGACCAGCGCCTCGAAATTGACCACCCGCTCCCAGAACTCGCGCCCGTAGAGCAGCACGGGGATGGGCTTGATCTTGCCCGTCTGGATGAGCGTCAGCAGCTCGAACAGCTCGTCGAACGTCCCGAACCCGCCCGGAAACGCCGCCACCGCGCGCGCCTTCAGCAGGAAGTGCATCTTGCGAAGCGCGAAATAGTGGAACTGCACCGACAGCGACGGCGTCACGTACGGGTTGGGCGCCTGCTCGTGCGGCAGCACGATGTTCAATCCGATCGATTCCGCGTGCACGTCCTGCGCCCCGCGGTTCGCCGCCTCCATGATCGACGGGCCCCCGCCCGAGCACACGACGAAGTGCCGCTGTCCCTGCAGGTCGCGCGGAAAATTGGACGCGAGCGACGCCAGCTCGCGCGCCATGTCGTAATATTTCGACTTCGCCTTGAGGCTCTCCGCGATGCGCCGGTTCTTCTCGTCGGTCGCGAGGTCGAGCAGCGCGTCCGCCTTGGCCGGCTCCGGGATGCGCGCCGAGCCGTAGAAGACGAAGGTGGAGCCGATATGCGCCTCCTCCATGATGAGCGAGGTCTTCAAGAGCTCCAGCTGGAAGCGCGTAGGCCGCAGGTCCTCGCGCAGCAGGAAGTCCATGTCCTGGAACGCCAGCTTGTAAGCGGGATGCGCGGTCTGCGCCGTCTGCACGCTCTGCGCGGCGCTCTCGGCGTCCTGGCGGGCGCGGGGGAAGACGCGGTCGGGAACTCGGGTGTCGTTCATCCGAATCGTCCTACGCGCGGCTCGTTACGCGTCAACCCTCACCGGCAGAAGTCGGCCCGATCCGCCTCCAGGTGCAGGTGGTCGCGATGCGCCGCGTTGTAGTCGGGCGTCAACACGGTGCCGAACCGCTTGCACGCCGAGCGCCGGATCGTCTGGAAGAAGCGCTGGACCTGCGGGTCCTCCGACCGCCAGTCGTTCAGCACCGACACGGTGCGCCCGTCCTCCAGCGTGAAGCCGCCCACGTCCACCGCGTTCGCCGTCGCATGCCCCGACCGCCGCCCGGACCCTGCGACGTTGCGGCAGGCGTAGGTGCCCATGCCCTGAACCCGTGTCAGCTCCGACCCGAGTATCTGATAAGCGGCGGGCGCGACCGCGTTCCTGACCCAGGCCGCGAACGCGCGCGCGTTGCCGCACTGCATGGCCGTGATCCCCGTCACCGGCACGCCGATGTCGGTCAGCTGCACCGCCCCGTACACGCCGCATCCCTCGCCCAGTTCGCGGTCGGGCAGCGGCTTGAAGTCCACCCCCTCGCGCCTGAGGTCCGCATGGCACCGCGCCGTCTCCCGCGCGGAGGGCTCGTCCGCCTGTGCCCGCGGCCGGGGTGCGGCCGGCCGCTCCCGATCCCCGCACGCGGCGAGCAGCAGGGCCGCCGTCAACATCCCCCAACCCGTCATGCCGGACTTGATCCGGCATCCACGCGCGTCCGCCTGCCTCATCGCTGTCGTTGATGGACGCGCATGGACCCCGGCTCAAGGCCGAGGTGACGGTTTTCGGCGTGGTCGGCTTGCCGAGCCCTCGATCCGCCGCTAACCCCGTCGACGGGCCACGCCGTCCCAACGCGGCGCGCGCTCTCTGCAAGGAGAGTTACATGACTGAGTCCCCGCCCCCGGTGCGCGTCGCGCACCAAATTCCCGAACATCCGCAGGTGCGTCCTGCGCGCCCGTTCTTCTCCTCCGGCCCCTGCGCCAAGCCGCCGGGCTGGTCCGCCGACAAGCTGGCGACCGAGTCGCTGGGCCGCTCCCACCGCTCCAAGCTCGGCAAGCAGCGGCTTGGCCTTTGCATCGACCTGATACGCGAGGCGCTCCAGCTCCCCGACACGCACCGTATCGGAATCGTCCCCGGCTCCGACACCGGCGCCTATGAGATGGCGATGTGGACGCTGCTGGGCGCGCGCCCCGTCACCGCGCTCGCCTGGGAGAGCTTCGGCGAGGGCTGGGTCACCGACGCCGTCAAGCAGCTGAAACTCGAGCCGACCGTCATGCGCGCCGACTACGGCGAGCTGCCCGACCTCCGCGCGGTCGACTGGTCCCACGACGTCCTCTTCACCTGGAACGGCACCACGTCCGGCGTCCGCGTGCCCAACGGTGACTGGATCGCCCGCGACCGCGAAGGCCTGAGCTTCGCCGACGCCACCAGCGCAGTCTTCGCCTACGACCTCCCCTGGGACCGCATCGACGTCGCCACCTTCTCCTGGCAGAAGGTGCTCGGCGGCGAAGGCGCGCACGGCGTCCTCATCCTCGGCCCCCGCGCGGTCGAGCGCCTGGAAACCCACACGCCCCCCTGGCCGCTGCCCAAGGTCTTCCGCCTCACCGCCAAGGGCAAGCTCAGCGAAGGCGTGTTCAAGGGCGAGACGATCAACACCCCCTCCATGCTCGCCGTCGAGGACGCGATCTGGACGCTGGAGTGGGCGAGGGGGCTCGGCGGCCTCCACGGCCTGATCGCCCGCTCGGACGCCAACGCCGCCACGCTCGACCGCATTGTGGAGGAGCGCGACTGGCTCGGCCACCTCGCCGCCGATCCGGCGATCCGCTCGCGCACCAGCGTCTGCCTGACCGTCGAAGGCGCGGACGAGGCGCTGATCAAGAAGATGGCGAGCCTCCTGGAGCAGGAAGGCGCGGCCTACGACGTCGCCGGCTACCGCGACGCCCCGCCGGGCTTACGCATCTGGTGCGGCGCAACCGTTGACACCGCCGATATCGAAGCGCTCGGCCCCTGGCTCGACTGGGCGTACGCGAGCGCGAAAGACGCTTAACTCCCTCTCCCCTCCGGGGAGAGGGGCAGTACCAAGCGCTTCACCCTGAACCGCCCCTCTCCCGACCTCCCCCGGCTTTCGCCGGGGTCGGCCACCCTCTCCCCGCAGGGGAGAGGGAGAAGAAGGAACCCTCGATGCCCAAAGTCCTCATCAGCGACAAAATGGACCCTCGCGCCGCCCAGATCTTTCGCGAACGCGGGCTGGAGGTCGACGAGATCACCGGCAAGACTCCGCAAGAGCTCCGTGCCATCATCGGCACCTACGACGGCCTAGCCATCCGCTCCTCCACCAAGGTCACCCCCGACCTCCTCGAAGCCGCGACGAACCTGAAAGTGGTCGGCCGCGCCGGCATCGGCGTCGACAATGTCGACATCCCCGCCGCGTCCGCGAAAGGCGTGGTCGTGATGAACACGCCCTTCGGCAACTCCATCACCACCGCCGAGCACGCCATCGCGCTCATGTTCGCGCTCGCCCGCCAGCTCCCCGAAGCCGACGCGTCCACCCAGGCCGGCAAGTGGGAGAAGAACCGCTTCATGGGCGTCGAGCTCACGTCCAAGGTGCTCGGCCTGATCGGAGCCGGCAATATCGGCTCCATCGTCGCCGACCGCGCCCGCGGCCTCAAGATGCGCGTGATCGCCTTCGACCCCTTTCTCACCCCCGAGCGCGCCGTCGAGATCGGCGTGGAGAAGGTCTCGCTCGACGACCTGCTTAGCAGGGCCGACTTCATCACGCTCCACACGCCGCTGACCGACCAGACGCGCAACATCCTCAGCCGCGAGAACCTCGCCAAGACCAAGAAGGGCGTCCGCATCATCAACTGCGCCCGCGGCGGCCTGATCGACGAGGCGGCGCTGAAGGAGCTGCTCGACAGCGGCCACGTCGCGGGCGCCGCGCTCGACGTGTTCCAGACCGAGCCCGCGACCGACAGCCCGCTCTTCGGCACCCCCGGCTTCATCTCCACCCCGCACCTGGGCGCCAGCACCACCGAGGCGCAGGTCAACGTCGCCATCCAGGTCGCCGAGCAGATGGCCGACTATCTGACCACCGGCGGCGTGACGAACGCGCTCAACATGCCGAGCCTCTCCGCCGAGGAAGCCCCCAAGCTCAAGCCCTACATGGCTTTGGCCGAAAAACTCGGCTCCCTCGTCGGCCAGCTCGCCCACGGCGCGATCACGAGCGTGGCGGTCGAGGCGGAGGGCGCCGCCGCCGAGCTCAATCTCAAGCCCATCACCTCGGCCGTGCTGGCCGGCTTTCTCCGCGTCCATTCCGACACGGTCAACATGGTCAACGCCCCCTTCCTCGCCCGCGAGCGCGGCCTCGACGTCCGCGAGATCCGCCACGAGCGCGAAGGCGACTACCACACGCTCGTCCGCGTGACGGTCGGCACCCGCGACGGCGAACGCTCGGTCGCCGGCACCCTCGTCGGCAACGAAGCCCCCCGCCTCGTCGAGCTGTTCGGCATCAAGGTCGAGGCCGACCTCGCCGGCCCCATGCTCTACGTCGTCAACGAAGACCGCCCCGGCTTCATCGGCCGCCTCGGCACGCTGCTCGGCGAGGCCAACGTCAACATCGGCACCTTCCACCTAGGCCGCCGCCAGGCGGGCGGCGAAGCGATCGTGCTGCTCTCTGTCGACGAGCCCGTCACCCCCGACCTCCTGGCGCGGGTCAAGGCGCTCCCCGACGTGCGGACGGCGATGGGCCTGAACTTCTAACTTGATCTCCCTCTCCCCTCCGGGGAGAGGGTGGCCGAGCCGAAGGCGAGGTCGGGAGAGGGGCAGTGCCGAAAATCGACGAACACCTGCTGACCTTCGCGAAAGAAGTACGCCGGGAAATGACTCCCGCCGAGGCACGCCTCTGGTACCACCTCCGCGCCAAGCGCCTGAACGGCGTCAAGTTCGTGCGCCAATCGGTCCGCCGCCCCTACATCGCCGACTTCGTCGCACGCTCGCACAAGCTGATCATCGAGATCGACGGTGACACCCACGCCCACAGCGAGGGCTACGACGCACACCGGACGGCGCAGCTGGAGCGGGACGGCTACCGCGTCGTCCGCTTCACCAACTCGGACGTCATGAGCAACGAGGAAGGCGTGATCTCGACCTTGCTCCAAGCGCTCGGAACTGCCCCTCTCCCTTCCGCCGCGCTGACGCGCGGCTCCCTCCCTCTCCTCAGAGGGGAGAGGGACGACAAATCAAACTCCCTCTCCCCTCTGGGGAGAGGGCCGGGGAGAGGGGCAGTGCCGGAGTGAGCGCGCTATTACCCGAGGGCTTCCGTGACCGCCTTCCACCCCACGCGGACTCGGCCGCCGAAATCGAAACTCGCGTGCTCAGCGTCGCGCGCTCCTACGGCTACGAACGCGTCGACCCCCCGCTCGCCGAGTTCGCCGACGGCCTAGCCACCCGCCTCAAGGCCGGCGCGCTCCGCGACGCCGTCCGCTTCGTCGACCCCGTCTCGCAACGGACGCTCGCCATCCGCCCCGACCTCACCGCCCAGGTCGCGCGCGTCGCCGCCACCCGCATGGGCCACCACCCGCGCCCCGTGCGCCTGAGCTACGCCGGCTCGACCCTACGCCTCCGCGCGCCCGAGCTGTCGCCCAAACGCGAGCGCCGCCAGCTCGGCTGCGAGCTCATCGGCCTCGACTCGGTCGCCGCCGCGCGCGAGGTCGTCGGCGTGGCCGCCGAAGCGTTAGCGGCCGCCGGGGCGGGGGGCCTCAGCATCGACTTCACGCTCCCCGACCTGGTCGACACGCTCGCCGCCGGCCCGCTCCCGTGCGCGCAAGTCGACGAGCTCCGCGCCCGCCTCGACGCCAAGGACGCCGGCGGCGTCGCCGCGATCGCCCCCGCCTATCTGCCGCTAATCGAAGCCGCCGGCCCCTTCGACCCCGCGCTCGCCAAGCTCCGAGTGTTCGACGCGACGGGTGTCCTGACGTCGCGCCTCGACGGTCTCCAGGCCATCGCCGAAGCGGTGAGCGGCCTCGCCACCCTCACCCTCGACCCCACCGAGCGCCACGGCTTCGAATACCAATCCTGGCTCGGCTTCTCGCTCTTCGTCGCCGGCGGGCCGCGCGAAGTCGGCCGCGGCGGCACCTACACGGTCCTGCGCGAGGACGGCGCGGAGGAACCCGCCACCGGCTTCACCCTCTACGCCGATCAGCTTGGCCAGGCCACCGCGCTCGACCGCCGCCGCCTGTTCCTCCCCCTCAGCACGCCCGCCGAGGACGGCGCACGCCTCCGCCGAGAAGGCTGGGTCACCGTCGCCGCGCTTGAGCCGGGCGATACGCCGGAGGCGCAGCTGTGCACGCATGTGTGGCGGGAAGGAAGCGTTGAGGCGGTAAGTTGAGCGTCCGCAATGGGTGGAGAACGAACATTAGAGGTGGCGACGAGACTGGGCCTGGCTAGGACCGCCATTCTCTCGTAGCTGCTACCAAGCCGTATCCTGCTAAGGCTCCGATCAAGGGCGGGAACTGAACGAACAGGTATTCCAGCCCGCTTGTCGAACGAAGCAGTTCGGGATGCTGGCCTTGCCACCAACTGACGTAGGCGAAGGTGCCGAGAGGGATCAGGGTTAAACTCCAGCATCCGAAGCGCTTGGAACTGAGCATAAGGCCGAGCGCACCGCCAGTTATGAAGCCTATCAGCAACAATGCTTCGGAACTTAGCATAGGCATTCATCGCAGCAGCCCCGAGTGTCCGCAATGGGTCGAAAGCGGACGTGCCGAAAACCGCTGTCCTACAGCGCGCGTTTATGGTCCAAGTTGGTTCGTGACCGCTCGACGTGCCTCTTCTCCTCCCGTCACCCCCGCCTTGAGCCGGGGTCCCGCTTCTTGCCGCCGAAAAGAAGCGGGATGCCGGATCAAGTCCGGCATGACGATAGTACGCGTCCACTCGCGTCAAACTCACATTTACTACGAAACCAACAACTTAGCGCGCTCCGACCTCTCGCTTCCCTCGGCGAAGTCCGCAAGATACCCGATCCCGTGTAAAAGTCGTCAAACTTACCTCGAAAAGCCCAGGAATCCGCCGTTCCGCACGAGCCGGCCCGCGTCCGACCGCCTGCCGTGCGTCAACGCCGCAGGACTGTCGCTCCCACCCGTTCTAGGCGTGTACTTTAGTGTACTTCCGCGTGCCTTCGCCCTAACGCCCGCCCCGGAAGGAACTCAGAATTGGCCAACGTAGCGGTGATCGGCGCGCAATGGGGCGACGAGGGCAAGGGCAAGATCGTCGACTGGTTGGCCTCGCGCGCCGACATGGTCGTGCGCTTCCAGGGCGGGCACAACGCCGGCCACACGCTCGTCGTCGGCGGCGAGACCTACAAGCTCTCGCTGCTCCCCTCGGGCATCGTCCGCGGCACGCCGTCCGTCATCGGCAACGGCGTCGTCCTCGACCCCTGGGCGCTGAAGAGCGAGGTCGAGCGGCTGAGCGGGCAGGGGATCACCGTCACCCCCGAAACCTTGCGCATCGCCGACACCTGCGCCCTTATCCTGCCCTTCCACCGCGACCTCGACGGCCTGCGCGAAGACGCGAGCGGCGCGGGCAAGATCGGCACCACCCGCCGCGGCATCGGCCCGGCCTATGAGGACAAGGTCGGCCGCCGCGCCATCCGCGTCTGCGACCTCGCGCACCTCGATCAGCTCGAGCCCCAGCTCGACCGCCTCACCGCCCACCACGACGCGCTCCGCGCCGGCTTCGGCGAGCCCCCGATCGACCGCGAGGCGCTCAAGCGCGAGCTGGCGGAGATCGCCGCGTTCGTCCTCCCCTTCGCCAAGCCCGTCTGGCGCGACTTGAACGAGGCGCGCGCGCGCGGGCGCCGCATCCTGTTCGAGGGCGCGCAGGGCGTGCTCCTCGACATCGACCACGGCACCTACCCGTTCGTCACCTCGTCGAACACGATCGCCGGCACCGCCGCGGGCGGCTCGGGCCTAGGCCCCGCCGCGGTGGGCTTCGTGCTCGGCATCGCCAAGGCCTATACGACGCGCGTCGGCTCCGGCCCTTTCCCGACCGAGCTGGACGACGAGATCGGCGAACGCCTAGGAACCCGCGGCCGCGAGTTCGGCACGGTGACGGGCAGGAAGCGCCGCTGCGGCTGGTTCGACGCGGTGCTCGTGCGCCAGTCGGCCGCCGTGTCCGGCATCACCGGCATCGCGCTCACCAAGCTCGACGTGCTCGACGGCTTCGACGAGGTCCGCATCTGCAGCGGCTACCGCCTCCGGGGCGAGACGCTCGACTACTACCCCTCCCACGCCGCCGACCAGGCCGCGGTCGAGCCCATCTACGAGTCGATGGAGGGCTGGCAACAGTCCACCGCCGGCGCGCGCAGCTGGGCCGAGCTCCCCGCCCAGGCGATCAAGTACATCCGCCGCGTCGAGGAGCTGATCCGCTGCCCCGTGGCGCTCGTCTCGACCAGCCCCGAGCGCCAGGACACCATCCTGGTGCGCGACCCCTTCGCGGACTGAGAACGTCCGCTTATTGCGGCGGGATCGTCCCCGTCGCGGTCGGGCTGCCCGACGGCGCGCTCGACGTCGTGCCCGTGCTCGACGCGGTGCCCGGCGTGTTGGTCGTGCCGGGGGAGGTCGTGGTAGTGCCCGTCGTACCGGTGCCCGTGGTTCCCGTGGTCGAGCCCGGCGTGCCCGTGCCCAGCGTCGTGCCGGTGGTCGTATCGCCGCTCGTCGTGGTCGGCCGGCCCGTGCCGTACGTATCGCCGGTCGAGGTCCCGGTGCTCGTGGCCGTGTCCGCCGTGGGCGTCGTCGTGCCGGTCGCGCCCGTGCCCGTCGTGGTGCCGGTGGTGGTACGCCCGCGCGTCCGCCCACGGCTACGCGTCGTGGTGCCGCGCGTCGGCTGGGTGGCGGTCTGGCCGGGAGTGCTGCTCAGCGTGCTGCCCGTGCCGGTCGAGGTGCCGGTCGTGCCGCCGGTCGACCCGGTGGCGCCGCCCGTCGTGCCGGTCTGCGCGACCGCGGCCGCTGACAACAGCAAGGCGGAGGCGAGGGGGATGGTGATGCGCATTCCAGTTACTCCCGAGGAGTGGGGGAGTTAACGCAACATACAGGGCTGCTAACCTGTTCCGCCCTTTTTCCGCCTCGTTATATTAGGTTAGCCACATTGCGCCCGGTGCAGCAGCGCCTGGTCGGCGAGCACCAGCGTCACCATCGCCTCGATCACGGGCACGCCGCGAATGCCGACGCACGGGTCGTGCCGTCCTTTGGTCGCGATCTCCGCGTCCGCGCCGCCGCGCGTCACCGTCTCGACGGGCGTCAGGATGGAGCTCGTCGGCTTGAACGCGACGCGCAACCGGATCGGCTGCCCAGTCGAGATGCCGCCCGCGATCCCGCCCGCATGGTTGGCGAGGAACACCGGCCCGTCCGGCCCGCTCCGCATCGGGTCCGCGTTCGCCTCTCCGCTCGAAGCCGCCGCCGCGAAGCCGTCGCCGATCTCCACACCCTTGACCGCGTTCACCCCCATGCACGCCGCCGCCAGCTCACTGTCCAGCTTGGCGTAGAGCGGCGCGCCCCAGCCGGCGGGCACGCCCGTTGCTTCGCACGCCACCACCGCGCCCAGTGACGAGCCCCGCTTGCGCGCGTCATCCACTAGCCCCTCCCAGCGCCGCGCGGCCTCCGCGTCGGGGCAGAAGAACGGATTGCGGTCGATCTCCGCATCGTCGAACTGCTGGAAGTCGATCGCGTCACCCCCGATCGCTTCGACCCAAGCCCGCACGCGCACCTGCGGGATCACCAGCCGTGCGACCGCCCCCGCCGCGACCCGCGACGCCGTCTCCCGCGCCGACGACCGCCCGCCGCCGCGATGGTCGCGGAAGCCGTACTTCGCGTCATAGGCATAGTCCGCGTGCCCCGGTCGGTACGCGTTCGCGACCTCCGAATAGTCCTTCGACCGCTGGTCGACATTCTCGATCATGAGGCTGATCGGCGTCCCCGTCGTCCGCCCCTCGAACACGCCCGACAGGATGCGCACCTCGTCCGGCTCGCGCCGCTGCGTCGTGAAGCGCGACTGCCCCGGCCGCCGCCGGTCGAGCCAGGGCTGGATGTCCGCCTCGCTCAGCGCGATTCCCGGCGGACACCCGTCCACCACCGCCCCGATCGCCGGCCCGTGGCTCTCGCCCCAGGTCGTGAACCGAAAAACGCGCCCGAAGCCGTTCCAGCTCACGCCTGCTCGCCCTTGCGCGTCAGCTTCGCCACTTCGTCCCTGTACCGGAACCGCAGCGCCGACCAGGTGTCGTCGATCGCCACCTGCGTCACCGCGACCAGCTCGGCTTCGCGCAGCGGCTCCCAGCCCTGGTCGCGGTTGATGTCAGTCCGGATCGCCCCCGTCTTCTTCGGATAAGCGAACCACAATCGCCCACCCCGCCGGTACAGCGGCAGCGCCTCTCCGAGCCGCGGCGCGACGTCGGCGACCGACCGCACGAACGCCAGCACCAGCTCCGGCATCTCCGCCCGCTCGTCTGGCACCGCGTCCAGCTCCTCCGGCCGCGCGACCACGTGCGCGGCAATGCCCGGTTTCCAACCCAACTTGTCGAGCGCGCTCTTGCTCACGCGCCCGCCTCCCGTTCGATCAGCTCCAGCCGGTTGCCGAACGGGTCCTCAGTGAAGAAACGTCGCCGCCCCCCGATCGGCATGTCCTCGCCGATCGGCCGTCCCGCCGCGACCAGCCGCGCGCGCAAGGCGTCCAGCTCGTCCGTCGCCAGGGCTACATGCGCCTTCCTCGCCGGCCGGAAGTCGGCTTCGACGCCTAGGTGCAGCTGCCGCTCGCCCGCCGCGAACCAGCACCCGCCGCGTCCGGCGAGCGCTTCGGGCTTGTCGATCTCCACGAGCCCGAGCAGCACGCCGAAGAACGCCCGCACCTCGTCCTCACGCCCGGGCGGCATCGCGATCTGGACGTGGTCGAGCGTCAGCGCCATCAGGCCAGCGTCTCTAAGCTAACGCGATGTCCGGCGCGTCCTCCGCCTTCATGCCGATGACGTTGTAGCCCGCATCGACGTGGTGCACCTCCCCCGTCACCCCGCTCGCCAGGTCGGATAGCAGGTACAGCCCCGCGCCGCCCACATCCTCGATCGTGACGTTGCGGCGGAGCGGGGAGTTCAGCTCGTTCCACTTCAGGATGTAGCGGAAGTCGCCGATCCCGCTCGCCGCCAGCGTCTTGATCGGCCCGGCCGAGATCGCGTTCACGCGGATCTTCTCCGGCCCCAGGTCCATCGCGAGGTACTTGACGCTCGTCTCCAGCGCCGCCTTGGCGACGCCCATGACGTTGTAGTGCGGCACCACCTTCTCCGCGCCGTAGTAGGTCAGCGTGAGGAGCGAGCCTCCCTCCGGCATCATCGCCCGCGCGCGCTTGGCGACCGCGACGAAGCTGTAGGCCGAGATGTTCATGGTCATGAGGAAGTTGTCGAGGCTGGTATCGACGAACTTGCCCCGGAGCTCGTTCTTGTCGGAGAAACCGATCGCGTGGACCACGAAGTCGAGCGTCGGCCATTCCTTGGCCAGAGCCGCGAACGCCGCGTCCAGCGCCGCCATGTCGCTCACGTCGCAGTCGATCAGCCGGCTCGACCCCAGGCTCTCCGCCAGCGGCCGCACGCGTCTCTCCAGCGCCTCGCCCTGGTAGCTGAACGCCAGCTCCGCGCCCGCGCCCGCCAGCTGCTGCGCGATGCCCCATGCCAGCGACCGGTCGTTGGCGAGCCCCATGATCAGCCCGCGCTTGCCCGCCATCAGTCCCGTCACGCCAAACCCCTTCATACTCACGCGGGGGCGGCTTCGGCCCCCGTCTCGGCATCAGCGTTCCCTAGCGCGGGTTCGGGCGGTTCCGCCAGCGCCGCGTTCAGATGCGCGCCGAACACGACGCCCAGCCCGATCAGGTAGAAGAAGGTGAGCAGCACCACCACGCCCGCCAGGCTGCCATAGGTCAGGTCGTAGCCGCCGAGCTGACCGAGCGCCCAGGGCAGGCCCGCCGTCATGCTCACCCACCATGCGGCCGTGAACGCCGCGCCCGGCCAGATCGGGCAGCGGCGGTATTTGCGTGGCGTCACCGACCGGAACAGCGCCCAGAGCGCGCCGAACATCACGAGAGCGGGCACGAAGCGCGACAGCCCGATCCACCCGGCCACGTCCTCCGCGAAAGGGAACAGCCGGTATACGAACTGCTCGGCCGCGGTCAGGAACCCCTGGAGCAGGAACGAGAACAGCGCCAGCACTACGGACGCGATGATGACGAGCGACGACGATAGCCGCGTCCGCCAGAAGGGTGCGGTGGAGACGTAGCCGTAAGCCTGGCGGAAGATGTCGCGGATCGTCTCCACGAAGCTCCCCACCGTCCACAGCCCCACCAGCGCGCCTAGCCAGAGCAGCGACCCCGTCCGCGCCGCGATCACGTCGGACAACGGCTTCCGGAGCAGCTCGGCCGTGTCGGGGGGCAGCGTGCGCAGGAACGTCTCCACGGTGCGCAGCGTCTCCTCGTCCTGCCCGAACAGCGCCAGCACCGCCGCGGCGACGATGAAGAAGGGGAACAGCGCGGTGAGCGCGAGATAGGCCAGGTTGCCCGCGTGGATGAAGCCGAAGTTCCACACCCCCAGCGCCGCGCGCTTCGCCACCGCCGTCGCCCGCTCGCCGGGGCGCATGCGGCCGAGCTCGCGCTGCAGGAATTGGCGGGTGCGCCCGTGCTTCTTGGCCTGGGCGCGTTCTTCGGGCGTGAGTCCGGTGGGCTCGCTCATCCGCTCCGTTAGACGCCCATCGCCGCCCTCGGGTTCCTCCCCGCCGCGCCCGACCACTTGTCGACGAACGCCTCCAGCTCCGCGTCGCCCGCCGGGATGTCGACCAGCAACGTCACCAGCTGGTCGCCGCGCCCGCCGCCTTTCTTGTGGAAGCCCTTGCCCTTGAGGCGCAGGACCTTGCCCGACGTCGTGCCCTTGGGAATGGTCAGGATGACCGGCCGTTCGACGGTGGGCGCGCGCACCTGGTCTCCCAGCACCGCTTCGGCCAGCGTGATCGGTAGGTCGAGGCGCACGTCGTCGCCGTCGCGCGTGAAGAAGCGGTGCGGCTGGACCTCGATCGTGACGATCGCGTCGCCGGGGCCGCCCGGCCCCTCCTCGCCGCGGCCGGCGAGCCGCATCTGCGTGCCCGTCTCGACGCCGGCGGGCAGCTTGAGCTCGATCGACTTGCCGTCCGCCAGCGTCACGCGCTGCGGCTCCAGCGTGGCCGCCTCGGTGAAAGGCACCTGCAGCTTGTAGGCGATGTTGGCGCCCTTGGCCGAGCTGCGGCGACCCCCGCCGAAGCCGCCGAACCCGCCCGTGAAGCCGCCGCGCTGCTGGCCGCCGAACAGCCCCTCGAAGATGTCGCTCATGTCGGCGTCGCCGCCCGCGCCGCCGAAGTCGAAGCCCTGAGAGCGGAAGCCGCCACCGCCGGCGCCCCGCGGCCCCGCGCCGCCCGTGCCGAAGCCGAAGGGCGCGGTGGGGTTGCCGTCCGCGTCGATCTCGCCCCGGTCGAAGCGCGCGCGCTTGTCCTTGTCGGTCAGGAGGTCGTACGCCGCCGTCACCTCCGAAAAGCGCGCGGCCGCCTTGGGATTGTTCTTGTTGCGGTCCGGGTGCAGCTCTTTCGCGAGCTTGCGATAGGCCTTCTTGATGTCGGCCTCGCTCGCCCCGCGCGCCACCCCCAGCGTCGCATATGGATCGGCCATGGTTCCCCCGAATAGGTGTGTTGGTCGACTATGTAGGTGCCGCCGATCGCGATTGAACACCCATCGGCCCTAAGCGTTAGCGAATGCCGAAAGGATAAGCCATGAGCGACAAGCAACCCAACCAGGCGATGCCGTCGAGCGCCAACAAGGGCGCGTCGGACGGCGTCAGCGACGCGGAGACCAACCGCCACGGCGGCGGCGAGAGCGCGGGCGGCGGCTACGCCAACCCGCAGACCGGCAAGGAGCCGACCGGCGCGCAGGGCTTCATGGGCCATGGCGGCCAGACCAAGGTCGCCTATCACGGCACGGGGCAGGGCGGCACGGACGACGACGCGGACGTCGGCAACGTGAACGCGCCCACGAAGCAGGACTAGCGAAGCCGCGCCCGTCGCAAGCTCGGCTTGCGACGGCCACACGCGGCAAGCCGGCCGGCGACCGGCCGGCCCTCGTCCGGCCCGTGTCGACCGACGACGCGGCTTCGCCGCGGCGCAAGCATCCCCTTCTGTCCTCGCCCTGATCGCCCCCGTTCAGGCCGCCGGAATGTCGCCGACCGGTTGGACGATGGTGAAGCTCGCGGCCGTGAGCACCGTACCTGCCGCGAGTTGCGCGAACAGCACGGCGGCACCCGCGCCCGAGCCGTCCGCGTCGTAGAACAAGCGCCCGGTGGCCTGGTCGTAGACGAGCCGGTCGTCGCCGTCCTGTGCGGCCGTGCCGAGCGCGAGCTCGCCCGCCTGTACCCCGCCGTCCGCCACGCCCGCGAACACGTCGGACGCGAGCCCGATCAGGTCCTCGGGGCCGAAGTCCTGGATCGTGTCCACGTTGCTCGTGCCCGGCGCGGTGGTGAACGCGAACGTGTCCGCGCCGCCTAAGCCCACCAGCGTGTCGGCGCCGCCGCGGCCGTCGACGACGTTGGCCGCGGCGTTGCCCACCACCGTTTGGCCGACCTCGTTGCCCCGGAGCGTGTACGCGGACGCGGCGTCGGCGGCGGAGCCGTTGATGGCCGCCAGCGCTTCGACCTCGGTTCCTTGCCGCAGCTGGTAGCTCGCGCTGGCGTAGACCACGTCCGCGCCCTGGCCCGCCTGCTCCCTCACCACGTCACCCTGGCTGAACACGCCATAGGTGTCGTTGCCGAACAGGCCAATGAGCGTGTCGGGCAAGGCCTGGCCGTCGCCGCCGCGCCCGTTCAGGATGTTGTTGCCGTAGTTGCCGGCTATGACCTGGCTCGCGCCGTTGCCCACGAGATAGATGGGCTCGGTGCCCGCCTGGTCCGAGTTGGACAGGTACTCAACCGCAGCCGTGGAGTACAGGAAGTAGCTCGTGCCCGACGCATACACGGTGTCGAACCCGCCCGTGTCCTCGATCACGTCGCCGGTCGCGAACACCCGGTACGTGTCGTCGCCCAGACCACCCGCCATGGTGTCCACGCCGCCGCCGCCGCCGGAACTCAGGATGTTCGCGCCGTCGTTGCCCTCCAGGCGCTGCGACTGCTCGTTGCCGCCGATGTTGATGGACGCCGTGCCCGCCGCGGCCGAGAGCAGCTCGACGGACGCGCCGCCGCTAAGCAGGTAGCTGCCCTGCGTCACCGTCAGCGTGTCGAAGCCCTCGCCGACCGCCTCGACGATCGCGTCGCCGACCTCGTCCACCACGAACCGGTCGTCGCCCGCGCCGCCCTCCAGCCGGTCGACCCCGCGGCCACCGTCGAGCAGGTCGCCGCCCGCGCCGCCGACCAGCGTGTCCGCGCCGTCGCCGCCCTCCAACCGGTCGGCGCCGAAGCCGCCCTCGAACCGCTCGGCCCCCGCGCCGCCCAGCAGCGTATCGTTGCCCGCATTGCCGTACACGGCGCCGCCCACGCGCCCCTCACGCCCGTCATACAGGTCGTCGCCGACGTAGAAGCGCATCTCGCCGCCGACCGCGCCTCGGTTGGAAAACACGACTGACTGCCGGTCGTCGGCCTGCTGGATATCGACACGCTGGTCCCAGCCGGGCGCGAGCGGGAAGCCGTAGCGCCCGATCGCGCTCTCCGCGTCGAGCGAGATCGCGCCGCCGGAGCCGCCGCTGAGATTGGCGCCCGGCGACGCGCTCGACCGGAGCGTGAGGCTGGAGCTCGTGCCCAGTTCGATCGAACCGAAGCCGTCGGCGTTGCCGATGTCGAACGCCGCCTTCTGGACATAGCCCGCGTTGATCGACAGCGTCTCGAAGCCGGCCACCGTGGCCAGATCGTACGCCACCCCACCAGCGCTGTACGAGTCGATCCTGAGCGTGTCGCGCCCCGTCCCGCCGTCCGCTCCGCCGCCGGGGAGCGTAGGCGCGGCCGCGGTCCCGAACCGGTTCAACCACAGGACGTCGTCGCCGCCGCCCAGCGACACCGCCCCCGACACGACGGAAGCGTTCGACAGCTCCAAGCCTTCCGCCGCGTCACCGCCCGCGACCGAGCGCAGCGACGACGCATGCAACCGGAAGCGGTTGCCCGCGAGCAGGAGGTCGACCGCCGGATTGAGCGAGTCGATCAATCCCATGCCGTAGTCGAGCGGCGCGCCCAGCGTGATCGCCTGATAGCCGGAGAAGCCGACGAACTGCCCGTTGCCGGTCAGCGCGAGCTCCTCGAAGCCGGTGAACGCCGTGCCGTACCGCACCCCCTGGTCGGTGACGGTGAACGCCGCGCGGTCGCGCCCCGCGCCGCCCTCGGCCGCGGCCGACGCCGCGCCGCGGCTCTCGTACCGGTCGTCGCCCGCGCCCAAATCGATCCGGCCTATAATCGACCCGGCATTGACCAGCGTGTCCGCGCCGGCCGATCCCGTCACCGCCGCCGTGGAATGTGCCTCCGCACCGTCGGCGACGCGGATGATCCCGCCCGCTTCGTTGATCACGGTGGAGCCGCCTGCCGCGAAGGTGACGCCGCCGACGATGCGGCCGCTCTCCGTGTTGACGAGTTCGACGCCCGTCGCGTCTATTTGCACGCCGTCCGTGATAACCGCCGCGTTACGATAACGCGCGCCCGCCTCGCTGAAACGCATACCCGCTCCCCGCAATCCCCAAGTCCCGCATGTCGCATGCTTTTTCGGCGGCCGCAATCGGACGGGCGGGAAGGGGCGCCGCACCGTTCCCCCCGCGCCTCCGCCGCGCTACATCGCCCGGCGTGACCGAGAACCCCCATGCCCTGTTCGACACCTGGCTCACGCAAGCCACGGAGAGCGAGCCCAACGATCCCGAGGCCGTCGCGCTCGCCACCGCGACGCCCGACGGCCGCCCATCCGTCCGCATGGTCCTCCTGAAGGGCCATGACGAGCGCGGCTTCGTGATCTACACCAATCGCCAGAGCCGCAAGGCCGACGAGCTGGAGGCCAATCCCCGCGCGTCGCTGCTCTTCCACTGGAAGACGCTCCGCCGCCAGGTCCGCGTCGAGGGCGCGGTCAGCCGCGTCTCCGACGAGGAGTCGGACGCCTATTTCGCCTCGCGCAGCCGCGACTCGCGCCTCGGCGCCTGGGCGTCCGAGCAGTCGCGCGACCTCGACCACCGCGACACGTTCCTCAACCGCGTCGAAGAGATGCGCCGCCGCTTCGAAGGCCGGGACGTGCCGCGCCCGCCGCACTGGGGCGGCTACCGCGTCGCGCCGGAGCGCGTCGAGTTTTGGCGCGACCGCGAATTTCGACTACATGAGCGGCGGGTCTTCCTCCCCGACGGGCGGGGCGGCTGGACCGAAGGACTGCTCTACCCGTGACGCTCGAAGAACGCCGCAGAATCATCCCCCTCGCGATCCGCGCGGCGCTCGCCAGCGTCGGCGTGGCGCTGTTCCTGCTCGCGCTCAAGGGCTACGCCGCCTGGACGACCGGATCGGTCGCGATGCTGGGCTCGCTCGCCGACACCGGCCTCGACCTGCTGGCCAGCCTTGTGACCCTGTACGGCGTCCGGCTCGCCGCCGAGCCCGCCGACCACGACCACCGCTTCGGCCACGGCAAGGCGGAGGCGCTCGCCGCCTTGTTCCAGGTCGCGCTCATCACCCTGTCGGCCGCCGGCATCGCCTGGCGCGCGATCGAGCGGTTCGGCCAGCCGGGGGAGAACGCCGAAGCGGGTCTGGGCATCCTTGTCTCCGTGGTCGCCATCGGCGTCACCTTCGGCCTGCTCGCCTATCAGCGCGCGATCGTGCGCCGCACGGGCTCGGTCGCGATCCTGGCGGACAACGTCCACTATCAGTCCGACGTGCTCCTCAACTGCGCCGTCATCGCCGCGCTCGTGCTGGAGCAGTACGCCGGCCTGACCGGCGCCGACCCCGTGTTCGGCATCGCCATCGCGCTCTGGCTCGCCTGGCAGGCGTTCAAGGCATCGTCCGCCGCGATCGACCAGCTGATGGACAAGGAATGGCCGGAGGACCAGCGCGCCGCCTTTCTCGACATCGCCGCGCGCCAGCCGGGCCTGCGCGGCATCCACGACTTCCGCACGCGCCGCTCAGGGTCGCACGACTTCGCGCAGTTCCACATGGAGGTCGACCCCAGGCTGTCGGTCGCCGCCGCGCACGACCTGGTCGAGGGCGTCGAGCGCAACCTCAAGCGCGCCTTCCCCAAGGTGGAGGTGCTGATCCACCTCGATCCCGAAGGTCACGTCGACACCGACAACCCGCTCGTCGAAGCGGATGTCACGCCGCACTGGTTCGGCAAGCGCGTTTAAGGAGTTCGCATGAGGTTGCCGTTCACCCAGGTCGACGCGTTCGCGGCCGAAGCTTTCCAGGGTAATCCCGCCGCGGTCATCCCGCTCTCCGCCTGGCTCCCCGACGACACGCTCCAGGCGATCGCGGAGGAGAACAACCTCTCGGAGACGGCATTCATTATCCCCGCCGACGGCGATGCCGATCTCGAGCTGCGCTGGTTCACCCCCGCCGTCGAGGTGGCGCTGTGCGGCCACGCGACGCTGGCGAGCGGCCATGTCGTGCTGCAATCCGAACCGACGCGCGACAAGGTGACGTTCCGCACCCGCCAGGCGGGCCTTCTCGAGGTCGCGCGCGACGGCATCGGCTACGCGATGGCGCTCCCCGCCTACCGGGCCGAGCCCAGGGAGCTGCCCGCCGTGCTCGCCGGCCTAGGCCTGACCCAAGCCGTCGAGACGCGCTGGCACCCCGGCCGCTACGCGCTGGTCGTGCTCGACGACGAGGAGGCGGTGCGCGGCTTGCGCCCCGACTTCCGCGCGCTCGCGGCGGAGGGCGACATCCTCACCATCGCCACCGCCCCCGGCCGCGACACCGACGTGGTCTCCCGCGTCTTCGCGTGCGGAGCCGGGATCGACGAGGACCCGGTGACCGGCTCGGCGCATTCCGTCCTCACGCCTTACTGGACCGAACGCTTAGGCCGTGACCGCTTCACGGCGTTCCAGGCGAGCAGGCGCGGCGGGCGACTGACCTGCCGGGCGGAGGGCGACCGGGTGGTGCTCGGCGGCCAGTGCGTGACGGTGATCGAGGGTACCTTTCTTCTACCCTAGCGAAGGCGCGGCCACGCCCGCGTCGGCCAGCCCGATCAGTCGCCCGAACGCCGCAGCCGCGCCGTGAGCCCGCCGTCGCCCGACAGCGTCACCGTCGCGCCCGGCGCGAGCCGCACCACATCCGTCAGCTCCACCGTCCGTGTGCCACCCAGGTGGGGGCAACCGGCCCCCGACGGCTTGGTCCAACGCACGGTCGCGCTCAGCGCCTCCGCGCCGTCGCCGTGATGCGCCACCGAGAGGTTGATCGACAGGCCGGTGCTGCGGATGCGCAGGTAACCGGCGTCCACGCCGCAGGACGTCTCGGGCGGCTCCGACTGTTCGTGCCGGATCGTGCTCCCGCTCCCTCGCGCGACGCGCAACGGGCCGCTCCACAGCGTCCGGCCTTCCGCCTGCACGTCGACGTGGACGGTGAAGGGCCGCGTCGCCGGCTCGTGGTGTAGGGCTGCGCGCGCAACGATGCGGGGCGGCGGCGCCGGCGTCGCGACTTGGACGATCGGCGGAGGCGCGAGTATCGGCGCGACGACCTGCAGCACGGCGATCAGCATGGTTCTTCCTCCCCTAACCCGACCGTCCCTAGCCGGCGATCGGCAAGGAGCGGTGACCGGACATGGTGAACGCGCGGTCCCCGCGCCCGTCGATGGACCGCCGAGCCGCTCCGAGTCGCCGCCCGCCTCGCAGTCCTCTCACGGCCCACCCGTTCGCGCCGAAGGACGAGCTGTTGTCGACGAACCGCCCGCCCAAGTTTCGGGTCGTTCCGCCGCTGCAACCTTTCGCAGCCGATCCGGCGACTTAGGATCGTCGCCAACAGGGGAAACGCACACGGATTTGAAAGGCCGACCCATGTTGCTGACCATTCTGACCACGCTCGCGCTCGCCGCGCAGCAGACTCCCGCGCCGCAGACGGGCGCGCCCGCCACGTCGCCGACGCCTGACGCGACGGCGCCGGCGCCGGCCGATCCGGCGGCGACGCCCGAAACGACCCCGCTGACGCAGCCCGCTCCAGACGCGGGCACCACGGCCACCGCGTCCGACCCCGCCGCGACCTCGCCCGACGCCACCGCCGAGCAGGGCGCCGCGACGGAGACGCGGCAGGACAAGAAGCGCCGCCGCCCGCGCCGCTGACCCCTTTCGGTTCCGCCGCGCCTGCATCGCGGCGGGACCGGAAAGGCCGCCGGTCCCCCCCATGCCGGCGGCCACCCCATCCCGGCGAGGACCGACATCGACGCGAGCGTCCCGAAGGCGGCGTGCCGTCCGCCTCCGGCCGCCCACGTCCCTGTTCGGCCCGCCGGGGTGGGTTCCGTGCGGATGTGGGCAGGGCTGCTCATTTGCGTCTTCGCGTGAACAACCTTCCTAAACCCCGCTTGCGCCGAAGCACCGCCCGCCGCACGGTTCCGACCCGATGCGCCACCTCCTCGCCCCAGCCGCCGCGCTCCTCCTAGGCGCGGCCGAACCGCCCGCCCGTTACGACCTGCTCATCCGCAACGCCGTCATCTATGACGGCTCCGGCGGCGCACCCTACCCCGGCGAGCTCGGCGTGCGCGGCGACCGGATCGTGTGCGTGCGCACCTGCCCCGCGGGCCAGGCGGCGAGCACCGTGGACGCCCGCGGCCAGGCGCTCAGCCCCGGCTTCGTCAACATGCTCAGCCACGCGCGCGAGTCGCTGCTCCACGACGGCCGCGCGATGAGCGCCGTGCTCCAGGGCGTCACGCTGGAGGTCAATTCCGAGCTCTCCCACGCGCCCCTGACGCCCGCGATGCGCGCCGCGCGCGAGAGTCGGCAGGGCCTGATCAAGACGCCGCTCGAATGGTCGACGCTCGGCGGCTATCTGGACCGGATCGAGCGCGGCGGCGTGTCGGTCAACGTCGCGTCCTATATCGGCGCAGGGTCCGTGCGCGAGTTCGTGCTGGGCGCGAACGACGTCGACCCCACGCCCGACCAGCTGGCGCGGATGCGTGCCCTCGTCCGCGACGGCATGCGCGAGGGCGCGCTGGGGCTGGCGACCATGTTGATCTACGTCCCTGAACGCTACGCCGAGACGCCCGAGCTCGTCGCGCTTGCGGGGGAGGCGGGCCGCTGCGGCGGCCTGTTCGCGGCGCATATCCGCAACGAGGGCGACGCGCTCCTCGAAGCGCTCGACGAAATGGTCGCGATCGGCCGCGAGGCGCGCGTGCCGATCCACGTCCACCACCTCAAGCAGTCGCTGCCGCGCAACTGGCCCAAGCTCGGTGACGCAGTCCGGCTGATCGAGGCCGCCCGCGCGTCGGGCCTGCGCGTCACCGCCGACATGTACCTCTACCCCGCCAGCGGCACGGGCGCGAACACCATGCTCCCCGCCTGGGTGCAGGAGGGCGGGATCGAAGCGACGATCGAGCGCCTGCGCGACCCCGCGACGCGGGCGCGCGCCAAGGCCGAAATGCGCGACCGCGGGCCGGAGCACGTGCTGTTCAGCGGCTTCAAGACCGACGCCCTGCGCCAATACACGGGCAAGCGCCTCTCCGAGGTCATGCGCATGCGCGGGGACGCCGACTGGCGCGACACCGTCATCGACCTCATCGTCGCCGACGGCTCGCGCGTGGGCACCGTGTTCTTCATCATGTCGGAGGACAATGTCCGCCGCCAGACGGCCTTGCCCTGGATGACGTTCGGCTCCGACTCGAGCGCCATCGCCGCCGAGGGTCTGCTGCTCAGGGACGGCGCGCACCCGCGCACCTACGGCAACTTCGCCCGCCTCCTCGGCAAGTACGTCCGCGACGAGCGGACGATGCCGCTCGCTGAAGCGGTACGGAAGCTGACCGCGCTCCCCGCCGACACGCTCCATTTGCGCGACCGCGGCCGCCTCCGCCCTGGCGCCTACGCCGACCTGGTGATCTTCAATCCCGCCACGATCCGCGACAACGCCACCTTCGAGACGCCCCACCGCTACGCCACCGGCGTGGCCCATGTCTGGGTCAACGGCGTCCACGTCGTGCGCGACGGCGCGCATACCGGTGCCAAGCCCGGCCGCAGCGTGCGCGGCCCCGGCTGGACCGGCCACCCCGGCGGCGGCGCGTGCCGCTGACCTGAGCCGCGGGCACGAAACGGGGAAACCCGCGTTATCCCGCATCATCGGCCAGCCTGGCCGGGGTGAACAGGGGTATATGCTTTTGGGCGCGCAGCAGGAGCCGGTCCGGCGCGGGTCGGCCCCGCCCTTTGGACCGACGGAGGTGCAGCCCGCGCACGTGCCCGGGCTGACGGGGCTGCTCGGCCTCGCGGTCGGGGTGGTCGTCGTCGCCGGCCTTTATTTCGGGCGCGACGTGCTCATCCCGATCACGCTCGCGATCCTGCTCTCCTTCGTGCTGTCGCCGATCGTCCACGCGCTGCGCCGCCTGCGCGTGCCCCGCGGCCCCGCCGTGTTCGCCACCGTCCTCCTCGCGCTCGGTCTCCTGGGTGCGATCGGGACTTTGGTCGGCACGCAGGTCGCCAGCCTCGCCGACGACGCGCCCGGCTACGCCCGCACCATCGAGAGTAAGCTGGCCGGCGCGCGCGACTACGCCACCAGCCGCCTGGCCGTATTCACGCGCGACACGGAGAAGCGTGCCGAACCCGGCCGTCCCGACGCCGACGCGCCCGTCACCGACGCCATCGCCGGCCAGGTGCGCGAGCCGATCCCCGTCCGCGTCATCGGCGACGAGCCCAACGCCCTGAAGGTCGCGGGCGACGTGCTCGCCCCCGTGCTCCACCCGTTCGAGACGTTCGTCATCGTGCTGGTGGTCGCGATCTTCATCCTGATGCAGCAGGACGACCTCCGGAACCGCATGATCCGGCTGTTCGGATCGTCCGACCTGCACCGCACCACCATCGCCATCGACGATGCGACCAGCCGCCTGTCGCGCTACTTCCTGTCGCAGCTGGCGGTGAACACCGCCTTCGGCGTCGTCGTCGGCGTCGGCCTCTGGCTCATCGGCCTGCCCGTGCCCGCGGTCTGGGGCATCCTGGCGGGCGTGCTCCGCTTCGTGCCCTATATCGGCGCGATCCTCGGCGCGGTGCTGCCCATCGCGGTCGCGGCCGGCGTCGATCCCGGCTGGACCATGGTGCTCTGGGTCGTCGCGCTGTTCGTCGTGACGGAGCCGATCGTCGGCTACGTCATCGAGCCTCTGCTCTACGGCCACTCGACCGGGCTGTCGCCGCTCTCGGTCATCGTAGCGGCGGTGTTCTGGACGTGGATCTGGGGACCGATCGGGCTCATCCTTTCCATGCCGCTCACCCTCTGCCTCGTCGTGCTCGGCCGCCACGTGCCGCAGCTGGAGTTCCTGGACGTGCTGCTCGGCGACCGGCCCGCGCTGTCGCCCGTCGAGAGCTTCTACCAGCGCATGCTCGCCGACGACCCGGAGGAGGCGCTGGACCAGGCGGAGGCGATCGTCGGCGAGCGCGGCCTGACCGCCTATTACGACGAGGTCGCGCTTCAGGGGCTCAAGCTCGCCGCCGCCGACGCCAGGCGCGGCGTCGTCGACCGCAGTCGCGCCTACCAGATCGTCGACGCTATGCTCGCCGTCGTCCACGACCTGGACGAACATGCGCCGGAAGAGCCGGAGATCGCCGATCCGGACTGGGCCGAGCCGGGGGCGGTCACCTGCATCGCCGGCCGCGGCGTGCTCGACGACGCGGTCACCGCCATGGTCGAGCAGCTGCTCCGCCACCGCGGCTTCGGCGTCCGCCGCATCACCCACGCCGAGGTCGGCCGCGACCGCATCGGCCGGCTCGACCTCTCGGGCGCCAAGCTCATCTGCCTGAGCTATCTCGAGCTCGGCGGCACGCCCGGCCATTTGCGCTACCTCGTCCGCCGCCTCCGCCGCGCCGCGCCCCACGTGCGGATTATGGTCGGCCTGTGGCCCGAGGGCGAAGCCGCGCTCACCGACCGGCAGATCCAGCAGGCGCTCGGCGCCGACCTCTATGTCGGCTCGCTCGCCGGCGCGGTCGAGGCCGCGCTCGCGCTCGCCGCCCAACCCGTTTCCGAAAGGGAGATCGCATGACCGACAGCAAGAGCGGCGGGGGGCAGGGCCGAGACGCGCCCAGCCCTTGGAAGATGCCCGCCGGCGGCTGGTGGGCCGCGCTCAAGCGCACGCAGAAGGAGATGGGCGACGACAATGTCGGCCTGATCGCGGCGGGCACCGCCTTTTACGCCTTCGCGTCGATCATCCCCGTGCTGGGCGCGGTGGTGCTCAGCTACGGCCTGTTCGCCAGCCAGGAGCGGGTGGTGGCCGACATCGAGTCGCTGTTCGCCAGCCTGCCGCGCGAGGCCGCGTCCGTGATCCAGGACCAGCTGCTGACGGTGGTCAGGACCGAGGGCGGCAAGCAGGGGATCGGCCTCGTCGTCGCGCTGGCGCTCGCGCTCTACGGCGGCACCAAGGCCGCGAGCGCGATCGTGACCGCGCTCAACATCGCGTACGAGCAGAAGGAGACGCGCGGGATCGTCAAGCTTTACCTGCTCTACTTCGCGATCGTGATCGGGGCGGTGGTGCTGGTGCTGGGCGCGATCGCATCGACGACGGTGCTGGCGTTCCTCGACAGCCTGCTTCCCAATCTCGGCGGTGCAGGCAAGTTCGTCATCCGGCTGCTCAGCTACGCGCTGATCGCCGCGCTGGCGGTGACGGCAGGCGCGTGCCTTTACCGCTACGGCCCGAACCGCGAGAACGCGAAATGGGCATGGCTGACGCCCGGCTCGGCGATCGCGACCCTGCTTTGGCTGGTCGGCACGGCGCTGTTCGGCCTCTACGTGTCGAACTTCGCCAACTACGGCGCGACCTACGGCTCGCTCTCCGCGGTCATCGTGCTCCTCACCTGGCTATGGCTGTCGGCGTACGTTTACCTGTTCGGCGCGGAGCTGAACTCGGAGCTGGAGCGCCAGACCCAGCGCGACACCACCACGGGCGCGGAGAAGCCGATGGGCGCACGCGGCGCGACCGCGGCGGATACGGTGGCCGAAGGTGATGAGGCCGGCGAGGAACGCCGCGACGGCTCCGCCCGGCCTGCACGCGCTCGCCAGGCATCCGGCGGCGTCGGCGTCGTACCCGCCGCCATCGGCCTGCGCACCGCCGGCCGCGTCACCGGCCACAAGCCCGGCCTCGCGCCCACGCTGCTCACCGCGGTGGGCCTCTCGCGCCTGGGCCGCGGCGGCAACGCGGTCGGCGCGGCGCTGGTCGCCGCCGGCGCCGCGCTCGCCTGGCTCGGGCGCGACAAGCCTAAGCCGAAGGCGAGGAAGGAGGCCGTCCCCGCAGTTCGTCCCTGATCTCGCGGAGCAGCGCCACCTCCGTCGGCTCGGGCGCGGGCACTTGGGCCGACTTCTCCTTCTCCCGCTCGAACACCGACACCATCCGGTTCACGGTCCTGACCAGCATGAAGATGATGAAGGCGACGATGAGGAAGTTGACCGCTTGAGTGATGAACGCGCCATAGCCGAGCAGCGGCACGCCCGCCTTCTTGAGCGCGGCATAGTCGGTCGAGCCCGCCAAGTTCGCCGGCACGGGGCCGAGCGCCACGAAGTAGCTGGAGAAGTCGAGCCCGCCGAGCAGCCGGCCGATGACCGGCATGATCACGTCCTCGGTCAGCGAGGTGACGATGCGCCCGAACGCCGCGCCGATGATCACCGCCACCGCCAGGTCGAGCACGTTGCCCCGCGCGATGAACGCCCTGAACTCCTTCAGCATCTTCGCTCCCTCTCGCCGTTGAGACCGGGGCGCTTTATACCACATCCGTTACGACCAGGAGCATACGCATGAACCGTGCTTTCGCCCCAGTAGCCGCAGCCGTGATGCTGGCGGGATGCGGCATCAACAGCGTGCCCACCGCGGAGGAGAACGCCAAGGCGCGCTGGGCCGACGTCCAGGCCGCCTATCAGCGCCGCGCCGACCTGATCGGCAACCTCGTGTCGACCGTCAGCGCGTCCGCGCGCGCGGAGAACGAGACGCTGACCAGGGTGGCCGAGGCGCGCGCCCGCGCGACCCAGGTGCAGGTCTCGCCCGACCAGCTCACCGACGCCAACCGCGTCCAGCAGTTCGCCGCCGCGCAGGGCGCGCTGGCGCTCGCCTTCCGGCCCGTCCAGGAAGCCTATCCGGAGCTCCGCAGCCAGGCCAATTTCTCGACGCTGCTCCAGCAGCTGGAGAGCACCGAGAACCGCATCAACATCGCGGTGCGCGACTATAACGAGGCGGTGCGCGAGTATAACACGCGCATCCGCACCTTCCCCGACGCCATCGGCGCGCGCGTCATCCACGGCGCCAAGCCGATGACGCCGTTCCAAGCGGTGACGCCCGGCGCCGACCGCGCTCCGCAGATCGGCTCCGGCAAGTTCGAGTGACCGCTCGGGCCGTTACCCTGCTGATCCTCTTGCTCGTCGCGGGAGCGGCGCGGGCGCAGTCGTTCCCGGAGTTTACCGGCCGCGTGGTGGACGGGGCGAACGTCATCCCGGCCGCGACGGAAGCGGACCTCACCGCCAAGCTCGAGGCGCTCCAGCGCGAGACGAAGCGGCAGCTGGTGGTGGCGACCGTGCCCGATCTGCAGGGCTACGACATACGCGACTTCGGCTATCGCATGGGCCGCGACTGGGGCGTGGGCCTGCGCGACGTGAACAACGGCGCGATCCTCCTGGTCGCACCCAACGAACGCAAGGTCTCGATCGAGGTAGGCACCGGTCTGGAGGGCATCGTCACCGACGCGCTGTCGGCGACGATCATCAACGAGCGGATCGTGCCGCGCTTCAAGGCGGGCGACCTGCCCGGCGGCATCGTCGCGGGCGCGGACGCGTTGGCGCAGCAACTGCGCGCCGCGCCGGAGGAGGCGCAGGCGCGCACCGACACGGCCGCGCGCGAGTTCGACGAAACGCACCGCCGCCGCGTGGGCACGGCCGGCGGCGGGCAGGGCGTGCCGGGATCGCTGATCTTCTGGGGCCTGATCTTCCTGTTCGTCGTGCTGCCGCTCATGCGCCGGCGGCGCGGACGCTGGGGCGGCAGGCACTATCGTGGGGCGAGCGACCCGACGCTGCCGATCGTGCTCTGGTCGGTCGCGAACGAGCTCGGCCGTTCGCGCGGCGGTGGCGGCGTCGGCTGGGGCGGAGGCGGATCGTCGGGCGGCGGCGGGTGGACCGGCGGCTGGACGGACAGCGGCTTCTCCGGCGGGGGAGGCGGGTCGTTCAGCGGCGGCGGCGCCTCGGGTAGCTGGTGATGCGCTTCTCCCAGGCCGACCGAGACGCCGTCATCGCCGCCGTGGCCGCGGCCGAGGCGCGCACCGACGGGGAAATCGTGACCGTAGTGGCGGCACGGTCGGACGCGTACCACGACGTGGCGCTGCACTGGGCGGTGCTGGCGACGCTCGGAATGCTGGCGGCGCTCGCGGCGTTCCCCTGGATCGCCGAGCGGATCTACGGCCTCCTCGACCCCTGGACGGTGCAGACGCCCTTGGGCGGGCTGTTCACCGTTGCGCTGGTGCTCGCCGCGGCGACCTTCCTGCTCGCGCGCCTGATCCTCGCGCCCATGCCCGTCCGCATCGCGCTCACCCCCGGCCGCACGGAGGCGCGGCGCGTGCGCCGGCGCGCGGTGGAGCTGTTCCGCGCCGCCGTGGAGCGACGAACGAAGGTCAGAACGGGCGTGCTCCTCTACCTCTCGCTCGCCGAGCACCGGGCGGAGATCGTCGCCGACGAGGCGATCCACGCCAAGGTCGCGCCCGAGCTCTGGGGCGAGGCGATGGCGGTGCTGCTGGAGCGCACGCGCGCCGGACGGCCGGGCGAGGGCATCGCCGCCGCCGTGGAGCGGATCGGCGCGGTGTTGGCCGAGCATTTCCCGCGAGGGCAGGGTGACACCAACGAGCTGTCCGACCGTTTGGTGGAGCTATGATCGAACGCGTTTGGGAAGGTCGCTACATCGCGGTCGAGAAGCAGGGAAACTGGGAATACGCGGTCCGCAACCGCGGGATCGAGGCGGCGGTAATCGTTGCGGTGGATGACGGCCACCTGCTCCTCGTCGAGCAGTTCCGCGTGCCCATCGGCAAGCCGAGCCTGGAACTTCCCGCCGGCCTGATCGGCGACGAGGAGGAGGGCGAAGAGCTGGAGGTCGCCGCCGCCCGCGAGCTGGAGGAGGAGACCGGCTACCGCCCCGAGCGCATCGAGCGGTTGGGCGTGTTCCACTCCTCGCCCGGCATGACGTCGGAGGCGTTCACGCTGGTGCGCGCGTCGGGGCTGACCAGGACGGGCGAGGGCGGCGGCGCGGAGGGTGAGGGGATCACCGTCCACCGCGTGCCGCTCGCGGAGCTGCCGGCCTTCGTGGAGGCGCGCCGCGCGGCGGGCTGCGCGGTCGACGCCAAGATGCTGCTGGTACTGGCGGGCTCGCTGCTTACCTGAAATTGTCGGCGTAGCTCTGCAGCTGCAGGCGGCGCGGCGGTTCGGGGACGATCTCGAACTTCAGTCCCTGGCGCTCGCAATAGGCGACCGCCTCCTCGCACGACTTGAAGATCAGCCGGACCTGATCGGCGCGCGCGTCGCCGCCGCCGCCGGCCCAGCCGGTGAGCGGGTCGGGGGTGAGCGGCTTCTCGCGGTCGAAGATGAGCTGCCACTGCTTGACGCGGCCGGCGCCGTGTTCGGCCCCGATCTGCGGGCGGACGGAGATGAGCGCGGTTGCGGACATGGGCGCTCCCTTAACGCGTAGCGGCGGCGCGTGCATCCGCCTTTTTGGTGCGGAGCGTGGCTGACGCAGATGCTGGATCCTCGGGCCAGGGGTGCTTCGGATAGCGCCCGCGCATCTCCTTCGCGACCGCGGCCCAGCTCCCCGCCCAGAAGCCGGGCAGGTCGCGCGTCGTCTGGATCGGGCGGCCCGCGGGCGAGGTGAGCGAGAGCACGAGCGGCACGCGCCCGGAGCCCACGACGGGGTGCGTCGCGAGCCCGAACAGCGCCTGCGGCCGGAGCTCGACGCGCGGGCCGCCCTCGGCGAGCCAGTCGATCGCGTGGTGCGACCCGGCGGGCGACACGAACTCGGCGGGCGCGAGGCTGTCGAGGCGGCGCAGCTCGTCGTAGCCGAGCAGCGTGCGGAGCGCGTCGGCGAGCGCGCCCGGCGCGATCTGGTCGAGGCGTCGCTTGCCCGCGAGCAACGGCGGGAGCCACTCGTCGAGCCGGGCGAGGAGCGCCTCGTCGTCCAGCCCGACGCCGGCATAGGTGGCGCGCGTGCGCAGCTCGTGCGCGGCGGGCGGCCAGGGAAGGAGGTGGAGGCCGTGCGTGCGCACGCCTTCGAGCAAGGCGGCGGCGACCTCGCCCGGGTCGGCCTGCGCGTCGGGCCCGCCCGCCAGCCGGATCGCGCCGAGGCGCCGCTCGCGCGTGGCCTGGACGGCGCCGGTGGCGGGATCGAAGCCGAGCGTGCGGCGGGTCTCGATCCGGTCGGCGAACAGCGCCTCGACGGCGGCCCCGTCGATCGCGGCGGCGGACAGGATGCGCGCGCCCGCGGCCGTCCCCTGCGTCTCGGCGACGGCGAGCCAGTCGCTGCGGGCGAGCGGGGAGGCGGGGTCGAGCCGGAACCCGCGGCCGCCGACGCTGGCCCAGCTCTCGCCGGACGCGTCGCGGCGACGCGACACGCGGTCGGGATAGGCGAGGGCGAGGCAGGCGGCAACGTCCTGACTCCCTCTCCCCTCCGGGGAGAGGGTTGGGGAGAGGGGCAGTGTGCTGCCGTTCGACACTGCCCCTCTCCCGACCTCGCTACGCTCGGCCACCCTCTCCCCAGAGGGGAGAGGGAGAAGGCGCGCCCAACGCTCCGCCAGCTTGCGCGCGGCCTGCGCCTTGGGGCCGCGGTCGCTTCGCCAGCGGCGCAGGCGCAGCTCCAGGTCGGCGTCGTTGCCGCCCAGCCCGCGCTCGCCGAGCAGCACGGCGACCTCCGCGGCGGTGCGCCCGAGCCCCATCTCCCCCGCGCGCAGCAGCATGTGCGCGAGTCGCGGCGGCATGGGCAACCCGGCGACGGCGCGGCCGTGCGGCGTCGGGCGGCCGTCCTCGTCCAGCGCTCCGAGCGACAGAAGGCGGCTGCGCGCCTCAGCGACCGCGGCGACGGGCGGCGGGTCGAGCCAGAGCAGGTCGCGCGGGTCGGGCACGCCCCAAATCGCCGTCGCGAGCGTCAGCGCGGACAGGTCCGCCTCCAATATCTCCGGCGGGTCGAAACGCGGCAAGCCCGCGGTCGCGGCCTCCTCCCACAGGCGATAGGCGACGCCTGGGCCCTGACGTGCGGCGCGGCCGGCGCGCTGGGTGACGGCGGCCTGGCTCGCGCGCTCGGTGACGAGCCGTGTCAGCCCCGCGGCGCGGTCGTAGCGCGGGCGGCGCGCGAGCCCCGAGTCGACTACCACACGCACGCCGTCGAGCGTCAGGCTCGTCTCCGCAATCGACGTGGCGAGCACGAGCTTGCGCCGCCCGTTCGGGTCAGGCTGGATCGCGGCGCGTTGCGCGCCCGGCTCCAGGCCGCCGTGGAGGCGGTGCAGCACCACATCGTCGGGGAGCCCGCCCGCGAGGCGCTCGGCGGTACGCTCGATTTCCGCGACGCCGGGCAGGAAAGCGAGCACGCCGCCGTCGGTTTCGGCGAGCGCGCGGCGAATCGCGCCCGCCATCGCGTCCTCGATCCGCGCCTCCGCGGCGCGGCCGACATGGCGCAGCTCGAGCGGGTGGCTCCGCCCCTCGCTCTCGACCACCGGCGCGTCACCCATCAGCGCCGAGAAGCGCGCGCCGTCAAGCGTCGCCGACATGGCGACGAGCCGCAGGTCGGGGCGCAGGCCCGCCTGCGCGTCGAGCGCCAAGGCCAGCCCGAAGTCGCCGTCCAGGCTGCGCTCGTGCACCTCGTCGAACAGCACCGCTGAGACGCCCGCGAGCTCGGGATCGGCCTGGATGCGGTTAGCGAATATGCCTTCGGTCACCACCGTCACGCGCGTCGCCGCCGACCGCTTGCTGTCGAGCCGCGTCGCATAGCCGAAGGTGCGACCGACCGGCTCGCCCGCGAGCCCCGCCATCCGCTCCGCCGCCGCGCGTGCGGCGAGGCGTCGCGGCGATAGGAGCAGGATCTCGCCACCGCACCAGGGTTCACCGAGCAGCGCCGGCGCGACCGCCGTCGTCTTGCCCGCGCCCGGCGGCGCGACGAGCACGGCGTTGGACCGCTCGCGCAAGGTGGCGAGCAGGTCCGGCAGGACGGCGTGGATGGGAAGCGCGGGCGTCATCGGAAGGCCGGCGGAGATAGGGGGCCCGGTCGCGCCGGGCAAATTCGGACTGGAAGTCGCGCGCCGTTCGGCGCAAAATCGTGTCCGCTCTTTGGTTTAGCGTAGCCGAGCACGGCGAGGGCGTAAGGGGGAGGGGTCGATGACGATCGCGGGAACGCACGACGGCACGCTCGTCGCGATGTCGATCGCGATCGCCATGTTCGCCTCCTACACCGCGCTCGACCTGGCGGGTCGGATCAGGGCGTCGACCGGCTGGATCCGCAGGCTCTGGCTCTCCACCGCCGCCGTCGCGATGGGCGGCGGCATTTGGGCCATGCACTTCGTCGCGATGCTCGCCCACAGCATGCCCGGCATGGAGGTCGGCTACGACGTCGGGCTCACCATGCTGTCGCTGCTCCTGGCGATCCTGGTCACCGGCGTGGCGTTCGCGGTCATGAACCGGTCGGAGGCGTCGGGCCGGCGGCTCGCGGCGGCCGGCCTGTTCATGGGGCTGGGCGTCGTCGTGATGCACTACATGGGCATGGCGGCCATGCGAATGACCGCCGACCTGAGCTACGACCGGCTCTGGATCGGCATCTCCGTGCTCATCGCGATCGGCGCCGCCACGACCGCGCTCTGGCTCGCGTCGCGCAACAGCCGTCAGATCGAGAGGGCGGCCGCGGCGCTGGTCATGGGCGTCGCCATCGCCGGGATGCACTTCGCCGGCATGAGGGCGGCGATGTTCACCGGCCATAGCGGCGCGATGGAGGACGGGATGGCCAGCGTGGGGCAGACCGCGCTGGCGCTGGCCGTGTTCGCCGCGACGTTCCTGATCCTGTTCCTCTCGCTCGTGGCCGCGATGTTCGACCGCCGCTTCGCGTCGCTCGCGCAGCGCGAGGCCGACGCGCTCCGGAAAAGCGAGGAGCGGTTCCGCTCCCTCTACCGCGGAACGCCGCTCCCGCTGCACGCCTTCGATCAGGAGGGTCGGATCGAGCAGGTCAGCAATACCTGGCTCGAGCTGATGGGCTATGCGCGCGAGGAGGTGGTCGGCCGGCCCTTGATCAATTTTCTGACCGAGGAGTCTGCGCGACGCTTCAGGCAGCAGGACTGGCCGGAGCTGATCGCCAAGGACGTGCTGGACCCGCGCGAGTACCGCGCGGTGACCAAGGCCGGCGCGTTCCTGGACGTGGTCTCGGCCGCCCGCGTCGAGCGCGACGACGAGGGCGCGTTCATCCATGTGCTGGGCGGGCTCACCGACGTGACCGAGCGCAAGCGCGCGGAGGAGGCGCTTCGCCAGGCCCAGAAAATCGAGGCGATCGGCCAGCTGACCGGCGGCGTGGCGCACGACTTCAACAATCTCCTGGCGGTGGTGGTCGGCAACCTCGACCTGCTCCGGCGGCGGCTTCCCGACGATCCGCGCACGCGCCGGCTGGTCGAGAGCGCGCTGGAGGGCGCGCAGCGCGGCGCGGCGCTCACGCAGCGGCTGCTCGCCTTCGCGCGGCGCCAGGACCTGCGGCCCGAGGCGGTGGACGTCGCGCAACTCGTCGGGGGAATGGCCGACCTGCTGCAGCGCTCGATCGGGCCGATGGTGCGCGTGGAGACTCGCTTCCCGCCCGAGCTGCCGCCCGCGCGCGTCGACGCGCACCAACTGGAGATGGCGATCCTCAACCTGGCGGTGAACGCCCGCGACGCCATGCCGGAGGGCGGGCTCCTCGAGATCGGCGCCACCGCGGAGCAGCTGGGCGAGGGGAACGCGGCGGGGCTCCTGCCCGGACCCTATCTGCGTGTCGTGCTGACCGATCACGGCGCGGGCATGGACGAGGCGACGCTCGCGCGCGCGACCGAGCCCTTCTTCACGACCAAGGGCGTGGGCAAGGGGACGGGACTGGGCTTATCGATGGTGCACGGGCTCGCGGCGCAGTCGGGCGGGCGGCTCCTCATCCGGAGCCAGCCGGGCGCGGGCACCACCGTCAGCCTCTACCTGCCCGCCACGATCACACCCCGCGCGTCGGTGGGGCCCACGCCTGCGCTCCTCGCCGACGTGGGCGAACCCCGCCGCGTGCTCGTCGTCGACGACGATCCGCTGGTGCTCGCCAACACGGCCGATTTGCTCGAGGATATGGGCCACTCGGTGCGGCGGGCGTCGTCGGGACCGGACGCGCTCGACCAGCTGGCGCGCGACGCGGAGATCGACCTGGTGGTCACCGACCAGCTCATGCCGGGCATGACGGGCTCGCAGCTCGCGCGCCGCATCCGGACGGCCGCGCCCGAGATCCAGGTCCTGATCGTCAGCGGCTTCGCGGAGCTGGAGGAGAGCGAAGCCGGCAACTACCCGATGCTGCGCAAGCCGTTCGACCGCGAGGCGCTCGCCCAGGCGCTGTTCCGGCTCCGCCATCCGGCGACCGTCGTGCCTTTCCGGCGGGTGGGTTCGGCCTGAGCCGCCGCCTCGACCGCACCCTCGCCCCCGCCGCCCGGATCGGCTAGCCTTCCGCCCCGGAGGACCCCTTGGGCGCGCATCATCACCATGGGCACGGGCATCACGGCCACGGCCACCACGACCATCACCACGGCCCCGCGAGCTACGACCGCGCCTTCGCGGTCGGGATCGGGCTCAACATCGTCTATGTCGTGGCGGAGGCCGCGGCGGGGTTGTGGACGGGGTCGGTCGCGCTGCTCGCGGACGCGGGGCACAACCTGTCGGACGTGCTGGGGCTCGCCGTCGCCTGGGGCGGCGCGGCGCTGGCGCGGAAGCCCGCGACCAAGCGCTTCACCTATGGGCTGAAGAGTTCGACCATCCTGGCGGCGATCGTCAACGGGCTGCTGCTCATGGTGGCACTGGGCGCGATCGTGCTGGAGGCGGCGCGGCGCATCGCCGAGCCTGCGCCGGTTATGGGCCTGACGGTGGCGGCGGTGGCGGCGGTCGGCATCGTGATCAACGGGCTGACCGCGATGCTGTTCGCGCGCGGGCGGCACGGCGACGTCAACATCCGCGGCGCGTTCCTGCACATGGCGGGCGACGCGGCGGTGTCGGCGGGGGTGGTCGTGGCGGGCCTGATCGTGTGGCGCACGGGGGCGGCCTGGATCGACCCGGCGGTCAGCCTCGTCATCGCGGGGCTGATCTTCTGGCAGACGGTGGGGCTGCTGCGCGAGGCGGGCGAGATGGCGCTGCAGGCGGTGCCGCGCGACATCGACTACGACAAGGTGCGCATGTCGCTCCGGACGCTGCCCGGCGTCGAACGGGTCCACGACCTCCACATCTGGCCTATGTCGACGACCGAGCCGGTGCTGACCGCGCACCTCGTCATGCCAGGCGGGCATCCGGGCGACCGGTTCTTGGGCGACGCGCGCGAGATGCTGCACCAGCGGTTCGGGATCGGGCACGCGACGTTGCAGGTGGAGGTCGGCGTGGAGGAGTCGTGCGCGGCGGAGCACGCGTGCTGAGCCGCTTGGCCGTCCCGAAGGGCGCGAGTCGCCGACCCGCGCCCGTCGTCGCTTAGTCGTCCCAGCGATCCCGCCGAAAGTCGCGCCGGTCGTCGCGGCGCTCGCGGAGGAACTCGCGCCGGTCGCGGCGGTATTCGCGGGCGTAGTCGCGATAGTCGTCGCGATACTCGCGCCGGTAGTCGCGGTAGTCGCCGCGCCGCTCGCGCAAGAACTGGCGGTAGCTCAGATCGCCGCGGCGGTAGGCGCGGTAGTCGTCGCGGTAATCGCGGCGGAAGTCCCGGTAGTCGCCCCGACGGTCGCGGCGGAACGCGCGGTCGTCGGCGCGGCGGTCGCGCCGGTAGTCGCGATAGTCGTCGCGCCGGTCGCGGCGGAACTCGCGCCGGTCCTCACGCCATTCGCGCCGATCGTCGTCGAGCACGGCCGCCTGGGCGGGCACGGCGGGAAGGAGGACCGCGGCGAGCGCGGCGAAGAGGATGGTACGCATGACGCTTCTCCTGCTGAACGGGCGCATCATAGCGGAGCCTGGATGAACGGCCGGCTACGCGCCGTTCATGTGGCCGTTCAGGAGGCGACGGCGAAGCCGCCGCTACGACGTCGGACGAGATCGGCTGCGCCATCTCGCCGGCTGGGCGGGGCGTTGCGCGCGAGCGCGCACCCTAGCGGGCGTGGCCGCTAGTACGCCCTCGCCACCGCGAACTCGACCGCCTCGACCATCGCGTCCTTCGCCCGCCCGCTCGCGAAGCCGGCGATCGCGTCGATCGCGCGCTGGCCGTAGTGGCGGGCGCGCGCGAGCGTGTCGTCCACCGCGCGGGTGCGGCGGACCAGCTCGACGGCGTGCGCGAAGTCCTCGTCGGACACGCGGCGGCCCTCCACGGCGTCCTTCCAGAACTTGCGGTCCTCGGGCCCGCCGCGCGCGTGCGCCAGGATGACGGGCAGCGTCATCTTGCCCTCGCGGAAGTCGTCGCCCGCGTCCTTGCCCATCACGCCCGCGTCCGAGACATAGTCGATTGCGTCGTCCACCAGCTGGAACGCGATGCCGAGGTTGCGGCCGTAGCTGTCGAGCGCCTGCTCCTCCGCTTCCGGCCGCTCGGCGACGACCGCGGCGATGCGGCAGGCGGCCGCGAAAAGGGCCGCGGTCTTGGCGCCGATGATGTCGAGATAGCGGTCCTCGCCCAGGTCGATGCGACGCGCGGCGGTGAGCTGGTTCACCTCGCCCTCCGCGATCACGGCGGACGCGTTGGAGAGGATCTTCAAGACCTTGAGGCTGCCGTCCTCCACCATCAGTTCGAACGAGCGGCTGAACAGGAAATCGCCCACCAGCACGCTCGCCGGGTTGCCCCAGATGATGTTGGCGGTGCGACGCCCGCGCCGGAGGTCCGACCCGTCGACCACGTCGTCGTGGAGCAGCGTCGCGGTGTGGATGAACTCGACCGCGGCGGCGAGCCGGTGGTGGCGCGTCCCCGTGTAACCGATCAGCCGGGCGCTCGCGAGGGTGAGCATCGGCCGCATCCGCTTGCCGCCGCCCGCGATCAGGTGGCCGGCGAGCTCGGGGATGAGCGGGATCTCCGACTGCATCCGGTCGAGGATGACGGCGTTCACCGCGTTCATGTCGCCCTGGACGAGCGAGACCATCGGGTCGAGCGAGGGACTCCCCGAGCGAAGGCGGTGGACGGTTGCCATATAGCGCCGGCGATGTGGCCGTTGCGTCCGTGGAACGCAAGTCTTGGCAAGGGTGGACCGATTGTCCCAGGGTGGAGAGCCAAGGGAGGACCGCGCCGTGACGGACGAAACGCTGAGGGGTTACCGCCGGAGCATCGACAATATCGACGCGGCGCTCGTCCACCTGCTCGCCGAACGGTTTAAGGTGACGCAAGCGGTCGGGCGCTACAAGGCCGAGACCGGGCTACCACCCGCCGATCCGGGGCGGGAGGAGGAGCAGATCGCGCGGCTGCGCCGGTTGGCGACCGAGGCGGAGCTGGACCCGGAGTTCTCCGAAAAGTTCCTGCGGTTCATCATCGACGAAGTTATCAGACACCACCGGGGGATGCGCACGCCCTAACTCCCTCTCCCCTCCGGGGAGAGGGTGCCGAGCGCAGCGAAGGCGGGAGAGGGGCAGTGTCGAGACGGCGGCGTACTGCCCCTCTCCCCGACCCTCTCCCCGGAGGGGAGAGGGAGTTTAGGCCATCCGCTCCGCCACCAGCCGCTCCATGATCGACAGCGGCATCGCACCGTCCTTCAGCACGGCGTGGAAGCGCTTGATGTCGAACCGGTCGCCCAGCCGCTTCTGCGCCGCCTGTCGCGCGCGGACCCAGGCCATGTGGCCGACCTTGTAGCTGCACGCCTGGCCGGGCTGCGTGCAGTAGCGCTCCACTTCGCGCTGCGAGCGCGGCTCGGCGAAGCCGGTGGTCTCGACCAGGTAGCGCGTCGCGCGTGCGCGGTCCCAGCGCTTGGTGTGGATGCCCGTGTCGACCACCAGCCGCGCGGCGCGGAACAGGAAGCTCTGGAGGTAGCCCGCGCGCTCCAGCGGCGTCTTGTACGCGCCCAGCTCGTCCGCGACCTCCTCGGCGTAGAGCGCCCAGCCTTCGCTGTACGCGCCGAAGAAGCCGATCTTGCGCAAGGTCGGTATGTCCGCGCTCGTCTGCGCGGTCGAGATCTGGAGGTGATGCCCCGGATCGCCCTCGTGGTACGTCAGCGCCGGCAGCGTGTATTTCGGCCAGTCGCCCGTATCCTTGAGGTTGATGTAGTAGATCGCCGGGCGCGACCCGTCGAGCGAGGCACGGCGGTAATAGCCGTTCGACGCCCCGTCCTGGATCTCGACCGGCACCGCCCTGATCTCGAGCGGCGTCGCCGGGATCTCGGCGAAGACGCGCGGCAGGCGGCCCTTCATGTCGCGCACGCCCTCGTTCAAAGACGCCAGCAGCTGCGCGCGGCCCTCCGGCGTGTCGGCGTAGAGCTGGTCGGGGCGCTTGTTGAGCTGCGCCAGCCGCTGGCCGACCGACCCTTGCGTCAGCCCCTCCGCGCGCAGGATCTTGTCGAGCTCGGCGCTGATCGACGCGACCTGCTCCAGGCCCATCTGATGGACCTGCTCGGGCGTGAAGTCGGTGGTGGTCGCCTGGGCGAGCGCCACCGCGTAGATCGCGTCGCCTTGCGGCACGCGCCACACGCCGTCGCCCTCTTGGGTCTTGCCCCGCAGCTGCTGCACGAACGCGATCTGTCGGTCGAGCGCCGGGTAGACGACCGTCTCGACGGTGCGCGTGGCGCGCGGACCCCAGTCGCCCGCCACGTTCTTGGCCTTAGCGCGGGTGACGAGGCTCCTGACCATCGTGCTCTCCGCCGCGGGCTGCGAGCGGAGCTTCTTCATCTGGCCGAGCGTCAGGTCGAGCGACCAGGCGGGCGCGACGTAACCGCGCGCGGCGTCGGCGCGCTGAACCTGCACGTCTTCGTCGAGCACGCGCGCGAACTGCCCGAGGCGCGACAGATACGCCTCCGCGTCGGTCTGCGTCTCGATCGTGTGCGTGTCGTTCAGGAAGTCGGGCGTGGAGAAGTATGCGCCGCCCTGCTGGAAGATGCGATAGGGCCGGATCGCGCTGTCGAGCTCGAACCGCGTCGGCGCGACCGTGCCGTTGCGGAGCGAGTAGAGCACGATCTCGCGGTTGAGCGCCTGCGCGGGCGAGAGGCCGGCGACCGGGAAGCGCTCCACCTCCGCGAGCCAGCGCCGCGTGCGCGCCAAATCCTCCGCGCGCTCGGCGAGGCCGTTGCCGTCGAGCTGGTATTTGAGCTTGGCGCGCGCGCCCTTGTCGAGGCCGAGCCCGGTCGCGAACTCGGGGTTGCTGTCGACCGTGTCGTCGAAGATGCGCCCGAACAGCGCATTGAGCCGCGCGTCCGGGGTGCCTTGCGCGAAGGCGTGGGAAGGCGCGAGCGCCGCGCCGACGCTGGCAGCGGTGCCGTAGAGGAAGTGGCGACGGTCCAGGGTCAAGACCCTCTCCAATGTCGTTGGGGAAGTCCTTTCACGGCAAAGCGCCGGAACGCAATAGGTTAGCGGGCACGCCTATCTAGTTCCAACCGTCACCCCGGACTTGTTCCGGGGTCCATCGCTGTCCGGGCGAACCGCCCGCGAGCATAGGGACGGACGTCGGTGCGTACCCTCGAACGGATCGCGTGCGCGACGATGGACCCCGGAACAAGTCCGGGGTGACGAAGAGGGCGGTGAGAAAAGGCCCTTACGCCGCCGCCAGATCCTGCGCCGTCGCGTCCGCCAGGCTGGTGCCGTCCAGGATGCGCGCCGTCTCGTCGCGGACGCGCAGCATCGCGTGGCGGATCGCGCAGTCGGCCTCCGACTTGCAGTCGGCGCAGCGGCGGTACGCGGTGCGGCTGACGCAGGGGACGAGCGCCAGCGGTCCCTCGATCACGCGGATGATCTCGCCCATGGAGACGAGGTGCGGCGGCTTGGCGAGCAGGTAGCCGCCCATCTTGCCGCGGTGCGACACCAGGAACCCCGCCTCGCGCAGGTCGGCCAGGATCAGCTCCAGGAACTTGCGCGGCACGTTCGCCTCCGCGGCGATGCGCGTCATCGGCACGGGCGCGCAACCCGCGGGCTGTTCGGCCAGGAACAGCATGGCGCGAAGGGCATAGCGGGAACGCTGGGTCAACATGCGTCCCCTATTAAGCTTATAATATGGCGGGGGAAAGGCGGCGTTGCGCTCGCTTGCGCCTTTTCCTATATCGGTTTCGCCGGGTTCGCCCGGCTATGGCGATAAACTGCGGCGTTCAATAGACGCAGCGGACCCGGGGGCGGTACCCGGCGGCTCCACCACCTGAGCCGAGCCACTGGGCCAGCACGCGTGAAGCGTGCCGGCCGAGCGGCTCAGCTGGAGGGGCCGAACTAGGATCGACGTGTGTTGAAAAGCGCTGTTTTCGCCCGGAATGGGACCACCGCAACGGCCCATATCACAAGTGCCAACGACAACGAGGCGCTCGCGATTGCCGCGTAATCTGGACCTCACGGTTTAGATTACATCGGACAAAAGCGCGGTTCGGGCCGCACCGGGCAACAGAAGCGGATACCGGCGGCCGCCGGGGGGGCCGAGCAACAGAACCCCCCGGACCTTTGAAGTCTCGGAGCACCGAGCGACAGAAGCTCCCCGCTTTCCGCGGTTCCGTCGCTTCTTATCCCGTCACCGCGCGCGTCGCCGCCAGCCCCGGTCCGCTCCAGGCGAGCGGCTCGATGAGCAACTGCACCGCCGCAAACACGCCCAGCCCCCAGCGATAGGCCGGGTGCACGGAGCCCCGCATGCGAAGGTCGCGGACCATGGCGACGAGCGCGTAGAGCATCAGCACCGCGAAGACCGCGTGGAGGTTCCACCGCCCGAGCAGCGGCATGGGGAGCAGCCGACCGATCGCCGGGCCCATCAGCACCAGCATGCCGCACAGCATCAGCCGCTTGTGCCAGCCCGCGTCGCGCCGCATCGCCACCGCCGCGGCCGTCAACCCGCCGAAGGTGAGCAGGTGGCCGACGTTCATGAACAGGAACACGTTGGGCGGAAAAAAGGGCGGCACGGTCCCGCGCCGATAGGACGACATCATGATCGCCAGCCCCATCCACACGACGAACACGGCATAGGCCGCCGACAGCATGCCCAGCCGCCGGTGCGTCGCGACGTCGCCGGACGCCACCAGCCAGCTCTGCGCCACGAACAGCGCCACCCAGCCCATGAACGTCGCGCCGTGCAGATGGACGAGCCAGGTGGCGCGTCCCAGGTCGACGCGGCCCAGCAGCGCGTGCGAGCCGAAGCCCAGCACCACCGTCGCGCCGATCGCGATCGCCATCCCGAAAAAGAACCGCCGTTCCGCCTCCAGCGGATCGCGGCGTGCGAACGCGACGGTCGCCATGGTCGAACCCCCTTTTAGTCCAGCTAGTCTCCGGTCGGGGCGACCCCATGACGCCGGACGGGGCCGCGCGCATCGAGCCTGCGACGGGAAGGCGACGGAAGCGCGTCGGCGGGGGTCGCCCTCTTCGCGATATGGGCGGCTCAGCCCCGCGGAGGCCTTCGCGCGGCCAGCGCCGCCTCGATGCGCTCGATCAGCTCGCGGATGCCGGGCGCCGCCGCGTCGTCGCGCGCTGGCTCGGGCGCCCGCATCTTGGCGCATACGCGCGCGAACGCTCGTGGGTCGTGCAGCATGGTCCCGAGCCATGCGGTTGAAAGGTTAACGACCCCTCACCGGCGGCGCCCGTCCCGCGCGCTCGTCGCCCCGTCGTGCCGATCGGCCGGGTTCGTCGCCCTTCCGTCCGGTACGTCGCACGCCGCCTGACCGCGGCGGCGCTCCCTCCTACCGGGCCGCCGACAGCCGAACGCCGGCTGCCCAGACAGGAAGGATCGACCATGCGTTTCACCACCATCGCTCTCGCCGCCGCGACGCTGGCCGCGACCCCCGCCGCCGCGCAGGACTTCACGGGGCCGCGCCTCGAAGCGAATATCGGCTATGACCGGCTCGACGCCGACACCGGCGTCGCCGGCGCGCCCGACCACGCCGAAGGCCTGCGCCTGGGCGCGGCCGTCGGCTACGACGTGGCGCTGGGCCCGAACTTCACGATCGGCGCGGAGGCGGGGATCGGCTGGAGCCTGGACGATCGCGAGCGCGCCGCGGTGGGCACGAGCCGGGTAGGCATCGACAGCGGGCGCGACATCGACGTGTCGCTGCGCCTGGGCGCCCGCGTCGCGCCGCGCACCCTGCTCTACGCCAAGGCGGGCTGGGCCAACACCCGGTTCGAGGGCGAGGTCCGGAACGCGAGCGGCGCGCTCGTATCGCGGGTGCGCGGGGACGAGGACGGCTATCGCCTGGGCGCCGGTGTCGAGCAGGCGCTCGGCCGCCGCCTCTTCGTCAAGGGCGAGTACCGCTACACGAACTATGGCGACGACCTCGAACGCCACCAGGCGCTGGTCGGCTTCGGCGTCCGCTTCTGAGCCAGGCGACCGAAGCTCGGGCGAACGATCCACTATCTGGCGTTCGCCCGCAGCCGTGCTAATCCGTCGTTCCGGCCTAACCGCCGCAACGAGGGAGAGAACAGGGTGGCGCGACTGATCCAGGGAACCGCGGGCGGCGACACGTTGTACGGGGAGACGGGCGATACGCTCGACGGCGCCGCCGGCGACGACACGTACATCATCTACGACCCCAGCGCGGTGATCTTCGACGCCTTCAACGCGGGGAACGGCGGGTACGATCGCGTCCTCACCTTCGTCAGCTTCGACATCGGCGAGACGGCGCAGGTGGAGGTGCTGTCGACGGCAGACAACGCGGGCGTCCAGCCGCTCGACCTCGCGGGCAACGGCGGCACGCAGGTCATCGTCGGAAATTACGGCGCCAACGTCCTGCGCAGTCGCGGCGGTGGCGACACGTTGTACGGGCTGAGAGGCGACGACACCTACTACGTCTCCGCCGGGGACCGCGTCGTGGAGAATGGCGGCGAAGGCGTCGACTTCGTCTATGTCGGGACGAGCTACGCGCTGGACGCGGGCTCGTCGATCGAATGGCTCGGATCCGTCGCGCCGAACGCCGACCTCGCCGCCAACCTGACCGGCAACGCGCTCACGCAGACGATCGTCGGTTCCGGCGGGGCCGACGTGCTCGACGGCAGGGGCGGGGCGGATACGCTGATCGGCCTCGGCGGGAACGACACCTATCGCGTGTACGGTCCGGCCGACGCCGTGGTCGAGGCCGTCAACGGCGGCGTCGACACCGTCTACACCAGCGGGAATTTCTACCTCGCCGGCGGCGCGTCGATCGAAACGGTGTCGGCCGCGGATCAGGGGCTCTCCTCGTCCATGTACCTGCTCGGCAACGAGCTGGATCAGCGCATGATCGGCGACTACGGCGCCAACACCCTGAACGGCGGCGGCAGCAGGGGCGGCGACACGCTGGTCGGGCTGCGCGGCGACGACACCTACCGCATCTTCGGGCAGAACGACGTCGTGGTCGAGGCCGCGGGCGAGGGTGCGGACACCATCTACACCAGCGGGAACTACCGCCTGGCCGCCGGCGTCGAGGTGGAGGTCCTCTCGTCCTGGTCGCACATCGCCACGACGGGCATCAACCTGACCGGCAACGAGCTCGGCAACGTCGTCATCGGCACCTACGGCGTCAACGTCCTCGACGGCGGCGGGGGCGCCGACACGCTGATCGGCCTGGAAGGCGGCGACGTGTTCCGCTTCACCGCCGCGCCGGTGGCGGGAAGCGTGACGACGGTCCGCGACTACGGCGTCGGCGTCGACGTCGTCCTGCTCGACTCGCGGGCCTTCACGCAGCTGGCCGACGGCGTGCTCGCGCCCGGGGCGCTCGCCTATGGCGCGGCGGCGGCGGACGCCGACGACCGCATCGTCTATGACGCCTCGACCGGCGCGCTCTCCTACGACGCCGACGGGAACGGGTCGGGCGCGGCGATCCAGTTCGCCCGGCTGCCCACGAACGTCGCGCTCTCCGACCTGCGCATCGTCGTGGCGAGCGTCCCGCCCGAGCAGCTGACGACCAACACGCCGGGAACCTACCTGATCGGCGACGCGGTCGGGCAGGGCACGGCCATCCCCTCCTCCGTGACCAACGTCACCTTCAATCCTTATGGGATCGGCTATTATTTCGACCTGGTGTTCGGCGCGAGCACCTCGAACGGGGCCGTGCCGTCCATCCGCTTCACGGGGCCGGACTTGCCGGGCAGGCTCGACTTCTCCCAGCTGCGGCAAGGCGTGGTGACGCGCCCCGACCAGGGCTATTCGACGGCCGCGGGCCAGCTCCTGCTCGCGGAGCCGCCGGCCCCCTCCGGCCCGACCGCGCCCTTCCCGTCGGCGGTCGTCGGGACCGCGTTCGACGACGTGATCGACCGGATCGTGGGGAACGGGTTCGGGGTCGGCACGGTGACCGGCGGGGCCGGGAACGACTTCATACGCGGCGCGAGGCTGGCGGACGGCGGCGCCGGCGACGACCGCCTGTTCGCGACGATCAGCACCACGCTGACGGGCGGCGCCGGCGCCGACCTGTTCGACCTGCCGATCCGCACACGCCAGCCGGGAACCAACTCCGGCAGCGCGTTCAACGTCGTGACGGACTTCAACCCGGCCGAGGACAGGATCAACCTCGTCCTGAACTATAGCGGGGGGCTGCTGCCCGTCGATCTGGTTCCCGGCCCCGTCTCGGCCAGCCAGTTCTACGCCGGCACCGCGCCCACCAGCCCCGACCAGCGCATCTTCTACAACACGGCCACGGGCGAGCTCAGCTTCCTGGTCCGCGGCAACGCCGGGTCGGCGGCCGGCGAGATACCCGTGTTCGCCAGGCTGCCCGCGAACCTGGACCTGACGGCGGACGACTTCACCTTCGTGCTGGTCTGATCCTCCCCTCTTGGTGGTCGCGCCGGACGTGCTAACGTGTCGGACGACCACGACGGAGGAGCGACGGCATGGCGACGGTGGCGGAGCGGCAGGACCGCGTCTCGCATAGCGGTTACTCCAAGGTGGCGATCGCGCTGCACTGGACGATCGCCGTGCTGATCCTGGGCAACATCGCGGGCGCGCTCGTCGCGGAGTCGCTGGGCGACGAGATGGAGGCGTGGATCTTCTCGGTCCACAAGTCGATCGGGCTGACCGTGCTTGCGCTGTCGCTCTTCCGGCTGGGCTGGCGGATCAGCCACGGCTTTCCGCGCCTGCCGGGCGATACGCCGGGCTGGGACGCGGTGCTGGCGCGCGCGACGCACGTCGCCTTTTACTTCCTCATGATCGCGGTGCCGCTCGCGGGTTGGGCGATGGTGTCGGCGGGTCCGCGGCCGCTCCACTGGTTCTGGCTGTTCGACGTACCCAAGCTCCCCGTCTCCCGCGCTCTGGCGGGCGTGGCGCACGAGGCGCACGAGATACTGGCGTTCGCGACGCTGGGGCTGGCGGTGCTGCACGTCGCGGGCGCGCTCAAGCACCACCTGATCGACCGCGACGACGTGCTCCAGCGCATGCTGCCGCTGGTGCGGCGGCGCGCTTAAGGGAGCCGCCGGATCGCGAAGGCGCGGTCGGGGCCGATCGGGGAGGGCGTGAATCGCAAGCCCCCGCCCCGCGCCTCGGCGGTGAGCTCCTCGACCACGCGGCCGGCGCTCGTGTTCCAGCCCGTCACGCGGTAGCGGCCTTCCGCCAGGCCGGGTACGCTGACCGAAGGCGCTACCGGCTCGACGTCGGCGCGCACCCGACCATCGGGCGCCAGCGCGTTGCGGCGGAGCAGCCAGACGAGCGCCTGGGTCTCGTCGCGGCACGCGAAGCGGTGGAAGCCCGTCGCCTTTACATCGGCCGACACGTTGGCGCGCCCGAACCGCGGCCAGTCGATCTGCGGCAGGAACCCCGCCATCGCCCTTTGCGCACGCCGCATGCCGGCCGTCAGCGTATGCGGCTTCCGGTTCGGCCAGCGCATGCCGCCGCCGACGCCGCCGCTCGCCAGGTGCGCCCAGCTCATATGCCGGAAATATTCGTCGTCGAACGGCTCGGGCAGCGTCTTCTTCTTGTCCTTGAAGCTGTGGATCGGCCCGTGCTCGGTATCGAGGAAGGGGCGGCCGTCGGTGATCTCGCCCAAGCAGTCGCGCACGACCCTGCCCATCGCCGTCGCGGGCGCGACCGTGTCCTTCGGGTCGTCGATCGAGCCCTCGCGATAGATGTGGATCGACGCGAAATCGAGGTCGGGGTGGCGGAAGATCGGCTCTTTGAGCGGCATGCGCGGCCGCCACCACAGCTCCGGCCCGAACAGCGACACCGTCTGCGGATGCGCGCGGCCGTAGAGGCGCCGCTCCAGCGTCCGCACATGATGCGACAGGTCGGCGATGAACTCGGGAAAGCAGTCCGCGCTGTCGCCGCCCTGCGCCGGGTGGATCTCGTTCCACAGGTCCCAGGCGAACAGCGCGCCCGACCCGCCCCAGCGCTCGACCATGAAGGTGAGCCTGGCCTTGATCGCGCTCCGCGTGTCGCCGCACAGCAGCATCTGCGACGGGTGCTTTAGCGGCCCGCCGTTCGCGACGTTCCACGGGTGGTGCCGCCAGTGCAGCCACATCCAGAACGTGTCGACCGGCGTCAGCAGGATCCGCATGCCGACCCGCTCGCACATCTGGAACAGGTCGTCCCAGAGCTGCACCATGGCGGGCACCGGCCGCCCGGCGGGCCGCTCGAAATAGCGGTGCCGCACCTGCGCATACTCGACCATCAGCCGGAGCGTGTTGACGCCGTGCTCCGCCAGCCAGGTCAGGTGCCGTTCCACCTTGCCCAAGTCGCGCCGGCGGAACAGCCCTTCGAACTCGACCCAGGAGATCGCGTCGTTCTGGCCGATGGGCGTGAAGGGCCGCCCGTCCTCGTCGACGAAATACGGCGCGTCCGCCGCGACGCCGATCCAGGGAAGCGTCAGCCGCCGGTCGTCGCGGGCCATGTCAGAGCGTCATATCCGTGTGGGGCGTCCAGAGTAGCCGGCAGAGTAGCCGGATCACCCCCAACCGAGCGGCGGCTGGCGGGTTCCCGCTAGCGTCCGCGCAAACGCGACCAGACCCAGCGCCAGAACCGCGCCTCCAGCAGCATGAGGCGGGCGAGCAGGGGAGGGACGCCCCGCCGCTCGATCGCGGCGGCGTCCGGCTTCTTCGAGAACGCGACGCGCACAACGGCGACGAGGATCGCAGCCTCTGCGACCACCAGCACCGCGATCCTCACCCAGCGCAGCGGCGCCACCGCCGCCAGCACCACCTCCGACGCGTCGGGAGTCAGCCATCGCGCGAACCACAGCCCGGCGCACGCCATCGCCAGCACGCGTAAGCCGAGTGTGCGGCCGCCCACCGTTCCGCGGAGGTGCAGCGCATAGAGCGCCGGCACGAACAGGCACCAGTCGAACAGCAGCGCCGCCTCGCCGAGCCGCGCTTCCGCTCCCCAGTCGGCGGTCGCGCTCATGGAGTAGGAGGCGAGCAGCGCGAACGGCAGCAGGACGTGGAACCAGTGACGGCGCGCGAACGGTGCGAGCTGAAGCGGCATGGCGAAACCTCCCGTTGCGCCACCGTAACGGCTGTTCCGCGCGTCGCCAGTGGTCCGGACCCGGTTTAACCCCGTCCTAACCACGCCCGTCCTATTGCGGCACGGCATGTTGAAGCTAGTGGGCATGGGCGCGTCGACGATCGCGGCGTTGGGGACGACGCTGGGCGTGTACGCGTCACGCGTGCCCGTCGAGCCGCGCAGCCGGATCAAGGACCGGCAGATCATCGCCGACGCCAAGCCGCTGCTCGAGAAGATGGAGCTCAACGTCCCCGATCTGCGCACGGCCGATCTCGACGACCTCCCCGCGGCCGCGACGCCCGCGATCGGCGGCGGCTACGTCCCTCCGCCCTTCGCGCTCGCCGCGCGCACGCCCGACGACGCGACACGCGCTCTCGAATGCCTGACCCAGGCCGTCTATTACGAAGCGGGCAACGAGCCGCTCGACGGCCAGCGCGCCGTCGCGCAGGTGGTGCTCAACCGCGTCCGCGACCGCGCCTTTCCCGCCAGCGTCTGCGGCGTCGTATACCAGGGCTCGCACCGCCGCACCGGCTGCCAGTTCACCTTCACCTGCGACGGCTCGCTCCGCCGCCGGCCCGTGCCCTCGCTCTGGACGCGCGCGCAAGCCGTGGCGCAGGCGGCGCTGGGCGGCGAGGTGTACGCGCCCGTGGGCTCGGCGACGCACTACCACGCGAACTACGTCTCGCCCTGGTGGGTGCCCAGCCTCACGCGCATCGGCTCGGTCGGCGCGCACATCTTCTACCGCTGGCGCGGCGCGCTCGAGCGCGCGCTGACCTTTCGCCAATCCTATGCCGGCGCGGAGCCCGGCGCGGCCTCCTCCGCGCCGATGGCGGCCGCGGCGCAACTCGAGGCGGACGACGGCCCGGCCGTGCGCGTGCACCGCGCCGGCGCGCCCGCGACCGCCGCGGTCACGGTGCAGGGCGTCCGCATCCACCGCCGGGACCTGCCCGTCGCCGCCACGCCGATCGACGACACCGCCGACAGGCTGGAGGTGGTCGACGGCGCGGTGATCGCCGCCGAGAGCGACCCGGTCTAGCTCGGACGCTCAGCCCCCGTCCGCACGCGCCGGCTTGCGGCGCCGCGCCCTGCGCTCCGCCGCCGCCGCTTCCGCGCGCATGGCGCGTTCCTGCAGCTCGACCACGGCCATGACCCTGCGCCGAACCTCCTCGATCGTCACCTCGCGCCGGGCGGGCTGATAGGCGCGGCCCAGGCCCGCGACCCGCGCCTTGTGGAGCCAGAGCGCCTGGAGCGCCTGGTCGAACGAGATCGGCTCCAACACCGCGTCCGCCGTCAGTTCCTCGTCGCCCAGCATCCTGCCCGCCGACGCGGCCATCTCGATGGACAGGCGGTCGTACCCGTGCTCGACCGCCGTCCTCCACCGCTCGGCGAAATCGGGCCAGCGCGTGCGGTGGTTGTACGCCGACGCCTGGCTCAGCCCCACCTCGGCGCAGGCGCGCTTGACGTTGCAGCACGCCGCCAGCGTCGCCAGGAACCGCGCCTCCAGCCGCGGCGTCCACTGCTTCTCCCGCGCGCGGGCCACCTGCGTCCAGCGCCCGTTGGACTCGCGCACCGTCAGCTCCTCGCCGTTCTACGTGCGCCACTTGGCCGCCGGCCCCACGCCCGCGGCCCGATCGAGCCGCGCCTCGGCCGAGGCGATCGCCGCCTCCATCTCGGCCCTGAACGCGGGGTCGCCCGCGCGGTGCAGCGACACCCAGGACCGCGACACCTTGGCCCGCTCGGCGGCGAGCGTCTGGTTGCCCGTCTCCGCCAACGCCTTGAAGAACGCCGCCCGCCGCCGCTCGCTCGTCTTCGCGCTCACCTTTCCGCCTCCCCGAAGTTCGTCCCGACTCGGGGGTTAGGCGGGACCCGATCGTGTAGGACACCCTGGAATGAGCGGGTTGAAGGCCGAATGTCCGCAATGGGTGGAAAGCGGACATTGCCGTGAGGTCGTGTCTTTGCAGACGATGCTCTACGCGAACGGTCAAGACCGGCTTCCTGCCTCATCCATAAGTTGAATGCATTCCGCTTCCCCATCTAGCGAGGAGGCAATAAAAAGACCGCTTTCTATGCCGGCGGGCGTCGGCCAGCCATGCGTTACATAGTCATATACTGGACATCAGAAAAGTAACCTTGGAGAGTTCGACCGCATGAAGTTCCGTATCAAACTGGCTATAGTAGGACTGCTAATCCTAATTAGCATTTCCGTATACCTGTACAGCACAAATTGTTGTGGTGGTGCTATTGGTGGCGCATGCCGCAGAGACCTGAATATTTGAGAACATCTGGATTTTCGACCTATAATAGTCTCTAGTTTGACGCGAGATTCTGCGCACTGTCTGCTGTAGATGGATAATGTCCGCAATGGGTCGAAAGCGGTCATTCGCGTTAAGCGCTGCTTCGGGCCGGGTACCTATCTCCGGCGGCTCGTGCCGGCCACGGCCGGGCCGTCGGGCGCGGTGCCGTCCGCGGCGTGGAACCTGTGCAACCGGCCCCCTCCCGATCCGGCCGCAGGGGAGCAAGGCGCAGGGTCGGGCGTTGTCGGGCGGGAAGCAACATGGGGAGGATCGCCGTGATCGCAGCGCTGCTGTTGTGCCAAGCCGCACCCGACATCGAACTGCGGGCGACCGCGCGGGCGCGATCCGTCGAGATCGAGCGGGCGGGGGAGGCGAGCCTGACGGTGCGCTCCGATCCGCCCGGCGGCGACGTGGTGGACGTGCGTGCGCCCCGCGCCGACGGGCGCCGCCGCCTGCGCGACGTGCGGGTGGACGTGGTCGCGGAGGCGCGCATCGCCGATCCCCAGGAACGGCCCGCAACCGAAAGCCCGCGCTGACGTTACGCCTCCGCAACAGGGAGGTTCATTGATGCGTGTTAGTGTTCTCGGCGCGGCGCTCGCCGCGTGCGTCCTCGCCGCGCCCGCGCTGGCGCAGGATCGCCGCCAGCCGCAGCGAACGGGCCAGCCCTCGCCGCTCGCGCAACAGGCGATGGCGGGCGGGCAGCAGCCCGACGTGCTGCTCGACGTGCCCAATCTCTCGGTGGACGAGATCACGCTGGAGGTGAGCAACCTGCGCGCCGACATCGCGCTCGATGCGCGCCTCGCCAACCTGCTCAAGCTGACGGCGGGGGCGAACGTCGGCATCGACCAGGTCAAGATCGGCATCAAGGGCGTACAGGCGCAGGCGACGCTGATCGTCCGGCTAGAGAATGTCCGCGCGATCATCGAGCGGACGCTGCAGACGCTCGACAACAACCCGCAGATCGTGACGCAGCTGCTGAACACCGTCGACAACACGGTGGGCACCGTCGGTGGGGTCGCGAACAACGCGGTCGGGACCGTGGGCGGCGTCGCCAACAATGCGGTGGGTGCGGTGGGCCAGATCGCCGGCTCGGCGCTCCGGACCGGCCAGGTGCTGAACCTCGGCCAGCTCGGGCTGTCCCAGCTCGGCCAGACGGTGAACGCCGCCGGCCAGACGGTGCGCCAGGTCCGCGACCGGAGCGGCGCGGTGCTGGAGGTGGTCACCGATCAGGCCAACCGCATCGTCTCCAGCCGCGCGCTGCCGCGGCAGTGATCTAGGCCGCCCAGGCCGCCGGGTCGGGCTCGCCGCCGATCAGCGCCAATCCGTGCGCGATCGAGGTGAGCTCGCCCCCGGCCGCGATCCGCTCCCCGCCGAACCGCCGCTCGAACAGGGCGCGCACCGCCGGAACGAGCGACGTGCCCCCGGTCAGGAACACGCGGTCGATCCCCTCCGGCCCGACCGCGGCCGCGGCGAGCGCGCGCTCCAGCGCCGCCTCGATCCGCGCCAAGTCCTCGGCGATCCAGCCCTCGAACTCCTCGCGCCTGACCTCCGCCGCGATCGCGACGCCGCCGCCCTCGAACCGGAACTCGGCCCTGTCCTCCGCCGACAGCGCGCGCTTCACTCGCCCCACCGCGTCGTAGAGCGGAAAGCCCTGCTCGTGCTCGATCAGCGCGATCATGCGCCCGATCGGCTCCGGGTCGAGCGCGTCGCGCTGTAGCCGCCTGAGCTCGTCCAGCGTCCGCCGGTTGCGCATTAAGGCCAGCCGCGACCAGTCGGCGAACTCCGCGAACCAGCCGCCCGGTATCTCCAGCACCTTGCCCATCGAGCGATATCGCCCGCCCTTGCCCAGCATCGGCAGCACCAGCCGGTCGACGATGCGCCGGTCGAACCGGTCGCCCGCGATCCCCACCCCCGCCGACGCCAGCGGCTCGCAGCGCCGTGTCGCGCCCGGCTCGCCCACGCGCACCACCGAGAAGTCGGTCGTGCCGCCGCCGAAGTCCGCCACCAGCACGGTGGCCGGCTCGCTCAGCCGCGACGCGTAGCTGTAGGCGGCACCGAGCGGTTCATAGACATAGTGGAGCTCGACGCCGAACTCCCCCAGCATCAGGTCGTAGCGCCGCCGCGCGAGCTCGGGATCGGGCCGCGCGCCCGCCCACTCCACCGGCCGACCCACCACCACGCGCCGCGGCCGCTCGTCCAGCGCGCCGCCCGCGTGCCGCACGAGGCGCTGCAGGAACAGCCGCCCGAAATCCTCGAAGCGGTACGGCTTGCCGAAGATCAGCGCCCGCTCGAAGCTCGCGCTCGCCGCCACCGTCTTGAACGACTGGACGAAGCGGCTGTCGAGCGGCGACTGGAGATACTCGTCGATCGCCCAAGGCCCCGCTTCGCACGCGATCCCGTTCCAGGCGCGCTCCTCCTCCCAGAAGCACAACGCGGAGCGGAACACCGCGCCCGTTCCGTCCGCGAACTCGACCAGCTCGGACCCGCCCGCGCCGTCCCCGAGCGCGACCACGGTGTTGGTGGTGCCGAAATCGAGCCCGAGCGCATGGGCGGGCGGTTCGCCGTTCACGAAGGTGTCCTTGGCCGATGGTGGGGAGCCCGCCGCGCGGGGGCGCGCCTATGGCACGCGCCGGGCTCCCACGCAACGCGCGCTCAGCCGCCGTCCGAAGCTCCCCGCCGCTCGGCGTCGCGCATGCGCTCGATCGCCTCGAACTTCGCGAGGATCGACTCCGACAGCTCCTCCAGCGAGCGCGGACGCCGCCAGCGGCCGGGCGCGCGGCCGACGCCCAGGACGCGCGCCTTGTGTAGCCTGAGCGCCTGGAGCGCCTCGTCGAGCGAGATGGGCGGCATCACCAGCTCGGGCGCCATGTCGCGGTCGCCCAGCGCCGCCCCGACGGACGCCGCGATCGACATGGCGAGCTCGTCATAGCCGTCCTCGATCGCCTCGTCCCAGCGCCGCGCGAAATCGTGCCAGCGCCGCCGATGGTTGTACGCGGACGCGGGGCTCAGCCCCACGACGGCGCAGGCGCGCTTGACGTTGCAGCACCGGGCGAGCGCCTGGAGGAACCGCTCCTCCGCCCGCGGCGTCCACTGCTTCACCCGGGCGCGCGCCACCTGCGTCCAGCGCCCGTTCGAACCCCTGACCGCCAGCTCCTCGCCGTCCTGCGTCGCCCACCGGCGCGCCGGACCCACGCCCGTGGCCTGATCGAGCCGCCCCTTCGCCGCCGCGACCGCCGCGTCCATCTCGGCCTTGAACGCGGGGTCGCCCGCGCGGTGCAGCGTCACCCACGACCGCGACACCTTGGCCCGTTCCGCCGCCAGCGTCTGGTTGCCCGTCTCCGCCAGCGCCGCGAAGAACGCCGCCCGCCGCCGCTCGCTCGTTCTCGCCGTCATCCCTATTCTCCCGCGCTGTCCGTCCCGACTCGGAGGCTAGGCGAGGGCGGAGGCTGTAGGACAGAGCCGTTCGCACCTTTCCGACAGACCAACGCGCGGCTCCTCCCACCCGTCACCCCGGACTTGTTCCGGGGTCCATCGCTGTCCGGGTAAGCCGATTGCGAGCATTGGACCGAGCAGTTGAGCACGCTCGCCAACCGTACCGCGCGCACAAGGATAAGCCCCGGAATCAGTTTGTGGCGAAGAACGGGGTATATGGACGTGATCATCCCGGCCGAGATGGTCGCGGACGTCGATCAGGAGTTCCGACGATGCCTGGCGTCGCTTTCCGCACAAGAAAGATCAGCATCCGCGTCTCGCCCGACGCCAAGCGGCTGCTGCAGACGGCGGCGTCCGCCTCGCGTCGCTCGCTCAGCGAGTTCGTGCTGGAGAGCGCGCTGGCGCGCGCGGCGGAGACGCTGCCCGACCGCCAGCGCTTCGGCCTCGACGCGGACGCCTGGGCGGCGTTCCAGGCCGCGCTCGACGCGCCGCCCCGGTCGCTGCCGCGCCTGCGCCGCCTCCTGTCCGAACCGAGCGTCTTCGAAGATCCCGCCCCCCAGTGATGAGTCCCCAAGAAGGGTCCGCAGTGACAGGCCCGCGATGACGGGGGCGTCGAGCGGGCCGCTCCGGATCGAGAAGCTGACGCCCACCCACCCGCTCGACGCGTTCGAGTGCGGCGCGCCGGCGCTCGACCGCTTCCTGATCCGCCACGCGCTCCAGAGCCAGCGCGCGGGCGCGTCGCGGACCTACCTCGCGCTCCAGGGCGAGCGCGTCGTCGGCTACCGCAGTCTCGCCGTCGGCGAGGCCGCCTATGAGGACGCCGCCGAGCGCCCGACCAAGGGCATGGCCCGCCACCCGATCCCGATCATGCTGCTCGCGCGGCTGGCCGTAGCGCAGGACCAACAAGGGCAGGGAATCGGCGCGGGCCTCCTCAAGGACGCGCTGCTCCGCACCCTACAAGCGGCGTCGATCGCCGGCATCCGCGCGCTCGTCGTCCACGCCAAGGACGACGCGGCGCGGGCGTTCTACGAACGGTACGACTTTGCGCCGTCGCCGACCGACCCGTTCCACTTATATCTGTTGCTGAGAGACGTGCGAGCGCTGCTGACTAGCTGATTTCTGAGATCGGGCTCTTTCAGCGCCAAGCTCGGCCGCTCAGCGGCGCAGATCGGGCTTCCTATCGCTCCTGTTCATCCAAGCGTCGACGGAAGCGCTGATTAGTGGAGAGCGAATTGGCCGCTTTGGACCGGAGAAATGATTTTCCGGCCCTTCGTTCACCCACGGTCAGCCGGCAGTCATGCGCTCTATTCTCGGACGCTAAAGAATCAACGGCGACCACCCGAAGGATACATCCTCGCGTAAACAGCCGGCCCAGACGGGCCGGCTAAGTCAAATTTAAGCAGCCACCCGCCCAAGACGCTGTCCCAGGATGCGCTTTATGCTCATGTCAATGTGATAGCGGGGTAGGACCGAAGCCGTGAGAGCAGTTTCGCTCCACAACTCGGGCAACTCCTGCATGCTCCACTTCCCGCCTTGTTTGAGTGCCAAGGCGCTCATGACAGTTTCGATGAGCTGCTGCTCGAACCATTCGCGAGTCACATCCTGAATGGTTGACCTGCATCCGGGAATGTTGGCGTAGCGTTCGGCCCAGCGGTCGACCATGTCGGTGAAGGCCCGGAAGTCTCCATTAATCAAGAGAAGGTTCTGCTCGGGCAGATACCGGGCAGCTCTGTCTTCTAGGTCACCAGCATTCCGCGTTTTGTCCTCGAGAGAAATCCACCTAGCCTGTGGCTCGGTAGGTAGGTTAATCAAGTCAGCAGGCGTGCCCACCTCCTCGGCAAATAGTGCATAGATGTCACCACGCGCGCCGCCTCTACTTCCGCTTATGGAAGAGTTTTCCCGCTTCTTCTTGTCGTCGTTCTCGCTTTCACCTCCAGTGTTTTCTCCAGGGGTGACGTTGTATTGGCCGCCCGGGCGAGGCCGATAGCGGCCGAACCGAAACAGTTCACGAACTGTGCGAAGCCGCTCCCGTATGGCTTTGCGGTGATCGGTTTGTTTTGATCCAGACCCAATCTCATCCTGATACTCCCTTAGCCGCTCGGGCATAAGTTCGCGGAATTCGGCAGCATAGCTTGACCAATCCAACGGCTCGCTTCCAATGAGAAGCTGTGTTCGCGCGGTATTCGCCGTCACCATACTCAAAGGATCATTGTCAGGCTCAATGTATAAAACTACCCGATCACCACCGAAGACTATCCCGAACGCCTGAAGCCGAGCATAGCCCGCAGAACTGGATGCAATCTCGTAAAGCTCATTCTGGAAGAGTGCACCGACATGTCCGCCAGGAACGTAATGTCCGCTGTTGGTATCAACGTCTGGCTTGATAATCCACCAGTGCAGATTTGCTTTATTGCTGGGAAGTCGAACTTGTCCTTGGTCTGCGGCATTCTCAGCAAGCCAAGGCCCTTGACCAGTCGCTTTCCTCAAAAAGTTGTGCCGGGTACCGCGTGGCAAGTCCCAGCCTTCTCGTACCGATACCGTCACGCCTTCGGGAAAAGTGAAGAACCTAGAGTTCAAATACCGAAGGATCCACTTGCGCGGCATCTTGGCACCTGGAGGCGCTAGCACGGTATTCTCATTGAGCGACGATCCGAGTAAGACGACCATCGTGCCATGGGTATCGATGGGCTCCGGCTTCACGTCATTCTGGATATGCTGCCAGAACTCCCCGTTGCCGAACCGAAGCAGGCCGTAGTCACCCGTGTTCGGATCCTTGTGGAGATGGATCATCGACCCAAGTCCATCTTTCCAGCTGAGGTAAACCAAGCCTTCAGGGTTCAATGGGGCAGCGGAAATCTTAGCTCCAACGCCGAAGTTACCAGTCGCCGACTGCTCGTGGATCGAGGACGAGAGCTTATTGATAAACTCAACCATCTCGTCGCCGGACATGCCCAGTCCGGTATCGATTATGCAGAGCTTCTGGGCAGAGTCTGGTCCAAGGAGATCAAAGCGGTTCCAGTCCACATCCCAGCGAATCTCGCCAATGGGTGGGTCGCACCGTTCGACCGCCTCAACAGCATTCTTCGTAAGCTCGCGAACGAACTGAAGAGGGGAGCAATCTCTGTTAAGGCGATCTACCAAGAAGCCCATCTTGGCGACGGTCATAGGAAGAACGTCGGGCGCACGCCGACCTGGCTCAAAAGCAGCCATCTCAAGCACCTTTCAATGCCCCTGCGGAGTTGTTCGGCAGGAATCATCGTAAGTTCGCCATCCCGCGGGGCAGTGAGTCTGCGCGGCTTCGTGGCAAAGTAAGCGTAAGGCCGCTGGTACCTACCAGTCAACAGGAAGTCGGTAGTGGACCCAAGCCGGTGCATGTTCTTGCTCATCCGGGCTGTGCCGGAAGCGGAAATAAGCTGACGGTCCGCTCTCTACCTATCACCTGGTGCCAACGACCACACGAACGGATGTCCGGTATTGAGGAGCGCCGAAGTAGACATGAGCGGCCGACGATGGTTCTTTTCAGCAGTGGAGCAAATTGATCGACAGCTTCTCTGATCCTGTTAACTGCCGCGGGCCAGCCTCGTGTGATCAGAGGAAGCCGAGGCGGTCGAGCTGCGGCGGCTTACCCGGCCTCTATTAACGCCAAACACGATAAAAACCGGCTGACGAAAAAGGGCCCGGCGGTCGCCCGCCGAGCCCTTCTCATCGACCCTGATCGAAAGCTCAGTCGCGGTCGCCCGTCAGGAACGCCGGCGCGAACTCGGGCGCGGGGCCGTCGTCGTTGCCGCCTTCGGAGCGCTCGCGGCGCGGGCCCCGATCGCCGCGGTCGCCACCACGATCGCCGCCCCGGTCACCGCGCGGACCGCGATCCCGGTCACCGCCACCGCCGCCACGCCGGCGGTCGCCGTCGCGGCGGGGGCCGCGGTCGCCGCGGTCGCCACGATCACCGCGCGGCTCGCGGGCGGGGCGCGTGTCCTCCAGCTCGGCGCCGGTCTCCTGGTCGACGACGCGCATCGACAGGCGGACCTTGCCGCGCGGGTCGATCTCCAGGACCTTGACCTTGACCTCCTGGCCTTCGGACAGGACGTCGGACACCTTCTCCACGCGCTCGTTCCGGATCTCGGAGACGTGGACCAGGCCGTCCTTGCCGCCCATGAAATTCACGAACGCGCCGAAATCGACGAGGTTGACGACCTTGCCGGTGTAGATCTTGCCGACCTCGGCCTCCTCGACGATGCCCTTGATCCAGTTCATCGCCGCCTCGATCTGCGCGCCGTCCGAGCTCGAGATCTTGATCACGCCCTCGTCGTCGATGTCGACCTTGGCGCCCGTGGTGGCGACGATTTCGCGGATCACCTTGCCGCCCGTGCCGATGACGTCGCGGATCTTGGACTTGTCGATCTGCATCGTCTCGATGCGCGGCGCATGCGCGCTGAGCTCGGTGCGGGTCTCGCCCAGCGCCTTGGCCATCTCGCCCAGGATGTGCGCGCGGCCCTCATGCGCCTGGGCCAGCGCGGTGCGCATGATCTCCTCGGTGATGCCGGCGATCTTGATGTCCATCTGGAGGCTGGTGATGCCCTCCGAGGTGCCGGCGACCTTGAAGTCCATGTCGCCCAGGTGATCCTCGTCGCCCAGGATGTCCGACAGGACGGCGAAGCGGTCGCCTTCCTTGATCAGGCCCATGGCGATCCCCGACACCGGCCGCTTGATCGGCACGCCCGCGTCCATCAGCGCCAGGCTGCCGCCGCATACGGTCGCCATCGACGAGGAGCCGTTCGACTCCGTGATGTCGGACGTCACGCGGATCGTGTAGGGGAACTCCTCCTTCGACGGCAGCACGGGGTTGAGCGCGCGCCAGGCGAGCTTGCCGTGGCCGATCTCGCGACGGCCCGGCGCGCCGAAGCGGCCCACTTCGCCGACCGAATAGGGCGGGAAGTTATAGTGCAGCATGAAGTGCTGGTACGACAGGCCGTTCAGCCCGTCGATCATCTGCTCGGCGTCACGCGTGCCGAGCGTGGTGGTGGCGATGGTCTGCGTCTCGCCGCGGGTGAACAGCGCGGAGCCGTGCGCGCGCGGCAGGAAGTGGACCTCCGCCTCGATCGGGCGCACCGTCCGGGTGTCGCGGCCGTCGATGCGCACGCCGTCGGTCAGGATCGCGCCGCGGACGATGTCGGCCTCGAGCTTCTTCACGAGCTTCAAGGTGCCGAGATATTGGGCGGGGTCCTCGTGCTTCAGCGGCTCGAATACCTCGCGGGCCTTGGCGCGGGCGGCGTTGACCGCGTTCTGGCGCTCGGCCTTGTTGGTGATGCGGTACGCGGCCTGGAGGTCCGCGCCGATCGCCTCGCGGAGCTTCGCCATGGTCGCCGACTTGTCCTCGACGGGGGCGAGCTCCCACGGGTCCTTGGCGGCCTGCTCGGCGAGCTCGATGATCGCCCCGATGACGCGCTGGAACTCGCGGTGCGCGAACATGACGGCGCCGAGCATGACGTCCTCGGACAGCTCCTTGGCCTCCGACTCCACCATCATGACCGCGTCGTGCGTGCCCGCCACGACCAGGTCGAGCTCGCCCGCCGCGACTTCGGCGTCGGTCGGATTCAGCTGATACTCGCCATCGCGATACCCGACCCGCGCCGCGCCGATCGGCCCCATGAACGGCACGCCCGACAGCGTCAGCGCCGCGCTGGCCGCGATCATCGCCAGGATGTCCGGCTCGTTCTCGCCGTCATAGCTCATGACCTGAGCAATCGCATTGATTTCGTTATAAAAGCCCTCAGGGAAGAGTGGCCTGATAGGGCGATCGATAAGGCGGGAGATCAGCGTCTCGCGCTCGGTCGCGCCGCGCTCGCGCTTGAAGAAGCCGCCGGGGATGCGCCCGCTAGCGGAGAACTTCTCCTGGTAGTGGACGGTGAGCGGGAAGAAGTCCTGGCCTTCCTTGACCGACTTCGCCGCCGTAACCGCGCAGAGCACGACGGTCTCGCCGAGCGTCGCGAGCACCGCGCCGTCGGCCTGACGGGCGACGCGGCCCGTTTCGAGCGTCAGCGTCTTGCCGCCCCACTCGATCTCCACTTTCTTGGTGTCGAACATTTGGTTTCCTTCACTCCGGTGGCCCTATGCCGGCCGGGGCCTATGTGCGGGCTTGTCCGGCCCGCGGCGGTTCGGAGCTGTCATCGCCCCTGACCCGAACGCCGAACTGCGTCGGGGCCGATAAGGAAAGGGCGGCCGCTGGGCCGCCCTTCCAATTACTTGCGAAGGCCGAGCTTCGCGATCAAGTCGAGGTAGCGCTGGCCGTCCTTCTTGCGGAGATAGTCCAGCAGCGCGCGGCGCTTGTTGACCATCATCAACAGGCCGCGGCGCGAGTGGTTGTCCTTGGCGTGGCCCTTGAAGTGGTCGGTCAGGTTGCGGATCCGCTCGGTGAGGATCGCGACCTGGACTTCCGGCGAGCCGGTGTCGCCCGCTTCACGGGCGTGCTCGGTGATGAGCGCCTGCTTGCGCTCCGCAGTGATCGACATCGTGTTCCTTTCCATTCAGAGGTTGAAGCCCCGAACGACGCGGACCTCTCGGTCCCGAACTTCGACCAGCGCGACGGGGGTGTCCCCCAGCATCGCGAAAGCCTGTCCCCCATCTCGGACGGCGTCGGCGGCGATCCCGGCCAGAACCCGCCCCTGACGGAGCGCCCCTGCCTGGTCGAGAGTGAGGGAGAGAGCCGGGATGTCGTCCAGCCCCGCCCTCAACGGCAGGAGTATTTCTTCGAGGCGGCGCGCATGGCCGAGTTCGGTCAATTTGTCCAGTGATAACGCGTGGTGGATCCAGAATGGACCGGCCTTGGTCCGGCAAAGCATGGTGACGTGACCTACCGTGCCGAGCGCGAGTGCGATGTCGCGGGCGAGCGATCGGATGTACGTACCTTTCGACACGTGCGCTGTCAGCGTAACCTCGCGGACACGCTCATATTTGCCGGCGTGAGTGGCGCGCTCACGCTCGAAAAAGGAGCGAACAGCGGAGCGAAAGTCACTTTGTTCAATTGGTGGCAATCTCGCTTCGCTGCGAACCGGCAGCATACCAAGCGCGCCTAAATACTTGATGTTGACCCGTCGCGTGGCGAGTTCGATCTCTTGCCCCGAGCGGGCAAGCTCATAAGCGCGTTGCCCGTTGATCTTCAGTGCCGAATAGACGGGTGGAATCTGATCCTGCTCACCCCTGAAGCGCTCCAGGACAGCCTCTATATCGCGACGTAAAGGTCGCACGTGGGAGGTCGCGATGACCTCGCCCTCCGCGTCCAGCGTCGCCGTTTCTTCACCGAAGCGGATGGTGAACTCGTAGATCTTGTCGCTATCCAACAAGCGACCGGCGAGCTTGGTCGCCTCGCCGATCGCGACCGGCAGCACGCCAGACGCCAGTGGGTCGAGCGTGCCGCCGTGCCCTACCTTAAGTTTGGGGTAGCCGCCCGCGCGCAACGCGCGCTTGACCGCGGTCACCGCCTCCGTCGAGCCGGGGCCGACGGGCTTGTCGAGGACGATCCAGCCGTGCACGCGCGCGTCAGGCGATCGCCTGCGCCAGCGCCATGAACCAGCCCGTCACCGCCTCCGCGGGCGGCGCGACCACGCGCTGGACGATGTTGGCGCTCGGCACCAGCATCGGCAGCACTACGAGCAGGCCGAGGAGCAGCAGGAAGCCGTAGCGGCCGATCTTGGCGTACTCGCGCGCGAGCGGGCGCGGTAGCAGGCCCTCAACCACGTGCCCGCCGTCGAACGGGGGTAGGGGTAGCAGGTTGAACAGTGCCAAGAACACGTTCACGACGACAAACGAGAAGAGCATGTCGGCGGCGAAGCGCGCTGCCCCCGTGATCCCGTCCGACACGCCGAACACCAGCCCCAGCCCGATCGCGCCGACCGTCGCGAGCAGGATGTTCATGCCCGGCCCGGCGAGCGCCACCAGCATCATGCCGACACGCGGATTGCGGAGCCGCCGCGAGACGACGGGCACGGGCTTGGCCCAGCCGAACACGGGCGCGCCCGCGACCGCGAGGCTTAAGGGGAGCACCACGGTGCCGATCGGATCGACGTGGCGAATCGGGTTGAAGCTCAGCCGCTTCTGCTCGGCCGCGGTGGGATCGCCCAGAAAGCGCGCGACCCAGCCGTGCGCGACTTCGTGGAACACGATCGCGATCACCAGCGGCACGATCCATACGGCCGCGCGATAGATGATGTTGTCAGGGTTCATACGGGAGATATGGCGTGGGCGAGGTCAGCCCGCCAGCGCCTCGGTGAAGTGGCGGCGACATAGCGCGACGTAGCGGTCGTTACCGCCGATTTCGAGCTGGCGCCCGTGCGCCACCGGCCGGCCCTCGTCGTCAACGCGCAGATTCATGCTCGCCTTGCGACCGCAGGTGCACACCGATTTGATCTCGTGCAGAGCGTCCGCGAGCGCCAGGAGCCGCGCCGAGCCCTCGAACAGGTCCCCGCGGAAGTCAGTGCGCAGGCCGTAGGCGAGCACGGGTAGTCCATGCGCATCGGCAAGGCGCGCGAGCTGGTCGACCTGGGTCCCGGACAGAAATTGAGCCTCGTCGACGAGCACACATGATAACGATTCTCGATTGTGCTCAGCGAGCACCAGCGCCTCAATGTCGGTTCCCGCATCGAACGCAGTCGCGGGCGCGGACAGGCCGATGCGGCTCGCGATCACGCCCGGCGCGAAGCGGTCGTCCACCGCGGCGGTGAACAGCATCGTGCGCATTCCGCGCTCGCGATAGTTGAAGTCGGCCTGGAGCAGGTTCGTCGACTTACCCGCGTTCATGGAGGCGTAGTAGAAATAGAGCTTGGCCATCACTCCTCGCCCAAATCGCGCGCCACCTCCGGCTTGCGCAGGATCGCGTCGATGCGACCGCCCTGGTCGAAGCTCTCGTCGGCGAGGAACTTGAGACGCGCGGCGTATTTGGTCCGCACGCGGTGAGCGACCTCGCGCTGGAGATAGGCGGTGTTCTGGCGCAATGCCTTGAGCACCGCCTGCTCGTCTTCTCCAAGCAGCGGCTTCACGAACACGGTGGCGTGGCGCAGGTCGGGGGACATGCGCACCTCGGTTATGGACACGAGATGGCTCTGCAGCGTCTCGTCGTGGACGTCGCCGCGCTGCAGGATCTCGGACAGGACGTGGCGCACTTGCTCGCCGACGCGGAGCGTGCGGACGGAGCGTTCGGGTTGGTCGTTCTTCATCTACGTGTCAGGGCCCTCACCCTGGCCCTATGGGCCTGTCCCTCTCCCGCGAAAGCGGGAGAGGGAAGGTCGTTAGAGCGTCCGCTCGCGGAGCTCGACCTCGAAGGTTTCCAGGAAGTCGCCCGCCTTGATGTCCGTGAAGTTCTGCGTGAACGTCACGCCACACTCCAGACCCGCGCGGACCTCCGGCACGTCGTCCTTGAAGCGCCGCAAGCTGGCGATCTCGCCCTGGTAGATGATGACGTCGTTGCGCGTGATGCGCGCTTTCAGCGCCTTGCGGATCGCGCCCTCGACGACCAGCAGACCCGCGGCCTTGCCCGTCTTGCCGGCCGAGAAGACCTGGCGAATCTCCGCGCGGCCGACCACCGTCTCGAACGCCTCGGGGCCGAGCTGACCGGCCATGCCGGCGCGGATCTCGTCCACCAGGTCGTAGATCACGTCGTAATATTTGAACGCGACCTTGTTGCGCTCGGCGATCTCGCGCGCCTTGGCGTTGGGGCGGACGTTGAAGCCGATGATCGGCGCGCCGCTGGCGGCCGCCAACGTCACGTCGGACTCGGTGATGCCGCCCACGCCCGAGTGCAGGATGCGCACGCGGATGTCGTCGGTCGACAGCTTGTTGAGGCTGCCCACGATCGCCTCGACCGTGCCCTGCGTGTCCGCCTTGACGACGAGCGGGTATTCCTGGGCCTGCTTCTCCTTGAGCGCGGAGAACATGGACTCCAGGCTGGCAGGCGCCGCCGTGGTGCGCTTCTGGGTCAGCACGCCTTGACGGTACTCGGCGACCTCGCGGGCGCGCGCCTCGTTCTCGACGACCTGGAGCTGGTCGCCCGCCGACGGCACGCCGGCGATGCCCAGCACCTCGACGGGCATGGCCGGGTCGGCGGTCTTCACCTGGCGGCCCTTGTCGTCGACGAGCGCGCGGACCTTGCCCGACTCGGCGCCGACGACGAACACGTCGCCGACCTTCAAGGTGCCGCGCTTCACCAGGACGGTCGCGACGGGGCCACGGCCCTTGTCGAGCTTGGCCTCGACCACCACGCCCTCGGCCGCGCGGTCGGGATTAGCGCGCAATTCCAGGAGCTCGGCCTGAAGCTGGATCTTCTCGATCAGCTCGTCGAGGCCGGTCTTCTTGAGCGCGGAGACCTCCACATCCTGGACGTCGCCGCCCAGGCCCTCGACCACGACCTCGTGCTCCAGCAGGCGCTCGCGGACGCGCTGCGGATTGGCCTCGTACTTGTCGATCTTGTTGATCGCGACGATCATCGGCTTGCCGGAAGCCTTGGTGTGGTTGATGGCCTCGATCGTCTGCGGCATCAGCCCGTCGTCGGCGGCGACTACCAGCACCACGATGTCCGTCACGTCCGCGCCGCGGGCGCGCATCTGCGTGAACGCCTCGTGACCCGGCGTGTCGAGGAAGGTGACCTTGCTCTTGTCCTTGAGCGTCACCTGATACGCACCGATGTGCTGCGTGATGCCGCCGGCCTCGCCGCGCACCACGTCCGTGCCGCGCAGCGCGTCGAGGAGCGACGTCTTGCCATGGTCGACATGGCCCATGATCGTGACCACGGGTGGCCGGGGCTGGAGCGCCTCGACGGGGTCCTCAGAGGTGTCCACCGCCAGGTCGACGTCGGACGCGGAGACGCGGGACACGTTGTGGCCGAACTCGGTGACGAGCAGCTCGGCGGTATCCTGGTCGATCGTCTGCGTCATCGTGACGGGCATGCCCATCTTGAACAGCGCCTTGACCAGGTCCGCGCCCTTCTCCGCCATGCGATTGGCGAGTTCCTGGACGGTGATCGCGTCGGGCACCTGGACGTCGCGGACCTGCTTGGGCGCCGCCTCGCGCGGGCCGAAGTGGCGCTTCTCCTTTTCACGCGCGCGCTTCAGCGCGGCGAGCGAGCGGGCGCGGGCGCCGTCGCCGTCGTTCAGCGCGCGGTTGACGGTCAGCTTGCCGCCGCGGCGCTCCTCGCCCTTGCGGTCGCGCGACGGCGCGGGACGCGACGGGGGCGCGTTGCGCGGCGTGGGCTGGCCCGAAGGCATACTGCGCTGCTGCGACTGCGCCGACGCGGCCGGCGTGGCAGCCGCAGGCTTGGGCTGTTCAACCGGCTTGGGCGGCGGAGGCGGCGGGGCTTGGCGCACCACGGGCGAGAAGCGGCGCGGCGCGGGCATGGACGGGTCGCGCGCGAGCTCCACGACCGGCGGGGGCGGCGCGGGCGTGGGCGCAGGACGCGGAGCCGGCGCAGCGGCTTGCGCCTGACGCGCCTCGGCGGCGCGGGCCACCTCGGGCTCGCGCTGCGGAGCGGGCGCGGGGGCCGGCTCGGGCGCGGCGACCGGTTCCGGGGCGGGCGTGGGCTGCGGCTCGGGTACCGGAGCAGGCTGGGTCTGCGCTTCGGCCTCGACGCGGGCGCGCTCCTCGGCGCGGCGACGCTCGTCCTCGACGGCACGCTGGCGCTGCTCGGCCTCGCGGCGGCGCGTCTCCTCGAGCGCAGCCATGCGCTGCTCTTCGGCCTCGCGCAGCAGGCGGGCTTGGCGCTCCTGCGGCGTCTCGCCCGCAGGGGCGCGGGCGGGCGCGGGCTGGGGAGCGACCGTCTCAGGCTGCGCGGGCGCGGGCGCGGGCTGCAGCGCTTCCGCCTCGGGCGCGGCCTCGCCGGGGCGGCGGAAGGTCCGCGCCTTTTTCGTCTCCACGATAACGGTGTTCGACCGGCCGTGGCTGAAACTCTGCTTCACCTTGCCGGTCTCGACCGTGCGGCGCAGCCCTAGGGGCGCGCGCATGCCGAGCTTGGGCTTGTCGTTGTCGGTGTCGCTCACTCGTGTTCCTCAGTTCGTCACGGCCGTTGGCGCTGCCCCGGCGGGAAGCGCCGATGCGCCTTGCGGGGCCGTTCCGCAAGGCTCCAGGGAAGATTCGGGTCCGATGAAACGCAGCCAGCGGTCGAGCGCGTCGCCCACCCGCTTCGCCGCCGCACGGTCGGTCAGGCCGAGATGTACCACATTCTCCCGGCCCAAGGCTAACGACAATATGGTGCGCTCGAGCGGGAGAACCAACCCCTTGAGGTCACTTCCTTCCCGATCCGATCCGACGCGCCATCCTTGAGCGAGCTTGCGCATCCCGTCCTCTCGTGCGTCGGCGGCGTGGTAGAGCGCGTGGAGCTGGCCGGAACGAGCGGCGGCCTCGATCTTGTCGGAGCCGGTTAGCAGCGTGCCCGACTTCGCCTCCAGGCCGAGCCGGTCGAGCGCGTGGCGGCGGAGCGAGTCCTCGATGCGCTCGGGCAAGTCGGGGAGCACGCGCACTTCGTTCGACTTGAACGCGCGCGAGAGCGCACCTCGAAGACGTCCCTTCGCGACCGCCTGTTCCAGTTCGGCACGGCCGATACCGATCCAAGCGCCGCGGCCGGGCGCCTTGGCGCGGATGTCGGGATGCACGGAGCCGTCCGGCCCGAGCGCGAGCCGGATCAGCGACGCGCGCGCGACGCGGTCGCCGGACAGGACGCAGCGGCGGACCGGGCCGTCCGCCGCCTGATCAGCCGTGAGGGCTAGAGTGCGGGCCTCATTGCGCGGAGTCCGCATGCGCGTCCTCCTGCGGAGCCTCGGCCGCGTCCTCGTCCTCGAACCAATGGGCGCGGGCGGCCATGATGATCTCGTTGCCCTGCTCTTCGGTCAGACCGTATTCGGCGAGGATGCCGCCCTTGCGCGGCACCTGGGTGCGCTGCCCATCCTCGCCGCGGCGGCGCGGCTCGGCCTTGGGACGCTCTACCAGCTCGTCGGTGGCGAGGTCGGCGAGGTCGTCCAGCGTCTTGATGCCGGCTTTGCCCAGCGTGACGAGCATCGCTTCGGTCAGATACGGCATCTCGGCCAGCGCGTCTTCGACGCCGAGCGCAGTGCGCTCCTCGCGGTTCGCCTGCTCGCGGCGCTCGAGCGCTTCCTGCGCGCGGCTCTGCAGCTCCTGGGCGAGGTCCTCGTCGAAGCCTTCGATCGAGGCGAGCTCGTCGAGCTCGACGTAAGCCACCTCCTCGAGCTGGGTGAAGCCCTCGGCGACCAGCAGCTGCGCCAGCGTCTCGTCGACGTCCAGCTCGTTCTGGAACGTGTCGGAGCGCTCCACGAACTCGCGCTGGCGCTTCTCGGAGGCGTCGGCCTCCGTCAAGATGTCGATCGCCTTGGCGGTCAGCTGCGACGCGAGGCGGACGTTCTGGCCGCGGCGGCCGATGGCGAGCGAGAGCTGGTCGTCGGGCACGACCACCTCGATCCGGTCCTCCTCCTCGTCGATCAGCACGCGCGCGACGTTGGCAGGCTGGAGCGCGTTGACGACAAAGGTGGCGGTGTCGGGCGACCAGGGGATGATGTCGATCTTCTCGCCCTGCATCTCCTGGACGACCGCCTGGACTCTGGAGCCCTTCATGCCGACGCACGCGCCGACGGGGTCGATGGACGAATCGTGGCTGATCACGCCGATCTTGGCGCGGCTGCCCGGATCGCGCGCGGCGGCCTTGATCTCGATGATGCCGTCGTAGATCTCCGGCACCTCCTGCGCGAACAGCTTCTTCATGAAGTCGGGATGCGCGCGGCTGAGGAAGATCTGCGGCCCGCGGTTCTCGCGGACCACCTTCAGGATCAGCGCGCGGATGCGGTCGTTGACGCGCACCACCTCGCGCGGGATCTGCTGGTCGCGGCGGATCACGCCCTCGGCGCGGCCCAGGTCGACGACAACGTGGCCGAACTCGACGCGCTTGACAACGCCGGTGATGATCTCGCCCTGGCGGTCCTTGAACTCTTCGTATTGGCGCTCGCGCTCGGCGTCGCGGACCTTCTGGAAAATGACCTGCTTGGACGCCTGCGCCTGGATGCGGCCGAACTCTATCGGCGGCAGCGGGTCGACGAGGAAGTCGCCGACGGAGGCGCCCGGCTGCAGCTTCTGCGCGCCCTTGACGTCGACCTGCTTGTAGATGTCGTCGACCTGCTCGACCACCTCGACGACGCGCCACAGGCGCAGGTCGCCGGTGTTGGGGTCGAGCTTGGCGCGGATGTCCATCTCCGCGCCGTAGCGGTTCTTGGCGGCGCGCTGGATCGCGTCCTCCATCGCCTCGATCACGATGGCGCGGTCGATCATCTTCTCGGACGCGACCGAATTGGCGATCGCGATCAGCTCCGCGCGGTTGGCGGTGGCGGCGGTGGCCATGTTACGCTTGTTCCTCTGCTGGGGCGGCGTCCTCGTCCGCCTCTTGTTCGAACTCTTCCGCACCCTCAGTGGAGAGCGGCTTGGTGGCGGCGATGAGCCGGTCGGTGATGGTGAGCTTGGCGTCGGCGATCTGATCGAAGCCGATCGTCATCGCCCCGTGCCCGCGTACGTCCACCGTGACGCGGTCGCCCTCGACGCCGACGAGGTCGCCGGTGAGCTGCTTGCGCCCGTCCACCGGCTGCGCGAGCTGGACGCGCGCCTCATGGCCGGCCCAGTCGCCGAAATCCTTGAGCCGCGTCAGCGGCCGGTCGATGCCGGGGCTCGACACCTCGAGCCGGTAGGCGTGCTCGATCGGGTCGCGGCCTTCCGCCTCCAGCTGGTCGAGCCGGTCGGAGATGCGCCGCGACAGGTCGGCGCAGTCGTCGATCGTCAGCTGGCGCGTGTCGGGCCGCTCGGCCATGACCTGGAGCGTCGGGTCCGACTTCCCGCCGTACATCTTCACCCGGACGAGGTCGAAGCCGAGCGCCTGAGCCTCGGGTTCGATCAACTGGGTGAGGAGCGCGATGTCGGTCAAGCGTCGGTGTTCCGGATGCAGGTGGTCGCCGCCGCGGAGCACCGCTCCGCAGCCTCTTCACCGCTAGCGATGTCGAGAAAGCACGGGTGATATACGCCCGCCCCGCGTCTTGCGCAACCCGTGGGGCGGATACGACGTTTCGGCTCCGTAGCAGGAGACGAAAATGCGCTTGATCTCGCTCGCGGTCATCACGGCCGCACTGATTGCATGCACCGGCGGGTCGCCGGCCGAAGGACAGGCGGGCCAGCCGCAGGGCAAGTACCAGGCGGGCGCGCAGGCGCCGACCTCTGACGCCAAGCCGTTCCAGGTCACGCCCGTCGCCGATTTCGAGGCGCCCTGGGCGATGACGTTCCTGCCGGACCGGCGCATGCTGGTGACGGAGAAGGCGGGGCAGCTCATGCTCGTGTCCGCCGACGGGCGGGGCCGCACGCAGGTGGCGGGCATCCCCGCCGTCGACAGCGCGGGGCAGGGCGGACTGATGGACGTGGTGCTCCACCCCGACTTCGCGCGCTCCGGGCTGGTCTACTTCTCCTATTCAGAGGCGGGGCCGGGCGGCAAAGGCGTGGTGCTGTCGCGCGGGCGGCTGGTCGAGGCGAACGGACAGGCGCGGCTCGACGAAGTCCAGAAGCTGATCGAGGCGACGCCCTATGTGCAGGGCGACGGCCACTATTCGGGCCGCATCGCCTTCGCGTCCGACAACCGGCACCTGTTCTTCACCATGGGCGAGCGGCAGAAGTTCACGCCCGCGCAGGATCCGAAATCGACGCTGGGCAAGGTGCTCAGGCTGACGCACGACGGCAAGCCCGCGCCGGGCAACCCGCTCGCGGCCAAGGGCTTCCACCCCGCCGTATGGAGCTACGGCCACCGCAACCTGCTCGGCATCGCGTTCGATGCGCAGGGCAATCTCTGGGAGCAGGAGATGGGCCCCAAGGGCGGCGACGAGGTGAACCTCATCCTGCCCGGCCGCAACTACGGCTACCCGATCGTGTCGGACGGCGACCATTATGACGGCCGGCCCATCCCCGACCACGACACGCGGCCCGAGTTCGAGAAATACAAGGTCAACTGGACGCCTGTGATCTCGCCCGGCGGGCTGATGATCTACTCGGGCAACCTGTTCCCGCAGTGGCGCGGCGACGCGTTCATCGGCGGGCTGTGGAGCCAGGCGCTGGTGCGCGTCGACCTGAACGGCACGAACGCGGCCAAGGGCGGCCAATGGGACATGGGCGCGCGCATCCGCGAGGTCGAGGAGGGACCGGACGGCGCGATCTACGTGCTGGAGGACGGCGGCCGCGGGTCGCAGGGGCGGCTCCTGCGCCTGACGCCGGTCGGACGGTGAGCCCGCGTCACCTCCTGGCCGGCGGTGCGCTCGCGCTCCTGCTCGTCGGCTGCGGAGGTGACGACGGCGGTTCCGCGCCCGATCCCATCGCGACCGCCTCGCCTACGCCCGCCCCGACTCCAGCCCCGACCCCGTCGCCCAGCCCGTCGCCGACCACGACGGCGGTGACGCGCGGGGCGGTGGCGACCTTCGCCAGCCCCTGGGCGATGGTGTTCCTGCCCGACGGGCGGCTGCTCGTGACGGAGCGCGGCGGGAACCTGCGTGTGGTGACGACCGCGGGCGCGGTCTCGGCGCCCGTGTCGGGCACGCCCGCGGTGGTGGCGCGGGGGCAGGGCGGGCTGCTCGACGTGGCGCTCGACCCGGCCTACGCGAGCAACCGCCGCATTTACCTGAGCTTCGCGGAAGGGGGGCAGGGCGGCACGGGGCTAGCGGTGGCGCGCGGTACGCTGACGCTGGATGCGGGCGGCGGGCGGCTCGACAATCTCCAGCTCGTCTGGCGGCAGGTGCCGAAGATCGCCAACGACGACCGGCATTTCGGCGGACGGCTGGCGTTCGCGTCCGACGGCTTCCTGTTCATCACCGCGGGCGAGCGGCACCAGGGCGCGCCCGCGCAGGCGACCGGCAACACGCTGGGCAAGATCGTCCGCATCGACCCGGACGGCGTGCTGCCGGCGGTCGCCGATCCCAGGCCGGAGATCTGGACGCTGGGCCACCGCAACCCGTACGGGCTCGTGCTCGCGACCGACGGCCGGCTCTTCTCCAGCGAGATGGGGCCGGAGGGCGGCGACGAGTTCAACCTGATCGAGCGCGGGCGCAATTACGGCTGGCGCGTCGTGTCCGAAGGAAACGACGGCGAGGTGCTGCCGCGCCACTCCACGCGGCCCGAGTTCGCCGCGCCGCTGGTGAGCTGGACGCCCGTGATCGCGCCGGGCGGCATGATCCAGTACACGGGCACGCGCTTCTCCGGCTGGAACGGCGACTTCGTGCTGGCGGGCCTGACCGCGCAGGGAATCGTGCGGGTGCGCGTGTCGGGCGCGACCGCGAGTGAGGCCGGCCGCATCGGCCTGGGCGCGCGCATCCGCGAGGTGGAGCAGGGTCCCGACGGCGCGATCTGGGTGCTGGAGGACGGCGGGTCGGGGCGGCTGATCCGCCTGGACCCGGCGTAGGAGAATTTGCGGTTACCACACCCTATCGTCACCCCGGACTTGTTCCGGGGTCCATCGCGGTGCGCGCATTTCCGCTGAAAGAAGCGCACCGCAGGTGGTCCCATACCCGCTGATGGTTCGCCCGGACGACGATGGACCCCGGAACAAGTCCGGGGTGACGGGAGTGGTCGCCGAACTGCGCTCAGCCCCGCACGATCAAGTAGTTCATCCGCGCCGCCGCGATCGGGCGGTCGGGCTCGTCCTGCCACGCCGTCGCCTCGACGTTCGCGACGCGCGTGCCGAGACGGGTCACGCGGCCCGCGGCGCGGGTGGGCTTGTCGCGGCCGCCGCGCATGAAGTCGACGGTGACGCCCACCGGCTTGATCCGGCCTCCGCTCTCGCCCGCCAGCGCATGGTCGAGCGCGACGATCGCCGCCATCTCCAACAAGCCCGAGATCGCGCCGCCATGGAGGAAGCCGGGGCGGCCGACCACGTCGTCGGCGAAGGGCATCACGAGCACGGGCGCGCCGTCACTCGGTTCGATCTCGAGGCCGAGCACCTCGGCGTAGGGCGGCAGCTTCACGGCTGCACCTCCGTATTCATGTAAGTGCCCGCGACATGCGCGATCGGGTCTTCGGGATCGCCGTCATGCGCTTGGCCGCGCACGAACGAGATGGCGCGGGTGAGGCGGTAGCACTCTCCGCGACCGATCACCGTGCGGCCGGGCGTGGCGGGACGGAGATAGTCGATGCGGAGGTCGAGCGTCGCGTGCGGGACCCAGCGGTCGCGCTTGCTCCACACGGCGAGGCTCGTCGCCATGTCCATCAGCGTGATGATCGGCCCGGACGCGAGCACGCCGCGCTCCGGGTCGCCGACGAGGTCGGGCGCGTAGGGTAGGGCGAGCTCGGCCCAGTCCTCGCCGTGATCGTGGTAGGTGATGCCCAGCCTGCCCCCATGGCCGCCGAAGCGGTGGGTGGCGAAGGCGCGTATGTCGAAGCCCATGGGCGGGCGCTGTAGCGGATCAGGTACGGCGGGCAACATCAACCCTCTCCCGCTTTCGCGGGAGAGGGACAGCGGCGTAGCCGCAGGGTGAGGGTCTGTACGGGGCACTGCCCTCACCCTGGCGCTTGCGCGCCTGTCCCTCTCCCGCGAAAGCGGGAGAGGGGAAAAAAGGAGCATGACATGACCGATCGCGTCACCATCAACGTCGAGGGCGGGGTCGCCGACATCCGCCTCGCCCGGCCGGACAAGATGAACGCGCTCGACCCCGCCATGTTCGACGGCATCGTCGACGCGATCGACCAGCTGGCGGGCATGACCGGCGTGCGCGTGGCGGTGCTGTCGGGCGAAGGGCGCGCCTTCTGCGCGGGGCTCGACATGGCGAGCATGGCCGGCGGCGGGTCAGGGCTCGACATCGCCGAGCGCGCCTGGGGGCCGGCCAACAAGGTGCAGCAGGTGAGCTGGGGCTGGCGGACGCTGCCCATGCCGGTGATCGCGGCGGTGCACGGCGTCGCGTTCGGCGGCGGTTTCCAGATCATGTCGGGGGCCGACATCCGCATCGCCGCGCCCGACACGCGCTTCGCGATCCGCGAGTCGCACTGGGGGCTGGTGCCCGACATGGGCGGGATCGCGCTGTGGCGCACGCTGGCGCGCGACGACGTATTGCGCGAGCTGACATATACGGGCCGCGAGTTCGGGGCGGCGGAGGCGGAGCGGTTCGGGTTCGTGACGCGGGTCGCGGAAGACCCGCTGGAGGCCGCGCACGCGCTGGCGCGCGAGATCGCGGGCCGCAACCCGCACGCGGTGCGTGGGATCAAGCGGCTCTACAACCATGCCGCCGACGGCGATCCTGCGTCCATCCTGGACCTGGAGACGGTGGAACAGCTGAAGGTGATACGCACGCCCAATCAGATCGAGCAGGTGCGCGCAAACATGGAGAAGCGCGCGGCGGTGTTCGAGGATTAGGGCTCGCGCACCCGGAACTCCTCCAGCCGCGCCCGGAATGCGTCGGGCATGCCGGCGCCGTCGTCATTCTTGTCCATGACGATCACCACGTCACAGGTCGCGATCGCGCGGCCGCCCTGGAACATGGCGGCGAGGATGGACCAGCTGCGGTTGCCGGCATGGCCGATGCCGGTCGCGACCTCCACGTCCTCGGGATAGCTGCCCTCGGCGAGATAGTGGATCTCCTGGCTCGCCACGACGGCGCGGCGGCCGGAGAAACGCTTGCCCCACAGCTCCGCCTCGCGGTTGAAGCGGGTGCGCGCGGTCTCGAACAGCGCAGCGAAGGCGACGTTGTTGAGGTGGCCGAGCACGTCCAGGTCTTGAAAGCGCGTCTGGACGGCCGCGTGGTGCGGGTAGGCGGCGAGGTCTAAACGCCAGGCGGCGGGGCGGGGCATGGCTGGTTCTTCCTAAGAGGCCGACGCGGGAGCAAGTCCCGCGTCGTCGAACGGGCGCGAGCGCCCGCCGGCCGGCTTCGCGCGAGTCTTGCGCCGAGGCGGCGCAAGCCGCGCTTCAGCGAGGCGCCATCCGAATGGCACCGTCCAACCGCACGTCCTCGCCGTTGAAATAGCCGCACTCGATCATGGTGAGCGCGAGCTGGGCGTACTCGTGCGGCAGGCCAAGACGCTTAGGGAACGGCACGGACGCCGCGAGCGCGTCCTTTACGGGCGCGGGCATGCCGTTCATCAGCGGCGTCGAGAAGATGCCCGGCAGGATGGTGTTCACCCGGATGCCCTCGCTCATCAGGTCGCGCGCGATGGGTAGCGTCATGCCGACCACGCCGCCTTTGGACGCGGAGTAGGCCGCCTGGCCCATCTGGCCGTCCTCCGCGGCGACCGACGCCGTGTTGACGATCGCGCCGCGCTCGCCGTCCTCCAGCGGGTCGAGGGTGAGCATGCCGGCGGCCGATTTGGCGATGCAGCGGAAGGTGCCGACCAGGTTGATCTCGATGATCCAGTTGAACGCGTCGAGCGGGAAGTGCTTGATCGAGCCGTCTTCCTTCGAACGGCTGGCGGTCTTGATCGCGTTGCCGGTGCCCGCGCAGTTCACCAGCACGCGCTCCTGCCCGTGCGCCTCGCGGGCGCGGGCGAAGCCGGCGTCGACGCTCTCGTCGGAGGTGACGTTGACCTCGCAGAACACGCCGCCGATCTCGGCCGCGACGCGCTCGCCCTTCTCGGCTTGCAGGTCGAAGATGGCGACGCGCGCGCCCTTGGCCGCGAGCGCGCGGGCGGTGGCCTCGCCCAGGCCCGACGCGCCGCCGGTAACGACCGCGGCGATGCTGTTGTCGATCTTCATGTCTCTTCCCCTGTTAAACCCGCTCGACGATCGTCACGTTGGCGATGCCGCCGCCCTCGCACATCGTCTGGAGGCCGTAGCGCAGCCCTCGCTTGTGGAGCGCGTGGACGAGTGTCGCCATTAGCTTGGTGCCCGACGCGCCGAGCGGATGGCCGAGCGCGATCGCGCCGCCGTTGACGTTGAGTTTCTCCGGATCCGCGCCGGTGTGCTTGAGCCAGGCGAGCGGCACGGGCGCGAACGCCTCGTTGACCTCGTACAGGTCGATCTCGTCTATTGTCATTCCGGCACGACGGAGCGCCTTGTCGGTCGCGAACAGCGGCTCCTCCAGCATGATGACCGGGTCGCCGGCGGTGACGGTGAGGTTGTGGACGCGGGCGAGCGGCTTGAGGCCGTGCTCCTTCAGCGCGTGCTCGGAGACGACGAGCACCGCGGAGGCGCCGTCGCAGATCTGGGACGCGTTGGCGGCGGTGATGACGCCGCCCTCTTTCAGCAACTTGACCGAGCTGATCGACTCCAAGGTCGCGTCGGCGCGGATGCCTTCGTCGCGATCGTGCAGAACCTCGCCCTCAGACGTCTGGACGGGGAGGGGCACGATCTCGTCGCGGAACGCGCCCTGCTCGGTCGCGGCGGCAGCACGCTGGTGGGAGCGGACCGAATAAGCGTCGAGCTCCTCCTTCGAGAAGCCGTGCTTCTTCGCCATCATCTCCGCGCCCATGAATTGGCTGAACTCGATGTCGGGATAGCGCTCGTGCTGGCGGGGCGACTTGGCGCGGCCGAGCCCGGCCTGGTGGAAGAGCATGCCCGTCGAGCCCATGGGTACGCGCGTCATCGACTCGACGCCGGCCGCGATCACCACGTCCTGCGTGCCCGACATCACCGCCTGGGCGGCGAACTGGATCGCCTGCTGCGACGAGCCGCACTGGCGGTCGATCGTGACGGCGGGGACGCTCTCGGGCAGCTTGGAGGCGAGCACCGCGTTGCGGCCGACCTGGAAGGACTGCTCGCCGCCCTGGCTGACGCAGCCCATGATGACGTCCTCGACCGCGGCCGGATCGAGCCCGGAGCGGTCGATGATCGCATTCAGGACCTCGCCGGCCATGTCGGCGGGGTGCCAGCCCGCGAGCCGGCCGCCGCGCCTGCCGCCTGCGGTCCGCGCCGCCTCCACGATGTATGCCTCGGCCATCGTCCAGCTCCGCTCCGTAACAGTTGTTATTCCGAACTCATTGGCGCAGCTTGACGTGAACGGCAAGTGGGACGGGCGATGACGGTTTCGGAAGCGGTGGCGGCCAGGCGGTCGGTTAGGGGCTATCTCGATCGCGAGGTGTCGTCGGCGACCTTGCGCGAGCTGGCGGTTAAGGCGGCGCGCGCGGCGACCGGGGGCAATCTCCAGCCCTGGCATGTCAACATCGTGGCGGGCGAGGCGATGCGGCGGCTCAAGGCGGTGATGGCCGAGCGGCTCGGCTCGGGCGAGCTGGAAACGGCGGCGTACGACATTTACCCGCGCGAGCTGGGCGCGCCCTATCGCGACCGGCGCTTCCAGGTGGGCGAGGCGATGTACAGGCACATCGGCATTCCACGCGAAGATAAGGCAGGGCGGATGCGGTGGCTGGCGCGCAACTTCCAGTTCTTCGGCGCGCCCGCGGCCTACTTCGTCACGGTGGACCGCGGCATGGGGTCGCCGCAATGGGCGGACCTGGGCATGTACCTCCAGAACCTGATGCTGCTCGCCGTCGAGGCGGGGCTGGCGACCTGCTCGCAGGAGTGCTGGGCCTTGTGGCCGGAGACGGTCACCCGCTTCCTGGGCACGCCGCCCGAGCGGATGCTCTTCTGCGGCGTGGCGATCGGGTACGAAGATCCAGACGAGCCCGCAAACCGCCTGCGCAGCGAGCGGGCTCCAGAAGGGGAGTGGCTGACGGTGGTCGCTTAGAGGACGACCGTCTGCGGCTTGGAGTCCTCGAGCGCGGTCAGGACCATGCGTTCCCAAATTGCCACGTCGCCCGCCGCCGCCATGCGCTCGTCGGGCACGCGGAGGGTGTGGAGGACGGCGATGGCGTCGGGGAGGTACTCGCGCCAGACCTGCTCGACCTGAGGGGAGGCCGACTCCTCCGTCCCCTCGGCGTTGATGCTGATGCGCTGGCCGGCGAGGACCTTGGCGACACGTTCGGCGAGCGGTCTGACGCTGGTGTCCATGGGGTTAAGCTCCTTTCGGAGGCGTAACCCTCGAACGCGCGTCAGGCTCCCGCAGCGGCGCGCGGGCCGCCGCGACCGCGGCCGCCGCGACGACGGCGAGCCTGGTTGGTCGGGACCGGCTGGTGCGTGGCGCGGGGACGCGCGGGCGGACGGGGGCCGCGCGGGCGCTCCTCGCGCGGGAGCGGGTCGGCGCCGACGGCTTTGACGCGCTCGGCCTTGATGCGATCCGCCTGACGGAGGAAATCGGCGGGGAGCGGCTGGACGGTCAGCTTCTGGCGCGTCAGCTTCTCGATGTCCTTGAGATAGGGACGCTCGTCCTCGGCGCAGAAGGCGATAGCGATGCCCGAATTGCCGGCGCGCGCGGTGCGGCCGATGCGGTGGACATACTGCTCCGGCACGTTGGGCAGCTCAAAGTTCACGACGTGGCTGACACCCGACACGTCGATGCCGCGCGCGGCGATGTCGGTGGCGACGAGGATCTTGACCTCGCCCGACTTAAACTCGCCCAGCGCGCGCTCGCGCTGCCCCTGCGACTTGTTGCCGTGGATGGCGTTGGCGCGGACGCCGTTGCCCGCCAGCAGCTTCACTACGCGGTCCGCGCCGTGCTTGGTGCGCGTGAACACGAGCGCGCGGTCGATCGCCGGATCGGCGAGCGTCAGCGTGAGCAGCGCCTGCTTCTCCGTCTGGTTCACAAAGGTGACGTACTGGTCGACGCGCTCCGCGGTGGTCGCGGCGGGGACGACGGAGACGGTCACCGGCTGGTCAAGGAACTGGTCGGCGAGCTGGCGGATCGCGGGCGGCATGGTGGCCGAGAAGAAGAGCGACTGGCGCTGCTTGGGCAGCATCCGGACGATGCGCTTCAGCGCGTGAATGAAGCCAAGGTCGAGCATCTGGTCGGCCTCGTCGAGGACCAGGATCTCGAGCTGCGCGAGGCTGAGCGCCTGCTGGTCGATCAGGTCGAGCAGGCGGCCGGGGGTGGCGACGAGGATGTCGACGCCGGGGCGGACGTTCTGCCGGTCCTTGTTGACCGAGGTGCCGCCGAACACGGTGACGACGGACAGGCGCTGGAACTTGCCGTAGAGGCGCGCCTGCTCGGCGATCTGCGACGCGAGCTCACGCGTGGGGGCGAGAACGAGCATGCGGCAGTGCGTCGGCAGCGTGCGCTTAGGCGCGGCGGAGAGGCGCTGGATCGAGGGCAGCACGAAAGCGGCCGTCTTGCCGGTGCCGGTCTGGGCGATGCCGAGCAGGTCGCGGCCCTGCAGCAGATGGGGGATGGCGTCGCGCTGGATGGGCGTGGGCTGGTCATAGCCCTTGGCGTGGAGCGCGCGGACGAGCGGTTCGGCGAGGCCGAGATCTTGGAAGTTCACTAAAGTACACTCTTGCGAGAGCCGACGCGCGCCTCGGATAGGCGCACGGGCGGCGGGGGTTGATGACGCCCCGCGTGATAGGGATGCCTTGGGCAAGGTCGGGGCGGAGCCTGCCCTGGATCGAGTCCAGGGCGATCACGCTGCGAAGAACGCCTCGACGCGGTTGCATGTGTTACCGGCGATCGAACAAGTCAAGCCGCCTTGGTCCTCCCCCGCTTACAGCGGGGGAGGTGGCGCGCGTAGCGCGACGGAGGGGGTGCGGCGCGATGCCGTATCCCGTTGCTCCCCCTCCACCATTCGCAAGCGAATGGTCCCCCTCCCCCGCTGTAAGCGGGGGAGGAATTTAGAGGAGGAGGCCGGCCAAGGCGGCGCTCATGAGGTTAGCGAGGCTGCCCGCGAGGAGGGCGCGGATGCCCAGCTTGGCGATGACGGGGCGCTGGTTGGGGGCGAGGCTGCCGGTGGCGGCCATCTGGATGGCGATCGAGGAGAAGTTGGCGAAGCCGCACAGCGCGAAGGTGACGATCGCGACCGTGCGGGGCGCGAGCTGCGCGCGGAGCTGGCCCAGATCGATGAACGCCACGAACTCGTTCAGCACGAGCTTGGTGCCGAACAGGCCGCCCGCGACCTGCGCCTCGTTCCAGGGGATGTTGAGCAGGAACATCACGGGCGCGAAGACGAAGCCGAGCAGGCGCTGGAAGCTCAAGTTCGGCACACCGAGCGCGCCGCCGACGGACCCCAGGATGCCGTTCGCCAGCGCGATCAGCGCGACGAAGGCGAGCACCATCGCGCCGACCGCCACCGCGATTTTGACGCCGGTCTGCGCGCCGTTGGCGGCGGCCATGATGACGTTGGCGGCGCGCTCCTCTTCCTCATGCGCCTCAGCCGCCTGGATCAGTCCGCGCTCTTCGGCGATCGGATCGTCGGCCAGCGGGAGTTCGCCTTGGCGGGAGCGCGGGTCGGGCATGATGATCTTGGCCATCAGCAGCCCGCCGGGCGCGGCCATGAAGCTCGCCGCCAGCAGATAAGGCAGCGACTCGGGGCCGAGGAAGCTCGCGTACGCCGCGAGGATCGTGCCTGCGACGCCCGCCATGCCCACCGTCATGACCGCGAACACCTGGGACGGCGTGAGCGCCGCGAGATAGGGGCGGATCACCAGCGGGCTTTCCGACTGGCCGACGAAGATGTTCGCCGCCGAGCAGAGCGATTCCACCTTGGAAACGCCGATCACGCGCTCGATCGCGCCGCCGACCCAGCGGACGATGAACTGCATGATGCCGAAATGGTAGAGGATCGACACCAGCGAGGCGAAGAAGATGATCACCGGCAGCGCGGCGATCGCGAAGGCGGTGCCGCCGATCTCGGGCTTGGCGAGCGGGCCGAAGAGGAAGGTGGTGCCCGCGGCCGCGTAGCCGAGCAGCGCGGAGACGCCGTTCGAGAGCCCCGCGAGCACGTTCTGGCCGATGGCAGTGCGCAGCACGAACATGGCGATCAGCGCCTGAAGCGCGAAGGCGGAGACGACCACGCGCGGGCGGATCGCGCGGCGGTCGGTGGAGAGGAGCAGCGCGAGTCCCAGGATGACGGCGATGCCGGCGAGGCCAAGAGGCAAGCGGCTCACCGAATCGGCCCTAAGCCCGACGCTTCACACATTTCACGCCCGTTCGGCACTTCCGTTGCGTGCTCTTGAAACAAACTTACGCGGTGCATTCTGGCCCCCAGCCCCGAAGCCGCGGCTTATGGCGGATCGGGGGCTTGTAGGACAGTCCCGAAAATGCGTGGGCGCGGGTCGTGAGAAAAGGGGCGCAGTAAGCAGCGAAGGCACAAAAAATGTCGGGCTTAGCACGCGGAGGGGCTTCGCGTGTCAGCGTGCAACTGGTCATCAGCGTAGTTTGGGGGGCGCTAACACGGCCGCGCGTAATTCCTCCGTGCCCTCGGCGCAAACACTCTTCCGCCTTTGCGGCTCCGTGTAGATCACCCCTCTGCGGTCTTATGAAGTATGCGCTTTCGCGACCGCGCGCCCTTGGGGTAGGCTCGCCCCATGGAACTTCGTCAGGTGGACACCGCGCGGGGCTCTTTCGGCGTGCGGGTGGCCGGGCCGGAGGACGGGCCGGTGCTGCTGTGCGTCCACGGCTTTCCCGACGATGCAGGCACCTGGGACGGGGTGGGCGCGGCGCTGGCGGCGCGGGGCTATCGCGTCGTCGCGCCTTATCTGCGCGGCTATCATCCCTCGCCGCTGGAGGGCGATCTAGGGCTGGCGGCGCTGACCGACGATCTGGCGGGGGTGCTGGAGGCGGTGGACGCGCGGGGGCGCGCCTTCTACATGGGACATGATTACGGGTCGCAGATCGGCTACGACCTCCTGACTCGCTACGGCGGGCGTTTCGTCGCGGCGGTGATGCTCGCGGGCGCACACCCCGCCAACATCGCGCGGACGGTCGGCCGCCATCCGCGCCAATGGTGGATGAGCCGCTACATCCTTGGTTTCCAGCTCAAGGGGCTGGCGGAGGCGCGCGTCCGCACGCGCGACTTCCGCCATCTGGAGACGCTGTGGCGGCGTTGGTCGCCGGGGCTCGACCCGACGCCGCATATGGGGCGGGTGAAGGCGACGTTTCGACGAAGCATGCCGCACCCGATCCGTATGTACCGCGCCGGCGGCTTCGACATCGGCGAACGGCCGATCGCGACGCCGACGCTTTTCGTGGCGGGCGGGGCCGATGGTTGCCTGCTCCCCGCATTGGGGGATGGGCAGGAACGATTGTTCAAGGGCGGTTACGAGCGCCGCGTGCTGGCGGGCGTGGGTCATTGGCCGCATCTCGAGCGGTCGGACCTGATGACGCGATGGACGGGAGAATGGTTCGAACGGTACGGCGGCGGTGCGAACCGCCTTCCGCCGTCGCCCCACGTCCGCTAGCAACCGCGGATGCAAGCCGACTCCCGCCTGATCTCCCCGTCGCTCTTCGCCTTTTCCATCTTCTACGGTGGCATGGTCTGCATCGCGGGCGTGCTGGGGAACAAGCAGGTGGCGCTGGGACCGCTAGCGGTGGAGGCGGGGATTTTCGCGTTTCTGCTGCTGGTGGTCGTGTCGAGCGCGGTGGCGGAACTGCACGGGCGGACGGTCGCCAACAGGCTGGTGCAGATCGGGTTCGTGCCGCTGATCGCGTCCATCCTCTTGTCGGTGATCGTGCTGGCGGTGCCCGCCGCACCCGACATGGACCCGGCGCGCGCGTCGGCGTTCGAGCTGATCATGAGCGGCACGCCCCGCATCTGGCTGGGCGGCATCGTCGCGTACGGCGTGTCGCAGACGCTGAACGTGTCGATCTTCTCCGCGCTGAAGGGTCGCGAAGGGTCGCGGCTGCTGTGGCTGCGTGCGGGGCTGGCGAGCATCCTGAGCCAGATCGTCGACACGCTGCTGTTCGTGTCGATCGCCTTTTACGGCGTGTTCCCGATCGGGCAGTTGCTGCTGGGGCAGATGATCGCCAAGGTGGTGCTGTCGGCGGTGCTGGTGCCGCCGCTCATCTACTTGTTCGTGAGCCTGGGGCGCCGATTGGACGGGAGCCTCGACCGGGCATGAGCGGCGAGCGGCAGTATCTCGACCTGATGGCCCGCGCGCTCGAGCAGGGCGCGGAGCAGCGGGACCGGACGGGGGTCGGCACCCGGTCGGTGTTCGGGGCGCAGATGCGGTTCGACCTCCGGGAGGGCTTCCCGGTGCTCACCACCAAGAAGCTGCACCTGCGCTCGATCATCGTGGAGCTGCTCTGGTTCCTGCGCGGCGATACGAACGTCCGCTGGCTGCAGGAACGGCGGGTCAGCATCTGGGACGAGTGGGCCGACGAGGGCGGCGAGCTCGGGCCGGTGTACGGAAAGCAGTGGCGCGACTGGGAGACGGCGGACGGTCGCCACGTCGACCAGATCGCGGAGCTCATCGCGCTGATCCGCCGCGACCCGGCGTCGCGGCGGCAGATCGTCACCGCCTGGAACCCGGGCGAGCTGCATCGCATGGCGCTGGCGCCGTGCCACTGCCTGTTCCAGACGCATGTGGCGAACGGGCGATTGTCGCTGCAGCTGTACCAGCGGTCGGCGGACATCTTCCTCGGCGTGCCGTTCAACATCGCGAGCTACGCGCTGCTGTGTCACATGATCGCGCAGCAATGCGACTTGGAGGTGGGCGAGTTCGTCTGGACGGGAGGCGATTGCCATCTGTACCTCAACCACCTGGACCAGGCGCGCGAGCAGCTGAGGCGTGAGCCGGGCGCGCCGCCGCGGCTCGAGATCGGGCGCAGGCCGGACGCGATCGACGGCTACGAGCTGGAGGATTTCACGCTCCACGGCTACGAGGCGCAGCCGCACATAAAGGCCCCAGTGGCGGTTTGATTACAGTTGTAGTTCAGAAACCGTTCAGCTGTGCGACTACATACGTGGTCGAAACGAACGCAGGACGGGAGTGAGCGCGGTGGAGGACCTCATACGGCTGATCGTGGTAGCAGTGCTGGCGGCGGTGCTGCTGAGCTTCGCGGAGCGGACGACGCTGGACGAGCGCGGCTTCAGGATCGCGGCCGCGCCGAGCGCGGAGGCGTCGGCCTGACCGAAATCGTCCTCTACGTGGCGCGCGCCGACAACGGCGTGATCGGGCGCGACGGCGGGCTGCCGTGGCGGCTGCCGGCGGACCTCCGGCGCTTCAAGGCGCTGACGATGGGCAAGCCCATGGTGATGGGCCGCAAGACGTTCGAGAGCTTTCCCGAGCCGCTGCCGGGACGGCGGCACATCGTGCTGACGCGCGATCCGGCGTGGAGTGCGTCGGGTGCGGAGCGGGCGGGGTCGGTGGACGAGGCGCTGAGGCTCGCTGGCAAGGCGGACGAGATCGCGGTGATCGGCGGGGCCGAGGTGTTCGCGCTGTTTCTGCCGCTAGCGACACGCGTCGAGCTAACGGAGGTGCATGCGGACGTGGACGGCGACACGCGCATGCCGGGCTTTGACGGTTGGCGCGAGGTAGTGCGGGAGGACTGCCCCACGAAGGAGGGGCGGCCTGCCTATAGTTTCGTGACGTTGGTTCAGGGTTAGGCTCGGCTCCCCGACTTGCCGTCATGCCGGACTTGATCCGGCATCCATGTGCGTCCGCTCGTTCGAGAGCGCCATTGGCAATTGGGCGTACGCGCATGGACCCCGGATCAAGTCCGGGGTGACCGCAGGGGGATGATGGGCGGGGGTATGCGCCGGTGGATCGTCCCCGTATAGCACCCGCATGCGACGGCTGGACGGGGGAACGGCCGCGCCGGCCGACTTGCGCGGCGGCGTGGTCGCGCTCGGCAATTTCGACGGCTTTCATCTCGGGCACCAGGCGGTGGTCGGGCGGGCGGTGGCGCGCGCCAAGGCCGAGGGGCGGCCGGCGCTGGTGGCGACGTTCGATCCGCATCCCGTGCGCTTCTTCAAGCCGGACGTGGCCCCGTTCCGGCTGACGACGCTGGAGCAGCGCGAGCGCTTGCTCGCCGCGGCGGGCGCGGATGCGATGGTGGTGTTCCGGTTCGACGAGGCGCTGGCGGGGCTCGACGCGCGCGCGTTCGTGGCCGAGCGGCTCGTCGGGCTGCTCGGCGCCGCGGGCGTGGTGACGGGGGAGGACTTCACCTTCGGGGCCAAGCGGTCGGGCAACGTGGGCGTGCTGCGCGCGCTGGGCGGCGAGCTCGGCTTCAGCGTGGAGACGGTGGGGCCGGTGACGCTGGACGGCGCGCCCGTATCGTCGAGCCGCATCCGCGAGAGCCTGCGCGAGGGCCGGCCGGAGGTGGCGGCGGGGTTGCTCACGCGGCCGTTCGCGATCGAGGGCGTGGTCGGCCACGGCGACAAGCTGGGCCGCACGATCGGCTATCCGACGGCGAACATCGACCTGGGCAAGTATCTGCGCCCGCGATACGGCGTGTACGCGGTCAGGGGGCGGCTGCCGGACGGGCAGGTGCTCGACGGGGCGGCGAACATCGGCGTGCGGCCGATGTTCGAACCGCCCAAGGAGCTGTTGGAGGCGTACTTCTTCGACTGGTCGGGCGACCTGTACGGGCAATGCGTCGAGGTGGAGCTGCACGCGTATCTGCGGCCCGAGGCGAAGTTCGACGGGCTCGAGGCGATGGTAGCGCAGATGGACCGGGATTGCGCGGCGGCGCGGGCGTTGCTCGCCCGCTAGCGCCGCGTGCGCGCGTGGGTTAGAGCGCCCGGCATTTATGGCCGACCAATCCACCACCGTTCAACGCGACTGGCGCGACACCGTCTTCCTGCCGAAGACCGACTTCCCGATGAAGGCTGGGCTCGCCGCCAAGGAGCCGCAGATCCTGGAGCGCTGGGCGCGGATCGGGCTGTATCAGCGTCTGCGCGAGCAGCGCGCGGGGCGCGAGCGTTTCATCCTCCACGACGGCCCGCCCTACGCCAATGGCGACATCCATATGGGCCATGCCATGAACAAGGTGCTGAAGGACATCGTCGTCCGCTCGCAGACCCTGCTCGGCAAGGACGCGCCGTACGTGCCCGGCTGGGACTGCCACGGGCTGCCGATCGAGTGGAAGGTCGAGGAGCAGTACCGCGCCAAGAAGCGCTCCAAGGACGAGGTCCCTGTGGACCAGTTCCGCGCCGAGTGCCGCGCCTATGCCGAGAAGTGGGTTGCGGTGCAGCGCGAACAGTTCGAGCGGCTGGGCGTCATGGGCGACTGGGACGACCCGTACCTCACGATGAATTACGACGCCGAGGCCGCGATCGTGGGCGAGCTGCTGAAGTTCGCGGAGTCGGGCCAGCTCTATCGCGGGGCCAAGCCGGTGATGTGGAGCCCGGTCGAGAAGACCGCGCTCGCCGAGGCCGAGGTCGAGTATGAGGACGTGGTCTCGACGCAGATCGACGTAGCGTTCGAGATCGTGGAGGCCCCGAATGCGCCCGAGCTGGTCGGCGCGCACGCGGTGATCTGGACGACGACGCCGTGGACGATCCCGGTGAACCAGGCGCTCGCGTATGGGGAGGACGTCGAGTACGTCGTCGCAGAGATCAGCGGCCGTAGATACCTTTACGCTCTCCATCTCGAGCAGGCGTTTCTGCGACGGATCGGTAATCCGGAGATGCGTGGGTTAGGGCTGATGAAGCGAGGTTCTCTCGCCGGTGCCGTCGTTCGTCATCCGATGCACCACCTAGGCGGCTTCTTCGCCAAGCCTCGCCCCATGCTGCCGGGCGCCTTTGTCACCACGGACGCGGGCACGGGGCTGGTGCACATGGCGCCGGACCATGGCGAGGACGACTTCGAGTTGTGCCGTGCGCACGGGATCGAGCCGGTGTTCGCGGTGGATGGGGCGGGCAACTACCGGGCGGACTGGACTTGGCTCGGCGGCCAGGGGTCGGTGATCAACAAGAAGTTTGTCGCGCCCGACGGGCCGATCTGCGAGGGGCTGCGCGAGGCGGGGGCGCTGCTCTCGGCGTCGGAGGACTATCGGCACTCATACCCGCATTCGTGGCGGTCCAAGGCGAAGGTGATCTTCCGCGCGACGCCGCAGTGGTTCATTCCGATGGACCGGGGGGTAGGACAAGGTGTCTCGACTTCGCTCGACACGAACGGAAGGGGGAACGCTCGGTCCATGTTAGGAGGGGAGGCCGGCTCCCCCCAGCCGTTCGCTTCGAGCGAAGTCGAGAAGCGGGGCAACCAGGCCACCCTCCGCGAGCTCGCGCTGGACGCGATCTCGCGGACGCGGTGGGTGCCGTCGCGCTCCGAGAACCGCATCCGGTCGATGGTGGAGGGGCGGCCCGACTGGGTGATCTCCCGCCAGCGCGCCTGGGGCGTGCCGATCGCGCTCTACCTCCACCGCGCATCCGGCGAGTATCTGAACGACCCGGCGGTCAACGCGCGGATCGTGGAGGCTTTCCGGCGGGGCGGCGCGGACGCGTGGTTCACCGCCGACCATCAGGCGCTGCTGGGCGATGCGTACGACGCGGCCGAGTACGAGCCGGTCAACGACATCCTCGACGTGTGGTTCGATAGCGGCTCGACGCACGTGTTCACGATCGAGCAGCGCTACGGCGAGGGCGTGCGCGCGGACCTGTACCTGGAGGGCTCCGACCAGCATCGCGGCTGGTTCCAGTCGTCGCTGCTGGAGAGCTGCGGCACGCGGGGGCGGGCGCCGTACGCGGCGGTGCTGACGCACGGCTTCGCGCTCGACGGCGAAGGGCGTAAGATGTCGAAGTCGGTCGGCAACGTCGTCGATCCGCTGAAAGTGATCGGCGAGTCGGGCGCGGACATCCTGCGCATGTGGGCGGCCTCGACCGACTATTTCGAGGACGTGCGCATCGGCAAGGAGGTGCTGGCGACGAGCTCGGACGCATACCGCAAGCTGCGCAACACCTTCCGCTACCTGCTCGGCGCGCTGGACGGGTTCTCGGATGCCGAGCGCGTGCCGGTCGCGGACATGCCGGAGCTGGAGCGGTACGTGCTCCACCTCACGAGCGCGCTCGACCGCGAGCTCAAGGACGCGGCGGAGGCGTTCGAGTTCAACCGCTACGTTCGCGCGCTGACCGACTTCGCGAACGAGGACCTGTCGGCCTTCTTCTTCGACATCCGCAAGGACTCGCTCTACTGCGACGCGCCCTCGTCGCTCACGCGGCGGAGCTACCGGACGGTGCTGGACCTGCTGTTCCAGGCACTCACGCGCTGGGCGGCGCCGATCATTCCCTTCACCGCGGAGGAGGTGTGGCAGGCGCGTTATCCGTCGGAGGACGGGTCGGTGCATCTCCTCGACTGGCCGGAGCTGCCCGACGCCACTGACAACGGCTTGGCGCAGCGCTGGCTGGAGGTGCGCCGCTTGCGCGAGCGCGTGACGGAGGCGATCGAGCCGATGCGGCGCGAGAAGATCGTGCGCTCCTCGCTCGAGGCCGAGGTGAGCGTGCCCAAAATGCCGCTCGACGCCGGGCTGCTCGCGGAGACGTTCATCGTGGCGCGCGTCGATCAGGGCGACGTGGTCGACGTGAAGCGCACCGAGTACGAGAAGTGCGGCCGCTGCTGGCGGCTGCTGCCCGAGGTACGCGAGGACGGCGGGCTGTGCGCGCGGTGCGAGCAGGTGGTCGATGCGTAACCTCCCCCGTATCGGGCTCGTCACGGCGCTCGTCGTCTTCCTCGCCGACCAGGTCAGCAAGTGGTTCGTCACCGGCCCGCTCGGCATCCGCGCGCTGGGCGACGCGCGCGAGCTCCTGCCCATCTTCGACCTGCGCTTCGTGCCGAACATGGGCGTGTCGCTCGGGCTGTTGCAGGCGGACTCGGACGCGTCGCGCTGGCTGCTCGTGGCGCTCACCGCCGCGATCGCGACCGGCGTCGCGGTGTGGATGGCGCGCGAGCGGAACCGCGTCGAGCAGGCGGCGCTGGGCCTCGTGCTGGGCGGGGCAATCGGCAACATCCTCGACCGGGTGCGCTTCGGCTATGTGGTCGACTTCGCCGACCTGCACTTCGGCGAGTGGCGTCCTTTCCTGGTGTTCAACGTCGCCGATGCGGCTATTACGGTCGGCGTGGTCATACTCCTCGCCCGCGCGCTGTTCGTGCGGAGCGAGCCGACGGAGAAAGTGAATGCGTAAGGTTCTGGTCGCGGGCGGCCTCGCCCTCCTGCTGGCGGGCTGCGGCTCGTCGGGCCTCCTCAACCGCGACCGGCCGGACGAGTTCGCCGTGGCGCGCCAGGCGCCGCTCGTGATCCCGCCCGACTATTCGCTCGTGCCGCCGCAGCCGGGCGCGGCCGCGACGCAGAACGTCAACACGCAAGGCCAGACGCTGGAGGCGCTGTTCGGCGGCCAGGTCGCGCGCAGCCAGGCGGAGACGGGCGCGCTGTCGCAGGCGGGCGCCGCGACCGCGGACGCCGGCGTGCGCTCCAGCGTGGGCGATCCCCAGACCAACGTCGTCGATAAGGGCGCGACGACGCGCGACATCGTGGCCGCGCCGGAGGGCGACGGCCAGGACGCCCGCGCCGCGGCGGGTGCGCAGGCGACGACCCAGCCGCAGCAGCCGCAGTAATCCCTTTGTTCCTCCCCCGCTTACAGCGGGGGAGGGGGACCAGCGTAGCTGGTGGAGGGGGTACAGGGCGATGCCGTATCCCGTCGTTCCCCCTCCACCACTCACTAACGTGAGCGGTCCCCCTCCCCCGCTGTAAGCGGGGGAGGAATTTAGAGGTTGCGCCACCTCTCCAGCCCGGCCGCCAGATCCGCGATCAGGTCGTCCGGGTCCTCCAGGCCGATTTGGAGGCGGACCATCGGGCCGGCCTGCTCGCGCTTGACGACGGAGCGGTGGCGGTGCGGGTCGACGGGGATCGCCAGGCTCTCGAAGCCGCCCCAGCTATAGCCGATCCCGAACAGCTCGAGCCCGTCGATCAGGCGCGCACGGGCCGCGTCGTCGCCGCCGTTGAGCACGAACGAGAACAGGCCGGACGCACCCGTGAAGTCGCGTCGCCAAAGCTCGTGGCCGGGGCAGGAGGGAAGCGCCGGGTGAAGCACCTGCGCGACCTCGGGCCGGGTCGCGAGCCACTCGGCAATGCGGAGTGCGGACGCCTCGTGCTGCTTCAGCCGGATCGCCATGGTGCGCAGGCCCCGGCTGCCGAGCCAAGCGTCGTCGGGCGAGGCGGTCTGGCCAAGCTGGAAGCTGGTGTCGCGAAGCGCCGCCCAGCGCTCGGGCGTGGCGGTGACGCTGCCCAGCATCACGTCCGAATGGCCGACGACGTACTTGGTGCAGGCTAGGATCGAGAGGTCGACGCCGTGCTCCAGCGCGCGGAAGTGGAGCGGGGTGGCCCAGGTATTGTCGAGCAGCACCGCGCAGCCGCGCGCCTTGGCGGCGGCGGCGATGGCGGGGACGTCCTGCACCTCGAAGGTGAGCGAGCCGGGGGATTCGAGGAGGACGGCGCGGGTGCGGTCGGAGACGAGCTCGGCGATACCTGCGCCGACCAGCGGGTCGTAGAAGCGGGTCGTGATCCCCATGCGCTTCAGGAGCCCGTCGGCGATGGCGCGCGTGGGGTCGTAGGCGGAGTCGACCAGCAGTAGCTCGTCGCCGGGCGAGAGGACGGAGAGCAGCGCGGCGGCGACCGCGGCGACGCCCGAGGGGTAGAGGAACGTCGCGTGTGCGCCGGGCTCCAGCTCGGTCAGCGCGTCGGCGAGGCTCCACTGGGTGGGCGTGCCGCGCCGGCCGTAGAAGAGCCGGTGGTGCGTGTCGCGTCCCGCCGCGGCGCGGAGGTCGGCGACGGAATCGTAGAGGATCGTCGAGGCGCGCCAGACGGGCGGGTTGACGATGCCGGCGGTCCATTCCGGACGGCGGCCGGCGGTGACGACCTTTGTCGCGTCCGCGGGTGGGCGGGTGGCGGGGGAGGCGGAGCGGTCGGGATCACGGGCCATGTTCTCACCCCTGCCGTTCGCTTCGAGCGAAGTCGAGAAGCCAGTCCCTGCCCATCCGTTTCTCGACTGCGCTCGAAACGAACGGTGGGGGGGCTACGCGGCCCCCACTTCCTTAGGCGTGTGCGGGTCCGCGCCCCACTCCGACCAGCTACCGTCGTAGAGCGCCGCGTCCGTGCCGAGCAGGTGCGCGGCGAACAGCAGCACGGCGGCGGTGACGCCCGAGTTGCAGGTGGTCACCAGCGGGCGCGACAGGTCGATGCCGGCGCGGTTGAACTCGGCGCGAAGTGCTTCGCCCCGCTTCCATGTGCCGTCGGGCTCGAACAGGTCGGAATAATGGAGGTTGCGGCTGCCGGGGATGTGGCCCTCCGCGACGTGCGGGCGGGGGTCGGGCTCCTCGCCGGTGAAGCGGGCGAGCGAGCGGGCGTCGAGCACCTGCTCCGCGCCGGTCGAGAGGTTGGCGCGCATCTGGTCGAGGGTGCGCAGGCGTGTGGGATCGAGCCGGGCGGTGAAGGCGCGGGGTTCGCCCCGCTCGCGGCCGGAGGCGAGGGGGCGGTTCTCGGCGCGCCACTTCGCGAGGCCGCCGTCAAGGATCGTGACCTCGCCCACGCCGAAGCTTCGCAGCATCCACCAGGCGCGCGCCGACGAGCGTAGCGGCGTGTCGTCGTAGAGGACGATCCGGTCGCCGTCGCCGACGCCGAGCTCGCGCAGCCGTTCGGCGAAGCGGTCGGCGGAGGGGAGCATGTTGGGATGGGGGCTGTCTGTATCGCGGAGCGATGCCAAGTCGAGGAACGCGGCGCCGGGAATGTGCGCGGCCTCGTGCTCCGCGGGCGCGTCGCGGCCGTGCTCGGGGAGGAAGTAGGTCGCGTCGAGGATGCGCAGGTCGTGCGCGCCGAGTTCGCGGGCGAGCTGGTCGGTGGAGATTAGGGGGTCCATCGGTCCTACATAGCACACGTCAGCCCGGCCTTGAGCCGGGGTCCCGCTTTCTTGACCACCGAAGCGGAAGAAGCGGGACCACGGGTCAAGCCCCGGGTGACGAGGAAGGAGGAAGTGGGTCAGTCCGCATAGGACGGCACCGCATCCAGCGCGTCGAGGTGCGCCTTGGCGGCGGCGCGGATCGCGGCGCGTTCCAGCGGGTCGGTGCGGTCCCAGTGGCGGTAGGGCATGCCGAGGCGCGGGTTGTCGCGAAGTTTGCGGCCGTGGCGCTGGAGGAAGTCCCAGTAGAGCGCGTTGAACGGGCAGGCGTCGGGACCGGTGCGGGCGCGGACGTCGTAGCGGCAGCCGCGGCAGTAGTCGCTCATGCGGTCGATATACTTGCCCGTGCTGACATAGGGCTTGGTGCCCATGAGGCCGCCGTCGGCGTACTGGCTCAGGCCCAGCGTGTTGGGCAGCTCCACCCACTCATACGCGTCGGCGTAGACCTCCAGATACCAGCGGTGCACGTCGAGCGGGTCCGCGCCGATGAGGAGCGCGTAGTTGCCCGTCACCATGAGCCGCTGGATGTGGTGCGCGTGCGCGGTGTCGAGCGTCTGGCCGATCGCCTCCTTGAGGCAGCGCATGTCCGTCTCGCCCGTCCAGTAGAAGGCGGGGAGCGGCCGCGTGTGGCCGAAGAAGTTGCGGCGGACGTAATCGGGACCCTCGCGCCAATACATGCCGCGGACGAACTCGCGCCAGCCGATGAGCTGGCGGACATAGCCCTCGACGGAGTTCAAGGGCGCGCGGCCCGCCAGATACTCGGCCTCGGCGCGGCGGCAGAGGTCGAGCGGGTCGAGCAGGCCTAAGTTGATGTACGGGCTCAGGATCGAGTGCCAGAGGTGGCGCTCGCCGACGAGCATCGCGTCCTCATAGTCGCCGAACTTCGGGAGCATATGCACCATGAAGTTCGCGGCCTGAGCCTCGGCCTGTTCGACGGTGACCGCATAATCGAAGCCGTCGAGCTTGCCGGGGAAGTCGGCGAAGCGGCGCTCCACCAACTCGAGCACCTCCTGCGTGATCGCGTCGGGCTGAAAGGCGAGCGGGCGCGGCATGAACAGGTCGGGCGCGGGCGCGGGCTTCCTGTTCTCCTCGTCATAGTTCCAGCGGCCGCCCACCGGCTCGTCGCCGTCCATCAACAGGCCGGTGCGCCGGCGCATGTCGCGGTAGAAACCTTCCATGATCAGCTCGGGCGCGGATGCGGCCCAGCGGGCGAAGTCGTCGCGCGAGCAGAGGAAGCGATCGTCGGGGAGGACGTCGACGGGCAGGCCGAGCTCCGCCTCCCAGCCCTCCAGCATCGTCTGCACGCGGTGCTCGCCCGCCTCCGTCACGACGATGCGCTCGGGCGTGTGGCGGGCGACGGCGCGGGCGATCTCTCCGGTGAAGCTGCCCGTGTTCTCCGGGTCATCGAGCCCCACGTAATCGACGCGCCACCCAGCCTCGCGGAGCGCTTGGGCGTGGTGCCGCATGGCCGAGAGGATCAGCGCGAGCTTGCGCTTGTGGTGGCGGACATAGGTCGTCTCGTCGGCGACCTCCATCATGAGGACCACCGTTTCGGCCTTGTCGCGACCGCGGAGCGAGGACAGGCGCGGGCCCAGCTGGTCGCCGAGCACCGGGACCAGAACCGCGCAATCTGGCGTGGAAGGCATCGGCTTCTATATGGGAAGCCCATGACCCCATTGCATCTAGGGCAGGCCAGCCCTCTTCCCCGATCGCCGGAAGAGGCGGTCCTCGATTACGTCCCCAATCCGCGGCCTGGCCGTCCCTATCTCGTCCGCTTCACCGCGCCCGAATTCACATCGTTGTGTCCGGTGACGGGGCAGCCCGACTTCGCGCACCTGGTGATCGATTACGCGCCCGCCGAGACGATCGTGGAATCGAAGTCGCTCAAGCTGTTCCTGGGGTCCTTCCGCAACCATGCCGCTTTTCACGAGGATTGCACGGTCGGCATCGGCGAGCGGCTGTTCGCCGAGATGAGGCCGGTGTGGTTAAGAATCGGCGGCTATTGGTATCCGCGTGGCGGAATCCCCATCGACGTGTTCTGGCAATCGGGCGCGCCGCCCGCAGAGCTGTGGCTGCCCGGCCAAGACGTGCCCACTTACCGCGGCCGCGGGTGAACTGGGCGCTTATTTCTGCTGCACTGCACCAAACATATGCAACCTTTCAGTCCGTTCAGCTTTTAATCGGGCGGGTCCGCCCCCATTTCGTGGGCGACGGTTTCGAACAAAGGTAGGGGAATGGGTAAGACGGGTGGCGCCGCCGGCGTCAGGCGGATCGCGCTGATCGGGAATTTCCTGCCGCGCAAATGCGGGCTCGCGACCTTCACGACCGACGTCCACGCCGCGATGCGCGCCCGCTTTCCCGAGCTCGCCGTCGATGTCTACGCGATGGACGACCATCCCGGCCGCTACGACTATCCGCCCGAAGTTACGCACGCGATCGCCGAGGGCGATCCGTCGGCTTACGCGGAGGCCGCGCGGCGGATCGAGGCGTCGGGCGCCGAGGCGATCTGGGTCCAGCACGAATACGGCATCTTTGGCGGCCCAGCGGGCGAGCATCTGCTGACGCTGCTCGACCGCACGACGCTTCCCGTCGTCCTCGCGCTGCACACCGTCCTCGAACAGCCCAACGCCGACCAGCGTCGCGTCATGGAGGCGCTGCTGCGGCGCTCGGCGCGCGTGATCGTGATGGCGGAGCGGGGCGCCGAGATCTTGCAACGCGTGCACGGCACGGGTGCGGCGCAGATCGTCGTCATCCCGCACGGCGTGCCGGACCGGCCGCTGGTCGATCCCGATGCGATGAAGGACCGCTTCGGCTGGCGGGGCCGCGAGGTGGTGCTGACCTTCGGCCTGCTCTCGCCGGGCAAGGGCATCGAGACGATCATCGAGGCGCTGCCCCGCGTCGTGGAGCGCCACCCGGACCTGCTTTACGCGGTGCTGGGCGCGACGCACCCCAACCTCGTCGCGCACGAGGGCGAGGCGTATCGCGAGCGGTTGCAGGCGTTGACGGCGAAGCTCGGGGTCGAGCGGAACGTCCAGTTCGTCAACGCCTTTGTCGAGCATGACGAGCTGCTCGACTATCTGCAGGCGGCGGACATCTACGCGACGCCCTATCTGAACCCGGCGCAGATCACGTCTGGCACGCTTTCCTACGCGGTGGGCGTGGGCAAGGCGGTAGTGTCGACGCCGTACGTCCACGCGTGCGAGATCCTGGCCGACGAGCATGGTGTGCTAGTGCCGTTCGGCGACGCGGGCGCGTTCGCCGAAGCGGTCGACCGACTGCTGTCCGACCCCGCCGAGCGCCGCGCCTTGTCCGAGCGCGCCTATGCGCGCGGGCGGACGATGATCTGGCCCAAGCTCGCCGAAGCGTCGATGCGCGAGATCAAGGCGGCAATCGCCTCGCGCCCTAGCCGGCTGGCGGCCCCCGCCGTCGCGCGTCCGCTCGCGCCCGACTTCTCGGCGGTGGAGCGGATGAGCGACGCGACGGGCATGCTCCAGCACGCCATCTACGCCATCCCCGACCGCCGCCACGGTTACTGCATCGACGACAACGCCCGCGCGCTCATCCTGACGAGCCGCATGCCGGGCATGGACCCGGCGGTGCGCGACCGCTGGGCGACCGTGTACGCGTCGTTCGTGCAGTACGCTTGGAACCCGGACGCCAGGCGCTTCCGCAACTTCATGCGCTACGACCGGACTTGGTGCGAGGAGGTGGGGTCCGAGGACTCGAACGGTCGCACGCTATGGGCGCTGGGCGTCACCGTGCGCGACGCGGAGCTGGCGAAGCACCGCGAGTGGGCGCGCGCGATGTTCGACAGCACGGCGAGCCTCGCGCTCGAGCTGGGCAGCCCCCGCGCGCAAGCCTTCGTGATGCTGGGCGCGGCGGCGATGCTGCAGGCGAGCCCGGGGCACCGGCTCGCGACCGAGATCCTGCAGCGCTTCCCCGCGGAGCATATGGCGTTGCTGGAGGAGGCGCGGCGACCGGAGTGGAGCTGGTTCGAGATCGTGCTGGCGTACGACAACGCCCGCCTACCCGAGGCGCTGATCCGGGCGGGGCACGCGCTGGGCCGCGCCGACTACGTCGCGTGTGGGCTCGAGACGCTCCAGTGGATCATCGGGAAGCAGACGAGCCCGGAGGGCCGTTTCCGCGCGGTCGGGTCCGAGAGCTTCGGGCGCGCATACGCCGAGCCGCTGCCGTTCGACCAGCAGCCGTTGGAGGCGCAGGCGACGGTGGACGCGTGCGAGGCGGCGTGGGAGGCGACGGGCGACCGGCGCTGGATCGCGGAGGCGGAGCGCGCCTATCACTGGTTCCTGGGCGCGAACGACTTAGGCCTGCCGCTCGCGTCCCCGAACGACGGCGGCTGCTTCGACGGGCTGATGCCGACGGGGCTCAACCGCAACCAGGGGGCGGAGTCGATCCTGGCGCTGCAACTGGCGAACTGCGCGATTTCGGAGCTTTCCAAGAAGACGGACGGCGTGGCAGAGAACCGGCGCGCCGCCGCGTAAGAGCGGCGAACACCGGGGAGCTCGCATCCGATGGAGTTGTTCAACCACCCGTTGCGGCTTCGCGCCGATCCGGCGCGCGTGGTGGTCCGGCCGTTCCACATCGCCTGGGCGCGCACCGGCAACGGCCCCAGCCGCACCGAGCGACTGGTGGGCGAGGTGCTCGCCATGTCGGAGGACGAGGCCGCGCAGGAGCTGGAGGACGTGCTCCAGGATTTCGAGGCGCGGCACTGGCAGACCCGGCGCGTGTTCATGGGGCGCTACGACGAGATTGAGCGCCTGATGGAGCTCGACGGCGCGGCCATCCCGGACATCAAGCGGCAGCTGATCGGCGCCTATTTCTGCCAGGAATACAGCTACGCCGCCGCCGCCTTGATGAACCCCAGCGCGGTGCCGCATCCCGATCAGTCGGGCCTGGAGCCGGGCGCCACGCGCATCGTCATGTCGCTGCGCTCGGTCGGTGAGGGGCACATCTCGACGGTGGCGTTCCGCGAGGGGATCGTCACGCCGGCGTGCGAGCTGATCCTGTCGCCCGAGCCGCCCTTCGCCACCGCGCCCGACCTGGACGGCGACGGCTTGTGGGACGCCGCCGACCTGCCGCCCAGCGGGCCGGTGACGGTGCATCGCCACCGCGACTCCAACCTGTCGGGCACGGTGATTTTCCCCATCACCGACGCGCAGTCGCGCGGGCTGGAGGACCTGCGCCTCGTCCGCTTCGATCATGGCGGCCGCGACTTCGAATGGATCGGGACCTACACCGCCTATAACGGCTCGGCGATCCAATCGGAGCTGATGCGCACGCGCGACTTCCGGCGGTTCGACCTGGTGCCGATGACGGGCGCGGCGGCGCGCAACAAGGGCATGGCTCTGTTCCCGCGCCGGATCGGCGGCGAGTACATGATGATCGGCCGGTCGGACGGCGAGAACCTGTTTCTGCTGCGGTCGGGCGACCTGACCCACTGGGACGATGGCGAGATGATCCTGCGGCCCGAGTACGGCTGGGAACTCGTCCAGATCGGTAATTGCGGACCGCCCATCGAATTGGACGAGGGCTGGCTGCTGCTGACGCACGGGGTCGGCGCAATGCGCAAATATTCGATCGGTGCGGTGCTGCTCGACAAGGATGACCCGTCGAAGGTGACCGGCCGCACCGCCGAGCCGCTGCTCGCCGCGAAGGACCAGGACCGCGAAGGTTACGTGCCCAACGTCGTCTACTCGTGCGGTGCGATCCGGCACGGGGACAAGCTGTTCCTGCCCTATGGCATCGCCGATTCGTCGGTGGGCTTCGCGTTCATGGGCATCAAGGATCTGCTGGGCCGAATGTAAGTCGATCAACTCCTTCGAGGCCTGCGGAGGGAACTTGGGTGTGCGTCGCTAACCTGGATGAGCAACGATTACGCCGTTTCAGCCGCGACTCGTCCCACTCGGTTACACATGTGACATTCAGGTGCGATTCAGCCTTGGATGCCGGAACGACCCTCCCCAAATCCCGTTCTGCGACTCCCCATGACCGAACGTCAGACGCCACTCTTCCCTTGGACGCACGATGCGCAGCAGGATTTGGAACGCATGCTCCACGCCCATGTGGAGGCGGCGGGCTTCCCGTGCGTGGGCGCCAAGGCCGCGCTCGCCAAGGGCACGTTGGAGGTGTTGGGGGCGAGCCGGATCGACAGCGCCTGGGACGACCTGCGCATCCATGACGGCCTCCTGCGTTTCGCGGGCGAGTATCGCGCCGACCCGGCGCTGTTCCGCAGCTTCGCGGTGGTGTTCGAGGGGCCGGACGACCTAACTGAATTTCAGTTCGAACGCGCGCTGTGGGACCGCGTCCAGTCGCTGTCCGACAAGGATGTGTGGCGCGGCCAGAGCTATGACCGGCGCGTCAGCCCCGATCCGTCGAGCCCGCACTTCTCCTTGAGCTTCGGCGGGGAAGCGTTCTTCGTCGTCGGGCTGCACCCGAACGCCAGCCGTCCGGCGCGCCGCTTCGGCCGCCCGACGATGGTGTTCAACCTGCACGACCAGTTCGAGAAGCTGCGCGCGCAGGGCAAATATGAGGGCATGCGCGAGAAGATCATGGTGCGCGACGAGGCGCTGGCCGGGTCGCGCAACCCCATGCTCGCGCGCCACGGCGAGGCGAGCGAGGCGCGGCAGTATAGCGGCCGTGTTGTCGATACCGACTGGAGCGCGCCGTTCCGCTACTCGGGCGACGGCTGAGTGGGCGAGACGATCGAGATCCCGGAGCGCAGCGGCGTCGCGTTCCGCATGGCCGCGGGCGAGCTGCTGACCGTCATCGACCCGCGCGGCGAGCAGGTCGCCGATCTCCTGGCGTTCAACGCGCACGACGTGGACGAGGTGATCTCGTCGGGCCGCACGCTGGACTATGCGGAGACGATCCGGCTGACGACGGGGCACAAGCTGTACTCGAACCGATCGAACGTGCTGCTGGAGATCGTCGAGGACGATGTCGGCGTGCACGATTTTCTGCTGACACCCTGCTCGTACGATACGTTCAAGCATTTCTACCCGCACCTACCGCCGCACCGCGGCTGCTTCGGCAACCTCGCGGCCGCGCTGGAGCCGTACGGCGTCACGCCCGACCGCATCCCCGTCGCGTTCAACTGCTTCATGAACGTGCCGGTGGATAGCGGGACGGGCAGGCTGAAGGTGCTGCCGCCCGTGTCCAAGGCGGGCGACCGGATCGTGTTCCGGGCGGCGATGGAAGTGGTGGTCGGGCTCACCGCCTGCTCCGCGCCGGACTCGAACGGGGGGACGTTCAAGCCGATCCACTATCGGGTGGATAGCCCCGCTTGACCCCATCCTCGTCACCCCGGGCTTGACCCGGGGTCCCGCTTCCATTCTGACTCGGGATGAGCGGGAGCCTGGCTCGGGGCCAGGGTGACGAAGAGGGGTGGGCTATACATGACCGAACCGCTGCGCATCGCCTTGGCCGGGCTCGGCACCGTGGGGGCGGGCGTGGTCGCGCTGCTCGACGCCAACGCCGAGCTGATCACCCGGCGCGCGGGACGGACGATCCAGGTCGTCGCGGTCTCGGCGCGCGACCGTTTCAAGGATCGCGGCGTCGACCTCTCGCGCTTCGCCTGGGAAGACGACACGCGCCTGCTCGCCGAGCGTGAGGACGTGGATGTGGTGGTCGAGCTGGTCGGCGGGTCGGACGGGCCCGCGCTGGCGCTCGCGCGCGCGGCGTTCGGGCGAGGCAAGGGGCTCGTCACCGCCAACAAGGCGATGCTGGCGCATCACGGGCTGGAGCTCGCGGCGGCGGCGGAGCAGGCGGGCGCAGCGCTCAAGTTCGAGGCGGCGGTGGCGGGCGGCGTGCCCGTCATCAAGGGCCTGCGCGAAGGCGCGGCGGCGAACGAGTTGCGGCAGGTCTACGGGATCCTCAACGGCACCTGCAACTTCATTCTGTCGAAGATGGAGACGGAAAGCCGCGGCTTCGACGATGTGCTGCACGAGGCGCAGGCGGCCGGATTCGCGGAAGCCGATCCCAGCTTCGACATCGACGGGGTGGACGCGGGTCATAAGCTCGCCATCCTGGCGAGCCTGGCGTTCGGGACGGCGCCGACCTTCGCGGCGGTCGAGATGACGGGCATACGCCACCTGCTCGCGGCCGACATCGCGGAAGCCGCGGCGTTGGGCTATCGCGTGCGGCTGCTGGGGCTTGCGGAGTCGGGCGTGTCCGGGCTGTTCCAGCGCGTCCACCCCTATCTCGTGCCGCTGAGCCATCCGCTCGCGCATGTGACGGGGCCGACCAACGCGGTGGTGGCGGAGGGTGACTTCGTCGGCCGCCTGCTGTTCCAGGGCGCGGGTGCCGGCGCAGGGCCGACGGCGAGCGCGGTGGTGGCGGACCTGATCGACATCGCGCGCGGGGTTACGGGGCCGCCGCTCGCCATGCCGTCTGACATGCTCGCGCGCGCCGACCGGGCCGATGCCGGCGATCGTCGCGGGCGCGCTTATTTGCGCTTCACCGTCGAGGATCGGGTGGGCGTGTTGGCCGAGATCGCGGCGGCGATGCGCGACGCGGGCGTGTCGATCGAGAGCCTGATCCAGCGCGGGTCGCACGCGGAAGGCGGCGTGCTCGTGGCGATCGTGACGCATGAAGGGCCGGAGCGCTGCGTCGCCCAGGCGCTGGAGCGCCTACGCGGCTCCCAGAGTTTGGTGGGCCAGCCGATGTGGATGCACATCCTCGACTAGGGCGTGAGCTTCCGTGCGGTGGGCTCGCTTAGATCGATGGGCACGCGCGGGCGCTTGTCGCGCTTGCGGGTGGCCCATTTCACCTCGTCGACGATCGCGGCGACCACCGGCATGATCGGCGGGCCGAAACCGACCTGGCAGCCTCCCTGCGTCGTGGCGCAGGGCGTGCCCTCCGCCGCGAGCGCGCCCGTGCCCGACAGGTCGGGATTGGACGGGCGCGGGCGGTTGCCGACATATTCCTGCGGGTAGGGGATCGTCTGGTCGGGCAGGTCGGTCGCGCAGACGACGACGTCGCCTTCCTCACCCTCGGACACCTCGCGCGGTGCGCACTTCTGCGGCCCGACAGGCGCCAGGATAGAGAAGCGCTCGGGCGGGGGCGGGACGACGGGCGCCGCCGTCTGGGCCGCGAGGAGCAGAAGGAGCATTGGGCGTCTCCGATCAGCGGCGGGTAAGCGCGCGGACGAGGCCGCCGAGCCAGCCGACGCGCTCGGGCTCGGCGCGACGCTTACGCTTGGGCCGGGTGACGATGTCCTCCGAGTAGGACATGCCGGAACCCGGTACGCCCACCGTGCCGCGGACCCCGCGCTCCGAGACGTTCACCGTCGCGCCCGGCCGGCCGATGCTGGCGCTCACTCCCGTCTTGCTGAGGTTGAGGCGGAGGCCCGGCAGGATCCGGATCGATTTGTGGAAGCGGAAGCCCATGCGGCTCTCCTCGGGTGCGTAAGGGCGACCGTGCGCCAACGGGAGTCGGGCGTCAACAAGCGAAGGGCCGCCGCTCGGATGGAGCGACGGCCCTTGCTAGCGGTAGGGGCCGGCGCGGGAGCAAGTCCCGCGTCGTCGGTCATAGCCCGGGGGCTATGCCGGCCGGCCGTTAGCCCTTCGGGCTGACGGCCACGAACTGCCCCCCCACCCGCGGGCGCTGGACGTAGAGCAGCACCTGATCGCGTCCGGCGTTGCGCGCCTGGGCCACGGCGGCGGCGAGCTCGGCGGCGGTGCGCACGGGCTGGCGGTTGACAGATACGATCACGTCGCCGCGACGCACCTTGGTGGCGGCGTCGCTGGACGGGTCGACACTGGCGATAGCCAAGCCCTGCACCGTCGAGTCGACGCCGATGGAGCGCGCGATCTGCGGGGTGAGCGGCACGACGTTGACGCCGAGCGGGTTGGCCGACGCGGGCGCGCGGCTCGCGGGCGCATCCTCGGCGGGCAGGCCGTCCGAGTCCTCGCCGCCGTTCAGCGCCGCGAGTTGCTCCTGCGAGGGGCGCGTGCCCGCCGTCGCGGTGACGGTGACCGGACGCCCGTCGCGCAGCACGTCGAGGCGCACCGGGCTGCCCGGCGGCACGCTGGCGACGAGGTAGGAGAGCGTCGCGTCGGGCGTGACCTCCCGGCCGTTGACGCGGGTCACCACGTCGCCGGGACGGAGCCCCGCGCGCGCGCCCGGCTCGCCCGGCTCGACGCGCGCGATCAGCTCGCCGCGGCCGCGCTGGATGCCGAGCGCGGCGGCAAGGTCGGCGTCGATCGGCTGGAGCGAGACGCCCAGGTAACCGCGGCGGATCGGCTGGCCGGCGCGCAGGCGCTCGATGATCGGGCGCGCCTCCTCGGTCGGGATGGCGAAGCCGAGGCCGATATTGCCGCCCGATTGCGAGAAGATCTGGCTGTTGATGCCGATCACGTTGCCGTTCAGGTCGAACATCGGGCCGCCCGAATTACCCTGGTTGATCGCGGCGTCCGTCTGGATGAAGCGGTCGGCGGGGCCGCCGCCCGTCGAGCGGTGCACCGCCGACACGATGCCGGCGGTCACCGTGCCGTTGAGGCCGAACGGGTTGCCGATCGCGACGACCCAATCGCCGACGCGGGTGCGGGTCGAATCACCCCAGCGGACGAAGGGCAGGTTCTGCGCATCGATCTTGAGCAGCGCGAGATCGGATTCGGGGTCACGGCCGACGACGCGCGCGGTGTACTCCTTGCGGTCGGGCAGCGTCACGGTGATCGTTTCGACGGTGGCGTTGCGGGCGCCCGGCGCGATCACGTGGTTGTTGGTGACGACGTAACCGTCCGGCGAGATGATGAAGCCGGAACCGAGCGACGCGCCCTCGCGGCGCACGGGCGGGCCGCCCTGCTGGCCGCGGCCGCCGAACTGGCCGAACAGTTCGGCGAAGGGCGTGCCCTGGAACGGGTTGGCGGACTGGGTCACCTGGATCGACTGCTTGGTCGAGATGTTGACCACGGCGGGGCTGAGCCGCTGCACCATGTCCGCGAAGCTCATGGGCGCGCCGGCGCGGGGCGCGGCCGACTGGATCATGCCCGGCTCGTTCTGCGCCGTCTGGGCGACGGAAGGCTGGAGCGCGACGGTGGCGGTGGCGCCGCCGAGCAGAAGGGCACCGGTGATGGCGTAGGCGTTGCGCACGATCAAATCGTTCCTCTCGGTTCAACGTTCGGGTGAACGACCACGCTTGTGATCGATCCATGCTGAACGCGGTTTGAATATGAACGGAAATGTCAGGGGGAGACGCGGCGGTTTCAAGTGGGCCGCGATGGACGGGCGACGAACTTCCTCCCCGAGCCGGGCTCGGGGAGGCGAGGTCACTGCGCGCGGTTCTGGAAGTTGCGCAGGTAGGAGTTGTTCGGGCTCAGGATGACGTTGGTCGAGCCCTCGGGCGGCGGGCCGCCGTCGGCGCCGAAGGTGCGGCGGTAGCTCTGCATCGCGCGGTAGAAGTCGTACGCCTCCGCGTCCTTGTTGAACGCTTCCGCGTAGATGCGCGCGGCGTTGGCGTCGGCCTGGGCGCGGATGATCTGCGCCTCCTTCTGGCCCTGCGCGCGGATGGTGGCCGCCTGCTGCTGGCGCGCGGTGCGCATGCGCTGGAGCGTCGAGTCGAGCGGGCTGCCGTCCGGCAGCTCGGCCTGACGGATGCGCACGTCGACGATCTGGACGCCGTACTGCGACGCCACGCGGTTGAGCTCGCGCTGGATGTTGTTCATCACCTGCGCGCGCTCGGGGCTCAGCAGCACGGAGAAGGGCTGGCGGCCGAGCTCGTTGCGGATCGCGTTGCCGAGCAGCGGGCGGAGCGCATCCGTCACGCGCGCCTCAGAGCCGGCGGTGGTGACCATGCGCAACGGGTCGACGACGCGGAAGCGGGCGAAGGCGTCCACCTCGAGCCGCAGCTGGTCGGACGACAGCACCTGCTGGTTGGGCTGCTCGACGTCGAGCACGCGCTTGTCGACCCAGACGAGCCGGTCGATGAACGGGATGCGCGCGATGACGCCCGCGCCCGTCCGGCCGAACACCTCGCCGGGCGCGTAAGCGTTAACGGTGCGCACCGGCTCCTGGAGGCGCAGGATCACCGCCTGCTTCGTCTCCGGCACGACGGCGAAGGTCGCGGCGGCGAGGATCACGGCGAGCAGCGCGAGCACGCCGATCACCACGGGGTTACGGAGCAGCGCGGGGCTCATCGGGCGGCTCCCGTCTGGGGCGCGTTCTGCACCTGCGGCTCCGTCAAGCGGCGGCCCTGCTGCTGGCGGTCGAGCGGCAGATAGGGCGTCACGCCCGGCGCCTCGACGATCGTCTTATCGGTCTTGGAGAGCACGTCTTCCATCGTCTCGTAATACATGCGCCGGCGCGTCACCTCGGGCGCGAGCCGGTATTGTTCGTAGAAGGCGTTGAACGAGGCGGCCTCGCCCTGCGCCAGCGCGAGCTTCTGCTGCGCGTACGCCTGGGCCTGGTTGCGCACGGTGGACGCGTCCTGCTGCGCGGCGGTGACGTCCTTGAACGCCTCGTTGACCTGCTCGGGCGGGTCGGCCTGCTTGATCGCGACGCCCTGGATCTGGATGCCGGAATTATACTCGTCGAGGATCTGCTGCGTGCGGCTCTGCACCTGCGCCTCGACGGCGGTGCGGCCGGGACCGATCGCCTGGTCAAGCCCGACATTCGCCACCGCCTCGCGCATCGCGCTCTCGGACGCGGCGCGGACGGTCGCCGTCGGGTCGGCGAGCTGGAAGACGTAGTCCTCCGGGTTGCGGATGTTCCAGCGCACCGAATAGGCGAGGTCGACCAGGTTCTGGTCGCGGGTGAGCATCAGGTTGGCGCCGCCGCCTTCCGGGAAGTTCTCCTCGCGGATGGCGGAGACGTCGACCTTCTCCACGCTGGCGAAGGGCGCGGGTGCCGTGAAGCGCAGGCCCGGCTCCAGCGTGCCGCCGTAGCTGCCGAAATTGGTCACCACCGCGCGCTGCTGCGGCGCGATGTTGTGCACGGAGGTGAACAGGATCCAGAGGCCGACCAGCACGAGTGCGCCGATCGTCCACAGCGTGCGCGGGGCGGGGTTGGGCAGGCCGCCCGGTATGCCACCGCCGCCTCCGCCCCCGCCGCGGCGCGCCTTGGCGAGGAACTCGTCGAGCGCGGTCGGCTTCTGCACGCCCTTGCGGCCGCCGGGCGGCACGGCCCAGGGATTGCGGGGGCCGCCATTGCCGCCCGAGTTGCCGCCGTCGCCCCCCCAGGGGCTCGCGGTCGAGATGATCGGGCGGCCGAACCACCCCCGTGAAGTCGTCATGGCCGTAATTATAGGAACGGACGGGAACGAAAAACAGTGGCGCGCGTGACCGCCGGCCCTATGGCCGCACGCATGGTCGATGTTGATCGGGTGAAGGCGGCGGTTGCGGCCGTGGCGGGCGGGCGCGTGAGCGTGCGCGTCGACGGCGCGCGGGCGGGCGTGGTGCTGGACGCGACCGGGCTCGCGCCCGAGGAACGCGATGCGCTGGAGGTGCGCGTCCGCGCCGCCGCGGCCGCCGTGCCGGGCGTGGCCGAGGTGCGCGTCGCCGTCACCGCCGAACGGACGCAGCGCAAGCTGGTCGCGGTGGCGAGCGGCAAGGGCGGCGTCGGCAAGTCCACGATCGCCGCCAACTTGGCGATCGCACTCGCCAGGAACGGGCGTCGCGTGGGACTGGTCGATGCCGACATCTACGGCCCCTCGCAGCCGCGGTTGATGCGCGCCGAAGGCGTGCGGCCGGAGGCGCGCGACAAGCAGCTGCTGCCGGTGTCCACGCCCTACGGCGTGCCGATGCTGTCGATGGGCCAGCTCGTCGAGCCCGGCCGCGCGCTCGCCTGGCGCGGGCCGATGGCGGCCGGCGCGCTGGGGCAGCTGGTCGACGCCGACTGGGGCGCGGCGGACACGCTGGTGCTCGACCTGCCGCCGGGCACGGGCGACGTGCAGCTGACCATGGTGCAGAAGCACAAGCCGGCGGGCGCGGTGATCGTGTCGACGCCGCAGGACTTGGCGCTGATCGATGCGGCGCGCGCGATCGACCTGTTCAACACCGCGGGCGTGCCGGTGATCGGGATCGTGGAGAACATGGCCGGTTACGCCTGCCCGCATTGCGGCGAAGTGTCGGATCCGTTCGGGCGCGGCGGCGCGGAAGCGGAGGCGGCGCGGCTGGGCGTGCCGTTCCTGGGGCGCGTGCCGCTGTCGATCGGCATCCGCGAGGCGTCGGACGCGGGCGAGCCGCCGGCGGCGGGGGCGGACGACCGGGTGTTCGCGCCGATCGCGGAGCGGATCCGCGCCTGGCTAGCTTCCCGCTAAGCCATCCCATCCGTCATGCCGGACTCGTTCCGGCATCCATCGTCGTACGCGTGCTCCGGTCGGTGTGTCCGCGCGACGATGGACCCCGGAACAAGTCCGGGGTGACGAAAGGTTGTAGCGGCGGACCAGACGAGGAGGACCCCATGCCGCTCACCAGGAACGAGGATATTCGGGCGCTGCTTGAGAACGCCCGCACGATCGCGCTGGTGGGCGCGTCCGACCGGCCGGACCGGCCGAGCTACCGCGTGATGCGGTTCCTGCAGGACCACGGCTATCGCGTTCTGCCCGTCAACCCGCAGATCGCGGGCGAGCATGTCCACGGCGAGTTCGTCTGGACGCGGCTGGCGGACATCGGCGTGCCTATCGACATCGTCGACATCTTCCGCCGGCCGCAAGCGGCGGGCGAGGCGGTGGACGAGGCGATCGCCGTCGGCGCCAGGGCGGTGTGGATGCAGCTCGGCGTGATCAACCACGACGCGGCGGCGCGGGCGGAAGCGGCGGGGCTGCAGGTCGTGATGGACCGCTGCCCCGCGATCGACATCCCGCGCTTCGGCTTGCCCAAGATCGCGGCCTGAGGCGGACGCTGGCGGAACGCGGCACGGCGTCGTAACGAACGCGACGGTTTCCCTTCCGTTCGGAGCTCCCGCCGCATGCCGTCCCACCCTCCCGCCCCGACAGGCCTGCTCCGCCGCAAGGTCGTGACGCCGGAAGGGCACGGCCACGAGCGGCTGGCGCGCACGCTGTCCTGGCCGCATCTCGTGGCGCTGGGCGTGGGTGCGATCGTGGGGACGGGCATCCTGACATTGATCGGCGTGGGCGCGGGGCTGGCGGGGCCGTCCGTCATCCTGAGCTTCGCGGTGGCGGGGCTGATCTGCGCGGCGGCGGCGCTCTGCTACGCCGAGATGGCGACGATGATCCCGGCGTCGGGTAGCGCCTACACCTATAGCTACGTCGTGCTGGGCGAGGTGATCGCCTGGGTGATCGGCTGGTCGCTGATCCTCGAATATTCGCTCGTCGTCTCCACGGTGGCGGTGGGGTGGTCGGGTTACGCCTCGCCGCTGCTGCAGGGCGCGTTCGGCTTTCCCGCGGCCTTGACGCAGGGGCCGGAGCTGGGCGGCGTCCTGAACCTGCCGGCGGTGTTCATCATCGCGGTGGTCGCGGGGCTGCTCTGCCTCGGCACCAAGGAATCTGCGACGCTGAACGCGTTCCTGGTGGGGTTGAAGATCGTCGCGCTCGCCGTGTTCGTCGCGGTGGCGCTGCCCTACTTCAACAGCGCCAATCTCGAGCCGTTCATGCCGTACGGCTTTCCCAAGCAGTTGAGCGCGGACGGCGTCGAGCGCGGGGTGATGGCGGCGGCGGCGATCATCTTCTTCGCCTTTTACGGCTTCGACGCGATCTCGACGGCGGCGGAGGAGACCAAGAACCCGGGCCGTGACCTGGCGATCGGGATTGTCGGGTCGATGCTGGCCTGCGTGCTCATCTACATGCTCGTCGCGGTCGCGGCGGTGGGGGCCTTGTCCTATCAACGCTTCGCCGGGTCGGCCGAGCCGCTGGCGCTGATCCTGCGCGAGCTGGGGCGGCCGGGCGTGGCGCGGTTTCTGGCGCTGTCGGCGGTGGTGGCGTTGCCGACGGTGCTGCTCGCCTTCCTATTCGGGCAGAGCCGCATCTTCTTCACCATGGCGCGCGACGGGCTCCTGCCGCCGTCGCTGGCCACCGTCTCGCGGCGGGGAACGCCGGTCAGGATTACGCTGGTGACCGCGGTGATCGTCGCGATCATCGCCGGGCTGCTGCCGCTGGGCGAGATCGCCGCGCTGGCGAACGCAGGGACGCTGGCGGCGTTCGTCGCGGTGGCGGTGTGCGTGCTCGTCATGCGCAGCCGCGCCCCCGACGCGCCGCGCAGCTTCCGCACGCCGTTGGCCATGGTCGTCGCGCCCGCGGCGGTGCTGGGGTGCCTATACCTGTTCTGGAGCCTGCCCAGCTCGACGCAGTTCTACTTCCTGCTGTGGAACGTGGCGGGGCTCCTGGTCTACTTCCTCTACGCCCGGCCGCGGGCGGTCGCGGCGGCCTAGGGCAGCTCGGCGAAGGCGCGGACGGGGAAGGTGCCGACGCCCTGGAAGCGGGGCGGCACGGCGTAGAAGCGCGCACCGTCCGCGACCGCGTCGAGGTTGGTCAGGTGCTCGACGATCGGCACGCCCCCGCCGAGCAGCGCCGTGTGCACGGGGCGGCGCATCGCGCGGGTGTCGTCGATATTGTGGCTGTCAATCCCGACCACCGCCGCCCCCTCGTCCGCGAGCAGGCGCGCGGCGGACTCGGTCAGAAAGGGGTGGTCGTCGAAATAGGCGGGCGTGCCCCAGTGCGCGTCCCAGCCGGTGTGGACCAACACCGCCCGGCCGCGGATCGGGCGTCCCGCGAAGGCGTCGGCGTCGACCGCGAGACCCTCCGCGAAAGGCCGGCGGACGATCATGACGAGCACCCCGGCGACGCGCTCCAGCGGCAGGCCGGCGAGGTCGTGGCCGTGTGCGAAGCGGTGATAGGGAGTGTCGAGATAGGTGCCGGTGTTGCCGACCATCTCCACGCGCTCGATCTGGAACGTCTCGCCGTCGTCATAGCGGGCGGCGGACTGCTCGCGCGTCCAGTAGTCGCAGACCACGGGGCCGGGCAGGCCCTTGTAGGTCGTCACGCCGGGCGTGACGATTTGGTTGAGTTCGACCCGCCTCACGCAGTGCGGGCGCGGGCAAGCGCCGCGACGCCGATGCCCATCCATACCACGTTGAGTACGGTCGACGGCAGCGCGCCGTGCCACCAGCCGTTCACGACGAAGCCGGCAGCACCGACGATGTTCATCGCCTGATAGGCGGGGGAGCGGGCATAGAGCTTGCCCGCCGACAAGAGCGCGTAGGCGGCGAGGATGAGGAGGGCGCCGGTCCAGCCGACGACCTCCACCATCAGCTCGGTTCCGGTCACGCCGCCAGCTTGCGCAGCACGTACTGGAGGATGCCGCCGTTGAGGAAATACTCGAGCTCGTTGACGGTGTCGATGCGGCAGCGGGTCTGGAACTGTTCGGTCGAGCCGTCGGCGCGCGTCAGCGTGACCGTCACGTCCTGGCGCGGACGGAGGCCGCCCACGTTCTCGATCGTGAAGGTCTCGTCGCCCGTCAGATTAAGCGTCTTGCGGTCGACGCCGGCGGCGAACTGGAGCGGGAGCACGCCCATGCCGACGAGGTTGGAGCGGTGGATGCGCTCGAACGACTCGGCGATGACGGCGCGGACGCCGAGCAGGTTGGTGCCCTTGGCCGCCCAGTCGCGGCTGGAGCCGGTGCCGTACTCCTTGCCGGCGATCACGACCAGCGGCGTGCCCTCGGCCTTGTGGCGCATGGCGGCGTCGTAGATCGGCATGACCTCCGAGCCGTAGCGCGTCATGCCGCCCTCGACGCCGGGGACCATTTCGTTGCGGATGCGGATGTTGGCGAAGGTGCCGCGCATCATGACCTCGTGATGGCCGCGGCGGGCGCCGTAGCTGTTGAAGTCGGCGCGCGTAACCTGATGATCCTGCAGGTACTTTCCGGCCGGGCTGTCCGCCTTGATGCTGCCGGCCGGGCTGATGTGGTCGGTCGTGATCGAGTCGCCTAAGATGGCCAGCGGCTTGGCGTTCCGGATGTCGTCCGTCGCCTTGGGCTCCATGGTAAGCCCCTCGAAATAGGGCGGATTCGCCACGTACGTAGAGCCTGCGCGCCACTGGAAGGTGTCGGAGCCGGTGACGTCGATCGCGCGCCACTTCTCGTCACCTTCGTAGACGTTGCCGTAGCGCATGCCGAACATGCCTGCGTCGATGTTCGCGTCCATCAGCGACCGGACCTCCTCATTCGAGGGCCAGATGTCGCGGAGGTAGACGGGGCCGTCATTGCCGTCGCCGATGGGCGTCTCCGTCATGTCCTGCGTGACGGTGCCCTTGAGCGCGTAGGCGACGACGAGCGGCGGCGAGGCCAGGAAGTTGGCGCGCACGTCGGGCGAGACGCGGCCCTCGAAGTTGCGGTTGCCCGACAGCACGGAGGCGGCGACGAGCTCGTTCTCGTTGATCGCCTGGCTGATGGGGGCGGGCAGCGGGCCGGAGTTGCCGATGCAGGTCGTGCAGCCGTAACCGACGAGGTTGAAGCCGAGCGCGTCGAGGTCCTCGGTCAGCCCCGCCTTGGTGAGGTAGTCGGTGACGACCTGGGAGCCCGGCGCGAGCGACGTCTTGACCCAGGGCTTAGGCGCCAGGCCCTTCTCGCGGGCCTTGCGGGCGACGAGGCCGGCGGCGACGAGCACCGACGGGTTGGACGTGTTGGTGCAGCTGGTGATGGCGGCGATCACCACGTCGCCGTCGCCGATGTCGTGGTCGCGCTCGGCCACGGGCGCGCGCTCGGCGCGCTCCTTGTGGTAGACCTTGAACAGGTCGCCGTTGAACACCTCGTCCACCTTGTTGAGGCTGACGCGGTCCTGCGGGCGCTTGGGGCCTGCGAGCGAGGCGGTGACGGTGCTCATGTCGAGCTCGAGCGTGTCGGTGAACACGGGATCGGGCGCGTCCGCCTCGCGCCAGAAGCCGTTGGCGCGGCTGTACGCCTCGACCAGCTCGATCACCTCCTGCGGACGCGCAGTCAGGCGGAGATAGTCGATCGTCTTGTCGTCGATCGGGAAGAAGCCGCAGGTGGCGCCGTACTCGGGCGCCATGTTGGCGATCGTGGCGCGGTCGGCGAGCGTCATATGGTCGAGGCCGGGGCCGTAGAACTCGACGAAGCGGCCCACCACGCCCTTTTGGCGCAGCATCTGCGTGACCGTCAGCACGAGGTCCGTCGCGGTGATGCCCTCCTGGAGCGCGCCGGTCAGCTTGAAGCCGACGACCTCCGGGATGAGCATGGAGACGGGCTGGCCGAGCATGGCCGCCTCCGCCTCGATGCCGCCCACGCCCCAGCCGAGCACGCCCAAGCCGTTGATCATGGTGGTATGGCTGTCGGTGCCGACCAGCGTGTCGGGATAGGCGACCGAGCGGCCCTCATTGTCCGACGACCAGATGCCCTGCGCGATGTACTCCAGGTTGACCTGGTGGCAGATGCCCGTGCCGGGCGGCACGACCGAGAAGTTATCGAGCGCCTTGCCGCCCCATTTCAGGAACTCGTAGCGCTCGACGTTGCGCTGGTACTCGAGCTCCATATTGTCGTTGATCGCGCGGGGGCTGCCGAACTCGTCCACGGTGACCGAGTGGTCGATGACGAGGTGGACGGGGACCTGCGGGTTGATCTTCGCGGCGTCGCCGCCGAGCCGGGTGATCGCGTCGCGCATCGCCGCCAGGTCAACGACGCAGGGCACGCCCGTAAAGTCCTGCATCAGCACGCGCGCCGGGCGGTACTGGATCTCGCGGTTCGGCTGGACGGGGTTGTCGGCCCATTCGACGATCGCCTGGACGTCGTCGACCGACACCGTCTTGCCGTCCTCGAAGCGGAGCATGTTCTCCAGCAGCACGCGCATGGAGAAGGGGAGGCGGCTCACGTCGCCGAACTTCGCGGCGGCGTCGAGCGCGTAGTAGTCGTAACTGCGGCCGCCCACGGTGAGCGTCTTGCGGGCGTTCAAGCTGTCCTGGCCGATGGCGGTCATGCGGGTCCTCTTCATGGGAGCCCGTGCGGCGCGCGGCGGCGAAGGGGACGCGCGGAGGCCTCGCGGGCAAGGTCAAGCTGGTATCGGCGCGCGCCTTAGCAAGGGGTTAGCGGCGGGGGAAGGGCAGGGTGCGGGCGGGGGTGCGATGAACCAACCGAGCGCTGGTCGGCATGGATTTCAGCATCGGCTGACGCTACTTAACGTGCCTGAGGAGAATGGCCATGCGTACCACCATCGCGCTCGATGACGAACTCGTCGCTAAGGCGCAGGAGTATACAGGGATAACGGAGAAGTCGGCACTAATTCGAGAAGCGCTGAGATCCCTGGTCGCCCGAGAGGCGGCGCGCCGACTGGCATTGTTGGGCGGGTCGGACCCTAATGCTACCGCCGCCCCACGACGGCGGCCCGATATGGACTCGTGATCCTCGTCGACAGTTCGGTCTGGATTGATCACTTCCGGCGACCCAATCCGGTGCTGGACGAGCTGCTCAGAGCCGAGAAGATCATGTCGCATCCGTTCGTCATCGGTGAACTCGCAATGGGCAGCTTGGCAGACCGGATGGCGGTGCTGGCGCGGTTGCGCGAGCTGATTGGGTCGCGCGTGTCGTCGCATGATGAGGTGATGACCTTGGTGGACGCGCACGGGCTGCACGGGCTGGGGCTGAGCTACGTTGACGCTCACCTGCTCGCGAGCACCTTACTGACGCAGGAAGCGCGCCTGTGGACGCGTGACAAGCGGCTGCTCGCGGCCGCCGAGCGGCTGGGTGTGGCGGCCAAGCCGGTGAACTGAACCGGCGGCGCGCGGTTCAGAGCAGTCGGGCGCGCTGTTCGGGGGTGAGCAGGGCGCAGTGGGACGCGCGGCCAAACCAGCGGTAGCGGTTGCGGGCGAGGCGCGCATAGGCGGCGTCGCGCCAGCGCTCGGGAACGAGCCGACCCAGGCGGAGAAGCCGCCACGGCCCGCCGAGGACGGCGCACAGTTTCAGGTAACCGGCGCTCGCCGTGTAACCGCGCCCGTCGGCGACGAGCAGGTAGCTCGCGTCCGGGTCTACGCCGTAGTGGTGGTAGAGCGCCGCGCCGAGCGGCGACACCGTGGGCGTGAAGTTGACGCGGCCGCGCTTGTCCCAGCGCATCAGCCGCGACGCCCCGCCCGAGCAGAGCACGCATTCGCCGTCGAAGACGAACAGGGCGCGGCCGTCGTCGAAGGCGGGCACGGCGGGGTCGTCGCGGTACGACCAGGGGCGGCCGTGCTCAGGCATGCGCCGGCTCGCGATGGACGGTGATGTCGAGGCCGGCGAGCGCGCCGAGATATTCGTCGAGGTCGAGGAGGTCGAGGCAGGGCATGGCGCCGCGCCGGTCGAGGTCGCCGCGGGCGAGCTTCCGAGCGAGCAGGATGGCGGGCATGCACGGGATATAGGGGCCGTGGCCCGACCGCGCGACGATGAAGAAGCGGACCCGTTTGGGACGGCCGTCCGGGCCCTCGCCGGACAGGACCATGTGGAAGCCCGACCGACCGGAGCCGAACCGGTCGAACAGGAAGGCCAGCCCGAGCAGGCGTCCGGCATGGCGGTCGAGCGAGCGGATCGCGCCGAGGCGCACGAGCCAGCTCAGGCCCCAGGTACCGAGATGCAGCAGCTTGAGCTCGTGGCCCGCGGCGAAGCGGATGCGGCGGAGCGTCGGGTAGCGGGCGGGGAACAGGTCGAGGTCGGGAATGTCGCAGTCGCCGAACAGCCGCCAGCCGAGCTCCGGGTAGCGTACGGCGTGGAGATCCTGCCAGCCATGGACGGTGCGGGAGATGCCGTCGCGCAGCACGGCGATCGGCTTGCCGACATAGCTCAGCACGGCGGAAGTGGTCGCGAGCCCACGGTTGGTCTGCTGGGCGGCGCTGATGCCGTAGTCGAGCGCGTCGAGCCGCGCGAAGCCGGGGAGATGGTGGTCGACCACCGCGGCGGTGAGGCAGGGGACCGAGCTCGCGCCGCCGACGACGAGCACGCCGCGCGCGCGGGCCGCCTCGTCCAGTTCGCCGATCGTGCAGACGAAACGGCGGGCGTCGGCGAGGTCGAGATAATGCGCGCCGGCGGCGATCGCGGCGCGGGCGACGCGATGATCCTGGCGCTGGAAGGGTCCGACGGTGTGGACGACGATGTCGGGGCGGGCGCGGGTGAACGCCTCGTCGAGGTCGCCGTCGATATCGAGCGCGTGCGCTTCGAGCGCGTGGGCGGCGTCGAGCGCGCGGACGAACGCTTCCGCGCGAGACCGCGACCGCCCGGCGATCAGCAGGCGCACGTCCCGATCGGGCGCGAGCGCGCGGGCGATATAGCCGCCGAAATTGCCGTAGCCGCCGATCAGAAGGACGCGCGCTACCATGAGGGCTTGGCCACCATGAGGTGGAAGACGAGCACGAGCCCGCCGAACGCGGGCCAGCCGAGCGCGAACCACCAGCGGAACAGCCGCCCAACCAGCGCCTCGTCGGGTGCATCGGTCGCCAGCAGGCGCTTGAGGCGGATCTGGATGGCGACGACGGGGAGCCAGCACAGACCGGCGACGACGTAGAGCGCGTAGGTGGCGACCAGCCAACAGTCGCCCCAATCGAAGCCGCCGCGCCATACGAGCCAGGCGCCGCTCAGCGGCTGGACGAGGACGGCGGGCAGCGTGAAAACGAAATCCGCGCGCACCGTCCAGGCGGCGGCGAAGCGGCGCACGGCGGGGACGCCGCTCAGCATACCGGCCAGCATGAAAAAGGCGATGCCGAGCCCCGTGCCGAACAGCACCGTCGCGCTGACGATATGGACGGTCTTGATCAGCGGGTACGCATCCATCCGTCTGCCCGTACCGGCGCGGCGGTTGACGGTCCATCAACGCGCGCCGGGCAAGATACAGGCGTTCACATTTTGTTCTGTCCTACAGGCCCGCCCGCCTATATCTAGTCCGCTCGACTCGAATGGAGGGGAGAGCGGGAATGGGGGACGGAGCGCCTAGGTACAGGCATGACGGGTGGACGCCCGAGCGGGAGTTGCGGTTCTGCGCGGAGCTGGCGCGGACGGGGTGCGTCAAGGACGCGTGCGCGGCGGTGGGGCTGACGACCACGTCCGCCTACCGCGCGTACAAGCGTTGTTCCGAGTTCGCGGCGAAGTGGGACGAGGCGCTGGAGAGCGAGCGGCCGATCCTGATGCAGGCGGCGTTCGAGCGGGCGGTCAACGGCGTGGAGGTCACGTATCGCCAGGGCCGCCGGACGGTGACGGTGCGCCGCTACTCGGACGCGCTACTGCGCTTCCTGATCGAGCGCGGTGACGGGAAGAAGAATGCACGGGCGCAGCGCTGGATCAAGCCAGCCGATCCCGAGAAGACGCGCCAGGAGATCCTGCGCAAGGTCGCGGCGGTCAGGGCTCAGCGGGACCGGGAGCGGCGCGAGGAGGCGCTGGCCTTCGCCGAGCGGATGCGCGCGGAGGGCTGGGCGCCCTAACTCCGGCCATGTCGCCCGAAAGCAACACCGATTAACTAAAACCCGGAAGGGGCCGAATCGAGCCTTGTTCGCCCCTGCCGGGTCGTTACCCTCGCGTGACAACCAGCAGGGAGAGCTCCGATGACCCGTTCCGCCGCCAAGCGTTTCCTGGTCTCGAGCGTGGGGGCGTCGCTGGCGGTCCTGCTCGCCCAGCCCGCCTCCGCGCAGACGGCGGGCGGCGCGGCCGCCGGCGCGGGCGCGGAAGAGGCCGAGACGAACCAGGAGGTGGTCGTCACCGCGACGCTGCGCGCGACCACCGTGCAGGACGTGCCCTTCTCGATCAACGCGCAGACGGAGGCCGACATCCAGCGCTCGGGCGCGACGACGCTGGAGGACCTGTCGCGCAACGTCGCAGGGCTGACCATTCAGAATCTGGGGCCGGGCCAGAGCCAGGTCGCGGTGCGCGGCGTATCGGCGGGCCAGATCGTGCGCGACCAGCCGGGCGTAAAGGAGCAGGTCGGCGTCTACCTGGACGACAGCGTGATCTCGCTCTCGCTGTTCACGCCCGACCTCGACCTGTTCGACCTCAATCGCGTGGAGACGCTGAGGGGGCCGCAGGGGACGCTGTTCGGGTCCGGGTCGGTGGGCGGCACGATCCGCTACATCACCAACAAGCCGCGCACCGACCGCGTCGAGGGGACGGTCGAGGGCAACCTCAACCTGGTCGACGGCGACGACCTGGGCGGGCACGTCAAGGGCGCGGTCAACCTGCCGCTGTCGCCGACATTGGCGGTGCGGGCGGTCGGCTACTACACGCGCTACGGCGGGTTCGTGGACGCGATCCGCGAAGGGGGCGGGCGCGACGAGGACGTCAACTCGGGCGAGCGCGTCGGCGGGCGGCTGGCGCTGCTGTTCGAGCCGACGGACGCGGTCTCGATCACGCCGCGCATCGTTTATCAGGAGATCGAGGCGGACGGGTTCAACCGTCAGGACGTGTTCAACCTGTTCGGCAACCGCTTCACCACCACGCGGCCGCAGGTGACCTTCGACGAGCGCGAGCAGTTCCTGCTGCTGCGCGAGCGGTTCCGCGACCGGACGTTCATCGCCGACCTGACGGGGACGATCGACTTCGGGGGCGTCGGGCTGACGTCGGTGACGACGTATATCGACCGCAAGATCCTGGCGTCGCGCGACGCGAGCGCGCTCACCGGATCGGTGTCGGTCGACCTCGGCTTCCCGGCCGCCGCGGTGACGATCCCGTCCAACCTGCGCGACACGACCGACCTGGAGACGTTCACGCAGGAGGTGCGCCTCCAGTCGACGGGCAGCGGGCCGTTCCAGTGGCTGGTCGGCGGCTTCTATTCCAAGGTCGACCGCGTCTACAACCAGACGCTGCCCACCCCCGGCTACGACGCGGCGACGGACGCGAGGCTCGGCGCGGGCACGTCGGCGTCGGTCCGGAACGGGTTCGGGCCGGATTCTCCCTACAACGCCTTCCTGCCCTACGACATCGAGCAGAAGGCGGTGTTCGGCGAGGCGAGCTACGAGGCCGGGCGGCTCACCGCGACCGCGGGCCTGCGCTATTACGACTTCAAGGAGGAGCGGCGTTTCCTATCGGGCGGCCTGTTCGCCAACGGCGACGATCGCACCGACCGGACGAGCTCCGACGGGTTCACGCCGCGCTTCCTGCTCAGCTACGAGGCGTCGGACCAGGTCACGTTCAACGCGCAGGCGTCCAAGGGCTTCCGCTTGGGCGGCGTCAACGATCCGCTGAACCTGCCGCTCTGCTCGCCGGCGGACGAGGCGCTGTTCGGCGGGTTCCAGAACTATGACGACGAGACGCTGTGGAACTATGAGCTGGGCGTGAAGTCGTCGTTCCGCGGCTTCACGTTCAACGCGGCGGCGTTCCGCACCGACATCAAGAACCTGCAGGTGACGCTGGACGCGGGTTCCTGCTCTTCGCGCATCGTGTTCAACGTCGACGAGGCGCACACGCAAGGGCTCGAGGTGGAGATCGCGGCGACGCCCGCGCCGGGGCTCGACCTGGCGCTGAGCGGGACGGTGCTGGAGGCGGAGTTCGACTCGACGCTGCCCGAGCCGCTCGCGACCTCGACGGGCATCCGGAACGGCAATCGGCTGCCCTCGGTGCCGAAGTTCCAGCTGTCGGCCAACGCGACCTATACCCGGCCGGTGAACGACACGATGGACGCATTCGTGTCGGCGAGCTTCCAGCATGTCGGCTCGCGCTTCACCCAGCCCGCCGACCAGGAGAACAACCCGCGCACCTTTGTGGCGGGCCTGCCCTTCGGCGGCGCGCCGGCGAGCGCGTCGACGACGCTGGACCTGCGCCTGCCCGACTATCAGCTGTTCAACCTGTCGGCGGGCCTGGAGTTCGACCGCGGGCTGTCGCTGATCGCGTACGTCAACAACCTGTTTGACGAGAATCCCATCCTCTCGTTCGACCGCGAGCGCGGCGGACGGGCGCGCCTCGGCTTCAACATCGGCCAGCCGCGCACGATCGGGGTGACGGCGCGCCAGCGCTTCTAGTCGAGGCGCACCGTCCTCCCCGTCGCGGCGGAGCGGCGGGCGGCGTCGAGGATGCGGGCGACGACGAGCGCGTTGGCGAGCGACGAGGGATCGTCGTCGGGCACGGCGGCGCGGCCGCGGATCACGTCGGCGAGGAAGGCGAACGGGTCGGCGTGCGCGGGCGGGGGCGTGGCGAGCCGCCGGTCCGCCTGCTCGCCCCGGCGGCGGACGAGCAGCGTGTCGCGGTCGGGGGCGAAGAGCAGGCCCCGTTCTCCGAAGACCTGGACGTCCTTTCGGTGGTCGGGCCAGTTCCACGACGCCTGCACGATGGCGGTGGCGTCCGGGTAGGCGAGCACCAACGTCGCCTCGTCGTCGACGCGGGCGCAGGACGGGTCGGACTTCAGGCGCTGGGTGACGGCAGTGACGCTGGTCGGCGCCCGGCCGTTCATGAGCCAAGTCATGAGGTTGGCGCCGTAGCAGCCGAAGTCGACCAGGGCGCCGCCGCCGTTCGCCTGCGGGTCGGTGAGCCAGGACAGGAACTCGGGCTGCACGCCCAGCTCCTTCGGACCATGGTGGCCGTGGCGGAACACGGCCTTGCGGATCGGGCCCACCTCGCCGCGGGCGAGCGCGGCCCGGATCGGCGCGCGCGAGGCGTACCAGGTCGTCTCGTAATTGGTGAGCAGCTGGATGCGGTGGCGACGCGCGAGCGCGGCCATCGCGTCCGCGTCGGTCGCGCTGAAGGCGAGCGGCTTCTCGACCATGACGTGGAGGCCGCGCGGGGCTGCCGCCTCGACGACGGAGCGATGCTCGGCGATGGAGCCGAACGCGACCACCGCCTCCGGCCGGACGCGGTCGAGCATGGGGGCGAGCTCGGCGTGGACGAGACGCGGGTCGAGCTTGAACTCGCGGACGTAGCGCTCGGCGACCGCGCGGTCGGGCTCGTAGATGCCGACCACCTCCACGTCGCCGCGCTTCTCCCAGCCGAGCAGCCAGGCGACATGGCCGTGGGTGAGCCGCGCCACGGCCAGACGCACCGGGCGATCGGGCGCCTGCGCGGCGGCGGCGGACGGCAGCATCGCGGCGACGACGAGCAGCAGGGCGGCGAGGCGGAACATGGGCGGCTCCTTGGCCGTAGGTGGCGGGATCGTCCCACCTGCGATACCGTGCGGCGGCGCGAGGGGTAAAGGCGTCGGCAATCAACGGTTCACGGAGGGCGTCCTAAGGCGGGAAACATAGGTACATCGCGCGAACATTCGGGCCTGACACGGACCTATCTTCGCGCTAAGTGGTGGAAAACCCGGAGAGAATATGAAGCGGTCGCGTTCGGTGTCGTTCCTGGCCCTATTGGCCGTCCTGACCGGCTGCGGCGGCGGTGGGGGCGGAGGCTCGTCCACGACGACGGTCGCCGCGGCGCCCGCGCCTGCGCCGACACCCGCGCCCAGCTCGACCTGCTCGTTGCGCGACCGGCAGGACTGGGCGGCGGCGCAGCTTCGGGAATGGTACCTGTTTCCTGAGACGCTGCCCGCCTCGCTCGACCCGAGCGGCTATGCGGACGTGAACGACTATGTCGACGCGCTGACCGCGACGGCGCGGTCGCAGCGGCGCGACCGCTTTTTCACCTACGTCACCTCCATCCGCGAAGAGAACGCGTTCTTCGAGCAGGGATCGAGCGCGGGCTTCGGCGTCAGGCTGTCCTACGACACGGCCGGCCGGCGGCTCGTCGTGTCGGAGGCGTTCGAGGGTACGCCCGCGCTGGCGGCGGGTATCGACCGGGGGACGGAGATCCTGGCGATCGGCACCTCGTCCGCCGACCTGCGTAGCGTGGCCGACCTGTTCGCGTCCGGCGGCCCGAACGCGGTGTCGAACGCGCTCGGGCCCAGCACGGCGGGGACCGCCCGGCTGCTCCGGGTCGCCGACGCGTCCGGCACGCGCGACGTGACCGTCGCCAAGGCGGACTTCGCGCTCACCCCCGTGTCGTCGCGCTACGGCGCGCGCATCCTGAACGACGGGGGCCGCCAAGTAGGCTATCTCAACCTGCGCACCTTCATCGACACGGCCGACGGGCAGCTGCGCAATGCGTTCGCGACCTTCCGCGCGGCGGGCGTGACGGAGGTGATCGTCGATTTCCGCTACAATGGCGGCGGGCTGGTCTCGATCGCGGAGCTGATGGGCGACCTACTCGGCGCGAACCGGACGAGCGCGGACGTGTTCAGCATCACCGCCTTCCGGCCGGAGAAGTCGCAGTTCAACGAGACGCGCTTCTTCTCGCCCCAGCCCCAGTCGATCGCGCCCACCAAGATCGCGTTCATCGGCACGGGCTCGACCGCGTCGGCGAGCGAGCTAGTGATCAACTCGTTCGTGCCGTATCTGGGCCAGAACGTGGCGCTGGTGGGCACCAACACTTTCGGCAAGCCCGTGGGCCAGATCGCGCGCGACCGGGCGCAGTGCGACGACCGCCTGCGCGTGGTCGCGTTCGCGACGCAGAACCGCGACCGGCAGGGCAATTATTACGACGGGCTCGCCACCACCGTGCGCGCGACGTGCCGGGCGGGCGACGACCTGAACTTTCCGCTGGGCGATCCGCGCGAGGCGAGCGTGCGCGCGGCGCTGGACTTCCTGGGCGGGCGGCCCTGCTCCACCATCGCGTCCGCGGCGCGCGAGGCGAGCGTGCAGGCGGTGGGCCAGGGCCGGCGCGAGCTCCTGACGCCCGAGCGGCCGTCGGTGGTGCAGCGTGAGGTGCCGGGGGCGTTCTGACGGGCGGCGTGGCGGAATGGAGAATTGATGGTTCGACTCCGTTCGGCGACGGGGCGGACATGCAGGTGCTGCCGTGTCATGCTGCGCTGACGGTGCGAGTGTCCGCTTTCAACCCATTGCGGACGTTAAGCTATGAACTAACCTCGACATCTTTACGGAGGTGTCTGGTGCTTATGTTCAAGCGAATGGCGACTGTTGGGGGATCGATCGTGCTGGCGTTGGCAGCGCCAGCGTCCGCTGCTTGCACAGGTGAGTTTGCCGCACTCGCGAAAGTTGCTGGCGGGGACGCCGACTTACTCCTCAAGGAGCCGGTAGTTAGGGCGCGATTGGCGGAGTTGATGGGGCCAGAGTTGGGCCATTTAGAAGACAGTCTTGCTGTTGCTGGTCCTATTGGTTTGAGCAACTGTGAGTTGGTAGTCGAGGGAAATTCGGCTCACAAGGGTGGGGAGCAAAACGCCATTCTATCGTTTAGCCTCTACTACGGTGTCATCACCGTAGGCACGCGTGAACGAGGCCAACTGTCTATATGGTCAACACGGCACAAGTCGCGGAAGCGTGGCAACTATTCCCACCTACCTGCACACGTGCGCGACTGGCTCTACGTTGCAGCCGGTGGCTTCCGCTCCCGGCTGAAACTGCCCGCCAACACAACAATGATGCACTGATCCAAGGTCCTATCGCGGTGGGTATAACGTCCGCTTTCGAGCCATGGCGAGAATTTATTGGGATTAGCGCAGAGGGCCAGGCGCGACGCGCCCGTTCCGCCGCGCTTGGCCGCGCGTATGCGGCTCGGCTAGGGCCGGGCGCATGGCGCGGGTTTCCAGGCGGGGGTTACTGATCGGAGGCGGGGCGGGCGTGGGGCTCGTCGTCGCTTGGAGCCTGTGGCCGCGGGACTATCCGGCGAACCTGGCGGTGGGGCCGGGCGAGCACGCGTTCGGCGCGTGGCTCAAGGTCGGCGAGGACGGTCGCGTGACGGTGACCGTCCCGCAGGCGGAGGGCGGGCAGGGCGTCTATACGGCGCTGCCGCAGATCGTCGCGGACGAGCTGGGGGCGGACTGGCGGCAGGTGGGCGTGGAGGCCGCGCCGGTGAACCCGCTCTACGCTAATCCGCTGGGGGTGGCCGAGCTGTTCGAAGGGGCGTTCGGGCGCGTGCCGGAGCGCTTCGCGTCCGCGATGCTGACCGCGGGCTCGACGTCGGTCCGGCAGTTCGAAGGGCCCGCGCGCGCGGCCGCGGCGACGGCGCGGGCGCTGCTGCAGCAGGCGGCGGCGCGGCGCTGGGACGTGTCGTGGCGCGATTGCGGCGTGGACCGCGGGTTCGTGACGCATGGGACGGAGCGGCTGCGCTTCGCCGAGCTGGCCGCGGACGCCGTAGGAGGCGACGCGCCCGATCCGCCGCCCGTTGGGCAGGGCCGGGGTGCGGGCCGGCTGACCGGCAAGTCGGTGCCGCGGATCGACGCGCCGTCCAAGGTGGACGGCTCCGCGCAGTTCGCGGGCGATGTGCGGCTCCAGGACATGGTGCACGCGCGGGTACGGGGCGGGCCGCTAGGGGATGGGCGGCTGGTCTCGGTGGACCGCACGGCGGCGGACCGGGTGCGCGGACTGGTGCAGGTGGTGGAGACGCCGAGATGGGTCGCGGCGGTGGGCGTCACGGGCTGGGCGGCGGAGCGGGGATTGGATGCGCTGAAGCCTCGGTTCGAGACGCGGGAGGTGCCGCCCGACGAGGCGGCGATCCGGCGGGCGCTCGAGGCGGCGCTCCGAATGGAGGGGAAGCGGGTCGCGGGCGAGGGCGACGTCGCGGCGGCGCTGGGCGGCGGGCGGCGGATCGAGGCGACCTACGCGGTCGGCCTCGGCGTCCACGCCTCGATCGAGACGGCGAGCGCGGTCGCGGCCTATCGCGACGGGCGGCTGGAGCTCTGGTGCCAGACCGAGGCCCCGGCTCACGCGCGCGCGGCGGCGGCGCGGGGGGCGGGGGTGGGCGAGGGCGACGTGGTGGTCCACCCGATGCTGATCGGCGGCGGCTTCGGCGCGCGGCTCGAGACCGAGCTGATCGAGCAGGCGGCGCACCTCGCGGTGGTGCTACGGCGGCCGGTCAACCTCGTGCGGACGCGCAGCGAGGAGATCGCGCAGGGACGGCACCGGCCGCCGGCGATGGCGCGCATGGCCGCGAGCCTGGGCGCGGGCGGGCTGGTGCAGGGCTGGAGCGCGAAGATCGCGTCGCCCGCGACGGGGAAGGCGCTGGCGCGGCGGCTGCTCGGGCGGGCGGCGACGCTCGCGTCGGCGGGCGAGCGGTACGCGGTCGGCGGGGCCGCGCCGCCCTACCGCATTCCGGCTTGGGCCGTGGACCATCACGCGGCCGACATCGGCATCGAGACGGGCCACCTGCGCGGCGGCGCGCACGGTTACACCTGCTTCTTCAACGAGTGCTTCCTCGACGAGCTCGCCAAGGCGGGGGGACAGGAGCCGGTGTCGTTCCGGATCGGCATGCTGGGCGGCAACCCCAGGCTGGCACGGTGTCTGTCGACGGCGGCGAGCTTGGGCGGCTGGGACGGCGGGCGGCCGGGCACGGGGCAGGGGATCGCGTGCCACAGCTTCCGCGGCGGCCACATCGCCGTGCTCGCCGAGGCGGACCGGAGCGGGGGCGGACGGCCGCGCGTCACGCGGCTGGTCGCGGCGGCGGACTGCGGGACGATGGTCAATCCGGACCTGGTGCGCCAGCAGATCGAGGGCGGGCTGATCTTCGGCCTGGGCCTGGCGCTGGGCGCGTCGACCGGCCTCGCCGCCGGCCGGCCGACGGCGCGCGGGTTCGACCGACTGTGGCTGCCGCTGCTCGTCGACGCGCCGGAGGTGACGGTGGACCTGATCGAGAACGGCGAGGCCTCGGGCGGGGTGAGCGAGCTCGCGGTGCCCCCGGTCGCGCCGGCGGTGGCGAACGCGCTGGAGGCAGCGACGGGGGTGCGGGCGAGGACGTTGCCGCTGTTGTAAGTTCCTCCCCCGCTGTAAGCGGGGGAGGAACTTAGCTAAGTGGGCGGCATGAACCCTCCCGCAGATCATCCCGCCATCCCGGCGCGCAAGGTGGGCGTGCTGCTCATCAACTTAGGCACGCCGGACGAGGCGGACTCCAAAGCGGTCAAGCGCTACCTCAAGGAGTTCCTCTCCGACCCGCGCGTGGTCGAAATTCCTAAGCTCGCCTGGCAGCCGATCCTGCGCGGGATCATCCTGAACACGCGGCCGAAGAAGTCGGCGCATGCTTATGGGCTGGTGTGGACGGACGAGGGAAGCCCGCTCGCCAAGATCACGCGGGCGCAGGCCAGGGCGCTGCAGGGTGCGTGGGGGCCGGGGGTGCTGGTCGACTACGCCATGCGCTACGGCAATCCGGCGATCGCTCGCCAAGTGCAGGCGATGAAGGATGCGGGGTGCGAGCGGATCTTGCTCGCGCCGCTCTACCCGCAATATTGCGCGGCGACGACGGCGACGGCCAACGACAAGGCGTTCGCCAAGCTCGCGCAGATGCGGTGGCAGCCGGCGGTGCGGACGCTGCCGCCTTATCACGACGACCCTGCTTATATTGGCGCGCTCAAAGAACTGGTGGAGGCGGAGCTGGCCGCGCTCGACTGGGAGCCGGACGCGATCGTCGCGAGCTTCCACGGCATGCCGGAGCGGACCTTGTTCAAGGGGGACCCGTACCACTGCCACTGCCAAAAGACGGCGCGGCTGCTGTCCGAGGCTTTGGGGCGCGAGCTGCTGGTCGCGTTCCAGTCGCGCTTCGGGCGGGCGAAGTGGCTGGGGCCGGCGACCGACGAGGTGCTGGCGGGGCTGCCGGGCAAGGGCGTCAAGCGCGTCGCGATCGTGGCGCCCGGCTTCTCGGCCGACTGCATCGAGACATTGGAGGAGCTGGCGATCCGCGGGCGCGAGACGTTCGAGGAGGCGGGTGGCGAGCGGTTCGCGTATCTGCCGTGCCTGAACGACACCGCGCCGGGTATCGCGATGCTGCGCAGCATTTTGGAGCGGGAGCTTGCGGGCTGGGTGGGCGTTCCGTAGCGTCAACCTAGATCAACAAGGGAGAGGCTGCATGGCGCGCGTGGCGATCGTTACCGGAGGGACCCGCGGGATCGGTGAAGCGATCAGCGTGATGCTGCGCGACGAAGGCGTGGTGGTCGCGGCGAACTACGCCGGCAACGACGAGCGCGCCCAGGACTTCACCCGGCGGACGGGGATCAAGTCGTACAAGTGGGACGTGGCCGATTTCGACGCGTGCCAGGAGGGCTGCGCGCGCGTCGCGGCGGACCTCGGGCCCGTCGACATCCTGGTCAACAACGCCGGCATCACACGCGACACGACCATCCTCAAGATGACGTACCAGCAGTGGAAGGAGGTCATCGACACGAACCTCGGCGGCTGTTTCAACATGGCCAAGGGCGTGTTCGCCGGCATGCGCGAGAGGAAGTGGGGGCGGATCGTCAACATCGGCTCGATTAACGGGCAGGCGGGGCAGTATGGCCAGGTCAACTACGCCGCTGCCAAGTCGGGCATCCATGGCTTCACCAAGGCGCTGGCGCAGGAGGGTGCGAAGTTCGGCGTGACGGTGAACGCGATCGCGCCGGGGTACATCGACACGGACATGGTGGCGGCGGTGCCGGGGGACGTGCTGGAGAAGATCGTGGCGCGGATCCCGGTCGGGCGGCTCGGTGGGGCGCATGAGATCGCTCGGGGGGTGGCGTTTTTGGCGAGCGAGGCGGCGGGGTTTGTGACGGGGTCGACGCTGAGCATTAATGGGGGGCAGCATATGTACTGACGAGGGCAGGCGCGGAAGCGAGCTTCCGCGCCGGTGCGCGCGAAGTCGCGCAGCCCGAAGTCCGGCCGGCGGGTTGCTCGCCCTTCGCGAGCAAACCCGTTCGACGTCACGCGGCGGCTTCGCCGTCGCGCTTTCTTTCTGAAAAAAGAAGCGGGACTCCGGCTCGAGGCCGGGGCGACGGGGGAGGGACGGTGTCGCCCACCCGTCCGGCGGAGTACGCGTTCGGCGATGGACCCCGGAACAAGTCCGGGGTGACGGTGGGGAGGTCAGTCCTCCATACCCCACCCAACCTCGCCCGTACCATCGTCCGCCACCGCCCGCCCGGTCGCATCCACCGACGGCCGGAACCGCGTCCGCCGCATGAACAGCCGGCACGTGAGCTGGTCCAGCGCCGGGTGTCCGCTCGACTCCGTCACCGCGCAGCGGGTCACGCGGCCGTAGGGGCCGACGGTGAAGCTGAATACCACCACGCCGGTCATGCCCGCCTCGCGCATCCATTCGGGTTGATCGTCGTCCGTCACCTCGCCGCTGACGTGGCGGAAGCGCCGCGCGACGGGCGCGCCGCCCGTGCCGTCGCCGGAGCCGCCGGCACCGCGGCCAATACCCTCGCCGCCGGCGCCCGTGCCGGGGCCGGGCTTGTCGGTCGCGCCGGAAGAGGGCGCGGGGCCGGTATCGGCGATGGGGGCGGCGAGGACGGGCGGCGGGGGCGGGGTGACGATCGGTTCGGGGGCGACGATCTCTTTCGGGCGCGCGCGTAAGGCGGGCGGCGCTGCCTCGCCCTGCTTCTCGCGCGTGCGGGCGGGGAGAGGGCGCGGCGTCTCGCGCGGCGGGGGCGGCGGGTCGGGGAGGAGGTTGAACGTCTTGAGCGCGTCGTCGGTTCGAGAGGCTAGGTCGACATTAAGCCCGAGGATCAGCGCGTAGCCGAAGGCGGCCGTCACCGCGGCCGATAGAGCGGCGGAGGCGAGGCGGTCGCGGGTGGGGCGGGGCTGGGACGGCATAAGGCTCCGGCGGGCCGACGGCGGAGCCGCCGGCTTGACGTCGAACGGAATCGGCTGCGCCGACCCGCCGGCCGCGTCCGGTGCCGCGCTGCGCGCACCGGCTCGGAAGCTGCGCTTCCGCGCCTGCGCCGGACATAACTAGGGGGCCGGTCGATACACAGACCGGCCCCCCGCTCCCGATACGCTACGCGGGAGACGTACGCACCGCCTACAGGCGGTAGCTTGCTAAGTGGTTGAGATCGGGGGTTCGCGACGGCGAAGCCGTCGCGTGTCGTCGAACGAGCTTGGCGGCTTGGCCGCCAACTCGCCGGCCGGGGTGATTGATGCGGGCCGCCGAGCGGCCCGCACCGGCTCGGAAGCTAGGCTTCCGCGCCTTCAATCACCGGCGGCAGTACCCCGGCCGATCGCTACGGTCGATCGCACGGCCGGCCAGCGCACCCGCGCCCGCACCGAGGACGGTGCCGAGCAGGCGGTCGCCGCGGGTGTCGATCGTGCGGCCGAGCAGGCCGCCGGCGATTGCGCCGACGATGGTGCCGCCGTCACCGTCGCGGCACTTCTGACGCGCGCGATAATTGTTGTAGCGGCGATAGTCGCGGCGGTCGTAATAGCCGCGATCGTCATAGTAGCCGCGATCGTAATAACGGCGGCCCTGCGCCTCGGCGGCGGTGGCGGGCACAATCGCGCCGGCGGTCATCGCGAGCGCCGCGCCGGCCATGGACAGCTTCTTGAACATGCTCCCTACTCCTTGCTCTTCAAACTCGGGGCGGCGGAATAACCGTCCGTCGATGATGCGCTTTTAGGTGATTCGTTTTGAGCCGAGCCTGAATGCGCTCGTTATCCATCGTTCAGGCTTTCGCGGGCGCGCGGCCCGCCCCTATGAGGCGCGGGTGCGCGTGCTCCTCGGCCTGTTGCTGGTCCTGCTGATCGTGCCCGGATGGTCGGGCTACGATAAGCTGCCGTTGCCGAAGGGCGGCGAGCTCCGCGTCGCGCCCGTGGCGCTCCATCCCGGCGATCCGCGCGTGCGCCGCGCGGGGCGGCTGCGCTATCTAGGGGGCATCGCGCTGGAAAGCGCCGATCCGGGGTTCGGCGGCTTCTCGGCGCTGCACGTCGCGGGCGGTCGGTTCCTGTTGCTGGGCGACGGCGGCAACCTGCTCGCGTTCAGGATGGGCGGGGACGGCCGGCCGCGCGACGCGCGCCTGTTCCCTCTGCCTGCGGGGCCGGGCACGGGCTGGCGCAAGCGCGACCGCGACAGCGAGTCGCTCGCGCACGATCCGGCCACGGGCCGCTGGTGGGTGGGGTTCGAGAACCACGACCAGATCTGGCGCTACGCCCCCGGCTTCGCGCGCGCGGAGCGGGGACGGGCGCCCCGCGAGATGCGGCGTTGGTCCGAGGGCGGCGGGGCGGAGGCGATGACGCGGCTCGCCGACGGGCGCTTCGTCGTGATCTCGGAACAGGCGAGGCCGCGGCGCGCGCCGGGAGGAAAGCGGCCGCGCGCGCGGGCGGGGCTGATCTTCGCGGGCGACCCCACCGCGCCCGGCGCGCGGCCCGCGACGTTCAGCTATCGGCCCGCGCGCGGCTACGACCCCGTCGACATGACCGAGCTGCCCGACGGGCGCGTGCTGGTGCTGGAGCGCGGCTTCGACCTGCCGTTCAGCTGGCTCACGCGCGTGGCGATCGTCGCGCGCGGCGCGATCCGGCCCGGTGCGATGGTCGAAGGTGAGGAAATCGCCAGGCTTCAGACGCCGCTCGTCGCCGACAATTTCGAGGGCGTGGCCGTGGGGCGGGAAGGCGGTCGGACGTTGGTGTGGCTGTTGTCCGACGACAACAACACGAGGCTGCAGCGGACGCTGCTGCTGAAGTTCGCGCTGGAAGGGTGAGCGACGGCGGAGCCGCCGCTCGACGTCGAATGGGTCAGGCCGCTCGGCGACCTGCCCGCCGGCCGGGCTCGGCGTTGCGCGGCCGCAGCCGCGCACCGGCGCGGTCGTCGCCGCGCCTGCGCCTATGCCGCCGAGCGTTTCTTGACGATGTCGCGCTTCAGGCGGCGCGCGCGAAGCGAGAGCTTCTCGTCCGACGTCTTGACGAGCCAGTTGTCGAGGCCGCCATTATGCTCCACCGAGCGCAGGCCGTGCGCGGAGACGCGCAGGCGCACCGAGCGCTCCAGCGCGTCGGAGAGCAGCGTCACGTTCTGCAGGTTGGGCAGGAAGGTGCGCTTGGTCTTGTTGTTGGCGTGGGAGACGTTGTGCCCCACCTGCCGGCCCTTGCCGGTCAGCTCGCAGATGCGCGACATGATGTTGATCCTGTGGTCCGGTGTTCGGAAAGGCCGCGCGGATAGCGGCACGGGCGGGTTCCGTCAACCGGATGCAACCCGCGGGCGGGCGGGCACGTTGTTACGCCAGCGATCCGAACGAGCGGGAGGGCCGGCATGCGCGGACTGTTCTTCATCTTAGGCGTGGTGGTGCTGTTGACGGTGGCGGCGATGCACTTCGGCTATCTGCGCTTCGGCGACGGAGCGCCCGCCGCGACGCCCGACCAGGGGATGACGATCGAGCAGGAAGCGGAGCGGATCGCGGCGGAGGAGCCGCCGGCGAACGGGGCCGACTAGCGCCCGCTTGACCCGCGGCGGCCGAGGCGTGCACGCGCCGGCCCATGTTCCCGGTTCCCGAACCCATGCGCCTGGCGCTCGAAGAGGCGCGCGCGGCGGCGGACGCGGGCGAGGTGCCGGTGGGCGCGGTGCTGGTCCGCGACGGCCAGGTGCTGGCGAGGGCGGGAAACGCGCCGCGGCGGCTCCGCGACCCGACGGCGCACGCGGAGATGCGCGTGATCCGCGAGGCGGCCGCGAAGCTCGGCGTCGAGCGGCTGGAGGAGTGCGACCTGTGGGTAACGCTGGAGCCCTGCGCCATGTGCGCGGGCGCGATCGCGCATGCGCGGGTGCGGCGGCTCTACTACGGCGCGGCCGATCCCAAAGGAGGGGGTGTGGAGCACGGCGCGCGCGTGTTCGCGCAGCCGACATGCCATCACCGGCCGGAGGTGTATGCCGGATTGGGGGAACGGGAGGCGGCGGAGTTGCTGCGGGGGTTCTTCGCTGGGCGGCGGTAACTTCTGCCCTCTCCCGCTTTCGCGGGAGAGGGAAGAGTGTCAGCCCTGCACGTCGTTCTGCTGGATCGGCACGACCTTGATCTCCACACGCCGGTTCGCCGCCTGGCCGTCGGGCGTGTCGTTGGGGGCGACGGGCTGCGTCTCGCCGAAGCCGCGCGTCGCGACGCGCGCGGGCGAGACGCCGCGGGTGGAGAGGTAATCGGCGACCGAGCGGGCGCGGCGTTCGGACAGGCCCTGGTTGTACTGGTCGGAGCCCGTCGCGTCCGTGTGGCCGTACACGTCGATATAGGTCTGGTTGTACTGCGCCAGCGTGCCCGCCACCTGGTCGAGCGTGGTGCGGAACTCGGGCCGGATGGCGGCCGAGTTGTAGTCGAAGTTGATGCCCGACGGGATGTTGAGGATCAGGTCGTCGCCCTGGCGCGTCACCTGCACGTCGGTGCCGGCGGTACGCTGGCGCAGCTCTTGCTCCTGCCGGTCCATGTAGGAGCCGATGGCGGCCCCCGCGATGCCGCCGATGCCGGCGCCCAGGATCCGCTCCGTCCGGTCGCGCCGTCCGCCGACCAGGTCGCCGAGCAGGTACCCGCCGACCGCGCCGCCGATGCCGCCGATCGCGGCGCGGCTGATGCGGCGCTCGCCCGTTTCGGGATCGGTGGTGCAGGCGGCGGTGGTGAGGGCCGCGGAGGCGGCGAAGCTCAGGACGACTTTGGACCGCAGATTCATTCGGATACGCTCCCTGACATACTATGGAGCCGGATAACTCGAAGCCGCCGGCGAACGTTCCCCTGCTTGCGGAACCGCACGGTCCGGGCCAAGTTGGGCCAACAAGCCCGATGGCACAGCTTCCCCCGTTCCCCTGGACCGACGTCCTGATCATTCTGGCGTTGGTCGCCCTGAACGGCGTGTTCGCGATGAGCGAGCTCGCCATCGTCTCCGCGCGCCGCGCGCGGCTGGAGGCGATGGTGCGCGCCGGCAAACGCGGCGCCGCGACCGCGCTCGACCTCGCCGCCGAGCCGTCCAAGTTCCTGTCCACCGTGCAGATCGGCATTACGCTGATCGGCATCATCGCGGGCGCCTATTCGGGCGCCAGCCTGGGCGAGCCGACCGCGGCCAGGCTGCAGATGCTGGGCCTGTCGGCGGGCGCGGCGTCGCGGATAGGCTACGCGCTGGTGATCGGGCTCACCACCTACGCCTCGCTGATCGTCGGCGAGCTGGTGCCCAAGCAGTTCGCGCTCCGCAGCCCGGAGCCGATCGCCGCGGTGGTGGCGATCCCCATGCGCTGGCTCGCCAAGGCGACCGCGCCGCTCGTCTGGCTGCTCGACCGGACCAGCGCGCTCATTTTCCGGCTGCTGCGCCTGCGCCGCGAGTCGGAGGACCAGGTGACGGCGGAGGAGCTGCATCTCGTCGTGGCGGAGGCGTCCAAGTCGGGCGTGATCGAAGAGCATGAGCGCTCCATCATCTCCGGCGTGGTGCGGCTCGCCGATCGGCCGGTGCGCGAGGTGATGACGCCGCGCACGGAGATCGACTGGATCGACGTGGACGCCAGCCCTGAGCAGATCCGCGACGCGCTGCTCGACACGCCGCACACGCGGCTCCCCGTCGCGCGCGGGTCGGTGGACGCGGTCGCGGGCGTGGTCCAGGCGCGCGACATCGCGGGCGCGCTGTTCCGGGGCGAGTCGCTCGACCTCCATCGGCTGATGCGCAAGGCCCCCGTCGTCATCGACCGGATCGACGCGATGGACGCGCTGAACGCGTTGCGCGAGGCCGACGTGCCCATGGCGATGATCCACGACGAGTACGGGCACTTCGAAGGCATCGTGACGCCCGCCGACCTGCTCGCCGCGATCGCGGGCGAGTTCCGGTCGGACGCCGACCCGGACGAGGCCCCCGCCATCGTCGAGCGCGACGACGGGTCGCTGCTGGTGGCGGGCACGGCGGCGGCGGACATGCTCGCCGAGCGGCTGGGGATCGAACTGCCCGAAGACCGCGACTTCGCCACGGTGGCGGGGCTCGCGCTCGCGGCGTTCAAGCATCTGCCGGGTGAAGGCGAGAGCTTCGTCGAGCAAGGCTGGCGATTCGAAGTGGTAGACCTGGACGGGCGGCGCATCGACAAGTTGTTGGTCAGCGCTGACGATTAAGGACGTTCTTGGGCCGCGCCGTCCCAGAACGCTCCATCCCGGACCAAACAGGCGCTGTACGTTACACGCACAACGCGTTGCCAATCCGAGAACTTTCCTTACTGTTGGTGCTAACAGGGGGAAGGCGAATGAGCCTGGTCGCGAGTTGCCCGGGGGACGGGCGGCTAAGTATTTGGTACGCCAAGCCGGCGTTACATTTATCGCGTTATTTAACCGCCTACGATTCATATCACGCTTCTTTGTTGCCGGGCGAAGAAGCGCGGGACGTCATTCCGCCTGCGTGGGCGGCGATCCGTTTCGCGGAGGACGATTTCGACTGGGGGGCGAAGATCGGACGGCGGACGTTCGATCCGGGACCGCGCAACGCCCTGTTCGGGCCGACGAGCCACGCCGCCTATACGCGCTTCGCCACGGGGCGCTGCGTGTGCGTGGGCCTGACGCCGCTCGGCTGGGCCCGCTTCGTCGGACGCGACGCCGCGCCCTTCGCCGACCGGATCACGCCGCTCGAGACGGTGTGGCGAGACCGGACGGAGGCGCTGCGGGCGGCGGTGCTGGAGGCGGACGATCCCGCCCAGGCGTTCGACGCGTTCTTCACCGACCTCTTGATCCGCACGCCGCCGGAGGACGAGGCGGTGGCCCGGGTCGCGGCGCTGCTGCTCGACCCGGAGGTGCTCACCATCAAGGAGATGACGGAGCGGACGGGGATCGACGCCCGGCATATCGCGCGGCTGTCGACGCGCTATTTCGGCTTCACGCCCAAGCTGCTGCTCCGCCGGGCCAGGTTCATGCGCGCGCTGATCGCGTCGATGCAGGTCGGGCGCGGCGGGTGGAAGGCGCTGGTGGTGGCGGCCGGCTACCACGACCAGCCGCACTTCATCCGCGACTGCCAGCTGTTCCTCGGCATGCCGATCTCGTCGTTCATGCTGAAGCCCAAGCCGCTGTTCGAGCTGTCGCTCCGGCTCCGGGCGCAGGTGGTGGGCACGCCGGCGCAGGCGCTGCATCCGGTGGAGGGGTAGGCAGTCAGCGCAGGGGCCGACACGGGAGTAAATCCCGTGCCGTCGGTCGCGGCTGGAGCCGCGCCGGCCGGGCTGCTGTGTGCGGGCGAGCGGAGCTCGCACGCACCGGCTTACAGCTGCGCTGTGCGCCTCACAGCTTGCCGAAAACAGCCTCAAAGCCTGCGCGGTCGCCCGCCGCGAGAAACCTAGCCTGTTCGATCCACCGGTCCCGGTGCAGCCTCCCCGCGAACGGTCCGAGCCGGCCGTCGAGCGCTTGCGCCTGGTCAGCATCGAGCGCCGCGATCTGGCCCACGGTGGTGATGCCCAGCTCGGCGAGCCGTGCGGCGACCTTCGGCCCGAGCCCTTTCAGCTGCGTGACCGGCCCGTCGGCGGGGGAGGGGGTGCCCGCCTGGGCCGGGGCGGGCTCGGCCTCGGCGGCGGGGCTGGCGTCCATGGGCGCGGCGGTCAGGGCACCCCGCAAAGTACTACTTTGCGGGAACCCCACGGCGATGCGCTCGTCCTGCATCGGCCGCGCGGGCGGGGCTTCGTCGGCGACGGGCTCGGTCGGGGCGGGGCCGACCGGTTGCGGCGCGACGAGGTCGTCGTTCGCGGGTGGGGTAGGAGCGATCCCGATCGTGGAGCGGTCGAGCGACTGGGGCGGGATTGGCGCGTCGCGCAACTCGGTCGGGGCGGGCGCGGGCGGCGGGGGCGGCACCCCGGCTTCCGCTGCCTCCTCCTGCACGCGGCGCTCGGCCGCGCGCCTGGCGCGCGCCTTGCGGATACCGACGATCAGGATCAGCAGCGCCGCCGCGGCGAGCAGCGCGATCAGCACGAAGTGGATGGTCGTGAACGTGCCCGTGCCGGGCGGGGTCAGCGTCCCCTCCACCTCGGGGGCGGCGACGGCGGTGATGGGCAGCCACATGGGTCGGCGATCCTCTCGAACCTGTTCTCTGTTCAATCCTGCGGGGTGCGCTCGCGTTCCACCGCGCGCCAGCCGATGTCGCGGCGGTGGAAGCCGTCGGGGTAATCGAGAAGGTCGACGGCGCGGTAGGCGGCGGCCTGGGCCTGCGTGACCGTGGGGGCGAGCGCGGTGACGGCGAGGACGCGGCCGCCGCTGGCGGCCAGCGAACCGTCCGCTTCGCGCGTGCCCGCCTGGAACACGATCGCGCCCGTCGCCTCCGCCTCGTCGATCCCGCGGATCGCGCCGCCGGTGCGGGGCTGGCCGGGATAGCCCTGCGCCGCGACGACCACCGTGAGCGCGGCGTCGGTCGAGAAGAGCGCGGGGCCGAGTTCGGCGAGGCGTCCCTCGGCGGTCGCGAGCATCACCTCCAGCAGGTCGCCTTGAAAGCGGGGCAGCACCACCTCCGCCTCCGGATCGCCGAAGCGGGCGTTGTACTCGATGAGCTTGGGGCCGGTCGCGGTCAGCATCAGCCCGGCGTAGAGCACGCCCTGGAACGGCGTACCCGCCTCGCGGAGAGCCGCCAGCGTGGGCGCGACGATCTCGGCGAGGGCGCGCGTCTCGAGCTCGGGGGTGAGCACGGCGGCGGGGCTGTAGGCGCCCATGCCGCCGGTATTGGGGCCGGTGTCGCCGTCGCCGACGCGCTTGTGATCCTGCGCGGTGCCGAAGCTGGTGAAGAACTCGCCGTCGGTCAGCACGAACAGGCTCGCCTCCTCGCCGGACAGGAACTCCTCGATCACCGCCTCGGCCTCACCGCCGTCGAACAGGCGGTCGAGCGCGGCGTCGGCCTCCTCGCGGCTGTAGGCGATCGTCACGCCCTTGCCCGCGGCGAGCCCGTCGGCCTTGATGACGACGGGCAGCGAGAAGGTGGTCGTGATCGCCGCGTCCGCCTCGTCGCGCGAGCGCACGCGGAGATAACCGGCCGTCGGGATGCCCGCGCGGGCGCACAGGTCCTTGGTGAAGCCCTTGGAGCCTTCGAGCTGGGCGGCGGCCTTGCTCGGGCCGAACACGGAGACGCCCGCCGCGCGCAAGCTGTCGGCCAGGCCATCGACGAGCGGGGCTTCGGGGCCGATCACGACCAAGCCGATGTCGTGTCCGCGCGCGAAATCGACGACGGCGGGGTGGTCGGAGGCGTCCAGCGTCACCAATTGGGCCGAGCGCGCGGTGCCGGGGTTGCCCGGTGCGGCGTAGAGGGTAGTGAGGAGCGGCGACTGGGCCAGTTTCCAGGCGAGCGCGTGCTCGCGGCCCCCGGAGCCCAACAGCAGGACGTTCATGGCCTCTTCCTCCCCCGATGCACCCCGGCTGGTAGCGGAGCCTGTCCCCGGCGACAACGCGCTCGCCGTCACCGTGTCCGAGCTGGCGGGCAGGCTGAAGCGCGTCGTCGAGAACGAGTTCGGCTTCGTGCGCCTGCGCGGCGAGATCAGCGGTTGGAAGCGCGCGGTGTCGGGCCACGCCTATCTCGCGCTCAAGGACGAGGGCGCGGTGATCGACGGCGTGATGTGGAAGGGGCAGGTCAATCTTCTGCAATTCCAGCCGCAGGACGGGATCGAGGTTGTCGCCGCCGGAAAGCTGACCACCTATCCCGGCCGGTCCAAGTACCAGATCGTCATCGAGCGCATGGAGCTGGCGGGCGCGGGCGCGCTGATGGCGCTGCTCGACAAGCTCCGGCAGAAGCTCGCGGGCGAGGGGCTGTTCGACCGTGAGCGTAAAGTACGGCTCCCTTTCATGCCACGGGTGATCGGGGTGGTGACCTCGCCCACGGGCGCGGTGATCCGCGACATCCTGCACCGGCTGGAGGACCGCTGCCCGACGCACGTCGTGGTGTGGCCCGTCAAGGTGCAGGGCGAGGGGTCGGCGCAAGAGGTGGCGAGCGCGGTGCGGGGGTTCGACGCCATGCCCGCCGACGGGCCGGTGCCCCGCCCTGATCTGGTGATCGTCGCGCGCGGCGGCGGGTCGATCGAGGACTTGTGGTCGTTCAACGAGGAGGTGGTCGTGCGCGCGGTCGCCGACTGCTCCATCCCGATCATCTCGGCGGTGGGGCACGAGACTGACACGACCTTGTGCGACCACGCCGCCGACCTACGCGCGCCCACGCCGACCGCGGCGGCCGAGCTGGCGGTGCCGGTGCTGGCCGATCTGCGCTACCAGATCGAGAGCCACGCCGCGCGTACGGGGCGGTGCGCCCGTCGCTACGTCGAGCGCGGGCGGGAGCGGCTGGACGCGCTGGTGCGCGTGCTGCCCAAGCGCGACCAGCTTCTGGGGCCGCAGCGGCAGCGGGTGGACGACGCGTCGGCGCGGCTCGACCGCGGGCTGGAGCGGCGCGTGGTGCAGGCGCGGGGCCAGCTCGACCGCTTAGGCGGCGCGCTCCGCCCGGCGGTGCTGCAACGCGAGCTCGCGCGCGCGCGCGAACAGCTGGAGAGCATTTGGCGGCTGGTAGACTCGCTCAATCCCAACAAGGTGCTCGAGCGCGGCTATGCGCGCGTGACGGGGAGGGCGGGGGACACGCTGCTGTCCGCCGCCGCCGCCAAGGGCGCGGGCGCGGTGACGATCCACTTCGCCGACGGTTCGGTCGACGCCAAGGTTGAGCGGGGCGGCGGCCGTGCCTATCCTGACAAGAAACCCGAGCAGCCTTCGCTGCTCTGACCTCACGGACCGCGTCCCATGCTGATGTCGAACACCGACCGCCCCGCGCGGCTCCACTACATGGCCAACGGCTTCCGCGTGCTGGCGCCGGGCGACCACGTCGTCTGCGCGGCGACGGGCGCGCGCGTGCCGTTGAACGACCTGCGCTACTGGAGCGTGGCGCGCCAGGAGGCCTACGCCACCGCGCAGGTGGCGAGCGAGGCGCTGGCGCCCAAGTGAGGACGTTCCTCGCGCTGGCGCTGCTCGCCGCGCCCGCTGACGATTTCCGATTGGAGGGCGTGCCCACACAGGGCGGCCTCGTGACGGGCGAAGCGCCCGCGGGCGCGGTGTCGGCGGTGCTGCGCACGCCGGGCGCGGCGGACGTCTCCGTCACGCTCGACCGGGGACGGTTCCTCGTCGGGTTCGACCGCGATGCGCCCGCGAACGCCGAACTCGTCGCGCGCTTCGCGGACGGGCGCGAGCTGCGCCGGCCGGTCGTCGTCGCCCCGCGCGCATGGCGGATCGAGCGCGTGGACGCGCCGTTACGCGCCGGCCGCACGAGCGCCGAGTTCGAGGCGGTCAGGCCGGGCGAGCTCCAACGCATCGCCGCCGCGCGCGCCGCGCGGACGGAGGCGACGGGCTGGCGCGAGCGGTTCCGCTGGCCGGCGACGGGGCGCGTGTCCGGCCTGTTCGGGTCGCAGCGCGTCTACCAGGGCGTGCCCGGCTCCTACCATTCGGGCGTGGACGTGGCGCTGCCGACGGGCGCGCCGGTGGTCGCACCCGCGGGCGGCGTCGTGGTGCTCGCCGCCGATCCCGCGCGGCCTTTCACGCTGGAGGGCAATCTCCTCCTGATCGATCACGGCGGCGGGCTGTCGAGCGCCTTCCTCCACCTGTCGCGCATCCACGTGCGCGAAGGGCAGCGCGTCGAGGCGGGCCAACTGGTGGGCGAGGTCGGCAGGAGCGGCCGCGCGACGGGGCCGCACCTCCACTGGGGCCTGCGCTGGCGCGACGCGCGGCTCGACCCGCTGCTCGTCGCGGGGCCGATGCCGCGTTAGTTCACCCGCTTCACGCGGATAGCGGGCTGGCGCTCGACATTGGCGAGGAAGCTGCCGAGAGCGCCCTTGCGGATGCGGATCGCCTGGCCGGGCCGCGGCGTGCGGGCGAGCTCCTCGCTGTCGGTCTGGACCCAGTTCGCCCCGTCGGCGAGCGTGAACCGCCAGCGCCCGCCCGCTTGCGCCGCGTCCTTGAGCGTGGTCTCGATCTGCGCGAACTCGGGCTCCTCCGGTCCGTCGTCGCGGTCGCCGAACAGGCGGATTTTCGGGAGCGTCAGCCCGAACAGGCTGCGGCGCGCCTCGCGCACCTGGGCGCGGTCGACCACCACCACTTCCCGCTTGCGCTCCGCCTCGTCCAACGCCGAGACCTGGGCGTCGTAGCAGCGGAGCCGCTCCGCGTCGGCGGTGAGCTTTCGGCAGTCGACCAGCCGGGACAGGAGCGCCGGCCGCTCGGTCGACTGCGCGGCGGCCCCGCCCGCGGCGGCGAGCGCGAGCGCCCCGATCACGTATTTCATCCTCCGAACCCTCCCGATGCCGACGCCGGCGGTCCCTCGCAAACGTCAGCAGTGTTGCAATAAGGCGACAGGCCGACCGCAAAGCTCCGGCGGCGCTTAATGCGTGGTTTACACGCTTCTTCAGGATCATGCATCAGCGGCCGCATCTCCGAAAGGGGGGTGGTGCGTCGCCGCGTGATGAAGCCGCAAAGGCTCGGACGCGCGGCCCCGCCGGAACGATTCAGCATAAGGACCAGCTAGTGACCTACTCCCGGAAGCTCCAAATCCTGGCGAGCGCCGCGCCGTTCGCGATCGGCCTCGCGCTTCTCGCTTCGCCGGCGAGCGCGCAGCAGGAGGACACCGTCGGCGCTCAGTCGAGCCAGGACCAGACGGTCCCGGGCCAGACGGACGAGGCCCGCGCCGCGGCGGGCCAGGCGACCAGCACGGGGCAGGGCGAGGACGTCGTCGTCACCGGCTCGCGCATCGTGTCGCCGACCATCACGGCCGTCGCGCCCGTGCAGGTGGTCAGCGACGTCCAGATCGACCAAGCGGGCGTCACCAACGTCCAGGAGCTGCTGATCGAGAACCCGGCGTTCACCCCGGGGCTCAGCCGCACCAACACCGCCTTCCTGACGTCGGGGGCGGGCGTGGCCACCGTCAGCCTGCGCAACCTGGGCTCCGACCGCACGCTGGTGCTGATCAACGGCCGCCGCGTCGTCGCGGGCCTGCCCGGCTCGGCGACCGTGGACCTCAACATCATCCCCCAGCAGTTCATCCAGCGCATCGACACGCTGACGGGCGGCGCGTCGTCGCTGTACGGCTCGGACGCCGTCGCGGGCGTGGTGAACTTCATCTACAAGGATGATTTCGAGGGCGTCGACGCCAACGCCCAGTACGGCATCACCGAGCGCGGCGACGACCGCCGCTACCAGGCGAACGTCACGGTGGGTGCGAACTCGGCCGACGACCGCGGCAACATCATGGTGCACGTCGGCTATACCCGCGAGGACGGCCTGCTCTCGCGTCAGCGCCGGAACACGCTGGTCGACGATCTCGACACCGCGTTCAACCTCACCGGCGATCCGGCCGACTACGGCGTGCCCACGCAGCCCTTCTTCTCCGGCTTCGCGCCGCAGGGCCGCTTCACGGCCGGCGGCTGCAACTTCACCTTCGGCCCGACCGGCGCGCTCGAGCGCGGCTTCAGCGCGAACGGCGGAACGATCTCGGCCGGACAGGCGGCCGCCTGCGGCGTGCCTGCCGGCACCGCGCTCCCCGCGCGCGGCTTCAACCGCCAGTTCTTCCGCACCATCGCGGTGCCGGTGGAGCGCTACCTGTTCGCCGCGAGGGCGCGCTACGACATCAGCGACAGCCTCCGCTTCATCGGCGAGGCGACGTACAACAACACCAGCTCGGCCCGTGAGATCGAGCCGTTCCCGCTCGACTCGGGCGGCATCGGCGGCATCAACCCCGTCAGCGGCCTGATCCCGCTCGAGCAGCGCGTGGGCACTACGCTGGTCCGCAACCCGTTCGTTCCCGACGCGATCTACAACGCGGCGCGCGACGGCGACGGCGACGGGCTTCGCGACTTCAGCTTCGCGCGCCGCATCAGCGAGTTCGGCACGCGTAACGGCGAGACGGAGCGCAACCTCTACCGTTTCGTGGTCGGCTTCGAGGGCGACCTGTTCGACAACAAGTTCAATTGGGACCTGACCTACAACTACGGCCGGAACAACGAGTCGCAGATCTCGAACGGCCAGGTGAACGTCCTGAACTTCCGCAACGCGCTCAACGCGGTGCCCGGCCCCAACGGACCGCAGTGCGCCGACCCGATCGCGCGGGCGCAGGGCTGCGTGCCGATCAACATCTTCGGCGCGAACTCCATCTCGCCTGCGGCGGTGCGCTACATCGCCGCCGACCAGACGCTGCAGAGCCGCATCACGCAGCAGGTCGTCCAGGGCAACCTGTCGGGCGTGCTGTTCGACCTGCCCGCCGGCCCGCTGGGCGTGGCGGTCGGCGCGGAGTACCGCAAGGAGACGAGCCGCGAGAACAACGACGCGCTCACCAACGCCGGCCTGAACGCCGGCAACGCCATCCCCGACACGTCCGGCGAGTTCGACGTGAAGGAGCTCTACGGCGAGGTGAACGTGCCGATCCTGGCGGACACGTCGTTCGTCGGCCAGCTCAACCTGCGCGCGGCCGGCCGCGTCTCCGACTACTCCACGGTCGGCACCGTCTACACCTATAGCGTGGGCGGCGAGTGGGCGCCGATCCCGGACATCCGCTTCTCGGGCACGTACGCCCAGTCGGTCCGCGCACCGAACATCGGCGAACTGTTCACCGGTCCGTCGCAGACCTTCCCGTCGGGCCTGCAGGACCCGTGCGTCGGCGTCCAGGCGACCGGCGGCGGGACGCGCGGCGACGTGTGCCGCGCCTCGCCCGGCGTGCTCGCCAACATCGCCGCGAACAACGGCACGTTCGCGCTGACGCAGCCCGACCTTCAGGGCATCAGCGGCTTCAACGGCGGCAACCCGAACCTGGGCGAGGAGACGTCGAAGTCGTACACGGGCAGCGTCGTGATCACGCCGCGCTCGATCGACTTCCTGCGCAACGTCGTGCTCCGCGTCGACTACTTCAACATCGAGATCGAGGACGCGATCAACGCGCCGCCGCGGCAGTTCGTCCTGGACCAGTGCTACAACCAGAACAACCAGGAGCTCTGCTCGTTCATCCGCCGTCGCCCGACCGCGACCGGCAACAACAGCGCGGGCTCGATCGAGCTGATCGACGCGTTCCTGATCAACGCCGGCGAGCTCTCGACCGAGGGCCTGGACGTGACGCTGACCAACCGGATCCCGCTGGACGGCGTCGGCCTGCCGGGTGCGTTCAACATGCGCGTCGCGTACACGCACCTGTTCAACGGCGAGGTCATCCCCGTGCCCGGTTCGACCCCGGACGTCTTCGCGGGCGAGGTCGGGACGCCTCAGGACCGCTTCACCGCGACGGTGGGCTACACGGGCGAGCGCTTCAACATCAACTTCACCGGCACCTACTTCGGCCGCTCGAACGAGGATGACCAGACGCTGGCCTCGCTCGATCTCGACCGCAACGCGATCAAGATCCCTGCGCAGTTCTACTTGGACAGCCAGGCGTCGTTCAAGGCGGCGGACCAGTACGAGTTCTACGTCGGCGTCGACAACCTGCTCGACAATGATGCCCCGAACATCCTGTCCGGCACGACGTTCAACGTGACGGGCACCGACACGGCCGCCGCCACCTACGACGTGTTCGGCCGCCGCTACTATGCGGGCGTGCGCTTCCGCTTCTAAGCGGACGGCTCCGGCCTGATATGATCGGGGCCGCTCCCTCGCGGGAGCGGCCCCTTTTTTTCGGCGATTACGCGACGGAGAGCGCCAACTTGCCTTCGCCCTCGTCGACGCGGACGGTCCGGCCGTCGCCGACGTCGCCGCGGAGCAGCATCTCCGCCAGCGGGTCCTGGAGGTGGCGCTGCACCGCGCGCTTGAGCGGCCGCGCCCCGTACACCGGGTCGTAGCCGACGCGACCGAGCCAGGCGCGGGCGGCGTCGGTCAGCTCCAGCGCGATCTTGCGGTCGCCCAAGAGCTTGGCGACGCGGCCGACCTGGATGTCGACGATCGGGGCCATGTGCGCGAGCCCCAGTCGGTGGAACAGGATCACCTCGTCCAGGCGGTTCAGGAACTCCGGCCGGAAATGGGCGCGGACGACCTCCATGACTTGCGGCTCGACCGACTCGACGTCCTCGCCCTCGCCCAGGTTCGCGAGATACTGCGAACCCAGGTTGCTGGTCAGGATGATGAGCGTGTTGGTGAAGTCCACCGTGCGGCCCTGGCCGTCGGTGAGGCGACCGTCGTCGAGCACCTGCAAGAGCACGTTGAACACGTCGCCGTGCGCCTTTTCGACCTCGTCGAAGAGGACGACCTGATAGGGGCGGCGGCGGACGGCCTCCGTCAGCACGCCGCCCTCCTCATAGCCGACATAGCCGGGCGGCGCGCCCATCAGGCGGGCGACGGCGTGCTTCTCCATGAACTCGCTCATGTCGATGCGCACCATCGCATTGGCGTCGTCGAACAGGAACTCGGCCAAAGCCTTGGTCAGCTCCGTCTTGCCGACGCCGGTCGGGCCTAGGAACAGGAACGAACCCAGCGGGCGGTTCGGGTCCTGGAGCCCCGCGCGGGCGCGGCGGACGGCGGTGGAGACGGCGCGGACCGCGTGCTCCTGGCCGATGACGCGACGGCCCAGCACCTCTTCCATGCGGAGCAGCTTCTCGCGCTCGCCCTCCAGCATCCGGTCGACGGGGACGCCCGTCCAGCGGCTGACCACCGCGGCGATGTCGTCGGCGGTCACCTCCTCGCGGAGCATGGCGGTGGCGGTCTGCGCCTGCGCCTCCTCCAGCTGGCGGGTGAGCTGCGGGATGACGCCGTAGCTGAGCTCGCCCGCGCGCGCGAGGTCGCCCGCGCGCTGCGCCTGGTCAAGTTCGATTCGTGCGTGGTCCAGCTGCTCCTTGAGCTTGGCTTCCGCGCCGATCTTCTCCTTCTCCGCCTGCCAGCGTGCGGTCAGCTCGGCCGACTGCTGTTCGAGGTTGGCGAGGTCCTCCTCCAGCGCCGCCAGCCGCTCGCGCGAGGCGGCGTCGTTCTCGCGCTTGAGCGCCTCGCGCTCGATCTTCAGCTGGATAATGCGGCGGTCGAGCGTCTCGATCTCCTCGGGCTTCGACTCCACCTCCATACGGATGCGGGACGCGGCCTCGTCCATCAGGTCGATCGCCTTGTCGGGCAGGAAGCGGTCGGTGATGTAGCGGTTTGACAAGGTCGTCGCCGAGACGATCGCGCCGTCGGTGATGCGCACGCCGTGGTGGAGCTCGTACTTCTCCTTGAGGCCGCGCAGGATCGAGATCGTGTCCTCGACCGTGGGCTCGCCGACGAACACGGGCTGGAAGCGGCGCTGGAGCGCGGGATCCTTCTCGACGTGCTTCCTGTACTCGTCGAGCGTGGTGGCACCCACGCAGTGGAGCTCGCCGCGGGCGAGCGCAGGCTTCAAGAGGTTGGACGCGTCCATCGCGCCCTCCGACTTCCCCGCGCCGATCAGCGTGTGCATTTCGTCGATGAACAGGATGATCTGGCCCTCGGCGGCCTTCACCTCGTCGACGACGCCCTTCAGCCGCTCCTCGAACTCGCCGCGGTACTTCGCGCCGGCGATGAGCGAGCCCATGTCGAGCGCCATCAGCGTCTTGTCCTTGAGGCCGTCGGGCACGTCGCCGTTGGCGATCCGCAGCGCGAGGCCCTCGGCGATGGCGGTCTTGCCGACGCCGGGCTCGCCGATGAGGACGGGATTGTTCTTGGTGCGGCGCGCGAGCACCTGGATGGTGCGGCGGATCTCCTCGTCGCGGCCGATCACGGGATCGAGCTTGCCGTCGCGCGCGGCCTCGGTCAGGTCGCGGGCGAACTTCTTGAGCGCGTCGTAGCGGTCCTCGGCGGACGCGGTGTCGGCGGTGCGGCCGCCGCGAAGCTGGTTGATCGCGCCGTTGAGCGCGTCGGCCTTCACGCCCGCGGCCGCGAGCGCCTTGCCGGCGGCGGTGGTGGTCGCGAGCGTCAGCGCCAGCAGCATGCGCTCGACGGTGACGTAGCTGTCGCCCGCCTTTTGCGCGACCTGCTCCGCCTGGTCGAGCACGCGCACGGCGTCGTTGTCGAGGCCGGGTGGCGTCTGCGCGCCCGAACCGCTGACGGCCGGCAGCTTGGCGAGCGCGGCGTCGGTCTCGGCGGTCGCGCGCTTGGCGTCGCCGCCCGCGGCCCCGATCAGGCCCGCGGCCATGCCCTGCTCGTCCTCGAGCAGCGCTTTCAGGATATGCTCCGGCGAAATCCGCTGGTGGTTCATGCGGATCGCGACGGTCTGCGCCGATTGGAGGAAGCCCTTGGCGCGGTCGGTGAATCGTTCGAGGTTCATGGAGATCCCTGTTGTCCTTACGCCTCAGGTGGTGTGTTATCCGGGCAACACAAGGGTCGGAAGTTCACAAACTTCGCGCTACGTGCCGGCTGAAAGCACCCCGCCCGAAAGTGCCGGTGCGCCACATAAGCCGAGCGCGCGGCCCGGCGTCCGAGGAAAGGAAAGGGGGCGGCGAAGATGAGAGACGCATGATCCGCTAGCAAGCACGGCCCGATCCTGTAGGACAGCCCCATAAATCAGGGGAGGGCCGATTGATCCGTCGCTTGGCATGGGGGCTGGCCGCCTTGCTGGTCGTCGTCGCGCTCGCGCTCGCCGTCTGGGAACCGCTCGCCGCCACGCGCGCCGCGCCGCCGCCCGTGCGGGCGTACGACGCGGTGATCGCGCGCGACCGGTTCGGGGTGCCGCACATCTTCGGGCGGACGGACGCCGACGTGGCGTACGGCGTCGCCTACGCGCATGCGGAGGACGACTTCTCGACGTTGCAGGAGGTGCTCGCGATGACGCGCGGGCGGCTGGGCGCGATCACGGGTAAGGACGGGGCCGCGGTCGACTACGCCGCGCACCTGCTCGGCGCGCGCGACACGGTGCGGCGGGACTACCCGAAGCTGCCGGCGGACGTGCGGGCGCTGCTCGACGGCTACGCGTCGGGGCTGAACCGCTACGCCGAGCGGCACGCCCGCGAGATCCGGCTGCCTCGGTTGTTCCCCGTCAACGGCGAGGACGTGGCGGCGGGATTCGTGGTACGGCTGCCCTTCTTTTTCGGGCTCGACGCCTTGTTGGGCGCGCTGGCGGGCGACGAGCCGATCCCGGCCGAGCGGCCGCAGGGGCAGGATGGCGCGCCCGTCGGGCAAGCGGTCAGCGAGAACGGGTCCAACGCCTTCGCGGTCGCGCCCCGCCGGTCGGCGGACGGGTGGACGCGGCTGGTCAGCAACTCGCACCAGCCCTGGCGCGGCGGCGTCGCCTGGTACGAGCTGGTGGTGCATTCGGGCGAGGGCTGGAATTTCGCGGGCGCGACCTTTCCGGGATCGCCCTACCCGTTTTTGGGGCACAACGAGTTTCTGGGGTGGACCAACACGGTCAACCGGCCGGACCTGATCGACGTGTACCGGCTCGCCACGCAAGGCGACGCCTACCGCTATGACGGGCGCATGCGGCCGCTTGAGAAGCGGCGCGTGTGGCTGCCCGTCAAGCTGTTCGGTCCGTTCACGCTGCCCGTGCCGCGCACCATATATCGGGCGGTGCAAGGGCCGGTGATGCGGGGCGACAAGGGCGATTTCGCGATCCGCTACGCAGGCGCCGACCAGCTCCGGATGCTGGAGCAGTACTACCGCATCAACCGCGCGCGGAGCTGGGACGAGTGGAACCGCGCCATGGCGATCAACGGCGTGGCGGCGACCAACTTCATCTACGCCGACCGCACCGGGCGGATCGCGATGGTGTACAACGCGATGTTCCCGCGGCGGAAAGCTGGTTTCGACTACGGCAAAGTGCTGCCGGGCGATACGAGCCGGGCGTTCGAGCCCGGCCATCTCGGCTGGGCGGCCGTGCCGAAGAACGTCGATCCTCCGTCGGGCTTCCTCCAGAACGCCAACAACTCGCCCTACCTCGCGGCGGGACGCGGATCGGAGTTGCTGCCCCAGCCGCCGCTGCTCGGCGTAGAGACGGACGCGACCAACCGGGGAACGCGCGCGGTCGAGCTTTTGGAGGCGGACCGCTCGATCTCGCAATCCGACATTGAGCGGATCAAGTACGACACGGGCGTGTCGCAGCGGAGCTGGGCGGCGCGCTGGTTCGACCGGGTGCTCCGCGCGCCGGGGAACGACGATGCGAAGCCGGTGCTGGCGCGCTGGGACTGGAACTTCGACGGGCGAGGCCCCGCCGACGCGCTCGCGGCGCTAGTGCTGCGCGAGGGGAACAAGTGGCATTACCGCAGGCGCGCGCCGACCGACCCGGCGGAGGCGCTGAAGGTCTCGGCGGATTACCTCGGCAAGCATTTCGGGCGGCTCGATCCGCCGCTGGGCGAGGTGCTGCGATTGCGGCAGGGCGGGGTCGACCTGCCGCTCGACGGCGGGCCGGACGTGCTGCGCGCGATGGCGCTGTGGGACGAGGCGGACGACGGGCGGCTCGCGGTCCGGCACGGCGACAGCTTTCTAATGTTCATGGCGTGGGACCGCGAGGGAAGGGTGCGGTCGCGCTCGATCCAGCCCTTCGGTGCAGCGACCACGCGGCCGGACAGTCCACACTACGCCGACCAGGCTTCGCTGTTCGCGGCGAAGCGGACCAAGCCGGTGCTGTTCCACCCGCGCATGCTGCGGGGGAATGTGGAGCGGGTGTACCGGCCGTGACTCGTTCCTCCCCCGCATCGCAGATGCGGGGGAGAATCAGGGCGTTGCACTTGGGCAAGACACTCCTATAGATCGGCCGACATTTGGAGAGAGGGTCGCCCGAACCTATGCAGATCAAGACCTTGGCGCTCGCGGGCGTCCCTTTCGTCGCGCTCCACGCGCCCGCCTACGCGCAGACGGCCCAGAACCCGCCTCCATCCCCGCAAGCGGCGATCGCGCCGGCGGTGCCCGTCTCGCAGCTCGTCCGTCAGGTGGACATCCCCTACCGGCAGTTCACGCTCCCGAATGGTCTCCGCGTCGTCGTGCACGAAGACCGCAAGGCGCCCGTGGTCGCGGTGTCCGTGTGGTACGATGTCGGCTCCAAGCACGAGCCCAAGGGCAAGACGGGCTTCGCGCACCTGTTCGAGCACCTGATGTTCAACGGGTCGGAGAACGCGCCGGGCGAGTTCTTCGAGCCGCTGAAGGAGGTGGGCGCGACCGATTACAACGGCACCACCTATTTCGACCGCACCAATTATTTCCAAACGGTGCCGACCGCGGCGCTGGAGCGCGCCTTGTTCCTCGAGTCCGACCGCATGGGCTATCTGCTCGGCGCGGTGACGCAGGCGAAGCTCGACGAGCAGCGCGGCGTCGTCCAGAACGAGAAGCGGCAGAACGACAACAATCCCTACGGCCTCGTCCAGTATAAGCTGCTGGAAGGGCTGTTCCCGGCCGGCCACCCCTATGGCCACTCCACGATCGGGTCGATGGCGGACCTGGACGCCGCATCGCTGGACACGGTGAAGGACTGGTTCCGCGACCATTACGGCCCGAACAACGCGGTGCTCGTGCTGGCGGGCGACATCGACCTCGCGACCGCCCGGCCGCTGGTCGAGGAATATTTCGGCGCGATCAAGCGGGGGCCGGAGTCCAAAGCGCCGCCCGCGCCCATCCCGACGCTGCCCGCGCCCAAGAAGGACGTGATGCAGGACAATGTCGCCGCGACCCTGCTGCTGCGCAGCTGGGTGGTGCCGGGCCTCAACGACGAGGACTCGGCGGCGCTGGAGGTGGCGGCGGGCGTGCTGGGCGGCCTGTCGTCGTCGCGGCTCGACAACGCGCTGGTGCGCCGCGAGAAGCTGGCGGTGCAGGTGGGCGCGAACAACGCCGACTTCGCGCAGCTGGGCCAGTTCACGATCCAAACGGTGGTGCGTCCCGGCGTCGACGCGGCCGTCGTGGAGAAGCGGCTGGACGAGATTCTGGCCGACTTCATCCGGACCGGACCGACCGCCGACGAGGTGAACCGCTTCGTCACCACCACGGTCGCCGGCCGCATCGACGGGCTGGAGTCGGTCGGCGGTTTCGGCGGCAAGGCGGTCGCGCTCGCCGAAGGCGCGCTCTACTCGAACGATCCGGGCTTCTACAAGAGGAGGCTGCAGGCGCTGAGCCGCCAGACGCCCGAGAGCGTGCGCGCGGCGATGCGGAAATGGCTGACCCGGCCCGTCTACGCGCTCAACGTCGTGCCGGGGAAGCGTCCGGCTTATGAGGAGGCCAAGCGCGCCGCCGCCGACCCGGTGAAGGCCGCGCCCGATACGCCGTTCCAGGGTACGCGCGGGCCGCTGCCGCCGGTGGGCGAGGTCGCCGGGCTCAACTTCCCCGCCGTGCAGCGCACACGCCTCGGGAACGGCATCGAGGTCGTCTACGCGCAGCGCACGGCCGTACCGGTGACGGAGGCCGTGGTGAGCTTCGACGCAGGCGTCGCAGCGGACGTGCCCGGCAAGCTCGGCACGCAGGGCATGACGCTGGCGGTGATGGACGAGGGCGGGACCACCAACCTCGACTCGATCCGGCTGGCCGAAGCCAAGGAGCGGCTGGGCGCGGGCATCGGCACGGGCGGGTCGAACGACCGCACCACCTTCTCGCTCGAGGTGCCGAGCGCCAATCTGCAGCCGGGCATGGCGTTGCTCGCCGACGTGGTGCGCAATCCCGCGTTCCGCGAGGAGGAGCTCGGGCGCTTGAAGAACCAGGCGCTGGCGGGCATCCAGCAGGAGCTGACCAGCCCGCAGGCGCTGGCCGGCCGCGTGCTCCCGCCGCTCCTCTACGGACCCCAGAGCCCTTACGCCAAGGCGCAGGGCCTGGGTGATCCTAAGGCGGTGGCGGCGCTGACGCGCGCCGACCTCGTCGCGTTCCAGCAGGCGTGGCTCCGGCCGGAAAAGGCGAAGATCTTCGTCGTGTCCGACCGTCCCCTGGCCGAGATCACGCAGCTGCTCGAACAGCGCTTCGGCGATTGGCGGGGGGTCGGCGCGGCCGGGACCAAGAGCTTCGGCCGGTCGCAGCCATCGGCTCCGAAGATCGTGCTGGTCGACCGGCCGGACAGCCCGCAGTCGCTGATCGTCGCGGGCCTGCCGACGCAGTTGCGGGGCACGCAGGACCTGCTCGCCTACCAGACCGCGAACGACGCGCTGGGCGGCAGCTTCCTGAGCCGCGTCAACACCAACCTGCGTGAGACCAAGGGCTGGTCCTACGGCGTGCGCGGGTCGTTCAACCAGGCCGAGTACGCCGCGCCCTATGTCCTCTCCGCGCCGGTCCAGGCGGACAAGACGGGACCGTCGATCGCCGAGCTGCGCACCGATGTGCGCGACTTCGTGTCGACCAAGCCGATCACGCAGGCGGAGTTCGACCGCGCGATCACGGGCGCGATCCGGGCGCTGTCCGGCAATTTCGAGACGTCGGACGCGGTCTTGGGCGCGATGCAGTCGAACGATCTCTACAAGCGCCCGGACAACTACTACGCCACGATCACGCAGAAATATCGCGGGTTCACGCGTGATCAGCTCGCCGACGCGATGCGCCGCGTGATCGATCCCAACCGCTTCGTCTGGGTGGTCGTGGGTTCCGCCGCGCAGGTGCGCCCGCAGCTTGACAGCCTGGGCCTGCCCGTGGAGGTGGTCCCGGCGGCCGCGGTGGCCGGGGGTGCGGCGCCCGCGCCCGCGACGCCCGCCGCGACGAAGTGAGGGAGATGAGCTGATGGCTGGTGTCGACGGAACCTACGACTGCACGGTCAAATCGCCGCTGGGCGACCAGAAGATGACGCTGACGGTGCGGGGCGAGAACGATAAGTTCACCGGCACCGTGTCGGGCGCGATGGGCTCGAGCGACGTGTCGGGCGACGTGCGCGGCCAGCAGATCAGCTGGAAGCAGCAGATGACGGTGCCGATGCCCATGACGCTCGACTGCCAGGCGACGGTGGACGGCGACACGATCACCGGCACGGTAGGCGCGGGGGCGTTCGGGAGCTTTCCGTTGAACGGCGCAAGGGTGCACGCGGGCTAGCGGAGCTAGCACGCGAGACACTCAAGCCCGGCCGGCGTAGCGCAGCTACGTCCGACGACGCGGCTTTGCCGCGGCGGGGTAGTACGAAAGGGCCCGTCCTCCCGGTGCGGAGGGCGGGCCCGTTTGTTGTGAAAAACAAGCGCCGCGGCGAAGCCGCGTCGTCGGCCGACACGCGCGGGTCAGAACCGCGCGGTCGCCGGCCGAGCACGGCCGTCTCGCTTCGAGCTGTGCTCGGCGCGTGCGGCCTAGCTGAGTACCACCGCGTTCGACCCCGCCGCCTTCGCCAGCATCTGGCTCATCGCCTTCAGCAACTTCCCCATCGCGACCGGCTTCAGCAGCACCTCGTCCGCGCCCTGCGCGATGCAGCGCTCACGCAGGTCCAGCGCGGTGTCGGCGGTGACGACGATGACGGGCAGCTGCGCCTTGGCGTCGCCGCGCGCGCGCAGGTGGCGGATGGCGGTCAGGCCGTCCATGCCGGGCATGCGCAGGTCCATCAGAACGATGGAGAACTGGCCCTCGTCGATCATCTGGAGGCCGGTCTCGGCGTCGGGCGCCTCGGCCATGTTGGCGCCGACGACGCTCAGCATGTCCTTGACCACTCGGCGGTTCATTGCGTCGTCTTCTACGAACAGGACTTGCATGCGACCGGATTCCCTGAACTTCGAATCACTGTGTAGCGGTTGGTGGTAAACACGGGCTTACCGAGGCCTCACGCCGCCCGCGCATCCAAGAGCGCGGGGGCGACCAGCGTTTCGGGATCGTCGCCGTAGAGCGAGCGCAGCGCCGTCATCAGGTCCGCCGCGCCGATCGGCTTCACCACGAGCTGCGACGCGCCCACGAGCATGCCCTCGGCGACGGTGATCCCGGCCGCGGCGGGGGCGAGGAGGAGCGTGGAATGCGCGCCCGTCCGGTTCGCCGCGGCGACCAGCTCGCGTAAGCCCGCCAGCACCTCCGGACCTTCCGCGCCGGCCGACGCAGCGTCGGCGACGACGTGCGTGATCCCGCCCGCCTCCATCGCGGCGACCGCTTCGCCCACGCCGTCGCAGACGGTGACCGACTCGGCCTCGGCGGCGAGCAGCAGGCGCATGACGCCCTGATTCAAGGGGTTGCGCTCGAGAAGGAGCATGCGCGCCTGCCCGAGCGCCGGATTATTCTCCAGCTCCTCGGCCGCCGCCGCTTCGACCTCGGCGCGCTCCAGCGGCAGCGTCACGGTGAAGCTGGCACCGTGGCCGGTGGCGCTCTCGACGCGGATGTCGCCGCCCAGCGCGACCGCGAGCTGCTTGCAGATGGCGAGCCCCAGGCCGGTGCCACCGTACTGGCGCGTCGTGCCGCCGTCGACCTGGCGGAACGCTTCGAAGATCTCCGCCTGCTTCTCCGGAGGGATGCCGATGCCAGTGTCGGCGACGCGCAGCACCAGCGTCTCCGCGCCGTCCGCTCGCCCCTCGACGCCCGCGAACAAGGTGACGCGGCCCTGCGCGGTGAACTTGAGCGCGTTGGACATCAGGTTGAAGACGATCTGGCGCAGGCGGCCGCCGTCCGACACGATGCGCCTGGGCGCGTCCGCCTGGTCTAGCACCAGCTCAAGCCCCTTGGCCTGCGCCTGGCCACTCCACAGGCGTGCGGCGTCGTGGAGGATGCGGTCGAGGTCGCACGGCTCGCGCGCGACGGTGAGCTCGCCCGATTCCATCTTGGCGACGTCCAGGATGTCGTCGACCAGCGCCTTCATCGTCTCGCCCGCGCCGTGCACCACCTCGATGCGCTCGCGCACCTCCTTGGCGACGCCGCGGTCGGCGAGCAGCACCTGCGTCATGCCCAGGATGCCGTTCAAGGGCGTCCGGATCTCGTGGCTGGTGGTGGCGAGGAACTCGGTCTTGGCCTTCAACGCCTTTTCCAGCTCGGTGTTGACCTCGGTCAGCGAGTTGTTGGCGGCCGTCACCTGGTCGCGGCTGCGGCGGACCGCGAGGAAGCCGAACAGGAGGACGCCGAACACCGCCGCGCCCGCGACTAAGAGGCCGCTGAACAGGATGTTCTGCGACCGCCGCCGGTCGCGCTCCGCCTCCAGCTCGCGGGCCTGCTGGTCCTGGCGGAGCTTGGCGATCTGCAGGTTCTGGTTGGTGAAGTCGAAGCGCGCCGCCATCAGCTGCGCCGCGGCGGAGGCGGTGAGCTGCTGCGCCTCGTTCTCCAGGCGCTGATAAGCCTTGAGGTGCCTGAGCGCGAGCGCGCTGTCGCCGCGTCGCTCGAACACGCGCGCCGCGGCGTGATGGTAGTCGCGGAAGAGCGTGTCGGACTTTTCCAGGTCCACGCCCGCGAAGATGCGCGCCAGCGACACCTCCGCGTGGTCGAAATCGCCGCGCGCGATCGCGACCATGGCGGCCGCGCCGTGCACGAAACGCCGCCATCGTGCGCCTTCGCCGCTCGCGCTGAGCCTCATCGCCTCGTCCACCGCGGCCTGCGCGCGGCCCAGGCGCCCGGCCTCGGCCTCCGATTCGGCCAAGTTGACGTTAATGCGCGCCTGGAGAAGCATCGCGCCGAGCCGGCGCGCCTGGGCGAGCGCGGTCCGATAGACGTCGGCGGCCATGGCGTGCCGGCCCTGCTTGCGGTACGCTTCCGCCTGATTGTTTCGAAGCGTCAGCGTCAGCATGGGATCGCTGGGATAGGCGGCCTCTGCCTGCCGGGAGTATTGCAGCGCGCGGTCGTAGTCGCCGGCGTCGTGATAGATCAGACCGATGTCCTGGAGGGTGAGCGCGTTGCTCCGCTGCTCGCCGGCGCGGTGGAACACGTCGTGCGCGCGCTGATAGTCGCGCAGCGCGTCCAGCGTTCGGCCGGTCACCGATGCGATGAAGCCGCGCGAGCGCAGGGCGTCGCCGTGCAGCTTGGTGTTGGGCGCGGCCTGCATGGCCCCGGATAGCGCGGCGTCGATCGCCGGCGCCGCTTCCGCCGTCTTGTCGAGGAAGATGAGCGCTTCGCCTTCCAGCCAGCGCCCGGTCGCCGTCGCGACGACCTTTTCCCTGCCCTCCGGGAGCCGCGCCGCGGCCGCCAGCACGCCCCGAGCCAGCGAGAGCGCCCGGGCGGGGTCGCTCATCATCGCCTTCTTGGCCTCGGCGATGGCGCGGTCGATCGCAGCCGCCACGTCCGTCCGCTTGACGGCGCCCGCCGGCTCGGGCCCTGCGGCGACGGCGGGAGCCGCCGGGGCGGCGAGCAGGAGCGCCAGGAGGACGCACGGCGGGAGCAAGCTCGTTCGCATGGCCGCGACGCTACCGCCCAAAACTTAAGATGACGCAAAAGGGAAAGGGGCCGCCGCCTCGCCGGCGACGGCCCCCTCCCACGTCTCGCCTGTGCTTCAGAAGCTCAGGCGCATGCTCCCGCCGACCGTCATGGACGGCTGGGCGGCGGCGTCGCTCTTGAGGTCGGCGCGGCCGAACAGGCTCAGCTCGCCGCGGCCGTCCAGCATCGACCGGCCGTACATCGCCTCGGCGACGAAGCGGCGCGTCCCGCTGTTGAGCTCGAACGTCTCGACTTCGGTGCCCAGGCGGCCGGTCGTGCGGTCGACCACCTTGACCTGGTTCACCGCGACCGATCCGCTTTCGACGTGCAGCGGCTGGGCCAGGGTGACGCGCGCCCGGTCCGACCCGTCGAACAAGCCGTTCTTGGACAGCGCGACCTGGAAGGCGCTGCTGACGAGGCCGCCGTCCGCGACGCCCATGTTCTGGCGGCCGAGATCGGCTTCGCGAGTGCGGCCCAGCGTGCCGGATACGGAGAAGGTCAGCCCGTGGCCGGGCGTCACGTCCGCACCGATCGTGGCCGCGTCGGTGGTGGAGCCGTGCGCGAAGTCGGAGGCGTCCAGCGACTGCGTGCCGAGCAGGCCCGCGCCCTCGTCGAGCATGGTGTAGCTCGCGGTGGCGGTGAGCCAGCCGGTGGCGCGGTAGCGGGCCGAGAGGACGCTGGCGGTCGCCTGGTACGCGTCGAGCCCGCCTAGCGCCACGCGGTCCTGGAACGGCATCTGGTCCGTGTCGCGGCGCGCGCTCTGGTTGGACACGCCGGCCGTCAGCGTCAGCCGGTCGCCGAGCGCCACGTCCGCCGCGGCATAGGCCGCGCCGGACGCCAGGCCCAGGAACGGGTTGGCGCCGCCGTTGAGCACGTCGTAGTCCGACTGAAGGGCGAAGCCGCGCTGCCCGTCGACGTCCGCGCCGCCCACGCCGCTGCCGAACCGCATCGCGACCCGGCCGCTGGCGGATTGGAACGCGACCGCCGTATCGAAGGGCGACGTGCTCTGGCGCAGGCCGGGCCGCCACGCCTTGGGCGTGACGCTGACGGACGCGGCCAGATCGCCGAAGCCCGCCATCGGCGCGCTGAACCGCTGCGCGCCGAACGCGTCGGATCCCGTGCCGGCGAAGCGCGTGGGCGAGCCCAGCGCCGCCTGGAAGCGGCTCCGGAGATACCAGTTCATCTGGTCGCGGTTGCTGCCGACCTGCATGCCGACCAGCTTGGACGACATGGGGACGTAGAAGTCGCGCCAGGACGAAGTCGTGTTCTCGAAGACGTAGAAATACGCCCGATTATAGTCCCAGGTCGACCGCGTGTACGAGCTGGTGTTCCGAAGCGTCGCGAGCGTCGTGTCGGTGAGGGCGCCGCCGTTGAGGCTCTGCTTGATCGTGACCTTGTTCCAGTCGAGCGGAGACATGGCGGCCTCGACGTCCAGCATGCCGCGGCCGTACACGGGGTCCGTGCCCGGTTCTCCGAGGTCGCGGGCGCTCGACAGGATGATGTGCGCGACGTCCAGTGGCTTGTCGAGCAGCCAGGGCCAGCGCTCGGCGATCAGCGCCACCGTGCCCGACACCAGCGGCGCGGCGAAGGACGTGCCCGACAGGCGGGTGACGTTGCTCTTCACCCCGGCCGAGTAGTTGCCCGTGCCGTCGTCGACCAGCATGAGCTCGCCGGGCGCGACGAGGAAACGGTTCATCAGGAGGCCGCTTTCCTTGATGTAGTCGGACTTCTCGACGAACCACGGATTCGACTTGGTCCAGCGCGCCGTGTTCTTGCACACGAAGCCGTCCGTCAGGCAGACGTTGCCCGGCCGGTTGGAGAAGTTCGAGATGACGTTGTTCGGGTCCACGGAGCCGACGACCAGGAAGGTGCTGTCGAACGCGGCCGTCATGTCGACGTTCTTGGTCTGGGTGAACCCGTCATTGCCCGCGGCGATCACGAAGACGCCGTCCTGGATCTTGGACTTGATCGCGCTGTCGCCGAGCACAGGCTTCCAGTCGGGATGGAAGGTCCAGCCCGGTACGCCCAGCGAAAGATTGATGACGTGGGCGTCCGTGCCTAGCGTATTCAGCCCGGCCTTAATGTGCGTCCACGACGCCGACTCGGTCGCGTCGAACGGGTTCCAGGCGACGATCTCGGCCCGGGGCGCGAGGCCCATGACGCCGCGGCCGTCATGCGCGCCGACGATTAGGCTCGCCACCGCGTTGCCGTGCGCGCCCGCCACCTGCGAAATGCCGGCGGACCGGATCACGTTGGCCTTGGGGTCGCCGGTAACGCTGAAGTCCAGCAGGCCCACCTTCACCTTGGCGCCGTACAGGCCAGACTGGGCCTGGTGCGTCATGGAGGGCGTCCAGTTGATCGCCTTCATCCAATGGTCGACCGAGTCGACGCCGGAGAAGAGCATGACGTTGTCGCGCCAGTCGAGCAGGAACAGCTCGAGGTCGACCTCGTTCAGCCCGGCGATCGACCGCGCGTCCGAGAGGTTGATGCCCCATTTGGAGAGCATCCGGTTGGAGAAGCCGTCCTCGAACGTCTTGCCGGTCTGCGCCGTCACGGCCGAGCCCCACACGCCCTTGGTGGCGGCGACCATGGTGAAGATCTCGTTCCGGATGCCGGTGTAGTTGGTCGGCGCCGAGTCGAAGCTCTTGAGCGTGCCGTCCACCGAGCGGAGTCCGTCGGCGAAGGCGCGGATGCGGCTGGAATAAGCTTCCAGGTTCCCGTCGAACGCGCGGATGCGGCTCGAGCTGGCGAGCAGCGAGCTCGACTGGGAATATTGCGTGCCCCAGAAGGTGTTGGAAGTGGGGGTGTAGCTGTAGGTGCCGCTGACCGCCGGGTCCGACCAGAAGGCACGGATGCGGCTCGACAGCCCGTTGAGCTCGCCCGCGAAGGCGCGGATGCGGCTGGACGAGACGCCCAGCGTGTCCTCGAAGGCGCGGATGCGGCTGGAGGTGCCGACGATGTCGCCTGCGAACGCGGTGTAGCGGCCGTCGTGCAGCAGGAACGGGCCGCCGAACGGGCGGATGACGCCGCGGTCGCCCTTGCCCGCCATCGGCACCAGCCGCACCTCGGAGCTGAGGTCGGCGTCGGGCGCGACCGGCGTGAACGGCCGGATCGTGCCCCTGTCGCCCTTGCCCGCCGCCGTCACGTCGACGGTGGTGAGATCGGGCGCGACCGGCGCGAACGGTCGGATGGTCCCCTTGGTCCGGCCCGAAGCCGACGAGACGGGTGCGCCCGGCTTGGGCGCGGCGGCGGTCTGCGCCGCGGCGGGGGCCGCGATCGCGAAGGAGAGCGCCACCGCGGTGGTGGCCAGCAATTGGTGTTTCGTCTCGGTCATCCTGACCCCCTATTCTCGTCCGATGCCTCCATCGGCACGGTGCCAGTTAGGGGGTGAATGCTGACGAGGATGCGAAGGGGCTGGGTGAAGGACCCGTCAACCTTCTTTTATCAAGCGGCCTCCCGCGCGGCCTGCTCGGCGCGGCGTCGATCGGCGGCGAACGCGGCCAGCGCCTCGTCGAGCGGGGCGAGCAGCAGCTCGTGCTCGGCGGCGGGCGGGTCCGCCGCCGCACCGCCGCCCGCACCGTCGACCAGCGTCGGGTCAAGCCCGCACGCCCGCGCCACCGCGCGCGCGAAGTCGGCGGCGCCGAGCGCGGGGCCGTGGCGGAGACGCCAGACGCCCGTCGCGTCGTCGATTAGGAGGTCGAGCGCCGCGTTCACGAGCGCCGGGAGATAGGCGGGCGTCACCAGCCGGTCGCCCGCCGCGCGGAAGCGCCGCCCCGCCTCCAGAGCGCGCGCGACCTCGGTGGCGAAGTCGTCGCCGTCCCCGCCGAACATGCCCGCCGCGCGCACGACGAGACGCTCGGGCGAGCCGTCCAGCTCGTCGGAGACGTGCAGCGTGCGCAGACCCCGCAGCTTCGCCGCCGACGTCCGCCTTCCGCGTGTCGCTTCCACGTCCACCATCGCCCAGGGCCGATGCCGGTCGGCGCAAGCCGCGGCGCCCGCAAGGTCGGTGAGCACGTAAGGGATGTCGCGCACGTCGCACGCGCGCGCAAAGGCCCGGCCCAGCGTGCCCGTCGCGCCGCAGATGAGCAGCGGGGCCACGTCGGCGGCGCGGGGCAGCGCGGGGGCGCCGCGCTCGAAGCGGGCGGGGCGGGGGACGGGCGGGTGGAGGAGCCGCATCGGCCGCCGCCACCAACCGGGCGTGGTCGCGACCGGGTGGCGCGCGGCGCCGTCGGGCAGGCCCTTCCATAGGTGCGCCAGCGCGGTCGGGCGCGGCGTGCCGGCACCGACGTCGTAGAGCCCCGCCTCGTACACGCCCTCGCAGGTGAGGAGCGTGTTCCAGCCACAGCTGCCCAGCACCGCCCAGGCGGTGACGCCCCGCACGTCGACGCCCTCTTCACGCAGCGCGGCCGCGGTGTCCCAGACCTCGCCGACCCAGCGCAGCTGCTCCTCGCGCGTGCAGCCCAAATGCACCTCCGTCACCGCGACCGGCGTCCTGTACCGCTCCCACGCCTCGCGCAGCGCGCCCGCCAGGCCGCCGGGCGCGGGGTCGAGCACGCGAATCGCCTCCACGTCGGCGTAGCGCTGCTCGAAATTGCCGCCGATGACATGCTCGGGATAGCGCTGGACGCGGTGGTCGAGGAAGCGGTCGCTGGTGAGGTAGTGGTTGATGCCGACGATGTCGGGCGGGCAGGGGGCGTCAGCGAGCGCCCGTAGCCGATCCTCCAGCCCGAACTCGACCAACCGCCGCCAGAGCGGATGATCGGGCGTCACCCGGCCGCAGAGCAGGTCCCAGCCCGCCCAGCGCCGCGTATTGTCGAACGCCGCCTGGTGGAACAGCGGCGCGGTGGCGTAGGTGCGGCCGAGATCGTCCGTCTGGATCAGCCGCGCGTGTGGGATTACCTCGCGGATCGCGCGCATCGCGTGGGCGACGCCATCCACTTGGTTGACGAGCGCGGTCCAGAAGCTGCCCTCGTCGCGGTGGTGCGGGTACCAGTGGCCATAGAGGCAGGAGAAGCGCGCGGTGGTCAGCGGTTCGTTGACGGGCGTCCAGTCCTCGATCCACGGGTAGCGGCGCGCGACCTGTCCGGCGTAGCGGCCGAGCTTGGCGGGGAATTCGGGGTCGAGCAGGCTGGTATAGTGCGGCCCGCTCCCGTGGTGCACGAGGCCGGCGATCGGCCGGATGCCGAGATCGCGCAACCGGGCGAGACGCGCGTCGCTCCAGGACCAGTCGCATTCGTCAGGGTGGTTCGGCGCGACGCGCTCCCACAGCACGGGGTAGCGCATCGCCTTGAACCCGACGTCCGCGAACAGGTCCAGGTCCTCGTCGCGCCCGTGATGGCCCGAGAGGTGCGACTGGTCGCCCCAGCGGTCGCCCACCCGCACCACCGTGCATTCCGCGCCGCCCCAGAGTTCGAGCTCAGCCATGTCGTCGCTCCGGTCCGTATTGCGCCGCACATTCCCGTTCCCGTCCCAACGATCTGGATTCGGGGCGGTTTCGCTTACCTCCACCCGGATCCACGCTAATCCACGTTAACCATCAATGGCTTAGACGTGATCGGCGGGAACCTAAGTAGATGATGGCGGTTAAAGCTGTTCATCCAACAGTAAGGTTCCAGAGAAGGTGAAAAATCAGCTTCCGCAGGCGTCCAAACCCCATCTCGTGCAGGCGCAGGTCCCCAGCGGAAGCCCGACCCTCCTCTGCCTCAGCCACCTCCGCTGGAACTTCGTCTTCCAGCGTCCCCAGCACCTGATGAGCCGCTTCGCGCAGACGCACCGCGTGCTGTTCTGGGAGGAGCCCGAGTATGATGCGTCCCTGACGGAACCGGAGGTCCGCGAGGAGGTGGACGCCAAGTCGGGCGTGATCCGCCTGACGCCCGTGCTTGAGAAGCCCGCGCGCTGGGAGCGCGAGCAGCTGCGCGACCTGCTCGACGCCTGGCTCGCCGCCAACCCGTCCGAGGGGCCGCTGGTGCGCTGGTACTACACGCCGATGATGCTGCCGATCTCCGAGCATCTGGAGGCGGCCTGCACCGTGTACGACTGCATGGACGAGCTCGCCAATTTCAAGGGCGCGTCCAAGGAGCTGCTCGACCTCGAAGCGCGGCTGCTCCGCGTCGCCGACCTCGTCTTCACGGGCGGCGCCAGCCTGTACGAGGCGAAGCGCGACCGGCATTCCGACGTCCACGCCTTTCCGTCGTCGGTCGACGTGGCGCATTTCGCCCGCGCGCGCGGCATCAAGACGGAGCCCGCCGACCAGGCCGGCATCGCCAAGCCCAAGCTCGGCTGGGCGGGCGTGGTCGATGAGCGCATGGACCTCGAGCTGCTCGCCGCGGTCGCCGACGCGCATCCCGAATGGTCGGTCGTCGTGATCGGCCCGGTGGTGAAGATCAGCGAGGACGACCTGCCGCGCCGCGCCAACCTCCATTACCTCGGCGGCCGCGACTACGCCGACCTGCCCGCCTATATGAGCGGCTGGGACGTCGCGCTGATGCCGTTCGCGATCAACGACGCGACCAAGTTCATCAGCCCGACCAAGACGCCCGAGTACCTCGCCGCCGGCCGCCCCGTCGTCTCGACGCCGGTGACCGACGTGGTGCGTTCCTACGGCGAGCTCGACGCGGTCAAGATCGCCGACACGCCCGAGAGCTTCGTCCGCGCCTGCGAGGAGGCGATGGCGCTGTCCGCCGGCGACGACATGGCGTGGCTCGACCGGGCGGACGCCCAGCTCGCGCGCGGCTCCTGGGACCGCACCTTCGCCGAGATGTCGACGCTGATTTCCGCCGAGATCGAGGAGCGCGGCCGCGTCGAGGCGGTGGTTTCGCCGACCGGCTGGCCCGACCAGGGCACGCACTATGACGTGATGGTCGTCGGCGCGGGCTTCGCGGGCGCGGTGATGGCCGAGCGGCTGGCGTCGCAGTCGGGGCTTCGCGTGCTGGTCGTCGACCGCCGCCCGCACATCGCGGGCAACGCGTTCGACCATCTCGATCAGGCGGGCGTGCTGATCCACCAGTACGGGCCGCACATCTTCCACACCAACTCGGCCGACGTGTTCGATTATCTGTCGCAGTTCACCGAGTGGCGTCCGTACGAGCACCGCGTGCTCGCCGACATCGACGGCAAGCTCGTGCCCATGCCGATCAACCGCACGACGCTGAACGTCCTCTACGACCTCGATCTCAAGACCGACGAGGAGGCCGAGGCCTATCTGGAGAGCCGCGCGGAGCCGGTGGAGGTGATCAAGACGAGCGCGGACGTCGTGATCTCCAAGGTCGGGCGCGAGCTCTACGAGACCTTCTTCCAGGGCTACACCCGCAAGCAGTGGGGCATGGACCCGTCGGAGCTCGACAAGTCGGTGACGAGCCGCGTGCCGACCCGCACCAACACCGACGACCGCTACTTCACCGACACGTTCCAGGCGATGCCGCTCCACGGCTTCACCAAGATGTTCGAGCGCATGCTCGACCATCCGAACATCGACGTACTTCTGGGCGTCGACTACCGCCAGGTTCGCGACGTGTACTCGCACGACCACCTGGTCTTCACAGGCCCGATCGACGAATATTTCGGCTTCCGCTACGGCAAGCTGCCCTACCGCTCGCTCCGGTTCGTCCACGAGACGCACGACGTGGAGGTGTTCCAGCCCGTCGCGGTGGTGAACTATCCGCGCCAGGACATCCCCCACACGCGGATCACCGAGTACAAGTACCTGACCGGCCAGGTGCACCCGAAGACGAGCATCACCTACGAGATCCCGTCGGCGGAGGGCGACCCCTACTACCCGATCCCGCGCGACGAGAACCAGCAGCTGTTCAAGAAGTACGAAGCGCTTAGCGTGGCCGCGGGCGACGTGACGTTCGTCGGGCGGCTGGCGACGTACCGGTATTATAATATGGACCAGGTGGTCGGGCAGGCGCTGGCGACGCATCGCAAGCTGGCGCCGAGCTTGTTGGGGAAGAAGGAAGCCACCGAGGGCAAGGCCGCGGTGGCGGCGTAAGGCGCAGGGGGCACGCGGCCAGCGCGAGCTGGCCGCGAGACGCCCAATCCTGGCCGGCGAGCGGGCGAGGCGAACTCGCCCGACTCGTCCGACGACGCGGCTTTGCCGCGGCGCTGCCTCCCGCCTGTCCTAACCTCCAATCCGTCCCGTCATGCCGGACTTGATCCGGCATGACGCTTCTTCTGCTCGCGAGAGCGGTTCGCCTAAACGTCCGCTATGGGTGGGAAGCGGACGTTGCCGCGCTATCGCTGCCACGTTCGCAACGCTGAGACTGCCTCGTCGTAGCGACGTGCAAGCTGGGGTAGCTCATCAGCGTTCAAGCCGATGGTGAGAGCAAGATCATCGGCAGGCAACGTTGCGTGACATACACCGGGATGACCTGCCATCTCCATGGCAAAGCAACTAACGAATGGAGCAGGCGAACCCGAAGGCGTTTCGGGGCTATACGTCCAGAATGTTTCGTTGCCGCGTCTAACCCAAGGACGGCCTCTCCATTCCACTCGTTGCAGCCCGCAGATCGTGGAGTTTACGTGTGCCTGGGTTCCTTTTGCTCTGGCGCAGATTGTGGCCCGCTCTTGCACTTGGACATTGCGCTGCTCTGTCCGGGGCGCGTCCGGGTTGAGAATGAAGATAAAGCCCTCGTCCTTCGAAGGCGGCAAGAGAAACGGATAGCTGCTCTTCGCAATCAGGTTTCCGTCAGGCACCCGATACACATGGGTACCAACCCGCTGGGCATCGCTGCAGCCCGCAAGCAAGAGAGCAGCCGAGACTACTGCGACACCATAGAGCGGACGGGGTTGTGTGACCTCCATGCCGGGAGACTGCCGCCTGAGACGAATGTCCGCAATGGGTCGAAAGCGGACATGCCGAAAACCGCTGTCCTACAAGCCCGCGCGTCGATAGCGTCCCGAGTCGCTCTTTCTCATCGTCAGCCCCAAACTCGTCATCCCAGCGCAGCCGCAGGCGGGCGTAGCCCAACCTGGGATCGCGCTGTTCGGACCGGGTGCGCTCTCGGCTCGCGACCCCAGCTTGCGCTGGGGTGACGAACGGATGGACGTGCGTCCAGTTGCGTCAACTTCAACGGCGCGGTAAAAAGCCGCCCGTTCAGCTACTTAGCATCACCCGGTTCCGCGCTCCGCCCCGAAAAGCTCGCACAACACGCGTTTCGGCGTCAAAGTCGTCAAACTCACCCCTGAAAACGGCGGAAAACCGCCGTTCACGACTTGCGCTCCGCGCCGAACGCGTCAACCACGCTCAGGCGTTCCTGCAGTGTACTTTAGTGTACTTCCAGCGCCGCTATGCCCGCCCCAACCGCACCAGCAGCTCGTCCAACGCCTGCAGGAACCGCGACCGGTCCGCCTTCCCGAACGGCGGCGGGCCGCCCACCACGTCGCCGCCGGCGCGGAGGTCGGCCATGATCGCGCGGGTGGCGACCGCGGCGCCGATCGAGCTCGTCGTGAACGGCTTGCCCGTGGGCGCGAGCGCGGCCGCGCCCGCCTTCAGCACGCGGTCGGCGAGCAGGATGTCGGCGGTGACCACCACCGCGCCGGGAGCAGCGGCTTCCGCGATCCAGTCGTCGGCCGCGTCGAACGCGTCGCCCACGACGACGCGCGACACCAGCGGGTGGTCGGGGACGCGGAGCCGCTGGTTGCTGACGACCGTGACTGGCACGCCGTGCCGCCACGCGACGCGGTAGACCTCGTCCTTCACCGGGCAGGCGTCCGCGTCGACCAGGACGCGCCGGCCCAGAGCCGATGCCGCCGGGCTCGCGCCCGGTGGGCTCACCGCGGACGGCCCTGGCGTGGGCCGCGGGGACCGTTCGGACGCGCGTGCGTCGGGCGTGCGCGATGCGGCGGTCGCTGCGCCGGGCCGCCGCGCGGGGGCCCGCCGGGGCCGGCATCCATCGGCTCGATCGCGATGCCGTCCTCCGCGGAGCCCGCCGTGCGGGTGAGCGCGTGCGCGAACTTCGCCGCCACGTCGCCGCGCACCTCGACTGCCGTCTCGTTCGGACCGATGCGGATCGCGCCGATGGCGTCCTTGGTGATGTGCCCGCGGCGGCACAGCAGGGGGAGCAGCCAGCGCGGATCGGCGTTCTGGCGGCGGCCCACGTCGAGGCGGAACCAGGCCGACGGGCCGAAATCCCCATTCTGTATTTCTGGGCGCGGCGGTCGACGCTCGGCGCGCTGCTCCGCCGCGATCAGCTCTTCGGGCGCGGGCAGACTCGCCCGCATCGTGTGGACGAGCGCGGCAGCGATGTCCTCGGGCGACCGCTCGGCCAAGAGCTTGGCGGCGAGGTCGCGGTCTTCCTCGTCCACCTCTTGCGGCTGGAGCAGCCTCGCCAGCAGCCGCTCGCGGTCGGCGGCGCGGATCAGCTCGGGCGAGGGAGGCTGGATCCACTCGGCCTGGATGCGCGCGCCCCGCAGCATGCCGTCGACGCGGCGGCGGCGCGGATAGGGGACGATGATCACCGCCGTGCCCTTCGATCCCGCGCGGCCCGTGCGGCCGGAGCGGTGCTGGAGCACCTCGGCGTCGCGCGGCACCTCGACGTGGACCACGAGGCTGAGGCCCGGCAGGTCGATGCCGCGCGCCGCCACGTCGGTCGCGACGCACACGCGCGCGCGGCCGTCGCGAAGTGCGGCGAGCGCGTTGTTTCGCTCCGACTGGCTGTGCTCGCCCGACAGCGCCACCGCCGCGAAGCCGCGCTCGACGAGGCTGGCGTGCAGGTGGCGGACGTTGTCGCGCGTGGCGCAGAACAGGATCGCCGTCTCCGCCTCGTGCAGGCGCAGCAGGTTGACGACGACGTTCTCGATGTCGGCGGGCGCGACTGCCACCGCCTGATAGGCGATGTCGGCGTGGCCGGCGGTGTCGGACACGGTCGCGATGCGGTGCGCGTCGCGCTGATAGGTGCGGGCGAGCGCCACGATCGGCTTGGGCAGCGTGGCGGAGAAGAGCAGGGTGCGCCGCGTCTCGGGCGTCGCGTCGAGGATTTCCTCCAGGTCTTCGCGGAAGCCCATGTCGAGCATCTCGTCGGCCTCGTCGAGGACGACGGCGCGCAGGGCGGAGAGGTCGAGGCTGCCGCGCTCCAGATGGTCGCGCAGGCGGCCGGGGGTGCCGACGACGATGTGTGCACCGTAGGAGAGGTTCCGCCGCTCGCGCGCGGCGTCCATGCCGCCCACGCAGGTGACGACGCGGCCGCGCTCGTAAAGCCAGCCCAGCTCCTTGGCGACCTGCAGCGCCAGCTCGCGCGTCGGCGCGATGGCGAGCGCGAGCGGCGCGGTGGGCTGGGGCAGCGCGCCGTCGGCGAGCAGCTCGTCGGCGATGGCGAGGCCGAAGGCGACGGTCTTGCCCGACCCCGTCTGCGCGGAGACGAGCAGGTCGCGCCCGCGCGCCTCCTCGGCGAGCACGGCGGCCTGAACGGGGGTGGGATCGGCGTAACCGCGCGCGGACAGCGCCGCGGCGAGCGGTTCGGGTAGGGTCGGAAATGTCATGAGCGCTGCCACATGGCGTCTGACGGGCTCCGGGGCAAGGAGGTTGCGACCGATCGTGAACCGCTTGACGCAGGTTACGACTCCGGCCCAAGGGCGCGCATGGTCCGCACCCTCACCGACCCGCACGGCATGAAGCGCCGGGGCGTCCTGTTCGTGCTCTCCTCGCCGAGCGGCGCCGGCAAGTCGACGATCGCGCGTAAGCTGCTCGCCGCCGAGCCCGAGCTGGGCCTGTCCGTGTCCGCGACCACGCGGCCGATGCGCCCGGGTGAGGAGAACGGGCGCGACTACCACTTCGTCGACCTGGACGAGTTCCGCCGCATGGTCGCCGACCACGAGTTCCTGGAATGGGCGCACGTGTTCGGCCACCGCTACGGCACGCCGCGCGCGCCCGTGGACGCGATGCTCAAGTCCGGCCGCGACGTGCTGTTCGACATCGACTGGCAGGGCGCGCAGCAGCTCCACCAGATCGCGGGCGGCGACGTGGTGCGCGTGTTCATCCTGCCGCCATCGATGGAGGAGCTGCACGAACGGCTCCAGCGTCGCGCCACCGACAGCCAGGAAGTGATCAGCGGCCGCATGAGCCGCGCCGCGACCGAGGTCAGCCACTGGGACGGGTACGACTACGTCCTCGTCAACGACGACGTGGAGCGCTGCTTCGAGAACGTCCGCACCATCCTCCACGCCGAGCGGCTGAAGCGCTCGCGGCAGACGGGGCTGATCGGGTTTATCAGAAAACTAACTACGAAGTCCTGACCGCGCCCGCAGCGGTCAGGAAGCGCACCGCCGCATCGAACTCGCGCCGCCGACCTTCGCGCGATTGGGTCGCGAGCGCGTCCTCGCCCCACTTCTCCTCCTGCCAGTCCTCGTCCAAGCTGGCCGCCGCCCAGACCGCATCCGGCGCGAGCGCGCCCTCGACGAGCGCGAGCGGCAGGATCAGCGAGCCGGTGATCGTCACCACGGGCGACAGGCCCGCCAGCGCCCAGGCATCGAGCGCGCCCACCGCGTCGGCGAGCCGTTGCACGGTCGCGGGCGGCTGGGCGCGGTGCATGACGCCCGTCGCGAGCTCGAAATGCACGTCGTACCGGCCCCGCGCCCAGTCGAGCACCGGATCCCACGCCGCGGCCTGGCGCTGAATCAACTCGGCGGGCCCGTCCGCGCGATAGTAGAGCAGGTCGCCCTCGCCGTAGCGCGACAGCGCCGCCGCGAACGCCGAGCGCTCCGGCTCGACGCGATCGATCGCGGCGTTGGCGAGGCCGGTCAGCGGCATCAGGCGCGGATCGACCTCGTCGCCCACGTCGCGCCACTCGCCCGCGACCGCCTCCGCCAGCGCCTCCGTCGGCAGCGCGAGCGGCGCGCGGCCGGGCGTGCGCACGGGCCGGCCGTCGAGCACGACGACTAGGGTAGGGCCGATCCCGACCTCTTTCCAGAAACGCTTCACTCGGGCGGCGTCCGCCAGCGGCGCGCCATGGATTTCGGCACGACGGCGATCATCAGCAGCGCCGAGAGGACGATCCCCGCCCCGATCACGCGCGGCAGCACGTCGACGCTGCGGCCGATGATGTAGAGGCCGAACACCGCGCCCGCGACGCCGGCAATCTCGACGGCCATCATCGTATAGTAGCGCTGCCGCGCCAGCGTGTCGGGATCGGTCATGACGCCTCCGATAGCCGCGGCCCCAACAGCTGGGGTAGCGTACGCGCGTCCGTCGCGACGACGTCCGCGCCCGCGTCGATGAGCTCGCTCGGCCGGTGGTAGCCCCAGGCCACGCCCACCGCACGCGCCCCTGCGGCCTTGCCCATCGCCATGTCGAAGCTGGTATCGCCGATCATCGCGGTGGCTTCCGGCTCGGCCCCCGCCTCCGCCATCGCGGCGAGCGCCATGGACGGATCGGGCTTGGACGGGTGGCGGTCGGCGGTCTGGAGTGTCACGAAGCGGTCGGCGATGCCGTGGTGCGCGAGGATGTGCGCGAGCCCGCGGTCCGACTTCCCCGTCGCGACGCCCAGCGTCCAGCCGAGATCGAGCAACTGGTCCAGCGTCTCCGCCACGCCGTCGAACAGCGGCTCGGGGTCGAGCCGGTTCTCGGTCCGGAGCGTGAAGAAGGCCTGTTTGTAATCCGCCGCCAGCGCGCGGTGGAACACGTCGTTCTCGTGCGGCGTCAGCGCGCGCACCGCCTCGACGAGGCTCAATCCCACGATCCGCCGGATCGCGGCGCGCGGCGGCGGCTCGTGGCGGTGGAGCGAGAAGGCGTGCTCCATCGCGCGGCAGATGTTCGCCTGGCTATCGACCAACGTCCCGTCGCAGTCGAAGATGGCGAGGCGGACGGGCGGGGGCATTCGGCGTGCATAGGGCCGGCTTGAGATCAGGGAAAGGCGGTTCGCAGCCTTAAGAACCCCGCCCGCGCCGCTCGCCCCGGCGTGCCTTGCGGACCGTCTTGGCGTGAGCCTTCGCCCGTTGCTTCAGGACCGACTTGGGCGGCGGGCCCTTGACCTCGTCGTCGGGGAGGAAGTTGCCTGCGACCTCCTCGAAGCCGAGCGAGACGAGGCTCTCGCGAAAGTGCACCGGCAGCTCCGCCGTCACGTCGAGCGCGCCGCCGTCGGGGTGGTCGACGCGGATGCGGCGGGCGTGGAGGTGCATCTTGCGGCTGATGCCGCCCGTCAGGAACGCCGCGGGGCCGCCATATTTGCCGTCGCCGACGATGGGGTGGCCGATCGCGGCCATGTGGACGCGCAGCTGGTGCGTGCGGCCGGTGAAGGGCTGGAGCTCGACCCAGCAGCAGCGGTTGCCCGCGCGCTCGACGACGCGGTAGCGCGAGCGGGCGGGCTGCCCCTCGGCTTCGTCGACGTGCATCTTCTCACCGCCAGTGCCGGGCTGCTTGGCGATGGGCAGCTCGACCGTGCCGTCGTCGATCGAGGGGACGCCGACGACGAGCGCCCAATAGGTCTTGCGCGCGGTGCGGCTGGAAAATGCCTTGGCGAAGAACGCCGCCGCGCGCGCGGTACGCGCCACGAGCAGCGCGCCGCTGGTGTCCTTATCGAGACGGTGGACGAGCTTGGGGCGGCTCTCGCCCTCGCGGAACGCCTCGAGCAGGCCGTCGACATGCGCGGTCGTTTTGGTGCCGCCTTGCGTCGCGAGCCCCGGCGGCTTGTTGAGCACGAGCGCGGCCGCGTCCTGGTGGATCACCATCTCGCGCGCGAAGGCCATCTCGTCGGCGCTGAGCGGCAGACGCTCGCGCTTGGCGGGGCCGTCGGCGCGGACCGGCTCGGCGGGCGGCACGCGCAGGGTCTGGCCGGCCGCGATGCGGTCGCCCGGCCCCACACGCGCGCCGTCGAGGCGGAGCTGGCCGGTGCGCGCCCATTTGGCGACGATCGTGAAGCTCGTGTCGGGCAGGTGCCGCTTGAACCAGCGGTCGACGCGGATGCCGTCGTCGTCGGGCGCGACGGTGAACTGGCGGACGTCGGTGGGGGAAGGGGAGGGCATCGCCCCGCCCTAGCGGGCTCAGCCGCCGTTGGCGACCAAGTCCACGTCCGTCCCGCCGTCGCCGCGCGGGCGGAGATAGGCGAGATAGGCCGCCTGGCCCCGCACGCCGCCGACGACGTGCGTGCCGTCCTCGGCGCGATGCTCGGCGGAATAGCCCGCCTTGCGGCCGCGCGTGTAGTACCAGTCGGCGAGCTGCTTCAGCGGGGCCGAGCTGCGGAAGGTGACGACGCGAAGCGAGCAGCCGGCCTCGTCGGTGCCGGCGGCCTCGACCACACGCGCGTTGGGGTAGAGCGCGGCCGCGGCGGGCAGGCGGTTGGCCCAGCCGGCCGAGTAGCGGATGCGGTTCGCGCACGCCGCCATGCCGTTCCCTTCCGCGAGCGCGCCCAAAGTCAGCGCGTCGTCGCGGCGGCGGCACTCGGGGCAGTCAGTTTTCGCGTCGGGGGCGGACGCCAGCCCGGCGGGTGCGGGCGCGTCGGACCTGGCGGCGATGTCGACGGGTGCTGTCGCGCCGCCGTCCGGCCGGTTGGGCGGGCGGATCGCGTTGGCGTTGGACCCTTGCGTCAGGCGCGGATCGACCATGATCTGGTCCTGCAGCGCCGCCGCGACCGCCGGGTCGCGCGCCGGATCGGCGGCGTTGACGCCGGCCAGCTCGTTGTCGAGCCGGGCGAGCTCGTCGGAGTTGTCCGTTCCCTGGTTGCAAGCGGCGAGCGCGAGAAGGACGGCGAGGACGACGGACTGGCGCATGGGCGATCCTTAACACGCGGGTAACTCTGACCCTGGACGGCCAGGTGTTAAGAAACCGTCTCCGAACATGGTGAACGTCGCACGAAAAAGGGCCCGGCGGGTGGTTCCCGCCGAGCCCCGGATCGCCGCCGACAGATACGCATCAGCGGCAACGCACCTCGCGCCGTTCGATCGCGCGGCCGAGCAGCGCGCCGCCGCCGCCGCCGAGCAGCGTGCCGAGCAGGTTCGACCCGCCCGGCGCGATCAGGTTGCCGAGCACGCCGCCGGCCACGCCGCCGATGATCAGGCCCGTCGTGCCGTCGTTGCGGCGGCAGTAATAGCGGCCGTCCTGCCCGCGATAGACGCGGTCGTTCCGCGACAGGTAGCGCGGCTGGTAGTAGCGGCCGTCGCGGTAGTAGCGATCGGCATAGTAACGATTCTGGCCGGGCTCGTAGCGGTTGTAGTCGTAGCGGTTGTACTGGCGATAGTCGCGGCGCGCCTCGCGGACGTTCCGGCGATATTCGCGCCGGGCCTCGCGCGCCTCGCGGCGGTCGTCGGCGTCGCGCAGGTCCTCGCGATACTCCTGACGGGCGTCGCGCAGGTCGTCGCGATACTCCTGACGGGTCTGGGCCGCGGCGGGGATCGCCGTCAGCGTCGTTGCGGCGAGCGCGGCGGAAAGCATGATACGCATGTGCACACTCCTTCGGAAAGGGATGCTGACATAACCGCCATCCGCCGGCCCAAGTTGCGTGAACGGTAAACTACGTTTCGTTCACATGGCCGAAAGCGCTCAGGCGAGCGTCGCGTCCAGCGTGATCTCCGCGTCGATGACCTTGGACAGCGGGCAGTTCTCCTTGGCCTTCCGCGCGAGCTCGTCGAATTGGGCCCGCTCGATCCCGCCAACCTGCGCCCGGAGCGTCAGCGCGGACTTGGTGATGGTGAAGCCCTCGCCGTCCTTCTCCAGCGAAACCTTGCATTCCGTGTCGAGCGTGCCGTCGCTGAAGCCCGCGCCCGCGAGCTGGAACGCGAGCGCCATGGTGAAGCAGCTGGCGTGCGCGGCGGCGAGCAGCTCCTCCGGGTTGGTGCCGGGCCCGTCTTCGAAGCGCGTGCCGAAGCCGTAGCGGCTGTCGGCGAGCACGCCCGACTGCGTCGAGACATAGCCCTGGCCCTCCTTGCCCATCCCCTGATAGCGCGCGGTCGCGGAACGTGTCGGCATGTTCGTTCTCCCAAGAAGAAAGGGGCGCCGCGATCGGATCGCGACGCCCCTCGGGTCGGTCGACCGCTGGCCTTAACGGCAGCGGCGGCCGCTGGTTTCCCGCTCGATCGCGCGGCCGGCGAGCGCGCCCGCCGCGGCGCCGCCCAGCGTGCCGAGCGTGCGGTCGCCGCGCGTGTCGATGGTGCGGCCAAGCAGCGCGCCCGCCACGCCGCCGACGACGAGGCCGGTGGTGCCGTCGGGCTTGCGGCAGCGCAGGCGGCCGCGGTCGTCGCGCCACTCGCGGTACTTGTACCGGCGCTGCGCGTCGGCGGGGTCGGCGACGGTGAGGGCGGGGACGACCATCGCGGTCGCGCCCAGGGCGAGCATCAATTTACGCATGGAACACTCCTTTACACGGTATTGGAGAACGGAATGGGTGCGTAACGTCCGCCTCGCAAACCCGGTTGCATGAACAGAAAACAACGGCGCGGGCGAGGCGCGGCCCCGCCCGCGCCGGTGCGCGCCGCAGGCGCGCAGTCAAGCCCGGCCGGCGAGTGGCCGGCCGAGCCGGTCAACTCGTCCGACGTCACGCGGCGGCTCCGCCGTCGCGCTCTCATCCCCGCAATCCACGTTATCCACAATCGTAACGCTAACGAATCCATTTGGACCGACTCGGACGCTGGTGGGACTATCCACCTGTCGGAAGCAGACGAGCGGCGGAGACGCGGTGAGGCGAGCGACCGGCGGACCGGGATCGGGCGGCGTTCTTTCAGGCGCGGCGCGCTCCGGGTCCGGATCGAAACGGCCACGCGGTCGCCCGCCCCCACGCAGGCGCCGTACGGCCGCGAAGGTCCAGACAGGCGGAAAGGCCAGGGTCCCCCATGATCCGCCGGCCTGATCGCCTGCCGCTCGAGCGGCGCGACCTGCGGCATGCCCCCCATGGCGGCCGCGCGGCGTCGAATGGGCGGCGACCGGGGGTCGGCGGCGACGTCGGCCCCCATTTGCGTGGCGCGCAGGCGCGGCCACGCCCGCGCCGTTGCGCAGGCGAAGCCGCGCAGCGCGCTACGCGGCCGGCGGGTGGCCGGCCGAGCCGGCCATCTCGTCCGACGTCACGCGGCGGCTTCGCCGTCGCGGTCCGGACACCGACTTGCCACCGCTCCAAACATTACGGAGCTCGCGGGGCTCGGGCTCGTCGCTTCGATCCGTAGTTTCCCGGATCGGCCCGCACGGCTAGGTCCACTGTCATGCTCACCCCCTCCGCCGTGCTCCCCATCGCGCTGCCCTGGCTGGACGCCGCGGGGCTCGCCGTGTTCGCGGCGTCGGGGGCGCTGGCGGCGGCGCGGCGGGGGCAGACGATGGTGACGCTCTGCTTCTTCGCGCTCGTCACCGGGGTCGGCGGGGGCACGGTGCGCGACCTCCTGATCGGGGCGCCGGTGTTCTGGGTGCGCGACGCATGGCCGGCGGCGCTGTGCCTGCTCGTCGCGGTCCTGATCTGGGTGACGCCGGAGCGCTGGTGGCGGGGCGACGCGCTCGACTGGTTCGACGCGGTGGGGCTGGCGGCGTACGCGGTGTTCGGCGCGGCCAAGTCGCTTAGCCTAGGCGTGCCGCCGGTGCCGGCCGCGCTGATGGGCGTGGTGACGGCGTGCGTAGGCGGCATCCTGCGCGACGTTCTGGCGAGCGAGCCGTCCATCCTGATGCGGCCCGAGCTCTACGTCACCGCCGCCGCGCTCGCCTCCGCGCTGTACGTGGTGCTGGTCTCGCTCGGCGCGCCGCAGGTCCTCGCGGCGGCGCTGGCGGCGGGGGCAGGCTTCGCGCTTCGGGCGGCGGCGATCCGCTGGCGGCTGGCGCTGCCGGCCTATCGCGGGCGGCGCTAGCGGAAGGGGCGGGGAGGGCGCGGCGGGTCGCCGGGCTCGGCCAGCGGGCGCTGCCAGACGCCGACATCGATCCAGCGGCCGTGTTTCCAGCCGACTTGCTCGTTCACGCCGACGAAGCGGAAGCCGAGCCGCTTGTGCAGGCCAACCGACGCCTCGTTCGGCAGGGCGATGATGCCGACGGCCTGGGTGAAGCCCTGCCGCGTCAGCCGGTCCAGCAGCTCGGCGTAGAGCGCCCGCCCGCACCCACGGCCTTGCACGTCGGCGGCGACGTACACCGTCGTCTCCACCGCCCAGGCGTACGCCGCCCGCGTCCGGAACGGGGACGCGTAGGCGTAGCCGCACACCGCGCCGTCCGCCTCTGCGACCAGCCACGGGTGACGGTCGCCGCCCGCCGCCATGCGGCGCGCCATCTCGGCCGCGTCCGGCGGCTCCAGCTCGAACGAGACGACACCGTCGGTGACGTATGGCGCGTAGATGGCCGCGAGCGCGGCGGCATCGTCCGGCCGCGCGGGCCGGACAATCGTCACCAGCCCAGCTTCGCCATCACCAGGTCGAGCAGCCGCAGGTCGTCCGCGCGCGCCGCCGCCGGGCCGAAGCCCACGCATTCCAGGCACCGCGCCTGCACCGTGCCCGCGGCGAGCAGGCCCCGGGCGTCGGCCAGCGCGCGCGCGACGAGCGCCCGGCGCTCGGCGGCGATGCGGCCGAACGCGTCGCCCGTCGGCGCGCCCGCGTCCTCGTCGTCGCCGCCGAACGAGCGCGCGAGCTGCGCGGCGAAGCCCGGCTCCTTCTCCAAGTACACGGTGCGGACCGAGCCTGCGTCGAGCCGGGCGCGCCGCGCGGCTTCGGCCACCGCCTCCTCCAGCCCGCCGAAGCGGTCGACCAGGCCCAGCTGCCGCGCGTCCGCACCCGACCAGACGCGGCCCTGGCCGACCTGGTCGACGCGTTGCGGCGTCATGCGCCGCGCCTGCGCCACGCGCGCGATGAACTGGCGATACCCGTTCTCGATGCCCGCCTGCAGCACGGTGTCGACCACCGGGTTGGTGCCCGCCAGCAGGTCGGGCTGGCCCGACAAGGGCGTGGTGCGCACGCCGTCGGCGTTGACGCCGATCTTGGCCAGCGTCTGCTCGAAGGTCGGCAGCACGGCGAAGATGCCGATAGAGCCGGTGATCGTGCTCGGCTCGGCGAAGATCTGGTCGCCCGCGGTCGCGACCCAGTAGCCGCCCGACGCCGCGAGCCCGCCCATCGACACGACCACGGGCAGGCCGCGGCGTTTGCCCTCGAGGATTGCCTGGCGGATCCGCTCGCTCGCCAGCGCCGATCCGCCGGGCGAGTCGACGCGCACCACCAACGCCTTTAGGTCGTGCTTCTTCAGGCCGTCGAGCACCGCCTTGGCGATCGTGTCGCCCGCGGCGCTGCCCGGCCCGGCGCGACCGTCGACGATCGTGCCCGCTACCGTGACGACGCCGATCGCGTCGCCGCTGGACTTGAGCGGGTTGGCCGCCAGGAACTGGTCATAGCCGATGCGCTTGAAGCCGATCGCGGTCTTGGACGTGTCCTCGCCCGCGAGCTGCGCCACGCGCTTGGTGAAGGCGATGCGGTCGCCCAGCCGGTCGACCAGCCCCGCGCGCCGGTTCGCCTCCGCGATGTTACCGCCGGCCGCGACGATCACCTGCGCGGGCTGGGCCAGGAACTGGTCGATCCCCGCCCGCGGCCGCGCGCGGCGCACCGCCTGCCGCCACTCCTCCAAGATGTCGCCGTAGACCGCGCCCAGCGCTTCTTTCGACTCCGGGCTCTGGTCGGTGCGGGTATAAGGCTCGACCGCCGACTTGTAGGTGCCGACGCGATACACGTGCGCGGTGACGCCCAGCCGATCAAGCAGACCCTTCAGATAAGGCTGCGTGCCGCCCGGCCCGGCGAAGATCGTGCCGCCCAGCGGGTCGACCCACACCTCGCTCGCCGCCGACGCCAGGCGATAACCGCCGTCGGTGTAGCCGGTGGCGTAGGCGAGCACGTGCTTGCCGCTGCCGCGCACGCGCAGGATCGCGTCCTGCACTTCCGCCAGCGTCGCGGGATAGCCGCCGCCGAAGCGGTCGAGGTCGAGCACCACCACCTTGACGCGCGCGTCGGTGCGCACCGCGTCCAGCACGCGCACCACGTCGCGCAGGCGGTACTCGCGACCGACCTGCTGGCCCGACAGCGCGGCGAAGGGCGACACCTCGGCGGGCTGCTCGACGATGGGCCCGTTCAGGTCGAGCACCAGCGCGCCCTCGCCGAACGCGCGGCCGCCCGGTCGGGCGGTCAGCGCCGCGAACAGCAGCCCGAAGAAGAGCAGCATGAACAGGAGGACGAGCCCGTCCTTGATCCCCACCAACAGCTGCCAGGCGCCGCGTACCAGCTTCACGTGTTCGATCTCCTCGGACGGGACGCGTCCGCTTGCGGACATAGTAGGCGGAGGTGTCATAGGCCCGCAAGACGCTTTCTTGTTCCTCCCCCGCCCACGGCGGGGGAGGGGGACCGCGCCAGCTTGCTGGCGTGGTGGTGGGGGAACAGGGCGATGCCGTATCCCGTAGCTCCCCCTCCACCGCCTGCGGCGGTCCCCCTCCCCCGCTGCGAGCGGGGGAGGAATTGAGTAGGCGGAGACCCTCCGCTACGCACCCCGCCTCATGTCCGCGCCCGTCCCCCTCCCCGCCGCGACCGGCGTCGCGCCCGCGTCCGCCCGCGCGGAGCTGGGCGAGCTCGTGCGGCTGGCGGGGCCGCTGGTGGTCGCCAACCTGCTCCAGATGGCGGTGTACGCGGTGGACGTGGTCTTCGTCGCCAGGCTGGGCGAGGTGGAGCTCGCCGCGGCGACGCTGGGCGTCTACGTCTACAGCGTCGTCATGTGGGCGCTGGTCGGCATGACGGGCGCCGCCGCCCCGCTGATCGCGGCCGAGCTGGGCGCGCGCGCCAACGCGGTGCGCGAGGTCAGGCGCTCGTTCCGCATGGCGCTGTGGCTCACCGTCATCGCGGCCGCGCCGTTCCTTCTGCTGCTCGCGAACGGCGAGGCGCTGCTGCTGCTGGCGGGCCAGGACGCGCGCGTCGCTAAGCGGGCGGACGCGTTCATGGACATCCTGCTCTGGGCCATGATCCCCGCCGTCGCCGCGTCCGTGATGCGCACCGCCGCGGCCGCGCTCGGCCGGCCGGCCTACGCCATGGCGGTCAACGTCATGGCGCTCCTCGTCGCGGTCGGGGCCAACTGGCTCCTCGTGTTCGGCAACCTCGGCTTTCCCCGGCTGGGGCTGGAGGGGTCCGCGCTGGCCAGCGTCCTGACCACGGTCGCGATGTTGTTCGCTTATGCGGCGATCCTGCTGCTAGACCGCAGGCTGCGGCGCTTCCGCCTGTTCGGCCGCTGGTGGCGGGCCGAGTGGGCGCGCCTGCGCGAGATCGTGAAGCTCGGCGTCCCTATCGCGCTGACGCTCACCTTCGAGGGCGCGCTGTTCGGCGGCGCGGGGTTCCTGATGGGGCTGATCGGCGTGATGGAGGTCGCGGCGCACGCGGTCGCGCTCAACATCGCCGCCATCGCCTTTCAGGTGCCGTTCGGCATTGCGCAGGCCGCGACGATCCGCGTCGGCTTAGGTTACGGCGCTGGCGACCGGGTCTGGATCGCGCGCGCGGGGTGGGTCGCCCTGGGCGTGACGGTCGGGTTCATGGCGCTGACGGCGGCCGCGCTGCTCCTGTTCCCGCGCCTGTTCGTCTCGGCGTACGTCGACGCGGGCGCGGCCGGGAACGCCCGGCTCGTCGCGCTCTCCGTCCAGCTGCTCCTCGTGGCCGCCATGTTCCAGCTGTTCGACGGGGGCCAGGTGGTCGCCGCCGCCGTGCTGCGCGGCCTGCAGGATACGCGCGTGCCGATGATCGTGGCGCTGTTCGGCTACTGGGTCGCGGGCTTCGGCACCGCCGTGCTGCTCGGGTTCCAGGCGGGCTGGGGCGGGACCGGCATCTGGTGGGGGCTCGCGATGGGCGTGGCGGTCGTGTACGGGCTGCTGCTCTGGCGCTGGGCCGCGCGCGAGCGACTCGGGCTGTTGCCCGCCTGACGATCCGTTCAGAAAAAGCGCTCGGCCCCTCTTGAATTGTCCGATCGACGGGAGCAAATCCGCGTCCGTTGGCACTCCCGCAGGGAGAGTGCTAAAAACTGTCACATTCGGAAAAAGGGCAAGCCCATGAACTTTCGTCCGTTGCACGACCGCGTGCTGGTGCGCCGCGTCGAGGCCGAGGAGAAGACCGCCGGCGGGATCATCATCCCCGACACCGCCAAGGAGAAGCCGCAGGAGGGCGAGATCGTCGCCGCCGGCACCGGCGCCCGCAACGAGCAGGGCCAGGTCCATCCGCTGGAGGTCAAGGCCGGCGACCGCATCCTGTTCGGCAAGTGGTCGGGCACCGAGGTCCGCGTCAACGGCGAGGACCTGCTGATCATGAAGGAGTCGGACATCCTCGGCATCGTCGGCTGAGGCCCTCCCAATACCTGATTCCGTGTCAAACTCGTCAAACTCACTCAGACTGAAAGGGTAGCCACATGGCAGCCAAGGACGTGAAATTCTCGCGCGACGCGCGCGAGCGGATCCTCAAGGGCGTCGACATCCTGGCCGACGCGGTCAAGGTCACGCTGGGGCCGAAGGGCCGCAACGTCGTGATCGACAAGAGCTTCGGCGCGCCACGCATCACCAAGGACGGCGTCACCGTCGCCAAGGAGATCGAGCTCAAGGACAAGTTCGAGAATATGGGCGCGCAGATGCTGCGCGAGGTGGCGTCCAAGACGAACGACATCGCGGGTGACGGCACCACCACCGCCACCGTGCTCGCCCAGGCGATCGTGCGCGAGGGCATGAAGTCGGTCGCGGCCGGCATGAACCCCATGGACCTGAAGCGCGGCATCGACATGGCCGTTCAGTCGGTCGTCGAGAACATCAAGGGCCAGTCCAAGGACGTGGCCGGCACGCAGGAGATCGCCCAGGTCGGCATCATCTCCGCGAACGGCGACCGTGAGGTCGGCGAGAAGATCGCCGAGGCCATGGAGAAGGTCGGCAAGGAAGGCGTCATCACCGTCGAGGAGGCCAAGGGTCTCGAGTTCGAGCTGGACGTCGTCGAGGGCATGCAGTTCGACCGCGGCTACCTGTCGCCCTACTTCATCACCAACCCGGAGAAGATGACGGTCGAGCTCAACGACCCGTACATCCTGATCCACGAGAAGAAGCTCTCCAACCTCCAGGCGATGCTGCCGATCCTCGAGGCGGTGGTGCAGTCGGGTCGTCCGCTGCTGATCATCGCGGAGGACATCGAGGGCGAGGCGCTCGCGACGCTCGTCGTCAACAAGCTGCGCGGCGGCCTCAAGGTTGCGGCCGTCAAGGCGCCGGGCTTCGGCGACCGCCGCAAGGCGATGCTGGAGGATATCGCAATCCTCACCGCCGGCGAGATGATCTCCGAGGACCTCGGCATCAAGCTGGAGAACGTGACGGTCGGCATGCTCGGCACCGCCAAGCGCGTCACCATCGACAAGGACAACACCACGATCGTGGACGGCGCGGGCGACGAGACCGCCATCAAGGCGCGCACGGAGGCGATCCGCCAGCAGATCGAGAACACCACGTCCGACTATGACCGCGAGAAGCTCCAGGAGCGCCTGGCCAAGCTCGCGGGCGGCGTGGCCGTGATCAAGGTCGGCGGTGCCACCGAGGTCGAGGTGAAGGAGCGCAAAGACCGCGTCGACGACGCGCTGCACGCGACCCGCGCGGCCGTCGAGGAGGGCATCGTCCCCGGCGGCGGCACCGCGCTGCTCTACGCCACCAAGGCGCTCGAGGGCCTGAAGGGCCAGAACGACGACCAGACCCGCGGCGTCGACATTATCCGTCGCGCGCTGCAGGCCCCGGTGCGTCAAATCGCCCAGAACGCCGGCCATGACGGCGCGGTGGTCGCGGGCAAGCTGATCGACGGCGGCGACGCCACGCTCGGCTTCAACGCCCAGACCGACACCTATGAGAACCTGGTCCAAGCCGGCGTGATCGACCCCACCAAGGTCGTCCGCACCGCCCTCCAGGACGCGGCGTCGGTCGCCGGCCTGCTCATCACCACCGAGGCCACGGTGGCCGAGCTGCCGGAGGACAAGCCGGCGGCCGGCGGCATGCCCGGCGGCGGCATGGGCGGGATGGACTTCTAAGCCGACGCGGCCTGGCGCCAGCCACGCTGGCCCAGGACTCGCGAAGGCTCGGCCGGCGGGCTGCTGGCCAGTCCAGCAGTCCCGTCCGACGTCCAGCGCGGGCTTCGCCCGCGCCAGCCCACCGAACGAAGGAAGGGCCGGAGCACCCGCTCCGGCCCTTCTTTTGTCGGGCTGAGCGGAGTAGATGGTCCATATGGCTTCCATCGCGCTCGATCCCGCCTACCGCCGCGTCTCCGTCGAGGAGTTCCTCCGGATGGACTTCGGCGACGCCAAGGCGGAGCTGGAGGACGGCATCATCTTCATGATGGCGGGCGGCACGCCGGAGCACGCGCTGATCGCGGCCCGCCTAATTCGGCATCTCGGCAACGCGCTCGACGGCTCGGGTTGCGAGCCGGTCGGTTCGGACATGCCGCTCCGGACGGAGGAGCGCACGATGCGCTTGCCGGACGTGAGCGTTTATTGCGGCCCGATCGGCCGGCCAGAGGACCCGGGGCGCGCCGGACCAGTGGTGCTGATCGAGGTGCTGTCGCCCTCCACCTCCGACCACGATCAAAAGGTCAAGCTGCTGGAATATCAAGCTCTGCCCAGCGTTCGAGAGATCATGTTCATCGACCCGATCACGGGGGCGGTGCGGGCGGTGCGCCGGTCGGACGACGACGGGTGGTCCGACCGGTGGCTCCGCGGCGATGAGCAGCTAGAGCTCCGCTCGCTGGGCGTGTCGCTTACGCGGGCGGAACTCGGCCTTCCTGATTGAGTCGCAACTCTCCCGTCCTGCGGCACGTTACCCGGCCCATGCCCGCCCGCGCCGACGACCCCCGCATCCCCGTCAACAGCGCGGTGCTCGGCTACGGCCCCATGCTCCCGCTCGTCGTCGCCGCGCTCGGCGCATGGTTCGGGGCGGGCATGCTGCCGGAGTTCGCGCTCCGGCTGGCGATCATCTGGGCGGCGCTGGTGCTCGCCTTCATCGCGGGCGTGCGGCGCGGGTTCGGCTTCGGCGTCGACCGCGCTTCGACCTGGTCCGAGATCGCGAGCTCGACGACCTACTTCGCGCTCGCCGGCCTGGCGCTGGTCGCGCCGCGCGCGGACTGGGCGCTCATGCTGCTCATCGGCGGCTACCTGTTCGCCGCCTGGGCGGACCGCCGCGCCGCGCTGGCGGGAAACGCGCCGCTCCATTTCGCGCGGCTGCGGCCGCCGCAGCTCGTGCTTGGCGCGGCGGCGCTCGCCGCGCTGCTCGCCTGGTTGTTCTCGGGAGGAACCGAATGAAGCTCTACTACAGCCCCGGCGCATGCAGCCTCGCCGACCACATCGCGCTCCACGAGGCCGGCATGGACTTCGAGCACGAACGCGTCGACCTGAAGTCGAAACGGACGGAGCACGGCCGCGACTATCGCGAGGTGAACCCGAAGGGTTACGTCCCCGCACTCCAGCTCGACTCGGGCGAGGTGCTCACGGAGAACGTCGCCGTGCTCGACTGGATCGCGCATCAATCGGCGACGCTGAAGCCCGAAGGTCCGCTCGGCCACACGCGCCAGATCGAGGCGCTCGCCTATATCGGCGGCGAGGTGCACAAGGCGTTCGGCCCCATGTTCAAGGGCGGCTCCGACGAGGACAAGGCGCGCGCGAAGGAGCAGGTCGCCGACAAGCTGCGTTTCCTGGCCGGCCGGATGCGGGGCGAGTATCTGCTCGGCGACCGGCCGGGCGTCGCCGACTTCTACCTGTTCGTGATGCTCACCTGGGCGCAGAAGCAGGGCATCGACACGCCGGAGCCGCTGGCGCGCTTCCGCGACAAGCTCATGGCGCGCGACTCCGTCCGTACCGCCATGGAGCATGAGGGGCTGCTCAAGAGCCCTTCATAGCCTCGATCAGCTTCTTCACCTCCTGGCTGCGCCCGCGCGGCAGGATCAGCACGTCCTGCCCGCTGGCGACCACGATCAGGTCCTCCACGCCGACCAGGGCGACGCGCACGCCATCGCTGCGCACGAGGCAGTTCTTCGTGTCGATCGCGATCACCTGGCCGCCGTGCGCGTTGCCGGCCTCGTCGCGTTCGCTGATCTCGTGGAGCGCGTCCCAGCTGCCCACGTCCGACCATCCCATCGAGACGGGGACCACCGCGACCCGGTCGGCCTTCTCCATCACGGCATAGTCGATCGAGTCCGCCGGCGAGGTCGCGAAGGCGTCGGCGTCCGGGAAGATGCGCCCGCCCTCGACGCGCGCGCGCGCAATCGCGTCCTGTGCCGCGACCAGCATGCCCGGCGCGTGCGCGGCCAAGGCGGCCAGATACATATCGGCGCGGAACAGGAAGATGCCGCCGTTCCAGACATGGTCGCCCGACGCCAGCATCTCCTCCGCCCGGTCGCGCGGCGGCTTCTCGACGAAGCGGGCGACGCGGTGGACGCCCGGCGCGACCTCCTCGCCCACCTGCATCCAGCCATAGCCCGTCTCCGGCCGGTCGGGCGTGATGCCGAAGGTGACGAGCCAGCCCTGGTGCACGAGCGGCAGCGCCGCCTCAATCGCGCGGTGGAACGCGTCCACGTCGCCGATGACGTGGTCGGACGGCATGACGAGCAGCGGCTCGGGCCCGCCGCCCGCCGCCACCGCGGCGAGCGCGATGGCGGGCGCGGTGTTGCGGCCCATCGGCTCCAGCACCAGCGCCTGCGCGAGCGCCTCGGCTTGGGCCAGCTGCTCCTCCACCATGTCCGCGTGCAGGGCGTTCGCCACCACGATCGGTCGGGCAAAGCGCTCGCCGCAGGCGCGCCTGGCCGTCAGCTGCAGCATCGTTTCCTCTGCCGTCAGGCTCAAGAGCTGCTTGGGCCGCTCGGGCCGCGACATGGGCCATAGCCGCGTGCCCGATCCGCCCGACAGGATCACCGGGATGATGGTGTTCGTCACTGACTCGTTTCCCTTCGCATCTCGCGGCTTCCTAAGTCGTTTCGTGTCCGAAAGCGACCGCTTCACCCTTTGTTAGTCCCGCCGTGCGACATGGCCTGTCGGAAAAGCTTACACGGTCAGGGGCCGCGCGGTGATCAGGCTGTTCAAGCATTACGTGCCGCACACGGTGCTGCTGCTGGGGTTGGTGGACGCGCTCTGCCTGCTCGCGGCCGGCGAGCTGGGCTGGGTGCTGCGCGCGCGGCAGGCCGACATCGACGCCGGCACGGTGACGGACCGCCTGCCGCAGCTGCTGATCTTCACCGCAGCACTCCAGATCGCGCTGGTCGCCGTCGGAGCCTACTCGGCGGCCTCGTTCCGCTCCTTGCGCTTTGCCGCGGCTCGGCTGGCGGTCGCGGTGGCGCTGGGCCTGCTCGGGCTGTCCGTCATCTTCTTCCTAGTTCCGTCGGTCAGCTTCTGGCGGTCGAACCTGCTCTACGCCCTGCTCATCGCCGCGGCGCTGCTGGTGGCGGTGCGCGCCGCCCTGGGCCGGGCGCTCGGGAGCGACACGTTCAAGCGCCGCGTCGTGGTGCTGGGCGCGGGCGCGCGTGCGGCTCGGATTGTTGAGTTGGCGGGGAGGCCGGGAGTTAATTTCGTCGTGGCGGGGGTGGTGGCGATGGGGGAGGCGCGGCCGGTCGTCGCGCACGCGACGCCGCGCGACGCGATCCCGAGCCTGGCGAGCCACGTCGTCGACCTCCACGCGAGCGAGGTGGTGCTGGCGCTGGAGGAGCGGCGCAACGCGCTGCCGGTCAAGGACCTGCTCCGCGTCAAGACGACCGGCGTGCAGGTCGTCGACCTTTCGAACTTCCTGGAGCGTGAGACGGGGCGCATCGATCTGGCGAGCGTGAACCCGTCCTTTCTCATCTTCTCGGACGGCTTCGCGTCGGGCCGCATGCTGTCGAGCATGGTCAAGCGCGCGTTCGACGTCGCGGCCAGCCTCCTGCTGCTCCTGCTGACGTTGCCGGTGATCCTCGTCACCGCGCTCCTCATCAAGCTCGAGTCGCCCGGTCCCGCCTTTTACCGCCAGCGCCGCGTCGGCCTATTCAACGAGCCGTTCGAGATCATCAAGCTGCGCTCCATGCGCCAGGACGCGGAGGTGGGCGGCCGCGCGGTGTGGGCGGCGGAGGACGACCCGCGCGTGACGCGCGTCGGCCGGATCATCCGCAAGATACGCATCGACGAGCTGCCCCAGGCCTGGACCGTTCTGAAGGGCGAAATGAGCTTCGTCGGCCCCAGGCCCGAGCGGCCGCAATTCGTGTCCGACCTGGAGAACCACCTGCCCTTCTACGCCGAGCGGCACATGGTGAAGCCCGGCATCACCGGCTGGGCGCAGATCAACTACCCCTATGGCGCGTCGATCGAGGACGCGCGCGAGAAGCTGGAATACGATCTCTACTACGCGAAGAACTATTCGCCCTTCCTCGACCTCCTCATCCTGCTCCAGACGCTGCGGGTCGTGATCTGGCCGGAAGGCGCGCGGTGAGGGCCGCATGACCGCCGGGCTGATCCTCTGGACCTATGCGCTCGCCGCGCTCTTGTTCGTCGTGCTGGCGCTGTCGAGCGCGCGGGCGGGCGCGCCCCGGATCGTCCCGGCCGCGTTGTGCGTCACCGCGACCTGGCTCCTGGCGGTGGCCGGGCTGGGACCCGCGCACGTCGCCGCCGGCCTGGCGGAGGGCGCGCGCGACCTCGTCTGGCTCCTGGCGGCGCTGCGCATTGCCCGGGACGACGCCGACGGGCGCGGCCCCGCCCGGCTCCTGGCGTTCGCGCTCGCTGCCGGCATCCCCGTCGCGCTGATGGTGACGGCGGTGGTCGGCGCGCCCGCGCCCGTGCAGCTCGGCTCGCGCATGCTGATGGCGCTCGCGGGCGTGATCCTGCTGGGCCGCGCGGAGGGGCGGCGGGGTCCGGAAGAGCGACTGACCGCCGCGCTCGCGATGCTATGGGGCGTCGATCTGTTCGTGATCGCGCCCGGCTTCCTGATCGGCTGGACGCCCACGCTCGTGCTCGCGCGCGGCGTCACGATGCTCGGCGTCGGCGCTGCCTTCGCGCTCGCCGCGGCGCCGCGCGGCGACCGCAGCTTCGGCCTGTCCCGCGGATTGCGGCTGCGCGCGATCGTCGGCGCGGCGCTGTTCCTCTATATGGCGGCGGTGGTCGCCGCCACGGGCTGGGCGGCCGACCTCCCGCCGACCGAGGCCCGCATCGCGCAGACCGCGATCGTGGTGGGCGCGACGACGACGCTAGCGGTGCTCGCCTCCACCTCCTGGCTGCGCGCCTGGACGCGCGTGGTCGTCGAGAAGCACCTGTTCGGCCACCGCTATGATTACCGATCCGCCTGGGCGCGGTTCACCGGCACGCTCGGCCGGCCGGGCGAGGACGGGCCGCTTCCCCAACGCGTCGTCCAGGCGGTCGCCGACCTGGTCGACGCGCCCGCAGGGCTGCTGCTCGCGCGCGGCGATGACGGACTGGAGCCCGCGGCGGGCTGGCGCTGGGAGGAGGGCGGGGCCGCGCCGGACCTGCCGCTCGCCGAACATCTGGAGCGCACGGGCCGGATCGTCGAGCTCGACCGCGTGCGCGACGGCCTGGCCCCCCCGGAAGAGCGCGCGGCGGTGCCGGCGTGGATGACGGCGCGCGCCGAGGCTTGGGCGCTGGTGCCGCTGACGCACCTGGGCGTGCTGGTCGGCGCGATCCTGCTCGCGCGGCCGCCGGTGGCGCGGCCGCTCGACTGGGAGGATCTCGACCTGCTGCGCCTCGCAGGCGCGCAGGCGGCGAGCTACCTGGCCGAGGATCGCGCGCACGTCGCGCTCGCCGACGTCGAGCGCTTCGACGAGTTCAACCGGCGCTTCGCCTTCATCCTCCACGACATCAAAAACTTGGTGAGCCAGATGAGCCTGGTCGCGCGCAACGCCGAGCGGCACGGCGACGACCCCGCGTTCCGCGCCGACATGGTGGCGACGCTGAAGGACTCGGCGGAGCGCATGACCGCGCTCGTGCAGCGCCTGACGCACCGCCCCGCCGCGGCGGCCGGCGTCGCCGAGCCGGTGGATCTCGCGCACTTCGCCGAGCAAGCCGCGCGGTCGCGTCGGGCGCAGCATCCCGTGGTCGCCCGAACGAACGGGCGTCCGTTTGCGCTCGCCGACGCCCAGGCGCTCGCTCAGGCGCTCGGCCACCTCGTCCAGAACGCAGTGGAGGCGAGCCCAGCGGGCGTCGCGGTCGAGATCAGCGCGCGTGTCGAGGGCTGCCGCGCGGTGGTCGAGGTCGCCGACCGGGGCTGCGGCATGTCGGCGGCGTTCGTCCGCGACCGGCTGTTCCGACCGTTCAGCTCGTCCAAGCCCGGCGGCTTCGGGCTGGGCGCGTTCGAGGCGCGGCAGCTCGTCCGCGCGATGGGTGGCGCGCTGGAGGTGGAGAGCCGCGAAGGGGAGGGGACGCGCTTCCGCATCGTCCTGCCCGCCGCGCCCGAGATGGAACAAGCGGCATGACCGACAAACCCGTGCTCCTCGTCGTCGAGGACGATCCCGGCCTGCAGCGCCAGCTGAAATGGGCCTATGACGATTACGAGGTCGTCGTGGCCGGCGACCGCGCGTCGGCCATCGACGCGCTGCGGCTGCACGAGCCCGCGGTGGTGACGCTCGACTTAGGGCTGCCGCCCGACCCCGACGGCGTCGCGGAAGGCTTCGCCTGCTTGGCCGAGATCTTGGCGCTCAAGCCCGACACCAAGGTCGTCGTCGCGTCCGGCCACGGCGCGCGCGAGAGCGCGTTGAAGGCGATCGCCGACGGCGCGTGGGACTTCTACTCCAAGCCGATCGACATCGACCAACTGGGCCTGATTGTGTCCCGCGCCTTCCACGTCCACGCGTTGGAGGCGGAGAATCGGCGGCTGGCCGCGCAGGGTGCGGCGGGCGGCTTCGGCGGCCTGATCTACGCCTCGCCCGAGATGGGGAAGGTGACGCGCACGCTGGAGCGCGTCGCGCCCGCCGACGTGTCGGTGATGCTGCTGGGCGCGAGCGGGACGGGCAAGGAGCTGCTCGCGCGCGGGCTCCACGACGCGAGCCCTCGCGCCGCCGGCCGTTTCGTCGCGATCAACTGCGCCGCCATCCCCGAGACGCTGCTGGAAAGCGAGCTGTTCGGCCATGAGAAGGGCGCGTTCACCGGCGCGGTGCGCACCGTCGAGGGCAAGATCGAGCAGGCGAGCGGCGGCACCTTGTTCCTCGACGAGATCGGCGACGTGCCGCTGCCCATCCAGGTCAAGCTGCTGCGCTTCCTGCAGGAGCGCGTGATCGAGCGGGTGGGCGGACGCAAGCCGATCCCCGTCGACACGCGCGTCGTCTGCGCGACGCATCAGGACGTGGACGCGATGGTCGCCGACGGGCGCTTTCGCGAAGACCTCTATTATCGGCTCGCCGAGATCGTCGTGCGCATCCCCAGCTTGCGCGAGCGGTCGGGTGACGCGGGGCTGCTGGCGCGGCATTTCGTCCAGCGGCAGGCGCAGGCGCTGGGCCGCGACGTGGTCGGGCTCGCGCCCGACGCGGCGGCCGCGGTCGACGCCTGGAGCTGGCCCGGCAACGTCCGCGAGCTGGAGAACCGGGTGAAGCGCGCCGTCATCATGGCGGAAGGCAAACGGATCACGGCCGCCGACTTGGACCTGGACGGCGGCGAGGCGGACGACGCGCTCCTCAACCTGCGCGCCGTGCGCGAGGGCGCGGACCGCCGCGCCATCGCGCGGGCGCTGGCGCGCGCGGAGGGCAATATCTCCGGCGCGTCGCGCCTGCTCGGGATCAGCCGACCCACCTTGTACGACCTCCTGAAGAGCTACGACCTCCATGGCTGAGGCCACTTATCCGCTGCTCCGCCGTCGGCGTCGCCGGTTCAAATGGAAGCTGCCGCGACTGCACCGTCGTGCGCGGCCGATCGCGATCGCGCTGCTCGCGTTCCTGGGCGTGATGGCGGGCGTGTACTCCGCCACCCGGCCCGCGCCGGTCGACATGGCCCAAGCGCTCGCCGCGAGCCGGCGCACGCTCGCCGAGGGCAACTACAACGCGGCGCGCCACAACGCGCAAGCCGCGCTTCGAACCGACGGGAACTCGGTCGAGGCGCAGCTGCTGCTCGCCCGCGCGTTCCTGGAGCTGGAGGACGGCGGCGCGGCGCAGGCGGCGCTGACGCGCGCGCGCGAACTCGGCGTACCCGCCGGTGCGTTGCACCACTTGGTCGCGCACGCGCTCGTGCTGCAGGGCGACGCCGTCGGTGCGATGCGCGAACTCGATCACGCGCCGGCGGAGCATGCTGGCTACGCCGCGCGCATCCGCGCCCGCGCGTTCGCGGCGCAGGGCAGGCGGGGCGCGGCGCTCGAAACGCTGGAGGCGCTGGTCCGGTCGGACCCGAACGACGCGCGCGCTTGGGCGGACCTCGGACGCCTGCGCTTCTCGGGCGGCGAGGTGGGCGCGGCCGACGAGGCGGCGAGCCGCGCGGCGACCCTCTCGCCCCACGACCCGCACGCGCTGACGCTTAAAGGCGAGCTGGTCCGCGCCCGCTTCGGGCAGCTCGCTTCGCTCCCCTGGTTCGAGGCGGCGCTGAGGCGCGACGCGTATCACTATCCCGCGCTGATCGAGTACGCCGCGACCCTGGGCGAGCTCGGCCGCCACCGCGACATGCTCGCCGCAGCCCGCGCCGCCGCGCTCGCCGAGCCGGGCGCGCCGCAGCCGCTCTATCTGCAGGCGGTGCTCGCCGCGCGCGCGGGCAATCACGAGCTCGCCCGCGCGGTGCTGGGCCGCGCCGGGTCCGACGTGGAGTCGATGCCGGGCGGCGCGCTGCTCGCCGGCGCGCTCGAATACGCCGCGGGCCGCTATGGCGGCGCGGTCGAGCGCTGGCGCGCGCTGCTCGAGCGCCAGCCGATGAACCTGCGCGTGCGGAGCCTGCTCGCGGCCGCGCTTCTCCGCTCGGGCGAAGCGGGCGCGGCGCTCGACGTGCTCGGTCCCGTGCTGGAGCGGGCCGACGCCGACCCGTACGCACTCAGCGTCGCCGCGCGCGCGGCTGAGGCGCGGGGCGACCGCGTCCGCGCCGCGGCACTGCTCGACCGTGCGGCGCGCGGCGGCCAGGCTCCCGCCGCGGTGTTCGCGAGCCCCGACGCGCCCGTCGCGCTCGCCGCCGCGGCCGCGAGCCGCCCGAACGACCCGACCTTCGCGCTGGGCCTAATCCGCGGGCTGGCGGACGGGGGCAGGGGCGCCGCCGCCGTCCAGACCGCGCAGGCGCTCGTCCGCGCGGCGCCCGGCGCGCCCGCGGCGCATGTCGCGCTCGGCGACGCGCACGCGGCGCTCGGGCGCTGGGGTCAGGCCGCCGACGCGTACCGCCGCGCCGCCGACCTCCGCTTCGACGAGCCGACTCTGCTCCGCCTCGTCGACGCGCTCGGCCGCGCCAAGCGGATCGACGAGGCCGCGGCCGCGCTGTCGCTCTTCCTATCGCAGAACCCGCATAGCCTGCTAGGCCAGCGCCTGCTCGGCCAATGGCAGCTCGGCACGGGCGACGTGGAGGCCGCGATCGAGACGCTGGAGGGCGTGCGCGCCCGGATCGGCGCGACCGACGCCGGCCTGCTCGCCGAGCTCTCCCGTGCCTACGCCGCCGACGGCGATGGCACGGTGGCGCGACGCTACGGCGCGGCGGCGTACCGGCTCACGCCGATGAACCCGGCCGTCGTCGCCTCCTACGCCGCCGCGCTGGAGGCTGACGGGAACCCGAAGGGCGCGGCGCAGCTCCGGGCGAAGCTGGCGCGGCTCTAGGCCAGCGCCTCCACCTGCTCCGCCAGCTCCAGCCAGCGGAGCTCGGCGGCGTCCTTCTCCTCGCGGGCGCGTTCGATCGCCTTCATGAGCTTGTCGAAGCCGGCGGGGTCGCGGGCGTAGAGGTCGGGGTCGGCGAGCTTGGCCTCGTCGCGCGCGATGGCGGCGTCGATCTCCTCGATGCGCTTGGGCAGCAGGTCGTAGTCGCGCTGGTCCTTGTAGGACAGCTTGGCGCGGGCGGGCCGCGTCGGCGGCTCGGCCGCGGGCGACGGCTTCGACGCGGCGGGCCTGCGCGCCTCGACCCGCGGGCGGCGCTTGGCGACCCAGTCCTCGTAGCCGCCCGCGACCACGTCGACGAAGCCGCTGCCGTCGAGCCCCAGCGTCACCGTCACCGTGCGGTCGAGGAAGTCGCGGTCGTGGCTGACGATCATCACCGTGCCGTCGTAGTCTGCGATCACCTCCTGGAGCAGGTCGAGCGTCTCCAGGTCGAGGTCGTTGGTCGGCTCGTCGAGCACGAGGAGGTTGGACGCGCGGGCGAACTCGCGCGCGAGCAGCAGCCGCGACCGCTCGCCGCCCGACAGCGTGCCCACGCGCGCGTCGGCGAGACTGGGGTCGAACAGGAACTCCTTGAGATAGCCGTGGACGTGCTTCTTGATGCCCCGGACCTCGATCCAGTCGCCGCCCTCCGCCAGCACGTCGCGCACGCGCTTCTCGGGGGCCATCAGCGTGCGTTGCTGGTCGATGACCACGCCGTCCAGCGTCTTGGCGAGCGTGACGCCGCCCTCGTCAGGCTCGACCTCGCCGGTGAGCAGCTTGAGCAGCGTCGTCTTGCCCGCTCCGTTCGCCCCGACAATGCCGATGCGGTCGCCGCGCGTGACCTTGAAGGTGAAGTCGCGGATGATGGTGCGGTCGCCGTAGCGCTTGGTGACCTTGTCCGCGGTGATGACGGAGCGGGTGCGGACGTCGTCCGACTCGATGGCGAGCTTGGCCGCGCCCTGCGGCCCGATCATCGCGGCGCGTTGCGCGCGCATCTGATTGAGCTTCTCGAGCCGCCCCTGATTACGGCGGCGCCTGGCGGTGACGCCGCGCTGGAGCCAGTGGAGCTCGAGCTTGAGCTTGGCGTCGAGCTTTTCCGCGGCGCGCGCCTCCTCGGCGTACACCGCCTCCGTCCAGGCTTCGAAGCCGCCGAAGCCGACCTCGTTGCGGCGCAAGGAGCCGCGGTCGAGCCACAGCGTCTGGCGCGTGAGGCGGGTGAGGAAGGTGCGGTCGTGGCTGATGACGACGAACGCGCCCGTGAAGCGCTTCAGCCAGTCCTCCAGCCACTCGATCGCGGCGAGGTCGAGATGGTTGGTCGGCTCGTCGAGCAGCAGCACCTGCGGCTCCTGCGCCAGCGCGCGCACGATCGCCGCGCGGCGGCGCTCGCCGCCGCTCGCCGAGGCGGCGTCGCGCGACAGGTCGATGCCGAGCTGGTCGGCGATCGCGGCCGCCTCGTGCGCGGGCGGGGCGTCCGAGCCGCTGAGGACATAATCCTCCAGCGTGGCGTGGGCGCGGAGGTCGGGCTCCTGCTCCAGGAGTACGACGCGCGTGCCGGGCACGATCGTGCGGCGGCCCTCGTCGGCCTCGATGCGGTCGGCGATGAGCTTCAGGAGCGTCGTCTTGCCCGCGCCGTTGCGCCCGATCAGCGCCAGGCGGTCGCGCGCGCCGATATGAAGGTCGAGGTGGCGGAACAGCCAGCCGGAACCTTGGATGAGCCCGAGATCTTCGTACGACAGAACAGGTGCGGCCATGCGCGTGCAGCTAAGGGGGAGGGACCCGGACGGCAAGTTGCGGGTTCCTGTCGGCCCCATTCACAGCATGTTCAAAGCCTTGCGCGTAACGATCGGAATTATGACCAAGTTGGCTTACCTCCTGCTGATCGGGCTCGCCGTGCCGACGGCCGCGCCCGCGCAGCACCACCGCGACCAGCGCCAGGCGTTCGAGGCGCGGCGCGAGGGGCGCATCCTGCCCGTGCGCGAGATCGAGCGCCGCGTCGTGCCATCCATGGGCGGCGCGCAATATATCGGCTTCGACTTCGATTCCGGCGCGGCGGTTTACACGCTCAAGTTCCTGCGCGATGGACGGGTGATCTGGGTCGACGTCGACGGCCGCACCGGCAACGTCCTCGGCCGCACCCGCTGATAAAGGGGATCGGATTTTGCGCGTATTGATCGTCGAGGACGAGCCCAACCTAGGCCAGCAGCTCAAGAACACGCTGGAGGGCGCGGGCTACGCCGTCGACCTCGCGACCGACGGCGAGGAGGGGCACTTCCTCGGATCGACCGAGAGCTACGACGCGATCGTGCTCGACTTGGGGTTGCCGGAGATCGACGGGCTGACGGTGCTCGACCGCTGGCGCAAGGAGGGCCGCACCGCGCCCGTCCTCGTGCTGACCGCGCGCGACAGCTGGTCGGACAAGGTGGCGGGCCTCGACGCGGGTGCCGACGACTACGTCGCCAAGCCGTTCCAGACCGAGGAGCTGATCGCGCGGCTCCGCGCGCTGATCCGCCGCGCGTCCGGCAACGCGTCGTCTGAGCTCACCGCCGGCGACATCCGGCTCGACACGCGATCGGGCAAGGTCACCCGCGCGGGCGAGCCGGTGAAGCTGACGGCGCAGGAATACAAGCTCTTGAGCTACCTGCTCCACCACAAGGGCAAGGTGGTCAGCCGCACTGAGCTGATCGAGCATATTTACGACCAGGATTTCGACCGCGACTCGAACACGATCGAGGTGTTCGTGACGCGCATCCGCAAGAAGCTGGGGCAGGACGTGATCACCACGATCCGCGGGCTGGGGTACAGTCTGGACGAGCCGGCTTGAGGGGCGGCACCTTCCTACCTCGTCACCCCAGCGACGGGCCCCAGCAAAGTAGTACTTTGCTGGGAACCCAAAGCTGGGGTCGTCATGGGAGAGCGTACCCGGCCCGAACCGCGCGATCCCAGCTTTCGCTGGGATGACGTTTGGTGGCGTTGTCGGTCGAGACCTCTAGAGCCGCAAGTACGACGGGCTCCCTCTCCCGCCGCATGATCCTGACCGCGGCGGCGTGGATCTCGCTGCTGCTGTTCGGCGGAGGGTTCGCGCTCGACCGAGTGCTGACCCAGGCGGTCACCGCGAACTTCGACGGGCAGCTCGAATATGTTCTCCAGTCGCTGCTCCTCACCTCGGAGGTGGGGCCGGACGGCGAGATCGTGTTCAACCGCGAGCCCGCCGACCAGCGTTTCCTGGAGCCCGGATCAGGCGCCTATTGGCAGGTGTCGGCCAAGGGACGCGACGCGTTCCCGTCGCGCTCGTTGTGGGACCGGCAGCTGGCGTACGGGCGCGAGCACAACGACCGCGAGATCCATGTCTACGACAGCGCGCAGTTTCCCGAAGAGAAGCTGCGCATCGCCGAACGCGACGTGACCCTGCCCGGCTCGCCCGTGGTCTGGCGTTTCCAGGTGGCGCAGAACCGGGACGCGCTGGACGCGCAGATCGAGACGCTCCGGCGCACGCTGGTGCGCTCCTTCGCGCTGCTGGCGCTGGGGCTCATCATCCTGGCGGCGCTGCAGACGCTCTACGGACTGTGGCCGCTGCGGCGCGTGCGCGAGGAGATCGCTCGCTTACGCGCGGGCGCGTCGAACCGGATCAGCGCGCCCATGCCCAACGAGGTCGCGCCGCTCGTCGAGGAGCTGAACGCGCTCGTCGAGCACAACGAGCGTCAGGCGGAGGAGGCCAGGCGGCACGCGGGCAATCTCGCCCACGCGTTGAAGACGCCGCTCACCGTCATCATGAACGCCGCCACCGCCAACGCGGACGACCTGGCCGAGACGGTGGTGCGCGAGGCGACGACGATGCGCCGCCAGGTCGACCACCACCTCGCCCGCGCCCGCGCGGTGGGCCGCCGCGGCTCCGCGCACAGCCGCGCGGACGTGTGGCCGAGCCTGGAGTCGGTCGAGCGCGCGGTGGCCCGCCTCTACCGCCACGTCCGCATCGACATGGACGGGCCCAAGGACAAGGAAGGCGAGCGCAAGCTGCAGGTCCATGTCGAGCGGCAGGACCTGGACGAGATGCTGGGCAACCTGATCGAGAACGCCGCGAAATACGGCGGCGGCAGCGTGTTCGTGACGGTGCGCGAGCAGGCGGGCTTCGTCGAGTTCCTCGTCGAGGATGACGGGCCGGGTATCCCCGAGGAGGAACGCTCGCGCATCTTCGACCGCGGCGTGCGCCTGGATACGGGCAAGCCGGGGACGGGCCTGGGGCTGGCGATCGTGCGCGATGTAGCGGAGATCTACGGCGGCACGGTGGCGCTGGAGGAGAGCGAGGACCTGGGCGGGTTGCTGGTGCGGTTACGGATGCCGGCGGCGAACTGAAGCTACATCATTCCTTCCCCGCAACGCAGTTACGGGGGAGGGGGACCGCTCGCGTAGCGAGTGGTGGAGGGGGGTACAGCGCGATGCCGCATCCCGTTATTCCCCCTCCACCAGCCTTCGGCTGGTCCCCCTCCCCCGCTGTGAGCGGGAGAGGAACATAGAATTAGGCCGCTAGCTTCAGCTCCTCAAACACCCCCGCCGTGATCGCCAGCGACCGCTTGCGCGCCTCGTGGTCGTAGATGGCGCTCGCCACCATCACCTCGTCCACGCCCGTGCGCTCCACGAACGCGGCGAGGCCGCGGGCCACCGTCGCGGGGGAGCCGACGGCCGAGCATTGCAGCACATGGTCGAGGATCGCGCGGCCCTGATCGCCCAGGCTGTCGCGATAGCCCTCGACCGGCGGCGGGAGCTGGCGGGGGTTGCCGGTCCTGAGCGCCACGAACGCCTGCTGCTGCGAGCTGGCGAGGAGCTCCGCCTCGGCGTCCGTCTCCGCGGCGAAGACGTTGAAGCCGGCCATGGCGTGGGGCTGAGCGAGCGTCGCCGACGGCCGGAAGTCGCGACGATAGAGGTGGAGCGCCATGTCGAGCGCGTCCGGCGCGAAGTGGGACGCGAAGGCGAAGGGCAGGCCCAGCGCGGCCGCGAGCTGCGCGCCGAACAGGCTGGAGCCCAGAATCCACATCTCGGGGCTGGCCCCCGCGCCCGGGGTGGCGCGGATCGGGCCCTCGCCGGCGAAGTAGGCCTGCAATTCCAAGACGTCGCGCGGGAAGTCGTTGGGATCGCTGTCGAGGGTACGCCGCAGTGCGCGCGCCACTCGCTGGTCCGACCCCGGCGCGCGGCCTAGCCCTAAGTCGATGCGGCCGGGAAACAGCGCGTCGAGCGTGCCGAACTGCTCGGCGATGACGAGCGGGGCGTGGTTGGGCAGCATGATCCCGCCCGCACCGATGCGGATGGCCCGCGTCGCCTGGCCGACATGCGCGATCACCACCGCCGTCGCGGCGGACGCGATGCCGCTCATGCCGTGATGCTCGGCGACCCAGTAGCGGTGGAAGCCGAGCGCCTCGGCGTGGGCGGCGAGGTCGGCGGCGTTCGCCAGCGCGCGGCCGACGCTGCCGCCCTCGACGACGGGAACGAGGTCCAGGAAGGAAAGGCGGGTCATGCGCCTAAAGGTAGGAAGGCGATTGCCCCGGCGGGAGGGTCCGCTTAGAGCGCGCCTCCCATGATCGAAGCGCTCGCCCATATCCGCACCTGGATCTTCGATCTCGACAACACGCTCTACCCGGCGCGCTGCAACCTGTTCGAGCATATCGACCGGCGCATGACCGCCTATGTCGCGCGCCTGCTCGACGTGGACGAGGTGGAGGCGCGGCGCGTGCAGAAGATGTACTTCCACGGCCACGGCACGACGCTGGCCGGGCTGATGGCCGACCACGGCGTCGACCCGCACGCGTTCCTGGCCGACGTGCACGACATCGAGATGGACGTGCTGGAGGAGGACGCGCCGCTCGCCGCCGCGATCGCCAGGCTGCCCGGCCGCAAGCTGGTCTTCACCAACGGCGACAAGCCCTATGCGCTGAAGGTGCTCGACCGGCTGGGGCTGGGCGGCAGCTTCGAGGGCGTGCACGACATCCACGCGATGGACCTCGTCCCCAAGCCCGAAGCGCGCGCCTACCGGTCGCTCTGCGACGCGTTCGACGTCGATCCGACGGCCGCGCTGTTCGTCGAGGACATGGCGCGCAACCTCAAGCCCGCCAAAGCGATCGGCATGACCACCGTCTGGGTCGATAACGGCTCGGAGCAGGCGCCCGGCGACGCGGACGTGAGCTTCATCGATTATACCATCACCGAGCTCGCCCCTTGGCTGGACGAGATACAGGAGCCCGCATGACCGACCTCGAGCGCTTGATCGACGCCGCCTGGGAGAACCGCGCCGAGCTGGGGCCGCAGACCATGGGCGAGACGCGGCTCGCCGTCGAGCGCGCGCTGGCGATGCTCGATGCGGGAGAGGCGCGCGTGGCGGAGTCGGACGGGCAGGGCGGCTGGCGCGTCAACCAGTGGCTCAAGAAGGCGGTGCTGCTGAGCTTTCGGCTCAACGACAACGTGCTGATCGACAACGGCCCGGGTGCTGGCCACTGGTTCGACAAAGTGCCGTCTAAGTTCAGCGGCTGGTCGGAGGCCGAGTTCAAGGCCGCCGGCTTCCGCGCGGTGCCGGGCTCGATCGTTCGGCGCGGCGCATTCGTGGGCCGCGGCGCGGTCTTGATGCCGAGCTTCGTCAACATCGGCGCCTATGTGGGCGAGGGGACGATGGTCGACACCTGGGCGACGGTGGGCTCCTGCGCGCAGATCGGCGCGAACGTCCACATCTCCGGTGGGGCGGGCATCGGCGGCGTGCTGGAGCCGCTCCAGGCCGACCCCGTCATCATCGGCGACGGCGCGTTCATCGGCGCGCGGTCGGAGGTCGCGGAGGGCGTGCGCGTCGGCGAGGGCGCGGTGCTCTCCATGGGCGTTTACCTCGGTGCGTCGACCAAGATCGTCGACCGCGAGACGGGCGAGGTCCATCGGGGCCAAGTGCCGCCCTATTCGGTGGTCGTGCCAGGCTCGACCGGCGCGAACCCCGGCCTCTACTGCGCGGTGATCGTGAAGAAGGTGGACGCGCAGACCCGGTCCAAGACGAGCATCAACGAGTTGCTGCGCGACTGAGAGGCATCTGTAGCGATGGGGAGGGCCGGTCGATCCGGCCCTCCCCGTGCCGTCAGACCGGCATCGTATCGTCGCCGGGTATGACCGAGCCCAACCCCGCCGAGGAGCCCAGGCGGCTGTAGACGTAGTAGGTGACGCCGTCCGCCACGTACGACCCATCATATTCGAGCGCGCGGACCGCCTTGTTGCCCTGGTCGGTGATCCCGATCGTGCCGCCGCCCGCGAGGTCGAGCAGCTTGTTCGCGCCGAAGGTGATCACGCCGTCCTTGTTGCTGTCGAAGATGCGGACGTTGGTGACCAGCACGTCGTTCATGTCGAAGTCGGTGATCCGGTCCTTGCCCGTCGACCCCGCGGTCGCGTCGAAGAAGAACACGTCCGCGTCCGCGCCGCCGGACAGCTGATCGTCGCCCGCGCCGCCGTCCAGGTAATCGCGGCCCGCGCCGCCGCGCAGCGCGTCGCCGCCCGCGCCGCCGGACAGCGCGTCCGACCCGCCGAGCCCGGTGAGCGTGTCCGCGCCGAGGCCGCCCGTGATGTAGTCCAGGCCCTCGGTGCCCGTGATCGCGTCCGCGCCGTCGGTGGCCGGCGCCAGCAGCTCCAGCGTGACCGACGTGCCGGCGGAGGTCGACGCGATCTTGACCGTGGAGTTGGGCGCCGGGTCGGCCAGCGTGATCTCCGTGTCGAAGTCGCCGTCGCCGTCCGTGTCTAGCTGGAGGCGGAGCGAGCCGAGCTCGAGATTGACGTCGAGCTCGGAGAAGAAGCTGTCCTCGACGAAGATCTGATCGAGTTCGTCGAAGAACTGGATGACGGCGTTGTTCAGGTCGGACGCCGTACCCTCGAAGATGAAGTTGCTCTCGCTGGCGTCGTAGGTGCCGCCCGACGTGACCTCGACCTCCTGGAAGGTGCCGCCCACGTCCGACCCCGACGGCCGGATGTTCGAGATGAACAGGCCGGAGTCGAGGCTGCGGTCGCCCGTGTCGGCGACGCCGATCTTGATGACGTTGACGCCGAGCGTCACCGGCACGAGGATCGTCTGGCTGGCGACGACGCCGTCATATTGGATGGCTAGGGCGCCGTCCGCGTTGTTGATGAAGTTGCCGAGTTCTTCGTTCTTGTCGATCACCGACAGGGGCGTCGTCACGTCGCCGTTGATCAGCGCGTAGTTCCTGGCGTCGCCGCCCGTCCCCGTCCAGACCGCGCCGATGTCGACGAAGTCGCTGCTGGAGAACTCCGGATACTCCTCGGACCCGAAGGTGATGTCGAACGACAAGGACTTCACCGACGGATCGGTGACTGTGAAGGTCAGCGTCAGCACGGTCGCGTCCAGCGTCACGCCCGAACCGCTGAACGCCGCTTGGGCGAACGCCGTGAGGTCGCCGTCGCCGCCCAGCCCGTTGTTCGTGGTGCGACCGCTCGCCGTGTTCGACCGTTCCGGATTTCCGGAACCGGACGAGATCAGCACACCGCGCGTCAGCGTCAGCTCGGACGACAGCGCGAGCGAGTCGAACAAACCCACCGCGCCCAACGTGCCCGTCAACTCCAGCGAGGTCAGCTGAAAACCGCTGCCTGCAGGTGTCAAATAATCCTTGATCTCGTTAACGTTCGTCGGCGCGGTGATCACATCTTCCGCCATGCCCAGCCTCCCTGTTTTGCGGTGGTTTGCTGCGGCCCGATCTTATTTTTGCGCTCCTCTGACATGGGTGGGACCCGGCTGTCACCATTGATGATCGTTGTTGTAAATAATTCCAGAACAACTGTCCCATTCCGTTCCAGAGCCGCCGAATGTTTTCATCGTTGACGGATCATCTTCCCCTTACCGGCAGCCGCAGGGGCGGATTCGGCGCCTTCAACGTCGGCCATTCTCAGCGCTGCCCGTGACGAAGTACGTCGCGGCGCATTTCCGGGCGCTCAACGGCGGATGATCGCGCCCTCGGCCTCCGTCGGCGGCTCGAAATAGCGGGTGATCTCGTCGAACTGCGCGCGGGTCATGCGGTAGGGGTGCAGGCCCTCCCGGTTGCGGGCGCGCAGGCGCTCCCAGCAAGCCTCGTCGGACAGGTCGAGCCAGTAGAGCCGGTGCTCCGCGCCCGCCTCCTCCGCGATCCCGCGCATCCAGAGGCGCGTCTCGGCGGTGTTGGCGGGCCAGTCGAGCACGACCGAGAGGCCGGCGCGGAGCAGCTGGACGAGGTGCGGCCCCATCGCGGCGCGCAGGCGGGACACGTGGCGGATGTAATCGTCCACCGTCCGCATCTCCGGGTAGAGCGCCGCCATCCACGGGTCCTGCGCGACGAGGATCGTGCCCGGCGCCCGCGCCAGCTCGGCCGAGAGCGTGGACTTGCCGGCGGCCGCCTTGCCGCAGAGCGTGTGGAGGATGGGGCGGTCGCTCATTTGATTTCCGTTCATGCTAAGCTTGTCGAAGCTCTGTCCTTCTTACCGCCCGCACGAAGAAGAACAGCCCTTCGACAAGCTCAGGGCGAACGGAAGCGGGGAAGCCCGGTCTTGCCCCTGACACCCCCGGCCCCTATCGCCGCGCTCGAACAGGGGAGATCGCATGACCGTGGAAACCGAAAACGTCCTCGACCGCGTGCTCGTGCTCGAGATGGTGCGCGTGACCGAGGCCGCGGCGATCGCCGCCGCGACGCTCGTCGGGCGCGGCGACGAGAAGGCCGCCGACGCCGCCGCCGTGGAGGCGATGCGCGAGGCGCTGAACGAGCTGCCGATCGACGGCACGGTGGTGATCGGCGAAGGCGAGCGCGACGAGGCGCCCATGCTCTATATCGGCGAGAAGGTCGGCTCCGCGCAGGGCGACGGTCCCGCGATCGACATCGCGTTGGACCCGCTGGAGGGCACCACCATCACCGCCAAGGCGGGGCCGAACGCGCTCGCCGTGCTCGCCATCGCCGAGGCCGGCGGGCTCCTGAACGCGCCCGACGTGTACATGGACAAGCTGGCGGTGGGGCCGGGGCTGCCCGACGGCGTCATCGACCTCGACCGCTCGCCTTCGGAGAACATCCGCGCCATCGCGGAGGCGAAGGGCGTGCGGCCGCAGGACATCACGGCGTGCGTGCTCGACCGACCGCGCCACGAGAAGCTGATCGCGGAGTTGCGGAGCCTCGGCTGCGGCATCATGCTGATCCCCGACGGCGACGTGGCGGGCGTGATCGCGACGACCAACCCGGACACGACGATCGACGTCTATATGGGATCGGGCGGCGCGCCGGAGGGCGTGCTGGCCTGCGCGGCGCTGCGCTGCGTCGGTGGGCAGTTCAAGGGCCGGCTGCTGTTCCGCAACGAAGACGAGCGCGCCCGCGCGCATCGTTGGGGCATCGAGGACCTCGACCGGCAGTACGACCTGAACGACCTGGCGAAGGGCGACGTGATCTTCGCGGCCACGGGCGTGACCGACGGCTCGCTGCTCGACGGCGTCAAGCGGCGCGGCGGCGTGATGACGACCGAGTCGGTCGTGATGCGCGCCTCGTCGGGCACGGTGCGCTGGGTCCGCGGAGAGCATCGCGTCGGCTGATGCTCGCGGCCGCGCTGCTCGCGGCGGCGCTGATCCAGCTGGGACTGCGCGTCGCCGGGCGGTCGAGCCTCGCCGCGCAGCTGCTGCCGATGCGCGGGCGCGCGCCGTTCGCGGTCTGGGCGGGGCGGCTCTGGCTCTCCTTCGCGATCCCCGCGCTCGCCGCGCTGCTGCTGATCGGGCGGGACGAGGCGTTGTCGAGCCTGCCCGCCGAACTCGCGCCCGCGGCGGCGCTGGCGCGGAGCTACGGGCGGTTCGAGGCGTGGCCGATCCTGCTCGGCTTGGCGCTCGGGTCGGTGCTGGCGGCGGGCTTGAGCTGGTGGCGGCAGCGGCGCGGCAGGCGGGCCTTCTACCTGGGCCGACCGCCGCGCCTGCCATCGTCCGCGCGCGAGCTGCCTGCGGCCGCCCTATTGGCGGTATCGGCGGGGGTGACGGAGGAGCTGTACTTTCGGCTGATGCTGCCGCTGTTGATCGCGCTGGTGACCGGCTCGGCGCTGCTGGGCGTGGGCATATCGGCGCTGCTGTTCGGCGCGGCGCACCGTTACCAGGGCTGGGTGGGCGTGGTCGCGACGGGCCTGGTCGGTCTGTTCCTGTCGGTCGTGCACCTGGCGAGCGGCGACCTGTGGCTCGCGATGGCGTGCCACGCCACGATCGACCTGAACGCGCTGGTGGTGCGGCCGGCGCTGGGCTTCCAACGTCAGAGGTGATCGATCCACATCTTCCGTTCGTCTCGAGCCCGGTCGAGAGACGGATGCGGACGGTGTCGCGTGGATCGTTTCTCGACTAGGCTCGAAACGAACGGAGAGGGAGGGGAGTTCGAATGCGCAAGTTTACGATCGCGCTGCTGGCCGCGGCCGGCTTCGTACCGGCCTATGCCCAGACGCCCGCGCCAGCCCCGGCGCAGGCCGCGGCGGAGTCGCCCTTCACCGTCACCGAGGTGATGATCCCGATGCGCGACGGGGCGAAGCTGCACACCGTCATCACCGCGCCGCGGAACGCCACCGGACCGCTGCCCGTCCTGTTCAGCCGCACGCCCTACGGCGTCCGGACCGATGCGCCGCCTACTGTCCCGCGGAGCTGGGCGGCGCTGGCGAAGGACGGCTACATCTTCGTCAACCAGTCGATGCGCGGGCGGTTCAAATCAGACGGCGTGTTCACGCTGTCGACCGCCGTCGGCCAGGGCGCGACCGACGAGGCGACCGACGCCTACGACTCGATCGACTGGCTCGTGAAGAACGTGCCCGGCAATTCGGGCAAGGTCGGCATGTGGGGCATCAGCTATCCCGGCTTCACCGCCGCGGTCGCGCTCGCCCGGCCGCATCCGGCGCTGAAGGCGGTGAGCCCGCAGGCGGCGTGGACCGACTATTGGCTCAACGACGACCTGCACCGCTACGGCGCGCTGCGCCTGAGCTACGCGACCGATTGGCTCTACCTGCTGCAGAAGAACAAGGAGAACGCGGAGTTCTCCTATGACGAGAAGGACGCGTACGACTGGTTTCTGAAGCAAGGCCCCGTCGAGAACATCGACAAGCAGCACTTCCGCGGTGCGGTGCCGATGTTCACCAGCCTGCTAGAGCACCCGAATCACGATGCGTTCTACAAGCGCCAGGACTGGTCCAAGTCGCTCGGGCGTACGACGGTGCCGACGCTCAACGTCACGGGATACTGGGATCAGGAGGACCCCTGGGGCAGCTGGCGCATCCACGAGACGCAGCAGCGGAACGACCCCGACAACCTGGCGGTGATGGTCGCCGGCCCGTGGAGCCACGGTTATTGGAGCCGGTTCCAGGGCACGAACCTCGGCCGCATCGACTATGGCGTGAACTCGACGGGGCAGTTCCTGGAGGAGGTGCAGGCGCCGTTCTTCGCCTACTGGCTGCACGGCCGCGGGGCCAAGCCCGACTACGAACTCAAGAGCTTCCAGAGCGGGTCGTGGACCTGGAAGAGCTACCCGCGCTGGCCGATCGCGGCCGCGCAGCGCGACCTGTACCTGCGCGCTGACGGGACGCTCGGCTTCGAGCGGGGCGGGGAGGGGTGCCGCTCCTACGTCTCCGACCCCGCCGATCCGGTGCCCTACCGCCCGCGGCCGATTTCGACCGGCTTCGGGCCCGAGTGGCAGTGGTGGGAGGCTGAGGACCAGCGCTACCTGTCCGGCCGCAAGGACGTGCTGAGCTGGGTCGGCGCGCCGCTGACGGAGGACCTGACGGTCACGGGCCAGGTGCTGGGGCGGCTGCTCGCGTCGACCAGCGGCACCGACAGCGATTTCGTCGTCAAGCTGATCGATGTCTTCCCCGACGGCTACAAGGGAGCGGACGGCGCGGACCTCGGCGGCTACCAGCTGCCGGTCGCGATGGAGATCCGGCGGGGTAAGTTTCTGACCAGCGGCGAGCGGCCGCAGGCGCTCCGCCCCAACCGCGTCGTCACCTGGGACGTGCCGCTGCGCGAGCGCGACCACGTCTTCAAGCGCGGCCACCGGCTGATGGTGCAGGTGCAGTCGAGCTGGTTCCCGGTGATCGACAGGAACCCGCAGACCTTCGTCCCCAACATCGCCCGCGCGCGGCCCGAGCAGTTCGTGAAAGCCACGCAGCGCGTATGCGCGGGGTCGAAGGTGGTGCTGCCGCTAGTTAAGTAGCGCGAGGGCCGACCCACCCTCTTCCGTTCGTTTCGAGCCTAGTCGAGAAACGCTCCAGGCGACCCCGTCGGAACCGCTTCTCGACTAGGCTCGAAGCGAACGAGGGAAGGGGTGCACGCGGGTCAGTTCTTCAGCCGCCAGCCCGTCCGGAAGATCCACGCCACCACGCCCATGCACGCGACGAGGAACACCGCCGTCACCGCGAGGCTCACACCCACAGCCACGTCGCCCCGGTCGAAGAAGCTCCAGCGGAAGCCGGAGACGAGGTAGACGACCGGGTTGAACAGGCTCACCGTCCGCCACGGCTCCGGCAGCATGTCGATCGAATAGAACGCACCGCCGAGGAAGGTGAGCGGCGTGATGAGCAGCGCGGGCACGAACTGGAGCTGCTCGAAGCCTTTTGCCCAGATGCCGATGATGAAGCCGAACAGGCTGAACGCCACCGACGTGAGCAGCAGGAAGCCGATCATCGCGCCCGGATGCGCGATCGGCAGCGGCACGAACAGCGCGGCGGTGGCGAGGATCACGAGGCCGAGCACCACCGACTTGGTCGCCGCCGCGCCGACATAGCCCAGCACCATCTCGAACGCGGAGACGGGCGCGGACAAGAGTTCGTAAATCGTGCCGGTGAACTTGGGAAAGTAGATGCCGATCGACGCGTTGCCGATCGACTGCGTCAGCAGCGACAGCATGATCAGCCCCGGCACGATGAAGCTGCCGTATCCGACGCCGTCCACCGCCTGCATGCGGCTGCCGATCGCGCCGCCGAAGACGATGAAGTAGAGCGACGTCGTCAGAACGGGCGTGACGAGGCTCTGCCACAGCGTCCGCAGCGCGCGCGCCATCTCGAAGCGGTAGATCGCCCAGACGCCGTGCCAATTCATGCCCGCGCCTCGACCAGGTCGACGAAGATGTCCTCGAGGCTCGACTTGGACGTCTCCAGGTCCTTGAACGCGATCCCTAGCTCGTTCAGCCGACGCAGCAGCGACGGGATGCCGGTACGCTCGGCGGTGGCGTCGAAGGTGTAGCGGAGTCGCCGGCCCTCATCGTCGAGCGTGAGGTGCCAGTCGGCAAATTCGGGGGGTACCTCGCTCATCGGCTCGACCAACGCCAAGTCGAGCTCGCGCTTGCCGAGCTTGTTCATCAGCGCGGCCTTGTCCTCGACCAGCAGCAGCTCGCCCTTGTTGATGACGCCGACGCGGTCGGCCATCTCCTCCGCCTCCTCGATATAATGGGTGGTGAGGATGATGGTGGTCCCGCCCTCGCGCAGGCGGTGGACGAGCCGCCACATGTCGCGGCGCAAGGCGACGTCGACGCCCGCCGTGGGCTCGTCGAGGAACAGGATGTCGGGCTCGTGGCTCAAAGCTTTGGCGATGAGCACGCGGCGCTTCATGCCGCCCGACAGCTCCATGATGCGGCTGTTCCGCTTGTCCCAGAGCGACAAGTCACGCAGCAGCTGCTCGATGTAGCCGCTATGCCCCGACCGCCCGAACAGCCGGCGCGAGAAGGTGACGGTCGCGAGCACTGTCTCGAACGCGTCCGTCGACAGCTCCTGCGGCACGAGCCCGATGCGCCGGCGCGCATGCTTATAGTCGCGGACGATGTCGTGGCCCTCCACGGTCACCGTGCCCGCCGACGGCGTCACGATGCCGCAGATGACGGAGATCAGCGTCGTCTTGCCCGCGCCGTTCGGCCCCAAGAGCGCGAAGATCTCGCCGCGGCGGATGTCGAGGTCGACGGGTTTGAGCGCGACCGTGCCGCCCTTGTACGTCTTGGTGACCCCGCGGACGGACAGGATCGCGTCGCTCACGCCTCCCGCCGCGCTTCCGCGATGGCGCGCTGGAGGCGCTCGACGCTCTGGCCGCCGATCAGGACCTGGTCGCCCACGACCCAGCTCGGCACGCCGGTGACGCCCAGCTCGCCCGCGATCTGGAGGTTGCGCGCGATCTCCGCGTCGGCCGACTTGTCCTGCGCGGGCACCGTGACGCCCGCGCTGCGCGCCGCCGCCGCGATCGACTCAGGGCTGACGCGCCCGCCTCCGAACAGCGCGTTGTGGAACGGCGCGAAGCGGTTCGCGCGGGCGGCCGCCAGGCTGGCGCGCGCGGCGTCGCGGCTCGACTCCGCCAGCACGGGCAGCTCTCGAAACACGACCTTGAGGTTCGGATCGCGGCGGATCAGCTCCTGCACGACGGGCAGGTTCGCGCGGCAGATACCGCAATTATAGTCGTAGAACTCGACCAGCGTGACGTCGCCGTTCGGGTTGCCCATGAACGCGCCCGCATAGGCCTTGGTGACGCCGTCGCCCGCGGTCGCGACCGCCTTGGCCTGCTCGCGCTGCTGGAGCCGTTCCATGGCTTGCGGAAGGATCTCGGGATTGGCGAGGAGGTACTCGCGCACCACGCCCTCGATGCGCGCGCGTTCGGCCGGCGCGGCGCCGCCCGCGGCCCACATCGCGCCCGCGCCGCCCAGCGCGCCGACAATGCCGACCAGAGCCAGCGTCAGCGCCTTCACCGGCGCTTCCGCTCGTCGCTGATGGCGTTGCCCGCGGTCATGGCGATGTCCTGCGCGCGGATCCAGTCGCTGCTGTTCGCGGGGATGTTCGCCATGGCGAAGCGCGCGCGGGCGACGGCGGTGCGGCTGTCGCCCATCATGCTCGCGCGCTCGGCGGTGGCGAGCGCCGCGCGCGCGCTGTCGCCCGTCAGCTCGTACACGGTGCCGAGCTGGTACCAGGCGAACGGGTTCTGGTCGTCGCGCGCGACCGCGGTGCGCAGCACGCGCACGGCTTCCGGATAGTTGGCGCGGTTCTCCGTCGCGATCAGCGCGTGGCCGAAGGTCGTCGCGATGAGCGGGTTGTTGCGCGAGCCCTCCGTCGCGGCGCGCAACGGTGCCAGCGCCTCGGCGGGGCGGCCGGACTCGAGCAGGATCTGACCCTTCACCTCCAGGAAATAGGGGTCGTTCGGCTGCTTCGCCACCAGCGCGTCCGCTTCGGCGTTCGCTTTCGCGGGATGGCCCGCCTTGTGCCAGGCATAGGCGCGGGCGTAGCGGGCGTAGACCGAGTTGTCGCTCTCCGGATATTCGCGCAGCGTCCGCTCGGGCGTGTTGACGTAACCGGCGAGCTTCGCGCGGACGCGGCGGAAGCGCTCCTCTATCGCGGCGTCGGACGGCTTGTTCCACGCGGGCGAGGCCTGGAGCGTCTCGGTCAAGGTCGCGATGCGCTCGCCGGACGTCGGGTGGCTCAGCATGAAGCTGTCCTTGCGCGTGATGCCGTAGCGGTATTCCTGCTTCTGCAGCTTGCCGAAGAAGGTGAGGTAGCCCTTGCCGGTGATGCCGGCCGTCTGGAGGTAGCGCGCGCCCGCGGCGTCGGTGGACGCTTCCTGCTGGCGCGAAAAGGCGAGGAGGTTGCCCATCGCCGCCTGCTGGCCGGCCGCCAGGATGCCCGCGCCCGCCTCGCCGCCGCCCGCCGCGATCGCGGCCAAGCCCAGCACCATCGTCAGCAGCGAGATGCCCGTCGCGCCGGAGAACATGCGGTCGGACAGGGGCACGTGCCCGCCGGTGATGTGGCCCAGCTCGTGGGCGATCACGCCCTGCACCTCGTTCGCGCTGTCGGCGGCCTGGATCGTGCCCGAGTTGACGTACACGATCTGACCGCCGGCGACGAAGGCGTTCACCGCCTCGTCGTTGATCAGCACGATCTTGACGTCGCGCGGGCTCAGGCCCGCGGCCGTGATCAGCGGGGCCGACATGTCGTGGAGGAGCGCTTCCGTCTCCGCGTCGCGTAGGATGGACTGCGCCCAGGCGGGCTGGGCCGAGAGGAGCACGGCGGCGGCGAACAGGCCAAGGAAACGCTTCATCGGGTCACCCGGTGATGGTGGCAGGCGGGGCGGAGGATGGCACAGCCGGGTTTACGAAATCTGCGCGCGTTGTGCGAGCCCCGAAGGCCGACGCTCTGGGTGGTCCACGGTGAACCGCGGGTGAAGCCCTTCTATTCCTCCCCCGTAACGCAGTTGCGGGGGAGGGGGACCGCTCGCGTAGCGAGTGGTGGAGGGGGGCGTAGGCCGATCAGCGACAAGCCGGGGGCTTGTCGCCGGCCGGAGCCGGCCTGCGGGACGCAGGCCGTGGGCGATGCCGCATCCCGTAGCTTCCCCTCCACCAGCCTGCGGCTGGTCCCCCTCCCCCGCTGAAGCGAGGGAGGATTTTAGGAGTTAAGCCCCGAACGTCCGCTGCCACCAGCCGCGACGCGGCGGGGGGGCTTCGGCCTGCGGCGTGTCGGGCGCGGTCTCCGGCTCGACCACGCCGTCTTGCGCGGCCTGGAGCGTCGCGGCTTCCGCCCCGTCATCGCCGCCGCCGTTGCGGTCGTTCGCCGCGTCGGGGGTCGGCGTCGGCTCGGGCGCGGCAGGAGCGGCTTCGGCGTCCGCATCGGCCTTCTTGCGGCGAGTGCGCTTGGGCTTGGCCGCTTCGGCCTCCGGCTCGGGCGTCGTTTCGGCCGGAGCTTCGACCTCGGCGTCCGCCTTCTTGCGGCGCGAGCGCTTCGGCTTGGCCGGCGCTTCCGCCTCCTCGGGCGCGGGCATCTCGACCGTCTCGGCCGGCGCGGCGGCTTCGGCGGCGACGGGCTCGACCTCCGTCGTCACGTCCACCGCGCGCTTGCGGGCGCGGGGGCGGCGCTTGGGCTTGTCCGCGCCGGTGTCGGCTTCCGCGTCGGCGAGGCGCAGCGGGTCGACGACGCGTCCCGCGTCCGCGGCCTCGACGGGCTCTGCGGCGGGACCCTCGGCGGCGACCGCCTCCAGCTCCGCATCCTCCGCGCCCGTGTCGGCGGGCGCGCCGGCCTCCGGCAGCTCGTCCGGCGTCTCGGCGTCGGCGGCGGCCGTCAGCTGATCGCCGCGACCTCCGCGCCGGCGGCGACCGCCGCGGCGACCGCGCCGGCGGCGGCCCTCGCCGTCGTCGGATTGCAGAACCTCGACCGCCTCGGGCCGGGCTTCCTCGTCGGCGGCTTCGTCGGACGGGACGTCGGTCGCTTCCGCATCCGACCCGTCACCGGCGGGCGCTTCCTCCCGATCCCGGCCGCGCCGTCCGCGGCGACGGCGGCGACGCTTGCCGCGACCGCCTTCGTCCGCGCCCTCGGCGCGCTCCTCGCGCCGCTCGGGCCGGGCCGCCTGTTCGGCCTCCTCGACCTCCAGCTCGTCCTCGTCCTCCTCGATCTCCTCGGGGATGTCGTCGAAATCGTCCTGGATCGGCGCCTCGAACTTGGGCGCGTGCGCGGGCGGCGGGCCGGACGCCTCGACCGACATGCGCGCGCCCTCCTGCTCGCCGTCGGAGAAGATCTCGACGGACACGCCGTAGCGGTCCTCGATCTCCGCGATGTCGCCGCGCTTCTTGTTGAGGACGTAGAACGCCGCCTCCTGGCTCGCGCGCAGCGTCAGGCACGAGCCGCGACCGCGCGCGGCCTCGTCCTCGAGCAGCCTGAGCGCCGACAGGCCGGCGGACGAGGCGGTGCGCACCAGCCCCGTGCCCTCGCAATGCGGGCACTGGCGCGTGGACGCCTCCAGCACGCCCGTGCGCAGGCGCTGGCGGCTCATCTCCATGAGGCCGAACGAGCTGATGCGGCCGACCTGGATGCGGGCGCGGTCGTTCTTCAGCGCCTCCTTCATCGCCTTTTCGACCTTTCGGACGTTGGATCCGTTGTCCATGTCGATGAAGTCGATGACGACGAGGCCCGCCATGTCGCGCAGGCGCAGCTGCCGCGCGATCTCCTGTGCGGCCTCCAGGTTCGTCGCGGTCGCCGTCTGCTCGATATTGTGCTCGCGCGTCGAGCGGCCGGAGTTGATGTCGATCGAGACCAGGGCCTCGGTCGGGTTGATGACGAGGTAGCCGCCCGACTTCAGCTGCACCACCGGGTGGTACATGGCCGCCAACTGGTCCTCGACATGCGCCCGCTGATAGAGCGGGATCGGGTCCGAGTAGTGCTTGATGCGGCGCACATGGCTCGGCATCAGCATCTTCATGAACTCGCGGGCCTGGCGGTAGCCGTCCTCGCCCTCGACGATGATCTCGTCGATGTCGCGGTTGTAGATGTCGCGGATCGCGCGCTTGATGAGGTCGCTGTCGCCGTAGATCAGCGCGGGCGCCGCGGACTGGAGCGTCTTCTCGCGGATGCCGTCCCACAGGCGCGCCAGATAGTCGAAGTCGCGCTTGATCTCGGTCTTGGTGCGCTGGAGCCCCGCGGTGCGCACGATGCAGCCCATGCTCGGCGGCAGCTGCAGATCGGCCATGATCGCCTTCAGGCGCTTGCGGTCGGCGGCGTTGGAGATCTTGCGGCTGATGCCCCCGCCATGGCTGGTGTTGGGCATGAGCACGCAGTAGCGCCCCGCCAGCGACAGGTAGGTCGTCAGCGCTGCGCCCTTGTTGCCGCGCTCCTCCTTCACGACCTGGACGAGCAGCACCTGGCGGCGGCGGATCACGTCCTGGATCTTGTAACGGCGGCGCAGATTCATGCGACGCTGGCGCAGCGCCTCCACCTGGTCGTCGCCGTTCGAGCGGCGCTTGGGACGGGCGTCACCCTCGGCGGCCTCCTCGTCGCGCCCGTCTTCCGGCTCGTCGTCGTGATCGTCGCCCGAGGTGCCCCCCTCGTCACCGTCGGCGTCCTCGTCGCGCTCGACTTCCTCGACCTCGCCCCCATGCTCGTCGGCGTCCGCGTCGTCTTCCGCGTCGAGGTCGGCGCGGAGGGCGGCCTCCTCGGCGGCGTGCTCGGCCTCCTCGCGGAGCAGCGCCTCGCGATCCTCCTTGGGGATCTGGTAATAGTCGGGGTGGATCTCGGAGAAGGCCAGGAAGCCGTGGCGGTTGCCGCCGTAGTCGACGAACGCCGCCTGCAGCGACGGTTCGACCCGCGTGACCTTGGCTAGGTAGATGTTCCCCTTGAGCTGCTTGCGCTCGGCGCTCTCGAAATCGAACTCTTCGATCCGGTTACCCTTGACGACCGCGACCCGGGTCTCTTCCCGGTGGCGCGCGTCGATCAGCATGCGTGTCGTCATGAATGGAACTCCACGCGCGCAGCCGCTCGGAGGGGGGCCGCGCGCGACGTGGGGCGGCGGGCGGAAGCCCGGCCGCGGAAGTGGAAGGAAACGCCTCTGCCCGCGACGCACGGCGGGGCGTCCGGCCCCGCTGCTCCCCGCCCACGCTCCCGCCGGCGGGAGCCGGACTGGCAAGCGGAAGGGGATAATGCGTCATGCGAGCGTCAACCTGTCTGGCCGGGACTTGCAAGGTCCGGGCCGATTGGGCCCAGCGGGTCGCGGCACGAGGACCGCGCGCGACACATTGGTGCACGTGGCGACGTAGCATCGCGGCGGCGTCATCGCAACCGGCAGGACCTTGCCGCGTCGTCGGCGAGAACTTGCCTAAGCCCGCGTTAACCTTGCCCCGAAACCCTGTTTTGGCCCTCCGGACCTAGGGTGATCCCGGCGATCACCTTGATCGATGGGGGTTTTCTTGAGGGCTTTTCGCTGGACCGGCGCGTATCCGTCGCGGCATGGTGCGCGCATGTTTCCGCTCGGTCTCCTCGCGGTGATCACGCCCGCGCCCGCGCTCGCGTCGACCGTGGAGCGCGTGGTGGTCGAGAAGGGGCGGATCGTGCTGCGCTTCGACGAGGCGGTGGAACGCGCGGCGGCGTTCGTGCTCGACGGCCCGCGCCGGATCGCGGTGGACGTGGCGGGCGTCGAGCCGGGCCGCGTGGCGGAGGCGGGCGGGCCGGTGTCGGCGATCCGCCAGGGGCTGCGGGCGAAAGGCACGCGCGTCGTGTTCGACCTCGCCGCGCCGGCCACCGTCACCGCCGGCTCGTTCGGGGAGAACGGCCGCGAGCTGACGCTGACGCTCAAGGAGGTCGACGCCAAGCGCTTCGCCCGCGCCAGCGCGCAGGGGCCGCTCAGCTTCCTCGGCCTCGGCGCATCCAAGCCCAAATACAAGGTCACCCAACCCGTCCCGAAGCCCAAGCGCCTGAAGCTGCCGGAGGTGAAGGGCGACGAGAGCCGCCCGCTCGTGGTGATCGACGCAGGCCACGGCGGCGTCGACCCGGGCGCGCTCGGGCCCGACGGCGCCCGCGAGAAGGACGTGACGCTGCGCATCGCCAAGGCGATCCGCGACGAGCTGCTCCAGAGCGGGCGGGTGCGCGTGGCGCTGACGCGGAGCGACGACCGCTTCCTGGTCCTGCGCGAACGCTACGGTATCGCGCGGCGGCTCAAGGCCGACCTGTTCATCTCCGTGCACTGCGACGCCGCCGGCCACCCGGACGCGACGGGGGCGAGCGCTTATACTTTGTCCGAGGTGGCGTCCGACAAGGAGGCCGCCCGCCTCGCCGCGCGTGAGAACAAGGCGGACGTGATCGCGGGCGTGAACTTGGGCGAGGCGCCGCGCGAGGTGCACGATATCCTGATTGACCTGGCGCAGCGCGAGACGATGAACATCTCCGCCGGCTTCGCCCGCCTGCTGGGACGCGAGGCCAAGCCGCTGATCCCGACCAAGGACGTGTTCCACCGCATGGCGTCCCTAATGGTGCTGAAAGCCCCCGACATGCCCAGCGTGTTGTTCGAGACGGGGTACATCTCGAACCCCAAGGACGCCGAGTTCCTCGGCAGCGAAGAGGGCCGCGAGAAGGTCGCGGAGAGCGTGCGGCGCGCGGTGGAGGTCCACTTCGCCCGCCGATTGGCGGCGCGCTAAGCCTTCGGCGAGCTCCTGCGCACCAGCGTGCCCGCGCCGCGGCGGGTGAAGATCTCGAGCAGCATGGCGTGCGGCACGCGGCCGTCGAGGATGACGGCGGCGTCCACCCCCGCCTCGACTGCGGCGACGCAGGTCTCGAGCTTGGGGATCATGCCGCCGGAGATGGTGCCATCCTCGCGCAATCGCCCGATGTCGGCGGGGGTGAGGTCGGTCATGAGCTCTCCCGCCTTGTCGAGCACGCCCGCCACGTCCGTCAGCAGGAAGAAGCGCGCCGCACCGAGCGCGCCGGCGATCGCGCCCGCCATGGTGTCGGCGTTGATGTTGTAGGTGTGGCCGTCCCGGCCGAGGCCGATCGGCGCGATTACGGGGATGATGCCGTCGCCGATCAGCGAGTCGACGATGCGGCGGTCGACCGCCACCGGCTCGCCGACGAAGCCCAGGTCCACGCGGCGCTCGATGCCGCGGTTCGGGTCGGCGTCGCGGCCGCCGACCTTCTCGGCGGTGACCAGCCCTGCGTCCTTGCCCGATATGCCCACCGCGCGCCCGCCCGCCTGGCCGATCCAGCCGACGATCTCCTTATTGATCGAGCCCGCCAGCACCATCTCGGCGATCTGCGCCGTCTCCGCGTCCGTCACGCGCAGGCCGTCGACGAAGCGGCTCTCGACGCCGAGGCGCTTCAGCATCGAGCCGATCTGCGGCCCGCCGCCGTGCACCACCACCGGGTTGATGCCGACCGCCTTCAGGAGGACCATATCCTCCGCGAAGTCGCGCTGGCGCTCCGGGTCGCCCATCGCGTGGCCGCCATACTTCACGACGAAAGTCTCACCCGCATAGCGCTGCAAATACGGCAGCGCCTCGGTCAGCGTCTCCGCCTTGGCGAGCAGGTGGGGATCGGGGCTGTGGTCGGTCATGCCGGCCCGTTAGCCGTCCGTCCCCCGTCCGTCACCCTTCACTCTCGCCTTCCTAGAAAGGAGGCTAGATGCGGCACGCCTTGATCGCGCCGGGCTCCGGCCGCTCGCCGGACGGCTGGAACATCGCCAGGTAACCGCCCGCATTGGGCGTCTCGATGAACGCGGTCTGGCGGTAGCCGACCGCCGCGAACTCGCACCGCAGCAGCGCCGGCGGCGTGCCGTGGTTCTGCGTGGGGCGGTTCGCGTCGACGACGACCACCTGGCCGTCGGCCTTCAGCGAGGGACGCAAGCGCCACAGGAACTCGTAAGGAGCTCCGATCTCGTGGTACATGTGCACCATCATCACGCGGTCGAAGCTGTTGGCGGGCAGCTTGGGATCGGCGGGCTCGCCCAAGCGCACCGACACGTTGTTCAGCCGCTCGCGGATCACGCGCTGGGCTAGCTGGTCGCGGACCTCCGGCATGATGTCCTGCGCCACCACGCGCCCGTTCGCGCCTACCGCGCGCGCGAGGCGGATGGTGTAGTAGCCTTCGCCCGCGCCGATATCGGCGACCGTCATGCCGGGGCGGATCTCGGCGAGCTGCATGACGCGCTCCGACTCGTTCACCCGGTCGCGCGCCTCCTCGGTCGACCAGCGCGACGAGACGATGGTGGCGACCGGCCGGTCGGCGGCGGGGAACGGGCCGGTGTCGACCTTGCGCGTCTCGCGCGCGATCAGCGGCTCCGAGCCGTCGCAGCCGGCGAGGGAGAGGAGGAGGGCGCTTAAGAGCCCGATCTCTTTCTTCGTCACCCCGGACATGGGACCCCAGCGAAGTGATACTTCGCTGGGAGCCCCGTTCCGGGGTCCATCGTGGTGCGAACGATCCCGCCGGAGTGCGCGTCGAACCATGGACCCCGGAACAAGTCCGGGGTGACGGGTGGGGGTAAGGCGCGCGACCCGTACCACTCTACTCCACGTCCTCCACCTGGACCTTCTCGCCCGTCACGCGCTGCGACAGCGCCGCGGCCATGAAGGGGTCGAGGTCGCCGTCTAGCACGTCGCCGGGCGAAGTCGAAGTGACCCCCGTGCGCAGGTCCTTCACCAGCTGGTACGGCTGGAGGACGTAGGAGCGGATCTGGTGGCCCCAGCCGATATCGGTCTTGGTGGCGTTCACCGCGTCCGCCGCCTCCTCGCGCTTGCGGAGCTCGTGCTCGTAGAGGCGCGCGCGAAGCTGGTTGTACGCCTCCGCGCGGTTCTTGTGCTGCGAGCGCTGGTTCTGGCACGCCACCACGATGCCGGTCGGCAGGTGCGTGATGCGCACCGCGGAGTCGGTGGTGTTGATATGCTGCCCGCCAGCGCCCGAGGAGCGGTAGGTGTCGATGCGCAGATCGGACTCGTTGATCTCGACCTCGATATTGTCGTCGATCACCGGATAGACCCAGACCGACGAGAAGCTGGTGTGCCGCCGCGCCGACGAGTCGTAGGGGCTGATGCGCACCAGCCGGTGTACGCCCGATTCCGTCTTGGCGTAGCCGTATGCGTTCTCGCCCTTGAGCAGCAGCGTCGCCGACTTGATGCCCGCCTGCTCGCCCGCGTGATAGTCGATCAGCTCGACCTTGTAGCCGTGGCGCTCGGCCCAGCGCGTGTACATGCGCTGGAGCATCTCGGCCCAATCCTGGGACTCGGTGCCGCCCGCGCCGGCGTTGATTTCGATATAGCTGTCGTTGGCGTCCGCCTCGCCCGCGAGCAGCGCCTTGACCTTGTCCTGCGCGGCGCGCTCGGACAGCTGAGCGAGGGAAGCCACCGCCTCGTCGACCATGGCGTCGTCGCCCTCGGCCTCCGCCATCCCAATCAGCTCGACCGTGTCGGACAGCTCGCTCTCGATGGCGCGCGTGGCGGTGATCGCCTCGTCCAGGCGGCGGCGCTCGCGCATCACCTCCTGCGCGGCCTTGGGGTCGTTCCAGAGCGCTTGGTCCTCGACGCGCGCATTGAGCTCGTCCAAGCGGCGCAGCGCGCGGTCCCAGTCGAGGAAACGGCGGAGAAGCGCGAGCGCGTCGTTGATCTGGTCTACATAAGCCTGCGCTTCGGCGCGCATGTGGTGTTCACCTTCTCAATTCGTCACCCCAGCGAAAGCTGGGGTCGCTGGCCGGGAGGGCACGCCCGCTTGTCGGGGCGATCCCAGCTTTCGCTGGGATGACGATATGGGAGATGCGGCTAGTAGATTCCGCCCTCTCTTTGCAAGAAATCGCTTTCGCTCTGCCGCTCGACGCGCTTGGGCGCGGCCGCCTTGGTCGCGGCGCCGGGCGTGGCTTGCGCCGCGGGGCCAGCGCGCCGGGGGGCGCGGCGCGCCTCGGTCTGCGGCTTGAACGCTTCCCAGATGACGGCGGGCTTGGGCTCGGTCAGGCTTGGCCAGACGCCCGTCACCGGACGGCCCGAGCCGCGGTCGACGCGCACCCAGCGGATGCCGGGCGGCGCGCGGAAGGGCATAGGCTCCATGCCCTCGTAAGCCTTGGCGGCGAACTGCTTGAAGATCGGCGCGGCGAAGGTGCCGCCCTGGACGCCGCCCAGGTTGGTGGGCTGGTCGTAGCCGATATAGAGGCCTGCCACGATCTGCGGCGTGCCGCCGATAAACCACACGTCGGTCGGGCCGGTGGTCGTGCCCGTCTTGCCGAAAATCGGGCGGTTGAGTTCGCGCAGCGTCGTCGCGGTGCCGCGCTGGATCACGCCTTCGGTGATGTGCACCATTTGGAACGCGGTCATCGGGTCGATGACCTGCTTCTGCCCCGAGGGCGGGCGCGGCATCGCCTTGCCGTTCCAGTCGCGGGCGACGCAGCCCTCGCAAGGGCGCCACTGCTTGGGGAAGATCACCTTGCCGCGGCGGTCCTGGACGAAGTCGACCACCGTGGGCTCGTCGCCGCGGCCCTGGTTGGCCAGGATCGCGAAGGCGTTGACCATGCGCGCGACCGTGGTCTCGCCCGCGCCCAGCGACATGGCGAGATAGGGGTCGTAGGTGCCGACGCCCATGCGCTTCATCACGTCCACGACGTGCCGCATGCCGATCTGGGCCGCGGTGCGCACCGTCATGAGGTTACGCGACTGCTCCAGGCCCCAGCGCATCGTCTTCGGCCCGGAGCCGCCGCCGTCGAAGTTGCGGAAGCATTTGTTGCCGAGCCGCGCGCCCTGGTAGACGCAGAACGGCCCGTCGACGATGATGGAGGCGGGCGTCATGCCCCGCATCAGCGCCGCGGAATAGACGATCGGCTTGATGGTGGAGCCGGGCTGGCGGAGCGCCTGGGTAGCGCGGTTGAAAGACTGGATGCGGCTGTCGAACCCGCCCTGCATTGCCAGGATGCGGCCCGTCGCGGGCTCCTCGGCGACGAAGCCTCCGGACACGCGCGGCACGTTGCGAAGCGTGAAGACGTCGCCGCCGGCGGGGGCGACCGCGATGACGTCGCCCGGCTTGATCGCGGCGAAAGCGGTGCCGCCCTGTCCGACCGGCGGCATCTGCGCGTTGGCGGCGGGAAGAGTCCCCTCCTCGCCGTTCGCGAAGCCGATGCGCCAGGCATTGCCGGCACGCTCGATCGCGACAGCCGCGCGCCAGTCCTCATGGTCGAGCGCGATGTTGGTGCCGATCAGCGGCTGGAGCCACTCGTCGGACGTCACCTCGATCTGCTTGATCGGCCCCGACCAGCCGCGCCCCCGCGCGTAGCGGAGCAGGCCGTCGCGCAGCGCCGCCTGCGCGTGTTCCTGGATCCGCGTGTCGAGCGAGGTGCGCACCCACAGGCCGCCGGCGTAGACGCTGAACGGCCCGTCCTCCGAATTCTCGCCGAACTCGCCGATGAGCTGGCGGCGGACCTCCTCGACGAAATAGCCGCCGACCGGGTCCGACTGCGCCTGCTGCACCGCCGTCAGCCCGAGCGGCTGCGCGCGCGCCTCCGACGCTTGCGCGGGCGTCACGAAGCCGTTGCGCTCCATCTCGGACAGCACCCAGTTGCGCCGGGCGATCGCGCGCTCGCGGTTGCGCGCGCGGCCATAGGTCTCGGGCGCCTTGGGCAGGATCGACAGGAACGCCGCCTCGTGCAGGGCGAGTTCGTCCACGTCCTTGTTGAAATAAGCGCGCGCCGCCGCCTGCACGCCGAAGGAGCGCCGACCGAGCGGGATGCCGTTTAGGTACAGCTCGAGGATCTGCTCCTTGGAGAGCGCGTCCTCGATGCGATAGGCCAGGATCGCCTCCTTGGCCTTGCGAATGTAGCTGACCTCGTTGGTCAGGAGCAGGTTCTTGGCGACCTGCTGCGTGATGGTGCTCGCGCCGATGGGGCGGCCGTCGTTGCGCAGGTTGCTGATGAACGCCGCGACGATACCGGGATAGTCGACGCCGCCATGTTCGAAGAAGGTCCGGTCCTCCGCCGCGAGGAACGCGTTGACGAGGGTGCGCGGATATTCGGCGTAGGACAGCTCGACGCGCCGCTCGCGGGCGTAGGTGTGGACGGGCCGCCCGTCGTTCCCGCGCACGTTGGTCGGCAGCGGCGCCTCGTAGGTGCGCAGCGTGTCCACCGACGGCAGGCCGCGCGAGACGAACAGCACCAGCGCGACGAGCGCGAGCAGCCCGGCCAGCGCCAGATAGCTGAGCCGGCGGAACCAGCGACGGCTCCAGGCGGCGCGGAGGAAGGCGGCCGCGCCGTCGAGGAGACGGCGGACGGGCGAGCGGTCGATGGGAGGAGCTTGGGACGCCATGATACAGGGGCCGCTATTTAGCAGGTTTGGAAGGCGGGGGAACTCCCTCGGTTCCGCTTCGGGCCGGATGGAAGGAAGGCGCCGCCCGAAGACGCGCGCCCGGACCGCTCCGGAAGGGGAGGGGCTGTTATGAGAAGCGTATCACCCCTATAGGACGGTCCACCCTTGTCGGAGACGCCCCCTTTGCTCGCGCTCACCATCATCCAGATCCTGCAAGTGCTGCTCGGCGTGGTCAGGTGGATCATCATCGCCCAGGCGATCCTGTCCATCCTGATCGCGTTCAACGTGATCAACACGCACAACAACTTCGTGCGCTCGCTCCACTACGGCCTCGATCGCGTCACCGAGCCGCTCTACCGCCCGTTCCGGCGCTTCATCCCAGCGGCCGGCGGGATCGACTGGACGCCGTTCGTGGTGCTGATCATCATCTACATCCTCGACGCGATCATCCTGCCCAACATCGCGATGTCGCTGCTCTCCAACCGCTCGGTCTGAGTTCGTGGCGGCGCGGCTGATCGACGGCAAGGCGCGTGCGGCCGCCCTGCGCGCGGCGGTGGCGGAGCGTGTCGCCGCGTTCCCCGGCCGGAAGCCGGGGCTGGCGGTGGTGCTGGTGGGCGAGGACCCGGCGTCCTCCGTCTATGTCCGCTCCAAGAACCGCGCGTGCGCCGAAGCGGGCATGCGCGGCTTCGAGCACCGTCTGCCCGACACGGTCGCCCAGGCCGATCTGCTGGCGCTCGTCGATCGCCTCAACGCCGACCCGGAGGTCGACGGCATCCTCGTCCAGCTGCCGCTGCCGAAGCACATCGACGCGAACAAGGTTATCACGCGCATCGACCCCGACAAGGACGTGGATGGCTTCCACCCTGTCAACGCCGGCCGGCTCGCGACGGGGCTGCCCGGCTTCGTCCCCTGTACGCCGTTCGGCTGCCTCATGCTCATCCGCGACGTGCGCGAGCGGTTGGCCGGGTTGGAGGCGGTGGTGGTCGGCCGCTCGAACATCGTCGGCAAGCCCATGGCGCAGCTGCTGATCGCGGAGAGCTGCACCGTCACCGTCGCGCACAGCCGCACGCGCGACTTGGGCCTGCACCTGGCCCGCGCCGACGTCGTCGTCGCCGCGGTCGGCGTGCCGAAGCTGATCCGGGGCGACCAGCTCAAAGCCGGCGCGACCGTCATCGACGTCGGCATCAACCGCACGGACGTGGGCCTGGTCGGCGACGTCGACTTCGACTCGGCGCTGCCGGTGGCGGGCGCGATCACGCCGGTCCCGGGCGGGGTGGGGCCGATGACGATCGCCTGCCTGCTCAGGAATACGCTCGTGTCGGCGGGGCGGCGCGAGGGGGTGGAGATCGACGAAGGGGGGTTCTGATGTTGTTGACGTTGCTGGCCGGGCAGGCGAGCGCGGTCGACGCCGAGCGCGCCTTCGCGGCGGACGCGCAGAAGGTCGGGCAGTGGACCGCATTCCGCGCCTACGCCACCGATGACGCAGTGATGTTCGACCCACAGCCGGTGAACGCGCAGCGGTTCCTGAAGTCTCGGAAAGACCCGCCTAAATCGGTCGAATGGCGACCCGCCCGCAGCTTCGTTTCGTGCGACGGCACGATGGCCGCGAACACCGGCCCCTGGCGCAACGCGAACGGCGGGATCGGCTATTTCTCGACGATCTGGGTAAGGCAGCCCGACGGCGGCTGGAAATGGACGATTGACGGCGGCGATGCGGTGAAGACGCCCAAGTTCGCCTGGGAAGCCGAGCCCGAAGTGAGGCGGGCATCTTGTGACAACTTGCCCGGCATGGGGATGCGCGAGGGTTTCCCGGATCGGAACGGAGGGATCGACTCCGCTGACGACGGGACCTTGCGCTGGTTCTACGACGTCGCGCCTGACGGGAGCAGGAAGTTCGAAGCTCGACTATGGAACGGCAGGGCGTTCGACGTGGTCATCGCCGACCGCATCGCCGCCCCGCCGCCTCGGCCAGCACCCAAGCCGTGATCGAGCTCTACGTCTCCGCGCTGATCACCTTCTTCGTGGTGATCGACCCGCCCGGCTGCGCGCCCATCTACGCGGGGCTGACGGCGGGCGCGTCGCCCCGGCACCGGCGCGCCATGGCAGTGCGCGCCGTGCTCTACGCGAGCGCGATCCTGCTCGTCTTCGCGCTGTTCGGCGAGGACCTGCTCCGCGGGCTCGGCATCGAGCTCGCTTCGTTCCGAATCGCCGGGGGCATCATGCTGTTCCTGATCGCCCTGGAGATGGTGTTCGAGAAGCGCACCCAGCGCCGCGAGGACCGCGCCGCCGAGGTCGCCGCCCGCGGCGAGACGGAGGACGTCTCCGTCTTTCCCATGGCCATGCCCATGATCGCCGGCCCCGGCTCGATCGCCAGCATCATGCTGCTCATGGCGCAGAACGAGGGCCTGCAGCGCTCGCTCGTCGTGCTGGCGGCGCTCGGCACCATCCTGCTGCTGACGCTGGTGGCGCTTCTCGCCGCCGGCCCGATCATGCGCTTCCTGGGCGCCAGGATCGAAGCGGTGATCACGCGTCTGTTGGGCGTGCTCCTCGCGGCGTTGGCGGTACAGTTCGTGGTTGACGGCCTGCAGGTAGGGCTGCGCTAGGACCTAAACTTCCCGTTCGCCCTGAGCTTGTCGAAGGGCTGTCCTTCTCCTGACGGCCGCAAAGAAGAACGGTGCTTCGACAAGCTCAGCACGAACGGAGTGATTTCAGCTGATCCGGTACAACCGGAACGGCGACTCCTTAGGCAGCGGCATCGGCTCGAGCCAGGGGAACCGCTCACCCTTCGCCAGCCGGTCGTAGAACCCGCCTGGCGACCGCGCGCGGTACACGGTCGACTCCGCGAAATCGGGGCACACCAGCATCAACGTCGCGCCGCGCCGCTTCATGATCGCGCGCGCCCGCTCCGGCGGGCCGCGGAACGCGCGATGCACGTCCAGGATCGCTTCGCCGTTGCGGTGGTACGGCCCCGAGATCGCGCTGTGGTGCGTCGTCGCGATCAGGCGCGGGCCCAAATCGTTGTGCGTGAACACGATCTGCCGGGGGTAGCCGTTGAGCTTGGCGAGGTTCGGCAGCGCGTTGCACCGCGCCCCCGCCCGGTTCACGCGCAGAGTCGACGCGCTCGCTTTCTGCACTGCGCCGTAGCTCACCAGCACCCGCGCGAAGCTGCCCGACGCGACCAGCGCCACCGCAGCACCGCCCGCGATCCACACGGGTGCGGGTTTCCCGAACAGCCGGAGCAGCGCCGGCCAGGCGAGCGCCACCGCGCCTGGCACCGCCAGCAGCTGCGCCGCCGGCCCCGCGCGCGCCTGCCACAGCAGCATCGCGCAGGCGAAGGCGGTGAACAGCGCCACCGCCGCCCAGCCCACCGCCCACTCGCTCCGCCGCGCCCGCCAGGCCGCGAGCAGCGCGCCGACGAGCCCGATGATCGGCAGCGACACGATCTGCAGCCACACGCGCGACGGGTGCTCGTAGATCGGCTTGGCCTCGCGCACATGGTTGAGCCACGTCCGCGCGAGCTCGTCCGACACCTGCTCCGGCCGCGTCAGGCATTGCGGATAGAGGAGCGCGAAGCCGACCGCCACGACCGCGCCCGCCGCCAGCGCCAGCCCGAACCGCACGCCCCTCGACCGAGAATCCACCCGCGCGACGAGCAGCAGCAGCGCCGCCGCGACCACCACCGCGCTCAACCACACGGGCGTCAGCGCGTCGCAGCGCAGCACGCGGTTGGCGTAGCTCGCGAACAGCACATACCCCAGCGCCGCGCCGCCGCCGAGCGACAGCGCATAGACCTGCAGCCGCACCGCCTCCGCCCGGTCCCACACCCACCGAAGCGCGATGATCGCGCCCGCCATCGCGCAGTAAGGCAGCATCTCCAGCCCGATCGACAGCGACACCGCGCTGGCCAGCCCCACCGTCAGCCCGCCGCGCGCCTGCCTGGGATCGCACAACCCCGCCACCGTCAGCGCGAGGCAGGCGAGCTGCCAGCCGTGATGGTCGACGCGCATCGGCATGTACATGCTCATCAGCGTCTGCGCCCCCGCCAGGAACGGCAGCGCCAGCATCCAGGCGTTCGGCCCGACCAGCCGCCGCGCCGTCGCCCCGATCGCCAGCGCCACAAGCCCAAGCGGCAGCAGCGGCGCGATCCCCGCCGCCAGCCGCTCGGCCCATTGGTCGGTCGTGAACAGTCGGAAGAACAGGATCAGCCCGGCGAGCGGCAGGTCGACGATCCGGCTCCAATGGATGTCGAAGCCTTGCGGAGGGCTCAGCCGGTACTGGCGCAGGTCGTACCAGCCCTGCCCGTCGAGCAGCGCGCGGACCTGCATCATGCGCATGTTGTCGTCGGTGTCGCCCAGGCTAAGGAAGCGCACGTGGATCGACCGGTCGTACAGACACCAGACCGCGTACAGGAACCAGGCGAACAGCGTCAGGCGCACACGGTTGCGGTCGATAAGCGCGAGCCACTCGCGCACGCCGTTCATCGAAGCTGCTTCCCTCACGCGCCCACCCGGATTAGATGCGCCGCCTTATCGCGGGGGACGGGTGAGACAAGAGTGGCGACGATGCTTCATCGCGTGGACGAGTTGCGCAAGTCGCCTTTGTTCGGCCAGCTCGTCCGCTTCGTGATCGCGGGCGGCCTGGCGACGGTGGTCTACGCCGTCGTCTACTCGCCCTTGGCCGCGTTCGGGATCACGTCGGAGCAGGTCGCGAACTTCCTCGGCTACCTGTTCGCGATGGGCTCGGGTTACCTGCTCCACAGCCGCTGGAGCTTCCGCGGCCACGGGCAAGGGGCGGCGCAGACGACCACGCGCTTCTTCGCGGTGTCGCTGGTCAGCTACGCGCTCAACACGTTCTGGGTGTTCCTGCTCACCGACGACGCGATGTTGGCGGGGCCGTGGTGGTGGCCGCTCATCCCCGTGCTGTTCGTGACCCCGCTGGTCACGTTCGCGCTCAACCGCTTCTGGGTGTTTGCTTAGATGGCCAAAAACGATGGATAGGGTCGTCTACGACCGCATGGCCGCGCACGACTCCACGCATTGGTGGTACCGGGCGCGCCGCGACATCCTGCACGACTACGTCAGCCGCTACGCCGGGCTGCCCCGCGACGCGCGCATCCTGGAGATCGGTTGCGGCACGGGCCACAACCTGCCCATGCTCGCCAAGTTCGGCCGGGTGGACGCGATCGAGATCGACCCCGCGGCCCGCGCCATCGCCTCCGAGCGCCTGGGCAAGCCCGTCGGCGACGCGCCGCTGCCCGAGCTGCCCGGCGTCGAGCGGGCTGCGTACGACATGGTGGCGGTGCTCGACGTGGTGGAGCACATCGCCGACGACGTCGCCGCGCTGCGCGCGATGGCCGAGTGCCTGAAGCCCGGCGGCAAGATCCTGATCGCCGTCCCCGCCCACCGGTGGATGTGGTCGGCGCACGACGTGGTGAATCACCATCACCGCCGCTATTCGAAGCGCACGCTACGCAACGCGATCGAGCGCGCCGGCCTGCGCGCGGAGCGGATGCGTTGGTTCAACTCGCTCCTCTTCCCGCTCGCCGCCGCCGCGCGCATCGCCGGGCGGATCACGGGCAGGGACGACAGCGACGACTCGCCGCCGCCCGGGCCCGTCAACAAGCTGTTCGAGCGGATCTTCCGCCTAGAGCGTCACCTCGTCGGCAGGGTGCCGATGACGCCCGGCGTCTCCATCGTCACGCTGGCGGTGCCGGCTTCGCCGGTTGGTGCCGCGCCCGCCTCCGGCTCCTCCGCACGATAGCCCAGCGTCGCCCGGCCCTGCACCGGGCCGGCGACGTCGGCGACGAGGTAGAGCGGCCGCCGCTTCGACTCGACGTAGAGGCGGCCGAGATATTCGCCGATCATGCCGAGCACGAACATCTGCACCGCCGACAGCACCGTCACGACGAGCATCGTCGACGTCCAGCCCTGCACGGGGTCGCCCTGGAAATAGCCCCAGCCGATATAGAAGAGCAGCAGCATAGACGCCGCCGCCAGGATCACCGACGCGTGGCTGGCGAAGCGCAGCGGCGCCGTCGAGAAGCCCGTCACCGCGTCGAACGCCAGCCGGACCATCTTGCCCAGCGGGTAGTTGGTCTCGCCGGCAAACCGCTCCGCGCGGTCGTACGGGAAAGGCACCTGCCGGAAGCCGATCCACGCCACCATGCCGCGGATGAAGCGCGCCTGCTCGGGCAACGACAGGAACGCGTCGAGCGCGCGCCGGCTCATCAGCCGGAAATCTCCCGTGTCGAGCGGGATGGGCGTGTCCGTCACCCGATCGAGCAGCCGGTAGAAAAGCGCGGCGGTGGCGCGCTTGAACACCGTCTCGCCCTCGCGGCGGCGGCGAACGGCATAGACGACGTCCGCCTCCTCCTCGCGCATGACGCGGCGCATGTCGACGAGCAGCTCGGGCGGGTCCTGCAGGTCGGCGTCGATGATCAGGATCTGCTGGCCCGAGCACAGGTCGAGCCCCGCCGTCAGCGCCAGCTGGTGCCCGTGGTTGCGCGACAGGTTGATCGCGACCAGCCGCGGATCGCGCGCCGCGAGCCGCCGCATCACCGCCCAGCTGTCGTCGCGCGACCCGTCGTTGATGAGGACGAGCTCGTAATCCTCCCCCACCGCCGCCCGCGCCGCCGCCGACACGCGGGCGTGCAGCGGTTCGAGGTTGAGCGCTTCGTTATAGCAGGGGACGACGACGGAGAGCGCGGGACGGTGCATGGTGGGCGCGCTCATACGCGGGTCCGGCGAGCGCGTCATGGGGCAAGTTGTTTCAGGATGAGCGAGGGACTATCCTGGAGTGACGGAGGACCTATGATGGCGACTGTCATCAACATCAAGGACGCCGACGAGGCATTGGCCGGCTTGTACGATCGGCTCGCGGCGGGCGAGGAGATCGTGCTCGCGCGCGCGACCGGTCCTAGACTTAAGGTGGTTGCTCAACCCGCCCCGCCTGAGCGTTCGGGCAAGCGCGTGCCCGGCTCGATGCGCGGGCAGTTCACCGTCCCTGATAGCTTCTTCGACCCGCTTCCGGAAGAGGAGTTGCGCGCCTGGGAAGGCGGGTGAAGCTGCTCCTCGACACTCATGCGCTTCTCTGGTGGCTGCTGGACGACCCTCGCCTGACGCGACGCGCGCGTGCAGAAATCGCTGCGCCGATGAACGACGTGTTCGTCAGCAGCATCTCCGCGATGGAGCTGGCGACCAAATTTCGAATAGGCAAACTGCCGGAAGCAGCGATGATTTCGGGCCGGTTCGTCGAGCGCATAGCACTGGAGCGCTTTCAGCCTTTGCCGATCGCGCTGGCGCATGCCGACGCGGCGGGCCTGCTTGCCATCCCACACCGCGATCCGTTTGATCGTTTCCTGATCGCCCAAGCGATCGTGGACGATATGGAGCTGGTGTCCAACGAGGAACGGTTCGACGCATGGGGCGTCCGGCGGCTCTGGTAGTGCTTCACGCGGCCGGCGGCGGGCGAAGCCAGCCGTCCGACGTCGGCGGCTCGGCCGCCGACGCGGGCCGCGCGGAGCGCTAAACCCGCGCCGCCGCGTGTACCGCGTCCGCCGCGCGGAGCGCCGCCAGCAGGCGCATCAGCTGGTGCAGGTCGTGCACCTCCACGTCGATGGTATTGGTGTGGTAGAGCGTGTCGCGGCTGTCCATGCGCATGCCGGTGATGTTGGCGCCGTGCTGGCCGATGATGGTGGCGATCACGCCAAGCGCGCCCGGCTGGTTCTTCACCTCGATCTGGATGCGCGCGATCGCGCCGTCGGCCTTGTCGCCCCAGCTGACGTCGACCCAATCGGTCTCGCCTTCCGCGCGCTCGGCCAACTCGCCCAGCACAGCGCAGTCGATGCGATGCACCTCGATGCCCGCGTCGGGGCGGCGCAGGCCGACGATGCGGTCGCCCGGCACCGGGCGGCAGCAATCCCCCAAGTCGAACGCGACGCCCGGCGTCAGCCCCTTGATCGAGATCGCCGACAGCTGCGGTACCGCCTGCGCCACATCGGCGCCCGCGGAACCGGGCATCAGCGCCTCCATGACCTGCGCGTCGGTCAGCTGCCGCCGCGCGATGGCATGCATCAGCGCCGCCTCGTCCGCCAGCTTCAACCTTTTCAGCGCGTGCGGCAGCGCGTCGGCGCTGAGCGGTGCCGGCAGGCGGCCGACGATGTCGTCGTAGATCTTGCGCCCGAGCTTGACGCCCTCGTCGCGCTCCTTGTGCCGCAGGTGGCGGCGGATCGCGGCGAGCGCCTTGCCGGTCGTGGCGATGTTGAGCCAGCCTGCTTGCGGCTCCTGCGCCTTGGAGCGCAGGATTTGCACCTGGTCGCCGTTCTCGATCACCGTCTTCAGCGACACGACGCGCCCGTTGATCTTGGCGCCCACCGCCTGATCGCCCAAATCGGTGTGGACGGCGTAAGCAAAGTCGATCGGCGTCGCGCCCTTGGGTAGCTGAATGAGCTCGCCGCGCGGCGTGAAGGCGAAGATGCGGTCGGCGTACATCGCCATGCGCGTGTGCTCGAGCAGCTCCTCCGGGCTCCCCGCCGCGTCCAGGATCTCAACCAGGTCGCGCACCCAGCTGTGATTGCTGTCCGCACGCACCTTGCCTTCCTTATACGCCCAGTGCGCCGCCAGGCCGTGCTCCGCTTGGGCGTGCATCTCCGGGGTGCGCAGCTGCACCTCGATGCGCGCGTTCTCCGCGTGGATCACGGTGGTGTGCAGCGATCGGTAGCCGTTGCGCTTGGGCGTCGAGATGTAGTCCTTGAACCGCCCCGGCACGAACGGCCAGCGGCGGTGGATCACGCCCAGCGCGCGGTAGCAGTCGTCGACCGAGGGCACGATCGCGCGGAACGCCATGACGTCCGACAGCTGCTCGAACGAGATGTGCCGCTCGGCCATCTTCTTCCAGATGGAATAGGGGTGCTTCTCGCGGCCCGAGACCTCCGCCTCGACGCCCGCCTTGCCCAGCAGCGCCTTCAGCCCCCCTGCGATCTTCTCGATCTTAGCGCCGCCGCCTTCCTTCAGCTGCGCGAGCCGCCGCGTGATCGACTCGTACGCGCCCGGCTCGAGCTGCTCGAAGGCGAGCTCCTGCATCTCCTTCATGAACTCGTACATGCCGATCCGCTCGGCCAAGGGCGCGTAGATCTCCAGCGTCTCGCGCGCGATGCGCTTGCGCTTGTCCGGATTGCCAATGTGGTGGAGCGTGCGCATGTTGTGCAGCCGGTCGGCGAGCTTGACCAGGAGCACGCGGATGTCGTCCGACATCGCCAGCAGGAACTTGCGCAGGTTCTCGGCGGCGCGCTCGTTCTCCGTCTGCGCTTCGATCTTCGAAAGCTTGGTGACGCCGTCCACCAGCCGCGCGACGTTGGGGCCGAAGAGCTTGGCGATCTCCTCGGGCGTCGCGACCGTGTCCTCGATCGTGTCGTGGAGGATGGCGGTCGCGATCGTCTCGTCGTCGAGGCGCAGGTCGGTCAGGATGCCCGCCACCTCGATCGGGTGGCTGAAATAAGGGTCGCCGCTCGCCCGCTTCTGCGACCCGTGCGCCTTCATCGAGAAGACATAGGCGCGGTTGAGCAGCGCCTCGTCGGCCTGCGGGTCATAGTCGAGGACCCGGTCCACCAGTTCATACTGCCTCAGCACGCGGCCTAGATGAGGGCGCGCCCTGCTGCTTTGCAACAATTACTTGGCGCTCAGTCGGCCCGGTAGGCGATGAGGTAGCGGTGCGGCTCCGCGGGACGGAGCTCGGGCGGCTGCCGCGTCGCGAAATGCGGATGCGCGCCGTTGATCATGAGCAGGACCGTCTCATCGCCGCCGTTCGGCCGGAAGCGCATCGTCGCGATCTGTCCGTCGCGGAAATCGTGCGCGTGCTCGATTTCGCCGCGTCCGGTGAGCGCACCGCGCAACGCTTCCAAATCCATGTCGGCGGGCAGCCGCCACGCGCCGAGCACGCGCTCCCTGTCCACCGCCGCGGAGCCCGGACCCGCGTGGGCAGGCGGGCGCGGATCAAGGTCGGGCGGCAGCGCGGTTTCCGCGAACGCCAGCACGCCCGACCCATCCCGGATGGTCTCATAGGAGATGGGCGTGGCGCCAGGCACCGTCAGCTGCATGGCGGACTGCTGACAGGCGGCGAGCCCGGTGGCAAGCGCCAGCATCGCCCAGTGCGCGCGCGCCATGCCGCCGTGCGTCACCGGTCCATCGCGTGGCCGTTCATCACCTCGCTGACCGCGGCGATGAACTGCGCGCGCGCTTCGCCGGTGGGCAGCTCGCCCCGCGCGTTGCGCGGCATGCCGGCCTCGTGCATCGCGCTGAAGAAGTCTTGGCGGTCGCCGCTCGCCTTGTCCCCGACCGCCTCCGCGACCTGCTGCGTCACGATGCCGCCGATCCCGACCGCGATCTGACCGCCGACCGGGAACGCGGCCGCCGCGGTGGACGCGCCGCCCGTCAGCAGCGACACCGAGAGCGCGCGCTGTTTCTCCGCATCGGCGTCGACGTTGGACGCGGCCGCCATCGCCGCCCCCGTGAAGTATCCGGACCGGACGGCGTTGCGGAAATCCTCGTTGTTCCCGTCGCGATCATAATCGTGGGCGAAACGCGCCGAATCCGTCTGGGTGTCGCCGGGGATCGGCTCGCCGCGGCGCACCTGCGCGCCCAACTGGCCGATCAGCCGCGTGTCTCCCCGGATCACGGCGACCTCGAGATAGTCGGTGAGGTGGCCCATGCCGACGTCGCGCAACGCCATCTGGTCGATCATGCCGCGCGGATCGGTGCGGATCAGCCCCGTCATCGCGTCGTAGAAGGGCGTGAGCGCCGGGAAGTCCTGGCCCGAAAACGGCATCTTCACCGCGTCGCGCAGCTCCTGCGAGCTCTGCGCGGCGTAGCCGAAGAACTCGGTCCTGGTGGCGACGCTGCGCGACCGCGCCACCGCGGCGTAGAGTTGGCCGTACGCCTCCGAGCTCTCCGCGCCGCTGCGGTAGGAGTTGGTCGCCAGCGACTCGCGTTGCGCCGGCGTCAGCGCGCCCAGCGCCGCATCGATCTCGGCGGGCCGGTCCAGGTTGCCGATAACGCGCGCCACCACGTCCTCGGTGGTCGTGAAGTTGCCCACCCGCGTCCGGCCGTTCAGCGACTCGCCCATGCGGTCGACGAACTCCACCGCCGTGCGCCCGCCCGCGCGGCCGATCGCCGCGCCCAGCGCTTCGCCGTCGCCGACGAAGCGCGTGTTGTTCATCACCCGCACGAGCTGTGTCGCGTCCAGGTTCTCGGCCAGGTGGTTGTGGAAATCGCGCTTCTCGTTCGCCGACAAGCCGCCCCGCACGCCGTTGACCTCGCCGAGCCAATGGCCGAGCGTCTCGTCCGACAGGCGCGAGAAGACCGCCGACTGCTGCTCGGGCGTCAGCCCGTTCAGCGCCGCGCGCGCGTCCATCAGGTCGCCATGGCCGACGTCCCAATCGGTGAAGCCCTCGTCCAGCGCCGCCTCGATCCGCTCCACCGCGCGCCCGACCGGGTCGCTCCGCGCGGGCGGGGGCGGCGCGTAGCCGACGGGGTTGGTGGACTGAACTCCGACTAGATCCGCCATGGCGACCGGCTCCGCGTTCTCGACGGCCCATCACGCCGTCCGACGGACGCGATGTGCCACAGGCCGCGGAGCCGGAATATAGTCGTTTCGCCTAGTCGCTCAGCGCGCGGCGACGCCGGTCGGGGCCGTGCCGGCCACCTGCCGGGCGCGCGCGTTGCACTTGGCGAGGTCCTCGGCCCCGAGCGGCTCCCCGCCCGCCGAGAAGCTCCGCATCGGCCCCACGTCGCGCGCGAGCAGCTGGCAGAGCACCACCGGACGCTCGGGCGCGCGGGCCGCGAGATAGGCGCCGCCGGAACCCAGGCTCCACGGCGTCGACCGGGTGATCACGCGGGTCTTGGCGGCGGGGGCGGCGGGCACCGCGACATAGTGCGCGGGCCCCTGCGCGTCCGCCGCACCGGCGGCGGAGAGCAGAACGGCGGAGGCGGCGAGCGCGCCGGCGACGGAGAGGATGCGCATGGGAAGCTCCTGTATTGGTCGGTTGCGAATCGCTACCTACTCTCCTAAGTTTCACGTTGCAACTAGAAACTTATATGACGTTGGCGTGACGGGAGAACTGCGATACAAGTTCTTCGGACGAGAGGATTTCCGATGGGCGAACTGCGCGAGCGACTGTCCGAATGCAGCTTGCCGGCCGCGCTGGAGGCGATGGGCGAGCGCTGGTCGTTCCTGATCCTGCGCGCGTCCTTTAACGGCCTTCACCATTTCGAGGAGTTCCAGCAGGAGCTCGGCATCGCGCGCAACATCCTCGCGAACCGGCTTCAACGTCTCGTCGAGCACGGCATCCTGACGCGCCAGCCCTGCCCGGAGGACCGCCGCAAGATCGAGTACCGCCTGACCGACAAGGGCTTCGCGCTGCTCCCCACCATGGTCGCGCTCCGCCAATGGGGCGAGCGCTGGGGCACGGGCGAGCCGGCCTTTCCCGTCCTCGTCGACGCGCGCGACCGGAAGCCCATCCGCGAGGTGGCGGTGCTGAGCCATGACGGCCGCGTGCTCGGCAAGCACGACCTCATTTGGGCTCTACCCAGTGAAGTCGGGCAGGCGGAGCGCGCAGCGGCTTAGCGAGCTAAGCCGCGCTACCGGCGCTCCGCCCGGCCGGCGGCGCCACGGCGCCGACCGACGAAGCGTGGGCTTTGCCCACGCTGGTCTGGGCATGGGCGGCTATGCAAAAACACGGAGGAGCGGCTCAGCGCGGGCGAAGCCCGCGCGTCGTCGGTCGCGGCTTGCGGCCGCGCCGGCCGGGCGCGTCGCTTAGGCTCGGCCCAGCTCCGCTAGGCCGTCACGCAACGCGCTCCGGCTGCCCCGCGATCAGCGCTTCCAAAAACACCCGCACCTCGTCCGCGATCGGCGCGGGCCGGCCCGTCGGCAGGTGCACGTTGACCACCACCAGCTCGATCCGCGCGTGCAGCTCGCCCGTCTCCCCGTGGAGCAGCTCGAACCGCTGCACGAGGCTCGACCCGCCCACCCGCTCCAACCGCACCCAGGCCTCGACGACGTCGCCCCAGGCGAACGGCTTCAGATAGTCCACCTCCGCGCGCCGCACGTGGAACTCGGTCTCGCGCCACGCCTCGCCCAGCGCCACGTCGATCCCCGTCCACTCCCACCATTCGGAAACGGCCGCGTCCGCATATTCCAGGTAGCGCGAGTTAAAGACGACCTTTTGGCCGTCGATCTCGGCGTAGCGGACGCGGAAGCGGGTGGAGAAGGCGAAGCCGGGGCGCATGGGACGGCCCATGCCGGACCGCGCCCCTCGCGGCAACAGGGCCGAAAGGGAACTTCCCGGCGGTTCGCGCGATGTTACCGCAAGGTCGCAGGGAGAGTGATCACAAAGGGCATGGGAGCAACGCCATGTCGCGTCACGTCGCCGATTCGAAGCCTTTGCCGATGACCGGGTTCGTCTACGCCGTGCCGTTCGGCGTCGCGCTCTGGGCGCTGATCATCCTGCCGTTCGTATGAGGCGCGCGCGTCAGCCCGCGCCCCGCGCCGGCGTGTTCACACCCATGCTCTGGAGATAGCGCTTCACGTTGCGCGCCGCCTGGCGCAACCGCTGCTCGTTCTCGACCATGGCGATGCGCACGTAACCTTCGCCGTTCTCGCCGTACCCGACGCCCGGCGCCACCGCGACCTTGGCGTGGGTGAGGAGCTGCTTGGAGAATTCGAGCGACCCCAGATGCGCGAGCGCCGGGGGCAGGGGCGCCCAGGCGAACATCGACGCGCGGGGGCTGGGGATGTCCCACCCGCTCCGGCCGAAGCTCTCCACCAGCACGTCGCGGCGCTTGTGGTAGAGCCGGCGGTTCCGCTCCACGATGTCCTGCGGCCCGTTCAGCGCCGCGCAGGCCGCCGCCTGGATGGGCGTGAACGCGCCGTAATCCAAGTACGACTTCACCCGCGTCATCGCCGCGATGAGCTTGCGGTTGCCGACCGCGAAGCCGATCCGCCACCCCGCCATCGAGTAGGTCTTGGACAGGCTGGTAAACTCGATCGCCACATCCTTGGCGCCGGGCACTTGCAGGATGGAGGGCGTCGGCCGCCCGTCGAAGTACAGCTCCGAATAGGCGAGGTCGGAGATCACCCACACCCCGTTCTCGCGCGCCCAGGCGACCAGCCGCTCGTAGAAGGAGAGGTCCACGGCCTCCGCAGTCGGGTTGGACGGGTAGTTCACCACCAGCACGCTGGGCCGAGGCACCGTGAAGCTCATCGCGCGCTCCAGGCTCTCGAAATAGCGCTCGTCGGGCGTGGTCGGCACCGCGCGGATCGTCGCGCCCGCGATGATGAAGCCGAAGGTGTGGATGGGGTAGGAGGGGTTGGGCGCGAGGATTACGTCGCCGGGCGCGGTGATCGCGGTGGCGAGGCTCGCCAGCCCCTCCTTGGACCCCATGGTGACGACGACCTCCGCCTCCGGATCGACGTCGACGCCGAAGCGGCGGCCGTAATAGTTCGCCTGCGCCCGCCTGAGGCCGGGAATGCCCTTCGACGCCGAATAGCCGTGCGCGTCCGGCTTGGCTGCCACCTCCGTCAGCTTGTCGATGACGTGCGGCGGCGGCGGCAGGTCGGGATTGCCCATGCCGAGGTCGATGATGTCCTCACCCCCCGCCCGCGCCTGCGCGCGCATCGCGTTCACCTCCGCGATGACATAGGGGGGCAAGCGGCGGATGCGGTAGAAGTCGTCGGACATGGGCGGCCTTTCGGGTCGGGGCGACCCTATCAACCAACCGCCATCCCGTCACCCCGGACTTGTTCCGGGGTCCATCGTCGCGCACGCATCCCCGTACAAGGGCGCGCACCGCCCGCGGTCCACCACCCGCAGACGGTTCGCCCGGACAGCGATGGACCCCGGAACGGGGCTCCCAGCAAAGTACTACTTTGCTGGGGTCCCATGTCCGGGGTGACGCAAGAGGGTCGTCAGGGCCGCGGTGATGGGGAGGGGAGCCGAACCGACCGCTCCCCTTCGCGCATACGCCGGTTTAGGTTAGGATCGTCGCCCGGAGAGGAAGGACGTGGCGAAGCGACGCATCCAGCGCATCATGTCAAGCACGACGCGCTCGGGCGCGGTCCGGCGCGTCGCCCCGCTGGCGGCCGCCCTCGCGCTGCTCACGGCGGGCGTCGAGCGCCCGGCGCCGCCCGGCGACCAGCCCCGGCCCACCCCCACCCCCACCTCCCGGATGCCGCCGCTCCCGCCCGCGGTGATCGACGACCAGCTCGCCATTGGCGGCGACGACATCGAGGCGCGTAAGCTCCGCACGCGCATGACGGTGCCGGTCACGGTCAACGGCCGCGGCCCGTTCCGCTTCGTGGTCGACAGCGGCGCCGACACCTCGGTGATCGGCCGCACCGTCGCCCAGGCGCTGGCGCTGCCGGCGGGCACGCCCGTGACGCTGCACGGCATGACGGCCAGCGGTTCCGTCGACCGGGTGCTGGTGGACAGGCTGGGGCTGGGCGGGAGCGGCTTCAGCGACCTGCACCTCCCCGTCCTGCAGGACCGGGACCTGGGCGCGGAGGGCATGCTCGGCATCGACACGCTCGTCGAGCAGCGCCTGATGCTCGACTTCGAGAAGCGCACCATCAGCGTCGAGGACGCGCGCCGGCCGGTGCGGCGCATGGACGGCGACATCGTCGTGGTCGCGCGCCGCCGCCGCGGCCAGCTGATCCTGACGGAGGCGAGCGTCAACGGCAGGCGCGTCGACGCGGTGATCGACACCGGTTCGGAGATCACGATCGGCAACCTGGCGCTGCGCGACCGCCTCCGGCGGCGCTACGCGGACAAGATGGTCAAGGTCGCCGTCACGGGCGTGACGGGCGTCACCGCGGACCTGGAGCTCGTCCGCGTGGCGGAGCTGCGGCTGGGCCCGATCCACCTGCGCGACGTGCTCGTCGCCTTCGCCGACGTGCCGCCGTTCGGCGTGTTCGACCTGCGCGACGAGCCGGCGCTGCTGCTCGGCACCGACCTGATGGAGCAGTTCCGCCGCGTGTCGCTCGACTTCCGCGCGCGCCGGGTGCGTTTCCAGCTGCGGCGATGCGGGACGACCGGCATCGTGCTCAGCACCTCCACCTCCATGTCCGCCGTATCGCGCCTGTCCTCGACGCCCGACGGGAGGGCGTGCCGGCGGTAACGGAAATGCGCTTCGGCGCCCTCCCGTCGCCGTCCTCCTCTCCCCGCCACCGCCATTCCTCTCCCCACTGCCGTCATCCTGAACTCGTTTCAGGATCCAGCGCCGTCCACGCGACTCAGCCTGAGTCTTCCGTACCACCCTGGATGCTGAACCAAGTTCAGCATGACGGCACGAGGGGATAGGCGGATGTCCCTCACCGAATTTTCCCCTGTCCTACAAGGAACCGATCTGGTTTCCTCGCTCTAGATCAGGAGGAGGGGACCATGAACGACCAGACTATCGCCTCGGAGCGCCCGGAGGCTGACGGGACACGCAAGACCCGCCACGACGCGTTCGACGGCAAGCGCAAGCGCGCCTTTCTCGACGCGCTCGGCAAGGGCGGCTGCCTGCGCGACGCCGCCAGGCGGGCGGGCGTGTCGCACCAGACCGTCTACAACCACCAGCGCGCCGACAAGGCGTTCGCCCGGCAATGCGCGCTCGCGCTGGAGATGGCGGCGACCGACATCGAGCTCGAGGCCTGGGAGCGCGCGGTCAAGGGCGAGGAGGTGCCGATCGTCTATCGCGGCGAGGTCGTCGGCACGCGGCTGAGGCGGTCGGACAGGATGCTGCAGTTCCTGCTGCGCGCGGCCAAGCCGAAGAAGTACGGCGTCAACGCCGGCTTCACCCGCAAGCGCCTCACCAAGCTGGAGCGCAACACCATCGAGCGCGAGGTGCGCGCAGATTGGGCGGCGAAGAACCGCGCGACGGCGGAGGAGACGGATCGCGCGATCCTGAAAAAGCTCGCGGCGATGGATCGCCACAAGACGCCCCAGCGGCTCGCCCAGGGTTGGACCAAGCTCGACGACGGACAGTGGGTCCCACCGGGTTGGGTGCGTGCGGACACCGCGGTCGGCGCTGCGCTGCGCTGGTCCGACGACGGGGCTGAGCAGAAAGGCGTTTCCGTGTAAAAGACGTCAAAGTCGCGACCCACCCGAGAGGACACATGGCCGAAGCCGATCCGACGCAGCCCGCCCTGCCCACGCTGGAGGACCTGCAGCACTGGACCTGGATCATGGGTCGCGCGCAGCAGATGATGATGGAGGCGGGGCTCCAGGCCGCCGGCACGTCGGGGCTGCCCGTCATACCCGGCGTCAACGATCCCGCGACGCTGGAGCGGGCGGGGGAGTTCTGGCGCGACAGCCTGGCGCTGTGGCAGCGGGCGCTCGACCCGAGCGCCGCCGCGCCCGAGCCGGCCCTCACCGCCACTGAACTCACTGGGCGCGACAAACGCTTCAAGGCCCCGCAATGGCAGGAGCCGATGTGGGACTGGGTGCGCCGCTCCTACGAGCTGATGGCGGGAGCCCTGCTCGCGCAGGTCGACGCGATGGCGGACCTCGATCCCAAGCGCCGCGAGCAGCTGCGCTTCGCCGCGCGCGGCTTCGTCGACGCGATGAGCCCGGCGAACTTCGCGTTCACCAATCCCCAGGTCATCCAGCGCGCGGTCGAGACCAAGGGCGAGAGCCTGCTCAAAGGCCTGCGGAACATGCTCGCCGACATGAGCCGCGGGCAGCTGACGCACACGGACGCGGGTGCGTTCGAGGTCGGCCGCAACCTCGCCACTACGCCCGGCAAGGTAGTCAAGCGCACGCCGCTCTACGAGCTGATCCAGTACTCGCCCACGACCGAGAAGGTGCTGGAGACCCCGCTCGTCATCTTCCCGCCCTGGATCAACCGCTTCTACATCCTCGACCTGACGCCGGAGAAGAGCTTCATCCGCTGGGCGGTCGGGCAGGGGCTCACCGTGTTCATGGTGTCGTGGAAATCCGCCGACGCCACCATGCGCGACGTGAAGTGGGACGATTACGTGCTCGCCCAGGCCGACGCGGTCGACACGGTGCGCGAGCTGCTCGGCGTCCTGTCCGTCCACGCCATCGGCTACTGCGTCGCGGGCACCACGCTCGCCGCGACGCTCGCCTACCTGACCGCACGCGGGGAGGCGGAGAAGGTCGCCAGCGCCACCTTCTTCACCGCGCAGGTGGATTTCAGCCGCGCGGGCGAGCTCACCCATTTCATCGACGACGACCAGCTCCAGATGATCGGCGCGCTGTCGCCCGAAGGCTATCTCGACGGCCGCTACATGGCGGCGACGTTCAACCTGCTCCGCGGCCGCGACCTCATCTGGAACTACGTCACCAACAACTATCTGCTGGGCGAGGACTACCCGCCCTTCGACCTGCTCCATTGGAACGGCGACACGACCAACCTGCCCGCGAACTGGCATCTGAGCTACCTGCGCGACCTCTACCGCGACAACCTGCTCGTCGAGCCCGGCCGGCTGTCGGTTGCGGGCGTCCCGCTCGACCTCACCACCGTCGCGACGCCTACCTACGTCCAGGCGGGCCGCGAGGACCATATCGCGCCCGCCGAGAGCGTGTGGAAGCTGACCCACCTGTTTCAGGGCCCGCTCCGCTTCGTGCTGGCCGGCTCCGGCCACATCGCCGGCGTCGTCAACCCGCCCGCCGCGGGCAAATACCAGTACTGGACCAACGACGCGCGCGTCCGGACGCTCGACGAGTTCGTCGCGGGCGCGACGGAGACCAAGGGCAGCTGGTGGCCCGACTGGATCACCTGGATCCGCGACCGTGGCGCGGACGAGGTTGACGCGACCGGCGCGCGTGTACCGGGGGAGGGCTCCGCTCCCGCGCTGACCGACGCACCCGGGGAGTATGTCCGCCAGCGCTGATTGTGCACTGCACAAAAACGCTTGACGCGAACGTAAACCGCTCTATGTTGCAGCGCAGCAAAGGAGCGACACGTTGGCGACGGACAACTTCGAGGAAGTCAGGGCTGCGATCAGATCCAAGCGCGCCCGCGCGCCCAAACCCGTCGCGCCCGTGCCCGTTCCCATCGAGGCAGACATAGCCGCCGTTACTTTGATCGAGGCGTCGGCTCCCGAGCCCGTCGTCATCCCCGAACCGACCGCCGCGGCACCGGCGGAACCCATCCAAGAGGAACCCGTAATGGCCACCACCGCCGAGACCGTCACCGAGACCAACACCGCCACCGGCGCGAAGATCTTCGCCGACATGAACGATCGCGCCAAGGGCGCCATGGAGCGCGGCACCAAGCTGTTCGACGAGGCCAACGGCTTCACCAAGGGCAACATTGAGGCGCTGGTCGAGTCCGGCCGCATCGCCGCCAAGGGCTTCGAGGCGATGGGCCAGGAAGCCGTCGACTACGCCCGCCGCTCGTTCGAGACGATGACCTCCAACATGCGCGCCCTGGCCTCGGCCAAGTCGCCGACCGAGTTCGCGCGCCTCCAGGCCGACTTCGCCCGCGCCGCCTTCGACCAGGCCGTCGCCGAGACCTCGCGCTCGACCGAGGCGATGCTCAAGCTCGCCGGCGAGATCGTGCAGCCGATCTCCAACCGCGTCGCCGTCGTGGCCGACCGCGTGAAGACGGCCGCGTAAGGCCTCGCCCGGCCGGCGTCGGCCCAAGCCGACGTTCGACGACGCGGGACTGGCTCCCGCGTCGGGCCCTACACGAGAGAAAGGGCGGTAACCTGTGCGGTCGCCGCCCTTTTTTCGTTACCCGCACCCCTTGCCCGGCACGGGGGCGCTGTCTTATTTCCGCAACCATGCGAGAGCTTGCCACCACCATGGCCGAACGGCGCGATACGGGCGACGACGAGGGCACCGGTCTCGGCATCGCCACCAAGACGCGGTCCAAGACCAAGAAGCCCACGCCCTACCGCGTGCTCATGCTCAACGACGACTACACGCCCATGGAGTTCGTCGTCCTCTGCCTCCAGCGCTTCTTCCGCATGAACATGGAGGAGGCGACCCGCGTTATGCTCCACGTGCATCAGAAGGGCGTGGGCGTGTGCGGCGTCTTCTCCTACGAGGTCGCCGAGACCAAGGTCGGCCAGGTGATCGACTTCGCCCGGGCGAACCAGCACCCGCTGCAATGTACGCTGGAGAAGGCCTGAGCTAGCGGAGCTAGCTGAGGACTCTTCTCCAACGCGGCCGGCGGGACCTAGCCCCGTCCGACGACGCGGCTTTGCCGCGGTGCTTAGTCTAACCCTACCGCGCCGCCGGCAGCCAGCTCAGATCGATCCCGCTGAACCGGTCGGTATAGTTCGCCATCCGCGCGAGCGCCCCTTCGTTCAGGAACGTCACCCGCCCCGCCTCGCGCGATAGAAGACCGTCGTCCTCCAGCTGCCGCAACATGCGGTTGACGTGCACCGCGGTCAGCCCCGTCGCGTCGCCGATCTCCTCCTGCGTCAGCCCCAGCGTGAACGTGCCGTCTATGCCCTTGTCGAGCACGCGCATCCGGTTGCGGATCTCCAGCAGCAGCGCCGCCACGCGCCCCTTGGCGGATGTGCGGCCCAGCGCCGCCAGCCGGTCGGTGAGCGCCACGCGCTCCATCTGATTGACCGCCATGATGATCGCGGCGAGCCGCGGATGCTCGGTGACGATGCCCGTCATCTCCGCCCGGTCGAACGGGCAGACCACGGTGTCGGTCAGCGCCACCACCGTCTCCGGCGAGCGGCGATAGACCAGTCCCGACACGGCGAGCATGTCGCCGGGGAAGTGGAAGCGCAGGATCTGCCGGCTGCCGTCGTCCAAGAGGACGTAGCTCATCAGCATGCCGCGCTTCAGCACGTAGAGCTCGCCCGCGCCCTCGTTCTCCCGCACCAGCACCGCGCCGCGGCGGAGCTGGCGCTGGCGCACCTCGAGGCGCTCGAGCGAGCGATGCTCCGCTTCGGTCAAAGGTGTGAGGTCGCCGAGGCGCTCGGCGAAGCAACTACCGCCCACTTGTAAGATCCAATCCCCCCGTTCCGGACCCTCCCCTACGCAAGGGATTGAGCGCGCCGCATTAAAATCGATCAAGGGTCGTTACGCGTCCGCCGGTGTTTGCAAGCCGCGGCGCGCGCGATAGGGGGCATGCGATGGATCGCATCATCATCCGCGGCGGCAAGCGGCTCGAGGGCCGGCTGCCCATCTCCGGCGCCAAGAACGCGGCGCTCACCCTCATGCCCTGCGCGCTCCTGACCGACGAGCCGCTGGTGCTGCGCAACCTGCCGCGCTTGGCGGACGTGGACGGGTTCGGCCACCTCCTCAACCAGCTCGGCGCGTCGACCAAGCTGGAGGGAACCAGGCCCGGCGATTTCGGCCGCGTCATGACAATCCGCGCAGGGAGCCTCACCTCGACCGAGGCGCCCTACGACATCGTGCGCAAGATGCGCGCGTCGATCCTGGTGCTGGGCCCCACGCTCGCGCGGGCGGGGCAAGCGCGCGTGTCGCTGCCGGGCGGCTGCGCGATCGGCAACCGGCCCATCGACCTGCACCTGAAGGCGCTGGAGGCGATCGGCGCGGAGCTGGAGACGGCGGCGGGCTACGTCACCGCGCGTGCGCCCGGCGGCAGACTGTCGGGCGGGCGCTACCGCTTCCCCGTCGTGTCGGTGGGCGCCACGGAGAACGTCGTCATGGCCGCCGTCACCGCCACGGGCACGAGCGTCATCGAGAACGCCGCGCGCGAGCCGGAGATCGTCGACCTGTGTCGCTGCCTCCAGGCGATGGGCGCGCGCATCGAGGGCGTCGGCACCGAGCGGCTGGAGATCGAGGGCGTCGACCGGCTGCACGGCGCGACCTACGCCGTCATGCCCGACCGGATCGAGGCGGGCTCCTACGCCTGCGCGGCCGCGGTCACGGGCGGCGACGTCCTGCTCGTCGGTGCGAAAGCGGACGAGATGCGCGCGACCCTGTCCGCGCTGCGTGAGGCGGGTGTGGTCGTTGAAGAGGAGCGCGACGGCGTCCGCGTCCGCGCCGACGGCCGACTCCGACCGGTCAACCTCACCACCGCGCCCTATCCGGGCTTCGCGACCGACATGCAGGCGCAGTTCATGGCGATGCTCTGCATGGCCGACGGCGCGAGCGTGCTCGAGGAGACGATCTTCGAGAACCGCTACATGCACGTCCCCGAGCTCGGCCGCATGGGCGCCGACATCCGTGTACGCGGCCGCACCGCCGTGGTGCACGGCGTGGGCAAGCTGACGGGCACGCAGGTCATGGCGACCGACCTCCGCGCGTCCATGAGCCTCATCATCGCCGGCCTCGTCGCGGACGGCGAAACGCAGGTGAACCGCGTCTACCACCTCGACCGCGGCTACGAGCGGCTGGAGGAGAAGCTCCAAGCCGTCGGCGCCGACATCGAGCGCGCCGGGGACGGCTGACCCGCTCGGTGGCGATCGGAGCTCCGATATGCTATGCGAGTCCGGCTTTCCGACGGACTGAACCGTCGCGAGCGATAGGAAGCTGGCCCATGGTCAAGCCGCAGGACAGGCCCGCCAAGGTGGAGCGGGTCGACGACGAAGTGCTCATCGACGGCCCGGACGGCATGACCGCTTCGCTGACCCCCGAAGCCGCGCTGGAGACGGCGCAGCGCCTGGAGGACAAGGCGAAAGAGGCGATGGGCGCGCGTTCGGGCGGCGAGCCCGAGAGGTCCGCGGCCGACTAGGTCCCGGCGATCGCCCGGCCCGCGGCCCAGCCGCTCGCCCACGCCCATTGAAAGTTGTAGCCGCCGAGCCATCCGGTGACGTCCACCGCCTCGCCGACCGCGTAGAGGCCGGGCATGCGACGCGCCTCCATCGTCTTGGACGAGAGGTCGGCGGTGCTGATCCCGCCGACGGTCACCTCGGCCTTGGCGAAGCCTTCGGTGCCGTTGGGGCGGAAGCGCCAGTCGGCCAGTCGCCGCTCCGCCTGCGTGAGCGCGGCGTCGCGCTGCCGGCCGAGCTCGCCGTCTAGCGCCAGCCGCTCGGCAATTGCCGCGGCGAGGCGGTCGGGAAGGGGCAAGGCGGACTTGAGCGTCGCGCGCGGACGGGCGCGCTTGGCCTCGAGCAGCCACCCCGCGGGCTGGTCGGGCAGGAAGTCGACGCCGATCTCCTCCCCGTGCCGCCAATAGCTCGACACTTGGAGGATGGCCGGTCCGGACAGGCCGCGATGCGTGAACAGCGCGGCCTCGGCAAACGTGGCTCGGCCTGCACGAGCGACGACGGGCGTGGCGACGCCCGACAGCTCGCGGAATAGCGCCTCGTCCTGCGGCAGCGTCAGTGGGACGAGCGCGGGGCGTGGCTCCACCACCTTGAGGCCGAAGCGGCGGGCGAGGTCGTAGGCGAAGCCGGTCGCGCCGAGCTTGGGGATGGACGGTCCGCCGGTGGCGATCACCAGCGCGGGCGCACTCGCGGCGCGGTCGCCGTGCGCGACGGTGAACCGGCCGTCGGTGTGGGTGACGTCGCGGACGGGGCTGTCGAGCCGGATCGCGACCTCGCCCGCCTCGCACTCGGCGAGCAGCATCGCGACGATCTGGCGCGCCGAGCCGTCGCAGAACAGCTGGCCCAGCGTCTTCTCGTGCCAGGCGATGCGGTGCTTATCGACCAGCGCGATGAAGTCGGACGCGCCGTAGCGGCCTAGCGCCGACTTGGCGAAGTGCGGGTTGGCCGAAAGGTACCGATCGGCGGCGGTATGGAGGTTGGTGAAGTTGCACCGCCCGCCGCCGGAGATCAGGATCTTCTTGCCGGGCGCGTCCGCGTGGTCGACGATGAGCACGCGTTTCCCGAGCTGACCTGCGGTGAAGGCGCACATGAGCCCCGCACCGCCGGCACCCAGGACAATGGCGTCGAACGGCTCGGTCAGACGGCCGCCAGCGCCTGCTCGAAGTCGGCGATGAGGTCGTCGGCGTCCTCCACGCCGATCGAGATGCGCACGAGATTGTCGGTGATGCCGAGCGCCTGCTTGCGCGCGTCGGGGACGGACAGGTGCGTCATGCCGGCCGGGTGCGAGGCCAGCGTCTCCGTGCCGCCGAGCGACACGGCGAGCTTGGCGATCTTGAGGCTGTCGAGGAAGCGGAACGCCTCTGCCTCGCCGCCCTTCAGGTAGAGCGAAAAGGTCGAGCCGGCACCGGTGCAGTGGCGATGGTAGATGTCCGCTTGGCGCGCGTCCGTCCCGCGCTCCAGGAAGCCGAGATAGCCGACACGGTCGACCTTATCGTGCGCCGCCAAGAACTCGCACACCTTGGCCGCGTTCTCGCCCGCGCGCGACATGCGCAGCTCCAACGTCTCCAGGCTGCGCAGCAGCATCCAGGCGGTGTTGGGATCGGTGATGGTGCCGATCGTATTCCGCATCGAGCGGATGGTGTTGATGTGCTCCTTCGAGCCGAGCACGCCGCCCGCGACCAGGTCCGAATGACCGCCCGCGTACTTGGTGAGCGAGTAGACCACGAGATCCGCGCCGTGCTTCAGCGGCTGATGCCAGAGCGGGCCCAGGAACGTGTTGTCGATCGCGATCGGCGGCTTGGTGCCGTTCTTGAAGATCGCGTCGCGGCTGGCGGCGACCGCCTCCACGTCGACCAGCGCGTTGGTCGGGTTGGCGGGGCTCTCGAGATAGATCAGCGCGACGTTACCACTCGCCGCCTTGGACAGCACGGCGTCGATCTCCTCGCGCGTGGCGCCCGCGGGGAAGTCGAGCCAATGGACGCCGAAGCGGCCCAGGATGCGCGCGATCAGCGTTTCGGTCGCGGCGTAGAGCGGACCGGAGTGGACGATCGTGTCGCCGGGCTTGACCATCGACAGGAACAGCGTCGCGATGGCGGACATGCCCGACGAGAAGGCGAGCGCGTCCTCCGCCTCCTCCCACACGGCCAGGCGATCCTCCAGAATTTCTTGGTTGGGGCCGTTGAAGCGGGAATAGACCAGCCCCTCCGCGCCGCCGGGGCGCTTGCCCGTCACGCCCTCGAAGTGCCGCTTGCCCGACGCCGCATCGGGAAAAACGAAGGTGGAGGTGAGGAAAATGGGCGGCTTGAGCGAACCTTCCGACAGCATCGGGTCGTAGCCGTGGCCCATCATCAGCGTGGCCGGCTTGAGCTTGCGGCCGCCTATCTCGCTGACTTCCGGCTTCGGTTTGCCCCGCACCGCGTCGGCGGGAACGCCGGACATGTCGGCTTCGGTTTCATTCGGCGTATCGGTCATCCGGGCTCTCCTTGGGTCGCGCGGTTAGGCCCGTCCCGCCGGGGTGTCCACCCGCGGCGAGTTCCGCCCGGTCGCGCGGAAGTACACTAAAGTACACGCTAACGACGCCGGCCATATCGCGAGTGATTAGCAATAGCGCGCAACCGAGAGCCGGGAAGGAATGGGTGAGTCTACGATGAGAAACAGGGAAGCGGGACGCTATGCAAGCGGGCGGTTGTAGGACAGCCCCTCAGAGCGCGATCAGCGCGATCTGGCGGCCATAGCCCGGCTCGCCGCGATGCGTCGCGCGGCGGAAGCTGAAGAAGCGGGCCTCGTCGGCGTAGGTATCGAGGCCGAGCGCCTCCACATGGCGCACGTCCGCCGCGCCCAGACGATGCGCGACATAGCCCTCCAGGTCGAACTGATGATGGCCGGGGCGGCCGTCGGAGAAGAAGCGCGCGTTCGCCTCGTCGTCGGCGGCGAAGGTCGCGCGGAATGCGTCGTCGACCTCGTAGCTGCGCTTGGCGATGCACGGCCCGATCGCGGCGTGGATGCGCGCGCGGTCGGCGCCGAGCGCCTCCATCGCGTCGAGTGTCGCATCGGTGACGCCGGCGAGCGCGCCTTTCCAGCCCGCGTGCGCGGCCCCGACGACGCCCGCGTCGAGGTCGGCGAAGAGCACGGGGACGCAGTCGGCGGTGAGCACGCCGAGCGCGAGGCCGGGCCGGTCAGTGACGAGCGCGTCGCCCTCCGGCCGCTCGCGTAGCGGCTCGGTGACGGTAACAACGGTCGCGGAGTGGATCTGGTAGCAGGTGTTAAGCGACGCGCCCGGCGCCACCGCTTCGACGGCGCGGCGGCGGTTGGTCGCGACCGCTTCGGGCAGGTCGGGGGAGCCAAGGCCGACGTTGAGCTCGGCGTATGAACCGGTCGACACGCCGCCGCGGCGGCCTAGAAAGCCGTGCGGCACGCCTTCCAACATGCGGGAGCGAACGACTTCGACGATCATAGCTTGAGCCTCATCACGTGGTCCTCGTCGACATGGCCGCCGACCTGGAAATCGTAGCGCCCGACGCGCTCGAAGCCGTAGCGCGCGTAGAAGGCCTGCGCGCGATGGTTGTCGACGAAGACGGACAGATAGAGGTCCGCGGCCCCACCCGCACGGGCGCGGGCGAGGACCCAGTCCATGAGCGCGCGCGCCAGGCCGGTGCCGTGGAAGGGGGCTAGGACATAGAACTGGCGCAACTCGATCGACGGTCCGCGCGGCTCGAAAGGAAGCGAGGGCGGGCCGAGCTTAGCGTAGGCGACGAGTTCCGCGCCCGTGTCGGCGACGCGGACGGCAAAGGCGGGATCGGCGAGTTCAACGGCCCAGCGCTCGGGCGTGTGGTTCTGGAGGAACGCGGCCAGGTCCTCCGGCCGGTAGAGATGACCGAAGGTCTCGGTGAAGGTGCGGCGCGCGAGCGCGGCCAGCGCGGGTACGTCGGCGGGTACGGCGTCGCGGAGGGTGGGGAGGGTCATCGGTTCACCCTACCTCGTCACCCCGGACTTGTTCCGGGGTCCATTGTTGTCCAGGCGAACTGTCCGTGGATGGCGGACGGCGGGCGGTGCGCATCCTTGTACGGGAATCCGCGCACGACGATGGACCCCGGAACAAGTCCAGGGTGACGGTGGGTGATTGGGGCGGACGTCATCTGAACCCCGCCGGCGCGGGCCAGCTGCGGTTCGTGACCGCGAGTACCCGGAACAGCTCGCCCATCGCCTCGACCAGGCGGTTGCGGGCGGTCTCGATCTCCTCCGTCCGAAGCGGCGCGGCGCGTGACAGGGCGGCGGCGCGGGCGTCGATGCCGAGCGCGCGCAGGAACGCGCCCTGGCCGACGGGACCCCAGGCGGCTGCGCCCTCGGCCTGCGCCGCGGCGGCGAGCGTGGCGAAGTCGACATGGGCGGTCAGGTCCTGCTCGCCCGGGCTCTCGAATGGGTTGGCGTAGGCGTGGCCGCGTACCGCCTGTAACGTGTCGCCGACCGCCAGGCCTTCATAACCATAATCGATCGCGAGCAGCGCGCCGCCCTGCGCGGCGATGCGGCTTGCAAGAGCGCGTATGATTGCGACGGAGGCGGGCGATGTTTCGATGATCGCGCCGGGATCGGCGTCGCGCAGCGGCTCGGGCACGATCTCCTCCGGCACGCGCGGGCCGGCGATCGGCAGGAACAGCGTGTCCTGGCACGCCACGAGGCGCTCGTGCCAAACGCCTACGCCGCGCACGAGCTGGCGGACGGGGAGCGCGTCGAAGAACTCGTTGGCGAGGACGAGCAGCGGGCGGTCGACTGGCAGTGTGTCAACGGTCTCGTGCCACATTGCGTGCGGTACGCGCGCCTTCTGCGCCTCGCGCAATGTCGGGCTGGTCTCGACGAGATGGACGGGCGCAGCGAAGCCCGCCTTGGCCGCGGCGCGGAGCGCGTCGGCGGAGAGCGTGCCGCGGCCGGGACCTAGCTCGACCCAGACGGCGTCCAACCGGCCTGCGCGGTCCCACAGGTCGGCTGCCCAAAGGCCGAGGAGCTCCCCGAACATTTGGCTGATCTCGGGCGAGGTGGTGAAGTCGCCGCCTGCGCCCAGCGGGTCACGCGTGGCGTAGTAGTGCGCGTTGGCGGCGGCCATAAACTGGCTGACCGGGATCGGCCCGGCGAGCGCGATGGCACGCGCTAGGCGTTCAGGGAGGTGGGGGTCGGATTGGTCCATCACGTTTTCCGCTCCAGGCCCGCCGCGGGCAAAGCCCGCGTCGTCAGACGGGCTGCGCCCGCTGGCCGGGCTTGCCGGCGTGGCGCGGCGCGGCCGCGTTCTCGCCGGCTACGCCACGCTCTCCGTGCCGGCAATGGGCTCGACACGCTCGCGGCGGTGCTTCGCGGTAAGGACGAGGTAGAGCCCGCCCAGGATCATGGGCACGCACAGCCACTGCCCCATGTGCAGGCCCGTCGCCTCCGCAAACTCCCGCAGGTGGCTGTCGGGCTCGCGGAAGAACTCGACCACGAAGCGGGCGAGGCCGTAGCCGAGCAGGAACAGGCCGACGAGCTTGCCCGGCTCGTAACGCGCCTTGGTGCGCCAGAAGGCGAACCACAGGATCGCGAAGAGGAGGATGCCTTCAAGACCCGCCTCGTAGAGCTGGCTCGGGTGGCGCGCCGGCTCGGGGACGCCGAAGGGAACGGTGCGGTCGAACACGATCGCCCAGGGCACGTCTGCGGGCTTGCCCCAGAGCTCGCCGTTCACGAAGTTCGCCAACCGCCCGAAGAACAGGCCGAAGGGGACGCAGCACGCGACATAGTCGTGGACGCGCAGCCAGTTGAGCCCGTGGTTGCGCGCGAACAGCATGATGCCCAGCGAGGTGCCGATCACGCCGCCGTGGAACGACATGCCGCCGTCCCACAGCCGCAGCACGCGCAACGGGTTGGCGAACATGTCGGGCGCGTAGAACAGCACGTAACCGAGCCGGCCGCCGAGGATGATGCCGAGGGTCGCGTAGAAGACTAGGTCGTCGGCGTGGCGCCTGGCCATGGGCGCAGCCGGCTCACGCAGCAGGCGGAGCAGGTACCACCAGCCGATCACGATGCCCGCGATGTACGCCAGGCTGTACCAGCGCAGGCTGAAGCCGCCGACGGTGAATACATCGGGACGCAGCGGGAGATCGCTGAAGCGGATGTGGCCGGCGGTGCTGGCCAGGGTTTCTAGGATCAAGGTCTTTTCCCCTCTGGTCGCGGGCTGCATAAAGATGGTCGAGAACAAACCCAAGCGGAGAGAGGGATGCCGACCGAACTTGACCGCATGATGGATGCGGGGCTCGAGCAGCTGACGGGCCAGGGCGGGCCGGCGATGACCGCCACGGTCGAGCGGGACGGCCTGACGCTGCCGGTGATCGCCACCGCGCCGCCGACGCTGCCCGCGTACATGCGGCACTTCTGCGCGCAGCACGGTGATCTGACCTTTCTCGTCGCGGGGGAGGAGCGGTTGAGCTTCGCGCAGATGCTGGAACAAGGCGAGGCGGTCGCGCGGGCGCTGGTCTCGCGGGGCGTCCGCAAGGGCGATCGGGTGGGCATCGCGATGCGTAATTCGCCGAGCTGGATCGCGCTGTACATGGGCGCGGTGATGGCGGGCGGCGTCGCCACGCTGCTCAACGGCTGGTGGCAGTCCCACGAGTTCGCGCACGCGGTCGCGGACGTGGAATGTTCGCTGATCCTCGCCGATCCACCGCGCGCCAAGCGCCTGGCGGCGATCGACGGGCTTAAGCCACCGGTGCTGGTGATTGACGATGCGTTACCGCTCGCCCAGGCGCTCGCGCCTTTGTTGGGCGAGGGTGGGCAGGTCCCGTTCCCCGACATCGGACCGGACGACCACGCCACCATCCTGTTCACCTCCGGCTCGACGGGGCAATCGAAGGGTGCGCTGTCGGATCATCGCGCGGTGGTGCAGGCGACGTTCAACTACCTGGCCCAAGCGCTGGTGATGCTCGGCATCGCGACCAGGATGGGCACGCCGCCCCAGGGTCAGCCGGCGACGCTCCTCAACCTGCCGCTGTTCCACGTCACCGCCGAGGTGCCGATGTTCCTTCAGAGCTTCGCCATGGGCAGGAAGCTCGTGCTCATGCCGAAGTGGGACGCGGAGGAGGCGATGCGGCTGATCGAGAGGGAGCGCGTCACCTACTTCGTCGGCGTGCCGCTGATGAGCTTCGAGATCCTCAACCACCCGAAGCGCGGTGCTTACGACCTGTCCTCCGTCACCGACTTCGCCGCGGGCGGCGCGCCGCGGCCGGTTGAGCACGTCAAGCGCATCAACGACGAGATGGGCGGCGGAGCGCCCCTGATCGGTTACGGCCTCACCGAGACGAACGGCGTGGGCACGGGCAACTGGCGGTCCAATTATCTGGAGAAGCCGGCCTCGGCGGGCAGGCCGTCGCTGCCGCTCGTCGACCTCGCGATCAAGGACCCGACCGGCCGGACGCTCGGCGCTAACGAGCGCGGCGAGGTGTGCATCCGCTCGGTGTGCAACTTCCGCGAATACTGGAACAACCCGGAAGCGACGCGCGCCGCCTTCACCGCCGACCGCTATTTCCGGACCGGCGACATCGGCTATCTCGACGAGGACGGTTACCTGTTCATCGTCGACCGTTTGAAGGACATTATCATCCGCGGCGGCGAGAACATCAGCTGCCAGGAGGTCGAGGCCGCGCTCTACGAGCACCATGAGGTTGCGGAGGCGGCGGTCTTCTCGCTCCCCGACGGGAGGCTCGGCGAGATACCGGGCGCGGTGGTCGAGCCGCAGCCCGGCCACGCGCTGTCCGAGGAGGGCCTGCGCGAGTTCCTGAAGGCGCGGCTCGCGGCGTTCAAGGTGCCCGCGCGCATCTGGATCGTCTCCGACCCATTACCCCGATTGGGGACGGAGAAGATCGACAAGGTGGGGCTGAAGGCGACCTACCGCGCGGTGTACGCGGCGGAGGGCTAGCGCAGGCGCTTCACCAGGAAGCTCCGGCCGCCCTCCACCTGGGCTCGGTAGCCGCCCAGCGCGGCGGTGCGGATCGTGATGGACTTGCCCGCCCTGGGGTCGAAGCTGCTCGGCTCGACCGATTGCCACGACGTGCCGTCGGCGAGCTGAAGGTTCCAGCGGCCGTGATCGCGCGCCGGCTCGACGGTGCGGACCGTGGAGGTCAGCTCGCGCACCTCGGGCGCTCGGCCGCCCGTCGCCGCGGCCAGGGCGTTGTCGGCGCTGCCGGGCAGACCGAACCGGCGGCGCTGCTCGGCCGCCAGCCGCTCGCGGTCGACCACCAGCACCTCGTCGCGAACCTTGGCGACGGCGACGCCGTCCGCCAGCCGCTCGAAACAGGCGAGCCGCTCCGGCGCGCCGGGCACGGCGCGGCAGCGCGCCAGGTCGTCCAGGAGGCGCGCGCCCGAGCCCTCGCGCTGTGCGGAGGCTGTCGCGGGCAGGAGAAGGAGCAGCAGGACGCAGCACGGCGACGAACGGAACATGGGTCACTCCAACGGGTGGGAAGCCGGACTTGTAGTATGAATGGCCGATCCGGCCTGTATCGAATTTGCAACAGTGGAATACGAAACGACGCCGGCCTGTCCGGAATCGTCACACCGGCATTGCGGCACGGTCGTTTTGTTCCTTTAGTCGCGCCCAGAGCCGGGCCAGCCCGGCCGCGAACAGTGACGGCGTCGGCCGTTCAAGGGGGTATGACCAGATGATGACCCGTATCCGCGCGCGCTTGTTGGCGTCCGCGCTTCTCGCCGGTGGCGCCGCGTTCGCGACCCCGGCGCTCGCCCAGGTGGCGCCGCAGGAGGCCGTGAACGACGGCAACGCCGACATCGTCGACCAGACTGACGCCGCGCAGACGGCGGCCGAAGACGTGGTCGTCACCGGCTCGCGCATCGCGCGTCCCGACCTGGAGCTGTCGAGCCCCGTGACCGTGGTCGGCGCGGAGGAGATCGCGCTGCGCGCGCCCGCGTCCGTGGAGCAGGTGCTGCGTCAGCTTCCCGGCGTCGCGCCCGGCATCAATCCGGCCGTCAACAACGGTGCCAACGGCGTCGCCTCCTTCAATTTCCGCAATCTCGGCACCAACCGCAACCTGGTCCTGCTGAACTCGCGGCGCGTGGTTCCCTCCACGATCGCCGGCGTGGTCGACTTGAACGTCATCCCCGTGGCGCTGATCGAGCGGTCGGACCTGCTGACGGGCGGCGCCGTGACCAACTACGGCGCGGACGCGATCGCGGGCGTGATCAACTTCATCACCCGCCGCGATTTCTCCGGGTTCGAAGCCAACGCCCTCTACGGCGTGACGGAGCGCGGGGACGGCCAGAGCTTCCGCCTCGACCTGACCACGGGCGCGAACTTCGACGACGGCCGCGGCAACGTGGTGCTGGGCGTCAGCTACACCGACACGCGCCCCGTGCTGCAGGGTAACCGCGACATCGGCACCGTGTCGCGCGCCTCGACCTTCGCCGGTACGACGTCACCCGCGCGCGGCACGCCGCAGGGCTCCAACACCGCCGTGCCGGCGTCCGTGTTCTTCCCGATCCAGAACTCGCGCTTCGATCCGGCGTCCGGCACGATCGTCGCCGGGCTGTCGGACTACAACTTCAACCCGCTCAACTACTTCCAGACGCCGCTCGACCGCTGGAGCGTTTACGGCTCGGGCCATTATGAGATCACGAGCGGCGTCGAGGCGTTCACCGAAGCGCTGTTCACCCGCTCGACCGTGGTGCAGAACCTGGCGCCCACCGGCACGTTCACCGAGCAGTTCCAGGTTCCGCTCAACAACCAGTTCCTCACGCCGGCCCAGCGGACGCAGCTCTGCGCCGCCGCCAACGTTCCCAACGCCGCCGGCGTGTTCCCGCTCGGCGCGGCCTGCCCGGCCGCGATCGCCGCGGGCACGGAGATCACCGGCATCTTCGCCCGCCGCTTCGTCGAGTCCGGCCCGCGCGTCGGCACGTTCCGGACCAACCTGTTCCAGGTGACCGCGGGCTTCCGCGGCTCGATCACCGAGTCGCTGAACTGGGAGGTCTTCGGCCAGTACGGCGAGGCCGAGCGCCGCTCCGTCAACACCAACACGGCGCTGCGCAGCCGCGTGCAGCAGGCGCTGCGCGGCTGCCCGACGGGCTCCACCGCGGGCTGCGTGCCGATCAACATCTTCGGCGCGGAAGGAACGCTGAGCCAAGCGTCGCTCGCCTTCGTGGGCGTTCCGACGACGCAGACCACCAACACGGAGTTCGCGGACGCGCAGGCGATCATCAGCGGCGACCTGGGCTTCTCCAGCCCGCTCGCCGACTCGCCGATCGGCATCGCGGTCGGCGCCGAATACCGCCGCAACGCCGCCAGCCAGCTGGGCGACCTGCCGAACCAGATCCCGGGCGAGATCCTGGGCGCGGGCGGCGCGTTCCTGACCATCGACGGCGAGATCGAGTCGACCGAGTTCTTCGGCGAGCTCAACGCGCCGCTGATCACCGACCGGCCGTTCTTCCACGACCTGACGCTGGAGGCCGGCGTCCGCTACTCCGACTTCAGCACCACGGGCGGCAACACCACCTACAAGGTGGGCGGCAGCTGGTCGCCGATCGAGGCGGTCAAGTTCCGCGGCCTGTACACGCGCGCCGTCCGCTCGCCGAACGTCTCCGAGCTGTTCTCGCCGGTGAACACCGTGCTGAACAACCTCGCGGTGGATCCCTGCCAGGGCACGGTGGCGCAGGTCCAGGCGCGGGGCGCGAACAACGTCGCGCTCTGCACGGAGCAGCTCAACCGGGTCGGCCTCCCCGCATCGGCGCTGGGCAGCATTCCGGCGCCGATCGCCGGCCAGATCAACGTCACCAGCGACGGCAACGAGAACCTCGATCCGGAGCGGGCGACCACGATCACGGCGGGCGTCGTGCTGCAGCCGCGCAGCATCATCCCCGGCCTGTCGATCACGGCGGATTGGTACCGCATCCGCGTGCGCGGCGCGATCACCACGCCGACCGTGGGCGACATCCTGAACGGCTGCTTCAGCCAGGCGAGCCCGGCCGACACGCGTTGCCAATTGATCTTCCGCAACCCGCTCACCGGCGGACTCAGCGGTTCGGCGGCGACGACCCAGGGCGTGTTCCTGCTCACCAGCAACCAGGGCTTCCTGGAGACGGAGGGCGTCGACTTCAACCTGTCGTACACGCGTGACTTCGGCGCGGTCCGCTTCAGCGGCTTCGTGAACGGCAACTATACCGACAAGAGCCGGTTCCAGTCGAACCCGAACTCGTTCATCCGCGAGTGCACCGGCTTCTACAGCGTGTCGTGCGACCCGCCGCAGCCGGAGTTCTCGCTCAACGCCCGCGCGACGCTCGGCTTCGAGGGTGTGGACGTGTCGCTCCTGTGGCGTCACATCAGCGAGCTCGAGTACGAGCCGCGCACCGGGGCGAACGCCACCACGCAGCCGGCGGCGGGCACGGTGGGCAGCTTCGGCTCGTCCAACCCGGCGAGCGTCGTCGAGAGCTACCGTCAGATCGACGAGTTCAACTATTTCGACCTGAACATCGGGTTCGACCTGACGGACGCGCTCCGGCTCAACTTCCTGGTCGAGAACCTGCTCGACAAGGACCCGCCGGAGGTGGGCAACACGATCGGTTCGACCTCGTTCAACAGCGGCAACACCTACCCGTCGGTCTACGACGCGCTGGGCCGCCGCTTCACCGCGAGCGCGCGCCTGCGCTTCTGACGCGCGGCTGAGGTTCGGAGAGGAGAGGGGCGGCGGCCGCGAGGCCGACCGCCCCCTTTCTTTACGCCGCCGCCCTGGTCGTCGCGCGGCCGCGGATCAGGTCCGCCGCCTTTTCGGCGATCATGATGGTCGGCGCGTTGGTGTTGCCGCTGACCAGCGCCGGCATGACGGACGCGTCGATCACGCGCAGGCCGTCGAGCCCGCGGACACGCAAGGTCGGGTCGACCACCGCGCGCGTGTCGTCCGCGAGCCCCATGCGGCAGGTGCCGACGGGGTGGTAGATCGTCTCGGCGTTGGCGCGGACCCAGGCGTCGACCTGCTCGTCGGTCCGGACGTCCGCGCCGGGGGCGAGCTCGTCGCCGCGATAGGGGTCGAGCGCGGATTGGGCGACGACCTCGCGGCCGATCTTCACCGCTTCACGTAACACGCGTCGGTCCTCGGGCGTGGACAGGTAGTTCGCCTGGATCCTGGGGTCGGCGAACGGGTCGGCGGAGTGGAGGCCGATCACGCCTCGGCTCTCCGGGCGGAGCTGGCAGAGGTGGAGCGAGAAGCCGTCCTCCGTCGCCTTGACCTTGCCGTGGTCGCGCATGATCGCGAGCACGGCGTGGATCTGGATGTCGGGCCGCGACAGGCCGGGCCGCGAGGGGAGGAACGCCCCGGACTCGAGATATTGCCGGCGGCCGAGCCCTTGGCCGCGGAGCAGGTAGTTGAGCCCGACGGCGAGCTGACGGAGGCCGCGCGTCGCCGAGTAGGCGGTCCGCAGGTCGCGGCTGCGCCAGTTCATGGTGACGTCGAGATGGTCCTGCAGGTTCTCGCCGACGCCGGGCAGGTCGTGGACGGGCTGGACGCCGGCCGCGCGGAGCATATCCGCCGGCCCGATACCGGAGAGGTGGAGGATGTGCGGCGACTGCACCGCGCCCGCCGCGAGCAGCACCTCGGCGTCGGCGTGCGCGACCTCGCGCCGGCGGCCGCGCGCGTACTCGACGCCGACCGCGCGGCCGCGTTCGAGGAGGATGCGCGTGGTGCGCGCGTCGGTGACGACCGTCAGGTTGGGGCGGTTCAGGGCGGGCCGGAGATACGCCTCGGCGGCGCTCCAGCGGCGGCCGTCGGAGATGGTGAGGTCGTAGCGCCCGAACCCCTCGCATGACCTGCCGTTGAAGTCGTCGCAGCGCGGATAGCCCGCTTGGGCGCCCGCCTCGATCAGCGCGTCGTCGAACGGGCTCGCGCCCTCGCCCGCGGAGATGTGGAGCGGACCCTCGGCGCCGTGATGCTCGCCCCCGCGGTGGTGGCGTTCCAGGCGGTGGAAATAGGGGCGGACGTCGTCCCAGCCCCAGCCGGTCAGCCCCATCTGCCGCCACTCGTCATAGTCGAGCGGGTGGCCGCGCATGTAGATCATGCCGTTGATCGCCGACGAGCCGCCCAGCCCACGCCCACGCGGCCACCAGAGGCGGCGGCCGTCGAGGTGCAGCTCGGGCTCGGTCCAGAAGCCCCAGTTGTGCTTGCTCTTCTGCTTGATGAGCTCGCCCACGCCGGCGGGCATGCGGACGAGGACCGAGTCGTTCTTGCCGCCGGCCTCCAGGAGGAGGACGCGGACGGCGGGGTCCTCGGAGAGGCGCGCGGCGAGGACGCAGCCGGCGGAGCCCGCGCCGATGATGATGTGGTCGTAGCGGGTCATGCGCCTCTCCTGGGTGCTTATGGCGTAAGGACGAGTTTGCCGACGTGCTCGCTCCGCGCCATCGCGTCGAAGGCGGCGCGCCAGTCGGCGAGTTCGTAGGCGGCGTGGACGCGCGGTCGGATGCGGCCCTCAGCCGCGAGCGAACATATCGCGTCCAGGTTCTCGGCCCCGCGCTCGGGGAAGCGGCGGCCGTACTCGCCCGCGCGGACGCCGATGACCGAGAAGCCTTTGATGAGCGGGACGTTGGTCGGCACGGTCGCGATGCGGCCGCTCGTGAAGCCGACGACGAGCAGCCGGCCGCCGAAATCGATGCAGCGGGTGGATTCGTCGAACACGTCGCCGCCGACGGGATCGAACACCAGGTCCGCGCCGCCGCCCGTCAGCTTCTTGACCGCGTCGCGGAAGCCGGCGGCGGGCATGGTGGCGTGGGGCTGGTGTTCGGACGCGATCACCTCGAGCTTGGCGGGCGAGCGCGAGGTGGCGATGACGCGGCCGCCGAGCGCTTGCGCCAGGTCCACCGCCGCGAGCCCGACGCCGCCGGTCGCGCCGTGGACGAGCACCCACTCGTCCGCCTGCAACCGCCCGAGGCGCACGAGCGCGACATAGGCGGTGAGGTAGGCTGCGCCGAGCGCGGCGGCGGTGGCGTCGTCGGTGCCGGGCGGGATCGGGCGCGCGGCGGCGGCGTCGACCGCGACGAGGTCGGCGAAGGCGCCGAGCCGCGTGCCGGCCGCGACGCGGTCGCCCGGGCGGAACGCGCCGTCCGCATCCGCTTCGACCACCTCGCCCGCCATCTCCATGCCGAGGGTGAAGGGGAGGTCGGGCTTCAGCTGGTACGCGCCGCGCGTCATCAGCAGGTCGGGGTAGTTGAGCGACGCCGCGCGCACGCGGACGAGGAGCTGACCGGGGCGGCGTTGCGGCTCGGGAACCTCGTCGAGCGACACGCCCGACAGGTCGTCCGAGAGCGCGGAGACCCGCAGCGCCCTCATGGCCGGCAGAGCAGGTCGAGCATGCCGTCGACGAAGCCCTCGCGTAAGCTCGGCGCGTGGATGCGGCTGAGGCCGACGGCGACCAAGGCGTAGGCGCGCAAGCCCGCCTCGCGTTCCGGGAAGCCCGCTTGGCGCAGGCAGTCCGCGAGGAAGCCGAGCACGACCTCGTCGTGGCGGTCGACGGCGGCCTTGGCGCGGGCGTCGCTTTCGCCCCAGGCGCGCATGGCGAGGCTGAGGCGCGCGAGGTCGTTGCGGACCACCAGCGCGGAAAGGAGACGGATGCGGCCCACCGGATCGCGCTCGGCGCGCGACACGGCGGCGAGTAGGTCGGTGATCTGCTGGTCGGCGAAATAGCCCGCGAGCCGGCCCTGGTACGCGTCGAAGTCGGGGAAGTGGTGATAGAAGCTGCCCGTGGAGACGCGGAGCTCGTCGGCCAGGGGGCGGAGCTTGAGCGCCTTCAAACCGCCGCGCTTGAGCAGCGCCTGGCCCGCTTCCAGCCAATCGCGGGGCGTCAGGTCGCGGGTGATCGGCTGGGCGGTCGCCATAACGGAAGTTACGCGCGGTTCGGCGGGCGCGTAAAGGGGCGGCTAGCGGGCCAGCACTTCCGCCAGCCGCTCGCGGTCGAGCTTGCCTTCCCAGCGGGCGACGACGATCGCGGCGACAGCGTTGCCGATGAAGTTGGTGAGGCTGCGGCACTCGCTCATGAAGCGGTCGATGCCGAGGATCAGCGCCATGCCCGCGACGGGCACGCCGGGTACGATCGAGAGCGTCGCCGCCAAGGTGATGAACCCTGCGCCCGTGACGCCGGCCGCGCCCTTGGAGCTGATCATCGCGACGCCGAGCAGGAGGAGCTGGTCGCCCAGGCTGAGCTCGACGCCGACGGCTTGGGCGATGAACAGCGCGGCCAGCGTCATGTAGATGTTGGTGCCGTCGAGGTTGAACGAGTAGCCGGTGGGCACGACGAGCCCGACCACCGCGCGGTCGCAGCCCGCCTCCTCCAGCCGCTCCATGAGCGCAGGGAGCGCGGACTCGGACGAGGAGGTGCCGAGCACGAGCAGCAGCTCGGCCTTGAGGTACGCGATCAGCCGGAGGATCGAGAAGCCGTGCGCCCGCGCGATGCCGCCCAGCACGACGAGGACGAAGAGGAGCGACGTGCCGTAGAAGGTGGCGACGAGCCCGCCCAGGCGGACGAGCGACCCCGCGCCGTACTGGCCGACGGTGAAGGCGATCGCGCCGAACGCGCCGATGGGGGCGAGGCGCATGAGCATGTGCACGATGCGGAACACGACGGCCGACAGCCGCTCCAGCGTCGCGAGGAGCGGGCGCGCGGGCTCGCCGACGAGCGAGAGCGCTACGCCGAACAGCACGCCCACGAACAGCGTCTGGAGGATGGAGCCCGACGTCAGCGCGGAGACGAGCGTGTCGGGGATGATCCCGAGTAGGAAGCCGGTGACGCTCGTGTCCGCGGCCTTGCCGGCGTAATCGGCGACCGCGCCCGCATCGAGCGTCGCGGGATCGACGTTCATGCCCGCGCCGGGGCGGAGCAGGTTGGCGATGACGAGGCCGACGACGAGCGCGAAGCTCGAAACGACGAGGAAGTAGGCCAGCGCCTTACCTGCGACGCGGCCGACGGCGCGGAGCTCGCCCAGACCGGCGATGCCCACCGCCAGCGTCAGGAAGATGACGGGCGCGATCACGGTCTTCACGAGCTTGATGAAGCCGTCGCCGAGCGGTTTCAGCGCGCGGCCGGTCTCCGGCGCGAAATGGCCGAGCAATGCGCCGAGCACGATGGCGGCGAGCACCTGGAAATAGAGGTGCCGCCAGAGGGGGGTAGAGATCATGTCCGCGTGATCGTAACCGCCCGCGTGGCCCGGTCCACCCGGACGGTGACGCCGGGCAGGCGGAGCTCGAAGCCGTCGGCTTGGCGCCAGCGCTCGGGCGTCATCGGCTCGCCGTCGAGCGCGCGCCAGTCCGCCTCGTCGAGCAGCGTCACGTCCTCCAGGCGCGAGCCGGCGCGGGCGGCGGCGAGTGCTGCGATATAGTCCTCCAGCGCGCGGTCGCGGCCTTCCCAGTCGAGCCAGGAGAGCTCGTCCTGGCAATAGGCGTTGTTGTTGCCGCCTTGCGTGCGGCCGAACTCGTCGCCGGCGGTGAGCATGGGGGTGCCGAGGCTGGCGAACAGCGTGCCGAGCATCGCGCGGGCGGCGGCGTTCGGGTCGGGGTCGGTCCAGCTCACCTCGTCGGCGTGGCCGTCGCGGTTGCCTTCGCCGTTGGCCCAGTTCTCGCGGTGCGCGTAGGTCGCGACGTCGCGGAGCGTGAAGCCGTCATGCGCGGCGGCGAAGTTGACGGAGCGCCCGGCTGCGAACACGTCCGCCGAGCCGCACAGGCGTGTGGCGAGCACGCCGGCCGATCCGTCGCCGCGCCAGAAGCGGCGCACGTCGTCGCGGTAGCGGTCGTTCCACTCGAGCCAGGCGTCCGGGAAGCGGCCGAGCTGGTAACCGCCGGGGCCGGGGTCCCAGGGCTCGGCGATGAGCACGCGGGTGCTCAGCAGCGGGTCGGCGGCGATCTCGGCGAAGATGGGTGCTGCCGGGTCGAAACCGGGGCCTCGGCCAAGCACGGCGGCGAGGTCGAAGCGGAAACCGTCGACGCCGCACCGCGCGAAGTGACGCAGGGTGGCTAGCGTCAGCGCGCGGACGTGCGGGTCGGCGAAGTTGAGCGTGTTGCCGGTGCCCGTGTCGTTGATCAGCTCGCCGTGCGGGCCGCGGGCGTAGGCGTCGGGATCGAGGCCGCGCAAGGAGAGGGTGGGGCCGTGCGCGTCGCTCTCGCCCGTGTGGTTGAAGACGAGGTCGAGGATCACGCCGATTCCCGCCTCCCGTAGCGCGGCGACGATGGCGCGCAGCTCGGCGACGCCGCCGGGGACGAGCCGCGGGTCGAGCGCCATGGGCGCGACGGGATTGTAGCCCCAGGCGTTCACGAGCCCGAGCGGGGGCAGGTGGCGCTCGTCGATCGCGGCGGTGATCGGCATGAGCTCGACCGCGCCGACGCGGAGCTTTCGGAGGTGCGCGACGACGGCGGGATGGGCGAGCGCGGCGAGCGTGCCGCGCTGTTCGGGCGGTACGTCCGGGTGGCGCATGGTGAAGCCGCGGACGTTGAGTTCGTAGACGAGGCGGCCGGGGCGGAAGAGGGGCTGCTCGCAATGCGCATCGAACGGCTCGGGCACGATCGCGCGGGGCACAAGGTCGGCGGTGTCCGCGCCGTGGGTGGCGAGGCGGGGGTCGTAGGTGAAGCGGCGGTCGAGTTCCTGGGCGTACGGGTCGACGAGGAGCTTGGCGGGGTCGAACCAGCGGTCGTGCGCGGGAGCGTAGGGGCCTTCGGCGCGGTAGGCGTAGCGCTGGCCGGGGCGGACGTGGGGGACGTGGAAGGACCAGACGTCGCCGGTGCGGGACATGGGGAGGCGCTGTTCGGCGTCGCCGGTGAAGAGGCAGAGGTGGACGGCGGTGGCGTGCGGGGAGCGGACGGCGAAACGGGTGCCGGTGGGGTGGTGATGGGCGCCTAAATCCTCCCCCGCCCATGGCGGGGGAGGGGGACCAGCGTAGCTGGTGAAGGGGGAGCTACGGGATGCGGTATCCCGTTGCTCCCCCTCCACCACGCCCTGCGGGCGCGGTCCCCCTCCCCCGCTGTAAGCGGGGGAGGACTTTAGGTCGGTCACGTCACGACGTCCGGCGCCGTCCGCCCGGTGTGCCGCTCGATCCCGGCGATCTCCTCGGCCGCGGCAGTGATGTCGCGGAGCATGTCGGGGGTGTCGCGGTCGAGGTCGCCGCCCGCGGGCTCGTAGCGTTCCAGGTACACGCGCAGCGTCGCGCCGCTCGTGCCCGTGCCCGACAGGCGGAACACGACGCGGCTGCCGCCCCGGAAGAGCACGCGTGACCCCTGGTTGCGGCTGACGGAGCCGTCGGTCGGGTCCTCGTACGCGAACTCGTCCGCCGCCTCGACGGTGAGCGGGCCGAAGCTGCGGCCGGGGAGCGACGGCAGGCTCGCGCGTAAGGCGGCCATGAGCGCGTCGGCCCTCTCCGTCTCGACGCCCTCATAATCGTGGCGGGCGTAGTAGTTGCGGCCGAACCTAGCCCAGTGCTCGCGCGCGATCTGGTCGACGCTCTTGCCGGTCGCGGCCAGGATGTTGAGCCAGAGCAGCACCGCCCACAGCCCGTCCTTCTCGCGGACATGGTCGGAGCCGGTGCCCGCCGACTCCTCGCCGCAGATGGTCGCCATCCCGGCGTCGAGCAGGTTGCCGAAGAACTTCCATCCCGTCGGCGTCTCATAGGCGGGGATGCCCAACTCGGCCGCGACGCGGTCGGCGGCGGCGGAGGTCGGCATGGAGCGGGCGATGCCCTTCAACCCCGAGGCGTAGCCCGGCGCGAGATGCGCGTTGGCGGCGAGCATCGCCAGGCTGTCGGACGGTGTGACGAACCGCCCGCGCCCGATGACGAGGTTGCGGTCGCCGTCGCCGTCGGATGCCGCGCCGAAATCGGGGGCGTCCGGCCCCATCATCAGCTCGTACAGCTCCGCTGCGTGGACGAGGTTGGGGTCGGGATGGTGGCCGCCGAAATCGGGCAGCGGCGTGCCGTTCCGCACCGTGCCCGCCGGGAAGCCGAGGCGGCGTTCGAGGATTTCGTGCGCGTAGGGGCCGGTGACCGCGCTCATCGCGTCGAACGCCATGCGGAAGCCGCCATCCACCGCTTGGGCGATCGCCGCGAAGTCGAACAGGCGCTCCATCAGGTCGGCATAGTCGGCGACCGGATCAACTACCTCGACGGCCATGCCGGCGACCTGCACCTCACCGGGCGCGTCGAGGTCGATGTCGGGCGCGTCGACGGTGCGGTACTCGGCGATGTCGCGCGTGCGGGCGTAGATGGCTTCCGTCACCTTCTCGGGCGCGGGGCCGCCGTTCGCGATGTTGTACTTGATCCCGAAATCCTCGTCGGGGCCGCCGGGATTGTGGCTGGCGGACAGCACGAGGCCGCCCAGCGCCTCACGGATGCGGATCATGTTGCTGGCGGCGGGCGTGGAAAGGATGCCGCCGCGGCCGACCACGACGCGACCGAAGCCGTTCGCCGCCGCCATGCGGATCGCGACCTGGATCACCTCGCGGTTGAGGAACCGGCCGTCGCCGCCGATCACCAAGGTCGCGCCCGTCTTGCCTTCGATCGCGTCGAAGACGGACTGGATGAAGTTCTCGGCGTAGTGGGGCTGCTGAAAGACGCGGACCTTCTTGCGTAGGCCCGACGTGCCGGGCTTCTGGTCGGGATAGGCTTGCGTCGAGACCGTCCGGATCATTCAAGTCCTTCCACGAGGCTGGCGAAGAGCTGGGCGTAGCGGCGGCCGCTCGCTCCCCAAGAGAAGTCCTGGCGCATGCCGTTCTTCTGCATCTGCGTCCAGGGCGTGCGCCGGTCGTAGAGGTCGACCGCGCGGGTGATGGCGCGGGTGAGGTGCGGGAGCGTCACCTCGGGAAACTGGATGCCCGTCGCGACGCCCGCGGCGATCGCGGCTTCGTTGGCGTCGATCACCGTGTCGGCGAGCCCGCCCGTGCGCGCGACGATGGGCACGCACCCGTACGCCAGGCCGTAGAGCTGGGTGAGCCCGCACGGCTCGAAGCGCGAGGGGATCAGGATCGCGTCCGCGCCGCCCTGGAGCAGGTGGGAGAGCGCCTCGTCGTAACCGACCCGCACGCCGACGCGGCCGGGGAAGCGCTGGGCGGCCTCCCGGAACGCGGCTTCGAGCGCCTGATCGCCGCTGCCGAGCAGCGCGAGCCGGCCGCTCATGCCCACCAGCGCATCGACGGCGCTCGCGAGCACGTCCATGCCTTTCTGCCAGGTGAGGCGGCTCACCACGCAGAAGATCGGGCCAGGACCGGGGTCGAGCTCGAACCGCTGTTCGACGGCGCGCTTGTTGGCGGCGCGCTTGGGCAGCGTCCGGGCCGAGTAGCGGGCGGGGAGGGCGGCGTCGATCTCCGGGCTCCAGATGGCGGGGTCGATGCCGTTGACGATGCCGTGGACGCGTTCGCCCTTGGCGGCGATCAGGCCTTCAAGGCCCATGCCGAAGCGCGGCTCGCGGATCTCGTCGGCGTAGGTCGGGGAGACGGTGGTGACGGCGTCCGCCGCCTCCAGCCCCGCCTTGAGATAACCGACGCCGCCGTAATATTCGATGCCGTCGACCGACCAGGCGCTCTCGGGCAACCCGAGATGCGGGAAGATCTCGGCGTCGTAGCGGCCCTGGAACGCGATGTTGTGGACGGTGGCGACGGCCTTGGCCGCGCGGCCCGGGCCGGGGGCGAAGCGGAGATAGGCGGGCGCGAGCCCCGCCTGCCAGTCGTGCGCGTGGAGGACGGCGTAGGTGTGCCCCGGCACCGCGCCGCTCGCGAGGTCGGCGGCGGCGCGGGCGAGGGCGGCGAAGCGGCGCCAGTTGTCGTCCCAGTCGCGGCCCGTCGCGTCGGCGTATGGACCGCCGGGGCGGGCGAAGAGCTCAGGCGCGTCGAGGATCAGGAGGGGGTGATCGCCGAGCTTGCTTGCGAGCAGACGGGCGGGATGGCCGAGCAGGTCGGGCCATTGGTGGACGGCCTTGGCGCGCTTCGCCGCGGCGGTGACGGCGGGGTAGCCGGGGAGGAGGGTGGTGACCTGCACGCCGTGCGGGGCGAGCGCTGCGGGGAGCGCGCCGACGACGTCGGCGAGGCCGCCGGTTTTGACGAGGGGGTAGGCTTCGGAGGCGACGGAGAGGACGGAGAGCATGGCCTAAAGTCCTCCCTCGCCATGGGCGGGGGAGGGGGACCATGCGAAGCATGGTGGAGGGGGAGCTACGGGATGCGGCATCGCCCTGCACCCCCTCCACCACTCGCTACGCGAGCGGTCCCCCTCCCCCGCAACTGCGTTGCGGGGGAGGACCGAGGTGGCGTTTTCCGTCACCCCGCCAACCGATCGATCATCGGCTGCGTGATCAGGCAAATCCCCTTGTCCGTCCGCCGGAACCTACGTCCGTCGAGCTCGGGGTCGTCGCCCACCACCAGCCCGTCGGGGATCACCACGCCGCGGTCGACCACGACCTTGCGCATGCGGCTGCCCCGGCCGATGTGGCAGCCGGGCAGGATCACCGCCTCGTCGAGCATCGAGTAGCTGTGCGCGCGGACGCCGGTGAAGAGCAGCGAGCGGTGGATGCTCGACCCTGAGACGATGCAGTCGCCCGAGACCAGGCTCGCGACCGCGACGCCGCGCCTTCCGTCGACGTCGTGGACGAACTTGGCGGGCGGGGTCAGCTCCGAATAGGTCCAGATGGGCCAGCCATGGTCGTACAGGTCGAGCTCGGGGACAACGTCGGTCAGGTCGATGTTCGCCTCCCAATAGGCGTCCACCGTGCCCACGTCGCGCCAGTAGCTCTGCTGCTCCAGGCTGGATCGAACGCAGCTCGTGGAGAAACGGTGCGCCTGGGCGTGGCCGTGCTTGACGAGGTACGGGATCAGGTCCTTGCCGAAGTCGCGGCTGGAATTGGGGTCGTCGGCGTCGCGGCGGAGCTGCTCGATCAGGAAACGCGTGTTGAAGGCGTAGATGCCTAAGCTGGCCAGCGCATAGTCGGGATTGCCGGGAATGCCGGGCGGGTCCTTGGGCTTCTCGACGAAGGCAGTGACGCGGTCGGTCTCGTCCACCGCCATCACGCCGAAGCCGGTCGCCTCGCGGCGCGGCACCTCCATGCACGCGACGGTGACGTCGGCGCCGCTGTCGACATGCTGCTGGAGCATGATCTCATAGTCCATCTTGTAGATGTGGTCGCCCGCGAGGATGACGATGTACTCGGGCGGACCGTAGCTCTCGATGATGTCGATGTTCTGGAACACGGCGTCGGCCGTGCCCTCGTACCACTGGAACTCGGAGATGCGCTGCGAGGCGGGGAGGATGTCGAAGCTCTCGTTCCGCTCGGGGCGGAGGAAGGTCCAGCCGCGCTGGAGGTGGCGGATCAGCGAGTGCGCCTTGTACTGGGTCGCGACCGCGACGCGGCGGATGCCGGAGTTGATGGCGTTCGACAGCGCGAAGTCGATGATGCGCGACTTGCCGCCGAAATAGACGGCGGGCTTGGCGCGGACGTCCGTCATCTCGTGGAGGCGCGACCCGCGACCGCCGGCGAGGACGTACGCCATCGCGTCGCGGGCCAGAGGTTGGCGGTGCCGGTCGGTCATCGGTTCTCTCCCGTTCTTATCCTTCATATTCCAACATGATCGTCGCGAGCGGCGGCAGCGTGACCCAGGCCGCGCCGTCCTTGGCCTCGACGCCGCCCATGTTGCCGCAGCCCGAGCCCCAGTAATCGTGCGCGTCCGAGTTCACGATCTCGCGCCAGCGGCCCGAATGGGGCAGCGGCACGCGATAGGGCGCGCGGGCGACGGGGGTAAGGTTGGCGATCACCGCGACGGGCGGGCTGTCGGGCGCCTTCCGTAGCCACGCGAAGACGCTGTTCGCGGCGTCGTCGACGACCAGCCACTCGAACCCTTCCGGCTCGCAGTCGCGCGCGTGGAGGGCGGGGCGGTCGCGATAGGCGCGGTTGAGATCGCGCACCAGCTTGCGCACGCCCTCGTGCGCGGCGCTGGCCCGCAGCTCCCAGTCGAGCGCGCGGGCCTCCGACCATTCGCGGCGCTGGGCGAACTCCTGGCCCATGAAAAGGAGCTTCTTGCCCGGATAGCCCCACATCATCGCGTAGAGCGCGCGGAGGTTGGCGAACTTCTGCCAATCGTCGCCCGCCATCTTGTTGAGCAGCGAGCCCTTACCGTGGACGACCTCGTCGTGGCTCAGCGGCAGGACGTAGTTTTCCGACCAGGCGTAGGTCAGGCCGAAGGTGAGCTCGTTGTGGTGGTAACGGCGGTGGACGGGCTCCTTGCTGAAATACTGGAGCGTGTCGTGCATCCAGCCCATGTTCCACTTGAAGCCGAACCCCAAGCCGCCCTCGTGCGTGGGCGCGGTGACGCCGGGCCAGGCGGTCGACTCCTCGGCGACCGTGAACACGCCGGGGTGGCGGCCATAGACCTCGCGGTTGACCTGCTGGAGGAAGCGCACCGCCTCCCAATTCTCGCGGCCGCCCTCCTGGTTCGGGATCCACTCGCCCGCGCGGCGGGAATAGTCGCGGTAGAGCATGGAGGCGACCGCATCCACGCGAAGCCCGTCGACATGGTAGCGCTCGGCCCAGAACAGCGCGTTGTTGACGAGGAACGACGCGACCTCGCGCCGCCCGAAATTGTAGATCGCGGTGTTCCAGTCGGGGTGGAAGCCGAGCCGCGGGTCCTCATGCTCGTAGAGCGCGGTGCCGTCGAAGCGCGCGAGCCCGAACGCGTCGGTGGGAAAGTGGGCGGGAACCCAGTCGAGGATGACGCCGACCCCTGCGCGATGCGCGCCGTCAACGAAGCGGGCGAAGCCTTCGTGATCGCCGAAGCGGGCGGACGGCGCGTAGAGGCCGGTCGTCTGATAGCCCCAGCTCGGATCATAGGGGTGCTCGGAGACGGGCAGGAACTCGATGTGCGTGAAGCCCATCTCGACGGCGTAGGGGATGAGGCGGTCGGCGAGATGGTCCCAGGGCAGGAACCAGCCATTCTCGTCGCGGTCCCAGGAACCCGGATGGACCTCGTAGATGCTGACGGGGACGCGGCGGGGGTCGACCTTGCTCCACGCCTCCCGGTGCGCCGCGTCCTGGAACTCGTGGTGCGGCGGGCCGGTGACGATCGAGGCGGTGGCGGGGCGGAGCTCGGCGGCGAAGGCGTAGGGGTCGGCTTTGAGCGGCTGGAGCTGGCCGTCGCCGCCGACGATCTCGAACTTGTAGTGCCGGCCCGAACGGATGTCGGGGACGAAGATCTCCCACACGCCCACGTCTTGGCGGTGGCGCATGGCGTGGCGGCGGCCGTCCCAGTCGTTCCAGTCGCCGACCACCGCGACGCGCTGCGCGTTGGGCGCCCAGACGGCGAAGTGGACGCCTTCGGCGCCCTCATGCTCGATCAGGTGCGCGCCGAGCTTGTCGTGGAGGCGGAAGTGCGTGCCTTCGCCCATGAGCAGGTCGTCGACAGGGCCGAGCACGGGGCCGAAGCTGTAGGGGTCGGTGGCCCACCACTCCGCGCCATGGCCGCGGGCGCGGTACTTGACCGGTTGCGGGTCGCCCTCGACCACGCCCTCGAACAGGCCCCGCTCGTCGATCCGTTCCAGCTCGCCCAGGCTCGCGCCGCCGAGCGTGAACGCCTCCACCTCCTCCGCGCCGGGTACGAGCGCGCGGGCGAAGGTGCCGGCGGGGCCGCGGTGCAGCCCGAGCAAGGAGAATGGATCGGCGTGGCGGCCCTCGAGAAGCGCGTCGATCGCCGATCCCGGCGGCCTCACATGACGCCCCAGATGTCGCGGGCGTATTCGGCAATGGTGCGGTCGGACGAGAACCAGCCGACATTGGCGATGTTGCGGATCGCGCTCGCCCGCCAGCCGGGCTGGTCGCCCCAGCGCCGGTCCACCTCGCGCTGCGCCGAATGATAGGCGTCGAAGTCGGCGGCGACCATGAACCAGTCATGATCGTAGAGGCCGTTCATCAGGTCGCGGTAGCGGTGGGGATCGTCGGGCGAGAAGACGCCCGTCGCGATCGCCTTGACCGCCTGGGCCAGCTCGCGCGATCCCTCGATCATCGCGCGCGGCACGTAGCCGTTGGCGCGCTTGGCCGCGACTTCCTCGGCGGTGAGGCCGAAGATGACGATGTTCTCGTCGCCGACGCGGTCCTTGATCTCGATATTGGCGCCGTCGAGCGTGCCGATCGTCAGCGCGCCGTTGAGCGCGAACTTCATGTTGCCCGTGCCCGACGCCTCCATGCCGGCGGTCGAGATCTGCTCCGACAGGTCGGCGGCGGGGATGATCTTCTCGGCGAGGCTGACATTGTAGTTGGGGATGAACACCACCTTCAGCAGCTCGCCCACCGCCGGGTCGGTGTTGACGCGCCGCGCGATGTCGTTCGCGAGTTTGATGATCAGCTTGGCGTTGTGATAGCTCGACGCCGCCTTGCCGGCGAAGATCTTCACGCGTGGGCTCCAGTCGCGCTCGGGATGCGAGCGGATCTGGTCGTAGAGCGCGACCGTCTCGACGAGGTTGAGGAGCTGGCGCTTATACTCGTGGATGCGCTTGATCTGGACGTCGAACAGCGCGTCCGGGTCGAGGCGGAGCTTCATGCGGTCACGCAGGAAGCTGGACAGCGCCTCCTTGTTGGCGCGCTTCACGCCCGCGACATGCTCCTGGAGCGCGGCGTCGCCGGCATGGGCGTTCAGCTCCGACAGCTTCTCCGCGTCGTCGAGGAAGCCGGGGCCGATCACGTCGGACAGGATGCCGCACAAGCCGGGATTGCACTGCTGCAGCCAGCGGCGCGGCGTAATGCCGTTCGTCTTGTTGTTGATCCGCTCCGGATAGAGGCGGTGCAGATCGGCGAAGACCGTCTGCTTCATCAGGTCGGTGTGGAGCGCGGCGACGCCGTTGACCGAGTGCGAGCCGGCGAAAGCGAGGTTCGCCATGCGAACGCGGCGCTCGCCGCCCTCGTCGATAAGGCTGATCGTCGATACCGCGCGGTCGTCGGCGCCGCTACGGCGCGCTTCGCGCAGCACGCGGGCGTTGATCGCGTAGATCAGCTGCATGTGGCGGGGCAGCATGCGCTCGAACAGGGGCAGCGGCCAGCTCTCCAGCGCCTCGGGGAGGAGCGTGTGGTTGGTGTAGCCGAACGTGCCCTTGGTGATCTCCCACGCCTCGTCGAAGTCGAGCTCATGATGGTCGATGAGGAGGCGCATCAGCTCGGCGACGGAGACGGCGGGGTGCGTGTCGTTGAGCTGGATCGCGGCCTTGTCGGGCAGCGTGCGGACGTCGCCGAAATACTGAACGTGGCGGCGGACGATGTCCTGGATGGAGGCGGAGGAGAAGAAATACTCCTGCCGAAGCCGCAGCTCCTGGCCCGCGGGGGTGGAGTCGGCGGGGTAGAGGACGCGCACCAGCGTCTCGGCGCGGACCTGGCCCTGGAGCGCGCGCTCGTGATCGCCGGCGTTGAACGCATCGAGGCGGATCGGGTCGAGCGCGCGCGCGGTCCAGAGGCGGAGCGTGTTGACCCGCTTGCCCCGCCAACCGACGGCGGGCGTGTCGACGGCGATGGCCTGCACGGCCTCGGCGGGCTTCCAATGCGCGCGGCCGGCGTCGGTCGTCTCCACCTCGCCGCCGAAGCCGACTAGATAGGCGCTCTCGCGGCGCTCGAACTCCCACGGATTGCCGTGGGCGAGCCAAGTTTCGGGCAGCTCGACCTGCCAGCCGTCGTCGATGCGCTGGCGGAACATGCCGTTCACGTAGCGGATGCCGTAGCCGTAGGCGGGCAACTCGAGGGTCGCCATCGACTCCATGAAGCAGGCGGCGAGCCTCCCTAAGCCGCCATTGCCGAGTGCTGCGTCGGGCTCGATCTCCTCGATCTCGGCCAAGTCGACGCCGAGGCTGGCGAGCGCGCGCGTGATCTCGTCGGTGCGGCCGAGATTGGCGATCGCGTCGCGGAGCAGGCGGCCGATCAGGAACTCGAGCGACAGATAATAGACGCGCTTGGCCCCGGCCGCGTGCGCGGCCTTGGTGGACGCCATCCAGCGCTCGATGATGTCGTTGCGCACGGTCAGGATGGTGGCCGCGAGCCAATCGTGCGGACGCGCGGCTTGGGCGTCCTTGCCGATGCGATGGACGAGCGTGTCGAGGATCTGCTCCGCCAGCGGATCGGCGGGCGCGTGCGTCTGGGGCGCGACGGGCGCGGGGGCGAGGGCGTTCACGGTAAATCCGGATGATGGGGCGCGGCCGGACGGCCGGGCTTGGGAGGGAAGATCACCCGGTAACAACCGCTACCGAATGGGGCGGGTTCCTCTCCCGGCACGCTCTCGACGGCGCTGCTCACGACACAGGTTAGAACAGACTTGGCCCCGCCCGGCAAGTGCGGGGCGGCTCAGAGGACCATCCCCGCCAGGAGCGTCACGTTCAGCGCGATGATCACCGCCGCGACGACCCAGGCGACCGATTTCAGCCAGGCGGGGCTGGCGAAGCGGCCCATCAGCTTCCGGTCGCTCGTGAACCGCACCAGCGGCACGATCGCGAAGGGGAGCTGGAGCGAGAGGATCACCTGGGACAGGATCAGGAGCTGCGTCGCGCCGCTGTCGCCCGCGGCGGCCACGACGATCACGGCGGGGATGATGGCGAGGCCGCGGGTGATGATGCGGCGGAGCCAGAAGGGCAGCTTCAAACGTAGGAAGCCCTCCATCACGATCTGGCCGGCGAGCGTGCCCGTCACCGTCGAATTCTGGCCCGACGCGAGCAGCGCCACGCCGAACAGGATGCTCGCCAGCCCCGTGCCGAGCATGGGCGCGAGCAGGCGATAGGCTTCGTCGATCTCCGCCACGTCCGTCCGTCCGGCGACGTGGAAAGTCGACGCCGCCAGGATCAGGATCGCCGCGTTGATGAAGAAGGCGAGGCCGAGCGCGACCGTCGAGTCCACCGTCGCCCAGCGGATCGCGTTCGCCTTGCCCGCGTCGTCGCGCTCGAAGGCGCGGGTCTGGACGATGGAGGAGTGGAGGTAGAGGTTGTGCGGCATCACAGTGGCGCCCAGGATGCCGATGGCGATGTAGAGCTTGGTGGGATCGGTGACGATCTCCGGCGTCGGCACCAACCCGCGCAGCACGTCGGGCATATAGGGCTGCGACAGGATCAGCTCGAAGGCGAAGCAGCCCGCGATGATCGCGAGAAGCGCGATGATGAAGGCCTCCAGCTTCCTAAACCCGTAGCGCTGGAGCGCGAGGATCAGGAACACGTCGAGCGCGGTGATCACCACGCCGGCGGTGAGCGGGATGCCGAACAGGAGCTTGAGCGCGATCGCGGTGCCCAGCACCTCCGCCAGGTCGCAGGCGATGATCGCGATCTCGCAGAGCACCCAGAGCGCGAGGGCGACGGGCTTGGAGTAGTTGGCGCGGCATGCCTGCGCCAGGTCCATCCCCGCCGCGATGCCGAGCCGGGCGGACAGCGCCTGGAGCAGCATCGCCATGAGGTTGGAGAGCAGGATGACGGAGAGCAGCGCGTAGCCGAACGCCGAGCCGCCCGCGATGTCGGTGGCCCAGTTGCCCGGGTCCATGTAACCGACCGCGACCAGATAGCCGGGCCCGAAGAACGCGCCGACGCGCCGCCACCGGGAGCCGGTGGTGTGCACCTCCACCGTGCCATGGACCTCCGGGAGCGACGGCGCGAGGGGCTGGGAGCTCATCGCGGACCCGCTTGGCGGATCGGGCGCGATACGGCAAGGCTCGGCCGTATCTCGAATGGACGGACCTGCATGCGCTTCCCCCTTCTTCCCGGAATGCTGTTCCTCGCAAGCGCCGCCCAGGCGGCCCCGCCGATCGCGGGCCGCTGGGTGACGCAGGAGGGCGACTCGATCGTGACGATCGGCCCCTGTGGTAGTGGGGGCGGAGACCAAACGTGCGGGCGGATCACGACGTTCCTGCGCCGGCCGGACACGCCGAACCCGACCGACCGTAATAACCCGGACCCGGCGTTGCGGAGGCGGCCGGTGCTCGGGCTGGCGGTGCTGACGGGCTTCACCGACCAGGGCAAGGACTGGCGCGGCCGCATCTACGACCCGCGCTCGGGCAAGAGCTACAAGTCGATCCTGAGCCGCAACCCGGACGGCACGCTGAAGGTGCAGGGCTGCATCGCGTTCATCTGTCGTACGCAGACGTGGCGACCGGCGCGATAGGGGCGCTGAAGGTAACGAAGGTAAGCGTATGTCGGCGTGAAAACGCGACGAAGCGAGTGCCGGGCTCCTCCGTTCATTCAGCTTGCGCTGCGACGACGGGCTTGGGGCTGACGATTCGAAAGAGCGGCGGCCCGGTCGGGGCCGAGTCGCCGAGGAGCATGGCACGGGTTGAGGGCTATAGGACAGCGGTTTTGTTCCTCCCCGGAACGGGGAGGGGGACCATGCGCAGCATGGTGGAGGGGCGGCCGCGAAGGGCGGTGCGCGTCGCGAGCACCCCTCCACCACGCCCTGTGGGCGCGGTCCCCCTCCCCGTTCCGGGGAGGAGCTAGGGACTCGCCCGGATTTCACACCGGCGCGGCGTCAGGCCCTGCGCCGTAATGGTGCCAGGTGAAGATCGCCGCCGCGCCCCGGTACGGTCGCCACGGCTCCGCCAGCTCGCGCGTCAGCTTCTCGTTCGGGCGTGCGTCGTGGCCGAGGATGCGGCCGACCTCGATCTGGACGGCCAGGTCGCCCGCAGGCCAGATGTCGGGCCGGCCTTCCGCGAAGAGCAGGTAGATCTCCGCCGACCAGCGGCCGATGCCCTTGACGCGCGTCAGCTTGGCGATCGCCTCCTCGTCGTCGGCGGGCAGGTTCTCGAGGTCGAGGCGGCCGCTCGTCACCTCGTCGGCCAGGCTGCGGGCGTAGCCGATCTTCTGGCGCGAGAAGCCGGCGGCGCGCATCGCCTCGTCGCTCGCGGCGGCGATGACTTGCGGGTCGGTCGGGTCGCCGACCGTCTCCCCCAGCTTGCGCCACACCGCGTCCGCCGAACGCACGGAGACCTGCTGGCCGACGATGGTGCGCAGAAGCGTGGCGTAGCCGCGGTCGCGGATGCGCGGCGCGGGGTAGCCGACGCGCGTCAGAGCGCGGGCGAAGGCGGGCTCGCGCACGGCGAGCGCGTCGAGGTGCTCGCGCAACGCCTCCGCGCTCAGGCCCATGCTTGATCCGCGCGCGCGCCGGCGGCATGGCGCGGCGACTTATTCAGGGAGTGATCCATGCCCAAGCTTATCGTCGAGACCCGCGACGGCCAAGAACGCGTCCTGGAGGGCGAGATCGGGCTGTCCGTCATGGAGGTGATCCGCGAGGGCGGGATCGACGAGGTGCTGGCGCTGTGCGGCGGCAACTGCTCCTGCGCGACGTGCCACGTGCATGTGGACCCGGCGTTCGTGGGGCTCTTGAAGCCGATGAGCGAGGACGAGAATGATCTGCTCGACTCGACCAGCGACCGCGACGAGACGTCCAGGCTGTCGTGCCAGATCCAGTTCGGGCCGGCGCTCGACGGGATGCGGGTCAGGATCGCGGCGGAGGACTGAGGCCGAACCGCTCGCTTGGTGGCGAGGCGCAGGCGTGTTGACGGAGTGACACACTCGTCGCTAACCCGACCCTCGCAGTCGGGGGAGGTCGCGATGAGGTTCGTGAGCGCACTATCGGCGTTGGCGGTGGCGGGCGCGGTCCAAGCCCAGACCTTCGATCCTCGACTCCACAAGCGCGTCGCCGGCCAGCCGACTGAAGTCATGGTGCTCGGCACGCCACACCTGTCGGGATTGCCCGAGACATTCACCCCCGCCGCCCTGGAACCGCTGCTCGACCGGCTGGCGGCGTGGCAACCGACGGTCATCACGATCGAAGCGATATCAGGAGAGCAGTGCGACGCGCTCCGGCGTTACCCTGCGCGCTACAAGGATTCGGTCGAGGCATATTGCTGGGACCCGTCGCCCGCCGCCCGCGCGACGGGGCTGGACGTGCCCGCGGCGACCGCGGAAGCGGAGCGGCTGCTCGCCGAGTGGCCCGCCCGGCCCTCGGCGGCGCAGCGGCGGCGGCTGGCGGCGGTGTTCCTGGCGGCGGGCAATCGGGCGTCGGCGCTGGTGCAGTGGCTCCGGCTGCCCCCAGCGGAGCGGCGCGCGGGCGACGGGCTCGACGCGGCGCTGGCCACGCTGCTGGAGAGGCAGCGCGCGCGGCGCAACGAGGACGATCTGATCGCCGCCGTGCTCGCCGCGCGGCTGGGGCTTGAGCGGGTCTTCCCGGCCGATGATCACAGCTCGGACGCGCCGGTGGCCGATCAGGCCGTGTCCGGCCGCGCCATCGAGGCGGCGTGGGACAATCCGGCGACCGCGAGCCGCCGGGCGGAGGACGAGGCGTTGGGGGCGGGACTGGGCAGCGGCGAGGGCGTGCTCCGGTTGTACCGCGCGTACAACGCACCCGGCTATCCCCAGCGGGTGTTCGCGAGCGACTTCGGTGCGGCGCTGGCCGAGCCGTCGCCCCAGGGCTTCGGCCGCGGCTATGTGGCGGCATGGGAGGTGCGCAACCTGCGCATGGCGGCGAACGTCCGCGAGGCCGCGGCCACCCGGCCCGGCGGTCGGGTCCTGGCGATCGTGGGTGCGTCGCACCGCGGCTATTTCGAGGCGTACCTGTCGATGATGCACGACATGCGGCTGGTCCCGGCGGCGACGCTGCTCCGCTAGCCCCGCACCGCCGCCGCGTAGAGGGCGATGGCGGCGGCGTTACTCACATTGAGGCTCTCCACCCGGTCCGAGATCGGCAGGCGCGCGAGTTCGTCGCAATGCGCTTCGGTGTTCTGGCGCATGCCCTCGCCTTCCGCGCCGAGCACGAGGCAGACGCGGCCCGTTCCCATCGTCTCGGCTAGCGTGCGCTCCGCGTGGCCGGTGAGGCCGATGCGCCAGAAGCCCGCTTCCGCGATCTCGTCCAGCGCGCGGGCGAGGTTGACGACGCGGACCCAGGGCACCGTCTCCAGCGCGCCCGACGCGGAGCGGGCGACCGTGCCGGACTCGGGCGGGGCGTGGCGGTCCTGCGTGACGATGCCCAGCGCGTCGAACGCCGCGGCGGAGCGCAGGATCGCGCCGACATTGTGCGGGTCGGTGACCTGGTCGAGGACCACGAGCGGCCGGCGGTCGTCCTCGCCCGCTTCCGCCAGCAGGTCGCCTAGCCAGATGTCCTCGAGCGGATCGACCTCGGCCACGACGCCCTGGTGCGGCGCGTCGGACGGGACCATGCGGCCGAGGTCCGCCACGTCGGCGAAGGTGACCGGCACGTTGTCCGGCACGTCGAGCGCCGCCGCGGCCTCGCGCGTCGCCCAGAGCTTGCGCACGTTCCGGTGGGGGTTGGCGAGCGCGGCGGACACCGCATGCCGACCCCAGAAGCGGGGCCGGTCGCGGGATCCTTCGCGGGGGGAGCGGCCGCGCTTAGCCATGATAAGCCGTCATCGGGCGTCCGCTAGGCGGGCGAGGGGGCCTGCGCAACCGTTTCGGTCCGCTCCGCTGCGGCATTTCAGTCCGTTGACATGCGCCGGAGCGTTCGGCATTGGGCCGCCTCGCTTCGGCTTTCGGACGTTTCGCGTCCGGGCTCCACGGAAGGGTGGCCGAGTGGTTAAAGGCAGCAGACTGTAAATCTGCCCACGCAAGTGTACGCTGGTTCGAATCCAGCCCCTTCCACCAGCTCGCTGCCGCAGGCGCAGCGGAGCTGCACCGCGACAGCAGCGAGCTACGGCCGGCCTCGCCACAGCGAGGACCGACGACGCGGCTTCGCCGCGGCGCTGCAGAGGGCGCTTTCCATTCCTATATACCGCCCATGCAGGAACTCTCCCTCGCCGTTGTCGGCCTGGACTTCCCCAACGCCGACAAGAGCCGCTCCAACCGCCGCTTCGAGGTCGCGCTGTGCCGCCCCGGCGACCCGGTCGAGCTGCGCCCCGAGCCCAAGAACCCCGCCGACCCGCGCGCGGTCGCGGTGTATTCCGAGCGCGGCGTGCAGATGGGCTACCTCTCCGCCGAGCGCTGCGGCCTGATCGGCAAGCGCCTGAACGCGGGCGACGCGTACCGCGCCGTGTTCCAGGAGGCGGACCGCCACAAAGCGGTGATCCGCGTCCGCTTCGGCGGCGGCGAGCCGACGCTGCCGGCGCGGGCCGCCGTGGCAGAGTCCGACGAGTACGCCCAACCCGATTGGGACGACTGATTTGATTGCGCTCGTGTAACGACGGGAACGCCCGACTCGCCACATGGGTTACCTGGGCTCATCACCAGGGAGCCCGCACCCCATGAGCGATCTCACCCATCCGGCCGACTCCGCCCCGGCCGCCACCTCCAAGCGCGACGCCGCGGGCGAGACCGCCGCGCAGGTCACTAAGGCGAAGGGCTCGCAAGTCACCGCCCAGGCGGTCACAATCAACAAGCCCGTGGCGGAAGTGTACGGCTATTTCCGCAACTTCGCGAACCTTCCGACCTTCATGGAGAATGTCGAGCGGATCGACGTCCACGACCAGAAGCGCAGCCATTGGGTGGTGAAGGCGCCGGGCGGCGCCACCGTCGAGTGGGACGCGGTCGTCACCGACGAGGAGCCGGAGCGCTTTGTCGCCTGGACCAGCGAGCCGGGCGCGGACGTGCCGAACAGCGGCCGCGTCGAGTTCCGCGATGCGGGCAAGCGCGGCACGGTGGTCAGCGCCACCATCCTCTACGACCCGCCCGCCGGCTTCATCGGCAAGCTGGTCGCCAAGGTCTTCCAGCGTGAGCCGGCGCTCCAGTCGCGGCGCGACCTCAACCGCTTCAAGCAGCTCATGGAGACGGGCGAGATCGCCACCTCGGCCATGAACCGCCAGCAACATGACGAAGGGAAAAACGGCTGATGCGCGCGCTCACCTGGCACGGCAAGCACGACGTCCGCATGGAGACGGTGGACGATCCCGGCATCGTCAACCCGCGCGACGCGATCATCAAGATCACCTCGACGGCGATCTGCGGGTCGGACCTCCACCTCTACGACCATTTCATCCCGTCCATGCAGGCGGGCGACATCCTGGGCCATGAGTTCATGGGCGAGGTGGTCGAGGTGGGGCCTAAGTCGACGCTGAAGAAGGGTCAGCGCGTGATCGTGCCGTTCACGATCTCCTGCGGCTCCTGCTACCATTGCAACAAGAGCCAGTTCTCCGCTTGCCCGAACGGGCTACCCGCCGACAACCAGGACCTCGGTCGCCAGGGCTATGGCCACGAGATGGCGGGGCTGTTCGGCTACAGCCACCTGACGGGCGGCTATGCCGGCGGCCAGGCGGAATATGTGCGTGTGCCGTTCAGCGACGTCGGCCCGCTCGTCATCCCCGACGGCATCGAGGACGACAAGGTGCTGTTCCTCACCGACATCCTGCCCACCGGCTGGATGGCGGCGGAGAACGCCGAGATCGAGCCGGGCGACATCGTCGCGGTTTGGGGCTGCGGACCCGTGGGGCTGTTCGCGGTGCAGTCGGCGTTCCTGATGGGCGCCGAGCGCGTGATCGCGATCGACCATTTCCCCCGCCGCCTCGAGCTCGCCGCCCGCTTCGGCGCGGAGACGATCAATTTCGAGGAGACGTCGACCTACGACGCGCTGATGGAGATGACGGGCGGCATCGGCCCTGACGCCTGCATCGACTGCGTCGGGCTGGAGGCGCATGGGGGCTTCGTCGACAACATCATCGACCAGATCAAGGTGTCGACCTTCCTCGGCACCGACCGCATCCACGCGATCCGCCAGGCGATCATCGCGTGCCGCAAGGGCGGGCGCGTGTCGATGCCGGCGGTCTATGGCGGCTTCGTCGACAAGTTCCCGCTGGGCGCGCTGATGGAGAAGGGGCTGACGCTTAAGACGGGCCAGACGCACGTCCAGCGCTACACCCACGCGCTCCTGAACGCGATCGTGGAGGACAAGGTCGACACGACCTTCCTCATCTCGCACCGCCTCGACCTCGAGGAGGCACCCAAGGGCTACAAGATGTTCCACGACCGGCAAAACGAGTGGACCAAGGTCGTGCTCAAGCCCGGTATGGGCGTCGGTAAGGAAGCGGTAGCGGCGTAGGAGACGACACATGGCCGACAAGTTCGCGATCATCACCGGCGCCTCGACGGGCATCGGCTTCGAGCTCGCCACCATCGCGGCGCGCGAAGGGCACGACATCCTGGTCGTCGCCGACGAGCCGCTGATCGACGCGGCCGCCGCCGACTTCAAGCAGTTCGGCACCGACGTGCGCTCGGTGGAGGCGGACCTGTCGACGTTCGACGGCGTCGACCGGCTGTTGCAGGCGGCGGGCGGGCGCCCAATCGACGTGCTCTGCGCCAACGCCGGCCACGGGCTCGGCGGCGGGTTCCTCGACCAGGACCCCACGCGCTGGCGGCACGTGGTCGACACCAACGTGACCGGCACCGTGTACCTGCTTCAGCGCGCGCTCAAGGAGATGGTGGCGCGTAACGAGGGCAGGGTGCTCGTGACGGGCTCGATCGCCGGCTATCTGCCGGGCTCGTTCCAGGCGGTCTACAACGGCACCAAGGCGTTCATCGACAGTTTCGTCGCCGCGATCCAGGACGAGCTGAAGGACTCGGACGGGGTGACGATCACCAACCTCATGCCCGGCGCCACCGAGACCGAGTTCTTCGACCGCGCCGACATGGAGGACACCAACGTCGGCACGTCCAAGAAGGACGATCCCGCCAAGGTCGCGCAGGACGGCTGGGACGCGATGATGGCGGGCAAGAAGCAGATCGTGTCCGGCTGGCACAACAAGCTGCAGACAGTGATGGCGAACGTGCTGCCGAACGCGCTGCTCGCGGGGCAGCACCGGAACATGGCCGAACCTGGAAGCGGCAAGGAGTAGGAGCGACCGCGCCCACCAGGGCACTACCCCGGCGAAGGCCGGGGCCTAATCACGATGATTCGCGGGCGTGATCGCCCCCGCCCGCGACGTGGCCCTAGCTGGACCCCGGCCTACGCCGGGGTGGGGCATCCGGAGCCGCTTGCACCGCTAGGCTGCATCGAGTAGTTCGCAGCCCTGAGCCGGGCGGGTATAGCACAATGGTAGTGCAGCAGCCTTCCAAGCTGAATACACGGGTTCGATTCCCGTTACCCGCTCCAGCCCCCAACTCCGCACACACCCCCTCAGCCTAGCATCGCGTCGACCGCGTCCCGCTCGATCCCGCCCGACTGGTGGTCGAACAGCCGCCGATACTGCCCGTCCGGCCGCTCCAGCAGCGTCGCGTGGTCGCCGTCCTCGACGATCCGCCCGCCGTCGAACACCAGGATGCGGTCGAGCGCGCGCACCGTCGATAGGCGGTGCGCGATGATGATCGCGGTGCGGCCGACCATCAGCCGTTCCATCGCCTGCTGGATCAGCACCTCCGACTCCGAGTCGAGGCTCGACGTCGCCTCGTCGAGCACCAGGACGGGCGCGTCCGCCAGGAACGCCCTCGCCAAAGCGACGCGCTGGCGCTCGCCGCCCGACAGCTTCACGCCGCGTTCGCCGACCGGCGTGGCATAGCCGCGCGGTAGCTTGGCGATGAAGTCGTGCGCGTTGGCGAGCCGGGCCGCGGCCTCGATCTCGCTGAGCGTCGCGTCGGGCCGGGCGTAGCCGATATTCTCGGCGAGCGAGCGGTGGAACAGGATCGGCTCCTGCGGCACGATCGCGATCTGCCGCCGCAGCGACGCCTGCGCCGCGTGCGCCACGTCCTGCCCGTCGATGAGCACGCGGCCTTGCCGAACGTCGTAGAGGCGCTGGACGAGCTTGACGAACGTCGTCTTGCCCGACCCCGAGCGCCCGACCAACCCCACGCGCTGCCCGCCCGGGATCGTCACGTTCAACTCCTCGTACAGCGGCGTCGCGTGCGCGCCGTAGCGGAAGGTGACGTTCTCGAAGCGGATCGTGCCGGCGTCGATGCGGATCGGCTTGGCATCGGGCTTGTCGGCAACGCCGAGCGGCTGGGCGCCGAGTGCCACCAGCTCCTCCATTTCGTTGACCGAGCGCTGGAGATTGTGGACGTGCTGGCCGATGTCGCGGAGGTAGCCGTGGACGACGAGGTAGCTGGTTAGCACATACGCTACGTCGCCCGCGCCAGCACCGCCGCGCCACCACAGCCACAGCGACGCGCCCGTCACGCTCGCGCGGATCAGCCACAGGAGCAGGAGCTGCCCGGTGCCCGTCCAGGTGAAGTAGATCCAGGTGCGCCGGGTCCGCCGCGACCATTTGCCCAGCACGCGGGCGAGGTGCGCCTCTTCGCGCTCCTCCGCCCCGAACGCCTTCACGACCGCGTTCGAGCCGACCGAGTCGGCCAGCACGCCGCCGAGCTTCGTGTCCCACTGGTTCGACAGCCGCGCCACGGGGCTCAGCACGCGCGTGGCGAGCGTCACCGTCATCGCGACGTACGCGACCGCGCCCAGCCCCATGACGAGGCCCAGCACCGGCCAGCGCGCCGCAAGCAGCACCATCGTCCCGCCTAGCACGACGAGCGACGGCAGCAGCGCCAAGAGCAGCGTGTCGTTGATCGTATCGAGCGCCCACATGCCGCGCGTGATCTTGCGCACGGTCGAGCCGGAGAAGCTGTCGGCGTGCCAGTCGGTCGACAGCCGCTGCACGCGCCGGAACGCCTCGCCCGCGGCGTCGCGCATGTTCCGGAGCGTCAGCGGGATGATCAGCCACCAGGCCGCGTGCCGGAGCGCCGCCATGGCGAGCCCCAGCGCGACCATGATCCCGAACGCCCCGAGCGCCTCGCCGCGGCCCGCTTGGCCCGCTGCCACGGCGTCGATCATCCGCCCGGCCTGCACCGGCACGAAGATCTCGGTCAGCGTCGCGAGGCACATCGCCGCCGCCACGCCCGCCGTGAGCGCGGGCCGGCGCATCCAATGGGCCCAGGTGAAGCCGAGCACGGTCCGCAAAGTGGACGCCCGGCGAGGCGCGGTGTCGGTCATGATGCTATCCACGCACGCGGTTCCGGCGTGCGTCCCTCAAGTCTCGTGTTTGTGCGGGTAGCGGCTCTAGGGCCGTCCCGGCGTCAGCGGCGGATGCCGCCTTTGAAGCGGGAGAGCGGATGCGGCGATGCGGTCATCGGAACACACTCCCTTGCCTTGAGGTAGGCGCGCGATAGCAGAAACCGGCCGTGTGGACCACCCCCAACCCGTCATGCCGGACTCGTTTCGGCATCCATCGTCGTACGCGCGCTCCGGCTGGAATGTCCGCACCACGATGGACCCCGGAACAAGTCCGGGGTGACGAGTGGAGGGCGTGGTAGCCTTCACGCCTCCCTAACCACCCGCGGCTATGCCGGGCGCGCATGTTCCACGACCGCCGGCTCCGTTTAAGAACCGACCCGCGACCTAGGTCCGCGGTGACGCACGGCGTCGGGCTCGCGGGACTGGCGGGCGTCGCGGCCTGGATCGCGGTCGCCAAACTCTACGGCCTCGACGGGCCCTATTCGGCGCTCGTCAACCTGCTCGCCTGCGCCGTGCCGATGGTGCTGTGGTCGCTCTTAGTCGACAAGGTGCACCGCAACCCGTCCACGGGCGTCGACTGGAGCAGCGCGCGGCCCTTGCGCGAGACGCTCGACGGCAGCCTCACCAAGCTCGCGGGGCTATGGGCGATTTGGGGCCTGATCGCGGTCGTCTACGCGACAGGGCGCTTCTACTGGCAGGGTGGTTTCCAGTTCGCCATGTGGTGCTTCACCCAGGCCGCACCCGTGCTGTTCGTGCTGTCGATCCCTTATGTGCTCTGGATCGACCGCCGTCTCGTCGAGCCGCGCGACGGCGCCTACCATCTCGGCGCGTGGATGACGGGGCAGCCTTACGACCGCGAGCTGATCTTCGGCCACCTGCGCAGCTGGGCGGTCAAGGCGTTCTTCCTCGCCTTCATGCTGGCGATCACGCCGCCGGGCTTTGGCGACCTGATCCGCGCAGGCTGGCGCGACGCGCTCGCCAGCCCGGTGGCGCTCGCGGGCCTGCTCATGACGCTGATGTTCGTCGTCGACGTGGCGTTCGCGAGCGTGGGCTATATCCTGACGATGCGGCCGCTCGACAGCCACATCCGCTCGGCCAATCCGTACGCGGCGGGGTGGACGGCGGCGCTGATCTGCTACCCGCCTTTCCAGCTGATGAGCCCCGGCGGGCCGCTCGATTATCATCCGGGCACGTCCGACTGGGTCCGCTGGTTCGCCGACTGGCCCGTTCTACAGGCCGTGGTCGGCGCGATCCTGGTCGCGCTCACCGCCGTGTACGCCTGGGCGACGGTGGCTTTCGGGCTGCGCTTCTCCAACCTGACGCATCGCGGCGTCCTGACGCACGGGCCGTACGCCTGGACGCGGCACCCGGCCTACCTATCGAAGAACCTGTTCTGGTGGCTGTCGACGCTGCCCTTCCTGTCGACCGCGAGCCTGGTCGACGCCGCGCGCGCGACGATCCTGCTCGGCGTGGTGAGCGGCGTTTACTACTGGCGCGCCAAGACGGAGGAGCGGCACCTCCGCGAGGACCCCGCCTATCAGGCCTACGACGCCTGGATGGCGCGCAACGGCCCGGTGCCGCGCCTGTTCGCGCGCTTACGCGGTCAGTAGCTCTCTTCCTCGTACACTTGCGCGACGTCGCCGTTCCAGGCGCCGTGATAACGCTCCAGCAGCCGCTCGGCGGGCGTCTTCCCCGACCGCACGATCTCGCGCAGCGGGTCGAGGAAGCCCGTCTCGTTGTCGCCCCCGAACCCGCGTCCCCGAGTCGAGAGGCCGGCATGCGCGATGTCGAGAACCTCGCCCGCGATGTCGCGGAGCTTGCCGCCGCCCGGCAGCGGCGCGTCGAGCGCGAGCTTGGGCACGGCGTCGCGTAAGCTCTGGCGCTCGTCGAGCGTCCAGTCCTTCACCAGGTCCCACGCCGCGTCGAGCGCGCCCTGGTCGTATAGCAGCCCGACCCAGAGCGCCGGCAGCGCGCAGATGCGGTTCCACGGACCCCCGTCCGACCCGCGCATCTCCAGGAACGTCTTGAGCCGCACTTCGGGGAAGGCGGTGGACAGGTGGTCGCTCCAGTCCTCCAGCGTCGGCAGCTCGCCCGGCAGCACCGGCAGCTCGCCGCGCAGGAAGTCGCGGAAGGAGAGCCCGGCGGCGTCGATGTACCTGCCCTCGCGGTAGACGAAATACATAGGCACATCGAGCGCGTAGTCGGCGTAGCGCTCGTAGCCGAACCCGTCCTCGAACACGAAGGGCAGCATGCCCGTGCGGTGCGGGTCGGTGTCGGACCAGATATGGCTGCGGTAGCTCAGCATCCCGTTCGGCCGCCCTTCCGTGAAGGGCGAGTTGGCGAACAAGGCGGTGCCGAGCGGCTGGAGCGCCAAGCCGACCCGGAACTTCTTGGCCATGTCGGCTTCGGAGGCGTAGTCGAGATTGACCTGGATCGTGCAGGTTCGGAGCATCATGTCGAGCCCGAGCGATCCCACGCGCGGCATGTGCCTGCGCATGATGTCGTAGCGGCCCTTGGGCATGATCGGCAGCTCGTCCCGCCTTTTGTCGGGCCACATGCCCAGCCCCAGAAAGCCGAGCCCCAGCTTGTCGCCCGCCGCCTTGACCTGCTCCAGGTGCCGGCCCGTCTCCTGGCAGGTCTGGTGCAGGTTCTCGAGCGGCGCGCCCGACAGCTCGAACTGGCCCGCGGGCTCCAGGCTGATCGAGCCGTCCCGGCCGGTGAGCGCGATGACCCTGCCGTTCTCCTCGACCGGCCGCCAGCCGAACTCGGTCAGCGCCAGGAGGAGATCGCGGATGCCGCCCGGCTCGTCGTAGGACGGCGCGCGGTGGTCTACTTTGCGGTAGACGAATTTCTCATGCTCGGTGCCGATGCGCCAGCGTTCCGCCGGCTTCTCGCCCTTGGCGAAGGACGCGATCAACTGATCGCGCGACTCGATGACCGCGGATTTGGGATCGGTGGCGGTCTTGGTCGTCATGGGTGCGCGCCTTAGGCGCGACAGGGCACCCCGTAAATCCTCCCCCGCTCACAGCGGGGGAGGGGGACCAGCGTAGCTGGTGGAGGGGGAGCTACGGGATGCGGCATCGCCCACGGCCTACGTCCCGCAGGCCGGCTCCGCGCGGCGACATGCCCCCGGCATGTCGCTCGTCGCGCTACGCCCCCCTCCACCACGCCCTACGGGCGCGGCCCCCCTCCCCCGCTGTAAGCGGGGGAGGAACTTAGGTCACCAATCCCCCGCCACGATCATCCAAATCGAGACCGCCGCCGCCGCCGCGGTATCCGCCCGCAGGATGCGCGGCCCCAGCCCGATCCCGACCGCCTGGGGCAGAGCGCGGATCGCCTCGCGCTCGGCATCGTCGAAGCCGCCCTCCGGCCCGATCAGCACCGCCGCCGGACCCGACCGCGCCCGCATCGCCGCCGCCGCGGGCTCGCCGCCCGTCTCGTCGGCGAAGAACAGCGCGCGCTCGGCGGGCCAGTCGCGGAGCAGGGCGGGGAGCTTCACCGGCTCGGTCAGCTCGGGCAGAGCGGTCCGGCCGCACTGCTCGGCCGCCTCCACCATATGCGCGCGCAGCCGGTCGAGGTTGAGCTTGTCCACCACCGCGCGCCGGGTCAGCACCGGTTGCAGCCGCGCCACGCCCAGCTCGCACGCCTTCTCCGCCACCCAATCGATGCGACCCTTTTTGAGCGGCGCGGCGCAGAGCCACAGGTCGGGCGCCGCCTCGCGCCCGTGCAGGCGTTCGGTGAGCTCCACCGTCAGGTCGCGCTTGCCCGCCGCGCGCACCACCGCCAGCCACTCGCCCGTGCGGTCGTCGAACAGCTTGACCGGATCGCCGCTCTTCAGCCGCATGACGGAGAGCAGGTAATGCGCCGCCGGCCCCTCGATTCGCCGCTCGCCGGGCTGGAGCAGGTCGTCGACGAACAGCCGCGGCGTCGATTGCGGCGGCCATGCGGGTACGGCTCCCATCAGCGCCTGACCGCGCGCCGTGACCGCCACAGCTTGCGCGCGATCATCCACGTCGCCGCCAGCCCCAGCGCGCTCAGCACCGCCACCGCCGCGATGCCACCCGCGACGCGCAGGATGGCCCAGAACAGCGCCTCCACGAAGCGCCCGATCGCGACGGAGAGGCCGACCATGCGGGCTCTAGCGCACCCGCGTCCAGTTCTGCGCGCGGCAGCCGAAGCCCGCGACGAGGCAGCCCTCGGCGACCAGCGTGTTCGGTCCCGCCTGCCTGAGCGACCCGTCGACCGCGCGGCCGAGATCGGGGACGAACACCTGCCCGTACCAAAGCCCGTCCGGCGCGCGCGTCAGCCCGCGGAACAGGTCGACGCCGACCAGCTGCGCCGTACCGCCCCGCGCGGCGTCCGCCTGCGCCTCAGCCGACGCCTGCACCACGCGCCCGCACAAGGCCTGCCCGCATCGCGCGACGCGGATGCGAACGGAGTCCTTCGCGTTGCGCCACACGCCTTCGGGGCTGGGCGCGCGTTGGGCGGAAGGGGCACCCCGCAAAGTACTACTTTGCGGGGACCCCGAGGCGGGGAGGGCGAGGCTCGCGAGGAGCAGGGCGGACAGGATACGCATCGCGATAAGATAGGGAAGGGTGGGAGTGGGGGGAACCTCTCTTCGGCCCTAACCGTCACCCCGGACTTGTTCCGGGGTCCATCGTTGTGCGGGCGAACCACGGGCCGAGAGCGCGGCCCGCCGCTCCCCTCCGATTAACGTTGCACGCGTCGAGAGATGGACCCCGGAACAAGTCCGGGGTGACGGTGATGGGTGACCAAGCTAAGTCCCCGCCCATGCCCGACGCCATCGTCCCCGACAGCGAGCATCGCGGCCTCGTCGCGCGCCTGCCGCGCACGCTTCGCGGGCTCGCGCTCCTCGCCCGGTTCGATCGCCCGATCGGCTGGTGGCTGCTCTTCTGGCCCTGCGCCTGGGCCGTCGCGCTTAGCGGCGCGGCATGGGAGCGATGGGACCTGATCGGCTGGTTCCTGCTCGGCAGCATCGCGATGCGCGGGGCGGGGTGCGTGTACAACGACATCGTCGACCGCGACCTCGACGCGCAGGTGGCCCGCACCGCCGCGCGGCCGATCCCGAGCGGGATGGTGTCGGTCCGCACCGCATGGATCTGGCTCGCCGCGCTCTGCCTCGTCGGCCTCGTCGTCCTGCTCCAGCTCCGCCCGCCCGCGGCGATCGTCGCGCTCGCCAGCTTGGCGCTGGTCGCCGCCTACCCGTTCATGAAGCGCATCACCTGGTGGCCTCAGGCGTGGCTCGGCCTCGTCTTCTCCTGGGGGGCGCTCGTCGGCTGGACGGAGGCGGCGGATGGCTTCAACCTTGCCGCCGCGGCGCTCTACTTAGGCACGGTCGCCTGGGTGATCGGCTATGACACGATCTACGCGCTCCAGGACGTGGACGACGATGCGCTGATCGGCGTGCGCAGCTCGGCGCGCCGGCTGGGGCGCAACGTCCGCCTCGGCGTCGCCGGTTTCTACGCGCTCGCGCTGGCGCTCTGGGGGCTGGCGATCCGGCAAACGTACCTCGACCCGCTCGCGCTCGCCGCGCTGCTCCCGGTGGCGGGACACCTCACTTGGCAGGTCGCGACGCTCGATCCCACCGACGGCGCCAACGCCCTCCACCGCTTCCGCTCCAACCGCTTCGCGGGCCTCCTCATGTTCCTCGCCTGCCTGACCGTCGGCAGCGCTTGAGCGCCGCACCCCGAGCGCCTACGTCCCCGCCCATGCTGACCCCCGACCAGGCGCGCGACCGCGCCCAAGCCGTCGTCGCGGCCGCGATACGCGCCGGCGCCGACGCCGCCGACGCGGTGTTCGCCGCCGACGCCTCCACCGAGATCTCCGTGCGCCTGGGCCAACTCGAGGACGTCGGCCGCTCCGAGTCGGGCGAGCTGGGCCTGCGCGTCTTCGTCGGCTCTCGCTCGGCGAGCGTCGCCACCTCCGACCTGTCCGACGACGCCGTCGCCACGCTGGTCGAGCGCGCCGTCGCCATGGCGCGCGAGGCGCCGGAGGATAAGTGGGCCGGCCTCGCGCCGCCCGAACGCCTGCTCCACGGCGCCCCGCCGCTGCTCGACCTCGACGACCATGGCGACCCCGAGCCGCAGGCGTTGCGCGACCTGGCGCTCGCCGCCGAGGACGCCGCGCGCGCTGTGCCCGGCGTCACCAACTCGGAAGGCGGCGGCGCCTCCGCGTCACGCAGCGTATGGGCGCTGGCGACGAGCCACGGCTTCGCGGGCGCCTACGCCACCACCGGCTACGGCCTGTCCGCCAGCGTGCTCGCGGGCGAGGGCGGGAACATGCAGCGCGACTACGCGCACCACGCCGCGCGCCACGCGTCCAGGCTCGACGCGCCGGAGGAGATCGGCCGCCGCGCGGGCGAGCGCGCCGTCGCGCGGCTTAACCCCGGCAAGCTCCCCTCCGGCGAGATGCCCGTCGTGTTCGACCCGCGTGTCGGCTCCTCGCTCGTCGGCCACCTGATCGGCGCTATCTCCGGCCAGTCGATCGCGCGCAAGACGAGCTTCCTGCTCGACGCGCTAGGCTCCGAGGTGTTCGCGCCCGGCGTGACGATCCGCGACGACCCGCACCGCCCGCATGGGCTCCGCTCGCGCCCCTTCGACGGCGAGGGCCTGCCCGTCGGGCCCACCGCGATCGTGGAGGCGGGCGTGCTCGAGACCTGGCTGCTCGATTCCGCCTCCGCGCGTCAGCTCGGCCTGGAGCCGACGGGCCACGCCGCGCGCGGCGTCGGCGGCGCGCCGGGGGTCACGACGAGCAACCTCTACATGGAGCCGGGCCGCGTCCCCGTCTCGACGCTGATCGAGGACATCGCCGACGGCGTCTACGTCACCGAGCTGATCGGCCAGGGCGTCAACGGCGTCACCGGCGACTATAGCCGCGGCGCGGCCGGCTTCCGCATCGAGAACGGGCGGATCACCACGCCCGTCGCGGAGTTCACCATCGCGGACAACCTTAAGGATATGTACCGCCGGCTCACCCCCGCCAACAATCTTGAGTTCCGCTACGGCACCAACGTGCCCACGATCCGCATCGACGGGATGACGGTTGCCGGGGGATAAGCTTCTCTCCGCCGTTGCCCAGGTCGCCGCCGAGGCCGGGCAGATGGCGCTCGCCCGCTGGCGCACCGACTTCCGCCGGTGGGAGAAGGAGCCGGGCAGCCCCGTGTGCGAGGTCGATCTCGACGTCGACCGCATGCTCCGCGCGCGGCTCCTGGCGCTGATCCCCGATGCGGGCTGGCTGTCGGAGGAGACGGCGGACGACCCCGAGCGCCTAGCGCGTACTCAAGTTTGGGTCGTCGACCCGATCGACGGCACGCGCGATTACATCCGCGGGCGACCTGGCTGGTCGGTGTCGGTGGCGTTGGTCGAGCGGGGCCGCGTCACGCTCGCTGCGCTCGACGCCCCCGCCCGGCGCGAGCTCTGGACCGCGCGCGCGGGCAGGGGGGCGACGCGCAACGGCGTGAAGCTCTCCGCGAGCACGCGGGCCGAGCTGCCCGGCGCGCGCGTCCCCACCGACGCGCTCCCCAAGGCCGACCGCGACCTGACGCCGGTGTTCAAGCCCAACTCGATCGCGCTCCGCATGGCGATGGTCGCCGCCGACGAGGCCGACATGGTCGCCACCATCCGCTGGGGCAACGAGTGGGACATCGCGGCGGCCGCGCTCATCGCCGAGGAGGCGGGCGCGGCCGTGTCGGACGCGTGCGGCAAGCCGTTGCTGTTCAACAAGCCGGACCCGCAGGCGTTCGGCATGCTGGTCGCCGCGCCCGGTATCCACGCCGCCGCGCTCGACCGCCTTTCGCCTCGGGCGGCGACGCTGCTGGCATAGCTTGGCCGGCCGCGCGGCCTGGTGTATGGCCGCCCTATAAGAACGGATCGGTATGCGGGTCGCTCTTCCAAGGAGAGCCGCAATGCCCACCATCCCCTATCGTCCCGAGTTCATCGCCAACGGCGGCGCGTTCGGAAGGGAGGTCGCCGTCGCGAGCGACGTCGACCGCTTCATGCTCGTCTGGGAAGGGCCGAACGCCCCGCCGCCGCCCGACCGCGACTATGACAGCGATTACAACGAGCTCCTGGGCCGCATCTTTCAGGTGGAGCAGGCAGCCACCGGCGTGTTCCAGGTCAACACGGTGGAGGACGACCCGCAGTTCGACCCGGAGATCGTCCGCTACGGCGACGGCTCCTACCTCGTCGCGTACAGCAGCGGCGTCGAGGACTCGCTGGAAGGCACCTTCATCGCGACCCAGCGCGTCGGCGTCGACGGCGCGAAGCTGGGACCGGAGGTCTATTCGCCCAACTACAGCTACTACCACCGCGAGCCGGACGCGGCGGTGCTGTCCGACGGGCGCTCCGTGGTCGTCTCCACCGAGGAGTTCGACGTCGAGGCGTTGATCTACAACGCGGCCGGTGCGGTCGTCGCCGATTACGCGCTCGGCTTCAACGTGTCGGGAGCGGCCGCCGTCGCCCGCCACCCCGTGCTCGCCGACCGCGTGATCGTGTTCTGGCAAGGCTATGCGGTCGAGGAGCCGGGCGACGACGACGTGCGCGGCCTCTACTGGCAGGAGCTGGACGTGGACGACGGGACGCGGGGACCCGCCCAACTCATCCAGGCGCTGCCCGACAATTTCGACGCGGACCCGTCCGCCGTCACCATGCGGATCGGCGACCGCATCAACCTCGCCTATGCGGCGCCAGACGGCGGCGGCCGCGACGTCAAGCTCTACAGCCTGCCCTTCGACGGGGTCTCGACGCCCTATGCGATCACCGTCAACGAGGCGACGGCCGGGGACCAAGTTCGGCCCGCGATCGACGATCTCGACGGCGAGCGCGTCATCGTCGCCTGGGAGGACCGCCAAGCGGGTGCGGACGACGCGTCGGGTTCGTCGATCAGGGCGAGGCTGGTCGACACGGTCGCGGGCGCGGCGGACGGCCCCGCCTTCCTCGTCAACCAGGTCACGGCGGGCGACCAGCGCGGCCCGTCGGTCGCGCAGGTGGACGAGGGCATCTTCGTCGTGGCCTGGACTGACGGCGACGGCGTCAAGGCGAGGCTGTTCGACGCGGACGGCGATTACTTCCTGCCCGCGCTCACCTCCACGCTCGTCACCCGGCTGGAGACCCAGGACGGCTCCGACTCGCTCGACCAGCGCCTCCGCGGCTTCGACGCGCCGCAGAGCTATTTCTTCGAGATCGGCGCGGAGACGGGCGACGACGTCGTCACCGATTTCGCCCGCGACGACGTGCTGGTGACGGACGCGCCGCTGTTCGACGGCAATGGCGACGGGATCATCACCTTCTCCGGCGGGCGGCTGCGGCTCGACGGTCGGACGGCGGGCGGCGACACGGTGCGGCTCGACGGGCTGGACGGCTCCGCGCTGCGCTATGTCGGCCGGGACGAGGGGCTGTCGGTCTACGCCACCGCCTCCGTACGGCCGGCGGGGGCGACCGAGGTGCTGCTCGGCTCGACGGGCGCGGCGGGGACCAGGGGCGCGGACCTGTTCTTCTACGACGCGGCGCTGTGCCTGCCCTCCGGCCGATCCTATGCGATCACCGGCTTCGGCGCGGCCGACGTGTTCGTGACCACGGTCGCGATCGCCGACAACGACGGCGACGGCCGGATCGGCTTCGGGTCGGATCGCCGCGTCGAGGTCGACGGCTCGGACTTCGCCGTGACGCGGAGCGACGGGCGGCGGGTCACCGCCTTCGAGTTCGACGGCGCGGTGATGCGCGACGGCACTACCTACTACGTCTATAGCCTGATCGGCAGCGCCGTGGGCGTGGACGCGCTGGGATAAGGGCTCGCACGGTCACCGCAGGTACGCCGGCAACGCCACGCCGGTCGCGAGCAGCGCGAGAACCGCCAGCACGATGAGTACGAGCACCGTCGCCATCAGGCAGCTGCCCGTGTGGTTGTCGATGCGCGACACGCTCCAGAGCAGCCAGGCGATCGCCAGGAGCGTCGCGACCCGCACGCTCCACGTCCGGTCGGCGGGCCACAGCAGGACGGGTGCGAGCATCGAGACGGCGGCGGCCAGCACCAGCCGCCACCGGGTGCTCAGCCCTGATCCCCGTCGCGGTACTTCATCTCCAGGTAGCGCCCGCGCGTCTGGAGCGAGTCGAGATTGCCCTGCGCCAACCGCTCGGTCATCATCGCGATCTCCTGGTCGATGAGCTTGAGCCCGTCGACCAGCTGCGCGTCGGGCGTCCGCCCGTTCCTCACCTGCGCGCGCAACGGCGGCGGGACCTTCTGATAGTCGCCCACGAACGCCGGCAGCTGCTCGCCGATAAGTCGCCGGAGCTCATACGCCGCCTCGCCGTCGTTGGGCACGTTGGCGAGCTGCGGCGACAACGTCTCCAGCCGGACGCCGATCTGATCCACCAGCGTCCGCGCAGGGGGAGGCAGGGCGGGGCGCTGCCGCTCCAGCCAGCGCTCGGTCTGCGCAGGCAGCGCGCGCACGTCCACCGCACGCAGCTTCTCCTCCGTCACGACGCGCTCGGCCGGCGCCAGCATGATGCCGATCGTCACCGCCGCCATCAGCAGCATCACCGCCAGCCCGCCGAACAGTCCCAGCGGCACGAAGAACCCCGCCACCATCGCCGCCAGCAGGATCAGCGCGTTGGCGACCAGGATGCGCACCAGCTTGCGCCCCGCCGACCTCGCCTTCCTGCGCACGCGCTTGCCCGTGCCGGCGTAATCGGCGGAGATGCGCGCCATCACCTCGCGCGCGCGTTCGATCTGCGCGTCGACGTCGGAATAATCGCGCGCCATCACACCGCCTCTAGCCGGTACTGGCTGGCGTTCGGCCCGGTGATCTGGCCGGCGCCCTGCGCCGCACCCTCGGCCCGCGCGATATAGCCCTTCGACTTCTCGACCTCCTGGCCCAGCGCGTTGACCGTGGTCTTCATCGAGTCGAGCGCCTTCAGCTTGAACGTGTCGATCGCGTCCATCGTGTCGTAGATGTTCTGGAACGCGCGCTGCAGCGTCTCCAGCGGGATCGTCGCCGACGCCGCCTGCTCGTGGATGCGCGCGGTGTTGGAGCGGAGCAGCTTGCCCGTCGAGTCGATGATGTTGGCGGTGGTGGTGTTGAGCTGCGTGATCTGCTCCAGCACCAGCTTCTGGTTGGTTAGCGCCTGCGCCACCGTGACCGCGGTGCGGAGCGCCGAGACGGTGGTGGTCGACGCGCGGTCGACGCCCTTCACCAGCTCGACGTTGTTCTTCTTGACGAGGTCGAGCGCGAGATAGCCCTGCACCGTCACCGCCATCTGCGTGAGCAGGTCCTGCGTGCGCTGGCGGGTGTAGAAGAGCGCCGTCTCGCGGATCGCCTTGGCCTTGGCGGGGTCGGTATGGTCGAGCTCGGCCGCCTTTTCCTCCAGCTTGGCGTCCATCGTCTTGGACAGGTGGATCATCTGCTCCAGCCGGCCCATCGCCGCCCACAGGTTCGCGCGCTCGGTGTCGATCGCGGCATTGTCCATCAGGAGCTCGTCCTTGCCGCTGCTAAGCGACTTCAGAATCGAGGCGATGTGCGTCTGCGACGATTTGTAGCTGTCGAAATAGTCGCGCATCTTGTTGCCGAAGGGCAGGATGCCGAACAGCTTCTTCGGAGCCGTTAGGCTGCCGCGCTTGCCGGGGTCGAGGTCCTCGATGACGCGGCGCAGCTGCGCCAGGTCCGCGCCGACGCCCGTGTCCTTGTCCATCGCGCGGATGGGGCGGTCGAGGAAGCGGTTGGACTGGCCCGCCGCGTCCCGGATCTCCTTCTGGCCCATCGCGGTGATCGCGTCGACGCGACGCCCGAACTCGGGGCTGTTCACGTCCTGCGCTACGAGGTCGGCCACGAACCCGTCGACCCGCTCGTCCAGCTTCGACTTGGTGCCTGCGTCGACGGGCACCAGCCCCGCAGCGCGCTCGGGCGAGACCGCCGGCACCGGATCAGGCGGCGTCAGCTTCAGCTCGGCCGGCGTCTCGGTCAGCGTGTCGGTCGCGGTCGCCATGTCTTCACTCCGTCAGGGACGGTAATGACTCTGACGGCGAACCGGCTCGGCTTCAAGTGTATTGTTAGGGCAATACAGGCCCGGAGCTCACGCCGGCAGCACGGGCTCCGGCGCGTAGCCGAACTGGTACATCACCACCCACACGGCGAGCAGCGCCGCCAGCGTCGCCGAGGCGGAGAACGCCACCTGGCCCGCCATCATGATCGCCGCCCCGTGCGGGCGGTCCTCGCGCCGGTTGCGGCTCGCGCTGGTCAGCACGAACATGACCACAACCGCATAGACCATCATCAGAAAATTCAGCATCGCGTCCCCGCTTCCCCGGGGACCAGTCTAATGCCCAAAGGTTAACGGATAGGCAATCGCGCTCCGGAACGCGGGCGGCGGAAAGCGCGTTCGGCGCGACGGATGGCGGGAACCATTGATCCGACACCGCGCAGGGAACGCGTCTGGACGCTGCGGCGGCGCAGCCGCACGCCCGCCTGGATCTCGCTGCTGTTGCGCATCGCGCTCGTGCTGCTGCTCGTCGGCATCGCCTTGGGCGGTCACTGGTTCGACCGCGAGGGCCTGCGCGACAATGTGGACGGCGAGATCAGCTTCATCGACGTGATCTACTTCACCGCGATCACCGTCACCACGGTGGGTTATGGCGACATCACCCCCGTCACCGACCAGGCGCGGCTGTTCGACACGTTCGTGGTCACGCCCATCCGGCTGTTCATCTGGCTCATCTTCCTAGGGTCGGCGTACAGCTTCCTCATCACGCGCGTGTGGGACAGGTGGAAGATGCGGATGATCGAACGGACGCTCAACGACCACGTCGTCGTGGTCGGCCACGGCAAGAGCGGGTCGGAGGCGGTGGGCGAGCTCGTCCGCCGCGGCACCGACCCGCGCGGGATCGTCGTGGTCGACTGCATGGCGTCCGCGCTCGCGGAGGCGGAGGCGTGCGGCGCCAACGTCGTCGAGGGCGACGGCACGCGCGACGTGGTGCTGCAGGCCGCGCACGTTGATCGCGCCAAGGCGGTGGTCGTCTGCACCGGCCGCGACGACACCTCCATCCTGGTCGTGCTCACCACCCGCCGCCTAGCCCCGCGCGTGCCGATCAGCGTCGTGGTGAAGTCCTACGACAACGAGGCGATCGCGCGCCAGGCGGGGGCGGGCACCGTCATCAACCCCGCGAGCTTCGCCGGCCTGCTCCTCGCCGGCTCCACCTATGGCGAGCACATCGCCGACTATGTCGCCGACCTGGCCGCCTGCGAGGGCGAGGTGCGCCTCCACCAGCGCCCCGTGCTGCCGAACGAGGTCGGCCACGCGCTCCACGACGTGACGCCCGGCCTGGGTCTGCGCGTGCACCGCGGCGATCGGTCCTACGGCTTCTGGACGCCCGAGGCGAAGCGGCTGGAGGAGGGCGACATACTCGTGGAGATCGTTCCGACCGGTCAGGCCGCCTGAGGCTGCGCGGACGTGTCCTCCTTCTCGTCGTCCGCCGCCTCCTCGTCCGCGTCCGGATCGCGGCCCTGGCTCCGGTCGATCCAGCGCATCACGGGCGTCACCGTCAGCCCGTGCATCAGGATGGACAGGAGCACGATCAGCCCGACGATTGCCCACAACCGCTCGCGCCCTTCCACCGCCATGTGGTTGAGCCCATAGGCGATGTAGTAGAACGAGCCCACGCCGCGGATGCCGAAGAAGGACAAGGTCAGCTTCTCCCGCCAGTCCGCGCGGAAGCTCGCCAGCCCGATCAGCCCGGCCACCGGCCTGATCACCAGCAGCACCAGGATCGCGACTACCCAATCGGCGAGCGTCAACGGCACCAGCAGCCCCGACACCAGCGCGCCGCCGAACAGCAGCAGGCCCACCATGGTCGTGATCCGCTCGATCTGCTCCGTGAAATCGTGCATCTCGCGATGGAACTCGTGGGAGCGGTGCGACGCGCGAATGCTCATCGCCGTCACGAACACGCCCAGGAAGCCGTAGCTCTGCGCCGTCTCGCACAGCCCGTACGAGATCAGCGTCGCCGCCACCGCGATCACGCCGTCGCCCGTCTGCGCTAGCTTGGTCTCGGCGGGGATGTGGAACGTCACCCACCCGAACGCGCGGCCCACCAAGTAGCCCAGCGCCACCGCCGCGCCGATCTCCCACAGCACCGAATGCAGCACGAACTCGGCGACCCAGGGCTTCCCCTCCGTGTAGAACGCCGCCAGCAGCACCGCGAGGTTCACGAACGGGAAGGCGAGCCCGTCGTTCAGCCCCGCCTCCGACGTCAGGCCGAAGCGGACCTCGTCCTCTTCGCCCGTCTTCGGCGGCCCCACCTGCACGTCCGACGCCAGCACCGGGTCGGTGGGCGCCAACGCGCCGCCGAGCAGGATCGCGAGCGGCAGCGGCAGCCCGAGCAGCGCCACGCCCGCCCAGGTGATCGCCGCGATCGTGAGCAGCATCGTCGGCCCCAGCAGCCGCCAGGTGATGCCCCATTTGCGCCAGGAGAAGCGCCGGTCGATCTTCAGCCCCGCGCCCATCAACGCCACGAGCACCACGAACTCCGTGAACTTCTCCACGAAGACTTGGTGGTTCCAGGGCAGGGGGTTCACCGGCATCTCGCCCGTCGCGAACAGGCCTACGCCGATGCCGATGCACACGATCGGCAGCGATAGCGGCAGCTTCTTCAGCGCCAGCGGCAACCACGCGACCAGCGCGATCAGGAACCCCGCCCCCGTCAGGAACAGGATGTACGGGTCGGGCGGCCATTTGAAGATGTCGGCGAGGTCGGGCATCGGGGGCGAACGCGTCAGCGCCGGTTATCGTTCATCGCCAATGCGATAAGCCCATCCTACTATCGAAAGGTCACCGCCAGAAGCGCTTGCGCCCCATCAGCGCGTCATACGCCTCCGCCGCCGCGTCGATCAGGCGTTCACGATCGTGGGCCGGCGCGGGCTCGACCGCCACGCCCAACCGCGCCAGCACCACGGGCGCGGTGGCGATGTCGTTCAGGTCGCCCAGATGCGCCTGGAGGTCCTGCATCGCGCCGATGAACCGCCGGGCGCGCCGTTTGCGCTTGTCGCCCGGGAACAGCCCCGCGAAGAACTCGGCGGCGTAGCGCAGCTTCTTGGCGTCGATCCTGACCTCGTGGCGCGTCTCGTCGTCGACGTGGCGCAGGTCTTTACCCCGCTTCTTGAGTCGCCGTCGCAACCGGTCGAGCGTCTCCTCCGCGAAGTCCCGCGCCGGCCGCGCCACCGCCGCCGCATCGGCGGGCGCGGTGCGCCACGCGCCGACCGCGAGCCATTCCGCCAGATCGAGCATCAGCGTCCGCGCCCTGACCGACCCGAGCGCTTCCGCAACGCGCGCGTACGCCGCCGCCCGCGCCTCGCCCAGCGCGTCCCGCCGCCCCGTCCGCGCGAGGAGCACGTCCAGGTCGCGCGCCTCGCCCAGCGTCGCCGCTAGCCAGCGCAGTTCGCCGCGCAGGTGCTCGAACCGGTTGTCCGCAACTACGCGCCGGAAGATCGACAAGGCCGACCGTAGGCGCCTGAGCGCCACGCGCGCCTGGTGCAGCGCGTCCGGGTCTTGCGCCCGCAGCAGCAGGTCCTCGTTCAACCGGAACTGCCTGAGGCACGCGCCGGCGATGGCGGCGAACGCCTCGCCCGTGCCCGCGTCCGGCGCGATCGCCGCCTGAGCGCCCTTCACCGGCTTGTCCGCCGCCCGATCGAGCAACCGATAGCCGCGCTCCGCCTTGGTCAGCATCCCCAGCCGCACCGGCGCGGCGTCCGCCAGCATCCGCGCCAGCGCGAACAACGCCGCGGGCGTCCCGTCCGTCAGCTCCAGCTCGATCTCGGCCACCGGAGCCTCGCGCCTGTCCCCGCGCACGACGCCGCGGTCGATCACCACCTCGATCCCGCCCGCCTCGTCCAGCACCGCGCCGACGCGCCGCTCCACTTCGACCGAGAAGGCGGGTGCGAGCGCGTGCACCGCCCCGTTCGGCAACGCCCCGCGCATCGCCTCCGGCGCATCGTCGAGCACCGGCGTGTCATCCTCCACCGCCCGCTCCCACTCGGGTCGTGCGAGCAACGCGCCCAGCGCCGCCCCCTCCGCCTTCAACGTCTGCACGCGCACGTCGCCCGACCGCCTGATGCGCAACGACAACCCGGCGCGCCGCAGCTCCCCTTCAGGCGTGTCGAAGTAGCGCGCATGGAGCGCCCGCGTCGCGAACCGCACGCCCCGCGCCTCCAGCGCCGCGGCGAGCGCGTCCAGCCCGTCCGCGTCCGCCTCCAGCTTGAGCTCGACCTCCAGTCCTTCGGGCCCGTGCACCGTCACCAACCTTTCGTACACGCGCGAACGCGCAGGCGCGGGGCATCGTTCACTTCGGGCGGCAACGCGCATTTCGAAGGGGGAAGCGGAACCTCAGTCGTGCGTCGATCAGACCGTGGGACGTGGCCAGGTCTGACGAGCCAGAAGGAACAGCTCTCCTGCTCTCACGGCGATGGCCTCCTCATCCCAACGTTCCTGCTCGAGGAGCTTCTTGTTGAGGTGAAGCACCGTATGAGCCGCCAATCCATCGCGTTTACCCGGCGCATCTCCGCCGATCCACGGACGGTTAGACTGCATCGCGTTGAGCGCGCCTTTGAGCAGCGTAAGATTGCCGATCGTGTGGAGCGCTCGATTTCGCCGCTCCTCCGCTTCGATGGGATCGACGCCGGACGGCAGCGACCAGTGTTCTTGCCAGCTTCGAGGGAGTACATGCTCGATGGTGAGGCTAGAAGGTACGCCGTCGACTTCGGCGTAACCGCCCTGCTGCAACGCTGCCTCCATCGCCTCCAGCAAAAGACGCAGACGCGGGCGGGTCAGGTTCTCATAAAGAGGATTATCGCTCCAGCCCCGTCGGAACTCTTGATCGTCGGGCCAGCGATCTACCTCCGCTTCGCCGGACTGCAGTCGTTCGCGCACTGCGTCCGGCGCTGCATCAGGTTCGACGTCCAGCGCGAAGAGCAGGTCCGCAAACAGCTTGTTGTACCCGCGCGTATCAAGGCGCGCGACCATGCGCCGCACGAGAAACGACTCGAGATCGACCAGCACCCGTTCGAGTGCTTCGCCGTTATCGTCGAGCAGATCAAACAGCTTGATCAGAAATGGATAGCTTGACTCAAAATCCATCACGGCAAGGCGGCGCAGGAACAGCTGGACGCGCGGCGGGTGATGCCCTTCGACCAGGCGTCTGTAGATGTCACCGTAGCGCCGGAGCCGCTCCATCTGCGCCGGCGCAGTTGGCGCGTCGGGTCGGGCCGCGAAGTCGCGGTACGCAGCGTATAGATGGCCAGCCGCGACTTCGCGGCGCGACATAATCGTTAATGCGAACTGCAGAAACTGCTCGATGCGGGCACGTCGCGCGTGGCCGCGCCCGGTCTGGCCGCGCCAAAAGTACGAATCATTGTCGAAGGGTGCCCAATAGGTTTCGTATGCCTGCTCAACATTCGATCCGGCGCGCTCCACAGCACTGAGTAAGGCGTTCTTGACAAGGTCGGCGGCGAGCAGAGGAGTGCCACGCGCGTTGAGCGTCTCAAAGATAAGTTGCGCGTCGTCTTTCTCGTCGACGTCGATAACCACCAGCCGAACTTCGTCGCGCACCGCCCCGTACAAGGCCGCCGCGCGCGCCTTCATCTCCGCGTCGTCCGGGCCCAGCCACGCCTCGATCTCCCGCGCGAAGAACAGGTAGCCATCGATGATCGTACGGCCGGTCGCCATTCCCGGTTTTGCGCCGCAGGCTTTTAGCAACGCGGCCCGAGACTCGCTCGTCATCACAATGTGGAAGTCGGCACGGTCAGCGTTGGTCGGGTAAACCTTGAACGACTGGTGCAGCTTCGTATTCAACGCGTGGCTGTTGCGATACAGCATGGCCAGGGCAGAGGCATAATCCGTTAGACCCGCGACCGCGACCAAATCGTGGAATGCTCTTAAGAGAAGCTGGAGCGTGGTCATCCGTTGCTGCCCGTCGATGAGCAGACGCGACTCCATCTGTCCGGGCGCGACAATCTCCTTGCCCTGCACCGTCGCACCGAGAAAATGCGCGCGGGGTTTCTCGCCTGCCATAACTTGGTCGGCCAGGCGGCTGATGTCGTCCCACATCGGTCGCCACTGGCCGTCCTCGTTCCAAACGTAAGGGCGTTGATAAAGCGGCACGCGGTAGAGCACGTTCTGCTCAAACAGGTGCTGCACAGCGAGCGTAGCGACTTGCATATCTTTTCTCCCCCGCCTCACCGTTCGACGCAGTGGGGCGGAGAGCAACGGCCAAAACGTCCATTTTGGAGGTGACTTGATGGCGGGGCAATCGCGATCGAGTCGCTCGATGCAGCTGGCCGCTCGCTAGTCGAAGTCGCTCCTTCCCGCCTCCGTCCCGTGCAGCCGCGACCACAACCCCTGCGTGCCCGCCTCCTGCGCGCGGTTCACGTACTGTGACGCGACGAGCCAGCCCTTGATCGGGCGCAGCGGCAGCACGGTGCCGAGCACCATCAGCGGCAAGGACGTGACGAAGTGCACCCAGGCGGGCGGGTCAAACGCGACCTGGATCCAGACCACGATCGCGATCAGCGGCAGGGCGATGATGCACAGCGAGAAGAAGGCGGGCCCGTCGTCGGGCGCGGCGAAGCGGTAGTCGAGCGCGCAGCTCGGGCAGCGGTCGGTCACCGTCAGCCACGACCGGAACATCCGCCCCTCGCCGCATCGCGGGCACAGGCCCTTCCACCCGCAGCGCAGGATCCAGGCGAACGCGGCTTTGTCGGTCAAGGCCAAGTCGTTTTTCGGCATCGCGAAGCCCTACTCGGTTTCCGCCCCGGCGGGGATGGGACATAAGGTCCTACCTTTCGGTCGCGTCGCCCGCACCATCATGGGTTCGACCGATCCGCGGCACGAGACCGCTGTCCTACAAGGCGCGGCCGTGGTCCAAGCTGTTCGACGCCCGTCCGATTCGTCCGCCACCCTCTCATCGCCCTGGTCGCGTCGGCGTGCGATCCCGTCGCGCCAATGGCGCGGACGTGCGGCGCCGGTGTCGCGCCGGTGTCGCGCCGGTGTCGCGCCGGTATCGCGTCGCGGACGCCTCGCCGGCGCTCCCCGGGCGCGGTCGGCCCGGGAAGGTTTCACGCCTCAACCGCCGTCAACTTGTCCGGCCACGCCGCCGACGTTCGTGGCCCGGCGTTCTTGGCGTGTACTTTATTGTACTTCCGCCCGCGCCCTTCCGCTTTTCGCACGCCTCGGCTATGCGCGCGCCGATCTTTCTTCCCAGGACATCGACATGAACCTCCGCAACGTGGCGATCATCGCCCACGTCGACCACGGCAAGACCACGCTCGTGGACCAGCTCTTCCGCCAATCGGGCACCTTTCGCGACAACCAGCGCGTCGAGGAGCGCGCGATGGACTCGAACGACCTCGAGAAGGAGCGCGGCATCACCATCCTCGCCAAGTGCACGAGCGTCGACTGGAAGGGTACGCGCATCAACATCGTCGACACGCCCGGCCACGCCGACTTCGGCGGCGAGGTGGAGCGCATCCTGTCGATGGTCGACGGCGTGATCCTGCTGGTGGACTCGTCGGAAGGCGCGATGCCGCAGACCAAGTTCGTCACCGGCAAGGCGCTCGCGCTCGGCCTCCGCCCCATCGTCGTCGTCAACAAGATCGACCGCTCCGACGCGCGCGTGCAGGAAGTGCTGGACGAGGTGTTCGACTTGTTCGTCAGCCTGGAAGCGACCGACGAGCAGCTCGACTTCCCCGTGCTCTACGCGTCGGGCCGCAACGGCTACGCATCCGACGACGCCGACGCGCGCGAGGGCACGCTGGAGCCGCTGTTCGAGAAGATCGTCGGCCACGTGCCCGCGCCGAACGTCGACCCGGACGCCGAGTTCAAGTTTCTCGTCACGCTGCTCGACCGCGACAACTTCCTCGGCCGCATCCTCACGGGCCGCGTCGACAGCGGCACGATCAAGCTCAACCAGCCGATCCACGCGCTCGACGGCGACGGCAACGTCATCGAGACCGGCCGCGCGACCAAGATCATGTCCTTCCGCGGGCTGGAGCGCGTGCCCGTCGAGGAGGCGCGCGCCGGCGACATCATCAGCCTCGCCGGCCTCACGGTCGCGACGGTGGCGAACACCATCGCCGACACCTCCGTCTCCGAGCCGATCACCGCGCAGCCGATCGACCCGCCCACGCTCTCCATGCGCTTCGCCGTCAACGACAGCCCCATGGCGGGCCGCGAGGGCAGCAAGGTCACCAGCCGCATGATCCGCGACCGGCTATTTCGCGAAGCCGAGAGCAACGTCGCGATTCGCGTGACGGAGTCGGCCGACAAGGACAGCTTTGAGGTGGCGGGCCGCGGCGAGCTCCAGCTCGGCGTGCTCATCGAAACGATGCGCCGCGAGGGCTTCGAGCTCGGCATCAGCCGCCCGCGCGTGCTGTTCCGCGACGGCGACGCGGGCCGCGAGGAGCCGTACGAGACCGTCGTTATCGACGTTGACGAGGAGTTCTCCGGCACCGTCGTCGACAAGATGAACCAGCGCAAGGCCGAGATGGTCGATATGCGGCCCTCGGGCGGCGGCAAGACGCGCATCACCTTCTCCGCGCCCAGCCGCGGCCTCATCGGCTATCACGGCGAGTTCCTGTCCGACACGCGCGGCACCGGCATTATGAACCGGCTGTTCGAGAAGTACGGGCCCTACAAGGGCCAGATCGAGGGCCGGAAGAACGGCGTGCTTATCTCCAACGGCAACGGCGAGGCGAACGCCTACGCGCTGAACGCCCTGGAGGAGCGCGGCATCCTGTTCGTCGCGCCCGGCGATCCGCTCTACGAGGGCATCATCGTCGGCGAGAACGCCAAGACCGACGACCTCGAAGTCAATCCGATGAAGTCGAAGCAGCTCACCAACTTCCGCGCTTCGGGCGGCAAGGACGACGCCATCCGCCTCACGCCGCCCAAGAAGATGACGCTGGAGCAGGCGATCGCCTACATCGACGACGACGAGATGGTGGAGGTGACGCCCAAGTCGATCCGCCTCCGCAAGCGCCACCTCGACCCCCACGAGCGCAAGCGCGCGAGCCGTCAGAAGGAGGCCGCATAACGATCACGCCACCTCCGTTCGTCTCGAGCCCAGTCGAGAGACGGAAGCGCGCGCACCGCCGCCCGCTTCTCGACTAGGCTCGAAGCGAACGGGAGAGGGTGTCGATCAGCTCTTTGACATCGCCGACACCGTTCAAGGTCCCCGCGTCCACCAGCACGCGGGGACCGCTGCCCTGGTCTAGCAGGATCGCGGGTAGCTCGACGTCGAGCTCCGGATAAGCCCGCCGGAAATCCTGCCGGTGAAAGAACCGCGTCGCGTACGGCAGCGATCGTAGGTGCGCCCGCCACTCGGGCCGCATCCGGACCGCCCCGTAGCTCACCGCGCAGAGCGAGCAGGGGTAGGTGTCCGGCGACACCGCCTTGTGCACCGCATCGCCGAGCGCCGCGAACAGACCCTCGTCGGCGTTGTAGACGAACAGGAGCATAGGGCTGGTCATCCGGCCAGCTCGCGGATGGCCGCCCACTCCGCGTCGCTCACCGGCGACACCGACAGCCGCGACTGCCGGATCATCGCCATACCGCCAAGCCGCGCATCCGCCTTCATCGCCGCCAGCGTCACGGGGCGGGGCAGGGCCTCGACCGGCTCGACCGCGACCGACACCCAGTTCCCCTCTTCGCCGTCCTTCCGCGCCTCGCGGGCGATCCGCGCCACGCCGACCGCCGCCTTGTCCGCGCCGCTATGATAGACGAGCGCCAGGTCGCCCTCGCGCATCGCCCGCAGATGCCCCGCCGCGGCCGCGTTGCGCACGCCGTCCCACTCGGTCCCGCCGTCCCGGACCAGGTCGGCCCAGCCATAGCTCTCCGGTTCCGATTTCAGCAGCCAATAGGCCATTCCTATGCTCCGGATCGTCACTCGCTTGGGCCGGAACGGCCGCTTCCATGCTATATCGGCCGCGTCGCGGCGCTCCGCCGCGGCCTGTTCAGGAGGAGTAGCATGACGGGACGCTTTTGGAAGAAGCCGCTGGCGGCCGCGGTGCTGGCGGCGACCGTGTTTACCACCGCCGCGCCCGCCGAGGCGCAGCGCCGCTGGCGCGGGCGGGACCGGGGCGGCGACGTCGCCGCCGGCGCGGTGATCGGCGGGCTGGTGGGTCTGGGCGTCGGTGCGGCCATCGCCGACGGCCGTCGCGGCCGCTGGGTCGGTCCGGGCTGGCGCGGGCGCGGCTGGGCGGGCCCGGGCGTCGGGTTCGGCTGGGGAGGTCCGGGTTGGGGCGGTCCGGGCTGGGTGGGGCCCGGTTGGCACGATCCGCGCTTCGTCGGACCCGGTTGGGGCGGTTGGGGTTTCCGCGGACGTTTCGGCCCGCGCTGCTTCACCAGCTGGCAGTTCGACCCCTATTGGGGAGACATGGTGCCCGTGCGCATCTGCCGTTGATTAACGACCCGTTACGCCGCCGTTCAGCCCGGGCCCGGTAATAGGCCCGTCACGGTTCCTTTCGACCGCGCGTTATTGGGTGGAGGGTTTCATATGACTGGATTGGTGAAGAAGGCGGTGCTGGGCGCGACGCTGGCGGCGACGGCGCTCACCGCGGCGGCGCCGGCCGATGCGCAGCGCTGGCGGCGTCATCGCGACCGCGGCGGCGACGTCGCCACCGGCGCGATCATCGGCGGCATCGTCGGGCTGGGCGTGGGCGCGGCGATCGCGTCGGCCAACCGCGACCGCTGGGACGACCGCCGCTTCCGGCGCGGTTGGCGCGGCGGCTACGACCCGCGCTTCGGCTACGACCCACGGTTCGGTTACGACCCGCGCTTCGGCTATGATCCGCGCTTCCACGACCCGCGCTTCGGCTGGAACAACGGTTGGGGCGGCGGCTGGGGCCAGCGCTGCTATACGGTGCGCGACCGGGATCCCTGGACCGGCCGTCGCATCCGCTACCGGGTCTGCGACTAAGCATCCGGACGGCGCGGGGGCTGAGGCTTCCCGCGCCGTTCTTTTCATGGCAGGGGCGTGGCGATGACCGACACCATGCCCGACCGCCTCTCGACCGACCCGAACAGCCCCTATTTCGACGAGGAGCTGCTCCGCCGCGGCATCGGCATCCGCTTCAAAGGCCAGGAGCGCCGTGACGTCGAGGAGTATTGCATCTCCGAGGGCTGGATCCGCGTCGCGCTCGGCAAGAAGGTCGACCGCCACGGCCGCCCGCTTACCCTCAAGCTGACCGGCCCCGTCGAGGCCTGGGTCGAGAACCCGGCTCCGACCGAGGGCGGTCCGAGCGAGGACGAGGTCGAAGCCCACCCGTCCTAAGCCGCTTCCAGCGCTTCGCTCGCCTCCATCCAGCGCGCCTCCGCCGCGTCCAGCTTCGCCTGGACGTCGGATCGCCGCCGCATAAGCTCGCTCATGGTCAGCTTCGCGAAGCGTGGCTCGGCCCCGGCCGGGTCGAACGTCGCGCGGTCGATCGCGCTGCGCTCGGCGGTGAGCCGGGTCACCTCGGCCTCCGCGTTGCGCACCGATTGGCGGAGCTGCTTGTCCCGCTCGCGTGCTTCGGCGACGGCGCGCTTGTCTTTCTTCCGGTCCGATTTGGATCCGGGACCGCTTCCGGCCTTGCTCCCGTCACCGCGCAGCACCAGCGCGATGTAGTCGTCCAGGGACCCGTGGAACTCGCGCGCGGTGCCGTCGTCGACCAGCACCAGCCGGTCCGCCGTCAGCTCCAGCATGTGCCGGTCGTGGCTGACCAGCACCACCGCGCCGGTGTAGTCGTTCAACGCCTGCACCAGCGCCTCGCGCGCGTCGACGTCGAGATGGTTGGTCGGCTCGTCCAGGATCAGGAGGTGCGGCGCGTCGCGCGTAATGAGCGCCAGCGCCAGCCGCGCCCGCTCGCCGCCCGACAGCTTGCCGACTTTGGTCGTTGCTTTGTCGCCTGAGAAGCCGAACCGCCCGAGCTGCGCGCGCACCGCGGCGGGCGTGCTCCCGCGCATGGTGCGCGTCATGTGCTCGAGCGGCGTGTCCTCGGCATCCAGTTCCTCGACTTGGTACTGGGTGAAGTAGCCGACCTTCATCTTGCCCGAAGACGTCATCCCGCCCTCCATCGGGGCGAGCTGCGCGGCGAGCAGGCGCGCCAGCGTCGTCTTGCCGTTGCCGTTCCGCCCTAAGAGCGCGATCCGGTCGTCGGGGTCGAGCCGCAGATTGAGGCGCTTGAGGATCGGCGTCTCGTCATACCCCACCGCCGCCATGTCGAGCGTGATCAGCGGCGGCCGGAGCTCGGACGGGTTAGGGAAGCCGAAGGACAGAGACGGGTCGTTCGCCAGCTCGGCGATAGGCTGCATCTTGGCCAGCAGCTTGAGGCGGCTCTGCGCCTGCTTGGCGGTGGACGCACGGGCGGAGTTGCGCGCGACGTAATCCTGCAGCTTGGCGCGCTGCGCGTCCTGGTTGGCCTTGGCGGCGGCGATCTGCGCCATGCGCTCGGCGCGCTGCCGCTCGAACGCGTCGTAGCCGCCGGGGTAGAGCGTCGTCTTGCCGGCCTGGAGGTGCAAAATGTGGTCGACGACGTTGTTGAGGAAGTCGCGCTCGTGGCTGACGACGACGATCGTCGCCTTGTAGCCGCGCAGAAACTCCTCCAGCCACATCACCGCCTCGAGGTCCAGGTGGTTGGACGGCTCGTCGAGGAGCAGCAGGTCGGGTTGCGAGAAGAGAAGGGCGGCCAACGCCACGCGCATCTTCCAGCCGCCGGAGAAGCTGTCGAGCGGACGGCCCTGCATCTCCTCGTCGAAGCCCAAGCCCACCAGGATCTCCGCCGCACGCGCCGGGGCGGTATAAGCGTCGATCGCGATCAGCCGCTCATAGATGTCGCCGAGCTTGTCGGGATCCTGCTCGGTCTCGCTTTGGAGCATCAGGCTTGCGCGCTCGGCATCGGCGGCGAGCACCGTCTCGAACGGCGTCGCGGTCCCGTGCGGCGCCTCCTGCGCGATGTAGCCGATGCGCGCACCCCGCGGCATCTCGGCCGAGCCCTCGTCGGGGTCGAGCTGTCCCGCGATCACGCGCACCAGCGTCGATTTGCCCGCCCCGTTGCGCCCGATCAGCCCGACGCGCGATCCCGGCGGCAGGCTGGCGGAGGCGCGATCGAGAATGGTGCGCCCGCCGAGGCGGACGGTGACGGCGTCGAGGGTGAGCATGACGCGGCCCTCTAGCAGAGGCGCATTGTCCGGCCAACGCGCCGGACCATGCGCGCATGACACGCCCGCGTCGCCGCAGTAGGACCCGCCACGTGTCCACCTACTCCTTTTGCCGCGTCGCGCTCGCGCTGCCGCTCGCTCTCGCGGCGACGCCCGCGCTTGCGCAGCAGCAGGACGAGCAGCTCTGGCTGCAGGTCAACACCAACGTGCCGGTCGCCCCGCGGGTGCGCCTGACGCTGGAGCAGATCGCGAGGCTGGGCGACCGTCCGGACGGACTGTACCAGACCGAGTTCGGCGGCATCCTCGGCTATCGCGTGTCGCCTGCGGTCGAGCTCGGCTTCGGTTATCGCAAAGTCGGCGCACACAACGGCAACGCCGCCGCGAACGAGGACCGGCTGCGCCAGCAGGTCGTCGCGACCTTCGGCCCGGTCGCCACCCGCTTCCGCGTCGACGAGCGTTTCCACCCGCGAGGCGACGAGATCGGTTTCCGCATACGCCCGCTCGTCCGCTACAACCACAGGCTGGCGTCCAAGGGCTGGGCCGTGTTCGCCAGCCATGAGAGCTTCTACCTTCCGAACGGCACCGTCTGGGGTCAGCGGCGCGGGTTCGAGCGGATGCGGAACATCGCCGGCCTGACGCTGCCGCTAGGCAGGACGGTGAGCGCCGATATCGGCTACCTGAACCAGTACCGCTTCGCGCGCGGCGGAGCGCGGGCGCAGATGGATCACGCGCTCAACGTCCAGCTGACGGTCAACGCCGGCTCGTCGCCCGCCTTCGACGACTGACCGCGCCGGTCCACCGGCGCGGCGTCAGGCGCGGTCGTGCCGGCCGGAGGCCGCCCTGATCGCGCCCTCCGTGTCGCCGCGCTCGACCGCGCGGTCGATGGCGGCGAGCAGGTCGTCGAACTGCGCGTCCGGATCGATCGGGAACGCCCGGCGAAAGCCGGTGCCCAGCATCTCCAGGTCCCGCGCGGTCAGCAACCCGACCGCGACGATGCGATCCGACATGCCTTCTCCTTCCAGTAACGCAGGCTAACGCATCCGGTCGGGAAAGGTGCCGGGCTAGTCGGACGCGGGGTAATCCTGTGATGGAAAACCGAGCGCGTTCCGGACTTTAACGCTCCTCGACCCAGCCGAGCGGCAAGTGGCGGGCGGCCACACGCTTGATCGCTGCGGCGTCGCCGGCGCGCAGCGGCACCAGCACGGCGCGGGCCGCCGCCTGCAGGTGGCGATCGAGCCCGGTCGGCGCCGAGCCGCGCGCGGCGGCCTCGGCGAGCGCGCGGGCCCCGGCGTCCTTGGGATCCTGCTGCAGACGCAGCAGCGCCGCAAGCCCGGAGAATAGCGCCCGGTCGCCGCCCAGCGCCACAGCACGGTCGAGCGCCGACAGGCCGACGGGCTTGCTCGCGCCCAGCACCGCGCGGCCCATGATGCGGCCAAGTCGGTGCACCGCGCCCATGTGCCACGCGCCGAGCAGGAGGTGGCGTTCGGGATCGCGGGGATGCGCGGAGACGAGCCGCTCCATCGCCCGGCGCGCGGCCACGGCGTCGCCGCGGCTGCCCGTCAGCTTGGCGCGATAGCCGAGCGCGGTAGCCTGCATCAGCGCCGCCTCGCGGTCGTTGGGGTTGCGGGCGAGCGCGGCGGTCGCGAGCCCGTGCGCCTGCACCACGCGCCTGAGCGCCGCCGCCTTGTCACGGTCCTGGAACGACGCATGCGTCAGCATCTCGCGCGGCGTCTCTGCGAAGGCGGGCGCCGCGGCGAGCACGAGCAGCGGCGCTGTGAAAGCTAGTATTTTCATGCGTTTACGCGACCTCTCCGTTTGCGGGGAGGCTAGCTGGTCCGCGCGTCGATGTTTAGCCCCGAAATGGCGTCAATGGACGAAGCGCGCCACCACGTCGCGATAGGAGCGCGACACCTTCACCTGCGCGCCCGACCCCAGCACCAGGAAGCACTCGCCGTTGGTGTGCGGCTTCACCTGCTTGACGAGGTCGAGATTGACGATGGTCGAGCGGTGGACGCGCTGGAAACGGCGCGGGTCGAGGCGCTTCTCCAGGTCCTTCATCGTCTCGCGCAGGATCAGCGTGTTGTCGCCGGTGTAGATGCACATGTAATCGCCGGCGGCATCGATGCGCTCGATCGTGTCGACGTCCACGCGGAAGATCTGGCCGCGATCCTTGATGTTGATGAGCTTCTCGAAGCGCCCGGCCGAGGGCTCGGCGTCGCCGGTCGCCATGCCTTCGGCCGCGTCGGGAGCGACCTCGGCGAGCACCTCCTTCAGCTTCTCCGTCTCTTCCGCGCCGCGCTTCTGCGCGATGCGGCTGCGCACGCGGTCGAGCGTGTCCGCCAGACGGGCCTCCTCCACCGGCTTCATGAGGTAATCGACGGCCTGCGCCTCGAAGGCGCGGAGCGCGTGGTCGGAATAGGCGGTGACGAAGACGAACAAGGGCGGTTCGACCTCCATCAGGCCCTGAACGACGGAGAAGCCGTCGAAGCCGGGCATCTGGATGTCCAAGAACACCAGGTCGGGCTTATGCGTCTTGATGGAACGGATCGCCTCGCGCCCGTTCTGGCATTTATCGACGATCTCGACGTCGGGGTGGCTCATCAGGCGGAGCTCCAGCCCCTGGATCGCGAGCGGCTCGTCGTCGACTAGGATGGTACGGATGGTCATGCGGCCTCTCTGTTCACGTCCTCCAGCTGGAACGGGATCTCGATCTCGACCGAGAAGCCGCCGGCGGGCGCGGATCGTGTCTCGAAACGGTGGTTCGGCCCGTAAGCCTGGGCCAGTCGCTCCCTGATGTTGGCGAGCCCCACTTGGGTCGACGGGGCGTGCACGGCAAGGCTCTGCCGATTGCCGCCGTCCTGCAAGCCGGGTCCGGTGTCGGATACGGCGATCCGCACCCGATCCCCGGCGAGTTGCGCGGAGACGCGGATCTCGGCACCCTCTTCCTGCGGCGTCACCGCATATTTGATCGCGTTCTCGACGAGCGGCTGAAGGAGCAGCGAGGGGAGCCGGGCGCGCTCGATGCGGGCGTCGATCTCGAACTCGGGCCGTAGCCGCTCCTCGAAGCGCATCTTCTCGATCTCGAGATAGAGCTTCAGCGTCTCCACTTCTTGGGCCACGGTGACGTGCGCGGTGGGCTCGTTCGCCAGCGTGTAGCGGAGGAACGAGGACAGGCGCGACAGCATCGCGTTGGCGCGTTCCGTCTGCTTCAGCAGCACCAGCGTCGAGATCGAGTTCAGCGTGTTGAACAGGAAGTGCGGGTTGAGTTGGTAGCGCAGCATGGCGAGCTGCGCGGAACTCGCCTGCATCTCGAGCAGGCGCAGCTCGTCGATCTGGTCCTCGACGATCAGGTAGAAGTTGATCGCGAAATAGAGCGCCGACCAGCCGGCGAGCACCACGAAGTTGAGGAACAGGTAGCCCACCACGGGCCCCAGGCTCAGCCCCGGCTCCGGCGCGTTGATGAACGAGAAGGCGAAGGCGGTCAGCGTCGCGTAGAGCAGGGTCGCGCCGAGCAGCGTCAGGATCGAGAGCAGCACGCCCCACACGCGCGGCAGGCGGCGGCAATAGCCGTACAGCGTCGAGAGCAGCAGCGTGATGCAGTAGCCGACGATGGACTCGATCACCACGGGCACGAGCACGTCGAGCTGCACGCCGTTGCCCATCGACGCCACGCCGCGCAGCAGGAGATAGCCCGTCCAGCCCGCCGCCTGGAGCGTCCAAAAGGCGCGGGCCTTGTCCTCGAAGAAGGGGCGGACGTTGAGCGCGGCGGCTCGGCTCGGCTGGGCGGTCGGGGAGAGAAGGGTCGCCATCCTGCGGCGGGCTTATAGGCAGGCCGGCGCGCCCGCGAAAGGCTCCCGCCCCGAAACGACGAAGGCCGCCGCCCCGATAGGGCGACGGCCTGGCCGTGATCGCTGGGGAAGCGCGCTTAGAAGGAGAAGCGCGCGCCCACGCGGATCAGGTACACCGAACGGTCGAGCTGGGGCACGGCTTCGTTAGGCGTGGTGAAGGTCGAGTAGCGGTACTGGGCGCAAGGCTGCGACGTGTTCGCCGTGGTCTGCGCCGCCGTCGGGGCGGTGCCGGTCGCGACCGGGGCCTGCAAGCACTGCACGTTCACCACCGACGCCGACTGCGGGAAGCCGAGCTGGCGCAGGCCGCCCCAATCCTTGTCGATCAGGTTGGGCAGGTTCTCGATGTCGGCGAACAGCGACACCTTGGAGTCGCCGATGCCGGTCGGCACTTCCTGCTCGACGTGGAGGTCGATGCGGGTGAAGGCGCGGCTGCGGGCGATGTTCTTGCCCGCGACGCGACCGCGATAGTCCTTCAGGCTGGTGTTCTGGATCAAGCTCTCCAGCGAGTCTCGCGTCGCCGTGCTGTCATAGCTGACGCGCGCGTCGTCGATGCCGGTCGGCACGTACAGCAGGTGCTGCGACTGGTTCAGGATCGTGCCGAACACCGAGGAGCGCGTGTTGGTGTTGTCGCGCATCGTGAAGCTGTAGCGACGTCCCGCGCGGGTTTCGCCGAACAGCTGAATGATGGTGCGATAGTCGCCGAAGAACGCGCGGTTGAGCCCGACGGCATACTTGAACTGCCAGGTGATCTCGTCGTTCGACGTGCCATAGGCCGGAAGGTCCGGGTCGGCGCCGAAAATCTGGTTGCCGTAGTTCGAGTTGATCGTCGACGAGCTGGCGTTCGACACGTCCTTCACGTCTTGGAGCGTGTAGCTGCCGAAGATGTTGATGCCGTTGTCGAAGTCGCGGTTCACGCGGACCACGCCGATGTGCGAACGGCCCCGCGTCGCGTTGGTGGTGAGGATGTCGTAGTTCTGGTCGCCGAACCCGGCCGCGGCCGAGGTATAGCGCGGGCGGCCGTCCGGGGTCCGCAAGCCCGTCCGGACCGCGCGCTGGTCGGTGAAGATGACCGAGTAGATGTTCTCCGTGTACAGGTAGTCCGCGCCCACGGTGAAGCCGAACAGGTCGTACTCGGCCGACAGCGTCGCCTTGAGCGAGGACGGCAGCCGGAAGTCGGGGTCGAGCGCCCCCGTGATGGTGTTGGCGAGCTGACGCGTGTCCGACTGCACGAAGTTCGCCACCGCCGCCGGGATCTGGCCGGTGACGTTGTCGAGCGCCGCGGAGACCACGGCGGCCGGAATGCCGGCGTTGGCGAGGCCGCGGGTGATGACCACCTGGTTCGACAGCACGGTGTTCGAGAAGCTGTTCGACAGGTAGATGTCGGGCGAGCCGCCGCCGAACACGCCCACGCCGCCGCGCAGCCGGACGCCGTAGGGCGAGTTCCAGTTGAAGCTGATGCGCGGCTGGAAGTTGTCCAGGCCCTTGTAGGTCTGCGTGTTGGCGAAGCCGTAGCGCTGGAGGAAGAACGGGTTCAGCGTCGGCGTGTCGCGCATGCCGAACAGGTCGTAGCGGACGCCGTAGGTGAAGTTGAGGTTGTCGGTGATCCGCCAGTTGTCCTCGAAGCCGAGCGTGAACTGGCCGTACTTGAAATCCGCCGCCGCGCCGTTTGGCTGTCCGTTGACCGGCACGCGCAGCGTCAGCTGGGTCGCGCGCCGGTTCTGATAGTCGGCGAGCGAATCGAAGTAGAAATTGCCCAGCGAGTTCTGGAGGAAGTTGTTGAACGTGCGGTTCTCGTTGTACTCGCCGAGCAGCCGGACCTCGTGGTCGCCGAGCTCGATGCGCGCGAGCAGCGAGCCGCCCCACGTGTCGAAGAACAGCTCATTGGTCTGGCGGCTGATGTCCGGGCCGAAGAACACGCGCGGCGCGGTGCCGCAGCTGGTCGCCGTGTTGTTGCCGCCCGTATTGACCGAGGTCGGCTCCGTGCAGACGCCGAACTGGGCGAAGCCGCGGCCGCGCAGCGGCTCTTGGCCGCGCTCGCTTGATCGGTACAGGAAGCGCGCCTCGGTCGAGAAGTTGTCCGTCCAGTCGGAGTTGAGCTGGACGATACCCGCGCGGAGCAGCTGGCTCAGCGCATAGGCGTTCGACTCGAGGCCGTACTGCGGCGTCGCGTTCGACTGGGACGTGTTGTTTTGGCTGTCCAGCGTGTCGAACGCGTTGATGTAGCTCAGCGATAGACGCTGGCCGTCGGTGACGTTCCAGTCGAGCCGGCCGACGATCTTCTCGTCCTTGCGGTTGTTGATGACCAGGATGTTGCCCGGATCGAAATTGTAGGTGCCGGTCGCGGTTGCGACGATCTGGTCGATCGTGGACTGGGTCAGGCGCGGGATGTTCTGGAGCTGGGTCCCGAACGGGCGGGGATCGGTGTTGCGCTCGGCCGACACCATGAAGAACAGCTTGTCGGGGATGATGGGCCCACGGATCGTCGCGCCGTAGGTTTCCGACAAGTAGTTCGGGACGGTGAGGCGGTCGTCCTTGGTGCGCTTGCCCTGCAGCTCGTCGCGCGACTGCGAGTAGAAGCCGGTGCCGTGGAACTCGTTGGTGCCCGACAGCAGCACCGCGTCGATCACGCCGCCCTGGAAGTTGCCCTGGCGGATGTCGTAGGGCGCGATGGAGACCGAGACCTGGCCCAGCGCGTCATAGGGCACGGGGCCGCGGCCGGTGGGGCTCGCGTCCTGGTTTAGGCCGAACGTGTCGCCCACCTGCACGCCGTTGATGGTGAAGCGGTTGAAACGCGGATTGACGCCTGCGAACGACACGGCGCCGCCGCGCTCGCCGTTGTTGGACAGGTCGAGCGACGCGAACGGGTCGCGGCGCTGGATGTCGCGGATGTCGCGGTTGACCGACGCCACGCCGCGGATGTCGGCCTGGGTCAGCACCGTCTGCGGGCCGTCGGACGACGTGCCCGCGCCCGCGATGGACGAGGCGGTGACGACGATGTCCTCGCCGACCGCGCCCGCGTCGGCGGCGCCGGTCGCCGACGCCGTCAGGTCGATCGGCAGCTGGAACTCCTGCTGCACCACCGTGAAGATGTCGGTGACGGTGGTGTTGCCCTGGGGGCTGGTGACCTCGACGGTGTAGGGGCCGCCGGGGCGCAGGCCGCTGAAGTTGAAACCGCCGTCCGCTTCGGTGGTCGTCTGCGACCGGGTGCCCGACGCGACGTCGGTGGCGACCACGGTGGCGCCGACGACCGGCTGGTCGTTGGCGGTGACCGTGCCGCGGATGCGGGCGGTGGTCTCCTGCGCGCTGACGGCAGCCGGAGCGATGAGCGCGACCGCAGCCACGCCGGCGAAGAGCATGTTACGCATGTAATTCCCCTAGGAGCAGGTAAGCTCAAACGCGGCGCACTTCCTCGGCACCGTCCGAGCGCGCCCCTGCGCTGCTAATATGTCGCTTCCATGACAACCAGCGGCCAGGTTCCCGCCCGGCTAAACTCTTTGTCGGGCGTTGCAAAAAGGCATCACCGCGCGGCGGCTACGATCCGCGCCCACTCCGCTTCGTCCACCACGCGGACGCCCAGCTCCGCGGCCCTTTTCAGCTTGGAGCCCGCGCCGGGACCGGCGACGACGAGGTCGGTCTTGGCCGAAACCGAGCCCGAGACCTTGGCGCCGAGCGCCTCCGCCTGCGCCTTGGCTTCGTCGCGCGACACCGTCTCCAGCGAGCCGGTGAAGACGACCGTCTTGCCCGACACCTCCGAGTCGCGCGTGTTCGCGGCGAAGGGGAGGGGGCGCACCTCGCTCAGGAGGTCGGTCCAGGCGTCGCGGTTGTGCTCCTCGCGGAAGAAGTCGGTGAGCGCCTCGGCGACGATGGGACCTACGCCCTCCACCGCCTCGATCTCGGCGCGCGCGGCCGGGTCGTCCACCGCGGCGGTCGCGACCTCGGCCAGCCGTTCCACGGTGCCGAACGCCTTCAGAAGGTCGCGCGCGGTGACCTGGCCCACATGGCGGATGCCGATCGCGAACATGAAGCGGACGGGGTCGGGCTCGCGCCGGGCCTCGATCGACTCGATCAGCTTGGTCGCCCAGACCTGCCCGTCCTTCTTGCGCGGCGCGAGCTTGTCGCGCGTCAGCCGGAAGATGTCGGCGGGGCTGCCGATCAGGCCGTCGCGGAAGAAGTCCTCGATCTGCTTCGCGCCCAGCCCCGCTATGTCCATCGCGTTGCGGCTGACGAAGTGGCGCAGCCGCTCGACGCGCTGCGCGGGGCAGATGAGGCCCCCTGAGCAGCGGCGGTCGACCTCGCCCTCCTCCTGCTCGACGAGCGAACCGCACTCGGGACAGTGGTCGGGAAAGGCGTACGGGTCGCGCGGCTCGTCGGGGGTGAGGTTCTCGACGATCTGCGGGATCACGTCGCCCGCGCGCTGCAGGAGCACGCGATCGCCGGGGCGCACGCCCAGCCGCTCGATCTCGTCGGCGTTGTGGAGCGTGGCGTTGGTGACGACGACGCCACCCACCGTCACGGGCTCTAGGCGAGCCACGGGGGTGAGCTTGCCCGTGCGCCCGACCTGGATGTCGATCTGCCGGAGCGTCGTTTGCGCCTGCTGCGCGGGAAATTTGTGCGCGATCGCCCAACGGGGCGCGCGGCCGACGATGCCGAGGCGCCCCTGCCAGTCGAGCCGGTCGACCTTGTAGACGACGCCGTCGATGTCGAAGGGGAGGTCGGCGCGGATCGCCTCGATGCGGCGGTACACCTCCAACGCGGCGTCCACGTCCTCGCAGCGCGCGAAGCGCTCGTCGACGGGGAAGCCCCAGGCGCGCCAGCGCTCGACGAGTTCGGCTTGCATCTGCGCGGGCACATCCGACGCTTCGCCGAGCCCGTGCGCGAGGAAGTGGAGTGGGCGGCTCGCGGTGACGTCCGGGTCCTTCTGGCGGAGCGACCCCGCCGCGGCGTTGCGCGGGTTGGCGAACTGTCGCGCCTTGGCGGGGTCCTCGGCCTCCGCGAGCAGGCGGCCGTTGAGGTCGGCGAAGTCGGGCTTAGTCATATAGACCTCGCCGCGCACCTCGAACACGTCTGGCGCATTGCCGTTGAGCGTGTTTGGGATGTCGGCGATCGTGCGGACGTTCCCCGTCACGTCCTCGCCCACCGCGCCGTCGCCGCGGGTCAGCGCCTGGACGAGCCGCCCGCGCTCGTAACGGAGCGAGCAGGACAGGCCGTCGATCTTGGGCTCGGCGGTCAGCGCGACGGGCTCGTCGTCGGGGAGCTTGAGGAAGCGGCGGACGCGGGCGACGAACTCGCGCACGTCGTCGTCGCTGAACGCGTTGTCGAGGCTCGTCATCGGCCGGGCGTGCGGCACCTTGGCGAGGTGTGCGGCGGGCGCGGCGCCGACGCGATAGGAAGGCGAGTCCTCGCGGACGAGGTGGGGGTACTTGGCCTCGATCGCCCCGTTACGGCGGACGAGCGCGTCGTAGTCGGCGTCCGAGATCTCCGGCGCGTCCTCCGTGTGGTAGAGCCGGTTGTGGTGCGCGATCTCGGCGGCGAGCGTCGCGAGCTCGGCGGCCGCCTGGTCCTCGGTTTCGGGCAGCGGGGTCATGGCGCCCACGCCTAAGCGGCGGGCCCGAGTCGCGCCAGCCACCATCCCGGAAATAGCGCGGCCACCGCCGCCCAGATCGCCAGCGCGTCGAGAAGCCTGCGCCACCAGAGCTGGCCCAGCGCCTCGATCGAGACCCAGGCGGCGCGGAACATGGCGAGCGCGCCTATCACGCCCCACGCCGCCATCCACAGATCCCGGTCGTTCGCGCGCCACACCAGCCGGATCACGCCGAAGCCGCCGAGCAGCGGCACCGCCAGCGCCGAGGCCACGAACATCACGACGCCCGCGATCAGCGTCCACCAGGCGGAGCGCGTCTCCAGCCGCCCGCGCCAATCCATCCGGCCCTTAGGCGAGGGCGGCATCCGCGCCCATCAGCTTGGGGAAGAAGCCTTCGTGCGCCTCGCGCAGCTGGTCGAGCGTGACGACGTAGTCACCCTGCGGCAGCTCGAAGATGATGCGCTTGCCCGCGGTGCGGCCGATGGGGATCACGTCCACGCCCGCCGCGTCCGTCGAGAAGAGGAAATCGAGCAACGCCGTGTCGCGGATGGTGACGACGTAGAGACCTTGGTCCTCGGCGAACAGCGCCTCGTGGACGGGCCGGATCAGCGGCTTGTCGATGATCGCGCCGATGCCGCCCGCCAGCGCCATCTCCGCAAGGGCGACTGCGACGCCGCCGTCCGACACGTCGTGGACGGCGGTGAGGCACTTGGTGTTGATGCGGTGGCGGATCAGGTCGCCGACGCGCTTCTCAATCGCGAGGTCGACGGGCGGCGGCGGGCCGGCGTCGCGGCCTTCGATCCCGTGCACCTCGCGAAGCCAGAGCGACTGGCCCAAATGCCCGCCGCGGTTGCCGACGAGCAGGATCACGTCGCCCGGCTGCTTGAAAGCGATGGTCGCCGAGCGCTCCCAGTCGTCGAGCAGGCCGACGCCGCCGATCGCGGGCGTGGGCAGGATCGCGGAGCCGCCGCCGGTCGCCTTGCTCTCGTTGTAGAGCGACACGTTGCCGCTCACGATGGGGAAGTCGAGCTGGCGGCAGGCGTCGGCCATGCCCTCGATGCAGCCGACGAACTGGCCCATGATCTCCGGCCGCTGCGGGTTGGCGAAGTTCATGCAGTCGGTCGCCGCCAGCGGCTTCGCACCGACCGCGGTCAGGTTGCGCCACGTCTCCGCGATCGCCTGCCGCCCGCCCTGCACCGGGTCGGCATAACAGTAGCGCGGCGTGCAGTCGGTGGTGATCGCCAGGCCCTTGCTCGTCCCGTGCACGCGCACGACCGCCGCGTCGCCGCCGGGGCGTTGGACGGTGTCGGCGCCGACCATGTGGTCGTACTGCTCCCAAATCCAGCGCCGCGACGCGAGGTCGGGCGAGCCGATCAGCTTGAGGAGGTCGGCCGCGGGATCGGCGCATTCGGGGATGCTCGCGAGCGGGGCCGGAGGCTCGGTCGGCACGTGCGGGCGGTCGTACATCGGGGCGTCGTCGGCCAGCGGCCCGAGCGGGATGTCGCACACCGTCTCGCCGCGCCAGCGCAGCACCATGCGGCCCGTATCGGTAACGCGCCCGATCACCGCGAAGTCGAGCTCCCATTTCCGGAAGATCGCCTCCGCCTCCGCCTCGCGGCCGGGCTTCAGGACCATGAGCATGCGCTCCTGGCTCTCCGACAGCATCATCTCATAGGGCGTCATGCCCTCCTCGCGCTGGGGCACGTCGTCCATCACCAGCTCGATGCCTACACCGCCCTTCGAAGCCATCTCGACGGACGAGGAGGTCAGGCCCGCCGCGCCCATGTCCTGGATCGCGACGATCGCGTCGGACGCCATCAGCTCCAGGCACGCCTCGATCAGCAGCTTCTCCGTGAAGGGATCGCCGACCTGCACCGTGGGGCGCTTCTCGTCGGCGTCCTCGCCGAAATCGGCGGACGCCATGGTCGCGCCATGGATGCCGTCGCGGCCCGTTTTGGAGCCGACATAGACGATCGGGTTGCCCACGCCGCTCGCGGCCGAGAGGAAGATCTTGTCCTGGTCCGCAACGCCCACGCACATCGCGTTGACGAGGATGTTGCCGTCGTAAGCGGGGTGGAAGTTCACCTCGCCGCCCACCGTCGGTACGCCCACGCAGTTGCCGTAGCCGCCAATCCCGCGCACCACGCCGGAGATGAGGTGGCGCATCTTGGGATGGTCCGGCCGCCCGAACCGGAGCGCGTTCATGTTAGCGACGGGCCTGGCGCCCATGGTGAACACGTCGCGCATGATCCCGCCCACGCCCGTCGCCGCGCCCTGGTACGGCTCGATATAGCTGGGGTGGTTATGGCTCTCCATCTTGAACACGACGGCCTGACCGTCGCCGATGTCGACCACGCCCGCGTTCTCGCCCGGTCCCTGGATCACCTGCGGCCCCGTCGTCGGCAGCTTCTTCAGGTGTATGCGGCTCGACTTGTAGGAGCAGTGCTCCGACCACATCACCGAGAAGATGCCGAGCTCCACCAGATTCGGCTCCCGCCCGAGCGCGTGCAGCACGCGCTCATATTCTTCGGGCGACAGGCCGTGCTCGGCGACGATCTCGGGGGTGATGGGGCTCATGGGCGCGCAGATAGCGACGCCGGACGCGCAAGTCAGCCTCGCGCGAACAATCGATAGTCGAGCTCGGTCCTGATCCGAAAGCCGAGCGACTCGTACAGCGCGATCGTGGCGCCGTGGCCCGCATAGGCGTGAAGGAACGGTCGGTCGCCAGCGGCGGCGATCGCGCGGGCGACATGGGCCGACAGGATGCGGGCGTAGCCGCGCCCGCGGTGCTCGGGATCGGTGCATACGCCGCTCAGCTCGACGTGACCGGGCACCGCCAACCGCCTGCCGGCCATCGCGACGAGCCTGCCGCCCTGCTTCACGCCGACAAAGCCTCCGAAGCGGTGCGTCGCAGCCCGGAACGGGCCGGGTTCGGTGCGGGTAGCGAGGTCCAGCATGGCGGGCGCGTCGCTTTCGTTCAGCGGCACAATGTCGGCGCTCGCCTCGAATACGGGCACTTGGTCCGCGACCATCTGCACGCATCGTGCATCCCGTATGGGCGTGAGGCCGGGCGCCGCGGGCCAACCGGCGGGTTCGACGGTGCCGACGATCTCGCCGGGGCCGACGAGCCGGGCGAGCGCCGCGAGCGCGGGCTGCGACGCGTCGGCGGCGGCGGCGAACAATCCCATATCCGGCGACAGCCGGTGCGCGAGCGGGCCGCCCGTCGCGAACTCCGCCCGTCGCGTGGTCAGCGCCGACCAGACCGGCCGGTCGAGAAGGTGCCGGTCACCCACGCGTGACGGTTCGCTCGCTCAGGGCGCCTCGACGAACTTATACTCGTGCTGGCTGTCGCGGACGATCAGCGCGCGCTTGCCGCCTTCGGTCGCGACGACGAAGGGGAAGCCCAGCACCGTCGGCTCCAGCGTGACGAAGCTCGTGGTGCCGTCGTCGTTGCGCCTGGTCGCCATCGGCGATCCGAAAGAGGCGAAGCGGAACGAGGGTCGCCCGTCCGATCCGCGCGCCACCGTGATGCGCCCCAGGTCCGGGTTGACATAGGCCGGCGCGAGCGCGGCCACCGCGGCGGGGTCGGCGGGCAGCGTCAGCTTCTTGCGCTCGGTCGCGTATTCCGCCTTGATCCGCGCGGCCGACGCGGCGATGTCGCCCGCGGCCTCCGGCTTGCCGTCGTACAGGATCTCGAGCAGCCGCCGCATAAAGGGCCTGAGCAGCATCTGGCCCTGGTCCGAGTTGGTCAGGATCACCGCGCCGACGCCCGCGTCGGGCACCAGCATGATGTCGCTTTTGTAACCGCCCATGCTGCCGCCGTGATGCACGACGGGCACGCCCCAGTAGCTGTTGGTGAACAGCCCCATGCCGTAGGTCGAGTCCTCCCCCGTGGGCACGAAGGGCTGGCGGCGCGCGAGCAGGTTGGGCTTGGACACCCACTGACGCCCGTCGTCGAGCTTGCCCTCGTTCAGCTCGAAGCGGACATATTTGATCAGGTCGTTCGCAGTGGACCACGCACCGCCCGCCGGGCGGTAGGGGTGGATGGAGCGGTTGAACGCCATCGCCTCCGTGACGGACGCGACCGGCCTGCCGTCGATGTTATAGGCGTGCGGCCGGGCCCAGTTGCCCGCCATCGCCCGATCGAAGTCGAAGGTGGTGGCCGTCATGCCGAGCGGGCGGAACACCTTCTCGTCCATCGCCCGGTCGAACGCCGTCCCGACATCGGTCCCGGGATAGGCCAGGTGCCCCCCGACATAGCCCGCGGCGGTGGCCATGAGATTGTTGTACTGGAACACCTCGCCGAAGCCGCTGGTCGGCTGTGTCGCCGCGAGCTGCACGAACGTGTCGGCGGCGGGCGTCTTCGGCGTGCCGGTGAACAGCCATTGCAGGTCTTTCCGCGGCAGGCCCGTGCACGCGCACACCAAGTGCCGAACCAGCGTGCTGTTCGTCGTTTCCGGGCTCCCCAGCTTAAAGTCGGGATAGACTTGCGCGACCGGCTGATCCCACCTCAGCTTGCCCTCGTCCACCAGCTTGGCGAGCAGCAGCGTCGCCATGCCCTTGGTGTTGGACGCGATCATGAACTGCGTGTCGGCGTCGACCGGCTCCGGCCTGCCCAGCTCGCGTACGCCCAGCCCGGCCGAGTAGATGGTGCGGTTCCGGTCGGTGATCGCGAAGGACGCGCCCGGCACGCCCAGCTCGCGCATCGAAGTCTCCACGAAACTCCGGAGCATCGCGATGCGCTCGGGGGTCATGGCGTGCGCTTGTCTGCCCGCGAAGCTCTCGCGCGTATAGCCGGCCGGGCGCAGGCTCTGCGCGACGAGGTTGGCCGCGGCCGCGCGCTTCTCCGCGGTCGCCTCCGCGCCGTCGAACAGCAACACCGTCCAGCGGTCCTTGGCGCGCAGCGCGGTGGCGAACAGCGCGCGCTTCTCGTTCGGCGAGACCTCGTAGTCGACGACGTGGCGCTCGTCCCAGCCGTTGCGCGGCGGCCTGGCGGTGACGAGCTTGGGCGGCCGCGTCATGGCCGGCGCGTAAGCCGTCCAGGCGGACGCGACCGCGGCCTTGGCGTCGGGAGCGGGGCCGACGTCCACCAGCGCGATCTTGAGGTCGCCCTCCGGCGCGCCGAGCTCGGCGAAGCGGGGCGCCTCACGCAAGCTCCACGCCTTGGGCGCGGTGAAGGTCGAGCCGCCGGGCGTCTTGGCCGGCCGATCCGCCTGCGCGTCCGCCGCAGCGGCCGGGGTCTGCGCAGCAACCGGCGCCGTGCCGAGCAACAGGGCCAAAGCAGTCAGAGTCGCGCGCATGATGACCTTCCCGTCCGTTCGCCGGGGGAGGCTATGTCCGATCCGGGGCCCCGGCTAGGGCCATTCCGTACAAATCACAGGTAGGGCGGCGCGTGCCAGCCCTTGGGGCTGAGCGTGAAGATCTCGCAGCCCTGCTCGGTGATGCCGATCGAGTGCTCGAACTGCGCCGACAGCGAGCGGTCGCGCGTCACCGCCGTCCAGCCGTCGTCCAGCAGCTTCACGTCCGGCCGGCCGATGTTGATCATCGGCTCGACGGTGAAGATCATGCCGGGCTTCAGCTCCGGGCCGGTGCCGGGCTTGCCCACGTGCACCACCTCCGGCGCGTCGTGGAACAGGCGGCCGAGCCCGTGGCCGCAGAAGTCGCGCACCACGCCGTAGCGGTGGCGCTCCGCGTGGCGCTGGATCGCGTGCGCGACGTCGCCGAGGTGGTTGCCGGGCTTGGCCTGCTCCAGCCCCAGCATCAGGCACTCGTACGTCACCTCGACCAGGCGCTTCGCCTTCAGCGGCACGTCGCCGATCAGGTACATGCGGCTCGAGTCGCCGTGCCAACCGTCGAGGATGGGCGTCACGTCGACGTTGACGATATCGCCCGACTTCAGCGTCTTCTCCGACGGGATGCCGTGGCAGACGACGTGATTGATCGAGATGCAGGTCGAATGCGTGTAGCCGCGATAGCCCAGCGTCGCCGGGACGCCGCCGCGCGCGGTGATGAAGTCGTACGCCAGCCGGTCGATCTCGGCGGTGGTGACGCCCGGCACCATGTGCGGGACCAGCATGTCCAGCGTCTCGGCGCAGAGACGCCCGGCGCGGTGCATGCCGTCGAACGCGGCGCGCCCGTGCAGCTTGATGGCGCCGGTGCGGCCCTCGGGCGCGTCGGAGGTGACGGTGACGTAGTCGGTCATGGGCGGGCATATACGCTTGCGGCCCGGCCATTGCGAGGGCAACGCGGACGCCATGGAGCAGACACGCATCTGGACCGCCGGGCTCGTCGTGATCGGCGACGAGATCCTGTCGGGCCGCACCCAGGACAAGAACGTCTCCCAGATCGCCGCCTGGCTCAACGTCCAGGGCATCCAGCTCGCCGAGGCGCGGGTGGTGGGCGACCGGACGGAAGCGATCGTCGAGGCGGTGGGCGCGCTCAGGGCGGCGTACGACTATTGCTTCACCACCGGCGGCATCGGGCCGACGCACGACGACATCACGGTGGACGCGATCGCCGAGCTGCTGGGCGTGCCCGTCGTGCACCACCCGGACGCGATGGCGGTGCTGGAGCGCTACTACGCCGGCCGCGGCGGCATGAACGAGGCCCGCGCCCGCATGGCGCGCGTGCCGGAAGGGGCGGAGCTGATCCCCAACCGGGTCTCGGGCGCGCCGGGCATCCGGGTCGGCAACCTGTTCATCATGGCGGGCGTGCCACACATCACGGCGGGCATGCTCGACACGCTGACGGGGCAGCTCGAGGGCGGGCGTCCGGTGGTGTCGAAGTCGATCGGCTGCTGGGTCGCCGAGAGCGAGGTCGCCGACCTGCTCCGCTCGACGGAGAAGGCGTTCGAGGGCGTGGCGATCGGCAGCTACCCCTTCTTCCGCGAGGGCAGAGTGGGGGCGAACTTCGTCGTGCGTTCGCCCGACGAGGCGCTGGTGGACGCGTGCCTGGCGCACCTGACGCGCGAGCTGGAGACGGCGGGACGTGAGGTGGCGCAGGGCGGGATTTAGGGAAGCAGCCCCGCCCACCACTCCGCATACGGCGTCCCCGCCGCCATGCGCCGGTTCCAGTCCGGTGCGCCGTCGCTCCACCAGACCGGCCCGCGCTCACCCAGCGCCAGCTTCGCCCGGTGTACGTCCGCTCGCGCCGCGCGCTCCGCCTCCGCGTCGCCCGCGCGTTTCGCCGCGCCGACCCGCCGCCGCGCGTGCATCAGCTCGCGCACCAGCGCCTCGCGCCGTTCGGGTGGGAGCGACGGGTCGGAGCAGCGCCACAGCCGCCCACGCACCACGAAATAGCGGCCGTCGGGCGTGACCGGGTACATGGCTTCTCCAACGCGCGCGGAGCCGGTAGGAGCCCCGGCGCGTTCCGCTTGTCTGCCTCACCATCAAGGTTCCCGCATGATCCGCCTGTTCCACGTCAGCGACGTCCATTTCGGCGCGGAGGACGTCGCCGCGCTCCGCTGGTTCGAGGAGCGCGTGGCGGACGAGAAGCCGGACGCGGTGGTGATGACGGGCGACCTGACGATGCGCGCGCGCCGCCGCGAGTTCGAGGCCGGCGGCAAATGGCTCCAGGGCCTCGCCGCGCCCGTGACCGTGGAGGTCGGCAACCACGACATCCCCTACTACTGGGACCCGATCGGCCGCTTCCTGAACCCGTATCGCCGCTACAAGGCGCTGGAGCGGATGATCGAGCGCGAGCTGCAGCTGCCGGGCGTCACCATCGTGCCCTTGAAGACGACGGCGCGCGCGCAGTGGCGGATGAACTGGTCCAAGGGCATGGTCGACCAGCGCTCGCTGCGCCAGGCGCTCAAGCAGATCGCCCAGGCGCCCAAGGGCAACACCATCCTCGTAGCCGGGCACCACCCGCTCGTCGACGTGGGCACGCGCGGCACCGCCAAGACGTTGGGCGGCGAGGACGCGTTGCGCCGACTGGCGGGTGCGGGCGCGCATGCGGTGCTGTCGGGGCACGTGCACGACCCGTTCGACGTGCCCGTCACGCGCGGCGGCTGGACGGTGCGCATGATCGGCGCGGGCACGCTCTCCAAGCGCACGCGCGAGACGCCGCCGGCGTTCAACGAGATCCGCGTGGAGGGCGGCCGATTCGAGACGCTGATCCGGACCTTCTCGAAGCAGCCGAAAATCCCGATCAGCGAGACGACCAGGGCGGGGGCGGCCGCCTAAAATCCTCCCCCGCCCACGGCGGGGGGAGGGGGACCAGCGAAGCTGGTGGAGGGGGAGCTACGGGATGCGGCATCGCCCACGGCCTGCGTCCCGCAGGCCGGCTCCGCGCGGCGACATGCCCCCGGCATGTCGCTCGTCGCGCTACGCCCCACCACCACCACGCCGCAAGCGGCGCGGTCCCCCTCCCCCGCTGTAAGCGGGGGAGGAATGGTCGAGTCACATCCCGAACGGCCAGGTGTCGTCCGCACTCGCCTCCGTTCCGTCCGCCGCACCCGGCAGCGGCGTCACCGCGCCCGTCTCGTCGAACCAGACCCAGCCGTCATACTGCCGCGCGAGGCTCGCCTCGGCATAGTGGCTCCACCGCTCGGTGTCGGGGCGGTAGATGACGCCGATGAACCGCTCCAGCCGGTCGGGGCCGAGGTCGATGCGCTCCCGCAAGTCGAGCAGGAACCGCTGGTGGCCCGCGTCGTGGCTCGCGCGCTCCCACGAATCCGGGCGCGAGGGGTTGACGCGTTTCACCTCCATCGGCCCGTCCCAGTCGGTCGCCGCCGCGACGGTGCCCGTATGCGTGCCGAAACCGATCAGCCGCGCGTCGCTGCCGTGCCGCTCGCGCATCAGCTGGCCCAGGTTCAGCTCGCCCCGCTCGCGGCCCATGTCCGTATCGCGCGCGTCGCCGATATGACTGTTGTGCGCCCAGACGACCGCCTTCACGCCGGGTCTCGCCTCCAGCATCAGGTCCAGCGTGTCCGCCATATGCGTGTCGCGCAAGTTCCAGCTTTCCGCCGAGCCCTGGTACATGACGCGGTAATAGGCCTCCGCATTCGCCACGAGCCGAGCGTTCTGCGCGGCGTCCAGGAAGTCGGGGTCGTCGGCGCGGCCCTGCTCGAGCAAGTCGATCAGCATGGCGACGACCTTCTCCTCGCACTCGGCATAGCCCTGCGTCCACGCCTTACGGCCGTAGTGCGCGGGGTCGTCGCGCCAGGGCGTCAGACACCCGTAGCGGTCGCGCGCGACCGCCGCGGCCTCCGGATCGGTACGGTCGAGATAGTCGATCACCGCCCGGGTCGCGCCGCCCATGTTGTAGAGATCGAGGCCGTAGAAGCCGACCTGGGCGTCCGCCGCCCGGTCCCGGTTCCACTCGGTCATCCAGCGCACCAGCGCGTTGACGTCGGTGTTGCGCCACATCCAGGTCGGGAAGCGGCGGAAGGGCCGGCCCAGCTCCGGGCGCTCGGGAGCCCCGCGCACGCGCCGGTTGATGACCGCCGCGTCCGGCCAGTCCGCCTCGACGGCGACGACCGTGAAGCCGTGCCGCTCGACCAGCCGCCGCGTGATCGCGGCGCGGGCGCGGTAGAACTCGCTTGTCCCGTGGCTCGCCTCGCCGAGCAGCACCACGCGCGCGTCGGCGTAGCGGTCGAAGGCGGCGGCGAACTCCGGGTCGTCGAGTGGCGGCAGCGGCTCGGCGCGGTCCCGGATCAGCTCGGCGGCGTCGGACAGTGTCTGTGTGGCCATGGGCGTCCTCCTGCGCGGGAGAACGCATGGGCCGGGTGGCCGGGGGCGGGCGACGTCGTTAACTTGTGTGGGTCGCGGGGCGGCTCACGACCAGCATCGGCCCGAGCTGCGAGTAGCCGTCCCGACGTCCCGCGCCCGGGTCCCACAGGCTCGACACGCTGCCGTCGAGGAACAGCGCGTCCCGGCAGCCGAGCGCGTCGCGGAACAGCCGGGCGAAGCGGCCGAACGAGACCGGGTCCTCGCTGATGACGAAGTAGGCCGTGCGCCCGTCGCGCACGCCGACGCCGTTGCGGACGAGGCGGGACTCGCCATCCTCGTCGAAGGCGGGGTGGAGCTCGCCGTCGATCACCAGCATCGGCCCCGACTGGGTGGCGAGGCGCGGGGAGGGAACGCGCTCGCGGAAGCGGCGGCTCTCGGTCACCGACATGCGGCCGTCCCCGTCCACCGCGAACACGCCGTTGGGCAGGAGGTGGAAGTTGCCCGGCCCCTGCCGCAGGTTGAGCGGCCGCTCCTCCTCGCCGTCGTCAACGTACAGCCCGATCGGCCGCCCCGCTTCGTCGTACATGCCCGCGTTCATCGCGAAGCGCACATCCCGCGCGCGCGGCCCCAGCGCCTGCTCCAGTGCGGCGAGGCTGCGTAAGGGCGCGCCGTCCGGCCCGTCCACCACCAGCTCCAGCCGGTCGCGCCGCGCGTCGACGGGGCAGACGGTGAAGTCCGTCTCCTCGAACACGCGCGCCTCGCAGGCCGCGCGGCGGGGTGCGGTGATCATCTCCACCGCCGCCGGGTCGGGCTCGGGCTCCCGCTCCGCGCCGCAGCCGGCGAGAAGCAGCGCCGCCGCGAGGAGGCGCTTCACCGCCGACGGCTACGCGACTTTGCCCGGATCGCGCCCCACTCCTGACCGCTACGCCATTCGGGCCAGCGGCCGCCGTCCGCCACCTCGCGGGCGAGCGCGTACACCAGCGCGCCGTCCTGCGCGGCGGCGGCCATGTCCCACTCCTCGCGGAACTCGTCGCAGCGCTGGTGATAGCACTGCGAATTATACTGCTCGACGACCGCATCGGCGCGTCCGCCGGTAGCCAGGTCGCGGCCCGCGCGGAAATAGAGCGACGGCACACCCGCCTGCGCAAAGGCGTAGTGGTCGGACCGCTGGTACCAGCCCGCCTCGGGTGCCACCTCCGGTTCGATGCGGCGGCCCTGCGCCCCCGCCAGCCGCTGCAGGTCGTCCTCCAGGTCGACGCGCCCCGCGCCGATCAGCTCGACCGACCGCGTCGCGGGCAGCGCGAGGTGCGGGTCGAGGTTGAACACCGCCGCCGTCGTCTCCAGCGGCCGGAGCGGGTCGGCGACGTAATGGTACGCGCCGAGCAGCCCGTCCTCCTCCGACGTGTAGCCGATGAAGAGCAAGGTGCGCTTGGGCCGCGGCCCTCGCGCGAAGGCGCGCGCGACCTCGATCATCGTCGCGGTGCCGACCGCGTTGTCCACCGCGCCGTTGCGGATCGTGTCGCCCGTCGCGTCCGCCGGGCCCGCGCCGTACGCGTCCCAGTGTGCGCCGAACACCACCGTCTCGTCGGCTCTGCCCGCGCCGTCCAGCTTGGCGACGAAGTTGCGCGTCGTCATGGGCGAAGCGGTCACAGTGGCGGAGCCGCCGATGCTGACGTTCGGCACCGCGACCGCGCGGAAGCCGGGCCGCTGCGCCTGGGCGATCAGCGCCTCCAGATCGAGGCCCCCGCGCGAGAACATCGCCGCCGCGAGGTCGCCCGAGACATAGCCCGTCAGCCGCGCCGGGCCGGTCGGCGCGGGCGCGGAGGCGAGGCGGAAGGTCGGGTTGGGGTCGCTGTTCCACAGCTGCTGCCACGGCCAGCTCGTCAGCGCCTGGCGATGGATCTGCAGCACCGCGACAGCACCCCGCGCGAACGCCGCCTGCGCCTTGCCGCCCGCGTAGCGGCTGCGCTGGCGACCGCCGAACGGCCCCGTCTCCTGATCGAAATCGGGGTCGTTGGGCAGGATCAGCACGACCTTGCCGCGGACATCCGCGCCCGCGTAATCGTCCCAGCCGAGTTCCGGCGCGTGGATGCCGAAACCGGCGAACACGACGGGCGCGTCCGTCACGCTCGCCGTGCCCTCGTGGCTCGTGCCGATCGACCAGTCGCGCGCGCGGGCCGTAGGCAGGCGGCGGCCGGCCGCCGTGACCTGAAGGTCGAGCGCGCCCTTGTCCATGCGGATCAGCGGCACGTCCTGGAACCAGGACCCGTTCGGCCCCGCCGGCTGGAGCCCCGCCGCCTCGAACTGCTGCTTGAGGTAAGCGAGCGTCATCGTCTCCCCGCGCTCGCCGGGGCCGCGGCCCTGGAAGGCGTCGGAGGACATGACGCGCACGTCCTCGCGGATCGCGTCGGCCTGGACGGGGGAGGGGGTCTGCGCGCCCAGCGGGGCGGCGGCCAGGAGCAGGGCGGAAACGACGGGGAAGCGCATGCCCGACCGCTAGCCCCGCCCGCGCCGCCGCGCCAGATCAGTTCGTGAAGTAGCCGCCCCAGCCCTTGATGCGGCGGCGGTTGCGCGTGGCGAACGCCCGGGCGCTGAGCGCGCCGCCGAGCAGCAGCAGGAGCATGAGCGAGCCGAGGCGCGGGAGGGTCGCTTCGGCCGCGACCGCCAGCACCGCCGCGACCGCGATCGCGGCGACATGGGCGATGCAGGCCCACAGCACCCGCCGGCGCTGCGGCGGGTCCGGCGCGTCGAAGGGCGCGACCACCGCCAGGCACGCCGCCCCGACGGCGATCGCCGCCACCACGGCGACCGGCGCTCCGCCCAGGTGCATCCAGGCGGCGACCAGCAGCGACAGGATCGACAGGAGCGCGGCGAAAATGCGGAGCTGAGACATGGTGACCCTCGGTATCGGCGTTACGCGACGGGGGTCGCGGCCGGGGCCGAGGTGGGCGCGCAGGCCCGCGCCTGCAGGAACTCCACCGTCGAGTCCGCCAGGCGGACGGCCGTCAACACGCCCGTCGCATATGCGCCCGTGTCGATCCCGATCCTGTAACGCGTCACCTCCGGCATGTCGTCCGTCCAGCTATGGCCGTGCACGACGATCTTCTCGAAACGGTACTCTCCTTCCAAGAACTCGTCGCGGATCCACAGGAGGTCGTCCTCGTCCTGCCTTGCGAGCGGGACCCCCGGCCGGAGCCCCGCGTGCACGAAGACGTAGTCGCCGCACGTCACCTGCGTCGGCAGGGCGCGCAGGAACTGGAGGTGCGAGGCCGGGAGCCGGTCCATCAGCGCGTCGCGCACCGCCCAGCACCGCTCGGCCAGGTCGTCCCCGGGCACCGCGACGTCGTACGCCGCGAGCGTCTCCGCGCCGCCGAACTGGAGCCAGGGCAGCGCCTTGTCGGGCTCGGCGAGGAAGGTGAGCAGCATCTCCTCATGATTGCCGCGCAGGAACGCGACCTCGACCGTGGCGTGGCGGGACAGCCAGACCAGCGTCGACACCACCTTCGCCGACGCCGGGCCGCGATCGACGTAATCGCCGACGAAGATCAGCAGCGGCTTGTCGGCGGGCGCGAGCGTCGCGACGTCCGCCACGATCGCCTCCAGGAGCTCGACCAGCAGGTCGTAGCGCCCGTGGACGTCGCCCACCGCGTAGACGACCCGGCCCCCCGTCTTCGCCGAGGTCGGCCCGCCGGCGGGCGCGGCGCGGCGCACCACCTCGACGCCGCGCGAGGGGCCGTCCGTGTGCGCCGTCATCGGCGCTCGCCGCGGCTGGAGCGGTCGAGAAAGTCGGCCAGCCGGTTGTAGCGCGCGATCGCCGCGTCGGGCTCGTCGTCCGCGACCTTGCGCGCGCGCGCCCAGCGCGCCCGAACGCCGAACAGATATTCCGCCGGAACGCCGCTGCGCTTGGCCCGCTCATAGGAGGCGGACAGGCGGTTATGGGCGGCAAGCACGTCCTGGTAGATGCAGTGATCCTCCGGGCTGCCCGGCGCGCAGCCTCTCCGCCGAGGCGCGGTCGCCCGTTGCGTCCGGCGCTCGGGAGGCGCGGCCGCGAGGACCCTCGTCGCGGAAGGACGCGGCGCGGGCGTCGCCCCCCGTGCGGCCCGCTCGCGCGCCTCGCTCGAGCGGGCGGCCGTCGCCGGGGCGACGTCTTCCGACCGGCGCGCCTCGCCCGAACGCGGCGCCGCGCTCGGCGCGGCCGCAGGCGGGGAGGAGCGCGGCTCGGGCGACTCGTCGGCGCGGGGCGACGCGCCGGCGGTGGCGTCCGGAACAGGGCGATCCGGCTGCAATTTCAGGTCGGCGACGGCGTCCGGGGTCGGTGGCGCGGTCGGATCGGCCGAGGGTGGTGCGGCCTGCGCGGCCGGACGCTGCGCGACCCGCACTTCCGGGGCCTGCGTCGCCGTCGGTCCGCCGACGCCCGCCGTCAAACGGTGTACTGCGAACGCCAGGAGGAACAGGAGCAGCAGCGCGGGCGCCGCCACCGTGATCCACCGACCGCCCTTGCGTGCGCGCGCGACCCCGCCGCCGCGCTCCTGCGGCACGAGCGCCTGGGAACCGGACGGGCGCGCGCCCAGCGGCCGGAAGACGCGCTCCATATCGGCTCTGACGATATCGTCTCGATCGGACCCGGCCGCCATCATCACTCTTTCCGCGACCTCATTGCCGTGTCCTGCATGAAGATCGCGTTTATTGCCAGACCGACGCTCGACGCGGGACCGGAAGGCACGCCGTCCGGGCGCAAAAAGAAACCGCCGCCCGGGTCTCCCCGGACGGCGGCTCCTTCACCTCACGCCTGGCGCGGCGATCACTCGCCGTGGGGCAGGAACTCGGTCGCGTCGGGGCCGCGGTCGAGATACTCGCCCGCGTCCTCGTCCGTGCCGTGGCCCGAAGGCACCACGGCCGCCAGCGGGTCGTCGCCCGTGCCCACGTCGTCGCGCACCGAGCGCTGCTCCTCGGCGGCGCGGAGCTCGGCAGCACTTTCGGGGGCGACCAGCGCCGCCGCGAGGCTGCGCTGCTGCGCCCGGAGCGCCGCGTCGCGGCTGGACGCCGCCACGCGCAGGCGGTTCATGCCCGCGCCCGTGCCCGCCGGGATGAGCCGGCCGACGATGACGTTCTCCTTCAGGCCCATCAGCTCGTCGCGCTTGCCCTGGACCGCGGCTTCCGTGAGGACGCGGGTGGTCTCCTGGAACGACGCGGCCGAGATGAAGGACCGGGTCTGGAGCGACGCCTTGGTGATGCCGAGCAGGATCGGCTTGCCCTGCGCGCGCGCCTGGTTGGGCGCGAGCTTGTCGTTGATGGCGTCCATCTCCTCGCGATCGACCTGCTCGCCCGCCAAGAGCGTGGTGTCGCCGCCGTCGGTGATCTCGACCTTCTGCAGCATCTGGCGAACGATCACCTCGATGTGCTTGTCGTTGATCTTCACGCCCTGCAGTCGATAGACCTCCTGGATCTCCGACACGAGATACTCCGCCAGCGCCTCGACGCCGAGCACCTCCAGGATGTCGTGCGGATCGGGGCTGCCGCCGATCAGGTTGTCGCCGCGCTTGACGTAGTCGCCCTCCTGCACGTCGATGACCTTCGACTTCGGGATCAGGTACTCCACGACCTCCGAGCCGTCCTCGGGCTGGATGCCGATCTTGCGCTTGGCCTTGTAGTCCTTGCCGAACACGACGCGGCCCGAGACCTTGGCGATGATCGCGTTCTCCTTGGGCTTGCGCGCTTCGAACAGCTCCGCGACGCGCGGCAGACCGCCGGTGATGTCGCGGGTCTTGGCGCTCTCACGGCTGGCGCGCGCGAGCACGTCGCCCGCCTGCACCTGCGCCCCGTCCTCGACCGACAGCACGGTGCCGGGCGCGAGCAGGTAGCGCGCGGCCTCGCCCGCCTCGTCGGTGGTGAGCGTCAGGCGCGGACGCAGGTCCTCCTTCGACTTGCCCGTCTGGCGGAACTCGGTGACGACGCGCTGGGCGATGCCAGTCGCTTCGTCGACCTGCTCCGTCAGCGTGCGGTTCTCGATGAGGTCCTGGAACTTCACCACGCCCGCGGTCTCCGTGATCACCGGCATGGTGAACGGGTCCCACTCCGCCATGCGGTCGCCCTTGGACAGCATGTGGCCGTCGTCGAACGCCACATAGGCGCCGTAGGGGATCCGGTGCGAGGAGAGCTCGCGGCCGTCCATGTCGACGATCACGATCTCGCCCGAGCGGCTCAGCACGACGCGGCGGCCGCGCTGGTCCACGATCACGCGCAGGTCGCGATACTGGGCGGTGCCGTCGACCGGCGCCTCCAGGTTCGACTGCTCGTTCAGCTGCGCCGCGCCGCCGATGTGGAAGGTGCGCATCGTCAGCTGCGTGCCCGGCTCGCCGATCGACTGGGCGGCGATGACGCCCACCGCCTCGCCGATGTTGACGGGCGTGCCGCGGGCGAGGTCGCGCCCGTAGCACTTGCCGCACACGCCGATCTTCGACTCGCAGATGAGCGGCGAGCGGATCTTCATGCCCTGGAGCCCGATCGCCTCGATCTGCGCCACCATCGGCTCGTCGAGCAGCGTGCCCGACGGGATCACCACCGCGTTCGACTTCGGATCGACCACGTCCTCGGCCGTGGTGCGGCCCAGGATGCGCTCGCCGAGCGAGGCGATGGTGGAGCCGCCCTGGACGATGGCCTTCATCTCCAGCGCGCGCTCGGTGCCGCAATCGTCCTCGATCACGACGCAGTCCTGGGACACGTCGACGAGGCGGCGGGTCAGGTATCCCGAGTTCGCCGTCTTGAGCGCCGTGTCGGCCAGACCCTTGCGGGCGCCGTGCGTCGAGTTGAAGTACTCAAGGACGGTCAGGCCTTCCTTGAAATTCGAGATGATCGGCGTCTCGATGATCTCGCCCGACGGCTTGGCCATGAGGCCGCGCATGCCGGCGAGCTGCTTGATCTGAGCCTGCGAACCGCGGGCGCCCGAGTGCGCCATCATGTAGATCGAGTTGATCGGCTTCTCGCGGCCGGTCTCCTCGTCGCGCTTCACCGCCTTGATCTCGTTCATCATGGCCGCGGCCACCTGGTCGCCGCAGCGGCTCCAGGCGTCGATCACCTTGTTGTACTTCTCCTGCTGCGTGATCAGGCCGTCCTGATACTGCTGCTCGAAGTCCTTCACGAGCGCGCGGGTCTCGTCGACCAGCGCCACCTTCTCGTTCGGGATGATCATGTCGTCCTTGCCGAACGAGATGCCGGCCTTGAACGCGTGCCGGAAGCCCAGCGCCATGATGGCGTCGGCGAACAGCACCGTCTCCTTCTGGCCGGTGTGGCGGTACACCTCGTCGATGACGTCGCCCACGTCCTTCTTGGTGAGGAGGCGGTTGACGATCTCGAAGGGCACCTTGTGGCTCTTGGGCAGCGTCTCGCCGAGCAGCATGCGGCCCGGCGTCGTCTCGACGCGCTTCAGATACTCGACGCCGTTCTCATCGACCTGCGGCACGCGGCTGGTGATCTTGGTGTGCAGCGTCACCGCACCCGCGTTCAGCGCCTGGTGCACCTCCGACATATCACCGAGCAGCATGCCCTCGCCGGGCTCGCCCTGCTTCTCCATCGACAGGTAGTACAGACCCAGCACCATGTCCTGCGACGGCACGATGATGGGCTTGCCGTTGGCGGGGCTGAGGATGTTGTTGGTCGACATCATCAGCACGCGCGCCTCGAGCTGCGCCTCGAGGGACAGCGGCACGTGCACGGCCATCTGGTCGCCGTCGAAGTCGGCGTTGAACGCCGAGCAGACGAGCGGGTGCAGCTGGATCGCCTTGCCCTCGATCAGCACCGGCTCGAACGCCTGGATGCCCAGGCGGTGCAGCGTCGGCGCGCGGTTGAGCATGACGGGGTGCTCGCGGATCACCTCGTCCAGGATGTCCCAGACCTCCTTGCGCTCCTTCTCCACCCACTTCTTCGCCTGCTTGAGCGTCATGCTCAGGCCCTTGGCGTCGAGGCGCGCGTAGATGAACGGCTTGAACAGCTCGAGCGCCATCTTCTTCGGCAGGCCGCACTGGTGCAGCTTGAGCTCGGGGCCCGTCACGATGACCGAGCGGCCCGAATAGTCGACGCGCTTGCCGAGCAGGTTCTGGCGGAAGCGGCCCTGCTTGCCCTTGAGCATGTCGGACAGCGACTTCAGCGGACGCTTGTTGGCGCCCGTGATCGTGCGGCCGCGGCGGCCGTTGTCGAACAGCGCGTCGACGGCCTCCTGCAGCATGCGCTTCTCGTTGCGCACGATGATGTCCGGCGCGCGCAGCTCCATCAGCCGCTTCAGGCGGTTGTTGCGGTTGATGACGCGGCGGTACAGGTCGTTCAGGTCCGACGTCGCGAAGCGGCCGCCGTCGAGCGGCACCAGCGGGCGCAGCTCGGGCGGGATGACCGGCACGACCTCCAGAATCATCCACTCGGGCCGGTTGCCCGACTCGATGAAGGACTCGACGACCTTCAGCCGCTTGATGATCTTCTTGGGCTTCAGCTCGGACTTGGTCGTGGCGAGCTCCTGGAGCAGCTGCTCCTTCTCGCCCTCGAGATCCAGGCTCTCGAGCATGATGCGCACGGCTTCCGCGCCGATGCCGGCCGAAAAGGCGTCCTCGCCATACTCGTCCTGCGCCTCCAGCAGCTCGTCCTCGGAGAGCAGCTGGTACTTCTCCAGCGGCGTCAGGCCCGGCTCGATGACGATGTAGTTCTCGAAATAGAGCACGCGCTCCAGCTGCTTCAGCTGCATGTCGAGCAGCAGGCCGATGCGGCTGGGCAGCGACTTCAGAAACCAGATGTGCGCGACGGGTGCTGCGAGCTCGATATGGCCCATGCGCTCGCGGCGGACCTTGGAGACGGTCACCTCCACGCCGCACTTCTCGCACACGATGCCCTTGTACTTCATGCGCTTGTACTTGCCGCACAGGCACTCGTAATCCTTGATCGGACCGAAGATGCGCGCGCAGAACAGGCCGTCACGCTCGGGCTTGAACGTGCGGTAGTTGATCGTCTCCGGCTTCTTGATCTCGCCGAAGCTCCAGGAGCGGATCTTGTCGGGCGACGCGATGCCGATCTGGATCTGATCGAAGGTCTCGGGCTTCGCGATCGGATTGGCGAAGGGGGTCATCTCGTTCATGCGCAATTCCCTTAGAGGGGTTTGTTCTTTGCAAGTGCCGCAACGGCACCGATGAAAGTCAGCAGTATTAGGACGATAGCAATGCTTCGGGACGACGGGCTAGTAACGAGTTCATGCAGTAAGTAGCCGGAAGCGACGAGCCCCGCGATCCAGTACTTCAGAGGAACAGCCCGAGATAAAGTAAGCGACTCTCTTGCCAAATGAAGGATATTCCTTTCTTCCGGCAACCAAGACTCCTTCATCCCAATTGATCGTTGAAACTTGCGCAGCTCCGCCATTCCGCGATGCCGTTCGTTCCGAACGTCGGTACGGAACGTCTGACTATCAAGGTACGACTTGATCGCTTTGGCTTGGCCAGCTGCCTCAATGAGGTCTCGACCATCGCCCCTAGGAACGAGCCCCACCTTAGCCATGACTTGCTGGAGATTTGCCCAGCGGCCATTTACGCTAGCGGCAAAGTACTCCTGCACCGACCAATGCCCGTCATAAGTGAGTACGAGGCCGTCCTTCTCCAGGTGAAGGACAGTGTCCGAACCGTTCGGCTCGGTCACCGTCCAACCCTGGTCAATAAGGCCTTCGTACTGCGACGGCACTGCGTCTGTTACTCCGCCGCCTCGGCGAAGCCGTCGTCCGTAGCCTCTTCCATCGACTTCAGGTCGACGTTGAGGCCCAGCGAGCGCATCTCCTTGACGAGCACGTTGAAGCTCTCGGGGATGCCGGCCTCGAACGTATCGTCGCCCTTGACGATCGCCTCGTAGACCTTGGTGCGGCCGACCACGTCGTCGGACTTCACCGTCAGCATCTCCTGCAGCGTATAGGCCGCGCCGTACGCCTGGAGCGCCCACACCTCCATCTCGCCGAAGCGCTGGCCGCCGAACTGCGCCTTGCCGCCCAGCGGCTGCTGGGTGACGAGCGAGTAAGGGCCGATGGAGCGGGCGTGGATCTTGTCGTCCACCAGGTGGTGCAGCTTGAGCATGTAGATGATGCCCACCGTCACCTTGCGGTCGAACTTCTCGCCCGTGCGGCCGTCGAACAGGTCCGACTGGCCCGACGGGTCGAGACCCGCCAGCTCCAGCATCTCCGCCACGTCCGCCTCGACCGCGCCGTCGAACACGGGGGTGCCCATCGGTACGCCCGGCTTCAGGTTCTCGGCCAGCTCGACGATCTCCTGAGGCTGACGCGACTGGATGTCGTCGGCGTAGTGCTCGCCATAGATGGTGAGCAGCCGCTCCTTGACCGCGTCGGGCATCGCGCCGCCCTGCGCGTTGGGGTTGGCCTCACGCCACTCCTCCAGCGCGTGCGCCACCTGCTGACCCAGGCCGCGGGCGGCCCAGCCCAGATGCGTCTCGAAGATCTGCCCGACGTTCATGCGCGACGGCACGCCCAGCGGGTTGAGCACGAGGTCCACCGGCGTCCCGTCGGCGAGGAACGGCATATCCTCCTGCGGCAGGATGCGGCTGATCACGCCCTTGTTGCCGTGGCGGCCGGCCATCTTATCGCCCGGCTGCAGCTTGCGCTTCACCGCGACGAACACCTTGACCATTTTGAGCACGCCCGGCGGCAGCTCGTCGCCCCGCTCCAGCTTCTCGCGGCGGTCCTCGAACTTCTCGCGAATGCCCTTGGCCGCCTCGTCATACTGCGCCTTGACGGCCTCCAGGTCCGCCTGGACGCGGTCGTCCTGCACGGCGAACTTCCACCACTCGTGGCGGTCGACCGAGTCCAAGAGGTCCTGGTCGATCGTGGAGCCCTTCTTGACGCCCTTGGGCGCGGCGGTCGCGACTTGGCCGATCAGCATCTCGCGCAGCCGCGACCAGGTCGCGCGGTTCAGGATCAGCCGCTCGTCGTCCGAGTCCTTGCGCAGGCGCTCGATCTCCTCGCGCTCGATCGCCAGCGCACGCTCGTCCTTGTCGATGCCGTGGCGGTTGAAGACGCGCACGTCGACGATCGTGCCCGACACGCCCGGCGGCAGGCGGAGCGACGTGTCGCGCACGTCGGACGCCTTCTCGCCGAAGATCGCGCGGAGCAGCTTCTCCTCCGGCGTCATCGGGCTCTCGCCTTTGGGCGTGATCTTGCCGACCAGGATGTCGCCCGGCTCGACCTCGGCGCCGACATAGACGATGCCCGCCTCGTCGAGGTTGCGCAGCGCCTCCTCGCCGACGTTCGGGATGTCGCGGGTGATGTCCTCCGGCCCGAGCTTGGTGTCGCGGGCCATCACCTCGAACTCGTCGATATGGATCGACGTGAACACGTCGTCCTTCACGATCCGCTCGGAGATGAGAATCGAGTCCTCGTAGTTATACCCGTTCCACGGCATGAACGCGACCAGCGCGTTGCGGCCGAGCGCCAGCTCGCCGAACTCGGTCGAGGGACCGTCGGCCAGCACGTCGCCCTCGCGCACCACGTCGCCCACCTTCACCAGCGGGCGCTGGTTAATGCAGGTCGACTGGTTGGAGCGCTGGAATTTCATCAGGCGGTAGATGTCGACGCCCGACTTGCCCGCCTCGACCTCGCCGGTCGCGCGGATCACGATGCGGGTCGCGTCCACCTGGTCCACCACGCCCGCGCGGCGGGCGGCGATGGCGGCGCCCGAGTCGCGCGCGACCGTCTCCTCCATGCCCGTGCCGACGAACGGCGCCTCGGCCTTGACGAGGGGGACCGCCTGGCGCTGCATGTTCGAGCCCATCAGCGCGCGGTTGGCGTCGTCGTTCTCCAGGAACGGGATCAGCGACGCGGCGACCGACACGAGCTGCTTCGGCGACACGTCCATCAGCGTGATCGTCTCGGGCAACGCGTTCAGGAACTCGCCCGCTTGGCGCGCGGAGACCAGCTCTTCGGCGAAGCTGCCGTCCGGGTTCAGCTCGGCCGACGCCTGCGCGATCGTGTGCTTGGCCTCCTCCATCGCCGACAGGTAGACGACCTCGTTGGTCACCTTGCCGTCGATGATGCGGCGGTACGGCGTCTCGATGAAGCCGTACTTGTTGACGCGGCTGAACGACGCGAGGCTGTTGATCAGACCGATGTTCGGGCCTTCCGGCGTCTCGATCGGGCAGATGCGGCCGTAGTGCGTCGGGTGCACGTCGCGGACCTCGAAGCCGGCGCGCTCGCGGGTGAGGCCGCCCGGCCCGAGCGCCGAGACGCGGCGCTTGTGCGTCACTTCGCTGAGCGGGTTCGTCTGGTCCATGAACTGCGACAGCTGCGACGAGCCGAAGAACTCGCGCACCGCGGCGACCGCAGGCTTCGCGTTGATCAGGTCGTTGGGCATCACGGTCGACACGTCGACCGAGCTCATGCGCTCCTTCACCGCGCGCTCCATGCGGAGCAGGCCGACGCGATACTGGTTCTCGAGCAGCTCGCCCACCGAACGCACGCGGCGGTTGCCGAGATTGTCGATGTCGTCGATCTCGCCCTTGCCGTCCTTGAGGTCGACCAGCGTCTTGATGACGGCCAGGATGTCCTCGGTCCGGAGCGTCGTCACCGTGTCCGGCGCGTCGAGGTCGAGGCGCATATTGAGCTTGACGCGGCCCACCGCCGACAGGTCGTAGCGGTCCGGATCGAAGAACAGGCCGGCGAACAGCGACTCCGCCGTCTCCAGCGTCGGCGGCTCGCCGGGGCGCATCACGCGGTAGATGTCGGACAGCGCCTGCTCGCGCTCCTCCGCCTTGTCGGCCTTCAGCGTGTTGCGGATCCACGGACCCGTCGAGACATGGTCGATGTCGAGCAGCTCGACGGTGGTGATCCCCGCACGGTCGAGCTTCTCGAGGTTCTCCGGCGACATCTCGTCACCGGCCTCGACATAGATCTCGCCCGTCGCCTCGTTGATGAGGTCGTAGGCCGAGTAGCGCCCGTAGATCTCCTCGGTGGGGATCAGCAGGTCGGTGAGGCCGTCCTTGGCCGCCTTGTTCGCGGCGCGCGGGCTGATCTTCTGGCCGGCGGCGAAGACCACCTCGCCCGAGTTCGCGTCGACGATGTCGTAGGACGGCTTGGCGCCGCGCCAATTCTCCGCCTGGAACGGGATCTTCCAGCCGCCCTCTCCGCGGACGAAGGTCAGGCGGTTGTAGAAATAGTTGAGGATCTCCTCGCCGTTCATGCCCAGCGCGTAGAGCAGCGCCGTCACGGGGAGCTTGCGCTTGCGGTCGATGCGGACGTTGACGATGTCCTTGGCGTCGAACTCGAAGTCGAGCCACGAGCCGCGGTACGGGATCACGCGCGCGGCGAACAGGTACTTGCCCGACGCGTGCGTCTTGCCGCGGTCGTGGTCGAACAGCACGCCCGGCGAGCGGTGCATCTGGCTGACGATGACGCGCTCGGTGCCGTTGATGAAGAAGGTGCCGTTCTCCGTCATGAGCGGCATGTCGCCCATGTAGACGTCCTGCTCCTTGATATCGATGACCGACTTGGCCTCGGTATCCGGATCCACTTCGAACGCGGTCAGACGCAGCGTCACGCGCATCGGGGCGGCGTAGGTGATGCCGCGCTGGCGGCACTCCTCCACGTCGAACTTCGGGTCCTCGAGGACGTAATCGTCGAAGTCGAGATAGGCGGTTCCGGCGAAGTCCTGGATCGGGAACACGGAGCGCAGCGTCTTCTCCAGGCCCGACACGTGGCCGGTGGCCTTGTCGGAGCGGAGGAACTGCTCGTAGCTCTCGCGCTGGACCTCGATCAGGTTCGGCATCTGCACCACTTCGTGCACGTTGCCGAAGACCTTGCGGATGCGCCGCTTCGCGGTGCCGCCCTTCGCTTCGACCCGAGCCGTGCCGCCGTCGATCGCCTTGGTCGCCATAGATGTATTTGCCTCGCCAGCCGTAAATCTCTGTCCCGGAGCCCCGGAACCGGACGCGACGAAAGACGCCGAAAGGCCGACCGCATCGTGGTGCGTCGGCTTCGGGCGTCCTGGAACCGATGATCCCCCATCCGTATGATGCGCTGCGCGACGGCGCGTCATTTCCCGGGAACCGCGGTGAGGGGGCTATCTAGGCGCTTGCACCCCCCTGTCAACACCCGCGCGCTTGATCGCGGCCGCCGGCGCTACTACTCGTCGCGCCCGAACGGTCGTCCCGCCGCACGGCCGCTGGCGCGGCGGGGACGGACGGGCGACGGCCGGCCCTTCATCTCGAGGAACGATCCCATGACCTCCCCGCGACGGCGCGCGCTCCTCGCCACCGCCGCCCTGATCCTGCCGGCGACCGCGCCCGCGCAGACCGCGCCGCAAACGCCGCCCCAGACCATCCCCGGGCTGGAGGATTACAGCCTTCCCGGCACGCCGACCCCGACGCCGACGCCCGTACCCACCCCGATGCCCGCGCCGACGCCCACTCCCGCACCCGTGGAGATGCCGACGCCCGCGCCGACGCCCACCGCCCGCGCGACCCCGCGCGCCGTGCCGACGCCCGCACCGGCCCCGGTGGCGAGCCCGACACCCACGCCCGTTCCGGTTCCCACGGCCGAGGCCGCCCCCGCGTCGCTCCCGAGTCCGACGCCCGAGCCCAAGCCGGTCCCGGCGGAGCGGGAAGGGGAGGGCGGCCTGCTCTTGCCGATCGGCGGCGCGGCGGTCGTTGCCGCGGCGGCCGCGGCCTGGTTCCTGCGCCGACGCCGGCGCGAAACGCCGCTCGTGCCGGAGGTGCCCGCCGCTGCGCCGCCCGAGTCCGTCGCCCGACCCGAGCCGCCCACGTCCGCCGTCACCCCGTCACCGCCGCCCGCGCCCGCCGCCACCCCGCCCGAGCCCGAGCCGCAGTTCCTCGCCCGACCCGCGCCGGCCGGCCCCCGCGCGCGGCTCGCGCTGGAGCTCCGCCCGTCGCGCGCGGGCGTCAACATGGTCACCGCCACCGTCGAGGCGGAGGTCGCGCTGACCAACACGGGCGACGCGCCCGCGGAAGGCGTGCGGCTCGGCGTCGCGCTGCTCAGCGCGCATGCCGGCCAGGACGCCGAGCTCGCCGACTTCTACGCCCGCCCGATCGCCCGCCCCGCGGCCGCGCCCTTCGCGCTCCAGCCCGGCGAGACGCGCCGCGTCCGCGCCGTCGCCGTGCTGCCGCACGAGGCGATCAAGGTCATGACCGCCGCGGGACGCGAGATGTTCGTGCCCGTGGTCGCCGTGAACGCGCTCTACCGCGCCGGATCGGGCGTGGACGGCCAGACCGCCCAGGCCTTCGCCGTCGGCGTGGAGCGCGTGGACAGCCCCAAGCTCGCGCCCTTCTGGCTCGACCGCCCGACGCGCACCACCGACCAGGTCGCGGCGCGGCCCCACGCGGCGGCGCTGGAGCGCTAGGCGCGCCGCGGGAGAAGAGCCGGTCGCCGCGCCGATGCCGACCGACGGGCGCCCGCCGGCATCCGCCAAGGTTGGAGGGCCCACTTGGAGGGATCGGCCGCAACTCGACGAGCCGGCATCCGCCCGCGCGCCTTCGGCCGCCGCACCCCGTTAAACCTTTGTTCGCCATGACGGTGCGATGTGGTCGCGGACCAACAGCCGGGCGAGCAAGTCGGTGCCGATACCCGTTCGAGCCGCCGCCGTGCGGCCGATCCGAGCCAGATGCGGGGCCGCGCTCGCGTGCGGAGCGCTGCTGCTCGCGTGCGCGGCGTTCATGTTCGTGGACCGCACGGTTCCGCCGATCATCATCTGGGACGAGTCCCGCCTGGCGGTGAACGCCCTGGAGATGCACCAGCGCGGCTGGGGCCTGGTGACGACCTTCGGCTTCGCGCCCGATCTCTGGAACACCAAGCCGCCGCTGATGATCTGGCTGATGACCGCGTCGATCCGCCTGTTCGGCGCCTCGGAGCTCTCGCTGCGGCTGCCGGCGATGGTCGCGGCGCTGGGGACGCTCGCGATCGTCTTCGCGTTCGTACGGCGCGCGACGCATTCCGTCCCGACGGCGGCGCTCGCCGTCGCGCTGCTCGCCGCCAGCGTCGGCTTCTACGGCGAGCATGGCGCGCGCACCGGCGACTACGACGCGCTGCTCTGCTTCTTCACGACCGCCTATCTCGCGCTCCTCCACGCCGCGGTGCACCGTCCCTGCCCGCGCCGGCGGACCCTGCTCGCGGTTGGCGTCCTGGTCGCGGGCGCGACGATGACGAAGACGGCTGCCGGGTTGATCCCCGGCTTCGGGGTGGCGCTCTACCTGCTCGCCTGCGGCAGGCTCCGTCGCGCCTTCACCTGGCGCTACGTCCTGCTCGTGCCGCTGGCGCTCGTGCCGCTGGCGGCCTTCTACCTGCTGCGCGAGCGCCTGGCGCCGGGCTATCTCGAGGCCGTCTGGTACAACGACTTCGCCGGCCGCTTGAGCGGCGAGGTGATGCACCAGGACGACTCGCCGTTCTACTACTTGCGGGTGCTGCTCCTCGGCGGCCTGTTCAGCGCGGGGCCGCTCGCGCTGCTCGCGCCGGCCGGGTTGGCGGGACCGAGGGGCCGGGCGCGCCAGGCGCTCGTCTTCGCCTTGTGCTGCGTCGCGGGGCAGCTCCTGCTCGTGACGGTGATCGGCACCCGGCTTCCCCAGTACATCCTGCCCGCCCTGCCGTGGCTCGCGGTCGCGTGCGCCATCACCGTAGGGCGGCGGCTCCCGCGCTTCCTGGGCTTCGTCGGCGCGGGGCGACCGACCTGGGCGCAGCTGGCGCTGCCGTCGGCCTTGGTGGCGGCCGCGGTGGTCAACATCGGCGTGCGCACCGCGGGCATGCGGTACGACCTGCTCCTGGACCGCGCCTATTACCCCCAGGCGAGCTACGGCGTCCTGCTCGCGTCGCTCTTTGAGCGCGGCGTGCGCCGCGTCGCCGTCGTGGAGCCGGGGTTCGACCTCGGCGTGCTGCGGGCCTACCAGCCGCAGCTCCACTTCTACGCCCTGCTCTGGCGCGAGCGGGGATTGGAGGTCACCCGGTACGAGGCGCCGCCGCAGCGGGAGGGCGGGGAGGTCATGGCCAGCTGCGATCCGGACCTGGGCCGGGCGCTGCTGTCGCGGGGAGGGGGTTTGCTCGAGGTGTCCGGCTGCGTCGCCAGCATGCCGCCGACGGCGGGCGGCGCACCCACGCCGCGAAAGAAAAGCGGCCCCGGCTGACCGGAGCCGCTTGTTCTCTGCTCAAGCCGTCATGGGAGAGTGGAAGGTCGATCATGCCCCCGGCATGATCTGAACGATGCGGGGCATCGTTCACCTTCCGCCCCCGTGACGTCGGACGGTGCGCGGGGCGCACCGCCGGCCGGCCTTGGGCGGGTGCGGTTCGGCGGGGCTGAACCGTCTCCCACCCTGCGGCTTACTTCAGCTCGACGGTCGCGCCGGCATCCTCGAGCTGCTTCTTGATCTTCTCGGCCTCGTCCTTGTTCACGCCTTCCTTGACGGCCTTGGGCGTGCCCTCGACCAGCGCCTTCGCCTCGGTCAGGCCGAGACCGGTGATCGCGCGGACCTCCTTGATGACGTTGATCTTCTTGCCGCCGTCGCCCGTCAGGATGACGTCGAACTCGGTCTTCTCTTCCGCCGCGGGAGCGGCCGCGCCGCCACCACCGGCGGCCGGAGCGGCGGCCACGGCCGCGGCGGCCGAAACGCCCCACTTCTCTTCGAGCATCTTGGACAGCTCGGCCGCCTCGAGGACGGTGAGCGTGCTGAGCTGGTCAACCAGCGAGTTCAGGTCTGCCATTTTCTACTTCCTCTAAAATCGTCCCGACGAAGGCCGGGATGCTTCGGTTCACATCGGTCCTAAAACCTGCAGCGAAGTACCACTTCGCTGCGAGAACTAGGCGGCTTCCTTGTCCTTCTCGGCGTAGGCCGCGAGCACGCGGGCCAGCTGCGCCGCCGGCGCCTGGGCGATGGTCGCGAGCTTGGTCGCGGGCGCCTGCACGAGGCCCACGATCTTCGCCCGGAGCTCGTCCAGCGACGGCAACGTCGCCAGCGCCTGCACGCCGGCCACGTCGAGAACGGTCGCGCCCATGGCCCCGCCGACGATTTCGAACTTGTCGTTCGTCTTCGCGAAGTCGACCGCCACCTTGGCGGCCGCGACGGGGTCGGTCGACGTCGCCAGACCGACGGGGCCGGTCAGCATGTCGCTGAGCCCCGTATAGTCCGTGCCGTCGAGCGCGATCCTGGCAAGCCGGTTCTTCGAGACCTTGTAGACGGCGCCCGCCTCCCGCATGCGGGTGCGCAGCGTCGTCGACTGCGCCACCGTCATTCCGAGATTGCGGGTGACGACCACCACGCCCACCTCGGAAAAGGTGCGGTTGAGCTCGGCCACGGCCTCGGTCTTCTGAGCACGATCCATGCCATTCTCCACACTTGGACCCGCGGCCGAAACCTCGGGTCCGGTTACGAACCGGGAGGCGGAAACACCCGCCAACCGGGTGTCCGAAGGGGCATGGGAACCGACGCGCTGCTTGAGAGCGCGGCAGACCGGCGGGCGAACCCTGCCGGCGAAATCCTATCCCCGTCTCGGCGGGAGATTAAGCTCGGGGCAGATCCCCGGGCACCCGCTGTCTCGGACGGAACTTCGACGGGCGAAACCCGTGAAGTGCGGGCGGGCCATTAGCCGAACGGAAGCGGCGGCGCAAGCTGCCCGCGCGGCTCGCCGTCACCGTCCCGTCACCGCGCCGTCACGCCCGCGTCCCCGATCCGCAACGGCCCCGTCGCTTTCGCGCCCCACAAGCCCGACCGGGGCCGGACGACCGGCGCGGGACATCTTAGAGGGGCAGGCACATGGCGGACCATCTCGGGCCTTCGTCGATGTATGACGACGGCGACAACGACGTTAACGCGACCGCCAACCCGCATCTCGGCGACATCGTCGCCCGGCGCTACTCCCGCCGGCAGACCCTGTTCGGCGGCATGTCGGCCATCTCGGCGGCGGCGATCGGGCCGATGCTCCTGGCCGGGTGCGGCGACGACGGCGACGACGGCGCGAACTTGAGCGTGACCGCCGGCCAGAACGCCGCCACCGCCTCCGGCCGCACTGTGATGCTGACGGGCACGACGTCCGACGGCGTCGCCACGGGCGTCTGGACGCAGCTCGACGGTCCGCCCGTCAGCTTCGGCCCGGGCGCCACCGCCAACGCGGTCACCTTCACCGCGCCCAGCGTCGCGGCCGCGACGTCGATGACGTTCCGCTTCGCCGCGCTCTCGTCGTCGGTGTTCGCGGACACCACCGTCACCGTTCAGCCCGCGCAGCTCGGCTTCACGGCGGTGGCCAAGAACCTGAACGATACCGTGACCGTGCCCGAGGGCTACACGGTGACCGTGCTCTACCGGCTGGGCGATCCGATCAACGCGGCGACTCCGGCTTACGCCAACAACGGCACCGATACGGACTTCGCGGCGCGCGCAGGCGACCATCACGACGGCATGAGCTTCTTCGGCCTGGCCGCGACCGGCAACGCGCCCGACCCGTCCAACTCGTCGCGCGGCCTGCTCGCGCTCAACCACGAGAACATCACCCAGCGCTATCTCCACCCCAACGGTCCCACCGGCACGCGCGCCGGCGAGGTCCGCCCGGAGGCCGAGGCAATCAAGGAGATCGAGGCGCACGGGCTGTCGATCATCGAGGTCAGCCGCGCCGCGAACGGCACCTGGAGCTACAACCAGGCCTCCGCGCTCAACCGCCGCATCACGCCGCTCACGCCGACGCAGATCAGCGGGCCGGTGCGCGGCAACGCGCTGGTCCGCACCGCCTTCTCGCCCGACGGCACGGCGGGCCGCGGCACCATCAACAACTGCGCCAACGGCTACACGCCGTGGAACACCTACCTCACCGCCGAGGAGAATTGGGCGGGCTACTTCCGCCGCGACGCGAGCGACACCGCGCTGCGGAGCAGCAAGGTGAACGCGCTCCTCGCCCGCTATGGCGGCGGCGGCGAGCGTCCCGGCAGCTACCGCTGGGCGTTCGTCCAGCCCGCCGCGGGCGTGTCCGACACGCGCTTCGCGAAGTGGAACATCACCTCGCAACCGGGTGCGGCCGCCGACGGCACGCAGGACTTCCGCAACGAGGTGTTCCAGTACGGCTGGATCGTCGAGGCCGACCCGTTCAGCCCGACCTCGACCCCGCGCAAGCGCACCGCCTTGGGCCGCATGAACCATGAGGGCGCGTGGCCCGGCCGCTTCGTCGCCGGCGTGCGCCCCGCCTGGTACATGGGCGACGACGCGCAGAACGAGTATATCTACAAGTTCGTGAGCGCCGCGACCTGGAGCGCCGCGGACGCGACAGCCGCCGACCGGCTCGCCACCGGCGACAAGTATCTCGATTCCGGCACGCTCTACGTCGCCCGCTTCGACGCCGACGGCACGGGCGTGTGGCTGCCGCTCGTCTTCGGCCAGGGTCCGCTGACCGCGGCCAACGCGACCTACGCCTTCGACAACCAGGCGGACGTGCTGCTCGCCACGCGCATCGCCGCCGACCTGCTCGGCGCGACGCGCATGGACCGGCCGGAATGGACCGCGGTCAACCCGGCCACCGGCGAGATGTACTGCACGCTGACGAACAACAGCTCGCGCCGCCCCGCCAACGTCAACGCCGCCAACCCCCGCGCGTACCTCGACGTGAAGCTGCCGCAGGGCGATACGGTCAACGCCGACCCGCCCACCGCCTCCCAGGCGACGCGTGGCAACGCTAACGGCCACATCGTCCGCCTGCGCGAGCAGGGCGACACCACGGAGGCGACGCGCTTCACCTGGGACGTCTACGCGTATGGCGCGGGCGCGGACCTCGACCGCCGGAACGTCAACCTGTCCGGCCTGGACGCCACCAACGACTTCTCGTCGCCCGACGGCCTGTGGTTCTCGCGCCCGACCAATGCGGGCGGCCTCGTCAACCCGCTCCTCTGGGTGCAGACGGACGACGGCGCGTACACGGACGTGACGAACTGCATGATGCTCTTGGGCCAACCCGGCCGCGTCGGCGACGGCACGACGGCCGACATCACCAACCGGGTGGTCGAGACGAACGGCACCGTCCTGACGGGCACCGCCACCGCCCGCGTCGGCGCGCTTCCCGGCCAGGCGCTCCGCCGCTTCCTGGTGGGACCGAAGGAGTGCGAAATCACCGGCATCGACTCGACCCCCGACGGCCGCTCGATCTTCGTCAACATCCAGCACCCAGGCGAGGACGCTGCCGACCCGAACCGCCCGACGAGCAACTGGCCCGCGAACCAGGGCACCGGGACATTGAACCCAACAGGCCCGCGGCCCCGGTCGGCGACGATCGTGATCACCAAGAATGACGGTGGGGTGGTCGGCCTCTAACCCCGCCGTTCCTCCCCGGAACGGGGAGGGGGACCATGCGAAGCATGGTGGAGGGGCGGTTGCGAAGGGCGGCTCCCGTCGCAACCGCCCCTCCACCACTCGCTTCGCGAGCGATTCCCCTCCCCAGCAAGCTAGGGAGGATCAGGCTAACCCATATCAGCCCGTGAACCCGCACCTCTCCCCTTCGTTCGCTTGCCCACGAACAGGGAGAGCCCCCATGCGCATCCACCACCTCAACTGCGGCAACGACTGCCCCGTCGGCGGCGCCATCTTCGACGGCAAGTCATTAGGCCCGCTCGGCCACCTCGTCGGCCACTGCCTCTTGATCGAGACCGACGCGCACGGCCTCGTCCTCGTCGACACGGGCTTCGGCCTCAAGGACGTGGCGCACCCGCACGACCCGCCCGCGCGCATCCCGCGCTTCTTCCGCGGCCTCCTCAACATCCGCCTGCGCGAAGAGGACACCGCCGCCCGCCAGATCGAAGCCCTGGGCTTCAAACGCGACGACGTCCGCCACATCGTCATCACGCATCTGGACTTCGACCACGCCGGCGGCATCGAGGACTTCCCAGGCGCCGCCGTCCATCTCATGGCCGACGAATATTCGGCGGCGAACGGCCCCAAGCGCGGCTTCATCCCCAACGAACGCTACCGCCCGCGCCAGTGGAACGAGGTCACCGACTGGCGCACTTACGCGGCCAAGGCGGGCGGGGAGGGGTGGTTCGGCTTCGACGCGGTGCGCGACCTGGACGGCCTGCCGCCCGAGATCCTGCTGGTGCCGCTGCCCGGCCACACCTGGGGCCATGCCGGCGTCGCGGTCCGTCGCGACGATGGCCACTGGCTGCTCCACGCCGGCGACGCCTATTTCTACCGCGGCGAGGTCCGGAGCGACCGCCGCCGCTGCACGCCGGGCCTGCGCGCCTACCAGACGATGATGGAGGTCCACCGCGAGCAGCGATTGGAGAACCAGGCCCGCGTCCGCCGCCTGTCGGTCGAGCGCCGCGACGAGGTGCAGGTGGTCTGCGCACACGATCCGGTCGAGTTCGAGCGGTGCGCGGCGCAGGGCGGCTTGCGCCAGCGCAGCTGACGCAAGACTCGCCCAAGCCCGGCCGGCGGCTTGCGCGCAAGCCGTTCGGCCTGGGTCCCCGCAAAGTAATACTTTGCGGGGTGGCTTAACGTCAGGGGCGAGGCCGCCCTCGCCCCGTCCGATATTCGCAAAACCTCCTCCGCATCCGCGCGTTGTCGCCCGCGAAAGGAGACCGCCATGCCCGACCCGACCACCCCGCCCGCCGACGAGGACCGCCCGCAGCGGCCGGAGACGCCCATGACGCCCTCGCCCGCGCCTGAGACGGAGCATGTGGAGGAGGAAGGCGACCCGCTGGGCGCCAACTTCGCCTGAGGCGAGGCCCGTGAGCGCTGCTTACGGACCGGTGCGCACGGCGCACGCCGAAAGCTGGCCGGCCTCGGGCCAGCCCGAGGACCGACGACGCGGGATTTGCTCCCGCGTCCCCGGCCGGCGGGCGGCGAGGCCGACCCGTCCGACGGCGCGGGGCCGCCCCCCGCGCCGTCTCCCGGGTTACGCCTTGAGCAAGCTCAGCTGCCCCTGCTGCCCAGCGGACATCGCCGCCTGCACGTACGCGCTCCCCGCGACGATCTCGGCAGCGGTGGGGCGCTTGGCCGTCGCCGCCTCGGCCCGGACCTCCTCGGTCTTCGCCTCGACCGAGGGGACGCGCGTCGCCGTGCCGTCGTCGGCGGTCGAGCCGGCACGGACGGCGGCTTGGCCGCGCGCGGCGAACACCGGGTCGAAATAGTCGCGGACCTCGCCCACGACCGACGCGGCCGCGCGCTGGACCGCGCGGTTGCGGATCACGCTCTCCGTCGCGGTCCCGACGCCGGTCACGAGCTGCTGGAGCGGGCTCGGCTCCGACGGCGCGGTCGGTCCGGTCGTCGGCTCGGCGGGCGGGCTCGTCGGCGGCTCGGAGCCGGACGGCCCGCCCGAGGGCTGCGGCTGCGGCTGCGGCGCGGGCTCGTTCGACGGCGGCGGCGCGGGCGGCGTCGGTTCCTTCTTCTTGTCCTCCTCGGCCTTCTTGGCGTTGTACGCGTTGACCAGAGTCTGCCAGACGCTGGTGGAGCCGGACGTGCCGGAGACGGTGCTCATGTTCGTTCCCCTGGTTGCCTGCCGAGTCGTTTACGCTTCAGGACTGAAGGGAAGCCGAGCGAACGCGTTTACTTTTCGATTAGGCATGCCGGCGTATGGCTGGGCCGCCTGGGAAGGGGACGCCGCGCCGACCCCGGTCAGATCACCTGGAAGCTCCCGCTGGTGATCGCGGTGCCCGGCGCGACCAGCGCGAACGGCACGGCCGCGCCCGCCCCGTCGCCGTCGGCGTCGTACAGCAACCGCCCCGTGCCCGCGTCGTAGAGGATGCGGTCGTCCGCGTCGGCTGCGGCCGTGCCCGCCACGAACTCGCCCGCCTCCAGGCTCGGGCCGACCGCGAAGATGGCGGACGCCAGCCCGACCCGGTCGCCCGCCCCGAAGTCGCTGATCGCGTCCGCGTTGTCGGCCGCCGGCGCGGCCGTGAAGTCCAACCGGTCGGCGCTCGCACCCGAGCCGCCGTTGAGCACGCTGCGGCCGTAATTGGCCACGATCGCCTGGCCGACGAAGTTGCCGATCAGAAACGAAAAGGGCCGGGATCGCTCCCGGCCCTTCCCGTCTCACAACCTGGGGCTGGGCACGTTACGCGCCCTGCACCTGGCCCACGTCGATGCGGATGCCCGGGCCCATCGAGGACGACACCGCGATCTTCTTGACGTACTTGCCCTTCGCGCCAGACGGCTTGGCGCGGACCACCGCGTCGACCAGCGCGTCGAAGTTGGCGCGCAGGTCCTCCGCCGGGAAGCTCGCCTTGCCGATGCCGGAATGGATGATGCCCGCCTTCTCGACGCGGTACTCCACCTGGCCGCCCTTGGCGTCTTTGACAGCCTGGGCGACGTTCATGGTGACGGTGCCGAGCTTGGGGTTCGGCATCAGGCCCTTGGGACCCAGCACCTTACCCAGGCGACCGACGACGCCCATCATGTCGGGCGTCGCGATGCAGCGGTCGAAATCGATCGTGCCGCCCTGGACCAGCTCCATCAGGTCCTCCGCGCCCACCACGTCGGCGCCCGCCTCGCGCGCCTCGTCCGCCTTGGGACCGCGCGCGAACACGCCCACGCGCACCGTCTTGCCGGTGCCCTTGGGCAGGTTGACGACGCCGCGGACCATCTGGTCGGCGTGCCGGGGGTCGACGCCCAGGTTCATCGCGACCTCGATCGTCTCATCGAACTTGGCGGTGGCGAACTGCTTGGCGAGGCCGATCGCCTCGTCGACGCCGTGCAGCTGCTCCGGCGACACGTTCCACGTCTTCTGCTTCTTGGTCAGCTTGGCCATGTGCTTAGCCCTCCATCACTTGGAGGCCCATCGCGCGCGCGGAGCCTTCGATGATCTTCGTCGCCGCCTCGATGTCGTTGGCGTTGAGGTCCTTCATCTTGACCTCGGCGATCTGGCTGAGCTGCGCCCGCGTGATGCGGCCCGCGCTCGTCTTGCCCGGCTCCTTGGAGCCCGACTTCAGGTTCAGCGCCTTCTTGATGAGATAGGTCGCCGGCGGCGTCTTGGTCTCGAAGGAGAAGGAGCGGTCGGCGTAGACGGTGATCTTGGTGGGCAGCGGCGTGCCCTTCTCCATGTCGGCCGTCTGCGCGTTGAACGCCTTGCAGAACTCCATGATGTTGACGCCGCGCTGACCCAGCGCGGGCCCGATCGGCGGCGCGGGCTTGGCGTCGCCGGCGGGCACCTGCAGGTTGATATAGCCCGTGATCTTCTTTGCCATAGGTCACTCTGTTCCAAGTTTAGCGGTCCAGACGGACGCGAAGCGTCCTCCCGCATGGTTTCCGTAGCGAGGCTAGGGAGCGCGCGCACATAGCTGCGGCCGGCCCCGCTTGCAATGTTGGAGATCCCTTGCTCCACCCTGGCGATGCCGCGCCGAACCTGCCCCCGCACGCAAGCGCTCGAGAACCAGTCCTTCCTCCGAGCCCTGCGCGAGACCGGCAACGCGCGCGAGGCCGCCAGGGCCGTCGGCCTGTCGCGCACCCGCTTCACCAAGCGCCGCGCCGCCGACCCCGCCTTCGCCGCCGAGTGGGATGCCGCGCTCGTGCTGGCGCAGGCCGGCCTCAAGGGCCTGCGCATGGCCGCCGCCGCGAGCCCAAGCGCGCTCCGCCCCACGCCCGTGCGCGTCGGCGGGCAGGGCAAGGTCCAGCTCCGCCGCCCGGCCGCGAACGCCAAGCTCACCCGCGATCACGAGCAGCGCTTCCTGCTGGCGCTGTCCGCGTCCGCCAACGTCCGCCTCGCCAGCGCCGCCGCCGGCCTCAGCCACGCCACCTTCTACGCGCGCAAGCGCCGCTCCCGCGCCTTCGCCCGCGAGTGGCGCGCGGCGCTTGAACAGGGCTATGCCCGCGTCGAGATGGCCGCCGTCGCCGCCGCGGACCCCGACTCCTATCGGGACGACGCGTGGTCGCACAATCACCCGCCGGAGCTCCCGCCCATGACGGCGGCCCAGGCGCTCCAGCTCCTCTACCTCCACCAGAAGGAGGTGCGGCTCGCCCACGAGCCCGCCGCGGTCAAGCGCCGCCGCGGCGAGCCCGACGAGGTCTATTGGGAGCGCGTCCATGCCATCCGCGAAGCGCGCGCCGACGCCGCGCGCGAGGACTTCCGCCGCGCGGAGGCGATGCGCCAGGTGCATGGGGAAGGGTCGCCGTATCACCGGTGGGTGGTGATGCCCGATTTGTCGCAGGTGGGCGGGTGGTCAAAGGCGGACCCTGACAAGCCGGCGCACGATCCGGGGCGGGCGCTGTTCGGCGGGTGGCGGATACGGGATTGGGAGGAGGGTCAGTGATAATCTTGACCCATTTGCAGCCGCTCAGAGGAGTTGGAGCGCTCCCCGAAAGCGGACACAGGTTCAGCTTCTCGTTTTCTGCTCAGGTAGGCCGCGGGAGCGACTCGCGCGCAGCAGTCAACAGACGAGCAGAGAGGACGACGTGCCACAGTCATGAAGCAGAGCGGGTATCCGCCAAATTACACAGAAAAGTTCGGGTTTGTAGCGTGCTTCGCCGTCAATCCCCGGTCTGCTCTTCCAAACGGAAAGCCTGAAAACCGCTGTTGGTCTCTTTGCTCGTTCGGCCTAAACTACGCAGCTGGCGGTGGCGAGATGAGGCGCAGGATGTTCGACGGCTTCCCAAAATCCAAGTTTAACATCGTAACGTCCGAAGGCGTGTTGCGCGGAACCACGGAGGCCATTGCCACTGGCAAGGAAATCATCGTTCCTGATCAGAACGTGATCATTCAACCGGGTGACGAGATGCGTAGGACGCTGCCGAATGGAACGGACGAGACATTCGACGTGATTGATCCTGTGTTCATGCAGGAGACGTTTGGCATCCCAGGCCACTTCCAAGTGAAGGTTCGCAAAAAGGGAATGTTTCCCCACGGCACGGGAGGAAACTACACAATAAGCGTCACGGGGCCGAACTCGCGCGTCAACATCGGATCGACCGATCAATCTACTAACATAAACATTGACCAGAGTGTCATCTCGAAAGTACGCCAGGCTATTACTGCACAAGTTGAGGATAACGCAGAGCGGGCTGCGCTTCTCAGCGCTTTGGCGGACATGGAAAGTGCGGGGGACAAGTCCGCTTTGAGTGCTGCTTACCAGCGGTTCATCTCCTCGGCTGCCAACCACATGAGCGTCATCGCGCCGTTCCTGCCCGCGCTTGGCCAGATGTTCGGCGGCTGAGATGGACCTCAAGACATTCGTGTCGGAAACGCTGACGCAGATCGTGTCGGGCATAAGTGAAGCTCAGCGAAACATTGCCAATCTGCGCACCAATGCGGCGGTGAACCCCGCTAGCGTATCGTCCGCATCGAGCCGCCAGCTTACGGGTGCGAGACCTGTGGAGTTCGACGTGGCGCTCACTGTGGTGGAGCGATCCGCTTCCACGCAGGAGGATAGTGAAGCTCGTTCTTCCGGCATGATCTCCGTCGTGCGCTCTTCCGCTGAGACCGGCACCGTGGCCACGGACCATGAAGCGACCAGCCAAGAGGCGGTTAGCCGAGTACGCTTCTCGGTTATGCTATCTCAGCCCGGCGACGTGGACGTCTATCAGGAGCCAAATTTCGCCGAATTAGGCAGGCGGCTCGCGTAGCGAGAAGTTCCATATTCGTTCTGGCATCCTCGACCTGATTGTGCCAGCTTTCGCGTATGAGCGTGGCAGACAACTTCCGAGCTTTCAGAGCGAACTACCTGATCCCATCGGCGACGGTGTCGAACATTTCTTATCGCTACAAGCGGATCACCAGGCAGCTCAATAAAGACTTCTGGAACACCGAATCAGAGACGGCGCACAGCCTCTACGTCGGCTCTTATGGACGCGACACCGCTGCCAATGGCGTGAGCGATCTAGACGTGGCGTTCACGCTGCCGAATTCTGTTTATCAGAAATACAATGGTTACGCTGGCAACGGTCAGTCTGCGCTTCTCCAAGCCGTCCGTGATTCAATCGGCCGCACCTACGCGAACTCGTATGTCGGAGCGGACGGGCAGGTCGTTGCGATTAACTTCACAGACGGAATACGGTTCGAGATTTTGCCTGTATTCGTGAACACAGAAAACACGTTCACGTTCGCTGATACCAATAACGGCGGTAGTTGGAAGGTGTGCGACCCGCGTGGAGAGATGAGTTTTTTCTCTGCACGCGACAGCGTGACAGCCAACGGAAACTTGAAGGCGATTGGTCGAATGGCTCGTATCTGGCGCGATCGCCATTCAGTGCCCATGAGCGGGATGCTTATCGACACGCTCGCGTACCAGTGGATCAGCGACTGGGCCCACCGGGACAAGTCGTACCTCTACCATGATTACCTAGTTCGCGACTTCATGCTTTATCTCTCGCAGATACCTTCGACCCAGACCTACTGGCGCGCGCCGGGTAGCGGATCATACGTTTACAAGAAGGGCAACTTCCAAACCGCTGCGGCGACCGCGTACCAGGCCGCGCTGAGCGCTATCGACCACGAGGCCAATGAACGGCCTGCGACTGCCCGGAATAAGTGGAGGGAAATCTTTGGCCCAACTTACCCCTGAGATGGCCGCCCTTGATGCACTTGAGGGGCAAATCCGCGAGTGTTTTGGGCGCGTGGTATATTCGCACAAAACCCATGAGAAGCAGGGCGACTTGTGCGCTGCGACGCTGCGTCGTTTCAAGATCGCTCAGATAGCTCTCGCGGCTTTCACTACCTCTGGAACCCTGGCTATCCTTTTCACGGATGACTTCAGGCTGAAATTGATTACCGCGTTGGTTTCTCTGATCACACTTTTCGTCTCGGGTTACATGAAGGGGTTCGACCCCGGCGCGGCGGCGCAGAAGCACCGCGACACGGCTGCCGATCTTTGGGCAATCCGCGAGTCATATCTTTCGCTGCTCACTGATTTTGCGGGCGGTGCGATTAGCGAGGATTTAGCCCGCGAGCGTCGCGACAATCTCCAAGCGGCACTCGCCGCCATCTATAAGTCAGCGCCAGGAACTACACCGAAGGCTTACGGGAAGGCGCAGAAAGGCCTTCAGCAGCAGGAAGATTATACCTTCAATCCAGGCGAGATAGACAAGTTCTTGCCGTCAGCGTTGAAACGAAGCTCGCCCACCGCGGCTGCTGAGCCAGACCGATGAGGATGAATACCAGCGCCGGTGAGACTCAGCTCAACAAACGTCTGTGATTGCTTGCGATCTGCCCGGAAGCAGCCGTGCTGCAATCCACCAGTAACGCCCTCGTAGTCACATGGTCGAATAAAGCGCTATAGAACGAGTTTACCCCAGTTAAGGTGACACGGACGGTTTGCCCGCCCTGCACGGCTTACTCCGCCGCGACCCCGAAATACTCTGCTAGCTTGATCAGCTCCACGTCCTCGCTCCACAGCATCACGCCCGGCCGGAGCCGCGCGGAGGCGAGCAGGTTGGCGTCCACGTAACCGATCTTCCGCTCGTATAGGAACTCGGTCTCAATCAGCGCCAGCACCGCGTCGGGCTCCGCGACCGGGGCTCGGGGCAGGGCGCGCATGGCGTCCAGCAGCTCCCATCGGTCGTCCAGGCGACCCAGCATCAGCTCCGCGGTGACGAGCGGGTGGGTGAGCACCCGCCGATCGCGGAGCAGGTTCCTCAGCATGAGAGAGGGGCGGCGCAGGTGCTTGGCCCAGACCGAGCTGTCGACGATGACCGGCCCCATCTCATTCGGGCCTGCGGCGCGGCCCCACGCTGGCCTCCGGGTCCGTCCCGCCCAGCGCCACCAGCCGCTCGATCGAATCGTGCTCGAACGGCAGCCGCAACTGGTCGCGCTCGGCTTCCAGCGCTCCGTGCAGCGCCGTGTGGATGTGCCGCGCCACCTCGCGCCGGGCGTCCTCCCGCAGGCGCGGCGACGGCACGGTGAGCGCTACCTTCGCCCAGGTGGGCGCGCCGTCCAGCGCGTCGGCGATCAGGTCGGGGGTGATGGTCATGGGCGTGTCTCCTCGTTCCGCAGGCTAGAACGAAAGGAGAACGAAGATCAAGGGTGAGGGTTGCGGGGTGGGGAGGGGGCGGCGCGGCTAAGCCGCGCCGTGCGGCGGCTGTGCTTTGAGCGGCGGCGGTGACAAGAAAGCAAAAGAAAAGCCCCGGCTTTTGCCGGGGCCGTGACGTCGGACGGGTTCGGCTGCGCCGACCCGCCGGCCGGTGGGCGCCGTCTCGCTTCTAGCTTCGCTAGGCGCGTACGGCCAGCAAGTAAGCGCTGGCGCTTACTTGCTTCGCTCCACTTGGTCGAAATCCAGTTCCACCGGCGTCGCGCGCCCGAAGATCGACACCGACACCTTCACCTTCGACTTGTCGAAGTCGAGCTCCTCGACCACGCCGTTGAAGCTCGCGAACGGGCCTTCGAGCACCTTGACCGCGTCGCCGATCTCGTAATCGACGCGCACCTTCTGCTTGGGCGCCGCCGCGGCCTCCTCCTTGGAGTTGAGCATGCGCGCGGCTTCCGTATCGCTGATCGCCTGCGGCTTGCCGCCCGGTCCCAGGAATCCCGTCACCTTGGGCGTGTTCTTGACCAGGTGGTAGACCTGGTCGTTCATGTCGAGCTTGGCGAGCACGTAGCCGGGCATGAACTTGCGCTCGACGTTGACCTTCTTGCCGCGCCTGGCCTCCGTCACCGTCTCGGTGGGCACCTCGATCTGCTCCACCAGCCGGTCGAGGCCCAGCCTGGTCGCCTCCGCCATGATGGAGTCGCGGACTTTGCCCTCGAAGCCCGAATAGGCGTGGATGATGTACCAGCGCGCCATGTGTCTATCGTCCCTGTTCGTTTACTGCGCCAGCTTCAGGAGCTGCGTCACCACCGCGTTGAAGAAGCTGTCCACCCCTAGGAAGAAAATCGCCAGGATCGTGGTCATGATGGTCACCATGACGCCCGTCATCATCGTCTCGCGGCGCGTCGGCCACACCACCTTGGCGGTCTCGGCGCGCACTTGGCGGAAGAACTCGGTGGGGCTGGTCTTCGCCACGGGAATAGCTGGCCTCTAGGCTTCGCGCGCAGGCGCGGGTGGGGGAGCGGGTGCGCCGACCGCCCATGGGCCCTCCCGGCCGCTCCTCCCGATGAGGAAACGGCGGGGCTTCCCGCGACGCTGTCGGATCGGCCGCCATGTAACGCCGGCGGCGCAGAGGCGCAAGGGTGAGGGAGGGGAGCGCCGCGCGGGCCGCAGGCAGAGCTCTACGCGGGCGCCGGTGGTCGCGGGAACGCCGGGACTCGCTGAACTCCGGTGCTTTCCGAACGTCGGCGCATGCTCGACGCCGGTGCCCGTGGCGGGTCGCCGTCCGCGGGCGCCCGGGTGCTCGCCGGGCGTCCGTGCCGGCGGCGGGTCGGCGTTTGGTCGATTTCCGTGCTTACGGAGGAGCCGGAGCTCAGTGCCCGTGGCGCTTGATGCCGCGTCGGCGGAGCTTGCGGCGGTGCCGCCGCCGCGCGCCCACCACCGCCGCGACCGACCCGCCCAGCGCGATCAGGCCGAGCAGGGCGTAGGCGACCATCTCACCCTCGGGACCGTACATGCGCGCCCCGCTAGGGGAACGGACGCGACCCCGTCAACCCGCCGCGGAGCTGCAGATGCACGCGGGAAACAAGCGCGTCGGGCGTCGAGCGATTCGCGAATCGGGTGCGGAAAGGATGGCAGGAGTGGAGGGACTCGAACCCCCGGCCCTCGGTTTTGGAGACCGATGCTCTACCAACTGAGCTACACTCCTACACCCCCGCCCTACCCCCTCCCTTGTTCAAGGGTCAAGTCGAAGCAAGAACGCCGGCGCACCGAGAAACGGTGCGGCCGGCGCTTTTCTGGCTGGTGTCAACTCGCGGGATTACGGGCTATCCGGACCCTCGAAGTCGTCCTCCGACGCGTCGATCGCGACAATGGCAATCACGCCCACGACGATGAGGGCGGCCAGAACACCACCGAACCCGCCACCGAACCCGGACAGTTCGCTGTCAGCCTGCATGGCCGAGTTAGCGCGGACCGACTTCGCGACGGAGAGTGGAGCGGCGGGGTTGGCGGCAGCGACGGGCGCCGCGGCCATCGACGCGGCGGCGGCCGCGGCGAGCAGATGTTTGAAGCGCATGATACGATCCCCTTCAGTTTGTCGCGAACGTTTTTGCGAACGCCGCCAACGTCCGTTCCTAATAACGAGTTCCGTTAATAACTAGTGACTCGTTGCCGCGCCGACGCTTTTTCGCCGCACTGTGGCGCGAAGGCCGCTCGCCCGCCCCGCGTTGACCGACGCGAGGCATCCATGTATAGGCGCGCCCGTTCGGCGGGACTCGTTCAGCCGGGCAAGCTTGAACATTGCTGGATGCGACAAGAGGGCAGGGCGCCCGGCCACGGCCGCCTGAGGCCCCTTTTTGTATTCCCGGTGCTTCATGGCTCCAGCAAAGTAACCTCTAGATAAGGTGAAGGCTTCAATGCCGACGATCAACCAGCTGGTCCGCAAGGGCCGCGAACCGCAGAAGGCCAAGTCGAAGGTCCCTGCGATGGAGCAGAACCCGCAAAAGCGCGGCGTCTGCACCCGCGTTTATACGACGACGCCCAAGAAGCCGAACTCGGCGCTACGCAAGGTGGCCAAGGTCCGCCTGACCAATAGCCGGGAGGTCATCTCCTATATCCCCGGCGAGGGGCATAATCTGCAGGAGCACTCGGTGGTGCTGATCCGCGGGGGGCGCGTGCGCGACCTGCCGGGCGTGCGCTACCATGTGCTGCGCGGCGTGCTCGACACGCAGGGCGTGAAGGACCGCAAGCAGAGCCGTTCGAAGTACGGCGCCAAGCGTCCGAAGTAAGGAGTAGCAGAGAATGGCTCGTCGTCGTCGTCCCGAGAAGCGGGAAGTGCTGCCCGATCCCCAGTATGGGGACGTGGTGCTGTCGAAATTCATGAACTCGGTCATGCTGGACGGAAAGAAGTCCGTTGCTGAGCTCATTGTTTATGGCGCGCTCCAGACGGTGGAGCAGCGCGCGAAGAAGGATCCGTTGGGCGTGTTCCACGACGCGCTCAACAACGTGAAACCTGGCATCGAGGTGCGCTCGCGCCGCGTCGGCGGCGCGACCTATCAGGTCCCCGTTGAGGTGCGCCCCGAGCGCGCCCAGGCGCTTGCTATCCGCTGGCTGATCTCCGCCGCGCGCAACCGGTCGGAGAACACCATGTCAGCGCGCCTGTCGGGCGAGCTGCTGGACGCCAGCAACAACCGCGGCAACGCGGTGAAGAAGCGCGAGGACACGCACCGCATGGCGGAAGCGAACCGCGCCTTCTCGCACTATCGTTGGTAAGCTGATCCGTCGGGCCAGGCCGACGGATTGGCGCTGGTAAACAGACCACTTACATAGTGGGGAGCCGGGCTGACCGGCTCCCCATATCTTCAAGGAAGCATTGATCATGGCCCGCAGCCATCCGCTCGAGCGTTACCGCAACATCGGCATCATGGCGCACATCGACGCCGGCAAGACCACGACGACCGAGCGCATCCTCTACTACACCGGCAAGTCCTATAAGATCGGCGAGGTTCATGAGGGCACCGCGACGATGGATTGGATGGAGCAGGAGCAGGAGCGCGGGATCACGATCACGTCGGCCGCGACGACCTGCTTCTGGAAGGCGGAGGAGGGTCAGGGTCCCGAGCACCGCATCAACATCATCGACACGCCCGGCCACGTGGACTTCACCATCGAGGTGGAGCGCTCGCTTCGCGTGCTCGACGGCGCGGTCGCGTGCTTCGATGGTGTCGCCGGCGTCGAGCCGCAGTCGGAGACGGTTTGGCGGCAGGCTGAGAAGTATCGCGTGCCGCGGATGTGTTTTGTGAATAAGTTGGACCGGACGGGGGCCAACTTCGACATGTGCGTCGGCACGATCAAGGACCGGCTCGGCGCGCGTCCGGCGGTGCTGTATCTGCCGATCGGGATCGAGAGCTCGTTCAAGGGCCTGGTCGACCTGGTCGAGAACCGCGCGATCGTGTGGCTGGAGGAGTCGCTCGGCGCGAAGTTCGAGTATCAGGACATCCCGGCCGACATGGCCGACGCCGCCGCGACCGCGCGGAGCGAGCTCATCGAGATGGCCGTCGAGCAGGACGACGACGTCATGGAGCAGTATCTGGAGGGCAACGAGCCCGACGTCGCGACCTTGAAGCGCCTGATCCGCAAGGGCACGCTCAACTTCTCGTTCGTGCCCGTGCTCTGCGGCTCCGCGTTCAAGAACAAGGGCGTCCAGCCGCTGCTCGACGCGGTGGTCGACTATCTGCCGAGCCCGCTCGACATCCCGGCCGTGCAGGGCGTCAAGCTCGACGGCGAGACGGAGGACACGCGTCCGGCCGACGACACCGCGCCCTTCTCGGCGCTGGCGTTCAAGATCATGAACGACCCGTTCGTGGGCTCGCTCACCTTCGCGCGCATCTATTCGGGCAAGCTCGCCAAGGGCGCGTACCTCAATTCGGTGAAGGGCAAGGACGAGAAGATCGGCCGCATGCTCCTCATGCACGCGAACAGCCGCGAGGACATCGACGAGGCGTACGCGGGCGACATCGTGGCGCTCGCGGGCCTGAAGGAGACGACCACGGGCGACACGCTGTGCGCCAAGAACGCGCCGATTATCCTAGAGCGCATGGAGTTCCCCGACCCCGTCATCGAGCTGTCGGTCGAGCCCAAGACCAAGGCCGACCAGGAAAAGATGGGCCTGGCGCTCAACCGCCTCGCGGCCGAGGACCCCTCGTTCCGCGTGTCGACCGACCATGAGTCGGGCCAGACGATCATCAAGGGGATGGGCGAGCTCCACCTCGAGATCCTGGTCGACCGCATGAAGCGCGAGTTCAAGGTCGAGGCGAACGTGGGCGCGCCGCAGGTGGCGTATCGCGAGTATCTCGCGCGCAAGGTCGACGTGGACTACACGCACAAGAAGCAGTCGGGCGGCTCCGGCCAGTTCGGCCGCGTCAAGGTGACGGTGGTGCCGGGCGAGCGCGGCTCGGGCTTCCAGTTCATGGACGAGATCAAGGGCGGCAACATCCCGCGCGAGTACATCCCGTCGGTCGAGAAGGGCTTTCGCGAGACGGCGGAGACGGGCCACCTGATCGGCTTCCCGATCATCGACTTCGAGGTGCACCTGACGGACGGCGCGTACCACGACGTGGACTCGTCGGCCTTGGCGTTCGAGATCTGCGCCCGCGGCGCCATGCGCGAGGTGGCGGCCAAGGCCGGCATCAAGCTCCTGGAGCCGATCATGAAGGTCGAGGTGGTGACGCCGGAGGACTTCATGGGCGACGTGATCGGCGACCTGAACAGCCGCCGCGGCCAGATCCAGGGCACCGACAGCCGCGGCAACGCGCAGGTGGTCGAGGCCATGGTGCCGCTGGCGAACATGTTCGGCTACGTGAACCAGCTGCGCTCGTTCACTCAAGGGCGCGCGCAGTACACGATGCAGTTCTCGCACTATGACGAGGTGCCGCAGAACGTCGCCGACGAGGTGAAGGCCAAACTGGCCTGAACCGCCGCGCACGGGGCTAAGCCGGCGGCTTAGCCCCGAGACGCGCGAGGCCGGCCGGCGGGCGGGGGAGCGGCGCAAGCCGCGACACCGGCCCGGTCGACGTCACGAGGCCCCGGCGAAAGCCGGGGCCTTTTCTTTTTGTTCGCGCGGAGGCGGAGAGGGCGCGCGGAACAATCGTTCTGCGACGCTCGCAACGGGCAAGGACGGGTGAGGGCCCCGGCTTCGCCGGGGCGAGCTCATCACCATCCTAGTAGCGGCCCTAGAAGGTCGAGCATTTAGTGGAGTTCGACCTGTCCGCTCTCGAATAAAGGACGGCGGTAAGCGGCCGTTCGTTCAGATTCCGGAGCGGAGAGTTTCGCTTGAGTCCGCTTCAGGATGGAAGCGCCTGGTGCGCGGGTCGAGCCGTCACGACCTCGACGGACATGCGGATTGATTGCTCGCCCACTAAGGGGAGGGTGGGTTTTGAGAGTGCAAGATCGCGAGCGCGCCCAGGCGAGCAATTGGCGCTGGCGCGAGCACGCGGTAGGAGGCGCTATGAGCACCGCGCCCACCATTTCAGATCTAGCTGCGGCGACCGTCCTGCCGACTATTCCCGGCCCGCTGGTAGAAGCGATGAAGCGGGGCGAGGCGGTCCTCTTCCTCGGGGCGGGCGCCTCCCACGGCGCTGAGCATGCGGACGGAAGGAGGATGCCGATGGGGAATGCGCTACGCGACCTGATCTGCGACCGCTTTCTCAACGGGACGTGCCGTGACCGCTCGCTAGACGAGGTGGCGAGTCTGGCAGAGAACAGTGCGGGGCGTGCTGAACTCGACCACTTTGTGGCGGGCGCGGTTCGAGGCTTTCAGCCAACCTCGGCCCACAAGCTGATACCCGCGTTCCGCTGGAAAGCGATATTCGGAACGAACTACGACATGCTGGTCGAGGCGGGCTTCGAGGTGACGGCACCGCTTCAGTCTCTCCGGCCCATTCATCGCGATACCGGGATCGAGCGCGAGCTGTCCTCGGTGGTCGATCCGCTCCCCTACTACAAGCTACACGGTACGATCGATTACCTTCATGACCGGGACACCCCGCTTATCCTGACGCAGGAGTCCTACCTCAACTTTCGAAGCAATCGGAAACGGCTGTTCGGCCGCTTGGAGGATCTAGCGCGCGAGCTCCCGCTTGTGTTTGTCGGCACTCGGCTAGCCGACCATCACATCCGGGAAATCCTGCAGGCGGTAGACGCGGACGGCGGCACGCGCCCGACCTATTTCTTCGTCAGTCCCGACATCAACGAATACGACGCAGCACTCCTCGGCAAGCGGCGGATGACGCCGATCAAGGCTACGTTCCAAGATTTTATGGCGGCGCTGGATGGGGCTGTGGACCCGCTCGCGCGACGCCTTCAAGGGGCCGTGGCGCCGGCCACCCACTCGGTCGAGCGTCATTTTCGCCGGACCGTGCCCTGTCCCGACTCGATCCGCGCGTTCCTGACGGACAACGTCGAGCACGTCCACGCTGGTTTGCCCGGCACGCCGCTGCCCGCGGAGCTCTTCTTCAAGGGCGAATCGGGATCTTGGGACCCGATCGAGCGCGGCTACGACATCGAACGGCAGATCTACGCCACGGTAATGCTGCGCCTGCTAGACCTGCCGGACGTGCCGGGCGAGCCCAACATCATCTGCGTGCGCGGGGTAGCGGGCGCCGGCAAGTCCGTGTTCGCCCGGCGAATTGCCTACGACCTCGCGGTAAAGCACGACCGCCTCGTCCTGTTCGGCCGCCCGGGAGTGCACCTCCGGGCGGACCCGCTGCTCGACCTGCACGGACTAACGGGCCTGCCTGTCACGCTAGTGGTCGACCAGGCAGCCGACCAACTGCGTTCGGTCGAGGAGGTCGCGTCTCGGCTCGCCGCTGCAGGCGTTCCGGCCACGTTCATGCTGTTCGACACCCATGCGTCTTTCGGATCGGGCTTGGAGCCGGTGGCGAGCATGATTCGCGCCGACTTCGAGCTGCGGAACCTAAACCACCGCGAGATCCGCGACATCCTTGTCAAGCTGGAGCTGCACCGCGCCTTGGGCCTCCTGGAGCCGCTCGGCCCCGACGAGCGCATTGCCACCTTCGAGAAGCTCGCAGACCGCCAGCTCCTGGTCGCGCTTTATGAGGCGACGCACGGCAAGCCGCTCGAGGAGCTGATCGTCGACGAGTACCACCGAATCGTGCTCTCCGAGGCGCAGGAGCTCTATCTTTTAGTGTGTACCCTCAACCGCTTCAGCGTGCCCGTCCGTGCGGGACTCATCCAGCGGGTGATGGGCGTCCGCTTCACAGATTTCGAGAAGCGCTTCCTCGGACCGCTCGCGGGGGTGGTATTCGCCGAGCTGGACCCCCGCTCGCGCGATTACGCCTACCGCGCGCGGCACCCGCACATCGCTGAAATCGTGTTCCGGCGCGTGCTCGACACGCAGACCAAGCAGTCGGAGCAGTACATCCGCATCCTTGAGGGCATGAACCCCAGCTACGCCTCCGACAACGCAGCGATGCGCAAGATGCTCGCCGCGCGGAACCTGAAGGATCTCAGCGGCAACCTCGCGGAGCGCCGGCGTATCCTGAAGGTGGCCGAGCGGGTGACCGACGGTGACGCATTCATTCTCCAGCAGCAGGCGATCCTCGAGATGAACTCGCACGGCGGCGACCTCGACTACGCCGCCGAGCGGCTCGAGAAAGCGATCGGGCTGCAGCCGCGCGACACGTCGCTCAAGCATACCCAAGCTACGCTGCTCGCGCGCAAAGCTCAGCAGGTAAAGGACCCGTTGGCCCGGCGCGCGGTCCGCAACAGGGCGCGCTCGGTGTTGTCGGAGATCAAGCCCCGTTCGGCCAACGATCCCTACTTCCTGGCGACCAAGGCGGGTCTGGCGATTGACGACTTAGAGGACGCGCTCAAGGCAATGCCCAAAAGCTCTGAGGCGCCTGCCGAGCAGGGTGTGATCCGACTGGTCGAGGATGCCGAACGGGCGCTGGAGCAAGGGCTGTCCAGTGCCCCGGAGTTTGAGTCCCTGACCCGGGAAGCCTTTCGGCTCTGGAAGCTGATGGGCGAGCGCGAGAAGGGCGTGAAGCTGCTCGAGCGGACGCTGGCGCAGCAGCCGCATCTGGAGTTCGTGACCGCGACCTACGCCCGGGCGGTGGCCGATCGCGATTTACCCGCTGCACTGGCGGCCGTTCGGCGGTGCCTGACCGAGAAGCCTCAGAGCAAGCTGCTCAACCAGCTCCTGTTCGAGCTGATGGTCAGGGAGGCGGACGACCACCGCGACGCCCTGCTCGGTCCGATGCGCAGAGCGTTTACCTCTGAAGACGCGAACGTGATCATGCACGTCCATGCCATCCGTCACCACTTTATGCGGCGCGAGAGAGAGGAGTTCGAGGCGGCAATGCGAGCGGCGGCGCGCTGCTCGGTCTCTTGGAGCGAGCTCGAGCGGCCGCGCCTGCCCGTGGGTGGACCCTTACCTGATGGCCGCTTCCCGGGTACGGTCGCCAAATTGTCCGGGAGCCACGGCTTCGTTGCCGTCCCCGGGCTCATGCAGCAGGTCTTCATACACGCCGACCATGTATCGGAGGAGTGCTGGGATGCGTTGCGACAAGGTATGCGCATCGAGTCACGCGTGTTCTTCAATGCTCGCGGACCTTTAGCGCGCGAGGTCACCTTAGAAGCCTAATGCCCTAAGAAGGAAAGGCAGCAGGCCGGTGATGTCAAACCAAATGCAACCGCTAGTAACCACCCGTTGCAATTGTTGGCCGCTCACTTTTCCTGCCGCAGAGCGACGCTGAACCTGAACGAACAACCCAAGCTGGAAAAGCGAAGGGGACGTGCGGGCGTCCGCAATTACGTCAGGGTACTAGCGTCAGCTAAGTTGCGGTTTCGCGCTTAGTATCAGGCTAGTCCGTAGCGCGGGGAAGCGGGACGCCAGCTCAAGCCAGGAGTAACGGAGGAGCGCAGGTAATCGGCAGCCCATTCTCATCATCGTGCCATGAATCGGGCGCCTGGCCCTCGCCTACCCTCCAAGCGGCAGCGGCCGTCACGGGAGTAAATCCCGTGACGTCGAAGCTCGGCTGCGCCGAGCCCGGCCGGCCTTCGCGTCGCCTGCGGCGACCGGCTTGCAAGCTGCGCTTGCGCGCCTCGCTCCGGCTAACCAGAACGGTACATCCCTCTTGACAAACGAACCGTGCGGTGGAACATAACCAGAACACCCGGCCCGACCACGCGGGGGCTCGGCCGGGTCGCGGGGAGGGGAACATGCCGAACAAGGTGGACGCAGGCCGGCGGTGCGCCGACTTGCTGGCGGCGCTGGCGCGGACGGCGAATGCGCGGTTGGCGCTCAAGGAGTGCGGGATCAGCCATTACTGGGCTTACAAGCAGCGCAAGAGCGATCCCGATTTCGACGCGCGGTGGCGGACGGCGGTGCGGAACGGGCGGCGGGCGCTGGCGGCGGCCGCCGCGGCGCGGGCGCGCGACGTAGGGGCGGCTCGGCCGGGGGAGGCGGCGCGGCTGACGATGGTGGGGAGCTCGGGCAAGGGGACGCTCAGGCTGGAGCGCGAGAAGCCGTGCAGCTTCACGGCCGAGCGGCGGGCGCGGTTCCTCGATGCGCTCAGGGCCACGTGCAACGTCAAGGCGGCGGCCGCCGCCGTGGGCGTGTCGCCGACGGGTGCTTACCGGTGCTACCACGCCGACGCGGCGTTCCGGGAGGCTTGGGAGGCGGCGCTCGCGGAGGGGCGCGTACACCTGGAGATGGCGCTGATCGGCGCGGCGCGGGCGCTGTTCGAGAGGCCGAATGAGCGGGCTCATTCGGTTGGGTTCGAGGGTCCGCAGGGCCGGGCTCATCCGGTCGGGTTCGACGCTCCGGACGCGCAGGCGCATGCGGTGGTCGGGCCGGAGAACGTCACGGGCATGGACGCCAAGGTCGCGATGCAGCTGCTCAGGCTGCACCGGCCCGCCGAGGAGCGCGGGCGGGCGCGGCGCTGGATCAAGCCGGCCGACCCGGAGGAGACGCGGCGCGAGATCCTGGCGAAGGTGGCGGCGGTGCGGGCGGCGCGAGATAGGGAGCAGGGAACAGGGAGCGGGGAGCAGGGGGGAGAGCGGCAGGACGCAGGGGCGGGGGATCGGGCGATGTCGGCCGGGACCCTGTTCCCTGCTCCCTGCTCCCTGTTCCCCGCGAGCGAGTGATGCGCGCCGCGTTCGTGGAGATGCTCGCTGACCTCGAGCCGGCGGAGGTGCCGCTGGTCATCCGAGCCATGACGGATGCGCAGGTGGAGCAGGCGAACCTGTTTCCGCACTGGGCGACGCGGGGGCAGGCGCCGCCGCCGGGCGACTGGCGGACCTGGGCGATCGTGGGCGGGCGCGGCTTCGGCAAGACGCGCGCGGGGGCGGAATGGGTGCTCGCGCGCGCCAGGGAAGGGGGCGGGGACACGCGCATCGCGCTGGTGGCGGCGAGCGTGGAGGAGGCGCGGCGCGTGATGGTGGAGGGGCCGAGCGGGATCATCGTGTCGGCCAGGCGCGGGGAGGTGAGGGACTGGGCGGCGTCGAAGCGCGAGCTCGTGTTCGCGAGCGGGGCGCGGGCGACGCTCTTTTCGGGCGCGTGCGCGGCGATGCTCCGGGGGCCGGAGCACGACTTCGCCTGGTGCGACGAGGTGGCGAAATGGCCGCAGGCGGCCGAGGCCTGGGACAATCTGCAGCTGGGCCTGAGGCGGGGGGCGAACCCTTGCGCGGTGGTGACCACGACGCCCCGCGCGGGCAGCATCGTCGCGGCGCTGATCGGCGAGCCCGACTGCGTCAGGACGGGCGGGGGCGGGAAGCTCAACCCGTTCCTGCCGGACACGTATCTGCGCGCGGTGGAGCGGCGCTATGCGGGCACGCGGCGGGGTGCGGAGGAGCTGGACGGCGCGGTGCTGCTGGACGTGGAGGGGAGCCTCTGGCCGCTCCAGCTGATCGAGGGGTGCCGGGCGCGGGATGAGGACGCGGAGCGGCTGGCGGCGGGGGCGCAGCGCGTGGTGGTGGGGGTGGACCCGCCGGCGGGGGCCGGGGGCACGTGCGGGATCGTGGCGGCGGCGATGCTGGGCGACGACGCATACGCGGTGCTGGCGGACGAGAGCGTGGCCGGCGCGTCGCCGGAGGGCTGGGCGGGCGCGGTGGCCAGGGCGGCGGCGCGCTGGCGCGCGGACCGGGTGGTGGCGGAGAAGAACCAGGGCGGCGACATGGTGCGCTCCGTGCTGCGCGCGGCGGGCGCGACGCTCAACCCGTTGCGCGGGCTGAACGTCATGGTCGACGTCTACCAGATCAAGATCGACGACCGCATCGTCCTGACCGAGAATCTCGGCGCGGTGGGCAGCGGCACCGCGGCGGTCAACGCGGCGGTGCAGCAGGTGCTGCTCGCGGGCGGGTTCAGCTCGGTCGGCGCGGCGCGCTTCTTCATCAACGGGCTCGACACGACCACGCGCGGCCTGGACGCGGTGGCCGTGTACCGCTTCGGGCTGGGGGGCTTAGGCAACTGGTCGCTGACCGCCGCCTACAATTACAACGAGAACAAGATCGACCGCCGCCTGAACGCGCTGGGGCCGCTGGCGCAGATCCCCGGCCTGGTCCTGTTCGGGCGCGTGGAGGGCATCCGCTTCACCGACGGCCAGCCGGAGGACAAGCTGGTGCTGTCCGCCGACGGCTCGGTCGGCGCGTTCGGGATCACCGCGCGCACGACGCGCTACGGCGAGGTCATCTCGCCGGGCGCAGCGGTGCCGATCGGGGCGCCGACCAGCCTGACCGAGCTCGGGCCCGACGACCTCCGCCTCGCGCCCAAGTGGATCACCGACCTGGAGGTGCGCTTCACGTTCAAGGAGCACGCGACCTTCGCGCTGGGCGCGAACAACCTGTTCGACGTCTACCCGACGCACCGCCCGACGGGACCGCGCCCGACCTCCGTCGGCGGCAGCTACCCGATCGACGCCTATTACCAGCCGTACAGCACCTTCTCGCCGTTCGGCTTCAACGGACGGTTCCTGTACGGGCGGTTCACGGCGCAGTTCTGAGGGATCGGGAGGGCAGGGGGCCGGCGCGACGTCCGGCGGCCGGAAGGTGTCGAACGCCGGCCACCCGCTGTCCGACGACGCATGCGCTGATCGGGAACGTATCAAGCATCCGGGCGAGAGCATCAGGCCGACTTACCGATAGCGTGAAGAGTGCGACGGTGGTATACGACTTGTCGGGTCGCGATGATTCTTTCCAATTTAGGGAGGTTTCGATGCGCACTCATAGTCACACGCGATCAAAGCAGAAATCCGACGGCAACGGGCATGTCACTATGCCGGACGTCGAGCCGGAAACCGACGAGCCCGACGACATCGAGATGACGACCGCCCCCGCCGAGGATGCGGGCTGTTTCGTGCCTACGTTACCGACTCGGCTGCTGGACGAAGCGGCGCAGCTCGCCGCTCGCATCAATCCGGTGAATGCGCCTTACACCCAGAACGCGATTCCGGAGGGCGGGCCGATGATATCCGAGCTGGCGGTGCTGGTCTCGAAATATTGGGGCCGCCGACGGCGAACGTTGACCGTTAGCTTCACCGAGACCACCGCCAACGATCTCAAGCAGCGCATCCTTGGCCACATGAACGCCTGGAACATCGGCGTCAGGTTCGCACTGACCAACGGCGTCGGTCAGGTCCGCATCTCGCGCGCCGGTCAGGGCTATTGGTCCTATCTGGGCACCGATGTCCTGCTGATCCCGCAAAATCGCCCGACGATGAATCTACAAGGGTTCACGATGAGCATTTCCGAGGCCGAGTTCCGGAGGGTCGTTCGCCACGAGACGGGGCACACGCTGGGCTTCCCGCACGAGCATCTGCGCCGCGCTCTCATCGACCGCCTCGATGTCGCCAAGACGATCGCCTACTTCCGCGACACATATGGCTGGAGCGAAGCGCAGACCCGATCGAACGTGCTGACGCCGTTGGAGGAGAGATCGATCATGGCCTCGGCCGTCACCGACCAGGACTCGGTGATGTGCTACCACCTGCCCGGCCGGATCACGAAGAACGGACAGCCCATCCGCGGCGGGCCCGACATCAGCGCTATCGACCGCGCGTTCGCGCGCCGGATCTACCCGACAGGTTTCTGGCCTTTTTTCGACGAAACGACGACCTGGGACGAGTCGGAGGATGTGAGCCTGGAAGACGCGCTCGCGCTGGCGCAAGCCTGACCTCATGTCCCGGCTGATCGATCTTCGCGAGGGTCCGGTCGGGAACAGGCTCGAGCTGGAGCTTGGCGACTTGGTGCTGCTGCCGGGCGCGGGTGCGAAGTTGACGTCGGGCTCCGCGGTCGAGTTGCTGGGCGTGCACCGCAGCGCCACTCCCTTGGCGGACGGACGCGTCCTCGCACCCGAGGGCGCGCCCGACGTCGTGACCCTGTCCGCGTTCATGCCTGGGGAGGCGACCGTGCGGCTGATGACGGGCGACCCGTTCGGCGGAGCGGTCTCACGCGAGCTGTTGGTGACGGTGCGGGGAAGGTGAGTGAAAGGCGCCGGCCGGGACCGCTCGCTCGCGCCGCTCCCCATCCGCGGCGACAGCGACTATGCATGACGCCTCACCTCCGTTGATGCGCGACCGGCGCTAAGGCCGGCCGAGCCTCCGCATTGCTTCGCGACCGGCTCGCAAGTGCCTTGCGTGCCCCGCTTCGCCTCGCTATGTGCGCGGCCTCGCGAGGGGCTGGGCGGCGACGTCCGGCTCCCTTCGTGTTCGCGGGCGACCCCCGTTTCATCATCCAATCGCGACCACGCGGCCCGCCGTCTTGGCGGCGCGCTGTAAAGGAAGAACAATGGCGAAGGCTAAATTCGAGCGGACCAAGCCGCACGTCAACATCGGCACCATCGGCCACGTCGACCACGGCAAGACGTCGCTGACCGCCGCGATCACCAAGGTGCTCGCCGAGACGGGCGGCGCCACGTTCGTCGACTACGCCAACATCGACAAGGCGCCCGAGGAGCGCGAGCGCGGCATCACCATCTCGACCGCGCACGTCGAGTATGAGACGGCGCAGCGCCACTACGCGCACGTCGACTGCCCGGGCCACGCAGACTACGTCAAGAACATGATCACGGGCGCCGCGCAGATGGACGGCGCGATCCTGGTCGTGTCCGCCACCGACGGCCCGATGCCGCAGACCCGCGAGCACATCCTGCTCGCCCGCCAGGTCGGCGTGCCCGCCATGGTCGTGTTCATGAACAAGGTCGACCTGGTCGACGACCCCGAGATCCTGGAGCTCGTCGAGCTCGAGATCCGCGAGCTGCTGAGCTCCTACGAGTTCCCGGGCGACGACATCCCCATCATCCAGGGCTCGGCGGTCAAGGCGCTCGACGGCACCAACGACGAGATCGGCAAGCAGGCGGTGCTCAAGCTGATGCAGTCGGTCGACGAGTACATCCCGACCCCGGAGCGTCCGCTGGACAAGCCGTTCATGATGCCGATCGAGGACGTGTTCTCGATCTCCGGCCGCGGCACGGTGGTGACCGGCCGCGTCGAGACCGGCATCATCAAGGTGGGCGAGGAAGTCGAGATCGTCGGCATCAAGGACACCCGCAAGACCACGGTCACGGGCGTCGAGATGTTCCGCAAGCTGCTCGACCAGGGCCAGGCCGGCGACAATGTCGGCGCGCTGATCCGCGGCGTCGCCCGCGACGAGGTGGAACGCGGCCAGGTGCTTTGCAAGCCGGGCTCGATTAAGCCGCACACCGAGTTCAAGTCGGAGGTGTACGTGCTGTCGAAGGACGAGGGCGGCCGCCACACGCCGTTCTTCGCCAACTACCGCCCGCAGTTCTACTTCCGCACCACGGACGTGACCGGCACCGTCGAGCTGCCCGAGGGCACCGAGATGGTCATGCCGGGCGACAACGTCGCGCTGGGCGTCAAGCTCATCGCGCCGATCGCCATGGACGTGGGCCAGCGCTTCACGATCCGCGAGGGCGGCCGCACCGTCGGCGCCGGCGTGGTCAGCGGCATCGACAAGTAAGCTCTCTTTTCTAGAGCAAGCGCCGCCCGGCGTGCCGAAAGGTGCGTCGGGCGGTTGCCTTTTTACGGGGGCACCGTTATGCGGCGCGCCTTCGGTTCGTAACCAAGATCAAGAGCCGCCAAGCGGCCCGCTCTTTCTCATCGGCAGGGTACAATGGACAGCAACATCCGCATTCGCCTCAAGGCGTTCGATCATCGCGTGCTCGACCAAGCCACCGGCGATATCGCCGACACGGCGCGGCGCACCGGCGCGCTCATCCGCGGTCCGATCCCCTTGCCCACCCGCACGGAGAAGTTCACCGTTCTCCGCGGGCCCCACATCGACAAGAAGTCGCGCGAGCAGTTCGAGGTGCGCACCTACAAGCGCATGCTCGACATCGTGCAGCCGACGCCGCAGACCGTGGACGCGCTCATGAAGCTCGACCTCGCCGCGGGCGTTGACGTGGAGATCAAACTCGCCTGAGGCGAGTTTGCCTTTTGCCCCGGCTCAGGGGTTCCCAGCAAAGTGGTACTTTGCTGGGGCCTAAAAGCCGGGGTGGCTTGTTGACTATGTCAACGGGCTGGCGTAAGGGCCGCGCTCCCGCAGTCGACCCAGTCCTGCGGGGGTAAAGACATTGAGATACCGCCGGTCTTTCGAGGCCGGGACAGCGTCTCCCGTCTAGTTCTAGCTTCGGCAAAGGACGACCAGCCCGGGACGGGGGCTCGCTTCGCACATCCGGGCTGACACGCACTTTCAGGATAGGCCTGGACGTGCCTCTGTGAGGAGCACTGATCATGCGTACCGGCGTGATCGCGAAGAAGTTGGGCATGACCCGCCTGTTCCAGGACGACGGCCGCCACGTGCCCGTCACCGTCCTGGCGCTCGAAGGCCTGCAGGTCGTCGCCCGTCGCGAGACTGATCGTGACGGCTACACCGCCGTCCAGCTCGGCGCAGGCAGCGCCAAGGCCAAGAACGTCGCCAAGCCGCAGCGCGGCGCCTTCGGCAAGGCCGAGGTCGAGCCCAAGGCGATCCTGGCCGAGTTCCGGGTGAACGAGGACGGCCTGCTGGACGTGGGCGCCGAGATCTCGGCCGACCATTTCGTCGCGGGCCAGCTCGTCGATATCCAGGGCCGCACCCAGGGTAAGGGCTTCGCGGGCGCCATGAAGCGCTGGGGCTTCGGCGGTCTGCGCGCCACGCACGGCGTGTCGGTCAGCCACCGTAGCCACGGCTCGACGGGTAACCGCCAGGACCCGGGCCGCGTCTTCAAGAACAAGAAGATGGCCGGCCACATGGGCGACAAGAACCGCACGCAGCAGAACCTCGAGGTCGTCTCCACGGACGCCGAGCGCGGCCTGATCTTCGTCAAGGGCTCGGTGCCCGGATCGAAGGGCGGCTGGCTGCTCGTCAAGGACGCCGTCAAGGTGAAGCGCCCCGACGCCGCTCCGTACCCCGCCGGCCTGCGCGCCGCGAACAACAACATCGCCGACGCGACCCCCGCGGTCGAGACGCCGGCCGCTGACGGCCAGGAGGGCTGAACGTGCAAGTAAAGGTACAGTCCTTCGCCGGCGCTGACGCCGCGGAGATCGAGCTCAACGACGAGGTCTTCGGCCTCGAGCCGCGCGCCGACATCCTGCACCGCGTCGTGACCTGGCAGCTCGAGAAGCGCCGCGCCACCGCGCGCGGCACCCGCGAGCGTTCGGACGTGGCGCGCACCGGCAAGAAGTTCGGTCGTCAGAAGGGCGGCGGCACGGCGCGTCACGGCGACCGCAAGGCCCCGATCTTCATCGGCGGCGGCAAGGCGCACGGCGCCCGCGTCCGCGACTTCAACCCGTCGCTCAACAAGAAGGTCCGCCAGCTCGGCCTCAAGATGGCGCTCAGCAGCCATGCCAAGGCGGGCTCGCTGATCGTGCTGGATAGCTTCCAGGTCGCCAAGACCAAGGAGCTGAAGGGCCATTTCGAGACGCTGAACACCGGCAAGCGCACGCTGGTCATCGACGGCGAGGCGGGCGAGGGCTTCCGCGCCGGCCGCAACCTGCCGGGCGTGGACCTGCTGCCGGCGGTGGGCGCCAACGTGTACGACATCATCAAGGCCGACACGCTGGTGCTGACCCGCGCGGCCGTCGAGAAGCTGGAGGCCCGCTTCAATGGCTAAGCAGCAGCAGGGCGCGGTGGACAACCGCCACTACGACGTGATCGTCGCCCCGCACATTACCGAGAAGACGACCCTGCTCTCCGAGCAGAACGCGGTCGTGTTCAAGGTGGCGAAGGACGCGACCAAGCCGCAGATCAAGGCTGCGGTCGAGGCGCTATTTAACGTCAAGGTCACGGGCGTGAACACGATCGTCCAGAAGGGCAAGACCAAGAAGTGGAAGGGCGCTCCTTATCAGCGCTCCGACATGAAAAAGGCGATCGTGACGCTCGGCGACGGGCAGTCGATCGACGTGACGACGGGGATCTGAGGCGATGGCGCTCAAGAACTACAATCCGACGAGCCCGGGCCAGCGCGGCCTGATCCTCGTCGACCGCTCGACGCTCTGGAAGGGATCGCCCGTCAAGGCGCTGACCGAGGGCAAGCGCAAGACGGGCGGCCGCAACAACAAGGGCCATGTGACCAGCCGCGGCATCGCGGGCGGCCACAAGCAGCGCTACCGCTATGTCGACTTCGTCCGGCGCAAGTGGGATGTCGAGGGCACGGTGGAGCGGATCGAATATGATCCCAACCGCACCGCGTTTATCGCGCTGGTCCGCTACGCCGACGACGAGCTGTCCTACATCCTGGCGCCGCAGCGCCTGGGCGTGGGCGACAAGATCGTCGCCGGCCGCGTGACGGACGTGAAGCCCGGCAACGCGATGCTGATCGGCCAAGTGCCGGTGGGCACCATCGTGCACAATGTCGAGATGAAGCCTAACAAGGGCGGCCAGATCGCGCGTTCGGCGGGCACCTATGTGCAGGTCGTGGGCCGCGACCGCGGCATGGTGATCGTCCGGCTGAAGTCGGGCGAGCAGCGCTACATCAACGGCGAGTGCATGGCGACCGTCGGCGCGGTGTCCAACCCGGACAACCAGAACCAGAACCTGGGCAAGGCCGGCCGCAACCGCTGGCTGGGCAAGCGTCCGCTGACCCGCGGCGTCGCCAAGAACCCGGTCGACCACCCGCACGGCGGCGGCGAAGGCCGAACCTCGGGCGGCCGTCACCCGGTCACCCCCTGGGGCAAGCCGACCAAGGGTGCGCGCACCCGCCACAACAAGGCGACGGACAAGATGATCATCCGTTCGCGCCACGCGAAGAAGAAGGGCTGATAGATGCCTCGCTCCGTATGGAAGGGTCCGTTCGTGGACCTGCATCTGCTGAAGAAGGCCGAGACGGCCCAGGACACCAACGCGCGCGCGCCGATCAAGACCTGGTCGCGCCGCTCGACGATCCTGCCGCAGTTCGTGGGCCTCACCTTCAACGTCTACAACGGCCGCAAGTTCGTGCCGGTGTCGGTGAACGAGGACATGGTCGGCATGAAGCTGGGTGAGTTCGCGCCGACGCGCTACTTCCCCGGCCACGCCGCGGACAAGAAGGGCAAGCGCTGATGAGCAAGCCTGCATCTCCCCGCAAGGTCGGCGACAAGGAAGCGCTGTCGGTCGGCACGCAGATCCGCGGCTCGGCGCAGAAGCTGAACCTCGTCGCTGGCCTCATCCGCGGCCGCAAGGCCGGCGAAGCGATGAACATCCTGGCCTTCTCGAAGAAGGCCATGGCCGTGGACGCGCGCAAGGTGCTCGCCTCCGCGATCGCCAACGCCGAGAACAACCACAATCTTGACGTCGACGCGCTGGTCGTCGCCGAAGCGAGCGTGGGCAAGTCGATCACCATGAAGCGGTTCGCCACGCGCGGCCGCGGCAAGTCCACCCGCATCCTGAAGCCGTTCTCGCGTCTTCGGATCGTCGTGCGCGAGCAGGAAGAAGCCTAATGGGTCAGAAGAGCAACCCGATCGGTCTGCGCCTGCAGATCAACCGCACCTGGGACAGCCGCTGGTTCGCGGAAGGCCATGATTACGGCCGTCTGCTGCTGGAGGATCTCAAGATCCGCCGCTACATCATGGACACGCTGAAGCAGGCCGCGATCTCCAAGGTCGTGATCGAGCGTCCGGCCAAGCTGTGCCGCATCTCCATCTATGCCGCGCGCCCAGGCGTGATCATCGGCAAGAAGGGCGCGGACATCGAGAAGCTGCGCAAGAAGCTGGGCTCGATGACGGCGTCCGACGTGTCGCTGAACATCGTCGAGATCCGCAAGCCGGAGGTCGATTCCAAGCTCGTGGCGCAGGGCGTCGCCGACCAGCTGGAGCGCCGCATCGCGTTCCGCCGCGCCATGAAGCGCGCGGTGCAGTCGGCGCTGCGGCTCGGCGCCGAAGGCATCCGCATCACCTGCGGCGGCCGCCTGGGCGGCGCGGAGATCGCGCGCACCGAGTGGTACCGCGAGGGCCGCGTGCCGCTGCACACGCTGCGCGCGAACGTCGACTACGCCGAGGCCGAGGCCCACACCGCTTATGGCGTGTGCGGCGTTAAGGTCTGGATCTTCAAGGGTGAGATCCTGGGCCACGACCCGACGGCGACCGACCGGCTCATGATGGAGGCTCAGACCTCCGGCGTGCGCCCGGCGCGCGACGACGACCGCCGGCGCTGAGGATAGAAGAACATGCTGCAACCGAAGCGCACCAAGTTCCGCAAGGCGTTCAAGGGCCGCATCCACGGCGACGCCAAGGGCGGCACCAGCCTCAACTTCGGGTCCTATGGCCTGAAGGCGATGGAGCCGGACCGCATCACCGCGCGCCAGATCGAGGCGGCCCGCCGTGCGATCACGCGTCACATAAAGCGCCAGGGGCGTCTGTGGATCCGCGTGTTCCCGGACGTGCCGGTGTCGTCGAAGCCCGCCGAGGTCCGCATGGGCTCGGGCAAGGGCTCGCCTGAGTTCTGGGCGGCGCGCGTCAAGCCGGGCCGCATCCTGTTCGAGCTCGACGGCGTCGAGGGCCGGCTGGCTGCCGAGGCGTTCGAGCGCGCGGCGATGAAGCTGCCGATCAAGACGAAGGTCGTCGCCCGCCTGGGCGACACCAGCCACCTGGGAGGCGAGTAATGGCTCGTATCGATGACCTGCGCCAGTCGTCCGACGACCAGCTGACCGAGCAGCTCGGCCAGCTCAAGCGCGAGCAGTTCAACCTGCGCTTCCAGGCGGCGACGAGCCAGCTCGAGAAGCCCAGCCGCGTCCGCGAGGTCCGTCGCGACATCGCGCGCATCAAGACCCTGCAAGCGCAGCGCGCTTCGCAGAACAGCAAGTAAGGACGGGACACATGCCGAAGCGCGTGCTGACCGGGGTGATCGTCTCGGACAAGACCGACAAGACGGTCGTGGTGAACGTGGAGCGCAAGGTGAAGCACCCGCTCTACGGTAAGATCATCCGCCGGTCGAAGAAGTACCACGCCCATGACGAGGCGAATGAGTTCAAGGCGGGCGAGACGGTGCGGATCGAGGAGACCGCCCCCATTTCGAAGCTGAAGACCTGGCGCGTCATCGACCGCGTCGGCGCGCAGGCCGCGCCGGAGCGGGTGGATGTGGACGCCTAAACACCGCGCCTCTGCGGTCGCGGGGGCGGGACAGAGTAGCAGTCGGGGCTGGGTCGGTATCCACCCCAAGGTAGAAGGAACTGGTTCGATATGATCCAGATGCAGTCCAATCTGGACGTCGCCGACAATAGCGGCGCCAAGCGGGTGCAGTGCATCAAGGTGCTGGGCGGCTCCAAGCGCCGCACGGCAGGCGTGGGCGACATCATCGTCGTCTCCATCAAGGAAGCGCAGCCCCGCGGCCGCGTGAAGAAGGGCGACGTGCACCGCGCGGTGATCGTGCGCACGGCCAAGGACATCCGCCGCGCCGACGGCACCGTGATCCGCTTCGACTCGAACGCGGCGGTGCTGGTCAACAAGAACGAGGAGCCGATCGGCACCCGCATCTTCGGGCCGGTCGTCCGCGAGCTGCGCGGCAAGGGTCACATGAAGGTGATCAGCCTCGCGCCGGAGGTGCTGTGATGGCCGCCGCGAAGATCAAGAAGGGCGATCAGGTCATCGTCCTGTCGGGCAAGGACAAGGGCAAGACGGGCACCGTCACCCAGTCCATGCCCAAGGAGCAGAAGGTGATCGTCGGCGGCGTCAACGTCGCGACCAAGCACCGCAAGCCGAGCCAGGCGGAGCCGCAGGGCGGTCTGGTCCGCATCGAGGCGCCGCTGCACGTCAGCAAGGTCGCGCACGTGACCGCCGACGGCAAGCCCACCCGCGTCCGCTTCGAGGAGCGCGACGGCAAGAAGGTCCGCGTGGCCGTGAAGACGGGGGACGTGATCAATGGCTAACGGTTATACCCCCCGCCTGAAGGCGATGTACGACGAGCGCATTGCCAAGGCGATGACCGAGAAGTTCGGGTACAAGAACGCGCTCGAGGTTCCGCGCATCGAGAAGATCGTGCTCAACATGGGCGTGGGCGAGGCGACGCAGGACAAGAAGCGCGTCGACCAGGCGGCGTCCGAGATGGAGCTGATCGCGGGCCAGAAGCCGGTGATTACCAAGGCCAAGAAGTCGATCGCCCAGTTCAAGCTGCGCGAGGGCATGCCGATCGGCGTCAAGGTGACGCTGCGTCGCGAGCGCATGTACGAGTTCCTGGACCGCTTCATCACCATCGCGCTGCCGCGCGTGCGCGACTTCCGGGGCCTCAACCCCAAGAGCTTCGACGGCCGGGGCAACTACGCCTGCGGCCTGAAGGAGCAGATCGTATTCCCCGAGATCAACTATGACCGCATCGACAAGGTGCGGGGCATGGACGTGATCGTGACCACGACGGCGAAGACCGACGACGAGGCGCGCGAGCTCCTCCGCCTGTTCGGCTTCCCGTTCCCGCAAGACCAGGGTGCTGCCGAGCCGCAGCGCCAGGCGGCCTGAGCCGCTAAGGAAGAGAGCTTAAGTCCATGGCGAAACTGAGTTCCATCAACAAGAACGAGCGGCGCAAGAAGCTCGTGAAGCAGTATGCGGGCAAGTACGCGAAGCTGAAGGCGATCGCGAACGACCAGTCGGTCGACGAAGGCGAGCGCCTGATCGCGCGGCTCAAGATGGCCGAGCTGCCGCGCAACGCGAACCCGACGCGCATCCGCAACCGTTGCGAGATCACGGGCCGCCCGCGCGCCTACTACCGCAAGTTCCGCATCGCCCGCGTGATGCTGCGCGATCTGGCCAACAAGGGCCTGATCCCTGGCGTCACCAAGTCGAGCTGGTAAGGACCGTATCACATGGCAGTGACCGATCCCCTGGGTGACCTGCTCACCCGCATCCGCAACGGCCAGCGCGCGCGCAAGGACTCCGTGCTCACGCCCGCGTCTAAGCTGCGCGCCCGCGTGCTCGACGTGCTCCAGCGCGAGGGCTACATCCGCGGCTATTCCGAAGAGCAGATGGGCCCGATCGCGGGCATCCGTATCGAACTCAAGTATTTCGAGGGCCAGCCCGCGATCAAGCACGTGGCGCGCGTCTCGAAGCCGGGCCGCCGCATCTACTCGGGCAGCCAGGAGCTGCCGCGCGTGCGCAACGGTCTGGGCATCACCATCGTATCGACGCCCCGCGGCGTTCTGTCCGACGCCGAGGCGCGCGAGCAGAATGTCGGCGGCGAAGTGCTGGCGGAGGTGTTCTGATGAGCCGCATCGGTAAGAAGGCGGTCCCGATCCCCGCGGGGGTGACGGCCAACATCGCCGGCGGCGAGCTGAGCGTGAAGGGTCCCAAGGGCACCCTGTCGCTGCGGCTGGCCGACGAGATCCGCTACGAGATCGCCGACAACGCGGTCTCGGTGGCGCCGGTCAACGACACCAAGCGCGCGCGCTCCTTCTGGGGCATGCAGCGCACGCTGGTGCAGAACCTGATGACCGGCGTGACGCAGGGTTTCACCAAGAAGCTGCTGATCACCGGCGTCGGCTATCGCGCCGCGGCGCAGGGCCGCACGTTGCGCCTGCAGCTCGGCTACAGCCACGACGTCAACATCGACGTGCCGGAAGGCATCGACGTGAAGACGCCGGACGCCACCACCGTCGAGATCAGCGGCGCCGACAAGCAGCGCGTCGGCCAGCTGGCCGCCGAGATCCGCCGCTGGCGCAAGCCCGAGCCGTACAAGGGCAAGGGCATCAAGTACGACGGCGAGTTCATCTTCCGTAAGGAAGGAAAGAAGAAGTGACCAAGGGTCTTTCCCTTTTTGAGAAGCGGCGTCGCCGCAACCGCACGGCGCTGCGCGCGCGTGCGGGCAATCGCCCGCGCCTGTCGGTGCACCGTTCGGGCAAGCACATCTACGCCCAGGTGATCGACGACGAGCAGGGCCGCACGCTGGCCGCCGCGTCCACGCTGTCGGGCCATGAGGGCGCGACGGCGAACATCGCGGCGGCGACCGAGGTGGGCCGTCGCGTCGCCGAGGCCGCCAAGGCGGCGGGCGTGACCGCGGTCGTGTTCGACCGCGGCGGCTTCCTCTATCACGGGCGCGTCAAGGCGCTGGCGGACGCGGCCCGCGAGGCCGGACTGGAGTTCTGAGAATGGCTGACGAGAACCAGCAGGCCGCTCCGGCGGTCGAGGGCGGCGTGCCCCAGGGCGACGCGCCTCAGAACCAGGGTCGCGGCCCCCGCGGCGGTCGCGGCGGTCCGGGCGGCGGTCGCGGTGGTCCGGGCGGCGGTCGCGGCCGTGATGGTCGCGGTCCGCGTCGCGACGATCGTCGCGGTGGTCAGGACGACGGCGGCGAGGAGCTGATCGAGAAGCTCGTCCACATCAACCGCGTCTCGAAGACGGTGAAGGGCGGCAAGCGCTTCGGCTTCGCGGCGCTGGTCGTGGTGGGCGACGGCAAGGGCCGGGTCGGCTTCGGCCACGGCAAGGCGCGCGAGGTGCCGGAGGCGATCAGCAAGGCGACCGCGTCGGCCAAGAAGAAGATGATCCGCGTACCCTTGCGCGAGGGTCGGACGCTGCATCACGACGGCGCGGGCCATTTCGGCGCCGGCCGCGTGACGCTGCGTGCGGCGCCGCAGGGAACCGGCATCATTGCCGGCGGTCCGATGCGCGCCATCTTCGAGAGCCTGGGCGTGGCCGACGTGGTGACCAAGTCGATCGGCACGTCCAACCCGTACAACATGATCCGTGCGACGTTCGAGGCGCTGGGCGACCAGACGTCCCCGAAGGCGGTGGCGCAGCGTCGCGGCAAGAAGATCGCCGACCTGCTCGGTCGCGGTGGCGCGGACAAGGGCGTCGCCGAGGCGGAAGCCGCGGCGGTGGTGGAGTAAGCAGCGATGGCGACGATCAAGGTCAAGCAGACGGGCTCGCCCATCCGCCGCACCAAGGACCAGCGCGCGACGCTGGTCGGGCTGGGGCTCAACAAGATGCATCGCGTGTCGGAGCTGCAGGACACCCCCGAGGTCCGCGGCATGATCCGCAAGGTGCAGCACATGGTGCAGGTGGTCGAGGAGTAGCCCGCTCGCACCCTAAGCATCTGAGAAAGGCGCGTCCGAGAGGGCGCGCCTTTTCCGTTGAGCGCGGGGCTCCGCCGGTGTAGCTTACCCGGAGGCCGTAAGAGCTTCGCCCGGGACTCCTCCCCCGCATTACCTCGTAACCGGATCAGCAGCCGTTCAGCGCGCGGATCGAGCGGATGAGCGTGCGGCCATCGCGCGACGTGAGGCTCACGACAGCCGCGCCGTCACACCGCGACCTGCCGGCCGAATAGCGGTAGCTCACGCGGTATGTGTCGTCCGCCAACGGCGTGACTGCCGTCAAACGAAGCGGCTCGGGCAGGTCGCCGTAAAAGCGCGAGATCGCCTGTGGGGAGAAGGCCCGGCCACCTCGCTTCTCCGCGACGACCAGGGCTGAAGCCGCGTCGCCATCTCCTCTGCCGAGCGCGTCGTAGAAGGTGCGGACGACCGTTTCGCCGCTGCCGCGCGCAACGGTGGTCGACGATGATTCCCTCGGCTCCGGTCGCGCCTGGGCGGTGCTCGACGGCGGCTCGGCCACGCCTGCTTCCGCCGACGGCGGCGTTGCGACCCGCGGCACCGACGTGTCGTTCCGTCCGGTGGAGGCCAGCGCCGCCACGAGAAGGGCACCGAGCGCGCAGGCCAGGATTACGAGCGCGGCGAGCTGGCTCGCGAGCAACCGCGGGCGTCGCCGGACCGAAACCATCCTGGGACCGCTGTGAGGGGGCGGAACATCTTCATGGCCGGGAGCGGGGTTTGGTCGGCCCGACATGCGGCGAACAAGGATTTCCTTCTCCTGAGGAGCCCAGCCAGTAAAAGCTTCCTGACCCCTACCCGTTCGATCGTGGGGCGGCGATGGCTTGCCTAGCGTCATCGTGAAGCGTCCGATCCTGCTATGAAGGCGGAGGCGAAGCTCGCGTACGGAGCCCTTCCGACTTCCCCAACCGCTTCAACGATCCGCCCGGTTCCGTTATCCATCCCTCTCGGCCAAGTGGACCTGGAAGCCGGCCGGCGACGCGCACCGCTCCGGGTACCCCTCCAGGCGATGCGCGCGGTGGCTCCGACGAACAGCATGAAGCCGATCTGGCTGAGGATGATCGGATGGGCGGCGCGGTTCAGGAACTCGCCTTCCGGAGCATAACGCGCGGTCACGGCGAGGTTGTGGGCGACGTTGGTCGTGATAAGCGCGATCGTGCCCGCGACGCCTGCCCGAGGACGGACGAACAGGAGAGCGGCGACGATCGGGTCGACGACCGTCAGGCCGGACCAGTAGACGGCGCTCGCCCAGCCGACGCCGCCATAGTCCCAGAACAAGCCGTGGCGAAGCAGGATAAAGGCGTGGTTCGCCGTGGCGACCAGCAGGCAGAAGGCCCAGATGCTTCGGACGATGAGGCTGGAACGCATGACGCGCGGATGGTGCGCACGTTTTGACCTCTTTCCAAGGGCGTGCACCTTGTTCGACGACGGGCGTCGTCTCACCCCGTCGGGCGTGGGTCCATCTTTCGGGGTGACAAATGGCGGCCGAGCGACTAACGGCGCCGTCTCCCATCAGCGCGACAAAAGCGAAAGCGAGTGCACACATGAAACTGAACGAACTGCGCGACAACGAGGGCGCGCGTAAGTCGAAGATCCGCGTCGGGCGCGGCATCGGGTCCGGCAAGGGCAAGACCGGCGGGCGCGGCCAGAAAGGCCAGAAGAGCCGCGAGGGCGTGTCCATCGCGGGCTTCGAGGGCGGTCAGATGCCGCTCCACATGCGGCTGCCCAAGCGCGGCTTCAACAACATCTTCGCCAAGGACCATGCCGAGGTGAACCTGGGCGCAATCCAGAAGGCGGTGGACAGCGGCAAGCTGGACGCGAACGCGACCGTCGATCATGCGGCGCTGAAGGCCGCGGGCCTCGCGCGCGGCGGCAAGGACGGCGTGCGCCTGCTGGGCAAGGGCGAGTTCTCGGCCAAGCTGAACTTCGTGGTGGCCGGCGTGTCGGCCTCGGCGCGCCAGGCGGTCGAGGCGGCGGGCGGCTCCGTCGAGGTGCCCACGATCGTGCCGGCGGCGGAGAAGGCCGCGGCCAAGAAGGGCAAGGCGCGCGAGGCGCGTCTGGCGGCTCGGCAGGCGTAACCTCCACCGTTCGTGTCGAGCTTGGTCGAGACACACGGCCGGGCGCTGCGTCTGGATCCGGTTCTCGACTGGGCTCGAACCGAACGGGTGGATTAGACAAGCGCCGGCGCGCGCTTATATGAGCGGCGGGGCGCGTCACAACGCATCCCGCCGTTTCTGTTTCCAGGAATTCGATCAAGCATGGCGACGACAGCCGACCGGATGGCGCAGGGCCTGAACCTCGCCAAGTTCGCACAAGCCACCGACCTCAAAAAGCGCCTGTGGTTCACGATCGGCGCGCTGATCGTCTTCCGCCTGCTCTCCTACGTGCCGCTGCCGGGCATCGATCCGACCGCGCTAGGCCTGCTGTCGCAGCAGACGCAGGGCGGCGTGCTCGATTTCTTTAACACCTTCTCCGGCGGCAGCCTCTCGCGCATGTCGCTGATCGCGCTGGGCGTGATGCCGTACATCACCGCGTCGATCGTGGTGCAGCTCGCGACGTCGCTGTCGCCGACGCTGGCGGCGATCAAGAAGGAGGGCGAGAGCGGGCGCAAGAAGCTGAACCAGTATACGCGTTACGGCACGGTGCTGCTGACGGCGATCCAGGGCTGGTTCATCGCGGTGGGCTTGGAGGCGCTGGCCGCCAACAACGGCGTGCAGGCGGTGATCGAGCCGGGCCTGACGTTCCGCATCGCGGCGGTGATCTCGCTGATCGGCGGCACCATGTTCCTGATGTGGCTGGGCGAGCAGATCACCAGCCGCGGCATCGGCAACGGCGTGTCGCTGATCATTATGGCGGGCATCGTGGCCTCCCTGCCGACGACCCTGGTGCAGCTGCTCGAGAGCGGCCGGTCGGGCGCGCTCGACCCCGTGCGCATCATCGCGATCCTGGCCGTCGTCATCGGCCTGGTGCTGCTCATCTGCTTCATGGAGCGGGCGCAGCGCCGCATCCTGATCCAGTACCCGAAGCGCCAGACGCAGCGCGGCATGCAGGCGGACCGGAGCCACCTGCCGCTCAAGCTCAACACGGCGGGTGTGATCCCGCCGATCTTCGCGTCGTCGCTGCTGCTCATGCCGCTGACCGTCACGCAGTTCGCGGGGCAGGTGCCCGACGATGGCAGCCTGTACGGCAATGTGATGAGCTGGCTAAACCTCAACCTCGCGCACGGCACGCCGCTCTACATGGCGCTCTATGCGCTGGGCATCATCTTCTTCTCGTTCTTCTACACGGCCGTGGTGTTCAACCCGGAGGAGACGGCGGAAAATCTGAAGCGCTATGGCGGGTTCATCCCGGGCATTCGGCCGGGCAAGAACACCGAGACCTACTTCGATTACGTGCTGACCCGCATCACCGTGATCGGCGCGGCGTACCTGACCTTCATCTGCATCGTGCCGGAGTATCTGGTGTCGGCGCTGGCGATCCCGTTCTATCTCGGCGGCACCAGCCTGCTGATCGTCGTCAACGTGACCATGGACACGGTGACGCAGATCCAGTCGCACCTGCTCGCGCATCAATACGGCGACCTGATCAAGAAGGCGAAGCTGAAGGGCGGTCGCCTGCGCTAATCATCACGAACGAAGGGGACCGTTCGCGTGAACATCATCCTGTTGGGCCCGCCGGGTGCGGGAAAGGGGACCCAAGCGGCGCGGCTCGTGGCCGAGCGAGGCATGGTGCAGCTGTCGACGGGCGACATGCTGCGCGCCGCGGTCAAGATGGGCACGCCCGTCGGACTGCAGGCCAAGGCGGTAATGGAGGCGGGTGAGCTCGTGTCCGACGCGATCGTCTCCGCGCTGATCGGCGAGCGGCTCGACCAGGCCGACACGGCGAACGGCGTGATCTTCGACGGCTATCCCCGCACCGCGGCGCAGGCGGACGCGCTCGACCTGCTACTCGCCGAGCGCGGGCGCAAGCTCGACTGGGTCGTCGAGCTGGAGGTGGACGAGGCGGCGCTGACGGAGCGCGTCGTCGGCCGCTACACCTGCGCGCAGTGCGGGACGGGCTATCACGATCGCTTCAAGCAGCCGGCGGTCGAGGGCACCTGCGACGTATGCGGCGCGCACGACTTCAAGCGGCGTCCTGACGACAATGCGGAGACGGTAAGCACGCGCATGGCGGAGTACCGCGCCAAGACCGCGCCTATCCTGCCACACTACGAGGCGCGGGGGCTGGTGCGGCGCGTCGACGGAATGGCCGACATGGGCGAGGTCGGCCGCGCGATCGCGGGCGTGCTGGACGGCGCGCGATAGGACCGGCACTCTCGCCGGCGATGCGATACCTTTTACTGCCAGCCGCGCTCGCGCTTCACCTATCTTCGGTCGAGGCGAAGGTCGTCTCGGCGGCCTCGTCCGGGTTTGAGGTCGCGAGCGAAGCCGTCGTGCAGGCTAGTCCCGAGCGGGTGTGGGCCGCGCTGGCGGTGCCCGCGACGTGGTGGAACCCGGCGCATAGCTGGTCAGGCGACGCCGCCAACCTCTCGCTCGATCTCAAGTCCGGCGGCTGCTTCTGCGAGCGCTGGGCCGGCGGTGCGGCGGAGCATATGCGCGTCACCTACGTCCAGCACGCCAAGACGCTGCGCATGGCCGGCGCGCTCGGGCCGCTGCAGGCGCACGGGGTGGCGGGGGCTATGACGATCACGCTCGAGCCGGCTGCGACCGGCACCAGACTGACCCTGCGTTACGTCGTGGGCGGCAGTTTCCCGGGCGGGCTCGACCGTGTCGCGCCTGCGGTGGACGGGGTGCTCGCGGAGCAGGTCGGTTGCTTGAAGGCGACCGCCGAGAAGCGGTAAGCTAGCGCACGCCCGACTAGCGTTTTGGTTCCTGCTCGGCTGTTGACAGGCGAAACGCGCGCGCTTAGGTGCCCTCCACTCCGACCAGCCCGGTTCACGGCGGCGCTTGCGCGCGCTCGCCGCAATCGTGCGTTCGGGGCCAACGCGACGAGATAGGGTCCGCACCGCCATGCCGGCCCTGTGGAGCTAGGAGAAAAAGGTCATGGCACGTATCGCGGGGGTCAACATCCCCACCAACAAGCGCGTCGTCATCGCGCTTCAATATATTCACGGGATCGGCGCGGCGAAGGCCGAGGAGATCACGGGCAAGCTGGGCATCCAGCCCGAGCGCCGCGTGCAGGACCTGACGGACCAGGAGGTCCTGCAGATCCGCGAGACGATCGACGCCGGCTACACGGTCGAGGGCGACCTGCGCCGCGAAACCGCCATGAACATCAAGCGCCTGATGGACCTGGCCTGCTACCGCGGCCTGCGCCACCGCAAGGGCCTGCCGGTCCGCGGCCAGCGCACGCACACCAACGCGCGCACCCGCAAGGGCAAGGCCAAGCCGATCGCGGGCAAGAAGAAGTAAGGCGGAGCAGACACCATGGCACAAGCACCCCAGCGCCTCCGCCGCCGCGAGCGGAAAAATATCACGGCGGGCGTCGCGCACGTGAACGCGTCGTTCAACAACACCATGATCACCATCACCGACGCGCAGGGCAACGCGATCTCCTGGTCGTCGGCCGGCATGATGGGCTTCAAGGGCTCGCGTAAGTCCACGCCGTACGCCGCCCAGGTCGCGGCCGAGGACGCGGGCAAGAAGGCCGCCGAGCACGGCGTCCGCACGCTCGAGGTCGAGGTCAAGGGCCCGGGCTCCGGCCGCGAGTCGGCGCTGCGCGCGCTCCAGGCGGTGGGCTTCCAGATCACGTCCATCCGCGACGTGACCTCCATCCCGCACAACGGTGTGCGCCCGTCCAAGCGGCGGCGCGTCTAATCACCTCCTTCGCCCGCAGCGTCAGTTCACACCCACGCCGCGGGCCCGTTTTCATGGCCGGCGGCGTGTTCGTGTCCGTCGGTTACAAGCTCAGGGGAAGCAAGTGGCTGTCAACGCGAAGAACTGGCAGGAACTCAAGAAGCCCAACGCGCTGGAGAAGCGCGGCGGGGGCGACGGCAAGCGCCGGGCGACCTTCGTGGCGGAGCCGCTGGAGCGCGGCTTCGGCCTGACGCTGGGCAACGCGCTCCGGCGCGTGCTCCTGTCGAGCCTGCAGGGCGCGGCGGTGACCTCCATCCGCATCGAGAACGTGCTTCACGAGTTCTCCAGCCTCGCCGGCGTGCGCGAGGACGTGACGGACATCGTCCTCAACGTGAAGCAGATCGCGCTCAAGATGCAGGGCGAGGGGCCGAAGCGCCTCCAGCTGTCCGCGACCGGCCCGGCCGAGGTCCGCGCGGGCGACATCGCGGTGTCGGGCGACATCGAGGTGATGAACCCCGAGCTGGTGCTCTGCCACCTGGACGAGGGCGCCACGCTCAACATGGAGCTCACGGCGGACACGGGGAAGGGCTACGTCCCCGCCACCGCGAACCGCCCCGCGGACGCGCCGATCGGCCTGATCCCGGTGGACGCGCTCTACTCGCCGGTGCGGCAGGTGTCGTACAAGGTCGACCCGACCCGCGTGGGCCAGGACCTCGACTATGACAAGCTGACGCTGACGGTGGAGACCGACGGCACGGTCACGCCGGAGGACGCGGTGGGCTATGCGGGGCGCATCCTGCAGGACCAGCTGGCGCTGTTCGTGCAGTTCGACGACGGGCAGGTGGTCCGCTCCGCGGCGCCGTCGTCGGTGGGCGCGATGACGCCCGCGGCGGTGTCGGACGGCGCGGGCGCGGGCGACACGCAGCAGATCAACCGTTACCTGCTCAAGAAGGTGGACGAGCTGGAGCTGTCGGTGCGCTCGGCGAACTGCCTGAAGAACGACAACATCATCTATATCGGCGACCTGGTGCAGAAGACCGAGGCCGAGATGCTGCGCACGCCGAACTTCGGCCGCAAGTCGTTGAACGAGATCAAGGAGGTGCTGTCGTCGATGGGCCTGCGGCTGGGGATGGAGATCCCGGGCTGGCCGCCGGAGAACATCGAGGAGATGGCCAAGAAGCTGGAACAGGAGATCATGGGCTGAAGCGCGCACGCGGCTAGCGCGAGCTAGCCGCGAGACGCGCGAAGCCTGGCCGGCGGGTCGGCCTGCCGAACCCGTCCGACGACGCGGCTCCGCCGCGTCGGGCCCCTCCGTCCGGCTACGCCGGGTACCTCCCCGAGACGAGCTCGGGGAGGATCAGAAGAGCCCGCGGCGACACGCCGCGGGCTTTTTCGTTCGTTCCGCCCGTGAACGGCTATCGCGTCAGCGCGCGCCGCACGGCGCGGCTTCGCCGCGACGCTCGGTCGGCGGCCGCGAGCCGGCATTCGGAGTTCCGTCCCGACCCTCGGTGGGGTTGCCGCGTCCATCGCTTAACCGGCGCGTCGATTTTCGGCCATGCTGGCGCTAAGTGTTGTTGCCCCCTAAAGGCCTGACGGGGTCTCGCGGGTTTGGGTGATGTACTCGCGGGGTGATCTGTAGCCCAGCGCCCTGTGCGGGTGGACGTCGTTGTAGTGGGCGAACCAGCGGGGAAGCTGG
>NZ_NSLI01000005.1 GCF_002288825.1 Sphingomonas lenta
AGCGCCTCCGGCGCTGGACCCCGGAGAGGACCTCGCCGCCGTTGTAACGCCTGGTCGTATGCTCAGTCATATGCCTCACTCTTAGCTAAGAGCGAGACCCTGTCAGGTCATTTAGGGGGCCACCTCACTAAGTTCGCTTCGACCCATAGTGGACATCGAAGCGGCAGCACCAGGCGTGAAAGCGAGATGATAGCTAGAAATCGACACCGACGCTGAGGGGTACGCCGCAGCTATCGACCGCTACGACGCTCCAGTGCTCTGTTCGGTGAAGTCCCATGACGATTTCAGCGTCCAGAGTTCTAGGGATCAAGACGTAATGTGCCTTTCCGGACGCAAGGTAGGCTTCCAAACCTATGGGCACAAAGGTCTTACGTCCCTTGCTGACCTCACAGCAGCCGGGTCGGTCGGCTACCGAGTGGCCGTTCTCTACTAACCAGCGTTTCACAACGGCGACCTTCTCCTGTGCGCCGATAATCCTTAACTCGGAAAAACAGATCGAATTGGGTGTGAGTGCGGTCACCGAATACGGCACGGTCAACAGCCCTGCACTGACCAAGATCGCCGCCCACCTCCGCGTGTCCATCCACGTCCCACTCCACAATTTCGTTATCAGTGGCGCGCTTATGTGCAGACGGCGTGCATACAAGGTCCGCCTCCCACCCTTAACGGACGGCCGCGCGAGCGTTCCGCCATCCGGGGCGTCGGCAGGCCTGCCGCCCGCTAACTACCTACATGGCCGTCAAGGGCGGCACTGACGGCCGTAAGTGGCTGGGCGAGCATCAGCCCGACCTCGTCGGCCATGAACATCGCGATCGCGGCGGCCGCCAACACGAGGAAGCCGAACTGCAGCCGCGAGGAGGTCTGCCGGCTATGCTCGACCCGACGTGCGACGCGGCCCTCGGCGGCCAGCCGCGACTGCGTCCGCCTTTCTTCGCTCAAGGGGGATGATGCGGAAGCGCCATGCGGGCCGCGGCGCGGCTCGCTGACCAGTGCTTGGACGCTGAGGCGATCTTGCGTGCGGACACCGAAGAAGCGGCCCTTGCGCCAGACCACCCGACCGATGATCACCAGCGTGCCACGGCGGATGTCGATGTAAGCACCCGTCCCGGGTGCTTCGTCGGCGGCCACCAACAAGCCGCGCGAGGACGCATTATGGACGCAGACGTCCACCCACCTGCCGCTCACGTTCATTCGACAGGGGACCAGCACCTTCACCCGCGGCTCGCGCGGCCGCAGGCCAGCCTGCACTACGTTCAACACGAACCTGCCCCCGAGCCCACGTCCTCAACCCAGGCGACATGTCGCATGCAGGCGCGAACAAATGCTTAGCGCCGAGCTACGAACCGGAGCGCGCGTCCACGGGCGATGAGGTGACACACGTCCGCTTTCGACCCATTGCAGACATTCGCTACAGCGTGTTCAGTAGCGATATGAACGCCTACATCTACTCGGCATGGTTTCTCGACACGGCGGCACACGAGGCCGACCAGGACCGAGAGTGGGTGGCTTGTATAGGCATCGCAGCAAGCTCCCCCGATGAAGCCCAGCGGTGGGGCGACATCCTGGCACAAGAGCGTAGCCATCGTGTTCTCGGCGACCAGTTCATCCGCTCGTCCGTAGAGCTTGAGAGTGATAGCGATGCGAGCGACATTTCGGACCTACCTCGCATAGGCGCCGGCGATAGAGCTTCGGACGCTCTAATCGGCTGGTGAAGAGCAGTCCGCTCTCCACCCATCGCGGACATTCGGACGCGGTCCGCTTCCCGCCCATCGCAGCCATTGCGCGAAGGCGAGCGCCTGCTAGTCCGCGGCACGGCTGAGCCCTTGCCGTGGGGCGGACGGCGTCCGGCCGCGACGGCCACCTCCCCGAGGCGAGCTCGGGGAGGATGCGGATCACCCGCCCCTTTCCACCCTGACCGGCCCCAGGAACGCGCGGAGCCGTCCGGCCAACGCCTCCCGGTCGCGCAGCCCGCACTCCCACACGACCAGCGCGCGCCAGCCGAGCGCGGCCAGCGCGTCGAGCGCCGCCGCGTCGCGGGCGCGGTTGCGGTCGAGCTTGGCGCGCCAGAACTCGGCGTTGGCCTTGGGCGCGCGGGCTCCCCGCGCGCAGTCGTGGCCGTGCCAGAAGCAGCCGTGCACGAAGATCGCGGCGCGCCGCCGGGTGAACGCCACGTCCGGTCGGCCCGGCAGTCCACGCGCCTGCACGCGGTAGCGGTAGCCCATGGCGTGGAGCGTCCGCCGTATGACCATCTCCGGCCCGGTGTCGCGGCCGCGTACGCGGGCCATGATCTCGGGGCGGGTGAGGGGAGGTCTAGACGTCCTCGCCATCCTCGTTTCCGCCCTTGCCGGTCCGGCGTAGAACGGAACCGTCTCCACCCAGATCGCCGTACCGTTTCCGGGCAAGGTTCTCGATCCGAACGGCCTGCGCTAGAAGCGCGCGCCGAAGGCCGCCGCTCTTCAGTTCGCGTTCGGAGATGACCTGGGCGAGACGGGCAAGGGTCGAGGTTCGCCGCGCTAGCCGAGTGTCGGGATGCCCACGCCTGACCAGCAGTTCACCCGTGAACAGATCGCCACGAATCGGCTCGAACCAGTCAGCCGCCCCGCCGACCGGCGGGTCTTTCTCGTTTAGGATGATCTCGTAATCGCTTTGCTCTACCAAACGCTCGAAAACCAAACGCTCTAGCGCGTTTAATCTTGCTTGTGCGGCTGACAGCAGGGATTTGTCGGTCCGGCCATCGCCGGACGCTTTGTACCCCTGGTATTCGCGAAGGGGCCACGCAAGCACCGAGCGGACCTCGAATGGATCAAGGACCGACATGGCGACAGCGTCAGTTCTCTGATTGGTGAGATGGCGTCGTACGCGTGTGCCGATGCTTTCACGTGTTTGCCCTACATAAATCGGCTGATCGTCAAAATCTAAAAAGGCGTAAACACCATATTTGACTGAGCCGACCCTGATCGCCGGCAGATCGTCAGTCGCTGGCAGAGTTCGCTCCAAGAACCTCTTTAGCTCTCTTCGAAGTTCCGCAGTTTCGACTGGTGGGGAACCCTCGCCAGTCACCTTCTTACGTGTCACGCCGCCAGCACTTTCGTCTCACTCCGATCCAACACCGGCTCCAGGACATGCTCGGCGATCCACCGCACCACCGGCACGGCCACGCCGTCGCCGGTGAGATGGTAGGCGTCGTTGTACCGTGCGGGCAGCGGGTACTCCTCCGGCAGCCCCATCAACCGCGCCGTCTCGCGCGCGGAGATGAGGCGCGTGCGGACGCGGCCGTCCTCCACGACCATGATCGTCTGGCGGCTGGAGCCGCCGCCCGGCGTGCGCAGGCAGCCGGCGACGTCGTCGAAGCGGACCTCGGCGCGTTGCGCCTTCACGCCGCCCTCGACGCGGGTGCGCTTATAGACCGTTCCCACCGAGCGGCCCGGCTTGGCGCGGGCGGCGTCGACCTTGGCGCGGTTCACGTCGTTCATGAGGTCCAGCAGCCGCGCGGTCTCCTCGGGCGTATGCCAGCGCACGTCGGCCGGCTCGGCTTCGATCAGGTCGGCCAAAACTTGGTTGCGGCGTGCGGGGGCGGGCGGGTCGAACCAGACCCAATCCGCCCTGCGGCTCGGGTTGAGCGCGGCATACGCCTGGCGGAGCCGCGCCGGGTGCCAGTTCGGGCCGGGGCCGGCCGCGCCCGTCACGGGAATCTTGCGGTCGACGGCGACGACGAAGAGGCGGGGGCGGGACTGGGGCAGGAACTCGGCGGCGTCCATGACGAGCGCGCCGTAGCGGTAGCCGATCTCCGACAGCATGCCGCAAATGTCGGCGAAGTCGCGCCCGCCGTGCGAGGTCAGCAGGCCGCAGACGTTCTCCAGCACGATCGCGCGGGGCGCGCGGCCCTCGCGGCGCAGGTCCATCATCAGGAAGTGGAAGGGTAGGAAGGAGCCCGACCGCTCGCCCGCGAGCCCCGCGCCGGGGCCGGCCAGCGAGAGGTCCTGGCAGGGAAAGGACGCCCAGGCGAGATCGGCCCGCTCGGCCGGCAGATCGGCGAGCTTGAGCAGGCCGACGTCGCCCACCTTCAGCTCGGGCGGGCGCTCGCCGTCCCGGCCCCAAGCCGCGGCGTAGGCGTCCGCCTTGGCCTGGTCGAAATCGTTGGCGAACAGGCAGCGCCATCCGTCGCCCAACCCGGCGCGCGCCATGCCGCCGCCGGCGAAGAACTCCAGGAAGGTGCGTGTCGCCATGGTTCCGCCTCGTCGTGCGCCCGGCCGATCGCGGAGTCGCGGGTGCGGGTCCATCCATGCCGCGTGCGGCGCGGTCCCGCAAGAACGGAGGACGAACGGCGGCCCCGCTCACGCCGCCCTGTGGCGGCCCCCGGGGGCGTCGGCGACCTTGCGCAGGCGCGACAGCGGGACCAGCGCTTCGCCGCGCCAGGTGCGCGGTTCGCGGATCCAGGCGGTGGCGCCGCGGATGGCGGCGATCTCGTAGGTGATGCCGTTATTCGAGCCCAGCTGGACCAGGTCGCCCTCGCGCTTGGGGCGGGTGCAGGCGGTCCGGCTCAGGTCGATGCGGAACGCGTCGGCGTAGCTCAATAATCCCTCCCGTTCGGTTCGGCGGCCCCGCGCGGGGCCGCTCCGTCATATCGGGGGAGATGGGCGGCGCGGGGCGGGAGCGCCAATTCGAAGCCCGGCGGCTCGGCCATAGGACGGGGCTATGCGGGCATGGCTGAACCAGGATGGTTGCTTTTCGCTTGACAGCGCGACGCTGGTTGGGTACATAACGGGAACGCTGGCGAAGTGCGCCGGTGGTTCGACGGAGCAGTGGCGAGTGGGGGGCGACGCGGCGGAGCCGCGTCGTCGGACGGCGCTCGTGCGCCGCCGGCCGTGCTCGCGCGGCTTGCTCTCGCCGACTTCCCAATCGCCGCGCGGTCGGCTCGTCGGCCGGGTTCTGGGGGAGATGATCGGATGGTTCACAGGCAAGCGCGCTCGCGCTGCGCATGGCGCGCGCCCTTTCTCCACGCCCTTTCGCGCGGACTGAGCGTGAAGGCGGCGGCGCGGGAGGCGGGGGTCGGGACGGAGAACGCCTACGCCGCGCGCAGGCGACGCCCGGATTTTGCGGCGGACTGGGCGCGGGCGCGCGCGGAAGGGGCGGCGCGGCTCGAGGCGGGTGAAACGCCCGTGCTGGCGCCGGACCAGGTGGTGCGCGCGTCCCGGCACGGGCGGCCGCGCGTGGAGACGGCGGGGCCGGGGCGCTGGTCGGCCGCCGCGGAGGCGCGCTTCCTGGAGACGCTGGCGGCGACGTGCAACGTGGCGATGGCGACGCGTGCGGCGGGGGTGTCGGCGGCGGCGGTCTATCGGCGGCGGCGCGACTGGCCGGGCTTCGCGGAGCGCTGGCGCGAGGCGCTGGCGCATGGCTGGGCCCGGCTGGAGGCGCTGCTCGTCGAGCGGGCGAGCGCGACCTTGGAAGGACCGCCCGACACGGGCGGCGACGCCGCGCCCGCCATGACGGTCGACCAGGTGATCACCGTCTACAGGATGCACCAGGCGAGCGTGACGGGCGAAGGCAAGCGGCCGCGCCACGACTGGCGGCGGCGCGAGCCCTCGATCGAGCAGGTGCGGGACGAGGTGCTCAAACGCGTGCGGGCGCTGGGCGGGTGAGGGGGCGAGGGGCGGATGGGCGCGCGACCCGCGCGAAACGTAGCGTAAGTTGTTGCACGGGCGCGTTTCCGAGCGCATGGTGCCTCCGACTGCCTAGGGGCGTGTGCGTTTCTCGCGGGATGGGGAAATGCCGATGATCGAGCGGGACGGTTTCGACCTTCATCTTTCGGGCCCTCTGCGCCTGCTCGACGCGCGGGGCCGCCGGGTCGCCATCCCGAGCAAGCGGGCCATGGCGATGCTCGCCATGCTCGCGGCCGGCAGGGGCGAGCGGACGCGCAGCTGGCTCCAGGAGAAGCTGTGGGGCGCGCGCGCCGAGGCGCAGGCGCAGGGCAGCCTCCGGCGCGAGCTGTCCAACCTGAAGGCCGTGCTGGCGCGGGCGGGCGGCGGCTTCGTCCAGTCCGACCACCACCGGGTGTGGCTCGACCGCGAGCGCCTGCGCGTGCACGAGGACGGTGCGGAGGCGGGAGGCGGGGGCGAGTTCCTGGAAGGGTTCGACCTCGGCGGCGAGGAAGGGTTCGAGGACTGGCTCCGCACCGAGCGCGCGGCGCGCGCGGCCAGGCGCGACGCGCCCGCGGCGGCACCCGCGCCTTCGCCTCCACGCGGCGGCGCGTCCCGCGCCCTCCGGCGGCCGTCGCTGGCGGTGGTGCGCTTCACGGGCGGCGCGGACGCGCCGCGGCGCGAGGAGCTGGCCGACGGCGTCGCCGACGAGATCACCGTCGCCCTGTCGCGGTTCGGCACGCTGCGCGTGCTGGCGGCGGCGCCCGGCGACGCGGCGGCCGACTATGTGCTCCACGGCCGCGTGGGCCTGGACGAGGGACGCGTTCGAATTTGGGTCAGGCTGGTCGGGCCGGAGAACAGGGTGGTCTGGACCGAGCGGTTCGACGAAACCGCCGCCGACGCGTTCGCGGTGCAGGACCGGTTGGCGGTGGAGGTCGCGCGGCAGGTCGACTCCGCCATAGAAAAGGAGGAGATGCGCCGCGCCGTCGAACGGCCGGTCGACCCCGACGACGCCTATGCGGCCTATTGGCGCGCGAACGCGCTGTTCCGGCGCTGGACGCGCGCGGCGCTGGAGGAGGCGGTGGCGCTATGCGCGCGCGCGGCGGAGCTCTGCCCCTCGCACCCTTGGCCGCACGCGCTCTCGGGTTTCTGCCGGGGCGTGATGCTGGCGTCCGGCTGGTCGGCCGACCTGTTCGCCGAGCGCGCGCGGGCGCTGGGCGACGCCGACCGGGCGCTGCAGCTGGGATCGGACGATCCGTCGGTCCTGGGCTATGTCGCGGCGACGCTGCTCGTCACGGGCGGCGAGATCGAGCAGGCGCGCCGGGTGATCGAGCGCGCGGCCGCGCTGGGACGGGGTTATCCCTCGCTGCCCTTCTGGCAGGGCTGGATCGAGCTCTGCTCGGGCGATCCCCGGGGCGGGCTGGAGCATCTGACGGCCGCGGCCGCGATCAACCCGCGCTCGGCGGTCAGGCCGTTTCAGCAGACGGGGGTGGGGCTCTGCCTCCTGCTGCTGGGCCGCGCGGGCGAGGCGCTGGCGCCGCTGGAGGACTCGATCCACCGCATGCCCGACCATCCCGTGACGCTGGCCGCGCTCGCCGCCGCGCTCGCGCTGCTCGGCCGCGCGGAGGAGGCGGGGATCGCGTCCGAGCGGTTGCGGCGCGTCGACCCGGCGCTGCTGGCGCCTCTCATCATGCGCGATCCGCCGCTTCGCCAGCGCTGGCGGGACGCGATCGAGCTTGCCCAGTCGGGCGCGCCGCCGCCGTCGCTGCGGCTGGTGTCGGCGCAGGTGGGCATGTGAGGCCCCAGGACTTCAGCGCATCGCCGCCGAAGACGCGGTGGAGGCGAGGGTCGAGCAGCATGGCGCGGGCCGCCTTCCAGCTGGACAGGGGGGAGACGCCGCCGGCTCCCCGTCCGTAATCCCGCCCGATCTTGTCCGCGTCGATGCGGCCGACCTTGCCCCAATGATAGCTGAAGGGGATGCCGGACGCCTCCAGCTCGTCGAACACGCGCGCCGCGGCGATCTTGCTCGCTTCGGTGCGGATGCCGTCCATGTCGATCACGACGTTGTGATCGAAGCGGGTGAAGGCGAGCGTGCCTTCTCCGCCGCGGACGAAGCGCAGCGTGAACACGAGGTCGCCGCCGCCGTGCCGGACGAACGCCTCGTGCATGACGTCCACCGTCCGCATCAGGTTCGAGCGTTCCACGGCGACCGCCGCGGTGAAGAGCTGGCCCATGCGGTCGTGGACGGGCCTGCCCATCAGCTCGTCCCAATGCTTGTAGGCGCGCTGGTCGGGGCGGTCCGGCACCTCCCGGTAGATGGTCTTCATCATGGTCGTGACAGCCCAGCGGCGCAGATGAGGATTAGCGCGCGTGAACTGGCCGACGAGCTCCAGCGGTTCGAGGGAGATCGGCGCTTTCCAGAGCGGCGGCGGGACGAGGCTGAAGTCCTCGAACAAGAGGTCGACCAGGGCGATCTCGCCATACGGATCGAAGGGATTGAGGATGACCTGGACGAAGTCGGGATCGGTCAAGTCCGGCGCCTGCGGCGCGGCCCGCGCCGCGAACTCGAGGAACTTCCCGGCCTGGAGCAACGTCAGCGCGGCCCGGTCCAGCTTCGCCTTGGCCTTGATCACACGGAAGCGCCGGCGGGGCCTGACGCGCAGCAGCACGGCGTTGACGACGCCCAGGCCGCCCAGATGCACCTGCGCCGCCTCGAACGCGCCCGCCGGCGCGGGCTGCGACAGGTCGACGCCCAGCGCGCGCACGGCCTCGTCGGTCAGAAGCGGGCCGCCCGGAACGGCGGACGGGCGCTCCAGCCACCAGGCCCGGTCCGGCCCGCCGATCAGGTGGACGGCCATGACCTGCGCCTGCATGCCGCCCAGCGCCGGCCGGGATCCGTGCGTGCCGGTCGCGATCGCGCCCGCGATCGACTGGCCGTCGCTCGCGCCCGAGTTGACGAGCGACAGTTTCTGCGCGCGCAGCCAGCGGTTGAGCTTTCGGACGGAGACGCCGCCGCCAACCAGCACCAGAGCATCGGCGAGGCTCCCGACCCCGGGCCGGAACCAGGTGGGGCAGGCCCGGAACATGCGGCCGAGCCCGGAGGTCTGCGCCAGCACGCCGTTCGTGGCGAGAATCCCGGTGAACGACCAGCCGCCGCCGAACGGACGCAGGTCCCGGTCCTGCGCCGCCGCGGCGCCTAGCAGCTTGCGCCACTCGTCGCCTGCGGCCCTGCACCAGGCCAGAGCGCCGTTCGGTGCGGCGCGGCCGGCGAACGTCACCTGCTCGGCCGCCCAACCGCACAGGTTCTCCGACCAGTTGGCCCACTCGCCCGGGCCGTGCTTCACCGCCTGCACGCTCATGCGGCCTTCTCCCGCGGGGTCGGCCGATCGACGGTCCGCCCGCACGTCCGAACGAAATCAAGGATCGCCGCCCGCTGCGCGTCCACCGTGCGGCGGCCCGCCTCGATCGCGGCGGCGATGTCGATCGGGTGGTAGTTGTTGGTCGCGGAGTATTCGTGCTCGGGCCTGATCGGAAATACGCGCACCAAGCCGAAATCGTCCGCCAGCCGGTCCAGCTCGCACCGCATCATCTCCGCCACGTCCGGCGGCGCGCCGCAGCTCGCGAGCCCGCTCTCGATCCGTTCCCGCATGGCGTGGAACGCGTTGCCGAGCTCCAGGCCGGCCATGTCGTTCAGCGACACCTCCGATTGCAGCACGTCGATCGCGCGCTTGCCGATGTCCAGGATGGTGCCGAACCGGCGTCCGTCATAGGCCACGGTCGGCGTCGGGTGCGCGCGGATCATGAGCACGCCGCGCGGCTCGAACGCGGCGGCGACGGCGAGCGGCGTCACCGTGCGCGCGCCCCCGTCGACCCACTGCGTGGTGTCGCGCACATACCGTTCCCGTTCGACGGGCGCGTACTCGACCGGCACCATGCAACTGGCGTAAACCCATCGGGCGAGCTGATCGGGCTCCATCCCCAAGCCGTCGATCAGCCGGAATTCGCCGCTCTGGAGGCTGACCACGCCCACGCGGAGCGGCCGCTTCACGGGCCCGTTCGCGTTCGCGAAGCGCCTGATGCGCTCCAGCAGCGCGTCCGAGTTGTATTTGGAGACGATGGGCAGGAGGCGGCGGAAGTGGATGTCGCGGTTGCGTCTGATCGAGCTCCAGTCGGCGACCAGTTGCGGGACCGCCTCCATCGCGCCCGCCATCGCCTGTATCGCGCCGGTGGACACCCCGGCGAAGGCGTCGACCCGGACGCCGATGTCCTCGAGCTCGGCGAGCACGCCTACTTGGAACGCGCCCTTGGACCCGCCGCCGGACAGGGCGGCCGCGATCCCGATGCCGTCACCATGCGCCATGTCACGCCTCCCTGGAGTCGACGCGGCACAGAGGCGGGCCTGGCCGCTCGCACGCGGGCCCGGTCGCCACCTGCCGTCGGGGTACTATGGCGCGGGACGCTCCGCAAGCGCGTCCCGGTCGGCCGGCCCGCCGCGCGAAGCGGCGGACCGGCCGGTCCGGGTTTCACGCGAGGTCGTCCAGCGACAACTGCATCCGGTTGTAGATGTCGCCGAGGTTGCGCACGACGAGCCGATAATTGCCGCAGCTGCCGTCGCGGCGGTAGATCGTCCTGATCATCATGTCGGTGCGGTCGAGGTCCCGGTGGACCAGCTGGCCCGCCGAATTGTACAGCCAGTAGTCGAGGTCGGTGTCGTCGTCCCCGTCTGCGGTCACGGTGACCGCCGGCCCGCACAGCCGCAGGTTGAAGCTCTCGCGGGTGTTCGCGTCGATGTTGTACGCGCGCGTGTTGGCGTAGGCCGCGCCGAGCGGGACGATGAGCGCCGCCGCGGCGACGATGGCTTTCACGTTGAGCATGTCCTTCCCTTTCCCTTGTTCGCGCCGAACCATTTCGGCACGGCCCGTTTGCGCGAAGGGCGTCCTCGCGGCGTCCTCGAGGCGTGAAGCCCGCGGCGCGCGGGCGTGAAAAGAGCGTGAAATCGAAGGGGAGGGCGACGCGACGAAGCCGCGCCGTCGAACGGGCGCCGGCCGGCGGCGCCGCGCGGGATACTGATGGCGGTTAGGGGCGTTGGGGCGCTGATGCAGGATAACGTCTTGATTTCGGACGGGGATGGCCGGAGCGCGTCCCCGGATGCGCCGCCGCGCGCCTTTGACTGGTCGGCGACGCCGCTGGGCTCCGAGGCGGGCTGGCCGCAGCCGGTGCGGACGCTGGTCGAGCTGATGCGCGCGTCCGACCAGCCCATGTTCATCGTCTGGGGGCCGGAACGCACGCTGCTCTACAACCATGCCTATTCGGCGATCCTGGCGGGGAAGCACCCGGACGCGCTGGGGCGCGACTTCCTGGAGGTGTGGTGGGAAATACGCGCCGACTTGGAGCCGATCGTCGAGCAGGCCTATGCGGGCCGGCCGGTGCACATGGACGACATCACGCTCCTGATGCACCGGCGCGGCTATCCGGAGGAGACGCACTTCGCCTTCTCCTACACGCCGGTGCGCGACGAAGGGGGCCGGGTGGGCGGCTTCTTCTGCGCGTGCGTGGAGACGACGGCCAGGGTCGCGGCCGAGCGGAGCCGCGCGGACGAGCTGGCGGCGCGCGGCCGCCTGTTCGAGAACGCGCCGGGCTTCATCGCGGTGCTGTGCGGGTCCGAGCACCGGTTCGAGCTCGCCAACCGCGCGTTCCGGCGGCTGGTGGGCGAGCGCCCCTGCGTCGGGCGCACGGTGCGCGAGGTGTTCCCGGAATTGGCCGACCAGCCGTTCTTCGACCTGCTCGACCAGGTCTATGCGCGGGGCGAGCGGCACGCGGCGACGGACGCGCGGATCCTGCTGGCGCAGGACGGCGGGACGGAGGAGCGGTTCCTCGACTTCGTCTACGAGCCCATCCGCGACGAGGACGGGCGCGTCACCGGCATCTTCGTCGAGGGCCATGACGTGACGGAGGCGCATCGCGGGCGCGAGGCGCTGCGCGAGCGCGAGGAACGGCTGCGGCTCGTGGTCGACGGCGCGCGCGAGTACGCGATCCTGACGATGGATCCCGAGCGGCGCATCACCGGCTGGTCGGCGGGGGCGGAGCGCGCGTTCGGCATGACGGAGGAGGAGGCGATCGGGCGGTCGGCGGACGAGCTGTTCACGGCCGACGACGTCAACGCCGGCGCGCCCCAACGCGAGGCGGAGACGGCGCTGGCGGCGGGCGCCGCGCCCGACCAGCGCTGGCACAAGCGCGCGGACGACACGCTTGTCTATATCAACGGCTCCGTCCACCCGCTGCCGCCCGACGAGCAGGGGCGGCCGCGCGGGTTCCTGAAGATCGGGCGCGACGAGACGGAGCGCAGGAAGCGCGAGGAGGAGCTGGCCGCCACGCGGCGCGACCTGGAGCGGAGCGAGCAGCGCTTCCGCACCGCGCTCGAGATCGAGACGGTGGGGGCGATCTATTTCGACATGGACGGCCGCATCTTCGACGCGAACGACGCCTTTCTGCAGATGGGCGATTACTCGCGCGAGGAGCTGGAGAGCGGCGCGCTCACCTGGCGCGCGCTGACGCCGCCCGAGTTCCTGGGCGTGTCGGAGCGCGCCTTTGCGGAGCTGAAAGCGACGGGACGGACCACGCCTTATGAGAAGCAATATGTCCGCCGCGACGGGTCGCGTTGGTGGGCGCTGTTCGCGGCCAAGCTGTTGCCGGACGGGACGGGGTTCGAGTTCGTGCTCGACATCACCGACCGCAAGGAGGCCGAGGCCCGCTCGCGCGAGCTGAACGAGACGCTGGAGCGGCGCGTGATCGAGGAGGTGGCCGAGCGCGGCCGCGCGGAGGAGGCGCTCCGGCAGAGCCAGAAGCTGGAGGCGATCGGCCAGCTGACGGGGGGCGTGGCGCACGACTTCAACAACCTCCTGACCGTGATCCGCTCGTCGGCGGACCTGCTCCGGCGGCGCGAGCTGACGGAGGAGCGGCGGCGGCGCTACGTCGACGCGATCTCCGACACCGCCGACCGCGCGGCCAAGCTGACGGGGCAGCTGCTCGCCTTTGCGCGCCGGCAGGCGCTCAGGCCGGAGGTGTTCGACGTGGCGGCGCGCGTGGACGGGGTGGCGGACATGCTGCGCACGGTGCTCGGCGCGCGCGTGGAGCTCACGATCGAGGGGCGCTGCCGGCCCTGCCCCGTCGAGGCGGACGCGGCGCAGTTCGAGACGGCGCTGGTCAACATGGCGGTGAACGCGCGCGACGCGATGGACGGCGAGGGCAGGCTGACGATCGGCATCGACGAGGCGCACGCGCTGCCGCCGGTGCGCGGCCATTCGGGCGCGGAGGGCGAGTTCGTGATCGTGTCGGTGGCCGACACGGGGGCGGGCATCCCCGCCGAGGTGATGGAGCGCATCTTCGAGCCCTTCTTCACGACCAAGGAGGTGGGGCGCGGCACGGGGCTGGGGCTCTCCCAGGTGTTCGGCTTCGCCAAGCAGTCGGGCGGCGAGGTGGCGGTGGACAGCGAGCCGGGGCGCGGCACGACGTTCCGCCTGTACCTGCCCAAGATCGACGCGGCGGCGCTCGCCGAGGACCGACGGACGGAGGGCGGCGCGCCGGCCGCGGGCGCGGGGCGCGTGCTGGTGGTGGAGGACAACAGCGCGGTGGGCGAGTTCGCCGCGCAGCTGCTGGAGGACCTGGGCTACGAAACGGTGCTGGCGGGCAATGCGGGCGAGGCGCTGGGGATGCTGGAGGGGGCGGAGGAGCCGTTCGACCTCGTCTTCTCCGACGTGGTGATGCCGGGCATCGACGGCGTGGATTTCGGGCGGCGGGTGCGCGAGCGCTGGCCGGGGCTGCCCGTGGTGCTGACGAGCGGGTACAGCCATGTGCTGGCGCAGGACGCGCGCCACGGCTTTCCCGTGCTGCACAAGCCCTATTCGGTCGAGGAGCTGTCGCGCGTGCTGCGCGAGGCGAGCTGGGGTCGGCCCCGTCCTGGATCACGCGCGCGCGGGGCGGCGTGAGGGAGGCGGCGCAGGTCGAACTGTCGGTCGAGGAGGACGGCGCGGCGGTGTGGCTGCGCGTGCTGGGCGGCGAGGGCGAGCTGTTCGGCGCGCGGCTGGAGGGGCCGGAGCTGGACGACCTGATCCGCGCGCTGGCGGACGGGCGCGCCCGGCTGGCGGACGCGGTCGCGCCCGAGCTGGACGAGGGCGCCCGGATCACGGACGTGACGGTCGACCCGGCGTACCTGGTGGGGAAGAACTCGGACAAGGGGCAGGCGCTGGTCGCGTTCCGGCACCCGGGGCTGGGCTGGCTGGGGTTCCAGCTGCGGCGCGACGTGGTGGCGGCGATGGTGGACCGGCTGGGGAGTTGGTTGGGGGAGGATTAGAGGCGTCCCCAGATTGCGCGGCGGGCGTCCGGCCTCAGCGCGTGCCCCGGTGCGGGCAGCCGGGCCAGCAGCAGGGGCGGCGCTTGCCGTCCCGCAGGCTGGAGCGGCCCCAGTCGATCCGCTTGCGCCGGGTTTCCGGCTTCTTGGCGGACTCAATCCAGCAGATCCACTCGTTGCGGGCGAGCGGCGTGATGGCCCGCCAGGTCGCCGACGCGGCCGGATCGAGCGCCAGCGCGTCCCGGAGGTCGCCGGGGAGCGCATGGGCGACGCCGCCTTCCATGTCTGCCTCGGGCGTCACGCTTCCTGCTCCTGGCGAACAGATGCTCGCAGGATAACGCAGGGGCGACCCGCGGGCCAGGGGCGCCGGTGACGCCGCGAGGTTAGGCGCGGTGTTCCGCGGCCCAGCGTTCGGCTGGGTGGTCGGTGCCGTGGTGGGTCGGCCTGCCGCTCGGGGCGTCCGAGCCGAACAGGAACAGGTGGACCCGGCGTCTGCAGGGCGGCGAGGCCCAGCAGGTGAGGCCGACGAGACCGACGAGCAGCCATGGCCCGAGGAAGGTGATCATCGCGACGAGGGCGATGGTGGACATGGGACACCCATTCGAAAAGCGACACGCGCCACCGGGCGGCTCCCCGTCCCTGGGTGGCGGCCTCTGAATGTGTCGGGCGCGGGGTTGTTCCGGCGGTGGGTGACGGAAAATCGGATCGACTCGGATTGGAACGGTTCCGGGGCGGGGCGGTCGGGGATGGGCGAAGGGGGGAAGATTGATGCTGGAATATCTGAGCCGGCTCGCGGCGATGCCGCCGGAGAAGCAGGCGATCGCGCTGGGCTCGCTGCCGGAGCCGATGCTGCACTCGTGGCGGCGGCACTTTCCCGACTGGGCGCATGAAGGGCAGCGGCCGCTGCACGACGACTGGCGCACCTGGGTGATCATGGGCGGACGCGGGTTCGGCAAGACGCGGGCGGGGGCGGAATGGGTGCTGGAGCAGGTGCGCGCCTCCACCCGGCCGGCATCGGCAGCGCCGATGTTCGACGGCGCGGGCGTAGGCCGGGCGGCGTCGGCGGAGTGGACGATCGACGGGGAGGGGCGGGCCCGACGCGGGAGCAAGTCCCGCGTCGTCGGACGGGGCTGCGGCCCCGCCGGCCGGGTCGCGCCCACGGGCTCGACGCTGCGCGTCGCGCTCGTGGGCGCGACCGTGGACGACGCCAAGGCGGTGATGGTGGAGGGGCCGAGCGGGCTCCTGTCGCTGGCCGGGGCGGGCGAGATCGAGCGGTGGCTGCCGGCGGAGCGGCGGCTAGTCTTCGCGAACGGGGCGGAGGCCGCGCTCTTCTCCGGCCGCAGCCCGCAGGGGCTCCGCGGGCCGGAGCACGACTTGGCGTGGTGCGACGAGCTGGGCAAGTGGCGGCACGCGCAGGCGACCTGGGACATGCTGCAGCTGGGGCTCCGGCGCGGGGACAGGCCGCGCGCGGTGGTCACGACCACGCCGTCGGCCGAGCCTGCGCTTCGGCGCGTGATGGAGGCGGCGGGGACGCACGTGACGGGCGGGGCGACGGGGGCGAACCGGCACCTGGCCCCGGGTTTCGTGGAGGCGGTGGAGCGGGCGTACGGGGGCACGCGGCTGGGGGTGCAGGAGATCGAGGGGCGGCTGGTCGCGGACCGGGAGGGGAGCTTGTGGCCGTTCGACCTGATCGAAGCGTGTCGTCGCTCCGGCCCCTCCACCGCCTTCGGCGGTCCCCCTCCCCGAGACAAGCTCGGGGAGGATTTCAGCCGGGTGGTCGTCGGCGTCGACCCGCCGGCGAGCGCGGCGGGGACGTGCGGGATCGTGGCGGCGGGGCTGGACCGCGACGGGCGGGCGCTGGTGCTCGCCGACCTGTCGGTCGCGGGGCGCTCGCCGGAAGGGTGGGCGCGCGCCGTGGCGGACGCGGCCGCCGCCTGGGGCGCGGACCGCGTCGTGGTGGAGGCGAACCAGGGCGGCGAGATGGTGCGCACCGTGCTGCGCGCCGCGAGCCTCAACCTGCCGCTCGAGCTGGTGCACGCCAGCCGCGGCAAGGCGGCGCGCGCGGAGCCGGTGGCGGCGCTGTTCGAGAGCGGGCGTGCGGGGCTGGCGGGGCGTTTCCCCGAGCTGGAGGCGCAGCTGGGGCAGTTCACCGCGGGCGGGTACGAGGGCGAGGGCTCGCCCGACCGCGCGGACGCGATGGTGTGGGCGCTGTGGGCGCTCATGCTGAAGCGGAGGGTGGAGCCGGGGGTCAGGAAGATTTGACTTTTCGGGCGGTTCGTGGTCAGGGGCGCGGCTTCCGGGCGGCTCCTCCGCCTGGCCGGCGTTACCTCGTACGGGCGCCGGACGAACCGAAGGGAATAAACCATGCGTCACCGCGTCGGCGGGCGTAAGCTCCAGCGCACCTCCGCCCACCGCCAGGCCCTGTTCCGCAACATGGCCGCGGCGCTCATCAAGCACGAGCAGATCACCACCACCGTCGCCAAGGCGAAGGAGCTGCGCCCGTACGTCGAGAAGCTGGTCACGCTGGCGAAGCGCGGCGGGCTGTCGAACCGTCGCCTGGCGCACGCGCGGCTGCTGGACGACGCGCAGCTTCAGAAGCTGTTCGACGTGCTGGCGGCGCGTTATGCTTCGCGTAACGGCGGTTACACCCGCATCATCAAGGCCGGCATCCGCGCGTCGGACGCGTCGCCGATGGCGATCATCGAGTTCGTCGACCGCGACGTGAGCGCGAAGGGGCAGGACAGCGGCCCCGTGCTGAACGACGACGAGGATTTCGGCCAGGCGGCGTAAGCTCCCCGGCTTCGGCTTGAAACGGAGGGCCGCGCCAGCGATGGTGCGGCCCTTCTTCGTTGGGGAAACGCCGTGACGCCCAAGTTCCTGTTGCCGCTGGCGCTGCTCGCCGCGCCGCTCACGCCGGGCGAGCACCGGTTCCAGTCGGCGGGCGTGACGCTCTGGTACAAGGTGGCGGGCGCCGAGCGAGGCGTCCCTGTCGTGTTCCTGCACGGCGGGCCGGGGCAGGGTAGCATGAGCTTCCAGCGCTACGCCGGGCCGGCGCTCGAGCGGCGGTTGCGCATGGTCTATCTCGACCAGCGGGGGAGCGGGCGGTCGGAGCGGCCGAAGGACCAGGCCGCCTATTCGATGGCGATCCTGGTCGAGGACGTGGAGCGGCTGCGGCGCGAGCTGGGGGCGGAGCGGATCGCGCTGGTCGGGCATAGCTTCGGCACGGCGATCGGGATGGAGTACGCCGCGAAATACCCCGACAGGGTCACGCGGCTGGTGCTGGCGGCGGGGATCCCGGACATCCCGGCGATGATCGACGCGCAGTGCGAGCGGCTCGGGCGGACGGACGCGGAAGCCTATGCGCGGGCGAGCGCGGGCGTGGCGGCGGGGGCGCGGCCGCGCTGCGACCCGTTCCGCGCCTATCCGGGCAAGAACCAGGAATATGTGAACCGCAACATGTTCCCCGACCTCAAGACCGCGGCGATGGTGGACGAAGCCGACGAGGCGGACGGCCTGAAGAACTCGGGCGAGCTGTCCCGCGCGATGTTCGACCAGGGGCTGCTCCAGTACCGCTTCGCGCGGCCGGAGGCGCTGACCATGCCCGTGCTGGTGCTGGCGGGCGCGCAAGACCACCAGGCGGTCGCGGGGCCGCAGCGCGCGTTCGCGGCCAAGCTGCCGCGCGGGCGTTACGTCGAGTATGCGGGGCGCGGGCACTTCATGTGGGTGGAGGACCCGGAGCGCTTCGCGCGCGACGTGGCGGCGTTCGTCGGCGGTTGAGGAGCGAACGGGCGTGTCGGGGGTTGCGGTTTCCATGTTCGTGAGCCACGACGATTGGCCTCCGCCGCCGCGCTGGGAGCCGCCGCGGCCGCCTCCGCGCAAGCGGATGAGCGCGGCGGGCGAGAAGTTCCTGCTGTGGGTGGTCGGGGTGAACCTGCTCCTGCTGTTCGTCGCGCCGATTGCGGGGGCGAGCATGGTGCAGTTGCTGTGGATGCTGATGGAGTGAGGGCCCGACGCGGGAACAAGTCCCGCGTCGTCGGACGGGGCTGTGGCCCCGCCGGCTGGGCTTGGCCCTAGCCTGCTCGGCGGCTAGGGCCTGCGCCATGGAGCACCCCGACAGCATCCTCATCGTCGACTTCGGCAGCCAGGTCACCCAGCTCATCGCCCGGCGCGTGCGCGAGGCGGGGGTCTATTCCGAAATCGCGCCGTTCCAGTCGGCCGCCGACGCTTACGAGCGGATGCGGCCCGCGGGCGTGATCCTGTCGGGCGGGCCGGCGTCGGTGGTGGACGAGGGCAGCCCCCGCATCCCCGACGCGATCCTGGAGTCGGGCAAGCCGATCATGGGCATCTGCTACGGGCAGCAGGCGCTCACCCAGCAGCTCGGTGGTGCGGTCGAGCGCGGCATGTCGGGCGAGTTCGGGTCGGCGTTCGTGGACGTCGCCGATGGCTGCCAGCTGTTCGACGGCGTGTGGGGCGAGGGCGAGCGGCACCGGGTGTGGATGAGCCACGGCGACCATGTGGCGGCGCTGGCGCCCGGTTTCCGGTCGGTCGCGGCGAGCGCGGGCGCTCCTTACGCGGTCATCGCCGACGATGAGCGGCGGATGTACGCGATGCAATTCCACCCGGAGGTGGTGCACACGCCCGACGGCGCCAAGCTGATCGCCAACTTCGCGCGGCACGTGTGCGGGCTGACGGGCGACTGGACGATGGCGGAGTTCCGCGCCGCCAAGATCCAGGAAATCAGGGAGCAGGTGGGCTCGGGCCGCGTGATCTGCGGCTTGTCGGGCGGCGTCGACTCGGCGGTCGCGGCGGTGCTGATCCACGAGGCGATCGGCGAGCAGCTGACCTGCGTATTCGTCGACCACGGGCTGATGCGGGCGGGGGAGGCGGAGCAGGTCGTGTCGCTGTTCCGCAACCACTACAACATCCCGCTGGTGCATGTGGACGCGGAAACGCTGTTCCTGTCCGGCCTGGCGGGCGTCAGCGACCCCGAGCTCAAGCGCAAGTTCATCGGCAAGACGTTCATCGACGTGTTCGAGGCGGAGGCCAGGAAGATCGGCGGGGCGGAGTTCCTGGCGCAGGGCACGCTCTATCCGGACGTGATCGAGAGCGTGAGCTTCACCGGCGGGCCATCGGTGACGATCAAGAGCCACCACAATGTCGGCGGCCTGCCCGAGCGCATGGACATGAAGCTCGTCGAGCCTCTGCGCGAGCTGTTCAAGGACGAGGTGCGGGTGCTGGGGCGCGAGCTGGGGCTGCCGCAGGCGTTCGTGGGGCGGCACCCGTTCCCCGGCCCCGGCCTCGCGATCCGCATCCCCGGCGAGGTGACCAAGGAGCGCTGCGACATCCTGCGCCGCGCGGACGCGATCTACCTGGAGGAGATTCGGCTGGCTGGGCTGTACGACGCGATCTGGCAGGCGTTCGCGGTGCTGCTGCCCGTCCGCACGGTCGGCGTAATGGGAGACGCCCGGACGTACGACCACGTGCTGGCCCTGCGCGCGGTCACGTCGACGGACGGCATGACGGCGGAGGCGTTCGACTTCCCCGGCGACTTCCTGCCGCGCGTGTCGACGCGGATCGTCAACGAGGTCAGGGGCGTGAACCGGGTGGTGTACGACTATACGTCGAAGCCGCCGGGGACGATCGAGTGGGAGTGAGCGGGGCGCGGCGGCCGAGCACACGGGCCTAATCGGTTCGATTATGGAGCCGCCCTCCGCGCGGGCCTAGATAGGCCGTCCAGGAGGCTCTCATGACGGCGACTCTCGGCGGCTTGGCACCGCGGTTCGACATCCGCCCGCTCGATCCGACGTCCGTCGGGTCATCGGCGACGGCCGGGAGGCCGTTCGACGCCGGCCGGGTCCGGGACGACGCGGCCGAGTGGGCGCTGGACGACTTCGCGGCGCGCGCGGGCGCGGTGGCGCGCGACGACCCGGCGGCGTTCTCGGCGATCCTGCGCGACGCGTTCGCCGGCAAGCTTTCGCCGGGCGAGGCGGACGCGCTGGCGGCGCGGATCGCGGGCGGCGGTCTGGACCGGCCGGCGGTCGCCTTCGTGGACGGGGCGACGCTGGGCGGAGCGCTCGGCGCTTACGCCGCGGCGGACGGCGGCACGATCTACCTGAACGAGGCGCTGCTCTCCGACCCCGCGACGCTGCGGCAGGTGGTCGCGCAGGAGATGGGGCATTACCTCGACGCGGTGCTCGGCGGCCCGGACGCGGCGGGCGACGAGGGGCGCGCCTTCGCCATGGCGCTCGACAAGGGCGCGCCGCTGTCGGCGGAGGAGCGGGCGCTCGCCGCCGCCGTGCCGGACCACGGCGTGATCGAGGTGGGCGGCCGCGCGGTGGCCGTCGAGTTCGCGCTGCCCGCGATCGCGATCTGGCTGGGGCAGGGCGCGCTGCAGACCGCGCCCGACGTGCTGATCGGCACGATCACCCAGCAGCTGACCGGCGTGCCGTACACCTGGGTCGACCGGCTGGTCGACTTCGGCTTGAACCTCGTGCCCGGCGCGGGCCAGCTCGACACCGCCAAGAAGCTCGCCAAGCTGGGCGAGGCGGTGGACACGATCGTGGACGCGACGCGGCTGGCGTCCAAGCTGCCCACGGGCATCGCCAATAAGGCGGACGCGGCGGCGCGCACGATCGCGCGCGAGTGGGAGACGTTCCAGGGGCACGTCGCGTCCGGCAATTTCGAGCGGGCGGGGCAGAGCTGGGGATCGCTGATCGGGCGCATCCGGGAGATGCAGGTCGCGTCGCGCCTGGCCGATGACGGCAACACGCTGGTCGACTTCGGCGCGTCGTTCCGCCGGGGCAACCGCCCGATCGAGATCGACGTGGTGTTTCGCACGCCGGCGGGCCAGGCGATCGCGGGCGAGGTCAAGACGGGCGCCGACGTGATGGTCAGGCGCGGCAGCGACAACTTCCAGCGCAACCTCGACAAGTTCATCGACAAGCGCGACTTCGTGCGCGAGCGCTACGGCGCGGAGTTCCGCGTGTACGTCGACGACGTCTCGCCCGACATGGAGCGGGCGTTGCGCGACGCGGGCATCGGGGTGGTGCGCAACGGGGACCTGTTGCGCTGACGCGGGCGGCGGGTAGAAGCGGGCCGTGGCGTCCTTCATCCCCGTCCATGCCTATTGGCGCGGCGACGCGCCGGACGACGCGGCGCTGAAGGCTGCGCTGTCGGCGCGGGTGCGGGCGCTGGGGTTGTCGGTCGCGGACGGGCCTGGGTTGCTGGTCGAGCTGGCCGCGGGGGTGTCGCTGTTTCTGGACCGGCGCGTCGGGCGGCGTGCGGAGTTCGCGCTGAGCGGGCCCGACCTCTCGCTCGCGTTCGGCGCGGCGGAGGAGGCGCGGGTGGTGGAGGCGGTGCCGGCGCTGGCGGAGGCGCTGGTGCGCGACGCGGGCGCGGCCGTGTGCTTCGCGGGCGGCGTGCGGCGCGAGTTCATGGAGGAGAGGGTGGCGGCGTTTGACGCGGCGATGGACCGTTGGGACGGGCGCGCGCCCTTGCCGCTCCGAGTGCTGGGCGAGGGCGCGTGGCTGGTGCGCTGGGCGGCGTCGCTCCCCGCCGATGTGGAGCCCGCGCGCACGGCGGACGGCGTCGCCGGCCGCGACTGGCCGCCGCCCTCGTTCTGACGGCGCGGCTTACGCGTCCTCGATCCAAGTCTGAAACCCGCATGGGAACGGGAGCGGCGACTTGACCGACGCCGCGCTGGGCGCCGCGCTCGGGTTGTTCTCCGCCCTCACGCTCGCGGCGGCCAACCTGTCCGTGAAGATGGGGGTGGACGTGCTCGTCGGGCGCGCCGTGTTGTCGGCGAGCGCGGCGGTGCTCGTGTCGCCGGCCTTGTTGTTCGCGGCGCCGCCGGACGCTGCGACCTGGGGGGCGCTGGCGGTCGCGATGCCGGCGCATTTCGCGTACCAGCTGTGCCTCGTCCGGGCGATGGGGCGCGGCGAGCTGTCGCTGGTGTTCCCGGTGATGCGGGGCGCGGCGCCGTTGCTGACCGCGGTCGCGGCGGCGGCGCTGCTGGGGGAGGGGCTGCACCCGCTGGGCTGGGCGGGGCTGGTCGCGGCGACGGGGGCGCTGCTCGTCTTCGCCTGGCCGCCGGAGGCCACGGGGTTGCGGGCGCATCCCGACCGCGCGGGGCTGGGATGGGCGCTGGCGACGGCCGTGGGCGTGGCGCTGTACAACACGGCGGACGCGCGCGGGGTCAGGGTCGCGCCGGAGCCGCTCACCTATATCGTCTGGCTGTTCCTGCTCGACGCGGTGCCGATCACGGTGCTGGCGGTGGCGACGCGGCGGCGGGCGCTCCGGGCGGCGCTGGAGGCGCGGTGGCGCTACGGCGTCGCGGCGGGCGGGCTGTCGGTGCTGTCGTTCGGGTCGGCGCTGTACGCGTTCAGCCTGCTCGCCGTCGCCAAGGTGTCGGCGCTGCGCGAGACGTCGGTGGTGTGGGCGGCGCTGTTGGGCGGGCGCGTGCTGGGCGAGGCGATGGGACGGCGGCGCGTCGCCGCGGCGGCGCTGCTGGCGGGCGGGTTGGTGCTGATGCAGTTCGCGCCGGCGTCGTGATCGGCCGCATGGACGTCGCTGCGTTTGTGTTATAACCTCTCATGAAACGGGGGAGGGTCGGCATGCGCCTGCGCGGGTGGTTGGTCTTGAGTCTGTGGCTCGCGGGCGGGGCGGGCGCGGCGTCGTCGCAGCGGGAGCCGGCGGAAGCGGCGGTGGCGCACGGCAATCCGAGCCTCACCGCGCTGGTGGCGGGCGTGCGCAGCGAGGCGGCGCGGCGCCAGCTCCCGCCCAAGCGGTTCGACCTCACGCTCGACGCGCGGGGCGCGGTCGCGCGGGGTGAGGTGACGGTGAGCTTCGCCTATCCGGGGCCGGAGACGGTGGAGGGCGACTTCCGACTGGCGCTGCCGGCGGACGCGGTGGTGACGGGCTATGCGCTCGACATTGGCGGACGGTTGGTGGACGGGGTGCTCGTCGACCGGCCGCAGGCCAAGGCGGTGTACGAGGCGCGGGTGCGTCAGCGGATCGACCCCGGCCTGGCGGAGGTGACGCCCGAGGGGACGTTCCGGACGCGCGTGTTCCCCATCGGGCCGGGCGGGCGGACGATCCGCGTGCGCTTCGCGGCGCCGGTCGGGCCGGAGGGGCTGCGGATGCCGATCCAGCTGGCGCGGCCGACCGAGGGCTGGTCGATCGCGGTGCGGAGCGAGGGGGCGGAGGCCGCGCCGACCCTGGTGCTGCCGGGCCGCGGCGTCGCGCGGATGCGCGCGGCGGACGGCGGGTTCGAGGCGCGGGCGCAGGGCGGGGCGGAGCCGCTGGACGGCGACCTGGTGCTGGGGCCGCCCGCGCTGCCGGACGCGTTGGCGAGCCGGCATCCCACGGGCGAACGCTACCTGCAGCTGTCGGGCGCGCTGCCGACGGGGCGGGCGGCGCGGCCGGAGCGGGTGCGGATCTACTGGGACCGGTCGCGCTCGCGGATCGGCGACCGGCTGGAGGCGGAGCTGGGCGTGGTGGCCCGGGTGCTCGAGCGCTGGCGGCCGGGCGCGGTTGAGATCGTGGCGTTCAACTCGAGCGCGCCCGTGCGCTTCACGGCGGCGACGCCGGCGGCCGCGGTCGAGCGGCTGCGCGGGCTGCGGTATCGGGGCGGGACGAGCTTCGAGGGATTGGGCGGAGAGGGGCCGGCGGACCGGTGCCTCCTGTTCTCGGACGGGGCGGCGACGATCGACCGCGCCGCGCGGTTCCAGCCCGCCTGCCCGCTGGACGCGGTGACGTCGAGCGCGGCGGCGGACCTGGGAATGCTGCGCCACATGGCGCAGGCGGGCGGCGGGCGGCTGCACAGCCTGGTCGGGCGCGACGGGAACGAGGTCGCGGACGCGGTGGTGGCGATGCGGCCGGCGGTGACGGGGGTGGCGGACGGCGCCGGCCGCGCGCTGCCGTTCGTGGCGCTGCCCGCGGAGGCCGGGCGCTGGACGGTGCTGGCGCGCGCGCCGGACGCGGGCGGGGTGAGCGTGTCGACCACGGGCGGCGGGCGGATCGCGCGCGCGGTCCCGGCCGACGCACCGGCGTTCGACGGCGAGGGGGCGCTGCTGGCGCGCGACCGGCTGGCGACGCTGGGGGCGACGGAACGGCGTTCCGATTACGTGGCGCTCAGCCGCCGCTACTCGATCGCGTCGCCGAGCCTGTCGTTCCTGGTGCTGGAGACGCCGGCCGATTACGTTCAGGCGGACATCGCGCCGCCGGCGAACTTCCCCGACGAGATGCGCGCCGATTACCTCCAACTGCTCAAAGCCGCGGAGACTAGGCGCGGGGAGGAGCGCGAAGGGCGGCTGGCGCTGGTGGTGAAGCAGTGGGGCGAGCAGGTCGCGTGGTGGGAGCGGCGCTTCGATCCGCCCGCGCCGGGATCGGTGAAGACGGCCGAGGGCGGGGGCGAGAGCATCGTCGTGACCGGATCGCGCGTGCGGCCGCAGCGGGGGGACGCGGGTGCACCGCCGCCTCCACCGCCGCCCCCTCCACCGCCGCCCGTGATGGCGCCCGCGCCGGCCGCACCCGAGGCGGTGCAGGACATGGTGGTGGCGGGGCAGCGGCGGACGGCCGCGGCGCCCGACGCGCGCCCGGCGGTGCAGATCGACGCGTGGCAGCCGGACCGGCCGTACCTGAAGGCGCTGGACGCCGCGCCCGAGCGGTTCGACGCGGTGTTCGATGAGCAGGAGCGGCTGCACGGGTCGCTTCCCGCCTTCTACCTGGACGTGGCGGAGTGGCTGCGGCGGCGCGGGCGGACGGCGGAGGCGGTGGAGACGGTGCTCGCCGCCTTGGAGACGCCCAGCGCCAATGAGGTGACGCTGGGGATCGTCGCGGCGCGGCTGGAGCGGTACGGTTCGATCGACCGGGCGGTGGAGCTGCGCGAGCGACATGCGGCGCTCGACCCGTCGCGGCCGCAGCCCAGGCGGCTGCTGGCGTTGGCGCTGGCCAAGCGGGCGGCGGCCGGGGCGGCGGGCGCGCGCGCGGACCTGGAGCGCGCGGTGGCGTTGCTGGGGGCGGTGGCGACCGAGCCGCTGGACGCGCGCTGGGCGGGGATCGACATGATCTCGCTGATGGAGGCGAATGCGCTGATCCCGCGGTTGCGGCGGCTGGGCGGCCGCGCCGAGCTCGACCCGAGGCTGGTCAAGCCGCTCGACGCGGACGTCCGGGTGGTGGTCGACTGGACCACGGACGCGACCGACCTGGACCTGTGGGTGGACGAGCCGAGCGGCGAGCGCGCCATCTACAGCCACCCGCGCAGCCGGTCGGGCGGGCACCTGTCGGACGACATGACGCAGGGGTATGGGCCGGAGGAGTATTGGATCCGTCGCGCGCCGTCGGGCGCGTTCCAGGTCAGCGCCAACGTGTTCGCGGCCGACCGGCTGGACCCGAACGGCGCGTCGCTGATCGCCGCGCGCATCATCCGCGACTGGGGCCGGCCGACCGAGCGCGAGGAGGCGGTCGACATCGAGCTGACGGGCAGCGACCGCGGGCAGCGGCGGATCGGGCGGGTGGTGGTGCGCTGACCTAGAGGCCCCAAGACCGCTGGCGGAACCGCGGGCGGACGGTTAACGGTCGGGCGATGGCTGATCCAGGTGAAACGCCGGCCCGCGACGCGTTCGATCGAGGCCGCCGGGCCGACCCGCCCGCGATGGGCGACGAGCTGCTGCGCCGGATGCTGGAGAGCTCGGCCGACTGCATCAAGCTGCTCGATCTCGGCGGGCGGCTGGAGTTCATGTCGGAGAACGGCATGTGCGCCATGGAGATCGACAATTTCGGCGCGGTCGCGGGCGGGTGCTGGTCCGATTTCTGGGAGGGCGAGGAGCGGGCCAAGGTCTTGGCCGCGATGGACGAGGCGCGCGCGGGGCGCTTCGGGCGGTTCCAGGGCCATGCGCGCACCTTCAAGGGCGCGTCCCGCTGGTGGGACGTGACGGTGACGCCCATCGACGACGCGGACGGGCGGCCGGAGAAGCTGCTGGCCGTCTCGCGCGACGTCACGGCCGAGCACGAGCACGCGGCGGCGTTGCGCGACAGCGCGGCGCGGCTCGCGCTGCTCGACGAGCTCGGTAGCGCGACCGCGGGGCTGGCGGACGCGGATGCGGTGCTGGCGGCCACCACGCGGGTCGTCGGCGAGCGCATGGGCGTGTCGATCTGCGCGTACGCCGACATGGATCCGGACGAGGACGGGTTCACGATCCGCGGCGACTGGGCCGCGCCGGGGTCGCGGTCGATCGTGGGGCGGTATCGGCTGGCGGACTTCGGCAAGCTGGCGGTCCAGGAGCTGGGGGCCGGGCGGCCGCTGGTCATCAACGACAATTCCCGGGAGATCGCGCCGGAGGAGGCCGCGACGTTCCAGGCGATCGGCATCGCGGCGACGATCTGCATGCCGCTGGTCAAGGACGGCCGGCTCACCGCGCTGATGGCGGTCCACCACGTCCGGCCGCATCGCTGGACGGAAGCGGAACTCCTGACGATCCGCGAGGTGACGGAGCGGAGCTGGGCGCACGTCCAGCGCGTCGGCATCGCGGCGTCGCTCGCGGAGAGCGAGGCGCTGCTGAACGCGGTGATCGACGCCATGCCGGTAGGCGTGATCGTGGCGGACGCGGCCGGCCGCATCCTGCGCGACAACGCGGCCAATCGCGAGCTGTGGGGCGTGCCGCCGGACACGGCGGGTTGGGAGGGCTATGGCGAATGGGAGGGCTACTGGCCCGAGACCGGCGAGCGCATTCAGGCGCATGAATGGGGAATGGCGCGCGCGCTGCTGACCGGCGAGAGGGTGCGCGACGAGTTGGTGGAGAGCGTGCGCTTCGACACCGGGGAGCGGCGCTTCTTCCTCAACTCCGCCTCGCCCGTGCGCGACGTGGAGGGCCGGATCGTGGCCGGCGTGGTCGGGGCCGTCGACGTGACCGAACGTCGAGCCGTGGAGCAGCGGCTACGCGAAGCCGAGGAGCGGTTCCGCAACATGGCGGACCACGCGCCCGTGATGGTGTGGACCACCGATCCGAGCGGCTACTGCACCTATCTCAACCGCGCCTGGTACCAATTCACGGGGCAGAGCGAAGCCGAAGCCGAAGGCTTCGGCTGGCTGGAGGCGACGCATCCCGACGATGCGGCGGAGGCGGAGCGCGTCTTCCTGGAGGCGAACGCGGCGCGCACGCCGTTCCGTCTCGAGTACCGGCTGCGCCACAAGGACGGCGGCCATCGCTGGGCGATCGACGCGGCGTCGCCGCGGTTCGGGTCGGGCGGCGAGTTCCTCGGCTATGTCGGCTCCGTCCTCGACATCCACGACCGGCGCGAGGCGGAAGGTGCCTTGCGCGAAAGCGAGGCGCGCTACCGCGCCCTGTTCGAGAACATCGACGCTGGGTTCTGCATCGTCGAGATGAGGTTCGAGGGCGAGCGCGCGGTCGATTACCGGATGACGGAGGTGAACCCGGCGTTCGCGCGGCAGACGGGCGCGGGCGACGTGGCGGGCAAGTGGGTGAGCGAGTTCGCCCCCGACCTGGAACGCCACTGGTTCGACACCTATGGACGCGTGGCGCTGACGGGCGAACCTGCGCGGTTCGAGAACGAGGCGGCGCCGTTCGGCCGTTGGTACGACGTGCACGCGTTTCGCACCGGCCGGCCGGAGGAGCGGCGCGTCGCGATCCTATTCAACGACATCAGCGCCCGGCGGCGCGCGGAGCAGGAGCTGCGCGAGCTCAACCGGACGCTGGAGCGCCGCGTCCAAGAGGAGGTGGAGGAGCGCACGCGCGCCGAGGAGGCGCTGCGCCAGGCGCAGAAGCTGGAGGCGGTCGGCCAGCTGACGGGCGGGATCGCGCACGATTTCAACAACCTGCTGACGGTGGTGGTCGGCAACATCGACATGGGGCTGCGCGCGCTGGAGCAGGCGGGCGGCGAGCCGCGCGTGCGCCGCGCGCTCGACCAGGCGCAGAAGGGTGCGGAGCGGGCGGCGTCGCTGACGCAACGGCTGCTGGCGTTCAGCCGCCGCCAGCCGCTGGCGCCCAAGCCGGTCGACGTGGACAAGCTGGTGCCGGGCATGAGCGACCTGCTCAACCGCTCGCTGGGCGAGACGGTGAAGCTGGAGATCGTGACCTCGCCCGGCTTATGGCGCGTCGAGGCGGACCCGAACCAGCTGGAGAGCGCGATCCTGAACCTGGCGATCAACGCGCGCGACGCGATGCCGCAGGGAGGGTCGCTGACGATCGACACCGCCAATGCGCGGCTCGACGAGGCGTACAGCGCGACCCACGCCGAGGTCGCGCCGGGCCAGTACGTCGTCGTCACCGTGACCGACACGGGCGAGGGCATGCCGCGCGAGCTGCTGGACAAGGTGTTTGAGCCCTTCTTCACCACCAAGGAGGTGGGCAAGGGCACGGGGCTGGGGCTGTCGATGGTGTACGGCTTCGTCAAGCAGTCGGGCGGCCATGTGAAGATCTACTCGGAGGAGGGGCGCGGCACGTCGGTCAAGCTGTACCTGCCCAGGCTGCTGAGCGGGGCCGAGGAGGCCAAGGAGGCGGTGCTGACGCCGGGGCTGGAGGTGAGCCGGCGCGCCGAGGTGGTGCTGGTGACGGAGGACGACGACGACGTCCGCGCCTATACCGTCGAGTGCCTGCGCGAGCTGGGGTACAGGGTGCTGGAGGCGCATGACGGCCCGTCGGCGCTCCGGTTGCTCGACCGCCAGGGGCAGGAGGTGGACCTCTTGTTCACCGACGTGGTGATGCCGGGCATGTCGGGGCGCGAGCTGGTGGACGTCGCGCGCGAGCGGCGGCCGGGGCTGAAGGTGCTCTACACGAGCGGCTATACGCGCGACGCGATCATGCATGGCGGGCGGCTGGAGCCCGGCGTGGAGATGATCGCCAAGCCGTTCACCTTTCAAGCGCTGGCGCAGAAGGTGCGCGACGTGCTGGAGGCGGGGACCACCAAGCGCGTGCTGATCGCGCAGGGCGACGCCACGGTGCGCGCGCTGGCGGCCGAGGCGCTGGGCGGGGTGGGCTACTCGGTCGACGAGGCGGCGACGGCGGCGGAGGTGCTGGGGCGCGTTCGCGCGGCGCAGGGCCGGTACGACGCGGTAGTGCTGGACGCCGGCTTGCCCGACAAGGCGGGCGACGCGGTGCTCGCCGAATTGCGCGCGCTGCACGCGGACATGCCGATTCTGTTGGCGGTGGCGGCGGGAGAGGAGGCCGGCCTGCGCGAGCGGCTGGCGGGGGACCGCTGCGCGGGCGTGATCGCCAGGCCGTTCACGGGCGGGCGGTTGGCGGAGGCGCTCAGGGAACTGGGCGTGCGGTGCGCGCGGCGGTAGGGATGGGGCTCTCTCCAACCTTCCGTTCGCCCTGAGCTTGTCGAAGGGCTGTTCTTCTTACGGCAGCGAAGAAGGACGGTACTTCGACAAGCTCAGCACGAACGGAAAGGGAATGATATCCGTATCGATCTCACGCCCCCGGCGCGACCACCAGGCATAGGTCGCCATCGACCGTGATCGTCGCGCCGGGCGCGCGGGCCCGAGCGCGAAGCTTCGCTTGGGACGGGCGCAGCGGAAATCCGGCTGATCCGGCGGCCGCGCGCGTCTAGATGACGGGCATGCCGATGACCCATCTCGACCGGCTGGAGGCCGAGGCGATCCACGTGATGCGCGAGGTCGCGGCCGAGGCGGAGCGGCCGGTGATGCTGTATTCGGTGGGGAAGGACTCCGCCGTGATGCTGCACCTGGCGCGCAAGGCGTTCTTTCCGGGCGTGCCGCCTTTTCCGCTGCTGCATGTGGATACGACGTGGAAGTTCCGGGCGATGTACGCGTTGCGCGACAGGGCGGCGGCCGCGGCGGGGATGGAGCTGATCGTCCACCGCAACCCGGACGCGGAGGCGCGCGGGATCAATCCGTTCGACCACGGGTCGCTGCACACCGATCTGTGGAAGACGCAAGGGCTGCGGCAGGCGCTGGACCAGCACGGGTTCGACGCTGCGTTCGGGGGCGCCAGGCGCGACGAGGAGGCGAGCCGCGCCAAGGAGCGGGTATTCTCGTTCCGGTCGGCGGGGCACGGGTGGGACCCGAAGAACCAGCGGCCGGAGCTCTGGCGGCTGTGCAACGCGAAGAAGCGGCGGGGCGAGTCGATCCGGGTGTTCCCCTTGTCGAATTGGACCGAGCTCGACGTGTGGCAATATATACGGCGCGAAGGGATCGAGATCGTGCCACTCTACTTCGCGGCGGCGAGGCCCACCGTCGAGCGCGACGGGCTGATCCTGATGGTGGACGACGAGCGGTTCCGGCTGGCTCCGGGCGAGACGCCCGTGGAGCGGTCGGTGCGGTTTCGGACGCTGGGGTGCTATCCGCTGACGGGGGCGGTCGAGAGCGGGGCGACGACGCTGGACGCGGTGATCCAGGAGATGCTGCTGACGACGACGTCCGAGCGGCAGGGCCGGGCGATCGACCGCGACCAGGCGGCGAGCATGGAGAAGAAGAAGCGGGAGGGGTATTTCTGATGGGGGGCTACACTGTCTCCCTCTCCCCTCTGGGGCGCATTGGGTCGGCCATGCCCCCGGCATGGCCTAAACAGCCCGGGGGGCTGTTTACCCGATGCGGGCAGGGGAGAGGGGCAGCGTCGAGGTGGTGGCGCACTGCCCCTCTCCCGACCTCGCTGCGCTCGGCCACCCTCTCCCCGGAGGGGAGAGGGAGATGAGCTACCGACCACCCGCCCAGGTCGCATCCGACATCGACGGCTATCTCCGCGCGCGTGAGGGGAAGGACCTGCTGCGCTTCATCACATGCGGGAGCGTGGACGACGGGAAGTCGACGCTGATCGGGCGGCTGCTGTACGACTCCCGCCAGATCTTCGTGGACCAACTCGAGCGGTTGGAGGCGGACTCTAGGCGGGTGGGGACGCAAGGAAGCGAGATCGACTTCGCGCTGCTCGTCGACGGGCTCGCCGCCGAGCGCGAGCAGGGGATCACGATCGACGTCGCCTACCGCTTCTTCGCGACGGAGGGCCGCAAGTTCATCGTCGCCGACACGCCGGGGCACGAGCAGTACACGCGCAACATGGTGACGGGCGCGTCGACCGCGGACCTCGCCGTCATCCTGGTGGACGCGCGCAAGGGCGTGCTGACGCAGACGCGGCGGCACGCGTACCTCACGCACCTGCTAGGCGTGCGGCGGATGGTGCTGGCGGTGAACAAGATGGACCTGGTGGGCTACGACCAGGGCGTGTTCGACGCGATCGTGGGCGAGTTCGCCGCCTTCGCCGAGCGGATCGGGGCGGGGGAGACGGTCGCGATCCCGATCTCCGGCTTCCGGGGGGACAATGTCGCGGCGCGGTCGGAGGCGATGGCGTGGTATGCGGGGCCGACGCTGATCGAGCATCTGGAGACCGTGCCCGTCGACGCGGATGCAGCGGCGGGGCGGCCGTTCCGGATGCCGGTGCAGTGGGTCAACCGGCCCGACCAGTCGTTCCGCGGCTTTTCGGGGCTGGTAACCGACGGGACGGTCCGGCCCGGCGACGCGGTGCGCGTGCTGCCGTCGGGGCGGACGAGCAGCGTCCAGCGGATCGTGACGTTCGATGGCGACTTGCCCCAGGCGGAGGCGGGGCGGTCGGTGACGCTGACGCTCAAGGACGAGGTCGACTGCTCGCGCGGCGACGTGATCGCGGCCGCCGCAGCGCCGCCGGAGGTCGCGGACCAGTTCGAGGCGACGATCGTGTGGATGGCGGACGAGCCGCTGCTGCCGGGCCGCGGCTACTGGCTGAAGCTGGGAACGCAGACGGTCACCGCGCAGGTGCAGGCGCCGAAATACCGCGTCGACGTCGACACGTTGGAGCATCTGGCGGCCAAGACGCTGGAGCTGAACGGCATCGGCGTCGCGAACGTCGCGACCGACCGCCCGATCGTCTTCGAGCCGTACGCCGACAGCCGCGATCTCGGCGGGTTCGTGCTGATCGACAAGGAGACGAACGCGACCGTGGGCGCGGGGCTGCTGCACTTCGCGCTCCGGCGGGCGAAGAACGTGCACGCCTACACGCTCGACGTGACGCGCGAGAGCCGGGCCGAGCTCAAGAACCAGCGGCCGCTGGTCCTGTGGTTCACCGGCCTGAGCGGCGCGGGCAAGTCGACGATCGCCAACCTCGTCGAGAAGAAGCTCCGGCGCATGAACCGGCACACCTTCCTGCTCGACGGCGACAATGTCCGCCACGGGCTGTGCCGCGATCTGGGGTTCACCGACGCCGACCGGGTGGAGAACATCCGGCGCGTGGGCGAGGTGGCGCGGCTCATGACGGACGCGGGGCTGATCGTGATCACCGCCTTCATCTCGCCGTTCCGCGCCGAGCGCGAGATGGTGCGCGCGCTGATGGCGCCCGGCGAGTTCGTGGAGGTGTTCGTAGACACGCCGCTCGCCGAGGCGGAACGGCGGGACGTGAAAGGGCTGTACCGGAAAGCGCGGTCGGGGGAGCTCCGAAACTTCACCGGGATCGACAGTCCGTACGAGCCGCCGGTCGAGCCGGAGCTGCGCATCGACACGACGCGGGTGACGCCGGACGAGGCGGCGGAGATGGTGGTGCGGTTGGTGGTGGGGGAGTGATCTAAGCTCCTCCCCCGCAACGTAGTTGCGGGGGAGGGGAACGCGCCCGCAGGGCGTGGTGGTGGGGGTACAGGGCGATGCCGCATCCCGTAGCTCCCCCTCCACCAGCCTGCGGCTGGTCCCCCTCCCCCGCTGTGAGCGGGGGAGGAATAGGAGAAATCAGTCCGCGATCACGTCGGGGCTGGCTGGCTCGGTCGTGGGGAGGCCGGCTTGGCGGCGGCGTTCGCAGCCCAGTTGCGTGTAGAGCGCGAGCCTCGCGCGCATGATGCCGCCCAAGGGACGGTGCGCTTCAAGGGAGTGGGCGGGGGAGAAGCTCAGGGCTTCGACGTCGCGGACGCGGGAGGGGGCGAGGGCGTTCTGGGGTGGGAAGCGGAGCGTGGCGACGGGGCGGTAGGAGCTGAGCTCCTCGGGCCAGAGCGTCCGCGCGTTCTCGATCGGCATGGCGTCCGCGTCGGTGCGGAGCTGGGCGGCGAGGGTCCATTCGGCGCCGTGGCGCGCGATGCGGTCGGACGCGGCGTGGGCGAGCGCGTCGGGCTCGTCGGCGCGGAAGCGGAGGTCGGACTGCGCGGGCGCCGGGAATGCGCCGAGCTTGGCGACGTAATCGCCCCAGCGCATCGGGGCCTGGCTGTAGTAGCTTTCCGACAAGGGGTGGATGGCGGGATGGCCGATCACGTCGAGGTTGGCCGATGGCGCGCCCACCGTCTCCAGTACGCGGTTGGCGGCGCGGGCGGCGGCGGAGACGCCGTGCTTGACGAACTGCGGGAAGGGCGCGCTCGCCTCCACGGTCGAGATGGCGGCGAGGAAGGTTCGAGGACAGCGTGCGTTGAAGACGGGGGCGGTCTCCAGCACGAAATCTTGGGTGCCGCCCTGGTGGTCGGCGAGGGGCCGGCCGTCGACGCCGAACAGCTTGATCGACAGGCCGCGGGGGCTGGAGACGCCGCGGTTGTCCAGGTCCTCGCCGGGCAAGTGCGAGAGGCGGGCGACGACCGGGTAAGTGCGTGGGCGGGCGAACGCGCCTTGGGCGAGCTCGGGCGGAAGATCGTGGACGACGAGTTCGCCCTTAAACGCCGCGAGCGTCTGGACGTGGCTCAGGCGGCCGCCCGGCCCTTCGCCGTCGCGGGCGAGCTCGCCGCCGGCGCGCATGACGGCGGCGATCCGCTCGAACAGCTCGGGCTCGTTCGGGTCGGGTCGCTCCAGGTCCGGGGAGTAGGGGAGGGGGCGGGACATTCGGTGAACATGGGAACCGCCGAAGCGCGGGCCAAGTTCCGGCGGCACCTCCGGGCGCTTTCGCCGTTGTGCGCCGCATGGAAGCGCGACCCGTACGCCCGAGCGTCCCCGTCACCCGGAGGGCGCGTGTCCCCTGGGCGGCGATCCTGCTCCTGGGGCTGCTGGCCGGGTTCCTGGGCGCGGGGGCGTTCCAGTGGCTGGTCGCGAGCCGGTCGCCCGCCGCGCTGGCGCCGCCCGTGCCCGCGGCGGCGGTGGGCGACGCGAACCGGCTGACCTTGTCGCCGCTCGTCGCGCGGACCGCGCCGGCGGTGGTCAACATCGCGGTGCTGCAGGCCTCGCCGCAGAACGAGAACCCGCTGCTGCGCGATCCGTTCTGGCGGCGCTATTTCGGTGTTCCTGAGGACGCGCCCCGGTTGGCGGCGGGGTCGGGCGTGATCGTCGACGCCGAGCGGGGCTTGGTGTTGACCAACGTCCACGTCGTGCAGAACGCGCGGGCGATCCAGGTGACGCTCAACGACCGGCGGCAGGTCGAGGCGGAGCTGCTGGGCGGCGACCCGCGCGTGGATATCGCCGTGCTGCGGATACCGGCGCGGAACCTCACCCAGCTGCCGCTGGGCGACTCGGAGCGGCTGGCGGTGGGCGATTACGTCGTCGCGATCGGCGACCCGTTTCAGGTTGGGCAGACGGTCACGGCGGGCATCGTCAGCGCGCTGGGCCGCGGCCCGCGCGGGCGGGGCACGAGCTACGTCCAGACGGACGCACCCATCAACCCGGGTAATTCGGGCGGCCCGCTGATCGACATGCGCGGCCAGGTGATCGGGATCAACACGGCGATCGTCGGGCCGGCCGGCGGCAATGTCGGGATCGGCTTCGCGGTGCCGTCGAACACGGCGCGGCGCGTGATGGAACAGGTGGTGGGGAGGGGCGGCTGATGTTCTTCTTTTTGTCGCGGAAGCTCGGGTGCGTCGGCTCCGTGGTCGTGTCGCTGGGGCTGACGTTGCTGCTCCTGTTCGTGCTGGGGTTCATTTGAGCTGGTTCCCCTTTCTTCGTCATGCCGGACTTGTTCCGGCATCCACGCGCGTCCCTCTGTCGGCGAGCGCCTTCGCGAACGGGGCGTACGCGCATGGACCCCGGGTCAAGCCCGGGGTGACGGGAAAGGCGGGAGGAAAGGTGCTCGCGGCGGCGACCGCCCTGCTGCTCGCGAGCTGTGGCGGGCCCGCGCCGGAGGCGGGACCGGTCACCGTGTCCGACGAGGATCGGGCGGCGGGAGCCGAGCAGCACCCGCGGCTGCTGGCCGAGTTCGGCGGGGCTTATGCGGGGCCGGAGGCGGCGTATGTGGCGCAAGTGGGCGGGCGCGTGGCGGCGGCGGCGGGGCTGGAGGGAAGCTGCACCTTCACGCTGGTCAACTCGGACGTGGTCAACGCCTTCGCGGTGCCGGGCTGCTACATCTACGTGACGCGCGGGCTGTTCGCGATCGTGGGGAGCGAGGCGGAGCTGGCGTCCGTGTTGGGCCACGAGGTCGGGCATATCGTCGGGCGGCACTCGCAGCGGCAGGGCAGGCGGTCGGTGTGGCGGCAGCTGGGCGTGCTGGCGGTGAGCCTGACGGGGTCGGAGCGGCTGACCAGGCTGGCGGGACAGGCGGCGCAATATTTCGGGCTGCGCTACTCGCGTCGCCAGGAGTACGAGTCCGACGACCTGGGCCTGCGCTACCTGCGCGAGGCGGGGTACGACCCGTACGCGGCGGCGGACATGCTCGCCTCGCTCCAACGCAACGAGCAGTTCATGAACGCGACCGGCGGGCGCGACGAGGCGAAGTCGATCCCCGAATGGGCGCTGAGCCACCCGCTGACGGGCAACCGCGTGGCGCGGGCGCGGGAGGCGGCTGAGGCGACGGGGCTCCAGGACGACCAGCTGCCGGAGCGGGAGGAGGCGTATCTCGGCCAGGTGGACGGGCTGCTCTACGGCGACGATCCGGAACAGGGCTTCGTGCTCGGCCGCCGCTTCGCGCACCCGGAGATGCGGATCGCGTTCGAGGCACCGCAGGGCTTTACGCTGACCAACAGCCCCCGCGCGATCTACCTGTCGGGGCCGGGCGGCGTGCGCGGCGAGTTCGGGGGCGGAGCGATGCCGGAAGGCGGACTCGACGCCTACGCCCAGTCGCTCGCGGCGCATATCGCGGGCAACGCGCAAGGTGAGGTGGCCGGCGCGCGGCGGACGGTCGTGAACGGCGTGCCGGCGGTGCTGCTCGACCTGCGGGTGCAGGGGCGGAGCGGCGTCGTGCCGATCCGGATCGCGGCCTATGAGGGCGGGGGCGGACAGGCCTACCACTTCCTGACCTTGTCGCCGCCGGACGCCGACGCGGGCACCGCGATCGAGGCGCTGTTCGGGTCGTTCCGGCTGCTGTCGGCGGCGGAGGCGGCGTCCCTGCGGCCGCGCGTGATCCGCACGGTGGCGGCCCCGGCGGGCGCGACGCTCGATACGCTGGCGGCGCGCATGGCGGGCGGGGACGGGCGGGCGCTGTTCCTGCTGCTGAACGGGCGGAGCGCGGACCAGCCGATCCGGCCGGGCGAGCGGGTGAAGGTCGTGGCGTACGCGGACGCGCGATGAAGCGCGTGCGGTTGGCCGACGGTTCGGGTAGAGTTCACGTCGAAATGTCAAAGAGTTCGCGATGATCCGCCGTCTCCTCCTGCTCGCCCTGGCCGCCTCGGTCGCCTGCCCCGCGCAGGCGCAGTGGCGGCGCGACGACAAGCCGATCGAGCCCGTCGACATCCCGCCCTCCATCCAACAGGGCGTGGACATGATCTATGTCGACCCGGAGATCGCGCCCCGCGTGCGCGAGCGCGCCGGGCTGATGGGCGAGCTGGGCATCAAGTACGAGCCGGGTGCGCCGATCGACCTGTTCCAGCCGGTCAGCCTCTTCTACACGTCCTTACGGCGCGGGCTGCAGCGCTACCGGTCGGAATGGGGTGGCCTGCCGCAGGTCGAGGTCGAGGCGGGGCCGGTGCTCAAGCCCGGCGCGGCCGGCGGGCGCGTAGCCGCGCTGCGCGAGCGGCTGGGGCTGGCGCCCGGCGACAAGTATGACGCGGCGCTAGCCCGGGCGGTGAAGCGCTACCAGCAGGTGCACGGCATCAAGGCGGACGGCGTCGCGGGCGCGGCCACCGTCGAGTCGCTCAACCGGGGCGCCGCGCATTACGAGCGCGTGCTGATGGTGAACCTGGACCGCGCGCGCACGCTGCCGGGGTCGGACGAGAAGGGGCGATACGTGCTCGTCGACGCGGGCGCGGCACGCATCTTCCTCGTCGAGGACGGCAAGGTCACCGACAGCATGAAGGCGATCGTCGGCAAGGCCGCGTCGCCCACGCCGGTGATGGCTGCGGTAATGCGCTACGCCAGCGTGAACCCGTACTGGAACGTGCCCGTCGACCTGGCGAAGACGCTGGTCGCGCCCAAGGTGCTGTCCGAGGGGCTCGGGCATATCGCGTCCGAGCGCTACCAGCTGCTGTCCGACTGGACGGCGGACGCGGAGGAGGTGGATCCCGCGAGCGTCGACTGGCGGGCGGTCGCGGACGGGAGCGTCGAGTTGCGCGTGCGACAGCTGCCGGGCGCGAACAATTCGATGGGCCGCATCAAGTTCATGATGCCCAACGACTACGGCATCTATCTCCACGACACGAACGACAAGTCGCTGTTCGGCCGCGCGGAGCGGTGGATCAGCAACGGCTGCGTGCGGGTCGAGGATGCGGGGCGGCTGGCGACGTGGCTGTTCGGCGAGATGCCGGCGGGCAAGGACCCGAAGGTCGAGGAGGACGTACCGCTGCCCGAGCCCGTCCCCGTCTACATCACCTATCTGACCGCGGAGGGGACGGCGGACGGCGTGCTGTTCCGGGGCGACCCGTACGATCGCGACGGCGCGCTGGTCGGACGCTACGTCGCCGCGGACGACGCGGAGGCCGCGGGCGGCTAAGTCGCGGGAGTTCCGTCCGTAACGGATCGTTCGGGCGGCGCCGGTTACCTTTCGTCAAGAACCGCGTCGCTAGCTATGGGCGTTCGCAACCGATCGCGCGGCCCGCCCATGCTGATGTCCAAGATCACGCCCGCCGTCCCGCCCGCGATCCCGATGCCGGTCGTCGCGACGATCGAGCAGATCCTGCGCGCGGTACGCGAGCATCTGCGGATGAAGGTCGCCTTCGTCTCCGAGTTCCTGCACGGCCGCCGCCATTTCCGCCATGTGGACGCGGACGAGGGCACGCGGTGCATCGAGGTGGGCGGGTCCGACCCGCTGGAGGAGAGCTACTGCCACTGGGTCGCGGAGGGAGCGCTGCCCGGCCTGATCCGCGATCCCGCCGAGCACCCGTTCACGGCGGGGCTGCCGGCCACCGCGGCGCTGCCCGTCGGCGCGCATCTGAGCGTGCCGATACGCCTGCGCGACGGGCGCGTGTACGGCACCTTCTGCTGCTTCGCGTTCCAGCCCGACCAGGCGCTCACCGATCGCGACCTGGCGACGATGGAGGCGTTCGCCCAGCTCGCCGCCGAACGGATCCAGCAGGACGTCGATGCCGACGAGCGTCGCGAGGCGAAGCGCGCGCTGGTGGGCGCGGTGTTGCGCGACCGGGCGATCAGGATGACGTTCCAGCCCGCCTTTCGGCTCGACGGGAGCGGCGTGGCGTTCGCGGAGGCGCTGGCGCGGTTTCGGGCGCGGCTGTACCGCACGCCCGACCAGTGGTTCGCGACCGCCGCCGAGGTGGGGCTGGGCCGCGAGCTGGAGATGCTGGCGGTGCGCACCGCGCTGGACGGGTGCGGGGTGCTGCCGCCGGAGATCCCCGTCAGCATCAACGCCTCGCCTGACACGATCGTGCACCGGGAGTTCGCGGACGCGCTGGGCGGCTCCGCCCTCGACCGGCTGATCGTGGAGATCACCGAGCACGAGGCGGTGCGGCGCTACGCCGAGCTGAACGAGGCGCTGGCGCCACTCCGCGCCCGCGGGCTGCGCGTAGCGGTGGACGACATGGGCGCGGGGCACTCGAACTTCCGGCACGTCCTGCAGATCCGGCCCGAGATCGTGAAGCTCGACATCGGCCTGGTGCGCGACGTCGATGCCGACGCGGCTAAGCGCGCGCTCCTGTCGGCGCTGACGGGCTTCGCGCGAGGGATCGACGCGGAGCTGGTGGCGGAGGGCGTAGAGACGGAGGGCGAGCTCCGCGCGCTGAAAGCGCTGGGGATCGGGACGGCGCAGGGCTTCCTGTTCGGACCGCCCGTCGATCCCTGGGAAGCGTGAGAGGGCTGGCGCGCCCGGCAGGGTTCGAACCTGCGACCCCAAGCTTAGAAGGCTCGTGCTCTATCCAGCTGAGCTACGGGCGCGCGCCGGAGCCCAAGTAGCGCGGATTGCCCGGCGACGGAACCGCCCGCATAATCGCGGCCATGGACAAGGGGGCTGAGCCGGCGGTCGCCGCGCGGGAGCTGGAGGCGGGGCGCTTCCGCTATTTCGATTTCGTCATGAGCGCGTTCGTGGCGGTGTTGCTGCTGTCCAACGTGCTCGGCGCGGGCAAGGTGGCCGAAGTCGTGCTGCCGGGCGTGGGGCCGTGGCCGTTCGGGGCGGGCATCCTGTTCTTTCCGTTGAGCTACATCATCGGCGACGTGCTGACCGAGGTGTACGGCTATGCGCGCGCCCGGCGGGTGATCTGGGCGGGGTTCGCGGCGACCGCCTTCATGGCGTTCATGGCGTGGGTCGTGGTCGCGCTGCCGCCCGCGCCGGCATGGACCAATCAGGCGGCGTACGAGACGGTGTTCGGGCAGGTGCCGCGCATCGTGTTCGCGAGCATGGCGGCCTTCTGGGCGGGCGAGTTCGTCAACGCGTACGTGCTGGCGCGCATGAAGGTCTGGACGGGCGGGCGGCACCTCTGGGCGCGCACCATCGGGTCGACGGTGGTGGGGCAGGGGGTGGACAGCCTACTCTTCTACCCGCTCGCCTTCTGGGGCGCGGAGGGGTGGACGCCGAGGCTCGTCGTCACCGTGCTGTTCACGCAATGGGCGCTGAAGGTGGGCTGGGAGGTGCTGCTGACGCCGGTCACCTACGCGGTGGTGGGCTCCCTCAAGCGCGCGGAGGGGGTGGACGTGTTCGACCGGGGCACGGACTTCACGCCGTTCCGGGTTCGGGCTTAGGCAGGCAGGAGGGCGTCGAGGCGGGCACGGTTGGCGGGGTTGAACGGGTCGAGGATCAGGACGCCGTCGATGGTCGCGCCATCCTGCATGTCTTCGGTGAGCAGCGTGGCAACCCCGTTCGCGCGGGCGACCGTCAGGATCAGCGCGTCCCAGTACTGGAGCTTGTGACGTCGGGACAGGTCGAACGCTTCGGGCAGCAGGTCGAGCGGGGTAGGCAGGATCGGGAAGGTGGAGATGAGTTCGACGGCGATTGTGCGGATGACGTCCTCATCAAGATGCGAGGACCGCCTTGCGACGTTCAGGAACTCGCCGACGACCTGTTGCGACAACACGCCTTGGGCAGAGGCGAACCGTCGCATGAGCCCGACGGCCGACGCATGTCGCTCCCCTGCATCCGCGTCAACATAGTAGACCAAGATGTTGGTATCGAGCGTTACCACGGTCAGGTGGTGCGCTCCTCGTAGCTGAACTTTTTGCCGAATGCGGTGCCAGGCCCGATCAGGGCCTCAATCCGATCGAGCGCCGCGAGGCGACGTTCAACGTCCGACACCGAGCATGTGGGCCTGAGTTCGACGATCGCTTGGCCGTCGCGGACAACTTCCACCGTCACGCCCGCCTCCGCCATAGCGATGGCCCGCGCGGGGTCCGCCTCGAATTCTCCAACGGTCATCTTGGTCATGAAGCGTCCTCCGACCGCGACGCTAGGCGGGGGCCGTCGCTCAGGCAACCGCCTCCAGCAGGCCCTCGAACAGGCGGCGGCCGTGGTCGCGGCCGTGGGCGGGTTCGACGGCGCGTTCGGGGTGGGGCATGAGGCCCAATATGTTGCCGCGCTCGTTGAGGATGCCGGCGATGTGGCGGGCGGAGCCGTTGACGGGGGCGACGTAGCGGAAGGCGACGCGGCCCTCGCCCTCCAGGCGGTCGAGCGTGTCGTCGTCGGCGTAGTAGTTGCCGTCGTGATGGGCGACGGGGAACACGACGCGCTCGCCGGCTTGGTAGCGGCTGGTGAAGAGCGTGTCCGCGTTCGCGACCTCGAGCTCGACGTCGCGGCAGACGAAGTTGAGCTCGGCGTTGCGCATCAGCGCGCCGGGCAGCAGGCCGGCTTCGGTCAGGACCTGAAAGCCGTTGCAGACGCCGAGCACGGGCGTGCCCTTGTCCGCGGCGTCGGCGACGGCGCGCATCACGGGCGAGCGCGCGGCGACCGCGCCCGAGCGGAGATAGTCGCCGTAGGAGAAGCCGCCCGGCACCGCGACCGCGCCGACCCCTTGGGGCAGCTCGGTCTCGGTGTGCCAGACCATCGCCGGACGGCGTCCCGTCGCCTGCTCCAGCGCGACGGCGATGTCCCGGTCGCAGTTGGAGCCGGGAAAGACGATGACCGCGGTGTTCACGCGCGTTCCACCCGGTAATTCTCGATCACGGTGTTGGCGAGGAGTTGACGGCACATCCGGTCTACGGCGGCGTCGTCCGTCCCGTCGGCCACGTCCATCTCGATGAGCTTGCCCGCACGGACGTCGTTCACGCCGTCGAAGCCGAGCGAGCCCAGCGCGTGCTGGATCGCGCGCCCCTGGGGGTCGAGCACGCCGGGCTTGAGCGTCACGAAGATGCGGAGTTTCATGGGAGCTCGGTTCCTCTGCGGTCGCTGCGGCCTATGCCGCCCGCCCGCCGGTGTCGCAAGCGTCAACCCTTTCCGGCGACGGACCGGCAAGAGGTTAAGCCGCATCCACTATGCTCCCGAGGCGCGCGAACACACGCTCGCCCTGGTCCACGACGATCAAGGGGGTGGAACATGGTCTGGCTCGCCATCGCGATGTTCATCGCGCTGTTCGCGTTCGGAGGTCGCTATTTCGGCTGGGACGACCCGCAGGGGAATATCCAGCTCGCAATCTTCAGCGCCTTCGTGTTCGGCACCATCAGCGGCTACAAGGCGCGGACCTGACTCCTATTTGCCGCGCCGCTTGCGGTGGCTGTCGAAGTCGAGGACGGGGTTGTCCCCGCCTTCGGGCAGGAGCCCTAAGCGCCGCGCCACCTCCTGATACGCCTCCACCTCGCCGCCGAGGTCGCGGCGGAAGCGGTCCTTGTCGAGCTTCTCGCCCGATTCCATGTCCCACAGGCGGCAGCCGTCCGGGCTGATCTCGTCGGCCAGGATGATGCGCGAATAGTCGTTGTCCCAGATGCGGCCGAACTCGAGCTTGAAGTCGACGAGCCGTATGCCGATGCCGGCGAACAGGCCCGACAGGAAGTCGTTAACGCGGATCGCCAGGTCGGCGATGTCGTGCATCTCCTCCTGGCTCGCCCAGCCGAACGCCGCGATATGCTCGTCGGTGATCATGGGATCGCCGAGCGCGTCGTCCTTGAGGTAATATTCGATGATGGTGCGGGGGAGCTTCACGCCCTCCTCTAGCCCCAAGCGCTTGGACAGCGAGCCGGCGGCGACGTTGCGCACCACCACCTCGATCGGCACGATCTCGACCTGGCGGATCAGCTGCTCGCGCATGTTGAGGCGGCGGATGAAGTGGGTGGGCACGCCGATATTGTCGAGCAGCGTGAAGACGTGCTCGGAGATGCGGTTGTTGAGCACGCCCTTGCCGTTGATCGTGCCCTTCTTCTGGGCGTTGAAGGCGGTGGCGTCGTCCTTGAAATACTGGATCAGCGTCCCGGGCTCCGGACCCTCGTAGAGGATCTTGGCCTTGCCTTCGTAGATCTGGCGGCGGCGAGCCATGGTCGGCGGTTCCCCTGGAAAGAACGGCCCCGGCGGCGCGGGCGGCGTGCCGGGGCGTCAAGTCAGCGGGCGCGTATAGGGGAAGGGGGAGGGGGGTGCAATCAGGCGGGCGGGTCGGGCGCGAGGAGGCGGGAGGCGAGCAGCCGTCCCATATCGCGACGGCCGTCGGCGATCAGCACCACGACGACGCGCTCCCCTATGATCCGGTAGAAGATGCGGTATCGGCCGAGCAGAACCTGTAGATAGCCCTTCCGGTTGATGCCTTCGAGCTCTTTCGGGGCAGACCCCCGGCCCGGGAACCGCTCCAGCACCGAGATGCGATCGAACACGGCGTCCACGAACTCAGCCGCGGCGTCCTCATGATAGACCTCGGCCAAATACGCGGCGGTCGATCGGAGGTCGTCCTCCGCACCAGCGTCGAGGACGACTTCGTACCGATCCGTACGGCTCACGCGGCCGGACGCCGGGCGTACTTGGCGCGAAGCTCCTCAAGCACCTCGCGTGCGGGCCGGGTCCTGCCCTGCTCGATGTTGCGTTCGGCGAGCGCCAGGATTTGCAGCAACGCCAGCGTCTCCTTGGTCCGCTCATACTCGTGAACGCTCATCATCACGGCTTTAGCCTCGCCGTTCTGCGTCACGACCACCGGCTCGCCGCCGTCGGCCAATTCGTCGATGATCTGGGCGGCGTTGGCCTTCACGTAACTGATCGGCTTGACTTGCGTGGACAGGCGCATGGGGCAGCTCCGGACTGATTGCCGACCGAATATAGTCAGGGCGGCGACGTAAGCAATCTCGCCAATGTCAGGCCGCCGCCGCAGCGACAGGGTGCCAGCGCCGGCCGACGCGGCGCCACAACATCCATGCCAGGCCGAACGCGAGGGCGGGCGGGCCGAACAGGGCGAGGCCGCCGAGGAGCACGGCGAGCGTGACCTGGGCGGAGCCGAGCGCGGTGTCGAGCGCGCTGGCAAGCGGGGCGCTGGCGTCGAAGCCGCGCACGGCGGGGCCGGAGCCGTACTCGAAAACGAGCGGCGTCGTCGCCAGGCTCTTACGCTCGTCGACCGCGCCGTCCGTGGCCGCGTTCAGCTGTTCGCGGAGTTCGGCGCGGCGGTTCTGGAGCGCGACGCGCTCCGCCGAAGTGAGGCCGGGGCGCGCGAGGTCGGCCTCGACCTGGCGGAGTTCGTCGGCCAGCTGGGCGCGCCGGACGGCGAGGCGGTCGAGATTGGCCCCGGCGTCGACGCCGCTGATCCGCGCATCGACGAGCATGCCTTTGGCGGCCGTGACCGCGTCGATGGCGTTCTTGCCGAAGGTGCGGGCGAGCGTCGGGTCGAGCCGAAAGGCGAGCATCGCCTCGATCTTGTTCTCGCCGAGCAGCTGGTAACGCATGCCGGTGACACGGCAACGGGCGACCCCCAGCTTCTCGCAGGCTTGGGCGTGCGCCTCCTGCGTCCCCGCGATCGCGCTGGGCGGCAGGCGAAAGGCGTAGCGGTAATCGAACGCGACGCCCGGCGCGGCGGTGACGGAGACGCCGGGCCCGGCGCTCTCGGCGGCCAGGTCGGCGCTGCTCTCGGCGGCGTCGGACGCGGCCTCCTGGTTGGCGCTGCAGGCGGCGAGGACGGGCAGGATGATCGTGGCGCGGCGCATCGGTGACCTCCCTTGATGGTCCGCCACATTTCCGCCGTAATTCAGATCAGGTCAATAGGGGTTACGTCACTGCTAGGCGTCGCTGGTGGCGCGCCTCTTGCCATTCTTTTGCCTCAATCGCGCCACGAAGATGCTCGCCCGCCCGCCAGACGTCCTCGTGGCTCAAGTAGAGCGGCGTCAGCCCGAGCCGCAGGATGTCGGGGTCGCGGAAGTCGCCGATGACGCCGCGGGCGATGAGCGCCTGGGCGAGCGCGTAGGCGTGGGGGTGGCGGAAGCTGATGTGGCTGCCGCGGAGCGTCGGGTCGCGGGGGGTGACGCAGTCTAGGCCGAGCGCGTCGCCCGCGGCCGCCAGGATATCGAACAGCTGGGCGCTCTTGGTGGCGAGCGTGGCCATCTCGACCTCGGCCCAGAGGTCGAGCGCGGCTTCGAGCGAGGCCATGGCCAGCATGGGCGGGGTGCCGACGAGCCATCGCTTCATGCCGGGGCCGGGCTGGTAGCGGTCGGTGAAGCTGAAGGGTTCGGCGTGGCCCATCCAGCCGGAGAGCGGGCTTTCCAGCCGCTCCTGCCAGCGTTCGGCGACGTAGAGGAAGGCGGGGGCACCGGGACCGCCGTTCAAGTATTTGTAGGTGCAGCCGACGGCGAGGTCGGCGTTCGCGCCGTCGAGGTCGAGCGGGACCGCGCCGACGCTGTGGCTGAGGTCCCAGACGGCGAGCGCGCCGGCGTCGTGGGCGGCGCGCGTCCAGGCGGCCATGTCGAAGCGCTCGGCGGTCTTGTAATGGACGTGGGTCAGGAGCAGCACGGCGGTGTCGGGGCCGAGCGCGTCCGCGAGCTGGGCGCGGGGGACGGCGCGGAGCTCCGCGCCGGGGACGCAGGCGACCGCGCCCTCGGCGATGTGGAGGTCGGTGGGGAAGTTGCCGAGCTCGCTCACGATCACGCGGCGCTTCGGGTCGATGCGGAGCGCGGCGACCAGGGCCTTGAAGAGGTTGGCGCTGGTGGTGTCGCCGGCGATCACCTCGTGGGGATGCGCGCCGAGCAGGGGGGCGAGCTTGGCGCCGATGCGCTGGGGGGCGTCGATCCAGCCCTCGTTCCAGCTGCGGATGAGGCGGTCGCCCCATTGGCGCGTCGTGCAGTCGGCGACCGCGGCGCGGGAGGCGTGAGTGAGGGGGCCGAGCGAGTTGCCGTCGAGGTAGATGACGCCGTCCGGGAGCGCGAAGCGGTCGCGGAAGCGGGCGAGCGGGTCGGTGCGGTCCAGGGCGCGGGCTTCGTCGAGGGTCATACCCTTCAACCCTCCGTCATGCCGGACATGGGACCCCAGCAAAGTAGTACTTTGCTGGGAGCCCCGTTCCGGCGTCCATCGTCGTGCGAGCGATCCGGCCGGAGTGCGCGGACCACGATGGACGCCGGAACAAGTCCGGGGTGACGGTTGGGGGTGGGGTGAGGGCGGTACGTCACTTGTCGAGCGCCTCCAGGATCAGCGACTTGGCCTTCGCCCAGGCCGGGGTCTCCGGGGCGACGAGTTCGACGTGGCCGGTGCGCGGGACGGTGTGGAGTTGGACGCGGTCGCCGGCTTTGGTTGACGCCTGCACGTATTCCGTCGCGAAACGGTAGGGGATGATGCGGTCCTCGCGGCCGTTGACGAGATCCTGCGGAAGCCCGAGCGGGAGCAGGCGAGGGACGGAGGTGTCGCGGTACGGGTCGGGGCGCCCGCCGACCAGCTTGCCGACCACTTCAATGCCGCAGCCGTTGTCGGGGCTGGCCGCGGTCGCCTCCAGGTCGGGCAGGCCGCCCAGGCTGACGACGTGCGCGATGGGGAGCGGCGCGCCGGGCGTGCGGAGCGGGCTGTCGGCGGGGAGCCTGGGCCGGGCGGCGAGCCACAGCGCGAGATGGCCGCCCGCCGAGTGGCCGACGGCGACGACCTTGGACGTGTCGAGCTTAAACCGCGCGGCGTGGGTGCGGAGCGCGTCGGTCGCGGCGGCGGCGTCGAGGAAGGTGCCGGGATAGCCGCCGCCCGCGCGGTCGACGCCGCGATAGTCGATGTTCCACACCGCCACGCCGCTCGCCCTCAGGTCGGCGGCGAGCCAGTTCATCAGCTTGCGGTCGGCGATCGAGGTCTGCCAGCAGCCGCCGTGCACCATCAGCACGGTCGGATGCGGGCCGGACCCGGCGGGGAGCCAGACGTCGACCTTGTGCATGCCGTCGGGGCCGTAATCGACGGTGGCGTCGGGTTCGGGACGCGGACGCTTGGTCAGGTCGGGCCAGGTGAGGAGCGGCGGATCGGCGGCCATGGCCAGGGTAACGAACGCGAAGGCGGCGAGGGCCAGAAACGCGGCGCGAAGTTCACGACTTTGACGAGTGTTACGCGAAATGCGTCCCGATGCGGACCTTTTCGCGACGCGGAACAGGGGGCGGGCGAGGATAGCGGTAAGCGGCATGCCGCGGTGCTGGCACAATCGCGGCGTGTAGGACAGCGCCGAAGATCAACCGCCGGACGGTCGCGGGCCGATCATCAGCACGGCTTATCGATCTATAAGCAGAGCGCGTGAATGGGTGGGCGGCATCGAAGCCGCCCGCCCATTCGGAGATCGTCAGCGCGCGACCGCGCCGAGCCGGACCGGAGCGGCAATGCTCGCGAGGATGCGCTCCCGCTGCTCGGCGATCGAACGCCTCGCGGCCTGGACGCACATGCGATGCCGTTTCCGCTGTTGCAGGTCGGGCACGTAGCCGTCGGGGCAAACGGCGTTCACCGCGCTCCGCAGCCGGCGGTCGAACGTGCGGACGCCGTCGGCGGTGGTCAGGTCGAGGTCGCTTACGGCCACGCGGGCGGTGGGCGGGGTCGTGTGCTGCTGCGCGAGGGCGGGCGTCGGCGCGAGCGCCAGCGCCACCAGGACGATGGTCTTGATCATGGTCTTTCTCCTGTTGCGCGCCGGCCGGCGATGTTGGTCATGTGCGCCCGACGGCCTGCCCACGCCAACAAAAGCTTGGACGTGATCTGCAAGCCAGGCTTATAGTAAGCTCATGCGCAGCATTCCCCCGCTCGCCGCCGTGCGCGTCTTCGAGGCGGCGGCGCGTCACGGCAACTTCACGCGCGCGGCCGAGGAGCTGGGCATGACGCAGGCGGCGGTGAGCTATCAGATCAAGCTGCTGGAGGAGCGGCTGGGCGCGCCCGTGTTCGCGCGGAGCGGCCGCGGGATCGCACTGACGGACATGGGCCGGCGGATCGCGCCCAAGGTGACGGGCGCGTTCGACGCGCTAGACGAGGCGTTCGCGTCCGTCAGGACCGAGACCGAGTCGGTGCTGACGATCAGCGCGCCGACGAGCTTCGCCGCGAACTGGCTGGCGGGGCGGCTCGGCGGGTTCCAGCTGACACGGCCGGGGCTCGCCGTGCGGCTGCTCGTCGAGGACGCGCTGATCGACTTCTCCAGGGGGGACGCCGACGTCGCCATACGTGGCGGGGTGTATCCGCCCTGGCCCGGACTGGCGCAGCACTTCGTCATGCGTATGCCGATCGCGCCCTATGCCAGCCCCGGCCTGATCGCGGCGCACCCGCCGGTCCGAGCCGCCGCCGACCTGCTGGCGATGCCGCGGCTCGCCGACGATCATTGGTGGCCGCTCTGGTTCCGGGCGGCGGGCGTGGACGCGCCGGAGGAGCTGGGCGGCGGCGTCCGGTTCGACTCGCAGGTGCTGATGGGCAACGCGGCGGTGAACGGGCACGGCGTCGCGCTACTGACGCCGATGATGTGGGAGCCGCAGGTGGCGAGCGGGCAGCTGGTGCGGCTATGGTCCGTGGCGGCCTATTGGCGCGCGGGCTTCTGGCTCGTCTATCCGGAGAACAAGCGCAACCAGCCCAAGGTGCGCGCCTTTCGCGACTGGCTGCTCGAGGAGGTGCGCCGCGCGGCGGGAGAGGACCCGGACGGCGTGCTGACGCCGCCCGAACTTGACGTGGCGTAACGCGGCGCGTTCTATTATATGCGGAACATTATGGGAACGGTTTTGCAGGACACTCCAGACGCGATCATCGACGCGCCTTTCGACAGCGCCTTGTCCGAGCGCTACCTCGTATATGCGCTGAGTACGATCACCGCGCGGTCGCTGCCCGACGTGCGCGATGGCCTCAAGCCCGTGCACCGGCGGCTGCTCTGGGCGATGCGGCTTCTGCGGCTCGACCCGGCGGCGGGGTACAAGAAGTGCGCGCGCGTCGTCGGCGACGTGATCGGCAAGTACCATCCGCACGGCGACCAGTCGGTGTACGACGCGATGGTCCGGCTCGCGCAGGATTTCGCGCTCCGCTACCCGCTCGTCGACGGGCAGGGCAATTTCGGCAACATCGACGGCGATAACCCCGCCGCCTACCGCTACACCGAAGCCCGGCTGACGCAGGTCGCGATCGACCTGATGGACGGGCTGGACGAGGACGCGGTCGCGTACCGGCCGACGTACAACGGCGAGGAGCAGGAGCCCGAGCTGTTCCCCGGCATGTTCCCCAACTTGCTGGCGAACGGCGCGGCGGGGATCGCGGTGGGCATGGCGACGTCGATCCCGCCGCACAACGCAGCCGAGCTGCTCGACGCGGCGATCATGCTGGTGGACAGCCCAGACGCGGACGACGCGGCGGTGCTGGAGCATGTGCGCGGCCCCGACTTCCCGACGGGCGGGCTGTGCGTCGACGCGCCGGCGATCATCGCGGAGGCGTACCGTACCGGCCGCGGCGCGTTCCGGGTGCGCGCGCGCTGGGAGATCGAGCGCGAGAAGGGCGGGGGCTGGCAGATCGTCGTCTCCGAGATCCCGTACGGCGTGCAGAAGGGCAAGCTGATCGAGCAGGTCGCCGCACTCGTGAACGAGCGCAAGCTGCCGATCCTGGCCGACGTGCGCGACGAGTCGGCGGAGGACGTGCGCGTCGTCATCGAACCGCGCAGCCGCACGGTCGATCCGCAGGTGCTGATGGACGGGCTGTTCCGCCTGACGGACCTGGAAGTCCGCGTGCCGCTCAACCTCAACGTGCTCGACAAGGACCGCACGCCGCGCGTCATGTCGCTGCGCGGCGCGCTCGTCGCCTGGGTCGAGCACCAGTTCGTGGTGCTCAGGCGGCGGAGCGAGCACCGGCTGGCGAAGATCGCCGACCGGATCGAGCTGCTCGACGGCTACCTCGTCGCCTACCTCAACCTCGACCGCGTGATCGAGATCATCCGGACGGAGGACGAGCCCAAGGCGGTGATGATGGCCGAGTTCGGCCTGACCGACCGACAGGCGGAGGCGATCCTCAACATGCGCCTGCGCAGCTTGCGGCGGCTGGAAGAGTTCGAGATCCGCTCCGAGCGCGACAAGCTCGACAAGGAGCAGGCGGGGCTGCAGGCGCTGCTCGCGTCGCCGGCCAAGATGCGCAACCGGCTGAAGCGTGACCTGGGCAAGGTGCGCGACCGCTACGGGCCGGAGACGAAGCTGGGCGCGCGGCGGACGACGGTCGAGGAGGCCGCGCCCACGCGCGACATCCCGCTGGAGGCAATGATCGAGCGCGAGCCGATCACCGTGATCCTGTCGCAGCGCGGCTGGGTGCGCGCGATGCGGGGCCATGCCGACCTGTCCTCGCCGGAGACGATGAAGTTCAAGGAAGGCGACGGGCCCGCCTTTGCGTTCCACGCGCAGACGACGGACAAGCTGCTGCTGGCGGCCGAGAACGGGCGCTTCTTCACGCTGGCGGCCGACAAGCTGCCCGGCGGGCGCGGGTTCGGCGAGCCGGTGCGCGCGAACATCGATCTCGACGGGAGCGTAGGCGTGGTCGGCTTCCTGCCGGCGCGAGGGCCCGACAAGCTGCTCGTCGCGGCGTCGGACGGGCGCGGCTTCGTGACGCCCGTCGCGGAGGTGATCGCCGAGACGCGCAAGGGCAAGCAGGTGATCACGCCCAGGCCCGGCGCGAAGCTGCGCGTCGTGCGGCCGGTGGCGACGGGCGCCGACTACGTCGCGGCGATCGGCGACAACCGGCGCATGCTGGTGTTCCCGCTCTCCGAGCTGCCGGAGCTGGCGCGCGGGACGGGCGTGCAGCTGCAGCGCTACAATGACGGCGGGCTGTCGGACGCGACGACCTTCGCGTTCGCGGAAGGGCTGTCCTGGCCGATGGGCGGCGAGGGGAGGCGGACGCGGACGGAGGCGGACCTCAACCCGTGGCGCACGGCGCGGGGCGCGGCGGGGCGGATGCCGCCCAACGGCTTCCCGCGCGATAACAAGTTCGCGGGTTGATTTTACAACTTTGGTCGGAGACTGCGGCCAAGTTACTTCGCGGCCTGAACTTTACACGGGTTTAACCCAGGTCGGTCTAGGCCCGGCGCATGGCGCTCCTGCCCGACAACCTGCTCGCAGCGATCCCGCCCGGCCTGATGGAGCGCGCGATGGAGCTGGTCTCCATCCCCGCAGCGCATCTGCTGCGCGGGCCGGACGGGTTCCGCGTGGTGGCGTGCAACATGACGTTCCGTGAGGCGGGGTTCGCCTGCGCCGACGGCGTATCGCCGCCGCCGCCCTCGCTGGCCGCGCACGTCGCGCTGTTCATGGCGTCGCGCGAGCTCCGTCAGGAGTTCGACTGGGCGAGCGGGGACACGGTGCACGCGCGCTTCTACCGCGTGACGGCGGCGCGCACGGGCGCGGACGTGGCCGACCGCTGCACGCTGAGCCTGGTCGACTACACCGCGCAGGAGCGGACCGAGCGATCGCTCCGCCGCGAGATGACCACCGACAGTCTGACCGGCCTGCCCAACCGCGAAGGGTTCGGCGACCTGGTCGACGCGGTGGACGACCGGCGCGACCGGCACGCCGTGCTGGTGGTCGACCTCGCCAGGTTCGGGCGGATCAACGCGTGCTTGGGGTCGCTGGCGGGCGACGAGCTGCTGATCAGCGTCGCGCGCCGGATCAAGGGGGCGCTGCGCGCGCGCGACACGCTGGCGCGGATCGGCGGCGACGAGTTCGGCATTCTCATGGAGATCGACGAGGACCGCGTCGAGGCGGAGCACGTGGCGCGCCGCATCGAGCGCGCGCTCCTGACGCCGTTCCGCTTGTCCGACTATCAGATCCGCGTCGACTGCTCGGTGGGCGTGGCGTTCGGCGGGGACCAGGTCGATGACGGCGAGGAGCTGATCCGCCACGCGCAGTTCGCGGTGAAGCGCGCCAAGGAGACGGGCCGGACCGAGGTCTATCAAGCCAAGGCGTTCACCGTCGCGCGCCAGGAGTTCGCGATGGAGACGCGGCTCCGCCGCGCGGTCGAGAACGGGCAGCTGCGCCACGAATACCAGCCGATCTGCGACCTCGGGACGGGGCGCGTCGTCGCGTTCGAGGCGCTGGCGCGCTGGCGCGACGAGGACGGGCGCGACGTGCCGCCGAGCGAGTTTATCCCCGTCGCCGAGGAGTCGGGGCTGATCGTGCCGCTCGGCCGCTGGGCGATCGAGGAGGCGACGAGGACGCTGGCGGAGTGGGACCGCGACGCCAACGGCGATTGCGGCGTGCAGGTGGCGGTGAACCTGTCGCCCATCCAGCTCGCGCGCGACCATGTCGTCGGCGTCGTGGAGCGCGCGCTGGAGGCGTCGTGCCTGCCGGGGCGCAGGCTGAAGCTGGAGCTGACGGAGAGCGCGCTGGTCGCCGATCCGGACCGGACGGCGGGAACGATGCGCGCCTTGAAGGATCTGGGCGCGACGATCGCGATGGACGATTTCGGCACCGGCTACTCAAATCTCGCCTATCTCCAGCGCCTGCCGATCGACATCCTCAAAATTGACCGGAGCTTCGTGACGGGCATGCTGGCGGACCGCGACAAGGTCGCGATCGTGCGTGCGGTGCTCGGTTTGGCGCAGGCGCTGGGCATGCGCACGGTGGCCGAGGGCGTGGAGACGCCGGAGCTGGCGCAGACGCTCGCCGCGCTGGGATGCGCGATGGGGCAGGGCTTCCTCTACTCGCGGCCGGTGCCGGCCGAGATGGCCTACCGGCTGATCGCCTCGCCGACGGCCTGATCAATCCACTCTTCGGGCACCGCGGGCGGGAAGCCCGCGGCGATCCAGCGGGTTTCCAGCTTCTTCAACGTGCGTGCGACGTCGGGTCCCTTGGCGAGCCCGCGCTGCACGAGCGCACCGCCGGTGAGCGGCATGGCCGGTGGAGTCCAGTCGCCCAGGGCGTCCAAGGGTTCGCCGGCGAGGAGCAGGCGGTCGAGCGCGCTCGGCGCACCAACGCGGTAGGCGAGGCCGCGCGGGCCTTCGTCGCCGGGGCCTGCGGTCGCGCCTTCGAGGCGTTTGCGGTCGGCGTTGGAGAGCTTGAGGCGCGCGCCGACGCCCTCGGCCGTCTCGGCGGGGACGAGCGCGGCGAGGCGGCGGATCGCGTCGGGGGCGACGCCGGCCGCCGTTTCGCGTTCAACGAGCGTGCGGAGGCGTGCCGCGCCGTCGGCGGTGATCTCCGGCAGGACGGCGCGGAAGATGCCGTGTTCGACCATAAGGTCGATGACGGGCACGGCGCTGCGGGCGACGAGCAGCTTCAAGAGCTCGGATGCGATGCGCTCGCGCGACAGGGCCATGAGGTCGTTGGCGCGCCGGGCGCAGGCGGCGAGTCCCTCGGCGTCGACCGCGTCCCCGAAGCGGGCGTGGAAGCGGAAGAAGCGCAGGATGCGCAGGTGGTCCTCGGCGATGCGCTGGAGCGGGTCGCCGATGAAGCGGACGCGGTTGGCGGCGAGGTCGGCCAGGCCGCCGTGATAGTCGTGGAGCGCGCCGTCTAGCGGGTCGGCGTAGAGCGCGTTCATGGTGAAGTCGCGCCGCGCGGCGTCCTCCTCCCATTCGGTGCTGAACGCGACGGTGGCGTGGCGGCCGAACGTCTCCACGTCGCGGCGCAAGGTGGTGACCTCGACGGGGCCGGAGGGGAGCACGGCGGTGACGGTGCCGTGCGCGAGGCCGGTCGGGACCGCGCGGATGCCGGCGGCCTTGAGGCGGTCGAGGACCTCGGGCGGGGTGAGCTTGGTGGCGATGTCGACGTCCGACACGTCGAGGCCGAGCAGCGTATCGCGCACCGCGCCGCCGACGTAACGCGACAGGCCCTGCTCCGCGCCGAGGGCGGCGGCGAGCTCGGCCAGGCCCTCGCGGTCGCGCCAGTGGGCGCGGGGCAGCCTCATGTCCATCGAAGCCGCCTCGACAGGTTGACGATCATCGCCGCGGTCGCGCCCCAGATGCGGCGGCCGTTCCACTCGATCTCCCAATAGCTTCGCCGGCGTCCTTTCCATTCCATCTCGGCCCGGCGGTGGTTGGCGCTGTCGAGCAGGAAGGCGAGCGGGACCTCGAAGACGCTCGCCACCTCATATTCCGCGGGGATGAGGGGGAGGTCGGGCGGGACGACGCCGACCACTGGCGTGACCTCGTAGCCGGTGACGGTGCGGTAGCGGTCCGCGGTGCCGACGACCTCCACCGCGCGCGTCGGAAGGCCGATCTCCTCCTCCGCCTCGCGCAACGCGGCGGCGACGGCGTCGGCGTCCTCCGGGTCGATCCGGCCGCCGGGAAAGGCGATCTGGCCGGCGTGGCGGCGCAGATGCGCGGTGCGCTCGGTCAGGATCACGCCGGGCTCGGGCCGGTCGGTGACGGGGACGAGCACGGCGGCGGGGGTGAGTTCGTCCGCGCGTCGCTCCGCGAGCTCGCGATGATCGCCCGACAGGAAGGCGACGCCGTCGGCCTCGCGGACGAGCGCGGCGCGCAAGCGATCGGCCAAATTCACGATTGGGCGGGCAGCGTGAAGAAGTGGCCGTCGCTCCAGACGCCGGGCTCGCCGTCCGCCTCCAGCGCGAGTTCGGCCAGCTCGTAATAGACCGAGCGGGCGACGAGCGCCTCCAGGCCGGCGCGGACGTGGAGATAGGGGCGGAGCGCGTCGCCGTCGGGTTCGAAGCGCAAGCCGTGCTCCGGACCGGCGACGACCAGGTCGCCGGTGTTGAGGCGGAACGCCAGCTTGGCGTCGCATCCTTCGCCTTCGCGCCGCATCTCGACCGCGACGAAGGGCGCGTCCTCCACCTCGATGTCGAGCTTCTCGACGGGGGTGACGAGGACGTAGCCCCCGTCCGGCTCGCGGCGGAGGATGGTGGAGAAGAGCCGGACCATCGCCTCGCGGCCGATCGGCGAGCCCCCGTGGAACCAGGTGCCGTCGCGGGCGATGCGCATGTCGGAATGGCCGCAATGGGTCGGGTTCCACTTGTCGACGGGCGGCAGCTTGGCCTCGGCGGCGAGCTTCGCGATCTCCGCGAGCGAGAGCGAGTGAAGGTCGGGCTGCTCCGGCATCGGCATGGCCGGGCAGTTAGGCGGCGTGGGCGGTCACGTCCAGTACGGGGCCGAGATCGCCGGCGACGTCGGGCACGTCGGGGCCGCGGGCGAGGAGGCGGCGGCGCTCGACGGGGCCGGGGAGGCGCCAGCGTGCGGTACGCTCGGCGCTGAAGCCGAAGAAGCGTTCGTAATATTCGGGGTCGCCGATCAGCATCAGCGCGCGGTCGAGCCCGTGCGCCGCGGCGGCGTCGAGCGCGCGGGTCATGAGCCGGCGGCCGACGCCGCCCTGCTGGCGTTCCGGGTCGACGGCGACGGGACCGACCATGACGAGCGGGTGCGCGGAGCCGTCGTCGGCGCGGAGCAGGACGGGCCAGCATTGGACGCTGCCGACCAGCTCGCCGCCGTCCACGCTTGCCAGGCTGAGCGCCGGGATCGCCTGGGCGGGGCCGCGCACCTTGTACGCGGTGCGCGCGTGCCGATCGGGCCCGAACGCGCGGTCGAGCAGGCGCTCGACGGCGTGCGGGTCGATCTGAGCGAGGGGCAAGAAGTCCAAGCGGCGGTCCTCGGGCGAAAGCGGCGCGCCTTAGCGGCGGCGGGGCGGCGGCGGCAAGGGGTCGCGCCCGTTCGTCCGTCTGCTAAGGGCGCCACGCATGAACGACAGCTTGGAATTGGAAGTCCACGACCTCGAGGTGCAGGTGCTGACCGGCATCTACTCGGAGGAGACGCACCTGCCGCAGCCGCTCCGGATCTCGTTGACGGTGGAGATTGAGGCACCCGAGCGGTTCGCGCCGGACACGCCCTTGTCGGCGTCGAAGAGCTATATGGACCTGAAGCACGCCGCGACCGCCGCGCTGCCGCCGGGGGTGCATTTCACGCTGATCGAGGGCGTGGCGGACCACATCGCCGAAACGCTGTTCTTGCAGGACCGACGCGTCAGGCGGGTGAAGGTGAAAATCGTGAAGCTCGCGATCAGCGAGGGCGGGGAGCGGATCGGCGTGACGCTGGTGCGGAACCGGCCGTGACGCGGGTGCGGGTCGGGCCGGGGGACGACGTCGCGGCGCTGGTGCGCGGGGCGGAGGGGGAGTCCGTGTTGGTGCTGCTCGACGCGTCGCTGGACGCGCTCTTGGTGATTCAGGCGCGGGCGGCGATCGGGCCGCTGGCGGTGGAGCGCGCGCCGGATACGCGGGTCAACGCGATCGTCGCGGGCGAGGGGGCGGACGCGGACAACGTGGAGGCGGCCGCTCGCTTCCTGGAAGGCGCGCGGTCGACGACTGGGCAAGTGTTGGAGGTTACGTAACCCAATGCCGTCTCCCGCTTTCGCGGGAGAAGGCCGGGCTACGAATTCGTACGCTGGCGTACGCAGGGGCCGAGCCGCTGAAGCACGAACTGATAGTCCTCCCGCGCGCGCGCGGCGTCCTCAGGGCTCAGCTGGTCGGTGGCGGCGGGCGGGAGCGCGCGGGGCATGCCGCAAGCGAGGCGATACCAGAGGAGCGTGTCGCGCTGGGGCGGGCCGGCGGCGTCGTCGACGATTTCCGACAGGGCGACCGCCCAGCGCTTCTCCTCGCCGGGGCGGCGGAGCACGGAGAGGGAGACGGGGCGGCGGTCGGCGGTCTGAAGGAAGACCTGCGTCTCGCCCTCGCCGGGCAGCGCGCCCGGCACGTGAAAGGCGTTGCCGACGCCCGTGATCGCGGGCGGCGCGCCGGCCCCGGCCTCCTGCGCGATGCGGCGGACGACGGCGTCCGTGCCGGGCGTCCAGGGGAGCTGCGCGTCGGGGGCGACGAGCTGCACCTGGTCGGCCGCGCCCGCGACGGGGCGGGCGAAGAGGAGGACGCGGTTCTTCTTGAGCCGGGGCGCGCGGCCGCGCGCGTCCACGGCCACGTCGAGGAGATAGCCGACGCGCTGCGGCAGCCCGCCCGGCGCGCGCACCAGCGCGGCCACATCCGCTTCGACGTAGTGGCGCTGCCGGCCGGGCGCGACGCCGGCGGCCTCCGCGCCCTTGATGCGCGTGGCGGAGCGGATCGTCGCGTCGGCGATCACGGGGCTGGCGAGCACCAGGTCGGCCAAGTCGGCGTAAGGGGGCGTCCCGATCTCGGACGCGGCGGGCGTGGTCGGGGCGGGGGTTTGCGCCGACAGGGGCGCGGCGGCGAGCAGGGCGGCGGCGAAACGCGAAACCGCTGAAAAGTTACGGAATGATGTCGCTAGCATGGCCTGCCGCTACGTCATTTCGCGTGAATGTTACAGAAACAAAACGTCGCGCCGGCGATTGTACGTTTGTTGCGCCCGACAAAGCGTTTGCACGGTCGTTAGGCTCCCGTTAGGAATCAGCCCGACCGCGCCCGGCTTTCCATCCGGTGCAGCGGCATCCGGCGCGCTTCCCAGCGGCGCGAACCGGGTCTTGAAGGAGTGTCGTTGCCGAATGGCTTATGCTGACCAGAAAATGTCCGGAGGGAAGATCACGGCGCTCGTGATCGTGGCGCTGCTCCACGCCCTCCTGGGCTACGCCCTCGTCACGGGTCTGGCGCTGTCCGTCGTGAAGAAGGCCACCGAGAAACTGAACACGTTCGACGTCGAGGAACCGCCGCCTCCGCCCCCGCCGGAGGAGCCGCCGCCCCCGCCGCCGGACGTTCCGCAGCTGCAGCCGCCGCCCGTGGTGACGCCGCCGCCGATCGTTCGCAATCCCAACCCGCCGCCCGTGGTGGTCCAGAGCGTGCCCACGCCGCCGCCGGTCTTCGTGCCGACGCCGATCGCGGCGCCGCCCGCGCCGCCCGCGCCCGTGGCCGCGCCGCCGGCCCCGCCGCCGCCGCGCGTGTCCAAGGCCGCCGGCCTGCGCGGCAACCCGGGCCAGTTCTTCGGGGCCGACAACTATCCGCCCGCCGCGATCCGCGCCGGTGCGGAGGGCCGCGTGGTGGCCCGCCTGTCCGTCGGGGCCGACGGTCGCGTGAGCGACTGCACGGTGACCACGTCGAGCGGCAACAGCGACCTGGACAACACCACCTGCCGCATCGCGCGCAGCCGCGTCCGGTTCACCCCGGCGCAGGACCAGGAAGGCAATCCCATCGCATCCACCTATACGTTGCCGGTGCGCTGGGAGCTTCCCGAAGACTGACGTGCCCCGTTTCGGCCCCAACCCCATATGATTTCGCGAAAAGGATAACTCATCGATGCTCACCACCATCCTCGCCGCCGGAGGCGCGGCAGCCGGCGAAAACCCGTACGGCCTTCAAGCGGCGCTGCGCGAAGGCGGCCTGATCGCCCAGGGCACCTTCGCGATCCTGGTGCTCATGTCGGTGGTCTCGTTCTACATCCTCTTCTCCAAGCTCTTCGAGCAGCAGAAGATCATCAACCAGGGCAAGCGCCTGCGTCAGACCTTTTGGCAGTCGAGCAACCTGCGCGAGGGCGCGGCCAAGCTCGACAAGAACTCGGCCTGGCGGCAGATCGTCGACGACGGCCTGCAGGCGCAGGACCAGCACACCAAGCTGACCGACCCGGTCGAGGCGCATGACTGGCTGCACGGCTCGCTCGCCCGCTCGGAGGCGTCCATCAACTCCAAGCTGAACAACGGCCTGGCGTTCCTGGCGACCGTGGGCGCGACCGCGCCGTTCATCGGCCTGTTCGGCACCGTGGTCGGCATCTACCGCGCGCTTGTGAAGATCGGCGCGTCGGGCCAGGCGTCGATCGACGCGGTCGCCGGTCCGGTGGGCGAGGCGCTCATCATGACCGCGCTCGGCCTCGTCGTGGCGGTGCCGGCGGTGCTCGCCTACAACTGGCTCCAGCGCCGCAACAAGGCGATCTCGGAGGACCTGTCGGCCTTCTCGAACGACGTGCTGGGCTTTCTGGCCTCGAACGGCGCCGTGAAGCCGACCCCGGCGACCGCGGCGGCCGGCGCGGCCAAGGCGGCGGGCACGGCTCCCCGCACCACCGGCACGACCACGGCCGGCCAGACCGGCGGCGTCCAGACGCGCGCCTGATATAAGAAAAGGGGCGGGGCGGTCGCGGTGACCGCCCCGCGAACCCGGGCCGGCGGATCAGGGCGCCGGCCGAGACTAGGTAGGATCATTCGCACATGGCGATGAGCGTTGGTGGGGACTCCACCGAAAAACCGATGTCGGACATCAACACCACGCCGCTCGTCGACGTGATGCTGGTGCTCCTCATCATCTTCCTGATCGCGGTTCCGGTCGTGCTGCAGACGATCGATCTGAAGCTGCCCAACGTCCGCTACGAGCCGACCCAGACCAAGCCGGAGAACGTCAACCTGGCGATCCGCGCCGAGGCGGACGGCCGGTGCGGCGTGTACTGGAACACGACGCGCATGGGCCACCAGGAGCTGGAGGACGCGGCCGTCAAGAAGCTGAAGCTCGAGATCGAGCGGCAGGGCGGCGCCGGCAACCCCGAGCTGGAGCTGCCCGAGGCGCACATCCGCGGCGACGTGAACGTGCCCTGGCAGTGCGTCGGCGGCGCGATCTACACCATGCAGCGTGCGGGCTTCGCCAAGGTCGGCTTCATCTCCGAGCCGCCTCCCGGCCAAGGCATCACGCGTCTGTAAGGCTTAAAAGGAAGGCACCCGGACAATGGCTATCAGTGGCGGCCGCGACGACGGCGAGCCGATGATGGAGATGAACACGACGCCGTTGATCGACGTCATGCTCGTGCTCCTCATCATGTTCATCATCACTATCCCCATCCAGACGCACGCGGTGAAGGTCGACCTGCCGGTCAACGACCCGAACGCGGTCGATCCGCCGGTGGACCCGATCAAGAACAAGATCACGATCGACCCCGCGGGCACCATCGCCTGGAACGGGACGCCCGTGAACGAGGCGACGCTCGCCCAGTATCTGGAGACGTCGATCACGCTGGACCCGGAGCCGGAGCTGCAGTTCCAGCCCGATCCTAAGGCGCGGTACGAGGTGGTCGACCAGACGCTGGCGCTGATCAAGCGCGCCAACGTGACCAAGCTCGGCTTCGTCGGCAACGAGCAGTATTACCGCGACTTCTGATCCCCAACGGATCGGTTCGCGAGAGGGGGCGGTCCTTCGGGGCCGCCCTTTTCTTTTGAGCCGTCAGCCCGCGCGGGCGCGGAGCGCGGCGGCGGTGGCCTCGTCGGCCGGGAGGAACGTCTCCAGCGCGATCTCCGACAGCGTGACGTCGAGCGGCGTGCCGAACACGGTCGTGGTGGTGATAAAGGACAGCGCGCCCGCCGAACTGGCGAGGCGGAGCGGTAGCACGACGGCGGGGCCGTGCCGGTCGTCCGACGCTCGCTCCTCGACGCCCGCGCCGACCTCCTGGACGAGCCGGGCCAGCACCGGGTCGCCGGTCGCGTCGCGCTGGTGGCGCAGGCGATGCAGGACGTGCGCGCGCCATTCCTCGAAATTCAGGATCCGCGGCGCCAGCCCCTGCGGGTGCAGCGCCAGCCGGATGACGTTGGCCGGCGGCGCGAGCAGGTCGGGGTCGACGTCCTCGAGCAATAGGGCGACGGCGGGGTTGGCGGCGATCATGGTCCAGTGGCGGTCGACGGCGAGCGCGGGAAAGGGCCGGTGCGCGTCGAGCAGCGCGTCGATCGCGCGGCGCGCGGCGACGAGCGCGGGGTCGTCGAGCGGTCGGTCCGGGTAAGCGGGCGCGAAACCGCCCGCCAGGAGCAGCAGGTTGCGCTCGCGCAAGGGCATGTCGAGCCGCTCGGCCAGCCGGAGGAGCATGGACCGGCTAGGGCGGGCGCGGCCCGTCTCGACGAAGCTCAGGTGCCGCGCGGAGATCTCCGCGTCGAGCGCGAGGTCGAGTTGGCTCAGGCGACGGCGGAGCCGCCAGTCGCGCAGGTGCTCGCCCACGGGTCGGACGCTCGTCGCCATGGGCACGACGCTAACCCGCGTCCCGACCGCGCGCCATTACCTCCGGCGTAATCGACGCGCTTCCCCGTGTCCGTCAGTCAGGCGGGGCCGGTCGCGACGGTCGCGGCCGGGACGGATGGGAGATGCGCGATGTTCGAAGATGGTGGTCTGCTGCGCCGCGTGCTGGCGTTCGACGCCGCGACCTGCGCCGCGATGGGCGCGGGGCTGGTCGCGGGTGCGGAGCCGGTCGCGGCCGTGACCGGCCTGCCCGCGGCGGCGTTGCCGGGCGTGGGCGCGGCGCTGGTCGGGTTCGCCGGCGTGTTGGGCTGGCTCGCGACGCGGGCGACGGTGCCCGAGGGGCCGGTGCGGGCGGTCGTGGCGGGCAACCTCGCCTGGTCGGTCGCGAGCGTCGCCCTGGTCGCGAGCGGGGCGGTCGCGCTGACCGGCCTGGGACAGGCGGCGGTGCTGGCGCAGGCGGCCGCGGTGGTGGTCATCGCCGAGCTGGAGGTGCTCGGCCTCCGCCGCGAGCGCGTCGCCGCGACTTGACAGAAAATTTTCCGATCAGAGGCATATACGTCGTTTTCATGATCCATGCTGCTTGTGCAGCCGTCACAAACCTGTCATCCTGGTGTAACAACACTGTCATGAAAGGAGACGGAGAATGCGCAAGCACCTTGTTGCGGCGGCGGCGGCGATGGCGGTTCTGGCCAGCGCCGCGCCGGTCCACGCGAACGATCGCACCATGTACCAACTGATCGCGCTCGGCGACTACGCCCGGGCCGAGCGCATGCTGCTCGCGGAGCAGAAGCGCACCCCCGAACGGCCCGAGCTGCTGCTGAACCTAGCCGCCGTCTACGCCAAGACGAACCGCGTCGCCGAGGCGCGCGCGCTCTACGCCGAGGTGCTCGACCGCCCGGCGGTCGCGCTCGACATGCTGTCCGGCCGCACGGTGTCGTCGCACGACGTGGCGCTCACGGCGATGACGGCCCTGCCGCCCCGAAACGCCATCGCGGCGCGCTGAGAGCGGGGCCGGCGTCCGCCGCCGGCCCGTTCCGTCACCGGATACTCCTTATAGCCGCGGCAGCGTGACGCCGCGCTGGCCCTGGTATTTGCCGGCGCGGTCGGCGTAGCTCACCTCGCAGGGCTCGTTGCCCTGGACAAAGAGGAACTGGCACGCGCCCTCGTTGGCGTAGATCTTCGCAGGCAGCGGCGTCGTGTTGGAGAACTCCAGCGTGACATGGCCCTCCCAGCCGGGCTCCAAGGGCGTCACGTTCACGATGATGCCGCAGCGCGCATAGGTCGACTTGCCCAGGCAGATCACGAGCACGTCGCGGGGGATGCGGAAATATTCGACCGTGCGCGCCAGTGCGAAGCTGTTGGGCGGGATGATGCACACGTCCGTCTTGCGGTCGACGAAGCTGTTGGCGGCGAAGTCCTTGGGGTCGACCACCGCCGAGTCGACGTTGGTGAAGATCTTGAACTCGTCGGCCACGCGCGCGTCGTAACCGTAGGACGACAGGCCGTAGCTGATGCAGCCGTCGCGGCGCTGCGCCTCGACGAACGGCTCGATCATGCGGTCGGCGAGCGCGTGCTCGCGGATCCAGCGGTCGGACAGGATGGACATCGGTGCGCTCCCCTCCTGCGCCTCTTCGCGTAAGGGCGGCGGCGGAGCAAGGGGCGCGGGGGCGGGACTGGGCTAGCCGCCCGTTCCGCCGCGATCCCTCAGCGCCTCGTCCATCTCCTCGTCGGTCATGCCGTCGTCGTCCAGCTCCTCCAGGCCGTCGGTCGCGTCGCGGCCGTCGTCCAGGCTCGACGGGCCGGCGCCGCCCATGTCGCCGCCCGCGTCGGAGCCGCTCATCGGATCGGCCATGTCGTGCATCGCGCCGCGGTCGTCGCCCATCGTCCGCTTTCCTCCGTGACGCCCTGCGTTTCAGGGCGCGGGGTCAACGCTCGGGAAAGCGGTTCGAGCCGCCGTTGCGCTCGGCCGCGGGGTGGGGCACGTCGATGAGGATGGGCGTGCTCGGACGGGTGAAATGGCGGCTGATGAACGCCGGCTACGCGATCCGCCGGTGCGTGCTGGCCAAGCTGCGGCTCGCCACACGGGGGTGCAAGATGATGGCGTTCGATCCGGCGGGCCGGCTGCTGCTCGTGCGGCACGGCTATGGCCGGTCGGACTTGTGGATGTTGCCCGGCGGCGGCGTGGGGCGGCGCGAGTCGCCCGGGGACGCCGCGCGCCGCGAGCTGGAGGAGGAGGCGGGCTGCCGGGCCGAACGCGTGGAGCTGGTCGGCGTCTACCGATCGGCGGCGGAGGGCAAGCGCGACACGATCCACCTGTTCCGTGGCGAAACGGCGGACGAGCCGCGCCCCGACGGGCTGGAGGTGATCGAGGCGCGCTTCTTCGCGCTCGACGCGTTGCCGCCGACGACCTCGCCCGCGACGCTGCGGCGCGTTCGCGACCTGCGGGAGGGGACGGCGGGCGGACGGTGGTGAGGGGCTGGAGCCCGTACGTTTGCGGGTGCAGGATGCCCCACGACCATCGAGGGAGCCGCCGATGCGAAGCCTAGCGATCGTTCTTGCGCTGACCGGGCTCGCCGTCCCCGTGGTGCCCGCCGCCGCGCAGGAGCAGGCGCCGAAAGACGCCGGCTACGCGCAACTCGACCCGATCTTCGCCGAGTTCCAGCGGGAGAACCACATACCGGGCCTGGTGTACGGCGTCGTGGCGGACGGTCGGCTCGCGCACGTACGCGCGTTCGGCGTGCAGGACCTGAAGGCGCGGCGGCCCGTCACGCCCGACAGCCTGTTCCGCATCGCGTCCATGACTAAGGCGTTCACGGCGCTGGCCGTGCTGTCGCTGCGCGACCGGGGGCGGCTCTCGCTCGACGCGCCCATCGAGACCTACGTTCCCGAGCTCAGGGGCTGGCGCTACCCGACCGCCGACTCGCCGCGCATCCGCGTGCGCGACCTGCTCCACCACACGGCCGGCTTCGTCACCGACGACCCCTGGGGCGACCGGCAGACGCCGATGCCGGAGGGCGAGTTCACGCGGATGCTGAAGGTCGGCGTGCCGTTCACGCGGCCGCCGGGGCTGCGGATGGAGTATAGCAATTTCGGCTACGCGCTGCTCGGCCGCGTCGTCGCCAACGCGTCGGGCGTGCCCTACCGGACCTATGTCGAGCGCACGCTGCTCGCGCCGCTCGGCATGCGGTCGAGCGGGTTCGAGGTGACGGAACAGCCGCCTGAGCGCCGCGCGATTGGTTATCGCTGGGAGAACGGCGCCTGGGCGGAGGAGCCGACGATGCGCCACGGCGCGTTCGGCGCGATGGGCGGGCTTCAAACGAGCGCGAACGATTACGCCCGCTACGTCGCCTGGCTGCTCGCCGCTTGGCCGGCGCGCGACGGGGCGGACGCTGGTCCCGTGAAGCGGGCGACCATACGAGAGCTGATGCAGGGCTCGAACTTCGCCGAGCAGCGCGAGCGCACGCTCGACGAGCGGCCGTGCCCGCAGAGCGTGGCGTACGGCATGGGCATGCGCGTCTTCACCGACTGCGAGCTCGGGACGGCGCTCAACCACGGCGGCGGCTATCCTGGCTATGGCTCGGGCGTGCTGTTGCTGCCCGAACACGGCGTCGGCTTGTTCGTGTTCAGCAACCGCACCTATGCCGGCGGCAGCGAGGCGCTGTGGCGCGCGGCGTCGATGCTGATGAAGGCGGGGCTGCTGCGCGACCGGCCGCAGCCGATGAGCCCGGCGCTCGCCGACGCCTACGCCGCCGCGCGAACCATGTACGCGCGCGGCGACGTCCTCGCGGCGCGCGGCAAGCTGGCCGACAATTTCCTGCTGGACCGATCGGCCGAGAACTGGCGGCGCGAGATCGCGTCGATCAAGGCGCAGGTGGGCGCGTGCGCGGGCGAGATGCCGCCGTTCCCGCGCAGCGCGCTGTCGGCGAACTTCCGCTGGGTGTGCGAGCGCGGCACGGTGGACGGTTTCCTGCTGCTCGCGCCCACCGACCCGCCCACGATCCAGCATCTGCGCCTATCGCCAACGCCCCCGCCGCCCGACTGAGCCAGGGTCCTCAGTCCTGCAGACGGGGCGGCGCGTGGCCCAGGTCGGCGGGGCCGAAGGCGTCGGGCAACAGGTCGGTCAGGCGATATTCTTCCACGCGATCACCCTGCGCGCCGCCGCAGTAGATGGGGAGGTCGCGGCCACCCATCTGCGCGGCTTCGTTGAGGACCTGGCGACAGCGGCCGCAGGGGCGGACGGGGGCGTCGCCCGTGGCGCGGCCGGTCTCGTCCATCATGCCGCCGATCACGCCGACCGCGACCACGTCGCCCAAGCGCCCTTGCGCGTTGGCGGTGGCGATGGCGACCGTCTCGGCGCAGAGCGACAGGCCGTAGCTGGCGTTCTCGAAGTTGCAGCCGGTCACGATCGTGCCGTCGGTGAGCAGCACCGCCGCGCCGACGGCGAAGCGGGAATAGGGGGCGTGGGCGTGGGCGGCCGCTTCGCGGGCGGCCGCGAGCAGGCGGGCGGCTTCGGTCATTACTCAACCTCGGATGTGGAGCACGCAGATCAGGGTGAAGAGGCGGCGCGCGGTGTCGAAATCGACCTCGATCTTGCCGGCGAGCCGTTCGCGGAGGAGCTCGGCCGCCTCGTTGTGGATGGCGCGCCTCGCCATGTCCACCGTCTCGATCTGCTGCGGCGTGGAATGGCGGATCGCCTGGTAGTAGCTGTCGCAGATCGCGAAATAGTCGCGGATGGGGCGGCGGAAGCGGCCGAGCGCCAGGACTAGCGTCTCGAGATGGCTGTCGTCGGCGCGGTGGATATGGATGGCGAGCCGGCCTTCCTCGACCGACAGCTTGATCTTGTAAGGGCCGGCGTAACCGTCGGCGTGGGCGCGTTGCGGGGCGAAGTGGTTGCCCTCGATCAGGTCGAAGATGGCGATGCGGCGTTCCTGCTCGATGTCGGCGGAGCGCCACAGGATCGTGCGCTCGTCGAGTTCGACGTCGATGATACGCGGATCGGCCATTTCGTTGCCTTAAGAGCACGCCGCGATCTTATCCACGCTTTACCGATCGTGTAGCTTGAGCGGAGCGGCGCGCGGATGCACAGGAGCGCCATGGCCACGATCGCATTTCCCGCCCCGGCGCAGCCCGCGCCGGAGCCCCAGCAGCTGCCCCGCAACGTCGAAGCGGAAGCGGCGATGCTGGGCGCGATGATGATCGACAACCGGCTGGCCGACGACCTGATCGACCGGCTGGAGCCCGCGCATTTCTACGAGCCGGTGCACGGGCGTATCTTCGCGGCGATCAAGACGCTCAGGTCGAACGACATGCTGGCGACGCCCGTGACGCTCAGGCCGATGTTCGACGCCGACGAGGGCATGAAGGAGCTCGGCGGGCCGGCCTATCTCGCGCAGCTGACGGGGTCGGGCGCGGGGCTGATCGGCGCGCGGCAGTTCGCGCAGCAGATCTACGATCTCGCGCAGCTCCGGGCGCTGATCACCGTCGGGCGGCAGCTCGTCGAGGGCGCGATGGACACGTCCGAAGAGGTGAACCCGCGCGCGCAGATCGAGGCGGCGGAGGAGGCGCTATATAAAGTCGCGGCCGACGGGGGTGCTGAGAGCTCGATCAAGACGTTCGCGCAGGCGACCACCGTCGCGGTCAAGATGGCCGAGCGCGCGCTCAACTCGGGCGGTCATGTGTCGGGCATCACGACAGGCTTCGACACGGTGAACGCCAAGATCGGCGGCATGCATCATTCGGACCTGATGATCCTGGCCGGCCGTCCGGGCATGGGCAAGACGTCGCTCGCGACCAACATCGCGTTCAACGCCGCCAGGCGCTGGATGCAGGACATGCGCGACGGCATCCCGCCCGCCGAGAGCGTGGGGGCGAAGGTCGCGTTCTTCTCGCTCGAGATGAGCGCCGACCAGCTGGCGACGCGTATCCTGGCCGAGCAGTCGCGGATCAGCTCCGAGGCGCTGCGCATGGGCAAGATCTCGAAGGCGGAGTTCGCGCAGCTGGCGGCCGCGGCGGCGGAGCTCGAGAACCTGCCGCTGTTCATCGACGACACGGGCGGCCTGTCGATCTCGTCGCTGCACACGCGCGTGCGGCGGCTCCAGCGGCGGCACAACAACGAGATCGGGCTGGTGGTCGTCGACTATCTTCAGCTGCTGACGGGCGGCGGCAAGTCGTCGAACGAGAACCGCGTGCAGGAGATTTCGGAGATCAGCCGCGGCCTGAAGACGCTCGCCAAGGACATGAACGTACCGGTGCTGGCGCTGTCCCAGCTCAGCCGCGCCGTCGAGCAGCGCGAGGACAAACGCCCCCAGCTGTCCGACCTGCGCGAGTCTGGCTCGATCGAGCAGGACGCGGACATGGTCTGGTTCGTGTTCCGCGAGGACTATTACGTCGCCGCCAAGGAGCCCAAGCGCCCGGTCGAGGGCGACGCAGCCTCGGTGTTTGACGACCATGCGCGCTGGGCGTCCGACATGGAGCGCGTATTCGGCCTGGCCGAGCTGATCATCGCCAAGCAGCGCCATGGCGCCACCGGCAAGGTAGTGATGAAGTTCGACCCGTCGGTGACGCGGTTCAGCGACTACGCGGGATACTGATCCTCCCCGCTCTGCGGGGAGGATCAGAGGAGGTCAGTAGGTCGACGCGGTGGTCGCCGTGCCCATGCGGGCGCGGCCGGCGTTGTGGCCGCCGTTGCGGTAGAGGATGTCCTCGACCATCGCCGGGCTGACCGTGCCGTCGTTGGTGTTAACGGAGACGAAGGTCGCGCCGCCGCGGACGCGCTCGTCATAGTAGCGCGCCTCTTCCTCGGTTGCGCCGTGCTTGGTGAAGACCTCGTTCAACGCGCCGGCCGTAGCGCCCAGCGCGCCGCCGATCGCCATGGCTTCGGGAACGGCACCCGCGGCGATCGCGCCGATGGCCGCGAGCGGGCCGACGCCGGGGATGGCGAGCGCCGCGACGCCGAGGCCCGCGCCGAGCGCGCCGCCGCCGAGCAGGCCGCGCAGGATGCTGCCGCCATGGGTGTGCGTCTCGCCTGTGCCGCTCGTCTCGGTGGTCTTACCGTCGTGGCGCGCGATGATGGAGAGCGCGCGATCGGGAACGCCCGCGGCGCGCAGGTCGGCGAGCGCGCGATCGGCTTCGGCTTCGGTGTCGAAGACGGCTGAGATGTGGGTCATGACTCGGTACTCCGTTGGCGGACCTGGCGTGGGTCCGGGCGCAGAACCCGGCGCGACGGCCGGGTGTTCCGAGTGACGTGTGTTAATTCGCCAAAGCGGCGCGATCAGAAGATGGGGTCTTCTCCGGGCTCGTTCGCGACGTGGATGCCGCATTCCACCTTGTCCCAGCCGCGCCAGCGACCGGCGCGCGGGTCCTCGCCGGGCTGGACCTTGGAGGTGCAGGGCGCGCAGCCGATCGACGGGTAGCCTTGCGCCTCGAGCGGGTGGCGGGGGAGCTCGTGCTCGGCGAAATAGGCGTCGAGCGCGGCGCGGTCCCAGTCGGCGAGCGGGTTGATCTTGAGGCGGCCCTCGTCGGACTCGAAGCGGGGTAGCGCGGCGCGGGTCCTCGCCTGGTTGCGCTTGCGACCGGAGATCCAGGCGTCGAAGGGCTCCAACGCGCGGGCGAGGGGTTCGACCTTGCGCAGCTCGCAGCAGCCGTCGGGATCGTAGCTCCAGCGTAAGCCCGTCGCGTCCTTCGCCGCCAGGAGGCGCGGGTCGGGGCGGTAGACGCGCAGGTCGGTCAGCCCCAGCCGCTCGAAGAGCTCGTCGCGATAGGCCAGCGTCTCGCCAAACATCTTTTGCGTGTTGGTGAAGATGACGGGCGTGTCGGGGTCGGCCCGCGCCACCATGTGCAGCAGCACCGCCGACTCCGCGCCGAACGAGGACACGGCGGCGACGCGGCCCGCGAGCTCGCCGGTGAGGAGCTCGCGCAGCAGGTCGGGGGCGGGGACGCCTGCGAACCGCGCCTCGTACGCGGCCGCGTCCTCAGCCGTGTAGACGCGGCCGGTGTCGATCTGGTCGACGACGCGCGCTGCGGCGCTAGCCATGCCGCAGCTTCCAGACGGGGACGGCCGGGTCGGCGGCGGGTTGGTAGTGGTGCTCGTAGCGGTCGAGCGCGCGGCGGAGTGCGGCGGCGTCGATCTCCGCTTCGGGGGCGAAACTGTCGAAGCCGCAGCGGCGCATAAAGGGAATCTGGTCGACGAGCACGTCGCCCGCGGCGCGGAGCTCGCCCTTGTAGCCCGCCTCGCGCAGGATGCGCGCGGCGGAGTAGCCGCGTCCGTCGCGGAAGGTAGGGAAGCCGACCTCGACGAGCGCGATGTGGTCGAGATGCGGCAGGAGCGCGCGCGCGTCGTCGCCGGCCTCCAGGCGGACGGCGTTCGAGTTGGTCTGCCCGCCCGCCGCGACGAAGCTGTCCAGCGTGACTGCGGGCTCCTCGACGGGCGTGTCGTCGCGGAAACGGAGCTGCGGCTCGCCGCCGATGGAGGTCTGGTCAGGATCAGCCATAGATCGCCTCCTTGAACGGCTGGAAGCCGACACGGCGATAGGTGTCGAGGAAGCGTTCGCCGGGCTCGCGGGTCTGGAGATACTTGTCGGTCACGCGCTCGATCGCGTCGACAACGCCGTCCTCGTCGAAGCCGGGGCCGGTGATCTTGCCGAGCGACACGTCCTCCGCGCCCGAGCCGCCGAGGAGGAGCTGGTAGTTCTCCGTCCCTTTCTTATCGACGCCGAGGATGCCGATATGGCCCGCGTGATGGTGACCGCAGGCGTTGATGCAGCCGCTGATCTTGAGCTTCAGCTCGCCCAACTCGCGCTGGCGGCCGCGGTCGGCGAAGCGGGTGGCGATCTTCTGCGCGATCGGAATCGAGCGGGCGTTCGCCAGCGAGCAATAGTCGAGGCCGGGGCAGGCGATGATGTCGGTGATAAGATCGAGATTGGGCTCGGCCAGCCCCGCGTCGGCGAGCGCCTGGTACACGGTGTAGAGGTCGGCTTCGCGGACGTGCGGCAGGACGATGTTCTGCGCGTGGGTGACGCGGAGCTCGTCGTGGCTGTACCGCTCCGCCAGGTCGGCCATGAGGTCGATCTGATCGGCGGTCGCATCGCCGGGGATGCCGCCGATCGGCTTCAGGCTGATGTTGACGATCGCGTGGCCGGCTTGCTGGTGCGGCTTTACGTTCTGGTCGAGCCAGACGGCGAAGTCGGGGTCGCTCCGGTCCACGCCCTCCGGCGCGTCGGCCGCATAGGGCGGGGGTGCGAAGAAGGCGGTGATGCGCTCGAGCTCGGCCAGCGGCGGGTCGATGCCGAGGCTCTTCACATGCGCGAACTCGTCGGCGACTTGACGGCGATACTCGTCGGCGCCGAGCTCGTGGACGAGGATCTTGATGCGGGCCTTGTAGATGTTGTCGCGGCGGCCGTAGCGGTTGTAGACCCGGAGGCACGCTTCCAGATAGCTCATCAGGTCGTCGGCGGGGACGAAGGCGCCGATCTCCGGTGCGATCATGGGCGTGCGGCCCATGCCGCCGCCGACGAAGACCTTGGCGCCGAGTTGGCCATCCTGACGCACGAGTTGAATGCCGATGTCGTGCAGCCGCATCGCCGCGCGGTCCTCGTCGGACGCGATCACGGCGATCTTGAACTTGCGGGGCAGGTAGCTGAATTCGGGGTGGAAGGTCGACCACTGACGGATCAGCTCCGCCCAGGGGCGGGGATCGGCGACCTCGTCGGCGGCTGCGCCGGCATATTGGTCGGAGCTGATGTTGCGGATGCAGTTGCCGCTCGTCTGGATGGCGTGCATCTCGACGGTGGCGAGCTCGGCGAGGATATCGGGCGCGTCCTCCAGCTTGATCCAGTTGTACTGGATGTTCTGGCGCGTGGTGAAATGGCCGTAGCCGCGGTCGTAGCGGCGCGCGATGTGGCCGAGCATGCGCATCTGACGCGAGGACAGTGTGCCATAGGGGATGGCGACGCGCAGCATATAGGCGTGGAGCTGGAGGTAGAGGCCGTTCATCAGCCGGAGCGGCTTGAACTGGTCCTCCGTCATCTGGCCGGCGAGGCGGCGTTGAACTTGGTCGCGGAACTCGTCGACGCGGGCGTCGACGATCGACTGGTCGTGTTGGTCGTACTGGTACATCAGATCACCCAGGAGCCGGCGTTCGGATCGGCGGGTTTGAGGGTCAGGTCGGGGCGCACAGTGGGGCCGAGCGCGCGGATGCGGTCCTTGATGTGGGCGGGGCGGGGGCCTTCCGCGGTCATCGTCGCGTCGATCACGTAGGGCGTGTTGACGCGGCGCGCGCCTTCCTCGGCATGGGCGATCGCCTCGCCCCCATCGCCCACGTCGACCGCGTCCTCGACGTGGCGGGACCAGCCCTGGCCGGTCCACCAGACCACGTCGCCGGTAGGAAGGTCGTTGCCGGTCAGCAGCTTCACGCCTCCAGCTCCCGCAGCGCTTCTGCCTGGGCCGCGAAGCGGGCCAGCTTGTTCTCGGCGTCGGAGAGGGTGACGACCTCGCCCACGACGATGATCGCGGGGCTCTTCACCTCCTCGCGCGCGACCATCGGGCCGAGATCGGCGAGCAGCGTGCGCATTGCGCGGGCGCCCTGGCAGGTGCCGCGCTCCAGCACGGCGACGGGCATGTCGGGTGCGACGCCGTCGGCCATCAGCTTGTCGGCGATATCGGCGGCGGTGGCGACGCCCATGTAGATGACGAGCGTCCGGCCCTGGCCGGCGAGGCCCGACCAGTCCTGTTCGGACAGGCCTTTGCACTGGCCGGCGACGAAGGACACTGCGGAGCTGTGGTCGCGATGAGTGAGCGGCAGCATCGCCTCCGCCGCGCAGCCGAGCGCCGCGGACACGCCCGGCACGACCTCGACCGGAAGTCCGGCGGCGCGCACCGCCTCGACCTCCTCGCCGCCGCGGCCGAAGATGAACGGGTCGCCGCCCTTGAGGCGCACCACGATCGCGCCCGTCTTCACATGCGCGACGATGAGCGCATTGATCGCCTCCTGCGGCAGCGTGTGGCGGGCGCGCTGCTTGGCGACCGAGATGCGCTGCGCGGTCTCGGGCGCGATCTCCAGGACGCGGGAGTCGATCAGGCCGTCATGGACGACGACGTCGGCCGATCGCAGCGCCTCCACCGCCTTGACGGTGAGGAGGCCGGGATCGCCGGGGCCGGCGCCGACGAGGATCACGCGTCCGCGCTGCGTAGGGTCGAGAAGAGTCGCCATGGTTTCGCCAGATGGGCGGCGCGGGCGCGCTCGGCAAAGCAGCGATGCTTTGCGCGAGGCTAGGCGAGCTATTTCCTAGTGCCCCGCTGTCTTATGAGCGTGGGGGCGGACCTTGTGGAGCGTCCAAGCGATGATCCCACCGACGATCAGGCCCAGCACGAGGTCGGCCAGCGTTTTGGTCAGCCAGCCGAAGAGGCCGGGTGCGAACGGCGCGGCTTCGCGCGCGACCTCCGCCCAGTGGTCGATGACGTGCTCCGGCCCGGCGAAGCCCAGCCCCGCCATCCCGTGCACCAGGATCTGCCCACCGACCCAGATCATCGCGGCGGTGCCGATGACGGACAGCGCGGCCATGAGCTTCGGCACACCATGGACGAGCCCGCGGCCGAAGGCGCGCGTCGCGCCCGGCCCGCGCTGCGACAGGTGGACGCCGATGTCGTCCAGCTTCACGATCAGCCCGACGACGCCGTACACGCCGACCGTGATGCCGAGCGCGACGAGGATGAGCGACGCGGCTTGGCTGACGAGCGACTGGTCTGCGACCTCCGCGAGCGCGATGGCCATGATCTCGGCCGACAGGATGAAGTCGGTGCGGACCGCGCCCTTGACCTTGACGTCCTCCAGCTGCTTCGAATCGAGCGCCAGGTCCTCCGTCTCGTCGTGGTGCGCGCCCGAGAGCTTCTCGATCACCTTCTCCGCGCCCTCGAAGCAGAGGAACGCGCCGCCGATCATGAGCAAGGGCGTGATCGCCCAACGCGCGAACGCGGAGAGCAACAGCGCCGCAGGGAGCAGGATCACGAGCTTGTTGAACAGCGAGCCCTTGGCGATGCGCCAGATGATCGGCAGCTCGCGGTCGGGGTGGAGGCCGACCACGTAGCGCGGCGTGACCGCTGTGTCGTCAACGACCACGCCGGCCGCCTTGACGCCCGCCCGGGTCGCGGCCGCGCCGACGTCGTCGATGGAGGCGGCGGCGAGCTTGGTGAGGCCGGCGACGTCGTCGAGCAGGGCGACCAGTCCGGAGGGCATGCGGGTCCTTTCGCGTGGGTGCGGGGAGGGCCTAGCCGGTATTCGCCGCCGGGCTCAAGGGACGCGGTGCAGGACCTGCGTCGGCGCGCCCACTACCCGGTCGCGCTCGGCCATGGCACGGCGGAGGACCTCGCGCGGGCTGTTGAAGTAGGCGCGCGGGCTCATGCCCATGTACGACTGGAAATCGTGGTTGAAGTGCGCCTGGTCGTAATAATGCGCATCGATGATCTCCTGGATCGGTCGGTCGAGCCGGTCGCGCACCGCGGCCAGCGTGCGCAGGAAGCGCTGGCGGCGGATCAGGCGCTTGGGCGTGAAGCCGAACGCGCGGCGGCAGGCGAGCGCGAGGCGGCGCTGATCCACGCCGGCGAGTTCGGCGAGTTCGGGCACCTCGCGGACGGGGTGGTTGGCGAGCGCCTCCGTGATCCGCACGGTCAGCGGGTCGCGTCCGCCCCGGCGCGCGGCGCGGTCGAGGAGCAACGTGTCCAGGATCACGGTGCGGCCCCGATCATCGGCGGCCGCACGCAGGCGCGCCACGATCTCGGCAGCGGACGCGCCCAGCCGGTCGCCCAGCTCGAACACGCGGTTCGCGGCCGCGCCGGCGTCCGTCCCGATCAGCGTCTCCCATCCGAGCGGCGTCAGGCCGACGCCGACGAAGAGTCCGGGCTCGTCGCACCAAAAGCGGCGGCTGCGATCGGTGGGACCGAACAGCGCGGCGTCGCGCGGGGTCGGCGCGGGGCGGGTGAAGAACTCCTCCACCATCCAGCGGCCGCGGATCGTGAAGCGGACATTGCCCCATTCGGGATGCACCCAGTCGCTGATCGGCCCCGGCGATTCGATGTGGTAGTAGGACGTGACGAGATCGCGCAGCGGCTCGGCGGGAAGTAGGAAGCGGACGGACGGGATCACCAGCACCGGCGCGGCCTCCGCGCGTGATCCCCGCGTTCCATGGTGCGACCCCCATTGTTCCGGCGAAGACGATGCGGCCGGCGCTCGGGCGCGTCAAGCGGCGGAAAAGCGCGCTTTTCCCGGCGCGGAACGCGGCCTATGGGAGGCGCTTCCTCCGTCACCGAAAGTGTTCGACTTGCGCCTCATCGCCGCCCTGCTGCTCGCCGCCGCCAGTCCCGTCATCGCCACCGCCGAGACCGCGCCCGCCGCCGAGGTGGAGAGCGAGGGCGTGAAGTTGCGGCGGCTGTTCGCGGCGAGCGACGAGGGAAACCTCAAGCGCAATCCGCTCCAGGCGCTGTTCCGGGGCGACCTGCGCTTCGCCGACCGCTTGGGCGAGTACCTGACCGAGGCGCACACGCTGGCCGAGCAGCGCGCGGCCGAGCGGAACCTGGCGGGGCTGAAGGCGATCGACCGCGCCAAGCTGTCGGCGGTGGACCGCATCGCATACGACGTGTTCCGGACGGACAACGAGATCGAGCTGCGCGGCTACCAGCCCGCGGTGCGCCGGATCACCGACGTGCTGCCGGTCAATCATTTCAGCGGCTTCCAGACCTTCTACCCGGAGGTCGCGTCGGGCGAGGGCGGGGCGCCGTTCAAGACGGTCGCCGACTACGAGAACAACCTGAAGCGCAACGCGCAGTACGCTCAGGTGGTCGACCGCATGATCGCGCGGGCGCGGACCGGCATGGCGCGCGGGATCACGCCGCCCAAGCTGGTGGTGCGCAACGTCATCGGCCAGGTCGACAACCTGTTGGCAGGCGGCGTCGAGAAGTCGCTCTTCTACGCGCCGGTGACCAAGTTCCCCGACACCGTCGGCCCGGGCGAGCGCGCGCGGCTGACCAAGCTCTACGCGGCGCAGGTCCGCGACGTGCTCAACCCGGCGCACCAGCGGCTCCGAGCCTTCCTGCAGAACGAGTATCTGCCGCGCGCCCGCGACACGGTGGGACTGTCGGCGGTGCCGGGCGGGGCGGGGCTGTACGAGTATCTGATCGAGAGCAACACGACGCTGCCGCTCAAGGCCGAGGAGGTGCACCGGCTCGGGCTGTCGGAGGTCGCGCGCATCCTCCGCGAGATGGAGGCGCAGAAGGCGAAAGTCGGTTTCAACGGCACGCTGCCCCAGTTCTTCACGCACCTGCGCACCGACAAGCGCTTCCAGCCCAAGACCGCGGACGAGCTGCGCCTCGCCTATGAAGCGGCGGGGCGGAAGGTGGACGCGCGGGTGCGGGAGCAGTTCTCGCTCATCCCCAAGACGCCGCTGGAGATCCGGCCGGTGCCGGCGTTCCGCGAGAAGACGGCGGCCGCGGGTTCCTACCAGCGCGGCACGCCCGACGGGTCGCGGCCGGGCGTGTTCTTCTACAACAGCTACGACCTGCCGAACCGGTATCTGTGGGGCGTGGAGACCTTGTACCTGCACGAGGCGGTGCCGGGTCACCATTTCCAGGTCAGCCTGGCGCAGGAGAACGAGGCGCTGCCCGCGTTCATGCGCTTCGGCGGCAACACGGCGTTCGTGGAGGGCTGGGCACTCTATGTGGAGACGCTCTATCCGGAGCTGGGGGTCGAGACCGACCCGTATCAGCGTATGGGCGGCCTGAACGACGAGATGCTGCGCGCGATGCGGCTGGTGGTCGACACGGGACTCCACGCCAAGGGCTGGAGCCGCGAACAGGCGATCAAGTACATGCTCGACAACTCGCCCATGCCGGAGACGGACGCGGTGGCGGAAGTGGAGCGCTACATCGCGATCCCCGGCCAGGCGCTGGCGTACAAGGTGGGGCAGCTCACCATCCTGCGCCTGAAGGCGGAGGCGAAGGCGGCGCTGGGTCCCCGCTTCGACGCGCGCCAGTTCCACGCGCAAGTGCTGGATACGGGCGCGCTGCCCATGCCGGTGCTTGAGGCGAAGCTGCGGGGGTGGATGGCGTCGAGGCGGTAAGGTGTCCGGCCGTCAAGCGAGCAACCGGTAATAATCGCGTGCGCCGTGCACGATGTCGATGATCTCTACGCGACCGCGGCCGATGCGGTATAGGATTAGGTATTTGCCGTGCGTACGCTTGCGGATACCTTGCCGGCGAAAACGTTCCACAATCGGGAAGGCTTCCGGATAGTCCGCAAGCGCTTTGGCCACGTCGCGCAACTCGGTGATGAAGCCGACAGCCCGAATCGGGCTATCGACGGCGATCCAGTCGCCGATCTCCTCCAAGCTGCGCTCGGCTTGCGCCGTGAAGACGACGTTCAATGCCGCTCGCCGGCCTCGTTCATCGTCCGATACTTGCGTTCTAGCCGGTCGAACACGGCTTCGGCCGGTGCGACGCGACCCGTCTCCGCATCGGCGAGCCCTTGCTCGAGGCCCGCGATCAAACGGCTCTCGCTGCCCGACCGTCTCTGGTCTTGCCGGATCAGGTCGCGGACATAATCGCTCTCGTCGAGGTAGGACCCGTCTTCCACGCGGGCGAGCACCCAGCGCTGCATCGACTCGGGCAGTGAGATGCTTACGTTCGCCATCGAGTCCCTCTTGAGCTTTGAAGGATCTAGATCGACGCTGGTCGTCCGGAGCGCAAGCCCGTCATGCATCCGCCAGCCCGATGCCGATGCTGGCGCGCGCCGATTCCGCCTCGTTGCTGACGACCGGGTAGGCGCAATAGTCCGCGGCGTAATAGGCGCTGGGGCGGTGGTTGCCGGACCAGCCGACACCGCCGAAGGGCGCGTTCGACGACGCGCCGTTGGTGGGGCGGTTCCAGTTGACGATGCCTGCGCGGACGTTGGACCAGAAGCGGTCGTAGAGCTGCGGCGTTTGGCTGATCAGGCTGGCGCTCAGGCCGTAGCGCGTGTTGTTCGCCTCCGCGATCGCGGCGTCGAAATCGTCGGCGCGGATCACCTGGAGGATCGGGCCGAAGAGTTCGACGTCCGGCCGCTCCGCGACGTTGGTGACGTCGATCATCGCGGGCTTGAGGAACGGGCGGTCGGGATCGGTCCGCTCCAGGTGGCGGATCGCGCGGCCGCCCTTCATCAGCAGCGCGAGGAAGCTCTCCGTCAGGCCGTCGGCGGCCTGGTTGTCGATGACCGGGCCCATGAAGGGCTGGGGCTGGGCGTGCGGCGGGCCCACGATCAGGCGGCCGACGAGGGTGTTCAGCGTCTCGAGGAGGCCGTCATAGAGCCGGTCTTCGACGATCAGCCGGCGCGCGGCGGTGCAGCGCTGGCCGGCGGAGGTGAAGGCGGACTGGACCACCAGCGTCGCGGCCGAGTGGAGGTCGGGCGTGTCCCAGACGACGATGGGGTTGTTGCCGCCCATCTCCAGCGCCAGGATTCGCTCCGGATGCTCGGCGAACTGGCGGTTGAGCGCGAGGCCGGTACGCGCCGATCCGGTGAAGAGCAGGCCGTCGATGTGCGCGTGCGCGGATAGGGCTTTGCCCTCGGCGGGCCCGCCGATCAGCAGGCGCACGCACTCGGGCGGCACGCCCGCCGCATGGAAGCATTCGACCAGGTACGCGCCCACCGCAGGCGTCTTTTCGGACGGCTTGAACACCACGGCGTTGCCCGCGAGGAGTGCTGGCACGATGTGACCGTTGGGCAGGTGCGCGGGGAAGTTGTAGGGGCCGAGCACCGCCAGCACGCCGTGCGGCTTGTGGCGGAGCGCCATGCGGCTGCCCATGGGGCTGTCGAGCCGGCGCTGCGGCGTGCGCTCGGCGTACGCATTGATCGAGATGTCGACCTTGGCGACGACGCTCTCGACCTCGGTGCGCGCCTCCCAGAGCGGCTTGCCCGTCTCGCGCGCGATCAGGTCGGCGAAGGGCTCCATCCGCTGACGCACGACGTTGGCGAAGCGGCGCAGCAACTCCGCCCGGACGGTGAACGGCCGCGCGGCCCAGGCGGCCCAGCCCGAGCGGGCGGCGGCGACCTCCGCGTGCGTGTCGCCGTGCGCGCCCGTCCAGAGATGCGCGCCTGTGGCGGGTTCGTGGGAGTGGAGTTCCATGCGGGTGGAGGTGGTGGAGGAGGGGAGAGGCGGGGTCAAGTTGTCGGCCCCTTCCTCCCCCGCAACATAGTTGCGGGGGAGGGGAACCGCGCCCGCAGGGCGTGGTGGTGGGGGTACAGGGCGATGCCGTATCCCGTAGCTCCCCCTCCACCATTCGCAAGCGAATGGTCCCCCTCCCCCGCTGAAGCGGGGAGGAGCTTAGCGCAGCGCTTCCCCCATCGCGCGTACCTGCTCGACCTTGGCGTGGAGGCGTGACCAATCGTCGGTTTCGGCGATGGGCGCCCAGATCGCCTCCACCTCGTCGATGAGCATGCCGCAGGGCTCGCCGTCGAAGAACGCGCCGCGCCGCTTGCGGGACTCGTAGGCGGCGGCCAGCGTGCGGAACTCGGACCAGTCCTCGCCGTAGCGCTCCGGGAGCGGCCGCGCGAAGGCGTCGTGGAAGAAGCGGTGCAGCTCGACTCCGCTGTCGCGGAGCGCGCGTTCGAGGCTCTGGACGAGCGCGCGGTCCTCGGCCTCGCCGCGAGGCTTCAGACCCAGGCGCCAGAGCAGCGCTTCGGCGACGTACCCCTGGAAGCGCGGGCCGAACTGCTCGAGCAGGGCGATCAGCGGGTCGCTCTCGGTCAGCAGTCGTAAGCTGCCTGCGAGCTGGAACAGGTCCCAGTGGATCGCCTCGGGCTGGCGACCGAAGGCGTAGAGGCCCGCATGGTCAAAATAGGCGGCGGTGAACTGGACGTCCCAGCTGGGCGCGAACCGCCACGGGCCGTAGTCGAAGCTCTCGCCGATGACGTTGATGTTGTCCGAGTTGAGCACGCCGTGCACGAACCCCGCCGCCATATAGCGCGCCGCGAGCCGGGCGGTGCGGTCGATGACGAAGTCGAGCAGGCGCAGGGCAGGCTCTTCGCCGGGCTCCTCGCGGTAGAGCTCGCGGAGGACATAGTCGACGAGGCGGCGCATATTGGCCTCGTCCTGGTAGTAGGCGAGGCGCTGGAAGGTGCCGATGCGGATATGACCGTGGCTCAGCCGCACCATGACCGCCGAGCGGGTCGGGCTGGGCTCGTCGCCGCGCTCCAGCGCCTCGCCCGTCTCGATCAGGGACAGCGTTCGCGACGTCGGCACGTTCAGCGCCTCCAGCATCTCGGTCGCCAGGATCTCGCGCACGCCGCCCTTGAGCGTCAGCCGCCCGTCGCCGAAGCGGCTGTACGGCGTCTGGCCCGAGCCCTTGGTGCCGAGGTCCATCAGGCGTTCGGACGCATCGTGCATCTGCGCGAAGGTGAAGCCGCGGCCGTCGCCGATGTCGGGGTTGTACACGCGGAACTGGTGGCCGTGGTAGCGCAGCGCCAGCGGCTCGGGCAGCGTGCCGGGCAATGGCTCGAAGCGGCCGAAATGGCGCAGCCACTCGTCGTCAGTGAGATCGCTGAGCCCGACCTCGGCGGCGGCGCGGTCATTGCGGTAGCGCAGCACCGTTTGCGGGAAGTCGGCCGCCCTCACCGGGTCCCAGAGATCGGGGCCGAGGTCGAGCAGCTTGGCGGCCGGGCGGTACGCTTGCGGGGAGACGGGCATCCCGCGATATGGGGAACCCGAAAGGCGGGAAGCAAGCATGGCCCGATACGAGAACCGCTACTGGTGGTCGCATGACGGGCTCCGGCTGCACGCGCGCGATTATGCGGGCGGCGAGGACGGACGGCCGCCGATCCTGTGCCTGCCCGGGCTGACGCGCAACGCGCGCGATTTCGAGGGACTGGCGGAGCGGCTGAGCCCCGAATGGCGGGTGCTGGCGCTGTCCTTACGGGGGCGCGGCGAGAGCGGTTACGCCAAGGACCCGATGACATACGTGCCGCTGACCTATGTGCAGGACGTGGACGCGCTGCTGCGCGAGCTGGGCGTCACCTGCTTCGTCGCGGTGGGGACGTCCTTGGGCGGGATCGTCACCATGCTGCTGTCCGGCACCGAGCGCGGGCGGATCGCGGGCGCGTTGCTGAACGACGTGGGGCCGGAGATCATGCCGGCAGGTCTTCAGCGCATCCGCGGCTATGTGGGCCGCGGGTCGAGCTGGCCCACCTGGATGCACGCGGCGCGCGGGCTGTCGGAGGCGAACGCGGACGTGTACCCGCGCTTCGGCATCGAGGACTGGCTGCGCATGGCCAAGCGGCTCTACCGGCTGAACTCGGCGGGGCGGATCGTGCTCGACTACGACCTCAAGATCGCCGAACCGTTCCGCGTGCCGGGGAACGAAGCGGGGCCGGACATGTGGCGAGCGCTCGACGGCCTACGCGACACGCCCACGCTGATCGTGCGGGGCGCGCGGTCGGACGTGCTCGCGGCGGACACGGCGGCGCGCATGGTCGAGCGGCTGCGCGACGCGGAGCTGGTGACGGTGCCCGACGTGGGCCACACGCCGCTGCTGACCGAGCCGGAGCTCGACGCTCCGCTCGCGCGCTGGCTCGACCGGGTGAAGGAACCCGCCACCGCCTGAACGCGTCTCCCGGCCGGTAACGGATCAGGAGAACTCATGGCCGACATCGTCACGCGCGCGCATACGCCCGTCACGCCGCTGAAGGGCAGACGGGCGGTGATCACCGGCGGCACCACGGGCATCGGCCGCGCGATCGCGGTGTTGCTGGCGTCGGAGGGCGCGCGCGTGTTCGTGTGCGGCCGCGACCCGCAGCATCTGCAGGATGCGCTCGCCGCGATCGGCGAGGCCGGCCGCGACGGCGGCGGGGGCGAGGGGATCAGCATCGACCTCGCCGAGCCGGGCGCGACCAAACAGGTGTTCGATGAGGCGGAGCGCCGCATGGGCGGCGTCGATATCGCCGTGCTCAACGCCGCGGTCGCGGTCGAGGGGCTGACCGACGTGTCGGAGGACGAGCTGCGCTACGCAATCGCGGCCGACTTCACCGCGTATATGCTGGGCGCGTTCGAGGCGTCGCGGCGCATCCGGGACGGCGACATCGTGCTGACCGGGTCGATGAGCGCACACATCCTGGGGCCGAGCTCGACCGTGTACGCCGGCATCAAGGCGGGCGTGGCGGGTTTCGCGGAGGCGCTGCGAAAGGAGCTGGGCGACAAGGGCATCCGCGTCGCGCTCGTCGAGCCGGGCAAGACCAAGGCCGACTTCGGCGACGCGTCCGACGAGGAGCAAAAGGAGAAGGTGGCGCGCGCGGAGACGATCCGCGCGGAGGACATCGCGGTGGGCGTCCACTACATGTTGACGCAACCGCGCAGGACGGTGGTGCAGCAGCTGGTGATCGTGCCGCGGGCGTTGGGGGAGGAGTGAGGCGAGCTCACCCTCTCCCGTCATGCCGGACTTGTTCCGGCATCCATCGTTGTGCGCACGAGCCCGCCGGAGTGCGCGGACGACGATGGACCCCGGAACGAGTCCGGGGTGACGATAGGGAGGCGGGTAGGTGACCAGCTACCCCCACGACGCGCTGATCTTCCGCCCGGACGACGTCGACCTCTCGCGCTCGCCGCTCGCGGGGAAGGTCGACGCCGAAACCTACGTGCTCGGCGCGTTCAACCCGGGGATGACGCGGCTCGCCAACGGCAACCTTCTGCTCATGGTCCGCGTCGCCGAGGCGTTGCTCCACCCCAAGCACGAGGGCCATGTCCGCGCGATCCGGTGGAAGGACGGCGCGTATAAGCTCGACGCTTGGCCCGTTACTGCGGTCGACACGTCCGACCCGCGCAAGTTCACGGTGCCGGGCGGATCGTGGCGCGTGATGGCGCTGACCTCGCTCTCCTGGCTGCTTCCCGTCGAGCTCGACCCCGAGGGGAAGCGCGTCGAGGCCGTGCACTATGACCGCGCCATCGCCCCGACCGCGAGCTACCAATGCTACGGCGTCGAGGACGCGCGGATCAGCCGCGTAGGCGACCGCTACCTCATGACGACCTGCTCGGTCAGCCCGGAGCGGCACTGCACGACGCTCTACACCAGCGCGGACGCGCTCGACTGGCGGCTGGAGGGGATCGTCCTCGATCACCAGAACAAGGACATGCTGATCTTCGAAGGGCTGATCGGCGGCGAATATTGGGCGCAGACGCGGCCGCTGGGCGATCTCTATTTCGCCTACCCGCCCGACAGCGAGTGGCGTGCCGGGCCGTCGATCAACCTGGCGCGCTCGCCCGACGCGCTGCACTGGCGGCCGCACGACCGGCCCGGCATCCGCCCGCACGCCGCGACCGACCACACCGCGCGCATGGGCGGCGGCACGCCGCCCGTGCTGACCGACGAGGGCTGGCTCTCGCTATGGCACGGCGTCGAGCCGTCGGGCGTGGTCGGCATCTACCGCACTTACCTGTCCGTGCTCGACCGCGACGACCCGTCGGTGACGGTCCGGACGGTGCACCAGCCGGTGCTCGAGCCCAGCCCGGCGCTGACCGAGCCGCTCAAGCATCAGATGTATCTGGACGGCGTGGTATTCACGACGGGCATCGCCGACGCGGGCGACCGCTGGATCGTCGCGAGCGGCGAGGCGGACCTGGCGTGCCGGATCACGCATATCCCCAAGAAGGCGCTACGCTCGTGACCGACTTGAATACCGCCACCGCCGAGGAACTGGACGCCGTCCCCGGCCTGGAGGGGCACGGCCCCGAGATCGTGCGCTATCGCGAGGAGCGGGGCCGGTTCACCGACCTGCGCCAGCTCGACGAGGTGCCGGGGCTGGCGGGCAAGGCGGATGCCGCCAAGCCGCACCTGACCGTCGGGGGCTAGCTGTTGATGTAGACGGGCAGGTCCGGGTCGATCTGCGCCTTGGGCTCGAGCGGGTGGTAGTCGCGCGCCTCCTCCGCAGAACCCGCTTGCCCGCGCGTCGAGGCGAAGCCGGCGAGCCAGTCCTGGCGGCGCTGCAGCTCGCCCGTCTCCGGGTCGTGGTCGTAGGGGCAGTCACCCGCCTGGTGGTCGATGTCGCGTCCGGCCTCCGCGCCTTCCTGAAACGCTGGGGATTGCTGCTGCTCGGCCATGGGTGGTCTCCTTGGACAAGTATAACGGGCCGTGCGGGCGTAAGGTCCGGTCGTGGCACCGATCGGCGGTTGAGCCGTTGTCACCTATGTGTCCGGTGCGTCGCGCCGGGCTCTCCAACCACTCGTATCGGAGAAGAGCGTATGGCTACGACGACCGCCAATCAGACCAACCAGTCGCGCACCGCGGGCGCGAAGGACGCGATCAATCAGAACCTGGGCAAGGCCAAGGCGTTCGCCAAGCAGCGCCCGGCCGCGACCGCGGCGCTCGCGGGCGTGCTGGGGCTGGCGCTGCTGAACACGCTGCGCGGGCGCTGAGCGGGCGAGTAGCGGGCGGCCTCGGATTGCGCGAGCAATCCGAGGACTCGCCACGTCGGGCAGCGGGAGCGGCATAGTCGCTCACGTCTGACGACGTGGCGTCCTCTCAGCCGAAAAGAGAAAGGGCGGTCCGGAGGTCCGGGCCGCCCTTTTGTAGTTACCGTATACTGAGGCCGCGCCGTCACGGAGCAAGTCCGTGACGTCGAACGGAGCGGTGAGCCGCTCCGCCGGCCGTCGCGACGAGTCCTTGGATTGCGTTGCAATCCAAGGCCGTCCGCATCAGCGCTTCGAGAACTGGAAGCTGCGACGCGCCTTTGCACGCCCGTACTTCTTGCGCTCCACGGTGCGGCTGTCGCGGGTGAGGAAGCCGGCCGCCTTGACGGGCGAGCGCAGCGTCGGCTCGTAGCGGGTCAGCGCCTGGGCGATGCCGTGCTTGACCGCGCCGGCCTGGCCCGAGAGGCCGCCGCCCTTCACGGTGCAGATCACGTCATACTGGCCGTCGCGCTCGGCGACGCCGAAGGGCTGGTTGATGACGAGGCGCAGCGAGGGACGCGCGAAATACACTTCCTGGTCGCGGCCGTTGATCGTGATCTTGCCGGAGCCGGGCTTGAGCCACACGCGGGCGACGGCGTCCTTGCGGCGGCCGGTCGCGTAGGCGCGGCCGAGCTTGTCGATCTCCTGCTCGCGCAGCGGGGCGGCGGGCTGGAGGTTGATCGGCGCCGACGCGTTCGCGTCGTCGCCCACGGCCGGGGCGGCCGTGGCGGCCGCGCGCTGCGTGAGATCGCCGAGATCGGCGAGGGACTGGCGGTTGTCGGACATTACTGGCCCACCTTGTTCTTGCGGTTCATGCCCGCGATGTCGAGCGGCTCGGGGTTCTGCGCGGCGTGCGGGTGCTCGGCGCCGGCGAAGATGCGCAAGGAGCGCATCTGCTCGCGACCCAGCGGGCCGCGCGGGATCATGCGCTCCACGGCCTTCTCGAGCACGCGCTCGGGGAAGCGGCCCTCCAGCACCTTGGCGGCGGTGATCGACTTGATGCCGCCCGCATAGCCCGTGTGCTTGTAATAGACCTTCTTCTGCGCCTTGTTGGACGTGAAGCGGATCTTGTCGGCGTTGATGACGATGACGTTGTCGCCGCAATCGACGTGCGGGGTGAAGCTCGTCTTGTGCTTGCCGCGCAGCACGTTGGCGATCACCACCGCCGCCCGGCCGACGACCAGGTCGGTGGCGTCGACGATGTGCCACTTCTTCTCCACCTCGTGCGGCTTGGCCGACTTGGTGGTCTTCATGAGCGCCTTCATGGGCGAGACCTCTTTGGTTCAGAACGACGAGCGCCGCCCACGAAGGAGCGGCGCGATGGCGGTGCAGATACAGTTCGGGGCCGGAAAGTCAACGAAATCGCGCCATTCACGACGGGTAAAATAGTACCGGTCAGCTCGTCTCCAGCGCGACCCACTCCTCGACGGCGGGCGCCGCAGCCGCTTCCCAGGTCTCGATCGCCGGCAGCTCGTACGGGTGGAGCGCGGTCAGGTGCTCGACGAGGCGGCGGGCACGGATGGACGACGTCTTGAACTGGGCGACGACCTCGTCCGCCGTTTCGACCTCGTTCCGCCAGCGATAGATCGAGCGGCACTGGCCCAAGAGGTTGCAGCAGGCGGCGAGCCGCGCCTCCACCGCCGCGCGCCCGATCCGCTCGGCGGTCTCCCGGTCGGGAAAGGTGACCTGGACGAGCGCGATCACCGCGGGCGCAGCACGGCGGCGCGCTCGCCCACGATGTGCGCGGCCCAAACGGCGGCGATCAGCAGCAGCGCGGCGTTCGCCTGGTGTGCCACCGCTACGGGCAACGCCACGCCCGTCGTCAGCGTGGCGACGCCGAGCGAGATCTGAAGGCCGGTGAGCAGGATCACGGCGACGCCGGCGCGGGGGTGGCCGCTCTTGACCGCGCGCGCGGCTAGCCAGACGAGCGCGGCGGCGGCGACGAAGGCGAACCAGCGGTGGATGAATTGGACGACGATCGGGTTGTCGACCGCGTCCGCCACCGGGGAGCCCAGCATCGGCGTCGCGCGCGGGAACCACTCGTCGCCCATGAGCGGCCAGGTGCTGAACGCGTAACCGGCGTTGAGTCCCGCGGTGAACGCGCCCCAGACGATCTGCACGCCCAAGGCCGCGAGCGCGACGATCGCCACCGGCTTGAGCTTCGCGGCGACGCTGAGCGGGTTGCGCGCGAGCTGCAGCAAGTCGAGCGCGGTCCAGACCAGCCCGGCCAGGATGAGGAGCGCGACCGAGAGGTGCACTGCGAGCCGGACATGGCTGACGTCTGTGCGCTCGACGAGGCCGGACGCGACCATCCACCAGCCAATCGCGCCTTGTAGCCCGCCGAGCAACAGCAGCGCCACGAGGCGGCGGCCATAGCCTTTCGGGATCCATCGCTTGGCTGCGAAAAAGGCGAGCGGGAGCGCAAAGGCGAGCCCGATCACGCGGCCGAGCAGGCGGTGGACATATTCCCAGAAGAAGATCGTCTTGAAGCCCGCGAGCGTCATGCCGCGGTTGATCTCCTGATATTCCGGGATCTGCTTGTACGCCTCGAACTCCGCTTGCCACTGCGCGTCGGTGAGCGGCGGCAGCGTGCCGCTGATCGGCTTCCACGACGTGATCGATAGGCCCGACTCGGTCAGGCGCGTGATGCCACCCACCACCACCATGAGGACGATCAGCACGGCGACCCCCAGCAGCCACTTGGCCACGAGTCGCGGCCGGGCGCGGGACATGAACGCGGCGCTGGGCTGGAGCATGGTCGCCATTTAGGCACTGGCCCGAAGCGAGCCAAGCGCTTGGGCGTGGCTCCGAAAATTTAGGAGGCAGCCGTCGAGCAGCCGGTCGAGCGAGGCCAAGTCGGCGGGCGGCGGGGCGGGGCGGAGCTTCTCGTCGGCGGGGAAGGTGCCGTAGCCCGCGAGCAGGCATCCCCAAGACATTGGCGCATAGTAGCGCGCGATATCCAGTCGGTGCACCTCGGCCGGAAGGTCGCCGCCGGTGAACCAGCAGGTCATCACCGCCTTTAGATCATCCGACAAGTCGGCGAGCGTGGCGGCGTCCCGCCAATACTGCGTGTCGGTGCGGCGGTTCAGGCGGTAGTGGCAGACGATGTAGTCGCGGATGCCTTCGTAGCGCCGCGCGATCGTGCGGTTGAACACGTCGCGATGCTGCGGCGTGAAGCCGCCGTCGGCGTATGCCTGGATGAAGCCTTCCACGGTTGCCTGGACGATGTGGAGCGCGGTGGCCTCCAGCGGCTCGATGAAGCCTTGCGCCAGGCCGATGGCGAGGCAGTTGCCCGTCCAGCTCCGCTCGACGCGGCCGACCTTCATCTCCAGGTGGCGCGCTGGCGTGGGGTCGTCGAGCGTGCCGAGGTGCCGCCGCAGCTCGGTCTCGGCGTGGTCGGGATCGATGTAGCGGCTGGAATAAACATAGCCGTTGCCCGCACGGCTGGTGAGCGGGATGTGCCAGACCCAGCCGGCCGACAGCGCGGTCGCGGTCGTATACGGGTTGAGCTCGTCCCCGTTCGGCGTTGGCATCACCACGGCGCGGTCGTTGAACAGGTTGCTCGCGAAGGGAAGGAACTTCCCGCCCAGCGCCGCTTGCGCGATCACCGAGCGAAAGCCGCTGGCGTCGACGAACAGGTCGCCCGCGATTGCCTCGCCCCCGTCGGTAAGCAGGTGGCTGACCTGTCCATCTTCGCCGACCGCAACCTCGACGACGCGGTCCTGCCGGTGCTCGACGCCGAGCTCGGCCGCGCGCCTTGCCAGCACCTGACCGACGAGGTGCGCGTCGAAATGGTAGCCGTAGCCGACCTCGAACGGGAAGTTATCGGGCGCGAGGGGCACGAAACCCCGCTCGGCGAGGCGGCTGTTGAGGAAGAAGCGGTCGGGATGCGCGGGCACGTCGCGCCCCGTCCGCCTGGCGCGGGCGGACGCGTGGAACTGCGGCTCGGTATGGAGGTCGACCGCGCTCGCGAAGGGGTGGAAGTAACGGCCATAGCCCGGCCGCTCCGACCAGCCGGTGAACGCGATGCCGACCTTGTACGTCGCGTTCGCGGCCGGCATCCAGTCCGCCTCCGCGATGCCGAGCTTCGCGAACAGCGCGCGGAGCTGCGGCGTGGAGCCCTCGCCGACGCCGATGATGCCGATGTCGGGCGACTCGATCACCGTGACGCGGGCCTGCGGCCACTCATGCGCGAACAGGCACGCCGCCATCCACCCCGCCGTGCCGCCGCCGAGCACGACGATGCGGATGGGCGGGGAGGGGGAGCGGTCGGTCATGGCCCGCATCGGCTAGCAAATCGGGACCGGAACCGCGAGCCGGAGCAAATGTTATGTTGTAACCCGAACAGAATGAGATTACGTATCCTGCATGGCGGTTTCGCTCACCCGTCTTTCCTGGCTCGCCTTGCTTGATCGTGTCGCGATCGGGGTGTCGGGGCTGTGCGTGGTTCACTGCCTCGCCACTTCCGTGCTGCTCGCGCTGGCGTCGACGGCGGGGGGCATGCTGCTCCACCCGCTGTTCCATGAGGTCGGGCTGGTCGGCGCGATCGGGCTCGGCGCGGTAGCGCTAGGGCAGGGTGCGCTGCGGCACGAGATGCTGATGCCCGCCGCGATGGGTTCGCTGGGGCTGGGCGTCATGGCGGGCGCGCTCACGCTGCACGACGCGGGCGGCCACGCCGAGGCGCTGTGGACGATCGTCGGCGTTTCGTTGTTGGCGTTCGGGCACCGGCTGAACCGGCTCGCGCTCGACTGATCCGCTTGCCCCGCGCGGGCGGGCGTCTTACCTTCGTTTCATGGCCGCGCACCATCACCACGACTCCCACGGGCCCGAGCTGGCCCAGGCCGCCCAGGCGACGCTGGAGGGCGCGGGCGAGCAGTGGACCGCGATGCGCGCCAGCGTGTTCGACGCGCTCGCGCAGTTCGACAAGCCGGCCTCCGCCTACGACATCGCGGAGGCGGTCTCGAAGGCCGAAGGGCGGCGCGTCGCCGCCAACAGCGTGTACCGCATCCTCGACCTGTTCGTCGGCGCCAACCTGGCGCGGCGCGTCGAGAGCAGGAACGCCTATATCGCCAACAGCCACCCCGGCTGCCTGCACGACTGCATCTTCTTGGTGTGCGACAAGTGCGGCGACACCACGCACCTCGACGACGACAAGCTCGCCCGCGCGATCCGTGGCGCGGCGTCGGAGACCGGCTTCACGCCCGAGCGCCCGGTAATCGAGGTGCGCGGCAAGTGCGCGGCCTGCGACTGAGCTAAGTTTTCACCCTCTCCCGCTTTCGCGGAAGAGGGGTTGAGGGTCAGAGCTTCGTGCCGCCCGATACGTCCACGATGTCGCCCGTGACCCAGCCCGCATCGGGGCCGGCGAGGAACGCGATCACGCTCGCGACGTCGTCCGCCTGACCTACGCGCTGCAACGCCTGGACGCCGTGCGCGGTCGCCACGCCCTCGTCGCTGCGCAGCCAGGCGCTCATGTCCGTGTCGATGGCGCCCGGTGCGACGCCCGTCACTCGGATGCCGCGCGGACCTAGCTCCGCCGCCAAGTGGAGGATCAGAACGTCGACCGCCCCCTTGGTGATCGCGTAGGCGGTGATGCCGGGGAAGTGGACGCGCGTGACCGCCGTGGTCAGGAAGATCACGCGCCCGCCGTCAGGCACATGCTTCGCCAGCGCGGCGGTGAGCAGGAACGGTGCGCGGACGTTCACCGCGTACTGCCGGTCGATCACCTCGGCGGTGGTCTCCTCGAAACCGACGAACTCCGCCACACCGGCGTTGTTGACGAGGATGTCGAGCGGCCGCCCGTCCAAGGTCCGCTCCGTTTCGGCGACGAGCCGCTCGACGCCGTCCACCGTCTCCAGGTCCGCGCCGACCGCGACCGCTTCGCCGCCCGCCGCCGCGATCTCCGCGACCAGCGCGTCGGCCGCTTGCGCGTTACGGCCGTAATGCGCGATCACGAACGCGCCATCGGCCGCCAGCCGCTTGGCCGCCGCCCGGCCGATACCGCGCGACGCGCCCGTCACCAGCGCTATTTTGCCCTGTAGCTTCGTCATGGTCCGTTCCTCCTTCTGAACGGACCGCGAGATGGCCGGCCGACGTTCATAGTTCAATATATCCGAACTAACAGATTTGCTTGGGGACGGCACAGTCCGCATATGCACCGCATGGCAAGCTTCGTGCATCCCGACCTGGAGGACGTGCCGCTCGGGGCCGTGCTGTCCGCATTGGCCGACCCGGCGCGCCGCGCGATCGTACGGCGGCTGGCCTGCGACGCCGAGCAGGAGGGCGGAGGGCTGGCGTGCAGCGTCGCCGCACCGCCCGACCTGCCCAGGGCGACCATGTCGAACCACTATACGGTGCTTCGCGCCGCCGGGCTGGTGCGCGCGCGAAAGGTCGGCGTGTCGGTGCTGCACACGCTTCGCCGCGATGAGGTCGAGCGGCGGTTCCCCGGCGTACTCGAAGCGGTGCTCGCCGTGCAGGAGTAGAGGAGTTCCCGAGGACGCCGGCGGATAGGTTCGACACGGGCTTAGCCTGTCGCTACATGACGGGCATGGCCGATCTCCCCGCAACACCGCTGCTCGACGCCGTTCGTACGCCCGACGACCTCCGCAAGCTGAAACCCGAACAGCTGCGCCAACTGGCCGACGAGCTGCGTGCGGAGGTGATCTCGGCGGTGGGCGTGACGGGCGGCCATCTCGGCTCGGGGCTCGGCGTGGTCGAGCTGACCACGGCGATTCATTACGTGTTTGATACGCCGACCGACCGGCTGGTCTGGGACGTCGGCCACCAATGCTACCCGCATAAGATCCTGACCGGGCGGCGCGACCGCATCCGCACGCTGCGCCAGGGCGGCGGCCTGTCCGGCTTCACCAAGCGCTCGGAGAGCGAGTACGACCCGTTCGGCGCGGCGCACTCGTCCACGTCCATCTCGGCGGCGCTCGGCTTCGCGATCGCGAACAAGCTCGCGGGGAAGCCCGGCAAGGCGATCGCGGTGATCGGCGACGGCGCCATGTCGGCGGGCATGGCGTACGAGGCGATGAACAACGCCGAGGCGGCAGGCAACCGGCTGGTCGTCATCCTCAACGACAACGACATGTCGATCGCGCCGCCGGTAGGCGGGCTGTCGGCCTACCTTTCGCGCATCGTGTCGAGCCGCGAGTTTCTGGGATTGCGCGAGATCCTCAAGAAGATCGCGCGCAAGCTGCCCCGGCCGTTCCACGAGGCGGCGCGCAAGACGGACGAGTATGCCCGCGGCATGACGATGGGCGGCACGCTCTTCGAGGAGCTGGGCTTCTACTATGTCGGCCCGATCGACGGGCACAATCTCGACCACCTCATCCCCGTGCTCGAGAATGTGCGCGACGCGGAGGAGGGGCCGATCCTGATCCACGTCGTGACCAAGAAGGGCAAGGGCTACGCTCCCGCCGAGGCGTCGGCCGACAAGTATCATGGCGTGCAGAAGTTCGACGTGATCACCGGCGCGCAGTCCAAGTCGCCGCCGGGGCCGCCGCAGTACCAGAATGTATTCGGCGAGGCGCTCGCGCGCGAGGCCGCGACCGACCCGCGCATCTGCGCGATCACCGCGGCGATGCCGTCGGGCACGGGGCTCGACAAGTTCGCCGCTGCGCACCCCGACCGCTTCTTCGACGTCGGCATCGCCGAGCAGCACGCGGTGACGTTCGCTGCCGGGCTCGCGGCGCAGGGTATGCGGCCTTTCTGCGCCATCTACTCGACCTTTCTCCAGCGCGCCTATGACCAGGTCGTCCACGACGTCGCGATCCAGAACCTGCCCGTGCGCTTCGCGATTGACCGCGCGGGGCTGGTCGGCGCGGACGGCGCGACGCACGCGGGCTCGTTCGACGTGACGTACCTGGCGACGCTCCCCAACATGGTCGTCATGGCGGCCGCCGACGAGGCGGAGCTGGTGCACATGGTGCATACCTGCGTGCTGCACGACTCCGGCCCGATCGCGGTCCGCTACCCGCGCGGCAACGGCGTGGGCGTGGAGCTGCCCGCCGTCCCCGAGCGTCTGGAGATCGGCAAGGGCCGCATGGTCCGCGAGGGCAAGACGGTGGCGATCCTGTCGCTCGGCACACGTCTCGCCGAGGCGCTGCGCGCCGCCGACCAGCTCGAAGCCAAGGGACTGTCCACCTCCGTCGCCGACCTCCGCTTCGCCAAGCCGCTGGACGAGGCGCTGATCCGCCGCCTGCTCACCACGCATGAGGTCGCGGTCACGATCGAGGAGGGCGCGATCGGCGGCCTCGGCGCGCATGTGCTCACTATGGCGAGCGACGAGGGCCTGATCGACGCCGGCCTCAAGCTGCGCACCATGCGCCTGCCCGACCTGTTCCAGGACCAAGATAAGCCGGAGCTCCAGTACAAGGAAGCGGGCCTCGACGCCGACGCGATCGTGGAGGCGGTGCTGAAGGCGCTGCGCCACAACTCCGCCGCGGTCGCAGGGGCGCGCGCTTGATCTCCGCCGCCGCGCTGCTGCTGATGGCGGTCGGCGAGCCCGTCACCGCCGAAGCGGCGTTGCGCGGCCTGGAGCGTCGCGAGTGGACCGCCTTTTACGAGCGCGCGGCGGAACGTGTGCGGCAGGATCGGCTGGAGGAGGCGGCGCTCGCCTTTTACGTGGGACAGCTGCGCGGGCGCACGGCCGTCGCGTGCCGCCGGCCGCCGGAGGACGAGGCCCCCGCGCTGCTCGCTTCGTTCAACAGCGTGCTGGGCGAGCCGATCAACCGTTGGGTCGGCGGCAGCGTCAAGCGCTGGCTGCGCGTGATCGACGGGGCGATCGCCTGGGAGCAGGCGCATCCCGACCCGGCCACCGCCGGCCCGGATTGCGCGGCGGCGCGCGAGCAGGTCGGGGCCGGCCTCAAGAGCATGCGCGCGGAGATCGCCGCGACCGCCGACCAGATCCGCCGGGAGCGCGCGGCGAACGGGCTGCCGAACGAGGCGGAATAGGCGGTGACCGGGCCGCAAAAGGCCGCGCTGATCATCGCGCTGGCGGTGGTCGCGCTCGTCGCGTTCAACGTGGCGCTGTGGCGGCGGATGAAGGCGATAACCCGCGAGGCGAGGGAGCGGGCGGAGCGCGGCGGAGAATAGGCGCGACGCGGCGAAGCAGTGGCCAGGTCTGCGTGTGGGGCGACCTCGGCTCCCGCTTGTTCGAATGCTTTGCTGGATATACAGTGCTGTCGCTGTCTATCCGGAGGTTCCATGCAGGTCGCGAAATGGGGCAACAGCCTCGCTGTCCGTATCCCCGCCGACGTGGCGCGCGCGCTCGGGTTGAAGGAGGGCGACGACGTCGAGCTTTGCGCTCTGGACTCGGGCGAGGTGGCCGTGATCACGGAAAAGCAGCGACGGGCGGCGGTGATCGAGCGTATCCGCAAGCTCGCGGTGCCTGCGCCGCCCGGCTTCAAGTTCGATCGTGAGGAAGCCAACGCGCGATGACGCGCGCGTTCTTCGACAGCAATATCCTCGTTTACGCTTTCACCAACGACGACGCGCGGCAGGAACGTGCGCTCGAGCTGCTCGCGATCGGCGGCACCATCAGCGTGCAGTGCCTGAACGAGTTTGCATCAGTTACGCGCCGAAAACTTGGTATGGATTGGAAGCGCATCCACACGGCGCTCGAAGAGATCCGGGACCTGTGTCGGACGATCATGCCGCTTGATCTCGACACCCACATCCGTGGGATTGAACTCGTCCAGCATTACAAACTTTCAGTCTACGACGGCATGATCGTTGCCGCCGCCCTCGCGGCGGATTGCGACACGCTCTACTCCGAGGACATGCACGCCGGCTTGGTCGTCAACGGCCGGCTCACCGTCGTGAACCCGTTCGCACCCTAACCGACCGGCACCACCGTCGCCTGCGCCACCGCCGCGAGCACGGGGTCGGCGCCGTCCGTCTCCGCCCAGACGTCCGCGCGGACCACGACCTGGCGGCGGCCGGGCTTCACGACCACGCCCTTGGCGCGCAGCCGCTCGCCGCGGGCGGGGCTGAGGAAGTTGATCGAGTAGCTGCCGGTGACCACGTCGCCCGCGACCGAGGCGGCGGCCCAGGCGCAGGCGTTGTCTGCCATCAGCCCGACAATCGCGCCGTGCGCGAACCCGTGATGCTGCGTCAGCTCGTCGCGCATCGCGAGCGTCAGCTCCGACTCGCCGCGCCACACGCGCACGGGTTCCACGCCCAGGAAGCGGGAAAAACCGGAGCGCGCGACGGCGACCTCCCTCATGTACGCCACCGCGTCCTCGTTGCTCGCGAACCGTTCGGCCATGTCGTCCTCCCAAGTCTATGATGCAGACTTGAGCAACTTTCGCCGGCTCGGGCAAGCGCCTATGGAACGGGACGTGAAATACGTGCCGTCCCGCTCTCCGTGCCCGATCGGCCGCGCGTCCCGCGTGCTCGGCGATCGCTGGGTGCTGTTGATCCTGCGCGAGGCGTTCCTGGGCGTGGACCGGTTCGACGGCTTCCTCGGCCGGCTCGACATCAGCCGCGCGACGTTGACGGCGCGGCTCGGTTCCATGGTGGAGGCGGGGGTGCTGGAACGCGTGCCTCCGCGAGCCAAATATGCGCGCTACCGCCTGACCGACGCCGGCCGCGCGCTCCAGCCGGTCGTCGAGGCGATGCGCGACTGGGGCGACGCCTGGCTGCCCCGGCCCGCCTGATGGCGAAGCGCCGCGCCGACCAGATGCTCGTCGACCGCGGACTGGCGGAGAGCCGCACGCGCGCGCAGGCGCTGATCATGGCGGGGCTGGTGTTCGCGGGCGACCGCAAGGTGGACAAGCCCGGCCAGGCGCTGGGCGACGACGCGGCGCTGACGGTGAAGGGGCGCGACCATCCCTATGTGTCGCGCGGCGGCATCAAGCTCGCACACGGGCTGGATCATTTCGGCTGGGAGGTGGGCCACGCGGTCGCGATCGACGTGGGCTCGTCCACGGGCGGCTTCACCGACGTGCTGCTCCAGCGCGGCGCGTCGCGGGTGTACGCGGTCGACAGCGGCACCAACCAGCTCGCTTGGAGCCTGCGGCAGGACTTGCGCGTGGTCGTGCACGAGCGGACCAGCGCGCGGCTGCTGACCGCGGAGCACGTGCCCGAGCCGGTCGACCTGATCGTCTGTGACGCGAGCTTCATCTCGTTGCCCAAGGTGCTGGAGCGGCCGCTCTCGTTCGCGGGGCCGGGCGCGCGGCTCCTGGCGCTGATCAAGCCGCAGTTCGAGGCCGGGCGCGAGGAGGTGGGGAAGGGCGGCGTCGTGCGCGACCCTGCCGTGCACGAGCGCGTGTGCCGCGAGGTGGCGGACTGGGTCGAGACCCGAGGCTGGGAGGTCGCCGGCGTCACGCCGAGCCCGATCACCGGGCCGGAGGGCAATGTCGAGTTCCTGCTCGCCGCCGTTCGAAAATGAGCCACCGATCACGGACTTGACCGGCCGCACTATGGACGGGGGCGTCGGGCTCCGGCAATGGGGCCGAAATGGCACGGAGTGGATGGCTTGGGCGGCATCGCGTCTAGGGAACAGTTGCGCATGTCGTTCCTGCGCTGGGCGGTGGTGACGGTGCCGCTGGTGCTGCTGCTCGGCTTCGGCTCGGGTTCGCTGGCGCCGTCGGGCGACGAGAACGCCTGGTACCGGGCGCTGGTCAAGCCCGCGGCGACGCCGCCTAACTGGGCGTTCCCGGTCGCCTGGACGACGCTCTACGTGCTCATGGGGCTGGCGCTGGCGATGGTGCTGCACGCCAAGGGCGCGCGCGGGCGGGGCAAGGCGCTGGCGCTGTTCGTGATCGCCTTCGCGCTCAACCTTGTCTGGACGCCGCTCTTCTTTGGGGCGCATCAGGTGAGGGAGGCGTGGATGCTGATCGCCTTCATGCTGCTGAGCGGGATCGCGGCGACGGTGGCGTTCGCGCGCGTGCGACGGCTCGCGGCGTGGCTGCTCGTGCCGTACCTCGTGTGGATCGGCTATGCCGGCGTGCTCAACTTCCGCATCGACCAGCTCAACCCCTATGCGGAAGCGCTTGCGCCGGGCGCCCGCACGACCCAAATCATCGGCTGACGACAAGGATAAGACATGCAGTCCGAGAACCGGATCTTCGACGATTTCGTGCGGCTGGTGAACGGCGCCGCGGGCACGCTGGCGGGCGTGGGCCGCGAGGCGCAGGGATCGGCGCGCGAGCGGGCGCGCGAATGGATCGGCGGTCTCGACTTCGTCAGCCGCGACGAGTTCGAGGCGGTCAAGGCGATGGCCGCGGCCGCGCGCGACGAGGCGGATGCGCTACGCGCGCGGCTCGAAGCGCTGGAGGCGCGGCTCGGCGCGAGCTAGCCACAGCTTTTCCACAGGATTATCTACAAGGGCGGACGCTGTGCTTGCGCGCGCGTCCGCTGCGATGCACCATCCTTCCAAGGGGCATGGTGCGGGAGGTCGGATGCTGGACAGCCAAGATTTCGAGGCGGACGACGCCGCCCCCATCGATATGCTGGAGGCGTACTACGCCGCGCATGGCTGGAGCTTCGAGCGGCACGACGACGAGATCGTGGCGACCGTCAAGGGCAGCTGGACCGAGTATGAGCTGCGCGCGCTATGGCGCGAGGACGACCAAGTCCTGCAGTTCCTGGCATTCCCCGACATCAAGGTCACCGACGACCGCCGCGCTTCGATCTACGAGACGATAGGGCTGGTCAACGAGCAGCTCTGGATCGGCCATTTCGAGCTGTGGTCGTCATCGGGCGTGCTGCTCTACCGCCACGCGGCGATGATCGACGGGGCGGAGGAAGGGACCATGTCCTTGGCCGCCGCCGAGCTGCTGGTGGAGAGCGCGATCGACGAGTGCGAGCGCTTCTACCCCGTGTTCCAGTTCGTTCTCTGGGGCGGCAAGAGCCCCAAGGACGCGCTCGCCGCCGCGCTGATCGAGACGCAGGGAGAGGCATGACGCTGCGGGGACCCCAGCAAACTACTGTTTTGCTGGGAACCCTCACCGGAGCCGTCTGGCTCCTGGGCTGCGGCAACATGGGCGGCGCGATGCTGCGCCGTTGGCTCGCGGCGGGGCTGCGGCCGGATCAGGTCACTGTCATCACGCGCACAGAGCGCGCGCTGCCGGACGGGGTGCGCTGGTCGCCCGAGCTGCCGCGCGATGCCGCGCCCGACGTGCTGCTCCTCGCCGTCAAGCCGCAGCAGCTCGACGCGGTGACGCCCGCCGTCCAGGCCGTCCGGCCCAAGCTGCTCCTATCGATCTTGGCGGGCGTGGAGGAGGCGGCGCTGCGTCGGCGGTTCCATGCGGACGCGATCATACGCGCCATGCCCAACCTGCCCGTCGCGATCGGCAAGGGCGTGACGGCGCTGTTCGGCTCCGACGTCGACGGGGAGGCGCGGCGCACGGCGGAGGCGCTGTGTGCGCCGCTCGGCCACCACGAATGGATCGCGGACGAAGCGCTGTTCGACGCGGTGACGGCGCTCGCTGGATCGGGGCCGGGCTTCCTGTTCCGCTTCATCGACGCGCTGGGCGCGGCCGGCGCGGCGCTGGGACTGCCGGAGGACCAGGCGCGCCGCCTCGCGCTCGCGACGGTGGAGGGCTCGGCGATCATGGCCGCGAGCTCGGACGACAGCCCGGCCGCGCTCGCCGACAAGGTCGCGAGCCCCGGCGGCTCGACGCGCGAGGGTCTGAACGTGCTCGATCGGGACGGGGTGTTGGTGCGGCTGCTGACCGAGACGCTGCGCGCGTCCGAGCGCCGCAACCGCGAAATGGCGGCCGCGGCGCGCTAAGCTCCGCACGCGCGGCGCGCTAGCCTAGTCCCGCGCGCGCAGGCCCTCGACGCGGTAGCGCTCGTCCTCGGGGATCAGCCCTTCAAGCACCGCCCAGAAGCCGCCCACCGCGTGCTGGCCCGCGCGAACATACGCCGCCGAAAGCTTCTCGCGCAGCGCGTCGAACAGCTGCCCTTCCAGCTCGCTGCCCGCCGCGGTCAGGCGCAGGAGGCGCTGACGGCGGTCGCGCTCGCCCGGACGAGCCTCGACCAAACCGCGGTCGCTGAGCTCGTTCAGCACGCGGCCCAGCGACTGCTTGGTGATCGCGAGCAGGCTCAGCAGCTCGGAAACCGTCATGTCGGGCTTGCGCGCGATGAAGTAGAGCGCGCGGTGGTGCGCGCGGCCCAGGCCCTGCTTGGCGAGGCCGCGGTCGATCGCGCGGGTGATGTGGCTCTGGCCGAAGTACAGCAGTTCGAGACCACGGCGGAGTTCCGGTTCACGGAGGAACAGGGGGGAAGCGGACGGGGCGGAAGCCATGTTGACCCGATTAGACGGGCAACTTACGCGCCCGCAAGCCTCACTTTTCACTGGACATCGCACTTGGCCACGCGCTTCCGCTTCGATCCGAACCCCGAGAGCCTGCCCGCCGACGAGCGCGCGGCGCGGATGGCCGATCCCGGCTTCGGGCAGCTGTTCACCGACCACATGGCGGTGATCCGCTGGTCGGAGGCGGACGGGTGGCACGACGCCGCCGTCACCGCGCGCAAGCCGCTGGTGATGGATCCGGCCTCGTCCGTGTTCCACTACGCGCAGGAGATCTTCGAGGGACTGAAGGCGTACCGTCTCGACGACGGGAACACGGCGCTGTTCCGCCCGGAGGCGAACGCGCGCCGGTTCCGCGACTCCGCGCGGCGCATGGCGATGCCCGAGCTGCCGGAGGAGCTGTTCGTCGAGTCGATTGAGCGGCTGGTGGACGCCGACCGCGACTGGGTGCCCGACGGTTCCGGGGGCGGGTCGCTCTACCTCCGTCCATTCCAGATCGCGACCAGCGTGTTCCTGGGCGTGCGGCCGTCGAGCGAATACCTCTACATGGTGATCGCCTCGACGGTGGGCGCCTATTGGAAGGGCGGGCCCAAGTCGATCCGCATCTGGGTCAGCCAGGATTATACCCGCGCGGCCCCAGGCGGCACAGGCGCGGCGAAATGCGGCGGCAACTACGCGGCCAGCCTGCTCGCGCAGAAGGAGGCGATCGCGCGGGGCTGTGACCAGGTCGTGTTCCTCGACGCGGCGGAGCGCCGCTGGGTCGAGGAGCTGGGCGGCATGAACGTCTTCTTCGTGTTCGAGGACGGCAGCATCCAGACGCCGCCGCTGACCGGCACCATCCTGCCCGGCATCACGCGCGACTCGATCCTGACGCTCGCGCGCGACCGGGGCATGACCGTGCGCGAGGAGCCCTATGCGCTCGACCGGTGGCGCGCCGACGCGGAGTCGGGACGGCTGACCGAGTCCTTCGCCTGCGGCACGGCGGCGGTGGTGACGCCGATCGCCGAGGTGGCGGACCCGGACGGGACGTTCCGCATCGGCGCGGGCGGGCCGGGGCAGGTGACGACCGCGCTGTCCGACGCGCTCCAGGCCATCCAGCGTGGCCGCGCGCCCGACCCGCACGGCTGGCTCCACCGGCTTAGCTGAGGGCTTGGAAAGCGTGGGCGAGCGGCTATAAGCGCCGCCCGGCATTGGGGCGTCGCCAAGCGGTAAGGCAACGGTTTTTGGTACCGTCATGCGGAGGTTCGAATCCTCCCGCCCCAGCCACTCCGCACGAAAGCTGAACCGCGGGATTGCGTTCGGTCCGCTAGCGGGACACTGGCTCGAGCTCCGAAGGAGTTCACCCATGGATCGCCGCACCTTCCTCGCCTCCGCATCGGCCGTGGCCGCAGCGCCCCTGTCGGCGCAGCAGGGCCGGCCCAGCCCGCAACCGGCGGTGCCCGCGCCCGGCCAGGGCGGCGCGCCGACCCGCACGGGCGGACCGCTCCCCGGCCGCTGGGTCGAGGGCGAGGCGCGGTTCGTGCGGCCGGACGTCGGTCCCGGTGACCGGCCGGTAGGCGCGAGCTTCGCGTCGCGTACCGCCGTTTACGGCGTGTCGGGCGCGGCGGGCACCGCGCATCCGCTCGCGACGCAGGCGGCGATCGACATCTTGCGCCGCGGCGGGTCGGCGGTGGACGCGGCGATCGCGATCAACGCGTGCTTGGGCTTCCTGGAGCCCACCGCCTGCGGGATCGGCGGCGACTGCTACGCCATGCTCTGGGACCCGCGTACGCGCCAGGTGGTCGGCATCGCCGGATCGGGCGCGTCCCCGCGCGGCCTGTCGCTCGAGACGGTGCGCGCCCGCGCCAGAAGCGGCGTGCTGCCGCCGCTCGGCGCGGTGACCGTGTCGGTGCCGGGCACGGTGGATTGCTGGTGGGAGCTCCACCGCCGCTACGGCAAGCTGCCCTGGGCCGCGTTGTTCGAGCCCGCCATCGCCTATGCCGAGGGTGGCGCGCCGGTTCCGGACATCGTCAGCTACTATACGCGACGCAGCATCGCCGCGTTCCGCCGACCGGGCACGGGCATCGAGGAGGTCGCCAATGCGCTCCGTACCTACGCGCCGGGCGGCGAGGGCCCGAGCGTCGGCCAGGTGTTCCGCAACCCTGACCTCGCGCAGACCTATCGCCTGATCGCGCGGGGCGGGCGCGACGCCTTCTACCGAGGCGAGATCGCCGAGCGCATCGACCGCTACTTCCGTCGGATCGGCGGATGGCTGCGCGCCGACGACTTGGCGCGCCACCGGTCGGAATGGGTCAAGCCCTACGCCGCCGACTATCGCGGGGTCACCGTGCACGCGCTAGGCGCGAACACGCAGGGGTTGGCGACCTTGCAGATGCTCAACATGCTGGAGCGGTTCGACCTCCGCGCCGAGGGCTTCCAGTCGCCGCGCTCGATCCACCTCCAGGCGGAGGCGAAGCGGCTCGCCTACGAGGACCGCGCCCGCTACTATGCCGACCCGAACTTCGCGCGCGTGCCGGCCGACTGGCTCGTGTCGAAGGACTATGCCGCCGAGCGCGCCAAGCTGATCCGGCCCGACCGCATCAACCCCGCCGTGCGGCCCGGCCGCGCGCCGTCGAACGGCGACACCACCTACTTCACCTGCGCCGACCGCGACGGGATGATGGTCTCCATGATCCAGTCCAATTTCCGCGGCATGGGTTCGGGGCTGGTCGCGGACGGGCTGGGCTTCATGTTCCAGGACCGGGGCCAGCTGTTCAGCCTGGAGGACGGCCACCCCAACATCTACGCGCCCGGCAAGCGGCCCTTCCAGACGATCATCCCCGGCTTCGCGACGCGCGGCGGCGAGCCGTGGATGAGCTTCGGCGTGATGGGCGGCGACATGCAGCCGCAAGGGCAGACGCAGATCATCGTCAGCCGCGTCGACTACGGCCTCGACGTGCAGTCGGCGGGCGACAGCCCCCGCTGGCACCATGAGGGCTCGTCGCAGAGCATGGGCGAGGACGGGCCCGGCCTGCCCGCGACCGGCCTGTTGCGGCTGGAGACGGGCGTGCCGGACGCGACGCGCGCGGCGCTGGCGGGCATGGGCTGGGCGATCGGCGAGCCGGACGGCGGTTTCGGCCGATATCAGGCGGTCGAGCGCCGCCTGGACGGCGCGACGCGGGTTTGGGCGGCCGCGAGCGAGATGCGCGCGGACGGCTGCGCCCTGGCCTATTAGCCCGCCCGGGCGGGCGCCGCGCCGCCTCAGCGCGTCTGCATGCGGATGCCGACCCGGAACTGCCGCCCGAGCAGGTCCGAATAGGTGCTGTTCGCGGCCAGTCCGGTCTCGGGCAACAGGATCGGCCAGCGGTCGAACAGGTTGGTGATGTTGAGGAACAGCTCCGCCTCCGCGCCGCCCATGTCGATGCGCCCGGTAAGGTTCAGGTCGGCGTAGAACACGCCGGGTATCCGGTTCTCGTCATAGGTCGGGAACTGCGTCGTCGAGGGCGGGCAGCCGCCGGCCTGGCACTCGATGCCGTTGGCGACGTACTTGCCGCCGCTGACGCCGCGGCCCACGCCGGTGATCGAGAAGCTGGGCGTGTCGTAGGTCGCGCTGAAGCGGTAGATCCACTTGGGCGTGACCGATTGCGCCGTCAGCCCCGTGCCGCCGCCGAGCGAGCCGACGGAGTCGATCGGCACCGCCCCCGGCACGCCGCTGTTGAACAAGTTCTCGATATAGCGGGTCGCGATGCCGCGCAGCGTCACGTCGCCCGGCGCGTCGGCGAACATCGCGTCCAGCCGCGTGCGGTAGGACGCCTCGATGTCGATGCCGCGAACCAGCTGGCTGGCGGCGTTGAACGGCTGCGTGCGGAACAGCAGGTAAGGCTGGTTCGGCGCCGAGCGGATCGGGTCCACGCTGTAAGCGGCGCAGAACTCCTGCTGCCCCTGGAAGCACAGGTCGATGATGTTCTGCGCGGTGAAGGTGCTGATCGCATCCTTCAGGTCGATGCGGAAGTAATCGACCGACAGGTTGAAGCCCGGCAGGAAGCGCGGCGAGAAGACCCCGCCGATGTTCCACGAATCCGCCTTTTCGGGGCTGAGGTTCAGGTTGCCCGTCGCGATGCCCGAATAGCCGAAATTGGCCGGGCCGTTCCGGCCGTCCGTCGTGAAGAACGGGTTGCGCACCGCGTCGCTGTTCGCGGAACCCGCCTGATAAAGCTCGTTCAGGTTGGGTGCGCGGATGTCGCGCGACCGCGTGACGCGGAAGCGGATGTCCTCGATCGGCTGCCAGGTCGCGCCCGCCTTCCACGTCGTGACGTAACCCGCGGTGGAGTACTCGGTCGCGCGCACCGCGCCGTTAAATTCCAGGCCGAAGCCGAGCGGCACCACCGTCTCGATATAGGCCTCCTTGACGTCGTACTCGCCGTTGGTGGGCAGGTAGTTGCCCACCGACCAGCGGTTGGTCGTCGTCGGCCGTCCGGCCGCGTCCGTCGTGGCGAGCGGCTGGAACTCGGCGGGCACGAAGCCCTTGATCTTCTCCTCGCGATACTCGGCGCCGAGCGCGAGGCTGACGTCGCCCGCCCAGGTCGCGAACGGCGTGAAGGAGGTGTTGAAGCCGCCGACATACTGCTCGACGACCTCGTCGCGGTACGGGTCGCCGAGCACGTAGGGAATGGCGGCCGGATTGGCGACGCCGACGCCCAGACGGTTCAACGGCACGCAGCCGGGATCGTTGTTGTTCGGGTTGGCGTCGACGTTGATGCGGCAGACGATCGTGCCCGGCGCGACGCCGGCGGGGTTGCCCGCCTGCGCGAACACCGCGTCGGTTGCGGCGTTGATGCGGGTGAGGTTCTGGATATTACGGAGCTGCTCGCGCAGGTCGGCGCGGCCGTACTGCGCGTAGGCGTTCCACGTCGCCCGACGGCCGAGCAGCTCCGTCGAGCCTTCCGCGCCGACGGCGTAGCGCTGGACCTCGCGCCGGTTGTCGACGGCGCGAAAGGGCAGGTCGGCGGACGTCGTGCCGATCGTCACCGTGTTGATGCCGGCGAGCCGGCTCGCGCCCAGCGTGTTAATGAGGAACGCATTGTCCCGCTGGAGCGTGATCCCCGTCTGGAGGTTGGGGCCGGCGTTGAAGAACACGCGCTGGCGGTTGTACGCGCCCTCGGCGAACAGCTCGACGCCCTCCGCGATCTCGTAGCTCAGCCGGCCGAAGACGCCGTGGCGGTCGTCTTCCGGGTCGAGGCCGATGCGCCGTCCGGAGTCGTTGACCCGCCAGTCGCCGCCCTGCGTCAGCGTCGGCGGCGCCGTGCCGGTCGGGGAGGGGAAGGTGAGCGCGCCGAACTGGAACCGCTGCACCGCGCCGCCAGGGCCGAAGTAGAGGCCGCGCAGCGAGTTGGCCGCCACGCCGCTGTTCGCGAGCGCGGCGCTGGCGGTGACGATGCCGCCGGGCGTCGAGTTGACCGCGCCTACTTGGCGGCGGATCAGGAACTGCGGCGAGGTGCTGTTCGCGGTCCAGCTCGGGTCCTGGATGCGCACATAGCCCGTCGCGTTCCACTCGCGGTCGACCTGGAAGATGCCGTCGCGGTGCGCGACCTCGGCGCTCAGCAGGATGTGGCCGCGGTCGTCGCCGCCGAACGCCAGGCCGCCGGCGACGCCGAGCGAGTAGTTGTGGCCGTCGCCCTCCTCGGTGATGCCGCTGTCGATCGCGACCTTCAGCCCCTTGTATTTCTTGTCGAGGACGAAGTTGACGACGCCCGCGACCGCATCCGATCCGTACGCGGCGGACGCGCCGCCGGTGACGACCTCGACGCTGCGGATCAGCAACTGCGGGATGGTGTTGACGTCGACCAGGCCGGTCACGGTGGACGCGACCGAGCGCCGTCCGTCGAGCAGCACCAGCGTGCGGACCTCGCCCAGGTTGCGCAGGTTAAGCGCGTTGATGCCCGCCTGTCCGCTCGACAGGTTGAGGCGCGAGTTGGACGGCCGCGTCGAACCGGCGAGCGAGGGCAGCTGGTTGACGAAGTCGGCGACGTTGTTCGACGGCGAGCTGTTCTGGATCTCCTCCGCCGTCAGCACGGTGAGCGGGGTGGGCGCCTGGAATCCGTCGCGGACGATGCGCGTGCCGGTGACGACCACGTCCTCAGCTGCGGCAGGATTGGTCTCGGTCGGCTGCACGGTGGCCGCGCTCGACAGGCCGGTGCCCTCCTGGGGCGGGGGCGCGTCCTGCGCGGGCGGCGCGATCGGCGTCTGGGCGGCGGCGGGCGCGGCGAGCGAGGCGGCGACCGCCAGCGCGCTCATGCCCGTCAGCGTGCAAAGGCGCAGCCGACCCCGATTACCGCATCTACCCATCAATCATGTCCCCCGAACCATGTGCGACGCCGTACGGCGCCGTATCCCGATCCTTGAAGCTGCCGGGCCGGGCCGAGCAGCGTCAAGGCCCCGCTGATTTCTATCGCTTTATCGGTCCATAACCGGACGGCATAACAAGGCTAGCTTTCCGCGCGCTTCGGACGGCATGAAGGCCGCGCATGCTCTCCCGCCGTTCCTTCCTGCTAGGCTCCGCCGCGACGCTGGCCGCAGGCGGGGTCGTCGCGCGGCAGCGGCTGCGCAGGCCCGGCCTGTCCGCGCCGATCGAGATCGTCGACGACGTGTACGGCGTGCCGCACGTCCGCGCGCGCTCGAAGCCGGACGCGTTCTTCGGCCAGGGCTACGTCGTCGCGCGCGACCGGCTGTTCCAGATCGACCTGGCGCACCGGCGCGAACTGGGGCGGTTGGCCGAGGCGTTCGGGCCCAGCTTCGCGGAGCATGACGCCGCCGCGCGCCTGTTCCTCTATCGCGGCGACCTCGACCGGGAGCTCGCCCGCGTGCCGCGCGAGGTGCTGGCCTGCGCGCGCGCCTATGTCGCGGGCGTCAACGCGCGTATCGCGGAGGTGGAGCGCGACCCCGCGCTGCTGCCGCTCGAGTACGGCATCCTGGGCGTCATGCCGCTGCGCTGGGACCTGCGCGACCTGGTGCTCACGCGCGGCGTCCAGATCGGCAACATCGACGACGAGGTCCGCCGCGCCCAGCTCGCCGCGCTCGGCCTGCTGGAGCTGGACGCGCTGGTGGCGCCGCTGCGCCCGGCCTGGACGCTCAGCGTACCCGAAGGGCTGGACGCGGCCGCCGTGTCGGAGGCCGATATGGGGAGCCTGCTGACGGGCGGCCTGCCGTTCGGCCCCGACACGCCGGTGGCGGCGCCCGACCCGGTCGAGCGCGCCAACGCCGGATCGAACGCCTGGACGGTGGCGGGCAGCCGCACCGCGACCGGCCGGCCGATCCTGGCGAACGACCCGCATCTCGGGATCGGCGGCTTCGGCCCGCGCCATGTGGCGCACCTCTCCGCGCCGGGCCTCGACGTGATCGGCGGCGGCGCGCCCGGATTGCCGGGCGTCATGCAGGGCCATACCGACCGCTTCGCGTTCGGCCGCACTAACTTCCACATCGACCAGTCCGACCTGTTCGTGCTCGAGCTCGATCCCGCCGACCCCGAGCGGTATCGCCACGAGGGCGGGTGGCGGCGCTTCGAGCGCGTCGCGGCCGAGATCGCGGTCAAGGGCGAGGCGCCGCGCACCGTCACGCTGCGCTACGCCGCGCAGGGGCCCGTCGTGTCGCACGATCCCGCCCGCCGCCGCGCCACCGCGGTCGCGTCCATCGCGATGCAGCCCGGCGGCAGCGGCGCGTTCGCGATGATCGCGATCAACCTCGCGCGCGACTGGCGATCGCTCCGGCGCGCGTTCAAGCTGCACCCGTCGCCGACCAACTTCCACTATGCCGACGTGGACGGCAATCACGGCTGGCAGGTGATCGGCTTCGCGCCCGTGCGCAAGCGCGGCGACGGCCTACTGCCCGTGCCGGGCGACGGGCGCTACGACTGGACGGGCATGCGCGACTTCGAGTCGCTGCCGAGCGAGTACAACCCGGCCAAAGGCTGGTTCGCGTCCGCCAACCAGAACAACCTGCCGCCGGACTATCCGAGGGACCGCATCCCCGCCTTCTCGTTCCGCGACCCGTACCGCTACGAGCGCGTCGCCGAGGTGTTGGCAGCCCAGTCCAAGCACAGCCTCGCCGACAGCGTCCGGCTCCAGCACGACACGCTGTCCGAACCCGCGCGGCGGCTCGTGGCGCTGCTCCCGCGCGCACCCTCGCAAGCCGCGCGGCCGGCGGCGGCGATGCTCGCTGGCTGGGACGCGCGGCTCGACGCCGACAGCGCGCCCGCCGCGCTGTTCCAGATTCTGTGGCGCGAGCTGGGCGACCGCGTGCTCGCGGCGGTGGTGCCGGAGCAAGCGAGGCACCTCGTCACCGACATCGCCGCGGGCGAGCTGCTGCGGCTATTGCCGGGCCGGGACGCGCTGATCGACGGGGCGCTCGCCGCGGCCTGGAGCCAAGCGCAGGCGCAGCTCGGCCCCGACCCGTCGCGGTGGCGCTGGGGAACGCTCCATCAGGTGCGGATCGCGCATCCCTTGTCGCGCATCCCGGCGATCGCCGCGGCGTTCCCGCCGATCGAGGGCAGGGGCTCGGGCGGCGACGGCTACACCGTCATGGCGCGCTGGACGCCGGGCGGAGGCGGCTGGCGCACCACGGGCGGGGCGAGCTACCTCCAGGTGATCGACGTCGGCGCGTGGGACGATTCGGTGATGATCAACCTGCCCGGCCAGTCGAACGACCCGCGCTCGCCGCACTACCGCGACCACTACGGCCCCTGGATCAGGGGCGACATGCTGCCCATGCCGTTCAGCCGCGCGGCGGTGGACGCCGCGGCGGAGCGGCGCACGGTGCTGACGCCGTGAGCCTGCGCCGCCTGATCCTCTGCTGCGCCGCGCTGCTGGCCGGGCCGGCGGCGACCAGGCCGTCGGTCGACGTCGTGATCCGCGGCGGCACGATCTACACGGGCGCGGAAGCGCCGCCGTTCGTCGGCGACGTCGAGGTCGCGGGCGACCGCATCGTCTATGCCGGTCCCGGCCGGAACACCACCGCGAAGCGGGTGATCGACGCGCGCAGCAAGATCGTAGCGCCCGGCTTCATCGACCCGCACACGCATCCCGACACCTATATCCGCTCGGCCGATCCCAAGCAGCGGCTCAACCTCCCCTGGCTCGCGCAGGGCGTCACCACGATCGTGGTGGGCGGCGACGGCCGCGGTTCGCCCGACGTCGCGGCCGACTTGGGGCGGCTGGAGCGCAGCGGGATCGGCACCAACGTCGCCGCCATGGTCGGCTTCGGCGAGATCCGCACGCGCGTGCTGGGCCGCGTCGACCGCGCGCCCACGCCCGCCGAGCTCGCCCGCGAACGCGCGCTCGCGGCCAAGGCGATGTGCGAGGGCGCGCTGGGGCTGTCGACCGGCCTGTTCTACGCGCCGCAGAGCTACGCCAGGACCGACGAGGTGGTCGCGGTCGCCGCCGAGGTCGGCAAACGCGGCGGGCTGTACGATACGCATCAGCGCGACGAATCCAACTACACGATCGGCCTCCTGGCCTCGACGCGCGAGGCCCTCGCGATCGGCCGCGCGGCGGGAACGCCCGTCCACTTCTCGCACCTGAAGGCATTGGGCGTCGACCTGCACGGCCAGGCGCCCGCGCTCATTGCCGCGATCGAGCAGGCGCGGGCGGCGGGCCTGCGCGTCACCGCCGACCAGTATCCGTGGCTCGCGTCGGGCTCCAGCCTGGACGCCGCGCTGGTGCCGAACTGGGCGGTGGACGGCGGCTACAAGGCGCTGCTCGCGCGGCTCGACGACGTAGGCCTGCTCGCGCGGATCAGGACGGAGATGCGCGAGAACCTGCGTCGGCGCGGCGGCCCGGAGTCGATCCTGCTGACCAGCGCGGGCCGGCCCTGGACGGGCAAGACGCTCGGGCAGGCGGCGGCCGGGTGGAGGGTGGAGCCGATCGACGCCGCGATCCGCATCTTGCGCGTCCCCAACGCCGCGGGCGACAACCCGGCCGGGGCAGGCGTGGCGAGCTTCAACATGGCCGACCGCGACGTCGATCTGATCATGCGCCAGTCCTGGGTGGTGACCGCGTCCGACGGGTCGGACGGCCACCCGCGCCAGTTCGCCAGCTTTCCGCGCAAGTACCGGGTGTATGTCCGCGAGCGGAAGGTGATCGGGCTCGCCGACTTCATCCGCCGATCGACGGGGCTGACCGCCGACATCTACGGCATCGCGCGGCGCGGCTACCTGCGGCCCGGCTACCACGCCGACGTCGTGGTGTTCGATCCCGAGCGCTACGCGCCGCGCGCCGATTATGTCCGGCCCACGCAGCCCAGCGTGGGCGTGGACGCGCTGCTGGTGAACGGCCGTCTCGCGCTTGAGCGTGGCGCGCCTACCGGCATCGCCGCCGGCCGCGCGCTCAGGCGGCCGCGCCCGGCCGGCTGCCCCGCATAGCCCGACGTTATGGATCGCCCCACCTCCGCCACTGGCGACGCCGCGCTCCCCGGCGCTACGCTGGCCGCCATGATCCCGGCACCGTATCTCCTTTACTTAGGTCGCTCCGACGACGAAGTCGGCCTCAAGACCTCGCGCGGACTGGCGGTGTTCCGCCGCGACGATTGCGTGGGCGAGTTCCGGCACGACGAGTGCCGCTTCACGCTGGGCCTGCCGCGCTTGGGGCTAGCGGAGGCGCGTGGGGCCGGAGCGCGGACGCTCGTGCTGGGGATCGCCAATCCGGGCGGGCGGCTCGCGCCCTCGCTCGTCGAGGAAGCGCTGGAGGCGATCGCGGCGGGCATGAACGTCGCGTCCGGGCTCCACCAGCGCCTGCGCGACGAGCCGCGGCTGGTGCAGGCCGCGGAGGAGGCCGGCGTTACCCTCTTCGACGTGCGCGACCCGCCGGCGGACCTGCCCGTCGGCAACGGCCTGCCCCGCGCGGGCAAGCGGCTGCTGACCGTCGGCACCGACTGCTCGGTCGGCAAGATGTACACGACGCTCGTCCTGCGGGATGCATTTCGCGCGCGGGGCGTGGCGGCCGACTTCCGCGCGACCGGGCAGACGGGCATCCTGATCGCAGGCGAGGGCGTGCCGCTCGACGCGGTCGTCGCCGACTTCATCTCGGGCGCGATCGAGGCGCTCAGCCCCGCCCGCGACGACGACGGCTGGGACCTGATCGAGGGGCAGGGCTCGTTGTTCCACCCCTCCTTCGCGGGCGTGTCGACAGGCCTGCTGCACGGTGCTCAGCCCGCGGCGATCGTCATGTGCCACGACCCGTCGCGCCCGCGCATGCGCGGGCTGCCGCACTACCCGCTACCCGACCTGGCCGAGTGCCTGGCGATGAACCTCCAGGTCGCGCGCCTGACCAGCCCGGACGTCCGCGCGGTCGGCGTCGCGCTCAACACGTCCAAGATGGACGAGGTCGCGGCGCGACGGCTGTGCGACGAGACCGCCGACCGGCTCGCGCTGCCCTGCACCGATCCCTTCCGCTTCGGCGCCGACCCGATCGCCGACTGGACCCTCCGATGCTTCGCACCCTCCAGCCCCAAGCCGACGGTTTCGGCCTGAGCCGCCCGTTCCGCATCTCGCGCGGCGTCAAGACCGTCGCCGAGGTGGTGACGGTCACGATCGGCCAAGGCGACGCGGTCGGCCGCGGCGAGGGCGTGCCCTATCCGCGCTACAGCGAGACGGTCGACGGCGCGCTCGCGGCGGTCGAGGCGGTGCGCCCGCTGATCGAAGCGGGCGCGGGGCGGGAGGAGCTGGCGCGCGCCATGCCGGCCGGCGCGGCCCGCAACGCCGTCGACTGCGCGCTGTGGGACCTGGAGGCGCGGCTCGGGGGCACGAGCGTCGCCGCGCTCGCCGGCCGGCCCGCGCCCGCGCCGATCGCGTCCGCGATCACGATCGGCATCGACGCGCCAGCGGCGATGGCCGACGCCGCGCGCCGGGCCGCGCGCGCGCCGCTCCTCAAGGTCAAGGTCGACGCCGAGCACGCCGCCGAGCGCATCCGCGCCGTCCGCGCCGCCGCGCCCGACCCCCGGCTGATCGTCGACCCGAACGAGAGCTGGAGCGTGGGCGATCTCGAGCGGCTGGAGGACCTGCTCGTGGAGAGCCGCGTCGACCTGCTCGAACAGCCATTGCCCGCAGGCGAAGACGGCGCGCTGGCGGGCCGGCGCTGGCGCGTCCCCGTCTGCGCCGACGAGTCGCTCCACACCCGCGCCGACCTCGACGCGCTCGTCGGTCGATACAGCCACGTCAACATCAAGCTCGACAAGACGGGCGGGCTGACCGAGGCTCTCCAGCTTGGCGAGGCCGCAAAGGCGAGGGGGTTCGGGCTGATGGTCGGTTGCATGGTGTCGTCGTCGTTGAGTATCGCGCCGGCGATGCTGGTGGCGGGCGGGGCCGAGTTCGTCGACCTAGACGGCCCGCTCTGGCTGGCCGAGGACCGGCCGGGCGGCGTGGTCGACCGCGACGGCGTCATGTCGCCGCCCGCGCCCGGCTTCTGGGGCGGCGTGGCTTGAGCTTCGCGCGCGGCTGGTTCGCGATCCCGCTCTGGAAGCGGGTCGTCGCGGGCCTCGTGCTCGGCGTGGCGCTCGGCATGCTCTGGCCGGAGGGCGCGGCGGCGATCCGCATCCTGGGCGAGCTGTTCGTCAGGCTGATCCGCATGCTGGTCGTGCCCGTCGTGCTCGTCACCGTCGCCGCCGGCATCGCCTCACTCGGCGATCCGCGAAGGCTGGGGCCGATCGGCGGGCGTACGGTGGCGCTGTTCGCGGCTACGACGCTGATCGCGGTCACGATCGGCATGGCGACCGGCCTCCTGATCCGCCCGGGCGAGGGGATCGCGCTCGCCGGCGTCGCGCCGCACGCGCTCGGCCAGCCCGTCACGCCGGCCGAGCAGCTCCTCAACATCATTCCCACCAACATTATTGACGCGCTCGCCAAAGGCGACATGCTCGCGATCCTGTTCACCGCCGTGCTGCTGGGCGTGGGCAGCGTCGTCGCGGGCGAGGCGGGCAGGCCCGTGGTGGCGCTGCTCCAAGCTTTGAGCAACGTGCTCCTCCACATCGTCCGCATCGTGATGGAGGTGACCCCCTTCGGCGTGCTCGCGCTGATCGCCAACGCGGTCGCGACAGGGGGTGCGGCGGTGTTCGTCAACATCGGCTGGCTGGCGCTCTGCGTCCTCGTCGCGTCGCTCGCACAGATGGCGCTGGTGCACGCCACGCTGATCCGGCTCTGGGCCAGGCTGCCCGTGGTGCGTTTCTACCGCGGGATCGTCGACGCGCTGGCGGTGGCGTTCTCGACGGCGTCGTCCTCCGCGACGCTCCCCGTCGCGCTCAGGGTCGCGAGCGATAACCTCGGCGTCGCCAGGCCGATCGCATCTACCGTGCTCCCGCTCGGCGCCAGCATCGGCAAGGACGGCACCGCCATGTATGTGGGCCTGCTCGGCCAGTTCGCGCTCCAGGCGCTGGGCGTTGTCCCCGACGGGTGGATGCTCGTCGTCATGCTGCTCACCGGCGCGCTCGCGGCGTTCGGCACCGCGCCCATCCCGTCCGCGTCCCTGTTCATGCTGGCCGCGATGTTGTCGGCGGTGGGCGTGGGACCCGAGCAGACGGCGCTCGTCGTCGGGCTCGTGCTGCCGTTCGACCGCCTGCTCGACATGACGCGCACCGTGCCGTCCGCGTCCGCCAACCTCACGGTGGCGACGCTGGTCGCCCGCGCCGAGGGCGCGCTGGACGAGCCGCGCTTCCGAGGTCTAGCATCTGCGCCGGCATGAACTTGCGCCATATCGAGATCTTCCACGCGGTCTACGTCAACGGCTCGGTCAGCGCGGCGGCGCGCGCGCTCAACGTGTCGCAGCCGTCCGTCTCCAAGACGCTGCGCCACGCCGAGGGCCAGCTCGGCCTGGAGCTGTTCCAGCGCACGGGCGGGCGGCTCGTGCCGACGGAGGACGCGCACGCGCTCTTCTCGGGCGTCGCCGAAATTCAGGAACGCGTGCGCGCGCTGCGCGAGGTGGGCCGCAACCTGCGCCTCGGCGCGGGAACGAGCCTTCGCGTCTCCGCACTCCCCAGCCTGGCGCTGGGGCCCTTGCCCGCCGCCGTGGCGCGCTTCCTCGGGCGGCGGCCGGAGGTGCATTTCGACCTCCAGACGATCCACCACGACGACCTGCTTCGGAAGTTGTACGAGCGCGAGACCGACCTCGCCATCGCGTCCGAAGTGCCGCTGGGCGCACCGCTCGGCTCCGCATGGCTCGGCGAGGGCGAGCTAGTGGTGCTCTACCGCGAGGCCGACATGCCCGACGCGCCGCCCCGCATCGAGCTGGCGCAGCTCGCCGGCCGGCCCTTCATCTCGCTCGCGGCGAGCGGCCCGATCGGCCGCGCCTTCACGACCGAGCTCGACCGCTTGGGCGTGGAGCTGGACGAGGTCGCGTCGGCCCGCACCTTCTATATCGCCGCAGCACTCGTCCGCGCGGGCGTGGGCTGCACGGTGGTCGACGGCTTCACCGCCGAGGCGTCGCTCGCGCCCGGCCTGTCGATGCGGCCGCTGAAACCCTCGCTGACCTACGACGTGCACGCCGTCCACCTGCTCGACCGGCCGCCTAGCGCGCTCGCGGGCGAGTTCCTGACGACCCTGAGCGACGTGATCGAGGGGCGATGAGAAAAGTCACGCTCGCCCTCGCGCTGCTGGCTGCCCCCGTCCGCGCCGAGCCCGACGCCACCGTCGCGGCCGCGCTTGCCAAGGCGGGGCCGGGCGCGCGCATCGGCCTCGTCGTCGTCGACGACACCGGCAACGAGATCGTCGCCATCCGCCCCGACGAGCGCTTCGTGCCCGCGTCCAACACCAAGATGTTCACCACCGCCGCCGCCTTTGCGACGCTCGACACGGCCGGCCCCGACGCCGCCGGCGCGACGGTGCGGCTCGACGGCCGCGACGTGGTGCTCGCCGGCCACGGCGACGCGCGGTTGTCGAGCGCGGCGGATTGCCGCACAGACTGCCTCGTCGAACTCGCGCGCGCGGTCGCGGCGCGCACCCGCGTCGTCGGAGACGTGATCGGTGACGACAGCTTCTTTCCCGACGAGCGCTGGCCGGTGGGGATGAGCTGGAACAACATGGCCGGGCGTTACGGCACCGCGATCTCGGCGTTGACGATCGACGACAATGTCGCGGTGCTCGACGTCCGGCCCGGCGCACCCGGCGCGGCGCCGGTGATCACCGGCGACGGTTACTACCGGATCGAGAACCGCGCGGTGACGGTCGCCGGCGGCAAGGCGTCGCTGAGTGCCACGCGCACGCCGGGGAGCGACCTGCTGCGGGTGACTGGCACCGTGCCGGCCGGAACGGCAACTGAAACTCTGACCGTCGGCGTCGACGATCCCGCGCACCGCGCCGCTTGGCGGCTCGCGGCGCTGCTCAGACGAGAAGGTGTTCGCGTGACGGGCCGCGTCGGCGTACGCCACCGGCCGATCGGGCCGGCCGACGATCCGGAGACCCGCTGTGCGGCTCCGCCCGCGCGTCCGCCTGCGCCGCCCGTGCTGGCGCGCCTCAGCCCGCCGCCGCTCGCTGAGGACCTGACCGTCACCAACAAGGTCAGCCAGAACCTCCACGCCGACCTGCTGCTGCGCCGCGTCGGCGCGGTCGGCGGCACGGGGTCGGTCGCGGACGGGCGCGCGGCGGTGCGGGCGATGCTTACCCTCGCAGGCGTGGAGCGCTGGGCCTACGACTTCGCCGATGGCTCCGGCATGTCGAGCTACAACCGCGTGACGCCCCGCGCGACGATCCGCTTTCTGCGCTGGGTCGAGGCGCAGCCCTGGGGCGAGGCGTGGCGCGGGACGCTGCCCGTGGCGGGCGTGGACGGTACGCTCGCCCGCCGCTTCAAGGGCACGCCGCTCGAGAGCAAGCTGTTCGCCAAGACGGGCACGCTCAACGCGACGAACGCGCTGTCGGGTCACATGGTCGCGGCGAGCGGGCGCAGGCTCACCTTCTCCGCCTTCGCCAACGACGTGCCGGGCGACGCGTCGGCGACGGCGGCGATCGACGCGGCGCTGCTAGCGGTCGCCGCCGCCAACTGACGCGTCCCAGGCGGCGATCAGCGCGTCGCCTGTCGCCGGGCGCAGCTCGAAGATGCCGCTGTCGAAGTGCCGCGTCGGATGTACGCGGTTGGTGAGCAGCGTCCAGGCGAGCCTGCGCTCCCAGTCGATCCACAGCCCCGTGCCCGTGAATCCGGTATGCCCGATCGTGCCGGCGGAGCAGGCCTGTCCGCCCGACCAGCCCGGATGGCGGATCTCCCATCCGAGCATGCGGTGCTGCTCCAACGGCGTGCGGATCGCCTCGATCGCCGCGGAGGACGCGCCGCTGCCGTCGAGCAGGCCCAGCGCGAAGTCGAGCACGCCGTCCACCGTCCCGAACAGCCCGGCATGGCCCGTGCGCCCGCCCATCGCATGAGCGTTCTCGTCGTGCACCTCGCCCTTCAGCACGCGCCCGCGCCACGGGCACAGCTCGGTCGCGACCGCCGGGCCGGGCGGCGGTCCCCAGGCCAGGCCAGGGTCGAGCGGCAGCGCGTCGAGCCCGCCCCCCGTCAGCCGCTCCACGACGATGCCCAACAGGATGAAGTTGATGTCCGAATAGACTGGCGGGCCGTGTCGCCATTCGCGCTGGAGCACGAAGGCGCGCAATCGGGCGGGGTCGTCGCCATAAGTGTAGATCGGCTCTACCGCGGGCAGGAAGGTGCGGTGCGCCAGGCAGTCGCGGAACGTCAGCCGCCGCTCGGGCGCGTTCGCGACGTCGTACTGGCGCAGGTCGGGGATGGCGTCGGTCAGCGGCCGGTCGAGGTCGATGCGCCCCTCGTCGGCCAGCCTGAGCACGAAGCTGGTGGTGGCGATTACCTTGGTGAGCGAGGCGAGGTCGAACCAGTGTCCGCGCGTGAGCGGCTCGGGTGCTGGAACGCGTTGCGCGAGGCCGGCCGTCCGCACGGCGCGCGCGCCGTCGGCGGTGACGATCCCGAGCGTCGCGCCAGGGATGCGGCCGTCCTCGACGGAGGCGAGCGCCGGCGCGAACGCGGCGTCGGCGACCTGCTCGATCACGCGTCGTCACGCGGGCGGACGCGCGCCAGCACCGGCAGGAACGGGATCGCGGCGAGGCTCAGCACGCCCGACAGCAGGAAGAAATTGTCATAGCCGATCGCCCCCACGATCGTCCCGCCCGCGCCCGCGAGCAGCCGCGGCAGCAGGAACGCGAAACCGGTGAGAAAGGCGTATTGCGCTCCGGAGAAGCGCGGGTTCACCAGCAACGACAGGTACACCACGAACACCGCGCCCGCGAGCCCGTTGCCGAACTGGTCGAGCGCGGTGGCGAGGTAGAGGACCGGCTCGGCCACCTCCCGGTGCGCGAGCCAGACGAAGCCGAAGTTGCCGATCGCGGCGGTGAGCGCGCCGAGCGCCAACGTCCATCCCATGCGCCAGCGCGTGACTAGCCAGCCGCCCGTGCCGACACCGGCGACGCTCGCCGCGAGCGCCACCACGCCGTCGGCGCGGCCGATCTGGGAGAGGCCATAGCCCAGCTCCTTGATCATCGGCTTGGACAGGTTGAGCGCGAGCACGTCGCCCATGCGGTAGAGCGACACGAACGCCATCAGCACGATCGCGGCGAAGCCGTATCGCCAGAAGAAGTCGGCATAGGGCCCGATCGCCGCCGACCGGCGGACCCACGCGTCGGCGGGCGCGCGGCGGATGCGCGGCAGCGCGGCGGCCATCGCCAGGAACGGCAGCATGCACAGCCCCAGCACCCAGGGCGTGACGTTCGCCCGCCCGTCGATGCCGGCCGCGGCCGCGAGCCCCAGCGCGACCGAGCCGACGCCCGCCGTCAGCGCCGCCGCGCCGAGCAGGATCGCCGCGCCCGCCAACAGGCCCGCCAGGAGCGCCGCGCCCCGCCCGCCTCCCGCGCCGTCGGCCGGCCGCATCGCGACCAGCACGGGAAAGGGCAGGAACGCCACGCCCGCGACCGCGAGATAGGCGAGCGTCCACCCGCCCGCATCCGCCAGCAAGAGCGCGCCGCTGCCCGCGGCGACCATCGCGCTGCGGTAGCCCCAGAGGTTCGCCGCGACGATCGGCCCCTGCTCGTCCTGGGTCGGGAACAGCTCGATGCGCCACGCGTCCGCCGCGATCTCCAGCGTCGTCGTCCAAAAGGCGAGCAGCACGGCGAAGAGGGCGGTCACGGCCAGACCGTCGCCGCCCGTGAACGCCAGCGCCGCCATCGAGGACGCGATGCCGAGCTGCGCCAGCATGATCCACCCCCGGCGCTTGCCCCACCAGCGGCCGAAGCCGGGCACGACGAAGCGGTCGAGCAGCGGCGCCCAGACGAACTTCAGCGTCGGCAGCAGCTGCACCCAGGCGAAGAAGCCGATCACCGCCAGCGCGACCCCGTCCGCCTGCAGCCTGAGCGCGAGCACGGTCGAGAACATGTAGAAGGGCAGCCCCGCCGAAAAGCCGAGCAGGCCGAAGAGCGCCATGCTCCCCCGGTCCGGTCGGGCGCGATAGGCGGCGGGGGAGGCCGCGACGGCGGCGATCGAGGTCATCCGCCTTTCCTAACGAAGTGCGGGGCGGCCGTCGCGTGGTCGATGCCTATGTTCGTATCGCCTTCGCATATTCCCGTCATGCGGTGCTGACCCGCGGACGGCGGGATGTTAGGGGCCGGTGGTGCACGGCGTTCCCCACCCTTGGCGGCTCCACATTGATCGCGGGGGAACGTTCACCGACGTGGTGGCCCGCGCGCCGGACGGGCGGCTGCTGACGGCCAAGCTCTTGTCGGAGGACCCCGGCCGCTACGACGACGCCGCCGTCGAGGCGATCCGGCGATTGACGGGCGTACGCGACGGGCCGCTGCCGCCCGCCGAGATCCGCATCGGCACCACCGTCGCGACCAACGCGCTGCTCGAGCGCAAGGGCGAGTCGACCCTGCTCGCGATCACGCGCGGCTTCGGCGACGCGCTCCGCATCGGCTACCAGGATCGGCCCGACATTTTCGCGCGCGCCATCCGCCTGCCCGAGCCGCTGTACGATTGCGTCGTCGAGGTGGACGAGCGGGTGGACGCCGACGGTGGGGTGCTCAGGCCGCTCGACCTGGACACGGCGGAGCGGGACTTCCACGCCGCGTACGACGCGGGACTGCGCTCGATCGCGATCGCGCTGATGCACGGCTACCGCCACTCTGAGCACGAGCGGGCGCTGGCCGAATTGGCAAAGCGCATCGGCTTCACTCAGGTGTCGGCGAGCCACGACGTCGCGCCCGTCATCAAGCTCGTCGCGCGCGGGGATACGACGGTGGTCGACGCGTATCTCTCGCCGGGCCTCGGGCGCTACGTCGAAGGTCTGGAGCGCGAGTTGGGCGGGGCCAGGCCGCTGTTCATGCAGTCGAACGGCGGGCTGGTCGAAGGCGCGCGGTTCCGCGGCCGCGACGCGCTGCTGTCGGGTCCGGCGGGTGGGATCGTCGGCATGGCGCGCACCGCGGAGGCGGCCGGGTTCTCCCACGTCATCGGCTTCGACATGGGCGGCACCTCGACCGACGTCTCGCTCTACGCCGGGCGGTTCGAGCGGCGGCACGAGGGCGTGGTGGCGGGCGTGCGCGTGGTCGCGCCCACCATGCGCATCGACACGGTCGCGGCGGGCGGCGGGTCGATCTGCCTGTTCGAGGACGGCCGTTTCCGCGTCGGCCCCGGATCGGCGGGGGCCGATCCGGGGCCGGCCTGCTACCGCCGCGGCGGACCGCTCACCGTCACCGACTGCAACCTGCTGCTCGGCAAGATCCAGCCCAGGCACTTCCCGCAGGTGTTCGGGCCCGCGGGCGACCAGCCGCTCGACCGCGCGGCGGCGGAGGCGCGCATGGACGCGCTGCTTGATCAAGTCGAGGCGGCGACCGGCGCGCGGCCTGCCCAAGAGGCGGCGGCGGAGGGGTTGGTCGCGATCGCGGTCGCCAACATGGCGGGGGCGATCAAGGCGATATCGGTCGCGCGCGGGCATGATCCCGCCGCCTACACGCTCGCCTGCTTCGGCGGCGCGGGCGGGCAGCACGCCTGCCTCGTCGCCGACGCGCTGGGCATGGAGCGGGTGATGATCCACCCGCTCGCGGGCGTGCTGTCGGCCTATGGCATGGGGCTCGCCGACCGGCGCGTGCTCCAGGAGGCGACGGTGGCGCTCGCGCTGGAGGACGCGGCCGCACTGGAGACGGCACGGGCCGAGCTGGAAATCCGAGCACGCGACGAGCTGGCGATGCAGGGCGTGACGGAGGGCGTCGCGGCGGAGTCGCGCGCGCAGCTGCGGTTCGCGCGGGCCGACTTCGGCATCGAGGTGCCGTTCGGCCCGGCCGACGCCATGCGCGCGGCGTTCGACGCGGCGCACCGCGAGCGCTTCGGCTTCACGGGCGGGGGCGCGCTCGTCGTCGAGCTGCTGCGCGTGGAGGCGGTCGCCGCCGCGGGCGAGGGCGGCGCGGCCGTCACGCTCCCGTCCGATAGCGCGCCGCCGATCGCGGAGGTCGCGACCCACCTCGCCGGCGAGGCCCGTCGCGCGCCGCTGTACGAGCGGAGCGGGCTGACCGTCGGTGCGGAGATCGCGGGGCCTGCGCTGATCGTCGATCCCGTGTCGACCACCGTCGTCGAGCCTGGCTGGACTGCGCGCGTGCAAAGCGAGGGCAGCCTGGTGCTCACCCGCCGCGCGCCGCGCGCGCGAGCGACGGCGGGCGCGGCGCTCGACCCTGTGAGGCTCGAGATCTTCGCCGGCCTGTTCATGGGGCTGGCGGAGGAGATGGGCGCGGCGCTCCAGCGGAGCGCGTCGTCGGTCAACATTCGCGAACGGCTCGACTTCTCCTGCGCGCTGTTCGACGGGCAGGGCAACCTCGTCGCCAACGCCCCGCACATCCCCGTGCACCTCGGCAGCATGGGCGAGAGCATCCGCACGGTGATCGAGAGCCGGCGGGGCACGATGAAGCCCGGCGACGTCTATGCGCTGAACGCGCCCTATCGCGGCGGCACGCACCTGCCCGACATCACTGCGATTATGCCGGTGTTCGCTGGCAGCCCCGATCCCGCCTTCTTCGTCGCCGCACGCGGGCATCATGCCGACGTGGGCGGGATCAGCCCCGGCTCCATGCCCCCACACAGCCGCACGATCGAGGAGGAGGGCATGATCCTCGACGACGTGACGGTCGTCGACGGCGGCGCGTTCCGCGAGGCGGAGCTGCGCGCGCTGTTCGCGTCCGGCCGGTATCCGGCGCGCAATGTCGACCAGAACATCGCCGACCTGCTGGCCCAGGTCGCCGCATGCGCCCGCGGCGCGTACGGGCTCGAGGCGCTCGTGGCAGCGCACGGGGCCGAGACGGTCGCCGCGTATATGGAGCACGTCCAGGCGCACGCTGCCGACGCGGTGCGGACGCTGATCGCCGACCTGCCCGAAGGCGCGTTCGCGTACGAGCTGGACGACGGCGCGGTCGTGCGTGTCGCGGTGCGCGTCGAGCGCGATCAGGGTCGGGCGGTCGTGGACTTCACCGGCACGAGCCCGCAGCACCCGGGCAACTTTAACGCCCCGCGCTCGGTCGTGCGCGCGGCGGTGCTCTACGTCATGCGGCTGATGGTCGGGCGGAGCATCCCCCTGAACGACGGCTTCCTCCGCCCCGTCGAGATCGTCATCCCGGACGGCTCCATGCTGTCCCCGCGCCACCCCGCCGCCGTGGTGGCGGGCAATGTGGAGGTGAGCCAGGTCGTCACCGATGCGCTGCTCGGCGCGCTGGGCGCGATGGCGGCCTCGCAGGGCACGATGAACAACTTCACCTTCGGCGACGCCACCCGCCAATATTACGAGACGATCGCCGGCGGCGCGGGCGCAGGGCCCGACGGCGAGGGCGCGTCGGCGGTGCAGACGCACATGACCAACAGCCGCCTGACCGACCCCGAGGTGCTTGAAACGCGCTTCCCCGTGCTGCTGGAGGAGTTCGCGATCCGGCGCGGATCGGGCGGCGAGGGCGCGCATAGCGGCGGCGACGGCGCGGTGCGCCGCATCCGCTTTCGCGCACCCATGCGCGCCGCGATCCTGTCGAACCGCCGCCGCGTGCCGCCTTTCGGCCTGGACGGCGGCGGGTCGGGCGCTGCCGGCGCGAACCGCGTCGAGCGCGCGGACGGCTCGGTCGAGCCGCTCGGCTCCACCGCCGCGGTGGAGATGACGCCGGGCGACGCGTTCGTGATCGAGACGCCGGGCGGCGGCGGATGGGGACGGTTAGGGTGAGCTACCCTCACCCCGGCCGCCCCCGTCATGCCGGACTTGTTCCGGCATCCATCGTCGTGCGAGCGATCCGTCCGGAGTGCGCGGACCACGATGGACCCCGGAACAAGTCCGGGGTGACGAAAGGTGGGCGCATGAGGGAAGGGCGAGCCTGATGCTGGTGCTGGCGGGCATACTGGTGATCGCGGGCGGGTTCCTGCTCAGGTTCAACCCGCTGCTGGTGGTGCTCGCCTCCGCGCTGGTGACGGGGCTGGCGGCGGGGCTCGACCCGCTGCGCATCGTCTCGGTGTTCGGCAAGGCGTTCAACGACAGTCGCTACGTGTCGGCGATTTACATCGTGCTGCCGGTGATCGGGCTGCTCGAACGCTATGGCCTCCAGGCCCGCGCCCGCGAACTGATCGGGCGGTTCGCGCGGGTGACCGCCGGGCGGCTGCTGATTTTCTACCTGCTATTCCGCCAGGTCACGGCGGCGCTGGGCCTCGTGTCGATCGCCGGGCACGCGGTGACCGTGCGGCCGCTCGTCGCGCCCATGGCGGAGGCCGCGGCGGAGGGGCGGGGCGCGGTCGACCAGGGCGAGCGCGTCAAGGCGCTCACCGCCGCGACCGACAATGTCGGCCTGTTCTTCGGCGAGGACATCTTCATCGCGATCGGCTCCATCCTGCTGATGGTGGGCGTGCTTCAGGGCTACGGCATCGCCGTCGAGCCGTTCGACCTGTCGGTCTGGGCGATCCCGACCGCGGTGGCGGCGTTCCTGATCCACGGATTCCGCCTCCACCTGCTCGACCGCAGGCTGCCGAAGTGATCGGCCTCAACCTCGTCTACGGCGTCGCGGGCTCGGTCTTCGCGCTGTTCGCGGTGCTGGCGCTGGCCGACGCCCCGCGCCGGATCGCCAACGCCGCCTTCTACGCGCTCCTGTCAGTCAGCTTCTTCGCGGGCGACCTCCTCGGCGATTTCGGCAACGGCCTGCTCGTGATCGCGCTCACCGCCATCGCCGCCTCCGGCCGCTTCCGCGCCCGCCCGCGCGAGGCGTCGCCCGAGCGGCCGCGCGGCAACGCGCTGTTCGCGGCCGCGCTCATCATCCCGGCCACGGCGCTCGTCGGTACGCTGCTGTTCAAGCAAGTGCCGGCGCTGGTCGACGCGCGGCAGGCGACGTTGGTCGCGCTGGCGCTCGGCGTGCTGCTGGCGCTCGGGATCGGCTATGCCTGGCTCCGGCCCGGCCTGGCGACGCCATTCCGCGAGGGCAGGCGGCTGATGGATGATGTGGGGTGGGCGGCGGTGCTGCCGCAGATGCTGGCGAGCCTCGGGGCGGTGTTCGCAATCGCGGGTGTCGGCGACGTTGTCGGCGGCTTGGTGGGCGGCGCGATCCCGGAAGGGAGCCTGCTCGGCGCGGTCGCGGCGTACGCGGTCGGCATGGCGCTGTTCACGGTGGTGATGGGCAACGCCTTCGCGGCCTTCCCTGTGATGGCGGCGGCGGTGGGCGTGCCGATCCTGATGCGGCAGTTCGGGGGCGACCCCGCGCCCGTGGCCGCGATCGGCATGCTGGCGGGCTTCTGCGGGACGCTGATGACGCCTATGGCCGCGAACTTCAACCTGGTGCCCGCGGCGCTCCTCGAGCTCAAGGACCGCAACGGCGTGGTGAAGGCGCAGGTGCCCACCGCGCTGCCGCTGCTCCTGTTCAACCTCGCGCTCCTCTGGTGGGTGCTGTCGTGAGCCGCCTCACGCGAGTCGTCGCCGAGCGCTTCGCCCAGCTCACCCTGTCGCACATCGGCCAGGAATACCCGCACAAGCTCGACCATGTGCTGAACGGGCCGGAGGACGCGGCGACGCCCTCGGCGCTGCACCCGATCTTCCACGGCAGCTTCGACTGGCATAGCTGCGTCCACGGCTGGTGGCAGCTCCTGCGCCTGCTCGGGCTCCATCCCGACATGGCGCAAGCGGGCGACATCCGCGAGCGGGCGGACGCGATGCTCACGCCCGACAAGGTCGCGGGCGAGCTCGCCTATCTGGACCGGCCGGGGAGCGCCGGTTTCGAGCGGCCGTACGGCTGGGCCTGGGCGCTGGCGCTGCACGGGGAGGCGGCCCGGCACGACGCGGATTGGGGTGGAGCGCTGGAGCCGCTGGCCCGCGCCTTCGCCGAGCGGTTCCGCGCGCACCTGCCCAAGCTGACCTATCCGATCCGCACGGGCACGCACTTCAACACCGCCTTCGCCCTGACACTCGCCCATGAGTGGGCCGAGATCCACGACCCGGACTTGGCGGACTTGACCGCCGAACGCGCGCTCGCCTGGTTCGGGGCCGACCGCGGCTGCCAGGCCTGGGAGCCCGGCGGCGACGAGTTCCTCTCCCCCGCGCTGTCGGAAGCGCTGCTGATGAGCCGCGTCCTCGGCCGCGACGCGTTCGGCGGGTGGTTCGACGTCTTCCTGCCCGACCTCTGCGACGGCCGGCCCGCGACCCTGTTCGAGCCCGCGCACGTGTCCGACCGCTCGGACGGCAAGATCGCCCACCTCGACGGGCTCAACCTCAGCCGCGCCTGGTGCTGGCGCGGGATCGGGCGGGCGCTGGGAGCGGATCACCCGGTCGCCCGCATGGCCGAAGCCGCGGCGGAGCGCCACGTCGCCGCCAGCCTGCCGCACATCGCCGACGATTATATGGGCACGCACTGGCTCGCCACCTTCGCGCTGCTCGCGCTCGAAGGCTAGGCGATCGGCAGCTCCAGCTCGAACGCCGCGCCCTCCACGCTGTCCGTCAGCGCGATCGTCGCGCCGTCGCTCTCCAGCAGCGAGCGCAGGATCGGCAGGCCGAGCCCCGTGCCGCCCCCTGCGCGCTTGGTCGTGAAGAAGGGTTCGAACACCCGCGCGCGGTCCGTCGGCGCGATACCGGGCCCGTCGTCGGCGACGCGCAGGACCAGCGTCGCGTCCCGGCGCTCGGCGGCGACCGCGATCCGCGTCGCGCCCGCCTGGCGGCTATTCTCGAACAAGGTGGTGAGCGCCGCCTCCAGCGCGGACGCGGACATGGCCAGCCGCGGGAGGTCGGCCGGCAGCGCGACCGCGAAGTCGGGCGTGCGGAACGCGTCGGCGACGCGGGCGAGCACGGGGACGGGATCGATAGTCTCACCTCCGGCGCCCGGCGTCATGTCGGCGCGCGCGAGCTCCAGCAGGCGCGTGACGAGCGCGGTCAGGCGGCCCGCGTCGGCGTCGGCGTTGGCGATGAAGCGCGCGCGTTCGGCGGCGCTCATCTCCGCGCCGTGGTCGGCGAGCAGCTCCAACGCGCCGCGGATCCCCGCCAGCGGCGTCTTGAACTCGTGGCTGACCGCGTGCGCGAAGTCGCGCAGGTAGCGGGAGCGGCGCTCGACGCGGTCGGCCATGGTGGCGAAATCGGCGTAGAGGCCCTGGATCTCGACCGCGGCGGTGGTGGGCGGGTCGGGCACGCGCACCCCGCCGCGCCCGCCCGCCACCTGGCGCGTGACGCTACCCAGGCCCTCGATCGGCTTGGCGATGCCGCGCGACAGGACGCCGCTCAGGATCACGAGCAGCAGGAAAATGGAGAGCACGCCCAGCGCGATCTTGCCGCGGTCCTCGTAGAGGCCCCGGAACAGCGCGCGCGCCGACCGCGACAGCAACAGCACGCCGACCACGCGGCCCTCGACGACGATCGGCCGCGCATGATGCACGCGGATCGCGGCGGCGCGCGACAGCCATTCGAAGCGGTACACCGCGCGGTAGCCGCTATGCCGCCGGAGCACGGTCGCCGGCCGGCCCCTGAGCGCGCGGGCCACCTCGGGCAGGTGCGCATAGCCCGCCGCCGTCCCGATCAGCCGTCCCCGCCCGTCGAGCAGCGCGATCGACGCGAGCGTGGTCCGGCGCGTGCGCCGGAGCACGGGCGCGATCCGCTGGGCCGCCCGCCGCGCGACCGGGTCGGGCGCGCCCGCGATCGCGCGGGGCGGCGGGCGCTCGGGCAGGATGGGCGAGGTGCTGAGGTCGATGGAGGGCGGCTCGGGCCGGAACTCGGCGGGCGGCGTGGCGAGCGGCGGCGCGCCCGGCCAGAGCGCGGCCGCGGCGGCGGCGAGCGCGGCGGACTGCGCGATCAGCTCCGATTCCGTCTGGCGGACGAGCGTGTTCTCGTAGACGCGTAAGCCCACCGCGCCGACGCCCGGCAGCGCCGCGACGAAGAACAGCACGGCGAACAGGATGGTCCTGAGCCGTAGCCTCGGCCAGCGGCGCTTCAGCCAGTCCTTGGCGGCGCGGATCACCGGCCGGCGCACGCGCCCAGGCGATAGCCCACGCCGGGCCGCGTCTCCACCACGTCGACGCCGCCCACGTTCGCGAACTTGGCGCGGAGGTTGCGGACATGGCTGTCGATCGTGCGGTCGGTGATGGCGAAGCCGGGGCCGTGCAGCCGGTCGATGATCTGGTCGCGGCTCCACACGCGGCCAGGCATGGAGGCGAGCGTGCGCAGCACCGAGAACTCGGTCACGGTGAGCGGCACCTCCGCCCCCGCCCATTCCGCGCGCCAGCCGTCCGGGTCGAGCAGGAGGCGCCCGTGGCGGAGCGGCTGCGCGGCGTCCTGAACGGCGGGCGGTCGCGGCGCGGTGCGGCGCAGCACCGCCTGCACGCGCGCCACCACCTCGCGCGGCGAGAAGGGCTTCACCACGTAATCGTCCGCGCCGAGCTCGATGCCGAGCACCCGGTCGATCTCGTCGTCGCGCGACGACAGGAACAGCACGGGCAGGTCGCCGCCCGCGCGCAACCGTCGGCACACCTCCAGCCCGTCCATCCGCGGCATGTTGATGTCGAGCACGACCAGGTCGGGCCGGACCCGCTCGACCGCGGCGAGCGCGGCCTCGCCGTCCTCCGCCTCCGCGGTGTCGAGCCCCGCCTTGTCGAGCGCGAAGAGCAGGAGCTGGCGGATGTGCGGGTCGTCGTCGACGACCAGGATGGTGCGGGGCATGGGGCACTGGATCACGGCCGCGCCTCCGCCGTCAACGGCCGCGCGGGGGGCTGGACCTGCGGCGGGGGAGGCGGGAGCGGCGCGCCGCCGCAGGCGCGGCCGTTCGCGGGCTCGGGCGGGCGCGGCTTCTCCGGCCCGACGATCGCCTCCGCGGCGGCGAGCCGGCGCGCGCCGCGCCACGTCCAGCTGCGCCAATCCCCTTGCTCGCGCCGGAGCTGGGCCAGCGCGTCCTCGCGCAGATAGGCGACGCGGTCGCGCAGCACCGGACCGCCCGCTCGGCGCTCCAGCTCGACGAGCGGGATCAGCGCGGAGGTGCCGAGTTGCTGGAGGTAGCAGAGGTCGATCCGGTCGCCCTCGCGCGCGTTGCGCACGTTGTAGGCCGCCGCGGTCGCCTCCAGATCCACGACGCTTGCGCCCGCCAGCGTCAGCGCGGCCGCGAGCGCGTTGGCGTTGAGGAGCCACGCCGCCGACCGGCCGCGCAGCATGCGCCAGCACACCAGCACCAGCCCCACCGCGACGAGCGCCATCCAGGCGAGCGCCGCCAACCGCAGCACCGTCATCTGGTACGCGTCGACGTAATCGAGCGTGCGCCGCGCGCTGGAGGCGACGAGCAGGAGGTTCTGCGCGATCCAGAGCACGACGAGCCGGCGCACGAGCGGGCTCCGCGCGCCCGGACCGCCGGGGCGCAATGCGACGAGCACGAACGCGCCCGCGAGAAGCGCGGTGACGATCAGCAGGTACGCGCCGCGATGCGCGTAGTCGGCGAGCGTCACTTCGCCGGGCAGCGGCGCGCCGCTCCAGAGGAAGAGGAGGTCGAGCGCGTTCTCGACGGCGAAGATGACGTTGAACGTCAGGAGCGAGAGCGTGAGCGTGGCAACGCTCGGGTCGGGAAGCAGGGGTCCCGAGACGCGGACGGTAGGCAGACGGAGCGCGTACGGCCTGAAGCTCGGCCACACGGTGACGAGCACCGCACCCCAGAACACCAGGCGCACCACCGTCTCCCAGAACGAGGGCGGCTCCAGCCGGCCGACCGCTTCGCCGATCAGCGGGTTCGCGCCTGCGAACAGCAGGATGAACACCGCGCCGCCGATCACCGGCAGCGCCAGCGTGCCGATCACGGTGCGCGCGCCGCCGCCCGTCCCCCGACGGAGCAGGCGGAGCGCGTCGCCGAGCAGGCGGAACGGAGCGGCCACGGCATAGGCGGCGAGCCGGACCGCCCAGCGCGCGGCGTCGTCGAAGCGGACGCGCGTGAGCAGCGCCGCCGAGGAGACGGACGTCCAGAACAGCGCCCATGCGAGCGGGCTGGGGTCGTCGACCAGCACCAGCCCAAACAACGCCGCCGCGCCGAGCGCCGGCAGCGCCGCGCGCCGCCGCACCGCGGGCGCCGCGATCGCGAGCGCCGCGGCCCAGGCCAGCGCGAAGCCGCCCAACGTCCAGCCCGGCTCGTGCCCGAAGAAGAGCTGGTGCGCGAGCACGACGAGCAGGAACGCGGCGGCGACCTTGCGCTGGAAGCTCAAGCGGGTCGGGGTGGATCGGGGCATGCACGGGCTCCTGACGGTGGAGCCTCGGCCCTGGCAGCCGCGCGTCGAGAGGAGGCTGCGCCGCCCGCGCGGTTTCGGCGCGGACGCCGTGCAGGAATGGTGCAGGGCTGAGTGCGCCGCTCTACTTCACCCCCACTCGTCACCCCGGACTTGTTCCGGGGTCCATCGCCGTCCGGGCGGACCGGTCGCGAGCGGGGGGACGGACGGCGGTGCGCACCCTCGACGCGGATCGTGCGTACGACGATGGACCCCGGAACAAGTCCGGGGTGACGGGCGAGGGGTTAAGCGGGGAACGCCCGCCCCACGCCGTCGTTTGCCCTCGTAACGAACACATGGTTTGGAGCACCCTTATGGCATCGGCGGCGGTTACGGCGATCGGCGACACCCTGAACCCGGTCGACGGCGACCGGGAGAACCCGGCGCGCGGGCTGCCGAGCACGGCGGCGGTGGGCGGCCATCCGCTGCATCCGATGATGATCCCGTACCCGGTCGCGTTCCTCACGGGCGCGCTTGTCACCGATCTCGCCGCGCGCAGCACCGAAGACCCGTTCTGGGCGCGCGCGTCCAAATGGCTGCTGGGCGCGGGCATCGTCTCGGGCTTGGCCGCGGGTGCGGTTGGCGCGATCGACTATTTCACCATCCGCCGCGCGCGCGAGAAGACGGTCGGCAAGCTGCACGCCTACGGCAACCCGGCGGCGCTGGGCTTGGCGGCGGCGAGCCTGCTCGCACGGCGCGGTTCGGGCGACGAGCCGCCGAGCACGACCGCGGTCGGCCTGAGCGCGGCGACGGCGGCGCTGGTGGGCGTCACCGGCTGGGCGGGCGCGGAGCTCTCCTATCGCCACATGGTCGGCGTGATCGGCGAGAACGACCAGCACGACCACGAGGAGAAGCAGCTGGTCCACTGATCGTACCCGGCTAGGACGACATAGATCATTCCCGACCGAAACGATCTGGGCTACCCGCACCGCGTGAGGCGGCTAGAACGGTACGCATGAAACGGCGGGACGGCACGGTCGGGCTGGTCGAGATCGCGCGGATCGCGGGCGTGTCGCCGGCGACCGTGTCGCGCGCGCTGGCCGGCAATCCGGTGGTCGCGGAGGCGACGCGGGTGCGCGTCCGCGAGCTGGCGCGCGAGCACGGCTTCCGCCTCAACCAGACGGCGAGCGCGCTGCGCAAGCGGCGCACCGCGACGATCGGCGTCGTGATCCCGCTGGGTCACGAGGCGGGGCAGGCGCTGTCGGATCCTTTCTTCATGGGGCTGATCGCGCCGCTCGCCGACAGGCTGGCGGAGGCCGGCTACGACCTCCTTCTCTCCCGCGTGATCCCGGCCGACGACGAGTGGTTGACCGATCGCGTCGACAGCGGCCGCGTCGACGGCACGGTGGTGATCGGCCAGTCGGACCAGATGGACGCGATCGAGGACGTGGCGCGCCGCTACCAGCCGATGGTCGTCTGGGGCGCGCGCGTCGCGGACGGCGCGCAGGTGACGGTGGGCACCGACAACGTCGCCGGCGGGCGCGTCGCGGCCGAGCACCTGCTGGAACGCGGCCGCACGCGCCCGGCTTTCCTCGGCAATCCGGCGGTGCCCGAGTTCGCCGCGCGCTACCAGGGTTTCCACCAGGCGATGGCGGAGCACTCGGTCGGCGACACGGTGTGGCCCGTGCACCTGACCACGACCGACGCGTATCAGGAGATCGCGGCGTTCCTGGCCGGCCACGAGCCGCCGGACGGCATCGTCGCCGCGTCGGACGTGATCGCGATGACGGCGATGCAGGCGCTCGCCGAGCGGGGCTTGCGCGTGCCGGAGGACGTGTCCGTCGTGGGCTATGACGATATCGCCGTCGCGCGCTACACCACCCCGCCGCTGACCACCGTGCGCCAGGACTTGGGATTGGGCGCGCGGCTGATCGTCGACCTGCTCCTGAAGCGCATGCGCGGCGAGGCGGTCGAGTCGGTCGAGATGCCGCCGGAGCTGATCGTCCGCGGGTCGAGCTAGGCGGCCAACGCGCTCGGCGCGACCTCCCGCGGCGCGCGCACCAGCATCGTCGCGACGGCGGCCGCCAGCATCATCGCACCCGCCAGCAGCAGCACGTTGCGCGCGTCGCCGCGAAGCCACGGCTCGTAGATCAGCGGCATGGTCAGGCTCTGGATCAGCATGGGCACGACGATGAACATGTTGAAGATGCCCATATAGACGCCCGTCCGCTCCACCGGGATGGAGCCCGCGAGCATGACGTAGGGGTTGCCCATCAGGCTCGCCCAGCCGAGCCCGATGCCGATCATGGGGAAGTACGCCCACCCCTCGCTCGTCATGCCGGGCAGCGCCAGCATCGCGAGGCCGCTCGCGACCATGCAGAGCGCGTGGACGGGCTTCGCGCCCATGCGCCGCGTGACGGGCACCAGCGCGAGCGCGGCGACGAAGGCGACGGCGTTGTAGAAGCCGCCGAGCCGCCCGTTGACGAGCGCCGCGTCGCGCACCGCGTCCGCCGCCGTGCTCCCGTAGAGCGAGCGCGACAGCGAAAAGACGACGTACTGCCAGTAACAGAACATGCCGTACCACTGGAACAGCATCGCGACCGCCAGCTGGCGCATCGGGCGCGGCATGTCGCGGAACGCCTCCGCGAGGTCGCGCGCCATGGTGCCGATCCCCTGCGGGCGCGAGCGCATCCGCGCGACCTCCGCGTCGCTCAGCGGCAGCTCGGGCACGCGCCAGACCGACCAGACGATCGTCGACAGGCTCAGGATCGCGCCGATCACGAACGCGATCTTGGTCACCTGCGGGATGCCGTTCGCGTCGACCAGGTCGGGGTTCATGCCGAGCGCGACGAAGATCGTCGGCGCTAGGTACGAGAGCGTCTGCGCGAGCCCCGTAAACGCGCTCTGCGTCAGGAACCCTAGCGGCCGCTGCGGCTCGTCCAGCCGGTCGCTGACGTATGCGCGGTACGGCTCCATGGTGATGTTGTTGGCCGCGTCCAGGATCCAGAGCAGCGACGCCGCGACCCACAGCTCGGGGCTGTACGGCATGGCGAGGAGCGCCAGCGAGCAGATCACCGCGCCGATGAGGAAATAGGGCGTCCGCCGCCCGATGCGCGTGACGGTGCGGTCGCTGAGCGCCCCCACGATCGGCTGGACGATGAGCCCCGTCATCGGTCCCGCCAGCCACAGGAGCGGCATGGTCGCCTCGTCCGCGCCCAGATAGCTGTAGATCGGCCCCATGTTCGACTGCTGCAGCCCGAACGAGAATTGCAGGCCCAGGAAGCCTAGGTTCATCTGCACGATGCGGGCGAAGGACAGGCGGGGTTTGTTCAAGATCGCTCTCCTGGGCGCGGCCTCTCAGGTGCCACTGTGGGAGGCAGCGTACCAGCACGGCAAACGTTTGCAAGTTGCCGCTTGAAAACGTTTGCGGGTCGGCTATGCAGAGGAAAGCGAGTCGGCCGGAGCCGACCGACGGTTCAGAGGAGAGGTTTCGCATGAAGGCGACATCGCTATTGCTCGCCGCGTCCGTGCTGGCGCTGGCCGTTCCCGCAGCCGCTCAGGACATCACGCCGCCACCCGACGCCGCCGGCCAAGCGCAGCAGGCTCCGCTCGCGCAGGACGGCGAGCTGGAAGGCGAGCAGGCGGGCGACATCGTCGTCACCGCCGTCGCGCGCGGGACCAACCGGCTCGACAGCTCGGTTTCGGTCAGCTCGCTGGGCGAGGAGGAGATCCAGAAGATCGCGCCGCGCTCCGTCGCCGAGGTGTTCCGCAACATCCCTGGCATCCGCTCCGAGTCGTCGGGCGGCGAAGGCAACGCCAACATCGCCGTGCGCGGCCTGCCGGTGGCGTCGGGCGGTGCCAAGTTTCTCCAGCTCCAGGAGGACGGGCTGCCCGTCCTCGAGTTCGGCGACATCACCTTCGGCAACGCCGACATCTTCCTGCGCTCCGACTTCAACGTCGCGCGCGTGGAGGCGGTGCGCGGCGGCTCGGCGTCGACCTTCGCGTCCAACTCGCCGGGCGGCGTCATCAACCTCATCTCCAAGACGGGCGAGACGCAAGGCGGCTCGATCCAGGGTACGCTGGGCCTCGACTATGAGGAGTACCGCGTCGACGCCGATTATGGCGGCCGCTTGGCCCCCGACCTCCGCTTCCACATCGGCGGCTTCTACCGCCAGGGCGAGGGTCCCCGCCGCGCCGGTTACGACGGCAACAAGGGCGGCCAGATCAAGGCCAACATCACCAAGGAGTTCGCGGGCGGCTACCTCCGCGTCTTCGGCAAGTACCTGAACGACCGCGCGATCGGCTATCTGCCCAACCCGGTGCTGGTGCGCGGCAGCAACGGCGATCCGGACTACCAGAACGTGCCCGGCTTCCGCATCAACCGCGACACGCTCCACTCGCGCTACTTCACCACCAACGTGACGCTGGACGCGGACAACCGGCTCACCACCAACGACATCCGCGACGGCCAGCACCCCGTCGTGTTCGCCGCCGGCTTCGAGGTGCAGGGCGAGTTCGCCGACGGCTGGACGGTGACCAACCGCTTCCGCTTCTCCGACGTGTCGGGCCGGTTCATCTCCAACTTCCCCGGCTCCGTCGACACGGCCGCGGGCACCGCGACGGCGCTGGGCGGGGCGGGCGCGACCGCGCGTTATTTCAACGGCCCGAACGCCGGCCAGGCGGTGCCGGCGAACCAGCTGGTCGCGTCGATCGTCGTGTTCGACACCAAGCTCAACAGCCTGGACAACATCACCAACGACCTGCGCCTCGGCCGCCAGTTCGAGCTCGGCGGCGGCACGCTCGACCTGACGGGCGGCTTCTACGCCTCGCAGCAGGAGATCGACACGGCGTGGCTCTGGACCTCGACGCTGCTCGAGGTGCGCGGGCGCGGGAACGCGGCTCTCGTCGACGTGCGCGGGCCCGCTGGCCAGGTCGTCACGCAGGACGGCTTCTACGGCTACGGCGCGCGCTTCTTCGGAAATTGCTGCCGCCGGCGCTACGACGTGACCTACGAAACCTACGCGCCGTTCGCGAGCGCCACCTTCTCCAGCGGCGGGCTGACGCTCGACGGCTCGCTCCGCTACGATTTCGGCAACGCGGAGGGCGCGGTCTACGGGTCCGATCTGGGCGGCGGGCGCGTCGGCATCACGCGGGGCGACATCAACGCCGACGGCGTCATCACGCCGCCGGAGACGCAGGTGGCGTTCATTCCCTACGCCCAGCCCGCGCCGGTCGACTATGATTACGACTACCTGTCCTACTCGGTGGGCGTGAACTACCGCTTCCGCGACGACCTGTCCGCCTTCGCGCGCTACAGTCGGGGGGCGCGCGCCAACGCCGACCGGCTGCTGTTCGGCCCGGCGGTGAGCACGGTTACGGGCGACCTGGTCGACGCCGACGCCGCGGTCGACTTCGTCAAGCAGGCCGAGGGCGGGCTCAAATACCGCCAGGGCGGGCTCGCGCTGTTCGGCACCGTCTTCTACGCGGAGACGGAGGAGCAGAATTTCGAGGCGACCACCCAGCGCTTCTTCAACCGCGATTATCGCGCCTGGGGCGTCGAGCTGGAAGGCAGCATCCGCCGCGGGCCGTTCAGCCTGTCGGCCGGCGCGACCTATACCGACGCGGAGATCCGCCGCGACGCGATCAACCCGGGCGTCGAGGGCAACCGCCCGCGCCGCCAGGCCGAGTTCATCTATCAGGTGACGCCGCAATTCGACACGGAGCGCTTCACGATCGGCGCGAACGTGGTCGGCACCACCGACAGCTTCGCGCAGGACAACAACGAGCTCGTGCTGCCCGGCTTCACCCAGGTGAACGCGTTCGCGCAGGTGCGGCTCATGGACCGGGTGCAGCTCGCGGTGAACGCCAACAACCTGTTCAACGTGAAGGGCTTCACCGAGGCGGAGGAGGGGACGATCCCGGCGAACGGCATCGTCCGCGCCCGCTCGATCAACGGGCGCACCGTGTCCGCCTCGGTCCGGCTCGACTTCTGATCCACGTCCTCCCCACTGGCCCGGCGGGTTGCGAGCCCGCCGGGTCCTTCTTTACCGGACCGAGATGACCCCGTTCCGCTGGACCCCCGAGCACGTCGCGGCGATCGGCCGCGCGCCCGTGCCGAGCGCACCGCTCATCACCGCCGCCCCGCGCGTGATCGAGGGCGTCGACCTGTGGGACCATTGGCCGGTGCTGGAGGAGAAGGGCGACCTCGCGGAGATCGCGGGCGGGCTGCTGGTCGTGGCGCTCTCCGCGCCCGTGCTGCCCGATCCCGACGCGCGCCACGCGATGGCGCGGCTCCGGCTGCTGCACCGGCGGGGCGAGACGTGGCGCGACCTCGGGCCGCTGCTGCCCGACGGCTTCTCGCCGGGCAGCCGCGAATGGGCGGGCTCGGCGGTCGTCGACCGCGAGCGTCGCCGGCTGACGCTCTACTTCACCGCGGCGGGAGCGCGGGGCGAGGCGGCGGTCACGTTCGACCAGCGCCTGTTCGAGACCTCCGCGGCGCTGGATGTAGCGGGCGACGCCGTGCGCTTGGGCGACTGGACGCGGCCCGCCGAGATCGTGCGCCCGGACGGCGTCACTTACGAGACGGACATGGCCGGAGGCGGCGCGGTCGGCACGATCAAGGCGTTCCGCGACCCGTACCACCTCCGCCAAAACGGAAACGACGTAGTGCTCTTCGCCGCGTCGCGCGCGGGCGCGGCGAGCGCGTTCAACGGCCTGGTCGGCGCGGCGGTCAGGTGCGGCCAGGGCTGGTCGCTCCTGCCGCCGCTCGTGGACGCGACGGGCGTCAACAACGAGCTGGAACGCCCGCATGGCGTTCGGCACGCGGGCCTGACCTACCTGTTCTGGTCGACCCAGGCCAAGGTGTTCGCACCTGGCCTGGACGCGCCGACCGGCCTGTACGGCCTCGTCGCCGAGGGACTGGACGGGCCGTGGCGGCCGCTCAACGGCCACGGCCTGGTGTTCGCCAACCCGGCCGCGGCGCCCGCCCAGGCCTATAGCTGGCAAGTGCTGCCCGACCTGTCGGTATGGGGCTTCGCCGACATGGTCGGCCTCGCGCACCCGCCGCGCAACAGCGCCGAGGCGCGCGCGCATTTCGCGGGCACGCCCGCGCCGGTGCTGCGGCTGCGGCTGGACGGGGACCGCGCCGTTCTCGCCTGAGGTGAACCCAATCTTCACCTAATCCGAATTAGTCCGGTTCGGTGACGAGGAGGCGGTATCGGCAGGCGCGTGTGGCGGTCGCGACGGGGGCGGCGTATTTCGTCGTCGCCCTGGCGACGATCGCGCTGACCCGCTTCGGCGGCGGCGTCGCGTGCCTGTGGTTCGCGGGCGCGGTGCAGATCGCCGGCCTCGTCGTCCGCCCGCGCCGCGAATGGCCGGGCATCCTGCTCGCCTGCGCGGCGGCCAGCGCCGTCGCGACCGCCTGGGTGGGCGTCGGGCCGGTCGGGGCCGTGCCGCTGGCCCTCATCAACATGCTCGAAGGCGTGATCGCGGCGCACCTGCTGCACCGGTTCGACGTCGGGCGCGACCCGCTCGACTCGCTGGGCCGGCTGACCCGCCTGGTGTTCGCCGTCGGCGTGGCCGCGCCGCTCGCGACGGCCCCGCTCGGCGCGGCGGTGGTTTCGCGGATCACGGGCACCTCGTTCTTCGACAATCTGGTGCTGTGGATGTCGGCGCACGCGCTCGGCAACATCAGCGCGGTGCCGATCCTGGGCTTCGTCGCGTCGGGCGCGGTCGGGCGCTGGGTCCGGAACGCGTCGCCCGAGCGCCTGGCGGAAGCGGCCGGGCTCGTGGCGCTGACGGTCGGCGTCACCGCCGGCGTCTTCGCGCAGAACGGCGCGCCGCTGCTCTTCGCGCCCGTGCTGCCGGCCATGGTCACCACCTTCCGCGTCGGCAGGATGGGCGCCGCGGCGTCCGTGCTGATCATCGCCGGCGTCGGCGGCCTGTGCACGGTGGTCGGGTCCGGGCCCGTCCACCTGCTCGACGGCGATCAGGTGCAGAAGTCGCAGTTCTTCCTGCTTTACCTGGCGGCGACGGTGCTCACCATCCTGCCGGTCGCGGCCGATCTCCGGCGCCGGCGCACCCTGTTCAACGAGTTGCGGGAGAGCGAGGCGCGCTACCGGCTGCTGGCCGACAACTCCACGGACATCGTGCTGAACTTGGACGTGGATGGGACCATCCGCTACGCCTCGCCGTCGATCGCGCAGCTGGGCGGGTTCACGCCCGAATCGGTGCTCGGCCGGAACGCCGTCGAGCTCGTGCTGCCCGAGCACCGCGCGGAGGTGACGCGCGCGCACCTCGCCGCGCTCGAGGACCCGGACAGCACGGTCGCCGTGGAGTACCGCGCCGCCACCGCATCGGGCGAGGTGCGCTGGTTCGAGACGCACACGCGCGGCTTCCGCAACGGGCTGGGCGAGGTGACCGGAGTGGTGAGCGCGATCCGCGACATCAGCCAGCGCAAGGCCGTGGAGGGCGAGCTGTCGCGCGCGGCGGCCACCGATCCGCTCACCGGGCTCGCCAACCGGCGCGTGTTCGACGCGGCGCTGGACCGCGTGCTCGGCGCGGGCGGCCGCGCCTGCGTGGCGGTGGTCGACCTCGACCATTTCAAGCAGGTCAACGACCGGTTCGGCCACGAGGCGGGCGACCGCGTGCTCGCGCGCTTCGCCGAGCTGGCGCGCGGGAGCCTGCGCGACGGCGACCTGGTGGCGCGGCTGGGCGGCGAAGAATTCGGCGTGCTCCTGCCGAGCGCCGACGTGGAACGCGCGCAGGCGGTGTGCGAGCGGTTGCGCCTGCTGGTGGCCGCGACCGGCTTCCCGGCCGGCCGCGCCGTGCTGCGCGTCACGGCGAGCATCGGCTTGGCCGAGGTCGCGCCGGGCGCCACGCGCGCCGACGTGATGCGCGCCGCCGACGAAGCGCTCTACCGCGCGAAAGCGGAAGGACGCGACCGGCTGAGGCTCGCCGCGTAACGGGCACCCCGCAAAACAGCACTTTGCGGGGTGCCCCTAGCTTGCGCCCGCCGCCCGGCGGCGGCATCGCGACGCTATGGACCGGTACGACGTCGTCATCGTGGGCGGGGGGCATGGCGGCGCGCAGGCCGCGATCGCGCTCCGCCAGGCCAAGTTCGCCGGCTCGATCGCGATCGTGGGCGACGAGCCCGAGCTCCCCTATGAGCGCCCGCCGCTCTCCAAGGAATACCTGTCCGGCGAGAAGGAGTGGGAGCGGCTGCTGATCCGCCCGCCCGCCTTCTGGGCGGACCGCGACGTGAAGCTCCGGCTCGGCGAGCGGGTGACGGCGGTCGATCCGGCCGGCCACGCGCTGATCACGCCGACGGGCGAGGTCGGCTACGGCGAGCTGATCTGGGCTGCGGGCGGCCGGCCCAGGCGGCTGACGTGCCGCGGCGGCGACCTCGCGGGCGTGCACAGCGTCCGCACGCGCGCCGACGTCGACCGGATGCGCGCCGAGCTGCCCGACGTGGCCCAAGCGGTGGTCGTCGGCGGCGGCTATATCGGGCTGGAGGCGGCCGCCGTGATGCGCAAGGCGGGCGTCGCGGTCACCCTGCTCGAAGCGCAGGAACGTGTCCTCGCGCGCGTGGCGGGCGAGGCGCTGTCGCGCTTCTTCGAGGCCGAGCACCGCGCGCAGGGCGTCGACGTGCGGCTGGGCGTCGCGGTCGACCGGCTGGAGGGCGATGGGCGCGTCACCGGCGTGCGGCTGGCCGACGGCGAGCTGCTGCCCGCCGACCTCGTGGTAGTCGGCATCGGCATCGAGCCGGCGGTCGAGCCGCTGCTTCGAGCGGGCGCGGAAGGCGGCGACGGCGTCCTCGTCGATGAGGCGTGCCGGACCTCGCTCCCGCACGTCTACGCCGTCGGCGACTGCGCCCTCCACCGCAACCGCTTCGCCGGCGGCGCGGCGGTCCGCATCGAGTCGGTCCAGAACGCCAACGACCAGGCCAGCGTCGCCGCCAAGCACATCGCCGGCGAGGCCGCGGCGTACGACGCCGTGCCCTGGTTCTGGTCGAACCAGTACGACCTGAAGCTCCAGACGATGGGCCTCTCGACCGGCCACGACGCCGCGCTGGTCCGGGGCGACCCGGCCGCGCGCAGCTTCTCGGTCGTCTACCTGCGCGGGGGCAGGGTGGTGGCGCTCGACTGCGTCAACAGCGTCAAAGACTATGTGCAGGGCCGCAAGCTGGTGCTCGACGGCGCGCGAATTTCGCCCGATCGGCTCGCGGACGCGGCCGTGCCGCTCAAGGAGATGGCCTGACGTTGCGCCCGCGCGCGCGGCGTGGTGAAACGGCCGCAACAACCGAGAGGAACGCGATGGCGACCAGCCCCAAGCCGCCCAGCATCCCCATGCCGCCCGCCCTGCCGATGGTGGGCCACCTCCACCAGCTCCGCGGCGGGCTCGTATCGCCGCTGCTCCGTATGGGCCGCGACTTCCCCGACGGCATCTTCAAGCTGAAGTTCGGCAGCCGCGTGGGCATCTTCGTCACCGACCCCGACCTCGTCGCCGAGCTGTCGGACGAACGCCGCTTCCGCAAGATGCCCGGCCCAGCACTCCGCGTCGTCCGTAAGTTCGCCGGCGACGGCCTGTTCACCGCCTTCAGCGACGAGCCCAACTGGGGCAAGGCGCACCGCATCCTGCTCCCCGCCTTCAGCCAGCGCGCGATGCGGGGCTATTTCGACATGATCGTCGAAGTCTGCGATCAGCTGGTGGAAAAGTGGTCGCGCGCGAGCGGCGCGGACGTCCACGTCGCCGACGACATGACGCGGCTGACGCTCGATTCGATCGCGATCGCCGGCTTCGGCCACCGCTTCGACAGCTTCCAGCGCGAGGAGCTCGACAGCTTCCTCACCGCGCTGGGCCGCGCGCTCGGCGAGGCGCTCAGCACCATAACGCGCCTGCCCATCCAGAACCGCTTCGCCAAGCGCGCCAAGGCGCAATACGAGGCCGACATCGCCGAGATGAACGCGCTCGTCGACGGCATCATCGCCGACCGGAGGCGGAACCCGACCGACGGCCGCGACCTCCTCAACCTCATGCTCACCGCGACCGACCCGGAAACGGGCGAGCAACTCGACGACGTCAATATCCGCTACCAGGTGCTGACCTTCCTGATCGCCGGCCACGAGACGACGTCGGGCATGCTGACCTTCGCGTTCAGCTACCTGCTCCGCAACCCGGCGGTGCTCGCGCAGGCGTACGCCGAGGTCGACCGCGTCCTCCCCGGCGACCGTCGCCCCGACTTCACCGACGTGGCCCGCCTGGAGGTGGTCGAGCGCATCCTGAAGGAGGCGCTCCGCCTCTGGCCCACGGCACCCGCCTTCAGCCTCGCCCCTTTCGAGGACGAGGTGATCGGCGGCCGCTGGCTGATGCGCAAGGACCGGCCCGTCAACGTCTTCGTCCCCGGCCTCCACCGCAACCCGAAGGTCTGGCCCGAGCCGGAGGAGTTCAGCATCGACCGCTGGCTGCCGGAGGCGGAGGCCGCGCGCCATCCCCACGCCTACAAGCCCTTCGGCAACGGCGAGCGCGCCTGCATCGGCCGCCAGTTCGCGATGGTGGAGGCCAAGATCGCGATGGCGATGATCCTCCGCCGCTTCGCGATCAGCGATCCGCACGCCTATCGCCTGCGCATCAAGGAGACGCTGTCGATCAAGCCCGACGACTTCTTCATGCGCGTCCGCCTCCGCGCACCCCATGAACGGCTCCAGCTCGGCCACGCCGAGCCGGTCGCGGAGGACGCCCCCGTCGCCGCCGTAGCGGGCACCGGCCGGCGCTTCGCCGTGCTCTACGGCACCAGCCTCGGCACCGCGCGCGACGTGGCGGAGGAGATCGCCGAGCGCGCGCGCCTCGACGGCTTCGACGTCGTCGTCCGCGCGCTCGACGAGAGCTTCAAGGGCGGCGCTAGGCCCGAGGACAAGATCGTCGTCGTCGTCACCGCGACGTACAACGGCCGCGCCCCCGATAGCGCCGTCGAGGTGGAGCGCGCGCTCGACGCCGGCCTCTTCGAGCCGACCCGGATCGGCGACGAGTGGCGCGGCGCGAGCTTCGCGGTGCTGGGCTTAGGCAACAGCCAGTGGCCCAACTACCAGGCCTTCCCCAAGCGCGTCGACGCCGCGCTCGAGGTCGCGGGCGCGACCCGGCTCGTCGCGCGCGCGGAGGCGGACGGGCAGGGCAACTTCGACGGCGCGGTCGCCGCGTTCGTCTGCGACCTGTGGCGTGCGCTCGGCGCCACCGCCGAACCCAGCGACGCCGCATCCTCGCTGACGCTCCGCCCCGTCGACCTCGGCGACGCGCGCCAGCAGGCGCTCCCCGAGCACGCGCAGCGCCTCGAGATCGTCGCCAACGAGGAGCTCGTCACCCCCGCGACGCCGGACCTGTGGGACTTCGCGACCGAGCCGCCCAGGCCCTCCACGCGCCTCATCACCGTGCGCCTGCCCGAAGGCCAGAGCTACCACACCGGTGACCACGTCGCCGTCTACGCCAGCAACCGCCCCGAGCTCGTCGAGCGCGCGCTCGCCCGCCTCGGCCTCGACGGCGCCGCGCAGCTCCGCGTCGACGGCCGGGGAGGCCGCTTCAAGCACCTGCCCCTCGGCCAGACGGTCACCGTGCGCCAGCTCCTCACCGACTTCGTCGAACTGTCGGACACGCTCCCCCGCCGCGCGCTCGACGCGGCCGCCCAGCACACGCGCTGCCCGCATACGCGCGCCGAGCTGGAACGCCTCGCCGCCGATTACGACGCCGAGGTCACGGCCAAGCGCCTGACGCTCCTAGACCTGCTCGACCGCCACGGCGCGATCGAGCTCCCCCTCGACGCCTTTGTCGAGCTCTGCGCGCCCATTTCCCCACGCTTCTACTCCATCGCCTCCAGCCCGCTCGCGCGCCCCGATGCGATCGACCTCATCGTCGGCACCATCGCCGCCCCCGCCTGGTCGGGCCTGGGCGAGCATCGCGGCTTCGCGAGCGGCTACATGGCGGGCAAGCGGCCGGGCGACCACGTATTCGGCTATGTCCGCCGCCCCAACCCGCCCTTCGCTCCGCCCGCCGACCCGGCGACGGCGACCATATTGATCGGTCCCGGCACCGGCTTCGCCCCGCTCAGGGGTTTCCTCCAGGAACGTGAGGCGCAGGCGGACGGGGGCGCATCAGTCGGCCGCAACCTCCTCTTCTTCGGCTGCCGCCACCCCGACCATGACTGGATCTGCCGCGCCGAGATGGAGCGCTGGCGCGACCGGGGCCTGGCCGATTTGTACTTAGCCGTCTCCGCCGTCCCCTCGCACCCGTGGCGCTACGTCCAAGACGCGCTCTGGGCCGAGCAGGCCCAGGTGTGGGCCGCGCTGGAGCAGGGCGCGCACCTTTACCTTTGCGGCGACGGCAAGTTCATGGCCCCCGCCGTCCGCGACACGCTGATCCGCATCTGGATGAACCAGGCCGGCGGCGAGCACGCGCAAGGCTCGGAATGGCTCAATGCGCTGATCGAGGACGGCCGCTTCCACCAGGACGTATTCGGCTTCGGGAAGTAGCTAGCCTGCAGGCTGGGCCTATGTTATGGCCTATGCCGTGGGTTATGAGCGTCACGTCCGCCTGTTCCGCAACGGTCGTAGCCAAGCGGTCCGCATCCCGCGCGAGTTCGAGCTGCCCGGGAACGAGGTCGTGATGCGTAAGGAAGGACACCGCATCATTATCGAGTCGGCGCTGGTGCGCCCGCTTGCCGAGGTCCTCGCCGGGCTTGAGACGCTGGACGAGGACTTCGGACCGATCGACGATCCAGCGCCCGGTCCCGTTAACTTCTGACCGGTCATATGTACCTGCTCGACACGATGATCGTGTCGGCCCTCGTCCGCGACCCTCATGGCAAGCTCGCCCAGCGCGTTGCGCGAGCTCCGGCGGATGGGGTCGCCACCAGCATCGTCTGCGCTGCCGAGCTTTGGTACGGTGCCGAACGCTCCGGCTCCGCGCGGCTGAGATCCCAACTGGAGCAGGTTCTGCGCGCACTGCCCGTCCTGCCGTTCGGCGACGATGCCGATCGCCGCTACGGCGCGCTCCGTGCTGCTCTGGAGCGCAAGGGCCAAGTCATCGGCGGCAACGACATGCTGATTGCCGCCCATGCGCTATCGCTCGACGCGATGCTTGTAACCGACAACCTGCGCGAGTTCGACCGCGTCGACGGTCTAAGGACGGAAAACTGGCTGCGTACTACGGGGTAAAAAACGGCTGTCCTACAACCCCCGACTCATGGCCTACCCTGTCGGATGAGCAAGCAGCGCAGACGCCGGCAGCACCGGCAGCCCGCCCGCAGCCCGGTCACCACCGGCTCCGCGACCCCCTTCACCCCCGTAACCTTACGCCCGCGCCACGACGGCTGGACGCCCGCGCGGCAGGAGGCGTTCATCCGGACGCTCGCCGAGTGCGCCAACGTCGAGGAGGCGGGCGCCGCGGTGGGCATGTCGCCGCGCTCCGCCTACACGCTCCGCGCCCGCGCCGACGCCGGCAGCTTCCGCCAGGCCTGGGACGCGGCGCTGGACTACGGCGTCGGGCGGCTCGAGGACGCGATGCTGGGCCGCGCGCTCCACGGCGTCGCCGTGCCCGTCTTCTACCAAGGCGAGCAGATCGGCGAGCGCCGCCGCTACGACGAGCAGCTCGCCATGTTCATCCTGCGCGCCCGCGCGCCCGAGCGCTACGGCAAGTGGCGCGACGGCCTGATGGCAAAGCGCGAGCATCCCGATGGCGTGGCGCTGATGCTCCAGCGGGCGATCCTCAACTTGGCCGAGGACAATCTGGCCGACGAAGCGGGCCGCCCCCGCCGCGAGCGCCCGCCGCTCAGACGCGTGTACCTCGCCGCCGACCCCGCCGAACGGGAGGCGATGGACGAGGAGCGCCAGCGCCAGGACGCGGCGGCGCGCCAGGCGAGCTTCGAGGCCTATCTCCAGACGCTCCGCCGGCATACCGGCCTGGGCTCGTCCGAGGACGACTACGTCGACGACGTAGCGCGAACTTCCTGAACTTCCGAGGTGCGCGATCAGGAGCGCGCGGACGGCGCCAAGCCCCTCCCGTCACCCCGGACTTGTTCCGGGGTCCATCGTGGTGCGCGCGCTACGGTCGACCGGGTATGCGCGACGGTCCGTCCCCTCGCTCGCGGACGGATCGCCTGGACGGCGATGGACCCCGGAACAAGTCCGGGGTGACGAAGAAGGTGGCTGGTCCGATACACGCGGAGGCGAGTCAGGACCCTTGCGGGAGAACCGAGCCGCGTCCAACGTTTAACCCAGATCGATAAGAGCCAGCATAGGAGAGGGCCGATGCAGCAACTGAGCGCGATGGACGCGTCGTTCGTCTATCTGGAAACCCCGCACACGCCGATGCACATCGGCTCCGTCGGCATCTACGACCCCTCCACCGCGCCCGGCGGCTTCGTCCGGTTCAAGGACATCCTCCAGTTCATCCAGTCGCGCCTCTCCGGCGCGCGCAGCTTCCGCCAGCGCCTCGTCCGCGTGCCCTTCGACCTCGACCATCCCTACTGGATCGAGGACCCCGAGTTCGACATCGAGTTCCACGTCCGGCACATCGCGCTCCCCAAGCCCGGCGACTGGCGACAGCTCTGCATCCAGGTGGCGCGCCTTCACTCGCGGCCCTTGGACATGACCAAGCCGCTCTGGGAGTTCACGATCGTCGAAGGCCTCGACAATGTCGAAGGCCTGCCGCCCGGCTGCTTCGCGCTCGTCTCCAAGGTCCACCACGCCGCCATCGACGGCATGTCGGGCGTCGAGATGTCGGCGGCGATCCACGACCTCGACCCCAACATGGCCCCGCGCGAGGGCGAGCCCGACACGTGGCGGCCGGAGAACATGCCGCACGTCGCCGACCTGCTCGTGCGCTCCTACTTCAACTCGCTCGCCCAGCCCGCGCGCGTCATGGAGACGATCGGGCGGTCGCTGCCCGGCATGGCGCGGCTCGGCAGCCAGGTCGGCAAGGGCGACGTGTCGATCCGCAACGCCCGCCCCGCGCCGCGCACGCGCTTCAACGGCAAGGTCTCGGCGCACCGCGTCTGGGACGCCGTCCCGTTCAAGCTCGCCGACATCCGCGCGGTGAAGGAGGCTGTGCCCGACGCGACCGTCAACGACGTGATCCTCGCCGTCGTCGGCGGCGCGCTGCGCAAGTACCTCCTGAGCAAGGGCGAGCTGCCGCGCGACACCTTGACCGCCATGGCCCCGATCTCGGTCCGCGGCGACGGCGACAAGGGCGCGCTCGGCAACCTCGTCTCCGCGATGGTGGTGGGGCTGGGCACCACGGTCGAGGACCCGATCGAGCGGCTGCGCTACGTCCATGAGGAGGCGATCAATTCGAAGGCGATGACCAACGCGGTCGGCGCCAAGAACCTGTCCGACTATTCCAAGCTGATGCCCTCCGCACTCGCGGGGCTGGGCGCGCGCCTATACACCCGCGTGGGCGCGGCAAACGCGCACTCGCCGGTGTTCAACTGCGTCGTCACCAACGTGCCGGGCTCCCGCGTGCCGCTCTACTTCTCGGGCGCGCGCATGGTGGCGATGTACGGGACGGGGCCGATCTTCGACGGCATGGGGCTGATCAACACCATCTACAGCTACGGCCAGACGATCGCGATATCCTTCACCTCCGACCGCGACATGATGCCCGACCCTGCGGCCTATGCCGACGCGCTCCGCGAGACGTTCGCCGAGATGCAGGCCGCGTCGACGAACCTTGGCGCGAAACCAAGCGCGGCGCTGCCGGTTAACGTGGGTGAGGCCGAACCGGCCGCTCGATAGAGGAGAAGCACCATGGCCCAGGACGACAACGCCGCATCCCAAGCCGACGCCACCGCCCGCGAGGCAGCGGGCGCCGCGCAGGGGACCACCGACCGGATGCGCGAGGGCATGGCGCGCGCCGGCGAGGCTATGCGTGCCGGCGGGCAGAAGATCGCCGAGAACAACGCGCAGATCGGCTTGAAGATGATCGATCAAGCGGAGACCAACGCCCACCAGGCCTTCGAGGCGATGCGCCGCGCCGCCCAGGCCAAGGACCTGTCGGAGGTCATGCGCATCCAGGGCGACTATCTGCGCGAACAGGGCACGCGCTCGATGACCCAGGCGCGCGAGATCGGCGAGCTGATCATGCAGTTCGGCCGCGACGCCGTCGGCACGATGCGCGGCCAGGGCGGCTCAGGCCAGGGATGACCGACCTCTTCCCTCTCCCGCTTTCGCGGGAGAGGGTGGCCGAGCGCAGCGAGGTCAGGTGAGGGCCCGTTCTGACGTAAGAGGGTGCCCTCACTCTGCTGCTTCGCAGCTGTCCCTCTCCCACGAAAGCGGGAGAGGGCAAAATTGGGTCAGGCGTGCCCGGCCCGGGGGTAGACCCAGCTCCTCAAGCCCTCGCGCTTGAACGGGGCCCAGCCGTCCTCCGGCTGCGCTAGCCGGTCGGCGACCGCGTAGAGCGCGGCCGGGTTGACGCCCAGACCGCAATGGCTGCCGTACACCTCGATATTGTCGGTCGTGCCGCACTGGGGCTCGCGGCAGTTCTGCCAGGCGACGACGCCGTCCTCCTTGCTGTAGATGGCGGTGGACGGCACGGGCGGGGGCGAACGGCCCTCCTCGATCATGCCCCGCGTGTAGCGGTCGTCGACCCGGTCGCCGCTCATCAGCTCATAGAGCCGCCACACGGTGGTCGCCTTGGGCGTGCCCGCGAAGGGGGAGCCCAGCGTGATGATCTGGCGCACCGCGTCCGGCGCGCGGCGCGCGGCCATGCGGGCGAGCACGCCGCCCAGGCTCCAGCCGACCAGGCTCACCTTCTGGCCGGTGCGCTCGTGGATCTCGCGGATCTTGGCGACCAGCTTCTCGCCCTCGCGGCCGACCGCGCGGGGGCCGAGGTTGCGGCCCAGACCCCACTCGCACGCGTCATAGCCGAGCTGGCGCAGGAAGCGGCGGAGCACGGCGGTGGACGCGTCGGTCGTCATGAAGCCCGGCAGCACGAGCACGGGATGTCCGTCGCCCCGCGGCGCCGTCGCCAGAAGCGGGCCGGCGGCGACCGAAAACGACCCCCACTCCGCGAGCGCGCGGGGGAGTTCGGTCAAAGCGAGTAGCGCGGAAGGCGGCCGGGTGGCGCCTCCCGTGGGAATGGCGGATGCCATGTGTTTCTCCTGCGAGGTGCCGTCATCAACCCCCGGACGGCTATATGGTTCATTTCACGCCGAATGCATGGTGCCGGGCAAACACCCGCGCGGCGTCGAACGACAGGATCGCGAGGTCGTGCCGCGTCCCGCCGCGGTCCTGCACATGCTCGCGCAGGAGCGCCTCTCCTCGGAAGCCCAGGCTCTCGAACAGCTGCACCGCGCCCGTCTGGTCGGGCGTCATGTGGGCGACGAGCTTGGCAAGCCCGCGCTCCGCCGCGATCGCGAACACCGCCTCGAGGAGGTCGCGGCCGAGCCCGTGTCCGCGCCGCTCCGCGGAGACGAGCAGGCGCACTTCGCCGACATGCGGGCTCCACCCCAGTGGATCGCGCACCAGCGCGGCGGTGCCGACGAGCTCGCCCCCATCCTCCGCGACGAGGCTGTCGATCCAGCCCTCCCTGATCGCGCGCAGCCACGCCTCGATCACGCGCGGATGCTTGAGGTCGCGGCCGAGGAACAGGAGGTCGTGCTCGGGCAATCCGGCGGCGAAGCTCCGCATCCGCTCGGCGTCGTCGGGTTCGAAGCGGCGGATTATATGGCTCATGTCGAACGCACCCCCAACCAGTGGACGAGCTTGGGCCAGAGCCGCTTCACCGCGTTGCCGCCGGCGACGAGGCTGACATGGCCGCCTTTCAGGACGACTTCCTCCTTGTCCGCCGAGCCGATCATGCCGATGAGCGGCGCGGAGGCTTCGGTCGGCACGATATGGTCGTGCTGCGCCGCGACGTGGAGGAAGGGGGCGGTGATGCGCCGGAGGTCGACGCGCCGCCCGCCCACCTCCAGCGTGCCGGCGAGCAGCCGGTTCTCCCACATGAGCAGCTTGGTCGTCTGCCGGAAATACTCGCCCGCGAGCGGCAGGATGTCGCTCGCCCAGCGGTCGAACATGCGGAAGGATTTCACGAACTCGTCATCGTGGAGTTGGTCGTAGAGCCTCGCCCCGGTCACCGCGCGCGTGCCGGGGCGGAGCATGTCGAACGCGGTGTAGAGATAGTCGCCCGGGCAGTTGCCGAACGTGTCCACCAGCCGGTCCACGTCGAAGAAGCGCCGGTCGGCCCAGGCCTGGAACATCTCCATCCGGCTGAAATCGACGGGCGTGGTGAAGGTGACTAGGTTGGCGAGCGGGCCGTTCCCCTCCAGCGCCGCCCAGAGCAGCGACAGCACGCCGCCGAAGCAGTAGCCGACGACCGAGACGTCCGGCTCGCCGGTCTCCTCCTGCACCCGCGCGACGGCGCTCGGCAGGAAGTCGAGCACGTAGCTCTCCAACGTCAGCCGCCGCTCGTCGGCGCGGGGCGGGGCCCAATCGAGCATGAACACGTCGAAGCCGTGATCGAGAAGGTATTCAACCAGGCTTTGACCCGGCACCATGTCGAAGATGTAGCCGCGGTTGGTCGTCGCCATGACGAGCAGCAGCGGCACGCGGTACACGTCGTCGACGCGCGGCCGATAGCGGTAGAGCCGCATCGTGCCGCGCTCGACGAGCACGTCCTTCGCGGACGCTCCGAGCACGGGTGCGGGGGAGGCGAGATACTCCAGCCCTTTGATGTTGCGCCGGAGCGCGCGTTCGAACTCGGCCTGCGCGGCGAGGAATGGGTCGGGGGCGGGTGCGTTCACCCCTCGGGCGTCTCCGGCGGCTTGCGGTTGCGGGTAGGTCCGGCGGGCGCGGGCTTCTCCGTCGCGGCGGGCGCGAGCTCCGCCAGCTTCGCCTCCATCCGGAACAGCGCACCCTCGATGCGCGCGAGCCGGGCGGAGATGTCCTCGATCTCCGCGCGGCTCGGCATGTTGGCGGCGGCGAGCGCGCGTTCCATCACGCCGCGGAACGCTTCCTGCGCGTGGCTCGTCGCGGCCGTCGCGCCGCCCAGCATGCGCACGAACTCTTCGGATTTCAGCGTCTGGCCGCCCATCGAGTTGGTGGCCTTCTCCCACTCGCCCAGCATGGAACGGAAGAACGCGGCATAGTCGGGCGGCGTGCTGCTCATCCCCGCATCGTCGCGCGGGCGGGGGAGGGCGTCAAGGGCGACGCTCGCGGGCCTCCGGCGCGGGCGGGATCTCGGGGAGCGGTTCGTCGATGCGGGGTCCGCCGGAAGGCGTGACGGGGACGGGACCCGACGCCGTCGTCTCCAGGGTCGCGTCGCCGCCGAGCGAGCGGTATAGCGCGACGCGGTTGGTGCCCGCCAGCAACTGCGCCTGCACCAGCGTCTGCTGCGCCTGCAGGAAGGAGCGCTGCGCGTCGAGCAGCGTTAGGAACGTATCGATGCCGCCGCGATAACGCGCCTCGTTGAGCCGCAGCGTCTCGTTGGTGGCGGCGACGAGCTGGCGGCTGGCGCGCAGCTGCTCGCCGATCGTGCCCTGCCGCGCGAGCGCGTCCGACACCTCGCGAAAGGCGATCTGGATCGCGCGCTCGTACGTGGCGAGCGCGGCGTCGCGCTGCGCCTGGCTGAGCCGCACGTTCGCCCGCGCCGCGCCGGCCTGAAAGATCGAATAGGTGGCCTGCGGCGAAACGGAGTAAGTGAAGGTGTCGCCCGAGAAGAGGCTGGAGAGCGCATTGCTCGCGAAGCCGAGTACGCTCGTCAGCGAGATGCGCGGGAACAGGGCCGCGCGCGCCGCGCCGATCTCGGCGTTGACCGCGCGCAGCTCGTACTCCGCCTGCACCACGTCCGGGCGGCGAAGCAGGATGCGGCTGTCGAGCCCGGCGGGAAGCGCCGCCAGCGTCTGCGACGCCTCATCGATCGTGGCGGGGAGCAGCGCCTCATCGACGGGCGCCCCCACGAGCAGCTGTAGCGCGTTCGCGTCCTGCGCGACCAACGCGCGCTGGTTCGCGAGCGAGGCCTCGGCGGTCGCCAGGATCTGCTGCGCCTGGGTCAGGTCGGACCGCGGCGCGATGCCGCCCTCCAGCCGCGCGCGCGTGAGGCGCACGCTCGCCTGCGCCGCGCGCGCGGTCTCCTCGGCGACGCGGAGCAGCGATCGGTCGGCGGCGTAGGTCAGCCACGCTTCCGCGATGTCGCCGACCAGGATCAACCGCGTCGCGCGTGCGGCGGCTTCTTGCGCGAAATAGCGTTGCTGCGCCGCGCGGGTGAGCGAGGCGACGCGGCCGAACAGGTCGATCTCGAACTGGGTGAAGCCGAGCTGCGTCTGGAAAAAGTCGGTCGCGCGGCCGCCGCTGGAGCTGCTGGTGGTCGTGCCGGTTCCGGTGCCGCCCGAACCGGTGCCGGTCCCTCCGGTGCCGGTGCCCGTACCTGTCCCGGTGCCCGTTCCTCCGGTCGTGCCGCCCGTGGTCGTGCCGCTGTTGTTGCCCGTGAAGCCGCCCGCGACACCCTGCGCACGCTGGTAACGGCCGGTCAGATCGACCTGCGGGAACCGCTCAGCGCGCTGGATGCGGTAGAGCTCGCGCGCGGAGCGGATGTTGGCGACGGCGATCCGCAGGTCGCGGTTGTTGGCGAGCCCCTGCGCGATGACCTGCTGGAGCCGCGGATCGCGGAAGATGTCGCGATAGGTGATCGCCGGCAGTGACGCCTCCGACTGGCGCAGATACGCATCGCCTACCGGCCAGGAGGGCGGGACGGGCAGGTCGGGCCGGACCAGCTTCGGGTCCATCGAGCAACCGGCGAGCGCCGCTGCCGCGGCGAGCAGGATGACCTTGCGCATCACGCCGGCTCCGCCTCCGGTTCCTTGCCGTCGCGTGGGCGATGCCCCGTCGGCTCGCCCCTGAGCTTCGCCAGCCCGTCGCGTGCGCCGCGGCGGACCAGGACGAAGAAGAAGGGGATGTAGAACACGGCCAGCACCGTCGCGGTCAGCATGCCGCCGATCACCGAGGTGCCGATCGCGATACGGCTGTTCGCGCCCGCGCCCGTCGAGATGGCGAGCGGCAGCACGCCGATGATGCACGCGATGCTGGTCATCAGGATCGGCCGGAAGCGCAGGCGCGCGGCCTCCAGCGCGGCGTCGATCACGCGCGCGCCGCCCTTCTCCTCCTGCTCGGCGAACTCGATCATCAGGATGGCGTTCTTGGCCGCCAAGCCCATGGTCGTGAGCAGGCCGATCTGCAGGTACACGTCGTTGATGAGCCCGCGCAGCGTCACGAACGCGACCGCGCCCACCAGGCCCAGCGGAATCGTGAGCATCACCGCGACCGGAATGGACCAGCTCTCGAACAGAGCGGCGAGGCAGAGGAAGACGACCAGCAGCGACAGCGCGTAGAGGAGCGGCGCCTGGCCCGAGGAAAGCTCCTCTTGATAGGAGAGGCCCGACAGCTCGACGCTGGTGCCCGGGATCTCCGCCGCCAGTTCGCGCATGCGCTCCAGCGCCTCGCCCGAGCTGCGGCCGGGCGCGGCCGAACCCTGGAATTCGAAGGAGGGGATGCCGTTGAAGCGCGACAAGGTGGTCGGCGCCTGGCTCCAGCCGGTGGTGGCGAAGGACGAGAAGGGGACCATCTGGCCGTTCGCTCCGCGCACGAACCACTGGTTCAGATCCTCCGGCTGGTCGCGATACTCGGCGTCGCCCTGGACATAGACGCGCTTCACGCGGCCGCGGTCGACGAAGTCGTTCACATACTGCCCGCCCCAGGCGATCGACAGCGCGCCGTTCACGCCCTGCTGCGTCAGGCCCAGCGCCGTCAGCTTCTGCTGGTCGGCGTTGACCTGCAGCGTGGCGACGTCGGGCAGCTCGGTCTGGCGGACGGAGGCGAGCAGCGGGTCGGCACGCGCCGCGGCGAGCAGCTGGTCGGCGGCTTCCCTGAACCGCTGGCGGCTGAGCCCGCCCGTGTTCTGGAGCTGGATGCTGAAGCCGTTCGCTTGGCCGAGACCGCGGATCGCCGGCGGCACCAGCGCGAACACCTGCGCGTCGCGGAAGCCCTGGAAGGCGGCGGAGGCGCGGGCGACGATCGACTCGGCGTCCTGGCCTTCCCCCTCGCGCTGCGCCCAGTCGACGAAGTTGAGGTAGGCCTGGCCGGTGTTCTGGCCGCTCGTTCCGCCACCGCCGCCACCCGCGACGGTGAACATGGTGCGGAGATTCTGCCCCTCGTTGCGGGCGAAATACTCTTCGATGCGGCGCTGCACTTCCGTCGTCCGGCCCTGCGTCGCGCCCGGCGGCAGCTGGAACTGGACGATCGCGCCGCCTTGGTCCTCGGTCGGCAGGAAGCCGGTGGGCAGGCGCAGGAAAAGCACGGCCAGCAGCGCGCAGGTCGCGACGTAAGCGCCCATCGACAGCCACTTGCGCTCGATCACCTTCCGCGTGACCCGCAGGTACCAGTCGGTCAAGCGCCGGAAGCCGTTGTTGAACCCGTCGCGCAGGCGTCCAACGAACCTCGCCACGCGCGGCAGCCGGCGGGCGAACCAGCCGCGGGTCTTCTCGCCGTCGGCCTGCTCCTCTTCCCGACGCTTCAGGAAGTTGGAGGTGAGCGCGGGCGAGAGGATCAGCGCCACCAGCACCGACAGGATCATGCCTGCGATGATCGTGACGGAGAACTGGCGATAGATGACGCCCGTCGAGCCGCCGAAGAAGGCCATGGGTATGAACACCGTCGAGAGCGCGATCGCGACGGCGATCAGCGCGACGCTGATCTCGTCCATCGACCGAATCGTCGCCTCCTTGGGGGTCATGCCGGGATTCTCCTCGAGCAGACGCTCGACGTTCTCGACGACCACGATCGCGTCGTCGACGAGCAGACCGATCGAGAGCACAAGGCCGAACAGGGTCAGCGTGTTGATCGACAATCCCAGCGCGTAGAACACGGCAAAGGTGCCGAGCAGCACCACGGGCACCGCGATCGTCGGGATCAGCGTCGCGCGCCAGCTCTGCAGAAAGACGAACATGACGACGACGACCAGGATGATCGCCTCAATCAGCGTCTTCACCACCTCCTCGATCGACAGGCGGATGAAGTCGGTGGAGTCGTTGGCGTAACCGAACTTCAGGCCCGGCGGGAAGTTCTCGGCCGCCGCCTCGATCTGCTGCTTGACGAGCTGCGCGGTCGCCAGCGCGTCCGCGCCGGGCGCCAGGAGGATGGCGATGCCCGCGCCGGGGTGGCGATTCACGCGCGACAGCGCCGCGTAGCTCTCCGCGCCCAGCTCCACCCAGCCCACGTCCGATATGCGGACGGTGGCGCCGTTGGGCAACGTCTTCAGGATGATGTCGCGGAACTGCTGCGGCGTCTGGAGCCGCGACTGGGCGGTGACCTGCGCGTTCAGGAGGTTGGTCGTGGGCTGGGGCTGGCCGCCCAGCTCGCCGGCCGCGACCTCCGTATTCTGCGCCTGGATGGCCGCCGTCACGTCCTGGGGCACGAGCTGGAAGCTCTGCAGCTTCTCCGGCTCCAGCCAGATGCGCATGGCGTATTGCGATCCGAACACGTTGGTGTCGCCCACGCCCGGCGTGCGCGCGAGCGGGTCCTGCAGCGTGGAGACGAGATAGTCGGACACGTCGCGGTTGGTGAGCCGGTCCGTCTCGTCATAGACGCCGACGATCATCAGGAAGTCCGGGTTGGACTTGCGGACGACCAGGCCCTGCTGCTGCACCTGGGCGGGCAGGCGGGGGATGGCCTGCTGCACCTGGTTCTGGACCTGCACCTGCGCGATGTCGGGGTCGACGCCCTTGTCGAACGTCGCGGTGATCGAGACCTGCCCGCGCGAGCTCGACTGCGACTGGAAATAGAGCAGGCCGTCGATGCCCGTCAGCGACTGCTCGACGACCTGCGTCACCGAGTTCTGGATCGTCTCCGCGTTCGCGCCGGGATAATTGGCGCGGATCGTCACCTGAGGCGGGGCCACGTCCGGATATTGCGCGATCGGCAGGCCGAAGATCGCGCCCACGCCCGCCAGCATGACGATGATGGCGAGCACCCAAGCGAAGATGGGCCGTTCGATAAAGATGCGGGACACTGCTCGGCTACCCGCCCTTCTTCGACTGTTGCATCTTTTCCAGCTGCTCGGGCGAGGGCGGGCGGACCTGCTGCGGCGCGGTGGCGGGCACGGGGCGGACGGGCGCGTTGGGGCGCAGCGTCGGCAGCAACCCTTGCGTGATCACCCGGTCGCCGGGGTTCAGGCCCTGCGTCACGACCCAGTACTCGCCCTGCGTACGCTCGGCGACGACGTCGCGCTGCACGGCACGGTTGCCCGGGCCGACGATGAACAGCCGGGCGCGGCCCTGCGGGTCGCGGGTGACAGCGGACTGCGGCACCAGGAAGGCGCGCTGGTTGATCGCCTGCGCGAAGCTCGCGCGAACGAACATGCCGGGCAGCAGCAGCCCCTGCGGGTTCGGGAAACGCGCGCGGATCGTGACGGTGCCCGTGGACTGGTCGACGACCACCTCCGAGAACTGGACGGTGCCGGCGTACCCGTAGTCGCTGCCGTCCTCCAGCTGGAGGCGCATCTGCGCGCTGGCGGGCACGACGCCGCCCTGCGCCAGGGACCGTCGCAGGCTGAGCAGGTCGGCGGCCGAGCGCTGGATGTCGACGAAGATCGGGTCGAGCTGCTGGATCGTGGCGAGCGGGTCCGCCTGGCTGGTCGTCACCAGCGCGCCGACGGTGAACAGCGACCGGCCGATCCGTCCGCTGATGGGGGCGGGCACGGTGGTGAAGCGCAGGTTGATGCGCGCCGTCTCCAGCGCGGCGCGGTTCTGCTGCACGGTGGCGGCCGACTGGCGCGCGGTGGCGGCGGCGTCCGTATATTCCTGGCGCGACACCGCTTCGATCTCCGCGAGCGGTGCCAGGCGTCCGGCGCGCACCTGCGCCGCCTGGGCGGCGGCCTGCGAGGCGGTGACGTTGGCGGCGGCCTGGTTCACCGCGGCGCGGTAGAGCGAGGGATCGATTTGATAGAGCGGCTGTCCCTGACGGACGATCGACCCTTCTTCGAAGAAGCGGCGCTGGATCACGCCCGACACCTGCGGGCGGACCTCCGAACTCTGAAACGCGACGGTGCGGCCGGGGAGCACGGTGACGAGCGCGGCGTCGGTCGGCTGCACGGTGATGAAGCCGACCTGCGGCGGCTGCCCTCCCGGACCGCCCGGACCGCCGCCTTTCTGTCCGCCCTGACCTTTCGCGGCGCCTTCGCCGCTTCCGCAGGCGGCGAGCGTCAACGCCAGAACCGCGCAGCCCGCGCGCAGGAGACTGCCCGCACCACCGATCGACCGCGTCACCCCATTCTCCTGAACCGCGCCGGCGAGCGCCGGGCGAGGACGCCCATGCGTCATGCGGACCCTTCTTGCAAACCCGTTACAGCCCTGCGCCGCTTCCGTCATCGGCGGCGCGTTAGCCGGACGGCGCGGTCGCCGCTTCCACCTGAATTATGTCTGAATGATTTCCCTAATAGGCGGGCGTCAGCACGCCCAGCAGCGCGCTCAGCGCCGCGTCCTCCCGCTCCTCCAGCCAGTGCGCATAGACGCCGAAGCGGGCGGCGGGATGCGCGAAGGGGAGGAGCGCGACCTGCCCGAGCGCGGGGTAGTCATGACTCTCGCAGAGCAGCGCCGCGCCCCCGCCGTCGGCGACCATCGCCAGGATACGTCCCAAGCCGCAGTCGCGCATGTCGCTGGTGGGGCAGGCGCCCTCGCCGAAGACGCGCCGCGACAGGAAGCGGTGCACCTCCGCGCCCGCCGAGCGGCGCGACGCCAGGAACAGGAGGTCGCGCGCAGCGTCCGGCGCGACGTACGCCTCGGCGGCGAGCGCGTGCCCGCGCGGCAGGGCGAGCAGCGCCCGGTCCTCCCAGAGCCGGACCGAGCGGAAGCCCGGATCGGGCTCGCCCGGCAGCAGCCCCAGCGCGATCTCGCCCGACCGCAAGCCAGCGAGCAGGCCCGCGCGCCCCATCTCGTGCACGCCGACCAGCACGTCGGGTCGTCGTCGCCCGAAGGCGACCAGCTCCTCGCCTAACCGGTCGCGGCCGATCGCCGCCGAACAGCCGATGGCCAGCGTGATGTCGTCCAAGCTCCTCTCGAAGGGCGACTCTGTCGTGGTCGTTGCCATTGGGCGCGAGCATGCGCGAGGGCGGTCCCGCCCGCGCATGCTCCGCGACGAAGCTGCGACGAAGCCGCGCACGGCATCTCGCCGGGCTCCGGCCCAGCTGCTAAACGGTTCCGAACAGGGGAGGACCAGGGCGTCATGTCCGCACCGCACATCGTCATGGTGGACGACGAGGAAGACCTGCGCGAGCCGGTCGCCGCTTACTTGCGCGACCAGGGCGTGGAGGTGGAGGAAGCCGACGGCGGCCCCGCGCTCGACCGGCTGCTCTCCGCGCGCGTGCCGCAGGTCGCGGTGCTCGACGTCACCATGCCGGGCGAGGACGGCTTCTCGATCGCGCGCCGCCTGCGCGCCTCCTACGGCCCCCGGATCGGCATCATCATGCTGACCGCGCGGCGCGACCTGGTCGACCGCGTCGTCGGCCTGGAGCTGGGCGCGGACGATTACATGATGAAGCCGTTCGAGCCGCGCGAGCTCCTCGCCCGCGTCCGCTCGGTCGCGCGCCGCGTGGCTGAGCCCGCGGCCGCCGCTCCCGCGCCGGAACCGGAGGCGAAGCCCGCGCCGGCGAACGGCTATCACGACGCTTTTTGGGTGCAGACGAGCCGCGGCCAGATCCGCGTCCCCGTCGACACGATCGAGTGGATCGAGGCCGCCAAGGACTATGCGCTGCTCCACACGGGTGAGCGCAGCCACATGATCCGCGTCACCATGGCCGCGCTCGCCGAGACGCTCGACCCCGAGCGCATGATGCGCGTCCACCGCTCCGCCTTCGTGCGGCCGGCGGCGGTGAGGGAGGTCGCCCAAGTGGGGCGGCACACGACGCTGGTGCTGCAATCGGGGACGGCGGTGCGGGTGGGCCCTATCCACGCCGACGAAGTCCGGCAGCGGTTGAGGCGTTAGTTCGGCCAGGTGATCCTATCTCAGCCGTCATCCTGAACTTGTTTCAGGATCCAGCGTGGTACGCGCGACCAAGGCTGAGTCGTTCGCACAGCCCTGGATGCTGAAACAAGTTCAGCATGACGGGGATGAAGAGGGCTCCAGGGCGGCGCTAAGCGAATCAGGTACTCGTCATCCGCTTCGTCGCTTCGTCTCCATCCCGTCGCGAAACGGCTGACCGGAGAAGCCTGAGGGTGGATAGCGCGCTCAACGCTTTTCCAAGGTCACCCACGATGAAGAAGCAGCCCAATCCCTATCTCATCGGCATCATCAGCTTCGCCGTCACGGTGTTGGCCATCATGCCGCAGGCGTCGATCGCCTGAGCGTTTCGCGCGGCTGGACTCCTCCCCGCTCCCGGCCGCGCGCCGGCGGTCCGCTTCCCTCGTGCGGAACCGTCGGAGGGGCCGCCCGGACCTGTTCCGGGCGGCCTTTCAGTTTCCCGCCAGCAGATCGCGGCACGCCGCGCGCAGCACCTCTTCGACGCAGGGGTGGTAGAAGGCCTGGTCCGCCAGCCGTCCCGCGCTCATGCCCTGTGCCACCGCGAGGCAGAGTAGGTGCCCGACATGCTCCGCGCCCGGCCCGACGATCGCGCCGCCGAGCAGCCTGCCTTCGCGGTCGGCATAGACGCTGAGGAGCCCGCCCGCGTCGCGCCCGCCGTCGATCGTGACGCGGCCGTTGTCGCCGAAATCAGCCCGGCCGATCCGATGCCCCTCGGGTAACGCCCCGTAGCCGCAGCCGACCAGCACCACCTCCGGCTCGGTGAACGTCATCGCCAGCTCGGGCAGCCGCGCGAGCGGAGCTCCGCCCACCGCCACCGCGCCCGCGCTCTCGCCCGTGCGCGACGCCTCGTGCAGCACGGGCCGGTCGGCGGCCGCGTCGCCCGCCATGAACACCGCGCTGTCACCGCAGCGCCGCGTGACGGGGTCGAACTCGGGCGTGCCGTGCTCGTCCAGCTTCAGCCCCGCCGCTTCGAGGTTCAGCGGCTTCAACTCCGGCCGGATGCCGCTGGCGGAGATCACGAGGTCGAACGTTCCTTCGCCGCCCGCCCAGCGCAGCCGCGCCGCGCCCTCGGCCATCTTCGCCGCCTCCAGTTCCTGCTCGAGCCGCAGGTCGACCATGCCGGCGAAGATGTCGCGTGCGACCCGGGCCACGTCCGGGTCCTCCAGCTTGGCGACGGTCGCCCCGTCGTCGATGACCGTCACCTCCGCGCCCAGCCAGCGGAACGCCTGCGCCTGCTCCAGCCCCAGCGGCCCCGCGCCGAGCACCGCGACGCGGCGGGGCAGGGTGGGGATCTCGAACAGGTCCTCGTAGGTGCGCACCAGCGAGCGCACGGGATCGAGCACGGGCGGCACGGCGGGCCGCCCGCCCGTCGCGATCACCACCGCGCCCGCCTCGATGCGCGGGCCGCCCTCGACCTCCAGTGCCGTCGGCCCGACGAACCGCGCCGCGCCGTCGATCCGCTGAGCTTCCGGGATTGCGAACCAGCCCTCCATCGCCGACGCGACGAAACGGTCGCGCTCGGCCCTCATCCGCGCGAGCACCGCCACGCCGTCCACCTCGACCGAGCCGGTGCGCACGCCGAACATGCCCGTCCGCCGGGCGTGCTCCGCCGCCTTGGCCGCGGCGAGCATCAGCTTGGACGGCATGCAGCCGACGCGCGCACAGGTGGTGCCGCCCGGTCCGCGCTCGACGATGACGGCGCGCTTGCCCAGGCCGTTTGCCGCGCGCCAGGCGGCGAGTCCCGCCGTGCCTGCGCCGATCACCGCCACGTCGCAGGTCAGGGTCTCGCTCATCCAGGTTAGACGCGGGCCGAGCGCCGCCGGTTCCGGGGAACAAAGCGCCCGCGTCGCGGGGTTGGTGGCGCATGATCATCGCCGAGCCCCTCGCCCCCCATCTGGTCCAGGCGCGCGCGCCCGACCCGGCCATGTTCGCAGCCCCCGACCCGAAACCGCCCTCGGCGCGGCGCTGGATGCCCAAGCGCGTGCTCGTCGCGAAGTCGGCGCTGGAATGGGAGCACGGCCGCGCCGTCGCCGAGCGCGCGGCGGCGCTGGGCGTCGACGTGGTCGAGCTGCCGTCGGACCGCCTCAACCTCAACTTCCCCGACGACCCGCGCCGCGCTTACGCCGAGGCCAAGGCGACGATGGCGCTGGTCGTGGCGAGCCCGTCCAAGCGCAAGCTCCAGCCGATCGCACCGTCGGCCGACTGGCGCGTCGACCTGGCGGAGGGGTGCCCCGCGCATTGCAGCTACTGCTACCTCGCCGGCTCGCTCAAAGGCCCGCCGATCACGCGCGTCTACGCAAACCTCCCGGAAGTCTTTAAGGAGCTGCCCCGGCACTTAGGGATGGGCACGATCACTTCGCGCTCGCGCCACCGCCAGCACGAAGGCACGACTTATGAAGCGTCCTGCTACACCGACCCGATCGCGCTGGAGCACCTGACCGGCTCGCTCTCCGCGCTCATCGCCTATGTCGGCGCATGGGACGCCGACGCGCAGCTCCGCTTCACGACCAAATTCTCCGGCATCGACCCGCTGCTGACGATCGAGCACAACGGCCGCACGCGCATGCGCGCGTCCTTGAACCCCAAGCCCTATGCCCGCTTCGAGGGCGGCACGAGTCCTGTCGCCCAGCGCATCGGGGCGCTCCGCCGCATGGCCGACGCCGGCTATCCCGTCGGGCTCACGATCGCCCCCATCATCGCCGCGCCCGGCTGGGAGATGGCCTATGGCGGCCTGATCGACGATGTCGCCGCCGCGCTGGAGGGCGCCGAGCCCGACCTGACCGTCGAGCTCATCACCCATCGCTTCACCGAGGGCTCCAAGGCGGTGCTCGAGAGCTGGTACCCCGGCTCCGGCCTCGACATGGGCCCCGACGGCCGCACGGTGAAGCGCACCAAGTTCGGCGCGGTGAAGCACGTCTACGATAAGGACGTGATGAAGACGCTCCGGGCGTTCTTCGAGGAGCGGATCGCGGAACGGCTTCCCTACGCACGCATCCTTTATTGGACCTGAGAGTTCGCGCCCGTCGCAACCCCTAAACCGTCACCCCGGACTTGTTCCGGGGTCCATCGTGGTGCGTACGATCCGGTAGGTGCGCGCGTACGACGATGGATGCCGGAACAAGTCCGGCATGACGCTAGGTATTCGACATCCAATCACAGGTCCTCAAACCCATGCCCATCCGCGCCATCCTCTTCGACATCGACGGCACGCTGGTCGACTCCAACGACCTCCACGTCGACGCCTGGCTCGAGGCGTTCGAGCGTCACGGCCACCGTTTCACCCGCGACCAGGTCCGCGAGCAGATCGGCAAAGGCGGCGACATGCTCGTCCCCGCGCTGCTTCCCGACCTGCCCGAAGACGAGCAGGAGAAGCTCGCCGACGCCCACGGCGAAGCGTTCCAAGGTGCGCGCCTACAGCAGGTTCAACCCTTTCCCGGCGCACACGATCTCGTCGCGCGCGTGAAGCAGGCCGGGCTCAAGGTCGCGCTCGCCTCATCTGCTGCGCAAGCGGAGCTCGACCATTATCTCGACCTGCTCGCCATCCGCGACCTGGTCGACGAGACCACCACGACCGACGACGTCGAGAACTCCAAGCCAGCCCCCGACGTCGTCGCCACCGCGCTCAAGAAGCTCGGGCTCGGCGCGCACGAGGTGCTGTTCGTCGGCGACACGCCCTACGATATCCAGTCGGGCGCGAAGTGCGGCGTGGCGACGGTGGCGGTCCTCTCCGGCGGCTTCCCGCGCGAGACGCTGAAGGGCGCAAAGGCGATCTACAACGACGCGGCCGCCCTCGCTGCAGCGTGGCCGGCATGGGTGGAACGGAGCTAACGTAAACCCTCGCCGTCACCCCGGACTTGTTCCGGGGTCCATCGCTGAGCAGTCGAACCCGTCGAGGGAGCGCGCTGTCGTCCGTCCATAACCCTCCAGCGATGCGCCCGGACGACGATGGACCCCGGAACAAGTCCGGGGTGACGAGGTCCTGTGGAAGACTGGCCGGCATGCTCGGCCAAGCTGCGCCGGAACACCCCCCGTCCGCGCCCGTTCTCCCGCCATGCAATCGACCGACCTGCTTCTCGGCCCGCCTCCGCTCGATCTCCTTTCCACCGCCAGCCTCTTCCTCGATTTCGACGGCACGCTCGTCGAGCTGATCAACCGCCCCGACCAGGTCCGCGCTGACGCCGACCTCCGGAACCTGCTGCTCCGCCTAAGCGACGCGCTCCCCGACCGCGTGGCGATCGTCAGCGGCCGCTCGATCGAACAGCTCGACCTCATGCTGGGCGAGGCCGCGCATCACCTCGCGCTTGCCGGCAGCCACGGCGCCGAGTTCCGCGTCGAGGGCGAAGCCGCCGAGGTCGCGATCCCGCTCGCGCTCCCGCAGATCACGGCGGCGATGGACGCCTTTGCCGCAACCCGCCCCGGCGTGCTCGTCGAGCGCAAGACGCTGGGCGCAGGCCTCCACTACCGCGCCGCGCCTGAGCACGAGGCCGACGCGCTCGCGCTCGCGCGAGCCTTAGCGCGCGAGCACGGCCTCTACCTCCAGCCCGGCAAGATGATGGCCGAGGTCCGCGCTGACGGCGACAAGGGCAGGGCGGTCGTGCGCCTTGTCCAAGGCGCCGCGATGGCCGGCACGACCCCGCTCGTCTTCGGCGACGACGTCACCGACGAAGCCGGCTTCGGCGCCGCCGCCCACCTCGGCGGGGCGGGGGTGCTCGTCGGCGACCCGCGCGAAACCCAAGCGACCTACGCGCTCCCCGACGTGGCCGCGGTACGCCGCTGGCTCGCCCAAGCCGTGGAGCGCCTGTCGTGACGCCGGACATGAATCTCTGGCCGATCGGAAATTGTCAGGTGTCGGCGCTCGTCGACGGCACGGGCCGCTTTGTCTGGGGCTGCGTGCCCCGCGTCGACGGCGAGCCCGCCTTTTCAGCACTTCTCGGCGGCGACGATCCCGACACGGGTTATTGGTCGATCGAGCTGGAGGACGTGGCGACTACGCGCCAGCACTACCTCCGCAACACCGCCGTTCTCGTCACGCGTCACGAGGATGGGCACGGCAACGCGATCGAGGTGGTCGACTTCTGCCCCCGTTTCCAGCGCGACGGCCGCACTTACCGCCCGACCGCCTGGGCCCGCATCGTCCGCCCCGTCTCCGGCTCCCCGCGCATCCGCGTCGCGCTCCGCGTCGGCAAGGGCTGGGGCGGCCGCGCGGAGGAGACCGCCGGCTCCAACCATGTCCGCTATCTCATGAGCGAGCTGACGTTGCGCCTGACCACCGACGCTCCCGTCGGCCGCGTCCGCGACGAGCAGTGGTTCCGCCTCGAACGCCCGCTCCACTTCTTTCTCGGGCCCGACGAGGGCTTTGTCGGCCACTTGGGCGAGACGGTCGCCACCATGCGCGACCGCACGATCGCCGAATGGCGCCATTGGTCGCGCGGGCTCGCCACGCCCGTCGAGTGGCAGGGCGTCGTGATCCGCTCGGCGATCACGCTCAAGCTCTGCCAGCACGAGGAGACGGGCGCGATCGTCGCCGCGCTCACCACCTCGCTCCCCGAGCACGCGAATTCCGGCCGTAACTGGGACTATCGCTACTGCTGGATCCGCGACGCCTACTATACGGTCCAAGCGCTTAACCGCCTCGGCGCGCTCGACGTGCTCGAAGGCTATCTCGAATATCTCCGCAACATCGTCGACGGCGCGCGCGGCGGCCATATCCAGCCGCTATACGGCGTCGGCGGTGAGGCGCTGCTCGAGGAGCGGATCGCCCCCGACCTCCCCGGCTATCGCGGCATGGGTCCCGTGCGCGTCGGCAATCAGGCGTACGAGCAGATCCAGCACGACGCCTATGGCCAGATCGTCCTGTCTGACGTCCAGGCCTTCTTCGACCAGCGCCTGTTCCGCCTGTCGGGCCCGGAGGACTTCCGCTCGCTTGAGCGCGTCGGCGAGCGCGCCTGGGCGACGTACGATAAGCCCGACGCCGGCCTATGGGAGCTCCGCACTAAGTCCCACGTCCATACCTACAGCGCCGCCATGTGCTGGGCGGCTTGCGACCGCCTCGCCAAGGCGGCTGACGCGCTGCACATGGAGGAGCGCCGCACTTTCTGGGCGGACCGTGCGGAGCATATGCGCCGCGTCATCGAGGAACGCGCCTGGCGCGAGGACACGCAGCGCATCTCCGCGACCTTCGGCGGCGACGATCTCGACGCCAGCCTCATCCAGCTCCTCGACCTGCGTTTCCTCGCCCCCGACGACCCGCGCTTCCAGTCGACGCTCCGCGCCGTCGAGGACGGACTCCGTCGCGGCAGCCACATGCTCCGCTACGCGACCGAGGACGATTTCGGCCTGCCGCACACCGCGTTCAACGTCTGCACCTTCTGGCTCATCGAGGCGCTCCACGCGACGGGTCGCATCCAGGACGCGCGCCAGCTCTTCGAGGAGATGGTCGCCCGCTGCACGCCCGCCGGCCTCCTGTCGGAGGACATCGACCCCGTCACCGGCGAGCTGTGGGGCAACTATCCGCAGACTTATTCGCTGGTCGGCCTGATCAACTGCGCGGTGCTGTTGAGCAAACCCTGGAGCGCGGTCCGGTGAGTTCGCGTCTCGTCGTCATCTCTAACCGCGTCGCGTCGCCGAAGGCGGCGAGCGGCGGCAACCAGGGCGGGCTCGCGGTGGCGCTGCTCGCCGCGTTGCGCGAGAATGGCGGCGTCTGGTTCGGATGGTCGGGCGAGACCATCGACACCTTCACCGGCGAGATGGACCGGGTGGAGGAGGGCGGCGTCACCACCGCCACCATCGACCTCGAGCCGCAGGACATCGACGAATATTACAACGGCTTCGCCAACCGCACGCTCTGGCCGCTCTTCCACGACCGCATCGACCTGACCGAGTTCGAGCGCGATTACGAGGGCGGGTACGTCCGCGTGAACCGCCGCTTTGCCGACACCGTCCACCCGCTGATCGGCGAGGACGACCTCGTCTGGGTCCACGATTACCACTTGATCCCGCTCGGCCGAGAGCTGCGCCGCCGCGGCGTCGAGAACCGGATGGGCTTCTTCCTCCACATCCCCTGGCCACAGTCGCGCATCCTCCTCTCGCTCCCGCATCACGAAGAGCTGGTGCGCTCGCTGTTCGAGTATGACGTGGTCGGCTTCCACACCCAGGACTGGCTCGACGCGTTTCGCGAGTATGTCGTCCGCCAGCTCGGCGCGGAGATTGAGGCCGACTGCGTCATACGCCTCGACGGCCACGCGATCCGCGCGATCGTCGCCCCCATCGGCATCGACGCGGGCGAGTTCGAGGAGGCCGCCGCGGGCACGCGCGCCCGCTTCGCGCGCGACCGCATGCACATGACGCTGACCGGTCGCCAGCTCCTCGTCGGCGTCGACCGCCTGGACTACTCCAAGGGCCTGCCCGAGCGCTTCCTGAGCTACGAGCGCTTCCTCGTCCGCAACCCCGACCTCCAGGGCCTCGTCTCGTTCCTCCAGATAGCGCCCCCCAGCCGCGAGAAGGTCGACACCTACCAGGAGATCCGCGCCCAGCTCGACAGCCTGTCCGGCCGCATCAACGGTGAGTATTCCGACATCGACTGGGTCCCCGTCCGCTACGTCAACCGCGGCTACCAGCGCGAGGAGCTCGCAGGCATTTATCGTGCCGCCCGAGTGGCTTTGGTGACGCCGCTCAGAGACGGCATGAACCTCGTCGCCAAGGAATATGTCGCGGCGCAGGACCCCGACGACCCCGGCGTCCTCGTCCTCTCCATGTTCGCCGGCGCCGCCGCGCAGCTCACCGACGCTGTGATCGTCAACCCCTTCAGCGCCGACGAGGTCGCCGACGGCATCGCCGAGGCCCTCGCCATGCCACGCGAGGAGCGCATCCGCCGCTGGCGGGCGCTGATCGAGAACGTCCGGCGCGAGGACGTCTTTTGGTGGCGCGACCTGTTCCTCAATGCGCTTCAGAAGGCGGACGTGCGCGAGCCCGCCTAATTCCTCCACTGCATCGTAGATGCGGGGGAGGGGGACCGCTCGCGTAGCGAGTGGTGGAGGGGGCACAGCACGATACCGCATCCCGTTGTTCCCCCTCCACCAGCCTATGGCTGGTCCCCCTCCCCCGCTGTAAGCGGGGGAGGAACTTGGCCCACGCCTTCCACCCGCCGCCGCACCAATGCTTCCGGCATCTCCGTCCTGAGCCACCCGAGCACCGCCTCCCGCACCTCGCACCGGAGGTCCCACACCGCCCCCGCGTCCCGCGCCGTCATCAGCGCGCGCACCTCGATCGCGTCCGCCCTCATGTCGATCACCTGCACCACCGCTGTCCGCCCGTCCCAGCGCGCGCTTGCCCGGATCGCCCGCTCCGCCGCTTCGCGCACGCGGCCCACGTCGGCGGTCGGATCGAGGAACCAGGATACCGCGCCCGTCAGCTCGCTCCGCTCGCGCGTCCAGTTCTGGAAGGGCGCTTCCAGAAACTTCGACACCGGCACCACCAGCCGCCGCTCGTCCCACAGCTTGACGACGACATAGGTCAGCCGGATCTCCTCGATCCGCCCCCATTCGCCCTCGATGATTACCACGTCGTCGATGCGGATCGGCTCCGTGAAGGCCATCTGCACGCCCGCGATCAGGTTCTTGAGCGCCGGCTGCGCGGCCGCGCCGACCACGAGCCCCGCAATGCCCGCCGACGCCGCCAGCGTGACGCCGATCGAGCGAACCGCCGGGATCGACAGCAGCATCAGGCACACCGCCACGAAGATCACCAGGAACGTGCCGATCCGCCGGAGGATCAGCGCGCGCGTCCGCCTACGCCGTGCGCGTAGGTTGTCCTCGACCGAGATGTCGGCCCTGAGCGCGACCAGGTCCTCCAGCGCCCGGAGCGCCGCCACGCCCAGCCATCCGAGCAGCAACGGGAATACGAGCCCCAGCACTTGCCGCCACGTCGCGATCGCCTCCGCGCTCGTCACCGACGCCCGCGCCGCGAACGCGACGGCGATCGCGACGAGGAACCATCGCGTCGGCTGCCGCAGCCGGGTTAGCAGCACGTCGTCGCCCCCGAACCTGGTCCGCCGCGCCGCGCGCTCGAGCAGCATCAGCGCCACCCAGTGCACCAGCAGCGCCACGCCCGCCGCGCCCGCGATCACGAGCGCGTCGCGGATCCAGCCCAGCTCGGTGAAGAAGGAAGGCATGAACCTACTCTTCTACCCGTCACCCCGGACATGGGACCCCAGCAAAGTAGTACTTTGCTGGGAGCCCCGTTCCGGGGTCCATCGTGGTCCGCGCACTCCGGGCGGGTCGTGCGCACGACGATGGATGCCGGAACAAGTCCGGCATGACGGAAAGAGGGAAGTCGGAACTGCGGGAACCACGCCCGTTCAAGCGACCGCACCGCACCCAGGTTCCGGAACAGGGTCGGCCCGCCCTCGTTAAACGGCGAAACCGTCCCGTCCGGGGCGGGGGAGTTGCCACGAATGAACGACCAACCGGCGCCGCCCGCGCCGATCGCCGCTGCGCTCGCCGAGGCGCTGGCGGAAACCGACCTGCTGTTCGTCGCCGCCGACGAGGGCCGCGCCGCCCAGGTCGCCGCCATCCTAGCCGCCTTCGCGCCGGACGCGCGCGTGCTGCACCTGCCGTCGAGCGACGCGCTACCCGGCGAGGACGCGCCCGCCAGCCCCGCCAATATCGGCGCGCGCGTGGCGGCGCTCCGCTGCGCCCGTGTGGCGGCACAGGAGGGCAGGCGCACCGCGCTCGTCACCACCGCCGAAGCGACCGTCGTCCGCTACGCGCCGCCGGACGCGTTCGAGGCCGCGCCGCCCGCTTACGCGATCGGCGACGCGCTGGATCTGGACGGCTTCGCCGAGCTCGCGATCGGCATCGGCTACCACGAGGACGATCGGGTCGATGAACCCGGCGAGGTGGCGGTGCGCGGTCAGGTGGTCGACATCTTTCCCGTCGACAGCGCGCTGCCCGTCCGCATCGAGGTGGAGGACGGCCGCGTATCGGCGATCCGCCGCTACGACCCCGTCTCGCAGCTCACCGTCGAGGAGCTCGACCAGCTGGAGATCGGCCGCGCCGGCGAACCCGAAGCGACCGGCGGCGTGTCGCTGCTCGACCACCTGCCGGACGCGGCGGTCGCGCTCGACGCGAAGGCGGATCGCCGCCGCGACCGCTTCCTGGCACTGTCGGTGGACGCGCTCAAGCGTCGCGGCCGCGCCGCCGACCTGCTCGTCTCGGCCGAGGACTGGGGCGCAGGGCTGAAGAAACGCGAGCGCGTCGACCCCACGCCTGACGCGGCCGACCCGCCGCCCCGCTTCGTCGAGCAGCGCAACCCCGCCCGAGCCTTCGACCGCTTTGCGAAACAGGCGCTCGCCGACGGCCGCTTGCTGCTCGCCGGCTCCCCGCGCGACCTGCGCTTCCTGAAAGCGCGGTCCAAGTTTGACCTGCAACCCGTTGAAAGCTGGGCAGAAGCAATCGCCGCACCCGCGGGCTCGGCGCTCGCCATACAAGCGCCCGTCGACCGCGGCTTCACGCGCGACGGCGTCGCCGTGATCGCCGGCGGTGACCTGCTCGGCGGCCGTGCGCGCGCCGACGAACTCGCCTCCGCCGCCATAGACCCGCTCGCGCTCGCCGTCGCCGAGCTCCGCGTCGGCGACGTCGTCGTGCACGAGGATTTCGGCATCGGCGCGGTGGACGGGATCGAGGCGCTTCCCGATGGCGGCGACGCGATCGCGTTGCGCTACGCCAAGGACAACCGCCGCCTCGTACCCGTCGCCGAAGCCGACCGCATCTGGCGCTACGGTGCCGACGCCGATCAGGTCACGCTCGACGCATTGGACGGGCATACGTGGCAGAAGCGCCGCGGTGACATCGACGCCGCCGTCGCCGAGAGCGCGCGTGGCCTGGCGCAACTCGCCGCCGAACGCGACGCCCGCACCACTGACCCGATCGAGCCCGACCCGGCCGCCTATGAGCGCTTCGCCGCCGGCTTCCCCTTCACCGAGACCGCCGACCAGGCCCGCGCCATCGCCGCCGTCCGCGACGACCTCGCCAGCGGCAAGCCCATGGACCGTCTCGTCGTCGGCGACGTCGGCTACGGCAAGACGGAGGTGGCGCTCCGCGCCGCCGCCGCGGTCGCACTCGCCGGGCGTCAGGTCGCCGTCGCGGCGCCCACCACTGTGCTCGTCCGCCAGCACCTGGAGACCTTCACCCGCCGTTTCGACGGCACGGGCGTCGAGGTCGCCGGCCTCTCGCGCCTGACCTCGGCGGCCGAGAAGAAGCGCGTGCTCGCCGGTCTCGCCGACGGCTCGATCAAGGTCGTTGTAGGCACGGGCGCGGTCGCCGGGAAAGGTGTCGAATACAAAGACTTGGCGCTCGTCGTTATCGACGAGGAGCAACGTTTCGGTGCCGCCGACAAGGCCAAGCTGGCAGGGTTGGGCGCGGGCCATGTGCTCAGCCTGTCGGCCACGCCCATCCCCCGCACGCTGCAATCGGCGATGGTCGGCCTCCAGGCCGTCTCCGTCATCGCGACCCCGCCCGCGAAGCGCCAGCCGATCCGCACCGCCGTGGAGCAGTGGTCCGACGACATGGTGCGCGCCGCGCTGCTGCGCGAGCGGGGCAGGGGCGGACAGAGCTTCGTCGTCGTGCCCCGCATCGAGGACATGGACGACATCGCCGCGCGCCTGGGCAAGCTCGCCCCCGAGCTCAAGCTGATCACCGCGCACGGCAAAATGCCCGCCGCCGAGATCGACGAGGCGATGGTCGGCTTCGCGAACGGGGACGGCGACGTGCTGCTCGCCACCAATATTATCGAAGCGGGCCTCGACGTGCCGCGCGCCAACACGATGGTCGTCACCCATGCCGACCGCTTCGGCCTGTCCCAGCTCCACCAGCTCCGCGGCCGGGTGGGGCGGGGCGGCCGCCGCGGCCAGGTGCTGCTCCTGACCGAACCCGGACAGGAGATCGCAGAAGCGACGCTCAAGCGCCTGAAAACGCTGGAGGCGTTCGACCGCTTAGGCGCTGGCTTCGCCATCGCCGCCCGCGACCTCGACCTGCGCGGCGCGGGCGACTTGCTCGGCGAGGAGCAGGCCGGCCATACCAAGCTCATCGGTATCGACCTCTATCAGCACCTCCTCACCCACGCTCTCCGCCAAGCCCGCGGCGAGCAGGTCGAGGTCTGGACGCCCGAGCTCAATCTCGGCCTCTCCGGCCGCCTACCCGACGACTGGATCCCGGAGGTCGACACGCGCCTGTCGCTCTACGCCCGCCTCGCCCGCATCGAGGACGGCGGCGCGCTCGACGCGTTCGAGGCCGAACTGGAGGACCGCTTCGGCGCGATCCCCGAGCCCGCGGCCGCGCTCCTCCAGCTCACCCGCCTGCGCCTCCTGGCCCGCGCCGCCGGCGTGGAGAAGGTGGACGCCGGCCCCGCCGCCGTCGCGCTCACCCCGCACGGCAAGCGGGAGATGCCCGAAGTCGACGGCCTCGCCGAGAAGAACGGCCGCTGGCTGCTGCCCGAACGCATCGAGGACGACCGCGAAAGGGTGGAGCGGGTAGGCGAGCTGCTCACCGAACTAGCCGACGCCTAATCTCCTCCCCCGCTTACAGCGGGGGAGGGGGACCGCTCGCGTAGCGAGTGGTGGAGGGGGAACTACGGGATGCGCCCAATCAGGACCGCTGTCCTACAATCCCTTCGCTGTGCAAGGCTCCCCACCGACTCGGGCCCGCACTCGCCGGCCAACTCTTTGACATCGCCGGACAGTGCCGATCCTCAGCGCGGGCCTCCGCGCCCCACGCACTCGGTTCGTCGGTTTTTCACGCCGACATTCCCTTACTTTCGTTACCTTCGACCAGCGCCGCCGCCGCGCTGAGCGCCGCCACGATCCGCTCGCCCACGCTCGGATGCGTGCACACGATCGTCGGGCTGGGGTGCGGCGCGGTGAACACCGGCAGCTTGGGCCGCGCCGCCCGCACCACCGGTTCCGCCTGCGAAGCCGGCCGCCCGAGCAGCACCGCCGCCCGCAACCGCGGCAGCAGCGCGAGCAGTCCCGGCAGCATCGTCAGCCCCTCCGCGATCTCGCGACGCCTGAGCGGCCGGTTCGCGGTACCCGGCGCGTGCACGACCCAGGGCACGACATTCCACAACACCGTGTCCTCGCGCCTGAGCCCCGCCGCCTCCGAAAAGCGCACCAGGTTGCGCGACGTGCCGCTCGGATTGTCACGCGACACCATGCGGTCGTCGGTCATCCCTGCGCCGGGCGTCTCCAGCAGGATGAGCACGCGGGCCTCTACGCCCCCGTCCAGCGGATCGAAATGCAGCACCGCCCGTCCGTCCGCGACCAACGCGTCGCGGAACCGCTCCAGCGGCGCGATGCGCTCACTCGGCGGCGAGCTGCAGCCCCTCGTCTACGTCCGCCTCGCCCTCGGCCGCGACGCCTTGCTCCAGCCGCTTCTCGTCCGCCTCGATCTGCGCGGCGTCGCCCTCATCGATCCCGAACCGCTTAGCCACGTCGGGCGCGAAGCGGAGCAGGTCGCCGCGAAGTTTAAGCAAACTCAAGTCCTTGGACTTGCCTTCCATCATGACGTCGAAGTCCAGCCCTTCCGCCATCCGCATGAACGTCGCGAACTCGAACGGGTTGGTGAAGTCGCTATGCCCCGTCCAGATCGGCGGGAGCAGCACCGTCTTGATCTTGGCGCCCGCCTTGAGCGGCGCGGCCAGCGTCTCGCCCTTCTTTGCCTTGACCTTGCCCGCCGCCTTGTTCGCCTCGCGCTCCTTGGGGCTGATCTTGCGCTTCACCTCGCGCATCTCGGTCCGGGGCGAGGAGAAGTGCAGTTTCGGCCTGACCCCCTCCGGCCAGGACGCGACGAACCGCTCCAGCGTGTCGCGCATGTCGAGCCGCTGGAGGTTGAGACACCAGAAATGCTGGTAGTCGAACACGAGGCGCACGCCCGTGCGCTCATGGATCCACAGCGCGTCGGCGGCGTCGAAACGGATGTCGTCATTCTCCAGCACCAGCCGCCGCTTCACATGGTCGGGGCACTGCTCGTACCCCTCGATCCACCGCGCGCGGCTCGCCTCGCGGTCGCCGTAGACGCCGCCGACATGCGTCACCATGACCGCTTCATCGTCCAGCTCCATGCGGTCCAGCATCTCCGCCTGGCTCGACAAATCCCAAATCGACTTCTTGGTCAGCTCCGGGTCGGGCGCGTTGAGCAACACATATTGCGACGGGTGGAACGACAACCGGATGTCGTACTCCTTCGCTTTTCGCCCGAACGCCCTCAACTCGGCGTCGCTCTCGGCCACCATATTGTGGAACTGCGGCATGTCGGGATGCGTCGCGTAGGGCGCGATGTCCGACGACAGCCGGTACATGTCCAGCTCCTTGGAATGCAGGTAATCCAGCACCTTATCCAGATACTCCAACGAGCATTTGAGGTGCGGGTTCTTCTGCCAGCGCCGCGTATCCTGCGTTTTCAGGTCGGGCCTGCCCATCACCTTGACGGGAAAGCCCAGCCTGAGCGGCCTCGTTCTGTCGGTCATGCCGCGATCCTGCCTTCCGGAAATCCGATGCGCTCCACGAACGCGTTCCATTCGGGGTAGCGGAGCGCGCCCCCCGTCGCCTGCGCGTGTCCCGATCCGTAGCGCGAGTCCGCGCCGTCGGGCCGGTGCTCCGCCAGGAACTCGACCAAGTTCCGCCCCGTCGCCGACCGCGCCGCGAAATGGACCCACCCCTCGCGGTAGCCCGAATTGGCCGCGATCACGATCTTGTCCTTGAGCCGTCCCCGCCACTGCTGCGCGATCAGTGGGTGGATCTGGGTGGGCGAATGGAAGCGGATCAGCGCCACGTCACCGACGACGCGCGGCGGCACGCGCTTGGCCGCCTCGAGCTCGGCCGCGACCTCCGCCTTGGCTGCGAGCAGCGCGTCGCGCTCCGGGCTAGGCTCCTTGGTGACCACCTTAGGCCCGTCGCCCCGCATCAACAGCGCCAGTGCGGGCGAAGCGTCCGCCGCCGCCGTCCGCCGGGGTGCGTTGATCAGCGACGTCGCATCCTTCAGCGCCGTCTTGCCGTACCGCTCCTGCGCGGCGGTCAGCTCGGGCCAGCCGTCATCGGCCATGTCGCCGATCAGCCCCAGCGCGGGCAGCCAAGCCAAATCCTCCGGCGCGCCCACCGCCCAATAGGCGAGCAGTGCGGAGGTCGGCTCGGGCTCCAGCCCATTGCCGCTGATCGTGGTCGCGTCCTCAGGCGCACCGGTCGGCACGTGATGGTCGATCACCACCGTCGGCACGCTCGGCAATACCGGCTCCGCCCGCGTGCCCAGGTCCGCGAGGATCAGCCCGCCGGGCGAGCGCGCCTCCAGCTCGGCGCGGAAGTCCGAGTCCCAGGGCGACTCGCCCTTACCCGTGATCCTGACCTCCGCCGGTCGTCCGAGCCCGCGCGCCAGTACGGCCGCCGCCGACAGCCCGTCCGCGTCGAAGTGGCTGACCACCAGCGCCGGCCGGTCGGGCGCGAAGCCGTCCAGCGCCCGTGCGAACGCTTCGCGGGTCGCGGCGCGGGGATCCGTCGCGGTGTCGAGGACGCCTACCATGCCCACGCAAACGACCGCGCTCGCGGCTGCGTTCCAGTTGGGTTACAGCGAGGCGCATGATCCGCCTCCTGCTCTGGCTGCTGCTGCTTCTGCCCGTCGCCGTCCAGGCGCAGGAGCGCGGTCCCACGGTGCTCGCCGCCGCCTCGCTCCAGGAGGTGATGAACGCCGCCGCCGACGGTTGGGCCAAGCAGGGTCGTCCGCGCCCCGTGCTCAGCTTCGCCGCCTCCTCCGCGCTCGCGCGGCAAGTTCAGGCGGGCGCGCCCGCCGACCTGTTCGTCTCCGCGGACGAGAAGTGGATGGACGCGCTGGCGGTCAAGGGCCTGCTCGCGCCGGGCTCCCGCGCGGTCCTTGCGGGCAATCGCCTCGTCATCGTCGCGCCCGCGGGCGGCGACGCCCAGCTCACCGCCGCCACGCTGGCGACGACGCTGTCGCAGGGTCCGCTCGCCATGGCCGACCCGACCTCCGTCCCCGCCGGCAAGTACGGCCGCACCGCGCTCCAGCGGCTCGGCGCGTGGAATGCGGTGCAGGGCAGGGTGGTGCGCGCCGAGAACGTCCGCGCCGCGCTGGCGCTGGTCGAGCGCGGGGCGGCGCCGTTCGGCATCGTCTACCGCACCGACGCGCGCGCGTCGCGGCTGGTGCGCGTCGCGGGCGTGTTTCCCGCCGCCAGCCACCCGCCGATCCGCTACCCCGTCGCGCGGCTCAAGCGGTCGACGCACCCGCAGGCGGAGGCGTTCCGCCGCTTCCTGCTTTCGCCGGAAGGGCGCGCGATCTTCGCCCGCTACGGCTTCCTGCCGCCGCAATGACGCCCGACGAGTGGGCGATCGTCCGCCTGACGCTGCTCGTCGGCGGCGTGGCGGTGGCGGCGACCCTGCCGCTCGCCTTCGCGCTGGCGCTGCTGCTCGCCCGCGGCCGGTTCCCGGGCAAGCTCCTCGTCGACGGCCTTGTCCACCTGCCGCTCGTCGTGCCGCCGGTGGTCACGGGCTGGGTGCTGCTGCTCGCCTTCGCGCCCGCCGGACCACTCGGGCGATTGCTGGACGCGTGGTTCGGTACCAGCGTGCTGTTCCGCTGGACGGGCGCGGCGATCGCGGCCGGCGTCATGGCGCTGCCGCTGATGGTGCGCGCGATCCGCCTGTCGATCGAGGCGGTCGACCGCCGGTTGGAGCAGGCCGCGCGCACGCTCGGTGCGGGGCCGTGGCGTGCGTTCGGGACCGTGACGCTGCCGCTCAGCCTGCCGGGCGTGCTCGCCGCCGCCGTGCTCGGCTTCGCCCGCGCGATCGGCGAGTTCGGCGCGACGATCACCTTCGTCTCCGCGGTGCCTGGCGAGACGGAGACACTGCCGCTCGCCATCTATTCGGCGCTGCAACGGCCCGGCGGCGAGGCGATAGTATGGCGGCTATCGGCGATCTCGGTCGCGCTGGCGCTAGTGGCGCTTGTCGCGTCCGAGGCGCTGGCGCGACGCGCGGGCAGGGGCACGCATGTCCTTTGACGTCGCGGTGCAGCTCACCCGTGGCGACGCGCGGATCGGTGCCGCGTTCCAAACCGGCGCCGGCGTAACGGTGCTCTTCGGCCGCTCGGGCGTCGGCAAGACGACGGTGCTCAACATGGTCGCGGGGCTGATCCGCCCCGACAAGGGCCACGCCCGCGTGAACGGCCGCACGCTCTACGACCGCAACGCCGCGGTCGACTTGCCGCCAGAGCGCCGCCGCGCCGGCTACGTGTTCCAGGAGACGCGGCTCTTCCCCCACCGCCGCGTCCGCGCCAACCTGCTCTACGGCGCCGAGGACGAAGCGCGGCTCGCGGAAACCGCGGCGATGCTCGACATCGCGCACCTGCTCGACCGCTGGCCGCGCACGCTGTCAGGTGGCGAGGCGCGCCGCGTGGCGATCGGCCGCGCGCTGCTGTCCGATCCCGAGTTCCTGCTGCTCGACGAGCCGCTCGCCTCGCTTGACGCCGCCCGCGCCGATGAGGTGATGCGGGCGCTCGAGCGCCTGCGCGACGGGACGCGCCTGCCCATGCTCCTCGTCACCCACGACCCCGCCGAGGCCGAACGGCTGGGAAACCACGTCGTCCGGCTGTAGGCCGCCACTTATGGCGCAGCCGGTCCACATCCTTCACCTCCACTCCTCCTTCGACTTGGGCGGCAAGGAGGCGCGAGCCGTGCGCCTAATGAACGCCTGGGGCGACCGGGCGCGACACACGGTCGTCTCCGGCGTCCCCGGGGCGCTGGGCGCGCGCGCGGCGATCGGCAAGCGCGTGAAGTACGAGATCGCGCAGGACTCGCCGCCGCTCACCGGCAAGCCGTCAGTCGCTCGCTATGAGGCAATCGCGCGCTTCATGCGTCGTTTCGACCTAGTGCTGACCTATAATTGGGGCGCCATCGACGGGGTCATGGCCAAGCGCGCCTTCGGTAAGGGCTTGCCGCCGGTCGTCCACCACGAGGACGGCTTCAACGAGGACGAGGCCAAGGGCCTGAAGCTCGAGCGCAACCTCTACCGCCGCGTCGCGCTCCCGGCCGCGCACGCGCTGATCGTGCCCAGCCGCACGCTGGAGCGCATCGCGCTCAGGACGTGGAAGCAGCCCGAGGAGCGCGTCCGCCGCATCGAGAACGGCATCGACACGCACCTTTACGCCGGCAAGCCCGACCCGAAGGCGATCCCCGGCTTCGTGCGAAACGAGCGCGAGGTCGTCATCGGCGCGCTCGCCCGGCTCACGCCGGTGAAGGATCTATCGCTGCTGGTCCGCGCGTGCGGCGGCTTGTCGGGTCGCTTTCGGCTCGTCATTGTCGGCGAAGGGCCTGAGCGCGATCTCATCCTCCAATCGGCGGCGGCGATGGGCATCGCCGACCGGGTCGTCCTGCCGGGCTTCCTGCGCGAGCCGCACCGCTATGTCGGGTTGTTCGACATCCTCGCCGTCTCGTCGCGGTCCGAGCAGTTTCCCATCTCGGTCGTGGAGGCGATGGCGGCCGGGCTGCCGATCGCCGGCCACCCGGTCGGCGACGTGCCGCTGATGGTCGCGGCCGACAACCTGCCCTTCATCACCGAGTATCCGGGCGAGGTGCGCTTGCGCGACGCGCTACAGCCGCTGGTCCTCGACGCGGACCTGCGCGCCCGCGTCGGCGCGGCGAACCGGGCCAAGGCGCGGGCCGAGTTCGACGAGGCGGTCATGATCGGCCGCTACGCGCAGCTCTACGAACAGGCGATGGGCCGCCCCGGCGCGCTCGGCGGGTGAGGACTTTTCCGTCCGCAACCTTTCGCTATAGAGCGCGTAACTTGCGATAGAGAGGTTCCGCGCCCGTGTTCAAAGGCTTGACCCCCATCAACTATAACGGCCGCGAGGTCTGGCCGCTGGTGGAGGGGGGCAAAGGCGTGTCTGCGACGAACCACGCGTCGGCGGGCGCCTGGGCGGCGGCGGGCGGCATCGGCACCGTGTCGGCCGTCAACGCAGACAGCTATGACGCCGAAGGCAAGATCATTCCCCAGATCTATCGCGCGCTGACGCGGCGCGAGCGGCACGAGGAGCTGATCCAGTACGCGATCGACGGCGCGGTCGAGCAGGTAAAGCGCGCCTATGAGATCGCCAGCGGCTGCGGCGCGATTAACATCAACGTGCTGTGGGAGATGGGAGGCGCTCAGCGGATCCTGCACGGCGTGCTCGAGCGGACGCGCGGGCTGGTGTCCGGCGTCACCTGTGGTGCCGGCATGCCGTACAAACTGTCGGAGATCGCGGCGTCCTACAATGTCGGCTACCTGCCGATCGTCAGCTCGGGCCGCGCCTTCCGCGCACTCTGGAAGCGCGCCTATTCGAAGGCGGCGGAGTGGCTGACGGCGGTTGTGTACGAGGACCCCTGGCTCGCGGGTGGCCATAATGGCCTGTCGAACGCCGAGGACCCGCTCAAGCCCGAGGACCCGTACCCGCGGGTAAAGGCGCTGCGCGAGACGATGCGCGAGGGCGGTGTCCCGGACACGACGCCGATCGTGATGGCGGGCGGCGTGTGGTACTTACGCGATTGGAACGACTGGATCGACAATCCGGAGCTCGGCTCCATCATGTTCCAGTACGGCACGCGGCCCTTGCTGACGCAGGAGAGCCCGATCCCTCAGGGGTGGAAGGACAAGCTTCTCCACATCGAAGAGGGCGACGTCCTGCTCCACCGCTTCTCGCCCACCGGCTTCTACTCGTCGGCAGTGCGCAACCCGTTCCTGCGCAGCCTCGAAGCGCGCTCCGAGCGGCAGATCGCCTTTTCGACTCAGGAAGCGGGCGACCATGTGTTTCAGCTCGACGTGGGCGTGAAGGGCAAGAACTTCTGGGTCACGCGCAACGACCTGCTCCGCGCGCGCGAGTGGTTCGGGCTGGGCTTCACCGACGCGCTGAAGACGCCCGACAACACGCTGGTGTTCGTGACGCCCGAGGAAAAGGCGGAGATCCGCAAGGACCAGGCGGACTGCATGGGCTGCTTGTCACAGTGCCTGTTCTCGAGTTGGGCCGACACGGAGACCAACTCGACGGGGCGCCTGGCGGACCCGCGCTCCTTCTGCATTCAGAAGACGCTCCAGGACATCGCGCACGGCGGAGACACCGACCGCAACCTAATGTTCGCGGGCCACGCGGCCTACAACTTCAAGCGCGATCCCTTCTACTCGAACGGGTTCGTGCCGACGGTGAAGCAGCTCGTCGACCGCATCCTGACAGGGGATTAGGCCCAGCCCTCCAGCACCTGGTCGGGCGGGCGGTGGCCGTCGGCCCACATGCGGATGTTGAGGATCACCTTCTCGCCCGTGGCGACCCGCCCTTCATAGGTGGCTGAGCCCATGTGCGGCGTCATGACGACGTTGGGCAGCGCGAGGAGGCGCGGGTCGATCTCCGGCTCGTGACGCCAGACGTCCAGGCCGGCGCCGGCCAGGCGGCCCTGCTCCAGCGCGTCGGTCAGCGCATCCTCGTCGACGATGCCGCCGCGCGACGTGTTGATGAGGAACACGTGCGGGCGCAGCAGCGCCAGGCGGCGGGCGTCGAGCAGGTTCTCGCTGTCCGGGTTGCGCGGCGTGTGGATCGACAGGATGTCGATCTCCGCGAGCATGCCGTCGAGGTTGGGGTGCCACGCCGCGCCGAGCTCCGCCTCCAGCACGAGCGGCAAGCGGTGGCGGTTGTGGTAGTGGATCGAGAGTCCGAAGGCGCGGGCGCGTCGGGCGACCGCCTGGCCGATGCGGCCCATGCCGACGATGCCGAGCTTCTTGCCGCCGATGCGATGGCCCAGCATGCCGCCGGGGCTCCAGCCGGTCCACTGGCCGGAGCGGACGAGCTTCTCGCCCTCCGCCAGTCGCCGCGGCACCGCCAGGATGAGGGCCATCGCCATGTCGGCGGTGTCCTCGGTAAGGACGCCGGGCGTGTTGGTGACGATAACGCCGCGGGCGCGGGCGGCGTGCAGGTCGATGTGGTTCACGCCGGCCCCAAAGTTAGCGATCAGCTTGAGGGCGGGGCCGGCGGCGGCGATGAGGTCGGCGTCGATCTGGTCGGTGACGGTGGGGACGAGCACGTCGCAGTCGGCCATCGCCCGGCTAAGCTCGTCGCGGGTCATGGGTCGGTCGTCGGCGGGCAGGCGGGCGTCGAACAGCTCCGAGAGGCGGCGCATCGTCGCGTCCGGGAGCACGCGGGTGACGGCGACGCGGGGGGCGGGACGGCGCTGGTCGGTCATGGAGACCGTGGTGAGGGCCGCGGCCCGCCTACGTCAACCCGGTTGATGCGCGGCCCGGCGGCTTGGTAGGGACAGGGCCATGCGTACTCCCTCCGTGCTCGCGGCCGCCGCCGCCCTCTCCCTCGTCGTGCCCGTCGAGGCGCAGGCCCCGCCCAAGCCGCCCTATTGGGCCTCGATCGCCGCGGGCAAGGCGCGGATGCGGACGGGGCCCGGGCGGACCTATCCGGCGAGCTGGCTGTACCAGCGCGCCGACCTGCCCGTCCGCGTGGTCGCGACGTTCAAGGAGTGGCGCAAGGTCCAGGACCCGGATGGGACGGAGGGCTGGATGCTCGGCAACCTGATCTCGTCGACGCGGACCGCGATCGTGCGCGGCGCGGAGCCGGTGCCGATGCGCGACCGGCCCACCGCAGCGGGACGGGTGCAGTGGCGCGCGGCCCCCGGCGTGGTCGGGCGGCTGAGCCAGTGCGGCAACGGCTGGTGCCGGTTCGACGTGAAGGGGCAGACGGGGTTCGTGGAGGTCTCCGGATTGTGGGGCGTGGAGGCCGGGGAGCGGTTGCCATGACATCCTCTCTCCTTTGGAGAGAGGGTGGCCGAGCGTAGCGAGGTCGGGAGAGGGGTAGTAACTATACGGCGGTGCACTGCCCCTCTCCCCGGCCCTCTCCCCGAAGGGGAGAGGGAGATTAGATTAGCTCTACCGCGACGGCGGTGGCTTCGCCGCCGCCGATGCAGAGGCTGGCGATGCCCTTCTTGCCGCCGGTGCGCTCCAGCGCCGCCAACAACGTGGTGAGGATGCGCGCGCCGCTCGCGCCGATGGGGTGGCCGAGCGCGGTGGCGCCGCCGTTCACGTTCACTTTCTCGTGCGGCACGCCCAGATCCTTCATCCACGCCATAGGGACGCAGGCGAAGGCTTCGTTGATCTCGTAGAGGTCGACCTCGTTCGCGGACCAGCCGGTCTTGTCGAGCAGCTTGCGCACCGCGCCGACGGGGGCGGTGGTGAACTTGGCGGGCTCCTGCGCGTGAGCGGCGTGGCCGACGATGCGCGCGACGGGCTTCAGGCCCTTGGCGTCCGCGACCGATTGGCGCGTGACGACGAGCGCGGCGGCGCCGTCGGAGATGGACGAGCTGGACGCCGCGGTGATCGTGCCCTCCTTGGCGAAGGCGGCCTTGAGCTGGCGCAGCTTTACCGGGTCGCCGCGCGCGGGAGCCTCGTCGACCGTCACGACCTCCTCGCCCTTGCGCGTCTTCACGGTGACGCCGACGATCTCGCGCTCGAACGAGCCGTCCTTCTGGGCGCGGAGCGCGCGGGTGAGCGACTCGACGGCGTAGTCGTCCTGCGCGTCGCGGGTGAACTGGTACTCGCGCGCGGTGTCCTCGGCGAAGGTGCCCATGGCGCGGCCGGCGTCGTACGCGTCCTCCAGGCCGTCGAGCATCATGTGGTCGAGCACGACGTCGTGGCCGATGCGCGCGCCCCCGCGCATCTTCTTGAGGATATAGGGCGCGTTCGACATCGACTCCATGCCGCCCGCGACGATCAGGTCGGCGGAGCCGGCCGCGATCATGTCGTGCGCGAAGATCGCCGCCTGCATGCCCGATCCGCAGACCTTGTTGACGGTGGTCGCCTCGACCGACTTGGGGAGCCCCGCGCCGATCGCCGCCTGGCGCGCGGGCGCTTGCCCCAAGCCGGCGGGGAGCACGCAGCCCATGAAGATCTTCTCGACGTCGTCCGGAGCCACGCCCGCGCGCTCGACCGCGGCCTTGACCGCCGTAGCACCCAGCTCGGTCGCGGACGCGCCCGACAGCGCGCCCTGGAACGAGCCCATGGGCGTGCGGGCGTAGGAGAGGATGACGACAGGGTCGGCGGTCATGGCGTTCGCTCCGGCAAAGTGTGTTTCCCCGATCTAATGTTGCACGTGCGAAAAGGAAACGGGGGAGGGGTGGATGGGGCGGAAGTACACTAAAGTACACGCCCAGAACGCGGGGGTGCGGCGAACCACGCGTCGCGCTCCGCTTCGGCGGCGGCCAGCTTAGCTTCGCAACTTTCCCGCCCGTTCAGCAAATGCGTTGCGGCGTCGAGCAACTTTGTTGCGTCCACGCCGTCGCGCGCCCAGAGCGCGTCGCGCTTGTCGAGCGCGCGCAGCGCCGCATAGGCGAGGCGGCTGTCGTAAGTCGTGCGCCAGCCGACATGGCGGCCGCGGTGGAACACCTCGGTACGGCGCGCGACCATTCCGCCCGCCATGGCCGCGTCCAGCGCCTCGTCCGTGCCCCGGCGCTGCGCCTCGTCCCAGGCGCGCGCGAACGGGCTGTCGTCGCCCGCGCGGGCGCGGAGCTGATAGGCGGAGCGCGCCGAGCGCCCGACCGATCGCGCGGCGGCCGCGACCGTCCCGCACCGGGTCAGCGCGTCGATGAAAGCGCGCTGCACCTCCGCCGACCAGCCGTCGGCGCGGCGGCGGGCCTGGGGCACGGGGGCGAAGAGGAGGAGGTTGTCGTGCTTCTCGGGCGAGTCGTGCCGGTACATAGCGGGAACGCTGGCACAAGGCGGGGGCTGTAGGAAAGGGATTTTAACTGCACGGACGCATGCTGCAGGGGCAGAGCGCTCGGCGCTGGATGCGAACGCTTGAAGGACGTATCCGCGGTTGCGATGCAGCGCGACGAATAGTCGCAATCTGCCTTGTGCGCCCCGCTGACAGCGATAGCCTTGCACCATGCGCGAGCTCTTACAGGAGGTGTTGACCCTCCAATCTGATTTCTCATCACAGAATACCCCCGCCATGCAGGTGCGGGGCAATCTAATACGTAACGTCATCCCCGAGGAACTTAGGCGCTGGCGTGCGGTTCAACCTCAAGCCCTGCTACCTTTTCGCGGGCGATTGAACGTCCAGGGGCGCGACGGAACGGGCCTAAAGACGTTTGTACCGTGGGTCCGCATCCGCTCACCCGAAATGTCACCTTCGGCGCAAAGCGGCTGGTATGTGGTCTACTTGTTCCGTCAGGACGGCACGGGCGTAGCGCTTTGCGTAAGCCACGGTTCCACCCGGTTCGACGGGCGCGAGTTTAAGCCCCGAACCGCCGAGGAAGCAGCATCGCTTATGGCGTGGGGAAGAGCTCTTATCCGGAGCCAGGCGTTTAACTTTGGCATGGTCGAAGGTGTGGACCTCGGCTCCGCGGCAACGTTGTCCAAGGCGTACGAGAGTACGACCGCATTCTCTAAGACCTATGCCGCCAATGCTGTCCCTGATGATGCAACCCTCGCCCGTGAGGCTGAACGCGCGGTCGCACTGATTGCTGAGCTATATCGCGCTCAAGAGCTAGGCCGGGCTCCAGACGCCCCTCCGCCCGAACTTATCGAAGCCGACAATGCGGTGAGTACAGTATCTCGCCCCGGCTCCACCCGACAGTCGAGCAAGGGGCAGGGCTTTGGCTTGAGCGCACCCGAGCGCAAAGCGGTGGAGGCGCACGCAATGAGCCTAGCCGCTGCCTGGTTAGCTGCGAACGGGTTTACTGCCATCCGCGACGTACATGCCGCATACTCCTGCGACTATTTGGCGACCCGCAACGGGGTGGAGCATCATGTGGAGGTCAAAGGCACGACCTCCCCCTATGGCAAGGTCATCCTTACCGCTAACGAGGTGGAGCTGCACCGGCGAACCCACCCCACGAACCTACTCATCGTGGTGCACGGAATTGACCTGATAGACGCCCGTACCAAGGCCACCGGTGGAGAGGTGACAGTTCTTGATCCCTTGGTAATTGAGAACTGTACGCTGACGCCCCTTAGCTTTGCATGCCTGCTGCCCTGACCGCTAGCAGAAGCAGAGCTCGATAAGGACCTAGGCTCGGGTCGAGAAGGCGCACCGGAGATGCCGTCGCCCCGTAAGGTATCAGGAAGGAGCTGTGCAGGAATTTTCGCTTTTGGTCGATGTCTATGCGGGTTGGAAGAAGGCCGCCGAGTTTACGCTTCGTCGCTTATTGCCACGCTAGGAAGTCGCGCTAAGCTGTTAGCTTATGGAGTGGGGAGCAGGTCAGTGGATTTCTTGTTAAAATATGAGGGCCGCCTAGCAGACGATCACGAACTTGATTTCTATGACGCAGCAAAAGCCATGTCCGGCTTTCAACGTTCTCTAGCTCTGACGGCGCACCTGGTTGCAAATGGCGAGATTATAACTCAAGCACCGTCGCTGAAAAACGCCCGCATTCTAGTCGCCACGCCACGCCCTGGTTCATGGGAAGTAGTTGCTTCAGTCATCGGCGGGCTCTGGGTTATTGGCAATGCGAAAAAGGACTCCCCTTTTGGGCATCTTGTATACTCTGTGTATGACTACGTTATTACGCAGACGCTTGGCTTTCCAGTAGACTACAATCAAAGCCTTTTCAAACAAAACTCAGCAGAATTAGAGAAGAAGAACATCACACCTGCTAAGCTGGACAGCCTGACCGAAAAGGTTGAGGGCAGTGTCGCCGATATGCATCGACCAATTGTGGTATCTCGGACCGCAGAGCATGCCGACCTTTTTGCAGGTCGCGTGGCTAACCAGCGAATTAGACTTGGTAGAGAGCTGAATGAAGAGAGTAACGACTATATACGACAGACCTTGATCGACAAGTTTCCTACTCTTGTTGAAGGTGTTGTCTCCAGCTACAACAGAAATACATACAGCGGCAGATTGTATGTGTTCGAGGAACAGAGACCTATCAGCTTCGAGCTTATAGATGGTGCAAAGACCAAGCCTAACATTACTAATGTGACCACTAGTCTTCGGACAGGCGCGATTGAGCGAGGTACTAGAGATGGGGCTGTAAGGATGAAGGGATTTCGAGTAACAAGCTCTACAGGACGTCTGAAAGGGTTTCGAGTTCTTTCAGTTGAGTACCTGTAGCACCGTTCTCCTGCGCCAATCTGCGCAACGCAGTAAGCGCAATTCGCCGCTGCCCATTCTTCTGCATTGCTCCCGCCCGTTCCCACGCGGGTTGGCCAGGACCGTCGTACACGAGCTCTGCTGACTCAGGATCAACGACCCGCAGAACCACCAGCCTGTCGCAACATGAGTACATCGACACTGCCTTGCCCGCCGTCATCTTGATCTGAACGTCACCATCCGCATCATAGGCGTCATGAGTAGCTCGTGATGGCGGGTAGAGCGTCAAGCCCAGCGCCTCTGCCGCCACCACTTCCCCTATCGAGCCGACCACATGTCCATCGGGTGTGAATGGGCGTCCTGGATATCGAGCCTGTAAGTCCGCAACCGCTTCGTAGATTCGGCGCACTTCGGGCGGGAGGTTAATTCGCATAATCTCGCGACCATACGCGGAAACTTCGGGAGAGGAAGGCAAGGTGTGGTTAATACACCAACCCTAACCGAAGCCGTACTAGATTGTTGGGCGAAATGTGCGATCGTTAGCGAGTAGGCCGAAGTTACAATCTAATTTTAGTGGCTTATAGACAGGAATAGCGGAGCGGGAGGGATTCGTACGTCCGTTTGTCCCCTTGTGGCTACTTCAGTGACGCGCAAGCCGCCGCACTTGGCGCTTAGCGCCCGCTCTACGTCCCGCTACTATCCTCTCCCGTGCTCCTCCCCATCCTCCTCGCCCTGGTCGGCGCGATCGTCGGCAGCTTCCTCGCCACGCTGGTGGTGCGCTGGCCGGAGGGGCGGTCGGTGGTCGCGGGGCGGTCGGCGTGTGACGGGTGCGGGCGGCCGCTCCGCGCGTGGGAGCTCGTGCCGCTGGTGAGCGCGCTCGGCTTACGCGGGCGGTGCGCCGCGTGCGGGAGGCGGATCGATCCGGTGCATGGGCGGGTGGAGCTCGCCTGCTCGGCCATGGGGTTGGGCGCTGGGCTGGTGGCGCCCTGGCCGGAGGCGGCGGCGGGGGCGGTGTTCGGGTGGCTGCTCGTGGCGCTGGCGGCGCTGGACTGGCGGCATTTCTGGTTGCCCGACCGGCTGACCGGCCTGCTCGCGCTGGGCGGGCTGCTGAGCGCGGCGGTCGCGCCGCCCGGCGTCGCGGACCGGCTGATCGGGGGGGCGGCGGGTTTCGGGAGCTTGTGGGTGATCGCGTGGGGCTACCGCCGGTTCCGCGGGCGCGAGGGGATGGGCGGGGGGGACCCCAAGCTGATGGGCGCGATCGGGCTGTGGCTCGGGTGGCGGCTGCTGCCCGGCGTGCTCGTCGTGGCGGGGATGGTGGGCTTGGGCGTGGTGCTGTTCCGGCGGTGGCGGGGCGAGGCGGTGGCGGCCGACAGCGCCTTGCCGTTCGGCGCGCTGCTCGCCGTGGCGACTTATCCGGCGTGGCTGCTCATGATATCGGTGGAGCCATGATGCTCATCACACTCGCGCTCCTGATGCAGGAGGCGCCCGTGCTCGGGCCCATCGGCCGGCAGGCGCTGCCGTCCAAGGGCTGCGCCGCCTATTTGTGGAACAATGGGCCGAAGCGCCAGCTCGTCGCGATGGCGACCGCCGAGCCGGGGGTGATCCGGTTGCACCTCGACGGGAAGACGGTGGACGTGGCGCGGGCCGAGGCGCGGGGAGCCGCGGGCTTCGGGTTCGCGGGTACGACCGAGTATCGCGGGCCGGACGTGATGGCGGTGCTCGACATGACGGTGCAGACCAGGGGCGACCTGTCGGGGGGCGCGGTGGTGCCGGCGGCGACGCTCCGGGTCGAGCGTCCGGGGCGCGACGTGCTGGTGGCGCCGGTGGCGGGGCTGATCGGGTGCGTGTGACGCTGGACCGCCAGCGCGCGGCGTTCGACGCGGCGATGCCGGAGCCGCTGGCGGTGCGGCGCGACCGGCTGAAGCGCGCGGCGGCGATGGTGCGGGATAACGCCGAGCGGTTCTGCGACGCCTTGTCGGAGGATTTCGGGCACCGGAGCCGCGAGCAGTCGATGATGACGGACATCGCGGGCTCGATCGCGCCGACCAGCCACGCGCTGAAGCATCTGGACCGCTGGGCCAGGCCGGAGCGGCGTGGCGTTCAGTTCCCGCTGGGGCTGCTGGGGGTCAGGGCCTGGATCGAGTACCAGCCGCTGGGCGTGGTGGGCGTGATCGCGCCGTGGAACTTCCCGGTGAACCTGGTGATGAGCCCGCTCGCCGGCGTGTTCGCGGCCGGGAACCGCGCGATGGTCAAGCTGAGCGAGTACACGCCCGCTACGGCGGCGCTGTTCGAGGAGGTCCGGCCCAAATACTTCGCGGAGGAGGAGCTCGCCTTCGTGTCGGGCGGGCCGGAGGTGGGCCGCGCCTTCGCGGAGCTGCCGTTCGACCACCTGCTGTTCACGGGGGCGACGGGGATCGGGCGGCACATCCTGCACGCGGCGGCCGACAACCTGACACCGGTGACGCTGGAGCTGGGCGGCAAGTCGCCCGCGATCATCGGAACCGGCGCAGACCTGCGCCAAGCGACCGAGCGGATCGCGATGGGGAAGATGCTCAACGCCGGGCAGATCTGCCTCGCGCCTGATTATGTGCTCGCGCCGGAAGCGCAGGAGCAGGCGGTGGTGGACGGCGTGCGCGCGGCGGTGTCCGCCATGTACCCGACGCTGCTAGGGAATCCGGATTACACCTCGGTGATCAACGACCGGCACCACCAGCGGCTGCACGAGTGGCTGGACGACGCGCGCGCTAAGGGCGCGCGGGTGGAGGTGGTGAACCCTGCGCAAGAGGGCTTCGCGGGGTCGAACAGCCGCAAGATGCCGCTGCACATCGTGCGGGACGTGACCGACGACATGACGCTGATGCGGGAGGAGATCTTCGGGCCGGTGCTGCCGGTCGTGCCCTATCGCGGCATCGACGACGCGATCGCGCGGGTCCGGCGGGGCGGGCGGCCGCTCGGGCTCTACTATTTCGGGCCGGACGCGGCCGAGCGGCGGCGCGTGCTCGACCGGACGCATTCGGGCGGCGTGACGCTGGACGACGTGCTGTTCCACGTGTCGATGGAGGACCTGCCCTTCGGGGGCGTGGGGCCCTCGGGCATGGGCGCGTACCACGGGCGCGACGGGTTCCGGACGTTCAGCCACGCGCGTGCCGTGTACAAGCAGGCGAGGGTGGACGTGGCGAAGCTCGCGGGGCTCAAGCCGCCCTATGGCGCGGCGACCCGCAAGTCGGTCGAGCGTCAGATCGGGAAGCCGCGCTGAATTAAGCGGTTGCCAAGTTTCCGAATGTAGGAATAACCATTCGGGCCGGGTGTATTGAGGGGGCGTGTCGCGCGTGCGGTTGGTGGATCGGCGACTTTACTGGCTTGCCGTCGCCCTGACCGCCGCCTCGCCCGCCCATTCCCAGATCAATCAGCAGCCCAGGGCGCCCGCCCAGGGCCCCGACACGCGCGACGTCGAGCCGGAGGCGCGTGACCCCGCCGATGCGCAGGGTGACGAGATCGTGCCCGAGTCGGAGCTGAACTCTGCGCTGCCGCCGCTGTCGGACGACATCAACGCGCCGCTGGAGCCGATGCCCGCCGACACGGCCCCCGCGCCGCTGCCGCAGGCGCCCGCGACCGCGCCCGCGTCGCAGGTGGGCGACGTCATCCCGCCCGTCGCGCCCGAGGACCCGGCGCTCAGCGCGCCGCTGGAGCCGTTGAGCAACTTCAACACCGCCCCGCTCGCGACCGCGGCCGACCTGCCGGCAGAGGACGCGGTCGAGATCGAGTATGAGACGGTCGTCACCGGCCTCGACAAGCTGGGGCTGGACGACGACTGGCGCGCGCTCTCCGCGTTGCGCGAAGGCGACGGCGAGGCGGGCAACGAGATCCAGGTCGCCGAGCGCGCGCGCGAGGACGAGGCGCTGGCGGTCAGGCTCATGCGCTCGCTCGGCTATCACGACGCCACCGCGAGCTCGACCGTGGAGCCCATCCCCGGCCAGCAGAAGCTGCGCGCGACCGTCAACGCGACGCCCGGCCGGCTCTACACGCTGTCGTCGGTCAACGTTCAGGCGGGCCCGACCACGCCGCCGAACCTGGTGCGCGAGCAGCTGCCGCTGAAGGTAGGCGACCCGATCGAGGCCGCGCGCATCCAGGGCGCCGAGGCGAACGTGCGCCTCGTGCTGCCGCAGCGCGGCTACCCGTTCGTCGAGGTGGGCGAGCGCGACATCCTGCTCAATGACACGGGGCCGGAGGCGACGGGCGACTATACGTTGCCCGTCGAGACGGGGCCGCGCTCCAGCTTCGGGGTGCTCCGGACCGAGGGCGATCCGGTGTTCGACCTCGACCACCTAAACATCTTCCCGCGCTTCGAGGCGGGCGAGCTGTACGACGTGCGCCGCACCGACGACCTGCGCGACGCGTTGGTGGCGACGGGGCTCTTCTCCTCGCTCGCGGTCGAGCCGGTGCGGACCGGGCGGCCGGGCCCGGACGGGACGGAGCAGGTCGACCTGCTCGTCCGCCAGGCGCGCGGGCCCGCACGCTCGCTGAACGGCGAGATCGGCTATGAGACGGGCCGGGGCTTACGCGCGCAGGCGCAGTGGCAGCACCGCAACCTTTTCCCGCCCGAGGGCGCGCTGATCGCCGAGGTGATCGCCGGCACGCAGGAGCAGGGCGTATCGGGCATCTTCCGCCGCTCCAACGCAGGGCGGCGCGACCGCACCTTCACGATCATCGCGTCGGCCAACCGCAACAATTACGACGCGTTCGAGGCGTTCACGGGCACGCTGGCGGTGCGCTGGAGCTATGACTCCACGCCCATCTGGCAGAAGCCCTTCACATACGCGTACGGCGCGGAGCTGGTCGGCACGAACGAGAACGTGTTCGACTTCGCCCGGAACGAGCGCGACCGCCGCACTTTCGGCATCGCCGCCATCCCGCTCCAGGCGCAGTTCGACCAGTCGGACGACCTGCTCAACCCCACGCGCGGCTACCGGCTCAAACTGAACCTCAGCCCGGAAACGTCGGTGCAGGGCAGCGTGCGCCCGTACATCCGCGGCATGGTGGAAGGCACCTATTACCAGCCGATCAACGACCGGCTCGTCGTCGCCGGACGCGCGCGCGTCGGCTCCATCGCGGGCGTCGACCGAGACGATCTCGCACCGTCGCGCCGCTATTATGGCGGCGGCGGCGGGTCGGTGCGCGGCTACGGCTTCCAGCGGCTGGGACCGTTCGAGCCCGTGTCGTCGCTGGAACCCGACGAGGAGGGCAATATCGACCTGGCCGACCTCAGGCCGATCGGCGGGCGGTCGCTCAACGAGTTCGCGCTGGAGGCGCGGTACAGGTTCGGCGATTTCGGCATCGTGCCGTTCATCGACGCAGGCAACAGCTACGAATCGACGCTGCCGCGCTTCTCCGACCTGAGATTCGGCGCGGGCATCGGCGCGCGATACTACACGAACTTCGGCCCGATGCGCATCGACGTGGCGACGCCGTTGAACCCGCGCGAAGGTGACGGTCGGATCGCGCTCTACATCTCCATCGGCCAGGCTTTCTGATGGCGAGCGACGCCCCCGACACCGCTCCGGACGCCGCACCGGCGTCGGACGCGCCCGCGGCGCGGCGGCCCTGGTGGCGGACGGCGCTGAAATGGACCGGCATCGCGCTGCTCTCGCTCCTACTGCTGCTGGGCGCAGTGTTGCTCGGCATCAACACCGATCCCGGCCGGCGCTTCGTCGCCGATCAGCTCGGCGGCTACACGACGGCGACGGGCGTCAACATTAAGGTCGGGCGGATCGACGGCTCGCTCTACGGGCGCATGACGCTGTCCGACGTGCGCGTGTCGGACCCCAGGGGCGTGTTCCTGACGTCCCCGCGCATGATCGTCGACTGGCGGCCGTTCAAGTTCATCAACAACCACGTCGACGTGCGCGAGTTCTCGACGGAGCTCGTGACGCTGAGGCGGAACCCCGTGTTCCTGCCGAGCGACCCGAATGCGCCGCTGCTGCCCGACATCGACATCGACGTGGACCGGTTGCGTATCGGGCGGCTCGACATCCTGCCGGCGGTGACGGGGCGGCGGCACGTGTTGGGGATCACGGGCGAGATCCACATCGCCGACCGCCGCGCGCAGGTGGTCGCCGACGCGGTCGCGCTCCGGGCGCCGGGCGTGGCGGGGGGCGACCGGCTCCGGCTCCGGCTCGACGCGGTGCCCGACCGCAACCGGCTCGACATCGACGCAAGGCTGACCGCGCCGGTCGGCGGCGTCGTGTCGACCATGGGTGGGTTCAACGCGCCCGTGACGGTGACCGTCGACGGAGCGGGCGCCTGGTCGCGATGGCGGGGCAGGGCGGTCGCGACGCTGGGCGGCGGCGAGCTCGCCAACCTCGATCTCGCGCTGAACGACGGCCGCGCCCGCATCACCGGGCGGACGCGCCCCGGCCTTTATCTCGCCGGCCCCGTCGAGCGGCTCACCGACCCGTTCATGAACGTCGAGGCCGACGTCACGTTGCTGGAGCGCCGGGCGGACACGCGGATCAAGCTGCGCTCGCCCGCGCTGTTCGTCGACGCGGGCGGATTGATCGACCTCGGCAATAGCCGCTTCGGGAACTTCGCGGTCGACGCGCAGCTGCTGACGCCGGGCGCGATCGCGCCCAATCTGGCGGGTCGGGACGTGCTGGCGCGCGTGGTGCTGGACGGCGCGTTCGCGACCCCCACCGTCAACTATAAGGTCTCCGCCACCCGGCTCGCCTTCGGCGACACGGGCGTGGACCGGCTCTACGCCGAGGGGCTGGCGCGGGTCGACGCCGACCGCATCCTGATCCCCGTGAGCGCGCGCGCGGCGCGGGTGACGGGGCTGAACGCGGCCGCGGGCGAGCTGTTGACCAACGTAAGGGTCGACGGCGACCTGGCGATCACGGGCACGAACGTCCTATCGGACAATCTGCGCATCCGGTCCGACCGGATCGACGCCACCGCGATCGTCGTCGCGAACCTGTCGACCGGGCGCTACACGGGCGCGCTGAAGGGTCGGGTCAACGACTATCGCGTCGACGGCATCGGCATCCTCAACGTCACCACCGACGCCAAGCTGGTGACAGCGCCCGGTGGCGGGTTCGGCATCACGGGCCGCGTGGTCGCGACGACGTCGCGCATCTTCAACGAGGGCGCGCGCGACTTCCTGGGCGGCAACGTGGTGGTGCGCGCGGACGTGGCCTATGATCCGAGCGGGGTGATCCGCTTTTCGGGCGTGCGCCTCAATGCGCCGCAGTTCCGCGTGACGCGCGGCTCCGGCTTCTACGATCCGGCCGGGCGGATCGCGTTCGAGGCAGACGCGATTTCGACGCAGTACGGGCCGCTCTCCGCGCGCGTGACCGGATCGGTGTCGAACCCCGTCGTCGTGCTGCGCGCGGCGCGGCCGGGCCTGGGCGTGGGCCTCTCGAACGTGCAGGCGCGCATCGTCGGGCGGGGCGGGGCCTACGCCGTCGTCGCGAGCGGCGCCACGCAGTACGGCGCGTTCAACGCCGACCTGCTCGTCAGGCCGGGCGCGCAGCTGGCGATCGACGTGCGGCGGCTGCTGTTCGCCGGGATCACGTTCAACGGACGCGTGGTGCAGACCGCGGCGGGGCCGTTCGCGGGCGCGCTTCGCTTCGCGGGCGCTGGCCTCTCGGGCAACGTGCAGCTCGCCAACCAGAGCGGCTATCAGCGCGCGGTCGTGGCGGCGCGCGGGTTCAACGCGCAGATACCGGGCGCGAACGACTTCACTATCGGGCGGCTGATCGCGAACGCGACGGTGGTGCTGTTCCCGAACGCGCCGGAAGTGGTGGCCGACGTCCAGATCGGCGACCTGCGCTACAACGAGTTCGTGCTCCAGGCGGGCCGCGCGCGCGTCAACTATCGCGGCGGGCGCGGCGCCGCGCAGGCGCTGCTGACCGGATCGAACGGGGTGCCGTTCCGCCTGGCGGCGAATGCGCGGCTGTCACCGGGCGACTATCTCGTGGCGCTGCAGGGGCAGGCAAACAACATCCCGTTCCGCACCGTCAACCCGGCGCGCATCCGTGACGTGGGCGCGGATTACGTGCTCAGCCCGACGCGCATCGACTTCGGCCAGGGCTCGGCGCGCGTGGCGGGCAGCTACGGCAACGGCCTGCGCGCGCAGGCGCGGCTCGATCGGCTGGAGCTGTCAACGCTGAACGCGTTCGGCGACCTGCGGCTGAGCGGGCAGGTTACGGGCAGCCTCGACTTCAACCAGGCCAACGCCAACGCCTTCCCGACCGCGGACGCGCGACTGACGGTGCGCAACTTCACGCGTACCAGCCTGGCCGCGATCTCGACGCCGGTGGACATCGTCTTCGCCGGCCGCCTCGTGCCGCAGGGCGGCGAGGCGCGCGCGCTGGTCAGGCGCGGGCCGATGGTGATCGGGCGCATGCTGGCGACGCTCAGGCCGCTGCCGCCGGGCGCGGGGGCGTGGACGACGCGGCTGCTCTCCGCGCCGCTGGCGGGCGGCATCCGGTACAACGGGCCGTCGGGCGTGCTGTTCAGCCTGGGCGGGTTCGCCGACCAGCAGCTGAGCGGGCCGATCGCGGTCGCCGCCGACTTTTCCGGCCTGGTGCGCCAGCCGCGGCTGAACGGCCTGATCCGCGCCGACAATCTCACCTACACCAACGAGACCTACGGCACGCGGCTGACGAACATGCGCGTCGCCGGGCGGTTCAACAACGACCGGCTGGAGCTGACGCAGATCGACGCGCGCGCGGGCGATGGCACGGTGCGGGCGCAGGGCACGGTCGGGCTGGCGGCGGCGCAGGGCTTCCCCATCGATCTCCGCGCGACGCTCCAGAACGCGCAGCTCGCCGACAGCGACGCGCTGAGCGCGTCCACGACGGGAACCTTGCGCATCACCAACGGGCTCCAGGGCGGCCTCATCCAGGGCGAGCTCGACCTGCCGGAAGTGCGCTACCAGATCATCCGCCAGGGCCAGGCCGAAGTGCCGGAGCTGACGGGCGTGCGCCGCCGGAGCGAGATCCGCGTGGCGCGGCCGACCGACCGGCCGGCGCGCGCGCCCGCTGGGCTGTTCCGCCTCGACTTGGCGGTCAGGGCCAACAACCAGGTGTTCGTGTCGGGGATGGGACTCGAGTCCGAATGGGAGCTCGACCTGCGCGTGGGCGGCACGTCCGCCGCGCCGGTCGTCACCGGCGGGCTCGACCTGATCGAGGGCGAGTACAGCTTCGCCGGCAAGCGTTTCGAGGTGACGCGCGGGCAGATCGACTTCCGCGGCGGCGCGCTGACCGATCCGGGGATCAACATCACCGCGAGCACCACGACGAACGGCATCACCGCCAACATCGTCATCACCGGCACCGGCCAGCGACCGAACATCGCCTTCACCTCCACGCCTGCGCTGCCGCAGGACGAGGTGCTGAGCCGGCTCTTGTTCGGGTCGAGCCCGGCGAACCTGTCGGCGACGGAGGCGATCCAGCTCGCGGCCGCCTTGAACGGCCTGCGCGGCGGCGGGGGCGGGTTGAACCCGCTCGGCAAGCTGCGCTCGGCGACCGGCTTCGACCGCCTGCGCATCCTGGGCGCGGACCAGGCAACGGGCCGCGGCACCGCGCTGGCGGCCGGCAAGTACCTGACCGACGACATCTACATCGAGATCGTCACCGACGCCCGCGGCTTCACCGCCACGCAGATCGAGATCGCGCTGACCCGCGCGCTGTCGTTGCTGTCGTCCACGGGCTCGTTCGGCGGGTCGAACGTCAGCTTGCGATATTCGCGGGACTATTGAGCGGGGATGCGTTAACCTCCACCTTTCGAAGACCGGGTATGGTCCAGGAGGCGAGGGTGGCCGAGCATTTCGACGTGGTGGTGGTGGGCGCCGGCATCTCGGGCGTCGGCATGGCGTACCATCTCCAGAAGCGCTGCCCCGACCGCAGCTACGTGATCCTGGAAGGGCGCGAGCGGATGGGGGGCACGTGGGACCTGTTCCGCTATCCGGGCATCCGCTCGGACTCCGACATGCACACGCTGGGTTTCTCCTTCCAGCCGTGGCGCGACGCCAAGGCGATAGCCGACGGACCCAGCATCCGCACCTATGTCGAAGAAACCGCCCGCGAGCACGGCATCGATCGCCGCATCCGTTTCCGCACGCATGTGAAGCGCGCGTCGTGGTCGAGCGAGGACGCGCGCTGGACGATGGAGGCGACGGGGCCGGATGGGGAAGCCGTCACCTACACGTGCAACTTCCTGTGCATGTGTTCGGGCTATTACAACTACGCGCGGGGCTATTTGCCTGAGTTCCCGGGGGCGGATCGGTTCCAGGGTAGGTTGGTGCATCCGCAGCATTGGCCGGAGGATTTGGACTATGCGGGCAAACGCGTCGTTGTGATCGGGAGCGGGGCGACGGCGGTGACGCTGGTGCCGGAGCTCGCGAAGAAAGCCGAGCACGTCGTCATGCTGCAGCGCTCACCCACCTATGTCGTGTCGCGGCCGGCGGAGGACGCGATCGCGAACTTCCTACGCCGCGTGCTGCCGCACCGCGCGGCGTACGGGCTGACGCGCTGGAAGAACGTGCTTTTCGGGATGTACTTCTTCCGGCTAGCGCGCCGAAAGCCCGAGAAGGTCAAGGCGCGCATCCTGCAGTGGGTGCGCGACCATCTAGGCCCCGACTACGACGTCGGCACGCACTTCACGCCGCGCTACAATCCGTGGGACCAGCGGCTGTGCCTCGTGCCCGACGCCGACCTGTTCGACGCGATCAAGGGCGGGCGAGCGTCGGTCGTGACGGACACGATCAGGATGTTCGACGAGGGCGGGATCGCGCTCAACTCGGGCGCGCGGCTCGATGCGGACATCGTCGTCACGGCGACGGGGCTCGAGCTGCAGCTGCTGAGCGGCGTCGAGTTCTGGATCGATGGCGAGCTGCGCGACTTGTCCAAGACGCTGAACTACAAGGGCTGCATGTTCTCCGACGTGCCGAACCTGGCGTACGTCTTCGGCTACACCAACGCGTCCTGGACGCTGAAGGCGGACCTGACCGCGCTCTATGTGTGCCGTCTCCTCAACACGATGCGCAAGCGCGGTTTGCGGCAGGCGACGCCGGTCAACGACGACCCGAGCGTCACGGCCGAGCCGTTCCTGGATTTCACGTCGGGGTACGTCCAGCGCGCGATCGAGCACTTGCCCAAGCAGGGGTCGAAGAAACCCTGGCGCGTCAACCAGAACTACGCGCTCGACGTCATGGCGCTAAGGTTCGGGTCGGTGGACGATGCGATGCGGTTCTCGAACCCGGAAACGGTCCGAGCGGCGGCTTGAGGAGCTGACTGCCGCGATCCGCTATAAATTATTATAATTATAAAGAGTTTCGGCCCGAAACATCCTCGCCCGCGAACTCGACAGTGTGGGAGCGGACGTTCGGGCCGAGATGCCGATCAGACGGGACGGCTATTCTCGCCCCAAATCAGCGCGATGATGAACGCCAGCATGTTGTTACTCCCTCGTTCGCACCGTCGTTACGGTGCGAGCTTTGCTTAACAGGAGGTAAACCAGCGGGCAACACACTCATGAGCCGATTGTTCCGACTTTCGCCTCATTAGGGATATTTTTAATTGAGGTGCCTAGAGCCGTTCACATGAGCGGCGTTTCGGCCCATAAAATCGACGGTAACGCCGGTGAAGCGTCGGGCGGGTCACATCCCCGAACGGGCAGCGCTGCCCGGGCGCCGCGCTGGCGTTTTCTCATTTTGGGACGGATAGCCAACTTCGACCTGCTCAGGCGGCACCTCGGACGCGCCCGCGCCGACATCCTCGCTGGCGACCTGAGCCGCATAATCAATCGAGCCCTTCCGCAGGCGAGAAGCGGCGTATCCGCGTCGGACCTGATCGAGATCGCGTTCGAAGATTATAATCGCCAATCGCTGTACCGAGCGGCGACGACGATTGAGCACCTCTTGAATCGGCCGATCGAGATAGACGGCGAGCTATACGATATTGATGTCCTGCTTGGCGCAGCTGTGGCGGACGGGCCGCCCACGGACGACGTCCGCATGATCGAGCAGGCCGAGCTCGCGCTTCGCCAGGCGACCGCTGACCGTAAGGTCGTAATTCGCGACGCTCATGCGGCGCATGAATCGGTGGACCGCATCGCGCTCGCGCGCGACCTGAGCCGCGCCGTCGCGAACGGGGAGCTGTTCCTCCAATATCAACCCAAGATGCACGTCCGGCGGCAGCGCGTCGCCGGGGTGGAGGCGTTGATCCGCTGGAAGCACCCGGAGCGCGGGTTGGTTCTCCCGGGCGACTTCATCCCGCTCGCGGAGGAGACGCGGGCGATCCTGCCGATGACGTTGTGGACGATAAGGCAGGCGATCGCCGATCAGGCGGTCCTGACGAGCCATGGCCACGACCTGCGCGTGTTCGTCAACATCGCAGGTGTACTGCTGAGCGACGCGCGCTTCGTCGAGGAAGCCTGCGCGATCGTGGCCGATCACGCGGACAAGATCGGTTTCGAGATCACCGAGACGTCGGTCATCCGCGATCCCGAGAGCGCGATCGCGAACTTGAAGATCTTCGACGATATCGGCGTCCATATCGCGATTGACGATTACGGCGCCGGTTTGTCGTCGCTCGCCTATTTGAAGCGCCTTCCCGCGCGCGAACTCAAGATCGACAAACTGTTCGTCACGCAGCTGACGACATCGAATCGTGACCCGCTGATCGTCCGCTCCACGATCGATCTGGCCCACGCGCTAGAGATGGAGGTGGTTGCCGAAGGTGTGGAGACGCAGGCCGCACTTGCGCTGCTATCGGTGATGGGCTGCGACATGATTCAGGGTTTTCTAATCAGCCGTCCGGTCGGACTGAACGCGCTTATCACTTACCTCCAGGATGAACGGCATACCGAAGCGGTGGAAGATAGTCGGGCTACGTTCAACCGCTTGGCAGCGACATGGAAACGCGGGTGATAGGTTTTGTGATCAGGCGCTGTCTCCTGGCGTTGATCCTTGTCCTAGTCTCGAACGGCCCTGTGCAGGCCACCACGCCAGAGGATCTGTTACCGGCTGAGCTCAAGCGCACGGTGGCGCAATGGCGCGCGACGGTACTTGTGAACCCTCGCATGGCGCTCCGCATGGGTACGGCGGCTCACCAGCAGGCCGAGACGATCTCCGGCTTACGTCGGAGAAAGTATGGGCATGCAACCGCTCTCTGGCTCCAGAGTGAAGCCCTTCTCCAACTGGGGGAACTGGCGCGCGCGCGACAACTGATATGGCGGGGTGAGTTGCTCGTAGGCAAAGTAGCTCCAACGTCGCAGCTGGCCGGCGACATTCAGCTTGTGAGCGGCGGGATCTATGCAGCGAACGCCGACGTCGCTTCGGCTCTCCGAGCTTATCAGTTGGCGCATCGAACATTTCAAAAAACAGGTAATCGCAGAAGCGAGTCGATATCGCTGATCTACATATCCAATCTGTACAGCGACGGTAAAGACCATGAAGCAGCGCTGAAGTACCTTGAACAAGCTCTTGAGGTGTACTCCGCCGATCCCAAACTGCTTCCATCGATATATAACAATCAGGGCACCAGCTTGTATGCGCTTGGCCGCAACCGGGAGGCGGTGAAGCAGTTCGCCAAGGCTCGCACGCTTGCTCGCCGGCTTAATTTCTCCGTTCTAGAATCGCAGACGTTGCGCAACATACTTCGCGCGCAGCTCGACGACGGGCAGATCGCAATGGCGCAGATCACCGCCCGGGAAGCGCTTCTCGCCGCACGACACGCCGGCGGATCCGAGGAGCCCGCGATGCTGAGCGTGATCGCGCAGCTCGAGTTTCAGCGCGGGCGGCTGCAGCGGGCCCTGTCGCTCATCGAGCAGAGCTTCGCCGGCGTCGACCTGACCAAGTCGACCATGCCGATGCGTGAGGCTCACGCGACCGCGCATCGCATCCACCGCGCGGTCGGGAACGCGCCGGAGGCGCTCGCGCATCTAGAGGCCCTGAAGCGGCTAGACGACGAAGCGACCAAGCTCGCCACGCAGACCAGCACCGCATTGATGGGCGCGCGGTTTGATTTCGCGAACCAGGAGCTGCGCATCGCCCGCATGAGGGCCGAGCAGTTGCAACGCACGATCCGCGACGAGCGCGAAGAGGCGCAGTTCCGCCTCTGGATCTTCGGCATGGCGACGGCAGCGTCGCTGGTCGTGTTCGTCCTGCTCAGCGTGGCGCTGTTCACGATCCGCCGCAGCCGCAACCAGGTCCGCGCGGCGCACGACGATCTCGCCGTCACCAACGGCGCGTTGGGCGAGGCGCTCGCCGCCAAGACGGAGTTCCTGGCGACGACGAGCCACGAAATCCGCACGCCGCTGAACGGCATCCTGGGCATGACGGAGGTGATGCTGCTGGACCGCGCGCTACCGGACGCCGCGCGCGAGCGCGTGCGCCTGGTGCACGGCGCGGGCAAGACGATGAAGGCGCTGATCGACGACATCCTGGACGTCGCCAAGATCGAGCGCGGCAGGCTGTCGCTGGAAAGCGTGCCCTTCCGGCTCGCCGACGTTCTGGGCGACGCGGCGCTCCTGTGGGAGGACCAGATCCGCACTAAGGGGGTGGCGTTCGAGAGCGGGTTCGACTTGCCTGAGGCGCAGGTGCTGGGTGACCCGGCGCGGTTGCGGCAGATCGTGTTCAATCTGCTCTCCAATGCGGTCAAGTTCACCGAATCGGGGGCGATACGTTTTTCGGCGAGTATCGACGAGGATGGAGCTTACCGCATTCAAGTAGCCGACACCGGTGTGGGCATCGCAACGGATAAGCTCGATCAGGTGTTCGAGTCGTTCCGCCAGGCCGACGCCAGCGTCACGCGCCGCTTCGGCGGCACGGGGCTGGGACTGTCGATCAGCCGTAGCCTGGCGCGCGCTATGGGCGGCGAGCTGTCGGTCAGCAGCTGTCCGGGCGCGGGATCGATCTTCACGCTGACGGTGCCGCTCGCCGACCATGTCGAGGAGGTGGTTAAGGCGGAGCAGAGCCGCGGGAGCGCCGTACTGATCGCCGACCGCAACCCGATTATGCGGGCCATGTTCCGCAGCCTGCTCTCGCCGCATGCCGACACGATCATCGCGGTCGGCGCCGCCGAGGAGGCGCTCCTCGCCATCGAGGCGCACGCGCCGGGCAGGATCCTGATCGACGAGAACATGCTGGCCGACGAGGCGGGCCGCGAGATCGTCCGAGAGGGCCGCCGCCGCGGGGCCGCGGTGACGTTGCTCGAGGCGCCCGGCGTCAGTGTCTATCGGGGCGATGATGTCATCACATTACAGAAGCCCGTGCCGGGACCTGTACTCGTCGCAACGGTGTTTTCATCCGGCGGTAACCTAAGCTACACGGCGCCACTTGTGTCGCGTGCGGCCTAGGCGGATAAGAATTGTGATGACGGCGAGTAACACACCGGTCGGCTCGGGGCGCGAGGCGGTGCGATGAAGGTCCTCTTCATCGAGGACGACCGGATGAATCGGCGCGTGGTCAAGGACATGCTGGACGTCGCCGGCGCGGTGATGACGGAGGCGGAGAGTGCGGAGGAAGGCCTCGAGCTGCTCGACGCGAACCAGTACGACATCCTGCTCGTCGACCTGCGCATGCCGGGCATGGACGGCATGACCGCCATCCGACACATCCGCGCGCGCGGGGACGCCAAGGCGCAGGTGCCGGTGATCGTCGTGACGGCCGACACCGCGCCCGACCTGCGCGAGCAGTGCTTGGAGGCGGGGGCGGACGACGTCTTGTTCAAGCCGGTCGCGATGGAGGCGCTGTTCGACTCGATGGGCCGCGTGCTCGCCAAGGCGGCGGGCGAGGGCGGCTTCATCCGCTAGTCGGGTTTCGGAAAGCGGCGGAGCGCGTCGGCGAGCGAGGTCGTGCCGCTGCCGCGCGCGGCCGGCTTGGGCTGGTCGGGCGAGGGCGACCAGCCGGTGACGAACAGGATGTCGAAGCGCTCGGGGACGCGCCCGTCCGGGTCGGCCGCGGCGGCGAAAGCTTCAGCGGCGCGCGCGAGCGTCGCGCGGGTGAGCGCGGATCGGCCGCGCAACAGGTTGGACGCGCCCATGCCGCGCAGGTCGTCGAGCAGGCGGCCGATCCCGGCGTAGCGCACCGTCAGCGTCTCCACGTCCGCCACCGGAAGCGTGAAGCCCGCGCGCATCAGCAGGTCGCCCGCCGACCGGAGCTCCACCATCGGGTGCACGCGTGGCGCGGGGCGCTCCGCCTCCGCCGTCCGGAACGCGCGCTTGAGCGTGGTGAGCGTGGAGCCGCCCAGGAACGCGCCCAGGAACAGGCCGTCGGGCCGCAGCGCACGGCGGATCAGCGTGAGCGCGCCGGGCAGGTCGTTCACCTGGTCGAGCACGCCGGCGCTCACCACCAGGTCGAAGCTTCCGTCGGCGAAAGGCAGGCGATCCTCGTCCGCCTGCACGCCGCCCGCGGCGCGCGCAAAGGCGAAGCCGGCGTCGCAGCGCGCGACCCTGGCGCCGGGCGGCGGTGCGAACGCGCCGTCGGAGCAGCCGAGGTCGAGCACGTCGGAGAAGCTCCGCGACACGGCGCCGAGCCGCTCGGCCAAGCCGTCGAGCATGGCCTCGCGTAAGAAGGCGTGCTCGGGGTAGCGGTCGGCGACGCGGTCGCGGCGGCGCCGGCGCGCGGCGCGGTCGAAGATGTCGGGCGCGGTCACCGGCGCGGCTTGTGCCCGCGACGGCGGCGGCCGACAAGGGGCGCATGGGAGGAATGCTCACCACGCCGCTGAAGCTGGTCGGGCGCTGGGCGCTGCCGCCGCGCTGCGCGGGGTGCGGCGTGCTGGTGGGCGAGGACCACCGCTTCTGCACGGGCTGCTGGGGCGGGCTGCGCTTCCTGGGGCCGCCCTGGTGCGCGGGGTGCAACCTGCCGTTCGACTACGACCGCGGGCCGGACGCGCGATGCGGCGCGTGCCTGGCCAAGCCGCCGCGCCACGCGGGCGTGCGCGCCGCGGTCGCCTATGACAAGGTGTCGCGCCAGCTCGCGCTCCGGCTGAAATACGGGCGGCGGATCGGGCTCGCGGAGACGATGGCGCGGCACATGGCGCGGCTCGTGCCTGCCGAGATCGACCTGCTCGTGCCCGTGCCGCTGCACCGCTGGCGGCTATGGTCGCGGGGGTTCAACCAGTCGGTCGCGATCGGCGCGGCGCTGGGGCGCATAGCGGGCCTGCCGCTCGACCGCGCGGCGCTCGCGCGCACGCGCGCGACGCCGTCGCTGAAAAGGCGCGGCCACGGCGCGCGGGCCAAGGCGGTGCGGGGCGCGTTCGCCGTTCCCGACCGCGCGCGGGTCGCCGGCCGCCGGATCGGCCTGGTCGACGACGTGTATGCGAGCGGGGCGACGACCGACGCCGCCACGCGAGCGCTGCTGCGGGCGGGCGCGAGCTCCGTGACGGTCCTGTGTTGGGCGCGGGTGCTGGGCTCCGACGATTGACAAGCGCGGGGTTCGTCCGCACTTCCAAGCACATGGCCCGCGTCGAAATCTACACCAAGGCGTTCTGTCCTTATTGCACACGCGCGATGCGCCTGCTGGCGAGCAAGGGCGTCGACCCGGAAGAGTACGACATCACGCTGGGCGGGTCGCAGCGGGCGGAGATGATCCAGCGGGCGAACGGGCGCACCACCGTGCCGCAGATCTTCATCGACGGCCGGCATATCGGCGGGTCCGACGACCTCGCCGCGCTCGACCGCCAGGGCGGGCTCGATCCGCTGCTCCGGTGACGCGCGTCGCTTTGTTGCAGATGACCGGCGGGGTTCATCCCGCTGAGAACGCGCGCATTCTGGCGGACGCCGTGCGCGAGGCGAAGTCGCGCGACGCGGCGATGCTGTTCACGCCCGAGATGTCCAACCTGCTCGACCGGGACCGCGAGCGCGCCGCCGGGAAGATCACGGAACAAGAACGCGATCCCGTGATCGAGGCGTTGCGAAACGCCGCGCGCGAGCATGGCATATGGGTGCATCTCGGATCGGCGGCGGTGAGGCGGAGCGACGGCCGGCTCGCCAATCGCGCGTTCCTGATCGACGACGAGGGCGCGATCCGCGCCTGCTACGACAAGCTCCACCTGTTCGACGTCGATCTGCCCACGGGCGAGCGCTGGCGCGAGTCGGCGGCGTATGCGTGCGGGGAGGCTGCGGTGGTCGCGGATACGCCCGCGGGCAGGCTGGGGCTGTCGGTCTGCTACGACCTGCGTTTCCCGGCGCTCTACCAGGCGCTGAGCGGGGCCGGCGCCACCGTGCTGACCGTGCCCGCGGCGTTCACGCGGCCGACGGGGGCGGCGCACTGGCACGTGCTGTTGCGCGCCCGCGCGATCGAGAACGCCTGCTTCGTCGTCGCCGCCGCGCATACGGGCGAGCATGAGGACGGCCGCGCGACCTACGGCCGCTCGCTCGTCGTCGACCCCTGGGGCGAGGTGTTGCTGGACATGGGCGAGGAGCCGGGCGTCGGCGTGGTCGAGCTCGACCCGGCGCGCGTCGCCGAGGCGCGGGCGCGCGTGCCCGTCCTGGCGCACCGCCGCCCGATCCCGGCGGTGACGGTGGCGTCGTGATCGTGTTCGACCTCCGATGCGCGAACGAGCACGTGTTCGAGGCGTGGTTCGGCTCGAGCGCGGCGTACGACCGCCAGCGCGAGGCCGGGCAGGTGCGCTGCCCGCTGTGCGACAGCGCAGACGTGGGCAAGGCGGTGATGGCCCCCAACGTCGCGGCCAAGGGCAATCGCGGCGGCGGCGTGGACCAGGCCGGGGCCAAGCGGATGCTGGCCGAGCTCGCCGCGGCGCAGGCCAAGGCGCTGGAAGGCTCGGAGTGGGTCGGCGGCTCGTTCGCGACGCGCGCCCGCGCGATGCACACGGGCGAGGAGGCGCATGTGTCGATCCACGGCCAGGCGACGCTCGCCGAGGCCAAGGCGCTGGCGGACGAAGGGGTGCCGGTCGCGCCGCTGCCGCTGCCGGTGACGCCGCCGGAACAGCTGAACTGATTGACCCGTCGGGGCCGGCCGCGTAACCCGGCCCCGCGCCGTGCCCCCGTAGCTCAGCCGGATAGAGCGACGGTTTCCTAAACCGCAGGTCGGGAGTTCAAGTCTCTCCGGGGGCACCATCGCGCCGGCGCGGCGCGGGCAGCGGCGCTGCCCGCACCAGCGCCGAGCGCGGCCGGCGTAGCGCAGCTACGTTCGACGACGCGGGTCCGCCGCGGCGCTTCCCGCGATGAAGGCCGACGCGGTCCGTGACGGCGCCCGCGTCGGCCGAACCGCTGTTACGACTTCACGTGCGCCGAGATGTGCTTGTTCATCTCGAACATCGTGACTTTGTCCTTGCCGAAGACCTTCTTCAGCTTGTCGTCGGCCATGATCTCGCGCTTGTTCTCAGGGTTCTGCAGGTTGTTGGACTTGATGTAATCCCACACCTTGCTGATCACCTGGCTGCGCGGAAGCTTGTCGTTGCCGACCACCGCGCCGAGCTCGGTCGAGGGCTGCACGGGCGCGTGGATGCCGGTGCCCTCGCGGGTCTGCTTCTTGGCGGCCTTCTCCGCACCCTCTTGCTGCTTGCCAGTAGCCATTCCGTTACTCCCTGTTTGGGCGTGTCCCGCCCGGGCGGGCGGGGCGACGCCGTGACTCACGCTATGTCGAGCGCCCTCCGGTTGTGCGCCGCGTCGGACCTTTTGTCACGTCCCGCGACCGGATCGCCGGTGCGGAATCGCACGAGGGCGCGCAAAGGTTGCACAGCCGTAATGTCCGACACGCCGTCCGCGGTCAGAAGCCCACCCGCACGCGCACGCCGTAGGTGCGCGGCTGTCCGGGATAGCCCGCGAAGTTCCCCGTCTGCTCCGGCACCGGGAAGCCGGTGATGAAGAAGAACTTGTCGGTGAGGTTCTCCACGAACACCTCGCCGCGCAGGCGCCCGTCGTCCGTCTGGACGCCCGCCAGCGCGTTCACGAGCGCATAGGCCTCGTTCCGGATCGCGGCCCTGCCCGCAATGGCGGTGCCGGAGCCGCGCTGCGAGATCTCCACCTCGCTGTTGAAGCGGCCGTCGACGTGGACGATGCCGCGCAGACCGGCGGTGAGCTGCGGGTTCCACGTCGTCGAGAAGGTCACGGCGTGGCGCGGGATGTTCGCGAACTGCTGCCCCTGCGACCCCTGCAGCGGCGAGTTGGCGGGGAAGGTGACGTCCTCGTCGACCTGGACGTCGTTGAAGGTGTAGCCGAGCCGCACGGTCAGGTCGGTGCTGGGCCGGAAGATCGATTCCGCCTCGATGCCCTTGGACGTCGAGTCGCTGATGTTCTGCACGACGAAGTTGTTGCCGGCGAACACCAGGTTCTGCAGCCCCTTATACTTGGCGTAGAAGCCCGCGAGGTTGAACGTGAACTGCGGGCTAGGGCTGGTTTTGACGCCGACTTCGAACGAGTCGACCGTTTCGCGCCCGAACTCCAGGTCGGAGCCTTGGGGGCCGTTGCCGCCGAGCAGCACCGAGTCGAACGTCGCCTGGTCGAGATTGTAGCCGCCCGACTTATAGCCGCGGTCGTAGCTGCCGTAGACGAGGTAGCGTGGGCTGAAGGCGTAGGACAGCTTGGCCGTGCCCGTGATCACATTCTCTTCGCGGTCGTCCTGGTAGGCGCCGTTGAACTCGGTGTTCACCGCCGGGTTGCAGCCGAGCAGGAACAGGTTGTTGAACAGCGTCGGGCTGGCGCCGCGGATCAGCGCGGCGTAGGTCGCCGCGGCCTGGTTGCCCGCGCGCAGCTGGTCGAAGAAGGCGCAGGAACCGGAGTTGTTGCGGATGTCCGCGTCCAGCTCCTTCTTTTCGTAGTTGTAGCGAAGGCCGAGCGTCAGTTTGAGCTGGTCGGTCAGGTTGAGGATGTTGTGCGTGAAGGCCGCGAGCGCGGTGGTCTTGACGCGGAAGTTGTCGTTGTTGTTCCCTTGGCCGGGCTGCGCGCCGGGTAGCGGGCTGTTGAGCAGCGCGAAGAGCGGCGATCCCGGCGGCGCGATCTGCTGGAGCCGGACGTTCGGTGCGACCTGCGGGTTTTGGAGATAGATGAGCTGGCCGAGCAGCGGCACCGTGTTCGCCGGCAGCGCCGGCCCGCCGACGAGCGACGCGCCGAGCTGGGGCAGGGTGGGGACGTTGAAGCTGCCGAAGAACTGCGAGCGCGCGAGGCCGGCGAACACCGTGTCGACGTAGCGGTTGGCGTCGCGGCCGAAGCGCACCGTGTCGCGCAGCGTCAGCGTCTCGTCGAGGTAGAAGCCGCCCACCAGGAAGTCGAGAAAATCGCCGAACGCGGTGCCCTGGAACCGGATCTCCTGCGTAAAGTCGGTCAGGTCGGAGCGGTACTCGTCGCGATAGGCGCGGTCGATACCCGAGAAGTCGATGTCCTGGTCGCGCAACACGCGGAAATCGCGATAGGCGGTGATGGAGGTGACGTTGACCGCGCCGAGCGAGAAGTTGAGCTCGCCCGATACGCCCCAGTCCTTCACCCGCTCGGCGTAGGAGCGGTTGGGCGAGATCGCCTGGATGCGATCGGACGGCGAGCCGGTATACAAGCCGACCAGGCCCTGCGCCGCCGCGATCCCTTGGATGACTGGCGCGAGCGGACCACGCACGACGCTGACCGCGCCGCAGCAGTTCTCGTCCGTCTCCGTATAATCGCCGATGAGCCGGAAGGTGACGTCGCCATTGTCGAACAGCGCCTGGCCGCGGACGAGGTAGCGGTCGATGTTGTTGATCCGCCGGTCGCTGTTCGCGTCGCGGATGAAGCCGTCGCGCTTGCGGTATGCGCCGTCGAAGCGGAGCGCGATCTGGTCGGTCACCGGGCCGGTGATCGCGCCGCGAAGCTCATAAGCGTCGAGATTGCCGTATGCGCCCTCGACATAACCGCCCAGTTCGAACTGCGGCTTGGCGGTGAAGATGCTGAGCGCGCCCGCCGACGTGTTGCGGCCGAACAGCGTGCCCTGCGGACCGCGCAGCACCTCCACGCGCTCCAGCTCGGGCAGTTCGGAGAGCGCGACGCCCGCGCGCGAGCGGAACACGCCGTCGATGAACACGCCCACCGCGGGCTCGAAGCCGGGGTTGTCGCCCGCGGTGCCGATGCCGCGGATCGCGAAGGACGAGCCCGTCGCCTGGCTCTGGCCGGTGGTGGTCTGGAGGCTGGGGGCGAGCTGCTCCAGGTCGCGGACGTCCTGGACGGCGGCGTCGCGCAGCAGCTCGGCCGGGACCGCGGTGATCGCGATCGGCACGTTCTGCACCGTCTCGTTGCGGCGCGTGGCGGTGACGACGATGTCGTTGCCGGTGGCGGCCAGCGTCGCATCCGCGGGGTCGGGCGCGACCTGGGCTGCGGTGGCGGGCGACTGCGTCGGCGGGGTCTGCGCGGCGTCGGCGGGCGGCTGGCCGGGCGTGGTCGTGCCGGGCGATCCCGCCGTGTCCTGCGCATGGGCCGGCGTCGCGACCGCCAGGGCGAACACCGAAGCGGCGAGCAGATGCGAAGTCTTGATCACGGCTATCCCCTTCATGACGACGCCGGTCTGTTGCCGGGCTCGTTCGTTCGTGCTTCAGGTACGGAGGGTAGGCGGGCTGGAACGCGCGCGTCAATGCGGCCGGGTATGGTCGGCCCACCCGATCGGAGCTTAGTTGCCGAAATGATACAGTTGCGATTGCGAACCGATCAGCATCAGTTCCTCGTTCCGCGAGGTTCCGCGTGACGGATGGCCCCGTCGAACGCGCCGTCGGCACGCCGGCCGGCGAGGACGCGGCCGCCGACGGCGACCTGGTCGGGCTCGATCCCGTAGCGGTCATCCCCGACGAGGTGCGCGACGCGATCCGCACGCTGATCCGCTGGGCGGGCGATGATCCCGATCGCGAGGGGCTGCTGGACACGCCGCGCCGCGTCGCCAAGGCGTGGAAGGAGTATTGCGCGGGCTATGGCGACGATCCCGCCCAGCACCTCGCGCGCGTGTTCGAGGAGGTGGGCGGCTACGACGAGATCGTGCTCCTGAGGGACATCCCCTTCCAGTCGCATTGCGAGCACCACATGGCCCCCATCATCGGGAAGGCGCATATCGCGTACCTGCCGCGCAACCATGTGGTGGGCATATCCAAGCTGGCGCGCGTGCTCCACGGCTATGCCCGCCGGCTGCAGGTGCAGGAGCGGCTGACCGCGCAGATCGCCGACTGCATCTGGGACAACCTGAAGCCCTTGGGCGTGGCGGTGGTGATCGAGGCGAGCCACGCCTGCATGACCGCGCGCGGCGTGCGCACGCCGGGGGTGGCGATGACGACGAGCCGGATGATGGGCGTGTTCCGCGAGGACGAGCGCTCGCGGCGCGAGGTGCTGGCCTTGATGGGCCGCTGAGGATGCGGCGCACCGTCCTGGTGACCGGCGGCGCGAAGCGGCTGGGCGCGGCGATCGCGCGGCGGCTGGCGGCCGACGGGCACTTGGTGGTGGTGCACTACGGCCGCTCGGGCGCGGAGGCGGAGGCGTTGGCGGCGGAGCTGGGCGGCGTGGCCGTGAGGTGCGACCTGGCGGACGCGCACGCCGTGGACGGGCTGGTCGAGCGCGCGGGCGAAGCCGCGGGCGCGCCAGTCGACGGGCTGGTGAACAGCGCGTCGCAGTTCGAGTTCGACCGGCCGCCGGAGGTCGACGCGGCGCTGCTCGACAGGCTGATGCGCGTGAACCTCTCCGCGCCCGTACGCTTGGCCTGCGCGGTCGCGGAGCGGTCGGGCGACGCGGCGGTGGTGAACCTGCTCGACCAGAAGGTCGCCAACCTCAACCCGGACTTCTTCTCCTACAGCTGCACCAAGGTCGCGCTGGCCGGCGCGACGCCCATGCTGGCGCAGGCGCTGGGGCCGGGATGCCGGGTCAACGCGGTGTCGCCCGGGCTGACGCTGGCGAGCGGCGACCAGAGCGACGGCGAGTTCGGCCGCGCCGCCGTGAAGAACCTGCTCCGTCGACCGGTGGGCGCGGACGCCGTCGCCGACGCGGTCGCGTTCCTGATGAACGCGCGCGGGGTGACGGGGCAGAACCTGTTCGTCGACTGCGGCCAGCGCTTCCTGCCGCGCGGGGGCGACGTGATGTTCGAGGACCGGGATGGTTGAGGCGCGCTACACCACGCTGCTCGACGGGTTGGAGTTGCCTGTCCGGCTCGGCATCCACCCGCATGAGCTGGCGGCGCCGCAGCGGGTGCGGCTATCGGTGCGAATGACGGTCGCCTATCCGCAGCCGGTCGCGAACGACCGGATCGAGGAGGTGCTCGACTACGACTTCGTCCGCGAGGGCGTGCACGCCATGGCGCGCGAGCGGCGGTTCGCGCTGCAGGAGACGCTGTGCGACGCGGTGGCGGCGCTCTGCCTGCGCGACGAGCGGGTGATCGAGGTGGTGGTGCGCTCGGTCAAGCCGGACGTGTACCCGGACGCGGCCGTCGGGTGCGAGGTCGTGCGGGGGCGCTGATCCAGATTAGAGGCAAGTTAACCGTCCTTTTAACCAGTCCGTAGCAGGATGACGGCGGAAAGGATCGGCACATGCTCCAGCTCGTCTACATCAGCTCCTCGCGCGAGGCGGTGTCCGCCGCGGAGCTCCAGCGCATCCTCGCCGCCTCGCGCCGGAACAACGGGCGCGACGGCATCACCGGCCTGCTGTTCTTCGACGGCAAGCGCTTCTTGCAGGCGCTGGAGGGCGAGGCGGACAAGGTGGTCGCCGCGTTCGAGCGCATCCGCGACGACGCGCGCCACTCGGGCGTGGTCGTGCTGTCGCGGCGCGAGATCGCCGAGCGCGAGTTCGGCGACTGGGCGATGGCGAGCCGGGGCGCGCCGCACGAGGAGGACGCGATGCTCGCCCGCGTGGCCGAGCTCGCCGCCAACGCCGCACCCGCGGTGCAGGCGACGTTCAACAGCTTCGCCCAGGTCCGCCGCCGCGCCGCTTAAGCTGCTTCGAACGCCGCGTTGATCTCCAGGTCGACGCGATCCGACACCACCGGCACGGCCATGCCGAGGCCGAAGTCGCTGCGGTTCACCTGACCCGTGGCGCGGAAGCCGAAGTTGAGCTTCTTGTTCATCGGGTTGGGCCCGGCGCCGACGAAGCTCGCCTGAAGCGTCACCGGTTTGGTGATCCCCTTGATCGTGAGGTCGCCCGTCACGGTCGCCCGGTTTCCGTTCACCTGTACGTCGCGCGACACGAAACGCGCGGTGGGATGCTTGGCGGTCTCGAAGAAATCGGCGCTGTTCAGGTGCTTGGTGAAGCCGGCGCTCGTGCTCGACAGCTCGGCGGTGTTGAACGTCACCTCCAGCTTGGTCGCCTGCGGGCGGGCGGGGTCGATCGTGATCTGGCCGCCCGACGCGCCGAACTGGCCCGTCAGCATGGAGAAGCCCATGTGGTTGACGGTCCAGGTGACCTGGGTGTGGTTGGGATCGACGCGGTAGGTGCCGGCGCGGACGAGCGCCGGGTCGGGCTGGCCGGGCGTCTGGGCGACGACGGGCACGGCGATCAGGGCTAAGGCGGCGAAGGCCGGACGCATACGGTTCTCCTGCAAAAGTCTATCCGCCGCATCCTGCATCGAACCGCGTGGTTGCGACAGGGGCGGAATCGAAACGCTCCGTTGCCGAAAGCCGCTGGCGCATCAAACGGAGGAGCGCATCGGCGTCCGCCTCGCGCGTCCAGTCGGGCGGGGACTGGTTGCGGAACCAGGTGTACTGGCGCTTGGCGTATTGCCGCGTCTCGAGGCGGGCTCGGGCGAGCGCCTCGTCGCGGGTCGCGCGGCCGGCAAGCATGTCGGCAATAGGCGTGACGCCGATCGCGCGCATGACGGGCAGGTCGGGCGAGAGATCGCGGGTGAGTAGGGCTGCAACCTCGTCCACCGCACCTTCATCGAACATGGTCGCGAGGCGGGCGTCGGTGCGGGTGACGAGCGCGTCGCGGTCGGGAAGCAGCGCCGCGCCGACCACGTGGTAGCGGTCGCGGATGCCGCCGACGCGTTCGGCTTGCCAATGGGCGAGCGGACGGCCGGTCGAGCGCACCACCTCCAGCGCGCGGGCGACTCGGGTGATGTCGGAGGGGTGGAGGCGCGCGGCGGCGGGCGCGTCGAGCTCGGCGAGCAGACGATGGGCTTCGGCGACGGGCAGCGCGCGCGCCTCCGCGCGGATGGTGGGGTCGATGTCCGGTACGGGCGCGATGCCGTCTAGCAGCGTGCGGAGGTACAGGCCCGTGCCGCCGACCAGGATGGGCAGCTCGCCGGCCGCGACGGCGTCCGCGACCGCATCCCCCGCCTCGGCGGCCCAGCGGGCGGCGGAGCAGGCTTCCGCACCGTCGATGTAGCCGAACAGGCGGTGGGGCGCGCGCGCCTCCTCCGCCGCGTCCGGGCGGGCGGTGAGGACGCGGAGGTCGCGATAGACCTGCGACGCGTCGGCGTTGATCACCACGCCGCCCAGCGCCTCGGCGAGCGCCGCGCCCGCGGCCGACTTGCCGCTCGCGGTCGGCCCTGCGATGAGCGCCAATCTCGGGAGGTGGTCCATGTTCACGGCGACGCTGATAGCAGAGCGGAATCTTGATGACGCGCTGCTTTCCGACATCGTCCACGAGTTCGATACTGAGTGCACGGCGGGTCGATTGAAGACCGTCGATTGGATCGATCAAGATCGTGCAGCGGACCTGACCTTTGATCCGGCTAAAGATTTCAGTGATAAAGATTGTGCTGAACTCGCCGCAGCAATGCAGCAACGTGCTTGGGCGATCGCCAAAGGCGGGTTCGGCCGTGAGCTGGCGATGGATATTATCGTTCAGCCTACGGCCGGTCGCGAGAAACGCGCGCTCGTCGCCGACATGGACTCCACGATGATCACCGTCGAGTGCATCGACGAGCTGGCCGACTATGCCGGGATCAAGCCCGAGATCGCGGCGATCACCGAGGCGGCGATGCGCGGCGAGCTCGACTTCGAGGCGGCGCTCGACGCGCGGGTGCGGCTGCTGAAGGGCATGGATGCGAGCGTGATCGACCGCTGCCTAGCCGAGCGCGTCGGGATCATGCCCGGCGCGCGTGCGCTGGTGCGCACGATGCGGGCGCGGGGCGCGCGATGCGTGCTCGTGTCGGGCGGTTTCACGCGCTTCGCCGAGCCGGTGGCGGCGGAGATCGGGTTCGATCGGGCGATCGCGAACGTGCTGGAGATCGAGGGCAGGCGGCTCACCGGCGCGGTGCGGCGGCCGATCGTCGGGGCGGAGGCGAAGGAGCGGGCGCTGCGGGAGACCGTCGCGGAGGCAGGCGTGGGACTCGAATCGGCGCTGGCGGTCGGCGACGGGGCGAACGACCTGCCCATGATCCGCGCGGCGGGGCTGGGGGTGGCATACCGCGCCAAGCCGATCGTCGCAGCCGCCGCGGGCGCGCGGATCGAGCATAGCGACCTGAGCGCGCTGCTCTATGCGCAGGGCGTGCCGCGGCGGGAGTGGGTCACCAGCTAATTTCCTCCCCCGCATCGTAGATGCGGGGGAGGGGGACCGCTCGCGTAGCGAGTGGTGGAGGGGGGCGTAGCGCGACGAGCGACATGCCGGGGGCATGTCGCCGCGCGGAGCCGGCCTGCGGGACGCAGGCCGTGGGCGATGCCGTATCCCCCACGGCTTGCTTTGCAAGCCGGCTCCGGTCGGCGACAAGCCCCCGGCTTGTCGCTGATCGACCTACGCCCCCCTCCACCAGCCTGCGGCTGGTCCCCCTCCCCCGCTGTAAGCGGGGGAGGATTTTAGGAGGGGATCACCACGCAGCTTACGCCGGCGGCGCGGCAGGCGCGTTGGGCTTCGGCGCGGGTGCGGTAGGGGCCGGCCTGGACGCGGGTGACGTTCCCCGCGCGGACATAGGAGACCTCGCCCACCCGCCCGCCCACCCGCGCGCCCAGGTCGCGCGCGTTGCCGGCGTCGCGGAACGCGCCGAGCTGGATGCGGTAGCGTCCGCCCGCCGCGGCGCGCACGGGCGCGGGCGCCGCCGCACGAGGTGTCGCGCGGGGCGCGGGCGCGGCGGCCGGACGCGGAGCCGTCGCGCGCGGGGTGGGCGTCGCGGCCGGCGTCGGGGCCGGGCTGGGGCGGGTGGCGACGGCTTTGGGCGTCGCCGCCGGAGCGGGCCGCGACGCGGTCGCGCGCGGGGTCGGCGTCGCACGCGGGGTCGGGGTGGCGGCGGGCGCGGGCGGCGCGGAGGCGACGGCGGTGGGCGGCGCGTCGGTGGCGCGGACGGCGGTGCGGTTCGGGTCGACGCCGGGCGCGAGCTTCGCCTGCGCCTCGTACTGGCGCGCTAGCTCCAGCCCGCGCTGGCGGTCGGCGGGCGTGATGTGCCGGTCCATCTGCGCCAGGGTCTGCGAGGCGGATTGGAGGTTGGCGGCGCTGGCGCGCGTCATCAGCGCATAGGCGCGGGGCACGTCGCGCTTCACGCCGTCGCCGTTGAAGAGCATGGTGCCGAGCACGAGCTGCGCGCGGGGCTCGCCGCGGGCGGCCGACTTCTCGAGCCAGGGCAGCGCCTCCGCGCGCTTGCCCGCCTGGAACAGCGCCAGGCCGTAGTTGTCGCCCGCCTGTTCATGGTTCTGGAGCGCCGCGCGGCGGAACCAGCTCTCGGCGAGCGCGGGATCCTCCGGCACGCCGCGGCCGAGCTTGTACGCTTGGGCGAGGTTGAACTGCGCGTCGGCGTCGCCCGCGATCGCCAGCGGACGCCATTTCTCGACGGCGGTGCGGTAGTCGCCGCGGCTCCAGGCGTCGACGCCCAGCTTAACGTCCGGGCTCTGCGCGGCGCCTACGCCCGCCACCAGCGCCACCGCTCCCAGCCCCAAGAGAAAACCACGCATGACCAAACCCCCGACCCGCTAGTCCCCCCGCATCATGCCCCGGTTCGGCGCGGACGGGAAGCGCCGTTTACCATTCCTTATACCCACGCGTGGCAGGTCATGGGCCGAACAGCGGGAGTGAAGGGGAGCTATGCGCGTTCTCGCGATGGCGTCGCAGAAGGGCGGATCGGGCAAGACGACCTTGTCCGGCCATTTGGCCGTGCAGGCGCAGCTGGCGGGCCACGGGCCCGTGGTGCTGATCGACATCGACCCGCAGGGGTCGCTGGCGGACTGGTGGAACGAGCGCGAGACGGAGATGCCCGCCTTCGCGCAGACCACTGTCGCGCGGCTGGCCGCCGACCTGGAGGTGCTGCGCCAGCAGGGCTTCAAGCTCGCCATGATCGACACGCCGCCCGCCATCACCATGGCGATCCAGAGCGTGATCCAGGTGGCCGAGCTGATCGTCATCCCGACGCGCCCGTCACCGCACGACCTCCGCGCGGTGGGCGCGACCGTCGACCTTTGCGACCGCGCGGGCAAGCCGCTCATCTTCGTGGTCAACGCCGCCACGCCCAAGGCGCGCATCACCAGCGAGGCCGCGGTGGCGCTGTCGCAGCACGGCACCGTCGCGCCGATCACCATCCACCAGCGCACCGACTTCGCCGCGTCGATGATCGACGGCCGCACGGTGATGGAGACGGACCCGAACGGCCGCTCCGCCGCCGAGGTGCAGGCGCTCTGGACCTACATCGCCGACCGGCTGGAGAAGAACTTCCGCCGCACCGTCTTTTCCGTGCCGACCGCGCCGGGCGCGGGCATGGGGATGGGCGTGCGCCCGGCCGCCGGCGGCTTCGGCCGCCGGGTCGCGGGGTGAGCGCCATGCTGAGCTCCAAGCCGCTCGCCTCGCTCTCGTCCGGCCTCCTCGCCCGCAAGGGTCAGGCCAAGCCCGCCATGCGCCCGCAGGGCTTCGGCGGGTTCGCGTCCTCCGCGGCCGCCGCGCTCGACGATCTGGGCTGGGACGACATGGGCTCGCCCGAGCCCGCCGCGCCCCAAACCGCACCGACGCCCGCGCCGACGCCCGCGCCGACGCCGGTGCTGGTCTCGCCCGCTCCCCCGCCTGAGCCCGAGCCGGCCGAACCCGCGCCCGTGCCGCCCGTCATCTCGCTGCGCGAGGCGCTGGCGAAGCGGATCGAGCAGGTGCGCGAGCCGAAATCCGTGTCGCTCGCCACCGCCGCCCGTATCGGGCGCGAGTCGGCCAAGCAGACCAAGAACGGCAAGGCCGCGTTCACGCTGCGCCTCGACGCCGACCGCCACCTGAAGCTCAGGCTGGCGAGCGCGTTGGGGGGGCGGTCCGCGCAGATGCTGGTGACCGAGGCGGTGGACGCGCTCTTGGACACGATGCCCGAGGTGGCGGCGCTCGTCGCGCAGCTGCCCGAACCGAAACGTCGTCGATAGGGATGGGGGTCTCGATGAAGACGCGGATGCTGTTGAAGGTGAGCCTGCCGGCGCTGCTGGTCGCGGGCGCGACGGTCGCGGTGGCTTCGGCGGGCGAGGGGGTGGCCGACGCCAAGGCGGCCGCCAAGGTCGCCGCCAAGGCCGAGCGCGCGCTGGGCAAGCGCGCGGGCGCGGACGCGGTCGCGTGGGCCGAGCAGGCGGTGACGCTGTCGCCGCAGGACGCCGGCCACCGCGCGCTGCTGGGCCAGGCCTACTTGCAGGCGGGCCGCTTCCGCTCGGCGCGCGAGGCGTTCGCGGACGCGCTGCAGCTCGACGGGCGCAACGGACGCGTGGCGCTGGGCCTGGTGCTCGCGCAGATCGCGACCGGCGACTGGTCGGCCGCCCGGGCGACGCTCGACGAGCACGCCGGCAAGATCTCGGCGAGCGACCGCGGCCTCGCCGTGGCGCTCACGGGCGACCCCGCCTCGGCGGTGGCCATGCTGACGGACGCGGCGCGCCGCCCGGACGCCAGCCCCAAGACGCGGCAGAACCTGGCGCTCAGCCTGGCGCTCGCCGGGCAATGGCAGATGGCGCGCGTGGTCGCGGCCGCCGACATGTCGCCCGCCGACGTGGACGCGCGCATGGTCGAATGGGCCGCCTTCGCGCAGCCCCGCGACGCGTCCGACCAGGTCGCGCACCTGCTGGGCGTGAAGGCGGTCGAGGACGCCGGCCGTCCGGCCGCGCTGGCGCTGAACGCCGCGCCCGCGGTCGTGCCGACCGTCGAGCCGGTCGCCGTCGCGGCCGCCGCCGCGCCCGTCGTGGTCGCGCCCGAGCCGACCGCCGAGGCGGTGCGCGCGCCCGGCTTCGGCAAGGTAGTGTTCGGCCCGCGCCAGGAGATCGTGCAGGCGCTGCCCGCGCCGACGATCCGGCCCGCGCGCGGCCTCGTAAAGGTGGCGCTCACGGCCAGGCCGCAGCCGCTGCCGGTCGTCGCCAAGGCCGCGCCTGCGCCTGCGCCCGCCGCCGCGCCCGCCAAGGGCGGCTGGTTCGTCCAGCTCGGCGCGTACGACTCGCCCGCGGTCGCCCGCGAGGCATGGGGCCGCGCCCAGCGCCGCTTCGCCGCGCTGGAGGACCACACGCCGTCCGGCATGAACTTCGCCGCGCGCGGGCGGGACTTCTACCGCCTGTCGGTGGGCGGCTTCGCGCATTCGGACGCGCAGGGCTTCTGCCGCCGCTACCGCGCGGCCGGGGGCAGCTGCTTCGTCCGCCAGGTCGCGGGCGATCAGGTCGCACAGTGGCTGCGCAAGCCGGGCGTGCAGGTCGCCGCGCGCTGATCCTCTTTCTTAGTTCCTCCCCCGCATCTACGATGCGGGAGAGGAATTCTGATCAGATGACCTCGCGGCCGCCTTTCCATAGCCGGAGAGCGCGGCCCTGGACGGGCAACCCGTCGAACGGCGTGTTGCCCGCCATGCCGGCGTAGACTTCCGCGTCCACCCGCCATGGCGCGTCGGCGTGGAAGAGCAGCAGGTCGGCGGGCTTGCCCGGCTCCAGCGTGCCCGCGTCCAGGCCCAGCACGCGTGCCGGCTGGCTCGCCAGCAGCGCGAAGAGGCGGGGGAGCGTGACGCGGCCGTCTCTCCACAGCGCGAGCGCGAGCGCGAGCAGCGTCTCCGCGCCGGCCGCGCCCGCTTCCGAATCGGCGAAGGGGAGGCGCTTGGCCTCGGGTCCCTTGGGCTGGTGGCCCGAATGGATCACGTCCACCGTCCCGTCCGCCACCGCCGCCAAGCACGCCTGCCGGTCAGCCTCGTCGCGCAAGGGCGGCGAGAGGTGCGCGAAGGAGCGGAAGCCGCTGAGTGCGATGTCGGACAGGAACAGGTGCGCCGGGCCGACGCCGCAGGTGACCCGCACGCCCCGCCGCTTGGCCGCGCGGACCAGGTCGAACGCGGCGGCCGTGGTGACCTGGCGCAGGTGGAGCCGCGCGCCCGTCTCCTCGGCGAGCAGGAGGTCGCGCGCGACCGCCAGCGCCTCCGCGACCGCGGGCGCGGCGGGAAGGCCGAGCCGCGTCGCCGTCTCCCCCTCCGTCGCGACCGCGCCCGCGGTGAGGCCGCCGTCCTCCGGGTGGCTGACGACGGCCATGTCGAGGTCGCGCGCGTAGAGGAGCACGCGGCGCATCACGTTCGAATCGGCGATCCAGCGCGCGCCCGTGCCCGCCGCCTTGGCGCCCGCCGAGCGGCAGAACGCCAGCTCCGCCAGTTCCTCGCCCTTGAGCCCCCGCGTCGCGGCGGCGATTGGGTGAATCCATAGGTCGGGCTTGCCGATCAGGCTGGCGCGCTGGACGACGCCGGGGTCGTCCAGCGGCGGCGATTGGTCCGGCATGAGCCCTACGCGCACGATCCCGCCCGCCCGGAACGCTGCGCGGTCGATCGCGAAGACGCCGAGGTCGACGATGCCGGGCGCGAGGTGCTTGCCGCCGCAGTCCACGACCGCCGCGCCGTCGGGCACCGCCACCGTCCCGAACGCCTCCACCGCGCCGTCGCGGACGAGGAGCCCGCCCTCCCGCTCGCCCTGCACCGGGCAGACCAGGCGCGCGTTGAGGAAGGCGACGGCGCTCACGCCCAGCCCTCCACGCCCCGCGCGCGGCGGGTGAGCACGTCGAGGCACGCCATGCGGACGGCGACGCCCATCGCGACCTGCTCGGTGATCGCGGACCGCGGGCCGTCGGCGACGCTCGAGTCGATCTCGACGCCGCGGTTCATCGGGCCGGGATGCATGATGAGCGCGTCGGGCACGCGGGCGAGGCGCTCGGGCGTCAGGCCGTAGCGGAGGCGATACTCGCGCGGGGAAGGGACATAGGCGCCGTCCATGCGCTCGGTCTGTAGACGGAGCATCATCACCACGTCCGCCCCCTCCAGCGCCGCGTCGAAATCGGTGAAGGGCTGGACGTACATGCGCTCGACCTGCGCCGGCATCAGCGTGGAGGGCGCGCAGACGCGCACCTCGGCGGCGAGCGCCGTCAGCGCCAGGATGTTGGACCGCGCCACGCGGCTGTGGAGGAGGTCGCCGCAGATCACGACGCGCTTGTGCGCGATGCTGCCGAGCCTGCGCCGGATGGTGAGCGCGTCGAGCAGCGCTTGCGTGGGATGCTCGTGCCGTCCGTCGCCCGCGTTCAGCACAGGGCAGTCGACCTTGTCGGCGATGAGCTGCACCGCGCCCGAGCTGCCGTGGCGGATGACGAGCACGTCGGCGCGCATCGCGTTCAGCGTCTGCGCGGTGTCGATCAGCGTCTCGCCTTTCTTCACTGACGATTGCGCGGCGTGCATGTTGACCACGTCCGCGCCGAGCCGCTTGCCCGCGATCTCGAACGACAGGAGCGTGCGGGTGGAGTTCTCGAAAAAGGCGTTGATCTGCGTAAGCCCAGCCAACCGCCGGTCCGGCGGGGAGGCAGGCGCATCCACCCACCTCTCGGCCTCGTCGAGCAGGAACCGGATCTCGTGCGGCTGTAGCCCCTCGATGCCCAGCAGGTGGCGATGGGGGAACACGGCCCCGCCCTGGATCATGGACGCGGGGCGGTGGTCGGAGCCGATCATCGGGAGCGCGGGGTAGCGGGGGTGCGGGAAGGGGGCAAGCGGCCCCTTACTGGTCCTGCCTCGGCTTGGGCGGGGGAGGGCGCCGTATCACCGCCATGCGCTCCGCGGGCGCGGTGATCGCGGGCAGGCCGTTCTCCGGCCGGTCGAGGTAGAAATACGCGACCGCGGCCACGTCGTCGCTGCGATAGTAGTTGGTGTGGCCGTCGGGCAGCGACGGGTCGTCGAGCTTCTTGCCGTTGGTCAGCAATTGCTGGAAGTTGTTGCGCGATCCGGGGTCGATCGTGACCGGGATCAGCGACGCGCCCTTCTTCTGCAGGCCCTGGACGATCGCCTTTCGCGCGCCGCCCATCTGCTGGAGCGAGACCTCGACGTCCTGCCTGAACCAGACGGGATCGGGGACGTGGAAGCGGTAGAACGTCCAGCGGCCCTCGCCTTCCCAGGTCGCGATCGGCGCGCCTTGATAGCGGTGCGCGTAGGCACCCTGGCCCCAGGCGGTGCCGATATAGTCTTCCGTCCCCGTGCCGACGAGCGTGGGGGCATCCGTCCGGTCGCCGTCGAGCGCGATCTTGACCTCGCCCTCACCCCACCAGGTCTTCTCATAAACGGGGTTGGTGAGCACGGTGACGCTCGTCCCCAGAAAGCGCCCGCGGCCCCGGATGCGCGGCAGGATGCGGAAGTCGCGGCCGAGCGCGGTCGCGCGGTCGCGGCTCCACCAGGCGTGGAAGTAGAGCGCGTTGTCCGGCTGACGCTCCACCTCGCGATAGTTCACGTCGAAGAAGATGAGGTTGACGGGCTTGCCGGACCCGTTCGTCACCACGATCCGCGCGCCGCGCCGGAACGGCATGGTGGCGTAGGATACGAAGGACCGCGCCTCGGGGCTGGCGAAGAGCGCGGTCTCCATCGCCGTCATCTCGCCCGCGCCGTGGAGGAAGAAGTCGCCCAGCGGCGCGGACACGGCGGGCGTGGCCGCGCCGTCCCAGAACATCTGGAGGTGCAGGCCGCGCAGCGCCTCGGGCGAGCGGTCCTCGATCGTCATCCAGATGCGGTCGATCACGCCCGCGCCCTTGATGTCCGCCAGCGTGTGCGAGCCGCCGACCGGGATCGTCTCGAACGCGTGGCCTTTGCCGCCGCGGTTCTCGCGCGCGCCCTGGCCCTTGGCGCCCGTCGGGTTCTCCGGGCTGATCCAGCGCGTCCGCTCGCCCTCGGGCGGGGCGAGGTGCAGGTCCTGCGCCTGCGCCGCGAGCAGGGCGGCAAGCAGGGCCCCGATCATCGGCCGGCTCCCGCGCGCTGCGTCGGCCCGCGCCGCTGCTTCGACAGGCGCGCGATCAGCACCGCGCTCCGGAGCGCCTGGCGCTGTATGGAGTCCAGGTCCGCCCACTCGCCCTCGGCGTGCGCGCCGCCGCCCGACATGCCCAACCCGCCCAAGGTCGCCACGTCCGCCGCGACGAAGCCGGAGTCGGCCGCGCCGCGTTTGGCGGGGTCGAGCTCGGGCATCTCGGGAAGCCCCAGCTCGCGGTTGACGGCGTTCAGCTCGGCGAGCAGCGCGCGGTTGCCTTCCGACGGTGCCATGGCCGGCATGGTGTTCGCGAAGGTGAGCGTCGCGCCCGTGCCGGGCAGGTGCTGCTTGACGATCGCCTCCATCTTGGCCCGGATCCGCGCGTCCTGTTCGGGGGTGAGCGTGCGCAGGTCGCCGCGCGCCACCGCCTCCGAGGGGACGATGTTGGTCTTGCCCGTCGCGGTGGCGGTCTCGCCCGCCGCGTCCAGCCTGGCGGGCGTGCCGCCGGCGAGCACGCCGACATTGTAGGTCGCGTACTGCTCGGGCAGCTCGCGGCGAAAGGCGTCGAGGATGCGCGCCATCTCGTACACCGCGCCATAGCCCAGCCCCGCGCCGAACACCTGGCTGGAATGGCCCGTCTTGCCCGTCGTGCGCAGCTCCCAGTTGCCGCCGCTGCGCCGCGCTACCGTGCCGTAATCCCGGCCCTGCTCGACCGCCAGGTTCTCATATTCCAGCGCGGCGTCGGCGTTGCGGCCCGCCTCGATCAGGTCGCGGCGCGCGAGCTCGAGCGGCTGGCCCGTGCGCTCCTCGTCGCCCGTCAGCACCACGGTCACGTCCGCCCCCTTGAGCGTGCCCGCCGTCCGCATCGCCCGCAACGCCGCGACGATGACGACCAGCCCGCCCTTGTCGTCGCCCACGCCCGGCCCGACCGCGCGCGAGCCAGCCCTTGTGAAGCGCTGGAACGGCGAGCTGGGCTCGAACACGGTGTCCAGGTGGCCGATCAGGAGCACGCGCTTGCCGCGGCCGTTTCCCTTGTGCGTCGCGATCAGGTGCCCGGACCTACCCGTCGCCGTCATGTCGACCCAGCGGACCTGAAAGCCTAGCGGCTCCAATTCGGCGCGCATCATCTCGCCCACCGCCCTTACGCCCGCGGCGTTCAGCGTGCCGGAGTTCTGGTTCACCATCCGCTCGAGCAGCCGGACGTGCCGCTCCTGCTCGGCGGCGATCGTCGCGCGGGCGGTCTCGGTCGCGCGGTCGGCGGCGAGCGGGGCACCCTGCAAAGTAGTACTTTGCGGGGACCCCAGGGCGGGCGTGGCGAGGAGGGCTAGGGCGAGAAGGGCGATGCGCATGGCCGCAGCATAGCGCTGCGTTTAAGCCGCTGGAAAGGAACATACATCATCGTTGCGCGCGGGGAGGACGAGCTATGTACACCATCACGGCCGATCCCGGCCGCAAGCTGATCACCATCGCGCTCCAGGGCATGCTCACGCCCGAGCAGGTCGCGGCGCTGTACCGCGACGAGCATCTCGCGATCCAGCGGATGGGGTGCCGCGTCGGCGAGCACCTCGCGCTGGTCGACCTGACCGGCTGCCCGCTCCAGATCCAGGACGTGGCGAGCGCGTTCCAGCGCGCGATGGACGGACCCGGTAAGGCGCGACGGCTGGCGCTGTTCACCGGCAGCTCGCTCGCGCGCATGCAGATACGCCGCATCATGCGACGCTCGGACGCCGCGCTGTTCGAAACGCGCGCTGAGGCGGAAGCCTGGCTGTTCGCGGACGACGCGCGAGCCGCGGCTTAGGCCGGCGCTAGCGCTTCGTGCGGCCGGTCACGACCACCAGCGGATCGGACCGAGACCCGTCCGCCAGCACGCGCGTTTCGATCGTGTCGAACCCCGCGCGCTCCAGGTAGAGTGCGAGGAGCTTGGCATGCCCGGCCATGTCGAGCGCGCGCCAGATCGCGACCGCCTTGGTCGGGAAGCAGCGGTTGGAGTAGCTGACCGCGAACGGTGCGCCGGGGCGGAGCGCGCGGGCGACCTCGGCGAACACCTCGACCGGGTGCTGGAGGTACTGCGCGCCGACGCAGCAGAGCGCGGCGTCGAAGCTCGCGTCCGGCAGCGGCAGCGCGGTATCTTGGTTGAGGTCCTGGATGAACCAGCGGGTGAGCCGCGGATTGGCGGCGAGCTCTTGCCGGTTCATGCCGTGGCCGACCACCTCGCCCAGCGCGAGGTCGTCCGGCAAGTGGCTGACCCAGCTCGACATGAGGTCGAGCACGTCCGACCCCGGCGCGATCAGCTCGCGATAATAGCTGGTAAGCGCCGCGACCGCGCCCTCGTCGATGTGGTGGACGAGGCGGGGCGGGGCGTAGAAGTCGAGGTCGGGGGTCGCGTCCTGCTTGGCGAAGGCGTGGGGCGGGAGTTCGGGGAGGAGCATGGGCGGGGAACGCTCTCGGTGCGGGGGCGGTCCCTGTGGGTCCTGATCCGGGGGGGTCGCGCGGCGAAGCCGCGCCGTCGGTCGAGCTTGGCAGCTACGCCGGCCGGGCTTGGGCGTCTCGCGGCTAGCTTGCGCTAGCCGCGTGCGCCCTGCGCCTCACCCACTGTAGTACATATCGAACTCCACCGGGCTCGGCGTCATCTCCCACCGGGCCACCTCCTCGTACTTCAGCTCAATATACGCCTCGATCTGATCCTTGGAGAACACGTCGCCGCGCAGCAGGAACTCGTGGTCCGCGGCGAGCGACTCCAGCGCTTCGCGCAGCGACGCGCAGACGGTGGGCACGTTCGCCAGCTCGGCTGGCGGCAGGTCGTACAGGTTCTTGTCCATCGCCTCGCCGGGGTGGATCCGGTTCTGGATGCCGTCCAGGCCCGCCATCAACAGCGCGGCGTAGGCGAGGTACGGGTTGGCCAGCGCGTCGGGGAAGCGGACCTCGACGCGCTTCGACTTGGCGCCCGTGCCATAGGGGATGCGGCACGAGGCCGAGCGGTTGCGGCTGGAATAGGCCAGCAGCACCGGCGCTTCGTAGCCCGGCACCAGCCGCTTGTAGCTGTTCGTCGACGGGTTAGTGAACGCGTTCAGCGCCTTGGCGTGCTTGATGACGCCGCCGATGAAGTAGAGGCAGGTGTCGGACAGGCCCGCATAGCCGTTGCCCGCGAACAGCGGCTCCTTGCCCCGCCAGATCGAGAAGTGCGTGTGCATGCCCGATCCGTTGTCCTCCTTGATCGGCTTGGGCATGAACGTGGCCGTCTTGCCGTAGGCGTGCGCGACCTGGTGCACGACGTACTTGTAGATCTGCATGCGGTCGGCCGTCTGCGTCAGCGTGCCAAAGGTCAGCCCCAGTTCGTGCTGCGCCGCCGCGACCTCATGGTGGTGCTTATCGCAGGGCAGGCCCATCTCGATCATGGTCGAGACCATCTCGCCGCGGATGTCGACCGCCGAGTCCACGGGCGCCACGGGGAAATAGCCGCCCTTGGCGCGCGGGCGGTGGGCGAGGTTGCCGCCCTCATACTCGCGACCCGTGTTGGTCGGCAGCTCGATGTCGTCGATGCGGTAATAGCTGGTCGAGTATGAGTTCTCGAAACGCACGTCGTCAAACATGAAGAACTCGGCCTCGGGCCCGACATAAACGGTGTCGCCGATGCCCGTGCTGCCCAGATACGCCTCCGCGCGCTTGGCCGTCGAGCGCGGGTCGCGGGCGTAGAGCTCGCCGGTCGACGGCTCCACCACGTCGCAGAACAGGATCAGCATCGGCGTCGCCGAGAACGGATCCAGATACGCCGCGTCGAGATCCGGCTTCAGGATCATGTCCGACTCGTTGATCGCCTTCCAGCCGGCGATCGACGAACCGTCGAACATCAGGCCATCGGTCAGCGCGTCCTCGTCGATGACCGACGACACCATGGTCAGGTGCTGCCACTTGCCCTTGGGGTCGGTGAAGCGGAGGTCGACCCACTCGATCTCCTCGGCCTCGATGCGGTTCAGAATGTCCTGCGCGGTGTTGGGCATTTCAGCTTCCCTCTGGTCCGTCATGCTGAACTTGTTTCAGCATCCATGTCTCGAATATCGAATGTGGTCATGGTCGCGCGCTGGACCCTGGAAACGAGTTCAGGGTGACGCGCTACGTGCGCGTCAGATCGCGTCCTCGTCGCGCTCGCCGGTGCGGATGCGGAGCGCGCTCTCGACCGCGGTGACGAAGATCTTGCCGTCGCCGATGCGGCCCGTCTGCGCGGCCTGCGCGATCGCCTCCACCACGCGCGGCGCGATCGCGTCGGACACGACCACCTCCAGCTTCACCTTGGGCAGGAAGTCGACGACGTACTCGGCGCCGCGGTAGAGCTCGGTATGGCCCTTCTGCCGGCCGAAGCCCTTGGCCTCGGTGACGGTGATGCCGGACACGCCGACCTCGTGCAGCGCCTCCTTCACCTCGTCGAGCTTGAAGGGTTTGATGATGGCTTCGATCTTCTTCACGTGCGTGCGTCGCTCCCGCAGTCGGCTCAGTAGCTACGCGGCGCGCGATGCAGCGACCGTGCCAAGCGGGCGCGCCGCCGGAAACCGTTCGTTAACTTCCGATAGGAAGGCGTGCGCTGCCCAAAAAACAGGCAGTTCAAGCGGTGCTGCCTAACGCGGCGGCAGCAGATCGCGCACCCGCTCGGGCGGACGGCACAGGCGCACGCCGCGCGCGGTCTCGACCAGCGGGCGCTCGATCAGGCGGGGATCGGCGACCATGGCGTCGAGCACCGCCGCGTCGTCCGCGTCCGTCGGCACCACGTCCTTCGCCTCCGGCCGGAGCGCGTCGCGTGGGCGGAGACCGGCGCGACCGAGGAGGCGGGCGAGCTCGGCGCGGTTGGGCGGATCGGCGAGGTAGTCGACGACGATCACCGCCGCGCCCGCCTCCTGCAACAACGCGAGCGCCGCGCGCGATTTGGAGCAGCGCAGGTTGTGGAGGATCGTCGCCTTCACGCGCGGCGCATGAAAGCGAGCGAGTAGATGTACGCCAGCACCACCGCGCCGCAGATCGCGCTGCCGGTATAGGGCTGCGGCACGAACGCGTACGCCGCGTAGCAGGCAATCGTGCGCCCGATCGCGTGGCGCAGGCCCACGGGATCGTCGGCGGTCCAGCCCCACGGGATCCAGATCAGCCCGGCGGCGATGGCGGGATAGAGCACGAGCAGCGTCGGCCGGCCCGGCGCGCCGATGAACGCGATCGGGTAGAGCGCGGCCACGAACAGGATGCATTGCAGGAACAGCTGCGTCAGCGGGTTGTCGCGTCCCGCGAAGAAGTCGTGGCCCCGTACACGCGCGATCAGGATGGCGAGCGGCACGATGAGGCCCGTGCCCCAGAGCACCGCATAGGCGAACGCCGTGGGCGACAGGAACAGCCCCAGCACCGCGCCGATCGTCCATAGGATCAAGCCGGACAGCGGCATCGACCGGGTATCGCCGGAGCGGATCGCGGTCTGGAGGTCGGACAAGGGCCGAGCGGCGTAGCTCCCCCGCGTCGATGACGTTGAACTGGCCATGCTTTCCCCCTCCGTCACCCCGGACTTGTTCCGGGGTTCATCGTTGTGCGTACGTTCCGACGGCGGTGTTCGCACGCCGATGGACCCCGGAACAAGCCCGGGGCGACGGACAAAGAGTGGTTAGCCGGCCTGCTCCGCCAGCCACGCCTCCAGCCACTTGATCGTGTACTCGCCGCGCTGGAACTCGGGATCGTCGATCAGCGCCTGGTGGAGCGGGATGGTGGTCTTCATCCCCTCGATCACGAACTCCTCCAGCGCGCGGCGCAGGCGGCGGATGCAGCCTTCGCGGTCGCGGCCGTAGACGATCAGCTTGGCGATCATCGAGTCGTAATAGGGCGGGACCTTGTACCCCTGGTACAGTCCGGAATCGACGCGGACATGCATGCCGCCCGGCGCGTGGAACAGCTTCACGAGGCCGGGCGAGGGGGCGAAGGTGCGCGGGTCCTCGGCGTTGATGCGGCACTCGATCGCGTGGCCGCGGAACTCCAGATCCTCTTGCGTCACCGAGAGGGGATGGCCTTCGGCGACGCGGATCTGCTCGCGGACGAGGTCGAGGCCGGTGATCATCTCGGTGACCGGATGCTCGACCTGGAGGCGCGTGTTCATCTCGATGAAGTAGAACTCGCCGTCCTCCCACAGGAACTCGATCGTTCCCGCGCCGCGATAGCCCATGTCCGCCATCGCCTTGGCGACGACGCCGCCCATGCGCTCGCGCTCGGCCGCGCTGATGACGGGGGAGGGGGCCTCCTCCAGCACCTTCTGGTGGCGGCGCTGGAGCGAGCAGTCGCGCTCGCCCAGATGAATGGCGTTGCCGGCGCCGTCGCCGAAGATCTGAAACTCGATGTGCCTGGGATTGCCCAGGTACTTCTCCATGTAAACGGTGTCGTCGCCAAACGCGGCCTTGGCCTCGGAGCCGGCCTGCTGCATCAGCGTCTCGAGCTGGTCCTCGGCTGGCACCACCTTCATGCCGCGCCCGCCGCCGCCCGCCGCCGCCTTGATGAGCACGGGATAGCCGATCTCGGCCGCGAGCTTCTTCGCCTCCTCGACGTCGGTGATCGCGCCGTCGGAGCCGGGCACGAGCGGCAGGCCGAGCGCGCCCGCAGTGCGCTTCGCCTCCACCTTGTCGCCCATGACGCGGATGTGTTCGGGCTTGGGGCCGACGAACAGGATGTTGTGGAGCTCGACGATCTCCGCGAACTTGGCGTTCTCCGACAGGAAGCCGTAGCCGGGGTGGATCGCGTCCGCGCCCGAGATCTCGGCCGCCGAGATGATGTTGGGGATGTTGAGGTAGCTGTCGGTCGCTTGCGGAGGCCCGATGCAGATCGCTTCGTCGGCGAGGCGCACGTGCATCGCATCGGCGTCGGCGGTCGAGTGCACCGCGACCGTCTTGATGCCCATCTCATGGCAGGCGCGGTGGATACGCAGCGCGATCTCGCCGCGGTTGGCGATCAGCAGCTTCTTGATCTGTCGCAAGGCTTTACTCGACGACGATCAGGGGTTGATCGAATTCGACGGGCTGACCGTTCTCCACGAGGACGGCGACGACGGTGCCGGCCGCGGGCGCGGTGATCGGGTTCATGACCTTCATCGCTTCAACGATCAGCAGCGTGTCGCCCGCCGCGACCTTGTCGCCGACGGCCGCGAACGGCTTCGCGCCCGGCTCGGCCGCCAGGTAGACGGTGCCGACCATCGGCGAGCGCACGGCGTTGGCGTGGTTCGCCGTCGCGGGCGCGCCGACCTCCGCCGGAGCGGGTGCGGCGGTGGTCGCCGGCAGGGCTGGCTGGAGCGGGGCGGGGGAGGGCTGCGCGTAGTGCACCGCCGGCGCGGCGTTCACCGCGGCCGCCTTGCGCGCGACGCGGATGCGGCGGTCGCCGTCCTCCACCTCGATCTCGGTCAGTTGGGTGGCGTCGAGGATGCCTGCGAGCTGGCGGACCAGCTCCACGTCGACCTGCATCGCCCCTTCGGCCCCCTGTTGGCCATCGGTCGTATCTGTCATGGCGAGCGTCCCTGTCAGAGTCGGGCCGCGGCTTCAAGCGCGAGCAAGTAGGACAAGGCTCCGAAGCCCGCGATCGTTCCCCTGGCGGCCTGGCCGACGAGGCTCCTGTGCCGAAAGGACTCGCGCCGATGCGGGTTCGACAGGTGCACCTCGATCACGGGCGTCACGACCGACTTGATCGCGTCGTGCAGCGCGACGGACGTGTGCGTATACGCCCCCGCGTTGAGCAGCACCGCCTTAGCTTGGCGAGCCTGCGCCTCGTGCAGCCAGTCGACGAGGTGCCCCTCATGATTGGACTGGCGCATGTCGATCGCGAGATCGAGTTCGCGCGCCCGATCCTCCAGCATCCCCGCGATGTCGTCCAGCGTGTCGGTCCCGTAGATCTCCGGTTCGCGGAGCCCGAGCAGGTTTAGGTTGGGGCCGTTTAGGACGAAGATGGTGTCGGGCATGGCGCAGCGATAGCGCGGTCAGCCGCGCCCGAACAGCCGCGCGTCCCAGGGCCAGCGCGCCGCCTGTACGATCCGGACGCGAGCGGCGTCGGGGTGGAGCGGGTTGAGAAGGTAGTTCCAACTAGCCGGAGCGATGACGGATGGCACGCGGGCGAGCGGGGTCGTAGCCGCGCGTAGGAAAGCGTCGCCCCAATCGGCGGTGAACGGCGCATCATGCTGGTCTTGTCCGGCAGGCCAATCGGTGATCGCCAAGTCGTCCGGCGCCTCGACTTCGAGAAGCTGGTACGGCGCAGGCCGGACGGCGCGGTGCTGATGGACGAGCACCTCCAGCAATGCGAGCGCGCTTGAGTCGGCGGCGTACACGATCGGGCGACCGGCATGGTGCCAGCGTCCGCCGACAGTCAGGCCGCCGACGCCGTCGAGGGTCAACCAGTCCGATATGCGCCAGAGCCGCAAGGGCGCAGCTCAGGCGAGCATGCCGTGCCGGAAACGCTGGAGCAGGTTGATGACGAGCTCGCTTCCCGAATAGCTCCGCATCAGCTCGATGGGCGGCGTGCCGTCGAAGTCGAACTGCGGCGCGCGAAGCCATTCCATCGCATAAGCACGGTCGCCGAACACCTGCGTCGCCAGCGCGAGCACCTCGGCGAAGCGGGCCAGGCGGTCGCTCTCGTCCAACGACAGGCGGGCGTCGTCGGCCAGTCTCCGGTCGAGCGTCCGGCGAGTGCCCACAATGCCGACTAGATCGGCGATAGTGACGACTTTGCCGTCCGCCACGGCCCGAAGCGCGCTGACGGGCAATCCCTTCTGAACCTCCCGCACACGGGTGAGCGGGGGAGCCGCAAGGAAGCGATCTACCGAAAAAGCCGATGTTGCCATACGGCAGAGACTTAGTAGGCAAACGGCAAAGGGTCAATGTGCGCTGCAAGGGTTCAACAAACGGCCGATTGCGCCTAGATCGCCCGCATGACCTCAGGCATCGACGGCACCGTCTCCATCACCGTCAACGGCGAGCACAAGCGCGTGAGCGCCGGGCTGACGCTCGCGCAGCTCGCGACCGACCTCGGACTGGTGCCCGAGAAGGTCGCCGTCGAGCGCAACCTGGAGGTGGTACCGCGGTCCACGCTGGCGCAGGTGCCGGTGGAGGACGGCGACGATATCGAGATTGTCCACTTCGTCGGCGGCGGCGATCACCAGCGGGCGGTCGACGCCGACACCTGGACGGTCGCGGGCCGCACCTTTCGGTCGCGGCTGATCGTCGGCACGGGCAAGTACAAGGACTTCGCGCAGAACGCCGCCGCCGTGGAGGCGAGCGGCGCGGAGATCGTCACGGTCGCGGTGCGCCGCGTCAACGTGTCGGACCGCAACGCGCCGATGCTGACCGACTATATCGACCCGAAGCGCTACACCTATCTGCCCAACACCGCGGGCTGCTTCACCGCCGACGACGCGATCCGCACCCTCAGGTTGGCGCGCGAGGCGGGCGGTTGGGACCTCGTCAAGCTGGAGGTACTGGGCGAGGCGCGCACGCTCTATCCGGACATGCGCGAGACGCTGAAGGCGACCGAGGTGCTGGTCCGCGAGGGCTTCAAGCCGATGGTCTATTGCGTCGACGACCCCATCGCGGCGAAGCAGCTGGAGGAGGCCGGCGCCGTCGCGATCATGCCGCTGGGCGCGCCGATCGGCTCGGGGCTCGGCATCCAGAACCGCGTCACCATCCGCTTGATCGTGGAGGGCGCAAAGGTCCCCGTGCTCGTCGACGCGGGCGTGGGCACCGCGTCGGACGCGGCGGTGGCGATGGAGCTGGGCTGCGACGGCGTGCTGATGAACACCGCCATCGCCGAGGCCAAGGACCCGGTGATGATGGCCGCCGCGATGCGGATGGCCGTCGAGAGCGGCCGGCTCGCCTATCGCGCGGGCCGCATGGGCCAGCGCCGCTACGCCGATCCGTCGAGCCCGCTCGCCGGGCTGATCTGACGCCGCGCCAGGTACACGGTCGGGCCGTCAGCGATCGGGTGGCCGAGCCAGACCTGCTCGACCGCGCAGCCCTGCATGGCGAGTAGCGACGCATACTCCTCGCGCAAGAGACTCGCGTGGAACAGCGGCTCGCCCTCCCACTCGCCCATCGCGATCCCGGCCGCCGGTCCCGCGGTCCACATCAGTGGCGCGCCCGGCGCGAGGTGCGCGGCGAGGCGCGGCAGCGTCGTCCGCTGATCCTCCTCGTCCAAGTGGAAGAAGCTATGCCAAGCGAGCACCGCGTCGAAGCACCGCCCCAGGTTGAGCGTGCGCATGTCCGCCTCGATCCACTCCGCCCCCGACAGCGCCGCTTCTGCAGACGCCAGCAGCGCGGGCGCGACGTCCACGCCCGTGACGCGGAACCCGCGCCGGACCAGCTCCGCCGCGATCGGCCGCCCGTTGCCGCAGCCCACGTCCAGCACCGCTGCGCCCTGCGGCAAGCCCTCTGTCAGCCGGTCGAGCCATGCGCCTTCCTGCAACTTATCCCCGCGTGCTTGTTCCCACGCACGCGCATGTCGTTGATATAGTTGCGGTATGCTGGCCGCAGCGGGATTTTTATCGCTGTTCGGGAACATTGCGCGCCCTTTCACGTTCACACATGATAACGCATGTCGATCTTGTTCGTCGCGTACCGATGGCCGCTCCGGGTGACCGGGGCGGCCTTTCTTTCAGCCGACCTTGACGCGCGCGCACGGATGTTCAACCGGGCCTTCATCGCACCACCCGCGGGCCACACGCGGGGTCTTGGAGAGCAGGTTTGAGCGACTTCGATTTCGGCCTCGGCGAGAACGCTGAGATGATCCGCGACACCACCCGCCGCTTCTCGGAGGACAAGATCGCGCCTTTGGCGGCGAAGATCGACGCCGACGACTGGTTCCCGCGCGACGAGCTCTGGCCCGCGATGGGCGAGCTGGGCCTGCACGGCATCACCGTCGAGGAGGAATGGGGCGGGCTAGGGCTGGGCTATCTCGAGCACGTCGTCGCCTGCGAGGAGGTGGCGCGCGCGTCCGCGTCGATCGGCCTCTCCTACGGCGCGCACTCCAACCTCTGCGTCAATCAGATCCGCCGCTGGGGCAATGACGAGCAGAAGGCGAAGTACCTCCCCAAGCTCATCAGCGGCGAGCATGTGGGCTCGCTCGCCATGTCGGAGGTGTCGGCGGGCTCCGACGTCGTCTCCATGAAGCTCAAGGCCGACGCGGTGCAGGGCGGCTATGTGCTGAACGGCACGAAATTCTGGATCACCAACGCGGCGTACGCCGACACGCTCGTCGTCTACGCCAAGACGGGCGAGGGGAGCCGCGGCATCACCGCCTTCCTGATCGAGAAGGACATGCCCGGCTTCTCCATCGGGCAGAAGATCGACAAGATGGGCATGCGCGGCTCGCCCACCTCCGAGCTCGTCTTCAACGACTGCGAGGTGCCCGCCGAGAACGTCATGGGTCCGGTCAACGGCGGCGTCGGCGTGCTGATGAGCGGCCTCGATTACGAGCGCGCGGTGCTGGCCGGCATCCAGCTCGGGATCATGCAGGCCTGTCTCGACGTGGTCGTGCCCTATATCCGCGAGCGCAAGCAGTTCGGCAAACCCGTGGGCGGCTTCCAGCTGATGCAGGCCAAGGTCGCCGACATGTACGTCGCGCTGAACTCGGCGCGCGCCTATGTCTACGCCGTCGCGCGCAACTGCGACCAGGGCAACACCACGCGCTTCGACGCGGCGGGCGCGATCCTCTACGCGTCCGAGAGCGCGGTGAAGGTGGCGCTCGAAGCCATCCAGGCGCTGGGCGGCGCGGGCTACACCAAGGACTGGCCCGTCGAGCGGTTCCTCCGCGACGCCAAGCTCCTCGACATCGGGGCGGGGACCAACGAGGTCCGCCGCATGCTGATCGGCCGCGAGCTCATCGGCGCGCAATGACCGCGCCCATTCTCGACACCAAGCTCTCGCCCGAGAGCGAGCCGTTCCGCACCAACGCCGCCCACAACCGCGCGCTCGTCGACCAGCTCCGTGCGGACGTGGCGCAGGCCGCGCTAGGCGGCAACGAGCGGGCGCGCGAGCGGCACACCAGCCGCGGCAAGCTCCTCCCCCGCGACCGCGTCGAGCGGCTGCTCGACCCCGGCTCGCCTTTCCTGGAGATCGGCCAGCTCGCCGCCAACGGCCTCTACGACGACGAGGTGCCGGGCGCAGGCATGATCGCGGGCGTCGGGCGCGTGTCCGGCCGGCAGGTCATGATCGTCTGCAACGACGCGACGGTTAAAGGCGGCACCTACTTTCCCGTAACCGTCAAGAAGCACCTGCGCGCGCAGGAAATCGCCGAGCAGAACCGGCTGCCCTGCGTCTACCTGGTCGACAGCGGCGGCGCGAACCTGCCGCACCAGGCGGAGGTGTTCCCCGACCGCGACCATTTCGGCCGCATCTTCTTCAACCAGGCGAACATGTCGGCGCTGGGCATCCCGCAGATCGCCTGCGTTATGGGGTCCTGCACCGCGGGCGGCGCTTATGTCCCCGCCATGTCCGACGAGACGGTGATCGTCCGCGAGCAGGGCACGATCTTCCTCGCCGGTCCCCCGCTCGTGAAGGCGGCGACGGGCGAGGTGATCTCCGCCGAGGAGCTGGGGGGTGCCGAGACGCACGGCCGGCGCTCGGGCGTCGTCGACCACGTCGCCGAGAACGACGAGCACGCACTGACGATCGTCCGCGACATCATCTCCACGCTCCAGCCGCCCCGCCAAGCGGACGTAAACCTGCGCGAGCCGCGCCCACCCAAGTTCGCGCCGGAGGAGCTGTACGGGATCATCCCGAACGACGTCCGCGCGCCCTACGACGTGCACGAGGTCATCGCCCGCATCGTCGATGCTTCCGAGTTCCACGAATTCAAGTCGCTGTACGGCGCGAGCCTGGTCTGCGGCTTCGCGCACATCCACGGGATGCCCGTCGCGATCCTGGCGAACAACGGCGTCCTCTTCTCCGAGTCCGCCCAGAAGGGCGCGCACTTCATCGAGCTCGCCTGCCAGCGCCGTATCCCGCTGCTGTTCCTCCAGAACATCTCCGGCTTCATGGTCGGCGGCCGCTACGAGGCGGAGGGCATCGCCAAGCACGGCGCGAAGCTCGTCACCGCCGTCGCCACCGCGAGCGTGCCCAAGATCACCGTGCTGATCGGCGGCAGCTTCGGCGCGGGCAATTACGGCATGTGCGGCCGGGCCTACAGCCCCCGCTTCCTCTTCACCTGGCCCAATAGCCGCATCAGCGTCATGGGCGGCGAGCAGGCGGCGAGCGTGCTCGCCACCGTCCACCGCGACGCGGAGCGTTGGACGCCCGACGAGGCGGAGGCGTTCAAGGCCCCGATCCGCCAGAAGTACGAGGACGAAGGCAACCCTTATTACGCCACCGCGCGCCTGTGGGACGACGGCGTGATCGACCCCGCGCAGACGAGGGACGTGCTGGGCGTTGCGTTCGCGGCGACGCTGAACGCGTCGGTGCCGGAAACCCCGCGCTTCGGCGTGTTCCGGATGTGATGCGAAGGAGGAGTTATGCAGGACGAGATAGTCGAGTCTGGCTTAAAACGGCCAAGCGGGACTAGCGGCTTACGTCTGCTTGCGATTCCACTGTTCATCGCCGCGCTCGTCGGTCTGAGCCTGTACTTCTATAATCGAAGCGTTTCTGCGCCTGTGGCGGCTGCGTTAGCCGGGGAGACCGGCGCGGAGACGATCGTTCGCCGGGCGGGTTGGATTAGCAGTCGTGAAATTGTCTTCGACGTCAAATCCGCTGACGGCGAAATTGCGATGGTGGACATGCTTCGACGACTACTTAAATCGGCCGAAGCCTTAAAAGAGCGCGAGTTCGACAAGGTATATCTGGCGTATAAAGGAAAAGATAAGTTTTACCTCGAAGGTGCATACTTCAAGAAGCTTGGTGAGGAGCGGGAGTGGCAAAATCCCGTGTATACGATGCGGACACTTCCTGAGAATGTTCGCAATCTGGACGGCTCGCCTGCATTCGAGACTTGGGAGGGAGGTTGGCTTGGCGTGACGGGCAAGCAAATGGAGGACGCGGGAGAGTTTCAGAAGCAATGGTGGGTCAACGACGCGATTGGTGAAGTGAACCAATGATCCGCTCGCTGCTCATCGCCAACCGCGGCGAGATCGCCTGCCGTATCATGCGCACCGCGCGCTCGCTCGGCATCCGTACGGTCGCGGTTTACTCGGACGCCGACGCGCACGCGCTCCATGTCGCCCAGGCCGACGAGGCGGTGCATATCGGTCCGGCGCCCGCGCGCGAGAGCTACTTGGTCGGCGAGCGCATCATTGCCGCCGCGAAGGCGACAGGCGCGGAGGCGATCCACCCCGGCTACGGCTTCCTGTCGGAGAACGCCGACTTCGCCCAAGCCGTCATCGACGCCGGCCTGATCTGGGTCGGCCCGCGCCCGCACTCGATCCGCGCCATGGGCCTGAAGGACGCGGCCAAGAAGCTGATGAGCGACGCGGGCGTCCCCGTCACGCCCGGCTACCTCGGCGAGGACCAGTCGCCCGAGCGGCTTCAGGCCGAAGCCGACGCGATCGGCTATCCCGTCCTCATCAAGGCGGTCGCGGGCGGTGGCGGCAAGGGCATGCGCCGCGTCGAAGGCTCCGCCGAGTTCCAGGACGCACTCCAGAGCTGCAAGCGCGAGGCCGCGTCGAGCTTCGGCGACGACCGCGTGCTGCTCGAGAAGTATATCCTCTCGCCCCGCCACATCGAGGTGCAGGTCTTCGGTGACGCGCACGGCGACGTCGTCCACCTGTTCGAGCGCGACTGCTCGCTCCAGCGCCGCCACCAAAAGGTGATCGAGGAGGCGCCCGCGCCCGGCATGGACCCCGCCACCCGCGAGCAGGTCTGCGCCGCCGCCGTCCGCGCGGCCAAGGCGGTCGATTATCAGGGCGCCGGCACGATCGAGTTCATCGCCGACGCCAGCGAAGGCCTCCGCGCCGACCGCATCTGGTTCATGGAGATGAACACCCGCCTCCAGGTCGAGCACCCGGTGACGGAGGAGATCACCGGCCAGGACTTGGTCGAGTGGCAGCTCCGCGTCGCGTCGGGCGAGCCGCTGCCGCTCCGCCAGGAGGAGCTGAGCATCAACGGCTGGGCGATGGAGGCGCGGCTCTACGCCGAGGACCCGGCCAAGGGTTTCCTGCCCTCGATTGGTCGCCTCGACGCGTTCGATCTGGGTGACGAGATCCGCGTCGACACCGGCGTCGTCCAGGGCGCGGAGATCACGCCCTTCTACGATCCCATGATCGCCAAGATGATCGCGCACGGCTCGACGCGGGAGGAAGCACGCGAAGCGCTCGCCGATGCGCTCGACGAGGCGGTGGTCTGGCCGCTCCGCACCAACGCGGGCTTCCTCGTCGAAGCGCTCGACCACCCCGCGTTCGTTGCCGCCGAGCTCGACACCGGCCTCATCGCGCGCGAGGGCGACGCGCTGCTGCCGCCGCCGCTTCCGAGCGAGGAGGCGCTGGTCGAGGCCGCCGCCGCGCTCGCGCGGCCGGGCCCGATCGCGGGCCTCCGCCTCAACGCACCCCCGCGCCGCGCGGGCTGGTTCCTGGTCGGCGGCGAGCGGGTGGAGGTCAATTTCACCGACGCCGAGCCCGTCGAAGCCGATGAGGCGCCGGGCAGCCTGCTCGTCACCGAAGGCGGCCAGACCTGGGAGGTCACGCCCTGGCGCGCGACCGGCGTCGCCGCGGGCGGGGCCGCCGACGGCGCGATCCTGTCGCCCATGCCCGGCCGCGTCATTGCGGTCGACGTCGCCGCGGGCGAGCACGTCGCCAAGGGCCAGAAGCTCGTCACGCTGGAGGCGATGAAGATGGAGCACAGCCTTGTCGCCCCCTTCGACGGCACGGTGGCGGAGCTGCCCGTCGAAGCCGGCGGCCAGGTCACCGAAGGCGCGTTGCTCGTGCGCGTGGAGCGGGAGGGATAAAATCTCCTACCCCGGCGAAGGCCGGGGCCCAGTTACGGCCACGTCGCAGGCGGGGGCTCTCACGCCCGACGACCGTCCCGACTGGGCCCCGGCCTCCGCCGGGGAGGGGACCTGCGGGAAGGGGCTGTCCTACGACCCGCCGGCTGTGCCAAGGTCATCCTGCCCGGGACAGAAAAGAACAAGCGGACGCAACGGAATGTCCGAACGGGCGCGAAATATGCGAAGCTAAGGAGCCGAATCGGAAGATGGCCGGACGCTATTGGGAGGACTGGACCGTCGGCGACCGGATCGAGCACGAGATCCGCCGCACGGTCACCGAGACCGACAACCTCCTCTTCTCCACGATAACGCACAACCCGCAGCCGCTGCACCTCGACGCGGAGGCCGCCGCGGCGTCGGAGTTCGGCCGCGTCCTCGTCAACGGCACCTTCACCTTCAGCCTGATGGTGGGGCTGTCGGTCGGCGACACGACGCTGGGTGTGCTCGTCGCCAATCTGGGCTATGATAAGCTCGTCATGCCGGCGCCCGTGTTCATCGGCGACACCATGCGCGCCTCGACCGAGGTGGCCGAGCTGCGCGAGAGCAGGTCGCGCCCGACCGCGGGGCTCGTCACCTTCCGCCACGAGCTGCACAACCAGCGCGACCAGCTCGTCTGCCAGTGCCTGCGCACGGCGCTGATCCAGCGAAGGCCGGCATGAGGCTCCGCTCGCTCCTGTTCGTCCCCGGCGACCGGCCCGACCGTTTCGCCAAGGCGGCCGGATCCCAAGCCGACGCGATGATCCTCGACCTGGAGGACTCGGTCGCCGCACCCGCCAAGGCCCAGGCGCGCCAGGCTGTCTCCGACTACCTCACCCGCACGCCGCCCCCGGTCCGCCGCTTCGTGCGCATCAATCCCGTCGACGCCGGCATGCTGGCCGAGGACCTCGCGGCGGCGCGGGGTGCGGACGGGCTGGTGCTGCCCAAGGCCGAGGGGCTCCGCACGCTGGAAGCGCTGGGCGTCGTCGGGCTGCCCGTGCTCCCCGTCGCCACCGAGACGCCCGCCGCGATCTTCGGCTTAAGCGAGTACGCCCGCTCGCCCGTGCCCCTCGCCGGAATCACCTGGGGTGCGGAGGACCTGCCCGCCGCGGTGGGCGCCGCGACCTCGCGCGAGCCCGACGGCCGCTACACGCCGCCATACGAGCTCGCCCGCTCGTTGACCTTGTTCGCCGCCCACGCCGCGGGCGTGCCCGCGATCGAGACCGTCTATCCGGCGATCAAGGACGGGGCAGGCCTCGCCGCCTACGCCGCCAGGGGATCACGCGACGGCTTCACCGGCATGCTCGCGATCCATCCGGCGCAGGTGCCGATCATCAACCGCGCCTTCACGCCCGACGAAGCGACGCTCGCCCACGCCCGCGCCGTCGTCGCCGCGTTCGCGGCCAACCCGGACGCGGGCGCGCTCCAGCTCGACGGACGCATGATCGACCTCCCCCACCTCAAGCAGGCGCACCGCCTGCTGGCGATGGCGGGGGAGGAGAGCACCACCCTCCCGCCGGCGCTAGAGCCCGATACGTAAGGTCGCGCGCAGGTCGCGCCCGGCGAGCGGGGCGAAGTCCTTCAGGAAGCTCGCGTGCCGCCGCGCCTCGACGTCGAAGATGTTGTTGGCGCTCAGCACCACCGACGTCCGGTTCTCCGGTCCGAACGGCCGAAACGACAGGCTGGCGTTGACCAGCGTGAAGTCGTCGGTGGGCGTCTCGAACTCGGTCACGCGGTCCTGCTCGAATACGTGCTCCGCCTCGACCCGCGCGGACAGGCGGTCGCCCTGCATCTCCAGCCCGCCCAGCAGCCTCAACGGCGGGATGCGCGGCGCGGGACCCTCGTTCTCGATCGTCGCGCGGACATAGTCGGCGATCAGGTCGGCGTTGAACCGGTACCCGCCCGTCTCGGCGAGGAGCACGGACGCGTCGATCTCGAAACCGTAGAAGCGCGCGTCGCGCTGCCGGTACTGGAAGCAGGCGAGCTCCACCTCGCCGCCCAGCGCGGCCGCCTCGCACACCTCTTGGCTGACGCGCGACTCGTAGATGAAGTCGTCGAAGTCGTTGTAGAACGCCGACGCGTCCAAGCTGAACCGCCCGCCATGCGCGTGGAACGTGCCTTCCAGGCCCCAGCTCTTCTCCAGCCCGAAGCCCGGGTCGCCCAGCTCATAGGCCTGCGTCCCCTTGTGGTTGCCGTTGGAGAATAGCTCCTCGGCGGACGGCGCCCGCTCGGTGCGCGACAGGTTGACGCCGATGTTCACCCGATCGCTGAAGGCGTAAGCCGCGCCCAGCGAGCCGGAAAAGGCGTCGAAGCGGCGCTCTCCCCGGAAATACTGGAGCTGGTCGGGGCCGGGTCGCGACGATTGCTCGGTCCGCTCGTACCGCAGACCGCCCTCGATCCGCACCGGGCCGGCCTGGACGCTCTGCAGCGTGAACAGGCCGAATTGCTCCGTCTCGGAGCGCGGCAGGAACGCCTCCTCGCCCTCCACGTCGATGCGGCGGTTGAAGTACTGCGCTCCCGTCGCGCCCTGCCAGCCGCCGCGCTGCGCCTGGACCAACTCGACGCGGCCTTCCGTGCCCTTGGACAGGAAGGTGGTGCCGATCTCGCCCGACGGCTCGATCTCGAAATGGCGGTAGTCTGCGTGGCCGGCGCGCAGGCGGATGCGGTCGAGCAGCCCGCCGCCCGTCTCCACCTCGGCGCGCAGGTCGAAGCGGTCCTGGCGGATGTCGAGCCGGGGCGCTTCCTGCTCCTGGCCGACCTCCGTCGCGAGCCGCGCGGGCACGCCGACGAAGCTGTCGTACCGCTGGTACGCGATGCCGAGATGCCCCGTGTCGGTCACGAGCGAGCCGCCCACGCCGGCCGTCCAGGTCTCCGCGGCCGTGTTCGGGATCTCGCCGCGCAGGTTCGCGTTCGCGGCGAAGCCGACCGGCTCCTCGCCTTCCTCGACGTCCTGAGGCAGCCCGACCTGGGTGAGCGCCTGGCGCCGCGCATCCCGCGACAGGATGTATCCGCCCGTGCGCAGGTCGTCGCTCTTGAGGTAGGATCCGTTCGCGTTGAGCACGAACCGCCCCAGCGCGACGTCGGCCGAACCCGACGCGCTGCGCTCCTCGGCCGCCGACCCGTAGCTCGCCAGCACGTCCGCCCGCGCGCCGCCTTCCGGCGCGGTGCGCGGGATGCGGCGGTCGAGCACGTTGACGACGCCGCCCACCGCGGACGACCCGAACAGCAGCGCGCTGGGACCGCGCAGCACCTCGATACGCTCGGCCAGCAGGGGATCGATCACGACCGGGTGGTCCACGCTCGTGTTGGACGCGTCGAACGAGCCGATGCCGTCCGTCAGCACGCGGATGCGCTCGCCCTGGAAGCCGCGCAGGATGGGCCTGGACGCGTTCGGGCCGAACGAGGTCGCCGATACGCCCGGCTGGCGCGCCAGCGTCTCGCCGATCGTGCCGCGGATTTGCCGGTCGAGCTCCGCGCCGGTCAGCACGGTCACGCCCTGCAGCAGCTCGTCCTCGGTACGCTGGACGGGCGCGGTGACGACCACCGTCTCGCCGGTCTGGTCCTGCGGCTCGACCAGCGTGCTGATCTGTTGCGCGGACGCCGCCTGCGCGAAGGCGAGCGCGGCGAGGCTCGCGCCGAGGAAACGTTGGAACATGCTACTCCCTTTCGCGCCGCCCGTTACCGGCGATGATGTATTGTCACAAGCCCAAAACGTCGCTCGACGATCGCGGGCGCGGCGCTTAGGGTCGAAGGCCGGTCCGCGGGAGTTGAGGGATGCTGAAGGTGACGGCCGCGTTGTTCGCGGCGGTGCTCGCGACTTCAGTCACGGTGCCCATGTTCAGCCCGCCCGTGCGCGAGGTGGAGCGCGACGTGCCCTATGTGCCGACGCCCCAGCCGGTGGTGGACGCGATGCTGAAGCTCGCGGGCGTTCGGTCGAGCGACTACCACATCGATCTGGGCTGTGGCGACGGGCGCATCGTCGTCACCGCCGCCAAGCGCTACGGCACCAGGGGTCTGGGCGTCGATATCGACCCCAAGCGCATCTCGGAAGCGCGGTTCAACGCGGAGGTGGCGGGCGTGCTTACCCAAGTCGAGTTCCGCCGCGCCGACCTGTTCGAGACCGACATCGCCCGAGCCGACGTTCTGACACTATATCTACTTCCCAGCGTCAACATGCGCCTACGGCCTACCATCCTCGCGCGGCTCAAGCCCGGCACGCGCGTGGTCAGCCACGATTTCGACATGGGCGACTGGCCCGCGGACCAGCGCCTCCGCGTGCCGGAGGAGGGGTCGGACATCTACCTATGGATCGTGCCGGCCAACGTCGCCGGGCGGTGGCGCGTGACGGGGCCGGCGGGCCGGTCGCACGACCTCCAATTCGAACAGCGCTTCCAGCGGCTCGACGTCGGCGGGGCGCAGGGGCGGGTGACGGGCGACCGCGTCACCTTCACGCTGCCGGACGGCGCGCGTTTCGACGGGCGCGTGCAGGGCGAGACGATCACCGGCGCGAACGGCTGGCGCGCGGTGCGGATCGGCGACTAGCGCTTCGGCACCGTCCACATATAGATCATGCGCCCGTCGATCTCCTGCGTCTGCTCGGGCTCCCAGTCGCCCATGCGGAAGGCATGGCTGACGATGCGCGTGCCGGGCTTGAGGTCACGGAGCAGCTTGGGCCGGAGCTTCTCGTTCAGGCTGTCGAGCAGGTAGAGCGTCACCACCGTCGCCGGACGGATGTCGGCCTGGAACAGATCCTCGTTTCTGAAGGTCACTAAGTTTGTCACCCCGGCCGCCTTCGCGTTGGCGTTCGCTTCCGCGATGCGCTGCGGGTTGATGTCGATGCCGGTCGCCCGGATGCCGAACTGCTTGGCGGCGGTGACCGGGATGCGGCCGTCGCCCGAGCCGAGGTCGTAGAGCACATCTCCCTTCCTCACGCGCGCCATCTTCAGCATCGCGTCCACCACCTCCTGCGGCGTGGGCACGTAGATCACGTCGGGCTCGCGGAGCGTCGGGGCGGATTGGGCCTGGGCGAGCGCGGGAGCGGGGGCGAGCAGGGCGAGGGCGGCTAAGGCTGCACGAAGCTTCATCGGGACACCTCCGGGGCAGGGGAGCGGGTACGCAGGTACAGGAGAAGCACGCCGCCGACCGCGACGACCAGTACGCCGACCAGCGCACCCCAGCCGGTATAGGCGAGGCTGGACCAGAGCAGGTAGGCGTTGACGGCGCAGAACAGCAGCGGGGTCAGCGGATAGAGCGGTACGCGGAACGGTCGCGGGGCGTCGGGCTCGCGCCGGCGCAGCACGAAGAGCGACACGCCGACAAGGAGGAAGAAGAACCAGAAGACAGGCAAGGTATAATCGACTGCCAGCCTGAAACCGTCTCGCGCGAAGCCGCCCGCAATGATTAGAAGGAGCGCGATAATACCCTGGGTGACCAACGCGTTGCGCGGGGAGCCGCTAGGCCCGTGCCAGCGGCCGAGCGCCCCCAGCGCGGGCACGTCGCGGCCCAGCGCATAGGCCGAGCGCGCGCCGGTGATCACGGTGGCGTTGGCGGAGGTGAGCGCCGCCACCGCAACGGCGACCGCGATCAGCGCGCCGCCGCTCGGGCCGAAGGCGGCGCGCATCACGTCGGCCGCGACCGCCTGCGAGCCCGCCATGCCCGGCAGCCCCAGCGCGCGGAGATAGGCCAGGTTGGCGAGCAGGTAGAGCACGGCGAGCGCGAGGAGGCTGAGAAACAGCACGCGGGGGATGCTCCGCGTGCCGCCCCGGAGCTCGGCGGAGACGTAGGCCGCCTCGTTCCAACCGCCATAGGTGAGGAGCACGAACACCATCACGAGGCCGAGCAAGCTTTCCTGTGCGCTTGCCGGAGCAGCGGGCGCAGCCTCGGGCGCGAACAGCAGGCCGGCGGCGATGACGAGGATCAGGCCCGATACCTCGATCAGCGTGAGCCAATTCTGCGCCCGAGCGCCCTGGCGCACGCCGATCCAGTTGACTGCCGTGATCGCGACCACCGCGAGCGCAGCGTAGAGCGCGGACGAGGCGGAGCCGAGCGGCAGCAGCTGGGACAGGTAGTCGCCGAACACGAAGGCGAGCACCGCGACCGATCCCGTCTGTATGACCGCGAGCCGCGCCCAGGCGTAGAGAAAGGCGAGCCGCTCGCCGAATGCCCGACGGAGGAAGTGGTAATCGCCGCCCGCGTCCGGGTGTGCGCTCGCGAGCTCGGCGTAGCAGAGCGCGCCTATGAACGCGATCAGCGCCCCCGCCGCCCAGACGAGCATGAGCGCGACCCCGTCCGAAACGCCTCCCGCCACGAGCGACGGCGTGCGGAAGATGCCTGCGCCGAGAACGATGCCAACGGTGATCGCGATCGCGTCGCGGTCGCGCAGGCTCGGGCGGGGAGCGGCGATCGAGTCGTGCAGGGCCGTCCCTCCGCGGAAGTCGCTTGGGGGACGCTGCCGGGTCAGCTAGCGGGCGTCAATGCGCAAATCACCCGTTCGCTTCGAGCCCAGTCGAGAAGCTGGGCCGAGGGCACCGTCTGGAGCGTCTCTCGACTATGCTCGAGACGAACGGGCGAGGGGAGCCCGACCGAGGGCGGGAGAGCTCGATCTCAGCGCAAGCCGCGCGCGTGCTTTCCGCCGTAGCGCTGGCCGATATAGCTGGTCACCCGCTCCATCTCCGCCGACGCCGCCGCCGCGCTCTCGCGGCAGCAGGGGAGGGCGGTGTCGGCCGCGCCCGCAGCGCGGAGCTGCACCTTGTGGCTCAACTCTTCAATATCGGCGCGGCTGAGGATGTTCTTCTCGCGCAAGAGGCAGAGCAGGCTTTGCAGGATGATGAGGCTCTCCTCGCCGGGATCGGCGGCGGGATGGTGTGCGGACGCCATAGGTCGCTCTCCTCTTCCGTTTTGAAGGGAGAGTACGCTCTTTTCCCGCGCCCGCAACAGCTTAGTTCAGTCCGCCTCCTAGGGTCCGGTACAGCTCGACCAAGTTGCTGGTGCGGGCTAGCCGCGTGTTCACCAGCTGCTGCTGCGCGGCATAGGCGGTGCGTTGCGCGTCCAGCGTTTCGAGGAAGGACGATACGCCCACCCGATAACGCGCGTCCGATAGGCGGGCTGCGACGCTCGCGGACTCGGCGCGCGCGGTCTGGGCGGCGAGCTGGTCGTCGATCGTGCCGCGTTGCGCGAGCGCGTCGGCGACCTCGCGAAACGCGGTCTGGATCGTGCGCTCGTAGGTGGCGACCGCCGCCAGCCGCTGCGCCTCGGCGAGCCGGACGTTCGCGCGCCTGCGCCCCGCATCGAACAGCGGCAGGGAGACGCCCGGCGCTGCCTGGTAGGTGAAGCTGCCGCCGCCGAATAGGCCGGAAAGCGCGGTGCTGATCGTCCCTACGGTAGCCGTCAGCGAGATGGTCGGGAACATCGCCGCGCGCGCCGCGCCGATGTTGGCGTTCTCCGCGATGAGCTGGCGCTCGGCCTGGAGCACGTCGGGTCGGCGGAGCAGCACGGCGGAGGAAAGCCCGGCGGGCAGGTTGCCGATCGTCGCGAAGCCCTCGCCCAGGCCGCCAGGCAGCAGCTCGGCGGGGACGGGCGCGCCTACGAGCAGGTCGAGCGCGTTGCGGTCGCGCGCGATCCGCGTCTCCAGCACGGCGATGTCGTTGCGCGCCGCCTGATAGTTGGTGTCGGCCTGCCGCGCCTCGAGCTCGGACGCCACGCCGATGCGGAATTGCGCGGCGGTGAGGTTGCGCGTCTGTTCGAAGGTGCGCAGCGTCTCGCGCGACAGGCGGAGCTGGTCCTGGTCGGCCGCGAGCGTCAGCCACGCGTTGGCGATCTCGCCGATCAGGCTGATCCGCGTCGCGCGCTGCGCCTCCTCCGTCGCGAAATACTGCTGGAGCGCGGCCTCGGTCAGGTTGCGGACGCGGCCGAACAGGTCGATCTCGAACGCGGAGAAGCCAATATTGGCCGAGTAAAACTCGAGGTTCGACGAACCGGCCGCGCCGGCGCCCGCGCCCGCGCCCGCGCTAGTACCGCCGCCGGCACCCGTGCCGGCCCCGGCCGCACTGCCCTGCGCGCCGAAAGCGCCGAACGGATTGTTTGTATAGGTTGCCGAGCCCGAGATGGCGGTGGTCGGCACGCGATCCGCGCGCTCGACGCGGTAGCGCTCGCGCGCTTGGAGCACGTTGGCGGCCGCCAAGCGCAGGTCGCGGTTGTTCTCCAGGCCCTGGGCTATGGCCCGCTGAAGACGCTGATCGGTGAAGAACTCGCGGTACCCGATCCGGCTGACATCGACGCCCTCCGTCCGGGCGGGCGGGTAAACGCCGCCCGACGGCAGGGAGGTCGGCACCGCGCCCGCGGGCTGGACGTACTTCGGCGCGAGATTGCAGCCGGCGAGCAGGTTGGCGCCGCCGAGCAGCGCGAGGAGGGTGGAGCGGGTCATCGGATCAGGCTCCCTGCGGCGCGGGCTGACCGTGCGGCTCGTCGGGAATGGCGGGCCTCGCCTTGCCCCCACGGCCGAACAGGCGCAGCACCACGACGAAGAACATCGGCACGAAGAAGATGGCGAGAACGGTCGCGGACAGCATGCCGCCCACCACCGCCCAGCCGATCGCGTTCTGCCCGCCCGACCCCGCGCCGCTGGCGATCGCGAGCGGCAGCACGCCGAACACGAACGCGAAGCTGGTCATCAGGATGGGGCGAAGGCGCAGCTTGGCCGCCTCCACCGCCGCGTCGAACGCGTTCAGGCCGTCGCGCATCCGCTCCTCCGCGAACTCGACGATCAGGATCGCGTTCTTGGCGGACACGCCGATCGTCGTGATCAGGCCGACCTGCAGGTAGATGTCGTTGTTGAGGCCCCGGATCGTCGCCGCCAGCACCGCGCCCAGGATGCCGAGCGGCACCACGAGCACGACCGCGACCGGCACCGACCAGCTCTCGTACAGCGCGGCGAGGGCGAGGAACACGAGCAGCAGCGAGAGCGCGTACAGCGCGGGCGCCTGGCCGCCGGAGAGCACCTCCTCGTAGCTCAAGCCCGTCCACTCGTAGCGCGTGCCGGGCGGCAGCTTGGCGTGCAGCTCCTCCATCGCCCGAAGCGCGTCGCCCGACGAGTAGCCGGGACCCGGGATGCCCAGCAGCTCCATCGCAGGCGAGCCGTTGTAGCGCGTGAGCTGCACCGGCGCGTTCTCCCAGCGCATCGTGGCGAAGGCGGTATAAGGGACCATCTGGCCGTTCTGGCCGCGCACGAATAGGCTGGTGATGTCCTCGGGCTTCAGGCGGTAGCGCGTGTCGGCCTGGATGAAGACGCGCTTCACGCGCCCGCGGTCGATGAAGTCGTTGATGTACGCGCCGCCCCAGGCGGCCGAGATGGTCTGGTTGACCTCGGCCAGGTCGACGCCCAGCGCGCGCGCCTTGTCCTGGTCGATGTCGACCCGGAGCTGCGGCGCGTCGTCCAGCGCGTTGGGGCGGACCTGCGCGACGCGCGGCTCCGCCATGGACATGCCGAGCATCTGGTTGCGCGCCGCCACCAGGCGTTGGTGACCGATCCCCGTCTCGTCGACGATCTGGATGTCGAAGCCGGTCGCATTGCCGAGCTCGGTCACCGCCGGCGGCACGATCGCGAAGATCAGCCCGTCCGTATACTGACTAAGCACGCCCATGGCGCGGCCGACGATCGCGTCCGCGCGGTTCTCCGCGCCCGGACGCTCCTCCCAGTCCTTCAGGTTGACGAAGGCGATGCCCGTGTTCTGCCCCTGGCCGGCGAAGCTGAAGCCGTTGACGGTGAACACGCCGCGGACGTTGGGCGCCTCGCTGCCCAGGAAGTGCTCGCGCACCATCGTCAGGCCGCGCTCGGTGCGGCTGCTCGTCGCGCCCGACGGGCCCTGCACGAGCGCCACCACATAGCCCTGATCCTCGTCGGGCAGGAAGCCGGCGGGCAGCCTGTAGAACAGCGCGCCCACCACGCCGACGATCATCAGGTACACGACCACTGACCGTTTCCAGTTGCGCGCCGTGGTGCGCACGCCGCGCTCGTAACGGCGCTGGCCCGCTTCGAAGGTCCGGTTGAACCAACCGAAGAAGCGCGCGAGCGGGCCCGTGCCGGCCTTCTTGTTCGGGTCGTGCGGTTTCAGGATCGTGGCGCAGAGCGCGGGCGTCAGAATGATCGCCACCAGCACCGACAAGGCCATGGCGGACACGATGGTGATGGAGAACTGGCGATAGATGACGCCGGTGGAGCCCGCGAAGAACGCCATGGGCAGGAACACCGCGATCAGCACCGCGCCGATGCCGATCAGCGCGCCGGTGATCTCGTCCATCGACTTGCGCGCGGCCTCCTTCGGGCTCAACCCCTCGGTGGTGATCAGGCGTTCGACGTTCTCCACGACCACGATGGCGTCGTCGACCAGCAGGCCGATGGCGAGCACCATGCCGAACAGCGTCAGCGTGTTGATCGAGTAGCCCGCCACCGCGAGCACCGCGAAGGTGCCGAGGATGACCACGGGAACCGCGATCGTGGGGATGATCGTCGCGCGCCAGTTCTGCAGGAACAGGAACATGACGATGAACACGAGCACCACCGCCTCGATCAGCGTCTCCACGACCTGCTCGACCGACAGGCGCACGAACGGCGCGGTGTCGTAGGGGTAGACGACCTTGACGTCGGGCGGGAGCGTCCGCGCGATCTCGTCCACGCGCGCCTTGACCGCGTCCACCGTGTCGAGCGCGTTGGCGCCCGGCGCCAGGAACAGCGCGATGCCGCTCGCGGGGCGGCCGTTATACTTGGAGGTGAAGCCGTACTGCTCGGCGCCGATCTCCACGCGCGCCACGTCGCGCAGGCGCACGATCGAGCCGTCGGTGTTCGCCTTCAGCCGGATCGCGCCGAACTCGTCGGGCGTCTGCAGGCGCGACTGGACGGACACGGTGGCGTTCAGCATCTGCTCGGCCGGCGCGGGCTGCGCGCCGATCTGGCCCGCCGACACCTGCGCGTTCTGCGCGCGGACCGCGGCGACGATCTCCGGCATGCCGAGCTGGAACGCGTTCATCTTCACCGGATCGACCCAGATCCGCATCGCGTATTGCGCGCCGAACAGCTGGAGGTTGCCGACGCCCGTCACGCGGCTGAGCGGGTCCTGGAAGCGCGACGCGACGTAATCCGACAGGTCGGTCGTGTCGTGGCTGCCGTCCTCCGAATAGAGGCCCATCACGATCAGGAAGTTGGCGGAACCCTTGGAGACCTGGAGGCCCTGCTGCTGCACCTCGACCGGCAGCAGCGGCGTGGCCGCCTGCAGCTTGTTCTGCACCTGCACCTGCGCGATGTCGGGGTCGGTGCCCTGTTCAAAGGTGACGGTGATCGTCGCCTGTCCCGCCGAGCTCGACGAGGACGAGAAGTAGCGGAGGTTGTCGATGCCCTTGAGTTGCTGCTCGATCACCTGCGTCGTGGTGGTCGCCAAGGTCTGCGCGTCCGCACCGGGATAAGTGACGGTGATCACCACGGACGGCGGCGCGATGGCGGGGAACTGCGCGATCGGCAGCGTGCGGATCGCGAGCACGCCGGCGAGCATCAGGATGATCGCCAGCACCCAAGCGAAGATCGGGCGGTCGATGAAATAGCGGGCCATGAGTAGTTACTTCGCCTGAACCGCGGGGGTGGAGGCGGGCGCCGCGGCCGGGCGCGACCCGAACGGGCGCGGTTGGACGGGCATGCCGGGTCGAAGCATCATCGCGCCCTCGACGATAACGCGGTCGCCGGGCGCTACGCCGCCCGTGACCAGCCACGCGTCGCCGACGGTGCGGCTGGTCTGGATGGTGCGCGGCTCGGCGCGGTCGCCCCGGCCGACGACCATCACGGTCGCGCGGCCGCGCTCGTCGCGCGTGACCGCGCGCTGGGGTACGAGAATGCCCTGGCTCTGGACGCCTTCCACCAGTTCGGCGCGCACGAACATCCCCGGCAGCAGCAGGCCGTTGGGGTTGGGAAACACGGCGCGGATCGTCTGCGAGCCCGTGGTCGGATCGACCGTCACGTCGGCGAAGCGCAGCGTGCCCTCGATCGGGTAGACCGACCCGCTCTCCAGCCGCAGGCGCACGCGCGCGCCTCCCCCGCGCGACAGGTTCCCGGCCATCATCTGCTCGCGCAGGCGGAGAAGGTCGGCGCTCGACTGCTGGATGTCGACGAACACGGGGTCGAGCCGCTGGATGGTGGCGAGCGGTTCGGCCTGGGCGGCGGAGACGAGCGCGCCCGTGGTGAAGATCGACCGGCCGATCCGCCCGGAGATGGGCGCGCGGATCGTGGTGCGGCCGAGGTCGATCTGCGCCTGGCGGAGCGCAGCCTGCTGGGCGGCCACGTCGGCGCGCGTCTGGTTCGACGCGGTCACCGCGTTCTCATACTCCTGGCGCGCGATGGCGTTGATGCGGACCAGCTCGCCGTAGCGCCGGGCGAGCGCCGCGCTGGAGCCGGTCGCCGCCTGGGCGCGCGCCAGCGCCGCGCGCGCGCTCGCCACCTGCGCTTCGTAGGGCGCGGGGTCTATGCGGTAGAGCGGCTGGCCCTGGCGGACGTAATCGCCCTCGGTGAACAGGCGCGCGCGGACGAGGCCGTTGACCTGCGGGCGCACCTCCGACGTCTCGAACGCGGTGGTGCGGCCGGGCAGCTCGGTGGTGAGCGTCACGGGCTGCTGCGTCAGCGTGACGAAGCCCACCGGCGTCGGCGCGGGTGCGCCCTGCTGCTGCGCTTGCACGTTCCCCTGTCCGCACGCGCCGAGCGAGAGGAGAGCCGCCGCGAGACCGAGTCGCTTCAACATCATGCTTGATTCCGATGTACTTAAGTGTGAGTGAGCGATCACTCACAAAATGCTGCTACTGCGAACGGCGGAGCGTCGTCAAGCGAAGAAGGCTCAAGGAGATAGGATGGTTTGGGGTCACCCGTGTTGCGTCGGGGGCGTCTCCCGCGCGGAGCTCAGGCGTCGAAAGCTGATCGATACCGCGCGCAAGTTGTTCATCGCCAACGGTTTCCACGCGACCGGCATCGCCCAGATCGCGCGCGAGTCGGGCATCGCGGTGGGGCAGATTTATCGCGATTTCGCGTCCAAGGAGGAGATCGTCGCCGCGCTCGTGGAGGTCGACTGCGGCGCGTACATGGACGGCGAGACGCTGGACGCGGCGATCCGCGCGGGCGACGCCGAGTCGGTGCGCACCTGGCTCCACCATTTCGTCGAGCCCGACGAGGATCTGGAGGAGGGTCGGCTCTTCGCCGAGATCGTCGCCGAGTCGTCGCGCAACGAGCGGATCGCGGCCATCTTCACCACGCTCCAGGACCGGCTCAAGGCGAAGATCGTGTCGGCCATCGCGCTGCTCGCGCCCGGCGAAGGGCTGGCGGAGCGGCGCGGGGCGCTCGCCGATCTGATCACCGCGCTGTCGCTGGGGCTGCTGCACTACCGGTTGCTGCGGCCGACCGTCGACGCGGGCGCGCTCGCCCAGGCGTTGCGGGAGGTGATCGACCGCGAACTCGCGGCGCTGCGCTGACGCCTTACTCCATCGCGCGGAGCAGGTCGTCGACCTCCGCCCAGGCAAACGACGTGAAGCTGTCGGCGACGGCGTAGGGCAGCAGGAGCACCCGGTCGCGCACCATGCCGCCGCAGCTGTAGACCACGTTGGGGACGTAGCCGTCGCGCTCCTTAGGCGCAGGCGCCAGCACGGGGCGCGGCGTGCGGGCCAGCAGCTTGGACGGGTCATCCTTGTCGAGCAGGCACGCGCCGATGCAGTAGTTGCGCACCGTGCCCACGCCGTGGGTCAGCACGAGCCAGCCCTCGTCGATCTCGATGGGCGAGCCGCAATTGCCCATCTGTACGAACTCCCAAGGGTAGCGCGGCTCGATGAGCACGCGCGACTCGCCCTCCCAGCGGAGCAGGTCGTCCGAATAGTTGAGGAAGACGCGCTTGCCGTCCTGACGGCTGAGCATCGCGTAGCGGCCGCCGATCCGGCGGGGGAAGAGCGCCATGCCCTTCGCCGCCGCGATCGGCCCCGTCATCGCCCGCATCTCGAAATCGTGGAAGTCGTCGCCCGACAGCAGCTCGGAGCGCGTCTCGGCGCCGCTCCAGGCGGTGTAGGTGCCGTGATAGGTGGCGGCGCCGTCGTCCTCGACGAAGCGGACGAGGCGCATGTCCTCGATCCCCTGGCGCTGGCTGGGCAGCACGGGAAAGAGCACCGTTTCCGAGATCGTCCGGCTGCCGCCGCACTGGAGACGGATCGACGCGTCGTCGCCGTCGGCGTGGTCGAGGATCGGCGGAACGGAGGTCGGGCTGGGCGGGTCGATGACGAGCGGCCCGCGCGGCGTCCACATGCCCGTGCGGAACGTGACGGAGGAGACATGGCCTTCGCCGATCCCGCGCAGCGATAGGACGATGCGCACCGCGCCTTCGTCCACGCCCTCCTGGTCGGGATGGGGGACGACCGAGGGGTTGAACAGCGCGGCGGCCTCGAAGGCGTATTCCTGGCTGAGATAGGCGCCGATCAGGCGGCGTCGCCGATCGTCGTACCGATCGCCGTCCTGGAGATGGTCCTTCACCTCGTCGAACCGGCGGCGGAGCAGCGCGTCGACGTCGCGGTGGTTGGCGTCGAGCGAGTGGGTGACGCCCTCGAGTTGGCGGTCGAGCTCCGCCTCGTCCAGCGCGGCGATGCCGTCCACGACCTCCTGCGTCCGCGACTTGCCGTTCGCGTACTCGCGCGGGTAGCCGGGCTCGAACGGGCGGACGACGGTGCGCGACGGGTCGGGGCGGAGCACGAGGTCGTAGAAGTTGAGCTTCGCGCGCTCGATCATCGGATTCCCTCCTGGCGGCAGAGGGCTATAGCGGGTCGTCCACCACGACGTGAAGGCGGCCGTCGCGATCGATCAGGCGCGCGGCGACGCCGTAGACCTGCGCGACGCGCTCGGGCGTCATGGTGTCGGCGACGGAGCCGTCGGCGACGAGCGCGCCGCCCTGCATCCATAGGAGCCGGTCGGCGTAGCGCGCGGCGAGGTCGAGGTCGTGGAGCACGACGAGCGCGCCACCCCCGCGCGCGACATGGTCGCGGAGGAGGCGCAGCACCTGGTGCTGGTGGCGCGGGTCGAGCGAGGCGACGGGCTCGTCGGCGACGACCATCGGCGCTTCGGCCGCGAGCGCGCGGGCAAGATGGGCGCGGGCGAGCTCGCCGCCCGACAGCGTGTGCGCCGGGCGATGCGCGAGCGGTTCGAGCGCGCAGGCGGCCAGCGCGCGGTCGACGGCGGCGGCGTCCTGGGGAGCGAGACGGCCGAGCGCCGCGCCGTGGGCGAACCGGCCTAACGCCGCGAGATCGCGTACCGGCTGCGCCCAGGCGGGCGGGCGCGACTGGGGGAGGTAGGCGACACGGCGGGCGCGCTCGGCGGGGGAGAGCCGGTCCACGGGGTCGCCGCCGACCCGCGCCTCGCCCTCCGTCGCGGGGAGCAGGCCGAGCGCGACGCGGATCAGCGTGGTCTTGCCCGCGCCGTTGGGGCCGAGCAGCACGGCGAGCTCGCCGGGGCCGACGGCGAGGCTGGTGGGCCGGAGCAGCGGGGCGTGCGCGGCGGCGTGGAGCGCGATCACGCGGGCGTCCTCCGTGCGGACAGCGCGATCAGCGCAAAGAGCGGCGCGCCGACGAGCGCGGCGACGACGCCGAGCTTGAGTTCCGCCTCCGTGGGAAGGACGCGCACGCCGATGTCGGCGACGACGAGGAACAACCCCGCGAGGAGCGCGGAGGGGAGCAGCGTGCGGGCGGGGTCGTGGGCCACGAACGGGCGGACGAGGTGGGGCGCGACGATGCCGACGAAGCCGATCGCGCCCGCCACCGCCACGCACGCGCCGGTGGCGAGACCCGCGCCGAGCACGACGAGCAGGCGCTGGCGCTTGAGGTCGAGGCCGACGCCGGCGGCCGCCTCCTCGCCGAGCGTGAGCGCGGACAGGCCGCGGCGGCTCGCGAACAGGAGCGCCAGGCCGGGGAGGAGGAACGGCGCGGCGAGGAGGAGGTCGTCGAAGCTCTTGTTGGCGACGGAGCCGAGCATCCAGTTGACCATGTCGGCGAGCGTGAACGGGTTGGGCGCGAGGTTCATGAGCAGCGCGGTGAGCGCGCCCGCGAAGCTCGACAGGCCGACGCCGACGAGGATCAGCGCGACCGCCGACGCGGTGCGGAGCGCCGCCAGCGCGATGAGCGCGGTGGCGGCGAGCGCGCCGGCGACGGCGGAGAGCGGCAGCAGCGGCGCGAACGCTGCGGCCAGCCCGTAATGGAGCGTGAAGGTGGCGGCGAGCGCGGCGCTCGCGGAGACGCCCAGCACGCCCGGCTCGGCGAGCGGATTCCGGAGCAGGCCCTGGAGCGCGGCGCCGCTCGCGCCCAGCCCTAAGCCGACGGCGAAGGCGGCGAGCGCGCGGGGGAGGCGGATCGCCCAGACCACCACCGCGTCGCCGGGCTCGCCGCCGCCGCCGAGCGCCGCGAGCATGCGCGCGGGCGGGAGCGGCGTGGAGCCGAGCAGGCAGGCGGCGAGGATCGCGGCGGCCGCGGCGGCGAGGAGCGCGATGTTGAGCCTCACGGGCGCGGTCCCCTGGCCAGCGCCTCCACGGCGTCGAGCAGGAACCAGCCGCCGCACGCGGTCCAGGCGCCCTCCAGGCCGACCACCGGCCCGTCGAGTTGCGCGCGGGCGATCGGGTGGCGGGCGGCGCTCCACGGCTCCGCATCGCCGACATCCTTGAAAGAGGCGAAAGCGACGAGGTCGGGGCGCTCATAGGCGAGGCGCTCGAGTGGGAGGTCGCGCCAGCCGGGCTCCCGCTGGAAGTTGCGCAGACCCGCCGCCGCGAGCAGCTCGGCGACGAGCGTGCCCGGTCCGGCGGTGACGCCGCCAGGGGTCATATAGAGCGCCGCCTCGGAGCGGTCGCGCCGCGGGAGGCCGGCGAGGCGCGCATCCATCTCGGCGGCGAGCGCGCGGCCACGCGCGGGCACGCCCAGTTCGGCGGCCACATCGACCGTCGCGGCGCGGATGCCGGGAAGGTCCTCGGCATAGGGGAGCTGGAGCACGGGGATCCCTGCGCGCGCGAAGAACTCGGCCGCGCCGGGACCGCCGCCATAGGAGCGGACCACGAGGTCGGGTTTCAGCACCAGCACGTCCTCCGCGCGCGGGGCGACGCGGCGGAGGCCCGCGGCGGCGGCGCGCATGTAGGAGGTGGGCCTGACCGCGTCGCGCGACACAGCGAGGATGCGGTCGCGCGGCGCGAGCTTGAGCACATATTGGTCGGCGCAATAGTCGAGGCTGACGATGCGGCGCGGCGAAACGGGCGCAGGCGCGGGCGGCGCGGCGGGCGCGCAGCCCGCCAGCGCGAGCAGGGCCGCGAGCGCCCGGCGCATCACAGCCGGAGCCTCACCCCGCCATAAGCCGCGCGGCTCGCGGCGCCGTAGCGGAATACGGTCTGGTACTCTTCGTCGAACAGGTTCTCGACGCGGCCGTAGAGCTCGACGCGGTCGGTGAGCGCGACCGCGGCGCGAAGGTCGGCGAGGACGTAGCCGTCGAGGCGCGTCGCGTTGGCGGCGTCGTCGAAGCTGTCGCCCACCGCCGACAGCGTCGCACCCGCCTGGAGGCCCCACGGGAACTCATAGTCGGCCACGACGCTGAACGTTTCGCGCGGGCGACGGGCTAGCCGGCCGCCCGTGTCGCGGTTCACCGCGTCGATGAAGCTGTATTGGCCCAGCAGGCGCAGCCGCTCGACGGGGCGCAGCGCCAGCGTGAGCTCGACGCCCTCCGCGCGGGTCAGGCGCGTGTTGGCGTAGACGCCGAACGGGCGGTTCACGCAGGGACCGCTCGTCGCGGCGGGCGGGCAGAAGGCGAAATCGATCTGGTTGTCGATGTCGCGGTGGAAATAGGTGGCGCTCAGCTCCGCCGCCTCGCCGCCAAGGTTCTGGGCGACGCCGACCTCCCAGCTCTCCGACCGCTCGGGCTGCAGGCCCCGGTCGCCGAAGTCGCTGTAGAGCTGGAACAAGGAAGGGGCCTTGAAACCCTCGCCGTAGCTCGCGCGGAGCCGCGTCGCGCCGCCGTTCGGGCTGAACACGCTCGACGCGGCGACCGTGGTCTCGCCGCCGAACGTCTGGTGATCGTCGTGGCGTACGCCGCCGGTGAGCGTCAGGCCCGCCACCGGCTGAAGCGTGAGCTCGCCATAGACGCTGGTGATGCGCACGTCGGCGCCGGCGGGCGGGCCGCCATAGCTCGCGGCGCGGTAGCTGGAGCGCTCGGTCTCCGCGCCGAACACCGCGTCCACGCGCCCGAGGTCGAGGACGCCCTGATACTCGAAGCGCTCGTTCTCGCCCTGGGCGTCGAACGTGGTCGCGCCCGCATCCTCGTTCTCGCGGTCCGTGCGCGTGTAGGCGAAGGCGACGCGGTTGCGGAACCGGCCGTCGAGGAGCGCGGCGTTGAGGCCCGCATAGCCGGTCAGCTCGCGCGTGCGCCCCGTCTCGGCCGTGTCGGCGAAGGCGAACAGCGGCGCGGGGAAGCCGTCGATCTCCGTCTCGCCGTCCGAGTAGAAGCCGCGCAGGTCGATCGCGACGGCGTCGGAGAGGCCGATCAGCGCCTTGGCGTTGGCGCCGACATTCTGGTAGCCGTCGCGCTCCGCCCCGCCCGCGAAGGCGGAGAAGCCGTCGGTGCGGAAATACCCCGCGCCCGCGCTGAGCGCGGCGGGGCCGACGCGGCCCGACACGTTCGCGACGGCCTGCGCGGTGTCGCGCCAGCCATATTCACCGCGCGCGTTCACGCGGAGGTCGTCCGTCGGCGGCGCGGTGAGCAGGTTGACGACGCCGCCGATCGCCTGGCTGCCCCAGATCACCGATTGCGAGCCGCGCACGACCTCGATCCGGTCGATGTTGTTGACGAGCAGCGTGGCGAAGTTGAAGCCGCCGCCGACCGCGGAAGGGTCGTTCAGCTTGACGCCGTCGATCAGCACGACGTTCTGGTCGTTCTCCGCGCCGCGGATATTGAGCCCCGCGACCGAGCCCGGCCCGCCGTTGCGCGTGAGCGTCACGCCCGGCACCGTGCGGAGCAGGTCGACCACCGTCTGCGCCTGGCGGTCGCGGATCTCGTCCGACGTGATCACGGTGACCGATTGCGCGACCTCCTCGATCGGGCGTTCGGTGCGGTTGGCGGTGACGACTACGTCGGCGCCGCGGGGTTGGTCGGTGTTGTTGTCGGCAGTCGACAGGGGCGCTTGGGCCTGGGCGGCGAGCGCGAGGGTGACGAGAAGCAAGACACGGTCCTCCGCCCGTTCCGCCGTCGAGCGGTTCGGGGATCAACGACATGGGCGGCCCGCCCGGCGGGACCGGGCGCGACGGCGGCCAAACAGTGTCGTTGCTGGAGGAGTGGCGCTCCCCGTTCCGCAGGCTGGACCCGGCCCCGAACGAACGACGCGATGGCAGGTCTCCTGGCTCGCCGATCATCGCCTTCCGGCCGTCTTCCCAAAGCTCGCGCTTCAGTGACTTGGTGGCCGTCGGCTCCCGGCTGACAGTTGCGGGCACAGCCCCGGTTTCGCACCGGGTTCCCTCTTAGCCTCCGTTATGGAGGACCATCTGGGCCGGGCCGATGCGGCAAGCGGCGCGGCGTGTCAACGGGTGGGGCGGGTCGCGCCGGTGGGCTGGATCGTGAAGCGATACCAGCCCCGGGGAGCCGGTTTCTACCTCTTGAACACTACATTTCTGCAAAACCTACCTCTCTCTGGAGCACCCGCTTGAGTTCCTCCCCGGAACGGGGAGGGGGACCGCGCCCGTAGGGCGTGGTGGAGGGGTGCTCGCGACGCGCACCGCCCTTCGCGGCCGCCCCTCCACCATGCTGCGCATGGTCCCCCTCCCCGTGCCGGGGAGGAACGAGGTGTGCAGAATGTCCACCGTGGGTCGAGGTGTACGTTCGCGGCACGGGTCTATGTGCCGGACCAGCCGCCGCGGTCGTGCGGCTGGTCCGGCGCGTGGTCATTGTAATCAATTCGGCACGTCCAAGCGGCCACCGCGCTCGCTCCTGAGTTAACGCTATCACGAACCTGCGCCCGCGCTATAGTCCGGCGACGAGCGGCGGGGAGGGGTGATGGACGCGCACGAGCAGGCGTTGGTGGGGCTGGCCGACGATCCGCGTTACCGGCGGCTGGTGCGGCGGCGGAGCCGGCTGGGCTGGACGCTCACCGCGCTGATGCTGGTCGCGTACTTCGGCTTCATCCTGCTCGTCGCCTTCGCCAAGCCGCTGCTCGCGCGGCCGCTGGCGGGTGGGGCGACGTCGGTCGGTATCCCGATCGGATTGGGCGTCATCCTGCTCGCGATCGCGCTGACGGGCGTGTACGTCCGCCGCGTCAACCGCGAGTTCGACCGCGAGGTGGACGCGCTCGCGCGGGGGTTCCGCGCATGAACGGGGCGACGAACTGGCCCGCGATCGCCATGTTCGCGGGCTTCGTGGCGCTCACGCTCGCCATCACGCGCTGGGCGGCGAGGCGGACGCGCACCGCCGACGATTTCTACGCGGCGGGCGGCGGGATCACCGGCTTCCAGAACGGGCTGGCGATCGCGGGCGACTATATGTCGGCGGCGTCGTTCCTCGGCATCTCCGCACAGATCTTCGCGGACGGCTATGACGGGCTGATATACTCGATCGGCTTCCTCGTCGGCTGGCCCATCCTCCTGTTCCTGATGGCGGAACGCTTGCGCAACCTCGGCCGCTACACCTTCGCCGACGTGGCCTCGTTCCGGTTCGCGCAGACGCCCGTGCGCACGCTCGCCGCGGCGTCGACGCTCATGGTGGTGCTCTTCTACCTCATCGCGCAGATGGTGGGGGCGGGGCAGCTCATACGGCTGCTGTTCGGGCTGCCCTACCCCTATGCGGTCGCCACCGTCGGCGTGATGATGACGCTCTACGTGCTGTTCGGCGGCATGCTGGCGACGACCTGGGTGCAGATCGTTAAGGCCGTGCTGCTGCTGGGCGCCGCCACCTTCATCGCGGGCGCGGTGCTGTGGCGCTTCGGCTTCTCGGCGGAGGCGCTGTTCGCGCGCGCGGTCGAGGTGAAGGGGACGCGCGCGATCATGGGGCCGGGCGGCTTCATCAAGGACCCGGTCTCCGCCGTGTCGCTGGGATTGGCGCTGATGTTCGGCACCGCGGGGCTGCCGCACATCCTCCAGCGCTTCTTCACCGTTCCTGACGCGCGGGCGGCGCGCACCTCGGTGCTCTGGGCGACTGGATGGATCGGCTGGTTCTACCTGCTCACCTTCGTGATCGGCTTCGGCGCGATCGTGCTGGTGGGGACCGAGCCCGCCTATCTCGATCCGGCGGGAGGCTTGAGGGGCGGCGGCAACATGGCCGCGGTGCACCTGGCGCATGCGGTGGGCGGCGACCTGTTCCTGGGGTTCGTGTCGGCGGTGGCGTTCGCGACCATCCTGGCGGTGGTGGCGGGGCTGACGCTGTCGGGCGCGTCGGCGGTGAGCCACGACCTCTACGCCAGCGTGTTCCGCCGCGGGCGCGCCGACCAGGCGGCCGAGCTGCGCGTGTCGCGGATCACCGTCCTGGTGCTTGCGGTGGTGGCGATCGGCTTAGGCGTCCTGTTCGAGCGGCAGAACGTCGCCTTCATGGTCTCGCTGGCGTTCGCCCTGGCGGCGTCGGCGAACTTTCCCGTGCTGCTCACCTCGCTGCTGTGGCGCGGGTGCACGACCAGGGGTGTGGTGGCGGGAGGCGCGGTGGGGCTGCTGCTCGCGCTGGGGCTGACGATCCTGTCGCCCGCGATCTGGGTGGCGGTGTTGGGCCATGCCGAGCCGGTCTTCCCTTACGGCTCGCCCGCGATCTTCTCGATGCCCGCCGCGTTCCTGACGATCTGGATCGTGTCGCTCATTGACCGGAGCGGCCGGGCGGCCGTCGACCGCGCCGGCTACCTGCCGCAGCGGGTCAGGTCGGAAACGGGCATCGGCGCCGTAGGCGCATCGAGCCACTGAGCGCCGCTCAGCCGCCGTTCAGCGCGCGCATGGTAGGGACGCGCGCATGAAGAAGCTTCTCTCCACCCTCGTCGCGGCCGCCGTGCTGAGCGCGCCCGCCGCGGCCGCGCCCCGCGATCCCGAAGCGGAGCTCGCCGAAGCGCTGCGCGGGCGCGTCGCGGGCGAGCCCGTCAGCTGCATCCCGCTCCGCCAGGCGTCGTCCGAGATCATCGACGGCACCGCGATCCTCTATCGCGTCGGCGACACGATCTACGTCAACCGCCCGCGCGGCGGCGCCGAGACGCTGCGCCGCGACGACGTGCTCGTGACCCGCACGTTCGACTCGCGGCTGTGCCGGCCGGAGATCGTGACGCTGGTGGACCGGTTTTCGCGGTTCCAGCGCGGCTTCGTCGGCCTGGGCGATTTCGTCCCTTACCGCCGCGCCGAGACGCGTTAGAGGCTGTTTCAGCTAAGATGAAACAGGCGGCGCCGCATCCGCGTAAGCGGATCGAGTGCTACGGGATCAAGGCGGCGCGGATCGGCTCGACCCAGCGGTCGCGGTCGATGTCGTACACGATGAAGTCGCTGTCGAACTGCCAATAGGCCCAGGGCAGTCCGCGCCTCTCCGCCTCGCGGCGCACCGTCGCGGTGTAGCGGACGCGGTCGGCCATCGGCGTGCCCGACTTGTCATACGCGCCGAATTCGCCGAGCAGCACGGGGCGGCCGTTCGCCTTCGACCAGGCGGCGACCTTGTCGAAGTCGCGCGCGATCCGCGCCTCGTCCTCCGCGGTGAAGGGGACGCCGCGCACGTCCTTCATCTCCGGCGTCCAGCTCGCGCCCTGGTGCGTGAAGCGGAACGGCTCGTAGGAGTGGAACGTCGCGATGATGTCGCGGTCGGCGGCGGGCAGCTCGAGCGTCGGCAGCTCCTCCAGGTTGTTCCAGCGCGTGGGCCCGATCACCAGCGTGCGGCGCGGGTTGGTGGCGCGGACGGCGGGGATCAGCTTCGCCACCATCCCGTTCCAGCGTGCGGCGTCGAGCTTGCCGTGCGGCTCGTTCAACAGCTCGAACAGCACTGTGTCCGGAGCGTTGCGGTAGCGCTCGCCGATCTGCGTCCAGAAGGCGAGGAGCTTGGGCTCGCACGTGTCCGGGTCGGCGGCGCAGGCGTTGAAATCATGCTCGTCGAGGATCACGCCCAGGCCCGCCTCCGTTGCCTGGTCCACGACGCGGTCGAGCGTCGCGAGCCAACGGGGATCGAGCCGGTTCCGCGCGTCCATATGGTCGAACGCGAACAGCACCACGCGCACGAAGTCGAAGCCGCCGTCGCGGATGACCTTGAAATGCCTCGGCTTGAAGCGCGCCTTGGCCGGGTCCTTCCACATCGGGTCATAGCCGATGATGTTGACCCCGCGCTTGAGCTTGGCGGCGGTGGCCCACGCGTCGCCGGGCGCGGGCTGGGCGGCGGCGATGGTCCCGGTCAGCGCGAGCAGCGCGGCGGCGAGCCAGTGGACGATCCTCATTCAGACTATTCTCCCAGGGTGATCGGCACGCGCAGCACGCGGTCGTCGGCGGCGAGGAACAGCGCCCGGCCGTTCTCGCCCAGCGCGCAGTTGGCTACAGGCGCGCCGGTCGCAATCAGGCCGAGCGGCTCGCCCTCGCGCGACAGGATGTGGAGCCCGCCGGGGCCGGTGCAGAACATCGTCCCGTCGGCCGCCACCTTCATGCCGTCGGGCAGGCCGGGGCCGGGCCGGCCGGCGAAGTCGAGGAACACGCGCCGGTTCCGCGCGTCGCCCTTCGCGTCCAGGTCGTAGGCGTAGATGCGCGGGGCCGCCTCGTCGGACACGGCGACGAACAGACGCCGCTCGTCGGACGAGAGCGCGACGCCGTTGGGCCGCGCGAGCGTGCCGTCGACGAGCACCGGCTCGCCGCCCGACCGCCAGCGATAGACGCCGTTGTGCGGCAGCTCCTTGACGGGCGAGCGGTCGCCGTCGGCGAGGCCGTAGGGCGGATCGGTGAACCAGATCGCGCCGTCGCGCGCGACCGCCATGTCGTTGGGGCTGTTGAAGCGACGGCCCCGGTAGCGGGCGACCAGCGTCGTACGCCGGCGCGTCACGAGGTCCAGCCGATCAATCGTCCGGCCGCCGCTATTGGCGATGAGCAGCCCGCCCGAGCGGTCGAGCGCCAGCCCGTTCGCGCCGGGCTCGCGGATCAGCTTGGGGTCGAACGCGGGCGCGCCGGAGGGTGACAAGAACACGGACACGCGGTCGTGCTTCGTCCAGCGGCGTATGACGTTGGCGGGCGGGTCGGTGAAGAGCAGCGCCTGCTGACGCGGCAGCCAGACCGGACCTTCCGCCCAGCGTATGCCCGTCGCGATCGTCTCCACGCGCGCGCCGGCGTCGAGCACGCGGTCGAGCTTGGGGGAGAGGCGGCGGATGACGGGCGGCTCCGCGGCGCGCGCCTGCACGGCCAGGGCCGCTCCCGCGCCGACCAGAAAGGCGCGGCGGCCGAACACGGCATCTTCACCCATGCGCGATCCTCCACGCCATGTTATCGCTCCCAGAGCTTAGGACGGGCGAACCGGCGCGTCGAGACGGAAGGGAGCGGAGCATGGGGATGGTACGCGGATTGCTGGCGCTGCTCGGGGCGGCCGCGTCGACCGGCTCCGCACAGGCGCCCGCCGGACCCACGCCCGCGCGCTTCGAGTGGTTCGAATATTCGGGCGCCGACCCCGCGCAGCGGCGACGCCCGCCGGGGCCGGGCGAGTACGCCAATCCCGTCCTGTCGGGCTTCCACCCCGACCCGCACACCATCCGCGTGGGCGAGGATTTCTACCTCGTCACCTCGACCTTCACCTATTTTCCCGGCCTGCCGATCTTCCGCAGCCGCGACCTTGTGAACTGGACGCAGATCGGCAACGCGATCGACCGGCCGGGCCAGCTCGACTTCACGGGGCTCGGCCTGTCGCGCGGCGTGTTCGCGCCGGCGATGGCGCACCACGCGGGCACCTTCTACATCGTCAACACCTGCGTCGACTGCGGCGGCAACTACGTCATCATGGCGAGCGACCCGGCCGGGCCCTGGTCCGACCCGGTGTGGATCAAGGACGTGGGCGGGATCGACCCGTCCCTGTTCATCGAGTCCGACGGGTCGGCCTGGCTGCTCAACAACGACGCGCCCGTGGGCGAGCCGCTCTACGAGGGGCACCGGGCGATCTGGATCCGGCGCTTCGACCTCAAGACGCTGCGCACAATCGGTCCGGCGAAGATGATCGTGAACGGCGGCGTCGACATCTCGACGAAACCGATCTGGGTCGAAGGGCCCCACATCTTCCGGCACGAGGGGCGCTACTACCTCTCCGCCGCGGAGGGCGGCACGGCGGTCGGCCACTCGCAGACGGTGTACCGCGCCGAGCGGCCGGAAGGGCCCTGGACGGCTTATCCCAGGCCCATCCTGACGCAGCGCGACCTCGACCCGGCGCGGCCCGACCCGATCACCTCGGCGGGGCACGCGGCGCTGTTCACCACGCCCAAGGGCGACTGGTGGGCGACCTTCCTCGCCACCCGGCCCTATACGGACGACCATTACAACACGGGCCGCGAGACCTTCCTGCTGCCGATCCGCTGGCGGCACGGCTGGCCGATCATCACCGAGCCCGGACAGGCGATCCCCCATTTCGCGCGCCGTCCCGACCTGCCGGCGGGGCCGCACGCGCCGGTGCCGACGAGCGGCGCGTTCACCGTGCGCGACGAGTTCGACGGCCCCGCGCTGCCGCCCTACTGGATGATGGTGCGCAACCCCAAGCTGCGCTGGCACCGGCTCGCGGGCGGCGCGCTGGAGATCACGCCGCGGGCCGACCGGATCGGCGAACCCAAGCAGCCGAGCTTCCTCGCGCGCCGGCAACAGCACCTCCACGCCACCGCCGCGACCGAGCTCCGCTTCGACGCCGCCGCGCCGGGCGCGAAGGCCGGCCTCGTCGCCTATCAGGACGACGCGCACTACTATTTCATCGGCGTCGTCAACGACCGCGGACGGCGGGTGCTGCGCGTCGAGCGTCGGGCGGGGCCGAGCGACCCGGCAGACGGCGTCGTGCTCGCCGCCGCACCGCTCCGCGCGACCGGCCCGGTGCGGCTGCGCATCACCGCGCGCGGCGGCGAGTACGACTTCCACTACGCGGCGGGCGCGGGGCGCTGGACGTCGCTCCTGACCGGCGCGGACGGGAAGCTGCTCAGCACCGCCACGGCGGGCGGCTTCGTGGGCGCGACGTTCGGGATGTACGCCCACGCGCCCTGAAGCGGACCGTCAGAACCGGTTGAGCAGGTTCTCCAGCCACTCCTGCCGGCCCGAGCGGGGCTGCGGCGACAAGTTGCGCTCGACCGCCAGGTCGGCCGCGCCGGCGAGGTCGAGCCCGGCGATCTGCCTCCCGAGTTCGCCGTCCCAGCCGGCGTAGCGGTCGCGCTTGAACTGGTCGAGGCGGCCGTCCTCGATGGTCGCGGCGGCGCGGAGCAGCCCGCGCGCGACCACGTCGATCGCGCCGACATGCCCGTGGAACAGATCGATCGCGTCGATCGACTGGCGGCGGACCTTGGCGTCGAAGTTGAACCCGCCCGTCGTGAACCCGCCCGCGCGGATGATCTCGATCATCGCCAGCGTCAGCTCCTCGACGGAGTTGGGGAATTGATCGGTGTCCCAGCCGTTCTGCGGATCGCCGCGATTGGCGTCGATCGAGCCGAAGATGCCGAACGCTGCGGCGGTGGCGATCTCGTGCTCGAAGGTGTGGCCCGAAAGCGTGGCGTGGTTCGCCTCGATGTTGACCGCGACCTCCTTTTCCAGGCCGTAGCGCTGGAGGAAGCCGTACACGGTGGCCGTGTCGAAGTCGTACTGGTGCTTGGTCGGCTCCATCGGCTTGGGCTCGATCAGGATCGTACCCTGAAACCCGATCTTGTGCTTGTGCTCGACGACCATGCTCAGGAAGCGGCCGAAATTGTCGAGCTCGCGGGCGAGGTCGGTGTTGAGCAGCGTCTCGTAGCCCTCGCGCCCGCCCCACAGTACGTAGTTGACGCCGCCCAAGCGGTGCGTCGCCTCGATCGCGTCGCGGACCTGGGACGCGGCCCAGGCGAACACCTCCGGGTCGGGGCTGGTCGCCGCGCCCGCCATGTAGCGCGGGTGGCTGAACAGGTTGGCGGTGCCCCAGAGCAGCTTCTTGCCGTGCTCGCCCGACAGGCGCTCCAGGTCGTCCACGGCTTCCGCGAAGTTGCGGCGGAAGCTGGGGAGGTCGTTCGCCTCCGCCATCACGTCGACGTCGTGGAACGAGTAGAAGGGCACGTCGAGGCGGCTGATGAAATCGAACGCCGCCTCGCGCTTCGCGGCCGCGGCGGCCGCGTCGTTGGCCCCGCGCAGCCAGGGGCGGTCGAAGGTGCCCGCGCCGAACACGTCGGAGCCCGGCCAGCAGAAGCTGTGCCAGAAGCAGATGGCGAAGCGGAGATGGTCCTCCATCCGCTTGCCGAGCACGACGCGATCCTTGTCGTACCAGCGATAGGCCAGGTCCTCGGTCGTGTCCGGACCCTGATAGGTGATGCGGTCGACGCCGGCGAAATAGTCGGAGGCCATCAGATCTCTTTCTGCTTGGGGGTGACGCGGGGATAGGCCGCGCGGAACTGGGCGAGCTTGGGGGCGAGCCGGTCGGCGACCGCGCGGTCGGGCTCGACGACGTGGCTGGTCGGCGGGGCGGCGCAAACGTCCGCGGGCGCGCCGCCGTCGACGGCGATCTGCGCCAGCCGCGCCGCACCGAGCGCCGGGCCGACCTCGCCGCCCCTGAGGTACACGAGCGGCGTGTCGAGCACGGCGGCGATGATGCGGCCCCAATAGCTCGACCGGGCGCCGCCGCCGATGACCGACAGCTTCTCGACCTCGGTGCCCGCGTCGCGGAGCACGGCCATGCCGTCCGCCAGCGCAAAAGCGACGCCTTCCAGCACCGCCTGGGCGAGCCGGCCGCCGTCGCTCTCGTTATCGAGGGCGAGGAATGCGCCGCGCACGACCGCGTCGTTGTGCGGCGTGCGCTCGCCGGAGAGGTAGGGGAGGAAGATCTCGGGACCCGCGCCCGGTCCGGTCGCCTCCGCGCGTTCGAACAGCTCGGCCGGGCCGCTCGCGCCGGTGATGCGCGCCACCCAGTCGACGCACGCCGCCGCGGACAGGTGGACCGACATCTGGTGCCATAGCTCGGGCACGCAGTGGCAAAAGGCGTGCACCGCGCCGGCCGGGTTGGGGCGGAAGTCGCGCGTAGCGACGAAGATCACGCCCGAGGTGCCGAGCGAGAGCAGCGCGTCGCCGTCGCTGACCACGCCCACGCCCGCCGCGCCCGCGGCGTTGTCGCCGCCGCCCGCCGCGACCGGCACCTCGCCCATGCCCCATAGGTCGGCGATGTCGGGGCGCAGCGTGCCGGTCACCTCCGTGCCTTCGTGGAGGCGCGGCATCTGCTCGGCGCGCAGGCTGCACGCGTCGAGGATCGTCTCCGACCAGCGGCGGCCGCCCACGTCGAGCCAGAGCGTGCCGGCGGAGTCGGACAAGTCGGAGGCGCGGTCGCCCGTCATCCTCAGGCGCACATAGTCCTTGGGCAGCAGCACGGTGCGTACCCGCTCGAAAACCTCGGACTCGTGATGGCGCACCCAGAGCAGCTTGGGCGCGGTGAAGCCCGGCATGGCGAGGTTGCCGGCGATCGCGTGGAGCTCGGGCACGGCGCGCTCCAGCGCCTCGCACTCGGCGAAGCTGCGGCCGTCGTTCCACAGGATGCCGGGACGAAGCGGGCGGTCGTCGGCGCCGAGCAGCGTCGCCCCGTGCATCTGGCCGGCGAGCCCCACCCCGCGCACCGCGCGGCGCACGGCGGGGTCGATCGCCTGCACCGCGGCGGTGGTGGCGCGCCACCAATCCTCCGGGTCCTGCTCCGACCAGAGCGGATGCGGGCGCGAGACGGTGAGCGCGGTCGTACCCTGGCCGACGACGGCCCCGGCCGCGTCCAGCACGACCGCCTTCACCCCCGAGGTGCCGATATCGATGCCGAGGAACATGCGGTCAGTCGACGAACGGGTCGATCGTGCAAATGGTGCCGTCCGGATTGTGGGTGAGCTCGGTCACCTTGACGTTGCGCAGGCGCGTCTGACCCGAGAGCTGGCTGTCGGCGTAGAACAGCCACCATTTGCCGCCGTGTTGGACGATCGAGTGGTGCGTCGTCCAGCCCTGCACCGGCTCCAGGATGCGGCCCTTGTAGGTGAAAGGACCATAGGGCGACGTGCCGACCGCGTAGACGAGATAGTGCGTGTCGCCCGTCGAGTAGCTGAGGTAATATTTGCCGTTGTACTTGTGCATCCACGCCGCTTCGAAGAAGCGGCGGTTCGTGTCGCCGCCCAAGAGCGGCTTGCCCCCCTCATCGACGATGAGCGCGTCGCGGGGCTTCTCGGCGAACTCGGTCATGGACGCGTCGAGGCGCGCGACTTTCGGCATCAGCGCGGGCGCATTCGGCCGATTGAGGTCGGTCTTGGAGCCGTTGGGGTCGTAGCGCCCGGTGACGTTGCGCTGGAGCTGGCCGCCCCAGATGCCGCCGAAATACATATAGCTGCGGCCGTCGTCGTCGGTGAACACGGCGGGGTCGATCGAGAAGCTGCCCTTGATCGGCCGCGGCTTGGCTTTGAACGGGCCGACGGGGCTCTTGGAGGTGGCGACGCCGATGCGGAACGCGCCCTGCCGGTCCTTGGCGGGGAAGTAGAGGTAGTAGGTGCCGTTCTTATACGCCGCGTCGGGCGCCCACATCTGCTTGGTCGCCCAGGGCACTTGGGCCACATCGAGCGCGACAGGGTGCACCGTCACCGGCGCGCCGACGCGGTCCATGCTGAGCACGCGATAGTCGCGCATCTCGAAATGGCCGCCCAGATCGTCCTCGGGCGCGGGTCCGTCGATGTCGTGGCTGGGATAGACGTAGATGCGGCCCTGGAAGACGTGCGCCGACGGGTCGGCGGTGTAGATGTCGCGGACCAGCGGTTGGGACAGGTAGCGACGGCCGTTGGGCGCGCGCGGCTCGCTCGATTTGCCGAGCGCGGCGGTGCAGAAGACGGCGGACGCGAGGGCGGCCCAGCGCAGGAACATCACAAACCTCTCCCATGTCGCCCTTAGACGGGCCGTTTGCGTTAGCGCTACCATAAGCGCCCGGCCCGGCGCAAGGTCAGGCGATCTCCAGCGTGACGGTCTGCAGGTCGGCCGAGTTGGGGCCGGTCATGATGTCGAAACGGCCGGGCTCGACCACCTCCCGCATGTCGACGTCCCACATGGCGAAGGCCGAGGGGCCGAGCGTGAAGCGCACGGTGCGCGCCTCGCCGGGCGCGAGCGTGACGCGTTCGAAGCCCTTCAGCTCCTTGAGGGGGCGGGTGACGGAGCTGACCTGGTCGCGGACGTAGAGTTGGACGACTTCGTCGCCTTTGCGGGTTCCCGTGTTGCGGACGTCGACCTCGACCGTGACCTCGCCCGCCACGCCGATGCGCGGGGCGGAGAGGCGAGGGGGGCCGAGCCGGAACGTCGTGTAGCTGAGCCCGTGGCCGAAGGGGAACAGGGGCGCGGTCGTGTCGAATAGGTAGCCGCGGCCGACCGACGGCTTGCTGTTGTAGTAGAGCGGCAGCTGGCCCGCGTGCCGCGCCACGGTGACGGGGAGCTTGGCGCCCGGGTTCACGTCGCCGAACAGGGCGTCGGCGACCGCCGTGCCGCCCTCCTGGCCGGGGTACCAGCATTCCAGCATCGCATTGGCGCGCGCGGCGATCGCGGGCCAGCTGGGCGGGCGGCCGTTGATCGCGCACACCACCACCGGCTTGCCCAAGCCGTGGAGCGCGTCGAACAGCTCGTTCTGCTCGCCGACCAGGTCGAGGCTGGTGCGGTCGCCGAGATGGTTCTTCGCGAAGCCCTCGCGGCTGGTCTGCTCCGTGTCGCCGATCGCGAGCAGGATCACGTCCGCGTCGCGCGCCGCCGCGACGGCCTCCGCGATCAGGCGGCGGTTCTCGGCCGGGTCGGCGAGCAGCACCTCGTCGGCCGAGCGGTCCTCGGTCCGCGTGATCCGCACGCCCTGCGCCACGACGAGCGCGTCGGCGGGCAATCGGCGGCGTAAGCCGTCGGCGAGGCTGACGGCGACCTTGGGCGCGCCCGAATAGCCGCCCAGCCGCGCGACCTGCGCGTTGGGGCCGATCAGCGCGACCTTGCGCAGGCGGGCGCGGTCGAGCGGCAGCGTGCCATCGTTGGTGAGCAGGCAGAGCGACTTGCGCGCGGCCTCCAGCGCCAGCGCCCGCGCCTCGGCGTTCCCCGTCAGGCGGCGCGCCTCGGCGAGGCTGGCGTAGGGATCTTCGAACAGCCCGGCGCGGAACTTCAGTCGGAGCATGCGCGCGCACGCCTGGTCCACCGCAGCCTGTGCGACGCGGCCCTCGCGGACCTGGGCGACGAGCGTGCGGAACGCCTGGCCGTCGGGCAGTTCGCTGTCCACGCCGGCGGCGAGCGCGCGGCGGGCGGCGTCCTCCGGACCGCTCGCGACGTGGTGGATCGTGTCGAGCTCCGTCACGCCGCCGTAGTCGCTGACGATCGCGCCGTCGAAGCGCCACTCGCCGCGCAGCACGTCGCCGAGCAGCCACTTGTTCGCGTGGCTGGGGACGCCGTCGAGCTCGTTGTAGGACGGCATCACCGCGGCGACGCCCGTGCGCTCGACGACGGCGCGGAAGGGCGGAAAGAAGAACTCGCGCAGCTCGCGTTCGGCGAGCGGGGCGGGGCCGATATTGTTGCCGGCCTGGGGCTGGCCGTGGCCGGTCATGTGCTTGAGCGTCGCGAAGACGTGGCCGGGCGCCAGCGTGCCGCCCTCGCCCTGCAGCCCGAGCACGCTGGCGACGCCCATCTCGCCGCAGAGATAGGGGTCCTCGCCGAACGTCTCCTCGATGCGGCCCCAGCGCGGGTCGCGCGCGATGTCGACCACGGGCGACAGCGTCAGGTGGCTCCCATGCGCGCGCACCTCGCGGCCGATGACGCGTTGCGCGCGGCGCATCAGGTCGCGGTCGAACGCGCCCGCCAGCGCGATCGCCTGCGGGAACATGGTCGCGTCGGGGGCCATGTAGCCGTGGAGCGACTCCTCGTGGAACAGCACGGGGATGCCCAGCCGCGTCTGCGTCGTCGCCCAGCGCTGCACCGCGTTGACGAAGCTGATCGTCGACTCGGCGCCGCGCCACCGCGCGCCCGTGCCGCCCGCCACCTCGGCCACCTGCGGCCCGCCGCGCCGGTCGGAGGGGCGCGTCACCTGGCCGAACCCGTGCGGGTAGCTGCGGCTCGCCTTGACGGGATCGAAGTCGAGCCCGCCGTCGCGCATGATCTCCGACTTGGTCGCCCAGAGCGCGATCATCTGGCCGACCTTCTCCTCCAAGGTCATGCGGCCGAGCAGGTCGCGCACGCGCAGGTCCACGGGCGCGCGGGGGTCCTTGTAGACGGGGCGGGCGGCGCGCTGCGCGAGAGCCGCGGGCTCGATCGCGAGCGCGGACGCCGCGCCGAGCCAGCGGAGCAGTCCGCGACGGGTGATGCTGGTCATGCCCTCTGGTCCTCTCCCACGTCGGCACTCCGCGCGCCTTGTTCGTGATAGCGCTAACAGATACACGGGGCGGAACGCTGTCAATAGCGTCGGAGGAGAGGCGGATGCGGGCGTTGGTCGGCGTGCTGTGCGCGCTGTTGCTGCTGCTGGGCTTGCCGGACCGGGCGGCCGCGGAAGACAGCTATGAGCTTTGGCTGCGCTATCGGCCGCTGCCCGCGGCCGCGCGGGCGGGCGTTCCGGGCGCGGTGGCGGTTGACCCCGCCGAGCGCGACGCGCGCGTGCTCGCGGCGCGCGACGAGCTTTTCCGGGCGTTCGCGGCGATGTCGGGCGGGATGGGCGGGGGCGGCGAGGTGGTGCTGGGCACGCCCGCCACCTCGGCGCGCGTCCGGGCGCTGCGGCTCGACCTCGGGGACTTGGGCGACGAGGGCTATCTCGTCCGGCGCGTGATGACGGGCGGGCGGCCGGTCACGGTGGTCGCGGCGAACGGCGGGGCGGGCGTGCTGTACGGCGCGTTCGCGCTCATCCGCCGGTTGCAGCTGGGCCGGCCCGTCGAGGAGCGCAGCGCGCCCAAGGTGCGGCTTCGCGTGCTCAACCACTGGGACAATCTCGATCGCTCGGTGGAGCGCGGTTATGCCGGCCAGTCGATCTGGGACTGGTGGCGGCTGCCCGGCCACAAGGACCCGCGCTACGTCGATTACGCCCGCGCCAACGCGTCGCTCGGCATCAACGGCACGATCCTCAACAACGTCAACGCCAAGGCCGACAGCCTGACCGCGCCCTACCTCGCCAAGGCGGCCGCGGTCGCCGACGTGCTGCGCCCCTACGGCATGAAGGTCTATCTGTCGGCGCGCTTCTCCGCGCCGATCGAGCTAGGCGGACTGGAGACCGCCGACCCCCTCGACCCGTCGGTGCAGGCTTGGTGGCGCGCCAAGGCGGACGAGATCTATCGCGTGATCCCCGATTTCGGCGGCTTCCTGGTCAAGGCGAACAGCGAAGGCCAGCCCGGCCCGCGCGACTACGGCCGCAGCCACGCCGACGGCGCGAACATGCTGGCCGAGGCGCTGCGCCCGCACGGCGGCGCGGTGATGTGGCGCGCCTTCGTCTATCAGGAGACCGACCCCGAGGACCGCGCCAAGCAGGCCTATACCGAGTTCAAGCCGCAGGACGGGCGCTTCGCGCCCAACGTGCTGGTGCAGGTCAAGAACGGGCCGATCGACTTTCAGCCGCGCGAGCCGTTCCATCCGCTGTTCGGCGCGATGCCGCGCACCCCGCTGATGCTCGAGTTCCAGATCACCAAGGAGTATCTCGGCTTCGCCACGCACCTCGTCTACCTGGGCGAGCTGTTCGCGGAGACGCTGCGGAGCGACACCTACGCGCGGGGCCCGGGCTCGACGGTCTCGCGCGTGGTCGACGGCTCGCTCGACGGGCATCGGCTCACCGGCATGGCGGGCGTGGCGAACATCGGGTCGGACCGCGACTGGACGGGATCGACCTTCGACCAGGCGAACTGGTACGCCTTCGGCCGGCTCGCCTGGGATCCGGACGCGTCGGCGCGCACGGTCGCCGCCGAGTGGGCGGGGCTGACCTTCACCACCGACCCGGCGTTCGCGCGGCCGGTCGCGGACCTGATGATGGCCTCGCGGCAGGCGATGGTGGATTATATGACACCGCTCGGCCTCGCGCACCTGATGGGGACGGGGCACCATCACGGGCCCGCGCCCTGGGTGTCGGATCTGGCCCGGCCCGAGTGGAACCCCGCCTACTACCACCGCGCCGACGCGCGGGGCATCGGCTTCGATCGGACGAGCAAGGGCTCGAACGCGGTGGGGCAATATGCCGGGCCGGCGGCGCGGCGCTTCGCGCGGCCGGAGACGACGGGCGAGGACCATCTGCTCTGGTTCCATCACCTGCCCTGGGACCACCGCATGCCGGGCGGCGCGACACTGTGGGAGACGCTGGTACGGCGCTACGACCGGGGCGTCGCGGCGGTGGCCGGTTTCCGCGCGCGCTGGGCGGGCCTGCGGCCGTTCGTTGATGCGGAGCGGTGGAGCAAGACCGCCGACCTGTTGAAGGTCCAGGAAGAGGAGGCGCGCTGGTGGCGCGACGCGTCGGTGGCGTACTGGCGGTCGCTGAACGGCCGCGCACTGCCGCCCGGTTCACCGGAGCCGGCGCACCCGCTTGAGTATTACAAGGCGCTCCGCTTTCCCTACGCGCCCGGCCAGGCGCATTGATCAGATAAATTCGCTCCGCTTCGGGACGGAGGCGCCCGCAAACGTTGCCACGCGGCGCGGTTCATGACAGCAGTGATGGCGTGAGAGCTCCTCGCCGACAGAAATCCGCGCCCACCATCAGCGACGTCGCGCGCCGCGCCGGCGTGTCGCCGATGACGGTGTCGCGCGTCATCAACGGCGAAAGCAACGTCCGCCCCGCGACGCGCGACACGGTGAACGCGGCCATTTCGGAGCTCAACTACGCGCCCAACTCCGCCGCGCGCGCGCTGGCGGGGGCGGGGCAGAGCCGCATCGGCCTGCTCTACAGCAATCCCAGCGCGGGCTATCTCAGCGAGTTCCTGGTCGGCGGGCTTGACCAGGCGAGCCGGCGTGACGTGCAACTGATCGTAGAGAAATGCGAGCTGGGCGATCACGAGATTGAGGTCGCGCGCCACCTGATCGAGGGCGGCATCGACGGCATCATCCTGCCGCCGCCGCTGTGCGACTCGCCCGACCTGATCCGCGTCCTGGCCGAGGAGGACGTCTGCGCCGTGCTCGTCGGCAGCGCCAAGCCGGCCGCCGAGCTGATGGCGGTCAGCATCGACGATTACGAGGCTGCGCTGGCGATGACGCGCCACGTCATCTCGCTCGGGCACCGCCGCATCGGCTTCATCGCGGGCAACCCGACGCTCAAGGCGAGCGCCGACCGGATGAGGGGCTATCGCGAGGCGTTGGAGGAGGCGGGCGTCGCATTCGACAACGCACTGGTCGCGCCGGGGCTGTTCACCTACCGCTCCGGCCTCGACGCGGCGGAACAGCTGCTCGACCTGCCGCAGGCGCCCACCGCCGTGTTCGCCAGCAACGACGACATGGCGGCGGCGACGGTGGCGGTCGCGCACCGGCGCGGGCTCGACGTGCCGGGCGACCTGACGGTGTGCGGCTTCGACGACACCACGCTCGCCACCGCGATCTGGCCGGAGCTCACCACCATCCACCAGCCGATCGCGGACATGTCGCGCGCGGCCGTCGAGATGCTGGTCGCGGCCGTGCGCCGGCAGGAGACCGCGCCGCCGGAGGAGCGGCACCAGCTGCTCGACTTCACGCTGATCCGTCGGCAATCGGACGCCGCCCCCCGTCGAAGGCCGAAGGCGCAGCGCGCTTGACTTGAACCGCCGCTCCGGCATGGTAGCGCTCACAGAGCAGCACGCGTCCGATACGGACGACGGCAGGAGGGGATCGGGATGACGGACGTCGGCAGGACGGGCTCCGCGATGAACGCGGGGGCGGAATCGGCCAATATCGGCTTTATCGCCGCGATCGTGGCGGTGGCCACGATCGGCGGCCTGTTGTTCGGCTATGATAGCGGCGCGGTGAACGGCACGCAGGACGGCCTGACGGCGGCGTTCGGCCTGAGCGAGGGCGGGCTGGGCTTCACGGTGGGCTCCTTGCTCATCGGCTGCTTCATCGGCGCGTTCCTGGCGGGCCGGCTCGCAGACCTGATGGGGCGGCGTAAGGTTATGATGCTGTCGGCGCTCCTGTTCCTCATTGGCGCGCTCGTGCAGGGCTTCGCCGGGAGCCAAGCGGTGTTCGTGATCGCGCGCATCGCCGGCGGCATGGCGGTGGGCGCGGCCAGCGTGCTCTCGCCCGCCTATATCTCGGAAGTCGCGCCCGCCAACATCCGCGGCCGCATGACCACCGTTCAGCAGATCATGATCATCAGCGGCCTGACGGCGGCGTTCGTGGTCAACTACTTCCTCGCCCAGGCCGCGGGCTCGTCGATTAACATCTTCTGGGGCGGGCTCGAGGCGTGGCGCTGGATGTACCTGATGCAGGCGGTGCCGGCGGCGGTGTTCCTCGTCGCGCTGTTCTTCATCCCGGAGTCTCCGCGCTTCCTGGTGTCCAAGGGGCGTCACGAGCATGCGGGCCAGGTGCTCACCAGCCTATTCGGCGAGGTCGTCGCCAAGGCGAAGCTGGAGGAGATCCGCGGGAGCTTCACCGCCGACCATCGCCCGCGCCTGTCGGACGTGCGCGCGCCCAGCACCTTCTTCCGCCCGATCGTGTGGGCGGGGCTGGTGCTGGCGGTGTTCCAGCAGCTCGTCGGCATCAACGTCATCTTCTACTACGGCGCGACGCTCTGGCAGCTGGCGGGGTTCACCGAGGACCAGTCGCTGCTCATCAACATCGTGTCGGGCGCGGTGTCGATCGCGGCGTGCTTCCTCACGATCGCGCTCGTGGACCGCATCGGGCGCAAGCCGCTGCTGCTGATCGGCTCGGCGGGCATGACGGTGACGCTGTTCGCGCTGGTCTACGCCTTTTCCAACGGGACGCTGGACGCGGAGGGGCAGCTTCAGCTGTCGCCGGCGCTGGGCCGGCTCGCGCTGATCGCGGCCAACCTGTACGTGATCTTCTTCAACGTCAGCTGGGGCCCGATCATGTGGGTCATGCTGGGCGAGATGTTCCCCAACCAGATCCGCGGATCGGCGCTGGCGGTGTGCGGCTTCGCGCAGTGGTTCTCGAACTACCTCATCGCGCAAAGCTTCCCCATCATGGCGGCGGGGCTGGGGCTGGCGGCGAGCTACAGCTTCTACGCGGCGTGCGCGCTGATCAGCTTCTTCCTGGTCCAGCGGTTCATCCACGAGACCAAGGGCAAGGAGCTGGAGGAGATGCAGGGCTGATCCCGCCCTGAGCGGAAAACGGGGGCGGGGCGGCCGGTGGGCTTCCCCGCCCTTCTCTTATCCGGCGCAGACGCGCTCGTCGGGCAGCGGCGCGCGCGGGGGGACGGGGACGCCCGCGGCGGTTGCGGCGGCGTCGAGGCGCGGGCTGGGGCCGGGCAGCGACAGGTCCTCGGCGGCGCGGTAGAAAGGGTCCGCCTGCGCCTTCTCGAGCGAGGTGAAGCGGAAGCCGAGCTCGCGGTACATCGCCAGCAGCCGCGGCATCATCCGCGCATCCATGCCGCCCAGGTGCAGCAGCAGCACATAGGGGATGTCGCGCCCGAACGCGCCCCGCGACATGGCGCGCGCGCGCAGCGCATCCACGCGGGCGGCGTCCATGAAGCTCCGCTCCAACGCGGCGATCGCGGCCGTGTCGCCCCTGGCGGCGCAACGGGCATAGGCGGTGTTCCAGGCATAGTCGCCGAAATCCATCGTCACCGCCGCGACCCGGTAGCCGCCGGCCTGCAGGCCCGCGCGCACCGCGTCGCGCTTGGCGGGATCGCTCCCCTCCGAGAGGAACGGGTAGCGGAACCAGCGCCAGCCGCCGCGCGGCATCAGGCGCTTGAGCACCGGCTCGTTGCGCCGGACGTCGGCGAGAAAGGCGGGCGCATCCATGCCTTCGAGGTTAGGGTGCGACCAGGCGTGGTTGGCGATGGGGAAGCCCGCCGCGCGCCACGCGCGCAGCACCGCCTCACCGTCGCCCGCGTCGCCGATCCTGCCGGCGTTGAGGAAGCCCATGGGCGCGGCCACGCCCGCCTCGCGGAACGCGGCGATCAGGCGTCGCGTGACGCTCAGGTGAGTTTCGCCGGGCGGCAGCGCCCCGTGGACGGGCATGTCGTCCACCGTGATCGCGAGCAGCGGAGCGTCGGCCGACGCGGCCTCCTGACGTCCGGTGAACAGCGCGAGGGGGACGGCCTTCGCCATCGCCTCGTAGCCGGCCTCGGACGGGTGGAGGTGGTCGCCGGAGTCGTAGGCGGGCAGCAGGCGCGACGGGTTCGCCGGATCGCGCAGCGCGGCGTCGAAGTCGACCACCGCGTCGAACACGCCCGAGGTGCGGATGAAGCGGTTGATCGCCTGGCGGTCCGCCTCCGTCTCCGGGCCGGGATGGTAGTAGTCGTTGCCGACAAAGGGCGTGAGCGTGCCCCCGATGAGCTTGATCCCGTGCGCGCGAGCGCGCTCCGCGAGCTGGCGGTACGCCCCCGTGACCTCGGCGACGATGCGGCGATGGGCTTGCGGAGTGGCGGGTGCGTCGCGGGTCAGCACGCCCAGGTCGTTGATGCCTTCCAAGAGGATCGCGTGGGTGGCTCCGCTCCTGGCGATCACGTCGCGGTCGAAGCGCGCCATGAGGTTGGGGCCGATCCCGTCCAGGAGCACGCGGTTGCCGCCGATGCCGGCGTTCACGACGCCCAGGTTGCGCGTGCGCGGGTCGGCGCGGAGGCGCGAGAGGAAGAAGTCGGTCCAGCGCCGGTTGCTGTCCGGCGTCACGCCATAGCCGTCGGTGATCGAATCGCCGATCGCCACGATCGTGCGCGCGGGCGCCTCGACCTCGACGTCGGCGATCTGATGCCAGCCCGCCGCCGGCTGGGCTCCGGCAAAGGCCGCGTCGGCGACGCGGTCGCCCGGCAGCAGAAAGGCGGAGGCGCGCGAACCGGGGTGCCCCGTGCGCCGCGCGGGCGGCTCGGGCAGGTGCAGCGTCACCGCGAGGTCCGCGCCCGCCGTGATGGGCAGCGCGACCGGGTCGGAATAGAGCTCCGCGCCGGGCGGGATGCGCACCGACGTCGCGCCGGAGAAGGTGAGCGGGCGCGCCGTGTCGGCCCGCACCGCCGCCGCCCCGTTCGCGATCGGTAACGCCACTTGCGCCCCGCCGATCACGAGCGGCGCGTCGCCGAACAGGTTGGACAATCGCACCCTGAGCCGCGGGCCGCCGACCGAGAGCCGGACGGTCTGACGGATCGTGCTCGGCCCGGCGAGCGGCGCCTTCTCCGCCTCCTGATCCTCGACGCGGATCTGCGCCGAGCCCCAGCTTCCCGTCCAGCGACCCTGCTGCGCGGAGGCGACCGTGGCCGCCAGCATCGCCGTGGTCGCGAGCACGCGTGCGAACCGTCCCATAGCCTCTCCCATCCTAGTAGTTAGCGCTATCATCGCCTGCTTCCCGCTTCGCCGCAACCGTCGTAAGAACGGGCGCATGATCCTCGACCACCCCGCCGCGACCGAGACGCGCGTGCCCGAACGTGGGCCGGTGGACGCGGACACTTTCGCGCGCGAGGTCGCGATCGCGTACGAGCCGGTGGTGCTGCGCGGGCAGGTCGCGCATTGGGAGGCGGTGGGGGCCGGGGCGGGCGGCGACCGGGCGATGGCCGGGTATCTGGCCGGCTTCGGCGGCGGCCGACCGCTCGACGTGATGATCGGCCCGCCGGAGATCGAAGGCCGCTTCTTCTACGACGACGCGCTCACCGGCTTCAATTTCGGCAAGCAACAGGTCCCGCTCCAGGCGCTGCTGGGCGAGTTGCTGCGCCTGTCGGAGAGCGAAGTCGAGCGCCCGCACGCGCTCTACGCCAGCAGCGCCACCGCGCCCGAGCACCTGCCCGGCTGGGAGCGCGCGAACCCGCTGGGGTTGCCGGTCGACGCGCCCGCGCGGCTGTGGATCGGCAACGCCACGCAGGTCGCAACGCATTACGACACGTCGATCAACATCGCCTGCGTCGTCACCGGCCGGCGGCGCTTTACGCTGTTCCCGCCCGACCAGCTGCGCAACCTTTATGTGGGTCCGCTCGACCGGACCATGGCGGGGCCGCCCAGCTCGATGGTCGACCCGGACGCGCCCGACCTCGAGCGCTACCCGCGCTTCGCGCAAGCGCTGGCGCACGCGCGGGTGGCCGAGCTCGGGCCCGGCGACGCCATCTACATCCCGCCCATCTGGTGGCACCATGTCCGCGCGTTCGACCGGCTGAACGTGCTGGTGAACTACTGGTGGGAGCACCGATCGGCGCAGGCGTTCCTGGCGCTGGTGCACGCCGTCTCCGCGGTGCGCGACCTGCCGCGGGCGGAGAAGGCGGCGTGGCGCAGCTGGTTCGACCAGCTCGTGTTCGACGACGACGCGGCCCACGCGGCCGACCACCTGCCGGAGCACGCGCGCACCGTGCTTGGCCCGCCCAGCCGCGAGCGGACGGAGCGTATTCGGCAGTTCCTACTCGGCATGCTCCAGCGCGGCTAGCGCGCCGTCGCGTCCAAGTAAGCCGCGACCCAGACCAGAGGCGCGTTCCAGTTGATGGCGACTTCGTTCATCGCGAAGCCGTTGACGTCGTCGCGCCAGCAGCGCTGGGGCGCGCACTTGCCCTGCATGCTCCGCGCGACGTCGTCGGCCCAGGCGGTGTTGTTGGGCCCGCCCGACAGCACGCCGGGCGGCGGGCCGGGGAGCTTGGGATCGAGGCTCGGCGCCCAGAAGCGGTGGTGCGGGTTTCGGAGCGGGTTCCAGCCGAAGCCCGAGACGTAGGACTGGTCGAGCGGGTTGCGGCCGAGCACGTAATCGGCGGCGTCGATCGCCCCGGCCCGGTAGCGCGTGTCGCCGGTAAAGCGGTGCGCGAGCAGCAGGATCATCGCCCGGTTCAGCACGTTGCTGTTCGAGCCCCAGGGATAGCGCGTCGTGGCGTAGGGGATGCGATAGCCCGAGCGGTCGCGCTCGGCGAGGAAGCGGTCGGCGGCGGCCACGAGGAGCGCGCGCTGGCTCTTAGTCACCGCGTCGGGCACGCCGGGCGCGGTCGCGAGCGTGATCGTACCGAGCGCGGCGACCTCGGGCCAGCTTGGCTCGCTCTCCAGCGGTGCCGTGAAGAGCGGCGAGCGGCGGAGGCGGTCGAGGTACGCGGGAGCACCGGTGGTGGCGTAGAGCTCGGCCGCGGCCCAGTGGAACTCGTCCGACAGATCCCAGTCGCCGTAACCGCCGCTGCCCGTGAAGCCCTGCGCGGCGTACACCTCCGGATTGCGGAGCGCAGCGGTCCAGGCGCGTTGGGCGGCGGAAAGGCAGCGGGCGGCGAAGGCGGGGTCGATGGAGCGCCAGATGCGCGCGCACTGCGCGGCGACGGCGGCGAGGTTGAGCGTCGCGGCGGTCGAGGGCGGGTAGAGTAGGCGCTCCTCCCGGTCCTCGGCGGGGATCGTCGGCAGGGCGGTCCAGTTGCGGTCGGCGATCTTGTGGTGCGCCATGCCGCCCGCGTGGACGGGGGTGAGCCGGAGCGGCTTCTGCTGATCCTGAGGGCCCACCGGGAGCGCCAAGCGCGTGCCGTCGGGTACCTGCATCCGGAGCAGGAACTCCATCTCCCAACGCGCCTCGTCGAGCAGGTCGGGGACGCCGTTGCCCGCCTCAGGCAGCGCGGCGGAGCCGTCGGGGAAGGAGGCCGCGACCTCGTGGAGGTTGAGCAGCGTCCAGAGCGAGATGCCGCCGTTGACGACGTACTTGCCGTGGTCTCCCGCGTCGTACCAGCCGCCCGTCACGTCGAGCTTGTACAGGCAGCCGGGCCACACCGTCCCGCGCTGGTCGGGGCCGGAGAAGCAGGCGGCGACCTCGTTCGGGTGGCCGGCCGCGCGCGCCCACTGCGCACCGCCCGCATGGGCCGCCTCGATCGGCGTCCCGGCGCGCTGCTGGTAGAAGAAGTTGAGCGAAGCGCGCGCGAGCGAGCGGTAGACGTCCGGGCGGATGGGGAAAGGGCGGGTAGCAACGCCGCCGACGCTGAGGCGGTACTCGCCGGGCGCGCGCACCCCGCCGAAGTCGGCGAGGTGGACATGGTCGCCGGACGCGGCGTCGTCGCCCGCCACCGTCGTGCGGCCCTGCGCCGCCGTCCGGCCCCGCGCGTCGAGCAACCGCCAGGCGAGCGGCGCGCGTGAGGGGCTGGCGACGACGGCACGCTTGGGGCCGGCGGGCAGGTAGCCGAGCTGGTTGACGTGGATCGCGACCGGATCGGTAGCGCTAACAATCAGGGGCGCGGCAAGGAGGGCGGCTAGCTTCTTCATCGGGGTTCAGGCTCCGCTGAGGCTCTGGAGCAGGGTGGCGCGCATGCGCTCGAAGCCGCGCCGGTCGGCGGGGCCGAGCACGCCCTGCGCGTGCGGGGGAAGGTGCGCGGCGGGATCGCCGCCGGTGCGGAAGACGAGGTGGTCGAACATCGTCCGCCACGCCGCGCGCTGGTCGGGCGGCAGGACCCCAAGCGAGAACAGCGCGAGCAGCAGCGCGTCGTAGGGGCTCGCCATGCCCTCGGGCGCGGGGCTCCACCAATAGTTCATGAGGATGTTGACCGGGTCGAGCGAGTCGACCGCGTGCCACCAGTGGAAGGGGATGTAGATCGCGTCGCCGGGCTCCAGCGTTGCCTCTTGCGCCACCGCCAGCGCGTCGGCAAAGCGCGGATAGCGGTCGAGGTCGGGATGGGCGGGATCGACTAGGCTGATCGGCGTGCCCGCGGGCGTCAGCTCCAGCGGGCCCATATAGAGGTTGGCGACCTGGTCGGGCGGGAACAGCGTGAAGCGCCGCCGCCCCGCGATCACCACGCCCACATTCTCCTGGAGGTCGTAGTGCGTCGCTACGCGGATCGCGTTGCCGAGCCACAGCCGCGGAGCGACGGCGGAGTCGACGAGATCGGTCGCGTTCTCGCGTTCGAAGCCGGGCACGAGCTCGGCCGCCGGGATCGACTGCACGGCGATGGCGTAGGGCCGGTCGGCGTCGCGGTCGCGCAGCAGCCGGTCGAGGAACGGGTCGAGCGGCGACTTGCCCCGCGTGAAGTTCAGCGCGGTCAGGTCGGGCGTGTAGAAGAAGCGACCTTCGATCTCCGGCGCGCCGACGATGGCGGCGACGGGCTCGGGGTGGCTGAAGCGCTTGAGATAGGCGACGACCGCGTCCGCGCCTCCGCGCGCGGCGCGCACCGCGGGCCAGTCCGCGCCCAACCCGCGCAGGATCGCGGGCTGGCCGGCGGGGCGGATTTCCTCGTCGAAGCGCCGGCGGTCGACGCGGTGGTACTCGCGGATCGGTGTCACGAGGCGCGCCGCAACGGGGTGAGATCGCAGCCGATCCGGCGCAGGTACTCGTCCTGCGTCGGCATCGCGTCGGCGGTCTGACCGACTACGTCGCGGATGTGGTGCAGACGGCGCAGCGTCTCCTCGTCGGAGAGCAGGTCGGCGACGGGGTGGTAGCCGGTCGCTTCCACGCCCTGACCGACCATCACCGACAGCCAGCTCGTCTCCGTGAACAGCTCGTCATGCTCGCGGAAGATGCGGCCGTTGCGGCGGAACATGGCGAGCTTGTAGGCGAGCCCCTCCGGCGGCGCGAGCGTGCGGCAATAATTCCAGAAATCGGAGTCGTCGCGCTCCGTCGCCTTGTAGTGAAGGACAAGGAAGTCGCGGATGTCGACATATTCCTCCACCGTTTCTGCGTTGAACCGGTCGATCTCCAACTGGTCGAAGCCGCGCGCGGGGAACAGCGTCATCAGCCGCGCGATGCCCGACTGGACGAGGTGGATCGAGGTAGACTCCAGCGGCTCCAGGAACCCCCCCGCGAGCCCTAGTGCCACGACGTTGCCGATCCAGGCGCGGCGGCGATGGCCCGCCTTGAAGCGGAGCGGCTTGGGCTCGGCGAGCGGCGCGCCGTCGAGGTTGGCGAGCAACGTCGCCGCCGCCTCGTCATCGGAGACGTGCGCGCTCGAATAGACATAGCCGTTGCCGATGCGGTGCTGGAGCGGGATGCGCCACTGCCAACCCGCAGGCCTAGCGGTCGAGCGGGTGAGGGGACGCCGGTCGCCGCCGCTCTCGCAGGGCACGGCTAGCGCGCGGTCGCAGGGCAGCCAGGCGGACCAGTCCTCGAAGCCGGCCCCCATCACGCCCTCGATCAGCAGGCCACGGAACCCTGAGCAGTCGACGAACAGGTCGCCCGCGACGCGCGCGCCCGACTGGAGCACGATCGCGGACACGTGGCCCGTTTCGCCGTCGCGCGTCACGTCGACGACGCGGCCCTCGGTGCGGCGGACGCCCCAGCCCTCGGCCAGGCGGCGCAGGTAGCGGGCGTAGAGGCCCGCGTCGAACTGAAAAGCGTAGCCGATCTTGGACAGGGGCGAGTTGGGCTGGTCGGGCCGCGGGTGCGCGAACCGCTCGCGCAGCCCCGCGACCACCGCCAGCGAATAGGCGTCGAGCGGGGTGGGATCGCCGAGCGTCCGGCCCTTCAGCCAGTGGTGGTGGAACTGCACGCCCTTCATATCGAGGCCGTAGAAGCCGAAAGGGTGGACATAGGAGTGGCCGAGCCGCGTCCAGTCGCGGAACTCGATGCCGAGCTTGTAGGTGGCGTTGGTGGCGCGGACGAAATCGGCCTCGTCGATGCCGAGCATCGCGTTGAACAGCGCGATCTGCGGAATCGTCGCCTCGCCGACGCCCACCGTGCCGATCTCGTCCGACTCGACCAGCTCGATCTCGAGACCGGGCAGCTCGCCCGCCACGCGCGCGATCCCGGCGGCGGCCATCCAGCCGGCGGTGCCGCCGCCGACGATCACCACGCGGCGGATCGCGTCGGCCCTCACAGCGTGAAGCCCTGGCCCGCGAAGGGCGATTCGGATTCGAAGGAGAAGGTCGGGACGGGGGACTCGGGCTGAGTGGGCTGCGGCCGGGCGAAGGGTGACGGGCCGCAGCGGCGGATGAACTCGCCATGGGTGGGTAGTTGCTCGGCCACTTCTTGGTAGCCGCGGCGCATCTGCTCCAAGGCTTGCGCGACCTTGTCCTCGTCAAGCGCGTCCACCGCGGGCTCGTGCTCGTCGGGGACGACGTGCTGGCCGAAGCACACCGCGACCCAGCTGGTGGTGGCGAACAGCTCCAGCCCGTCGCGGAAGACGCGGCCCTTGGCGCGGAACAGGTCGATCTTGCGGGCGAGCGAGTCGGGGATCTCCATCGTGCGGCAGCGATCCCAGAAGGGCGAGTCCGAGCGCCGCGTCGCCTTGTAGTGGAGCACGATGAAGTCGCGCACGTCCTCGTACAGGTCGCGCATCTGGCGGTTATACTCGTCGCGCTCCACCGGATCAAAGCGCCGGTCGGGGAAAAGCGCGATCAGCTTGGCGATGCCGGACTGGATGAAGTGGATGGAGGTGGACTCGAGCGGCTCGATGAAGCCGCTCGACAGGCCGAGCGCCACGACGTTCTTGTTCCAGCACTGCTTGCGGCGGCCGGTGGTGAAGGACAGGCGGCGCGGCTCGGCGAGCGGCTCGCCTTCCAGGTTCGCCATGAGCAGGCGCTCGGCCTCGGCGTCGTCCATGTACGTGCTGGAATAGACGAGGCCGTTGCCCATGCGGTGCTGGAGCGGGATGCGCCACTGCCACCCGGCGCTCCGCGCGGTCGCGCGGGTGAAGGGGTCGGGCTCGCCTTCATAGGCGCTGGGCACCGCGACAGCGCGGTCGCAGGGTAGCCAGTGCGTCCAGTCCTCATAGCCCGTCTTCAGCGCGCCGTCGATCAGGAGGCCGCGGAAACCCGAGCAGTCGATGAACAGGTCGCCCGCGATCCGCCGCCCGTCGGCGAGCGTCACCGCCTCGACATGGCCGTCCTCCCCGCGCGTGTCGACATCGACGATCTTGCCCTCGACGCGCGTCACGCCGCCGCGCTCGGCATAGCGGCGGAGGTAGCGGGCGTAGAGGCCGGCGTCGAAGTGGAAGGCGTAGAGCAGGTCCTTGACCGCCGACTGCGCGTTGGCGCCCGGCCGGCCGAACTTGCCCATCGACGCCGCCACCGCGCTCATCGACCAGGCGGAGATGTCGGGGAGCGGCCGGCGGCGGCGCTCGCGCAGGTAGAGTTGGTGGAAGTGCACGCCCTGGAGGTCGCGGCCGTGGAAGCCGAAAGGGTGGAAATAGCGCTCGCCAAGGTCGCCCCAGTCGACGAACTCAATGCCGAGCTTGAACGTGCCGCCCGTCTCGCGGAGGAACTCGTTCTCGTTCAGCCCCAGCATCTGGTTGAAGGTGATGATTGGCGGAATCGTCGCCTCGCCGACGCCGACGGTGCCGATCTCCTCCGATTCGACCAGCGTCACGCGGGTGACGCCGTTGTCGAGGAAGCGCGACAGTGCGGCCGCAGTCATCCAGCCGGCGGTGCCGCCGCCGACGATTACGACGTCGCGGATGGTCTGTTCGTTCATCGGGTCACTTGCCTGTGTAGCATCTGCAAGAAGGCGGCGTGGGTGGGCGCGCGCGCGACGGCCTGGGCGAGCGCGTCGCGCCAACCCGCCATCGCCGCGTCGGATTGGGCGGGCGGCACGACCTCGATCAGCGGGTCGGCGCGGCGCGGGATCACGCCCTGGCCGAGCAGCACGGCGAGCCACGAATCGCGCCCGAACGTCTCCTCTTCGTGGAAGGGCAAGCGGCCGCGCTCGCGGAACTGCGTCAGCGTGTGGAGTAGGGTGGGGGGAGGCTCGGCCGCGGCCGCGTCGCGCCAGAACGGCTCGGAACGGCCGGACGCCGCGTAATACAGAACGGCGAAGTCGCGCACCCGCGCCGCTTCGGCCGCGCATTGGCGGTTATATTCGGCGAGTTCGACGGGCGCGCAATCGCGGTCGGGGAGCATGGCGACGAGGCGGTCGATCGCGCTGTGGGCCAAGTGGAGGTTCGTCCACTCCAACGGCTCGATCGCGGTCGCGGCGTCGCCGACCGCCACGCAGTTGCGCAGCCAGGGCTGCGGCCGCGTCCCCGCCGCGATCGCGACGGGCGCGGCCTCGCGCACGCCGAGGGCGCGCGCAGCCTGTTCGTCGCTCCAATGCGCCGAGCCGTAGACGAGCCCGGTGGAGGTGCGGCGCAGGCCGTCGGCGGACCAGCGCCAGCCCGCCTCGACGGCGACGGCGCGGTCGAGCGGCGCGGGTTCGGGCGCGGGCGGGCCGTCGGCGATGAGGATGCGGTCACAGGGCAACCAGCGCCGCCAGTCCTCCCACGCGTCGTCGAGCGCGGAACGGACGCGTGCGGCGGGGCCGGTGCAGTCGACGAACAGGTCGGCGCGCAAGGGCTCTCCGCCATCGAGTTCGAGCGCTTCGACGAAGCCGTCCGGGCGGAGGCGGATCGACCGGAGTACGCCGTCGTGCTCGCGGACGCCGCAATGGAGCGCGAAGGCGCGGATCATCGCGAGGTAGGCGGGCGGGTCGAGGTGCAGCCCGTACTCGAAACCGGAGAGCGGCGCGTCCGGCTCGTCGGCGGCGCGCGCGAAGCGGCCGGCGCGCGCGAGCATGGCGGCGGGCGAATGCCGGTCGAAGGGCGCAGCGGCGCCGAGCTTAGCGGCGCGCACCCAGTGCTGGTGGAAGGAGGCGGTGCCGAACGGACGCCCATGCTCGCCATAGGCGTGGACGTAATCGGGCGAGTCCGCGACCCAGTTCTCGAAACGCGTGCCGAGCCGGAAGGCGGAGCCTGAGCGCACAACCGCGTCCGCGTCGCGCAGGCCGAGATCGCCGTGAAAGCCGTGGATGGAGGGCAGCGTCGGGCCGATCCGGTCGGCGAGCGCGTCGGGCGGCGGGGGGAGCGCGAACACCGTCACCCCGAGCCACGGCAGCCGCCGCTTAAGCGCCGCCGCCGCCGACCAGCCGACGATCCCGCCGCCGGCGACCACCACGTCGCGGATCGGCTCCCCCAGCGCGCTCATCTCAGGCCGCGGCCGCCATGGGGCAGTAGCCGCGGATGAAGTCGAGGTGGTTGGGCATCGCCTCCGCCGCGGCGGCGACCTCCGCCTCCAGCTCGCCCATGCCGCGGAGCAGCGCATCCGCCGGAGGCAGGTCGGCGCGTGGGTCATAGCCCAGCGGTCGTACGCGCTGGCCGAGATAAACGGCGACCCAGCTCGCGTCGAGGAACACGCCCTCGCGATATTTCACGATCCGGCCGCGGCGGCGGAACAGCTCCATCTTCTCGGCCAAGCTGTCGGGCACGGGCATGGTGCGGACGTAGTTCCAGAACTCCGAGTCGTCGCGCTCGGTGGCGTGGTAATGGAGGATCAGGAAGTCGCGGATGCGGTCGTATTCGAGGTCGATGATGCGGTTGAACTCGTCGCGGTCCGACGGCGCGATGCCGCGCTCGGGGAAGAGCTCGAGAAGCGCGGTGATCGCCTGCTGGACGAGGTAGATGCTGGTCGACTCGAGTGGTTCGAGGAAGCCGCTGGCGAGCCCGATCGCGACGCAGTTGCCGACCCAGCTGCGCTCCCGCCGGCCTGCGCGGAAGCGGAGGGTGCGGGGCTGGGCGATGGCGTCGCCCTCGACCGCGCCGGCGAGCGCCGACGCCGCCTCGTCGTCGGAGACGAAGGCGCTGGAATAAACATAGCCGTTACCCGTGCGGTGCTGGAGCGGAATGCGCCAGCGCCAACCGGCGGGCATGGCGATCGCGCTGGTATAGGGCGTGACGGCGGTCTCGGTCCGGCACGGCATGGCGGCGGCGCGGTCGGCGGGCAGCCAGCGCGACCAGTCCTGGAACGGCTCGCCCAGCGCCTCGCCCAGGAGGAGCGAGCGAAAGCCGGAGCAGTCGACGAACAGGTCGCCCTCGATCCGCTCGCCGCTCTCCAGCTTGATCGCTCGGATATGGCCCGTCTCGCCGTTGAGCTCGACGTCGACGACCTTGCCCTCCGTACGCGTCGCGCCGAGGCTCTCGGCGAGCTGGCGTAAGTAGGGCGCGAACAGCACGGCGTCGAACTGGTAGGCGTAGCCGAAGGTGGTGGTGATCCGCCCCGGCTCGGTCGTGGGCCGGGTGAAGCGACCCTCCCGCGCCATGGTGCACGCCATGGAGAAGCGCTCCAGCGGCGGCGGGTTCAGGCCCTGAAGCCGGAGCCGCGTCCAGTAATGGTGGAAGTCGACCTCGCCCTGGCCGCGGCCGAAGGTGCCGAAGGGGTGGACGTAGCTGTCGCCGATTCGTCCCCAGTTCCGGAACTCGATGCCCAGCTTGAACGTCGCGCGCGTCCAGCTCATGAAGTCGGACTCGGCGATGCCGAGCCGGTCGTTGAACGCGCGGATGTGCGGCAGCGTCGCCTCGCCCACGCCGACGATGCCGATCGCCTCCGACTCGATCAGGTGGACCGAGCAGCGGCGCGGCAGCAGCTTGGCGAGCGCCGCGGCCGCCATCCAGCCGGACGTGCCGCCGCCCACGATCACCACCCGTTGCGCGCCCGTATCCGTCATGGAGCGTTCCGCTCTCCATCCTCTCCCGCACGTGGCTCGATCATCCAACGCCGCGCGTCAACCCGCCCCCGATCCCCGCTCGGCCGGACGGGGCCGTTGCAGCGACGCAACACCGTTCACCGAAACGATAGAATAGGTACGGTGCGGATGTTACCGCAAACATTACTGCTTGCTCAATAGCCTTGGTCTGCATAAGCCTATCTGATCCAAGGCGCGACCGTGATGTCAGCGTTAACAGGGGAGAGGACAGGGATGGCGACTGCTGCGACCGGAACCGTGCGTGAAGCGGGTGCGCGGGAGATCGGCAAGCTCCTGAAGTGCGGCGTCTCGGCCACGGCGATCTGCGCGTTCGCGCTCGCCGCGCCCGCCTGGGCGCAGACGGGCTCGGCCACGGGACAGGGGACCGCGGGCAACGCCAATCCAACCGCGCAGCCTGAAGACGGCGCCGTCAACGAGCCCGCGCCGGGCACGGCTGCCGCGCAGGCCGCAGATACGGCGCCCGCCGACGAGGCGGGCGCCGACGACATCGTCGTCACCGGTATTCGCCAGAGCCTCGCCAACGCACAGTCGATCAAGCGCAACGCCGATACGGTCGTCGACGCCATCACCGCACAGGACATCGGCGCGCTGCCCGACCGCTCGGTCACCGAGGCGCTGCAGCGTGTGCCTGGCGTCTCGATCAACCGTTTCGCCGGCTCGAACGATCCCGACCACTTCTCGGTGGAGGGCTCGGGCGTGGTGGTGCGCGGCCTCAATTTCGTCCGTTCGGAGTTCAACGGGCGCAGCACCTTCTCGGCGGGCATCGGCGGGCAGGCGATCAACTTCGCCGACGTCCCCGCCGAGCTGCTGGGCGCGGTCGAGGTGTACAAGAACAGCACCGCCGACCTGATCGAGGGCGGTCTGGCGGGCACCGTCAACCTCAACACGCGCAAGCCCTTCGACAACCGCGGTTTCCACATCGGCGGCGGCGTCGAAGCGAATTACGGCGACTTCCGCAAGAAGTGGACGCCGACCGCCTCCCTGTTGCTGAGCAACACGTGGGAGACCGACATCGGCACGTTCGGCCTGCTGGGCAACGTGTCCTATTCCCGCTTGAAGAGCCGCGCCGACGGCATCCAAGTCACCAACATCCAGACTCGCGACGGCACGATCGTCACCGGGGCCAATGGCGGCGGCCAGGTCTGCCGCAACCCGCTACCTGCGAGCACGGACACGTCCAGGCTGCCGGCCAACGGCACCTGCGGCTTCACCGGTGCCGCAGGCGCGGACGGGTTCGCCGATCTCCTGCCGCTCGCCTATGCGCCGGTCGGCGGCCAATTCCGCACGCAGGATTACGACCGCAAGCGCGACGGCCAGGCGCTCGCCGTGCAGTGGGAAAGCACCGACAAGCGCACGGTCTTCACCGCCCAGTTCCTGCGCACCCACTCGACCAACGCTTGGGGCGAGCGCACCTTCGAAACCGCGCCCGACCTCTCGGAATACAACACCTACCCGTACGGCTGCCAGCAGAACACCAATGGCCCGAACGGCGGCGTGCGCGCGGAATGCCCGATCGGGTCCTTGCGCAACTACGAGTATGACGAGGACGGGCTGTTCGAGCGCGGCTACATCACGCTGCCCGGCACCGGCTGGCGCACCGCGTCGAGCGGCCAGGCCACGACCACCGTTCCTACGGGCGGCATCCAGCAATCGCTGTCCCGCCGCCAGGTATTCGACGAGAACCTGGTCAAGGATGCCGGCTTCAACCTGAAGACCGAGCTGAGCGACCGCCTCTCGGTCAATCTCGACGTCGACTACACCTACGCGCGCCACGACGTGGTCGACTTCAGCGTGTTCGGCTCGACCTTCGCCGACCAGGAGCTCGACATCTCGGGCGACCTGCCGGTGGTCATCCCGCACAAGCCGCTGACGTTGGCGGCGAGCTGGGCGACGCCCAACCCTGCGTTGGTCTCGGCGACCGACGAGCAGTATTTTCAGAACCGAGATTTCCAGTTCTGGCGTGCGGCGATGGACCATATCGAGCACTCGGAAGGCAGCGAGTACCAGATCAAGGGCGACTTCGCGTACAAGTTCGACGACGGATCGTTCCTGAACCGGGTCAAGTTCGGGGCGCGCTACGCCGAGCGCCAGCAGACGGTCCGCTACACCGCGTACAATTGGGGTGCCATCAGCGAGGTCTGGTCGGGTTCGCCGGTCACGTTCAACCAGGGCGACACCAGCCGGTCGGAGTTCTACGATTTCCCGAACTTCTTCCGCGGCGACACGCCCGGTCCGATCGGCGGTTATTACTATAACGGCGACCTGATCGACGATTATTTCGCGTCGGCCACATACTTCCAGGCGCTCAACGACATCTGGCGCACGACCAACGGCGCGGGCGCGACCAACCGTTTCGTGCCGGCCTCGCAACGTCAGGGCGTGATCGCGGGCACCTCATTCCTGCCCGAAGACATCCAGCCGGTGCGCCAGCAGGACAGCGCCGCCTATGTCATGCTGAATTTCGGCTCCGACGATCCGCTGATCGGTGGCATCCGGGTGAGCGGCAATATCGGCGTCCGCTACGTCAATTCGGCGGTCACGTCGGGCGGGCGCATCGGCGTGCCGACCCGGCAGGCGCTGGGCATCGTCGATCCGTTCACCCGGCAGGAGATCGATCCTGCGACGGGCCAGCTCAGGTTTACCGGCCGTTGCGATCCGCGCGTGCCGGAGGGTGCACCTCCGGGTACGCCGCCCACGCGGCCGGGCGGGATCTGTAATTTGGGAGCGGCCGGCTACGCGCAGCTTCAGCAATTCGCCAACGGCGAGACAGTCACCGACATCGCGCGCAACAACTACGACTACTTCCTCCCCAGCGCCAACCTGAAGCTCGGGTTGTCCGACGACCTGATCATGCGCCTGGCGGCGTCGAAGGTGCTCACGCGCCCCGACCTCGCCAACATCCGCAACTTCATCACGGTGGGTACGGATCCCAACTCCGGCGCGGCGACGGCGACGGCGGGCAACCCGTTCCTGAAGCCCGCGACCGCGTGGCAATTCGACGCGACGCTGGAGTGGTACTTCGCCCGCGTCGGCTCGCTGACGTTGAACGGCTTCTACAAGTCGATCGACAACTTCTTCTACCAATCGTTGATCACCCGCAACGTGACGAGCAACGGCGTGACCCTGCCGGTGATCGTGCGCGGCCCGGCGAACTTCGACGAGAGCGGCAAGATCAAGGGTTTCGAGGTCTCGTATCAGCAGACCTACGACTTCCTGCCGGGCCTGCTCAGCGGCTTGGGCTTCTCGGGCAACTACTCGTACATCGACAGCAAGGGTCTGCCGAACTCGCTGCTCAATGCGGGAACGCCGGTCAGCGAGTCGACGATCCCCAGGGGCAATCTGCCGCTGGAGGGCTTGTCCAAGCACAACGTCAACGCGACGGTGTTCTACGAGAAGGGGCCGGTCTCGCTCCGCGCCGCGTATAACTGGCGCTCGCGCTTCCTGCTGACGGCGGCCGACGTGATCTTCCCGTTCACGTCGATCTTCAACGACGAGACGGGCCAGCTCGACGCGTCGGCGTTCATCAACATCAACCGATACATCAAGCTGGGCGTGCAGGGCGTGAACCTGACGAACGAGGTCACGCGGACGCTGCAGGCGTATACGGGCGATCCTGGCCGCCTGGCGCCGCGGTCCTACTTCGTGAACGACCGCCGCTTCTCGTTCATCCTGCGCGGCAACTTCTGACGGCCGGCGTGCGGGTCGGGGTTACAAGCCCCGGCCCGCACGACCGACGCGAAGAAAAGGGGCGCGTCCGCCGGCCGGACGCGCCCCTTCTTTCGTCGGGCCGGCGCGAGGCCGGCCCGGTTCCTCACCGCGGGCAGACGGCTCCTTCGGGGTCGGTCGCGAGCCGGAGATCGGCGATCGCGACCGAGAAGGGGCCGGTCGCGGTGATCGCGATCGGACTGTCCACCTTGGCCACGTCGGTTCCGGCGTCGCGGAAGCATTTGAGCGGCACGCGCACCGTGCGCCAGCCGGATCCCGCGGCGAAGATCGACCGCGCGTCCACCGAACCCGATCCGAGCCCCAGGCGCACCGGACCGCCGGGTGCCCGGTCGACGCGGTACTGCATCTGGAGCAGCAGGTCGGCGTTGGTCTCGCGGGTCAGGTCCAGCGCCGGGCCGGTGATGCGCGCGGTCGCCTGGGCCCGCGGCGCCCAGTTGAGCCGCACGGCGCCTTCCTGCGTCTGCGGACCGTCGACCGCCTGCTGCGTCACGCCCGCGCCGAGGTTGAGCCTGAAGGGGGCGGGGACGCGGCCGCGCGCGAAGAACAGGCTGGTGTTGGCGAGGCTGGCGTCGACGCCGGCCACCTCGCCCAGCCGGGGCACGCGGCCCGGCCGCGCATAGCCGAGGCCGTAACCGAGCGGGAAGAGCGGGTCGTATCCCGGCTGGCCCTGGTTCAGCGTGAACTGGCCCGCGGTCTTGGGCCAGCTGAAGGAGAGGCGGCCAGTGAAGTCGTTGCGCGGACGGCCCTGCACGTCGCCGATCAGCACGTCGGCGATCCCGCCGCCCTCCGACCCTAGCAGCCAGGCGGCGACGAACGCGTCCGACTGGTTGAGCTCCGGATTGACCCAGAGCGGGCGGCCGGAGAGGAACACGGAGACCACAGGCACGCCCGCGGCCTTGAGCTTGCGCAGCGTGGCCAGCGCCTGCTTGTCGCCCGCCTGGAACTCGAGCGTGCGCACGTCGCCGCGCATCTCGGCATAGGGCGTCTCGCCGAACACCACGATCGCCGCGTCGGGCTTGCGCGTGAAGCTCCCGTCGACGCTCAACGTCGCGGAGCCGCCGCCCGCGCGCACCGCCTCCGCGATGCCGGCGTAGATAGACTGGGCGTTGGGGAAGTCCTTGTTGGTGTTGCCGTCGCCCTGCCAGCTCAAGGTCCACCCGCCCGACTGCATGCCGATGTCGTCGGCGTGCGTGCCAGCGACGAGCAGGTTGGCGTTGGCCCTGAGCGGCAGCACGCCGTCGTTCTTAAGCAGCACGAGCGACTTCCTGACCGCCTCGCGCGCGACCGCGCGGTGCTCGGGCGAGCCGATCACGCCCGGGCGGTCGGTCCAGGGGCGCTGGGCGTCGAACAGGCCCAGCTTGTGCTTGACGCGCAGGATGCGGCGCACCGCGTCGTCGATCCGCGCCATGGGGATCGCGCCCGAGCGCGCCTGGGCGAGCGTCGCGTCGAACAGCCCCTTCCAGCTGTCGGGCGCCATGGCCATGTCGAGCCCGGCGTTGAACGTCTGCGCGCAGTCGTCCTTGGTGCAGCCCGGCACCTGGGCGTGGCCGTTCCAGTCGCCGACGACGAAGCCGTTAAAGCCCATCCGGCCCTTCAGCACGTCGGTGAGCAGCGACTTGTTGCCGTGCATCTTCCGCCCCTGCCAGGACGAAAAGGACGACATCACCGTCATCACGCCGGCGTCCACCGCGGGCGGGTAGCCAGCGGCGTGGATGCGGATCAGCTCGGCCTCGGACACGTCGGCGTCGCCCTGGTCGACGCCGTCCTTCGTGCCGCCGTCGCCCAGGAAGTGCTTGGCGCTCGCCGCCACGCGGCCGTCCTGAATTGTACCGCGGCCGGGGCGGCCCTGGAGCCCGAGCACCATCTGGTCGGCGTAGGACCTCACGATCGCCGGGTCCTCCGAATAACCCTCATAGGTGCGGCCCCAACGATCGTCCTGCGGCACGGCCAGCGTCGGCCCGAACGCCCAGTGGATGCCGGCGACCGCGGTCTCCTTGGCGGTCGCCTCGCCGATGCGGCGGATCAGGTCGGGGTCGCGCGCGGCGCCCAGGCCGACATTGTGGGGGAAGAGCGTAGCGCCGACGATGTTGTTGTTGCCGTGCACGGCGTCGATGCCGAAGATGAGCGGAATGGGCGTGTGGCCGGGGCGGCTCTCGGTCGCGACCGCCTCGAAGGCTCGGCCCGTCGCCGCCCAGTCCGCGCCCGGCGAGCGGTCGGGCTTGCCGAGGGGCGGCGAGCTGCCGCCCGCCAGAATGGAGCCGAGCGGGTAGCGGCGCAGGTCCTCCGGCTTGATCGAGCCGATATCGGCCTGGATCATCTGCCCGATCTTCTCCTCCAGGCTCATGCGCGCCATGAGCCGGGTGACGAACGCCTCCGTCGCCGCGTCGACCAAGCCCTGGCTGCGCGCCTGGGGCCACGCCCTCGGGTTGGCCTCGCCGCGCGGTCCCGCGTCCTGCGCGGTCGCGGCGGACGCCAACAGGACGGCGGTCATCGTGCCCAGTGCCAAAGCGCGCGTCATCGAAACTTCCTCTCCAACTCAGGCGATACGGATCAGCGCGGCGGCGCGGCCGCGAACGCGTCGGCGATGGCGGCGCGCATCGGCTTGGGCCGGAACTGCGCGTCGTAGACGGTGGGGCGGCGCGGCGCGCCGTCGGGCCGGGGCTCGAACCCCTCGATCCAGCTGTATCGGTCCGACATGCCCCAGACGAGCACGTCGCGGAGCTGCGGATAGCTGAACATCACGTCGAGATAGGCGCGCGTATAGTCCGCCACGGCCCGGTCGCGCACGGCGATGTCGGCGGGCAAGTTGTTGTCGCGGACGTCGAGCTCGGTGATGACGAGCTTGTATTCCATCGCCACCACCGCATCGAGGAAGGCGCGCCAGTCGCGCTGCAGCTGGAGCGCGCCCGGGCCGTCGGATCCCTGCGTGATGAGGTGCGACTGCACCCCCAGCGCGTCGACCGGCGTGCCCCGTCGGCGGAAGCCTTCAAGGAGCCGCAGCACGCCGGCGCGGTGGCGCTCATTGCCGGGCTCCCAGCTCATATAGTCGTTGTAGACGAGCTGCGCGTGCGGGGCGGCGGCACGCGCGGTCCGAAATGCGAGGTCGACGGTCGCCTCCGTGCCCCCGATCGCGCGGGAGAGGGCGGTGTCGTAGAGGCCGCCATCGGCCGGGTTCACCGTCTCGTTGACGACGTCGTACGCGCCGACCCGCGCGCCGTAGCGCTCGCATACGGTGCGGACGTGCTCGACGAGCAGCCGCTCGCCCTCAGCGCGCGGGTTCGCGCCGAAGTCGTACTCGTTCGCCCAGCGCGGCATCCATTTGGGCTGGTGCCACAGCAGCGTATGGCCCCGCATGGCGATGCCGTTCGCCTCCGCATAGGCGAGCATGGCGTCGAAGCGCACGAAGCTGAACCGGGTGGGCGAGGGGCGGAGCGCCACCCACTTCATCTCGTTCTCCGGCACCAGGATGCCGCACTCGCGGTCGAGCAGCGCCGCGTCGAGCGGCAGCGCGACCTCGTACGCCTCAGAGTTCCGCGGCCGCCAGGCGACGGCGGAACCGAACCGCATGCCCTTGGCGCGCGCGACCGTGTCGAGCGACGGCGGCATGAGCGGCGCGGACGCGGGCCGCGCCCGATCGGCCGCGCACCCGCCGACGAGCGAGGCGGCTGCGCCGCCCATGAGCGCGAGCGCGCGCCGGCGGGAGAATATGTCGGTCATCGGGCGAACGCCTCCAGGCTGATGCGCGGCGCGACGACGCCGGGCGCGTCGGTGCGGAAGGTGAACAGGTCGCCCGCTAGCGGCTGGGCGGCGAGCGCGACCGCGTCGAGCCCCTTGCGCGCGGTGGTGGCGTAGGCGGTCATGCCGTCGGGGCCGCCCAGCGACAGCTTGGTGACGTTGGCGACGGGAAAGGAGACCTCGTGCGTCGGCCGCCCGGCCGCGTCGTAGCGCCGCGCTGCCCAGCCGCCGAAGAAGCCGATCCATACGCCGCCCTCCGCGTCGCAGATCGCGCCGTCCGGATGGCCGTGCTCCTCGTCGAACCGGAGGAAGACGCGGCGGTTCCGAAGCGCGCCGTCCTCGGCCAAGTCATAGGCGTGGACCGCGCGGCCGAGCGTGTCGACGGCATAAAGCGTCTGGCCGTCGGGCGCGATCGCCGGGCCGTTGGTGATCACCACCGGCTCCGCGCCGCTGTCGCGGATGTTGCCCCGCTCCAGCGCATAGAGGCGTCCGGTCGCCGCGGTCTCCGCATTGTCCATCGACCCGAACCAGACGCGCCCCGCCGGATCGACCGCGGCGTCGTTGAGGCGATTGCCGGGAAGCTGCGGCTCGACTTCGGCCAGCAGGTCGAAGCGGCCGTCGGCGGGCGTGAAGCGGTGCAGCCCCGTCCGGAGCCCGGCCAGGAACGCGCCGTCCTCGGCGGGCAGGACCCAGCCGATCTCGGCGGGAGCTTCCCACGCGTCGAGGCGCGCCGTAGCCGAATCGAAACAGTGGACGCGGGGCGCCTTGATGTCGACGAACCAGAGCGCGCCGTCCCGCGCGTCCCAGACGGGACCTTCGCCCAGCGTCGCGCCGACGGTCGCGGCGTGCTCCGCCGCCATCCGCTTCATCGCCAGCCGGCGTCCACGAAATAGTCGTGGCCCGTGCACATGCGCGCGTCGTCCGATGCCAGGAACAGCGTCAGCGCGGCGACGTCCTCCGGCTGGACGCGCGCCTTGAGGCATTGCGCGGCGACGATCTCCGCCTCGCCTTCGGGCGTATACCATTTCTGCTGCCGCGGCGTCTGGACGTTGCCGGGCACGATCGTGTTCACGCGGATGCCGTCGGGGCCGAGATCGCGGGCGAGCGCGCGCGTCATGCCCTCGATCGCCGCCTTGGCGGTCTGGTAGAGCACGAGGTCGGGTAGGCCGAGGTGCCAGGAGATCGACCCGAAGTTGAGGATCACGCCGCCGCCCTGGCGCTTCATGCCCGGCGTCACCGCTTGGGCGGCGAAGAACAGGTGGCGCAGGTTCACCGCCAGCCGGTCGTCCCAATAGGCGGGCGTGACCGTGTCGGGCGTGTGGCGGTCGTCGTTGGCGGCGTTGTTGACGAGCACGTCCACGCCGCCGAGCTCGCCTTCCAGCTCCGCAAAGGTGCGGCCGAGCGCGTCGAGATCGGTGAGGTCGAGCCGGCGGAAGATCGGCGCGAAGCGCGCATCGGCCGAGAGCCGCGCGGCGAGCTCGCGCGAGGCGTCCTCCGCCACGTCGACGAAGGCAACGCGCGCGCCTTGCGCCACGAAGGCCTCGACCAGCGCGGCGCCGATGCCCGATCCGCCGCCCGTGACGATCACCCTTTTGCCGGCCAGGCTGGGATAGATCGCGCGCAAGCCCGCCTTCTCCGTCCGTTGCAGCATCGTGTTCAGGCCCCAACCAAGCCGCGGGCGGCGAGTTGCCGGACGGCGGCCGCGATCCCGTCCGTCCAGGGCCGCGCGTCGCGCGAGGTCGTGACGCGGTTCACCAGCACGCCCAGCTTGCCGCTCTTGATTATGACCAGGTCGCCGCGCTTGTGCGTGAATCCGCGGCCCGGCTCGTCGCGGTCCTGCGTCGGCGCGAACAGCGTGCCCAGGAACAGCGCGAACCCGTCCGGGTACTGGTGCTCGCTCAGCGTCTGGCGCACGAGCTCGAGCGGGTCGCGGCTGATCTCGCGCATCGAGCTCGCGCCCTGGAGCCGGTAGCCGTCCTCGCCCTCGATCAGCAGCGACAGCTCGGCGCCGCGCACGTCGTCGATCGTGAAGCCCTCGTCGAACAGGCGCACGAACGGCCCCAGCGAGCAGGAGGCGTTGTTGTCCTTGGCCTTGCCGAGCAGCAGCGCCGAACGGCCCTCGAAGTCGCGCAGGTTGACGTCGTTGCCCAGCGTCGCGCCGACCGCGTTCCCGCGCGGGTCGACGAGCAGCACGACCTCGGGCTCCGGATTGTTCCAGGTGGAATCGGAGCGGACGCCGATCTCGTCGCCCCAACCGACCGTGGACAGCACGGGCGCCTTGGTGAAGACCTCCGCGTCGGGGCCGATCGCCACCTCGAGGTACTGCGACCAGAGCCCTTCGGCGATCAGCGCCGCCTTGAGCGCCGCCGCCTCGTCCGAGCCGGGGACGACCGAGCGGATGCTGCCGCCGACCTGCTCCTCCAGCCGCGCACGAAGCGACAGCGCCGCGCCGGCGTCGCCGCGCGCGCGCTCCTCAATGACGCGCTCCACCGCCGACACGGCGAAGGTTACGCCGCACGCCTTGACGCACTGGAAGTCGACCGGGCTGAGCAGGCGGGGGGCGGGGCCGGCGGCGGGTGAGAGGCCGAGCGCGTCGAGCTGACCGACCGCACGCCCGGCGGACGGATCGGTCGCGCCCGCCTCGACCAGCATCGACACGGTAGGCGCGACGCGCGACATATCGTGGACGACGCCGTCCCGAACGAGCACGGGCGAGGGCCCCTCGCCGAAGTCGACGCGCCCGAGCAGCGTCGCCGCGCGCCAATCCGGCGGCAGGTGCGCCCCAGGGTCGAACGAAACCGCGCCGATCACTCCATCCCCCAAATTGTTAGCGCTAACGTACGCGTGTGCCAAAGCTAGTCAAGGCCGTACGCGTCAGCGCCCAACGGTGATTGGCATTCCGTTCGGCGCGGCGGCGCTGCGGCGCGGGTAACGGACGCTCCGCGTCAGGCGGGCGGGGGTGTGAGGCTCCGCAACTCGGCCGAGACCGAGGCCTGGTCGCGCGCGACGACCTCGCGGACGCGGGGCTGCGCCGCGGCGGCCATGCCCGCCACCTCCCGCTCGACGCCCGCGCGGACCTGCGCGCACCAACCGTGACGGCTTCCTTCGGCGAGGTTCAGCTTGGCCAGGTCGCGCGACAGCGACGCGAGCGGGACGCCGCGGCGCTCCGCCCTGCGGGCGACCCGCATGTCGGCGCTCCAGGCGCAGCGCAGGCTGCTAGGGCGGCCGGGCGGCGCGACGGCGCCCAACTGGCGGTAGCGGACGTCAGGCCGGGCGTCGTAGGTGAGGTCGATCGGCTCTCCGGCGCCGTCGATCGTCACGGCCAGGGGCTGGATCGCGGCGGTGGTCAGAACGGCTGCAAAGATATGGGCGAACATCTCGAAACCCTCATAGGCGGATGCCGCCTAGATGTGGTCGCCCGCCACGCTCCTCAACCCGTCATGTCGAGCGCTACGGCGCCCTGACCTGGCCGTCGCCGCGCACGACCGTCTTGTAGGTCGTGAGGCCCGCCAGTCCGACCGGCCCGCGCGCGTGGAGGCGACCGGTGGCGATGCCGATCTCCGCGCCGAAGCCGAACTCGCCGCCATCGGCGAACTGGGTGGAGGCGTTGTGGAGCACGATCGCGCTGTCGACTTCCGTCAGGAAGCGCTCGGCGGCGCGGTCGTCCTCGGCGACGATCGCGTCGGTGTGGTGCGAGCCGTAGCGCGCGATGTGCTCGATCGCGCCGGCCACGCCGGGCACGGTGGCGACGGCCATGATCGCGTCGAGATACTCGGTCCCCCAGTCCTCCGGGGAAGCGGGGACGAGGCGCGGGTCGAGCGCGAGGAGGTCGGGCGCGACGCGCAGCTCGCAGCCCGCGTCGAGCAGGTCGCCCAGCACCGCGCGCGTCGTCTCGACGGGCAGTACCTCGTCGATCAGCAGCGTCTCCGCCGCGCCGCACACGCCCGTGCGGCGCATCTTGCTGTTGAGCGCGACGGCCCTGGCCTTGGCGGGATCGGCCGAGCGGTCGAAATAGACGTGGCATACCCCGTCCAGGTGCGCGAGCACGGGTACGCGCGCCTCCTCCTCGACGCGCGCGACGAGGCTCTTGCCGCCGCGCGGGATCACCACGTCGATCAGCCCGCGCGCTCGCAGAATCGCGCCGACGGCGGCGCGGTCGGTCGTCGGCACGAGCTGGACGGCGTCGGGCGTAATGCCTGCGTCGGCCAGCCCCTCCACCACCGCCGCGTGCAGCGCCCGGTTGGTCTCGATCGCCTCCGCGCCTCCGCGCAGGATGCAGGCGTTGCCGCTCATCAGGCAGAGCGCGGCGGCGTCGGCGGTGACGTTGGGGCGGCTCTCGTAGATGATGCCGACCACGCCCAGCGGCACGCGGACCTGCGTGAACCGGAGGCCGTTCGGGCGCGTCCACTCCCCGATCACCTGGCCGACGGGATCGGGGAGGGCGGCGACCGCCTCCAGCCCCGCCGCGATCCCGGCCAGGCGCGCGTTGTCGAGCCTGAGCCGGTCGAGCATCGCGCCGGTGAGCCCGGCGGCGGCCGCGCGCGCCATGTCGGCCTCGTTGGCGGCGAGGATCGCGCCCGCCCGTTCCCGGACGCGCCCCGCCGCGCCGCGGAGCGCCGCCGCCTTGGCCGCGGTGTCGGTCTGCGCCAGCATCGCCGCGGCCTCGCGCGCGGCGCGGCCCATGTCCAGCAGGAGGTCGTCGGGGGTCACAGCATCACCAAATGGTCGCGATGCACCAGCGCCGAACGCGGCGCGTAGCCCAGCAGTTCTCCTTGCGCTTCGTTGCGGACGCCCGCGATGCGCGCCGCCTCGCCTGAGTCGTAGGCGACGAGGCCGCGCGCGATCGGGCCGGCGGGCGCGACCACCTCGACCACGTCGCCGCGCCGGAACGCGCCCTCGACCTGGAAGACGCCGGCCGCGAGCAGGCTGCGCCCGGCGGCGAGCGCGGCGGCCGCGCCCTCGTCCACGTGGATGCGCCCCTTCGCGGCGAGCCCGCCCGCGAGCCACGCCTTGCGGCGGGGCGGCGCGCTCGGCGCGACGAAGACGGTGCCGCGCCCGGTCTCGGCGAAGCGGCGGAGCGGGTGGTCGATCTTGCCCGACACGATCGCGAGGTCCGCGCCCGCCAGCCCCGCGATCCGCGCCGCCTGAAGCTTCGCCGCCATGCCGCCCGTGCCCAGGCCCGAGCCGCTGCGCGCGTCGCCCAGCGCCATGATGCGCTCGTCTAGCTCCTCGACCGTCTCGACCAGCGTCGCCGCCGGGTCCACCGTGGGATCGGCGGTGTAGAGCCCGTCCACGTCGGACAGCAGCACGACGCCGCCCGCGCCCGCCGCCTGCGCTACGCGCGCCGCGAGCCGGTCGTTATCGCCGAAGCGGATTTCGGCGGTGGCGACGCTGTCGTTCTCGTTGAGCACCGGGACAGCGCCCAGCGCGAGCAGCCGGTCGAGCGTCGCGGACGCGTTCAGGTAGCGGCGGCGGTCCTCCAGATCGTCGAGCGTCAGGAGCATCTGCGCCGCGCGCATACCCCGCTCACCGAGCAGTTCTTCGTACAATCGGGCGAGCATGATCTGGCCCACCGCCGCGGCCGCCTGCGCGTCGTCCAGGCTCGCGCGGCCACCGCCGGGCAGTGCCAGCGTCCGCGCGCCGAGCGCGATCGCGCCCGACGAGACGATTACCACCTGCTGCCCCGCCGCGCGGCGTTCGACCACGTCGTCGAGAAGCGTCGCCAGCCACTCGCGCCGCGGCGTGCCGTCGGGCCGCACCAGCAACGAGGAGCCGATCTTGACGACGAGGCGCTTGGCTTGAGGCGGCGCGAACCGTTCGATCCTCATAGGCCGAGTTCGCGGACCACCGCATCCGCCATCTCCCGCGTGCCCACCGTCGGCAGGTCCGGCGCGGCTAGGTCGGGCGTGCGGACGCGGGCGAGCGCGGCTTCGCAGGCGCGCTCGACGCGGGTCGCCGGCTCCTCCAGCCCGAGCGACCAGCGCAGCAGCATGGCCAGGCTGAGGATCTGCGCGATTGGGTTCGCGACGCCCCGGCCCGCGATGTCGGGCGCGGAGCCGTGGATCGGCTCATACAGCGCAGGCCGGCGACCGTCGGCGTCGACGGGGCCGAGCGTCGCGGAGGGCAGGAGCCCCAGGCTGCCGGTGCACATGGAGGCGAGGTCTGACAGAATGTCGCCGAACAAATTGCCGGTGACGACCACGTCGAACTGCTTAGGCGCACGCACGATCTGCATGGCGCAGTTGTCGGCGTAGAGATGATCGAGCGCGACGTCGGTGAAGTCGCGGTCGCGGACCGCCTGGACGGTGCGGCGCCACAGAAGGCCGCTCTCCATGACGTTGGCCTTGTCGACGCTCGTCACCCGACCCTGGCGGCGGCGAGCGAGGTCGAGGGCGACGCGCGCGACGCGCTCGATCTCCGGCGTGGAATAGACCTCCGTGTTGACGCCGCGCTCCGTCCCGTCGGGCAGCCGCTCGATGCCGCGCGGCTCGCCGAAATAGACGCCGCCCGTCGACTCGCGCACGATCATCAGGTCAAGGCCGCGCACCAGCTCCGGCTTGAGCGACGACGCGTCGGCGAGCCGGTCGAAGACGCGGGCCGGACGCAAATTGGCGAACAGGTCGAGGTGCTTGCGCAATCCGATGATCGCCGCCTCGGGGCGAAGGTCGTAGGCGACGCCGTCCCACTTGGGGCCGCCGACCGCGCCGAACAACACGGCGTCGGCCGCGTGCGCCTTGGCGAGCACGCGGTCAGGCAGCGGCGTCCCTTCCGCGTCGTACGCCGCGCCGCCGACCAGGTCGTGGTCGAGCTCGACGGACAAGCCGAGCGCGTCGAAGACGGTGAGCGCGGCCGCCATCACCTCCGGGCCGATGCCGTCGCCCGGCAGCACGAGGATGCGCGTCATAAGCCCCAAGCGGGCCGGCGCGCCTCGAACGCCTCGATCGCGGGGACGTGGCGGAGCGTGACGCCGATATCGTCGAGCCCTTCGAGCAGCATCTCGCGGCGGAGCGGGTCGATTGCGAAGGGGAACGCCTCGCCGTTGGGCCGCACGACGATCTGGCGCTCGAGATCGACATGGAGGCGGGCGTTGGGGCCGAGCTCCGCATCGGCCGTCAGCGCCTCGCACGCGGCGGCGGGCAGCGCCACGGGCAGCACGCCGTTCTTGAGCGCGTTGTTCTGGAAGATGTCGGCGAAGCTGGGCGCGATCACACAGCGTATGCCATAGTCGATGAGCGCCCAGCTCGCATGCTCGCGCGACGAGCCGCAGCCGACGTTCTCGCCCGCGATCAGGATCTGCGCACCCGCATATTCGGGCCGGTTGAGCACGAAGTCGGGGTCGCGGCGGAGGTCCGCGAAGAGGTGCCGGCCGAGCCCCGTGCGCTTGATCGTTTTGAGGAAGCGCGCGGGGATGATCTGGTCGGTGTCGACGTTCGCGGCGCGCAAGGGCACCGCGACGCCAGTCAGCGTGGTGAAGGGGGTCATGCCGCGTCCTCCAGTTCGGCCGGGTCCACAAAGCGGCCCGCGACCGCGGCGGCGGCGGCGAGCGCAGGGGAGACGAGGTGCGTCCGCCCGCCCGGCCCCTGGCGGCCCTCGAAGTTGCGGTTGGACGTGGAGGCGCAGCGCTGGCCGGGCCCCAGCTTGTCGGGGTTCATGCCGAGGCACATGGAGCAGCCCGCGTCGCGCCACTCGAAACCCGCTTGCGTCAGGATGCGGGCCAGCCCTTCCTCCTCCGCCTGGCGCTTCACCAGGCCGGAGCCGGGGACGACCAGCGCGCGCACGCCGTCCGCGACGCGGCGGCCCCGCGCGACGCGAGCGGCCTCGCGGATGTCCTCGATGCGGGCGTTGGTGCACGAGCCGATGAACACGGCGTCCACGGGCGTGTCGGCGAGCCGCTGGCCGGGGGCGAGGCCCATATAGTCGAGCGCGCGGCGTATCTGCGCGGCGGTGACCTCGTCGGGCACGCTCGCCGGGTCGGGCGCGGCGCCGTTGATCGGAACCGCCGCCTCGGGGCTAGTGCCCCAGGTGACCATGGGACGGACCGCTGCGGCGTCGATCTCCAGCTCGCGGTCGAACGCCGCGTCTGGGTCGCTGGGCAGCGTGCGCCAATAGGCGACCGCGGCGTCCCAGTCGGCACCCTTCGGCGCGTACGGGCGGCCGCGGCAGTAGGCGAAGGTCGTCTCGTCGGGCGCGATCATTCCGGCGCGCGCGCCGGCCTCGATGGCGAGGTTGCACAGCGTCATGCGCCCGGCCATGTTCAGCGCTTCCACCGCCTCGCCGGCATATTCGAGCGCGTGGCCCGTCGCGCCCGCCGTGCCGATCCGCGCGATGATTGCGAGCGCCAGGTCCTTGGCCGATACGCCGGGGCGGAGGCAGCCGCGGCACGTCACGCGCATCGTCTTGGCGCGACGCTGGAGCAGCGTCTGGGTGGCGAGGACGTGCTCGACCTCCGAGGTGCCGATGCCGAAGGCGAGCGCGCCGAACGCGCCGTGCGTCGAAGTGTGGCTGTCGCCGCAGACGATCGTCAGACCGGGCAGACTCAAGCCCTGCTCGGGGCCGACGACGTGGACGATGCCCTGCCGCTCGTCGGTGAGGGGGATATAGGGCACGCCGAACTCGCGGACATTCTCCTCAAGCGTGGCGAGCTGGAGCGCGCTCTTCGGCTCGGCGACCGGCTCTCCGCGCCCGGTGGTCGGGACGTTATGGTCGGGGACTGCGAAGGTCAGGTCTGGACGGCGCACGCGCCTGCCGGCGGCGCGCAGGCCCTCGAACGCCTGAGGGCTCGTCACTTCGTGGACGAGGTGGCGGTCGATGTAGAGGACCGCGGTGCCGTCGGGCAGCGTGTCGACAACGTGCGCGTCGAACAGCTTATCGTAGAGCGTCCGGGGCATCACGCGTTCACCACTCCGGCCTGAGTTGGGGGCGGGGCCTGACGCTCGCGCTTCACGAGCAGCTTGTTGAGCGCGTGCACATAGGCGCGCACCGCCGAGACTACGGTGTCGGTGTCCGCGCCTTGGCCGTCGACCGAGCGGCCGTCCTCCTCCAGGCGCACGGTGGTACGCGCCTGCGCGTCCGACCCGCCAGTGATCGCGCCCACCGAGTAGAGCGTGAGCTCGGCCGCGTGCGGGCAGACCGCGCGCACCGCGTTGAAGCTGGCGTCCACCGGGCCGTCGCCGGTGGCGGTCGCGGCCTTGCGCTCGCCGTCGACCATCAGCTCGACCTCGGCGCGCGCCGGGCCGCGGCTGCTCGACGAGACGGCGATCTCGACGAACCGGATTCGCTCATGGTCGCGGACCACCTCGTCGTCCACGAGCGCGACCAGGTCCTCCTCGAACACGACCTTCTTGCGGTCGGCCAGCTCCTTGAAGCGGCGGAACGCGTCGGTCAGGCGGTTGTCGCCGATGTCGCCATAGCCGAGCTCGGCGAGCTTGGCGCGGAAGGCGGCGCGGCCGGAATGCTTGCCGAGCACCAGGTTGGAGCGCGTCCAGCCGACGCTCTCCGGCGTCATGATCTCGTAGCTCCGCTTGTCCTTGAGCATGCCGTCCTGGTGGATGCCGCTCTCGTGCGCGAAGGCGTTGCGGCCGACGATCGCCTTGTTGGGCTGGACGTCGAAGCCGGTCACGGTGGCGAGCAGGCGCGAGGTCCTGACGATCTCCTCCGTACGGATGCCGTTCGAGTAGGGGTTGGCGTCGGGGCGCGTGCGGATCGCCATCACCACCTCCTCCAAGGCGGCGTTGCCCGCGCGCTCGCCGATGCCGTTCACCGTGCATTCGATCTGGCGCGCGCCGGCGGCGACGGCCGCCAGCGCGTTGGCGACGGCGAGCCCCAGGTCGTTATGGTTGTGCGTCGACAGGATCACGCCGTCGGCGTCGGGCACGTTCCCGCGCACGTCGGCGAACATGCGCGCCATGTCCTCCGGCGTAGCGTAGCCGACGGTGTCGGGCAGGTTGATCGTGGTCGCGCCCGCCCGGATCGCGCGCTCGACGGCGCGGCGGAGGAACTCGGGCTCGGTGCGCGTGGCGTCCTCCGCGGACCATTCCACGTCGTCCGTCATGTCGCGCGCGAGCGACACGGAAGCGGTGATCGCGTCGAGCACCGCGTCCGGCGTCATGCGCAACTTGTGCTCCATATGGAGCGGGCTCGTCGAGATGAAGGTGTGGATGCGCCGCCGTTCGGCGGGGCGCACCGCCTGGCCGGCGCGGGTGATGTCGTCGCGGGCGGCGCGGGCGAGGGCGCAGATCACGGGGCCCCGCACCTCGCTCGCGATCGTGTGGACGGCGGCGAAGTCGTCGGGCGAGGCGACGGGGAAGCCCGCCTCCATAACGTCGACGCCCAGGCTCGCCAGCGCGTGCGCCATGCGGAGCTTCTCGGCGGCGGTCATAGAGAAGCCGGGCGACTGCTCGCCGTCGCGCAAGGTGGTGTCGAAGATGATGACGCGGTCGGGCGCGACGCGGCCGAAGCTCGGGTGGTGCACGGTCATGAAAACTGCTCGCGTTGTGAAAAGGCCGGCTGGTCTCCCCTGCGCGGCCCGCGAGCCCCAGCGTCAGGGCGCGATGCCGCTCAGGGGCGGATAAGTCGCAGGAGCGGAGCCGGAACGCGGATCATGGCGCGCTACATACATCAAGACGTCCGCTTGGCAACAGAGTTTCCGAACGTAAGTCTCAGATGAAACTAAGTATGTGCCTAAGGCGTATAGAAAGTAGGGTTGTTTCAGCGGTGCGGTTCGGCGCATAGGGGCGATATGCCCGCGCTACGATCCCGCACGACCACCCACGGCCGCAACATGGCGGGCGCGCGCGGCCTCTGGCGCGCGACGGGGATGCGCGACGAGGACTTCGGCAAGCCGATCGTCGCGGTCGCCAACAGCTTCACGCAGTTCGTGCCGGGGCACGTCCACCTGAAGGACCTGGGTCAGCTCGTCGCACGCGAGATCGAGCGCGCGGGCGGCGTCGCCAAGGAGTTCAACACCATCGCGGTTGACGACGGCATCGCCATGGGTCACGCGGGCATGCTCTACAGCCTGCCGTCGCGCGAGCTGATCGCCGACAGCGTCGAGTATATGGCCAACGCCCATTGCGCCGACGCGCTGGTGTGCATCTCCAACTGCGACAAGATCACGCCGGGCATGCTCATGGCGGCGCTCCGGCTCAACATCCCCGCCGTGTTCGTCTCCGGCGGGCCGATGGAGGCGGGCAAAGTCGTGCTCCGGGGCAAAACGCACGCGCTCGACCTGGTCGACGCGATGGTCGCGGCCGCGGACGACGCGGTCGCCGAGGAGGAGGTGCAGGCGATCGAGCGCGCCGCCTGCCCGACCTGCGGGTCGTGCTCGGGCATGTTCACCGCCAATTCGATGAACTGCCTGACCGAGGCGCTGGGGCTGTCGCTGCCCGGCAACGGATCGGTGCTGGCGACGCACGCCGACCGCGAGATGCTGTTCCGCGAGGCGGGGCGGCTCGTGGTCGATCTCTGCGAGCGCTGGTACGCGCGCGACGACGCGGCCGCGCTGCCGCGCTCGATCGCGACGTTCGAAGCGTTCGAGAACGCGATGACGCTCGACATCGCGATGGGCGGGTCGACCAACACCGTGCTTCACCTGCTCGCCGCCGCGCACGAGGCGGGCGTGGACTTCACCATGGGCGACATCGACCGGCTGTCCAGGCGGGTGCCCGTGCTGTGCAAGGTCGCGCCTGCGAAGAGCGACGTGCACATGGAGGATGTCCACCGCGCGGGCGGCGTCATGGCGATCCTGGGCGAGCTCGACCGCGGCGGCCTGATTTGTGACCAGGTGCCGACCGTGCACGCGGGCAGCATGGGCGAGGCGATCCGTCGCTGGGACGTGCGACAGACGAACAGCGAGGCGGTGGCCGAGCTCTATCGCGCGGCGCCCGGCGGCGTGCCGACGCAGACGGCGTTCTCGCAATCGCGGCGCTGGGCGGAGCTCGACCTAGACCGCGAGGCCGGCGTGATCCGCAGCGTCGAGCACCCGTTTTCAGAGGATGGCGGGCTCGCGGTTCTGACGGGCAACCTCGCCGCCGACGGCTCTATCGTGAAGACCGCGGGGGTGGACGAGTCGATCCTGCGCTTCGCCGGTCCGGCGCGCGTATTCGAGAGCCAGGACGCGGCGGTGACCGGCATCCTGACCGGCCAGGTGGTCGCGGGCGAGGTGGTCGTCATCCGCTACGAAGGCCCGCGCGGCGGGCCGGGGATGCAGGAGATGCTCTACCCGACCAGCTACCTGAAGGCGCGCGGCCTGGGCGCGGCCTGCGCGCTGGTGACCGACGGTCGTTTTTCCGGCGGCACGTCCGGCCTGTCGATCGGCCACGTCTCGCCCGAGGCGGCGGAGGGCGGCGCGATCGCGCTGGTCGAGACGGGCGACCTGGTCGAGATCGACATCCCCGGTCGCTCGATCCGGCTCGTCGTTCCCGACGCGGAGCTCGATCGGCGACGCGCGGCGCAGCAGGCGAGGGGCCCCGCCGCCTACACGCCCGCCAAGCGCGACCGCGCGGTGCCGCCCTCGCTCCAGGCCTACGCCGCCATGACGACCAGCGCGGCCCGCGGCGCGGTGCGCGACGTGGGGCAGCTTCAACGGCGGCCCTAAGCGCTCCTCGTCACCCCGGACTTGTTCCGGGGTCCATCGCCGCCCAGGCGAACCGCCTATGGGCGTAGAATGAGCGGCGGTGCACGCCCTCGTACGGGGATGCGCGCAGGACGATGGACCCCGGAACAAGTCCGGGGTGACGAAGAAAGAAGAAGCAGGGTTGACCTGCTAAACTCGACGTGTAATTGCGTTTCCAGCACTGGACAGGAAACAATCTTGCGCACTCTTCTCGTAATTACCGGAGCGGCCCCCGACGAGTGATCTCCTGATCACCCGGACGGCGGTCGCGATACAGGCTCCTTCGGGAGCCTTTTTCTTGGCCCGCGAAATGGACCCGACGATGCACCTCGCCCCCCTGACCAAAACCGACGCCGCAGCCCCACCGATCACCGGCGCCGAGATCGTCGTGCGCGCTCTCCTCGACGCAGGCGTGGACACGGTGTTCGGCTATCCGGGCGGCGCGGTGCTGCCGATCTACGACGCGCTGTTCCACGAGCCGCGCCTGCGCCACGTGCTGGTCCGCCACGAGCAGGGCGCGACGCACGCGGCGGAGGGCTATGCCCGCTCGACGGGCAAGCCCGGCGTGGTGCTGGTGACGAGCGGGCCGGGTGCCACCAACGCGGTCACCGGCATCGTTGACGCGCTGATGGACTCGATCCCGATGGTGGTGCTGACGGGGCAGGTGCCCACGCACCTGATCGGCTCCGACGCGTTCCAGGAGTGCGACACGGTCGGTATCACGCGCTCCTGCACCAAGCACAACATGCTGGTGCGCCGCACCGAGGACCTCGCCCCCGCGCTGCACGAGGCGTTCCACATCGCCACCAGCGGCCGGCCGGGCCCGGTGCTCGTCGACATACCCAAGGATGTGCAGTTCGGCCAAGCGAGCTACGCCGGGCCGAGCGCCGACCACGGCCGCCGCTACCGTCCGCGCGTCGAGCCCGACCGCGCCGCCATCATCCGCGCCGTCGAGCTGATCGCCGCCGCCGAACGCCCCGTCTTCTACACGGGCGGCGGCGTCATCAACGCCGGGCCGGACGCCGCGCAGGCGCTGACCGCTCTGGCCCGCGCCGTCGGCGCCCCCGTCACCTCCACGCTGATGGGCCTGGGCGCGTTTCCGGCGAGCGACCCGCAATGGCTCGGCATGCTCGGCATGCACGGGTCGTACGAGGCGAACCACGCCATGCACGACTGCGACGTGATGGTGTGCGTCGGCGCGCGTTTCGACGACCGGGTGACGGGGCGCGTCGACGCCTTTTCACCCGGGTCCAAGAAGATCCACATCGACATCGACCCGAGCTCGATCGGCAAGATCGTGCCCGCGGAGATCGGCATCGTCGCCGACGCGGGGCGCGCGCTCCAGGCGATGCTGGAGGTCTGGCGCGCGCGGCCGCGCTGCAACCAGGCGGCGCAGATCGCGGACTGGTGGAAGCGGATCGACGGCTGGCGCGCGCGGCGCTGCTTCAGCTACGCGCCGTCAGCCGACCGCATCAAACCGCAATACGCGATCGAGCGTCTGGAGGCGCTGACCCGCGGGCGCGACCGCTACATCACGACGGAGGTCGGCCAGCATCAGATGTGGGCGGCGCAGTTCCTCCGGTTCGACGAGCCTAACCGCTGGATGACCTCGGGCGGGCTCGGCACGATGGGCTACGGCCTCCCCGCCGCGATCGGCGTCCAGCTCGCGCATCCGGACGCGCTCGTCATCGACGTGGCCGGCGAGGCGTCGATCCAGATGTGCATCCAGGAGCTCTCGACAGCCGTGCAGTACCGCGCGCCCGTCAAGGTGATGATCCTCAACAACGAGTGGATGGGCATGGTCCGCCAATGGCAGCAGCTGCTCCACGGCGAGCGCTACGCCCACAGCTATTCGGAGAGCCTGCCCGACTTCGTCAAGCTCGCCGAGGCGTATGGCGCGACGGGCCTGCGCGTCGACCACCCGGACGCGCTCGACGCCGCCATCCGCGCGATGATCGACACGCCCGGCCCCGTGCTGCTCGACTGCCGCGTGGTGAAGGACGAGAACTGCTTCCCCATGATCCCGTCGGGCCGCGCGCACAACGACATGCTCTTGGGCGACGTGGCGGCGGCGGAGGATATCGGCACGGTGATCGACGACGCCGGGCGGCGGCTCGTCTGATGCAGTATGAAGGCGAGGAACGCCGCGCGACCTTCTCGGTGCTCGTCGACAACGAGCCCGGCGTGCTGCACCGCTTGGTCGGCCTGTTCGCGGCGCGCGGCTACAACATCGAGTCGCTGACGGTCGCCGAGACCGATCACGCCGAGCACCTGTCGCGCGTGACGATCGTCAGCCGCGGAACCGCGCCGATCCTCGCCCAGATCTACGCGCAGCTAGAGAAGATGGTGGCGGTGCGCGCCGTGTCCGACATCGGCCGCGACCCGCTGGGCGTCGAGCGCGAGCTGGCGCTGGTCAAGGTGCGGGGTACGGGGACCGAGCGCGTCGAGGCGCTGCGCGTCGCCGAGATCTTCCGGTCCAAGGTGATCGACACCGGCCTCGAGAGCTTCATCTTCGAGATCACGGGCGCGCCGTCTAAGATCGACAGCTTCGAGGAGCTGATGCGCCCGCTCGGCCTCGTCGAAGTGTCGCGCACGGGCGTCCTCTCCATCCGCCGCGGCGCGCAGCGCTGACCCAAACAGGAGCGATATAATGCGAGTTTACTATGATCAGGACGCCGACCTGGAGCTGATCCGGAGCAAGAAGGTCGCGATCCTCGGCTATGGCAGCCAGGGACACGCGCACGCGGCCAATCTGCGCGACAGCGGCGTGTCGGAGGTGGCGGTGGCGCTCCGCCCCGGCTCGGCGAGCGCGGGCAAGGCGGAGGGCGCGGGCTTTCGCGTCATGGCCAACGCCGACGCGGCGGCCTGGGCAGACCTCGTCATGGTGCTCGCGCCCGACGAGGCGCAGGCGGCGATCTGGTCGGCCGACCTCCAGCCCAACATGCGCCCCGGCAGCGCGCTCGCCTTCGCGCACGGGCTCAACGTCCATTTCGGGCTGATCGAACCGCGCCCCGACCTCGACGTGTTCATGGTCGCGCCTAAAGGGCCGGGCCACACCGTGCGCTCCGAGTATCAGCGCGGCGGGGGCGTGCCCTGCCTGCTCGCGGTGGCGCAGGAGGCGACGGGCGCGGAGCGCGGCAACGGCTACGCCAAGGCGCTCGCGCTCAGCTACGCTTCGGCGGTCGGCGGCGGGCGCTCCGGCATCATCGAGACGACGTTCCGCGAGGAGTGCGAGACCGACCTGTTCGGCGAGCAGGCGGTGCTGTGCGGCGGCCTGACGCATCTGATCATGGCCGGCTTCGAGACGCTGACGGAGGCCGGCTATGCGCCGGAGATGGCGTATTTCGAGTGCCTGCACGAGGTGAAGCTGATCGTCGACCTGCTCTACGAGGGCGGGATCGCCAACATGCGCTACTCGGTCTCCAACACCGCCGAATACGGCGACATTGCTACAGGTCCGCGCATCGTCACCGCGGAGACCAAGGCCGAGATGAAGCGCGTCCTCCACGACATCCAGCGCGGCCGCTTCGTGCGCGACTTCATCACCGACATGCGCGCGGGCGCCCCTGAGCTGAAGGCGTCGCGCAAAATGGCGGCCGAGCACCCGATCGAGAAGGTCGGCGCGGAGTTGCGCGCGATGATGCCGTGGATCGGCAAGGGCAAGCTGGTGGACCGCGCGCGGAACTGAACGGACACGGCACATCGCACCTATCCTCCCCCGACGGGGGAGGAACATGTGAACTTCGCCTCTCCCGCTATGCTGCCGTGCAGCATGATCGTGTTCGCGATTGCAAAAAGCTGATGTTCGCAGTCGCACAATGCACTTGACGGTATGATGACGGTTAAGAAACATTCCAGTCGTCAAGAATGCCGGGAGTGCACGAATGAAACTCGTCACGGCCTTCATACGACCGTTTAAGATAGACGAGGTGCGCGACGCGCTCACGGAGGTCGGCGTGTCCGGCCTGACCGTGACCGAGGTCCAGGGTATGGGCCGGCAGAAAGGTCAGCGCGAATTCTATCGCGGCGCCGAATACGCCAGCTCGCTCGTGCCCAAGACCAAGATCGAGGTCGTCTGCCCCGACGCGCTCGCCGCGCGCGTCGTGGAGGCGATCCAGGTCGCCGCGAACACGGGCGGCATCGGTGACGGCAAGATCTTCGTCGTGCCCGTCGAGCAGGCGATCCGCATCCGGACCGGGGAAACGGGCGACGCCGCCATCTAGAGCAGAGGGGAACTCGATGAAGCTGAGACTTGGCGCCGCCGCGCTATTGGCCACCTTGGCGGCTGGCGCCGCGTTCGCGCAGACGCCGGCCCCTCAACCCGTCCCCTCGCCGACGATCGACAAGGGCGACACTGCCTGGATGCTCGTCTCCTCGGCGCTGGTGCTGATGATGTCGGTGCCGGGCCTCGCGCTCTTCTATGGCGGGCTGGTCCGGACCAAGAACATGCTGTCGGTCCTGATGCAGGTCTTCGCGATCGTCAGCGTCGCCGCGCTCGTCTGGGTGAGCTGGGGCTACAGCCTCGCCTTCACCGAAGGGAGCGCGTTCGTCGGCGGCCTGTCCAAGGCGTTCCTGCGCGGCGTGGATGCGACGACGCAGGTCGCGACCTTCTCCAACGGGGCGTACCTGCCCGAGCTCGTCTATGTCTGCTTCCAGATGACGTTCGCCTGCATCACGCCCGCGCTGATCGTGGGCGCGTTCGCGGAGCGGGTGAAGTTCACGGGGCTGATGCTCTTCACCGTGCTCTGGCTGACGCTCGTCTATTTCCCGATCGCGCACATGGTCTGGTACTGGGACGGCCCGGACGCGATCGCCAACGCGGCGTTGGCGGGCGGCGACGCGCTCGCCACCGCGTCGGGCCATGCGGGCTACATCTTCCAGCTCGGCGCGCTCGACTTCGCGGGCGGGACGGTGGTGCACATCAACGCCGGCGTCGCCGGGCTGGTCGGCGCGATCATGCTCGGCCGCCGCGTGGGCTACCCGCGCGAGCCGATGCCGCCGCACTCGCTCGTGATGACGATGATCGGCGCGTCGCTCCTCTGGATCGGCTGGTTCGGCTTCAACGCCGGCTCCAACCTCGAGGCGAACGGCGTCGCCGCGGTGGCCTTCATCAACACCTTCGTGGCGACGGCGGCGGCGGCGCTGTCCTGGATGCTCGTGGAGCAGGCGGTGCACGGCAAGCCGTCGATGCTCGGCGCGGTCACCGGCGCGGTCGCGGGGCTCGTCGCGGTGACGCCCGCCTCGGGCTTCGCGGGCCCGATGGGGTCGATCATCCTCGGCCTGATCGTCTCACCGATCTGCTACCTGTTCGTGGCCAGGCTCAAGCCGCGCTTCGGCTACGACGACTCGCTCGACGTGTTCGGCGTCCATTGCGTGGGCGGCATCGTCGGCGCGCTGGCGACGGGCATCCTGGTCGACCCGGCGCTGGGCGGGCAGGGGATCGCCGACTACGCCGCGCAGCCCGGCACCGCCCAGTTCGCCTTTCCCGGTTACGCCACGCAGCTCTGGGCGCAGGCCCGCGCGGTGCTGCTGACCTTGGTCTGGTCGGGCGTCGTGTCCGCGATCCTCTACTTCGTCATCGACAAAATGGTGGGGCTGTGCGCCAGCGACGAGGCGCAACGCGAGGGGCTCGACCTCTCGGAGCATGGGGAGCGCGCCTACAATTTTTGACGAGGTCCGCCTGCGCGAGACGACCTGGCCGGCGGGCGCGCCCGTCGGTCCCTTTCCCCCGCAGCACGGACCACCGCACGATCGAATGGAAGGACCGCCGACCCGCCCGGCACGAGGAGGGTCCGGTCACCGCAGGCAGGACGTCGCCATCACCCGAACCCGAGGGGACAGAAATGCGCACGTCTTCGTTGATCACCGCCCTGCTGCTCGCCGCAGCGCCCGCTTATGCCCAGGACGCGGCGGCGCCGCCCGGTGCGACGCCGTCGCCCCCCGACGAGACCGCGCCGCCGCCGGCGGTGACGATCACCGGCTCCGCGGCGCTGGTGTCCGACTACCGCTTCCGCGGCGTGTCGCAATCGGACGAGGAGCTGGCGCTCCAGGCCGGCGCGACGCTTGCCCACGAGAGCGGGCTCTACGCCGGCTTCTGGGGGTCGAACCTCAGCGGATGGGGCACGTTCGGCGGCGCCAATCTCGAGCTCGACCTGATCGCAGGCTACAAGTTCCAGCCGTCCCCGAACGTCACGCTCGACCTCGGCGTCACCTATTATATGTATCCCGGCGGCGCGGACGAGACCGACTTCTTCGAGCCCTATGTCAAGCTGTCCGGCACGCAGGGGCCGCTGACGCTGACCGCGGGCATCGCGTACGCCCCGCCGCAGCAGGCGCTCGGGCGCTACTATTTCACGGGCGCGGACGCGGCCGCGGGCGTCTACAACGACGAGGGCGACAAGGAGGACAATCTGTACGTCTTCGGCGACGCGGTGGCCGGGCTCTCCGGCACGCCGTTCACGCTGAAAGGGCACATCGGCTATTCGGAAGGCAATCGCGGCCTCGGCCCCAACGCCACCTCCGTCACGCCCACGGGTGAATATTGGGACTGGCTGCTGGGCGTGGACACCGTCTGGCGCAACCTGACCTTGGGCGTGGCCTATGTCGACACCGATATCTCGCGGAACGAGGCGGCGTACCTCCAGCCCAGCTTCTCCAAAGGGCAGGACGGCGCCGGTTCGATCGCCGACGCGACGGTGGTGGTCAGCCTGACCGCGGCGTTCTGACGGAGCACGTCAGAAGCTGATCACCACGCTGATCGTGTCCTGATATTGACCCGCGGGCGGCGTGGGCTGATCCGGGTCGATGCGCGCGACGTAGCGGTGGAGCTGCGACGGGCTGGCACGCGCATCGAGGCGCCACGACGGCCGTCGACGCCCCCGACGCCATGGTGGCCGGCGGGACCTGCTTCCGCGCGGACGCGGAGAACGACGCGATGCTTCGCGACATGCGCGACCGGATCGAGAGCCTGTCCGCGGCGCAGCGCCGCGTCCTGTTCGCGCTGGCCGACGGACGGCTGAACAAGCAGATCGCGGGCGAGCTCGACATAACGGAAGCGACGGTGAAAGCGCATCTGAGCGCCATCTTCCGCAAGCTGGGCGTGCTCAACCGCACCCAGGCGATCCTGGCGGTCCGGGACATGCTGGGGGCATAGACGCCGAACCCGATATGTGAGGAGGCGTTCCATCCGCCGCCGTGCAGCTTGAGAGCGCCGATTTCCAGCGGTGGCGATGATTACGGGAAGGCAGGCGCGAGCGGCTTCCGATCCTTCGTATGGAAAGTTCTGCCCCGATAGACAGAGGACACGGCTGAAGCGCCTGCAGGCGCAACACTCCGGCGACCTTCGCAAGTAGTTCCGATCCTCGGTCGAATTCATCCAATACGCTCAAGACGAGCACAGGTATGAATGTCGGCATACGGAGCCGACGCGAACTCCGCAGAACGATCAACCAACCGCAGTCAGCGTAAGACCGATCCGCTCGTCGTGGCTCGGATGCTTGCGTGCTGTCTTGACGCATCGGTCAAGCGACGCGAGCCGCCCCCACCGCCGAAGGAATACGGTCTCGACGATAAAAGGGGACCGTAGATGCCGTTGACCAAGACGCAGCTCCAGAACTCGCTCAACGCCTTTTTCGACACGATCGCCACCAGCATCGCGAACGAGATCGGGAGCAAGGCGCTTCCCCTACTCGGCCCCGTGGGCTCGCTGCCGGGCGCGGACGCGGTGGGAGGCGCGTTCGAGGACCTGCGCGACCAGATCCTGGCGGCGATCGGGTCGCTCGACGAGGCGGCTCCCGACTTCGCCCAATCGGCGGCGGACGCGATCGACGCGCTGGCGCTGCCCGGCGTGGACGCGTTCGAGGACGGCGGCGACCTGCGGCTGTCGTTCACGCGCGACGTGACGGTCGAGACGGGCGACGCGGCGCTCGCCGAGGACGCCGCGCTCGGCTTTCTCGAACTCGAGGTGACGACGGGCGCGACCATCTCCGCGACGCTGGACGCCGACCTGCGCATCGCGGCCGACGGCTCGCTCAGCCTGGAGGAGCAGACGGAGCCCGAGCTGGTGGTGAACGTCGAGGCCGACCTGTCCTTGACGGACGTCGAGGCCAAGCTCGGCGTGGTCACGGTCAAGCTCTCCGACGTCGACCCCACGGCGCCCGAGCTGGACGTCGAGTTCGCGCTCGACATCGACAAGACGCCCGCCGGCGCGTTCGGCGTCGATCCCGCGCTCACCGCGGCGGCGCGGCTGGACGTGCGGTTCGCGGGTGACGTCCTGGCGGGCATCCTTCCCGACATCGACGGCCGGCTCACGGTCGACTTCCCCGTGGACGGCGACGGCTTCGGCGCGCCGGCCGTGTCTGTGTCGGAAGTGACGCTCGACCTCTCCACCTATTTCGACATCATCGGCAACTCCGCGCTCAAGGTGGGCGACCTGTTCAACGCGGGCGCGCTGGGCACGATCGTGGACATCGCGGTCGCGCCCGTGCCCGTGCTCAACGACATCGCCCAGATCATCCCCGGCCTGAAGCACAAGTTCGACCAGGTGGGCGACATCGACGGGACCGGCAACGGGATCGTCCAGCTCGGCGACCTGGCGGTGGGCATGTCCCCCGCCAGCAAGCAGTTCATCGGCCCCGTCTATCAGGTCCTCGCGATCATCGACGTGCTGCGCAAGGCGGCGGCGCTGGAAGGCCTGGGCAGCATCGAGATCGGCGGCGGCACGCGCGCGGCGGACGGGATGCTGATCCCCGACAACGATCCCGCGGCGATCCTGGCGGCGCTCAAGGGCAAGCTGGCCGCCATCTCCGACGACATCCTGCCGCCCGAGGTGAAGGCGTATCTGACCGATTTTGACGACGCGGCGGCGCTCGCGGCGCTCAGCGCGGCGACGGTGGGTCCGAGCAAGGGCTTCACCTTCGGCCTGCTCGAGAATCCGGCGGACGTGCTCAAGCTGCTGCTGACGAACGAGACGGTGGACCTGGTCGAGTTCGACATCCCGACGCTCGAGCTCGGCGCGGAGTTCAGCCAGTTCTTCCCCGTCCTCGGCCCGCTCGGCTTCGAACTGGGCGGCGACCTCCGCGCGCGGATCAACGCCGACGTGGGTTACGACAGCCGGGGGCTCGTCACGGGCAAGCTCGCCGACGGCTTCTATTTCGCCACACCCGCCAATCCGACGCCGGATCCCGCGGTGCCCGATTACGAACCGGTGGGCCAGCTGAACACCAGCCTGTTCGGCGGCGCGGGCCTGGGCTTCGGCTTCGGCAGCGTGACGGTGCGCGCGAGCTTCGACTTCGGGCTCGCGGCGTATTTCGAGGATCAGGACGGCGACGGCAAGTTCCGCCCCGGCGAAGACGGGCTGGGCTGCATCTTCTCGCCCATCAGCGGGCAGGCGGGTGTATCCGTCTATCTCAACTTCAAGATCGGCTTCGGCCCGTTCAGCGTAAAGAAGAAGGTGCCGCTGGCCGAGCAGAAGATCGCCGACTTCGACATCTTCGAATGCCCGCCGCCGACGGTGACGCCGACGCCCGAAGCGCCGGGGCTGGCGACCGTCTCGGGGCCCGAGATCCTGCTCAACGTCGGCGACCGCGCGGCTTTGCGCAAGGTGCCCGACCGGGAGACGGGCGAGGCCAAGAACGTCGCCAACGTCGACGACCCCGAGACGCCGGAGAACGAGAGCGCCAACGAGGGCTACGTCATCGCGCTCGCCCGCGACGTCACGAACGAGGGGGTGAACGGGTCGACCAGCACGCCCGTGCCCGGCAAGCTCGACATCGTGGCGTTCGGCGTGACGCAGCGCGTGGACGCGTCCGGCGTGATCCGGGCGAACTTCAAGGACGGCGCGGACCGGCTCGACATCCAGGGCGCGGTGGGCGTCCGCGCGGAGGTGAACGCGGGCAACGGCGAGGATTACCTGGCCGGCGGCGCGGGCGACGACGTGCTGAACGGCGAGGCGGGCGACGACGTGCTGCGCGGCGGCGACGGCGCGGACCGGCTTTCGGGCGGGACCGAGGACGACGAGCTGTCCGGCGGCAAGGGCGGCGACACGCTGGACGGCGGCGCGGGTGTCGACACCGTCGACTACAGCCAGGCGAACCGGGACGTGGGGGTGGGTGTCACGATCATGCTGAACGCCGGGGAGTTCGCCGGATCGGGCGGCGAGGCGAACGGCGACGTCCTGCGCGACGTGGAGAACATCGTCGGCACCGACTTCCGCGACTGGATCGACGCGCGCAAGGTCGGCTTCAACACCTATCTGGAGGGCGGCGCGGGGAGCGACTGGCTGTTCGGCGGCGCGGGCCAGGACTTCCTCCAGGGGTCGGCGGGCACCGACTACATGGACGGTGGGGCGCTGGAGGACGCGACCACCTACATCTTCTCCTGGGCGGGCGTGGACATCGACATGCTGCGCTTCGCGCAGCTCGGCGGCGACGCGCAGGGCGACCGGCTCCTCAACCTGGAGGTGGTGCAGGCGACCGTGTTCGACGATCGCCTGTACGGGAACGGGCTCGACAACAAGTTCGACGCGGGATCGGGCGACGACGAGCTGGACGGGCGCGGCGGCGTGGACGAGCTGTTCGCGGGCGACGGCGACGACCTGGTGTACGCGCGCGGCGACGGCGACCTGCTCCACGGCGGTTTCGGGCGCGACCGGCTGAGCTACGCCTTCGCGGGCGCGGCGGTGACCGTGAACCTCGGGCGCACGCAGAACAGCGACGGGAGCTTCAACGCGGACGCCGCCCCCGACCGCATCGTCATGGCGATCCCCACGTCCGCGGGTAATCCGGGCGTCAGCTGGTTCAGCGACCTGGTCGGCTCCGCGTTCGACGACACGCTCACGGGCGACATCAGCTACAACCGCGTGGAGGGCGGCGCCGGCGACGACCTCGTGTTCGGCGGGGCGGGGTTCGACACGCTCCAGGGCGGCGCGGGCGCGGACCTGCTGGAGGGCGGGGAAGGGATCGACTGGGTCGACTATTCCGACTCGAACGCGGGCGTCGCCGTGGACCTCGCCGCCAACACGGCCGCGGGCGGCACGGCGACGGGCGACCGCTACCGCACCCTCTTCACCGACGTCAGGGTCGAGAACATCCTCGGCTCCGGATACGCCGACACGCTGACGGGCAGCGACGCGGACAACGTCATCGACCCCAACATCTCGGGCCGCTCAGTGGTCGAGTCCGTCCAGGGCGGCGCGGGCGTGGACACGCTTCGGGTCGACTATTCGACCGCTGAGGCGGACGTGGCCGGCGGCGTGTTCGGCGGAATCCTCTTCGGCGCCGCGGGTTCGCTGCGCCGCTCGCCCGACCCGGCCACCAACTTCGACCTGGTGGAGGTCGAGAGCGTGGAGCGGCTGGACTTCACCGGCACCCGCTCGGCCGACAGGATCGGCGGCGGGGACGATGCGGACAGGATCGTCACCGGCGGCGGGAACGACATCGTGCTCACGGGCGGCGGCGCCGACCTGGTGCTGGCGGGGCGCGGCGACGACCGGGTCGTCTATGGCGACACGTCGCTGCTGGAGGGCATCGCGCCCGCACCCGACGCGACGGTCGCTCCCGCGGCGATCATCGTCGACACGTTCGTGCTGGCTCCTACCTTCTTCCTCAGCGGCGACCGAGGCATCGACGCCTTGTCCATGTACCTGCCGACGCTGGACGAGGACGTGACGATCACCGGCGGCGACGGATCGGGCGAGTTCAACGGCGTCAACCTGCGCCTCACCGCCGGCGGATCGGCGCGACGCTTCGAGTGGTTGGACAGGGTGATCACCGGGTTCGGCGACGATCGTGTGACGCAGGTCGGGCGTCGGGACAACGAGTTCGAAACAGGCGACGGGAACGACCGGATCACGCCGGGCCTGGGCCGCGACTTTGTGGACGGCGGGCTCAACACGGCCGGGCTCGCCTTCAAGGAGTCGGGCGACTTCGTCAACGTCTACTCGATAACCGACTCGCTGGCCTTCCAAGCGGCGGGCGACGTGCTGGTGCTCGACTACTCGTCGCTCGGCCCCGACCAGCGGCTGATCTCGGCGACGGACGCCACGATCTCGCTGTTTGTCGAACGACCCTTCGCGACCTTCGCGTCCCGTGCGCCGGTCTACACCAATAACGGACGGTTCATCGCGCTCGACGTCGCCGTCCACGGCGAAAGCGGTGTCCCCCGACCGCTGCCCAACGACGCGTCCGACGATCTCAGCTTCGCGAACATCGAGCGGCTGGAGGTCCTGGGCGGCGGCGGCGACGACGTCATCGCGGGCACGGACGCCGCGTTCGACCTGGGCGTGCTGCCCGTCACCCCGACGGGGGCGATGGGGGGCGATGACATATTGCGCGGCGGCGACGGCGACGACCAGCTGTTCGGCAAGACGGGCGACGACTGGTTGGAGGGCGGCGCGGGCGACGACACGCTCCAGGGCGCGAGCCTCGGCGACCCGCGGTCCAGCCCCGTCTACGACTTCCGTGAGACCGATACGCTGACCGGTGGCGAGGGGGCCGACACCTTCGTGGTCGGCGTGGCGGGCGGCGCGCTCCACATGCGCTTGCCCGACGAGCCGACCTTCGCCGGCTTCGGCGACCGCGCGATCATCGCCGACTTCGATCGGACCGAGGGCGACCGCATCCAGCTATGGGGCGAGGCGGGCGACTATCGCGTCGAGGTCGACCCGACGGGCGCGGGCACCTGGATCTACCTGGCCAACGGCCGCAACGTCGCGGGCGGCCCCGATGCGGGCCGGGACGAGCCGATCGCGTTCGTGACGGGCGTGTTCGACCTCGATCTGGAGAGCGCCGACTTCGTCTATGTGGACGGGGACTCCGCGCCCGACGAAGGCTTCGCCGCCCTGCTCGCGGCGGACCGGGCCCGCGCCGATGCGCTCGCCGACCTCCTCGCGCCCGAGGGCGCGGAGGCCGCGGCCTTCGCGTCGCTGGAGGCCGAAGCCGCCGGCTTCACCGTGACGCAGCAGAGCGATGCGGGCGCGCTCAAGGCGATGCTCGACGCGGGCACGGGGGCGAGCGCCACCTCGCTTTCGCTGTCGGGCGCCGCGGAGGCGTTCGGCACCTTCTCCGGCGACCCGTTCGGGTTGGGCGAGGGGATCATCCTGTCCACCGGCGTGGCGGAGGACCTGCCCGGCCCGAACACCGCGCAGAGCGGCGGGAGCAACATCGGCGCGATCCCGATCACCTTCGTGAAGATCGGCCGCACCGGCGAGAACGACATCTTCCGCGCCGACCTCACCGGGCTGAACGTCGACATCCGTTCGCTCAAGCTGACCGACAGCGGATCGGGCCTCGGCGGCTCGGCGGGAAGCGCCAGCGGCTTCGACCTCGGCGCGATCGCGCTCAGCACCAAGTTCATCGCGAACGCGGACGGCCTGAACCTTGACGATCCGACGGTCCTGCCCAGGCTGGACGTGTTCGACTTCTCCAACGCCTCGCTGACGTACCAGGCGGGAACGCAGGGCCCGGCGCCCAGCAACTTCCCGTACTTGGCGGACCTGCCCGGGTCCGTGAACGGGCTCGTCGACCAGGCGCGGGTGCGCCTCGACCTGTTCGCCGGCCCGTTTTACGACAGTTCGGACGTCGTAGGCACGCTCACGCTGGGCGAGGGAGGCTCGATCGGGTTCGACCTGACCGAGCCCGTCTCGGCCGACGGTCCCCTATACCTCTACATCGCCGAGTCGGGTGGATCGGGCGAGGTGGTGACGGGTTCGATCGACGTGTCTTCCGACACGATCGAGCCCACGGGCGACCTGTCCACGGACCTGGGCGCGGAAGGGCCGGGGGGCGACGCGACGGCGATGACGTACCGCTTCACGCCCAAGGCGGGCGACACCGCGTTCGCGATGAACGTGGTCCTGTTCACCGAGGAGCTGCCCGAGTTCGACGGATCGGATCTGACCGACCATTTCTCCATTAAGCTGAACGGCGTGGAGATCGGCGCCCTCAACAACGGCAACGCCCTGTCGATCAAGTCGCTGGCGCTGTCGCCGAACGACGACGTCCGGTTCAACGACGTCGGAACGGGGCCGCTCGCCGACGTGATCCGCGCCGACGCCTATACGAGCGTCCTGCGCATCTCTGGCGACCTAGCCGCGGGCGAGAACGTGCTGACGATCGAGGCGCGCGACGGACGCGACGCGTTCCTCGACAGCGGGCTTCTGATCCAGACGGGTTCGTTCAGGACGTTCGCCAAGCCGACCTTCACCGTGGTCCCGAGCGACGGCGCGGCGGAGCCGGGCGGCGAGGTCACGTTCACGATCTCGCTCCCGCCCGACGCGGATCTCGACGGACCCGTCTCCATCACGCTGACGCCGACGGACAAGCTCGACCTGGGTGCGGGGGCCGGCGCGCCCGTGACGCTAACGTTCACGCCCGACGGCCCGAAGTCGCAGGAGGTGAAGGCCGAAGTGTCGGACGACGCCGATCCGGAGCAGGATGCGGGCATCTCGTTCATGGTGGAGGCCGACGACCCCGATCTGGACGGCTCGCCCGTCTCGCCCGTCTTCGTGGACGTGCTGCCCGTGACGGAGCCGGACGATCCCTACCTCATCTTCGAGCGGCTGAGCGGCGACCTGGTCGAAGGCTTCACCGCGGCGGACGACCTGATCGCCGCCGCGGGCCTTCCGGGCCCGTCCAGCTTCCACGTGGAGGGCACGGCCACGGGCAGGGACAGGATCGCCGGCTTCGGACGCAACGACATCCTTATCGTCGACGAGCGCATCTTCGACGCCAACGACGACGGCGTGATCACCTTCGGCCGGAACGGCGTGCTGGACCTGGACGGGCCCGACAAGGGCGTCGACACGCTGCGCTTCTCGGGCGGGCCGACCCGCCTTCGCCTGCTGGGCTCGGACGACGAAGGGCACTGGGTCTATGCGGACGCCGCCGTTCGATTGCGGGGCATGCGGGAGGGCATGCTCGGCGACGACGCCTTGGCGGGGGACGCGGCGGGCAAGAGGCAGGACGTGTTCCTGTTCGACACCGACCTGGACGTGAACTGGGGCCGGGACACGATCGAGCGCTTCGGGTCCGAGGATCTCCTAGTCACCACCAGCAAGCTGTACGACGGCGACGGCGACGGGCTGATCGCGCTCGTGGACGGGACGGTGGAGCTCAACGGCAACGCCTTCTTCGATCCCGCGCACGCCGGCGAGGTGGGACCGAACAGCCCGTTCGGGACGGTGCGCCTGCGCGACGGCGCGGGGACGCTGCTGGAGTCGATCACGCTCGACCACGTCACGGTGCGCGACGGCGTGACCTACTTCCACTACCGCGCCGGCGAGGGGTCGCCGTCCGCGCTGATGAGGGACTCCGCCGAGGATTGGTGGATGTAGGCTCGTCTTCCGAACGCCGACCGCCCTCCGCGACCCAGGAGTTCCTCCGTCGCGTCGATCGGACCGCCTGCTCGGGGACGCAGTCGGCCCGGTGCCCTCGTTCCGCTCGCATCACGGCGCGCTTCGGGGGACGCTCGGCGCATGGCCGGAGGAGCGGCGAAAAAGCTCGCATGCGGTTCTCGACCGCCGCGCCCGGCGAGGTGGAGCCGGGCCGCGCGATCAGGCGACCGGCCGCGAGCCCGCCTCCGCGTCAGAACTTCAGGCTGGCCGTGACGCCGTACTCGCGCGGGCGGCCCAGGTAGCTGTACGCCACGCCCTGCGCCCCCAGCGCGTTCTGGCCGAAGGTGTAGTATTCCTCGTCGGTCAGGTTGTCGCCGAACACCGCGATCGAGAAGCGGTCGGACGCGTCGGTGAAGGTCACGCGCGCGGAGAAGAGCGCGTAGCCCTCCTGCTGCTCGAGCGGCAGGTTGAACGGCGAGAAGAAGGTCCGGCTCTGGTAGCGCACGTCGCCGCGCGGGGTCAGCTTGCCGCCGCCGAGGTCGAACGCGTACTCGATGCCGCCGCTCGCCGTCCATTCGGGCGCGAAGGGCAGGCGGTTGCCGAAGGCGATGCCGGTGGACGGGTCGACCGGTCCGTTCTGGCCGTCGCGGCGGCGGAACGAGCTGTTGGTGTAGCCGAGCGCGCCGTTGATGAGCAGGCTCTTCACGGGCAGCGCCGTCACTTCCGCCTCGAAGCCGTACAGCCGCGCTTCGCCCGCGTTGGCGACGCGGAACTGGACGACAGGATCGCTGATCGTCTGCTGGATGCCCTTGTAGGTGGAGTAGAAGCCCGTGACGTTGAAGCGCAGACGGCGGTCGAACAGGTCCGACTTCAGGCCCAGCTCGAACGCCTCGTTGGTGTCGGGCTCGTAGGTGGGGATGGCGGGCGCGGGAACGACCAGGCGTCCGTTGAAGCCGCCGGAGCGGAAGCCTTCGGCGTAGGAGGCGAATATCAGGAGGTCGTCGCTCGGCTTCCACTCCGCGCCGACCTTGGGCGTGAACTTCTCGAAGTCGAGCTCGCCGGGGAGGCGGGTGACGATGGGCGCGACGAAGCCCGGCACGACCACGCCGGGCGCGGGCGAGAAGCCGGCGGGGCGGAAGTCGAAGAGCTGGGTGGTGACGTTCTCCTTGTCCTCCACCGTGTAGCGGCCGCCCAGCGTGACGGAGAACTGGTCCGTCAGGTTCAGGCGCATCTGGCCGAACGCGGCGTAGCTGTTCGTGGTCTGGTCGTTGTTCTGCGACCAGAAATTGCACTGGTTGAACCGCGCGGCCGGCCTGGGCGTGATCGGCGCGAAGCACAAGTCGAGCGTCTGCCGCACGCGCTCGTTGAAATAATAGAGGCCCGCGACGTACTCGAACCGGCCGTTCGGCGTCTCGCCGGCGAGCTGGAGCTCCTGGCTGAACTGGTCCTGCCGCGTGGGCACGACCTGATCATAGAGGCGATAGCCCGTACCGTCGGGGTCGGACGTCGAGAAAGCGTCGAGGTTGCGATAGGCGCTGATCGACTTCAGCGTCGCCGGGCCCATCTCATAGGCGATCGTCGCGGAGAAGCCGTAGATGCGGTTGCGCGACTCGGTCTGGTTGGACGCGAAGATGCGGTAGAAATCGTCGCCCTGCACGTCCGCGCCGATGTCGGCGGGAAAGAAGGGCAGCGGCGCGAACGCGCGCAGCACGGACGGCGCCAAGTTGGAGCGGTCGTTCGAGTAATCGGCCTTGATGTCGAAGCTGAGCTCGGGCGTGGCCTGGAGGAACAGCGCCGCCTGACCGCCATAGCGCTCGACGCGACCGAAGCGCGCGCCGTCGAAGGCGCGGCGCGCCCAGCCGTCCTGCTCGCGCGCGAAGCCGGAGACGCGCAGCGCCGCCTGCTCGCCCAAGGGCAGGTTGACGCTGCCATCCACCTCGAAGCGCTCGCGGCTGCCATAGGTGCCGCGGACGAAGCTCTGCAGCTCGCCCAGCGCGGGCGCGCGGCTGGTGACGCTGACCGCGCCGCCCAGCGTGTTGCGGCCGAACAGCGTGCCCTGCGGCCCGCGCAGCACCTCCACCCGCTCCACGTTGGACGCGTCGATCAGCGCGCCCACCGTGCGGCCGAGATAGACGCCGTCGACATAGACGCCGACGCCGGGATCGTTGGTGGCGATGAAGTCGAACTGGCCCACGCCGCGCACGAAGAAGTTGGCGTCGGCCGACCCCTGCGGCCCTGTGGTGGCGGTGAGGTTGGGGACGAGCGAGCCGAGCTCGTTCAGGTTGCGCACGCCCTGCGCCTCCAGCGCGCCCGACGTGACCGCGGTGACGGCGACCGGCGTTTCCTGGAGGCTCGTCTCCCGCCGCTCGGCGGTGACGACGATGTCGGCGATCCCTTCCGGACCGTCGGGCGCGACCTGCCGCTCGGTCGGCTGCGATACGGCGTCGGCGGCCTGCGACGGGGCGGCGGTGCCGGGCGCGCCGGCCACGGGCGGATCCTGGGGCGGCGGAGCGGTCTGGGCGAGGGCAGGAGCGGCGAACAACGTGGTCGCGAGCAGCGGCGCGCGGAGCCGGGACGATGCGGCGGTCATGACTCTCTCCCTCCTCGCACCGCTTTGTGGCGAGCGGGCGATCGCAGAACCGCTATGTTTCACGCCTGAAATATCGCTCCCTCATGACTAGCGCGTCGCGGGCCATAACCGCGCGCCGCACTCAAAACGCCGATCCGTCCGGTTATGGGCGCGCGCCGAAGAGCTATCCCGCCCGATCGGAGACCCCTGATATTCGATGCTTCAAACATCGGAAACGATCCAGCCATGCGCATCGCCTGCCTGGGCGGCGGTCCCGCCGGCCTCTACTTCGCGATCTCCCACAAGCTGCGCGATCCCGCGGCGCACGTCGCCGTGTTCGAGCGCAACCGCGCCGGCGACACGTTCGGCTGGGGCGTCGTCTTCTCCGACCAGACGGTGGAGAACCTGCTCCGCAACGATCCCATCAGCGGCCGGACGATCGTCGACCGCTTCGCGCACTGGGACGACATCGAGGTGCGCGTCGGCGAGGAGCGCGTGCGGTCGTCGGGGCACGGCTTCATCGGCATCGGCCGCAAGAAGCTGCTCGAAATTCTGACGGAGCGTGCGCGCGAGCTGGGCGTGTCGCTCCACTTCGAGCACCCGTTCGAGGGCGCGGACGACTTCCCCGACTACGACCTGGTGGTCGCCGCCGACGGGGTGAACAGCCGCGTGCGCGACACCGACGCCCAGGCGTTCGGCGTCGATATCGACGTCCGCCGCAACAAGTTCATCTGGCTCGGCACGGCCAAGACGTTCGACGCCTTCACCTTCGCCTTCGAGCGCACGGCGGCGGGCTGGGTCTGGGCGCACGCCTACCGCTTCGACGACGAGCTCTCCACCTTCATCGTCGAGTGCGACGAGGCGACCTGGCGCGCGCTCGGCTTCGACGAGATGGATCAGGAGGAGACGTGCCGGACGTGCGAGCGCATCTTCGCGCGCCACCTGGACGGCCACGAGCTCATGTCCAACGCCGCGCACCTGCGGGGCTCGGCGGCGTGGCTCAACTTCCGCCGCGTGCTCTGCGAACGCTGGTCGGCGGGCAAGGTGGTGCTGCTCGGCGACGCGGCGCATACCGCGCACTTCTCGATCGGTTCGGGCACTAAGCTCGCGCTGGAGGACGCGATCAAGCTCGCCGAGGTGCTGAACCGCCCCGGCCTGTCGCGCGCCGACGCGCTGGCGGAGTACGAGGCCGAGCGCCGCGTCGAGGTGCTCAAGCTCCAGAACTCGGCGCGCAACTCGACCGAATGGTTCGAGACGCTGGGGCGCTACCTCCACTTCGAGCCGATCCAGTTCGCCTACTCGCTGCTCACCCGGTCGCAGCGCGTCAGCCACGAGAACCTGCGGCTGCGCGATCCCGCCTGGCTCAACCGCGTGGAGGCCTGGTTCGCGGAAGCCGCGGGCGCGCCCGCCGACGGCCGCCCGCCCATGTTCGCGCCGTACCGCCTGCGCGAGATGGCGCTGGCGAACCGGATCGTGGTGTCGCCCATGGCCACCTACTCGGCCGGGCCGGACGCGACACCCAACGACTTCCACCTCGTCCATTACGGCGCGCGCGCGCAGGGCGGGGCGGGGCTGGTCTTCACGGAGATGACCTGCGTCTCGCCCGAGGGGCGGATCACGCCCGGCTGCACGGGCATGTGGACGGACGCGCACGCCGACGCGTGGGGCCGCATCGCCGAGTTCGTGCACCGCGGCGGCGAGGCCAAGTTCTGCCTCCAGCTCGGCCACTCGGGCGCCAAGGGCTCGACCCGGATCGGCTGGGAGGGAATGGACCAGCCCTTGGCGGGGGGCGGATGGGATCTGCTCGGCCCCGCCGAGGTCGCCTGGTCGCCCGGCAACAGTCGCCCGCGCGCGATGACGCGCGACGACATGGAGCGGGTGCGCGACCAGTTCGTCCGCGCGGTGCGGCTGGCGGAACGCGCGGGCTTCGACATGGTGGAGCTCCACGCCGCGCACGGCTATCTGCTGTCCGGCTTCATCACGCCGCTCCAGAACCGGCGCGACGACGATTACGGCGGCCCGCTGGAGAACCGGCTGCGCTTCCCGCTCGAGGTGTTCCGCGCGATGCGCGACGCCTGGCCGTCCACCAAGCCGATGTCGGTCCGCATCTCGGCGAACGATTGGGCGGGCGAGGACGGGGTGACGCCCGCCGAGGCGGTGGAGATCGCGCGCGCCTTCGCACAGGCCGGCTGCGACCTGATCGACGTGTCGGCGGGGCAGACCTGGGCCGACGCCCGACCGGTCTACGGCCGAATGTTCCAGACGCCCTTTTCCGACCGCATCCGCAACGAGGCGCGGCTGTCGACCATGGCGGTAGGCAACATCTTCGAGGCGGACCATGTGAACTCTATCCTGGCCGCGGGCAGGGCGGACTTGGTCGCGCTCGCCCGGCCGCACTTGGTCGACCCCTATTGGACGCTCAAGGAGGCGGCGCGCGCCGGCTATGAGGGCGTGGCCGTGCCCAAGCCCTACATGGCGGGGCAGCAGCAGCTCGCCCGCAACCTCCGCCGCGCGGCGGAGCAGGCCGAGGCGTTGAGGGCGTGACGCCGCTCGGGGGGCGGCACGCGTTGGTGACGGGGGGCGGGAGCGGCATCGGCCTGGCGGTCGCGCGCCGGCTCGCGGCCGAGGGCGCGCGCGTGACGCTGATGGGGCGCGACGAGGGGCGGCTGCGCGCGGCCGCCGACGGCATGGACGCCGGCGTCGCCGTGGCGGACGTGACGGACGCGGCGGCGGTGGACGCGGCGCTCGCCGGCGCGCGCGCGGCGCGGGGACCCGTCGCGATCCTGGTCAACAACGCAGGGGCCGCGGAGACGACGCCCTTCGCCCGCCTCGACCTGGCCGCGTGGCGGCGCACGACGGCGGTCAACCTCGACGGGCCGTTCATCGTCACGCGCGCGGCGCTGCCGGACCTCCTCGCCGCCGAGGCCGGGCGGGTCGTCAACGTGGCGAGCACCGCCGCGCTGCGCGGTTACACCTATGCCGCGGCCTATTGCGCGGCCAAGCACGGCCTGCTCGGCCTCACTCGCGCGCTGGCGCTGGAGCTGGCGGGAAGCCGGGTGACGGTGAACGCGGTCTGCCCCGGCTTCACCGACACCGACCTGGTCGCGCGCTCGGCCGACGCGATCGCGGCCAAGACGGGCCGGACGCCCGACGAGGCGCGCGCGGAGCTCGAGCGTTTCAACCCGCAGGGGCGGCTGGTCCGGCCCGACGAGGTCGCCGCCGCCGTCGTCTTCCTCTGCCTCCCCGAGAACGCGTCCGTCACCGGCCAGGCCCTCGCGGTCGCGGGCGGAGAGGTCATGTGAGCGGGGCGCCCTTGCGCGAGAAGCATGACGGCGCGCTCGCCGGGCGCGATACGCTCCGGCTGTGGCTCCGGCTGCTGTCCTGCACCACCGTGGTCGAGAAGGAGGTGAAGCGCCGGCTTTCCCAGCGGTTCGGCACCACGCTGCCGCGCTTCGACGTGCTGGCGGCGCTCGACAGGCGGCCCGAAGGCATGACGCTATCGGCGCTGAGCCGCGCGCTGCTCGTGTCCAACGGCAACGTCACCGGACTGGCCAAGCAGCTGGGCGAGGACGGGCTGGTCGCGATCGAGCCGCTGCCCGGCGACCGCCGCGCCTCGCTGGTCCGGCTGACCGAGGCGGGAGCTGAGCACTTCGCGCAGGTGAGCGCGGCGCACCACGAGTGGATCGACGACCTGTTGGGCGGCCTGAGCCGCGCACAGCGGTCGCTGCTGTTCGACCTGCTCGGCGCGCTCAAGGTGTCGATCGCGGTGGAGCTGGAGCCATGAACCCGGAGACCCTCTCGCCCCAGCATTTCCGCTGGGCGTTCGACGCGGGCGTGGGCGTCGTCACGCTCGACCGGCCGGCGCTGAAGAACCCGCTCACCTTCGAGAGCTACGCCGAGTTGCGCGACCTGTTCCGCGCGCTCGTCTACGCGCCGACGGTCAAGTGCGTGGTCGTGACGGGCGCGGGCGGGAACTTCTGCTCGGGCGGCGACGTGCGCGAGATCATCGGGCCGCTGACGGCCATGGCGATGCCGGAGCTGCTCGCCTTCACGCGCATGACGGGCGACCTGGTGAAGGCGATGCGCGGCTGCCCTCAGCCGATCGTGGCGGCGCTGGACGGCGTGTGCGTGGGCGCGGGCGCGATCATGGCGATGGCGTCCGACCTCCGGCTCGCCACGCCGCGCACGAAGACGGCGTTCCTGTTCACGCGCGTCGGCCTGGCGGGCTGCGACATGGGCGCGTGCGCGATCCTGCCGCGCATCGTCGGCCAGGGCCGCGCGGCGGAGCTCCTCTACACCGGCCGCGTCATGACCGCCGAGGAGGGCGAGCGCTGGGGCTTCCACAACCGGCTCGTCGAGCCCGACGCGCTGCTCGAGGAAGGGCAGGCGCTGGCGCGGAGCCTCGCGGCGGGGCCAACCTTCGCGCACGGGATCACCAAGACGCAGCTCAACGTCGAGTGGAACGTCAGCCTGGAGACCGCGATCGAGATGGAGGCGCAGGCGCAGGCGATCTGCATGGGAACGCAGGACTTCCGCCGCGCCTATGAGGCGTTCGTCGCCAAGCGCCAGCCCGCCTTCGAGGGGAACTGAGGTGGCCGACCGCACCTTCCTGGACTGGCCGTTCCTCGACGACGGGCACCGGCGGCTCGCGGACGCGCTGGAGGACTGGTGCGCGCGCGAGCTGGGCCGGGGCCATGACGAGGCGGACGTGGACGGCGCGACGCGCGACCTGGTGCGGCGGTTGGGCGAGGGCGGCTGGCTGCGCTACGTCGTGCCCGCGGCTTACGGTGGCGCGCGCGAGGCGATCGACGTGCGCTCGCTGTGCCTGATCCGCGAGACGCTGGCGCGGCACGACGGCCTGGCCGACTTCGCCTTCGCCATGCAGGGGCTCGGATCGGGAACGATCACGCTGTTCGGCTCGGACGCGCAGCGCGCGCGTTATCTGCCGGACGTGGTCTCGGGCACGCGCGTCGCCGCCTTCGCGCTGACCGAGCTCGCGAGCGGGTCGGACGTGGCGAACATGGAGACGGCGGCCGTCCGGGCGGGGAACGGCTGGCGCGTGGACGGGGCCAAGACCTATATCTCGAACGGCGGCATCGCCGACCACTATGTGCTCTTCGCGCGCACGGGCGAGGCGCCGGGCGCCAAGGGCCTGTCCGCCTTCGTGGTGGACGCGGACGCGCCCGGCCTCCGGATCGCCGAGCGCATCGCCGTGATCGCGCCGCACCCGCTGGCGACGCTCCGCTTCGACGACTGCCGCCTCCCCGCCGACGCGCTGCTGGGCGAGCCGGGGCGCGGCTTCGCGCAGGCGATGGCGACGCTGGACGTGTTCCGCACCACGGTGGGCGCGGCGGCGCTCGGCTTCGCCCGGCGGGCGCTCGACGAGGCGACGGCGCGCGCGAAGGAACGGCGGCTGTTCGGCCAGGCGCTCGCCGACAACGCGATCACCCAGTCCAAGCTCGCGGAGATGGCGCTCGACGTCGACGCGTCCGCGCTGCTCGTCTACCGCGCCGCCTGGACGCGCGACGCGGCGGGCCGCCGCAACACGCGCGAAGCGGCGATGGCCAAGCTCCACGCCACCGAAGCCGCGCAGGCGGTGGTGGACAAGGCTGTGCAGATCTTCGGCGGCCTGGGCGTGGTGAGCGGCGTGCCCGTCGAGCGGCTCTACCGCGAGGTCCGAGCCTTGCGCATCTACGAAGGCGCGTCCGAGGTGCAGAGGGTGGTGATCGCGCGGCAGCATCTCGCGGAGGCCGCGCCGTCGCGCGGGCCCGCCGCCCCGGCGGCCGCATGAGCTTCGCGGTCGAACGCCGCGTCAGGTTCGCGCACGTGGACGCGGCGGGGATCGTCTACTTCCCGCGCCTGTGGGAGATGATCGACGGCGCCGTGGAGGACTGGTCGCGCGGGACGCTGGGCGCGGGCAGGGGCGCGACGCACCTCGACCGGCGGCTGGGCACGCCCGTGGTGGACACGCGCGCGCGGTTCCTCCGGCCGAGCCGGTTGGACGACCTGCTCCGGCTGGAGGTCCGGGTAGCGGCGCTGGGGCGGAGCTCGCTCGACCTCTTCGTCGCCGGCTCGTGCGGCGGCGAGCCGCGGTTCGAGGCGGAGCTGCGCCAGGTGCTCGTGGACCTCGCCGCGATGCGCGCGACGCCCTGGCCCGACGATTGGCGCGCGGCGATCATGCCGGGGTCCGCGTGAGCGCGCACCGCGTCCTGCTGCCGCCCGGCTGGCCGCGCCCGCGCGGCTACTCGAACGGCGTGCTCGCTGAGGGGCGCACCGTCTGGACGGGCGGCATCATCGGCTGGGACGAGCAGGAACGCTGGGTGGACCGCGACCTTCCCGGCCAGTTCCGCCGCATCCTGCGCTCCACGCTCGCCATCCTCGCGGAGGCCGGGGCGGGGCCGGAGCATGTGGTGCGCATGACCTGGTACGTGGTCGACCGGCGCGACTATCTCGACAACCTCCCCGCGATCGGCGCGGCCTATCGCGAGGCGATGGGCCGCAACTACCCCGCCATGGCCGTGGTGCAGGTGGCCGGCCTTATGGAGGCGGAGGCGCGCATCGAGATCGAGACCACGGCGGTGATCCCTTAACCGATCTGCGCGCGGAGGCTCGCGAACTCCTCGACGTGGAATACCTGATCGATCAGCCCGTCGGGCCGGATATGGACCACGTCCATGCCGTTGATGCGGAACCGCCGGCCGCGCGCGGGAAGACCCATGAGCGGCGCGCCCGTGTGCGTGCCCGTCATCACCCAGCGGTCCGCTGCCCACTCGCCCTCGACCAGATAGGCCCCGATCGCCATGCGCAGATCGGGCGCGGCCTCCCGCAGCCAGCCGAGCACGTCGAGTATGCCGTCCACCCCGGCCCGCTGGCCGGGCGCGGGGTTCCGGTCGACGACGTCGGGCGCATAGAGGCGGCGCGCGGCGTCCTCGTTCCCCTTGGCCCAGATCTCCTCGATATGCTCGCGCGCGACCGCCAGGTTCCGGCGCTCCAGCTCGCTGAGCGTTCCCGGATCGGGCGTCCACGCCCCCGCGCCGGGATCGTAGGGACCGGAGTCGGTCGGCGCATATCCCTCGGTCGGCGCGCCGAAACCGCCGGGCAGGTCGCCCAGCTGCATCTCGAACTGAAGCAGCTCCTCCACATGCCACAACTCGGCCACCCGCTCACCGTCCGTGCGGACCATGTCGATGCCGCTGAACTCGACGCGCGCTCCCGTGGGCTCCCGACCGAATAGCGGGCCGGTGTGCGTGCCCGTCAGCGTCCACCAATCGCAACCACGGTCGCCGTTCACGATCGTGCCGTGCAGCGTCATGCGGAGGTCGGGCATGGCGGTGCGGAAGGCGCGCACCACCTCCTCCATGCCGCCCAACCCCGCCTGCTGGCCCGGCACGGGCATATGGTCGACGCAGTCGGCGCGGTAGTTGCGGCGGACCAGCTCGATCTCGCCGCCGTTCCACAGCCGCTCGATCTGCTCGTTCAGGAGGCGGCGCGTGCTCATCGCGCGGACAGCCCGCCGTCGATCGCGAGCGTGTGACCCGTCACGAAGCTCGCCTTGTCCGACAGGAGCCACGCCGCGCCCTCCGCGACCTCCTCCGGCCGGGCGATGCGGCCCATCGGGTGCGCGCCGGGCGCGGCCTCGGCGAAGTCGGGATTGGCGCGGAAGCCGCGCTCCAGCAACATGGGCGTGGCGACCGCGCCCGGCAGGATCGCGTTGACCCGCACGCCGCGCGCCGCCTGCTCCAGCGCGGCCGAGCGCGTGAGGCCCACCACCGCGTGCTTGGATGCGGCATAGGCGGCCTGGCCCGGGCCGCCGAGCCAGCCCAGCACGGACGCGGTGTTCACCACCGCGCCGCCGGGCGGGAGCCGCGGCAGCTCGGCCGCCAAGCAGTTGAACACGCCGCGGACGTTGACCGCCAGCACGCGCTCGAACTCGTCGGCGGGATAGCCCTCGGTCGGGGCCATGCCGCCGCCGAGGCCCTCGATCCCGGCGTTGTTGAACGCGCCGTCCAACCGGCCGAAGCGGGCCGCCGCCTGCTCGACCGCCGCGAACACCGCGTCGCGGTCGGCGACGTCGTACGGAAGCGCGACCGCGTCCGGCAGCTCCGCCGCGAGCGCCGCCACCTCCTCGTCGCGGTCCAGCAGCGCGAGCCGCGCGCCGTAGCTCGCGAACAGCCGCGCCGCGGCCGCGCCGATGCCGCTCGCCGCGCCCGTGACCAGGACGACCTTGCCGTGGAGCATCAGCTCGGGTCCGCGTAGCCGTAGACGAGGTTGGACGGCCCGCCGCCCCGCGCGCGATAGTCGGCGACGATGCCGTCCAGGTGCGCCGTCTCCACGCCGCCCCGCGCATAGTCGTCGGGATCGAGCCCATAGAGCCGCGCGCCGTTCAATCCCAGGATCATGGCTTTGAGCGGCCCGTCCGCGGGACCGAGGTCGGGCAGGCCGAACCGCTCCGCCAGGTCGTCGGGCATCCGCAGGCGGCGGAACGCCTCGATCTGCCATTGCGGGCTGCCGTACCAGACCGAATCCGTGCCCCAGAGCACATGGTCCGCCCCCAGGCCGTTCACCAGCGTCCCCACCATCGCCGCCGCGAGCCGCGGATGGGTGAGCACGGTGAAGGCGAAGCTCGCGCCGATGTCGGCGTACACGTTCGTGACGCCCCATTTGGCCGGGATCTCGGCGAGGTCGGTGACCCAATCGATCCTCCCCGAGCGCTCGAAGCGCTCCAGCTCCGCCTCCGTCGGCTGCGGTATCGTCCGGTAGGCGGCGTGGTAGATGACGAAGTTCAGCTGCGGCCAGTCCTTCGCCGCGCGGCCGAGGTCGTCCACCTTGGCGAAGGGCTCCGCGCCCGGCATCAGCACGTCCGCGTCGGCGGGAAGCAGCCCCTTGTGGATGCAGAAGTTGCGCACCCCGGCGCGCACCATGCGCTCATAGGCGGGGTACATCAGCGCCTCGTCGTCCAGCCGCCAGCGGTGGTGCGAGGGCGAGAAGGGCTCGCCCACCGAATAGCCCTTCCACCCTTCCGGCCGGACCAGCTCGTGGACGCGGTCCACTTCGTCGAGCCAGCCGGGATGGCCGGGCGCGAGCACGGCGTGGGTCAGCAGCCGCCGACCGCCCGCCGCGTCGTTCACCGCCGCGCGCGCGGCCGCCATCATGTCGTTGGTCAGCATCCACCCGGCCTCCGTCTCCGACGGCGCTCCCGACAGCAGCGCGACCTTGGTGTCGGAGTCGAGGTAGATGTCCTTCAGGAACGTCGCGAACTTGATGTCGTCGAGCTTGAACCGTCCCGCATGCCCGAGCCCCAGCATCTGCGCCGACAACTCGATAAGCGACGTAAGCGGCAGGAACAGCTCGGGGTCGGCGTCGTCTTTGAGAAAATGGACTTGGTCGTCGAACACGAACTGGCCCGCGGCCGCGGCGCGCGCCTCGCGGGCGGCGTCCTCGTCCGACGCCTCGCTTTCACCGACACGGAAGTGCGGTGCGTCGAACGCCTCGTTCAGCGCGGAAAAGGCGCTCGCCATCGCCGCCGGCCGGCGCAGCCAGCCCGCGTCGCCGCGGGCGCGCTCGAGCATGGTGCGCTCATAGCATCGGAGCCGGGCGCTCTGGCGGGGCGGGGTGAACTCGCCGTTGGAGACGATCCGGCTCGGGACGGGGAGCGGCGGCAGCCCCGTCTCGGCGGGGAGCAGGCGGCGGCGCTGGGCCTCGGTGAGCAGCGTAACCATGCCGGCCTTGTCGCGCGTGCTGTGGTTGTTTCAGGCATGAAGGATCGGACCGGTCCGATAACTCGGGTTCCGAAGCGCTGGCGACGCGGTCCGTACCGGGTATCATCGGGCGTATGAACATCCTTGTGACCGGCGGAACGGGCAAGATCGGACGGGCGACCGTGGCGGCGCTGCGTGCCGGCGGCCATGAGGCGACGCCCGCGTCGCGCGGCGGCGATGGGGGCGTCGCGCTCGACCTGCGCGACGTGGACGCGGTGGAGCGCGCGGCCGAAGGACGCGACGCGGCGCTGCTGATCATGCCGCTCGGCCCCGACGAGGGCGAGCTCGGGCCCAAGCTCGTCGCGGCGATGCGCCGGGCGGGCGTCGGCCGGATCGTCGCGATCGGCATCCAGAACGCCGACGCGATGCGCGCCATTCCGCATTTCGAGGCCAAGCTGCCGATGCAGGCGGCGGTGCGGGAAGCGGGCGGCACGGTGCTGGCGTGCAACTGGTTCCAGCAGAACGACCTGAACGTGCTGCCCGCGATCCTGCATGGCGGCGCCTATCCGCTGCCCGTCGGCTCGGTGGGCGTCTGGGCCGTCAGCACCGACGACATCGCCGCCGCCGCGGCGCGCGCGCTGACGGAGGACGGCTGGGGAGGCCGCGAGGTGCCGCTCTGCGGGCCGGAACGGCTGACGGGCGAGGCGTTCGCCGCGAGCTGGTCGGGCGTGCTCGGCCGGCCGGTCGCCTATGCGGGCGATGATCCGGAGCCGTTCATCGGCGGCATGCGCGCGAGCATGCCCTTCTTCGACCCGTGGATCGAGCACGACTTCCGCCAGATGATCCGGGTAACGCAGGAGATGGGCTGCGTCGCCACGCCCGACGAGGTAGCGCAGGCGGAGGCGATCGTCGGCCGCCCGCTCACCCGTCACGCCGATTTCGCCGCGCGAGCCGCGGCCGCAGGGAGGACCGACGCATGACCCCGATGTACACCGCCCACGCCACCGCCGAGGGGGGGCGCCAGGGCCGCGCCCGTTCCGACGACGGCGCCCTCGACGTGGCGCTCGCCATGCCCAAGGAGATGGGCGGCGGCGGGGCCGCGGGCACCAATCCCGAACAGCTCTTCGCGGCCGGCTACGCCGCCTGCTTCCTGTCGGCCATGCAGTTCGTGGGCGGGCAGAAGAAGCTGGACGTGGGCGGGGCCAGCGTCACGGGCCACGTCTCGATCGGCCAGCGCGACGACGGTCCCGGCTTCGGGCTCGGCGTGCGGCACGAGGTCAGCCTGCCCGGCCTGTCCCAAGCCGACGCCGAGGCGCTGGTCGAGGCGGCGCACCAGGTTTGCCCCTACTCCAACGCGACGCGGGGCAATGTCGACGTGGCGTTCGAGGTGAAGGGAGGGCGGGCATGAGCGGCTTCTACACCGACGCGCTGGCGCGCGAGGGCGAGGCGCCTGTGCTGCGCTCCTTCTCCGAGCGCGACCACCCCAACGCCATCCTGCTGAAAAACGCGCACGAGGCGTTCCAGCAGGGCGACCTCGACGCGCTGTTCGGGCTCATGACGCCGGACATCACCTGGCACATGCCGGGGAACAACGTGCTGGCGGGCGACTTCGTCGGCCGGGACGCGATCATGGGCAGCTTCGCCGCGCTCCAGGCGAACGTCGACGCCTACTGGGCTTGGCCGCTCGACTATTTCGGGAGCGACCACCACGTCGTCCTCGTGGCCTTGGTGCGCGCGCGCAAGGGCGAGCGCACGCTGGAGACCAAGGAGTGCCTGCTCTGGCGCGTCGACGACGGCGGCAAGCTCGCCGAGGTCTGGCACATGGCGCTGGACGAGAAGGCGTGGGACGCCTTCTTCTGCGGCGACTAAGAGGCGACGCGCTCCCGCCATGCCTGCGGCCTGCCCGCCATGGGGCGGGGCGGGGGCGGGGACCAGTCGTGCGCGGTGTCGACCACCGTCTCCACCCGGTCGACGCCCGGCAGCAGCAGGAGGTCTCGCGCTGCGGCTTCCGTGAAATGCGGCGCCATGGTGCAGCCGGGGAACGTCACGCAGAAGCGCACCGTCAGCACGCCCGCGTCGAGCGCCCATCCGAGCACCAGCCCGAGGTCGAGCACGGAGGTCGGCCGCCCCGCCGCGACGCTGCACGGGTCGTGGATGCGCGACAGGACCGCGCGGACCTGGTCGTCGAAGCTTGCGCCCGGCCGCGCGAGCGGGTCGTCGGAGCTTGCGCCCGGCTGCGCGAGCGGATCGTCGACCGTCATGCCGTACCGGCCCAGCAGCTCCACGGCGCCTTCAGCCCCTCGGTCCGCGCGCGCGCGTAGCGGTCGCCCGCATGGCGCTCCTGCAGCGCGGTGATGCTCAGCCCCGTCATGCGCGCGTAGTTGCCGGCCAGGATCAGCCGCTTCACCTCCGGCGAGAGCGGGGGCACGCCGTGCATCTCCTGCGTGCGCTCGTCGAGCTCCAGGTTCCAGAACAGCTCGATAAGGTGCTGCGGGTGCACCACCGTGCAGCCCGTGCCCCACAGGATCTTCTCCGGCCCACCCCATTGCAGCAGCAGCGCCAGCGCCGCGGCGAAGCGCTGCGGGGCCTGGTAGAGGAGCGCGGTGGTGGTCTCGAGGTTGGCGTAGACGTTGGGGAAGCGCCCCACCGCCATCGCCGTCTCCTCCACGAACGCCATGCCCGAATGGATGATCTCGAAGTTCATGTCCGGAAACGCGTCGGCCGCGACCTCCAGGTCCGTGCCCACGCGGTACGGGTCGAGCGGCACCGACCCGTTGGGCAGCGCCTTGTGGATGGCGATGGTCCGGATGCCGAGATCGCGCGCGCGCTCGATCACGGCGGTGACCACCTCGTCGTCGGCGTGCCAGCGGCGGTACGGGTCCATCTGGTGCGGGTAGAGCTTGACGCCGATCGCGCCGGGCAGGCGCTCGACCTGGGCCTCCAGGTCGTCGAGCACCGCGCCGCGGTCGCCCGTGGGATCGAGCCCGACATAGCCGAGCACGCGACCGGGATTGTCGCGGACCATCTCCACCGTCTTGGCCTCGGCGACGAAGCCGTCGCGGAACCAGCTGTCGAGCCGGAGGGTGTGCGTCACCGCGACGTCGGTGCGCGTCTCCTCGAACATCGTGCGCGCCAGCAGGTCGGGGCGCATATCCGTCATGTAGACGGATTGCGGCGCGACCCGGTCTGGCGGCGACAGGAAGCGGTGGAGGCCGTAGCTCATCTGCCACAACTGCTCGCCGTAGCGCGACGCGACGTTGGCCCGGTCGAGGTTGAGCGGGTGCACCACCGCGTCGATCACGAACAGGTCGGCGGGCGGCGGCTCCAATCGGCTCAGGTCGGCGGGCATCCGGTTCTCCTCGTCCGCGGAGACTAGCGCCCCGCCCGCGCGCGTCACCTGCCGAGCGGGTCGGGCGGGCATAACCAGCTTTCATGAGCGTCGCCGCCCGGCGCTCCTACGCGGCGCGGAAGGCGGGGCGTAGCCGTAAGGCGAAACGGGAGCGATGACGCATGGCGACGATGCTGGAGGAGCGGATCGGCGGGATCGGGCCGGCGGACCTGGTGCGCGACCACGAGGTGCACCGCTCCGTCTACTCCGACCCCGCCGTGTTCCGGCTGGAGATGCGCCGCATCTTCGGCCGCGCCTGGATCTACCTCGCGCACGACAGCGAGGTGCCGAACGCGGGCGACTATGTGGTCCGCCACATCGGCACGCAGGCGGTGATCGTCACGCGCGACAAGGACGGCGCGGTCAAGGTCATCTTCAACCGCTGCACCCACCGCGGCGCGACGCTCTGCGCCTTCGAGCGGGGCCAAGCTCCCGGCGGCCATATGTGCCCGTACCACGGCTGGCTCTTCGCCGCCGACGGGACGCTCAAATCGATCAGCCACAAGCAGAATTACGAGGAGGTGCTCGACCCCGCCGATTGGGCGGTGACGCGCGTGCCCCGCGTGGAGGCGTATCGCGGCTTCATCTTCGGCTGCCTCGACCGGGAAGCCGCGCCGCTCCTCGACTTCCTGGGTCACATGTCGACCACGATCGACGACCTGGTCGACCGGTCGCCGACGGGCGAGGTCCTGTGCAGCCCATACGTGCTCAAGCATTATTACCGCGGCAACTGGAAGATGACGTTCGAGAACCTGAACGACACCATCCATCCCGGCTTCGCGCACGCCGCCTCCGTGGTCTCGGCCAAGCACGTCGCCGAGGAGGTGGGCGGGCCGGAGCACCTCAAGCCCACGCTTGGCATGATGATGGCCAACGGCAAGCCGATCAGCTTCTTCCAGCAGCTCGACATGGTCACCGCGCCCGGCGGCCACTCCTATATCGGCGGTCACATGGGCGCGGACTACACGCCCGACACGCAGAACGCTTACCACGCGGCCCTCGTCGCCCGGCATGGGCCGGAAAAGGCGGCCAAGGTGCTGGGGCTCGACCGCCACCTGATGCTGCTCTATCCCAGCTCCACCTGGCACGCGCGCTACCAGACGGTGCGCATCGTGCGGCCGGTCAAGCCCGACCTGACGGAGGTGATCGGCTACACCTTCTCCTTTCCCGGCGCGCCGGAGGAGACCAGGATCAACGCGATCGAATATTGCACGGGCGCGAACTCCGCCGCATCGCCCGTCATCTCCGACGACCTCGAGCTCTACGAGCGCATGATCCACGGCAATGCCTGGGGCGACCAGGAATGGATCCCGATGAGCCGCGGCGTGCGGGAGGATCGGGAAACGACCAACGAGTGGACGCGCCAGCCCTCCACCTCCGAAGGCTATATCCGCAATCAGTTCCGCGCCTGGGCGGCGTACATGGGGCGCAGCTGATGGCGACCGCCGAGCTCTTGCGTCCGGAGCCGTCCGCCGCCGACGCGCGCGCCAGGCGCGAAGAGGTGCGCGCCTTTATCGAGGACGAGGCGCGGCTCCTCGACGACCGCGACTTCACGCCCTGGCTCGCGCTGTTCGACGAGGATTGCCGCTACTGGGTGCCGGTCCACCCCGAGCAGCGGAGCCCGGCCGACGGCGTGTCGCACTTCCACGACGACAAGCAGATCCTGATGGCGCGCACCCATCGCCTGCTCAACCCGCGCGCCTTCGGGGCGGAGCCGTCCCCCCGCACGGCGCACGTCGTCTCCGGCGTCAGGATCGAGCGGGACGTCGTCGGAGCGGACGGGGAGGGCGAGCTCGTCGTCACCTCCAGCCAGATCATGCTGGAATACCGCAACCGCGACGGGTTCGAGAACGACCTGCGCATGTTCGGCGGCCGCGTGACGCACACATTGCGCGACCGCGGCGGGCGCTTCACCATCGCCGAGAAGCGCGTCGACCTGATCAACGCGGAGGCGCCCTTCAACGCGATGCTGGCGCCGCTCTGATGGCCGGGCCGGGCGAGCCGATCGCCTACATCCCCTACGGCGCCTATTGGTCTACGCCGTTCGCGCGCTGGCAGGGCTCGTTCGCGGACCTGCACAGCCTGCGCTTCGCCGCCTGGACGGCGGAGCGCGCGCTCGCCAGGCGCGGCGTCGACGGGGCGCGGCTGGACGCGGGCGTGCTCGGCTTCAGCGTGCCGCAGCGCGGCAGCTTCTACGGCTTGCCCTATGTCGCGGGGCTGATGGGCATGGGCCACCTCGCCGGCCCGACGATCATGCAGGCCTGCGCGACCTCGTTGCGCTGCGTGTCCTACGCCGCGGGCGAGGTCGCGTCCGGCGGGGCGGAGGCCGTGCTGGCGCTCACCTGCGATCGCGTATCGAACGGCCCGCAGATCACCTATCCCAGGCCCCGCGCACCTGGCGGGGCGGGAGAGCAGGAGACCTGGGTGCTCGACAATTTCGCGCGCGACCCGTTCGCCGGCGTCGCCATGGTCGAGACCGCCGAGCGCGTCGCGGCCAAATACCAGGTGACCCGCGACGAGCAGGACGAGATCACGCTCCGCCGCCAGGGCCAATATGCCGACGCGCTGGCCGACGACCGCGCGTTCCATCGGCGCTACATGGACCTGCCGTTCGAAACGCCCGACGCCCGCTTCGCCAAGGTCGCGGGCCTGCTCGACGGGGACGAGGGCGTGCAGCCGCCCGACGAGGCGAAGCTGCGCGCGCTGAAGCCCGTGACGGAGGGCGGCACCGTCACCCATGCGGGCCAGACGCACCCGGCGGACGGCGCGGCCGGGCTGGTGGTGGCCGGCCGCGACCGCGCGCGCGCGCTGGCGCGCGCGCCCGTCGAGGTGGCAATCCTCGGCTTCGGCCAGGCGCGCGTCGCGCCCGCGATGATGCCCGAGGCGCCCGTGCCCGCGGCGCGGCGCGCGCTGGAGGCCGCCGGCGTCGGCATGGGGGCGGTGGACGCGGTCAAGTCGCACAACCCCTTCGCGGTCAACGACGCGGTGTTCGCGCGCGAGACGGGCTTCCCCGTCGAGCGGATGAACAACTACGGCTGCTCGCTCATCTGGGGACACCCGCAAGGGCCGACGGGGATGCGCGGGCTGGTCGAGCTGATCGAGGAGCTGGAGATGCGCGGCGGCGGCGTGGGCCTGTTCCAGGGCTGCGCGGCGGGCGACACCGCGATGGCGGCGGTGGTCCGGGTGGGGGACGCGCGGTGACCGCCGCCACGACCGGCCCCGTGACCGCCCCCGTGATCGGTTACGCCGACGGCCGACCGGTATGGGTCCCGGAAACGACGCTCGACCTGCTCGACCGCGCGGCCGCCGAACGGCCGGACGCGGTGGCGCTGGCCTGCGGCGAGGCGCGGCTCACCTATGCCGAGTACGCGCACGCCGTGACGGTGCTCGCCGGGCGGCTCGCCGCGCGCGAACGGGGCCGCACGGTCGCGATCGCGTTGCGCAACGGCCTGGCGATCTGCGTGTGCGTCTTCGCCGTCCAGCGTGCGAGGCTGCTGCCCGCCACGCTCAACCCCGACTACACCGCGCACGAGCTGCGGCCCATGCTGGAGGACGCCGACCCCGCGCTGGTGATCGCGCACGCCGAGATCGCCGACCGTTTCCCCGGCCGGCGCGTGCTCGCGGTCGAGGACGACATGGGCTTTGTGGCCGAGCTGCTCGGCCAGCCCCTGCCGCCGGTCGCGCTCCCGCCCGTCGATCCGGACGCCGATGCGGTGCTCCAGTTCACCGGCGGCACCACGGGGCGGCCCAAGGGCGCGCTGCTGACGCACCGTGCGGTCGCGGCCAACGTCGCGCAGCGCGAGGCGCGGCTGCCGACGGTGCGGGGCGACGAGCGGATCGCCTGCGCCATGCCGCTGTTCCACGTCTTCGCGGTCGCCATGGGGCTGCACCTCGCCGCCTACGCCGCGGGGACGCTCGTGATCCTGCCGCGCTACCGGCCCGACACGCTGATCGACGCGATCCGCGGCTGGCGCGCGACGCGGCTGCCCGCCGGGCCGACGGTGTTCAACTCGCTGCTCGGCTACGACGGGCTGACCCGCGACGCCGTCGCCACCTTGCGCTCCTGCTACTCCGGCTCCGCGCCGCTCTCGGTCGCGACCTTGGAGCGTTGGGAGGCGCTGACGGGCGTGCCGATCTACGAAGGCTATGGCCAGAGCGAGGCGGGCCCCGTGCTCACCTATGCCGGCCCCGACGCGCCCGCGCCGCCCGGCAGCGTGGGGACGCCGCTGCCGGGAACGGAGATCCGCATCCTACCCACCGGCGAGATCGCCGCGCGCGGTCCCCAGATCATGCGCGGCTATCTCGGCCGCCCCGACGCGACCGCCGAGGCGTTGGAGGGCGGCTGGCTCCGCACGGGCGACGCCGGCCGGATCGACGAGAACGGCGTCCTGTGGATCGAGGACCGGCTCAAGGACATGGCCATCGTCGGCGGTTTCAACGTCTACCCGCGGGAGGTGGACGAGGCTCTCATGGCGCACCCCCAGGTCGCGGAGGCCGCGGCGCTGGGCGTACCCGACGGCTATCGCGGCGAGGCGATCCGCGCCTGGGTGGTCGCCCGCGGCCCGCTGGACGCGGCCGAGCTGGAGGCGTGGTGCGCCGAGCGGCTGGTGAAGTACAAGCGCCCGACCTGCTTCGCCTTCGTGGAGGCGCTGCCGCGCACGCCCGCGGGCAAGATCGACAAGGCGGCGCTGCGCCGGACGGCGGGGGAGGGGCTGGCGCATGTCGCTTGAGGAGGCGGCCGCGATCGCGGCGGGCATGCGCGCCGCGCCTAAGGGCCTGCCGGTGGAGCAGCGCCGCGCCGGGTTCGAGGCGCGCGCCGCGGCCACGCCGCTGCCCGCCGACGCGCGGTTCGAGGACGTCGCGTTCGCGCCGGGCCTGACCGGCTTGCGCGTGACGGTGCCCGAGAGCGACGCCGACCGCGTGCTCCTCTGGTTCCACGGCGGCGCGTTCGTGCTGGGATCGTCCGCGAGCTGGCGGCGCTTCGCCTGCGACGTCGCGCGCGCCGCCCGCGTGTCGGTGCTCCTACCCGATTACCGCCTCGCGCCCGAGCATCCGTTCCCCGCCGCGCACGAGGACGCGCTCGCCGCCTGCGACTGGCTCGACGCGCAGGGCGTGCCGCCCGAGCGGCGCACGATCGGCGGGGACTCGGCGGGCGGCAACCTGGCGCTGGGCGCGCTGGCGGCGCGGGCGGAGAAAGCCGGCTTCGCCGCGGCATGGCTCGTGTCGCCTTACCTAGACCTCACCAATTCCGGGTCGTCGATCATCGGACGGCGCACCCGCGACGCCTTCGTCGACCCGGACGACGGCACAAACGCGCGCTGGCTGGGGGGCGCGGACCCGCGCGATCCGCGCGCCTCTCCCCTGTTCGCCGACCTATCGGAGCTGCCGCCCACGCTCGTGCAGGTGGGCTCGGAGGAGGTGCTCTACGACGATGCGCGCCGCCTGGCCGACCGTGCGCCGCAAGCGGTGTTCCAGGAATGGGTCGGCATGGGCCATGTATTCCCCCTGTTCGCCCCGGCGCTAGAGGAGGGGCGGCACGCCATCGCCCAAGGGGGCGCGTTCCTGCGCCTGCGGCTCGGGCTTGCTTGACGGGCGGGCGTCGCCGGTTAGCATCAGGCGCGTGGAACTGAGGCAGCTTCGCCACTTCGAGGAGATCGTCAACGCCTCCAGCTTCGGCCAGGCGGCCGAGCGGCTCCACCTGACCCAGCCCGCCTTGTCCAAGAGCATCCGCAACCTCGAGCAGTCGCTCGGCGTGCAGCTGTTCGAGCGGCATCCCGCGGGCGTGTCGCTGACCGAATATGGCCGCGTGTTCCTGGACTATGCGGCCCTGGTCAATTCGGAGCTCGCGCGCGCGACCGACCATTTGGCGGAGTTGAAGGGCCGCGGCGCGGGCGTAGTGCGCGTCGGCGCGGGCGCGACCGTGATGAAGTACCTCATGCCGGAGACGGTCCGTCGCTTCCTCGACGGCGGCGAGCCCAACAGCATCAGCTTCGTGCAGGACGGGCGCGCCAACCTCGCGGCCAGGCTCCGGCGCGGCGAGATCGACGTGATGATCGGCTCGGTTGGCGCGGGCGCGGCCGACGACGACCTCCACGCCGAACCCGTGCTGCAGGACGTGATCGGCGTGGTGGCGGCCCGCGGGCATCCGCTCGCGGGCGGCGGCGCGGTCGCGGTGGCGGACCTCGCGCGCTATCGCTGGATCCTGCCGGACTCGAGCGAGTCGGAGAACGACAGGCTCGCGGGCGCTTTCCGGCGCGCGGGCTGCAAGGGGCCGGACGTCGCCGTGCGCGTGTCGTCCAGCCTGTTCATGTCGCAATGGCTCAAGGACGGGCCGTTCCTCAGCTACCTCCCCAAGGCGCTGGTGACGCGCGTCGAGGAATATCGCCACCTCGTGCCGATCGAGACCGCCGAGCCGATCTGGGCACCGGTCCCCATCGCCGTGTTCTACCGCCGGCGCAGCGTCATGCTCCGCTCGACGCGGCGCTTCGTGAACCGCCTGAAGGAGGTAGGCGCGGAGCTGCAGCGGGAGATCTGACGGGAAGGGTCATTCCCGTCCCGCATCGCTCCGCTACCCGCTTCTATCGGGCCGGGCGCGCCGTTCCGCGCTAGTCGTCGAGCATGATCGTCGACGTGGTGTACGACCTGCTCTGCCCTTGGAGCCTGGTGGCCAAGCGCCACTTCGACCTCGCCGTCGAGCGGATACGGCCCGAGGCGCTGGTGGTGCGCTGGCGCCCGTTCATGCTCTACCCGCATTTCGACCGGGGCGGGCACGACTTCCTCGCCTTCTTCCGCGAGCGCTACGGCGAGGAGCTGCGCGTGCCCATGTGGGACCGCATCCGCGCGGTTGCCGAGCCCGTCGGCATCCGCTTCGCCTTCGAGCGGATCACGCGCGGTCCAGCGTCCATCGACGCGCACCGGCTGATCCGCCTCGCCTCGCGCGAGGCGCCCGGCCGAGAGGGCGAGCTGTACGAGCGGATCGCGCGCGCCTTCTTCGAGGACGCGCGCGTGGTGGACGATGACCTGCTGGTCGAGCAGGGGGAGGCGGTCGGCCTCGATCCCGAGCGCGCTCGGGCGTATCTGCGCGGCGACGAGGACGACGCGGCCATCTTCGCCGAGACCGAGTCCTGGCGCGCCGCCGGCGTGACGAGCCTGCCGCACTACATCTTCGACGACCTCCACGGCCGTACCCGCGTCGTCAAGCAGACGGGCGTCCTTACCTTCGCCCGCGCGCTCGCCGCCGAGGCGGCGTGAGCGGCGGCCCGCGCTTTCTCGTCTTCGGCGCGAGCGGGCACATCGGCGGCCCGCTCGCGGCCGCGCTCGCACGCGTGCACGGCGCGGCGAGCCTCAGGCTGGCGAGCTCGTCGGCGGCCAAGCGCGATGCGCTCGGCGAGCGCTTCCCCGGCGCGGAAGCGGCGGTCGTCGACTATCTCGACCAGGCGGCGACCGAGGCCGCGCTCGCCGGCGTGGAGGCGGTCTTCGTCGTTACGCCCGACTTCTTTCCCGAACGGCGCGGCGCGGAGGTGCTGCTGGCCGCGGCGGAGGCGGCGGGCGTGCGCCCGCATGTGGTGCGCGTCCAGGCGGAGGTGCCGGGAATGACCGCGGACCGCCTGCCGCCCGAATTATCGGGGCCGGTCGGCAGGCGCGGCCATCTGGAGGCGCGCGCGCTGATCGAGCGGTCGGGCCTGCCCGCCACGTTCCTCAACGTGTTCGGCTACTACATGGACGACCTCTTGATCCACTTCGCGGGGCCGTTGCGCGACGAGCGAACGCTGCTCGTCCCCTATGACCGCCCGATGTGCTGGATCGACCCACGCGACCTGGGCGAAGCGGCGGCGCGGGTGATGGCCGGCCCGCCGCCCGCCGCGCCGCGCCTCCTCCACCTCAATAGCGGCGAGGACGGCGTGTCCTTCTCCGCGCTCGCCGCGATGCTGTCGGAGGAGCTGGGGACGCCCATCCGCCACGTCGACGACCCGGACGCGTTCGGCCGCGCGGTGGGTCCGATGCTGACGGCGATGACGGGCGACCCGCGGGCGGCCGACTACCTGCTCGCCGACTGGCGCATGGAGCGCGACCACGCCGCGCTCTATCGCGGCATCGGCGATCTCGCCGCGCTGCTCGGCCGTGAACCCGTGGCCTTGCGCCCCTGGATCGCCGAGCACCGCGCCCGGCTGTTAGGTTGAGGAACGACACGATGGCGACCATGGGCCGGTTCGAGTGGGACGATCCCTTCTTGCTCGACGAGCAGCTGAGTGACGACGAGCGCATGATCCGCGACACCGCGCATGCGTACGCGCGCGAGCGGCTGCTGCCGCGCGTCGCCCACGCCTTTCAGCACGAGCATACCGACCCGGAGATCTTCCGCG
>NZ_NSLI01000006.1 GCF_002288825.1 Sphingomonas lenta
CCAGCTTCCCCGCTGGTTCGCCCACTACAACGACGTCCACCCGCACAGGGCGCTGGGCTACAGATCACCCCGCGAGTACATCACCCAAACCCGCGAGACCCCGTCAGGCCTTTAGGGGGCAACAACAGGTCGATCGTAACGGATCACCGAGCCCTCGGGCATGTCGAAGACCGAGGAAGGCACCCCCGCGGCCTCGGTACCTCCGGCCAGGGACGTTAAGTCCACCGAACCGTGCAATGCTGGTACGTGCGCCGATCACCGCTCATGACTGATCGACTAGGCGAAGGCTAGGCTTAACGCTGAGCATCAACACCGTCGACCCTTCAACCGGCGGCTCTACTAACGCCGTACCAGGGTCAGTCAGAGTGCCCGCGGAAACTGCAGCGCTGCGCAGATACCCCCGACCGATCGGGGCGAGCGCAATGCTAGACACGCGTCCTGCCGTTCGCGTGACAAAGATGAACGACAATCTTTCGAGCAGCTCTATGTCGGCGTGGCTGGTGGCGACCAAGTTGCCGGGCCGTGACCGAGATTCGTGCATACACCCGTGGGGGGCGCCGGCTAGAGTAAGGAGCAGCTGGTGCTGCCGCGGAGTAAGTGGCACCTTTCTAGTGCTCCCCGCCGGGTTCACGGGGCTGGGCTTCTTCGCGATCGATCCATTCAGCATAGAAGCGCGCCATGGCGATATGCGCCATTCGCGCGGCCGGTTGCTGCGTCCGCCGAGCGCGATCGAGACAGGCGACCCGGCGATCCTGAAGATAGGAGAGTTCCATGCGATATCGCTCCGTCACGTAAGCGGGAGCACACGGGGTCTCTCAGCCGTCGGCGCTTGTTGATCCGATGTCGACGATGGCTACCATTATCACATCACTGTCGACGCGCTAAGCGAAATCGCAGGCAGGGAAGCGGCAACGGCCATAGGGCGGTCCCCGATCATCGGTTGTGGGCTGATAACGGGTGTCTGCCATGCACATCCCGCAACTGGCGAAAGCGGAGCCTGCGCGAACAACACAGGATGGAAGCGTTGCGTGGCGAGCGTACGCTCAGCCGGGTCGCTCGCGGTTCGAACGGGTGATTGCCGGAACTGGTAATCGTGCGTGACGTGCCGGTGCAAGCGTGGTAACCGGTGATCATCGCCAGCTTCGACTCTTCCAAGCGCCGGCGGCTGAGAGACCATCGTGCTCCCGCTTGCACTTAGGGAGATGCGTGTGCGTCTGAAATTCAGTGATGATACCTGTTCGTCCGGCATCTGGGTGGATGCCCACCGGCCAAGTGCCGCGCTCAAGTCGCGATCGCCGCGCGTCGTTCGTTCAATCGCGTTGAGGGGCGAGGTTGGGCGGGTTGTTCTCTACGCCTGGGGTGCCGATGACGAACCACGAGTGGAGAATGTTGCGTGCCTGGAGCTGGACGGCTCCGTCCGGTGGCGGGCTTCGTTGCCGGAGGGCTTAGTCGGCGACTGCTTCAACGGCTTGGAGGATGACGGTGTCGGCGTACTGGCGTCCACATGGAGCGGCCTGCGCATGCGCCTCGACCCGGTGACCGGCGGCGCGACGAAGGTTTAGCCCGGGTCCGGCCGGAGCATTGCCACGAAGCGGCCCAGCGCACTGCGCACCCGATGCCTGACCATCGACGACTTTGCTGAGGTCGAAACTGCGAAGGAGGAGAGGCGGTCGCCTTTCTCTGGGATCGGGCACCTGCTCATACGGAGCGGTCCGGCGCATCAGTCGGCGGAGTAGAAGAACGTACGGAGCGGCCGCGATCGGGAGTCTCGCTCGGCTCGTCGACGAGTTTGGCGCGGGCCGCGTCGCGGGCCAGCGCAGCATCGAGGTCCGATTTGGCGATGATGCGCGAGGCGCGTCCGCCGCAGGTCTCCACAATGAGCTCTATGCTGGTCGCGACAAAGACAGGGTCGAATGCGCCCTCAAACATCTCCTCGTGCGTGTGGATCGTGTACGAGCCGGCGGGCAGCTCGCGTACGTCACGACCCAGGCGGAAGGGACGGGCGAACAGGACCGCGGAGGCGGTCGTCCGGGTGCCGTTGGGATGCTGGCGCACTAGAGTGACCAAGTGCGCAGCGGCGTCCGGCGGACCGCACCCGTCAGCAGCTTCGCCCCGAACACACGCTTCATGGTCGCGGCCCCGTCGGAGTTGGTCAGCACCACCCGAGTTCCGCCGGACGCGAGCGTCTCAATCGCGGACACTTCCGCACCGTGCATCCGGCACGCGTTCAGCACTTCCTGCTCGGCTACGGCGACGTTTATGGCTCGGGACATGCCGGCTCCTCGATCAAGCGGGAGCGCTGCACCGTCTCTCAGCCGCGCCCATGCTAGGAAGGCGACGCGGTGTTCTTCAGATGGGCGTGAGCCGCCGGAAGCGCAAGCGCGAGCCGCGGCCGGGATCACCTCTTAATCGATGTGAGATAACTCCTGTTCTACCTGCCACATCCAGCGGGCAGCGTGAGGCGTTGACGGCATGTCGCGGCGGGATCTCTCTATCCTTGTTCGTCACTAGGTCCGCCGCGACATGTAATTCCACAAACATGCGGAGCAGCCGATGGAAGGTGACACGATCACGCACCTGCTTCTTGCCTGCATGATCTCAGCAGCGGTGGCAGCAATTATATACGAGTGCCATCAGTCGCGCGAGCGGATCCATGCGCGGCAGCGGCTGCGGAAGACTGCGACGCACAAGAAAGCTATGGCCAAAGAGGAGCGGCGTTGAACCGCTGCAACCCTGGCGCGATTGGGCGCGGCAGGACGTGGTAATCGGCGCAACCCTGTTGGCCATAATGACGGGCGTGTTCGTAGTCGGGCTACTCAAGCGGCGCGGCAAGACGGTTCTGCGCATGGGCAATGACGCGCTCGCCGCAATCCTGCTGTTCGCCGGCAGGCTCGGGCTGCTCGCGCGGACTAAGGAGTGAGGCGCTCAAGAAGAGAAGGGCCGCGTCAGACGGTAGAGGCGCAGGTACGCACATTGCCAAGCCGGATCTATTTCGCCGAAGCTGAGTGCCTGGACGCGGTCAGGTCGGTTACAGCTGAGAGTGGAGGCACTCAGCTGGCCTCCACAATTGTAATGAATGAACGACCGGTTTCGATTGGTAACCACCCGAAAGCAGACAGGCCGCTATCCACCAATCACCGCCTACCGACGGGGGGATCGAGGGGCCAAGCACGCCCTGCGATGGGCTGTACGGGGCAGTAGCTGCTAAATTGGCACCCGATCAATGCAAGCGAAGGAACGAGGCCTCGCAAAAGGAGAGCACGCGCGGGCGACTATGAGCGAGCAGGTTCGGGCGCTATGCTGCACGTACATCGGGAGCCTACGGATGACAGACCCGACCCAATTCGACCCCCTTAGCGGCGGCGATCGCCTTCGCGCATTAGAGAACGAGCGTAGTGCCGAGCACCGCGCCGGCTCGAGAGACGGTCTCGACGGATTGCGCGAGTATAGCACCGCATGGCATGAAAACCGTTCGACAGCCTATCTGCTGCAAAAAAGTTGGGCCGATCCAATCAGTCGCTGGTTCTTCATTGCGGTTGTGACGATCATTTTGATCGGGTGGGCTTACCTTCTCCTATAATAGTTGTCACTCAAACTCCGGCGGCTTGAGTTGCCCCTGATCAATCCAACTGCGAGCTTCGGCGGGTGTACGTCCCGTCGGCTGGTCATGCACGTTCGGCACCTCCTCACCACGGCGCAGCCTGGCTCTCTGAAGTGCTGAACTGCCGTTGCTCTGCTGAGAGGCTACCTCGCCCTCTATAGTCTCAGATCGAAGCCGGATTGTAGACAACTCCTGTGCCGCATCAATACTCGGCAACGTCGCTGACACAGCTGCATTGCTGGCTCGTACCGCCTGTTCACTCGAGTGTGCTGGTCGGAGCAGCCCACTCGGATTGGGTTCCACGAGATGTGTAGCCACTTCTGCTCGCATCTCGTCCCCGACGACCTGGACGTACCTAGAAATCAACTGATCGCGTTCTGTGACGATTTGAGCATCGCTGCTATGCCAATGCGCAGCATTCGCTGGATCGAAACGTCCATAGATCAGCGGAGTGCTGGCGATTTCAGCACGAGCGAAGCCCAGGAATGAGTCACTTGTGTTCAGTGCGCCACTAACACCAACACCGTCCTGTGCCGACCAACGAGCCTCAAGGCGGTCAGCGGCTTCATAAAAGCGACGCGACTCTTTGGTGAAGCCCTCTGCATCAGTTACACTCGAGCTAATCCCTGAAGCCTGACTCGCCACATCACTTCGCGAGCTGGTTGAGATAGAACGATCAAAGGTATCGCGGTTTGTCGACCAGCCGCGGTTGACCGACCAGCTTTCGAGAGCATCTTGAATTCGCGTGCCGTCGCGCGAAATGGTCGCAACGTCACTATCGGTCCAACGTTTACTCGCACCACCCGATAATCGGCCAATGACCCCAGCAGAAAGTGGGCCGAGGCTGCCGCTGAGCCCAGCGCTCGCCTCGGCGGAGCCACTTACAAACTTTTCAACCGCTATAGCGTCCGCCACCTCCGCCCGCAGCCCAAACCGGCTCTGGAGCATACGCGACGCCTGCTCGACCTCGTTGAAGCTGGACGTGATCGCCGCCTTGTCCTCGACGCCGTAGCTGTTCGCGACCGACTGATCGGTAGTGACCGCGTGCCGGAACTCCTGGAAGCGGGTGACCGCGTTGCTGACGCTCTCGACGGCCTGGTTGGACAGCGTCTCGCCGCGGGTGCGCGTCTCGGATGCGACCTTGGCCGCCTCGGCTGCGACCGACTGCGTCACCTGCGGCGTGAACGGCAGCTTCGACACCGGCACGTCGAGGGTCTGGTTGCCCGCGAAGTTGGTGGTGAGCGTGCCCGTGTCATTGAACGAGCGGGTCTGGGCGGCGCCAAGGCTGAAGCTTGGCGCCTGGTTCCACTGGTCGTGCTGGCGGGTCTGGACCGTCTGGTTGTCGAAGCTGGTGTTGCCCAGCGCGACGTTGCCGGTCGAGGCCTCGCGCGCCGCTTCCTCCGCCGCGTTCTGGGACGGGTTCAGGTAGCTCGTCGCGTGGTGGGAGATCGCCATCGCGCCGCGCGCAATGCCGCCGGCCAAGAACGGCACGGACGCGATCAGGTAGCCGGCGAGCAGGCCGACGTCGTCGCTCGCCTGCGCTATGCCCGTGAAGCTCGCGAGCGTGAGCCCCGTGCCGGTGCTCGCCCCCGCCACCTCGGCCGCACCTTTGAACATCATAATCATGTGCAGGATGACGTAGAGCGGCCCCCAGGCGGCGAGGTAGAAGAACCCGGTTAGATAGCCCTTGAGCGCGACCGGTCCGCTCCTCGGCATCAGGAACAGCGGGAAGAGCACGGGAAATAGCGCGTAGAACACGACCGTGAGCACGATGTTGAGCACCGGCACCCACTTCATCGCCGCGTGCGCGATCGAGCCGTAGGTCTTCTCGGTCTGAATGTCGGCGCGGGTCTGGGCATAGACGTCGACGCTCCCCGTCCCGCTCGCGCCTGCGGCGCCGTGCATGGCCTGCTGCATGGCGTTGATCGTCAGCGTCTGCTTCAGGATGTCGCTCGCGGACGCGGACACGCCGGTCAGATAGCGATAGGCTACGGGCAGGTCGGCGAAGAGCTTGGCCTTCGCGAGGTCGGCGGTTTGCTTCGGGTAGAGCTGACGCCCGAACAGCCGGCCAAGATCGTCGACCATGCCGGCCCATTGCTGGCTCAGCGCGGCGTAAGCCTCGCGGCAGGTCTGGATCGAGGAGGTGACCTCGCCCGAGCCACCGCGCGTCAGGAAGCGTTGCGCCCGGGCCTGGCTGCCCGGCCCGATCACGTTCCAGATGTCGGGCGCGTTGGCGAGCGTCTCCATCGAGTAGCGCCCGAGCAGCACGTCGTAGAACACGCACTGGCGAAAATGCTCGTCGAGGTTGGCCGCGAACTCCGGATCCTTAACCCTCAGGCCCCACGTCGCCTCGAAGAGCCGCGCGCCGTAGATCATCCCGTTGCGGCTATAGTTGAGGTCGCCGGGCAGTCCGAACACCAGCTCCGACGAGCCGACAAGGTAGTCGCCGACCTGGCTCGTGAAGCTCGCGATCATGGCGAGCCCGAGCGGCACGTTCGCGACATGCGCGGGCGCCAGGCTCGGGTTGATGCGGTCGGTGACCTGAACGTCGAGGCGCGGCACCATGAGCACGGTGTACATGAGCGTTGCCTGCAGGAACCAGTGCAGCCAAGCTCGCCAGTCGAGGCTGAACGCCACGATCAGGACCGAGTAGGCCAGCCCCATGACCATGACGACCTGGAGCAGGCTCTTGTAGCCCCCCGCCCCGGTCCAGGCGGCGACCGCATTGAGGACGGCGACGATGTACTCGCCGCCGCCGATCGTGAAGAGCTCGACCGTACCCATGCGCCCTGCTCCCCGCGCTTACTGGAGGCCGCGCGCGGCGATGCCGCGCGACCAGTCGAGCGACGCCGCCATGCCCGGCGAGAGCGAGTTGGCGAGCACATTCTCCAAGAACTGGGTCTTCTGGATGATCGCCATGATCGCGCTGACCCGCGCCTGCGTCGTCTGCTGCCGCTCGGCGAGCGCCGTGCGTGCTGCGTTGATCTGCTGCGTCCAGGCAGCGAGCTTCGCTTCGTCGGCGGCGATGAAGCTCGCCTTCGACTTGCCTACCTCGCTCACCAGCTGGTCGAGGGTGGCGTAAAGGAGGTCGATCGAGGCGATCTCGGCCAGGGTAGAGCGATCGTCGGTCGAGAGCCCGCGCGCATGGGCCGCTTGCACCGTCAGGATCTTGTACAGCGGCACGGACGCGATCTGGAGCAGCTCCTTCTGCGCCGGCGTGATCGCCGTGTCCGCGCGGATCGCGTCCACCATGCCGTCGATCAGCGCCGTCACGCGGGGCCGGAGCGCCTTGGCGGTCGGAACGTCGAGGCTGCCGAGCGCGGGTGACAGGCACTTGTCCTCGGTGTCGCAGCGATAGACCTGGACCGCGCCGCCGCTCGTTCCGTCGAGGAGCGCCGTGACCAGCGTCGAGGTCGTGTCGCCGGTGAGCGGCTGAAAGCGGCCCGGGTCGCTGTCGGTCGGCGGCACGTAAATGATCGTGCCGACCATGGTCATGACATACTCGGCGAGCTCGCGGTCGAAGCTCCCGCCCGACTGGAAGAACTTGGAGCCTCGGAGCACGTGCCAGGTGTAGTTGCGCGCCACCGCGCTGTTCACCGCGTCCCACTTGGCGGGATCGGCGCCGTCGAGCGTCGAGCGGCGCTCGCCCTTGTTCCCACAGCCATGCTTGGCCGCCGCATAGTCGGTGAACACCCCGTCCGAGTTGCCGATCGCCTCGCAGATCGCCTTGTCGGCGAGATCGCCCTTGGGCCAGACCGAGCCGACCAGCGCCTGCGCCGCCTCGCAGCTCGAGATGTTGAGCTGGTTCATGAGCTGCGCCTTCTGCGCGAACTCGTCCATGACCTTGGAGCATTCGGGGCAGACGGTGTCGATGGCGAGCTTGAAGGCGAAGCCCACCGCGTTGTTCGCGACCGCCTTCAGCATGGCCACCATCTCGCTCGCGTTGATGAACGAGAAGGAGCCGGCGAACAGGTCGATGCCGCCGCACCCGGCGCGCGCCGAGGGAAGCTGGATGTTGGCGAGGTTGGTCGTCTTTTGCGGGAAGCGCGTCCAGACGTTGCCCAGGCTATAGTAACCTGCCGACTGCCCCTGGAAGGCGCTCGGGCCCGTGACGTTGGCCGCCCCGCCCGCGTCGCGGACGAACTCGTCCATGGCGCGACCGACCTGAGCGCCGGCGGGCGCGACCGGCAGAAGCATGGGCGCCACCGCGAAGCCGACCGCGACGGCGCAGGCCCATGATGCCGCCGTGGCTGAGGTCCGACCCGCGACGCGGACGACTAGACTGACGAGGGAGCGGGAGAGCGCGCCGACGCGCGCGCGGACGCGATCAATAGTCACTGCCGACCTTTCGCTGGGTAAGGAGGAAGATGCGCTCGACGAGCTCGTCGGCGGCGATGACGCCGTAGCCGACCGGGATGGTCGTCCTGGTCGCGCTATCGAACAGCACGACCGCGGGCGTCAGCTTGGGCGTGAGCCCCATCGCGGCGCGTTGGTTCGTCTCGACCGTGTATTGCTGAAACGTCTCGGACGGGCCGCCATCCGTCGAGATGGCGCGCACCGTCAGGCGGTAAGTCTCGCCCACCGACTTCACGATCGGCGACATGACCCGGCACGCGCCGCAGCTCTGCGCGAAGAAATAGAAGAGCCCGTAGCGGTCGCCCAGCCGCGCCATGGCGCGCTCGCGCTCGACCTTGCGGCTGTCGAGCCATTGCTGCTTGGCTACCGTCCCAACGGGCCGCTCGAGCGTGTAGTCGAGCTCGGGCGTCCGCCACAGCGCCCGCTGCCACACGTCGCCGAAAAGCGACGCGCGGTCGAGCTGGGCACGCTGATAGCGGATATACGCCGTCACGTTCTCAGGGCTGGGCTCCAGGATCGCGCGCGCCTTCAGCTCGCGCAGCTCGGCCGTGACCGCGTCGAGCTGCTCGGTCGCGGTCGCCGGCGGTGCGCTGGACGGCGGCGCAGGCTCGACCGGCTCGATCTTGGGCCGTTCGCAGTAGAACCAGGTCCCGAGTTTCCGGTCCTCGCAGTAGAAGCGGTCGCCGGTCTGCGCGGCCGGCATCGCCGGTCGCTCCTGGCCGGCGAGCGCCGGGACCGACATAGCGGACGCGAGGAAGGCGACCGCGCCGAGAACGGGGCGCACCGACGAGCGTATCATCGGCTGCCTCCGTTCAGCGCGTAATAGTCGCTGATCTTCTGCTGCATCGCCGAGACGGTGCTCAGCTCTTCCGGGAGCTTCGCCGCATCCTGGAATTCGGCATAGACCTCCGAGAAGTCCATCCGGCTGAGATCAAGCCGGGCGAACTCCTCAATCGTGAAGCCGCGGCAAGTCTCGTTCTTCGGCTTGGCCCAGGGCTTGCCGATCTGAGGCCGCCCCTGCTCCTGAAGGATGCGGCTCAGCTTGGACTCGAAGCAGCAATAAGCCTTCTTCTTGGTGACGCAGACGCCGAGCACGCTGTCCGAGCAGTAGCTCCCGACATAGTGGCACAGCCCCTGCGCGTCGCGCTGGTGGAGCAGCACCTCCTCGCGGCTGCACCCCATGGCGAGCAGCAGCTGTGCGCCAGGCAGCAGCGGGAAGGCCTTGCCCTTGCAGCAGTTCAAGATGCCGAACACCTTGGAATGGCAGGTCTCGCGCTCGCCCTCGAACAGCGTCATCGTCGCCGGGTCGAACTCGCGCCCCGCCTGCGACGCGGCGTTGAGCGCGACCGCGGCGTCCTTGAACTCCTGGTTCGGTTCCCGTTCGATCGTCTCGCACTCGCCGTTGATGCAGTAGATGTCGCCATCGCAGACGAACTGCGGCGCAGGCGCGGGTCCGTCCGGCACCGGGCAGCGATAGACGCGCTCCACCGTCGGGCAGGGGTGCTCGTCGGTCAGGCACTCCTCGCGGACGAGCCGGCAGGCCGGGTTGCGGTCGAGGTCGCCGCAGTCCTGGGCGGGGCGAGTCCGGTTGCACTCGTAGCTGCGCTCCCAGGCCCAGCACGGCTTCGTGACCGACACGCCGTCGACGACCCGGGTGACCGGATCACTGGACGTGCAGGTCTCGGCCGTCATCGCACACTGGCTATCGGCCGCCGGCCCCGCGCAGGCGCTCTCGTCGCGACGCTCGGCGACGCTACTCGCCGTCTCGGTGCCGAGGAGCTCTGCGCCCGTCACCTGTGCGTCGCACAGCAGCTCGGTCACCGGCTCGCCGGGCTCGGTGCAGTAGAGCCGTCCACCCTGCTCATGACCCTGCAGGCAGCGGCCGGGATGATGCCCGGTGGCCGTGCAGGCCGCGGTGTCGAACAACGAGCAGTCGTCGACACCGTTGAATGCCGCGTTATAGCCGCTGCACCAGTAGCGATACGCCGTCTTCGTCGTCACCGAGATCGCGAGCGGCACCGCGCAGCGTTCGGTCCTTTGCTCCAGCGCGACGCCGACGTTGCAGGTGGCCTCATAGGTCGCGCCGCCCGCGCCTGATGGGGGCAGCTGACGGCAGCTCCCCTGCCCGCCGCCGACCGACATGCCGCTCACATAGGCGTTCGGGTCCGCGGCGATGGCCTGGCTCCGCGCGATCGTCGCCTCGATGTCCGCGACCGCCACCCGCGGCCGCCGGTCGAGCGAGGACCGCACCGTGCGATAGCCGTCGTTGCTCGACGCCGCCGACGCCGCCCGCGACGCGATCGCGTCCGGGTCTTGCGCCAACACGGCCTCAGCCGGGGTGCCCCCATAGCCGGGGAGGCTTGACGCGCTCGGCGCGGTCTTGGTTGTGGCCTGGGCGCGGCCGAGCGCGCCGGCGCCGAACGCCTTGCCGTCCGCCCGCGCCGCCTCGGTCGAGCTCGCCTGGCCGAAAGCCGTGCTGGCGAGCGCGCCGCAGCCGAGCAGCGCAGCCGCGACGAGATAAACCCGCGTCATCGTTGATCCTCTCGGGTAAGCCGGGCGCGGTAGGCGGCCGCGACGCGCGCCGCCGGACCGCCGCCGGTCGCGAACCGGTCGAGCGCGAACCCGAGCGTCACATTGCCCGACATGCGGTCGTGCGGGGGCACGGCGGTTCGACAGTCGAACCCGTCGCACAGGTCGAAGTCGGTCGCGGTCACGACAAAGGCGGGCACCGCCTCCACGTCGAAGGCGCGGAACAGCCGCGGGTCGACGCCGACCGCGCTCCGCGCTCCGCCGTCCGGCAGCGCACGGGCGAGCGCGGCGGTGAAGCTCCGGGCCGAGTTGCCGGGAAAGCCCCGGAATACGACTACCCCGCCCGCCCTGCTCACATCCGCGATCATCTGCTTCAGCGACGCCGCCGGCATCGACAGACTGGCGAACGCCACGAGCCGCGGCGCGTCGTCGGGCTCCAAGCCCTTGGTCGAGCCTGCGACCATCGCGTCGAAGTCGAACGTAGCGACCTGGTCGGACGCGGGCCGCGCTTGGCGGGCGTAGCGCGCCGCAGCGGCGCGGGCGGTCGCGGCGTTGTCGGCCGCCTCGCGCTTCAGCGCCTCGCCCCGCCGGGCGACCACCGTCGCGAACGCCTCCGCCTCTTCCGGCGACAGCTTGGCGCGCGCACGCACTTGTCCGAGATCGAGGCCGTCGACGGTCTGGGCGGGAACCGCGGAGCCGAGGCCGAGGATCGCGCCAGCGACCGACAGCGCGCCCGTGATGAGAAGAAGCAGCTTCTTCATCACAGCACGCAGCAGTTGCGCTTGCGCCAGACGAGGTAGCCCATGTCCTCGCCAATCGCGGGATAGACCTGGCCCGCCGACATGAAGGTCGTCGACGCCCCGATCGGCGCGCACGCGTAGCGGCCGCTCGTCTGCGGGTTGGGGTTGGTCGCCTGGAACCGGTATTGCTGCTTGCGCATCACCGGCATCAGGTACTTACCGCACAGGCCCTTCGAGCCCATCGTGCCCCAGGCGACGAGCTCGCGATGAAGCTTGTAGGCGAAGCGGGCGAGCGCGAGCCGCGATGCCTGAACATGGCCGATCGATGCGGCGATGTTGCCGTTCATCGGGTACATCGTCCCCTGGCAGCCCGCGCACCAGAAGAGCGGGTCAGTCGGCAGCCGCGTGGTCGCGGCGACGCAGTCGGCGGCGCAGGCGGCCAGCGCCAACGGGTTGGCGAAGAGTGCCGCTTCCGGGTTGATGATCGCGGTGAGCTCGGAATCCTGCCAGAGCGGGTCGATCTCGGTCAGGTAGAGGATGTCGATCGAGCCCGCCTCCAGGCACAGGAAGTCGGCGACGATCTCCATCCAGTAGATGAGGGGATAGGCGTACCAGTGGACGTGCCAGCCGCTCGTGTTCTGCGCCTTGCCGCCGACCGCGCTCGGGCCCGCGATCGTCTTGAAGCCGATGTCGAAACCGGGGTCGAGCTTCATCCCGCCGAGGTTCACGAAGCACCACGGCTTCATGCTGACGTCGGCGAGCCGGACCGGCTCCCAGAAACCCATGGCGACACCGACCCGGAGCCCGCAGTTGCACACCGGCAGGTCGGGATTGTCGGTGTCAGGACGCCCCGCGACCGAAGGCCAGATGTCGAGCCCGCCGACCGACATCGGGAACAGGCAGCTCCAGCAGATGTCGGTGAGCGGATTGACGAAGCGGCCGGTACAACGGCCCGGGCCGCTCTCGGCCCGCGCGGGAGCCGCGACCAGCATGGCGGCTGCGACGATGACGGCAGCGGCCAACGTCAACCAGCGCGCGCGTCGACGCGCTCCGGCGTGCCGCGCGTGCGCGGCCGCGAGCCAAGCGCGGTTGCCTGCCCCATTCATTCGCGGTCTCCTTTTGTTCGGCCCAGCACCAGCTCGCGAATGCTAAGCGTGCGGCCCTGCTGCTCGACGACGGCCGGCACGGCGCGGATGCCGAGCTGGCGCGTGAGCGTGCCCGACTGGTCGAAGAAGAAGCGGCGCCGTTCAGCCTTCATCAGCGCGAACGGCGAGCCCTTGACCAGGATGAGCTTGGCATTGAGCGCGGTCGTGCGCGACGTCGCCCAGGAGACCTGGGCGGGATCGTCTCCGTCGAGGAACACGAGCCGTTGGCGGAGCGGCACGGTGTCGAGCGGGTTCACGCGGGTGCCGGCCGCGACGACGACCCTGCCCTTTGCGTCGCGCAGGTCCTGGCGAAGGGTGATGGTCGGGTCGACGATCCACCCGCGCGGCTCGATGGCCGCGACGATGCCGTCGACCGGGGCCGGGCGTCGCACCCGCGCGGCGGTGCGCGCGGCGAGCGTGCGGTTGGCGCGATCGATCGCGCCGCTCGCCTGCATGTCGGTCAGCTTGTTGCGGATGACAGTGAGCAGGTCGGCCTCGACCACCGGGAACACCGCGCCCTGCTGGCCATAGTCGCGCGCCATCGCGGGCGAGGCGAACGCGGCCATGACGGCGAGCGGGACCGCAAGGGGGCAGCGAATCACAGGATCGCCTCCCCCACGCCGATCACCTGGGCACGGCAGATCCAGCCGATCGCGGCGTAGCGGCTGTCGAAGCTGTCCTTGTTCGGCGTCGCCACGAAGTAGCAGCCGCGAGGGAGCACGCCGGTCGGCCCCGCCACGAGCGGCTCGCCCCTTAGCGACACGGGCTTAGCGACACCGACCGCGTGGCCGTTGACGAGGAACAGGCGGCCGCGGCGTTCGACCCGGTCGCCGGGAACGCCATAGACGATCTTCCCGAACGGATCCCGATCGTGGCCGAAATGCTTCGTCAGGAGCGCGCTCGCCGGCGGCTCGAAGAAGATATGGTCGCCGCGCGCGGGCTGGCGATCGCGGTCGATCAGGAACGCCCAGTTCGGCAGGCTGGTCGTGCGGTTGACGAGCAGCGCGTGGCGCTCGCCCCAGGCGCTCAAGGCCATCACGACAGACAGGAACAGACCGCCGCCGGCAAAGATCGCCCAGCGCTGCCGCCGCTCGCGCGTCCAGAAACGGTCAGCGCTCGCCACGGGCCGCCTCCGTCGAGCGGATCACCGCCGCCCTCACCTGCTCGGTCCGGTCGGGAACCGACCGGCCGAGCGTCGCCTCGGAGACGAGCACCGTCGTGCCGTCGCGCGCGAGATCCGTGACCGCGCGGTTGACCGCGCCGAGATAGGCGCCGGTCCGCTTGGCCGCGTCTTCCGGCGACCCGCCGTTGCGCGCCTCGGCCGCGACGAAGTCCTCGACGAGGCGCGACAGGCTCACCGAGACGATGCGGCGCTCGCGCAGCTCGACCAGCGTCCGCGTGGCCCAAGCCGCCCAGACTAGGGCGGCGAGCAGCAGCGCCGCCGTCCCGACCCGTACCAGCGGCCAGCCCGCCAGCGTCCTTATCGGCCGGGCGATACGCTCAGCCACGCTCGCCTCCGTCCAGCTCCCGGTGGAGCCGCGCGGCGAAGGTCGGTGCGCGGGCGATGATCAGGAGGCTGACCAGCGCGACGAGCAGCGTCACGAGGTTGCGCTCGAACTTCGCCCGGGCGGCGGGCTCGGCGCTGAGATAGTGGCTCGACAGGTTCTGCAGGTGGGCGAAGAAGCTCGCGAGGTCGACGCCCGTGATGATCAGCGCCAGCAGGAGCACCAGCCCCAACGTCGCGAGCACCGTGCTCGCGAGAAAGAGCCACAGGCTGAGCGCGACATAGCAGCTGGTGGCGCACTTGCGGCGGAGCCGCGCGAAATGCGACGGCGGCGATGGCTTACGGTCATCCATGGATGGTCTCCCGCTGAGGGGTGGTGGGATCGGCGGTCCCGCTCGCGACCGCGTCGATCGCGTCGGCGATGGTCTCCCCGCGCGCGAGCCGACGCTCGATCGCGGCGTAGGTGTCGGGCGAGGAGGAGAAGACGGTCGCCGAATAGCGGTCGAGCACCAGTCGCCCGATCGCCTGTGCTTCGGGTCCTCGGATGAACACCTCGGAGTATTCGCTGCCCGACCGCTTCAAGGACCGGATCAGCCCTTCGGTACGGTCGTCGAGGTCGAGACGCGCCGACTTTCTGAGGTCCGCCACCGTCTCGGGCTTCTGCTGGAGAACCAGCATCCAGTCCGAGTTCTCCAGCGCCGCGGTCGCTCCGTCCGACTTGTAGAAGTCGTTCAGCGACTGGGTCGCGGTGCAGAGCGCCCCGCCATATTTGCGCGCGGTGCGGGCATAGGTCTCGACGAAGTCGGACATCGAGCCGCCCTTGAGCATGGCCCATGCCTCGTCGATGAGGAGCAGCTTCTTCACCGAGCGGGGCGTTCGCGTCATCGCCTGGCCGGTCATGAACATGACGGCGGTCAGCACGACCGAGCGCAACTCCTCGCGCGTGGCGAGGTCGGACATCTCGAACACGGTGAGGTCGTGTTCGAGCCGGAGCGTCGCCTCGCCGTTGAAGAAGCCGCCATAGGTGCCGCCGAGGCGGAAAGGGCCCATGGCGATGGCGAGATTGGCCGCGTCCGGGTTGCCGGTCTCCTCCAGCGCCGCGGCGACGGCGTCGACCGACCCGTCCCTGCCCTGCTCCTCCCAGACCCGGTTGACCGCCCGGTCGATCAGTCCGCGCTCGGTGTCGGTCAGCCGGTCGACGAAGCGCGCCATCTGGCCCGCGATCGCCTTCAACATCGCCATGCAGTCGAGCCGATAGTCCTCGTCCGAGGCGGCCCGCTCGGCATCGACCATCGAGAAGGGGTTGAGACAGAAACCGCTCGCCAGCGTGAACTCGACGAAGCGCCCGCCCTGAAGCCGGCACGAGTTCATGAAGGAGCGGCCGTCATCGATGACGACCACCTTGGCGCCTGCCCCGCACAGGCTCGCGCACATCTCCTGGAGCAGCACCGACTTGCCCGAGCCCGACTTGCCCAGGATCGCGACATTGTGGTTGCCCGCCGCGTTCTCAAAGGGCGACCAGAAGAAGGGCTGGCCGCGGCGGCCGAGCAGCAGGAGGTGCGGCACGCTCCCGCCCAGATACTCGCCTTGCATCGGCGCGATGTTGGCGGCCGTGGTCGACAGCATGGTGCGCATGCGTCGGCAGCGCTCGAGATCGACGCCCAAGCCGTCGGCGAGCGTCAGCGGCATGGCGCCGAGCAGCCCCTGGATCTGCAGGAAGCGTTCGTCGGCGAGGTCCCAGCCCGCGGCCTTGTAGAGCGATTTGACCGTACGCTCGTTGCGGTCGCCATCACCTTCCGGCGAGAAGGTGGTGACGCCGTAGAAGGCGCGGACCAGCCGGCGACCCTCCTGGAGCTGCGCCTGCACCTCGCGCCACTCGGCCGCCTGGTCGCGCAGGCGGGGAACGTAGCGCGCGGACTTGCCCTCGCTCAAGGACGTGGTGCGCAGGAACTTCAGTCCCGCGCGCGTCGAGGCCGCTTCCTGGTCGGGGTAGACGAGGCAGAGCATCGTCGCGGCCGGGCATGGGTAGCGCAGCTTGTCGGTGAACAGGTCGCCGATCAGCCGGGCCGTCTCCCACGGCGTCCAGCGTTGCGGCATGTTGCGGACCCCGAAATGCCGCACGTCGAACCGATCGGGGTAGATCTCGCCGATCTCGGGCGCGTCGCCGTCGCGCGCGCCCGTCGGCCGGAAGCGCTCGGTACGGAGCAGCATCCGGCTCTCCTCGATGGTGAGCTCGATGTCGCGGCGGAGCGCTTGGGTAGCGATGGGGTCGAGCGGGTTATAGTCGAGCGCGTCGTCGCCGCTCGCCGTCGTCGGAGAGGTCAGATCGTCGAGGAACGCGATGAGCTCGACCGGCTCGACGTCGAGCGCCGGCACGTCGAGCGAGCGCAGCATGCCCGTCAAGCTCTCGCGCACCGCGACCAGCTCCTCCTTGGTCGTGCCGCTCGAAGCGGGCACGCCGACCGAGACGAAGAGCTGGTGATGGCGTGCATGGAACGGGGCGGAGCCGGAGCCGCTCGCCCAGACCATGTCGTAGAGGCAGGCCGCGCGCGAGCGGGCGATCTTCTCGTAGACGCCGCCGCGGGCGTAGCGGGGTGCGAACCAGGGCGCGATGTTGCGGCTGATCCGGGGCGACGCCCAGTGCACGATCTGGACGCACGCGCCCGCCGGCAGCCCTTCGGAGAAGAACTGACCGAGCAGGTCGCCGACCCGCTCGTCCGCGCCGACCAGGGGAGCGACGTTGAGGACGAAGCCGGTCGAGCGCGCGTTGAGGTAGAGCCGCGTGGACGGCTCATAAACTCGGTACGGCAGGAAGCTCGACAGCATGTCGAGCCCGAGCACGGGACGTGCGCCCTCGCCCTGCTCGGCGTCGCCGAACAGCCCGCGCATGACCGCCGTGCTGAGGTTCCGGAGAGAGAGGGTCATTTCGGCTGCTCCCCACCCAAGGACCCGAACGGGTCACCCGGATCGCCGTTGGGCGGCGCCGCCGGGCGCAGCGCCGGCTTGGCCAGCAGGGGCGCCGCGAGCGCTTTCGCGCGCGTGCCCGCCGCCGCAGCGTCGCCGCGGCCTGTCACCACCTTCCCCTTGGGTAGCTTCGACGCGGACGGTGCGACGGCGGTGGACGGGACGATTGTCGCCGGCTCGGACCTGCCGATCCGGTGACCCGCCCGCGCTGCCGCAATCGCGGCGACGGTCGGAAGAACGGCGTCATCGGAGCCCGCCGTCGCGGCGATGATAGGTTGAGGGGCTCGAGGGAGGGACTCGAGCCCCTCGATCGCCGGTGCCGAAGCGCCTGCGATCGCCTCGCGCAGCGAGGAAGGGGCGGAGCTGCGCGAGAACTCGGGAAGCTTGTCGGCGCGGTCGGGCGCGAACGCCCAGCCGCCCGGCTCGACCACGGCATGGACCGTAGCCGCGTCGTGGAGGATGCCGGCCTCGTCGACATGGGCCGGCAGGAGGATGGTGAGCGTACGCTCGCCGACGCGGACGGGTGATCCCGATCCGACCGGGCCGGCAGGCGCGCGGGCCGGCCTCGACGTCTCCGCCACGCGGGCCTGCTCACCGCCGAGCACATCGACTGCGGCTGCGTCGATCGCGGTCATAGGCCGGCACGTGCCCTCAGGAGCACGGCAGGCGAAGTCACCCCTCACATTGGTGCCGAAGGTCGTGCAGCCGCCGGTCAGTCCGACGCCCGCCGCGAGCAAGAGCGCGAGCGTCCGGGTCATGCAGCACCCCCGTTCGCGAACGCCTTGAGGACGGCGGCCGGACGGAAGCCCTCGATCACCGCACCGTCCTCGCGGATCACGACGGGCGTGCCGCCGAAGCCGTGCTTGCGGGCGAACGCCTCGTTCGCGTCGAGCCCGGACGTGTCGCACTTCGCGCCGCCCGCGACCTTGCGGCCCGCATAGGCGGCGTGGAGTGCTGCTTCCGGGTCGGCGGCGCAGAGCACGGCCTCCGCGGTCTTCCGGCTCTCGGGCCCGAAGATCGAGATGGGCCGCTCCTCGACGCGCGCGCCGAGCTTGACCAGCTCCGCGGTCAGCTTGCGGCAGTAGCCGCAGGCGAAGTCGCTGAGCACGACGAGCTTGGGCCCCGTGACCGGCCCCCAGCGGATCGCGCCGGCCGCGGGCAGCTCGCCCAAGTTGACGCGGCTGGCCGCGGCTGGTGCCTGCGCGGGCTCCCCGTCATCGAGCTTCGCCCGCTTGCCCGCGGCGCCCGCAACCAGGAGGTCGGGATTGAGCTCCAGCAGCCGCGCGGCGGTCAGGTCGCTACGCGTCTCCATGTCGTAGAGCCGCCCGATCATCAGGTAGCGCGCGGTCCGGTCGACATAGAACAGCGTGGTTCCGGCCGCGACCTCGCACAGCCCGCCGAACCGAGCGCAGTCGATCGCGCCGAGCGGCGTCTTGGGCAGCCGGAGCTTGAGCGCGGTGCGCACCAGGTCGGTGTCGACCGCGGCCATCGTCGGCGCGGTCGCCCGGACGGTATTGACCACCGCTCCGGCGCCCATGCCGAGCCCGAGCGAGGTCGCGGCGACGAGGCTCCAGAAAGTCGCGCCCTCGCGGCGCCTCAGCTTGGCCAGCTCGCGGCCAAGCAGCGCATGTTCCGAAATCATTGGGGGTTCCTCACGTAAACGCCGTCGAGAAAGACGATCTCGACATCGATGCCGGTCGGCATCTCGATGACCGGCTGGTATTGTTCGGCCCGCTCGATCAGGTACTTGGACACGGTGTCGGCGGCGTCGCCGACCCCCTGCCCCAGCCCGCCCTGGACGATGTCGCCGGCGGACAGCGACGGACGCTTGCCATCGGTCCCGACGTTCAGCCCCGAGAAGAGGCCGTTCGCATTGGCCGAGAAGCCGCGCCCGAAGCCGCCGACGATCCCGGCTATGAGCGCCTGACTCGCTAGGCTGCCCTCGCGGCTGACGACGCGGCCGCGCACCCCGGTCTTGCCGGCGAAGCTGATGAAGCCCTTGACCTCGCTCACAGCGACGCGCCCGCCGGGCTGGTCGCAGGTCATCTTGGCGAGCTTGACGTAGACCTTCTCCGCCGAGAGGTCGCCGCGCGCGGCCCCGTTGACCACGCAGCCCTGGATGCGCGTGGTGAGCAGCTTGCCGTCCTTCACGACCGATCGGGCGGCGCCTGTGATCCTGAGGACCACGGGCAGCGGATCGGTCTGGCTCGCCACGCCTGCGGACGCGTCCACGCCGACGATGACGCGGGCGGGCGCATAGGAGTTGGGCGGGAGATAGTCGGGGCTGTCCTCCACCTCGATCGCGGGCGCCTGCGGGCGACCCGAGCGCAGGCCCGACTTCGTCGCCGCTCCTTCGCCCGCCGCCAAGGTGAACGAGAGCGTCTTGACCTGACGCTCCGTCGCAGGCGTCAGCGCCGGGTCAACCGGTTCACCGGGTTGGCCCGCGGTCGGCGGAGCCGCGGCACCAGGTGCACCCTGCCCGCCATAGATGGGCGGCGGTGCCGGCGGAGGCGCGGCCTGCGCGCGGGCGAGCTCGCCTCTGAGTTTGCCGTTTTCCTGCGCGAGCGCATCGATCGCGCGCGTGCCGTCGCCCTTCATCGCCTGGTTCTCGGCGGCGAGCGCGTCGAGCTTGGCCTGCATGTCGGGCGACACCGCCGCCCGGCTCTCCTCGAGCGCCTTCAGCTGACGCGCCTGCGCGTCGAGCCGGTTGCCATAGATCGCGACGAACTCCTTCTGGCTGAGGTCGCGGTTGACGATGCCGTCGGTTTCGATGCGCTGCGGCGCTTCCGCCCCGCTCGATGCGCCGGGGTCGCCCCCGAACACGAACCACGCCCCGAGCAGCGCCGCCATGCCGCCGCCGCCGAGCAGCAGCATGCGCTGGCGTTGACGCGTCTTGGCGTTGAGCGCGCCGAGCGCGTCGCCCGTTTCGTCCGGCCGTGCGGTCGCCTGGGTGGTCGAGGTGCCGGTCACGCGCCCGCACTCCCGTCCTGGACGACGTAGACCGTCGTGGCGCCGCGGGGGGGCAGCTCCCTTTGGCCGACGCTGACCGCGAGCGTGCCTGAGGGGGCGAGCTGGGCCGGATCGATGGCGACCGGCTTCTCCGAGCGGCTGTCGACCCGGATCACCTTCGCGGTTAGCCGCGCGCCGCGATACTCGGCGATAAGTCGGACGCTGAGGTCGCCCACCTTTGTCGGCGCGGCGGCGACCTGGCGGAGCTGGTAGCCGTCCGGCGTCCGGCCGCTCGCGACCGACTGGATGAGCCGGACCGCCGCGTCGCGCGGGGACGATTTCGCCTCCCACGCTTCCGCCCGCTCGGTCGTGATCGCCGGGTTCGAGACGAAGACCTGCTCGGCCTCCGGGCCGCCGAGCGAGCAGGCGAACTTGTACACATAGCCCTTGCGGGTCGTCGCGAAGAAGCTGAGCCGGCCCGGCGCAAAGCCTTCGGGAACGGACAGGTAGATGTCGCCCCGGATCGGCTCGTTGGTGACGGTGAAGTCGTTATAGGGGTATCCGGTCGTGATCTTGCTGACACTGGCGAAGGCGTCGCCGATCAGGCTGATGCGGGTGAGCTCGCGGGACGAGACGACGCACGCCACCTCGGCATTATCGGCCGCCTGGCGGTACTGCTCGGCATCGGCCGGGCTCGCGACCATGGCCACGGCGGCGCCGATCAGCGCGAGGCCCATCGGCTTGAAGAAGGTGTCGAACCGGCGCGAGGCGCCTAGGGCGAGCGACACCGAACCCGCCCCGATGAGGCAGGCAGGCGTGACGGCGATCATAGGGACGCGTCCTTCTTGTCGGGGACGAGCGCGAAGCTCAGGAGCGAGAGGCGCAGGCCCGCGTAGCGCCAGCCGAAGCGGAACCGCTTCTTCTCGCTCGCGATGACCTGCCCGCCCACGAAGGTCTTGAGATCGCCGTCGACCACAGACGTGAGCGTCTCGGCGTCGACGGTGAGCCCGGTGATGACGAAGGCCTGGCTCAGATCGGACCCACGCTGCTCGGTCACGATCTTGACCAGCTCGGCCCGGAGCGTCCCATAGGCCGACGGGTCGGCGACCTTCAGGATCTGCTCCATCCAATAGTCGAGCGCGGCCGGCGAGCGGTTGAGCAGCACCAGCGCGACGTCGCGGGTGACGAGCTCGAGATAGTCGGCCGAAACGCCCGACGAGCTGATCGCCAGCGGCCGCGTGTTGATCGGCTGCAGGATCACCTCGCGGTCGCGGGTGCTCAGGGACGAGACCAGCGCGAGGTTGGTCAGGAACGAGCCGCCTGCGGCGATGAGCAGGACCCTGCGCTGCCGCAGCAGCGATTGGGTGCGCTGGTGCGCGATGTCGGAGAGCATGGGATCCTCCTCAGCCGGCGAGGCGACGGCAATGGGAGGGCGGCGTGGCGCGCAACCGAACGAAGCTCTCGCCCAGGTACCAGTAGGCCGCGTGAATGGCCCAGGATGAGGCGCGCCCTGCTTTTGCCTTGCGAAGAGCGAACCAGGCACCCCCGGCCCCGATCAGGCCGAGCAGGATGTGCTGGGAGAAGATGCCCCAGGCGAACGGGACCGCGAGCCCCAGGAACTCGTCCAGGGTCCACAGCCCGATGAGCTCGGGATCGTCGAGCCGCCGGGGCACCATGTACTTGTCGGCCATCGCGCCGCTCCGCCCTCCTGACCTACGATCAGATGATCGCGGTGACGGTGGAGGTGACGATCGGCACACCGGTGCCGACGCCGATGCCGACAGCGACGGGGATCGCGACCTGGCCCAGGTTGAAGCGCCCCGACGCCATGCCGATGATGCCGCCCGCGAGGCTGAGGACGGCGATGATCTTGCCGCCCGAGCCCTCGAGGAAGTTGGTGAACTGGTCGAGCGCGGGGCCGAACGTCGCGTCGGCGCCGGCCTGCGCCGCCGTGGCGCAGGCCAGCACGGCGAGGCCGGGAAGGATGTAGTCGGCGGCGCGGCCGAGCCGTTGCTTGGCGCCCGCCAGGGTCAAGGTCTTCATGCGAGTGGTCTCCGAGGCTGTCGAAGCGGTCGATCCGTCGACCGCCAGACAGGCTTGAAGCACCGGTCGGGGTTCGCTCAACGATTAGGAACAGAATCGGAACATCCGACCTGCTCTTTCGCGCGGGACGCGCCAGTTCTCGCGCGGAACGCTGGGATTTTTCCTCGCCCGCGCGAAACTCGGTTGGCGCGATCAGCGACTTCTCGCGACCGGCGCGAGAACCGTCGCGCGGCCAAGCGATTGCGATCGGGTGCCCCGATTCGAGCCGGTGCGCGGATCGGACTCGGATTGCGCTCGTTCTCCGGCCCGATAGGATGTTCTTGTTTTGTTTTCCTCGCGCGGGTTAGTCGCTTATGTCGCGAGCGAATCGATTCGGGAGTGATCGGATGATCGAGGGCGGTAGTACCGGTGCAACGGGAGGTGTGGACCTGAAGGGTCTCGTCGCCGCGCTGCTACAGCAGTCGCGCTTTTCACAGCGCGAACTGTGCGACCGGACCGGGCTCAGCAAGGATCAGCTGAGCCGCACCTTCTCACGCAAGCGTCCAGTCGAGTTGCGCGAGGCACTCACGCTCGTGGACGCGGCCGATATGCCCGCCCGCGCGGCGATCACGCTTGCCCTGTTCGAACGCCCCGACCTCGCGGTCGAATGGTCGCGCTCCGGCATGTCGGAGTTCCTGGAGACGCTGATCAGGGAGCTGCCCGAAGCGATGCTGGCGGAACTCGGGGACGGCATCGACCGCGTGAACCCGCGCTGGGGCAAGCTCGCGGCGCGCTTTGTCGCCCAGCGCATCGCGCATCATGTCCAGGAGATCATCGACCGCGAGGAGGAGATCGCGGAGTTCAAGCCGAACGCGAGTCGCGCGATGGGCTGACACCAGTCGCGAAACCGCACCCCCTCAACACTGGCCGATGCTCGGGAGGGCGAGCGGAGGCGAGCACAGCGTGATCAGATGCCGACCGCCCTCCCGATCCTCGCCGCTGCTCCTCAGCGACCCCCGTGTGCACCGCGCGCGCGCCAATCCGTCCCGCCTGATGAACATCGCGCTGCTCTGGCCACCGGAAGCGGGAGGAGAGACCGGCTGCGGATAGCCGGAGGCGATCAGGCGACGCGAGCGGAACGGCTCGCCCCGTCTGGCCTCCTCTCGGCTGAGATTTCGACGCTCGGTACTTCCAGTTCGGACGACGGGCGATGAACGCGCCCCGGAGCTCGGCCGAGACCATCATCCACTTGGATCGCAAGCTGTCGCGCGCGGCGCAGCGGGGGCGAGGCGTGACCCTCACCTCCGACCAGCTCGACGCGCTCACCGAGCTCGGTCTGCTCGAGCGGCTCAGCGAGGCCAAGGCGGCCATCCTGAAGGAACATGCGCGGTGTCGACGGATAAAGGTGGCGTCTATCAGCGAGGAGGTTTCTGGCTCGATCTCGTTCGCGGTGCCGGCGGAGAGCCCCTCAACGACAACTGGTACATCTGGTGGTACGACTCCGAGCGCGGACGGCAGCGCCGCAAGACAACGGGCACGAACAATGTTCGGCTAGCATGCGACAAGCTGGACGAGCACTATCTCGCGACGTTCAGGCCCACGGCGGCCGACCAGGCCGTCTATGACGTGAGCACGGCGCTGACCGACTATTTTGTCGAGCACGGCCAGAAGCAGATCAGCGCGGAAGCGATCAAGGCGCGCTTGAAGCTGATGTCCCGATTCATCGATCACGAGGCGCAGGCCGGCCGACTGGCCACTCCCTTCCTGCCCGACCACATTGACGACTATTGGCTTTCGCGCTTCCGAGAGTGGGCGCTCGCGGAACCGATCGTCTCGCGCAGGAAGGACGCCAGCGGCCAGTGGGTCGCCGGCTCAAGCCGTCCGCGTACCGCTTCCAGCACCGAGGAGAGCATCATCCAGCTTAAGGCGGCCCTGAACCACGCCTTCCGGCGTCGGCGAATCCGCTACGTTCCGCCGCTCAAGCACAAGACGCGAGCGGCGGTGACTCCCGTCCGGACCTATCGGCTGAGCATGACGGCGCTCGGCGAGATGATCGACTTCACCGTGCGCGGCAGCGGCAACTATGCCGGCCACGCCGACAGGCTCCTGTCACTTCGCCGCTACCTAATCGCGGCGATCTGCACGCTGGCTCGTCCGGACGCCATCTTCGATATGAGCGTGCTGAAGGAGCGCGGTCAGTGGCTGCGCGCCGATCACCGGTTCAGCTTGAACCCAGAGGGCCGTGCGCAGACGAAGAAGCATCGGCCAATCGTGCCGGTCAACGATCTCCTGCATGTGTGGCTTGATGCAACCGACGAGTGGTTCGTCTGTCGAGAAAGGCTGGTGTTCGAGAAAGGCCAGGAGATCGAGCGCGTCGAGCAGATCGGGGTACGGAGCGTCAAGTCAGGCTGGGACACGATGCGTACGGAACTCAGGATTCCGGCAGGCTGGGGGCCGAAGCTCATTCGGCATTCGATGGCGAGCGAACTCCGCCGGCGCCGGGCGGATCCGTGGGAGCTCGCCGGTCAACTCGGGCACCGAGTGCTCAAGACCTCCGAAATCTACGCCATCTACGATCCCGACTACCTAAGCACCGTTCAGGCCGCGATCGACGACGTACTCGCGGATCTGCGTCGTTCGACAGGCGATATGCTGCCGCCGCGAACGAGGCCGCCGCTCCCTTCGCCCGTCGATGCCGGCGGACACGACGAGCGACTCACTCGCGACCGCTAGGTGCGAGAGAGTACTAAGCGAGGGCTGCAATCCGCTCCCTGTTACGAGGCAGGAACTCCCGCTTTTCCGAACCGTCGCGGCGCAGGACGAGGTAGAGGGGATCCGATACCCTCCTCCAGCCCGGCTATGATCGGACAGTCGGGCCGGTCGTCGCCGTGGCAGCTCGCGGCCAGCGTCTCGAGCGTCGCGATCATGCCCTGGATCTCGGCCACCTTGGCGCGCAACGCCTCGACGTGACCTAGCGCCAACGCCTTCACGTCCGCGCTGGCGCGGCTGCGATCGTTCCAAAGCGACAGCAGGTCGCCGATCTGCTCGACAGTGAACCCGAGGTCGCGCGCGCGGCGGATGAAGCGGAGGCGGTGGACATCGTTGTCGCCATAGTAGCGATAGCCGGTGTCTCGTCGCGCGGCTTGGGGGATCAACCCCGCCTGCTCGTAGTAGCGGATCATCTTGGCGCTGACGCCGGACGCCTTTGCCGCCTCGCCGATGTTCATGGACGCGCTCCCTCGCCTGCCGGATTGCTGACCAGGCCGAGCGCGGCCGCGATCTTCGGGCGCTGTTCGCCATAGGTGCCGTAGAAGAATCGATCGCCGACAAAGGTGATGGGCGCGACGCGCACCCCGGTCCGCGCCTTGGCTTCGTCCATCACCGCCGAACCGGTCAGGTCGCGTTCCTCGTAGGCGATGCCCTGCCCCTCGAACCACCGCTTGAGCGCGTGGCAGTCGGGGCAGGTCGGCGTGGTGTAGATGGTGACGGACTTGTCCATGATCCTCTCCCTTCCGTCAGGCCGCAGCCGCGGCGCGGGCGTGCGGCGTCGCCGGCGCGGCGTCCTCACCGCGGTCGGCGGCGAGCACGGGCTTGAAGGCCTTGAGCCGGAGCGCGTTCGTCAGCACGAACACGCTGGACAGCGCCATCGCTCCGGCCGCGAACACCGGCGACAGCAGCGTCCCCGAAACTGGGTAGAGCGCTCCGGCCGCGACGGGGATGAGCGCGGCGTTGTACGCGAACGCCCAGAACAGGTTCTGCTTGATGTTCCTGATCGTCGCCTTGGACAGCGCGATCGCGTTCACCACGCCGCGAAGATCGCCCGACATGAGCACCACGTCGGCGGACTCGATCGCCACGTCCGTCCCCGTCCCGATCGCGAGGCCCACATCGGCTTCGGCGAGCGCGGGCGCGTCGTTGATGCCGTCGCCGACGAAGGCGACCTTGCGCGCGCCCTCCCGGAGCTGGTGGATGGCTTCCACCTTGCCGTCCGGCAGCACCTCGGGGACCACTTCGTCGATGCCGAGCTGGCGGGCGACGGCTTCGGCCGTGGCGCGGTTGTCGCCGGTGATCATCGCCACCTTGAGCCCGAGATCGTGGAGCGCGCGGATCGCTTCGGGCGTCGTATCCTTGACCGGATCGGCGACGGCGATGATCGCGGCGAGCTTGCCGTCGATCGCGGCGTAGAGCGGCGACTTGCCTTCACCACCCAGCCGCGCGGCCTCGCCGGCGAACACGGCCACGTCGAGCCCGAGCTTCGCCATGTAGCGATCGGCCCCGACGGCGACGGTGCGGCCGCCGACCGTTCCCGAAACGCCATAGCCTGGCGTCGCCTCGAAGCCCTGGAGCGAGCCCACCCGCAGGCCCCGCCTCTCGGCCGCGAGCACGATAGCGTCGGCGATCGGGTGTTCGGACTTCGCCTCGACAGCCGCGACCAGCGCCAGCACCTCGTCGCGCTCGAACCCAGGCGCGGGCGTCAGGTCCGTCAGCTCGGGGCGGCCCTTGGTGAGCGTGCCCGTCTTGTCGAGCGCGACCACGGCCACGTCCCGGAGTGTCTGGAGCGCTTCGCCCTTGCGGAACAGCACGCCAAGTTCGGCCGCGCGGCCAGTTCCGACCATGATGGAGGTGGGCGTCGCCAGTCCCATGGCGCACGGGCAGGCGATAATGAGGACCGCCACCGCGTTCACCAGCGCGAAGGTGAGCGCGGGAGTCGGGCCGAGCACAAGCCAGATCAGGAAGGTGAGCGCGGCTACGCCCATGACGGCCGGCACGAACCAGGCCGTCACCTTGTCGACCATCGCCTGGATCGGGAGCTTGGAGCCTTGCGCCTGCTCGACCATGCGGATGATGTGCGCCAGCACGGTGTCCGCGCCGACCTTGGTCGCGCGGAAGCTGAACGCGCCCGTCTTGTTGATCGTGCCGCCGACCACTTCCGCGCCCGCTTCCTTGGCGACGGGCACGGGCTCGCCGGTGATCATCGACTCGTCGACGTAAGAACTGCCCTCGACCACCTCGCCATCGACCGGCACCTTCTCACCGGGGCGGACTTGGACGACATCGCCGGCGCGCACGTCGGCGATCAGCAGCTCGGTCACCTTACCGTCGCGCTCGACGCGCGCCGTCTTGGGCGTGAGCCCGACCAGGCGCTTGATCGCTTCCGACGTGCGCCCCTTGGCTTTTGCTTCGAGGTAGCGCCCCAGCAGGATCAGCGTGACGATGACCGCGGCGGCCTCGTAGTAGACGTTGGCGGTCCCGGCGGGCAGCACCTGCGGCGCGAAGGTCGCGACGAGCGAATAGCCCCAGGCGGCCGACGTGCCGACCGTCACCAGCGAGTTCATGTCGGGCGTGCCGCGCAGGATGGCGGGCACGCCCTTCTTGAAGAAGCGCAGGCCCGGCCCGAACAGAACCGCGGTGGCGAGCGCGAACTGAATGAACCAGCTCGTCCGCATGCCGATCGTGCCCATCACGAAGTCGTGGACGGCCGGGATCAGGTGCGAACCCATTTCGAGTACGAACACGGGGAGGGTCAGGACCGCGGCGATGAGGAGCGCGCGCTTGAGATTCGCCAGCTCGCGCTCGCGCGCGTCGCGCTCGGCGAAGGCGTCATTGGCGACCAGGCGGCGCGGCTCGTAACCGGCGCTCCGGATCGCGGCTTCCAAGTCCTCGACCGACGCGATGCCTCGGAGATAGCGGACGCTGACCTTCTCGGTCGCCAGATTCACGGTCGCCGCGGCGACGCCGGGCACGCCATTTAAGGCCTTCTCGACATGGCCCACGCACGAGGCGCACGTCATGCCCTCGACGCCCAGCTCGACCGTGCTTTCCGGCACCGAATAGCCCGCACCCTCGACCGCGCGGACCACCGCGGCGGCATCAGGCCTGCCGGCAAACGCCACATCGGCGCGCTCGGTCGCTAGGTTGACGTTGACCGAGGCGACGCCCGGCAGCGTGCCGATCGCCTTCTCGACATGGCCGACGCAGGACGCGCACGCCATCCCCTCGACGGGAACGCTGATCGTGGCACCCGTCCGGGCTTCGTGCTGCAATGGGATCACGGTCGCCATGAGCTGTCCTTTCTCGCTCTATGGCACCCCAGATAGGGTTTCCAACGATTGGAAGGTCAAGGGGCTCACTCGCATCCGCCAGCTCTTGACCTTACCATCGTGGTAAGCCCCACATGGTTCCGCGAACGTCATCACGAAGGAGAGTTCGCGTGTTCAAGTTGCATGTACCCGGTATGACCTGTGGCGGCTGCGCCCGCCGTATTACCACCGCCATTCACGCCGTTGATCCAGCGGCCGAGGTCATCGCCCGGCCGCCCAGCCGCGAGGTCTCGGTGCGTACCACGGCGGACCTGCAGTCGCTCCTGGCTGCGCTGGAGGACACGGGCTACCCGGCGACCGCAAGCGGTGGGGTCGCCTGAGGTGAGCCGGGTGTCTGTTCAGGTCGCGCAGAGGTGATCGGTCGAAGAGAAGCGAAAACCTGAGCCGTCCCGGAGGTGGCTCTACCGGCGCGGGCACGCGGCCTATGGCGGAGGTCTGAGTGCCTGAGCTCTTGGACGTCACCGGGCGCATCAAAGCCCGGACTCCCGCTGCCGTCCCAAGCTGCACGGAGTCGATTGACCTGATCGAGGCTGCGTGCTCGGACCTGTAGCCACCTTGACGGGGAGCGCCGGGCCGAGTCACGCTTTGTCAGGTCCGTCGCCCCGTCAGGAAACTCGCAGTCATGCCGCAAGCAGCAGCCGTCGCGCATGTTCCATCCAGTCACGCTGAACTGGTTCGCGAGCTCATTCGGCGCTGGCGCGACGACTCCGGGGCGACGTACCGCTCATGGTTCCTCTGGGACGAGCGTCTGAAGAACTTCCGCTCGATCCGGCGCGGCCTGCAGCAGGTCGTATCCGAGATCGAGGCGGGGACGTTCGGAGTCGCTTACCGCGGCTCGTCGCTGGAGACGGTGGTCCACTCGATCGCCGAGCAGCGTCAGATCTTCAAGGGCGCGGATCATGCCTGGCTGTGGAAGCCGAAGCTGCGCATTCCCGACATCTACGAGAACCCCGACAACCAGCGCGCCTTCGGCCGCCTTCTCCACAACTGCTCCTGTTGCGACACCGCCGAGGAGATCATCCGTCACATCCGGGGGATCGACGCGCTGAAGATCAAAGGACTCGGGCCGGCGGCAGCCAACCTACTTTATTTTCTTCATCCGACCCTGATCCCGCCGTTCAACACCGCGATCGTGAACGGCTACAACGCGCTGACCGGCGCCAAGGTGAAGCTCGGGTCGTGGGACCACTTTCTGGCGATGCGGGCCGGCATCCTGGATCTGAACGACCGGTTCCGCGACCTGCTCTCAAACGACCTCGGCGCGATCGGCGGCCTCCTGTTCGATGTCGGCTCGAAGCGCTACCCGGCTCCACCGCTCGACGACGACGCGTCCGCGGGGAAAGATTGGTTCACCCGACTTGAGGAGGCGCGCGCGGAGGCGAGCAGGCTCGACAAAACTGCCGCCGCCCAGGGCGAGACCGACCGCACCCACGCCGAGATCCAAGCCTGGTTGCGAGACCTCGGCTTGTCGCTCGGATATGACGTCTGGATCGCCGCGAACGATCGGGGCCGTCTTCACGCCGGCGTGCCGCTCGCGCACGGATGTGTGGAGCGCCTCCCCGCCGCTCTCGCCACCTCGCCCGGCGCGGACTCCATCCGGCTCATCGATGTGCTCTGGCTGGCGAAGGGCGGCGAGAATGTCGCCGCGGCGTTCGAGGTAGAGCACTCGACCTCGATCTATTCGGGGATCGTTCGCATGCTCGACCTAGCTTTGTCCGGAGGCGACCTCCATGCGGCCGCCGGGCTCTTTCTGGTGGCGCCCGACGCACGCGAGGCCGATGTTCGCGCTCAGCTCCGCCGTCCGGCGTTCAGCCGCATCGCGGACCTTGACTTCTCCTACCTACCCTATGGCGAGCTGGAGCGGCACAAGGAGGCGATCGCCCGCTTCGGCTCCGGTCTGAAGGCGATCAAGGCGATCTCAAGCCCTTTGTCGTGACATAAGCAAAACACCAGACGGCTTGTGGGTACCGCGCCGATACCTGCCCGTCGCTGATGCGCTCGCCGCGCACGTCAGGCCTGAGTCCTCCCTACCTGTCTAGGCAATTGTGCTGTCGTATAACGCTCGCCCTTCGTGAGCGACCACTTGGAAGTGCTTGGGGCACGCTCCGGCGGGAACCCTTCCCGTAAGCCGCGCATGACTCGTCAGCAGCTCGTTAGGGCTCGCAGTGTTCACCCACACAGGAGATTGCAGATGTTCGGGATGTCGGATCAGTTCTCGTCGGTCGAGAAGAAGATGCATCACGAGATGATGGAGGCCAAGGGCGACACCACGGCGGAGACCTGGATCAAGAAGATGATCGCGCACCATCAGGGCGCCATCGACATGTCGCGGGTGCTGTTGGACAATAGCGATCATGGCCCGACGCGCGCGATGGCGCAGAAGACGATCGACGAGCAGCAGAAGGACATCAACGAACTCGCCGACATGCTCGTCCAGCACCAGGCCGAGCTACGGTCCTAATCGATGGGCGTGGCATTCCGGCCCGTTCGGGACGCCTCGCATCCCAGTCAGAATGATGGTTCGACGTCGGACCATCAAGTCGTTTGGGCGGGCCGTTCCTCCGATCTGTCGGTCGCCGATGCCGGTCAACGGCGCTTGGACCGGCGATCGGAGGATCGATAGCGTTCGGTAACCCGATCACCCAGCTTCGTCGCCAGTGCGGCGTCCGCCCGTTCGAGGAGCGACTTCACCTTCCGCGAAACCGGCCGTCGAATGAGACCGGAGATAGGCCCCTCGCATCGGACGTGATGTCTGACCACCGTCCGCGCGCCCGCGCCCGACAGCGTATAAAACTCGTCGACGGTCAGAAGTCGTGGAACCCATAACCGCCATCCCAGCGTGCGTTTCGGCTCGAAGTGGAGGACGCGCGCAGGAACGGTGCGCCGAGCCGGAAGACCGGCCAGCTGCTTCAATCCGTATCGGATCACGCCGCCATAAGCGGCTCGGCCCTCGATCCACACATAAGGGTGCCACTGCTCGAACTCGGCGAACGCGGTCAGCACGTCCCACACGCGCCCGATGGGCTGATCCACCTGTACGATGTTCTCGACCTCGAACATGCCCGCAATTCCTAGCTCATCCCGCTCCGGGAGGAGGTCCGCAACGTGTTGCCGATCGGCGCAACGAATGCGAGCTCCCCTTCGAAACAGCGGTCACACCCAGCAAAAGATCTTCATTCGTCGGCAGGGCGAAGCCGCGGTAGCAGGCCCGCGAGCCAGGCGAGATCACGAGGCTCGAGGCAAGCGGCTACTGCATCGGGCAATGTGACGCACCTTCGGGAGAGTAGGCGCGCGCGGGCCTGACGGTCGTCGGGCAAGGCGAGCCAAGTTCGCACGCAATGCTCGAGGTCGCCCACCGATGAGAGTTGCTCGTCGACATAGAGCTGCGACTTCGTCCGCCACGGCGGGACGGTTCGTGATCGATTATAAGCCATGGCGGATAGAAGGACCGGCAAGACCTGCGCCCCGGCGTCCCGCGAGCCTCGGCGTGGCGGGCCGGGCAGCGGCCATGCTGGAACTCCGACCGATCATTTCTGGCGCTCCTCGAGCAAAGCCGCGAGTTGTTTGCGGGCACGATGCAGCCGGGTCTCCACCGCCTTGGCCGTGACGCCGAGCGCTTGCGCGGTTTCCCCCTGCGAGAGACCTTCGACAGTGCGTAGCAGCAGAGTTTCCCGAAGGTTGGCGGGGAGTCGGAGGATCGCGTCCTCGACACGCCTGAGCTCGCGACGATCGGACGCGGCGTCGTCCACCGCGGGGCGTAGATCGGGTACCTGGTCGATCACCTCGTCGGGCGGCCGGGAGCCGAACGAGAACAGGCTTCGTATACGCTGGCGTCTGCGCCAATCCCTGCACCGGTTAAGCGCGATGGTGGCGAGCCAAGCGCGCATTGAGCGCTCGTGATCGAACTGTCCGATCGTCCGAAACGCCGCCGCGAAACAGTCCTGCGTCAGGTCGAGAGCCTCCTCTGGATCGCCCGTGCAGCCGCGAACAAGACGGTAGATCGGGTCGCGGTACCGGCGCACGATCTCGCCGAACGCAGGCTGTCGACCAGCGGCCGTCAGCGCGGCGAGTTCGCCGTCGGATAGCTCCGCATAGATCAGGCTCACCGCTTCTCGACGGTCAGCGCGTCGACCACCGCCCGATCGAACTTCCGCGCCTGATCGGGCCGCAAGACCTGCCGCATGGCGAAGATGTGACCGAGCGTCTCCTTCTGTAGCCGGCCCATCGCTTCGTGGGACGCGTCGACCGCCGCAGCCACCTGCGGTCCGTTCCCATGCTCGGCTTGGATGGCATCGGCCAAGCGGGCGTTGGCCGCGCGAAGCTCCAGTTCCAGCGCACGCCGTCTTAGCGCGAAATGCTGCTCGAGCAGCTCGATCCGACGCTCCTGGTCGACATCGAGATCGAGCCGCTCGTGCAGGAAGGCATGCAGTTCGCTGCCTTGCGCCTGCGGCTGTGGCATCACCGCCCGGCCCACGAACACGCCCGCGACCGCCGCTACGAACGCGAGCAGCACCAACCAGAACCAGCGGCGCACCTCCTTCATGGCCCTGTGGCGAGGAGCGTCGAAGGCGCGAGCGGCGACGATGCCCCGAAGGGCGCGAGCGCCGAAGCACTGGCCTTCGCCTCACCTGTCGGCAGGACGGCTCCCGCGGTTCCAAGCAGCGCCGCCGCCGCGGCGGTGATGATCCCGATCCGGATCGGCGGGCCGGCCCGCGCGTCGCGCTCGGCCTCGATGCGCGCGAAAACGGCGCTTTCCAAGCCGTCGAGCCCCGGGTGGGTCGGAGCGGCGGCAAGCCGCTGGAGCGCGTCGTCGATATTCATCACAGGTCCTGCTGGTCGCGTCGTTACTAACATATACGCATCAAGACGCTCCGTCCCTCAGGCGCAAGTGTCGGGGACGGCCGGCCTGTGGCGCGTTCACGAGTGATTGAGGGGCTTTCAGTTCATATGCGTACTTTAGAATATCGGCGTCATGCCGGTTTTGTGGAGAAGACTCATGCGTAACCTGATCTCCGTTCTCGCGGCTGCGATGGTCGCCTCGACTGCGACCACGGCCTATGCTCATCCCAAGCTCCTGTCCGCCTCGCCGGCGGCCAACGCGACCGTCGCGGCTCCTAAGGCCGTCCAGCTCCGGTTTTCCGAGAAGCTGGTCGCCCGCTTCTCGACCGCCGACCTCGTCATGACGGGCATGCCGGGCATGGCCGACCATCCGCCGATGAAGATGAGCGGCGTAAAGACGAGCGTTGCGGGTGACGGACGAACGCTGGTCCTCTCGTCCGCGCGTCCGCTGGCGGCCGGCACTTATCGGGTCGACTACCGCGTCGTCTCCAGCGACACGCATCCGATCAAGGGCAGCTACTCCTTCCGGGTGAAGTGATCGGTGGTGGACGCGACGATGGTCCTCGTCAGGCTGGCGTCCTATCTCGACCTGACTGTCCTGTTCGGACTTGCGGCGTTCGGGTTGTATGGCCTGCGAGGCGAGGAGCGGAGCGGTTCGGCGCTCCGCCTTCGTCCGCTACTCGTCGCGGCCGCGCTGCTCGGCCTTGTCGTATCGGCTTTCGGCCTGCTCTCGCTGGCCGCCTCTTTCGGCGGCACGGGTCTCCTCGATGTCGACCGCGAGACGCTCGGCGCGATCCTTGAGGACACGAGCTTGGGGACGTCGTGGATCGTACGCGTCGCCGCGCTGGCTCTCGCCATAGGCGCGGCGGCTGCAATCCCGAGAGCGCCCGCCGCGGCGTTGGGGACCGTGCTCGCCGCCGGAGCGGTGGCGCTCGCGACGCTCGCCTGGACCGGACACGGCGCCATGGGCGAAGGAAACCTCGGCTGGCTCCATCTGGGCGCCGACATCGCGCATCTGCTGGCCGCCGGCATCTGGATCGGCGCGCTCGTCGCGCTCCTCCTGCTCGTCTTCCGGCGATCGGCGCGGGTAGACGAAGCGCATGTGAGGCTGTCGCATCGGACGTTGGAAGGCTTCTCCCTCGTGGGCACCGCGCTTGTGGCGGTTCTCGTACTGACCGGCGTGGTGAATACCTGGTTGATCGTCGGAGTCTCCGGGCTTCCGACCCTCCCCTTCTCGCTTTATGGTCAGTTGCTGATCGCCAAGCTCGCGCTCTTCGGGGTGATGCTTCTCCTGGCAGCGCTGAACCGCTTCCGGCTGACACCGCGGTTGCGCAGCGCGATGGGCCAGGGTGATCATCGCGGCGCGATGTACGCCCTCCGGCGTAGCCTCGCCGTTGAGACCTCAATCGGCCTGGCAGTACTCGCGCTGGTAGCCTGGCTCGGCGTTCTCGAGCCCTCTGGTCCGATGTGATGGCGAGGGCGGACTTTGGCCTGTCCAACGCCAGCGTCGTGAGCTGAGGAGGTCGGTGCTCGCCTACGGTCGCGCTGTCACATTCGCTCAATAGAGTAAGAAAGGGCGGCCGAGGGCCGCCCTTTTCCGTCGACGTTCCTAGCTATTGGCTACTGGGCGGACTTGCCCATCTTCCGCAGCATGGCCTGCAGGGTTGCGATCTCACGATTCTGGCTGGCGATGGTCTTCTGCGCCTCCCGGCGCACCTCCGCGTTCTGCGTGTTCCGCAGCACGAGCTGGGACATTTCGACGGCGCCACGGTGATGCTCGATCATCTTGCGGGTCCAGGTCTCGCCCGCATCGGCGCCCATCGCGGACATCATCCGCTCGTGCATCTTCATCTCGGCCGGCGGGAACGGGTTGGCCGCCGTCGGCTGCATCATCCCGCTCATCTGTGAGTGGTTCATCTGCGAATGGTTCATCTTGGAATGATCCATCGCTTGCTGAGCGACCAGGGGAGCGGCGAGCAGCGCGGCGGCACCGGCGAGTACGAGCTTCGACTTCATCAGCGGGTCTCTTTCCTTGCATTTCCGCAGACGTCACGGGACGCCTGCTCCGGTTTGATAACCAGCAGCGGACCGAATGGTGCCGTCGTCACGGGACCGGCTCAGCTAGCCCTGTAATTTGTCTAGGCAACCGAATGGCTTTCTGCACCTCGGCCACTGACTGAAGCAGCTTAGGCTTGCCGACCGTAATCGGGTCCATCACACCCGGAGAACATAGCCAGGGAAAACTGATGATCCTCGTCTCTCGCGTGCTTCGTGCTTCAGCGGTCGTGGCCGCGGCGCTTCCAACCGCGGCATTCGCGCACGACTTCTTTCTGCTGCCGTCCGCTGGCGCCGGGCCGACGACTGTCGTCGCAACGGTCGGATCTTCCTTTCCCAAGCCGGAGATCGCGGTCACGCCCGATCGCGTCGCGACCGCGCGGGCCGCGACGTCGACCGGACCTGTGGACGTTCGCATCGGCGCCGTGTCCGGCGTCACGCTTCCCATCGCGATCGGCCCGGCCAAACAGCCCGTTGTGGCGTCGGTAACGCTGAAGCCGCGCGACGTCGAGTACCGCGACGACCGCATCGATCTTATCATGGACGAGTATCCGGTGGGTCCACAGGCAAAGGCGGCCGTGGCGGGCCTGCCGCGCCCGCGCATCCTGAAGGTGAACTCGCGTCGTTTCGCAAAGACCGCGGTCTGCCCCGAACGGTGCACTGGGCTCGCGAGCAAACCGGCGCAGGGGCTGGAACTCGAGTTCGTCGCCGTCTCGGACGGCCGCTTCCGCCTTCTGCAGAACGCGTCGCCTGTTGCAGGACATGAGGCGATCGTCGCGACCGCCGACGGGAAGCGGCAGCATGTCACGACCGACGCGCAAGGTGAACTGGCGCTGCCGGTAGGCGTCAGCGGTCCGACGATGCTGTTCGCCTCGACCATGACGCCGCCATCGACTCCGGATGGTCGCTTTCTGCTCCGCCTGACCTCGTTCACGTTGGGGAGCCGCTAGTCTCCTCGCAGGTCTTGATCCAGGCGGCGACGTCTTTTGCGAAGGTGTCTGTGAACCCTTGATGGTCCGTGCTCGCACCTGGGAGTCTAGAGAGCCGGGAGGCGGCAGCTGAATAGCCGCTTTCAGGTCGCGTCATGACGCGTTCAATCGGCACCTGCCATTCACTTGCTCAGAGGAGAAGTGAAATGAAGGCAATGCTTGCGACTCTGATCGGCACCGCGGCCCTGCTCGGTGTAGCGACCCCCGCGTCGGCGCACGAAAACGGCCCGCGTTCTCGCCATGCCCAGCAGCATGACCGCTTGGCCGATCACCACGACAGGACGCATGACCGGCTCGAGTACCAGCACGACCGCGCACACGACTACCGCCTCACGCGACGCGAGCATCGCGCGGTGCACCGCGACCTGAACCGACAGCATCGCCGTGCGGATCGGCGGCTGGAGCGTCGCCACCACGACCAGCACGATCGCCGCGACTACGGCCGGTACTACTGAGCGTCAGCGCTGGGTGTGGCTCAGGCCACGCCCAGCGCCAGCTGCTCCGCCCTCCGCCTAAAGGGGGCCAAGGCGAACGCTTCAGAACCATACCCGTAAGCCGGCCCGTGCCGACAAGCCGCCGACATCCTCGCCGGCGGCTCTGGCCAAGCGCGCCGATCCTCCCAGCCTACGCTCGTAGATGAGGGCGGCGTATGGCGCGAATTTACGGCTGAACTCGTATCGCGCCTGAACGCCCGTCTCGATCACGGAGAACCCGGAGGCTATCTGGCGTTCAGGGACGTCGGTGAGGTAGAAGTCCGTTTCGACCAACGGCTGCAGGATGAAGCGGTTCGTCAGCAGCAGATCGAACGACTGCTTGGCCCGGATGCTGACGTCGCCCTCCAGGCCGACGAACGCGTGCAACTCGGTTTCGATGAAATAGGGCGCGAGCCCTTGGATGCCCGCCACGACATAGGCCCGGTTGTCGGGCTTGAAGTCCGTGCGCAGCCCGATCTGCGCGTCGAAATAGGTCCATATGTTGCGGCTGTAGAGCGCCTGCACCTCGGCCTGCTCGAGACGCGGTCCGTTGAGCTCGCCTTCCGTCTTCCACCAGAACTTGTGCCGGTCACCGCCTACCCAGCCCTCTGCGTCCCAGCTGGCGATATCCTTGCCTTCGAGACGACCATAGTCCGCCTGGATCAAGCTGTAGGTGTAGGTCCGGTCGGCGTGGATGCCCATGCCGCCCATGTCCACCTCGCGCTCCATTTCCCGGTTTTCCTGAGGTGCGGGCTGGCCGGACGGCGCCTCCACCTGCTGCGCAGAGACTTGGCCGCCGGCCAGCAGCGCGGCCGCGCCCATCATCGTGGCCCGGCGCATCAGTGCGCTCCGTGCGAGGCATGGGCGCCCGGGGCGGCCGGTGTTCCGTCCGGGTTGTCGACGGTCGCGACGATGAACTTCTGCATCATGCCGCTCTCCATGTGGTAGAGGAGATGGCAGTGGAGCGGCCACTCGCCCGCTTCGTCCGCGGTCACCAGCACGGACTGCGTTCTGCCCGGCGCGACGGCGATCACATTCTTGTCGGGCAATCGGTCGATGGGCTGTCCGTTCTCGACCTGGAAGAACATGCCGTGCAGATGCATCGGGTGCGCCATCATCGTCTCGTTGACGAAGGTCACCCGCACGCGGTCGCCGTACTTGACCCGGATCGGCGGAGCTTCGCCGAACTTCGCCCCGTTCAGCGTCCAGATGTACCGCTCCATGTTCCCCGAGACCTTCACCACGATCTCCCGGACCGGCGCTCGTGTGTCGCGCTGCGGCTCCGCCGCGCGCAGGTCCCGGACCGAGAGGACGCGCGCGCCATAAGGAGCGCCGGACGACCAGCCGAACACACGCCCTGATCCGTCTAGGTCACCCTCCCGGGCGAGCGCGGGCATGCCCATTCCGGACATGCCGCTCGTCTCCGACATGCCGGACATGCCTTGCATCGAAGCGTGGCTCATGCCGCCATGTCCCATGCCGGCCATGTCCATCCCAGCCATCGGGTCGGCGCCGAAGCCGTAGTTGACCGTCGGGAACGGCGTCCCGCCCGCCGGACGAACCGCCTGCGAGACTGCCGTGCCGATGCGCACGCCCGTCGATGTCGTCGGCTGCGCGCCGGGAGGTGCAGCGTCAGTGGCGTGGTCCATGCCCGGCATGCCGATCATGGGAGTGTCCGCGGGTGCGGCTGCCTGTCGCTCGCAATGGCCCATCGCCGCGTGCTCGGGCGCGCAGAACTGGGCGGCGCTGTCCGAACCACCGACCCGCGCTGTCTGTGCATCGCTCATGCCCGGCATCGTCGAGTGATCCATGCCCCCCTCACCGACATTCGGGGTCGATCGCGTCGATCGAGGCTGCGGCGCGTCGTGGTTCATCCCTGTCATCGCGCCATGGTCCATCTCCTCCATCGGCTGCGGCTGTCGCGCCGCCGCTTGGTTGAGCTGATCGGTCATGGTGTCCCGAGGCGCCGCCGAGCCCGTCCTGGCGTGATCCGTGCCGTCGGACCTCGCGGCCGCGATCGGCGCTCCATTCATGGCCGCCGACATCCGATGCCCCGCATGCGCGCCGCCCGGGGCGGCGGGGGTCGGCCCGCCCATTGCCATGTCACCCATCGCATGGCCCATTTCGCTCATCAGCAAAACCGGCCGGGGGCGTGCGCCCGGAACGGCCGCGCGCGCGGTCGGGCTGGACGCCAAGGTGGCGAGCACCGAAGCCTTGCGGTCGAGCGTTTCCACGTACAGCGGATAGGCCCCATCCTCCTTCGGCTCGACGATCACGTCGTACGTCTCGGCGACCCCGATGCGGAACTCGTCCACCAGCACCGGCTCGACCGCCCGCCCGTCCGCGGCCACGACCGTCATCGGCAGCCCCGAGGTGCGCACGTCCATGAAGCTCATCGCCGAGCCGTTGACGAATCGGAGGCGGACACGCTCACCCGCCCTGAGCTCGAGCCACGGCTTGGCAGCGGTCGGCTTGCCGTTCACGAGCAGCGTATAGTTTCCGACATCCGCGATGTCGGTCGGATCCATTCGCATCCGGCCCCAAGCGCGCCGGTCGGCGAGCGTCCGCTTCCACCCGAACTTCCTCGCGTCGGCGAACAGGTCTGGCAGCGTGCGCCGGCTGAAGTTGTAGTAGCCGGCGTCGCCCTTCAGGTTGCGCAGGATGCGCTCCGGGTCTTCGCGCGTGTGCTCGGACAGCACCACGACGTGCTCGCGGTCCACCCGCTGCGCCGGGGCGCCGCGCGGCTCGATGACGAACGCGCCGTACTCGCCGATCTGCTCCTGGGTCGCGGAGTGCGCGTGATACCAATAAGTCCCGGTCTGGCGTAGGTCGAAGGTGTAGGTGAAGGTCTGGCCCGGGTCGATACCGGGGAAGCCGTTGAAGCCCGGCGCGCCGTCCTGATCGCCGGGCAGGAGCAGTCCGTGCCAATGGATCGCGGTTCGCTCCTTCATTCGGTTGGTCACGCGGATCGTCGCCCGCTCGCCCTCGGTGAAGCGGAGCACAGGTCCGGGAAGCGAGCCGTTCACGGTGATCACATTGTCGCGTCGGCCTGGCTCCACCTCGAGCCGCTGCCTCTCGATCACCAGATCATATGTTCTCGCTTCCGCCACGCCGCTCGCGAGCAGCCCGAACAGCGCAATCAACATCGTGCGCAGCACCATATCCGTCTCCGCCGTTCCAAGCTCGGACGCCGACCGCACCGTTGGGTGCGCCCGATCATCCTTTCTGCATACGCACCAGCAACGCATCGCCCTTGCCGTTGCGAAGAAAAGTTCAGCCGCGCAGCCCGAAACCCGGCTCGCCACAGTCAGCGCCGAGCGGGCTTGCGAGATGCGCGCCAGCCGGAAACTCCGGCTCGGGTGATCGGATCTTGGTGAGGGCAAGGCGCGCGCCCTGCGTACTGGATGGAGGAACGGCAGGGAGTTTCGTGCATGCGCATCGCGATCGGACCGGCTTTGGCCGTCCTGCTGGCCATCGCCGCACAGGCGCCCGCGTCCGCCCACGAGGACAAGAACGCGCTCGGCGCAGGCCCAGGTCACGAAACCACGACTTCGGTGAACCGCGCGCCCGACCACGCTCGCGGCGGCGCAGCCGCGGGACATGGTCCCGCGGACGCGGCGGTGGGCGGCCAGGATATCGCCGGTGACGACGTGGCGGGCCATGGTGATCACGGGCGGCGCGGTGGCACGTTCTGGCAGCGGCTGGCGAGCTGGCTCGGCCGGGTCCATACGGCGGTGATCCACTTCCCGATCGCGATGCTGATCGGCGCGTTCGCGTTGGAGCTGCTTGGCGTCTGGCGCGGTCGTCCGCAATTCCGGGATGTCTCGCGAGGCATGCTGGTCGTGGGCGCGCTCGGAGCTGTCGCGGCCGCGGCTTTGGGCTGGTTTGCCGGCGGCTTTTATCTCACCGACCGCAATCCCGTGCTGATGATCCATCGATGGCTCGGCACTACGCTCGCGGTGCTGACCTCGATACTCGCCTATCGGGCGGTGACACGCAGCGCTGCGCCCGGCGAGCGTTCTATCGTCAACCTCTTGTCGCTCGGGGCGATCGCCGCAGCCGTCGCCGTCCAGGGGTATCTAGGGGGCTCGTTCATGCACGGCGGCCTCGACCACCTGGCCTTTTGAGGACGACGCGCGGTGCCGAGTGTCCCCGATCTGAGCAGCCAGCCAGTGCGCGACATCCGAGCCACCGGCCGCCTTCGGGAGCGGATCGCCCTCTCATGAGCACGGTCGGGGAATCTGCCGCGCACCAAGCGTCATCGCCCATGTACCGGCGCATCAAGGAGCACATCCTTGAGCATATCCTTGCAGGCGACTGGAGCGCGGGCGACAGGATCCCGTCCGAGCATGAGCTCAAGGATCAATTTCGCGTGTCCCGGATGACCGTACATCGGGCGCTGCGCGAACTGGTCGACGAAGGCTACGTGTCCCGGGTAGTCGGGGCCGGCACCTATGTGATGGATCGGCGCGTGGCGGCGGCGACCATGGCGGTCCATGATCTGTGCGAGGAGGCCCGCCGGAGCGGACGCCGATGTCGGACGAAGTTGCTTGCCTTATCTCACGGCACTGTTTGGCCAGAGATCGCCGCCCGGTTGGGAGTAGCGTCGGGGTCGAGCGTCTCCCACGTTGTGATCGTACGCTGGGTCGATAATTGGCCCGTGCAACTGGAAGAACGCTGGGTCGCGTCGGCGCGCGCACCATCCTTCCTTACGCAGGATCTGACGGATGAAACGCCTGCGGCCGTCCTAGGTCGCCTTCTCCCGGCCATTTCGTTCGATTTCGAGGTGCGGGCGGTGATGCCGCGTCGCCGGATAAGAACCATCCTGGCTCTCGGTGCCGAAGAGCCCGCGCTCCTGGTCACCGAGACCGCGACCCTTGATGGAGAGATCGTCTCGGTCGCCGACCTCCACCACCCGGCCAGCCGTTACGCGCTGCCCGGGCGGTTCTTGTGATGAGCGGCGCTTAGGCGGCGACGCTCAATGAAGCGAGCGCGTCGTTGCAAGCCTGCTCGCAGCGCCGGCAAGCCTCCGCGCAGATGCGGCAATGCTCGTGCATGGAGGCGTGACGCTCGCACTCGTCGCCGCACCGGCGGCACGCGATGGCGCAAGCCTGGATCATGGGCACCAGCAGCTCGACATTGCCGCCCGTCCGGCGGGACGAGGTCGAACCCGTCGCCGCGCACACGTCGGCGCAGTCCAGATTCAATCGAATGCACTGCCGAAGCTCGGCAACCATATCCTCCGCGATGCAGGCGTCCGCACAGGTGGTGCACGTCTGCGCACAGGAATAGCACTCCTCTACGCACCGGATCAGCGCCTCATTCGTGTCTCCGCGGACGTCCGGATGTGTCGAGATGATCTGATGGGCGTGCATCGGCTTTCTCCTGATGATGCGTTGCTAGAACTACGGCTACGCCAATGGCCCGAGCGGCTGAAGGTTGCGGACCCTACGCGGCGATCGCGAGCGATCCGCAATCGGTCTAGACATCTGGCTAGACGCATGACGGAGGACGCCAGCCGCCCGACCAATCCGCCGGCTCTAACAATCTGAAACTCCGGCGGGTTCCCGCAGCGGTTCCCGGAAGGAGACGGCCGATACGGAGTGGCGGCGACCAGGGTCTTCACAGCTCGTGCGCTCGCGACGAGATGACGTTGTGCACACAGACGATCGCCAATTGCCGACCGGATCACCAAGGCAAGCAAACTACAGCGCCGCGCCTTCCGGCGCCGTTCACGTCCGCGAGATCGGCGACCCGTCGCATCTATACATGGACGGGCTGCGGGCGCTGCTCGCGATCACCGTCGTATTCGGCCACGCATGGATTCTGATTATCGAGGACTACGCCCCGACCTCCAGCCTGCTGGTCCAGTCGCTCTACGGCCTTGCGGGCTTCGCGCACGCAGCGGTGATCCTGTTCTTCGTGCTCAGCGGCTACTGGATCACGCGCAGCGTCGTGAGACGCGTCGATGTGGGATGGTCTTGGCGAACCTACCTCGTGGACCGCTCCGCCCGGCTCGCAGTCGTGCTCGTGCCGGCGCTCGTCCTAGGCGGGATTCTCGACGCCGTCGGCGTGTGGATCGTCGAGTCCCCGACGCATCTCGGTCGGACCGGAAGCTGGGTCCTTCGCAAGAACGTTGAAGCGGATCTATCGATCGCCACGCTGCTATCCAATCTTCTGTTCCTCCAGAGCATCGTCGCGCAGCCGTTCGGAACTAACGGTCCGCTCTGGAGCGTAGCGGTCGAGTTCTGGTGCTATGTCTGGTTCCCGGCGCTCTGGCTGCTGTTCAGGTACCGGCGACCGTCATGGGCCGTCCTGACGCTGGTTCTCGCGGCCGCTGCTCCGCAGCTGATGAGCTACTTTGCGATTTGGCTCTGCGGATCAGGACTGTTTTTCCTCGAGCGCAAACTAGTCTCGGACCAAAATCGGGGCGACGCGGGCCGGCTCACGATGATGGTAGCGGTCGCGGCCTTCGCGGCGGCGTTGGCGTGGAACCGTTCTGGCACCTCTTTCCCGGCCGACCTGGTGCTCGCAGCTACATTCTCGGCTGTCCTGCTCGCGCTCAGGGTCAATCGCCCCGCCTTTCCTCGGCGTCTCGCTCCGCTGGCCGGCTTCGGTGCGCGGGCGAGCTTCTCGCTCTATGCGACCCACTTTCCCCTTGTCGCGCTCCTCGCAGGGTTTGTGGTCGGAAGCCGCCGGCTGCCGCCGTCGCCCACGAACATGGCGATCGTCGCCGGTGCTGTTTTCGGCTCTCTGCTTGCGGCGAGCCTTTTCGCCCGGCTGACCGAGGCGAAAACCGAGCGCGTCCGCGTTGTCGCTCAGCGGCTGCTACAACCTCGATGGGGCAAAGACGATGCGATCGCAAAGGCCTGACTCAATTGTCGGAAAGCATGCATTGCTAGCAACTCCGCAGTAGCGAGGCCAAGCAGACTTCGTTTGCCCGGCCCGGCGAGACAAGCGACCGGCTTGCTGCAGGCGGCAGAACACTCCGCGAACGATTCGACACGGAGCAGGCGCAGTGCCCGAGCGGTCTCCAACGTCACATTCACCCGCCGCAACCGCGAGCACGCCGATCCGTTGATCGCTCGCGATCGCGATCTGACCCGACGTAGCATACGACATGCGAAGAGCATTGGGAACTCGCTACCGCGCCTCCCGCACCTGCGCGGGACGAGTAAATTGCCCTGCGTCTCGCCACGAGCTGACTGCATATCAGTGGGTCGGTGGCCGACATCGTCGCCGCTCGCTCAGACCCTCGACATATTCCGTTGCAGTGGAGCCGGTCGAAGTGAACGCCACTGACGTGACCCCCGACTTTCATCCAGCCGGAACCAGAGACCGACGGGTGTTCTGATGCAAAGCAACGGCCCGGGCTAGCCCGGGCCGTTGCTTTTCGATCTCCGCGGCGAAGGCCGCCGGGGTGACGTAGCCGAGCGACGAGTGAGGCCGCTCGGTGTTGTAGTCGTGAACCCAGGCCGCGATCGTCGCACGGGCGTGGGCGAGGCTCGTGAACAGCGTCTCGTTCAGGAGCTCGTCCCGCATCCGGCCGTTGAAGCTCTCGACGTATCCGTTTTGCATCGGCCGGCCTGGGGCGATGTAGTGCCAGCCGGTGCCTGTCTCGCCCGACCAAGTGAGGACGGCGTTGGAGGTCAGCTCGGTCCCGTTGTCGCTGACGATGGTGGTTGGCCGACCCCGTTCCGCCACCAGCATGGTCAACTCGCGCACGACCCGCCGGCCGGAGATCGAGGTGTCGACCACAGCCGCCAGGCACTCCCGCGTGATGTCGTCTACGACGTTGAGCACCCGGAAGCGTCGCCCGGTCGCGAGCTGGTCGTGGACGAAGTCTAGGCTCCAGCGTTGGTTGGGCAGCGCCAGGACCGGCGCTGGCGCCCGCGTGCCGGTGGCGCGCTTGCGACCTCGCCTGCGCCGGACGGTGAGCCCTTCCTCGCGATAAAGCCGCTGAACCTTCTTCCTGTTGACCGCGCGGCCCTCGCGCCGGAGCAGGATGTGCAGCCGACGATAGCCGAACCGCCGACGCTCCCCGGCCAACTCACGCAAGCGGCCCCGCAGGTCCGCGTCGTCCGGCTTGCATGAGCGGTAGCGCATGCTCTTCCGGTCGGCCCCGATGACCGTGCAGGCGCGGCGCTCGCTCATGGCGAACGCGGTCCGGAGATGCGCGACCGCCTCCCGCTGAGCGGCCGCGCCTACCACTTTTTTGCGAGCAGGTCCTTCAGACCCGCATTGTCCAACATCGCGTCGGCCAGGAGCCGCTTCAGCCTGGCGTTCTCGTCTTCGAGCGCCCGGAGCCGCTTCGCCTCCGACACCTCCAGCCCGCCGTACTTGGCCTTCCAGGCGTAAAAGGTCGCGCTCGACATCCCGTGCCGACGGCACAGGTCCAGCACCACCGCGCCCGCCTCGGCCTCCTTCAGGATGCCGATGATCTGCTCTTCCGTGAACCGCTTCCGCTTCATGTCCGTCCCTCCGCTTGGGGCCGGACTCTAGCTCCAGGTGGAGGAAAAAACGGGGGTCACGTCACCACGTGGCCAAGCGCAAGCGGACCGAGGAAGGGCTTACGGCCGACGGCGCCCCTGACGCGCCCTCGCGGCAATACTGGTGAGCAGCATGTGCGGTACCGTGAGGGCGGCGAGCCATATGAAGACCGTACGCACGGCGGCGACCTCTGGTGTCGCGCCGTCGACCAGAAGGGTGTATCCGGCCGCCGCCATCGCCGCTGCTGCGAAACTCAACGGCGCAGCGTTACGTAGAAGGTGGAGCGGGCTCTCTCCCGTCTCTCGACCCGCCTCGATCATCGCCCGCGGCGCATGGACCAGGCAGAAGAATAATGTGAACGACAGGAGCGGGCTCAGCGCCACTGCCACTGCGGTCAGCGCCGCCGACTCCAATGAGGCGGATGCACGCGTCAGAGCCGTGCGAGTCAGATAAGCGACGAGCGCCGGCACCCATGCCCACGCGGCCGGCCCGCGCAGGATAGTAGCCAGTGCCGCGCCGTCGGTGCCCGCCATCCATCCGAAGATCATGTCGATGTCGCCGGGATGTGCGAGCGCCGGCGCGACGATCGGAATACCGCCCCGCGCGAACCGCTCGACCACCAGCCATGCTCCATGTGAGTTCGCTTCGCCGAAGTGCGCCCACGACAAAGCCAAGAAGAGGGCAAGCCCGACCACCGGCAATGCGCACCACAGCGCCACCATCGCGGCTGCGGCGCCGATATAGGCGCCGGCGAATGGCAGCGGCCAAGCAGCACCGAAGCTCGGAGTTAGCACTTCCCGCCCTGCTCGATGATCAAGCCCGCCGTGTGGCGTGCCGACCAGCACGACACCCGCTACCAATACTGCCACCTGCATGGGCAAGTCGGGTTCGCCGAGCACCGTCCCGAACACGGCAGCGACGAGGAGCAGCCCGACCGCTACAGTGCGGTGCCGATCGAGAGCACTTCGTGCGTCTACTGCTGCCTCCACAGACGATCGACGGTCGACAGAGCGTAAAGTTGCGACTGACCTGAACCGTCGGTGCCGTCGGGTCGTTTCGCCGGTCGTTCATATTTCAACGGAGGCGACAAGCATGAACCCGAAGCCGCTCGATACGTCGACCGAATATTGGCTGTGGATCGGCGTCGCGGGCATGGCGCTGTCTGCAGCCGTGATGCTTTTCCAGGCGCGTCGTTCGCGCACGCCGTTCGAGGAGGGTCAATCGGTCAACCAATTCTTCGTGCTGCTTATCGCTTTCGGCACTTACCTTGCGATGGCGCTCGGTCAGGGAAGCCTCACGGCGGACGATGGTCGCCAGGTGTTCGTCTCGCGTTACGTGACCTGGGCCTTCACGACGCCGCTCCTGCTCCTCGGACTGGCTACCACGGCACTCGGCGTACCGGTGACGCGGCGTAAGCCGATCGTCTTCGGCATGCTCGGTGCCGATGTGATTATGATCCTCACTGGCCTCGTCGCCGCACTCTCGCCATCCGGTTCGGCCGAGAAGTGGACTTGGTACCTCGTCAGCTCGGGGGCCTTCCTGGCGGTGCTCTACCTGCTCTGGTCGACGCTTCGCACGGAGGCGCACGTGTCCGGTCCGGACCAAGCCCGCCTGTACGGTCGCAACCTCCGCTTCCTGACGGTCATATGGCTGCTCTATCCCGTCAATTTCCTGCTCGGGAACGAGGGGCTTCGCGCTTATGGCGGCACCGAGACCACCGCCGGCTACACGTTGCTCGACCTCATCTCGAAGGCGGTGTACGGCTTCTTCGCCATCGCGGGTGTCCGCCGCTTGGTCGATGCTCACGGCGCGCCCGACGACTCGCTAGACGCGGTGGCGCGCAGAGCTGCCTCGGACGGAATGACGAGCTGAGACGCTGATCGACGCTGCGCCCTGCCGTCACCGCTCAAGCTCCATATTTGCCCCTTTGGACTGGGTCGGGAACTGAGCTCGATCCAGGACACTAAGGGTTCGGGTGATCGTGTATTGCGAGCACGTCGCCGTTCTGGGCCTGCCGTAACGCCCTCATCAGCATCAGGCCCGTTCTGCCCTGCCCGCTCCGCTAGGCGTAGATCTTCGACGACCGCGCGCACGACCATCTCATAGACCGGTGTGTAGGGCGACACCTAGGGCATATGCTCGACGAACACGAGTGGGGAGCAAGCGAACAGTCCGGAGGTCTTCAAATCTAGAGGCAATCGGACTCGCTATTATCGTCGAGAACAGTGAGGTTGAACTCCAGGCTAATACCGGGGAAGGCGGCCAACGGCTCTCATAAGCGACGGCCGACGCCGGGATTAGACGACGTACTTGTCCCAGCCGGCATAATGCTCGCGGCTGCGATGACCCCGTGGAAAGCTGAGCGCGACGAGTGACACGCCAAGCGCAACACTGGCGACACCGGCGGCTGGCCCATGGCCATCGAGAAGCCATGGGGCCGCGACGAGCCAAGCCCCGAGCGCCGCGTTGAGGAACCGGAGTGCACGCGCCACCTCGGCGGTCGCGATAATGGCAACGGTGATCGCGAGCGCACCGACCACATGGTCGCTGTTCGCCATCGGCCCGGAAGTCCCGAACACGACACGGGTGAGCATCAGGAAGGCCCCGATCGCCATCATAGCGGCAAGAGTCCAGGGCAACGTTACGCCGCGCGTCGTGTCCCGCCAAAACGCCCCAGGCGAGGCGAGCGCGTCCGAGTCGTCCACCGCACCGCCCTCGACGGCGTCGCCCTTGAAGAAGGTGCGCAGAACCGACTTTCCGCGGCAGCGCGCCCACCACAGGAACTGACCCATCGCGATGACCTCGTCGAGGGCGAATGGGATCATGATCAGCATCGCCAGCGCCGCGATCAGGGTGGGCGTACTCCATGTCCCGATCATGATCGGCTGGATGATGATGAAGTAGATGCTGATCACGCCCAGCGGGATGACCAGGATGCCGAAGAAAGTCACCATCCACGGCATGGTGCGCCACCGGTCGCGCGTGCCCATGACCGCCATCAGGATTTCAAGCAGGTAGCTTATGGCCCCGAGGCCGGCGTCGGGGATCGGCCAGGCCCGGGACACGTCGGAGGTGATGATCTCCTCCGTGCCGTTGCGCGGATCGGCGGGCGAGCCCTGGAAGAACGGCTCCCACGCGTGGTCGATGTGACCGAACTGGTAGGCGGTCAGATGCCTAGAAATCAGGAGCCCGATCAGGCCCATCGCCACGATGGGCAGGCGTTGCGCATCGGTCGAGGGCGAGTAAGTCCAGCCCGGCGGCACGCTTTTGGGATCCATCATGCCGGCCATGCTCATGCCCGGCATCATCGGGACCAGAACCGCGAACGCGATCACGCCGGCGCCCACGATCATGGTGTTGAGGTATTGCGCCGCGCTCGGGGTCCACAACAACAGCGGCGCGAAAAGGAGCCAGATGCCTGCGAACGCATTGGCCCATTGCCCGAACCATGCCGTCCGCTTCGACAACGACATGGCCCCGAATATCATGATGGCGAGCCCGGTCAGCATATCGCTCACCATCATCGCTTGCGCGCGCCACTCGACCGAGGGCAGTCCTCGCTCGGCCGTGACCGCGCGAACCGCCTCGCTTACGCCCGCGCTGGTCGTTGCGTCGTAGACGAGCGGGCTGGCGAGCAGCCAGGCGCCGAGGCCGATAGTGGCGTAATGCGCCCAACGGGCTCGGCGCTCGTCGCGCTCCATCATGGCCATGTGCCCGGCATGCGCGTCGCCTCCCTCCGGCGCGGCGCCATGGCCCATGCCGGCGTGGCCGCCATACCGGCTGTGATCCATATCCTCGTGCGCGCTCGCCGGACGCGGCGTTTCCTCGTCCACCATCGCCGCATGGTTCATGCCCGCGTGGACCGTCCCGGGCTGCTCCATCGCGTGATGATCCGAACCGCCGACGGCAGCAATCGGCCCGGACTCGCCGGCACCCTTCGCCGGACGCTTGCCATACCAGGCGACGAGCGCCGGATTGAGCTTGTTGGCGCGATACCAGCCCTGAGGGTCCGCCCTGAGCGCCGCCACCATCTTCGGCAACGCGTCGCGCAGCCGATGGCTGGGCTCCCAACCCAGCAGCGTGCGCGCCCGCGTGATATCGAGGACGTAATGGTCGCTGCTCGCGTCGACCATCCACGGCCTGATGGACGCGTCATCGCCAAGGAATGCGTCTTGGACCCAAGCACCCGCCTTGGCGATCGGTTGCGGAATGCGCAGGGTCGTCCAGCCCTCGCCATGAAGTGAGCGGCCGATGACGTCCTGGACCTCGCCGTAACCCAGCGCCTCGGGTTCGCCGATCAGGAGCGGAAGCTCCGGCGGCAGCTCGCGGCGGCGCTCGACCAGCCTCGCGACAGCGTCGGCGAGGTCGTCCAAATGCACGAACGACTGTCCCGCGCACAGCATGCCGGGATACAGGTGCCCGATCAGCCGGTGCTCGTAGATGCGCGCGATCTGTTCGGCCAAGAATGGCTGGTGGCCGTAGTCGTCGTAAACGCCCGCGATCCGGAGGAACACGACGGGGATGCGACCGTGCCGCTCCCGTAGCAGCTCCTCCGTGCGCACCTTGGATTGGGGGTAGGCCCAGGCAGGCGCGATGGGGGAGTCCTCGTTGATCGTCTCATCCGGCTGGTCCGTCGCGGCGTGGACGAGCATGGTGCTCGCGAACACGAACTGGTCGATGTCGAACGCCTGGAGGCCATCGATCAGTCGGCGCGTGCCCTGGACGGTCACCTGCTCGTACATCGGGTTCAGCTCGCCCGTGACGTCGTAATAGGCGGCGAGATGGATAACCGAAGCGATCCGCGAGCCATATCGCTCCCTCACCTCGGTCAGCGCCTTCTCGACACCTTCGTCTGAACCGAGGTCCGTGTCGACCGAGTCGCCGTCCATCGCGCGACCCGGCTTGGTGCGGTCGAGAGAGACGACCCGGTATGCGCCGCCGAGCCGTTTGCGGACGGCGGAACCGATATATCCCGTTCCGCCGGTGACCAAGACGATCGGTCGTTCGGCCTGCGCCGGGGATGTTTCGTCTTTCTGCTGCATAACCCGCCTTCGATCGGTTCACCTCCGAAACACGGCCGGGAGCGGGATTGTTGCGGAGAAAGTCTTCGTGGCTTGCCCGGCCGGTGATCTGTCTAGGCAATACTTGGACCGGCTTGGAGCCGCCTACGCTCGTCCAGGAAGTACGCCGCCGCACCCGATCGGCACATTGCCTAGACAATCGGACCTTTACGGCGGCCGATCGGTGCATATCCGGAACCCAGGCCTAGTGCACCGCGTGTGGCCCCTGCGCGCCAAGCAGCCGGCGGCGAAACTCGGCTTCAGGAGGACGGATCATGGCACAAAAGCAAGCACGTGAGGTGAGGCAGGACCGCGATGAGGGCCGCGTCGACCGTGTGATCGACGAATATCGGCTCGCGATCGGAACCCAGCGCCCGGACTTCTTTTCCGGCCGTTCCGACAAGATGAACATCGAGTTCGGGCGCGGACAGTCCGACGCGCTCATCGGCGCAGGGATGGACGACGCGCTGTGGGGCGGTCGGGGCAACGACGTCGCGTTCGGCGGCGGCGGCATGGACGAGCTGGATGGGGGAGACGGCTCGGACATCCTGTTCGGCGGCGCGGAGAATGACGGCCTGACCGGCGGCGACGGTCGAGACGTCCTCGACGAAGGGGCGGGCCATGGCGATCTCGAAGGCGGCAGGGGCGACGACGTCCTGATCGGCGGCACCGGGGCCGACGCCTTCGTCTTCGACCCGAACTCGGGTGACGACGTGATCTACGATTTCAGAGCCGGTCCCGGCATGTTCGATCACTTGGTCATGCGCGACATCGATCCCGAGGAGCTGCGCTTCGAGGAGACGGGCGCCGGTACTCGGATCAGCTGGAACGATGGCAAGGCTTCGGTCCTCCTTGCCGGAGTTGCGAAGTCCGAACTCGCCCAGGACGACTTCATGTTTCCGGAGGATCGCCAGCTCCTGCTGCCGGGCGATCCCGCTGACACCCGTCTGGAGGCCGTCAGTTACGCGAAGAATGAGGGCGGCAATGTTTCCGCTCCGGCGGTGAACGGCAACACCGCTCCGGCGGTCGACTATGAGTTCGACGAGTTCAACGTCCAGTATGGCGGTGCTGGCGGCGACACGTTCCAGGCCACCGCCGACCGCGACGTGTACTTCGGCCTGGGCGGCGCCGACCGGCTCTACGGCGGGGCCGAGGACGACCACCTCGACGGCGGCGACGGGAATGACGTGCTCGACGGCGGAGACGGCCAGGACGCGCTCAAGGGCGGCGCCGGTGCCGACGCGCTATATGGCGGCATGATGGCCGACAACCTCATGGGCGAGGAGGGTAACGACCGGCTCTTCGCCGGGGCCGGCCACGATATGCTCGAGGGCGGCCGCGGCGACGACCAGCTGAACGGCGGCGATGGCGCAGACGCCTTCATCGTGCGTCCGGATAGCGGGAATGACGTGATCGTCGGCGGCTTCGACGCGGGTCCCGGTGCGTTCGACCACATCGCCTTTATCGACATCCTGCCGGGACAGGTGAAGGTCGAGGACACGTCGGGCGGCGTGCTCGTGTCCTGGGACACCGACCAGGGCGACGGCTCCGTGCTGATCCAGGGGATCACCACCTCGCAGATGGCGCAGGATGACTTCATGTTCAGCAGCGTCGAAGGCGGAGGGTTCGTGAGCAATCCGAACATCACCTATCTCGGTTCGGAGTACCTGTTCCTCTGACCCCTGAAGGAGTGGGCCGGCTTCGGGCCGGCCCACACTCTCAACCTAGTTGCTCGCGCCGATTCAAGCGCGGGCTCGATCCCTTGACCTTGCCACGATGGCAAGCCCCATATCCGGTGAGCGTGGAGTGAGGGTTTTGTCTCGCTCGCGCGTACTGGATCGGGAGTAGCGGCCGAGTGTTGCGGCCTATCGAGGGAAGAATGAACCAGCTGATGAACAGGCGCCAGCTTCTGCGGAGCGCCGGAATGGCGGGAAGCGGTCTCGCACTCGCGGCCCACATGCCTGCTTGGGCGCAGCCGGTATCGGCCGGCATCGCGAAGCCCCTCCCCACCGTGTCGGGCGAGGACATCCGGCTCCGCGTGGGCCATGTCATGCGCACGATCGACGGCAGGCGCACCCACGGCATCGGCATCAACGGCACCGCGCCCGCGCCGCTCATTCGCTTGCGCGAGGGGCAGAACGTGCGCCTGCACGTCGAGAACACGCTGGACGAGGAGACCTCGATCCACTGGCATGGGCTGCTGCTGCCGTTCCAGATGGACGGCGTGCCGGGCGTGAGCTTCCCGGGCATACCGGCCAGGTCGACTTTCACCTACGAGTTCCCGGTGATCCAGTCGGGCACCTACTGGTACCACAGCCATTCCGGGCTCCAGGAGCAGGAAGGCCATTACGGGCCGATCGTGATCGATCCCAAGGGTGCCGACCCCGTGGCGTTCGACCGCGAGCACGTCATCGTGCTGTCGGACGCCAGCTTCATGCACCCGCACGCGATCTTCCGGCGGTTGAAGCTGGAGGCGGGCTACTTCAACCGCCAGCGCCAGACCTTGGGCGGGCTCCTCGCCGGCAAGGGGCAGAGCGCCGAGGAGCGGGCCATGTGGGGCAAGATGCGGATGGACCCAACCGACATCGCCGACGTGACGGGCTCGACCTATACCTATCTCGCGAACGGCTACGGCCCCCGCGACAACTGGACGGCGCTGTTTCGGCCCGGCGAGCGGGTGCGGCTCCGGTTCATCAATGCTTCCGCGATGACGACCTTCAACGTCCGCATCCCCGGCCTCCCCATGACGATCGTCGCGGCCGACGGGCTGAACGTGCGCCCGGTGGAGATCGACGAGTTCCAGTTCGGCCCCGCCGAGACCTATGACGCCATCGTCACGCCCACCGAGGACCGCGCCTTCACGCTGGTCGGCGAGAGCGTGGACCGCTCCGGCATGGCGCGCGCCACCTTGGCCCCGCGCGAGGGCATGACCGCGCCCGTCCCGCCGCTGCGCCCCCGCCCGATCGCGACCATGAAGGACATGGGCATGGGCGGGATGGATCATGGCGGCATGAACCACGGAGCCGCCCAGGGCGGAGCCGCAGGTTCGATGGCGGGCATGGACCACGCCGCGATGGGCCACGGCTCCCCCGCCGCGCCGGCGACCGACCATTCGCAGATGAACCACGGCGCGATGGCCGGAGCCGCGGCGGGCGCAATGGCAGGCATGTCGGCTGCCGACCATGCGGCGATGGGACATGGCAGCCAGGCGGGCGCAACGGCGGCAGACCATGCCGCCATGGGACACGGAACCCAAGCCGGAGCCGAAGCGGCCGCCGATCACGCGGCCATGGGTCACGGCACGCCGGCGGCTGGCGGTCAAGCCATGGACCACGCCGCCATGGGCCACGGCTCAGGCGGCATGGACCACTCCATGCGCGACTTCTCGAATGCGCCCGGCGTGAAGAAGGGTCCGGGCGTGCAGACCATCTCGCCCATGCCCGTCGACCGCACCGACTTCCCCGGCCAGGGGCTGGAGGACGTAGGCCACCGCACGCTCACCTACCGCCAGCTCATGGCGCTGGAGCCGAACCCCGACACGCGCGCGCCCGGCCGCGAGCTGGAAATCCACCTCACCGGCAACATGGAACGCTACATGTGGAGCTTCGACGGCGAGAAGCTGTCGGAGGTGAAGGAGCCGATCCCGATGCGGACCGGCGAACGGGTGCGCGTTACGCTGGTCAACGACACCATGATGGGCCACCCCATCCACATCCACGGTCACTTCTTCGAGCTGGTGACGGGACATGGAGCCTACGCGCCCAGGAAGCATACGGTGCTGGTGCAGCCCGGCGGCAAGGTGAGCTGGGACGTAACCGCCGAGGCCGGCGACTGGGCGTTCCACTGCCACATGCTCTACCACATGCACGCCGGCATGATGCAGGTCGTCCAGGTCCGGAATGAGAAGGGAGAGGTCGCGTGAGAGCCGCCCTTCTCGCCGGGCTGGCGACGGTCGCCCTCGCCGCTCCCGCCGCGGCCCAGCACGCCGGCCACAACATGCCGGGCATGACCATGCCGGCGAAACCGGCCGCCAAACCCGCCCCGCGGAAAAGGCCGGCAGCGAAGCCCGCCACCAGGCCGGCGGCACGGAAGGCGCAGCCCCGCGCGGCTGCTACGCCGGCAGCCCGCAAGGCGACGCGCCCGGCCGCTTCGACGCGGAGAACACCGGCGGCCGACCCGCACGCCGGGCACTCGATGCCTGCCGCGGGTTCGCCTTCAACGCCTGCAGCCGATCCGGATGCAGGTCACGACATGTCCGGCATGCAGGGCATGTCGGGAGCCCAGACCGGCCAGGCGGCGCCAGCGGATCCACATGCCGGTCACGACATGAGTTCGATGCGCGATGGCGCGTCGACCTCCACTGCGCCTGCCGATCCTCATGCCGGGCACAACATGTCCGCCATGCCGCAATCGGAAAACGGGGCACAGGTTGGGCAGCCAGGTCACGACATGAGCCGAATGACAGATCATTCCGCCCCAATCGGCACCAATCTCCCTGCCGGCAATTCGCCCGCGCCGACCGCATTTCAGGGCAGTGCCGCAGGGCGGTTCTACGGCGAGGAGCGCATGGCCGAGGCGGTGCGCGACCTGAAACAGGAGCATGGCGGCGGCATCTATCGCCAAGTGATCTTCAACCTCGCCGAGGCCCAGATCAGGGACGGCCGCGACGGCTACCGTTGGGACGGCGAGGCGTGGATCGGCGGCGACATCAACAGGCTGGCGATCAAGACGGAGGGTGCCGGCGACTTCGGCCGTCCGATCGACGACGCCGAGGTGCAGCTGCTCTACAACCGCGCGCTCGATCCTTACGTCAACTTCCAGGCGGGCGTGCGGTACGACTTCAAGCCGAACCCGTCCCGCGCCTATGCGAGCGTCGGCTTCGAGGCGCTGGCGCCGTACTGGTTCGACGTCGAAGGGACCGTGTTCCTCTCCGACAAGGGCGACGTGCTCGCGCGCGCCGAGGCCTATTACGACCAGCGGCTCACCAACTGGTGGGTGCTCCAGCCCCGCGCCGAGCTGAACTTCGCCGCCCAGGACGTGCCGGAGAACGGCATCGGCTCCGGCCTGTCCGACATCGAGCTGGGGCTGCGGCTGCGCTACGAGCTTCGCCGCGAGTTCGCGCCGTACATCGGCGTGTCGTGGGACCGGAAGCTGGGCGACACCGCCCGCTTCGCGCGCGCCGAGGGCGAGAGCACGGGCGGGTTCAGCTTCGTCACCGGTGTGAGGGTCTGGTTTTGAGGGGCGCGTGCAGCTTGCGAACGCGACAGCGTCTCTCGAGGTACGTGACGTTGGATAGTGGGCTGGCGCTCCCGCCGCGACCGCGGGCAATAACGGCACCCCTTGCCTGGAGGTCGTTTGAATGAGTCACGTACGGTTTCTGCTAACCGCGCTGGCCCTTGCCGTACCTGCCTCAGCGGTCGCGGCCGATGCGGTTCTCGTCCACCGCGACCCTGGCTGTGGCTGCTGCGGCGAATGGGCCCGGCAGGTCAAGGCGCAGTTCGGCCGCGCAGTGCGCATCGTCGATGACGCGAATCGCGCGACGTTGATGAAGAGGCGCGGCGTGCCCGCCGATCTCGCGTCCTGCCACACCGCGATCGTCGACGGCATGACGTTCGAAGGGCATGTGCCGATCGCGGATATGAAGCGCGCGCTCGCCCAGCGTCCAAAAGGCGTAACCGGACTGGCGGTTGCCGGTATGCCGCTCGGTTCGCCCGGGATGGAGGTGCCAGGGAGGGCGGCACAACGCTACGACGTCATCGCGTTCGGGCCAAGCGGCCGCAAGATCTTCGCCCGGCACTAAACGACCGCGGTAGAAAAGCGACACGCCACCCGACAGCGGGTGCCGCTACGGGCGTAATGCGGGCACCCCTCTTTCCCATGGCGGGGTGGCACGACTAAAGTTCACTCCTGGCGCTCTGCGTCGATGATCTGAGAATGTGTGCGGCGCAGCCGTTGTGAGGAAGGTCGATGGCAGGCATTCGCTGGCCCTTGGTTGCGCGGCGTATCCATAAGTGGCTGGCGCTCCTCGTCGGGCTGCAAGTCGTGCTCTGGACGATCACCGGCTTCTACATGGTCGCGGTCCACATCGACATCATCCACGGCGACCATCTCGTTCGCGCGGCCGCGCCTGCGACCTACAAGTTGGCCGATTTATCTCCTCCGGCCGCGCTCTTGGCGGAGCATCCGGGCGCACGGGAGATTCGACTACAACGCCTATTGGACCGGCCTGTTTGGAGGGTGGACACCGCCCAAGAGGCGATCCTGCACGACGCGGCTAGCGGGCAGCGTCTCCCCCCGCTGTCACCAGAGGAGGTGAAGCGGATTGCACGCGCGATCTACGCAGGATCGGCGAACATCGTGAGCACGCGTCTGCTTACGACCGCACCGCTGGAGATGCAGACCCGCAAGCCGCCATTCTGGCAGGTCGAGTTCGCCGGCTGGAACCGTCCCACTCTCTACATCTCAGCAACCACCGGCGAACTTCTCGCACGGCGACACCTGCTCTGGCGAATTTTCGACTTCGCCTGGATGATGCACATCATGGATTACGAAGAGCGGAGCGACGTCAACAACCCGTTGCTGCGCATCGCGACGTGGAGCGCCGTCGCAATGGCGGTGAGCGGTGCTTGGCTTCTGCTCTGGTCGTTTCCAAAGGGTCGCCGGAAGAGGGTCGCGTGAGCCGGCTGCGCGTATCCCCCCTGTTGTTTCGTCGCATCCATAAGTGGGTGGGGCTGATCCTCGGCTTGCAGTTCGTGCTCTGGACGATCAGCGGCGCGATCATGGCGCTTCTGCCCAGCGACGCGGTCGGCGGGCATGGCGGCTCGGACGATCATGCGGCGGCGATCGTCTGGCGAGACGCCCTGATTTCCCCTGCAAGCACGCTCGGGTCGGTTCCGATCGTCGCGCTGTCGCTACGGCAGGTCGCCGGCGTGCCTGTTTACGAGGTGAGGTCGCGAGACGGGATCATGCTCCTCGATGCACGGAGCGGCCGACTCGTGCGCATAGATGAGGCGCTCGCACGGGCTGTAGCGGCCGAGGCCAGTACCGCCCCGGTCCGATCGGTCGCGCGGCTGCCCGACAGCAATCTCGAAGCTCGCGAGCATCAAGGGCCGATGTGGCGCGTGAATTTTGCAGATGCCGCCAACACGAGCGTCTATATTTCCGCCGACACGGGGCGGCTCCTCGTCACACGAGGCGACGCGTGGCGAGCGTGGGACTTCGTCTGGATGCTCCACAACATGGACTATGTCGGACGCACCAGCTTCAATCATCCACTGATCATCTTCGTCGCCTTTGGCGCCCTTTGGCTGTCCGTCACCGGATTCTATCTGCTGTTCAAAAGCTTCGGGCGATCCGACCTTCGCTGGATTTCCCGTCGTCGCGCCGGCTCTATGTGAACTGCAGTCGCATCAGCGATTCGTAGCCACTACTCACGGCTGCTCAGCAAGTCTTTGGGCTCATTTTTCGCTCAAGTTGCCCGCCTCTAGACGTTCACCATGAGCGATCTCGCGCTGCCACGCCCCTTGGCGGCAGTTCACTATGGCGCTCGCTGAGCCGCGCGATTGGTGAGAATCACTGAAACCCGCCGCGTACTGGCTTTGGACGAACCTGATGTGCCGATGAGCGGACCCGATGCGCAACGATGTGAGTTTCCTGATTCGCAGCAGAGTAGGAGAGAACCTGATGAAGACCATCTTGCCTGGAACCGTCGCCGCAGCGGCCCTTCTTGCGACCGCAGCCTGTTCTCAAGGAAATAGCGGAGCCAATGAGTCGACGGGCGGAACGGAAGTCACGGAGCTGAAAAGCGAGAACGCGACGGCATCCCCGGGTGCGATGACGCCGGCTACGCAGACGCCGTTCACACAGGCCGAAATGGCGATGAACGAACGTATGATGGCCGCGAGCGGTGCAACGCCGGCCGACAGCTGGGCCCGCAAGATGATCGAGCATCACCGCGGCGCCATCGCGATGTCCGAGATCGTGCTTGAACAGCAGCCTACCCCGCAGGTTAGGGAAATGGCGCAGAAGACCATCGAGAAGCAGCGCAAGGAGATCGACGAGCTTCAGAAAATGACCGGTGAGGAAGCGCCAGCCAGCGGCCAGAGCGCCGAGCTTTACCGTCCCTCGATGATGCAGATGCATGAGCGCATGATGGCGGCCACCGGCGCCAACCCGTCGGAGACATGGACCCGAAAGATGATCGAGCATCATCAGGGCGGCGTTGAGATGTCCAATGTGGTGCTTGCTCAGAACCCGCCGGAGCCGGTGCGCGATAAGGCGCAGAAGACCAAATCGGACCAGCAGAAGGAGATCGCCGAGCTCCAGCGCATGGTGCAGAGCTGAGGCCCATCGGTTGGAGGCACCGCGTCGCCAAAGCCGGCGCGGTGCCCCGCTGATAGTTCTCGAGCGCGCCCGGACGCTCTTCCGTGCGCCCGACCGAAGCGTCGGTGCGGCATCGCTGCTGTCTATAAAGTCATTTGACCCCGCGTAGAAGGTCGCACGAGGACGCTGGCCAGCTTCGAAGCTGCACGAAGGCTCGGCTCTCACTCGCTCGGCCGGCAAATTCCTTCCGGCTAGTACCAATACTTTAGCGCCCTCCTCTAACCGAACCTGAGGGATCGCATATAATCTCGCGTCTCTTGGTTGTCTTCGACCGAAGCCGTTCGAAGATCATCGTAACAGAACAGCACCCGCGCTTGCCCCGATCGCCAGCACGACGGGCGTGGCGAGCTTGCTCCTCCAGCGGTATATGATCCCGAGCGCGACCGCGAGGATGAGCGCGCTAACGACCAGGTTCGGCGTGCGCGCGGCCGTGGTCCGGGCGAGGTCGACCACCGTCACCACGATCAGGCCGACCACGCCCGCAGCGACGCCGGCCAGGAAGAGCTGCAACCGCTTGTGCTCGACCACGGCTTCGAGCCGCTCGTAGAGGAGCAGCGAGAACGCGAAGGCGGGGAGGAACATGCCGGCGGTCATCGCGAGCGCGCCGGCAAGGCCGCCGCTGATCCAGCCCACGAACGTGGCGAAGATCACGAGCGGTGCGGGGAGGATGCCCGACAGCCCCAAGCCGTCGAGGAATTGCGCGTCCGTCATCCAGCCCCGGCCCACGGTGTCGTTACGGATGAACGGGATGGCGGTGTAAGCACCGCCGAAGGTCAGAAGCCCGCCCTTCAACCCTGCCCAGAACAGCGCGAGCGTTGTCGGCGTTACCTCCCGAGCGCCGCCCGCGCCATCCGCCGCGCCCGCGCCTCCTGTCCAGGTCAGGGCCGCAACGCCGATCGCGAGCGCCACCACGATCGCGGCGAGCGCATGGCGGCCGGTGGAGGCGAGCGCGTAGGCCGCGCCCGCCGCCGGCAGCATGATCCAGAAGCTGACGCCGGCGAGGGAGGCGGCGGCCGCCGCGATCGCGGCGGCCCAGAGCCACGGGTCGAGCAGGATGTGTTCGCCGATGCGGTGGACCGCGCGGACGATGACCGCGATCACGGCCGCCTGAACGCCCAGGAACGCGGCTCCCAGCAGCGTCCCCTGGATCGGCAAACGGGTGTACGCCCATGCCAGCGCGAGCATGAGCACGAGCCCCGGTAGCATGAAGCCGAGCCCGGCGAGCAGCCCGCCCAACCTGCCCTTGGCGCGGATGCCGAGATGGACGCACAGCTCATGCGCCTCCGGCCCGGGAAGAACCTGCATGACGGCGAGCAGCTTGTTGAAGCGGTCGCTCCCGATCCAGCGCTCCTCCTCCACCAGTTCGCGCCGGATCATGGCGATCTGAGCCACCGGCCCGCCGAACGCCATCATGCCGAACCGCAGGAACCGGAGGAACAGCGCAGGATAGCTCAGGTCGGGCGGGCGGGCGTCATCCAAGGCCGCGTTAGCTGGAGCGGGATGTTCGATGCTCGCCATGGTCCGGTTCCCCTATGACCCGCGTCGCTTGGTGAAGTGCGCGTAGAAGCCGTCGAGCGCGCCCGATCCTTGGGCGATCCGCTCCACGTCATCGTCGGTGCCGGCGCAGATGCCGTTCACGAGCGCGGCGATGCCGGCGGCTTCCGGCCGGCCGAACTTGTCGTCCGCTATGTCGAGGTCGTGGACGATCTCGGCGAGGGCGACGAGCGCCCGGTCAGCGTTGAGCCCCGTCCGGAACACCAGCGTTTCGAAGGTGCAGCGGTCGTCCTCGTGCGTGAACTCCGCGTCCGCCATGTCGAACCGCAGCTCGTCCGGCTCTGGCACGTAGCCCTTGCCGTCCACGAACTTGAAGCTGGGGCTGGGGTCGATAAAGCGGCGGATCAGCCAAGCGGATGCGATGCGGTCGACATGGACGTGTCGACGCGTGACCCAGGTGCGGCCCTTCAGCTCCGCGCGTGTCAGCTCGGGCGCGCCGGGACCGCTCACGTCGGGGTGCCGGCCCGCGCGACCTTCGGCCTGGGTTATCGCGGCTTCCGCCGCTTGCCGGCCGTGCGCGCCGAAGAAGTCGATGGCGGCGATCTCGTCCAGGCGCTTGCGCAAGCGTCGGACGTCGGCGGACGATACGTATTCCGCCTCGGCGACCGTCCGCGCTTCGCGCGCCAGCTCCTCGTAATCCGCGTCGCGGGCCGCGTCGAACACGGCGCGCAGCTCCGCGTCACCCATGCCCTCGACCAGCCGCGCCTCCAGGATCAGCGCCTCGCCGCCCCCAGCGGTGATCTCCCCCCGCAACTCCTCGAACAGCGCTCGCGTGTCATCGCGAGCGGGCAGCGCATGGACCGCGTTCTTGAGCGGGGCGGCCCCCATCGCCTGCAAGCGCCGCCACACCCGCACGCGCAGATAGGCGGGCTTGGCCGGGAGCTGAGGGATCAGCAGCAGCCAGTCGCGTGGCCCGGGCGGGAGAGCGTCAGCCATGCGGCACTTGTATCATGGCGCAGAAACGAACGTACACTTGTATCGTTTAAGGGCGGCGAGCTAAAACTTGGGGCGAGGAGAACGCGATGCGCGCCGTTGGATCAGGTGTTCCCGCCGTGCTGGCGTGTCTCGCGCTCCCGTCCGCCGCGGCGCAGCCGCGCTACGAAACCGTGGCGCAGTTCTACCGGACGTGCGTCGATGAGACGAGCAGGAAGGTGAACGGCCGGTGCGAGGCGTACCTTTCCGGCGCGGCCGAGACGCTTTCCGCGTTCGGCAACGGCGGCAGCGAGGCCGGCATCTGCGGCCGGGGCGTGCGCTCGGGCGAGCTGAGCCGTATCTTTCTGGCGTGGGCGGTCGAGAACCGCCACGCGGCCAACCTGCCCCGGCTCGCCGGCGTGACAATGGCGTTGCGCCAGCGCTTCCCGTGCCGGCCGACGACTTGAGATCAAGGAGAGAAGCATTGCGTTACCTGTTGCTCCCGTTGGCGGTCGCGCTCGCCGCGCCGGCCGCCGCCCAGTCCAACCCGCAAGCGGCACCGCCCCAGGTGACCGGCGACAGGTGGGCGGCCGTGGACAGGAGCCTCGGCCGGACCGGCACAACGCAGGCCGACGGGGTCCGCCGGTACGGGTTCCCGCGCAGCGACCTGAACGTCCAGCTCGACGGCGTGACGATCAAGCCCGCGCTCGCGCTAGGTTCGTGGGCGGCGTTCCACCCCATGGGCGACCAGGTCATGGTGATGGGCGACCTCGTGCTCACGCATGAGGAGGTGAACTCCGTCATGAGCCGGCTGCTCGCGTCCGGCTACACGATCACGGCGCTTCACAACCACCTGCTCCGCTCCGCGCCCGCGACCATGTACATGCACATCTCGGGACACGGCGATCCGGTGAAGCTCGCGACCGCGCTTCGCGAGGCGCTGTCCGCGAGCCGGACGCCTCTCGCCGCTCCGTCCAGGGACTCGCAGCCGCCTTCGGCCGGCGCGGGCTCCTCGCCGCCGATCGCGCTCGACACGGCCGCGCTCGACCAGCTCATGGGAACCAAGGGGAAGCCGAACGGAGGCGTGTACCAGTTCAGCTTCCCGCGTGCCGAAAAGCCGACCGACGGCGGCAGGCCCGCGCCGGCGTCCATGGGAACCGCGACCGCGATCAACTTCCAGCCGACCGGCTCCGGTCGGGCGGCGATCACCGGCGACTTCGTGCTGACCGCCGCCGAGGTCGACCCGGTGCTCAGGGAGCTACGCACCAACGCCATCGAGGTGACCGCGCTTCACAACCACATGCTGCGCGATCAGCCGCGGCTCTTCTTCATGCACTTCTGGGGACACGATGACGCGGCCAAGCTCGCGCGGGGCCTCCGGGCGGCGCTGGACAAGACCAACGTCACGCGTCCCGGCGCGTCATAGACGAAGGCCGAAGCGCGGCCCTGCCCAAATCATGAGGAGGTAGAGCGCGACCGTGAGAAGGCAGCCCGCGATCAGCGCCGCCCAGAACGTCACGCCCCGGCCCAGCAGCGTCGGGATCAAGAGGAACATCGGTAGCGAGGGCAGCACGAACCAGAAGGTCGCGCGGGCGTGCGCGGCCATACCGACCGGATCGTGCGTGTCGCGCCACAACCACATCATGCCGAGTACCGAGACGAGCGGGAGTGACGCGACGAGCGCGCCGAAGCCGGGACTCCGCTTCGCGATCTCCGACACGGCCGCGATGATGATGCCCGAGATGAGGGCCTTGATGGCGAGGTAGAGCATGGTTTCTCTCAGGCGATAGCCGGTCGGGGTTCGAGCGCCGGGCGCTGGCCGTGGGCGATCCGGTAGAGCGCGGGCAGCACCAGCAGCGTTAATATCGTCGAGGACAGGATGCCCCCGATCACCACGGTCGCGAGCGGACGCTGCACCTCCGATCCGAGCCCGACGTTCAGCGCCATCGGCACGAAGCCGAGCGACGCGACGAGCGCGGTCATCAGCACCGGACGGAGGCGGGTCAGCGCGCCCTCCCGGATCGCGTCGTCCAGCCCCGCGCCCTCGGCCCGGAGCTGACGGATGAAGGTGAGCATCACCAGCCCATTCAGGACCGCCACGCCCGACAGCGCGATGAAGCCGACGCCCGCCGAGATCGAGAACGGGATGTCACGCAGGAGCAGCGCCGCCACGCCGCCGGTGAGCGCCAGCGGTACGCCCGAGAACACGATTAGCGCATCCTTTGCGGACCGGAACAGCGCGACCAGCAATCCGAAGATCAGAAGCAGCGTCAGCGGCACGACGATCTTGAGCCGGGTGGAGGCGGATTGGAGCTGCTCGAAGGTGCCGCCATAATCGATCCAGTAGCCCGGCGGCAGCTCGACTTCCGCCGCGACCCGCGCCTGCGCTTCCGCGATGAACGAGCCGAGGTCGCGGCCGCGCACGTTGGTGGTGACCACCGCGCGCCGCTTGCCGTCCTCGCGGCTGATCTGGTTCGGCCCCGTGGTGCGCTCGATCGTCGCCACTTCGGAGAGCGGCACCGACCCCACCCCGCCGGGGAGCGGGATGGGCAGGCGCTGGAGCACCGACGGGTCCTGGCGCAGCCGCTCGGGCAGGCGCACGACGATGTCGAAGCGGCGGTCGCCATCGAATATCTGCCCGGCCTGCGTTCCTCCGGTCGCCGCCGCGACCACGGCCTGCACGTCCGCGACGTTGAGCCCGAGCCGGGTCAGGGCGAAGCGGTCGGGGAGAATCTGGATGAACGGCAGCCCGGTCACCTGCTCGGTCTGCGCGTCCTGCGACCCCTCGATGCTCGAGACCACGCCCAGCACATCCTCGGCGACCGCCGCGAGCCGCTCCAGGTCGTCGCCATAGACGCGGATCGCCACGTCGGAGCGGACGCCGGCGATCAGCTCGTTGAACCGCATCTGGATGGGCTGAATGAACTCGTAGCGCGAGCCGGGCACCTGCTGCACCGCCGCGTCCATCTCCGCCACCAGCTGCGCCTTGGGCTTGCGCGGGTCCGGCCACTCACTCCGCGGCTTCATGATGACGAAGGTGTCGGCGACCGACGGCGGCACCGGATCGGTCGCGACATCGGCCGTGCCGATCTTGGCGAACACCTGGCTCACCTCCGGAAACTGCTTGATCCGCTGCTCCAGTGCCGACTGCATCGCGACCGCTTGGCTGAGGCTCGTGCCGGGAATGCGGAGCGCGTGGAGTGCGATGTCGCCTTCGTCCAGGTTAGGGATGAACTCCGACCCCAGGCGGCTGGCAGCCAAGCCGCTGATCGCGACCAGCGCGACCGCGCCGGCCACCACCGCGACGCGCATCCGCAAGGCCCAATCGAGTAGCGGGCGATAACCTCGTCCGGCCGCTCGGACCACGCGGTTCTCCTTCTCGTCGACGCGACCGGTCACGAAGGTCGCGACGGCCGCGGGAACGAAGGTGAGCGACAGGAGCGCCGCCGCCGTCAACGCCAGGACGACGGTGAACGCCATCGGGTGGAAGGTCTTCCCCTCGACGCCTTCGAGCGCGAAGATGGGCAGGTAGACGATGGTGATGATCGCGATGCCGAACAGGCTCGGGCGGATCACCTCTCCGCTCGCCGACGCCGCCAGGTCGAACCGCTCCTCGCGGTTGAGCAGCCGGCCGAGCCGGTGCTGCGCCTCGCCGAAGCGCCGCAGGCAATTCTCGACGATGATGACGGCCCCGTCGACGATGAGGCCGAAGTCGAGCGCGCCCAGGCTCATCAGGTTGCCCGACGTGTCGGACGCCACCATGCCGGTGATGGTGAGGAGGAACGAGAACGGGATGACGGCGGCGGTGATGAGCGCCGCGCGGATGTTGCCGAGCAGCAGGAACAGGACGACGATGACGAGGAGAGCGCCCTCGGCGAGGTTCTTCTCGACCGTGCCCACCGTCGCCTCGACCAGCCTGGAGCGGTCATAGACGGTGTTGACCACGACACCGCCCGGCAGCGAGCGGTTCACCTCTTCGAGACGCTCGGCGACGGCGAGGCTCACCTCGCGCGCATTCTCGCCGACCAGCATGTAGATGGTGCCGAGCACCACCTCGCGGCCGTCCTTGGTGGCTGCGCCGTTCCGAAGCTCGGACCCGATCTCCACGTCCGCGACGTCCGCAACGCGGATCGGCGTGTTCTGGCGGTAGGCCACGATGATACCCGACAGGTCGCGCTCGTTCGTCGCCTGGCCCGGCACGCGGATCAGAAACTGCGAGCCGGACTGCTCGATATAGCCCGCGCCGACGTTGGCGTTGTTCTTCTCCAGCGCTGCTACGAGGTCCTGGACGCTGAGCCCGAAGCCGGAAAGCCGCGCCGGAATGGGTGCCACGACGTACTCGCGCCGATAGCCGCCGACCGAGTTGACCTCGGTCACGCCCGGTACGGTCCGGAGCTGCGGGCGCACGACCCAGTCGTGAAGCGTGCGCAGATCCTGCGCCGTGTAGCGCTTGCCCTGTTCGTTGACGGCACCCGGCCGCGCCTCGACCGTGTACATGAAGATTTCGCCCAGACCGGTCGCGATCGGCCCCAGCTCCGGCTCGACGCCGTCGGGCAGCGTGCCGCGCACGCCCTGGAGCCGCTCGTTCACGAGCTGGCGGGCGAAGTAGATGTCGGTGCCGTCCTCGAAGACGACGGTGACCTGGGAGAGCCCGTAGCGGGAGACCGAGCGGGTATATTGGAGCTCGGGCAGGCCGGCGATGGCGGTCTCGACCGGGAAGGTGACGCGCTGCTCGGCTTCTAGCGGCGAGAAGCCGGGCGCCTCCGTGTTGATCTGTACCTGGACGTTGGTGATGTCGGGCACGGCGTCGATCTTGAGGCGGCCGAACGCCCAGACGCCCAGACCGGCGAGAATGAGTGCGAGGGCCAGGACCGCGTAGCGCTGCCGGATCGACAGCCGGATGATGCGTTCGAGCATGGGCCGTCCGTTCCTAGTGGTCGTGGCTCGCGCCGGACTTCTCGACGTCCGCCTTGATCACGTAGCTGTTCTTCGCGGCGTACACCGTGCCCGGTTTCAGCCCGCCCAGCACCTCCGTCCACTCCGGCCCTTCGCGGCCGAGCTCAAGCATCCGCACCTCATAGGTGTCGCCCACCTTGGCGAAGACGACGCGGAAGTCGCGGAACTGCTGGATCGCCTCCGTCCTGACAGCGATCGGCACCGTCCGGCTGTCCACGGTGACCAGCCCACGAACCGCCATGCCGGGCCGCCAGAAGCCACCTGGGTTGGGCAGGCCCGCGCGCGCGGTCACCGCTTGGGTCTGGACTTCGGCCAAGGGCAGGAAGTCGCGGATCGTCGAGCCTTGCGAGCGCTCGCCTTCGAGCCCGCGTATCTGGACGGCCTGGCCCGGCCGCACGCGCTCGATGTCGCGCGGGAAGATCGGGAAGGTCGCGACCGTGCGGCTCGGATCGGAGATGACGAAGATCGAATCGTCGCCGGTCACGTCGCCGACACTGGTGTTCCGCTGGGTCACGACGCCCGTAATCGGCGCGAACACGGGATAGGTCTGGAGCGAGTAGCTGCTCTCGACGCGCGCGAGGAGCGCGCCGCGGCCGACCCGGTCGCCGACGTTGCGATGGACGGAGACGACGCGGCCGGGGAACTTGGCTCCGACCTCCGCGCTTGCGGATGGATCGAGTTCGACGCGGCCGACGATCTCCAGCGTCTCGCCGATCTGCGCGGGGCCGGCCACCGCCGTCTCGATCCCGGCGGCGCGCGCCGCCTCGGGCGCGATGGTGGTGCGGCCCTCATACGATGCGAAGCGCCAGGCGTGGTTGCGGCCGCCCTCGCTTGCGCGCACGGCCACGTCGAAGCTGTGCGGCTCGACGAGCGTCGCGTTCCCGCGCAGATAGTCCTGCTCCGGCCGGAAGCTGAACGTCGTCACCTCGCCATCGAGCCGCTTGATGGTGACGCTCGCCTGGACCTGGCCCGGTGGGAGAGGCTTGTCGTCCCGGTAGGCATAGAGCCGATATTCGGGCGGGATACCGTCCTCGAACACGGTCATTTCCAGCGCGAAGTCGCCGTTGCGTAGCATCCGCCCATTGTGTGGGCCGCGCTCATAGTCGCCGGCGGCCGGCGCTTCGTGCTCGGCTGTGGTATTCCCAGGCCCGTCGCCGCAGCCGGCTAGGGGCAAGGCGAGCAGCAGGGCGAGTGTCAGCAAGCGCATCAGTTCGTTCCTTGGACGAGAGCCGCGAAGCGGCCGGTCAGCCGATCAAGCTCGACCCGGGCCTCGTGGTGGCGGGCGGCGGCGCGGACCATGCGCGCGCGCGCCTCGTGGAGCGCCGTTTGCGCGGTGGAGACGTCGAGGAAGGTGAAGCCGCCGCGGTTGTAGCCGGCGCGGACCTCGGCGAGCGTGCGCTCCGCGCCCGGCACCACGCGGTCGCGCACGGCCTCGACCTCGTGCGCGCTCTCCTCGACCTTCTCGGCCGCGAGCGCGATCGCCTGTGTACGCTGGAACCGCTCCACCGCGAGGTCCGCCTCGACCTGTCTGCCTTCAGCCTCCGCCCGCGCGATGTTGGCGCGGTTGAGCCCGCGATTGGGGAGCGGCAGCGACACGCCCGCGACCAGCGCCACGTCGCCCGTGCCGATATAGCGTGGTCCGGCCGAGAGCGTCGGGTCGGTTCGCGCGCCCGCGCGTTGCAGCGTCAGCTCGGCTGAGGCGCGGCGTCGCCGCGCCTCGAAGATGGCGAGATCGGCGGCGGACGGCTCCATGGAGCCCGCAGGGTCAAGCTTCAGGAACCGATCGGTCGCCACGGTCAGACCCGCCGGGTCACCGCCCCACAGAGCGGCCAAGCGCTTCATCGCCGCGTCGCGCGCGTGAACCGCAAGTTCGAGATCGACCCGCGCCTCGGCGAGCTGGGTCCGTGCTCGCGTCCCCGCGAACAGCGGATCGCGGGCTTCGGCGACGCGCCGGCCGACCTCGCGCGCGAGCTGCTCGGCGATGGCGACGCGCTCGCGGGCGACCCCGATATTTGCTTCCGTCGCCTGCACCTCGACATAGAATCGCTGGACCGCGGCGGCGAGGTCGAGGCGTCGCACGAGCGCTTCGGCGCGCGCCACATCGAGATCGGCGTCGGCGATCGCGACACGGGCGGCGCGCTTGCCGCCGCGCTCGATGCGCTGGTTGTAGGTCGCGCCGACCTGAATCTGACGGCGCAGCTCCTCGCCGCCGACGCCGAAATTCTCGGCGAGCACGTCGATCGACGGGGCGGGTCTGGTATCCGCACCGGCGCGGGCCGCGGTCAGCACGTCGACGCGCGCGGACGTGGCAGCGCCTTGCGGGGAGGTGGCGACCGCGCGCGCGACCGCATCCTCCAGGGTGAGCGTCTGGCCGTGCGCGACCGCCGCCGACGACAGCGCCACCGCTACGACGGCGCGCAGATATGATGACATGGGAAACTCTCCCGACGTTCGACGACAAGCGTCGCCCGTAAGGCGACGCGCGGACGCGGAAGGTCAGGCCGAAGGAGGCTCGAGCAGCGGCGCTATGCCGCGGGACGGTCGAAACAGTGCGGTCGCCACTCCGCCGTCCAGGCGATCGTCGGTCAGCCGCGCAGCGACCGACGTCGCCGGCCGGGCGATGTCGCCGACCACGTGCGCATGAACGGCGTGATCCGTTCCGTCCTCTGCGGGCAGCTCACCGGCAGGAGCGATATGCTCTTGCCTATGCTCGTCGGCGTGGTGGACGGACATACCGTCGCTCGCATGTGCGTGGCCAGCGTCACGGCCGTGATCGTGCGGGATGGCCGCTCCCATGCTCCCGTGCGAGAGGAGCATGACGCAGAGCATCAACGAGGCGAGCCACTGCCGCATCCTGCCTGCCTACCATTCGGGGTCGATCCGGACAATCGTGGTAAGCCGCTGGCTTCGCAAAGGTTCGACGGGCGCGCGCGATCCTCGGACCGGCCAGGGGTGGACGCGTTGGCCGCGACCCGCATGGACAACCTTTCCATTCCCGTGGCGTTGAGTAGCGAGATCACCATCGCGATCGCGCCGGGTAGGCACAATTCGACAGCAGGAGATGACCGATGAAGCTGGCCCGCGCTGCTCTAGTCGCAGTCGCCATGACGTGCTTGCCGGTGCCGGCCTCGCCGGCGCTCGCCCAGGCGGGGATCAGCACCAACCCGCCTCCCGTGGAGATCCGAGACTATGTGAGCGCCGTGCACGCGCTGAGCCGGTACGAGGTCGACGCCAGCCGGCTGGCGTTGACGCAGTCCAGGGCGCAGGCTTCGCGCTCGTTCGCCCAGCAAATGGTCGAGCACCACACGCGCATAATAGCCGAGCACGCGCGCCTACTGAACATCCCCGCCGCTACCGACTCCGGTAGTGCGCTGGTCGGTCCGCTGTCGGAGATGCTGAACTCGCTAGAGAACACGCCGGCGGCCGAGTTCCATGCGGCGTACAGGCAGGGGCAGATCGCCGCGCACGAGGAGGCGCTGAAGGTCCATAGCGCCTACGCGTCGCGGGGGAGCGACGCGGGCGTGCAGGCCAAAGCCCAAGCGGCCCTGCCCGTGATCCGCAAGCACCTTGAGGCGGCGCGCAAGCTGCCCGGCGCTTGAGGCGGCCTTGCGGCAGTCAGGGCCTACCCCGCCGCGGTCGCCAAGCTCGCCAGGTCGGACGCGGGATCTACGGGCATCCCGGCCGCCTTGCGCTCCGAGTAGCGGTCCACGAGCTGACCCGCATGGGGGCGCAGGAGCACGGTGAACCTGACCAGCTCCTCCATCACGTCCACGATACGGTCATAGTAGCTGGACGGCTTCATGCGGCCGGCCTCATCGAACTCCTTGTAGGCCATCGCGACCGAGCTTTGGTTCGGGATCGTGAACATCCGCATCCAGCGGCCGAGCAGGCGGAGCGTGTTGACGGCGTTGAACGACTGCGACCCGCCCGACACCTGCATGACGGCGAGCGTGCGCCCTTGCGTCGGGCGCATTCCGCCCATCTCCAGCGGCAGATGGTCGATCTGCGCCTTCATGATCCCGGTGACTTGCCCATGGCGCTCCGGCGAGCACCACACATGCCCTTCCGACCACATGGACAGCTCGCGCAGCTCGCGCACGGCCGGGTGGTCGTCGCCCTTCACCTGGTCGGGTAGCGGCAGCGTGAAGGGATCGAAGATGCGCGTTTCCGCGCCGAACAGCCGGAGCAGCCGCGCGGCCTCCTCGACCGCCAGGCGCGAGAAGGACCGTTCCCGAAGCGAGCCGTAGAGGAGCAGGATGCGGGGCGCAGGATCGAGCGGACCCAGCCCCAGCGCGGGGCGCTGGCGGACATAGGCCGGATCGAGCGCGGGCAGGTTGTCGGGGTCGAGGAGCGGGCGCAGCGGCATCAGAGGGCTTTCACGAGATAGGCGGCCGAGGCGGGGCAGAGCGCGGTGAACTCGCGCGACGCCGCGATCGGCGCAGGAGCCGTGGCGCGATCGGCATCCACATATCCGTTCGCGCGGAAAAACGGCGCGGCCGTGGTGGTCAGGAGGTGCAGCCGTTCGACTCCGCTGGCAACGCAGCCCTCCAAGCGCTCGACCAGCTCCCGGCCGTGACCGAGGCGACGACGGCTCGGGAAGATCACGAGCGAGCGGAGCAGGCGATCCGGCCCGTCGCCTTCCAGCCCGACATAGCCGATGATTCCCCGATCGTCCGACAGGCCGAAGAACAGCCGGCCGGGCTCCTCCAGGTCTGATGTGGGCAAGCCAGCTTGTTCGAGCGCGACTCGGAGAGTGTCATACGCCCCGCGCGGCACCTCGTAAAAGATCGTCCCGCTCACGCGGTAGCACCCCGCTCATACCAGCCGCGCGTGCGCTTCACGATCGACACCACCGAGAGCATCACCGGCACCTCGACCAGCACGCCCACCACCGTCGCCAGCGCCGCGCCGGAGTTGAGCCCGAACAGCGAGATCGCGGCGGCGACCGCCAGCTCGAAGAAGTTGGACGCGCCGATCAGCGCGGCCGGGGCGGCGACGCACCAGGCGACCCCGAACCGGCGCGAGAGCCAGTAGGCGAGCCCGGCGTTGAGATAGACCTGGATGAGGATAGGGACGGCCAGCAGCGCGATCACCAAGGGCCGCGCGAGTATCTGTTCGCCCTGGAACCCGAACAGCAGCACCAGCGTCGCCAGCAGCGCCACCAACGACACCGGGCCGAGCTTCGCCAGCAGGCGATCGAGCGCGGGTTGTCCCCCGCCCGACAGCACCCCGCGCCGGATCACTTGGGCGACGATCACCGGCACGACGATGTAGAGCGCGACCGACAGGAGCAGCGTATCCCAGGGGACGGTGACGGCCGCGACGCCGAGCAGCAGCGCCACCAAGGGTGCGAACAGGAACACCATCAGCACGTCGTTCAGCGCGACTTGCGATAGCGTATAGGTGGGCTCCCCGTCGCAGAGGTTCGACCAGACGAACACCATGGCCGTGCAGGGCGCAGCCGCGAGCAGGATCAGCCCGGCGATGTAGGACGGGCCTTCCCCGGCCGGCAGCAGCGGCGCGAACAGCCAGCCGATGAACAGCGTCCCCAGCGCCGCCATCGAGAAAGGCTTGACCGCCCAGTTAATAAACAGAGTGACGCCCACGCCCTTCCAGTGCTGACGCACCGACCCCAGCGAGCCGAAGTCGATCTTGAGCAGCATGGGGACGATCATCAGCCAGATGAGCACGGCGACGACCAGGTTGACCCGTGCCACTTCCGCCGCGGCGATGGTGGCGAACAGGCCGGGCAGGAGCGACCCCAGCCCAATCCCGGCGACGATGCACAGCGCCACCCAGAGCGTCAGGTGACGCTCGAACGTCGACATGCCGGGCCGCTGCGTTTCGGATGCGAGCGTCGCCATCAGGCTACCCGCGCGCCGGCAGCATCGACCACCAGCTCGCCATCCTCTTTCGCGAACGCGCCCCGTTGCGCTTGCGGCAGCAGATCGAGCACGGTTTCGGAGGGGCGGCAGAGCTTCACGCCCAGGGGCGAGACGACCAGCGGCCGGTTGATGAGGACCGGATGCGCCATCATCGCGTCGACCAGCGCGTCGTCGGAGAGCGACGGGTCGCCCAGCCCCAGCTCCGCATAGGGCGTCCCCTTCCCCCGCAGCAGCTCGCGCGGGGTGATCCCCGCGCGCGCGATGAGCTGGACCAGGAGCGCGCACGAGGGCGGCGTCTTCAGGTACTCGATCACATGCGCCTCGATCCCGGCGTTGCGGATCAGCCCGAGCACGTTCCTCGACGTGCCGCAGTCCGGGTTGTGGTAGATGATGACGTCGATCATGCCCGTCCTCCCGGCGCGTCCGCCGCTTCGAGATCGTCGTGGACCGCCTGAAGCCGCCGCCGGAGCGCCGCGGCCGGCACTTGCCGGTCGAGAATGGGAAGCTGGACCAGCTCGCCGATGCGTCGCGACAGCGCCGCGTGGACGGCCTCGAATGCCGCATCGACCGCGGTCTCGTCGCCCTCGACCGCAGCCGGGTCGGGCAGGCCCCAATGGACCGTGATCGGGTGACCCGGCCAGATCGGGCAGACCTCGCCGGCCGCGTTGTCGCAGACGGTGACGACGACATCGACGGGCGGAGCCTTGGGGCCGGCGAACTCGTCCCAGCTTTTGGAGCGTAAGGCTTCGACCGGATAGCCGTGGCGCTGGAGAAGGCGCAGCGCGCCCGGGTGGACCGCGCCCTTGGGCGACGAGCCGGCCGAGAAGCCCCGGAAACGTCCCTTCCCCAGCCGGTTCACGATCGCTTCGCCCAGGATGGAGCGCGCGGAGTTGCCGGTGCAGAGCACCAGCACGTTGACGGGCCGCGGCATCACGCCGTTCCCGTCGGGCCGCAGCGGCTCCGCAGCGCCACGTCGGCGAGCGGCGCGCATATTTCGGGCGAGCCCGCGCAGCAGTCCTGGATCATGAACTCCAGCAGCTCCGTCATGTTCTCATACCGCGCCGTGTAGATGACCGATCGGCCCTCGCGCCGACTCTCGACCAGGTTGGCATGCGAGAGGATGTTGAGGTTGGACGACAGCGTATTGGGCGGCACGCCCAGGCGTCGCGCGATCTCGCCCGCCGCCAGCCCCTCGCGCCCGGCCTGGACCAACATGTGGAACACGGCGAGGCGCGCGTCGTGCGCGAGCGCGGACAGGGCCGCGACGGCTTGCTTCATTTCCATGTTTCGCATGTAGCGGAACCGTCGCGGCGAGCAACGCCGCGACGGTTCTGCGAGCGCCGTCATTGGGACAAGTCCCGCCGCGTCACCTCGAAGTGCCCGGAGCCGCCGGCGGGGATCGTCTGCTCGCACCCGCGCCGCGTCTTGGTCGCGAGCGGGCACCCATAGAGGCCGCCGCGCTTGGTGATCTCCAACGGCCTGTCGGGCGCGGCCTGGTAGGAGCACGATCCGCCGCGGGCGTCGAGGAATGTCAGCCGCTCCCAGCCCCGCCCGCGGCCGACGATCTCGCGCGTGACCGTCTCGCCCTTCTTGTCCTGGAGCTGGCAGCGCACGACCCAGGGGCCTTCACCCCTGGCCTGGAGCACCAGCACTTCGGACGCGGGTTCCCACTGCCCAAGCGCGGCAGTCGGCAGCATCGCGATCGCGGCGACCATCATCCAGCTTTTCACGTCGGCGTCCCTTCCCGTAACGGCGAGCGCTCGACCGCATTTCGCTTCCATGATTCGACGTTATTGGAAGCGGAGAATATGGAAAAGGGCAAGTTTCTGGACGTCATCGGTGTCGTGAGTAAGGGGTATGCGGCTGCGGTAAGCGCGTTTGAGCCTCGGTCTTCAACGTCGTTGCCGAGGTAGCGTGATCGTCGAAGCGTCAGCGCGTTTCGACTGTCAGGTGAGCGAGCTCATGGACGGGTGCGAGGCGGGCGCGGATCGTGTTGGCGTCGACCCCGTTCTGGCCCACGACGCTGACGATCGCCGCGTGCGCCTCCGGCCCGACCCGCCAGACGTGGAGGTCCGCGATGCGGGCATCACCTGGACTCTCGACCAGCTCGCGCACTTCGCTGGCGACATGCTCGTCCGTCGTGTCGAGCAGGATCGCGGCCGTGTCGCGCATCAGCGTCCATGACCAGCGAGCGATGACGACCGCGCCGACAATGCCCATCACCGGGTCCATCCAGACCCAGCCGAGATAGCGGCCCGCGAGCAGCGCCGCGATGGCGAGGACGGAGGTGAGCGCGTCCGCGAGGACGTGGACATAGGCCGAGCGCAGGTTGTTGTCGCCGCCGCGCGCGCCGTGGGCGTGACCATGACCATGCTCGTGATGGTGGTCGTGACCATGCCCGTGATGATGGTGGCCGCCCGAGAGGAGGAAAGCGCTGGCGACGTTCACGCCCAGGCCGACGACGGCGATGATCGTCGCCTCCCCGAAAGCAACCTTGATCGGCTGGAACAGGCGCATAACGGATTCGATCCCGATCCCGAGCGCGATCAGGCCCAGCACCATCGCGGACGCGAACCCGGCCAAGTCGCCGACCTTGCCCGTCCCGAAGCTGTAGGCGGGATTGCGGGCGTGGCGCTTGGCATAGGCGTAGGCGGCCGCGGCGACCCCGAGCGCGCCGGCGTGCGTCGCCATGTGGAAGCCGTCGGCGAGCAACGCCATCGAGCCGGTCAGGTATCCGGCGACAATCTCGCCGACCATCATCAGGGCCGTCAGCAGCACCACCCAGCGCGTCCGGCGCGCGTTGTCATCGTGCGCGGCGCTCAGGAAATTGTGATCGTGCGTATAGGTGTCGATTTCCGGCAGCGTCGCCATCGGGCAGTCCTATTTTGAGTAGCGACGGATCACCGCCAGCAGTTCATCGGCCCCGGCCGCCCGTTCGGCGTCGTCCAAGCCCGGCCGCGACACATGCGCTTCCAGGTGTTCGGCGATGATCTCGTCCATGAGGCCGTTCACCGCGCCCCGAACGGCCGCGACCAGATGCAACACGTCGGAACAAGAGGAGTCTGCAGCCAGTGCTCGTTCAACCGCACCGACCTGTCCCGCAATGCGCCGGATGCGGGCGACCAGATCGGCATTGGAACCGGAAAGGTGTGCCATATACCCCCCTCCCCTATGCTGGGCAGCGGTTCGGCGCAACCCGTGTTTCAGATAGGCACTGCGATGCTGTTCTAGAGACGACGGTGCCAGAGAGGCGCAGCGCCGACGGCGGCCGCGCACGGCTGGAGCTTCGCCCCCGCAGCTCGAAACGCTGTCTCGTTCGGCGCGGCCGAAATCACATGGCTTTGCCCCCGAGGTGAAGGGCTTGGCATGGGCGCAACGATGGGAGGCGGACTAGCGGTAGAGGCTTAAGGCGCATCCTACGGCAAGCCCGAGGGGCTAAGCCTTCGCGCTGGGCGAGAACGCCTCCAGGATGCGGCACTCGGCAACAGTTCCGCCGCCGCAGGTCGCCACTGCGGCAGCCAGCTCGCTCCGAAGCGCCGCCAGGTCGGCGATCTTGCGGTCCACCTCAGCCAAGTGTTCGCTCGCGATGACCTCGACGGTCCCGCAGTCGCGGCCCTTCTCCCCCGCGATGCTCAGCAGCGCGCGCACTTGTTCGACGGAAAAGCCGAGATCGCGTGTGCGCTTGATGAACCTGAGACGTGCCACGTCCTGGTCCCGGTAGCTCCGGTAATTGCCCGAGGTGCGAGCCGGGGCCGCGATAAGGCCCGCGCGCTCATAGTAGCGGATCGTTTCGATGTTAACGCCCGTAGCCGTCGCCAGCTTTCCGATCGAAATGTTCATCCGAGCCCTTGACCCTGTACTTGGTACAGGGTGCATATAACCCGTCACTTCGAGTCGTTCGAGAGTGACATGATGGCCCGCAACCCAGACCTGGCCCCAACATCGGGCAACGCGCCGGCGCGCGACTATGTGCCCGCGCTCGGCATTGCCGCGCTGACGCCGCTCTACGACGCGATGCTCGGGCTCGCCACGCGCGAGCGGGTATGGCGGGTGGCGCTGCTGAATCAGGTGGCTCCCAACACCGGCGAGACGATAATCGACGTCGGGTGCGGCACGGGCACGCTCGCCGTGCTGCTCAAGCGCCGCGCGCCCGGCGCGCGCGTCGTCGGCGTCGATCCCGACCCCGACGCGCTCGCCCTCGCGGCGCGCAAGTCGGCCAGCGCCGGTGTCGATGTGGAGTGGCGACAGGGCTTCGCGCGCGACGCCGCGGCCGTTCTCGGTCCGGGCGTCGCCGACAAGGCCGTGTCCAGCCTTGTGTTCCACCAGGTGCCTGCCCCCGAGAAGCGGGCGGGGGTGGCGGCCATGTTCGACGCTGTGCGGCCAGGGGGCGAGGTCCACATTGCCGACTACGCCCGGCAAACGGGCGCGAGCCGCCTCCTGTTCAACGTCATCGGCCTGTTGGACGGTTTCGCGAACACGCGAGCGAACGCGGACGGAGCGCTGGAGCAACTGCTGTCCGCGTCGACGGGTTCGACCGTCCAGGCCCGGCGCGTGGTGCCGACGGTCACCGGCGCGATCAGCCTGTTCGCCTGCACGCGCTCCCTTCGCACTGGAGAACATCATTGAACGACGATTGCGGCTGCACGGGCGACCAGGACCGCGCCAAGGTCGATCCCGCCTACAGGCGGGCGCTGTGGATCGTCGTCGTGCTCAACGTCGGCTTCGGCCTCGCCGAGCTCGTCGGCGGCTTCGTCGCGGGCTCGCAGGCGCTCAAGGCCGACTCGCTCGACTTCCTCGGCGACGGGTCGATCACGCTGGCCGGCCTGCTGGCGCTCGCATGGAGCGAGCGGGCCCGCGCCCGCGTGGCGCTCGTCCAAGGGCTGTTCCTTGGCGCGCTCGGGCTGGGCGTCATCGCGGCGGCCGTCATCCGGGCGCTCAACGCCGAACCGCCCGAGGCGGGCCTGATGGGCGGCATCGGCTTGGCGGCGCTCGTCGTGAACGTCGCGGCCGCGCTCGTGCTGGCGCGCTTCCGCGAAGGCGGCGACGCGCAGGCGCGCGCCATCTGGCTGTTCTCGCGCAACGACGCGCTCAACAACGTCGCCGTGATCGCGGCCGCGGGACTGGTGGCGTGGACCGGCAGCGGCTGGCCGGACCTGGTTGTGGCGGGCATCATCGCCATCGTGTTCCTGCAATCCGCGTGGGAGATCATCCGCGACGCACGCGGCGAACTGTCGGAACGACGCGGGTGACCCGCGGCGGCGAGCCCATCCGAGGCGGCGTGCCATCGGCACGCGCGCGTGCTAGGGCGCGGCCATCGATGCGCCGGCTGTTCGCCTTCCTTGCGGTCCTGCTGCTCGCCTCCGGACTGGTCTTCGGTTCGACCGCGCACGCCTATGAAGCGGCCGCTTGCATCGAGCCGTGCTCGGCGTCGGACGGCGGGCTGGTGGTTTCGGTTTCCGATCCGGCACCGGACAAGCCCGGCAAGTGCGCTCCCGGCCATTGCTGCTGCTGTCACGGGCATCATGTCGGGGTGACGACGACGCCGGAGCCGCTGGAGCAGGTGGCGGAGGTTCGCGTCGCTCCGGTCGCAAGCAGGTTCGAGCAGCGGGCGCGAGGCATTCCCGACCCGGCGCTCCGTCCACCGCAAGCCTGACCGCCAGCCCCCCGTCCCGCGCACCGGCGCGGGGGCCGCTCAAGCCGTCAGGAGTTTCGAAGTCCATGCACCGTGTCATCGCGGCCTTATTGGCCGTGGCGTCCCCGATGACGATCGCCCAGGCGCAATCGCCGGGACCGACCCAGGGGCCGCCTCTCACCCTCGAACGCGCGCTCGACCTGGCTGGCGCTACCGCACCGTCGGTGGAGGCCGCTTCCGCCGGCGTTCGCGCGGCCGAGGCGGGCCGGACGGTCGCCGGTCTGCGCCCCAATCCGACGATCAACGCCGAAACCGAGAACGTCGTCGGCACCGGCCAGTATGAAGGGCTGCGAAGCGCCGAGACGACGGTGGGCGTGGCGCTGCCGATCGAGCTCGGGGGCAAGCGCTCCGCCCGGATCGCGGTCGCGGACGCGATCGGTATCCGCGCCCAGGTGGACCAGGCCGTCGCCGCGGCCGACGTTCGGCTCGCGGTCACCCAAGCCTATGTCGAGGCCGCGGCGGCCGAGCGGCGCGTCGTCACCGCGCGCGAGCAGGCCGCGATCGCGAGCGAGGCGCTGCGCGCTGCCAACGTCCGCGTCCGCGCGGGCCGCGCGTCCCCGATCGAGGAGCAGCGGGCGGACGTGCTCCGCCTGAACGCGGCCGCGGCGTTGGAACGCGCCGAGCGGCTGGCGGAGACGGCGCGGGGCAACCTCGCGCGCCGCATCGGCCAGCCGGTAGCCGGTCCGCTCGACCTGGCCTGGTTCGAGCGAGTGGAGGGCGTCGCCGATCCGCGACCCACGGCCCCGGCGCTGACGCTCGCGGCGGCGCGCGCGGACGCCGCCACCGCGGCCGCGCAGGTCCGCCTCGCGCGTTCCCAGCGCATCCCCGACCTGACGGTGAGCGCCAGCGCCCGCCGCCTGGAGCAGACCGACGACGTAGCCGCGGTGTTCGGGGTCTCGATCCCGATCCCCCTGTTCAACCGGGGGACCGCGGCGGTGGCGCAGGCGCGCGCCGAGCGCGACCGCGCCGACGCGCTCGTCCGCGCGGCCGAGCTGGACGCGGATCAGGCGGTCGCCAACGCCAGGGCGGAGGTGGCGAACGCCGCCGTGACCGCGCGGACCGCGGCGGGGCCGACCCTCGCGGCGGCGCGGGAGTCCGCGCGCATCGCGCGAATCGGCTACCGGGAGGGCAAGTTCGGGCAGCTCGACCTGCTCGACGCAGAGCGCACGCTTTCGGAAACCAGGGCGGCCGCGATCGACGCGCTCGCCGCCTATCACGACGCCCGGGCGCGACTGGAGCGGCTGACCGCTTCCGCGCCGGGCTCCACGGGACGATGACCATGAAGAAGAACATTGGGCGGGCGCTCGCGTCCGCGGCGTTCGCCACCATGCTCGCCGCGTGCGGCGCGCGGGATGGCGGCGGTGAGGCCGGCGAGGCGGCCGGGAGCGAGAAGGCCGAGGCGGCGGAAGCCGGCAAGGGCGAAGAGGCCCGCGAGCCGGGAGCCGAGGGTGTTGTCACCCTGTCGGCGCGGCAGATCGCCGACGCAGGGATCGAGGTCGTGCGGCCGACGGTGGGCGGCGTCGCCGGCGCGATCGACGCGCCGGGCACGGTCGAGGGCGACCCGCAGGGCGTCCAGGTCGTCTCCGCCGCGATCGGCGGGCGCGTCGTGTCGCTCACCCGCAACCTGGGCCAGCCCGTCGGTCGCGGACAGACTCTCGCCGTCATCGAGAGCCGCGAGGCGGCCTCGCTGAAGGCGGAGGTCGAGGCGGCGCGGGCGCGGGCCGCGCTCGCGCAATCGAACCTGCGACGCGAGCAGCGGCTGTTCGCCGAGCGCGTCTCGCCCGAGCAGGACCTGATCGCCGCGCGCACGGCCGCGACCGAAGCCAACATCGCGCTCCGGCTGGCGCAGCAGCAGCTCGCGGCCACGGGCGGCGGGGGCGGTGCCTTGAACCGCATCGGCGTCGCCTCGCCCATCTCGGGCCAGGTGATCGCGCGTTCCGCGACGCTCGGGCAGCAGGTCGCCGCCGACGCCGAACTCTACCGGATCGCCAACCTGTCCCGGGTGACCGTGACCGCCTCGCTGCCGCCGGCCGACGCCGGCCGTGTGTGGCCGGGCGCGCGCGCCGAGGTGACCGCGCCCGGCCGTCGCCAGGAAGGCCGGGTCACGTTCGTATCGCCGGTGCTGGCCGCGGAGACGCGGCTCGTGCCCGTCGTGGTGACGCTCGACAACGGCTCCGGCCAGTGGCGGGTGGGCGAGACGGTCGGCGTGTCCATCCTCGTGCCCGCAGGCGGGGATCGCACCGTCACCGTGCCCTCGACGGCCGTGCAGACGGTCGAGGGCAAGCCCGTGGTGTTCGTGCGGACGCCCACCGGCTTCCGCGCGACGCCGGTGACGCTCGGACGCCGCATCGGCGATCGGGTGGCGGTCACCGCCGGGCTCGCCGGCGACGAGCGGATCGCATCGACGAACAGCTTCACGCTCAAGGCCGATCTCGGCAAGGGCGAAGCGGTCGAGGAGGAGTGAGGCGATGATCGCTCGCATCGTCGACTTCTCGGTCGAGCGGCGTTGGCTCGTCCTGCTGCTCACGCTCGCCGCCGCCATCGCCGGCGCGTTCGCGCTCCAGCGGCTGCCCATCGACGCCGTTCCCGACATCACCAACAACCAGGTCCAGGTGAACGTGGTCGCCCCCGCGCTGTCGCCCGATCAGGTCGAGAAGCAGGTCGCGTTCACGATCGAAACCGCGCTCGCCGGCATCCCCGGCCTGGAATACACCCGGTCCTTGAGCCGCAACGGCTTCGCGCAGGTGACGGCCGTGTTCACGGACGCGACCGACATCTACTTCGCGCGCCAGCAGGTGGCCGAACGGTTGCGCGCCGCCGAGGACAGCCTGCCCGCCGGCGTCGACCCCGAGATGGGGCCGATCGCGACAGGCCTGGGCGACATCTTCATGTGGACGGTCGAGTTCCGCGAACTCGATCGCGTCAACCACGCGGACGGCGAGCCGGGGCTTCAGCGCGACGGCAGCTACATCACGCCCGAGGGCGACCGGCTCGCGACCGAAGTCGACAAAGCCACCTACCTCCACACCGTCCAGGAGTGGATCGTGGCGCCCCAGCTCCGGGGCACGGCTGGCATCGCCGGCATCGACTCGCTGGGCGGCTTCGACAAGCAGTACCTTGTCGCCCCGGACGTCCAGCGCCTGGCCGCGCTGGGCCTGACGCTAGAGGAACTGGCGGCCGCGCTGGAGCGCAACAACGCCGGCATCGGCGCGGGCGTGGTGAACCGCAACGGCGAGGGCCTAGCGGTCCGCGCCGACGCGCGCGTCCGCACCGCCGACGAGCTCGCCCGCACCGTGATCGCCAGCCGCGACGGCGTGCCCATCACGCTGTCGCAGGTCGCGACCGTCGGCGTGGGTCAGGGCTTGAGGACCGGATCGGCCTCCGAGAACGGGCGCGAGGTGGTGGTCGGAACCGCCGTCATGCGTATCGGCGAGAACAGCCGCACGGTCGCGACCGGGGTCAGGGAACGCCTAGAGGAGATCGGCCGGTCGCTTCCGACCGACATCATCGTGAAGCCGGTGCTCGACCGGACCGAACTCGTCAACTCGACCATCGCCACGGTCGCGCGCAACTTGAGCGAAGGCGCGGCGCTGGTCGTGGTCGTCCTGTTCCTGCTGCTCGGCAACTTCCGGGCGGCGCTGATCGCGGCGCTGGTGATCCCGATCACCATGCTGCTCACCAGCTTCGGGATGCTACGCGCCGGCGTCTCCGCGAACCTGATGAGCTTGGGCGCGCTCGACTTTGGCCTCATCGTCGATGGCGCGGTCATCATCGTGGAGAACGCGCTCCGGCGCATGGCGGAGGCGCAGCATGGGCGCGACGGTCCGTTGCCCCTCCGCGAGCGGCTGGCGATCGTGGCCGCGTCCGCGCGCGAGATGATCCGCCCGTCGGTGTACGGGCAGGCGATCATCATCCTCGTCTACGTGCCGCTGCTCACCTTCACGGGCGTCGAGGGTAAGATGTTCGAGCCGATGGCGCTCACCGTCATCATCGCGCTCGCCTTCGCGTTCGTGCTGTCCTTGACCTTCGTGCCGGCCGCGATCGCGATCTGGCTGTCGAAACGGGTCGAGGAAAAGGAGAGCCGCATTGTCGCCTGGCTCCGTCGCCGCTACGAGCCGGGCCTGGACGCCGCGATGCGCAGGCCCAGCCTGACCGTCGGCGTCGCCGCCGGCGCGCTGGCGCTCGCGGGCGTGGCCTTCACCACGCTCGGCCAGGAGTTCCTGCCGCAGCTCGATGAGGGGAACATCCTCGTCCAGGCGTGGCGCATCCCGGGCACGTCCGTCGACCAGGCGCAGGCCATGCAGTTCCAGGTCGAGAAGATGGTCGCTCGCGAGCCGGAGGTCCGGTTCGCCTTCTCGCGCACCGGCACGTCGGAGATCGCGTCCGACCCCATGCCGCCCAACGGCACCGACACGTTCGTGATCCTGAAGCCCCGGGCCGAGTGGCCGGACCCCGGCCTGCCCAAGGAGGAGCTGGTCGAGCGGCTGGAGCGGAAGCTGTCGACGCTGCCGGGCAACGCCTACGAGATCACGCAGCCCATCCAGATGCGCTTCAACGAGCTCATCGCAGGCGTGCGCGCAGACGTCGCGGTCAAGGTGTTCGGGGACGACTTCGCTCAGATGAACGCCGCCGCCGAGGAGATCGCCGGCGTGCTCCGCCGGACGGAAGGCGCGGCCGATGTGCGGGTGGAGCAGACGGAAGGGCTGCCCATGCTCGACATCCGCCCGAACCGCGACGCGATGGCGCGCCTGGGCGTCACCGCGGGCGATGTTCAGGACACGGTGGCGGCGACGATCGGCGGGCGTCAGGCCGGCATGATCTTCGAGGGCGACCGGCGCTTCCCCGTCGTGATCCGGTTGGCGGAGCAGGCGCGCGCCGACCCGGGGGCGCTCGCGCAGGTGCCGGTGCCGACCGCCGGCGGCTCCTTCGTGCCTTTGTCGTCTGTCGCCGATATCGAGGTGGTCGACGGGCCGAACCAGATCAGCCGCGAGAACGGCAAGCGCCGCGTCGTCGTCCAGGCGAACGTCCGCGGCCGCGACGTGGCGGGCGTGGTGGGCGATGCGCAAGGAGCGATCGCGCGCGACGTGAAGCTGCCGCCCGGCACCTATCTCGAATGGGGCGGGCAGTTCGAGAATCTGGCGTCGGCGCAGGAGCGCCTGGCCGTCGTGGTCCCGATCTGCTTCGCGGCGATCATGTTCCTGCTCTACGGCGCTCTGAAGTCAGTGCGGGACGCGGTGCTGGTGTTCACGGGCGTGCCGCTGGCGCTGGTGGGCGGCGTGCTCGCATTGCTGTTGCGCGGCATGCCTTTCTCCATCTCGGCGGCGGTGGGCTTCATCGCGCTGTCCGGCATCGCGGTCCTGAACGGGCTGGTGATGGTGACCTCGATCCAGGACCTGATCGCGCGGGGCGTGGACCGGGCCGAGGCGGCGCGCGAGGGTGCCTTGGCGCGTCTCCGCCCCGTGGCGATGACCGCGCTCGTCGCGTCGCTCGGCTTCGTGCCGATGGCTCTGGGGCATGGCGCGGGCGCGGAGGTGCAGAAGCCGCTCGCGACCGTGGTGATCGGCGGGCTGATCACGGCGACGCTGCTGACGCTGTTCGTGCTGCCGACGCTCTATGCGCGCTTCGGTGGGCGACGGGCGGACGTGCCGGGTTCGGTCGGAGACCCGGCCACGGCGGCGCACGCGTGAGACAGGCGGCCGGAGCGTCGCTCCGGTCCGGCGCGGACAGAAACAGGCGTTCTCGTCCCCTTCCGAGCTGTCCCTTTTGCGCGGTGGAAACGGGTCAGGTTCGACAGTTCCGGCTAGCGCCCCTCTCAAAAACGACCGATTGCGGGAGACGCTACCTTCGGTCGCGGTTAGGCCCAGTTCGGGCGGCATTTCGGTTCCCAGAACGCTCACCCGGAACAACGCGATCCGGGTCGCGCATGAAGAGACAGCGGCACACCTCGCTCCTGCAGAGCGGGTGACGGTCAGGATAGTTGAACGGTTTTTCGAGATTGCTGGCTGTGAACCGGATAACTCTACGAAGCTCACGAGGCCAACGGGCGGCATGCGGCCGAGCTCCATCACGCAGGCATTAGGCGAGCCCTTCTGGCCAGAGCACGGATTGTTTGATCGTCTAACGGGCCCGCCGGACGGCATTTCACCCAAAAATCACCCAACATTTTGCCGCTCGGTGCCTGCATAGGCCAACAAAAAGCCCCGCTAAGCTTCTCAGCTTGCGGGGCTTTTAGTGGTGGGCGTGGCAAGGATTGAACTTGCGACCCCTGCGATGTCAACACAGTGCTCTACCACTGAGCTACACGCCCGTAAGGAGGCGGGCTCTAACCGGAGCCGCGGCGGAGCGCAAGCGGGTTAGTTGAGCCCCGCCTGGTCGGTCTCGAACAGGCGGTCGACCTCCATCACCAGGTCGCGCAGGTGGAACGGCTTCGACAGCACGCGGGCCTGCGGCATCGCCTTGCCCGCCTTCAGCGTCACCGCCGCGAAGCCGGTGATGAACATGACGCGCAGGTCGGCGCACATCTCGCCCGCCTTCTGCGCCAGCTCGATGCCGTCCATCTCCGGCATGACGATGTCGGTGAGCAGCAGGTCGAACCGCTCCCGCTCGAGCAGCGGGATGGCGGCGGTGCCCCGGTCCACCGCGACGACCGAGTAGCCCGACCGCTCCAGCGCGCGCGCGAGATATTCGCGCATGACCTGGTCGTCCTCGGCCAGCAGAATCCGGATCATCGCCTTGACTCGTCCCTCGTTCGCGAGCCGCCAGCGTTAGCCGTGAAAGGGTTAACAATTCCAGTGCCGAGGTTGCCGCGTGCGGAGCGCCACCCTACCCTCCTCCCGGATGGACAGGAGTTTCGACCTGCATGGCGACCCCGAGAGGCCCGCGAGCCCGGTGGTCCTGTCCGTGCCGCACGCGGGCCGCGCCTACCCGCCGGAGATCGTGCCGCTGATCCGCTGGAATCCGTCCAGCCTGCGCGCGCTGGAGGACCGCTATGTCGACCTGGTCGCGCTCGGCGCGCGGGGGCCGCGCGTGGCGCTGGTCCAGAAAGTGCCGCGCGCCTGGATCGACCTGAACCGCGGCGAAGACGAGCGCGATCCGCTGGTCGACGAGGGCGCGGACCCCCGCCGTCAGCCGGCGCGCTCCGCCAAGCTCCGCAGCGGGCTCGGCCTCGTCCCCCGCCGCGTGCCCGGCGCGGGCGAGATCTGGCGGCGCAAGCTCACGCCCGCCGACATGGCCCGGCGCATCGAGCGCGCGCACCGTCCCTATCACCAGGCGCTGGCGCACGCGCTCGCGGCGGCGCATGCGCGGTTCGGCGTGGCGGTGCTGCTCGACCTGCACTCCATGCCGCCGCTGGGCGCCGGCGGCGCGCAGGTGGTGCTGGGCGACCGGTTCGGCCGCGCCGCCGCCGCGCGCTTCGTCGGCCGGGCGGAGGGCGTGGCGCTCGCGGCTAGGCTCAGGGTGGCGCTCAACAGCCCCTATGCCGGCGGCCACGTCCTCGACCGCCACGGCCGGCCGGAGCGCGACGTGCACGCGATCCAGCTGGAGCTGGACCGCAGCCTCTACCTCGACGGCAAGCTAGACGCGCCCGGCGACGGGCTGGCCGCGACGGCGGCGCTGGTCGGGTCGGTCATCGCCGCGCTGGAGGACGAGGCGCTGTCGGCCGCACTCCCGCTGGCCGCCGAATGACCCAGGCCCAATAAAAAACCACCTCGCGCAGAAGTCGCACGAGGTGGCCAAGGTTCAGGGAGGAGACACGCTGAAAGCGTGTCGTACGGTTCCGCGAAAGGGGGGACACGGAAACCGTACAAGTGCGATGTAGGAACCGCACAGGCCTTTACAACCCTCTGAAACCGCTAGGGTTCCAAGAAAAGTTAATCCTTCGCGACGGTAGCGTTCCCATGGGCGGGAACGCCCCTTCGGCAGGCGTCAGGCCGTCGGCTGGAGCTGCGGCTGCGGCGCCTGGCCGAGCTGCATCTGCCGCGCGAAGATCTCGCGCATCAACGACAGCGAGAAGAGGTGCGCGTAGAGCAGCGGCAGCATGCCCGACTTGGTCATCTTGCGCAGCTGGTCGCCGCGCAGGTCGTTCAGCTTCTCCTCGTTCACCATGCGGAAGCCGCGATAGACGAAGGGCTGCGCCGCGCCCTCGGGCTGGATCGAGACCTCGCCGTCCATCAGCAGCTCCATCTCGTCGAGCTCCTTGGTGAAGGCGGCGGTGCGGGCGCCCGCCTGCTCGAACGTCTCGTTGAAGGCCAGGATGTTCTTGACCAGCTCGCTGGGCTGGCCGTCGACGAACACGGGGTCGCCGTCCTCGAACGGTCCGATCGACTCGGCGGTCGGGTCGAAGCAGAGCGACAGGTCCTGCGAGTCCGGGCGCAGGCGCGCGAGCATGTACGGGTAGCGGCGGATATAGGCCGGCACGTAGAACTGCGCGTCGCGGAGGCGGCCCTCGTCGTCGAAGAAGACGTTCACGCCCTCGTTCAGCCCCATCAGCGCGATGGGCACGCTCTCCGGCCCCACGGAGAAGACGATGGGCATGTAGCGCTGCGCCAGCGGGAACTCGTCCACCGTCACGGGCACGGCGTGCTGGCCGACGACGAACGACGCGCGGTCCTGCGGACGGATGCGGTAGTTGCCGTGCATCTCGCTCGAGAGCGGCTCCAGGCCGTTGTAGAACAGGGGAAGCGGCGCGCTGGCCATGGGTCGGACACTCCGGGAAAAGGGATGGCGGCCGCGCCGCCGGACGGGCCGTGTTCCTATTGTCGGTCCGGGCCGGGCGCAAGCGGGACCAGCTTGCCCGGGTTGAGGATGCCCAGCGGATCGAGCGCCGCCTTGATCGCGCGCATGGCGCGGAGGCGCGCGGGGGGCAGAAGACGCGCGAGCTCGTCGCGCTTCATCTGCCCGATCCCGTGCTCCGCGGAGATGGAGCCGCCCGCCGCCGTCACGAGGTCGTGGACGAAGCGCGTCACCTCCGGCGCGGTGTCCCTGTACCAGCGGTCCGGATCGACGCCCGCCGGCGCGCGGACGTGGAAATGGACGTTGCCGTCGCCCAAATGGCCGAACCCGCTGGCGTGGCAGCCGGGGAAGCGCGCCTCGCACGCGGCGGCGGCATCGATCATGAAGCGCGGCATGGCGGGCACCGGCACGGAGATGTCGTGCTGCGTCGCTGGCCCCTGCGCGCGCTCGGCCGCGGAGATGGAGTCGCGGATCGTCCAGAAGGCGTCCGCCTGCGCCTCACTCGCGGCGACCACGGCATCATCGGCGAGCCCCGCCTCCAACGCGTCGCTGAGCAATCGCTCGAGCAGCGCCGTCGGCGCCTCACCGTCCAAATCGGGCGCGGTCGCCTCGATCAGCACGTGCCAGGGATGCTCGCCCGCGAGCGGGGCGCGCGCGGCGGGTAGGTGCGCGAGCACGGCGCGGAGCGACTCAGCCGGCATGATCTCGAAGCTCTCGATCCGGTCGGTGTGCGACCGGCAGTGCCGCAGCAGCGCCATCGCGACCTCGGGCGAGCGCAGCCCCGCCCAGGCGACCGCACGCGCCGCGACCGCCGGCACGAGCCTCAGCGCCGCTGCGGTGACAATTCCGAGCGTGCCCTCCGCGCCGATCAGCAGCTGGTCGAGATTGTAGCCGCGATTGTCCTTGGGCAGCGCCGCCAGCCCGTCATGGACCGAACCGTCGGCCAGCACCGCCTCCACGCCCGCCACCAGCCCGCGCATCGTCCCGAAGCGCAGCACCTGCGTCCCGCCCGCGTTGGTGGACACGAGGCCCCCGATCGTCGCGGACCCACGCGCCCCGAGCGTCAGGGGAAAGCGCCGCTCCCGCTCCAGCGCCCTGTCGTTCAGCATCTGCAACACCACGCCCGCCTCGGCGACCGCGACGTTCGCGTCCGCGTCGATCGATCGGATGCGGTGGAGCCGCCGGAGCGACAGGATCGCGGCCCCGCCCTCCTCGTCCGGCGTCGCGCCGCCGACCATGCCCGTGTTCCCGCCCTGCGGCACCACCGGCGTGCGCGTCGCCGCCGCCGCGCGGACCACCGCCGCGACCTCCGCCGTCGTCGCCGGCTCGACCAGCGCCGCCGCCCGGCCCCGATACCGCCCACGCCAGTCGGTCAGCCAGGGCGCGATCCGATCCGGATCGGTGACGATCGCACGATCGGGCAGCTCGGCGCGGAGCAGGTCGAGGAAGCCTGTCATGACGTGCGCGGCTAGCATAAGCGTCAAAGTTCATCACCCATTCAACAGATTGCGGTACCAGCCGACCATCCATGTTCCGCGCCGCGTCACTCCTGGCCCTGTCCGCGCTCGCCGCCCCCGCCTCGCCCCCCATCGGCGACCGCTGGGAGCTGGCGCAGCTGACGATCCGCCAGCGCACCATGGTGCGCGTGCCGCGCATGGCGCCGCCCGCCCCGCCCAGGCCGGTTGAGTGGGTCGAGAAGAAGGGCCCGCGCTGCGTCCCCGTGGGCGAGCTCGCCGGCGCGCTGGTGAGCGAGCGCGACCGGCTCGACCTGGTGCTGCGCGGCGGCAAGCGCGTGCGCGCGCTGCTGGAGGACGATTGCCGCGGCCTCGACTTCGTCCGCGGCTTCTACCTCAAGCCGTCGGCGGACGGCATGATCTGCGCCGACCGCGACCTGATCCGCACGCGCTACGGGACCAAGTGCCCGATCGACGGGTTCCGGCGGTTGGAGGTAAAGAGGTAGACCTCGCACCCCTTCCCCTCTCCCGTCATGCCGGACTTGATCCGGCATCCACGCGCGTCCGCATACTCGAAAGCGCTTTGGCGAACGGAGGTGCCGCGCATGGACCCCGGATCAAGTCCGGGGTGACGAGCAAGTATAGACGGCGCGCAGACACCCCTTGAACTTGACTTTCAACCCTATTTCCGCGAGCGCTCCGCCTAGCGCTCGGGGCCGCGCACGTCGCGCCACGCCCTCGCTTATCCGGACAACTGCATGAGCTTCGCCGATCTCGGCCTATCCCCCGAACTGCTGCAAGCGGTCACCGACGCAGGGTATTCCGACCCTACGCCGATCCAGGCGTCGGCCATCCCGTCCGTGCTGATGATGCGCGACATCATCGGCATCGCCCAGACGGGCACGGGCAAGACCGCCAGCTTCGTGCTGCCCATGATCGACATCCTCGCCCATGGTCGCAGCCGCGCGCGCATGCCGCGCTCCTTGATCCTGGAGCCCACGCGCGAGCTCGCGGCGCAGGTCGCCGAGAATTTCGAGAAGTACGGCCAGAACCACAAGCTCTCCATGGCGCTGCTCATCGGCGGCGTGTCGATGGGCGACCAGGTCAAGGCGCTGGAGAAGGGCGTTGACGTGCTCATCGCCACGCCCGGCCGCCTCATGGACCTGTTCGAGCGCGGCAACATCCTGCTCACCGGCTGCTCCATGCTCGTCATCGACGAGGCGGACCGGATGCTCGACATGGGCTTCATCCCGCAGATCGAGGAGATCTGCACCAAGCTGCCCGCCAACCGGCAGACCCTGCTCTTCTCCGCGACCATGCCGCCGCCGATCAAGAAGCTGGCGGACCGGTTCCTGTCGAACCCCAAGACGATCGAGGTGGCGCGTCCCGCGTCCACCAACACCAATATCCGCCAGCTGCTCGTGCCCGTGGGCGGCCAGTCGTTCGAGAAGCGGCGCGTGCTCCGCCAGCTCTTGGCGCAGGAGGACGTGCGCACCGCGATCATCTTCGCCAACCGCAAGACGACGGTGCGCGAGCTCAACAAGTCGCTCAAGAGCCACGGCTTCCGCTCGGGCGAGATCCACGGCGACATGGAGCAGCCGCAGCGCCTGGCCGAGCTCGACCTGTTCAAGCGCGGCGACATCAACATTCTCGTGGCCTCCGACGTCGCCGCGCGCGGGCTCGACATCAAGGGCGTGTCCCACGTCTTCAACTTCGACGCGCCCTGGCATCCCGACGACTACGTCCACCGTATCGGCCGCACGGGCCGCGCGGGCGCGACGGGCACCGCCTACACGCTGGTCGCGCCCGACGACGCCGAGAACATCGACAATATCGAGAAGCTGACCGGTCAGAAGATCGAGCGGATCGAGGTCGCCCCGGCCGAAGGCGACGAGCGCCCATCGCGCCGCCGCGACCGGCCTGCGCGCGAGGAGCGGCCGGAGCGCAAGCCGCGTCCCGAGCGCGAAGCCCGTGCCCCTCGCGAGGAGCGCGAGCCCCGCGCCGAGCGCCCCTACCGCGAGGACCGCCCGCCGCGCGACGACCGTACGGACCGCCGCGGACGCGACCGGCATCGCGATCGCGACACCAATCAGGACGGGGGCCCGGACGAGGGCTGGAACGGCCCGGTCCCCGACTTCCTCCAGGTCGCGCTCACCACGGCCGCCTGATGGTCGTCGAGCGCGTCGCCCCCGTCCGGGTGGCGAGCCCCTGCGTCAACATCTGCCGCATCGCCGCCGATGGCCGTTGCGAAGGCTGCGCCCGCACCCTCGACGAGATCGCCCGCTGGACGAGCACGGGCGAAGCCGAGCGCGACCGCATCATGCGCGAGCTGCCCGGGCGACGCTCCTAAATTCCTCCCCCGCCTATGGCGGGGGAGGGGGACCAGCGAAGCTGGTGGAGGGGGAACGACGGGATGCGCTCTCGGCGAGGATGAACCGCAGCACCGCATCTAAGTCACGGAGGATGTCCGGCGCGGCTATGCGTAGAACCCTGACCTTGCGCTCCTCCAGCCAAGCATCGCGGACCGCGTCCCGCTCCGGCCTGTCGTCACGCCCATGGGCCTCGCCGTCAACTTCGACCGCCAACAACGCAGGCGCGCAGTAAAAATCCAGCGTGTATGGCCCGGCAGGATGCCCCTTGCGCCAGCGTACCTCCCGTTTCCGCAACTCCCGCCACAACAGCACCTCCGGCAGGCTCATCTCACGCCGAAGCTGCTTCGTTTGCCTCTGCGTACCGGCCCACCCTTTTAACCGCATCCCGTCGCTCCCCCTCCACCACTCGCTACGCGATCGGTCCCCCTCCCCCGCTGTAAGCGGGGGAGGAACTCAGTATCACGCCGCGCTCTGCATCTCCGCCGCCGCGGCGTCGTCCAGCTCGTTCGCGCGCTTGAACGCCGGCCGCGATTCGATCCGCTCCAGATACGCATCGTACGCCGCGTTGCGCTGGATGATGCCGAAGCGCGTGTACCAGCCGATGCTCGAGCCGACATAGACGTCCGCCGCCGTGAACCGGTCGCCCGCGACGTACGGGTGCTTCGCCACCGCGCTCTCCAGCACACGCATAGCCAGCTCGAAATTGCCGTAGCCGGCCATCGTCTGCTGCTTCTCGTCGGGAACGACCTTCATCGAATGGTTGGTCACCGCCGCCTCGACCGGCCCCGCGGCGAAGAACATCCAGCGATAGTAATCCGCCCGCTCGTGCGGCTCGGGCGCGAGGCCGGCTTCCGGGAAGGCGTCGGCGAGGTAGGCGCAGATCGCCGCCGTCTCCGTCACCACCTGGCCGTGATGGACGATCGCGGGCACCTTCCCCATCGGATTGACGCCCAGATACTCCGCCGCCTTCATCGTACCGCCGTAACCCAGCACCTCCACGTCATAGGGCTGGCCCACCTCCTCGAGCATCCAGCGCGCGATCCGCCCGCGCGAGTGCGGGTTGGTGTAGAGCGTCAAGTCGGCCATCGTTGATCTCCCCTGATTCGTACGGAACGGAAGGGGAACATAGATCAACTCACGCGTCAAGCTCGCGACGGAGGAACGCGACGGTCCGTCGCCACGCCAGGTCGGCCGCTTGCTTGTCGTACCGCTCGGCCGAGGTATCGTTGTTGAACGCGTGCTCCGCGCCGGGATAGACGTGGCCCTCGACCTCCTTGCCTGCGGCCTTGAGCGCCTCGATCCAGGGCAAGCCAGTCGTGTTCACGCGGCTGTCGTTGCCCGCCAGGTGGATCATCATCGCCGCCTGCACCTTAGCCGCCTCCGACGGCGCGGGCGCCGGGCCGTAATAGCTGACGCCGGCCGCAAGCCTCGGCCCCGCCGCGACCGCCAGCCGGTTCACGAACGCCCCGCCCCAGCAGAAGCCGATCGCACCCGTCTTGGCACGGTCCCCGTGCACCTTCCTCATGAAGTCGAGCGCACCGGTCGCCTGGGCGAGCAGCAAGTCGTAGTCCGCCTGCCCGATCATCGCCCTCGCCTTGTCGGGGTCGGCCGGCGTCCCACCCTGCGCGGACAGGAAGTCGGGCGCGACCGCGACGAAGCCCTCCAGCCCCACGCGCCGCGTCACGTCCTCGATATGGGTGTTAAGCCCGCGATTCTCGTGGATCACCAGCACCGCGCCGCGCACCGCCTTCGGATCGCGTGGCCAGGCGGCGTAGCTGGTGAGCGGCCTTCCCGCGAACTCGTTGATGTTGCGCGCGGTCAGCAGCCGCGGGTCCGCCGCCGATACGATCTGCGCCGCCGCCGAGGACACCCCGATCGCCCCGATCAGCGCCTCCGCCGCCGCGACCGACCCCGCCAGCGCCGTCATCTCGCGCAGCAACCGCCGCCGGTCGAGATGCTCGTGCGTATAAGCGTCGTACAGCCGGATCGCCTCGTCACGCAGCTCGGTCATGGGCTTCTCCCTCTACTCGGGCGTTATCACCCGATGCGCCAGTCCACTACTACACTCTCTGTCCGCACTCCCGGCCTAGGCTTGCACGAGGTCACCGACCGCATCACCGCCTGGGTCGCCGACCAGGGCATGCGCGAAGGCCTGCTGACGGTGTTCATCCGCCACACCTCCGCCTCGCTCCTCATCCAGGAGAACGCCGCCCCCGCGGCGCGGCGCGACCTCGAACGCTACTTCGCCCGCATCGCGCCGGAGTCGGCCGAATACGAGCATGACGACGAGGGCCCCGACGACATGCCCGCGCACCTCCGCGCCGCGCTCACGAACACGCAGCTCTCCATCCCGCTCATCGGCGGCCGCCTGACGCTCGGCACCTGGCAAGGCGTGTACCTGTTCGAGCACCGCCGCCGCCCGCACGACCGCCAACTCGCGCTCCACCTCTTGGGCGAGTAGGGTCGCGGCCATGACCCGTCCCCTCACCTACGGCTCGTACCTCCGCCTTCCCGAGCTCCTCGACCTGCAGAGCCCGCGCACCGGCACGCACGACGAGCTCCTGTTCATCACCATCCACCAGGCGTCCGAGCTGTGGATCAAGCTCATGCTCCACGAGCTGGACGAGGCGCGCCGCCGCATCGCCGCCGACGACCTCGCGCCTGCGCTCAAGATGATGGCGCGCGTGTCGCGCATCCAGGCGCAGCTGATCCAGTCCTGGGAGGTGCTCGCCACCATGACGCCCGCCGACTACCAGCGGATGCGCGGCGGCCTGGGCGGCAGCTCCGGCTTCCAATCCGACCAGTATCGCCGCCTGGAGTTCGTCATGGGCGCCCGCGACCCCCGCATGGTCAAGGTGTTCGACGTCGAGCCCGAGCTCCAGGACGCGCTGCGCGACGAGCTCACCCGACCCAGCCTCTACGACGAAGCGCTCCGCCTCCTCGACCGCAACGGCCTCCCCGTCCCGCCCGAACGGCTGGAGCGCGACTGGTCGACGCAGCTCGACCCGTCGCCGGAGGTTGAGGCCGTCTGGACCCAGGTCTACGCCGACACGGAACGCTGGTGGGACCTGTACGAGCTGGCGGAAAAGCTCGTCGACCTCGAATACCATTTCCAAATCTGGCGCTTCGGCCACCTCAAGACCGTCGAGCGCGTCATCGGCTTCAAGCGCGGCACCGGCGGCACCGCGGGCGTGCCCTATCTCGCCAAGGTCGTCGAGCAGCGCTTCTTCCCCGAGCTCCTGAACGTCCGCTCCTCGCTCTAGGGGTGGACAATCCGCCCGCCCCGGCCCAACTCCGAACCGCAAAGGAGCAGGTGAAATGGCGACCATGGGCCGGTTCGAGTGGGATGACCCTTTCCTCTTGGACGAGCAGCTGAGTGACGACGAGCGCATGATCCGCGACACCGCGCATGCGTACGCGCGCGAGCGGCTGCTGCCGCGCGTCGCCCACGCCTTTCAGCACGAGCATACCGACCCGGAGATCTTCCGCG
>NZ_NSLI01000007.1 GCF_002288825.1 Sphingomonas lenta
AGCGCCTCCGGCGCTGGACCCCGGAGAGGACCTCGCCGCCGTTGTAACGCCTGGTCGTATGCTCAGTCATATGCCTCACTCTTAGCTAAGAGCGAGACCCTGTCAGGTCATTTAGGGGGCCACCTCAGATACCGCATCGTATTATGGCATCCCGAGCTTCGGCCTCGGTGGTGCGCCGATAAGGCAACAACAGGCGCAGCACCGACGTAAGCATCATGGCAGTCGTCTGCCGCAAAGGTTAGACGTCCGCAATACGGTCGAAAGCGGACCGACGTAATCCTACGCAAAGCGGCCGAATGCGCGCGGTTCATCCGGCAGGTGCTCCAGCGCCTGTGCAGCGTGCGAGCGCACTTCCGCCCATCTTGGATCGTTGAACAGCGCCTCGCGCCGCCAGAAGTCGGCATGCTCCTGACCGCCAAGTTTCCCAAGCAGCTTAGATAGCGGAAGGATCGCGGTCCTCTCCGCCTCGCTTAGCTCGCCATAGAAGATCATGTCGCATGCTGGGGAGAAATAGTCATCCAGTTCGAGGGCGAGCTCGTCGTTGCCGTAGCCGATCGCGCTTGCGCCATCGGCAAGGGGCGCGTGGATGCGGTCCAGGTAGGCGACCTGCTGCTCGGCGGGCGCGGCTAAACGGGCGACAGCGTTCCTCAGGTTCTCATATCGACTAGGCACGCCGGCAGACTACCGGTGAACCCGATGTCCGCAACGGGTGGTTTGCGGACATTCCATGTGCCGGTAGATTGCGCTCGGTATGGGTGATTACGTCGCTGCGATACGTGACCTGCTGATCCGGGAGCATGGCGTGCCCGATACGGACGTGACGCTTGGCGCTCGCTTGCTCCATGACCTTGGCGTCGATGGGGATGATGCAGCGGAGGTCTTTCAAGCACTACATCAGCAGTTCGGAACCGACTTCGCGGCATTAGACGACCAATGGCGCGAGTTCTTCAACACCGAGGGCGCGAGCCCAATACGAATCCTGATCGGCATCCCGGTGATCCTCATTTGCGGTGGGCTGGCAGGCGTCCTCGTCGCTGCGCTTCACTGGCCGGAATTCCTCGCCATCATCGCAGCGCTCGCACTCTTTCTAGCAGTGGGATGGTCGTTCGGGCGGCTATTCGGCAAGCCACTGCGGCCAGTCACGGTCGGCGGGCTCGCCGAGATCGTCCGAGCCGGTCAATGGCCGACCAATCCCGACGAAGTTCGCTAAGGGCCGAAAGCGGTCGTTTACCGACGCGCAACGCGCCGACGCGCATGTATGGCAGCATGTTGAACGCCGTCGCCCGTGAGTTGTCTTTGCGGCGTGCTGCTGCGCGATGCGCGCGGCCTGGATCGCCCTGTTCTACAGCCCGGTGAGGGCCCGGTACGTCGGCAACGGTTACCGCGAGGCGCGACGCGTCCGCGATGCCGCCGTGTTTCTCGGCGAGCGCGCGCCGATGCCGCTCACCGTCGAGGACGAGGTCGTCTTCGCGGGTGCCGACGGGCAAGAGGTCCGCGCGAGGGTGCGTCGGCTCGCGGAAGCGCGCGGGCCTTCGTCGCTGATATGGTACTCGCCGCGCCGGCCCGACCGTGTTTCGGCCGCGGGGCCGCTCGGCTGGATCGGCGTCGCCGCGGCCGTGCTCTCCATGCTGCTTCTGTTTTGATGGAGCTGCACGACGGCGTGCCTGCACCCAGGATGCTCACGCCGCGTCACCACATGGCGAGCGCCCTTGTGGACGGGATCGTCTGCCCGCTGCCGTCCACGCTGTTGATCTTGGGTCTGATGATCGCGAGCGGTTTCGGCACGTCCTCCGGCTGGTCGGAAACGCTTGCTCTGGCGATGCTGTCCTGGCTGGTCATGGCGACCGTGTCGGTCCCCGCGGCTATGACGGTTCTGTCGCTGCTCTGGCCTGTTACTCGGCGCGGGACGTCGGGCGGGCGCTGGGTGTGTCTTGCCGCCGGGATCACAACCGGCATGCTGCTGGCGCCGCTCGGAAGCGAAGGATGGCGCGGAGCCTCTCCCGGGCAGCTCCTTATGTTCGCGCTGTCGGGTCTAGTCGCGAGCGGCACCTATTGCGCGCTGCTGGCCCGCTTCGGGCGGCGGCCGACAGGACCGACGTTGAAAGCAATTTTCGCCTGAAAGATGAGCGGGACGGGCGGCGGTTGACGGTGGTCCGAACCGAAATTGTATGTCCGCTAAGGGTCAAGCGGACCTCAACCGTGTGATCGACGGAGATGAAACGGGACCGGTCGGCTCACCGCCGCCTCGATCCATATTCGGCCATCCGGGGCAGCTTGATCGCTTCTCAAAGCCGGGCACTCATTTAGGGCTGGCTACTCGGCTCGGATCAACCGAACGCGGCCTGGTGGCATTTTAGACCTGGAGCTGGATAGGCACGCAGTGGATCAGACAAGCAGGCGAACGTCTGATTTCGACCTTCACCGGACGTTCGCGCCGGTACCGGTCATAGAGTTCTGGGGCCGGGTGCCGAACAACGGCACTCGCTGGCGGCACTGGCGCAAGGTCCCTGGAACAGCGCTTGCTGATCTGAGTTATTGGGCTGCTTGCAGCGTCCTGCCCTTATCGGGGGAGAGGGCGGTGGAGGCTCGCGACGCTCTGTTGGTCTGAAGATCAGCAGGGCGTCTTTGTTTTCTCCGCGGGCCGGGAACTAACAAGCGTTAGGGCCGTTCCGCGCTTGACTGGCGCACTTAACCCCCCCCCCCCCCCGCGTCAGTTCCCCAGCGCCCCGCCCTACCCCCGGCGGGGCGCTTTTCATTTCAGCATCAAGGGACGACGAAGGCGGAGGCTCTAATGGGTGCTGTCGGAGCTATGTACCGGCAGATAGCGAGACCTTACTGCCGGATCGGTCTGCTGCTGGTCGGCACCGCCGGCTGCGCGCCCCATGCCCACCAGAACTCATCCTGGGTTACCTACGCCTGCGCTGGCGGCGCCAGCTTCTCGGCCTCGTTCCACTCCGGCGCGGTGACCCTTCGGGCCGGAGCCCGGACATACCGTCTAGAGCGCAGGGGCGGTTCGCTCGAGCGCTACGGATCCAAGAGCGTAGCGTTCGTGCGAGATGGGAAAGCGGCGGTGGTCGTCGGCGCCGATGGTGGCCCGTTTGAGGAATGCGTTGAGGCTAATATCTGATCCAGATCCAGACGCCCGCTAGATAGAGCGATCCAGATCTTCGCGCTCTTCTCGGTTACGGACAGGTACAGCCCGCCCGAGTCGGCGAGCTTGTAATCCTTGTCGCCCGGCTGCGCCTTTCGGCACTGGGCGTCGGCCAGCGGCACGGATGCCCCCACTTCTGGATCAGGTGCCCCCTTCGATGTCCCCAGGTGCCCCGGGCTTTATCGGATGAGGGCGGTACGCCGTGGGACAAATCGTCACAGGAAAATCAGCCGCTTAGAAAAGGGCTGGTACGGCTCGGAACGTGGTGGGTTGAGAGATTGGTGGGTCCGCCGGGGCTCGAACTCGGGACGTCTCAATCAAAATTCGCTTGCGTCAGCGCAGCACGGCAGCTTCCTACATTGTGGACGTTGAAAGCGGCCGGTCCGCCATCGGCCGAAATCCGGACCCAACACCCTGCCTAAATAAACGTCCGCTTCCGGGCGGCCGCGAAGCGGACGTGGATGGCCGAAATTAGGTCGTTCCGTATGGGGCACGTTGCGACCGCTCCCCACACTTCGCCCGCAATGCTAGGTCCGCAGCATGGGACGCATGAAAGACCTCGACATCGACCGCCTGAACGCGATGAGCGTCGAGGATCACTTCCTCGAGTTTCTTGCGGCGCTGTTCCGGGCCAAAGGCTACACAGTAGTGACAGGCGGCGGCGATGGCTACGTCGATCTTTCGGTGGAGCGCGATGGTGACCTGACCATCGTGGAGCTGAAGGTTCACCGGTCGCAGCGGATCGCCGAGACCTCACTTCGTAACGCATTGTCGCAGCTGCGCCGAGGCATGGACCAAACCGGTGCCGCACGGGGGATACTCATTCTGACCCGGCCTCTTTCCGGCAGGAATGATGCCGAACTGCCGGCTGGAGTAAACGTCTGGGATTTGACCGAGCTGATCCGCCAAACGAGGGGGCACATCGCACTGTCTGCTGACCTGGTCGAGTTGCTCAAAGCGCTACAGGTCGGCGCGGAGATAGCGACGCCCGCTGCTGGCCATGCCGCAGAGGTAGCAATCGCCGAACTGCTGTCCGAGAGCGACGCTCCGGCGGAGGCCGAGGCCTCAGACATCGGCAGCGCAATAGCTGCTCGCCTGCGTGGGCTTGAGGCAGGCAACGCCGATGCGAGCCAATTCGAGAAGGCGTGCCAGGACGCGTTGGAGTTAAGCCGTCAACTAGCTTGCCGACTACGGTGGGCATCAGCGTCATGCCGAAGCCGGCAAACGGGTTCTTCCTCATCGCGGGGTCATTCTCGAACTTGGCCGTCATCGCAACCGACAGCTGGGACTTCAGGCTTTCGCGCACGGCCGGGAAGTCCACTGCCGCTTTAAGCCGGTCCACGTCCGCGCTGAGCGCTGCCTCTCTAAACTGCCGCGCCGCCCAGAACGGCGAGGCGACATACGCGACCGCGAACAGCACCACGATGGCCATTAGCGCGGCCCAGATCTTCCTCCTCATCCTCGCCCCCTCCCCTGCCGGTTCGGCATGCTCCCGAGTGCCGGCGCCGATGCGATCGTGTTGTAACCGTACCGTGCAAGCCAGCACTCGGCCAGGTGAGCGCGCACCACAGCAGCACAGGGTAGTATCGCCTGAGCTCATAGGGTGCGGTCCTGTCGACCAGCGCTGCACGCCCTGTCCTGACGGTGGGTGCGCCGCTGCAGCGGCCGGTCCTGGGCGGACGCAGTCGTACTCGCTGACGCGTTTCGGCTTGCGCGCAACGTGGCGATCAGGCCCGTGATGCTGGTGGTGATCGCGGCGATGCCGGTCAGCGTCGCTCCGTCTAGCATGATCATGGTCGACTCCGAATCTGAGACCACGCCCCACTGTTCACATTATGTTCCTGTAGGACAGCCCTGATTCAGCGAACCAGTTCGAGCGTGACCGTGCGGTGACGGCGTGGCGCTTGACAGGCGTGCGCAGGTGCCGCGACGTGCGGCCATGCGAACTCCTGGCAAGGTGCTGATCGGAGCCTGGGCGGTGGGCGTCTCGACGGCGCTCCTGGCGAGCTTGTCGGCCTGCTCGATCGAAGTGGCCGAGCCCCCTGCCCTCACCTGCGCCGATCACTATGCGAGCGGCACGCCTCCAACGCTCACCAATCCCAAGCTTGCCAGCGGCACGCGCCCGCTCTGCTTCGGCTCGTTCGCGGTGCTGCATTCAGCTACGACGCGCAGCCCACTCTATGTGGCCGAGCGCCTCACCCGTACCTCCGTTGAGGCCGCGCGCGCGCTCGACACCCGTGATAACCGGTTCCACCCTGAGGAGCGGCTGCCGCCGGCGGAGCGCGCGGAGCTGGTCGACTATCGCGGCTCCGGTTACGACCGCGGCCACATGGCCCCGTCCGGCGACATGGGCGATCCAACGCACGACTACGAGAGCTTCAGCCTCGCCAACATCGTACCCCAGGACGGGCCGTTGAACCGCAATGGCTGGGCGGACCTGGAGAATTATGTCCGCGACCTCACGTCCAAGCTCGGCCAAGCCTATGTGGTGACCGGGCCCGCCTACCAGGGCGGGCGTTTGCGGCGGCTGAACGGCCGCGTGCTGGTGCCGACGCGCGTGTGGAAAGCAATTTATGTGCCGGGCCAGGGTGCCGGCGCCTGGATCGCCAGCAACGACGCGCGAGCGGATTGGGAAGTGGTCTCGATCGCGGAGCTCGCGTCCCGCATCGGCGTCGACCCGTTCCCGACGCTGGACGCGGCAACCAAGGCCAAGGTGCCCGCCTTTCCCACGTTCAAGAATTAACCCCCCTGACGAGCAAGGAGCCGAGCACATGATCAAGCCGTTCGCTGACGACGAGGGCGCATCCTCGATCGGCGGCCTCTCTATCGAGAACGGGACCGCGGTCGTCGTGATCTCCGGCTCCGTCGAGATCACGCGCGACCAGGCGGGACTTGAGCGCGCGCGGGCGCTGAAGGAGTTGGCGGACAAGCTCGTGGCCGAGCTGGAGGCGGGCGGCACGGCCCAGCGGCTCACGAGCGCGCAGCCGGCCACCACCGACGAGATCGACAATCCGTTTGCCTGACCCGAGACGCGGGTGCGCTAGAACCAGGACGCAACACACCCCGCGACCGCCACGCTCCAGTCCAGGTAAACGACCACTATCAGCGCACTTACCAGCGCCGCTTCGAACTTAAGGGCGCTGAGTAGCGTGACGCGAGATCCCGCCATCGGCCCTCTCCCCCGCCCTACTCGCAGCCGACGCCGTCGTTGTCGTGGTCGAGCTTGCGGCTGTAGCCCGACTCGCCGCGTGTGACTGGCGCTGCGCCCGCCACACGCGCGGCCGAGCAGTTGGCGTGATACACGCTCCCACCCCCACCGGGCGACTTGCGCGCCGTGCGCCTCGCGGCCGTCCGTCGGCGCGTGCTGCGATTGGGCTGTGCACCTTCGGCAAATGGGTGTTGATCATCTGGAACGTCGCGACGGGCGCTGGCGCAACAGTGAGCAGCAGATATACGAGCAACACTCAGCCGGCAGGCCGACCTGATTGCGTTCCGGTGACGCTGTTAACGAGGCCGATCCGCCGCCTCGACCGGCCATGCTTTCCGCATCCGGGCTGCTTCTACTCTCCGGCAGCAGATATAATCGAGCAGCCGTTCCGCGCGCCAGCCCAAGACCGCGACTTGGTGAAGCTTAGAACCAGCTCAGCTTGTCAAGCTGAATGAGTTCTGCAACATACAAGTGCATATTCATTCAGATGTGCGTGGGGAGCCTGGATTGAGCCTTGTCGTGAACCAGATTGGCGGTCTTGCGGCGTCGGGTAATCGCATGATCGACCGACTTCGGCAGAAAGCCTTTCTGCCCGAGAGCCGCAAAGGCCTCAACGTCCGGTTCGGCATCGCCGAAGCCGCACAGCTCCTGAGTTGCTCGACAAACCGCATCCGAATGGCCGAGGACGACGGACGCCTTCCGCAGCCTCCCGCGACCGATACGGGACGCCGGCTTGGTTACACAGTCGGCGAGCTTCTCAACATGCGCAAGGTTCTCGGCGCGTCCCCGGAGCGCAGCCCTCTGGACGTGCCCGCTGTCATCGCCGTGCAGAACTTCAAGGGTGGCGTCGGCAAGTCGACGGTAACAACCCACCTCGCCCACTATTTCGCGGTCCAGGGCTACCGGGTGCTGGTTGTCGACTGCGACAGCCAGGCCACCACGACCACGCTGTTCGGGTTCAACCCACACTTCAACATCTCCCGCGAGGAGACGCTCTACCCGTACCTCTCCATCGATCCCACCCAGGCCGACCTCCTATACGCGGTGAAGCAGACGCCGTGGCCCAATGTGGACCTGATCCCCTCCAATCTGGAGCTATTCGACGTCGAGTATGAGCTCGCGGCCAGCGGGTCGGACGGACAATCAGTGTTGGCCGCTCGATTTCGCAAGTTGAAACAGGGGCTTATGGATCTCGCTAGGTCTTACGACATCGTCATCCTAGATCCGCCACCGGCGCTCGGCACGATCAGCCTCGCCGTCATGCAGGCGGCCAACGCTCTGCTCGTCCCGCTCGCGGCGACGACGCCGGACTTCTGCTCGACGGTCCAGTTTTTGTCGATGATGGATCAGGTCCTACAACAGCTCAAAGGAGCGGGCATCGACGTCAACTACAGCTTTATCCGCCTGATCTGCTCCAAGTTCGACAGCAACGATCCTTCGCATGCTATGGTGCGCGCGATCATGGAGCAGAGCTTCGGGCCCGCCCTGCTGCCGGTGCCGATTCTCGAGTCTGCCGAGATTAGCCACGCGGCGCTCAGGATGATGACCGTCTATGAGCTTGAGAAGCCCATCGGGACGGCCAGGACCCACAAGCGCTCCCGCCAGAACCTCGATGAGGCGCTCGGGCAGGTCGAGCAGCTCGTCACGCAGAGCTGGGGCCGGGTGACTCCGGCCAGCGAGGAGGAGCTCGTCCATGCAGCGGCGTGATTTCCTCACCCGGGTTGGGGAGGCCTGAAGTGGCGCGCAAGCAATCCGATTACCTGGCGGCGCTTCTCGCCGATGAACCAGGGGCTTTAGAAGCGGCACCGACTAAGCTCGAGCCCGCCCCCGACCGGCCGCGCGGCACCACCCTGCTCAGCCGCGAATCGGCGCTTGCGCGCGTCGCTTCGGGTGAGGTTAGGCAAGTCACCCAGCTCCTCATCGACCCGGCTCGGGCGCGAATCTGGCCCGGCAACGCCCGAACCTACGAACATCTTTCCGAGGCGAACTGCCGCGAGCTGATCGACGCGCTGATCGCTGAGGGTGGACAGAAGGTGCCGGCCGTCGTGCGCCGCGTCTCCGGCGACCCCGACCACGAATATGAGGTTATCGCCGGCACGCGCAGGCACTGGGCGATCAGCTGGCTCCGGAGCCACAGCTATCCCGACATGCAGTTCCTCGCCCAAGTGGCGCAACTCGACGACGAGGCCGCGTTTCGCCTGGCGGATATCGAGAACCGCGCGCGCAAGGACGTTTCAGACCTCGAGCGCGCTCGCAACTACGCGACGGCACTGCGCGACCACTACCAGGGCCACCAGACGCGCATGGCTGAGCGGCTGAAATTTTCTAAGGGCTGGCTGTCCAAGATGATCAAGGTCGCGTCGATTCCTGACAGCATCGTAGCGGCGTTTGCGTCGCCCGGCGACGTGCAGCTCGCGCCCGCTTATGGGCTGGCGCAGCTCCTTGACGATCGGCGCGCCGCCAAGGCCGTTGAGGCTGAGGCTAAGGTGATCGTCAAGGAGCAGGCCGAGCGCCGGGCCGCGGGGCTACTCCCCTCCCCTGCCCCGATCGTGCTCAGGCGCCTTCTCGACGCGCCGAAGGCCGGCGCGAGACCGTCTGACGATCAGCCCTTCGTCTACGCCTCTGGCGACGGTCGCCCGCTGGTCACGCTTCAGTCTAGCAACCGGCAGGGCGTCACCGTACGGCTTCACGCCGGTGCGGGCGGCGGCGAGGCCGAGTTCGTGGAAGGGCTTCGTCAGGTGCTGGCGCATCTCGAGGCCAAGGGCCGTCGCCTGCAATGAGGATGTTTCCTGGAGGAAACATCGCGATTGAGCGCCACTCGCAAGGGGGGTGCAATACCGATCCGACCCGCCCTCTGTTTCCTCGAGGAAACATGGACAGCCAGGGTCAGATGTTTCCTGAAGGAAACATGCTTTGAGGCGCGAGGAGGCGTTCCGCCCGGAACAGTTCGAGCTGTTCCTCCCCTACCTCGCCGATCTTCCGCTCCGCGATCAGCGGGAGATGATGGAGCGTCCGTTCTTCAGCCTCGCCAAATCGAAACGCATCAAGCCGATCGACTACCGTTCGCCCGACGGCAAGCTGTGGGTCAACGTGTCGGGCAACCCTCAATTCGGCATGGCCACGATCTGGGACGCAGACATCCTCATCTACTGCGCGTCCATGCTGGCCGACATGGCCCGGCGCGGCGTCAACGACGTGCCGCGCAAGCTCCACCTGATGCCCTACGATCTGTTACGCGCCATCGGTCGACCGACCACCGGCCGCGCTTACGAGCTGCTCGCTCAGGCGCTCGACCGACTGGTCGCCACCACCGTCAAAACCAACATCCGCGCCGACAGCCGCCGCGAGGCGACGTTCAGCTGGCTGGACGGATGGACGCAGCTCGTAGACGAGCGCAGCGAACGGTCCCGCGGCATGACGCTGGAGCTGTCGAACTGGTTCTACGAGGGCGTCATGATGACGGGCGGCGTGCTCTCGATCGACCGTGCCTATTTCGACATAAGCGGCGGGCGCGAGCGCTGGCTCTACAAGGTCGCACGCAAGCATGCGGGCGGCGCGGGCGAGGCGGGGTTCGCGATCTCGATGCCCACCCTATTCGAGAAGTCCGGGGCCGAGGGCCAGTATCGGCGCTTTAAATTTGAGATTGTCAAAATTGCGGAGCGCGACGAGCTCCCAGGCTATGCGCTGACTATCGAGAGCCCACCCGACAAGCGCGAGCCGCTGCTGAGAATGCGGCGGCGGCCGGGCGATTTGCTGACCAAGCCCAATGTAAAAGGGAAGGGGGAGGGCGCGCGCCATCAGCCGCCCGTCGCTCCCGTTGAAGCGCAATCGGCTGAACCGGCTGTCAACGTCGCCGCCCTGATCCGGAAGAGCGTCACTCGGCTCGCGACCAAGGCGAGCGCCGGCGAGATCACCGACACGACCCTGGCGCAGCTTCGCCAGGAGTGCCCCGGATGGGACTACCAGACCTTACACGCCGAGTTCCGCACCTGGGTCGAAGCCGATCCGGAGCGCACGCCGGCAAACTACCAGAACGCGTTTGTCGGGTTCGTGCGGCGCCATCACGAGCGCAACAAGCACCTTCTGCGCTGAAACTCGCGCTTTCCATCCTCCGCTCCGGCCGACGAAGAGCGGGTCCTCCGTTCCCGAAGTGTCGGCTCCCGCCATGGGCGAGCGCGCCTCGCCCGTGCGCGAACGTCGTCCCGCTGCGCTTTTGAACGCAAAATGTCCAGCGCATCTCGGAAGTGATTCAATCGGCCCGGCCGGTTGCGCGACTTTCCCCGGTTTTCGACACATCGGGAACGGGCAACGACACGTCGGGAACGCGAGCTCGACACATCGGGAACGACACACCCGACACTTCAGGAACGATCCCTCGACACATCGGGACCGCCGTCCGGCGCTGATCACACTGAAATCACATAAGAATCCAACCCGGGACGTATGTCTAACCTTCTAAGATTCAGCTAAACTATCTAACCAGAGACATACTCAATCTAATTTTGAGTAGAGAATAAATTAGCCTCAGACATGTTCTGGTGACGTTCCGACCAGCCGATATGGAAGGTAGGAGTTGGACTGGCGAAGGTGGAGCCATGCTCCTGACCGAGTTGCTCCGTGACCCGGCGGCATAAGGCACCTCACCACGTCGACGGTCCGGACTTCGGCCTTCGGCCCGACTCCACCCACACCCGGACCTGGCGGGCGCGGTCGGCGGAACCGGGCATGGCGGCTACGCGTCGTGTCGGTCACGGCGCATGCGAGTCCCGTATGGCGGCCGCCCCTCGTCCGGAGGTGCCCCATGAGCATCTGCAGCTTCCTCGCTGATCTGTTCGACCGCTGGGGTGCGCACGGTAGCGTCGATGTCGACCCCAGCCCCGGCGTCAACCCGGCTACAGGGCTGCCGATGATGGACGGAGCGGTCGACGTCGCCGGCAACCCGTTCGGCACGAGCCGGCAGCGGCACGACGACCCGTACGGTGCGGGTACTGGCTCGGCCGGGCTCGACCACCACCATCACTCGGGTAGCTCGATCAACAACGACTGGAGCAGCTCGTCCTGGTCGGGCGTGTCCAACTCCTGGCCGGACTACTCGTCGAGCTCGTCTTCGTCGCCCAGCGACGGCTACGATCCATCGCGCGGGTGGTGATCGTGGACGGGGCAGGGGAGGGCGGCCGCGCGTCGCTCCTGGATCGGCTGATCGCCAAGGCCGACCTGATGACCAGCGGCTTGCCCGTATGGCCCACTACGCTTGCCATCCCCGTCGCATTTCTCCTGCCGCCGCTAGTCTTAGTCGTGGGTGAGAAGTGGTTCGCGGGCGTGGCGCTTGCCATCTCACTCCTGCCGATCGTCTGGCTCGCCCTGTGGTGCGCCCGCGCGATGCACGGCTGGTCGCATCCGTACGCGTCCGCCCGCTGGCTCCACGCGGTGCGCGGCGTGGTCGGCGACGAGGCAATGACCGGACTGCTGGTCGACCTAGACCTTCAGCACGCACGCGAGCCCGATCATGTGCTCACTCGCCGCGAGGTGATCGACTCCGTCGCCGTCCAGCGCCGGCGGGCGCGCGAGGCGGCGGCGCGCGCCCGCGGCGTAAGTTTGCGTGGCACGGGTGCCGCGTCGTGAGCGGGCGCGCTGCGGTAAGTATCGGGGCGCTGCTCTCCCGCTACGATTTCGAGCTGCCGATCAAGGACGCGTTGGACGATCCCGAGATGGATCCGACCAGGCGCGCGCTCGCCGTGCTGGCGATCGGCACGGGGCTCGACGATGGCCACCTCGCCGCAGCCGAGCTTGGCCAAGCCGCGCGCCGACTCGCGGACGACCGCGCCGCGGGTGCGCCGGACGGGGTAGGGGAGGGTGCCCGCGCGGTGCGGCGCATCCTGGCGCACGGAGGCGACGATTATCAGCGCGCGCTCTGGTACGCGGTGTCGCGGTGCTCGCCAGATGTCGCGGCCAGGCACCTTGAGTGGTTGGCCGAGCTGACGCGCGCCCGTGGGGGCATGTTCCGTGCGATCCAGGCCAGCGGCGCGTACATGCCTTTGCTGCCGCGCGGTATGCACGACATCGACAGCGCCCAGCTCGGGCCCGACTAGCGCAGCGGCGGAGCAAGGCCGAACGGGCGGCACGCGAGCACGGCCCCGGCTGCGCCAGGAGTTCGGTCGGGAGCCGATCGAGTACGCGAGGTCGCCAAGAAGCCGCTGACCGGCAGGGCTCGCCAGCGCGCTCAGGAGCGGCTAGAAGCTCCGCCGCGCCGGATGCGGCTGCATGCCCCAAGACGACACGCACGCGCGCTTGGGCCCAAGCCCCCCGGGCGCATCCGGCCAACAGGGGCGGGGAGGGCGCGGCAGCGCTCTCCCCATTCCCGGACGCACGAGCGTGTAACCGTCGCATCCCGGCACCCGATCACCGCGAGCGTCACCGGCATACCGTAGCGGTCGGCCGGCGACCGCCTACATGCCGGCCGGAAAGGGTGGGATGCGTGGGCCAGGATGACGGTGACCGGGTATTCGCGGCGGAACTCGTGGCCTGCATCGGAGAGGCACGCGAGCCCACGGTCCCGGAGCTGTTCTCGGTGGCGGAACGGGTGTGGGTGGAGGGCGCGGCCGAGCGCTCCGCGTTCGCCTGGGGCCGGCTGCCGTCCGCCCACCCGGACCGCGTAACCGCGTTGCGCGCCGCCCAGGCTGCGCTATGCGGGGACGCCGATGGACCCGTCTAGCCCCGCGCCAGACATGGCGAACGCCGCCGCGACGATCGACATGCAGGTCCGCCGGCTGGAGACTCAAGGCGTGCTGGGGCCGGCGCTCGCTGAGCGCATGCTGGGCCACATGGCCGGCTTGTAGACGCACTGGGAGTACTGCAGGACGTGCTCGGGACTACGGCCGAGCGGATCGCTGGGCTGCGGGAGCGCGGCTGAGCTGACAGGCGGTTGGACGACGTCGGCACCGGCGCTTAGAGTGGCCAAATGGAATGGTCGCCGGCGCGGCCACGGATCGGGAGAGGATCATATGGACGACGCCGTGCCGCCCCTGGCGTCGAGCCCGCTCGAGCTCGCGGCCGAGCTGACGGTGGCTTGGCTCGCCAACCCCAACACGCGCGCTAGCGCCGACGAGGTGCCCGCGTTCCTGCGCCGGATGCACGTGAGCGTGGCCGAGCTCGCCGGAGGCAGGACAGGGCAGGGGGTACCCGAGCAGGCCGAGGCGGCACCCGTAGAGCACAGGCCCGCGGTGTCGGCGAGGAAGTCGCTCAGCTCCCCCGACCACATCATCTCCATGATCGACGGCAAGCCGTACCGGACGCTGCGACGTCATCTCGCCACCCACGGCCTCACGCCCGCCGAGTACCGGGCGCGCTATGGCCTGAAGCCCGACTACCCGATGGTGGCGCCCAGCTACTCCGCCAGCCGGCGCGACCTGGCGCACAGGACCGGGCTCGGCCGCAAGCCTAAGGGCGGCGCGGCGGAAGGGAACGGTGCTCCGGCCGCCAGCGACCCGCAAGAGGCCGCGACGCAGCCCGCCAAGCGGCGCAAGCTCAAGCTGCCCGAGCCGTCCTGACCGGGTGAGGGTGGGCGGAAGTGCCCCGCGACTGGCCGCCTCCACGCCCGCGGGGCTGATCGCCGACCCGCGCAACCGCTCCCGATAGGTCTAGTTCACGCACGAGGGCACATCGCCGCCCTGTGGCTGTTCGGCAGAACGGATAGGGGCCGACGTGGGCCGACCTGCCGCCCCGGCGCTGACCTGTCGGCGCGCGCACTCTAAAACGCGAGGGTACGCGGCGGGTCGAAGGCCGCGGCGGACGACCTCCACTGGCTGGCGAAGCTGATACAGGCTCGGGCGGGCGTGTTCGTTGCGAGCCGAGACGCCGGTACCGACGCTCCGGACCGAGCGTCCGATGGTGTGGCGGCCGGCGGTCCCCGCATGTTCAGCCTGGATCCGTTCAGGTGGCGAGGCCGGAACCGCCCTCCGGGCGGTGGCGGAACAGGGAAACCGACACGAGGGGTACCGTTCCGGCGCAATCGTCCGCTTGGACGTGATCGTCGGCGGACCGCCACATACAGGACATCACGACCCTCGCGCTTTTTCCGTTGCGGGCGACCCCAGGCGCGGTAAAACCTTCCCGCCTTCCGGGCTGTAACGGGGGGTGAGGCTTAGCGGGCTCCTGACATACCAGCCGGTCGACATGATTGTCGGCCGGGTGGCCGTCATGCATGTCCAGGGCATCGCCTAAAGATGGCGGCGCCTTGTGGTATGCAGGGCCGCTAACACCCGGCTTGGAGCCGGGGTCGCCTCTGAACGGAAGTGGAGGCGGTGATGACGAATTCCTTGGACGTTTTCGGGATGCGCGGTGCGCCGCGACGGGTAACCCCGGAGCAGGACCTCGCCATGCGGCGCAGGCTCGCCGGCAGGCGAGGAGACCGGCCCCACGGCGGCGCGCCCACCCGGACCAAGAGCGGCGAGTGGATGTGGCGCACCACTCTCGACCTGCCCGAGGCCATGCAGCTCGAGCTGGAGGCGCTCGCAGCGGCGCAGGGCGTACCGGAGGATCAGATCGTCCGCGAGGCGCTGGTCGCCTTCGGCATCGGCGACCTGTCGCACGTACCCGGCGTCTGTGACGGCACGTACTCGGACGACGAGCGGTGATCCCGCTCCCGCTCGCGGTCGTGGCGGTTCGACGATGTCGACGGCCGGCCGGCGGTCGTGGGCGGGGCCGAGCGGCGAGCGCCGCGGCCGACAGCAAGGCGCGCGCGTGATGAGCCGCTACAGCTTCGACCAACGCGACGGCGGATGCCTCAGCATCGGTTGGGACCCACCGCTGAACACGTTCTTTTTGCAGATCGACGCCGACCGGGAGGAGCCGACCATCCTGGAAGGGAGCTCCTACGGCCAGCACCTCGAGCCGGAGCGGCTGGTCAGGTATGCGCGCCGGCGCAGCGGGGAGGTGCCGAGCGATCTTGCGGTCCTGCTCCGCGCCGACCAGGCGGCGGAACCCGCATGGGCGCCGATCGAGGAGCGCATCGCCGGCGGCGAGCTGAAGGTCAAGGTGAAGCTGGTCGGAAGCGACGAGGCCGAACCCGTCGAGCTGTCGCCGGAAGCCGGCCTTCGATGGTACCGCGAGGAGGCGGAACGGGTAGGGGCGGACTCGGACAACGGCCCACAGGCGGCCAGGGACGCCGATCCGGCCGGCTGGGCGGCCAGCGAGGAGGAGCGACCGGGACCCGCGGCGTCGCCCGGGTTCTTGCGCGACGCACTGGGCGTGTTCCGGAGCCTCTGGGAACGTCTCAACGGCCCTGCGGCCCCGCCGCCAGCCCGGATCGACCTCGACGTTCCCTTCGCGTCCAAGGACGAGGCCAAGCGCCTGGGGGCCCGGTGGGACGCCGAGGCGCGCACCTGGTACATAGACGACCGCTACGAGCTGGACCTGTTCGCGCGCTGGATCCCGAGCTCGCCCGAGTATGAACGGACCTACCTGGACGTGCCGTTCGGCGACAAGGACCGGGTCCGCCTCCTGGGGGCGCGATGGGACGTGGCGCGCCGCCGCTGGTACGTGCCCTCCGGCGTCGAAGTCGCCCCGTTCGCCCCCTGGTCGGAGCAGGCCCGTCCCTCGCTCGTCAACACCTATCACGAGAGGTCGTCGGAGCAGGCGAGGTACTATCTCGTGTGCGGGTATGGCGGGTTCCGCGCCGGCTCCTACTTGGATGACTTAGAGGAGGCCAAGGAGCTGGCCTCGGCCGCGCTCGCGGACGATGGCGAGGTGGAGCTCCGCGACAATCGGACGCAGAAGGTCTGGCGGGGGGTCGAAATCCTGAAGCTGTAAACCCTGCCTACGGCGTGGGTTGTCGCCGCCAGGGCAGGACCGCCTCGATCGCGCTGCGGATATGCCGTGCTTCTGTGCGGGGCGCCGCCGCCGCTCTACATAGGCGAGGTGGACGCGACCGCAGCCATCCGCCACTCGTCATCGGCCGGGGCGCCGCGCGCCGAGCCGCTCGCCGGCACGGTGGAGCGGGTCACGTTCCACAACGCGGAGAACGGCTTCTGCGTGCTGCGCGTCAAGGTGCGCGGCCGCCGCGACCTCGCCACGGTGACCGGCCACCTGCCCACCATCGGGGCGGGCGAGTATGTCGAGGCGCTGGGCGTATGGCTGAACGACCGCACCCACGGTCTCCAGTTCCGGGCCGAGCGGATCGAGGCAACCGTGCCCACCACGCTCGAGGGGCTGGAGAAGTACCTCGCCTCCGGCATGATCAAGGGCATCGGCCCCGTCTACGCCAAGAAGTTGGTGGCCGCGTTCGGGAGCGACGTGTTCGACGTGATCGAGCGCGAGCCCGAACGCCTGCGCGAGGTGACCGGCATCGGCCCCGTGCGGGAAGCCAAGATCATCCGGGGCTGGGCCGACCAGCGCGTCATCCGTGAGATCATCGTCTGGCTGTACAGCCACGGCGTCAGCTCGGCGCGCGCGGTGCGCATCTTCAGGACCTATGGCGAGCAGGCGATCGAGCTCATCCGCACGGACCCGTACCGCCTGGCGCGCGACATATCGGGCATCGGCTTCAAGACCGCGGACGCGATCGCCAGGGCGCTCGGCTACACGCCCGACGATCCCAGGCGCGTGCGCGCGGGCGTGGCGCACGCGCTCACCACCGCCATGGACGACGGCCATTGCGGCCTGCCGCGCGACGACCTCGTGCGCTCCGGCGCGGAGCTGCTCGGCGTTGAGGCGCCGCTGGTAGCGGGAGCGCTCGACCGGGAGCTCGCGTGCGGCGAGGTGGTCGCCGGCGTAACCGACGGCCGCGAGGTGGTGTTCCTGGCCGGGCTGTATCGGGCCGAGCAGGCGATCGCCGACCGGCTCCTCGGATTGCGCGACGGCCTGCTGCCCTGGCCGGCGATCGACCTCACGTCCGCGGTGCCCTGGGTCGAGCGCAAGGTCGGGCTCGCGCTCTCGGCCGGCCAACGCGACGCGCTCGGGCTGGCGCTCGTGTCCAAGCTGTGCGTGATCACCGGCGGGCCGGGGGTGGGCAAGACCACGCTAGTGAACTCGGTCCTGAAGGTGCTCGCCGCCAAGCGGGTGCGCATCGCGCTCGCGGCGCCCACGGGCCGGGCGGCCAAGCGGCTGGCGGAGGCCAGCGGCATGGAGGCGATGACGCTTCACCGACTGCTGGAGACCGACGGGCCGGAGGGCTCGTTCAAGCGCGACCGCGACAACCCGCTCGACTGCGACCTCCTCGTCATCGACGAGGTGAGCATGGTCGACGTGCCGCTCATGCACGCGGTGATGAAGGCGCTGCCGCCCGCCGCGGCGCTGCTGCTGGTCGGCGACGTCGACCAGCTGCCGTCGGTAGGGCCGGGCCAGGTGCTCACCGACGTGATCGCGAGCGAAGCGGCGCCGGTGGTGCGCTTGACGGAGGTGTTCCGGCAGGCGGCGACGAGCCGCATCATCCGGAGCGCGCACGCGATCAACCGGGGGCGCATGCCCGACCTGGAGGCGAGGGGCGAGGGCGACTTCTTCTTCGTGCCCGCCGACGAGCCGGCGGACGTGGCGGAGCGCGTGGTCGAGCTGGTCGCGAAGCGCATCCCCGAGCGGTTCGGGCTCGATCCCGCCCGCGACATCCAGGTGCTCAGCCCCATGCAGCGCGGCGGCGCCGGCGCTCGCTCGCTCAACCTGCTGCTCCAGGAGCGGCTGAACCCGCCCGGCCACTACGCCGTCGAGCGGTTCGGGCAGCGGTTCGGGCCGGGCGACAAGGTCATGCACGTGGTCAACGACCGCGAGCGCGACCTCTACAACGGCGATCTCGGCGTGGTGACCGCGGTCGATCAGGTCGACGGCGAGCTGCGCGCCCGGTTCGGCGAGAACGAGGCCGCGTTCGACTTCGGCGAGCTGGACGCGCTGCAGCTGGCCTACGCGACGACCATCCACAAGTCGCAAGGCTCCGAGTACCCGGCGGTCGTGCTCCCGCTCACCATGCAGGCCTACACCATGCTCGGGCGCGAGCTGATCTACACGGCCGTGACCCGGGCCAAGCGGTTGCTCGTCATCGTGGGCTCGCGCAAGGCGCTGGGGCTGGCGGTCCGGCGGCGGCAGCCCCGGCGCTGGTCGCTGCTGCGCGATCGGCTGGCCGGAACGCGACCATCATAGGCGGCGGGCGACACGGCCGGATCGTCCCTCGAACGACGGCATCACCTAGACGGAAGACACCGGGGCCGATCCGGTGTAGGGCGGCCACGCGACCCGAAGGGCCTCTCCTACGTGGCCCTATTCTCCTGCGGCCCGGCGACCTCGGTCTCCGGGCCGCTCTTTTGTTTGCCGGGAGCCGATCAGGCCTCGATCTCGGCCGTGAGGAGCTCGATCCGCTCGCGGCAGACCTGCGCCGCCATGCGGCCGAGCTCCGCCACCCGTTCGCCCAGCCAGGCGAGCTCGTCGGCACCGATAGCGTAGTGGCGCGAGTATCGCGCCTTCACGTAGGCCTCCTTCAGCTTCTCGAACATGGCCCGCTCGCGCCTGGTCGCGCGCGGCCAGACGCCGGCCAGTCGCGGGTCGACCCGCTCGGCTTGGGCGCGGAGCACGCCCAGGTTGTGCACGTGGGGCGTGTAGAAGGTCCGGACGAGCAGCACGCAGTGGTAGAACCGCTCGGCCGCCTGGTGGAGGTCGAAGGCAGCCTTCTTCAGATCGCCGTCCCGAATCGCATACTGGTAGCCGCGATGAAAGCTCTGGGCGCTCGGCCACCACTCCTCGAAGTACTCCCGCGCGAGCGTCAGCGCTTCGGCCGGTGCCTTGGGCCGGGGCTCGGCTAGGCTGTTCGGGTCGGCTTGGTAGAGCGCGATGCCGTCCCGGGCTATGTCGGTGAAGAAGTATCGACCTTGCGCGAGTCCGTCGTTCACCTGGTCGAGGGAGTGCACGATGAAGCTGACCGGCGTCTTCAGCCCCCCAGTGATCGTCAGCTCGCGGTTGAACCGATCCTCCGCGCCCGCCCAGAACTCGACGCGGTCGGTGAGCTTGTCGTGGTTGACGATGACGAGGAGGTCGTAGTCCGATCGGTACCCCTTGGCGGTGTGTGGCTCGTCCACCCAGCCCCCGCGCGCGTAGGAGCCGTAAAGGATGACGTGGAGGATGCGCGCTTGCCGCTTCCAGTCGGCGGTCGCGATCGCGGTGGCGGCCGTGAACTCCTCGAACAGCACGGCCATGACGCGGTCCAGCTCGCGTCGCTTCGCGGCAGGCAGATGGTCAAGGTCGGTGCGCATCGCGGGCGACCCTAGCGGCAGCAGGCCGCATGGTGAACGCCCGCGATGGCGCGCGGGCACTGGCGACGCGTTCTCTTGGTGTTCCAGGTAGCGCTGTCCGTGGCGCAAACCTTGAGCCGGCATGACTGCCGGCGCACCGCCTGCTAGCATAATCCCCGAGCTGGCGACGGAGGCAGGACGCATGGCCGGGCAGGGCGACCCAGCGCTCTCGCGCGCGCAGGACCTGATGTACGACGCCTGGGACGCGGACGGGCCCGAGCGGGTGGCGCTTGCGCGCCAAGCGCTCGCGATCTCGCCCTTGTGCGCGGACGCCTATGTGCTGCTCGCCGACGAGGCGGCCGACACGGACGAGGAGGCGGTTGCGCTGTACCAGCGCGGCGTCGAGGCCGGCGAGCTGGCGATCGGCTCCGGGTTCGAGGAGCGCCGGGGCGAGTTCTGGGGGTGGCTTGAGACCAGGCCGTACATGCGGGCCAGGGCCGGGCTCGCTGGGACGCTGTACAGGGTCGGCGAGGTGGCCCAGGCGCTCGACCACTGGCGCGAGATGCTGGAGCTCAACCCCGACGACAACCAGGGCGTGCGTCACCTGCTCGCGTTCGGGCTTCTCCGGTCGGGACGCTCTGACGAGCTCCGCGCGCTGCTGCGCCGCTACCGCGACGACGGCGGTACGGCGATGTCCTACACGCGCGCGCTCGTGGCGTTCCGCGACGCCGCGGGGAACGCGGCCGAACTGGGGGCTGAAGCGGTTGCGGCGAACGGCTATCTGCCCGCCATGCTGTCGGGCGCGGCGCGGCCCGATCCATCGCTGGACGGCTATGTCACCATGGGCGGCTCGGACGAGGCGAGCTGGTACGTCGACGAGGCCGGCGACGTGTGGCGGCGTACGCCGGGCGCGATCGAGTGGTTGCTGGAGACCGCCGCGGCGACCGGCCCGAAGCGGGGCCGGCGAGGGTGATCGAGCTGCCGCCGGGCGTGACGTTCATCAAGCGCGAGCTCGCCGAGCGCGTATGGACCTACGATTTCGGCCATTCGGAGCTCGGTCCGATCGGACGCGTCGTGCTGACCGAGTTGCCGGACGACGCGCGCACGCACGTCTCCTGCGAGGTGGCGGTCGACCCCGACGACGCGCTCACGGCGGAGCGGCGCGCCCTGTTCGAGCCCTTGGGCCTGGAGATCGCGCTAAGGCTGGAGGATGCGCTGGCGAAACGTCGCAGGCGGTCGAGCGCCGTCACGGACCCGTCGGTCCCGCCCAGTGGGCCTGACTGAGATCAAAGCGGGGCGGTCCGGGCTCGGACATGCGTCGGCAACCTAGCGCTTCCAGGATGAGCACGATGTCGATCGGCAATGCGGCACGCTCGCGCGAGACCTCGCTGGTCCAAGATGCCATGAGCGACCGCATGGGCAGGACCTCGTGACCGGTATGGCTGTCGATCCGGACCGTTCCAGGGTCAGGTCGGGGAAGGGGCGAGCTAGTCCTTGTCGACACAGTGGTCGGGCACGGTTTCCCAGGTGCTGCAGCGACGGCTCACGTTGCGCCGGAACTCGCGGAACAACTGGCCGTCGTCCACCTGGACCTCGGGCGCTACCGTCTTGAGCGTTTGGGCCAGCGCGCGGCGCATCTCGCCCCTGAGATGATCAACGACATCCTCGATCTTCACCCTTGCCATGAACGGCCTCCCCAACCGATCGGCGCGGCACAGCGCCATGGAACGTATATAGAACTACCAGGTTCGGTCGGCCAAGATGGTCGGAGCACGTGTTCAGTCGCCCACGGGCTTTCGGACCCCCGCAGGAGACGCCGAAACGGACCGGTCAACCCGATCACCTCACCTCGCCAGATTCGAATGATTGCAGTTGAAGGGGCACACACCACGCTATGGATAGCGGGTGCGTGCTGCGGAAAATCGCGAGCGGGAACAAGGGCGTAGCGTCGTAGCGGCGATGCTAGCTGTCTCGAAAAGCTGGGCCGTGACGTTGTCGGCCCTGCTACGTCGCCGCTACGCCGCTACACGGGGCATCTTTGACCGGGGTGTAGGCCTCGGTCGGGCCTGGGGAGGTCCGGCCCTGCGGGCATCGCCTGAACCGCGGCCGTCGGCCTGATCGATTGGCGGGATCGGAATGGCCGAACCGTGCTCACCGCCAACCGCACGGTCGGCTTCCCAATACGCGCGGTGCTGACGCCGACCGGCGTCCTGAACGGGCGAGCTGTGACGGTGGCGGAGCGAGCGGGTGAGGCCTCGCCGTGAACGCTATGCCCTGACGGTTCGCCTATTGCGTCGGCGGCCGCTCCACGAAGAGGCGCGGATCAAGATAGTGGCGGAGCATGACCGCGCCGGCGGCGATCGCCCCGGCGAAGAAGGCGTGGAAGAGGGTGCGCGCGTCGAGCGCCTCCCTGGCGGCGACCGCGCCCGCCATGAGCGTCACGCATAATGCGGCCCACCGCCGGACGGCGGGCCAGTTCCGCCGCTTGTACCCCTGCCGGTCGGACTCGCGGGTCCAAGGGGCGACGATCCGGTCATAGTCGGGCTTCATGTCACTTCCTCATCGACATCTTGAGCAACGTCGCGCGCAGGTGCTTGCGGTTCGTCGCTCCGGGATCCAGCCCCGCATCGTACAGGTCGCGCGCGAGCGCCACGTGGCGCTCGGGCTGGTGCTTGAGGCCCACGTCGCGGCACACCGCCTCCACATCGGCCACCAGGCCGTCGAAGGCGTCCCAATCCGCCGGACCGTAGCGGCTCCTGGGCGTGTCGTCCTCGCCCATGACGACCCATTCGGGGTCGACGTCGAATTTGCGGCGGAGCTCGGCCAGGATGGCGATCGGCGGCGCGGCCGAGCCGCCTTCCCAGTTCACGATCGACTGGCGCGAGCAGCCGAGCGCTTGCGCGAACGCGCCCTGAGCGAGCCCTGCGCGCTTGCGTACTGCTTTGAGACGTTCACCGACGCTCCGCTTCGTTGCCAAGATCTAAGCACCATGCCAGCATGTTGTACATTATGTCGTTTTCCTGATCCTAACCCAACGGGATCGGCGGGCGCAATCGGCGGCGGGAGGAACGGTTCGTGACGGTGCAGATCAACATCCGAATGTCGGACGAGGACGCGGCGGAGTACGACCGCTGGGCGGCGGAGCGTGACCTGGAGCGGAGCGCGATCGTGCGCGAGATCCTTGCGGAGGGCCTTCTGGCGCGGCGGGAGGGGCGAGCCATGTTCGTCGCCGAGAAGCCGGCCCTGCGTCCTGAGGACCTCACCGCCATGCGCACCATGATGGTCAACGCCATCATGGAGTTCGAGCGCATCGCCACCGACGTCGCCAAGCAGAAGGCCGAGCTCAGCAAGCTTGAGCGGGACGACGCGGCGGCGATGGCCCGGGTGCGAGGCGAGTTGTTCGCCGGCGTGCCCGAGCGCATCACCGCCAGCCTGAACCCGATCAGGGCCGAGATGGACGCCATGGTGGAGCGCATCGAGAACCAGCCCCGCCTCGACGCGATCGACGCGCGGCAAAGGGAGCACACGGAGGCGCTGAAGGCCAACACGGCCGCGATCGAGCGGTGGGCCAAGGAGCCGCGCACGCAGACGATGTACAACATCGGCTTAGGCGACTGGCGGGGCGGCATGCTGGCGTCCGCGTGGGGCATCCTGGTCATAGGGGCGATGGGGTTCTACTTCGCGCTGGCCGCGATCTTGCCCAGCCGTTTCTTGGCGACGCCGACGGGCAACCGCCTGCTCGGCGGCGGCGACACGGGCATCTGCCGCCTGGTCGACTACCAGTACGGCACAACCGCCTGCGGCGTGAAGGTCGCGGGCCGCGAGGTCACCGTCACCGCCTATGTGCCGCGCGCGGTGCGGGGAGGCGGGCGATGATCACGGTGGCGCTGGTCGAGTCGGCGGGCGACGCGGCCGGCTACTACGCCCGGGACAACTACTACACCGCCGAGCAGGCCGAGGGCGCCAGCGCTTGGGCGGGGCGGGGGGCGGCGGAGCTCGGCTTGTCGGGTCCGGTCGACGCCGCCGCGTTCGAGCGGGTGCTCAGCGGCGAACTGCCGAACGGCAGCGTGCTGGACGCCAAGCGTGGTGACCACCGGCCGGGCTGGGACCTGACCATGTCGGCGTCGAAGTCGGTGTCCATCCTCGCGCTGGTCGGCGGCGACCAGCGGCTGGTGGACGCGTTTCGGCAGTCGGTCGCGGCGACGCTGGCTTGGGTCGAGAAGAACCTGGCCGAGGGACGGGTGATGAAGAGCGGGCGGCAGGTGCCCGAGCGCACCGGCAACCTGGTCGCGGCGACGTTCCTCCACGACGCCAACCGCGCGGACGAGCCGCAGCTCCATAACCACGCGGTGCTCGCCAATGCGACCAGGACGTCGGACGGCAAGTGGCACGCGCTCAGGTCCGACGAGCTGTATGATCGCCAGCACGTGATCGACGCGGTGCTGAACGCGGACTTCCGGGCCCGGGTGGAGGGAATCGGCTATGAGACGCTGCCGGCCCGGAACCCGATAAACGGCTCGTTCGAGATCAAGGGCGTGCCGCGCGAGGCGGTGGAGGCGTTCTCGGTCCGGTCCGCGCAGATCCAGGCCTATCTCGATGCGCGGGGCCTTCAGGGAACCCCTCGCGAGCGCGAGTTGGCGGCGCTCGCCACCCGCGATCCCAAGGCGCCGACGCTGTCGCCTGAGTTGCGCGGGGAGGGGTGGCGCGCGCTGGCGGCGGAGCACGGCGTCGATGCGGGCAAGCTGGTGTCGGTGGCGCTGGGGCGGGCGGGCCGGGCGGAGACGGTGTGGAGTCAGGTGACGAGGGGTCTGCGCGGCGTTGGTGATCGCGGGCTGGCGGTGGCGGCGCGCATGGGGCTGACCCCACGCGACGGCGATCCGCTGGTGCCTGAGCGCCTCGGCCGGCTGGAGCCGCGCGCCTATGCGGCGGCGCAGGCGGTGGCGTCGGCGGCGCGCGAGCTCGGCGAGCGCGAAGCCGCGTTCGACCGGCTGGACCTGATCCGGGTGGCGCTGAGCCGCGGCGGTCCGGTTACGGTGGCCGATGTCGAGGCCAGGATCGCGGCCCTGGAAGGTAAGGGCCTGCTGATCGGGGACAGCGGCCGCATGGTGACCACCGAAGGCGCGGTCAGGCTGGAGCGGGGCTACCTGGCCCAGGTCGAGGCGGGGCAGGGCAAGTCGGCCCCCATCGTGTCCGGGGCGGGAGCCGCGGCGCGCGCGCAGGAGGTCGCCCGCGAGCTCGGCCTTCGTCGCCTCAACCCCGGCCAGGAGGGCGCGGCGGTGCTGATGCTGTCCTCGACGGACCGGGTGGTGAACGTGCAAGGGGCGGCCGGGCGTGGCAAATCGGCGGCGCTGGCGCCCGTCACCGCCATCGCCAAGGCGGAAGGGCGGCACGTGATCGGCCTGGCGGTCGCGAGCAAGAAGGCGCGTGACCTAGGGCGCGAGACGGGCGCCGCCGTGTCGTCGCTGTCGCGCTTCCTGTTGCGCCATGAGCGCGTGATCGACGGCACGGCCTCGTCCAAGCAGCTCGCGCGCGTGCGGGCCGAGCTGGCGGGCGCGGTGGTGATCATGGAGGAGGCGAGCCTGGTCGGGACCCGCGACATGGAGCGGCTGGTCCGGCTCGCCAACACGATGGGGGTCGCGCGGCTGGTGCAGACGGGCGACACCCGGCAGCTCAACGCGGTCGCCGCGGGCAGGCCGTTCGAGGAGAGCCAGCGCGCAGGCCACGCGACCGCGCTCCTGACGGAGAACCTGCGCTCGAAATCCGAGCAGATGAAGGCGGTAGTGGCCGCGCTCGACAGGAACGACATACCGGGCGCGTTCGAGATCCTGCGTCCGGCCACCATCGAGGTCCCGGCATCCGAGGTCGCGTCCACGGCCGCGGGGCTGTGGGCGGCGCTGCCCCGGCAAGAGCGCGAGAGCACGCTGCTGCTCGCCTCCGGCCGCGCGATGCGCACGGCCGCCAACCAGGCGGCGCAGGCCGAGCTGAAGGCGGCTGGCGAGATCGCCGCGCCGGGCGTGCGCATGGACGTGCTCGATCCGGTGAACGCGACCCGCGAGGGGGCACGCCACATGCCCTACTATCAACCCGGCCGCGTGGTCGAGATAAGGACGGACCTGCCGAGCCAGAAGCTCGGGCGCGGCGACCGGGGCACGGTCGTGGGCGTGGACGGCGACCGGGTGCTGCTCAAGCTCGGCTCGGGCGAGGAACGGGTGTTCCGGCCGGGTCGGTTGCCCAAGAACCTGAAGAACGACGCGGTGTCGATCTACGCGGTCAAGCAGGTGGAGCTGCACAGGGGCGACCGCATCCGCTGGACCGGCAACGACCTGGAACGCGGGATCGCGAACAGCGACCTCGCGCGCGTGGAGGAGGTCGGCCGGGATAAGCTCGTCGTATCATCGCTGCACGACGGCGCCGTCCATGAGCTCGGCCGCGGCGATCCGATGCTGGAGCGGCTGGACCTGGCCTATGCGGTCAACGTGCACGTGTCGCAGGGCGTCACGGTCGAGCACGGCATCCTCGCCATGAACTCGGCCGAGCGGCGGCTCCTGTCGGAGAAGACGTTCCTGGTCTCGCTCACGCGCATCGCGGACAACACGAGGCTGGTGCTCGACGACGGGCGCAAGGTGGAGCGCGGCGTCATGCGCAACCCCGGCGACAAAACGTCGGCGCTGGACGTCGTCGCCCAGGGCGGGGCTCCCGACGCGATCCGGTTGCGGTACGCGCTCTCGCCGATCGACCGCGCGATCGAGCGGTGCGCCCGGAGCTTCGTATCCGTGGAGAAGGCGCGCGACGACCGGACGACGCCGTCGCCGAACCAGGAGCGCGAGCTCGCCCAGGCGGCGGCGGCGCTCGACGCCGTGCGGCCCAAGGGAGCCGAGGACCTACAGGTCGCGCTTGACCGCCACCCCGACCTCGCGCGCGATGTCGCCCAGGGCCGCGTGGCCGAGTTGCGGCAGGCCTGGGTGGAGGAGGGCAGGGTGCGGGCTGACCCCACTGCGTACGCCGACCGGTTCGTGGCTGACTGGCGGGCGGCATCGGGCGAGCGTGGGGCGGCGGAGACGCGCATCGGAGCGGACCGGGCCGAGCGCAGGCTGGAACGGCTGGAGGAGCGCATGCAGCGCGAACCGGCGCTGGAGCATGCGCTCGACAAGCGCATCCCCGAGCGCCAGCGTCAGATCGAGGAGCCGGGCAGGGGCGGGCTCGGCCGCGGTGACCGAGACTTCGAGCTCGGGCTCTAAATCGGGATTGCTTGAAGCACGTGCAAGGCTATGCTCTTCATCGCGGCGATCGGGAGTTCCGCCCATGAACACGCGATTTTGCGCTCCGGGAACTGCGGATCCGCGGCTCCTCGAAACACCCGGGATCGGTCGTGAGGGCGTCGTCGGTTGACCGTGACGTCCGGGGATGCCTCCTCGCTCGTGGGAGCCGTGGACTGGCTCCGTGACGTTCTTCTCGGCTCGGTCGCCACCTCGGTCGCGGTGCTCGCGGTGGCGGTGGTCGGGCTCCTTATGCTGAGCGGCCGCGTGCCGGTCCGCCGCGGCGCTACCGTGGTGATCGGCTGCTTCGTGCTGTTCTCGGCCGCCATGATCGCCGACGGCCTCTTGTCGGCGGCGCGCGGCGGCGGTGACGCCGCGGCGTTCCCGCCGGCGGCCCCGCAACCGGCCTACACGCCCGCCGTACCGAAGCCGGCACCGTACGACCCGTATGCGGGCGCGTCCGTGCTGCGCGCGGAGCCGCGCCCGATCATCCAGTAGCCGAGGCCGCGAACATTAGCGCGGACGGGCGAGCATATCCGGCTTGACCGGGCGCGGGCCGTATCGGACAACCGCCCCATGAGCCACGCAGAGGGGGCGTGCATGAAGATCATCTTACGGATCGGCGCCTTGGGCGCGGCGCTCTGGTCGGCGCCGGTGCTGGCGCAGGACAGCTTCGCCGACCCGGCCGGCTCCGGCCCGATCGTGGGGGCGTTGAACTGGCTACAGGGCACGCTTCTGGGCACGGTCGCGACCGTGGTGGCGGTGATCGCGGTGGCGAGCGTCGGATTCCTGATGCTGACCGGCCGCATGAACTGGCGCTACGGCGCGACCGTGATCTTAGGGTGCTTCATCCTGTTCGGGGCGGCGAGCATCGTGGGCGGCATCCAGGCGTCGGCGGGCGGGGGCGGGCCCGGCTACTGACGTGGACGGGCTCGACCGCGACATCCTGTTCACAGGCCTTACCCGCCCGCAGATGCTGCTGGGCGTCACCTACCCGTTCGCGGTGGTGAACGCGGTTCTGACCACCGAGCTGTTCCTCGTGTTTAAGTCGGTCTGGGTGCTCGTCGCGGCGTTGGCGGTGCACGTGGCGGGCGTCGTCGCTTGCCTGCGCGATCCGCGCATCTTCGACCTCTGGCTGGTCAAGGTCCAGCGCTGCCCCCGGGTGCGCAACCATCGGCTATGGCGCTGCAACTCCTACCGCGCCTGACCTCCCGCCCCGATGACTGGGGCAAAGAGAAGCCGGCCGGCGACCATTTGCCGTACCTGGCCCAGATCGACGACCACACCCTCAGCTTACGCGACGGCCGGCTCCTCCAGGTGCTGGCCCTCGACGGGCTCCTGTTCGAGACCGCCGACACGACCGAGATCAACTACCGAAAGGGCTTACGCGACGCGATGCTGCAGGCGATCGGCTCGTCGCGGTTCGCGCTCTACCACCACCTCGTGCGCAGGCGGGTCGAGCCGGAGCTGGAGGCGCGCTTCCCCGACCCGTTCAGCGCCAAGGTGGACGAGGCGTGGCGCAGGCGCTTGAGCGCCAAGCGATTGTTCACGAACGACCTCTACCTTACCCTCATCCGCCGCCCGCTCCAGGGCCGGGGAGGAGTGGCCGACCGCGTGGCCCGCTTCTTCGGGCGTGCCGCGGGCCGGGCGCGAGCGGCGGAGCTCGCGACCGAGCGCCGCGAGCTCGACGCCGCGCGCGACGCGCTGCTGGCCGCCTTGAGCCAGTACGGCGCGCGGCTGCTCGGCAGCTACGACACCAAGGCCGGGCCCCGCTCGGAGGTGCTCGAGTACCTGTCGCAGCTCTACAACGGCGAGCTGCGCCCGGTGCGGCTCCCTGAAGGCGATGTTGGGCGCTACCTGCCCTACCGGCGGGTGAGCTTCGGGGCGCAGACCGTGGAGCTCGGGCCGGCGGGTGACCTGGACCGGAGCTTCGTAGGCCTGGTCGCGATCAAGGAGTATCCGGGCCAGACCGGCCCCGGCATGCTCGACGAGCTGATGCGGCTGCCGGTCGAGCTCACGGTGACGCAGAGCTTCGGGTTCGTGGACCGGCAGGCGGCGCTCGGCCGCGTCAATCTGGCGCTCCGGCGCATGCGCGCGGCCGACGACGAGGCGCTGTCCTTGCGCGGCGAGCTCGCGCAGGCGCGCGACGATCTCGCCGCCGGACGCGCCGCGTTCGGCGAACATCACCTGACGGTCGCGGTGCATGGACAAAGCGTGCGCGACGTCGACGACGGCGTCGCCGAGGTGCAGGCGGCGCTGACCGACTTGGGGCTCATCGCGGTGCGCGAGGAGATGGCGCTGGAGCCCGCCTTCTGGGCGCAGTTCCCCGGCAACTTCTCCTACGTGCCGAGGCGCGGGCTGGTCGCGAGCCGCAACTTCGCGAGCTTCGCGAGCATGCACAACTTCCCCGCAGGCCGGGCGGAGGGCAACCACTGGGGCCAGGCGGTTACCGTGCTCGAGACCACGGCGGCCGGTCCCTACCACTTCAACTTCCACCATGGGGATCTCGGCAACTTCACGGTGATCGGCCCGTCGGGCTCGGGCAAGACGGTGGTGGTGAACTTCCTGCTCGCTCAAGCGCGCAAGTTCGATCCCCGCATCATCTTCTTCGACAAGGACCGCGGCGCCGAGCTGTTCCTGCGGAGCCTGGGCGGGCGCTACGACGTGCTGCGCACGGGCGAGCCGTCGGGCCTCAATCCGCTGCTCCTCGACGACACGCCCGAGAACCGCCGCTTCCTCCTCGACTGGCTCGCGCGGCTCGTCGCCGAGCCCGGCGGGTCCCCGCTCGGGCCGGACGAGCTCGCGCGGCTGAAGGACGCGGTCGACGCCAACATGGAGGCGCCACGCGCCTATCGCCGGCTCGGCCACTTCGCGCAGCTGCTCCGGGGCGGGCACCGGCCCAGCGCCGGCGACCTCTCCTCGCGCCTCGCACCCTGGTGGGGCACGGGCGAGCGCGCCTGGCTGTTCGACAACGCGGAGGACCGGACCGACCTTAACCAGAGGGTGGTCGGGTTCGACATGACGCGCATCCTCGACGATTCCGTCGTGCGGACGCCCGCCATGATGTACCTTTTCCACCGCGTGGAGGAGAGGCTCGACGGTAGCCCTGCGATCATCGTCGTCGACGAGGGCTGGAAGGCCTTGGACGACGAGGTGTTCACCGGTCGCATCCGCGACTGGGAGAAGACCATCCGCAAGCGGAACGGCGTGGTGGGGTTCGCGACGCAGAGCGCGGAGGATGCGCTCGAAAGCCGCATCGCATCCGCGATCGTGGAGCAGGCGGCGACCCAGATCTTCATGGCCAACCCCAAGGCGCAAGCGCGCGACTATGTGGGCGGGTTCGGGCTGACGGAGCACGAGTACGAGCTGGTGCGCACGCTCCCGGACAGCGCGCACGCGTTCCTGGTCAAGCACGGCAACGAGAGCGTGGTCGCGCGCCTCGACCTCACGGGCGAGCGCGAGCTGCTCACGATCCTGTCGGGCCGCGAGCGCACGGTGCGTGCGTTGGACGCGATCCGGGCGGAGGTGGGCGACGACCCTGACGCCTGGATGCCGCGCCTGCTGGAGCAGGCGTGATGGCGGTCGCGTGCGGCGCCCCCGACGCGAGCCTCGGCGTCGCGGTCCGGCTCGCCGCCTATCTCGACTGCCAGGCGCGTGCGCTTGGCGAGAACGGGTTCCAGGCGCTCATCGGCGGACCGGTGATGACCGGGCTCCTGTCGGGGCTCCTGACCATCTTCGTGGCGCTGATCGGCTATCGGCTGGTCTTGGGCCAGACCCCCACTCTACGCGACGGGGTCGGCTGGGCGGTGCGGCTGGGCGTGGTGCTGGCGCTGGTGACGAGCTGGCCCGCGTTCCAGGCGCTCGTCTACCGGGTTGCGGTGGACGGCCCGGGCGAGTTGGCCTCCGTGCTGCTGCCGGTGAGCGGGCTGCCGGCGGAGGACTTGGACGCGCGCGTGCAGACGGCGTACGACACGATGCGGCTCGGCTCGGCCGGGCTGGACGCGCCCGTAGAAGCCCAGCAGCCGCCGCCAGGCTCCGACCCGTCCGGCCAGGCGCAGCCGGGCCAAGCACCCCAAACTTCACCGCAGGCGAGGGGAGCGGGCTATGCGCCGCTGCCGCAGACGGCGTCGCTGTTCGTGGTCTCGACGACGGGCGTGGCGGCCGCGTTCCGCGTGGCGGTCGGGTTCCTGCTCGCGATCGGCCCGCTCGCCATCCTGGGGCTGCTGTTCGACGCGACGTTCGGCCTGTTCAGCGGCTGGGTGCGCACGCTGGGCGGGAGTGCGCTGGGCCTGCTCGCGGCGTCGGTGGTGACCGCGCTCGACCTGCTCGCCGTGGAAAGCGAGCTCGCCAACCTCCAGGCCTATAGCGTCGGCGGGATCGCGCTCGCGGTCGATCCCCAGGCGCTCACCACGATCGTGCTCCTGTTCGCGGTCGTGATGCTCGTCGCCGCGGCCGCGGCCGTGAAGGTGGCCGGCGCGTTCCGGCTCGTGTCGCCGGTCGTGACCCGTCCGGCCGAGCCGTACCGCGAGGCGGCGCCGCTGCCGCAAGCCGTCCCGGCGATCCAGGCGGCCCAGGCCGCGGGCGGGGAGGGGAGCCGTGCGGGCCTCCTCGCGCAGCCGCGCGCCGCGGCCGTGGCGGACGCGCTCGCGATGACGGTCCGGCGCGAGCAGCTGGCGTCGGGCGGGGGCGAGGCCGCGCCCCAGGCGCCATCGCGGCGCGTGTCGATCGTGGAGGCCGCGTCTCGCACCGAACCGGGCGGGGTAGCGGCGCCGCTGGGCGTCGCCGGGCGGCGCTCGGTCGGACGGCGGACGCTGAGCGCGCAAGCTCGGGACCGGATCCGGTGAGCGACCGGCGGGACTATTACGAGCGCGCCGAGAGCTGGGCCGCGGACATGCGCGAGCAGACCGCGCGCTCGCGGCGGACCGCGTGGACGGTGGCCGGGGTCGCCGCGGCGGTCGCAGTGTTCGAGGCGCTGGCGCTCGCCATGCTCCTGCCGTTGAAGACCGTGCAGCCGGTGACGCTGCTGGTCGACCGGCAAACGGGCTATGTCCAGGCGTTGAACCCGCTCGAGCCCAGGCGCGTGGGCGCGGACGCGGCGCTCACCCAATCGTACCTCGCCCAGTACGTGGCCGCGCGCGAGGGGTTCGACCGCGCGACCGTAGCCCTGGACTATCGCCGCGTGGCGCTGTGGTCGGCGGGCCGCGCGCGCACCGAGTACCTCGCACGCATGCCCGCCACCAACCCGGAGAGCCCGTTCCAGCTCTACCCCGCGGGCACGGTCGTCGCTGTGCGCGTGAAGAGCGTGTCCAGGCTCGACCAGGGCGTGGCGCTGGTGCGGTTCGACACGCAGGTGCAGGACCGGAACGGGCGGGTGGGCGTCGCCCAGCCCTGGATCTCGGTAGTGCGCTACCGTTACGTCGACGCGCCCATGCGGCTCGAGGATCGGCTCGTGAACCCGCTCGGGTTCCAGGTGACGGGCTACCGCCGCGACGCGGAGGCGCCGCCACCGCCGTCGGCCGAGGTGCGGCCGCTCGCGGCCGCGGCGCCGGTTCCCGCACCCGCGCCCGCCGCCGTGGTGCAGGTCGTCCAGGCCTCGCCCGCGACCGCGACGGTGGTCGCGCGGCCCGATCCCGTGCGCGACACGCGACGACCCGCGCGCGTGGCGTCGCCGACGCCGCGCCCCGCCTATCGCGAGCAGCGCGCCGACGTGGCGCTGCTCCGCGCGCGCGAGGTGCCGCTCAGCAACCTGCCCTTGGGCTCGCCGCTGACCCCGCCCGCGGTACCGGTCCAGGCGGACCCCCGGTGAGGATCGCGTGGCTCGCGGCGGCGCTGGCGACCGCGGCGCCGGTCGCCGGCCAGGTGCCGCTCCCGCCCCCGCTCGCCGACGCTCGTGTGCGGACCGTCACCTTCTTCCCCGACCAGGTGGTCACGCTGGCCGCCGAGCCCGGGTTCGCGACCGTGGTGGAGCTGTCGCCGGACGAGCAGGTCGAGAACGTGGTCGTGGGCGACAGCGCGGGTTGGCAGGTGACCGCGAACAAGCGCGGCGACCGCCTGGTCGTCAAACCGCTCGGGCGCGCCGGGGTCACCAACATGGTCGTCGTCACCGACCAGCGCCGCTACGTGTTCCTGCTGCAAGCCGGCGGGACCGGCGAACCTGCGCCGTTCGTGGTGCGGTTCACCTACCCGCCGATCGCGCCGTCGCCGGGCGAGCAGCCGGCGGCGGCGACGGCGACGGTCGCCGCGCCCGCCGGCGAGTACCGGTTCCGGGGGACGAAGGCGCTGTTCCCGACCGCCATGCGCGACGACGGGCAGCGCACCACCATCAGCTGGGCCCGCGACGTGGCGCTGCCCGCCATCTTCGCCGTCGACGCGGGCGGGCGCGAGGGCTTGGTCAACGGGCGCATGGTGGGCGGCGACTACGTCATCGAGGGCACCGCCCGGGCGTACGTGTTCCGGTTGGGCAAGGCGCGCGCGGTGGCGACGCGCCGGGTGCCGAGAGCGGCCCGGTGAGCGCCGGCGTCGCCGACCCGAACCTCACGCCGGAAGCATCGGCCGAGCGCGACCCGCGGCCCGTCGTGGCGCTGCCCCGGTCGGGGTTGCCGGGGGCCGTCATCGCCGCGGTCGCGGTGCTGCTCGCGCTAGTGCTGTTCGCAGTCCTGAACGCGCAACGGCAGCGGGCGAGCACCGCGACCGCGGCGGCCGGGCGCGCGAGCACGAACGCGTTCGTAGCCCCGCCGCCGCTCGTCGTGCCAGCCGAGCCGGCGCCGGTGCCGACCCCGCCCACGGTCACCGTGGTAACGACGCCGGCTCCGGTTGTGCCCGTGCCCCCGTCACCTTCCCCTGTCGCTCCCGCCCCGCCGCCGCCCGCTCCGGCCCCGGCGCCGGTGATCCTGCCCGTGCCCCCGCCAGCGCCGGAGGCGCCGGCGGCCCCGGCCGAGCCGCCGCCGGCGAGGCTCGGCGCGCCCGCGCTCGTGATCGACGTGGGGCCGGGCGAGGCTGTGGCCGCCGACGGCCCCGCCACGGCCGCCGGCCGACCGCGTACGGGCGGCGCCCCGGCCTCTGCGCTCGGCGACACGGCCGCGCGCGCGAGCACGATCCGCAACCGCACCACCGTCATGCCGGTCGGCACGCTTATTCCGGCCGTGCTCGAGACGCCGATCGACACCGCGCGGCCCGGGCTGGTGCGCGCGGTCGTGTCGCAGGACGCGCGCGGGTTCGACGGGCGGCGCGTGCTCATCCCCAGGGGCTCCAGGCTCATCGGCGAGTACCAGTCGGACGTGCGCTCAGGGCAGAACCGCGTGCTGGTCACCTGGGCCAGGCTGATCCGCCCCGACGGGGTCGCGATCGCGCTCGGCTCGCCCGCGGCCGACCGGCTGGGCGGGGCGGGCGTGCCCGGGCGCGTCAACACCTTCTTCCTCCAGCGGTTCGCGGGCGCGGTGCTGCAGTCGGCGCTCACCGTCGGCGTCAACCTCGCCTCGCGTCCCGGCGACGGCTCGGTGATCGTGGGCCTGCCCACCGGCCAGATCAACAACGCGGTCGGCCAGGGGCTCATCCCCAACGACCTCCGCCCCAAGATCACGGTCCGCCAGGGTGCGGCCTTGAACGTGTTCGTGGCGCGCGACCTCGACTTCTCCGGCACGCCCGCGGTCGGGCGGTAGCGGGATCCGCACACATGGCCGACGCGCCCGCGTCCTACCTCGACATCTACTTGGGGCCGCTGCTCGCGCACATGCGGCGCCCCGACGTCACCGACCTCTACGTCAACCGCCCGGGCGAGATCTGGGTGGAGCGGCTGGGCGGCGCGATCGAGCGGCACGACGCGCCCGAGGTGACGGAGGCGCAGCTCTGGCGCTTGGCGCGCCAGGTCGCGAGCGTCACGCACCAGGGGATCAGCCGCGAGCACCCGCTGTTGGCCGCGAGGCTGCCCGACGGCGCGCGCGTGCAGGTGGTGGCGCCGCCTGCGACCCGGGGACCCATGGCGGTCGCCATACGCCGGCACGTGTCCGCCGACATGGGGCTGTCCGACTACGAGGTGCAGGGCGCGTTCGCGGCCACCCGGGGGAACGACGCGCACGACGCGGCGGAAGCCGAGCTCGCCCGGCTCTACGAGGCGGACGCCTGGTCGGGGTTCCTGCGCACGGCGGTGCGCGCGCGCAAGACGATCATCGTCTCCGGTGGCACGTCGACGGGCAAGACCACGTTCCTCAACGCGCTCCTCCGCGAGATCGGACCCGACGAGCGGCTGCTGCTCATCGAAGACACGCCCGAGCTCGTGCTGCGGCACGACAACGCGGTCGGGCTGGTCGCGGTCAGGGGAGCGCTCGGCGAGGCCTCGGTCACCACCGACGACCTCCTGGTGGCGTCACTCCGCATGCGGCCCGACCGGATCATCCTGGGCGAGCTGAGGGGCGGTGAGGCGTTCACGTTCCTTCGCGCCATCAACACAGGGCATCCCGGCTCGCTCACGACCATCCACGCCGATACGCCCGCGCGCGCGGTGGAGCAGCTGGCGCTCCTGGTCCTGCAGTCGGGCTCGCGGCTTGGGCGCGAGGACGTGGTGGCCTATATCGGGCAGGTGGTCGACATTATCGTGCAGCTCGAGCGGCATGCGGGCGGGCGGCGGGTGTCGCAGGTGTCGTGGACGCGAAGGGCTGCGGTCGACTGATCTTTAGGCCTGTTGTTCCGCGTCACCGAACTGAAACGGAAAGTATTGAACGCGGAAAGTTCTCTGACCTGCATTTTGTTGGTTGCTTATTGTTTAGTTAATGCGATGCTCCACCATCCGCAGGGGTGACGAGGTCTGGGGCATGGACCTCATCCCTGCCGGGCACAGGGGGGTTCAAGACCATGCGTCGCACGCTGTCTTTGGCCGTGCTCGCGCTGTCGTGTTCGGCGGCCGCGCTCAGCGCTGAAACCATCACCTACACCTATGACGCGCTCGGACGGCTAATCGGCACTTCCGTGTCGGGCGGGCCGAGCGGCGGGGTCAGCACGACCTATACTTACGACCAGGCGGGCAATCGGACCAACTTCAAGGTCATCGGCGTGACAGCCACGCCCACGCCCACGCCCACGCCCACGCCGTCGCCTACACCATCGCCGACGCCAACTCCGACGCCTACGCCAACTCCGACACCTACGCCCACGGCCTCGACGGGCGCGGTGGTGAACTGGTCGTTCGAGCAGCCCGCGGTCGCCGGCCTGCCCGGCGGGTTCCAATACAACCCGAGCGTCGCGGGCACGTATTTCGGCGGCAACTCGGGCGTGGCCGCGAACGGGAGCGCCTGGTTTTTCGCGACGGCGACGGACGGATCGCAGGTCGGTTTCCTGCAATCGACGACGTCGGCCAAGGCCACGATCACGCTCAACGTGAGCAACCTGACACCGGGCGCGAGATATGTGGTCAAGTTCAGGATGGCGCAGCGGCCCAACTGGAACCCCGACACGATCTTCGTGGCCGCCATCAACAACGCGCTCGGTACTTTCACGCCGAGTTCCACCTCGTTCCAGAGCGTGACGACCGCAGCGTTCACGCCCACCACCAGCGTCGGGACCTTGTACATCGAGGGAACCGCGAGTGCGGGTGACCTCACGGTCGCGATCGACTCGATCTCTATCGTGCCCGCGCCGTAGCGCGGCGAACGGTTCCTCAAAACCTCAGAAGGGGATTTCGCATGACCCTGCTCCTGGCATCGCTCCTCGCCGCAGCACAGGCGGCCTCGCCCGCAGCCAAGCCGGCCGACACCGCGTCGGGGCCAGCGGTCTGTTTCGTCCGAAAGTTCAAGGACGCCCGCAACAAGGACCACGACTTCTCGGTCGTGGTGCCGTCGTCGCTGTCGACCCCGCTGACGGAGAAGGGGTTCAAGAAGGCCGAGTGCGGGGAGGTGGCGACGCGCATCAAGGCGTACCGCGACGGCGTCTGCAAGATGGCGGCGTCGGGCAACGGGGCGGTGCAGGAGCGCTTCGAGGACGTGCTCGGTGCGCGTCCGGACCACCTCTGCGCGGCGGCGAAGGCGATCGAGGGCCTCACGAACTGATCGGCGCCGAGGGCGCGACATCGACTGAACGGGGGAACGGGGATGACCAAGATGGGGATGCCGGGGCGGAGGCTGCAGGCGACGGCCGTCATGCTGCTCGCGAGCTGCTCGAGCGGCGCGTTGGCGCAGACCACGTATATTCCGCTTCCCGCGCCCCGCGCATCGATCGACGCGAACGGCGTCAACCTCGCCAACGGCCGTGTCGAGCTGACCGATGTGGACCTGTCGATCGGAACGAGCGACTCCGGCCTGGCGCATGTGCGCAGGTGGGTCGAATCGGGCTGGCGGCACGAGTTCATGGCGTCCGCGGAGGCGACCGGCGTTATCGACGGCAGCATATACACCATCACCGTGGGCTCCAGCACGAGCACGTTCACGCGTACGAACACGTCTTCGGGTCCGGTTTTCGCTTCGCGGCAGGCCGACGGGACGAGCCTGACCGAGGCGTCCGGTTCCTACACCTACACCCTGGCGGACGGCACGGTCGTCACGTTCGACCGTTCCCTGGCCGCGAACAAGGCGAGCTACTACCGGAACAACTCGCTCATCGGCCTCGCCAGCAGGATCGTCAAACCCAGCGGCGAGATCATCACCCTATCCTACCAGTCGGACATCTACGAAAAGGAGACGTACGTAGGCACGACGATCGCGCCCACCGTCTTCCACGTGGTCCGGCTGCGGAGCGTGCAGAGCAGCATGGGCTTCCAGCTCAAGTACGCCTACGCCTCCGACGATCCATACGACACGAACAACTGGTACGAGATCTCGGGCGTCACCGCGATCAACAACTCCGTCGACTATTGCGATCCGGTAGCCGACGCCTGCACGGGCCTGACCCAGGCCTGGCCCACGGTCACCTACGCCAAGAGCGGCAACCAGGAGACGGTGACCGACGCCGCGGGCCGGGTCACGCGCTACACCACCGGGGAAGCCGGCCGCCTTGTCGGCATCAAGCGCCCGCGGAGCGCTTCCGCCGACACGACGACGTACAACTACGGCACGGACGGCCGCGTGCAGAGCGTGTCCAATGGGCAGAACGGATGGGGCTACGTGTGGAGCCTTTCCGGCTCGCTCATGACCACGACCATCACCGACCCGCTCAGCCACTCTCAGGTTCTGACGAGCAACGTGCTGAAGGGCGTGGTGGAGGCGCAGCGCGACGCGGTCGGGCGGCTCGAGAAGTTCGAGTACGACGACTCCGGCCGCATGAGGGCGAGCGTCTCGGCCACGGGCGTACGCACCGAGTACACGCCGGACGCGCGCGGCAACGTCGAGCGCACGCGCATCATCCCGATCGCAAAGGCGGGCCAGCCCGCGCTCGCCGAGATCAACACCTACGCCGACTATCCCGACACTTGCGCGAACCCGAAGTCGTGCAACAAGCCGACCACGACCACCGACGCGCTCGGCAAGGTCACCAACTACCAATACCACCCTGTGCATGGCGGCGTGACCTCGGTCATGCTGCCTGCGCCGACGGCGGGCGCGGTGCGTCCGGAAACCCGGTTCGTCTACTCGGACCTGCGGCCCTACTATAAGCAGTCGGCCACGGGCGGCGTGACCGCCGGGCCCACGACCGCGGTGCGGCTGACCTCGGTGTCGGCCTGCACGACCACGGCGTCGTGCGCGAACACCGCCGACGAGGTCCGCACCACCATGACCTATGGTCAGCCGAACATGGGCAACAACCTGTTCCTGACGTCGGAGGCGTCGGGCTCGGGCACCAGCCCGTCCATGGCGGTGACGACCTTCGGATACGACGGGGTCGGCAACCGGAACTACGTCGACGGTCCGCTGGCGAACACCACCACGTTCAACGACATCACCCGGCTTCGCTACAACGCCGCGCGGGAGGTGGAGCAGGTGACGAGCCCCGATCCGGACGGCACGGCCAGCGGAAAGACGCTGCTGCCGCGGGCCGTTTTCTACAAGCGCAACGGCGACGGGCAGGTGGAGGAGATGCGGGTCGGCACCGCGAACGCGGACGGGACCGGGTTCGCCGAACTTCAGCGGGTCACGACCGGATACGACGTGCTGGGCCGCAAGATCTTCGAGCGGATGTCGATGGGCGGCACCGACTCGTCGGAAGGCACGGTCTTCTCCGCGCAGCAGATGATGTACGATGCCGCGAACCGGCTCACCTGCGTCATCCAGCGCATGAACAAGACCCAACTCGTCCAGGCTGCGCCAGCGACGTGCGCTCCAGGGGCGGCGGGCACGGACGGACCCGACCGGGTGACAGAGTACAAGTACACCATCGCCGACGAGCTCGAGATCGTGCGGTCGGCCGTGGGCACTCCGCTCGTGCAGGACACGCAGACGACCGTCTACGGCGTGAACGGGCGGGCGGAGAGCGTGAAGGACGCGCGCGGCAACGTCACGCAGTTCGTCGCCGACGGCTTCGAGCGACCCTGGCAGACCACCTACCCGGATATCTCGTTCGAGCGCGTGACCTACGACGCCGAGTCTCGCGTGACGGAGATCAGGAAGCGCGACGGCAAGGTGATTGGCCTCCCGCGCGACGACTTGGGCCGCACCACGGGCAAGAACCGGCCCGGTGCGGCGACCGGCGTCGCTAACGAGACGAACGTCGCGTACAAGTACGACAATCTGGGCCGCCTCACGGAAGCGAACGACAGCCGCGGGCAGCTTCTCGGTTTCAGGTACGACGCGCTCGGACGACTCGTGGAGGAGACGAGCAACCAGGCGGCGGGTTCGCTCACCTACCAGTACGACGCGGCGGGCCGGCGCACGCGGATCGGCTGGGGGCCCAGCGCCAGCGGGTTCGGCGTCAACTACGACTGGCACGCGACCGGCGACCTGTGGCGGGTGCGCGAGAACGGGGCGACGACGGGCGTAGGCGTGCTGGCGACCTATGGATACGACAATCTGGGCAGGCGGACGTCGCTCGCGCGCGGTAACGGCGCGTCGACCACCTGGGGATATGGTACGTCTGGAACGGAGCCCTGGCTCACGAGGCTCCACCACAACCTGTCGGGCACGACGTATGACTTCACGCGCACTTTCAAGCGCTCGGCCGCGGGCGAGATCCGCGAGGCGACGACCGGCACCGACGCTTACGCCTATCGCGGGCACCGGAACGTGGACCGCGCCTATCCCGCAGCCAACAAGCTGAACCAGTACGGCGCGGCGGGCCCGGCCATGCTTGAGTATGACGTGCGCGGCAACCTGACCAAGTCGACCAACAACCAGGCGACGACGCAGGTCGTGCAGTACGGCTACACCGCCGACAACAAGCTCGGCACGTCGACGGGCGGCGGGTTCGTGTACGATCCTCTGGACCGGCTGTACCTGCTTGGCGCATCGTCGACGCTCCTGCGTTACGAGGGCGACCGGCTAGTGACCGAGCAGTCGGCGAGCGATGGGGCGGTGCTCCGGCGCTTTATCCACGGCGCGAGCCCGGACGAGCCGTTGGTGTGGTACGAGGGCGCGGACGCGAACAGCCGGCGCTGGCTCCACGCGGACGAGCGGGGCTCGGTCGTCGCGGTGTCGGACGGGTCGGCGCAGGCGCTGGCGGTGAACCGCTACGACGAGTATGGAATGCCTGACGAGCAGGCGGCGGGCCGGCCGAACGCGGGGCATGCGGGGCGGTTCGGGTACACGGGCCAGGCGTGGCTGCCCGAGGTGGGCCTGTACCACTACAAGGCCAGGGCCTACTCGCCGCAGCTGGGCCGGTTCATGCAGGCGGACCCGATCGGCTACGCCGACGGCATGAACATCTATGCCTATGTCGGCAACGATCCGGTGAACAAGACGGATCCAAGCGGCACCTGTGGTACGCGTATCGAGACGTTCTGCGTTGAAAAGGTCACGCAAGATGGAAGCGCAGGCACCGGGCGCGACTTCGAGGCGAGCTATCGAATGTCTATTGCTATGAGCCTAACGGATGCGCCTCGACCTGGAGCGGCGGCTAACCTGACGGCGACCCTCACGGGAGGCTACTTTGTCCCTACTGGCTCCATTCCGACGGAGACCATTGGTCAGGACGTCGTAGTCACAGCGAATTCTCGATGGGTTCCTCCCACTTTCCAAACCAGCTTTCGACTGGCTCGTCCCGTCGGTGACCGGCCGCAAAGGGCCCCACTGGACCAGTCGCAGCCGAACGGCTGCGGCCCTTCCGGGGGAATTTCAGCTCCAATCTTTAAAGCATGCGACGCACATGATATATGTTACGCTTCATCTGAAGTTAATCAACGAACCTGCGACAATCGTTTTCTTAAAAACATGCAGGCAGAGTGTCGCGCCTCTTTCACTTGTAATCTTGTTTCATACACCTTTTACTTCCTAGTAAGAGGGTTTGGTGAAACATCATTCAACAACAACATTCGCGAAGAACGGGACAGAAAACGGTTCGAGCGATATGTCAATTTGCTAGGAGGAAGATAGTGTGACTTATCAAAAGCCGATTTTTGGGCTTCTCGTCGGCATAAGCCTATTTTACACAGCGAGCGGATATCTTCTCGCGGGGTCCTACTTCTTCCGAAAAATCTTCATGTTCGACTCACCGTTTCTATCACTTTTCTCTTTAGCAGTGATGCTTGCTCCGCTTATCTATTTGACATTGACCAATGCTGGAAGGTCCAAAACATAGCTGCAAGGGGTTGAGATTCAAACCCAATCAGCGGGTTGAGGCGGGCTTGGTTTTCTGATCCAGCAAAAGTTGTAACGCTGGAGGTGCTCGAGGAGGAGGCCAAGTCGGCTCAACCGGTGGCGGCGGCGGTTGGTGGCGCGACAGCTTCTCGTGCTCCTATGGATCTGTGACGTACGGCGATGTTTCATACTACGTGAGAGCACCCTCGACTAAGCTCATCTGTGGACGCCTCCGGAGAAGCTAGAGGGTTTCTGGCCATCTGACGCGTGGTTGAGTGCTGCCGACGGCGTCGTCGAGGTCCCAGGCGCGGGGTTCCGGATCTCCGGCTATATCGATCGGCTCGATGTTTCGGACTGCGGCGCCCGCGCGCGGGTGGTGGACTACAAGGGCGGTAAGTGCCCCAAGAGCCCGGTCCAGCTCGACGGCGGGAGCGAACTCCAGCGCTGCTTGTACAGCTACGCGGTCCGCTCGCTCATGGGCGACCATGTCGAGGTCGAGGCGGCGCTGTTCTACCCTCGCGCGGGCGAGATGCGCCCGCTGGACGACGGTACAGGTACGCTCGACGCGCTGACCGGCCATCTGCTCGCCGCGCGCGAGAGCCTAGCCGCCGGTCGCGCGTTCAGGGTCGCGCGACGCTGGTCGAGATCGATGGCGACGGCGATGGCATGGCCGATTGCGTGCTGCGGCTGGGCAAGCGCGGCACACTGCTTCGTGAGACGGAGCTCGGCTCCAACCGTCTCGAGGTCGATCCCGCCGCTGGCCAGAGCTGGGGAACGCTCGGCGCCGACACGCTGGTAGGCACGGCGGCTGACGAGTTCCTTTACGGGTATGATGGGGCGGACCGGCTCTCGGCCGGGGCAGGCCGCGATCTTCTGGAGGGTGGACGCGGTGACGACATCTTGAGCGGCGGTGCCGGTGCGGACGTCTTCATGTTTGACATTGACGGCGACACGGGGCGCGACCGTATCGTGGACTTCGGGACCGGCGACGTTCTGGTCACGACCGAGCTGCTGTTCGACGCAAACGGTGACGGCGTGGTCGATTTCGGGCGCGACCGCGTCCTCAACCTGCCCAATCAAGGTACCGTCGCGATCACGGGTGACAATGGCGGGCGCGTACAGCGGCTGGAGTATGACGGCTTCGTCGACGAGGGCGGCATCCGCTACTTCGTCTACAGTAAGGTCGGGTCGGCTGCAGGCGTGCCTACGCTGACGGAGAGTCGGTTCTTCGATCTGCTCGGCTAGGGCGAGAACACTCCGACGTCATAAGAGCCGGCCTGGATGGGCTTGGAAGTGAAGGCGCTTAAGGCGCAACCCCGAATGCCTTGTACTCGGCCGCGATCAGAGGCGCCATGATGCGGGCACCCTCAAGGTCGGCGCTCGCCTGCGGACCTCGCCCGAGACGGTTCAGGACGACGCCGCGCAGGTACAGGCTTGCGGCTTGGTGGGGGTCGATGCTCAACGCGGCGCCGAGGTCGGCCAGCGCGTCCTCCATCCGGTTCATCCGGAAGTAGACCAGGGCTCGGCTGTCGAGCGCCGCCTGGGCCGCGTCGCTCAGCTCGATGGAGCGGGTGCAGTCCTTGAGCGCGGTGTCCAGCGCCAGGCTGTGCTTGGCCTTGATCCAGCACCGCGAGTTGAGGAGGGCAGGGGAGCCGGGGCCAGCGGCGATCGCCTCGTCCAGGGCCGCCACCGCGGCGGCGCCGTCGCCGGTGCGCGAGAGCAGCTCCGCTTTCAACATGACCATGTCGTCCTTGTCCTCGCCGCCCGCGTCGATGCGCTCCTGGACGCGCGCGAGCGCCGCGTCGCGGCGTCCCGCCCGGATGTCCTCTTTGCCGAGCAGTTCGAGCGCCGCCCAGCTGGCGGGCTCCACCGCCAGCGCCGCTCGCGCGTCGGCGACCATCTCGACGGTCCGGCCGAGAACACGGTGGACACGGGCGCGCTGGAGGTGGTTGGCCGCGGTCGGATCGAGCGCCACCGCCTTGTCCAGGTCGGGCAGCGCACCTTTCCAGTCGAACACGCCCATCAGGAAGTTGGCGCGGTTGACGTAGTTCGAGACCTCGTCCGGGTTTCCGGCGATCGCCTGCGCATACGCGGCGAGGATGGGCTTGAACCGGCCCGTGCGGCGGCCCTGCTCCGCCCACGTCCAGCGCTTCGGCAGTTCCGCGGGCGCGACCGCACGAAGCAGCCGCGCTTTCGCGAGCGCCACCCGCGCGCGGGCGGCCGGCACGTTCGCGGGCGCCACCTCCGCGCCCGTGCTCGTGACGCGCTCCTCGATCGCAATCGTGTCGCCGGCGAGCGCGGCCTTGCGCTCCACCCTGGTGCCGCCGAGCGTGTCGGCGAGTTCGGCGTCACCTTCCAGCCCGAACCCATTCAGCTCGGCGGGAAGGCGGACGCGCGTCACGAACTCCATCGCGTCGGGTGCGCCGGTGGCGACCGGGATTGAGCGCCAGGCGGGGCGCGTGCGGTCCGGCTCGAACGAGAGCTCGGACACGGTGCGGTCGAGCGTCGTCCGGTAGCGGCCGTCCTTGAACCGCCAAGGCGAGGTCGCCAGGCCCGTGGCCTTGACGGTCGCGACGGCCTCGATCGGATCATGGGCGAGATCGTATGTCGACACGGCCACCTCCCGGCCGAGCAGACTGGCGACGATCGAGCCGACCGCGTCCCGCTTCTGCTCCTCGCTCCCCTGGCTCTTAGCCAGCCCGATCGCCTCCGCGGCGGGGCCGCGCAGCGTGATTGCGGCGCTTACGACGGTGGGCAGCGCGATGCCGGCGCTCTGGTCGAGGTCGAGCTTGACCGCGATCTTGGGGTACGCGGGTGCGCGTGCGGGTACCGCCAGGAGCTCCGCGCCCGAGCTTCTCAGCGGCAGCACCCAGCGTAGCGGGGGCGTGTCGCCGAGGTCGGCGTAGCGGGCGCCCGCGCCCGTCCCGTCCAGCCAGTAGGTGTCGGCGCCGATCGTCGCACGTACCAGCACGTGGTCGAACGCGCCGGGCCCCGCCAAGCGGTTGGGCAGCAGGTCGCCCAGCTGCATGCTCGCGAGGACCGGTTCAGCTTCGATCCCGAGCTCGCGCAGCACGGCGAGGAGGAGGAGCGTCTTCGCCTTGCAGTCGCCGTAACGCGACGCCCAGGTGCGCTCGGGCGACTGCGGGACGTAGTTGCCGTTGCCGAGCCCGTTCAGCCAGTAGCGCACCTTCTCCTGCACGAGTTCGAGGGCGGCGGCGGCGCGCCTGGTCGGATCGGTCGTCGCGGTCGCGATCCGGGCCACCTCGGCGGCGAGCGGGCTTCCCGGCGAGATCGCGCCCTTGGTGGCGTAGAGCGGAGCCATGGTCCTCGAAACGGCCGCCCAATCGGGAAAGCTCGACGCTTCGAGAAGAGGCGGCCGGTGGAACCGCGCGGGAGCGTCGGCCGGAAGGTCGGCCGCCTTGGGTGAGAGGCCGGCGATCGTCAGCTCCCGATAGCCGCCGGCCTCCGCCTCGACCGGCTTGGCGCCGTCGAGGTACGCCTTCCAGCGGACTTCCTCGGCTCTCGGCCAGAGGACACGCGCGCGTGCGAAGCCGGCGCGCAACGGCGCCTGGGGCAGGAGGACGGCGGTCTGCGTCTTGCCCGCGAACGCCTGCTCCTTGCGCGTCACCGACGCCGCGACCCGCAGCACGTCGCCGACCTGCAGGCCGTCGATCGTCATGCTGGCGGTGAGCTGCCCGTCAAGCTGGAGCTGCTCCATTCCCTGCTCGCGCCGCAGCACCTCGAACTGCTTGCCGGTGCCGAGCACGTCAATCACCTGCGCGCCGCGGTGGATCTCCACCCGGTGCACGATCAGGTCGCCCTTGGCCGGGTTCCAGGGGAGGTTCAGCGTTCCCGACCGGGTAACGAGGTCGGGAGTGGCGAGGCGCGTCGCGACGTCGGCGTAGGACCAGGCGGCGTCGCCCTCGATCTTGTCCTGGTGGTCGAGGGTGACGAGGACGGGCGAGTCCCCGGTCAGCTTGGCGGTCTCGATCGGAGGCGCCGGCTCGACCCAGGCGGGGGCGGGCTGGATGAGCGGCTTGTCCCCGGCGATCGCCGCGCCCGACACGCTCGCCAGCATGGACGCCATCAACAGCTTGCGCATTTATCTTGCCCCCGCCCTGTTCGACTCTTGTCTAGGACCCTGACCAGGCCGGGCAAGTCCCTTTGGCGGACCTTGGCGCTGCCCTCCCCGCGCGCACCGCGCGCGAGCGTTCGACGCACCGTCGGCCCCGAAGCGCTGAACAGCTCGGCCGAACTTATAATCGAATGGCCGCCGGTGTCGTGCATGCGTCGGAGTTCGTTGAGTGCCTGCGCTCACTGCCTCGTCTCTCTCCGTCCAGGTGATCGCCATCTACTCGGCCTTGGCTCTCGCTTCGGCCACGATCCGCGACTCGATGAGTTGGCTCACCCCGAAGATGCGCGCCATCTCCGTCGCGGCTTTTCGACCGGAGGTGACACGGTCGGCGATCTCGGCCCGCTGCCGCTCCGTCAGCTTGCGTTTTCGCCCACCCACGCGGCTCTCGGCCCTCGCCTGAGCGAGTCCGGCGCTGGTGCGCTCGCGGATCATCTCACGCTCGATCTCCGCGAAGGCGCTGATCATCCGCATCATCGTGCGACCCGCCGGCGTGGTCGTGTCGATGCCCTCGGTCAGCGACCGGAAACCCGCGCCCGCCGCCCCGATCCGCTCCATGATGTGCAACAGGTCTTTTAGCGACCGGCTGAGCCGACCGAGCTTCCAGACCGCCACGACGTCGCCTTCCCGAAGGAGGCTCAGCATGTTGTAGAGCACCGGCCGGTCCCAGCGGCCCCCGCCAGCCGCCTCCTCGAACAGGCGCCTGCAGCCCGCCCTGGTCAGCGCCGCCGTCCGCACTGCATTCGACTGCTCGTCGCCCCTGGACACGCGGGCGTAGCCGGCGAGGTATAGCGCCGGGGTCACTCGACCTTGAGTGCCTGAAAGTCGAAGACCTCGCCCCATTTCTCGCGATCCTCGCTGACGAGCTCGCGCAGCGCGGTCTGGACATGGCGGGCGACCCGTTCGAGCGCCAGCTTGCAGAGCTCCGGGTCGGCATCTTCGCGGACCAGCGGCGGCAAGGGCCGGCCGACGGAGTCGCCCTCGTTCCGGAAGCCCGGCCCCAGAGTCGGCTCGGCGCTCGCGACCATGTCCCGCAACCGTCCAAGCTCTTCGGCTGACATGATCCCCCTTTCACGAACGAGCGGCTCTGGAAGCGATCAGGCGACGCAGGCGCGCGCGAGCAAGCGACCCTCTCACAATCCTCTTTCACCGGCCTAGCATATGGCAAGAGGTTTCTGAGGAGCGCGACCATGCCCGCACGCGTGCCGATGACCGAGCGGGAGCGGGCGGCACTGCTTGCGCTCCCGACGGATGAGGGAACGGTGGTCCGCGTCCACACGCTCGATACGGGCGAACTCGCCGGCGTCGTGACCGCACGGACGCCCGGAACCCGGCTCGGCTTTGCGCTCCAGCTATGCTGCCTTCGCTATCCCGGCCGGTACCTCCGCCGCGGCGAGGTGATCCCGGCCGCCATGCTCGAACACTCGGACTCTAGCTCCAGTTGGAGGAGAAAACGGGGGTCAAGTCATATGATGCAGGAACGCCGGATCCTTCACACGACATAGCCGGCTAAGACGGTGCTCTCTAAAAGCTTGCCGCCGTGCCCGGCGCGGATCAGCGCGTTCTTCCCGCGTGCCAGCACCTCGGCCGTCGCTGACCCGCTCCTCGACGGTGAACGCCGTCTGTGCGATCGATGCATCGCCCCGCGCCGTCGGCGCGCTCAGAAAGGAGCACTCCGTTTGCCCAACAAGACGAATGAGGGGGACGCGTGGCGCGGGCGGCGGGTGCTCGTCACCGGCCACTCCGGCTTCAAGGGGGCTTGGCTAGCACTCTGGCTGCATCGGCTCGGCGCGGAGGTGACGGGCCTGTCGCTCCCGCCCCCGACCGAGCCCAGCCTGTTCGACCGGTCGCGGTTGGCGGAGCTGGTCGACCATGTGGAGGGCGACATCCGAGACCCCGCCGTGGTCGACGCCGCGGTGGCGCGCGCCCGGCCGGAGGTCGTGTTTCACCTTGCAGCCCAGCCGATCGTGCGGACCTCCTACCTGCAGCCGGTCGAAACCTACGCCACCAACGTCATGGGGACCGTCCACCTCTTAGACGCGGCGCGGCGGCTAGGCGGCGTGCGCGCGTTCGTGTGCGTGACGACCGACAAGTGCTACGAGAACCGCGAATGGGTCTGGCCCTATCGTGAGAGCGATTCCATGGGCGGCTTCGACCCGTACAGCAGCAGCAAGGGCGCGGCCGAGCTTGCGGTGGCCGCGTATCGGCGTTCCTTCTTCCCCCCAGACGCAATGGCGGGCGGCGGCACCGGCCTGGCGTCCGTCCGAGCGGGCAACGTCGTGGGCGGGGGCGACTGGGCGGTGGACCGCCTACTCCCCGACCTCGTCCGCGCGTTCGAGCGCGGGGAGGCCCCCGTCATCCGCAACCCCGGCGCAGTCCGGCCCTGGCAGCACGTCTTGGAAGCGTTGGGCGGCTACCTCCTGATCGCGGAGCGGCTGATGGCAGGCGACGCGGAGGTGTCGAACGCCTGGAACTTCGGGCCGTTGGACGAGGACGCGCGGGCCGTGTCGTGGATCGTGGAACGGATGCGCGAGCGCTGGGGCGATGCGCCTATGGCGATCTTCGAGCAGGTCGCCGGGTCGCCGCACGAGGCGCACCTGCTGCGGCTCGACTGCTCCAAGGCGCGCGCGGTGCTGGGGTGGCGCCCGAGGCTCCGGCTGGCGGAGGCGCTGGACTGGATCGTGGACTGGCACAAGCGCGTCGGGTCCGGCGCGGACGCGCGGGATGTCACGCTGGAGCAGATCGCCTCGTATCGGAACCGCGGGAGGTTTGCATAGGTCATTGATACGCCGCCCCGCGCGGGGCTACGGCGTCGACCGGGAGCGAGCGCGGGGGGCGCGCGGGAACGGAAGCGGGGGGAACGCATGAAGGTAGCGCTGCTAGCCGGAGGATACGGCACGCGACTAAGCGAGGAGACGGCCGTCAAGCCGAAACCTATGGTAGAGATCGGCGGCCGGCCAATTATGTGGCACATCATGAAGTATTACGCCCATTATGGGCTGCGCGACTTCGTCGTGCTCGGCGGCTACAAGGTCGAGTATATCCGCGACTATTTTCTTAATTACCGCGCCAACGAGTGCGACTTCACCATTGACCTCAAGTCGGGCGGCGTCGAGTGGGCGCAGGCGGTCGCGGAGGACTGGCGCGTGACGGTGATTGACACGGGCGGCGAAACGATGACCGGGGGGCGGCTGCGCCGCGCCCGCCACCTGCTGGACGAGGGGACGTTCTGCCTGACTTATGGCGACGGCCTGAGCGACGTAGACCTGGACAAGCTGCTGGCCGCCCACCGCGGCTCGAATGCCTGGTGCACTCTCACCGCCGTCGTCCAGCCTGGCCGCTACGGCGCGCTGCACCTGAGCGAAGACGGCCTGCACGTGCGCGGCTTCCGCGAGAAGGCGGCGGCCGACGGGGGCCTGATCAACGGGGGCTTCTTCGTCTGCGAGCCCGAGCTGCTGGACCTCATCGACGGGGACGACACGGTTCTGGAGGACCAGCCGATGGCGCGGCTGATCGAGCGCGGCAAGCTCGCCGGCTTCCCGCACCACGGCTATTGGCAGAGCATGGACTCCTTGCGCGACCGCCACGTGCTCGAGGAGCAATGGGCCAGAGGGGCACCCTGGAAGGTTTGGGAGTGAGCTCGCGATGATTCTGGTGGACACGGCGCTGAGGCACCGCGAGGTGGAAGGCCGCCCGATCCGCGTGGGCCTAGTCGGCCCCGGGACGCAGGGTGCGGCCATTGTGCGGCAGGTCGTCACCGCGACCCGGGGGATGCGGATCGCGGGGATCGCGAACCGGCACATCGAGCGCGCCGTCCGCGCTTTCGCGGACGTCGGGATCGAGCCGGTCTTGCGGGCGGGTCGCACGAGGATCGAGGAGGCGCTCGGTGCTGGCTTGGCTGTCGCCACGGAGGACGCGATCGGCCTGGCACAGGCCGACGGCGTCGACGTGGTTGTCGAGGTGACGGGCTCGTTCGACCACGCCGCTCGGGTCGTCTTGGCGGCGATCGAGGCGGGCAAGCACGTGGTCCACATGAACGCGGAGCTCGACGGCACGGTCGGGCCGATCCTGAAGGCCAAGGCGGACGCCGCCGGCGTGATCTACAGCTTCTCGGACGGTGACCAGCCCGGCGTGGAAATGAACCTCTACCGCTTCGTCGTCGGGCTCGGCGTCAAGCCCGTGCTGTGCGGCAACATGAAAGGTTTACACGACCCGTACCGCACTCCGGCCACGCAGCAGGCGTTCGCGGCCAAGTGGGACCAGAACCCGGCCATGGCGGCCTCCTTCGCCGACGGGACAAAAATTTCCTTCGAGCAGGCGATTGTCGCCAACGGGACGGGCTTCCGGGTCGCACGGCGCGGGATGCTGGGTCCCGACTTCTCGGGCGGGGATCCCTATGCACCGCTGGTCCCGCTAGAGGAGACGGTGTCGGCGTTCGCCGACACGCTGGACGCGTCGGAGCACGGCCTCGTCGATTACGTGGTGGGCGCGCGGCCCGGGGGCGGAGTTTTCGTGCTGGGGACGCACGACGATCCCCGGCAGCAGCACTTCCTGCGGTACTACAAGATGGGCGACGGCCCCTACTACTGCTTCTATACCCCTTACCATCTCTGCCACTTGGAGGTACCCACGTCGATCGCGCGCGCCGCGCTGTTCGGGGACGCCGTGCTGACGCCGCTCGCCGGGCCGCAAGTGGGCGTGATCGCCGTCGCCAAGACGGACTTGGCGCCGGGAACGGTAATCGACCAGCTCGGCGGGTTCGAAGCCTATGGCGTGGCGGAAAACAGTGACCGCATCGACGCGGACGACCTGCTGCCGCTGGGCCTCGCGCTGGGCTCCACCGTGACGCGCCCGGTCAGGCGCGACCAGGCGCTGGTCTTCGCGGACGTCCGCATCCCCGAAGGGCGAATCATCGACCGGCTCTACGCCGAGCAGCGCGCGCGCTTCGGCCGGCCGATCCCGGCGGGTTAAATGGAGCTCGCGTGAAGTTCCTGCCCACCGAGCTGACCGACGCCTGGATCGTCGAGCTGGAGCCGCGGGGCGACGAGCGCGGCTCGTTCGCCCGGAGCTTCTCGCGCGACGAGTTCGGCGAGCGGGGTCTCGTCGGCGACTATCTCCAGGCAAATGTGTCAGCGTCGAGACGCAAGGGAACGGTGCGCGGACTGCACTTCCAGCGCGCGCCGCACACAGAGGCGAAGCTCGTCCGATGCGTGCGCGGCGCCATCCTGGACGTCATTGTCGACCTGCGCGGCGGCTCACCCACCTATCTTCGCCACGAGGGCTTCGAGCTGTCCGCTGGCAACGGCCGGCAGCTCTACGTCCCGCCCGGCTTCGCCCACGGCTTCCAGTCGCTAACGGACGACGTGGAGATCACCTACTTGGTATCGGCCGCATACGCGCCGGAGGCGGAGGGCGGGGTGCGTTATGACGACCCGATGCTCGGAATCGACTGGCCGTTGCCTGTGACGGTCGTCTCCAACAAGGACGCGAGCTGGCCGTTGATCGGTGGGTGGGCCGCCCCGACCTTCTTTTATCGAACCAAAGGTTGAGATATGCCGCGAGCCCTGGGCATCAGGCTGTCGCCGCGGGAGCCTGAGTAGCGACACAGGATGCAGCCGGCCCGACTACGCGAAGATTGTCGAGGTCGCACGGGCTCTCGACGCCTATGAGTGCAGGCTTGAAGAACAGGCCGGCCCATGCACCTGACAACACAGTCCATGCTCTGTGCCGATCTCCGGTGACTAGCAGCTTTGTTGCGTAGCGAACCTCCTGAAACAGGCGACGCCCCGTTATCTGCCATTTGCTCCGGCGACGCGTGAGGTACATCCAGTTCCTGCGCAGAAAATAGTGGTTGCGCAGCCGCACTGGGTCGCGCTCCGTCCGGATGTCTAGCGCGCCGGGGATGGAGCGTGCGTGGACGACTTTGCTTTTTCCAACCATAAAGCCTGGCGCGGTTCGGGTAACCCGGTCCGTGAACTCCGTGTCTTCCACCCACATGTATAGGTCGGCCAAGGGCAAGCCATGTTCGCGCAGCACCTCCCGGTTAAGCAGGATGGAGACGAAAGTGGCGCGGCGGACTGGCACCATTCCCTCGCTCAGCATCATTGGCCACTGCAGGTAGGAGATGCTGTTCAGCGTTTGGTCAACCTCGGGCACGTTGGTCAGCAATCCCTCCGGCGTTCGTGCCGTCGACAGCACAAACGGAGCATCGACGCCGTGCGCCTTCAACGTCTCCCTAGCATTGAGCAAGCGTTCGAGCGCGTCTGTGGCCGGGATCACGTCGTCGTCCATTAGCCAGATTGCGTCATCCCCGCGCTCGTAGCCGATGCGCATGGCGGCATGGAAGCCACCCGCCGAGCCGCGGTTGCATGGTAAGCGGTACACTTCTACTCGCTCGGACCAGTTTTCCACCAGCCACTCCGCTGTACCGTCGGTTCCGCCATTATCAATAATTAGAACGTGGTCGACCGGGCGGCTTTGCCGGTGAACTGCCGCTAGGCACTCGGTGAGCAGTGATCGACGGTTGTATGTCAGGATTACTGCGGACACCGTACGAGTCACATGCCTGCCCCTTTTCTTATTCTCGTTCAGCTTAGGCTAAGGAGAATGATCATGCACGTTCTTTCTGACGATCCTCCGGCGTTCCATCCGAGCATGAGGCGAGCTTCAACGTGGCCCCGTTCTCTTGCTAATTGTGAGGTGGGGGCCGACATCACAAGAATAGACGATTGAATGACACGGAAGCGGCTTTCCGAAGAGCAGATCACCGGCAGGCTGAGACGGGCGCGGTAGCGCTGGACCTGTGCCGCCGTTACGGGATGTCGAGGGCGACGTATCACGCATAGAGGGCCAAGTATGGCAGTATTGAAGCGTCGGAGGCGAAGTGGCTCCGGGCGCTTGAAGGCGAGAACGCCATGCCGAGGTGGCATTCGACCGACGCCATACTGGACAACGCGGGTTTGAAGGATCTCTTGTCAGAAAGGTAGTGGGTGCGGCCCATCAGCGGGAGGCGGTCGCGCATGTTCAAGTCGCGTTCGTCATCAGCGAGCGGCGTGCTTGCCGCGTCGTGAGCGCAGATCGCACGAGTATGCGCTACCGCTCGGTCAAGCCGGATGATGCAGCCCTGCAGGTACGCCTGCGCGAACTGGCGGGCGAGAGACGGCGGTTCGGTCATCGTCGGCCGCACATCCAGCTTCGGCGCGAGCACGTGGCCGGCAGCAGGTCCCATCATCACTGCCACGTCGAGCACCATCAGCCGCTTATGAGCTTCGGCATCTCGTCGCTGCCACAAGGACATTTCGACCAGGCCAGTGTACGAGACGACGTCGCCGAGCACCTAGACGAGCCAGGCGGGTTGTCGGATGCCGGGCGGGCCGACATTGCGGATCGCCCGCTCGACCCCGCTGGCTGCGCCCAGCGTCATCAACGCGGCGAGCAGCGGCACACCGCATCAGCTGCGCGGCAGGTTCTCCGTTGTCCATAGGACCGCGCAGCGGAGCGCAGCTCAATTTCCCGCCGAAGACGCGATGGATGTTGATGGGCGAACAAGCGTCGCCCGGCCCTGCACCCATGCAGCTGTCGTCAAAGCGCGAGCTGGTCGCGCCTTCAGCTAGTCACCTTCATCGGCGATGACGGTTGCCGCAGCCCGTTTGCCAAGTTCGGCATAGCCTAGCAGTGCTCGCGACCAGTGCCAGAAACCTGGCCGGGGTTATCGCAACTTCATCCTCATGGGCAGCCAGCAGACGGCTCAGGCCGGCATGCACCCGTTGATCAACGGGCGCGACATCGCGTTTATCGACCTGAGCCCGGACCGTCGTAGGCCTTATCCGCCATATGCGCAGAACGGGCCGGGGAATGCTAAAGCGGGTCCACCTCGCACCCCCGACCCTGGCCGCGGCGCAGCCTGGGGGCAGGTCGACGCGGTTGTCTTCTGCTACCACGCCCGGGGCGCTTGCCGCCAGCTTGAAAATGTCGAGCAACAGCTCACAGGCGAGCACGCGAGTCCATTGCGGACGAAATCGTATCGTTTTGATTTAGTCTCGAAACTTCTAGAACTGCGGGAACGGCCGAGAGTGCCACGCATTGTACGCACCGCTGCACGCAGGTGCGCAGCGTGAGTGCGTCGGGCGGTTCGCTACCGTGTGCCGGGGGGATGCTGTGCCTTCCATTCTCGTCGTTATCGCGTTGGTGTGGCTTGCGCCATGGCTGGTAGGCCTGCCGGTCGCGTTGGCTTGCCTGCTTTCCCGCTCGTGCCGTCGGAGGGTACAGTGCCACCTATTCGGGACCGCACCGATCGCGCGCTCGACACCCTTGCCTCAGTGAGCCGGAGAGGATCGTTCCGACCTTGTTCCAGCCGTAAGCTGAGTGGTGCTTGGCTGAACCAGCGTCAGCCCGGTGTAAAGACTGAAGCGAAGCGCCCTCGACGACTCACGCCTGCAGGCGATCTTCACGCGCCGAAACCAAGCCGCGCTTAGTCGCTTCGGCCAGCAGCAGCCTGATCTGTGTACCTTCAGACGAGACATGATCCCGTAAATTTCGGCCCAGGTCGCGCGTCGCGGCCCTGAACTCGCCCCAATTCGCGACCACGTCCTTGCTGCTCCAAAAGCGCACGTAACGAAAAAACGTCTCACCGCCGGCGATACAGTCGATCTTCAAGCGCCGACCTGCCTCGGCAAGGGAAGGTGAGCCGGACGCGATCGCCGGATCGAAGATGTGGCTGTGCTTGAAGACCTGGTACTCGCGTAGTGCTCGGGCAAGTTTCCATCGGAGGTGGGCAAGTTCGGCTCGCGCGATTTCCGGCGACTGCTCCAAACACGCAGTTGCGCGGTCGATGATGGCCAACGCCTCGTGCTGGAGCGCGTCGAGGCGCGAGAGCAAGGATCTGGGCCGCATAGAGCGTTCATGGACCCAAGTTGTTGAGATTACGTGTAGCTAGCTGCGGCAGTTGCCGGTCCGAGGTGGGACGGTTCTTACGAAAACGGGCGGAACGCTGTCGGACTGCGCTCTCTCATTGAGGCGCTACGTGATGCGATCCAAGTAGCGCTGTCCGACACGGACCTGGATTAGCTTAACGGCACCAAAGACCTGTCCACCCGCGCACATGAACACCCGCGCTCAAACTCGCTACGCCCGTCCACGGTTTTAGATCTATAAGTCAGCGTCGGAGGTTGAGGAGCTGAGAGGATCGTCCGCTATACCGAATGTCCGAGTGCGCGCCTGACCTCGGCCGGGATCGTGTACACGGCCTCGCGCTGCGCGCCGCGGTTGTGATGGTCGACCCGGTAGCCCTGGTACCAGCGCCGGACCAGGCCAGCGCGCACCAGGTCCGACACGCTGCGCGAGACGCTGCAGCGCCCGGACTGCAGCACGCGGGTCCGCACTTCGCGGTCGATCGCCTGCTCGGCCAGACGTTCGTCGGAGGGGAGGGCGCCCCGCCTGGCCAGATCGGCCCGGACCTTTTCGACAAGCGCGACGCGGCGGTGGTCGCGTTGCGCGAGAGGCAGCATCGCATCGGCCAGCCAATCGCGGATGCCGATACGCCGTCCGTCTTGCCAGACATACGGCCCGGCGCTGCCCTTGGCGTCCGCCGCCCGGGCGATCAGGTTGAGGAGGAGCAGCGTGTAGCGCGGCCGTTTGGAGACCCGGGCGATGCGCGCGATCACGGCCGGCGCGTCGAGCAGCTGGCGAGGGTCCGGGGCCTCCGCGTGTTCCTGTTGCGGGAGAGGGGCCGCGTCCGCCAGCATCGAGAACATGTCGGTCTGGAACATAGCAGGGACAGACCACAAACGCCGACTCTTGTGAATCCCCCTTGGGCCGTTGGCGGCGTACTTATGACGTCCGTGGCACTTCACCGGAGCCCGGCAAAGTTCCACGGCTGCGACTCTCCGTCGCTTGGCTTGCTGTGTCCTGGCCGGCCGCTATGGTCCGCCACAAATCAGGCCGGGGAAGGATACATGTCGATGAACACGAAGGATCTCGCCAAGAGCGTGGCCGAGAAGCACGGCGTGACGGAACGCCAAGCGCGTGAGGTGATGGGCAGCCTGCTCGACGGCATCGCCGAAGCCGCCGCCAAGGGCGAGGAGGTGTCGCTTCCCGGCTTCGGCAAGTTCAAGGACATGCCCGAGCGCTCCGGGCGCAACCCGTCCACCGGCGAGGCGATCACGATAGCGGCGTCGAAGAAGCTGACGTTTACGCCGGCGAAGGCTCTCAAGGACCGGTTGTAAATCGTTTCGAACGAGATGAGCGCATTCGACGACCTCGATGTTCGGCTCCGGCCGAATCGCCGAGGTGTGATCAAGAAGTTCTCCGAGCGCATCACAGCGCTCGAACGTCTGCGTCCCTGGTTGGTGGCGGTAGGCGTAGTCGGAGCGTTCGTTGCGGCGCTTGGCCGCGTTTTCGAGGGAACGTCGGGTATCGTGTTGGCGATCACGGGCGCCGTCGCCGCGGCGCTGGGTGGCGGCTTCGTCGCGGCGATCGACTACCGCAAGCTCGAGCTCGGGGCCAACCTGACCGAGGCCGAGGCGATCGCGGAAGAGGCAATCGCTCGTGGTCGGGCCGTTGAGCACGAGCGAAACGGCATTCGGACGGATGCCGAGGCGCTCGACCGTAAACGGCTGGCGCTGATCGACGCGAACCGGACCATGCGGGAAGCCCTAGAGCAGGTCCTGCTCGTGCCCGAGGCGACGCTGGACCAGGCAGCCAATGCCATGCTGCAGGCCGCGTTACGATTCCTGGTCGCATCGGTCGGGTTCGACCAGGACGAAGAATGGGCGATCTCTATTTTCCAAGTGCAAGGGGAGGGCGAGGATGCGGTCCTGCGCAGGATCGCAGCCGCGCGCGCGGATCGGCTGACGGAGCGGTTGGACGCGCGATCCTGGAAGCGCAACGAGGGTTTCGTCGGGGCAGCCTGGGTAGGTCGGCGTGACGTGATCATCGAGGACGGGGACGACCCTCGGGTCCGTGAGGACTACCCGATCCCCGCGGAGCGGCGGCGGGACTATGACGACCGGCGTTATCGCTCAATGGCTGCGATCCCCGTCAGGCTAGGTCCCGGTCCGCAAATCTGGGGCGTGGTCGCTGCGTCCAGTGATCGGAAAGGTCGGTTCCGTCGCGATCCGGGCAACCGCCAAGTGCAAACGGTCGATACGGTGCGCGGCATCGCTCGAATGACCGCTCTTATGGCCGCCGCCTTCGAGCGGAGCCGAAGGTGATCTTTACGCGTTCGTGCTTATATGCCTAGGATGAGCTCAGAGGAGCCCGCCATGAAAATCGGAATGGAGCCGGACCCGGTTGAGGATTTCGACCGGGAGATGGAGCGCGCCATCGCCGCCATGGTGCAGGCGCAGGTCGGTCGCGGTGGCAGCGTCGACGAGGCGTTGCGTCGTGTCGATCGGCTTGCCGAGCAGCGGCTACGCATGAACCGCGAAGCTTCCTGCTTGGCGGCTTGAGCTGCGGCCGGTGGCCACGGGCGTGGACAGCGAACCGAATAGCACCAAACTCACGATCGAGATTTGGAAGTTGCTGACCGAGGCCGCGCGTCGCCGTAAGGTCGACCGGAACGATCCGGCGATCCGGGGACTGATGGTGCGCGTCGACCAGCTCGCGCAGCAGCGGAGTCTGGCCGCGGCCTGAGCGGGGCTCTGAGAGCGTCCGGCATGATCGTTCCGGCGCTAAAACGATAATAGGGATTATGTAAAGTGTCGATCGGGCTGGCTGTGGAAGCGTGACTTAGGCGCTCAGCGAACTAGCGTGGTGGCTCGCGTCAGCTCTCCGCCTACTTGGTCCAGCGTCAGGCGCTCCACGCCCGATATCAACGTTCACTGCTCGTCACCGGCCGGACTACGGCTTGCTCGATGAAATCGGGTCGGACGTTCATGGGGGTCCTTAGTTTCGGCTCGCTATAACGCCGTCGACATCTTGCACCGCGTCGGTAGTCCAGCTGAGCGTCGGGACCGGCTAACGTATTGTTTACTTTGCAAACCTATGATCCCGTAAGGAGGATGCAGTCGCCATGGTCGGGTTGAGTCAGCGTGATCGGAGTAAACCGGCCTTCGGCTCGGAGAGTTTAAGCTCCGCGGATTTCTATCGGCTGAAACATCACCCCGAGTTCCGCCGTGAACTGATTCAAGTCCCCGTTCAGGAATGTGTGGCTCAGTTCGATCGCGACGGTCGACTGTCGGCCGGTGCCGCGGCCATAGCCGAACTGTTCGGGACACGCTTTTCCGCGGCGCACGCTGATGTCTTCTGGGACGCTTACCTCTCGTCGCCCGCCGTGAACAATCGTTGGACGCGCGACGAGCTCAAGCCACAGATCGAGCGCGGCGTTCACCTGTCGAACATTCGTTATCCGCGCCTGCATGAGCAGGAGTGGGTTGACATGGTGCGCGACCAGGCGTGGAGCTCGGCTCTGGTCGACGTGCCGTTCGAGACGGTGTTGGGTGCGCTTGCAGCAGCGCATGACGAGTCGGTGCGGTTGTTCATGGAACAGGCCGCCGATGAGCCTCGGCTGCCACTGATGCTCTCGGCGGTGATGCGCATGGCAGCACTTGAGGCCGCAATCATGAGCGCCACCACCGCCCAGATGCGTGCTATGGCTCTTCAAATCCAACGCGCGGAGGTCGCCGAGACTTTTCGTCATGGAGTTGGCGAGAACACAGCAGCAGCAGCGGCCGATGGCGACCAGTTAAGCGGACTCGCTCGGCGCGCGTCGACTGCCACGCGCGGTATGCTGGACAAGGCGTCGGAAGTCTCGACCGCCGCCGAGCAGTCCGCTGTTGCGATGCGCGAGGCGGCGCAGACGGCGGCCGGTCTGATCCGCGCGATCGAGGACGCGCGCGTGGAGGTGGAGGCCGCGGCCGAGATCGCCACGCGGGCGTCCGCGCAAGCCGGCCAGGCGGTCGGCATGTCGGAAGCCTTGTCCGACCACGCCAAGTCGATCGAGAGCATCTTGGGGCTGATCCGCGACATCGCGGGCCAGACCAACCTCCTGGCGTTGAACGCCACGATCGAGGCGGCGAGAGCCGGCGACGCGGGCCGCGGCTTCGCGGTGGTGGCGCAGGAGGTGAAGAGCCTGGCCAACCAGACCGCGCGCGCGACGGACGACATCGCCGCCAAGATCGCCGCCATCCAGTCGGCAACCCGGTCGACCGTCGAGACCAACGCGTCCATCAAGGCCACGGTCGCCGAGGTGCAGGAGTCGGCCGAGCGCATCCGCTACGCCATGGAGGCACAAGCGCAGACCGTCACCGCCATCACCGCCGCCGTGGACGAAACCGCACTCGCGGCGGACACGATGTCGGGCGCGATCGGTTCGATCCGGGAGGACACCAAAAGCGTCGCTAGCGAGATCGATGCCGTTCAGGACGGCTTGGCGCAGATTAGGACCAGATTGGACATCCTCGGCGACTCCGCGAGTGTGCTTATCGCCAGAATCGCGGCTAAAGCGTAGCGATTTGACGGCGGCACGCCCTTGCGCCTTTTTAATCAACGTCGACGTAGCTGGTGAACCGGCGAATAGCGCGTCCGAGTCCGTCGCGATCAGGAGCGTCTCGGCACATCAGGCGGCGAAACTTGCTGTCGTAACCACGGCAATGAGTCAGTGCCTTCCGCGTTCGGCCGTTGCCAGCCCGGCTGTTCTCGGCGCAGGAAACTGAGAAGCGGACCCTGATCTCGAGTAGTTGGCCAGTTCCGTCCTTGCATAATCGCGAACCGACAATCCGCGCTTCAACCTCGTATGGATCATGCTTCCCGGCTCAAGGGCGCAGCGCTCAGGCGAGCGCGCCGACATGGGTGAACGAGGTCACGCTCCGCTCGATCGAGAACATGCTCACATTTGAGCCCGCGGGCTGGATCCAGCACATCGCGCCGACGCCGCTGATGATGATCGTCGCCGAGAACGACACCTGCACCTTTCCCGAACCGCAACTGGCCTGCTTCGCCGCGGCGCTCGAGCCCAAGCGGCTGATGATGCATCCCGGCGGCCACTTCAACACCTACACCGAGCATTTCGCGCGGACCAGCGGAGCCGCGATCGAGTGGTTCGGCGAGCATCTTCGCTAGACCAAGGGAGACCGACCCATGCCCATGTGCGACATCTTCATCCCCGCCGGCGCGCTGGAGCCCGAGGCCGAGCGCAAGCTGGTCGCGCGCGTGTCGGAGCTCCTCGTCGAGCACGAGATGCGCCGTATAGTCGACCTGATGCCGGATCCCGACAGCATCAAGGCCAGCGCCGAGCGGGCCAACTCGATCGCGTGGATGTTCGTGCATCGCACCGAAACCTATGTGGCGGGGCAACCCGTCGCCGAGCCGCACTACAAGTTCGAGATCACGATTCCCGAAGGCATGATCGATGACCGGTTCGCTCCGGCGATCAACCGCGACATCTTCGCCGCGGTGAAGGAGGCGGAGGGAGGGAAGCACAAGCATCTCCCCAGGCGCGTATGGATCCACATCCATGAGCTGCGCGACGGCTGCTGGGGCGCAGGCGACCGCACCATGCATTTCGAGAACATAGTCGACTACGTCGCGCCCGGTCTGGCCGCGCAGGCCAGCCAGCGGTTCGGGACAGCCAAGCGGGAGCAGGCCGCCGCGCTCGTGGCGCTTGCGGGAGCCGATCGGTGAGCGCCCCCGCTCCGCTGGAGCTGCAGGTCTATCTCAGCCCCGCGCATCCGCTCGGCGGCGGGCGCACCTTCTCGCCCGTCACCTCCACGCTGATTCTGGGCCGCGAGGAGGCCGTCCTAGTGGACGCGCAGTTCGTGCACGAGGACATCGAGGCGGTCGCCGCCATGATCGACGGCTCGGGCCGCCGCCTGACCACCATCTTCATCACCCACGGCCATGCCGACCATTATTTCGGGATCGATCGCCTCGTCGCCCGCTTCCCCGGCGTAGCCGTGGTCGCGACGCCCGGCGTGGTCGAGTACATCGAGGCCAATCACGCCCGTGAGGTGAAAACGCTCGCCGCCATGATGGGCGACCGGGCCGCCGTGCCGACCTCCAGGCCCACGCCGCTCGACGAGCCCACCATCAGGCTCGAGGGCGAGGAGCTTCGCGTGATCGAGGTCGGGCAGGCCGACATCGCGCCGAGCACGGTCCTCCACGTGCCGTCGCTCGATGCGGTGATCACGGGCGACGTGACCTACAACGGCATCCACCAGATGCTCGGGCTGACCGGGCCCGAGCAGTGGAGGAAGTGGATCGAGAGCGTGGATGCGGTCGAGGCGCTCGGCCCGCGGATCGTGGTTGCCGGCCATAAGCGGCCGGGGTTGGGTGATGATGAGCCGGCGCGCATCCTGGACGAGACCCGGTCGTACATCCGGGACTTCGCCGCAGCGGCGGCTTGCGCGACCTCGCCCTCCGAGATCGTCGAGGCGATGATCGCGAGCTACCCCGAGCACGGCAACGTCACCACGCTCCACTTCTCCGCGCAGGCGGCCATCAAGGCGAGGCTTGCCCAGGTGCCCGGCTGATCTGCGGCGGAGTCGCAGCAGCTCGACCACCGCTGCGTAGATCAGGCGCAAGCGGGTAGTAAACTCGGCGCCTAAGGGGCCACGCGCAGCCAGCAGACTCTCACTGTCCGGCGTTAGCCCGAGCCGGCTAGGCCGCGTTCGGTTAGGCTGAAGCGGCTGCTTCCGACAGTCGGTCAAGTGCCTTCACCGCCTCGTGCCGACGCTCCCACTGCACGAAGACGCGGTCGTGGTGGAAGCCCGCCACCGCATTGACGCTGATGTCCTCGTCGGCGAGCGCTTGGGCGATGGCGGCCATCATGCCGACCGCCGCGAGCGAGGATTGCACCTCAAGGCTGATCATCGCCCAGCCGCCGACGTGCTCGATGCCGGTGCCCGCGAACTGCGCGGCCGGGCCGATAACCGTGAGCCCCTCCTCTTCGCGAAAGGTGCCGACGGGCTCCATTGTTGCGGGTTGAGGTTCGCCATCGCGGATCACACCGAAGGCGAACTCGATCTCGGACAGACGTGGGCAAAGCCGGGCTAGGAGGGCAGCAAGGTCGGTCTCACCAGTCATGAGCACGTTTCCGCTGCCGGTGGAAGGCTGATGCGGAGCAGGGATGCCGGATCGCGTCACTCCGTCACGGCTACCACCGGAGCGGACGAGCGCAGCGTGCTTTCGGTCGTCTGCATGTCGGTCAGGACGGTGAGCACCGCCAGCGTCTCCGAGGTCTCGTCCGCGCCCGGCGTCGCGGACCCGGGCACGAACCAGCGCCGGCCCTGGAACTCGGTCGAGACGAGCGTATGGGCCGGCACCTCCGCCCCCGGGCAGGCCTGCCGCACCACGAAGAGGCCGCCCCGCGCGTCGAGCGAGGTGTCACCACGGCAGTCGTGCGGCGACGCCGTGCGCCGGGCGTGCAGTCGGCCCAGGTAGTTGTAGATTCCGAGCACCGAGCGGAAGAACACGCTTCCGCCGCCCTCGACCCGCACGCCCCCGCCCGCATGGTCCTGGTCGCTGTCACCTTGGCCGGCGCTTCCATCAGCTCCGGCCGGGCTCTTGACCGCCAGCGTGCCGCACACGGAGGCGATGCCCAGCCCGGAAATGGTCGTGTCGGCCACGGGCGTGACCCGGAGCCGCACCTTCCCTGCTCGGCCGGGCAACTCCCCGGGGGACACAAGGCGCACCTTGGCGTCCGAGCCGACGCCGTCCTTCAGGACGGTGAGCGCCTCCTTCTCGGGAAGCAGGAAGTCGCTCGACTTCACCTTTCGTGCACTCAGCGTGAAGGTCGTCGACTTGGCGGCCATGTCGATGAACTGCCGATCCAGCGCGGGAGCCGTGCCGTCGTTGAGCTTGGTCTCGCCGGCGGGGCACACGACTCCGGCCACCACGAGCCGCAGCACGACCTCGCGCGACCACCCTTGGGCGATCAGCTCGTCGACCGTCACGGGGTCGATGGGCCGGGAGAGGCCCTGCACGAACTCCTTGCTCGCCAACGGCACGATGGTCACCGCGGGGTTCCGGTTGGTGAACCCGAACGACGGGGAGATTTCGTCGTCCCCGCCCGCTATCACGTTGGTGAAGGGCAAGGTCACCTGCACGCCCGTGCGCACCTCGCCCGTGACCGTAGACACCGTGGAGAACTGCAGCGGCTGGCGTCCGGAAGCCCGCAGCACGTTCAGCACCGTCACCTCGTCGCGCGCTCGGGCGAAGGATCGATTGTATTGTACGGCCGCCCCGTTCGTCGGCTGGAACGTCTCGCAGCCGGCGAGCGGCATCGCCGCGGCGCAGAGCGCGACGGACGCGCGACGCAGGTCGACACTCATCAGCTGTCCCCTCTTGCGGTGCGACCGATCTTCGTCCTGTTTGCGGGACAGGCTAGCCTGATCGCGGCGGAAGGCAAGGCCCGCGCGTCGCCGGCTGGAGCGGGTGCCCACCGTGTCCTACGCGGGGCTCCGCGCGCAAGGCGCCGCCCCGCCATCGGCCGGTCGCGGCGGCGGTGGACCGCAAGCGTCGGCCGGCCGGCAGCGAGCCCGGAGGGCCACGGCCCGCGCGCGTCGAGCCCTCGTGTTCGGAACCCTGGCGACGGCGGCGGCTTCGCCGTCGCCCGGACGCGACAGGCGGCGTGGCCGGCGTCGACCGGGACCGGGGCGATCCGGTCAGAGCGTCATGCCGACCGACAGGACCTCCTCGGTGGCCGAGCGGGCGATGATCAGCCTGTGCTCCCCGCGCTCGAGGACCCAACGACGGGTGGCGGCATCGCGGTAGCGGAGGTCGTCCGACGCGATCGACAGGCGCACGATCCTGGTCTCGCCGGGCAGCAATCCGACCCGCTGGAAAGCGCGGAGCTGCTTCGCGGCGCGAGGCTTCACGCCACCGGGATACTCGACGTAGAGCTGCACGACCTCCTCGGCGGCCACCGTTCCCTCGTTCCGCACGGCGACCGTGGCTTCGATCCGATCGCCGGAGAGCCTCGCCGTCAACGCGCGATAGCCGAACCCGGCGTAGCTCAGGCCATGCCCGAAGGGGTAGCGCGGTTCGACGCCCTCCGCCTCGAATTTGGCGTAACCGTGCCAGTAGCCGTAGTTGATTTCGGTCGCGTCGCGGTCGAAGAAGGGGTAGTCCTCCGCTCGCCTGGCGACGGTGAACGGCAGCCTGCCGGACGGGCTCCGCTCGCCGAACAGGAGCCGGGCGAGCGCGGTCCCGCCCTCCATGCCCGAGTAGAAGGTCTGGAGGATGGCGTTCGCCTGCTCCCGCCAGCCCTCGACGAGCACGGCCGAGCCGGCGACTATGACCACTACGACCGGCTTGCCGCTCGCCGCCGCGGCCTCGATCAACGCGATCTGATCCGCAGGTAGGGTCAGATCGATGCGATCGCCCCCGCGCGGCTCGGCGGGAGCTCCGGCCCTTCCGTCTGCCGCGGCGTCGCCCTCCTGGCCGAGGCTGATGTCGCCGGGGATGTATTCGCCCTCCTCCTTGGCCGTGTAGCCGACCACGACGACCACCGTATCCGCCTGCGTCGCGACAGCCCGCGCCTGGTCGAGGTCGTCCTCGTCGGCGGTGAGGACCGCGCCTTCGCCCATGTGGCGTTCGAGGCCCTGAAGCGGCGTGATGACATGAGGAGCGCGCACCCGGCTGGACCCAAGGTCGCCGGTGTTCTCGAGCGCCGCCAGCTTGCCCAGCACCGCCAACCTGGCGACGCGCGCGCGGGAGAAGGGCAGCGTCCCGTCGTTCTCCAGGAGCACCGCGGATTTCTCAGCCGCCTCGAGCGCGAGCGCGACGTGGGCCTCACACGCGACGAGTTCGGGACCGTATTCCGGCAGCGGATCCTCGGCGCCCGCAAACCGGAACTGCGTGGAAAGGATGCGCTGGCACGCGACGTCGATCACCTGCGGCTCGACCGTGCCGCTCTCGACGGCGGCGACGAGCTTCGCGCCGAACACCCTGGGCTCCGGATTCTCGATGTCCAGGCCGGCGGCGGCGCCGTAAGGCTGGTGGACGCCGAACACCCAGTCGGAGTGGACAAAGCCGGAGAAGCCCCACTCACCCCGCAGGACGTTGGTGAGCAGATGCCGGTTCTGCCCGCAATACTCGCCGTTCACCTTGTTGTACGCCGACATGACGGAGGCGACGCCTTCATCCAGGCAGTGCTTGAAGTGGGGAAGGTAGATCTCGTGGAGCGTCCGCTCGTCGACGCGCACGTCCACCTTGAAGCGGGCGTTCTCCATCGAGTTCAAGGCGAAGTGCTTGACGGTGGCCACGACGTTGTGGGCCTGGATGCCCGTGCCGAGCGCCGCTCCCATCACGCCCAGGTGCCAGCTGTCCTCGCCGTAGGTCTCCTGCGCCCGTCCCCAGGCGGGATGGCGCAGCAGGTTGACGCACACCGCGCCCGAAAGGTCGCAACCCTGCGCCCGGATCTCGACGCCCATGGCCTGACCGATCCGGTGCTCGAGGTCGGGATCGAAGGTCGCGCCGCGGGCCATGGTGCAGGGGAAACAGGTCGAGCTGCCCCGAGCCACGCCGCGGGGGCCGTCGGTGAACCAGAGGGGCGGCAATCCGAGCCGCTCGATCCCGCCTCCCGCCCGGTAGGGTCGCGCGCCCCAGACCCGGTCGTCCTCCAGGAAGGCCTGGAAGAAGCCGCGGCCGGACATCATGCCGACCTTCTCCTCCAGCGTCGCCTCCGCCAGCACGGCATCCACGGCGGCTTGAATCTCTGTGGGGCTCGATCCCCGAGCGGGCGCGAAGTGGGTCATATCCGGTGTCCTCCGTCGTCAGGGGTCATTGCTGGCCGAGCGCGCCGTCGCGGACGAAGGCGTCCAGGAGCGGGGCTCCGGGGACGGCCTGGGCCGCCGACGTCACGTCGAACCGCATCAGCCGGTCCTGCCGGAAACCGTAGCGCGGCCAGGCGGGGCATTCGCCGCCGGCCGGGTCGCCCGTGCGCGCGAAGTTGATCCAGCAGGCATTCGCCACCCGCGCGACCGCACGGTCGCGGTCCGTCGCGATGGCGCGGAGCGGAGGCACGCGGTCCAGCGACTCGAAGACGAGCGGGAGCTCCTCGCCGTGGTCGACCACCTCAGGCGCGGCCACCTGGTAGTCGAAGGTCGCGTCGCGGGCCTCGGGCGCGGCGAGCAGCCCGGAGTTGAAGACTCCGCCCAGCATCACCTCTACGCCTCTGGCGGCGCAGCGTTCGAAGAAGCCTTCGCGCCATGCGGCCCTCCATCGAACAGCCGAAGCGCAGGTAGTCGATCATCGACAGGTGCTGGGCGTTCTCGCACAGGCCGACTCCGCCGGCGTGGGGGCAGATCGGCTTGTCGTGGACCGCCGCGAGGAGCATGACCGCCATGGCCTCGTTCAGGCCGCCCAGCCGGCAGGCGTCCGCCTGGACGACGTCGATGGCGTCCGCCTGGAGCAGTTGCTTGAACATGATCCGGTTGGGGACGTGTTCCCCCGTGGCCACGCGGATGGGCGCGACCTCCCCGCGGATGCGCGCGTGCCCGAGGACGTCGTCCGGGTGGACCGGCTCCTCGATCCAGTAGGGCTCGAACTCGGCCATGGCGCGGGTCCAGCTGATCGCCTCCTCCACCTCCCAGACCTGGTTGGCGTCGATCATGAGCAGCCGGTCGGGACCGATGGACTCGCGAACGATCGCGCAGCGCCGCCGATCGTCCTCCAGGTCGCGTCCCACCTTGATCTTGAGGGCGCGCCAGCCCGCCTCGACAGCCTCGGCGCAGAGGCGGCGGATCTTGTCGTCGGGGTAACCCAGCCAGCCGGCCGACGTGGTGTATGCCGGGAAGCCCTCGTCGAGCAGCTGGGCGCGACGGGCGGTCACGCCGGCCTCCCGTTCCTTGAGCAGCCTCGCCGCCTCGCCCGGGGCGATCGCGTCGGTGATGCCCGTGAAGTCGATGAGGCTCACGATGTGGTCGGCGGACAGGTCCGCCGCGAGCCGCCAGACCGGCTTGTCCTCCTGCTTGCCCCAGAGATCCCACACGGCGTTGACCACCGCCGCCGCGGCGAGATGGACCACCCCCTTCTCGGGTCCGAGCCAGCGCAGCTGACTGTCCCCGACCAGCAGCCGCCAGAACTCACCCATGGCCGAGGTGATGCCGTCGAGGCTCCGGCCCACCACCAGGGCGCGAAGCGATCGGATGCCGGCGGCGCACAGGTCGTTGCCGCGGCCGATGGTGAACGTGAAGCCGAAGCCCGACAGACCGGGCTGGTTGGTGTCCAGCCGCACGTACGCCATCGAGTAGTCGGGGGCGACGTTCATCGCGTCGGAGCCGTCGAGTGATGCCGAGGTCGGGAATCGTATGTCCCAGACCGACATGGACGTGATGATCGTGCCCAATCCCCACCTCTTGTTTTCCCGTGAGGCTACGACCATACAGAATAGCTGCAATCTGTTTTCATAGGTGAAAAGTGAGGCGGCCGGAGACTTACTCGGCACCGGCGCTGGAGAAGGGTCTGGCGATCCTCGAGCTGCTCGCCGAGGAGGCGGAGCCGATGTCCATGGTGGCCGTCGCGCGTCGGCTCGGACGCAGCCACAACGAGATCTACCGGATGCTGCTCGTGCTGGAACGGCGCGGCTACCTCAAGCGCGAGGCGGATGATCGGCTGCGGTTGTCGGACCGGCTGTTCGACCTCGCCATGCGCAACCCGAAGAGGCGGAACCTCCACGACGCGGCCATGCCGGTCATGCACCGACTGGCGGAGCAGCTGTGGCAGTCCTGCCATCTCGCGGTGATCAGCGGCGCCGACATCGCGGTGGTCGCGCGCGTAGAGAGCCCGGACATGGCGGGCTTCGCGGTTCGTGTCGGCTACCGCCGGCCCATGGTCGCCTCGACGTCCGGCCGCCTCCTGTTCGCCAACCAGCCGGCCCGCATCCGGGCGACATTGGAGACGGTCGTGGCCGGGAGCCACCCGGAGCCCGCGTCGTTTCGCGAACTGCTCGAACAGGCCGATGAGATAGTCGCCCGAGGCTACCTCGCACGCGAGAGTTCCGCGGTCACGTCGGTGACCGACATCGCGGCCCCCGTGTTCAACCGGCAGGCCGAAGGCGCCGCGGCGAGCCTCACCGTGCCGTTCGTGTCGGGCCCGTCGACGCGCGTCCCGCTCCGCCACTCGATCGAGATCGTGCGACAGGCCGCGGCGGAGATCACCCGCGAGCTGGGCAGGACTTGACGGTCGCTCCGGACGGATGCCGCCGGCCGCCGACGCCGGAACAGGGCGCGGCCGGGTCACGCCGCGTCCGGTCGACCTCGATGCGACCCGAGGCGAGCTGAATCGTCTCGCCCGCCGTGATGGTCAGGCGGCTGCGCCCGCCCGTGCCTTTGGTCGCGCGAGGACGCCTGTGCGCACGATGGGGATAAGGTAGGCCAGGAGGTAGGCCGTGTTCGGCACGAGGTTGCGCCCAAACCCGGTCGACACCGAGAAGATGCCGTCGACCACGTACCAGGCGAGGACGCCGAGGGTGACTGAGGTGGCCCCCTAAATGACCTGACAGGGTCTCGCTCTTAGCTAAGAGTGAGGCATATGACTGAGCATACGACCAGGCGTTACAACGGCGGCGAGGTCCTCTCCGGGGTCCAGCGCCGGAGGCGCT
>NZ_NSLI01000008.1 GCF_002288825.1 Sphingomonas lenta
TCGTAAAGGTATATAGCTGCTGCGAGGCAGGCGACGCCGCCCAGCACCACCGCAAGGTTTCGCCGTCCGAAGACTTGCCACGCGCTCATTGGCCCCAGATGATCACAACGAGCGTCCGCTTTCCACCCATTGCGGACGTTCAGATGCTATTCTCCTCGCCCTGGTCCCCACGGAGGAGCTCTCGCCGGAGCTCCAGCAACATAACCTGCGGCTGGAGCCGGAGCAGCGCCAAGGTGAGCCCGCCAGATGCGGTCCCGAGAAGCAGGCCGCCGCTCACGAGCACCGGTCCCACGGCCTCGCGCTGCGCAGGGGTGGGGTTTCCGGTGATGCGGAACACCCACACCGCCCATGGCACGATCACCACGAGCAACGCGACCGTGAACGCCAACGCAGCAAGGAGCGCCCCTCGCAGCCGGCGGACATGCCGAAGCTACACCTCGACCAGCCCCCGCCCTTGTTCGAGCGCCTGCGCGCTCGCCGCTTCCGCTCCGTTCACCGGAGGTGCTCCAGCTTAAGCCCGTCCACCTTCACCTTGCGCCATTCCCGGTCGGCGGTGATGGCCGGCACGCCGAGCGTGATCGCCAGGGCCATGCAGGAGCGATCGCCCAGCCCGCGGCCGAACTCTTTGGTATGCTCATGCAGCGCTGCGGCCGCAAAGGCGGCGTCTGCATCATGAGTGTGCACGTCCAGCCTTAGCTCGGCCAGGAGTTCGCGGATGACGGGCTGCTCGAGACCGCTCAGCATGAGTTCCTTCACGACCTCCTGGAGGTTCACCGCCGAGATCGCCGCTCGCCCGACATGCGGGGCCACCTTGTCGCCGCCCGGCTCGTCGCGAACCAGCGCCAGCACGGCGGACGCGTCCAGCACCGCCGATGTCACGCCTTCTCCCCCGCGCCCTCTGACGCATCGGTTGCGTCACCCACATCGCGAGCCGCTTCCTCTCGCCTGTCATCAAGGAACTGCTCGGTGGTGCGCTCAACCTTGGCATGCTGACGAAAGAGCGCCCGCGCGCGAGCGACCCCATGCCCGATGGGCGTCAGCCTGACCTCGTCGTTCTCTAGCGTCAGGATGACCTTGGCCTCGCCCTGAAGACCCATCGCCTTCCGGACCGACTGGGGCAGGATCATACGGCCATTCTCGGCCACCCTGATGTCCATCGTAATCGTCATGTAGACCAACTCTCGCGTGGTAAGTGGTACAAAAGCCGGCAGTGACATTTGCGGCGATGTGTCGCAAGTAGCTTAGCTGGCACTTGGTCGGGCAGAGCCGTTGAATAGACGTCATTTAGGGTATACCCAAGCGGGACGGGTACCCGGAGCTGCTACTCACGTCCGATTAGGATTGCTCGCGACATTGTCGGACGCTAGCTGTCCTGCGTTTAGATCCACACGGGACAGTTAGGGATCAACATGGCCGTATATGGCTACGCGCGCGTGTCCGCGACCGATCAGGACTACTCGATCCAGGAGCAAGCACTCCGCGCGGCCGGCTGTCAGGTGATCCGGTCGGAGAAGCGCACCGGCACCAAGCTCGAGGGTAGGGCCGAGCTCGACCTGTTGCTCCAATTCCTGCGTGAGGGCGACACGCTGGTCGTGACCCGCGTGGACCGGCTCGCGCGCTCGCTGCGCGATCTCCAGAACATCGTGCACGAGCTGAAGGGCAGGGGAGTGGCGCTGAAGGCGACCGAGCAGCCGATCGACACGAGCACGGCGGCTGGCAAGGCGTTTCTCGACATGCTGGGCGTGTTCGCCGAGTTCGAGACGAACCTGCGCCGCGAGCGGCAGATGGAGGGCATAGCCGCCGCTCGCGCGCGGGACGTGTACAAGGGTCGGCCGCCCACGATCGACGCTGCCGAGATTAGGCGGTTGCACACGCAAGAGAAGCTCGGGCCGGCGGCTATCGCGCGCAAGCTCGGCATCTCGAGGTCATCGGTATACCGCGTCGTGCCCGAAATCGTGAGCGGGGCTAAGTAGAGCCGGGTTTTAGCGCCAGGCTCGCTTGAGCCGCTGCACCTCCTTGTTGACCCATCATAGCAGGACTAGCGACGTCCGGCGGGGAAGCTCGCACGTCGAGCGTCGAAGGAGATCGATGATCTTCTCCAACTGCGGCTCGACCGCATCTCGCGCGGCGTGGCGCTCGCCCGGTGCGACGCAGCAATCTGGTGCGCGACCGGCATCGGGCGCGTGCCGCGGGGTGACCACGGAAAACCAAAACAGATCTGACGTAGACGTCGGTGTTGCATCACAGCGGCGCGGACCTGCGCATTCCGGGCTGCTGTAACTCGCCGCTTGCATCGGTTTTTTAGATCAGATGGCTATGGAAGAAGTCAGGCAGGAGGCACGTCGGTCGGCAGCGGTTCTGTGACAGCCGACTCGGTTGATGGCGCATCCGGCACCTCAGCTCGCGATATGAGGACGACGTGCCACCCACTCGACTCTGTCAATAGAGAAAGAAATCCTGCAAGCCGTTGGACTGATCTGGCGTTTCTTCTAGAACGCGCGACAGGCGGAACAACGATGGGGGAATTCGTGCATTACCGATCAATGGACGATCTGAACCGCACGATCCAGGGCTATGTCGGCTTGCTGCCGCGCGAAGTCGACCTTGTTGTCGGTATCCCGCGAAGCGGCCTGCTCGCAGCCAATCTGATCAGCCTCGCGCTGAACCTACCGCTTGCTGACCTGGACGGGTACCTGGAAGGTCGGATTCTGTCATCGGGCAAAACGCGTCGTAAGGAGAGTTTTGACTGGCCCGCGCACGCGTTCAAATGCGTCCTTATCGTGGACGACAGCACCCGCACCGGCGCAGCGATGCGGGAAGCGCGTTCGAAAATCGCGGCGGCCGGCCTGTTGGACCGCTGTTTGTTTGTCACGGTATACGGGCCGGAGAAGGACGTAGTTGAGCTGGACATCGTTATGGAGCGGGTACCGGAGCCGCGAGTGTTTCAGTGGAACATCATGAACCACGTTATCTTAGAGCGTTGCTGCTTCGACATCGACGGCGTGCTCTGCTTAGATCCAACAGCTGACGAGAACGACGACGGGTCGAAGTATGCAGCCTTTCTAAGCTCGGCACGCCCGCTATTCCTGCCGGGGCGCAGGGTCGCGCACTTGGTGACTAGCCGTTTGGAACGCTACCGTCCCGAGACCGAAGCCTGGTTGGCCGCTAACGAAATCTCTTACGGTAAGTTGTGGATGCTCAACGCTCCCACAGCCGAAGAGCGCCGTCGCCTGAACGCCCACGGCGCGTTCAAGGCAGAAGTTTACCGGCACGTCGACGCGCAGCTTTTCGTCGAAAGTGAGGATCGGCAGGCGGTCGAAATCGCGCGGCTGTCCGGCAAGCCGGTGCTCAGCATCGAGACGCAGAGCTTAGTGTTGCCCGAGACGCACTTGAATCACAGCGAGCGTATGCGCCGCCGAGCAATACGGCTGCGGGAACAGTCGTCGAGCGAGCGGCGCGGGTGGCGGCGTTCACTGAAGCGGGCTATACGGCGATTGCTAGGCGACAACATAGCAAACAAGCTTCGTCGGACGAGATGGAGAGCAAAGGTTTCGTCGTAACGCGAAACCGCTAACGCGACCGATTCCGTTCCACCGATTGAGGACTCCCGCTCTTCAACTGAGGCGATTTGTGACGGACTTGAGCGGTTCAGTCATCCTATGCGCGCCAGTTTGCGTGCTATACCCCGTATGCGCGCATCCAAGGAGAGGGGTCGTGGCCATAATCCCAGCTCGGTTTAATTTAACACCTCGAGTGCCGACAGTTCCGTTGAAGCGGTAGTAACGACACGGTGAGTCACGCTGACGCGGCTCGCGCAATGAGAATCAAAACTGGCAGGCTGAGCGTGTAAGCTATTTCGCATTCTATTCTTTGGCGACTCGATCACGCGCGGCGTGATCGGCAGCTCCACCGATACGGAGAGCGGCGGCTACCGGACGTACATGCAGGAGCGTTTAGGCGCCCTGGACGTCGCGGTGGATATGGTGGGCTCGCTGCGCGACAGGCCGGACCGCATCGACCTCGACCATGAGGGCCGGCGCGGCTGGACGGTCAACCAGCTGAATGGCATCGACGCGCAGACGATCAGGACGCATTGGCCCGACGCCGTCCTGCTAATGGCAGTCACCTACGACAGCGCCAGGGACAGTTCGACGACTATATTCGCCGACCTGCGCGCTGATCATCAGCATTACGGACGCCGCTCGGGACATCGCCCTGTGCGTCGCCTCCGTGCCGACGGTCCGCGTCGGGCAGCAGCCGGCGACTCGGGCGGCGCGTGTCGACGATTACGTTGGTAAAATGTTGCGCTGATTGCCGAGCTGGCAGCGGCGGGGCGCACCGTCCACTTTGTCGACATGCGCTGGTGAACGACCGCCGACAGCTCCGCGCCGCCGACGGACAACGGGTTGCACCCGAACGCGCAAGGCTAATTCGAAATTGAAGATTACTGGCTCGACGCGCTAGAGCGCGATCTGGGGCTTGGTGAGGGCGTGATCGAGGCCGATCAGGACCGGTTCGACGGCATCGAGATCCTGATCGGCTCTGCGTTCGACGACGTGCTCACGGGCGATGCCGGCGCGAACCGGTTGGCGGGCCGCGGCGGAAACGACATGAGCGATGTTGAGCGCGTGGACGCCCACGCCGGGCTCGGGATCGGACGCGATCATCAGCCTCTCCGCTAAGACCGGGACGGTGCTGCGGTTCGCCATCTCGGTGCCGTGCTCACGCACCACGCTTATCGAGCCGTCCCGGCGCACCACCGCGGCCGCGTCGCGACCGGCCGTGGCGGATGCGAATACTTCCTGCTCCTTGATCAGCCTTCGGCGCTTCGGGCACCGCCACGCGAAAAAGATCGCCTCCTATGCGAGGACGGCCGAGGCGAGGTACGTCGTCAGCCAGACGAGCGCGAACACCCGCGACCGGTGCACTCCAGTTCGGTAGCACCTCTCCGAGAGTTGTCATCCACCGGCCAAGTCTACGACGAGGCTCACGCCGAGGCTCGCCAGCCATGATCCTGCCAAACTTGCGCGCGGACACGCCGTCGCACTTCCGTACGGCTACTTGAGCGTCGCTGAGCTTGGCCTGGGCAGTCGCGAAATCCCGCTCCGCCGCGGCGGGTCCGCCTGTTTCATGATGGACTGGAGCTCGGCGTTCCTCAGCGACTTCCGGACATCGTTCTCGAAGTCAGTTATCACGTTCCCTCGTGCGATGCCCCGTTTCACGCAAGGCTATCCTGCAAAGAGGACGGGCGTCGAACCGGACGCGGCCGGGCAAAACCGCCATGTCCCGCTCGCCCCTGCCGCTGGCTTCCGAAGCTGAAGTTCCGGTCGGAACTTCTCCGGAGCCTATAAGCTAGATCCGCACGAGCACGGCTAGCAAGTTGCCGTCCACCGGCTGCTCGCTCACGTCCGTGCGGCCCTCACCATTCATGTCTGACCGCTGTGCTTAGCGGGAGTCGGGCGTCCGCTTGGAGGAATTGGAATGCTTGGACCGACAACGTGGAGCCATGTCTGTCGGCGCAGGACTCGCCGGGGGCGGGTCGGCGGGTGGCACGAAGCCATTTGCCAGGCGAGGATCGACAGTTTCGGCCGGCACCCACATCGTCGAGCACTCGCTCGGATCGACTTAGCAGATCACCCGCGTACCCTGAGCTAGCGACGGTGGTGGCGTGTTCCCTTCACCTGCTCCAGCTTCCGCGGCGATCTAGCGCGCACCCTTCCGACACCCCGTCCCGAATTGACGCGGCCTTTTCGCGCGCCGGCCGCATCGGGTCATTGAACTGTCACCCGCCCGACCTAATCGCTGGCCGATCAAGAGCCGGGGCGTTGTCGCCACCCGGCCTACAGGGAGCAGCGTGAACCATGCCGACCAGCGTCTTCGTGAACGAGTTCCATTACGACAACGCCGGCACCGACGCCGGCGAGTTCATCGAGATCGCGGGTCCGGCGGGCACCAGCCTCGCCGGCTGGTCCGTCGTCTTCTACAACGGCAGCAACGCGCCGACCGCGGCGGTACCCTATCGCACGCTCGCGCTGTCGGGCGTGATCGACGACGAGGGCGGCAGCGGCTTCGGCGCGCTGTCCTTCGCGCTGCCGGTCGACGGCCTCCAGAACGGCGCCAATGACGGCTTCGCGCTGGTGAACGCGGCGAACGAGGTCGTGCAGTTCCTGTCCTATGAGGGCGTGATCACGGCGGCGGCCGGCGCGGCGGGCGGGCCCGCCGCCGGCCTCACCAGCACGGACGTCGGCGTTGGCGAATCGAACGGCACGCCCGCCGGCTTCTCGCTGCGCCTCGCGGGCGCGGGCACGACCTATGAAGGCTTCACCTGGCAGGCGCCGGCCGACGACACGCCGGGCGAGGTGAACCAGGGCCAGACGTTCGGCGCCGCGCCGCAGCCCGGCCGGCTCTCGATCGCCGACGCGTCAGTCGTCGAGGGCGACGCCGGCGAGACCGACCTCGTCTTCACCGTGTCGCGCACGGGCGGCACCGCGGGCGCGGTGTCGGCGACTTATACGATCGGCTTTCCCGCGGGCGGCGCGGACGCGGGCGATCTGGCGGCGGGCCAGCCGCTCACCGGGATCGTCAGCTTCGCCGACGGCGTCGACGAGGCGACGGTGACCGTGCGCGTCGCCGGCGACACCGCCGTCGAGGCGGACGAGGCGTTCACCGTCACCCTGAGCGCGCCGGAGGGCGGCGCGACGCTGGACGACGCGGCCGCGACCGGCACGATCACCAACGACGACAGCGCGGCCGCGGGCGGCACGGCGTTCATAAATGAACTGCTTTATGATCCTGCTGGGGCTGACAGCAACGAGGCGGTAGAGATTGCGGGCACGGCCGGGCTCGACCTGACCGGCTGGAAGCTGGTGCTCTACAACGGCAATGGCGGCGGCGACTATCAGACGATTAATTTGTCGGGCACGATCGACGACGAAGACAACGGCTTCGGCGCACTATCCTTCCCGACGCCCGGCATCCAGAACGGCGCGCCGGACGGCCTCGCGCTGGTCAACGCGTCGAACAACGTCGTCCAATTTCTCTCTTATGAAGGTGTCTTCGCCGCGACGAGCGGCCCTGCCCAGGGCCTGACGAGCGAGGACATCGGCGTCGCACAGACCGGCTCGGAGCCGAACACGCATTCGCTGCAGCTGAAGGGCGCCGGATCGGAGGAGGGCGATTTCACCTGGACCGCCGCCAGCGCGTCCAGCTTCGGCTCGATCAACGCGGGGCAAGACTTCGCCGCGCCTAACCCGAACGGCTCGTTCCGGGTAGGCGACGCGAACGTCATGGAGGGGAATGGCGGCACGTCGACGATCGAGTTCACCGTCCGGCGCGCCGGCGGCACGGATGGCACGGCGACCGTCGGCTATTCGGTCGCGTTCGGCTCCGGTTCCGGCCGGGCGGACGCGGCGGACCTGTCGGGACCGACGGGCGGCACGCTGACCTTCGCGGACGGCGAGGACGAGCGGACGATCGCCATCCAGGTCGTCGGCGACACGGCGAGCGAGCCGGACGAGACCTTCACCGTCCAGCTCGCGGACGCGACGGGTGGCGCGGACATCGCCGACGCGACCGCTACCGGCACGATCGTCAGCGACGACATCGCGACGCTCCGCATCCACGAGATCCAGGGCGCGGGGCACCGTTCGGCCTATGAAGGCCAGGCGGTGGTCACCTCCGGCGTCGTCACCCAGGTGGTCGGCAACGGCTTCTACATCCAGGAGCCGAACCCGGACGCGTCGCGCGCTACGTCCGAGGGCATCTTCGTCTTCACCCGCACTGCGCCCGGCGCGGCGGCGACGGTGGGCAACCTCGTCCGCGTCACGGGCGAGGTGGGCGAGTTCCGGCCCGGCGCCGACCCGCTGAACCTCACGGTCACGCAGATCGCGCCGAGCGCCGCGCTGGAAGTGGTGAGCACCGGCAACGCGCTGCCCGGCGCCGCGCTGATCGGCCCTGACGGCCTCGCGCCGCCGACCACGATCATCGAGGACGACGGCTTCTCGAGCTTCAATCCCGCGACCGACGGCGTCGACTTCTACGAGAGTCTGGAGGGCATGCGCGTCACCGTGCAGGACCCGGTCGTGATCCAGCCCACCAACGGCTTCGGCGAGATCTGGACGCTCGCCAGCCGCGACGGCGCGGACCTGCTCGGCACCAACCTGTCGGCGGACGGCCTGCCCGTCGTGCGCGGCGGCGAGGGCGGCCTGGGCGTGGTGAACCAGCTCGCCGGCTCCGACTTCAATCCGGAGCGCATCCAGATCGACGGGTTGTCCGGCGACCTGGCGGACGTGGCGACGGGCACGGTGCTGGCCGACGTCACGGGCATCCTCTCCTACAGCTTCGGCAATTACGAAGTGCTGACCGCGTCCGTGACCGTGGCGAAGACGGCCGCGCCGACGCAGGAGACGACCGCGCTCGCGGGCGCGGACGACGCGCTGCTGCTGGCGAGCTACAACGTGCTCAACCTCGACCCGAACGACGGCGACGGCGACGCGGACGTGGCGAGCGGCCGCTTCGACGCGATCGCGTTCGACATCGCGACCAACCTCAACTTGCCGGACGTCATCGTGCTCCAGGAGGTGCAGGACGACGACGGTTCCGTGAACTCGGACGTCGTTTCGGCGAACGGCACGCTGTCCCTGCTCTCCGACCGGATCTTCGCTGCGAGCGGGATCCGCTACAGCTTCCAGGACAACCCATTCATCACCGACGACCGGAGCGGCGGCGAGCCGGGCGGCAACATCCGCGTGGCGTTCCTCTATCGGCAGGACCGGGTCGACCTGGACGAGGCGTCGGTCGCGACCCTGGTCGACCCGGCGGCCCAGGCGAACGATCCCGCCAACCCCTTCTACGCCGCGCGGCCGCCGCTGGTCGGCGATTTCCTGTTCAACGGCGAGCGGGTGACGGTGGTCGGCAACCACTTCACCTCCAAGGGCGGATCGAGCCCGCTCTACGGTTCGGTCCAGCCGTCCGTCGCGGGCGGCGAGGTCCGGCGCGCGCAGCAGGCGGACGTGGTGAACGACTATGTGGAGGCGCGGCTCGCCGCCGACGCCGGCGCGCGGATCGTCGTCGCGGGCGACCTGAACGAGTTCCAGTTCGAGGAGCCGCTCGGCGTGCTCACCGGCGTGCTCGAGCTCGACGGCGCGACCCTGTCGTCCGGCGGCGCGGCGGAGCTCCGGAACCTGACCGAGCTCCTGCCGGAAAATGAGCGCTACAGCTACGTGTTCGAGGGCAACGCGCAGCAGCTCGACCATGTCCTGGTCACGAACGCGCTGTCGTCGGGCGCGGCGGTGGACGTCGTCCACATCAACCGCGACGGCTTCGCGGCGGACCACGACCCCGTCGTCGCGCGCCTGGTGATCCCCGCCGCAAACCCGGGCTGCCCCGTGCTGGACCGCGAGGGCACGGTGGACGGCTCCGCGGCGGCGAACGAGGTGCTGACGGGGTTCGCCGCCGCCAACACCTTCTTCTTCGACGTGGAGGCGGCGAGCGGCCGCGACCGGATCACGAACTTCGGGCGGAACGACGTGCTGGCGACCAGCCGGGCGCTGTTCGACGGCAACCGCGACGGCGTCGTCACTTTCGGCCGCGACAACCGGCTGGGGCTGGACGGCCAAAACGGCGGCGACACCGTGGCGCTGCCGGGCGTCGGGTCGCTCCGCTTCCTGGGCGAGGCGTGCGACGGCGTGTTCGTCTACGCGGACGCCCGGGTGCGGCCGAGCGGTGCGTTCGAGGGGACGCTGGGCGACGACGTGCTCGCCGGTGCGGCGAACGGCGCGCGCGTGGAGGACTTCTTCTACGACACGGCGCTCGGGATCGACCTGGGCGACGACCGGATCGAGCGGTTCGACGCGAACGACCGGCTCGTCACCACCGTCGCCCTGTTCGACGAGGACGGCGACGGCGTAATCGAGTTCGGAACGGACGGACGCTTCGATTTGTCGGACGGGTCGGGCGATCTGGGCAGCGTCGCGATCTTCGGCGCGGCGGGCGAACAGGTCCGGACCCTGCGGTTCGACGGCACGGTCGCCGCGAACGGCGTCACCTATCACCGCTACAGCTTGGTCGACGATCCCACGTTCGGCGGCTGAGCCGGCATGGCGGGGCCGGTCGGGGCCGACGGATCAGACGAATCCGAGGTTCCAGCCCGACCGGTCCCAGTTGCCCAGATTGGGCAGCACGGTCGTCAGGTCGCCGTCGGCGACGCCGAACCACGACGCCAGCGTCGCGGCGTACTGGTCCACCGACGTCGAGGGCAGGAGCCGGCCCGCGCCGACGTCGTCGGAGGTGTTGCTGCCGATCTGGGGCGCGCGGCCGTAAAAGCGGCGGCCCTTGACCGCGCCGCCCATCACCCAGTGCATCGCGCCCCAGCCATGGTCGGAGCCGTCGCCGTTCGAGCTCAAGGTACGGCCGAAGTCGGACGCGGTGAAGGTCGTGACCTTGTCCGCCACGCCCAGCGACATGGTGGTGTCGTAAAAGGCGCGCATCGCGGCGGCGACGCGGGCGAGCTGCGCCGGATGCTTGGTCAACAAGCTGTCGTGGTGGTCCCAGCCGCCCAACGAGACGAAGAAAACCTGCCGCTTGACGCCGAGATCGGCCGAGGCGGAGATCAGCCGCGCGACGAGCTTGAGCTGGTCGGCCAGGGTCTCCCCCGCGGGGAAGAGCGGGAAGTTGTCCGCCGGCGCCCCCGCGAGCGCGCCGTTGACGCGGCCATAGGTGTCGAGCGCGCGCCTCACGGTAGCCGAATAGTCGTCGGCGAACAGCGTCTGGCCGCCTTCCGTCATCAGCTGGCGCAGCGTTTGAGCGGCGGTGGCAGAGCCGTACAGCGTCCGGCTCTCGCGGAGCAGCGACACGGGGCCAGCGCCGCCAATCGTGTAGGGGATCGCCTGGCGGCCCGACACGTACACCGCGTTGCCGCTGGCGTTGATGCAGGTCAGCGCCGCCGCGCCGTTGCCGGCATAGACCATGTCGCCGATGCGGCCGCCCCAGCCGGTCTCCGCGCCTTCGGGGTTCGACGCCTGAAAGAAGCTCTGCTGGTCGTTGTGGCTGAACAGCTTGGGCGGGATCGGCGCGGACCTGGCGACGTACTGCGCCTTGGTGAGCGGCTGCTCTAGCGTGCCGACGTTCAGCACTATCGCCATCTTCCCCCCGTCGAACAGCGGCAGCAGGGGACTGAGCGCGGGCGCGAGCGCGTACTCCCGGCCGTCAGGCAGCGCCTGGTCGGGCCGGAGCGCCGTAGCGGCTAAAGCGTCGCGCCCCAGCGCGAGCGTGGGACGGTATCTCTGGTACAGCGCGTGGCCCGCCGCGTCATAGGGCGGCAGCGTGTTGGCGTAGTCGTTGCCGCCGTAGAGGAAGACGCACACCAGCGCTTTGTAGTCGGTGGCGGTCGCCGCCGCGGCCTCGCCGATCCAGCCCAGGCTACCGACGAACGGGGCCGCCGTGCCCGCGAGCGCGAGCTGGGCGCCCCGGGTCAGAAAGGCGCGGCGGGAGAGCTGCTGATCGATGTGCATGGGGGTTTACCTGAGGACGAGGGCGTCGGGGGTGGCTAGTGTTAACATGATCGAGACGCCGACGCGGTTGATCGGCCCGTCCGACTTGGCGAGCCCGATGCCCTCGACCACCTGCTCGATGCGCGACACGGTGGCGGGCGGCAGCTGGCCGGCGGTGAGCAGGAGGTTGACCTCCGCCACCAACGCCTTGGCGTCCGTCGCCTTAGCCAGGATCGCCGAATAGTCGGCCGATAGGTCGCCCGCGCCCGAGGACACGGCGGTGTACATGAAGTTCATAAAGGCGAGCACCGTCTGCTCGTTGACCGCCTGGAACTCGGGCGCGGTCAGCTTGGCAGCGCTGAGGCTGGTGTTGGGCGGCGTGTAGCCCGGACGGAACCACCCGAAGACCGACGGCGCGTGCCCCACGCCGTGGCCGAGCTTGTTGTGCGGCGCCGAGGTGTTGCCGATGTTCCAACGGTCGCCGTTGGAGCGGGCTTGGAAGGCGCGCGCCCAACCGGTGAAGCGGTGCACTGGGTCGCGCAGTCGGCCCGCCGCCCGGTTCGCCAGCGCTTGCGCGCCGCGCACCTCCGGGTCGAGCAGGATCGCGCGCGCTACCGCGGCCAGATCGCCGCGCACGCCCTTGCCGTTGTCGGCGAACACGCGGGCGACCCGCTCGATGTAATGCGGCGACGGATTGCTGGTCGTGAGCCGCTTGATCAGGTTGCCGGCGATGAAGGGCGGCACGTTGGGGTGGTGGAACAAGGCGTCGAGCGCCGCGGCGATTGCGGTGGCGCCCGGACCGCTGACAGTGGTCCCTAAAAAGGTCGACGGCCCCGCCTCGTGCAGCCCTTCGTCCATCACGAGCGGCTCGCGCAGCCGGTGGGGCGCGGCGACGCCCGGCGCCTGCACCATGCCCGTCATCACCCGCGCGAGCTGCGACACGTCCTCGGAGGTGTAGGTCTCGATCGGCTGGCCGCCGCCGAGCTTGGGCGTGCCGTCCATGTTGAGCTGGTGGAGCCCGATCGTGAAGAGCTGCATCAGCTCGCGCGCGTAGTTCTCGTCGGGCATCGCGCCCGTCTTGGGATTGGCTTTCCGGTTGCCGAGATAGGTGAGGAAGGACCCCATGGCGACGTTGCCGGTGACGGCGCCCAGCAACGTGCGGTAGTTGCCCAGCGCGTTGTCGAGGAGCACGTCGGCGTAGGCACCCATGGCCAGCCCGCGCCACTGCACGCCCAAGCCCTCCATGCCGACGACGAGGAAGTCGAGCAGCGCGACCCCCATCCGCTGCCGCAGCTGGTCGGGGCCGGCGATGAGCTGGCGCCAGCAGGTGTTATCCCACCCCCAGTTGGTCTGCCGGTAGAATTCGGCGGCGTAGTTCGCCCCGATCAGCCAATCCCAGTGGCTGCCAAGCCGGGGCGTGGTGAGCTGTTCGTCGATCCAGCCCTCGAAGCCGAGCGCCACGACGCGGTCGATCTCGGCCCGTGTCGCGCCCATCGTCGCCTGGAGGAGGAAGCGGGCGGCCTCCGTTTCGGTGACGGGCGCGCGGACGACGTTCACCGGCTCCGACGGTTGGGAGGGAGTGGGGGTCGGGGTGGGCGAGGGCGTCGGGCTCGGCGAAGGCGATGGCGTTGGTGTGGGAGTGGGCGACGGAGTAGGCGACGGCGTGGGGGTCGGAGTGGGCGTCGGGCTCGGCAGCGGCGCGGGCGTGGGGGGCGCCACGGGGGCGGGCGTCGCGACCGGCGTCGGCGCCGGGACAACGGTGACGGGCGCGCTCGCGGCGGCGCTCCCTGCCTCGCCGCCCGAGTCGCCGCACGCCGCGAGTAGCAGCCCCGCTGCGGCGGCGGACATGCCGGCCGGCGGCGCGCCCGTTCCGTTCTCGGCGGGCAGTTCTTCGCGCGCCGCGCCGGCGTGCTGGGTCATCGGAAGCAAACCTCAAGGCGGCGGCCGCACCTGTCGCGGCGCCTTCACGCTCGCTTCTGCCGGGAACATGGTTAAGGACTTGTTTCGCTGACCGTCTCTCCGGCGATGGCCCGGCCGGGAACGGGGCGATCGGGACTGGAGGCGGACGTGGCGAAGCAATCGATCGGGGCGTTGGCCGGATGGAAGCGGTCGGAGGTGGAGCACGGCGTCGTGCTCGCGCTGCAGCTCGTCCGGTCGGCCGACGCCTATCGCGAACGGGATTTCGACGTGGTGGAGGTCACGATGAACGACCGCCAGCTCCGCTCGCTGGCGCGCGACCTCATCCGCGCGGCGCACGCGCGGGGGCTGGACCTGCATGCGCGGCCGGCCTGGTGGCGCTTCTGGCGGCGCCGGCGCCGGCGCTGACGTTCGGGGCCGGGCGGGATGGCCCGGCCCCGAAGCGCTGAGGCGTCAGCCGACGCGCAGGTCGGCCAAGCCGACGTCGGACCCGAGCGCGCTGTAGACGTAGTAAGTGACGCCGTTGCGCACCACGCTGCCGTCGAACTCGAGCTGCGACAAGCCGGACGCGCCGTCGGAGAGCGCCACCGTGCCGCCGTTACCAGACAGATCGAGCACGCCGCCCGAGAACGAGATGATCCCGTCGCCGTTGCCGTCGGCGATGGCGGTGGTGGTGACCAGCAGGTCGCGCGAGGTGAAGCGCACCGTGTCGTTACCCGTGGTCGGCGCCGCGTTGCCCGTGTCGAAGAAGAACACGTCGGTCGTCGAGGCGCTCGTCGACCCATTCATGGTGTCGTCGCCCACCGTTCCTTCGCTGACGCGCTGCCCGGTCCCGGCTACCGGCCGCGCCCCGCGCTCGGCATAGAAGAATAGCCCGTCCGCGGAGCCCAGGTAACGCAGGCCCCGCGACCCGGCCAGCAGCACCGAATCGCCGTCGGTGTCGAGCGCGAGCGCCCGGTTCGAGGAGAAGGTGATGATGCCGTCGCCGTTACCGTCGCTGATTGCCTTGGTGGTGGCGAGCGCGTCCGACCGGCTCCAGTCTGCGATGCGGTCCGCCCCCGACGTGCCGGCAGTCCGGAGCTCGAACAGGTCGGCTCCACCCTTGCCGCTGAGCACGTTCGCGACCGAGTTGCCGATGATGCGGTCGTTGCCGCCGCCGCCCACCGCGTTCTCAATCGTGGCACCATATGCGATCGAGATGTTGTCCTTGAACAGCGGACTCTCGATGTCATAGGTCGCCTTCAGCGCCTGATAGGCGTCGAACACCGCTTGGGTGCGCGGCGCGAGGCCGGCCGCCGCGCGGTTGGCGTTGATCTGCTCCAGCGTCAGGAACTGCTCGATGCCGCCGCCGGACGAGAAGGCGCCGGGATTGAGGTCGATCGTCGACGGCGTGTTCCAGCCGGAGAAGTCGATCGTGTCGGTGCCGCCCGCGTCCCAGATGGACACGATCGGCCGCGCGTTCTTGCTGAAGTCGTACTCGGCGCGGTTGGCGGTCGAGTTGAAGCCGTACACGGTGTTGCCGGTCCGGGTGGTCGTGTCCGCGCCGTAGATCGCCTGAATCGCGGCGATGTCGTGGACGAGCGGCGTCGCGGCGTAGGCGAAGTTCAAGAGCGACCAGTCGATGTGCTGCGCGCCCGTCTCGTACGCATCGAAGTAGCTCATGATGCTGTATTGCGCCGAGTCCTGCGCATAGGATGCGTCGTTGCGGTAGGTGATGGGATCGGGCTCGCCGTCGCCGTCGTCATCGTCGAGCGCGTCGTAATCGCCCGGATGGCTTAGCCCGAGCGAGTGGCCGAGCTCGTGGACCATGGTGGTCTTGGCGTAGTAGCTGTCGGCGAGCGGCGTGAAGTTGGACGACACGAACCCGTCGATCCATACGTCGCCCGACAGCTTGCCGACCTGCCACGGGCCGTAGAGCTCGGAGTAGGTCTCGTCCAGGATGTCGCCGAACGGGAGGTAGGCGTAGGCCTGCGCGCCGCCCGTGTCCGTATTGGCGAAGGTGATGTCCGCGTTGGCCGCGCCGTCCGTCCGCTCCGTGATCGAGATGCCGATCAGGTCGTCCCACAGCGCGATGCTCTGGCGCGCGACGGCGCGCTGGCCGTTGGTGAAGGTGGAGAAAGTATTGATGTTGACTTCGGAGAAGCCGACGGTGCCGTCCTCGTTCAGGTAGTAGCTGTTCGCCAGCTCGCGGAAGCTGTTCCAGAAGGCGAAGGTCAGGTTGGTGTCGCTCCCGCCCAACGCGCCGTAATTGTTGGTGTACCAGTCCCAGCCCGTGCGGTTCAGGTTCTCGGACACGGTGCCGACGTCCCAGATCGGCTTGCCGCGATACGCGCCGCCCGCCTGCGGGTCGAGCGACTGCGCGTCGACGGTTTCGCCGCGGTCGCCCGGCCAGTCGCGCTCGGCGGGACCGATGATGGAGGTCATACCACTCATAACTTCTCCCCTTTGGTGATCGGCAATATGTCGAAGCCGCGGCGCGCGCGCCACGGCAGGACCTGGTCCAGGGCGCGCGCGACCGCCGCGGCGCAGGCCCTGCGTCCGGCGGGCGCACACCACGCGAAGCGGCGCGGCAGCAGCTCGCCCTGGCTCTCGTCGAAAGCGGCGGCGCGGCGCGCCGAGAGCGTCAGCGCCCGCTCCGGCCCGTCGGCGGCGAGGGCGACCGACAGGATCACCGTTCCCGTGAGCTCCCGCCCGCCGGCGCCCGTCGGCCAGGCGGCCACCGCCATCGGCGCGCCGCGGCGCACCTCGCGCACGAGATCGGCGCAGGGGACGAGCTCGGAGGGGAGCGCGCACTCGATCGCGAGCGTCTCCACCCCGCGCCAGAACGGCGCGGGCAACTGCGCCGGGACGCCGACGGCCAGGGCCAGGGCGTGCACCGACGGCACGATCGTTGCCGCAGGATCAACCATCTAGGATGTTGGAATCACCCGCTTCCGCGGCTTTGTCAAACACTGTCTGGATTCGGCGCGACGGTTGTCCTGCATGGGGCGCAAAGCATTGTGGCTGAACAACATAGTCGTAACTGTCCCGAAACGGTATCGGCTATAGTAAACAAAGCGTGTACGGAAATTGATCGAGGATAGCACCGTCCGCTAAATTCCCCCGAGTCGTTTGGGACGGGGAAAGAAATGGGCGAGCTGAAAATCTCTTTCGGAATAAGCGGGACCGAAGAAGCCTGGTACATCGCGAGGGGTTCGACGCCGGGATTCGCGGCGATCGACGTGTCACGACTCCCCGGACCCAAGCCGGAATTCACCGGACCCGTGCAAGTCTTCACCGCGTTCGAGCGCGAGACTTGGTCGGGCAAGATCTTCGCCAACCAAGTCGCCGCACGGACCGATGCGTCGGGCACGGACACGTTCGATTACCTCTTCACCTGGAATAAGGTGAAGAACGTCCAGCTGCTGTCCGACACCGCGCAGTCGGTCGTCCTGGACGGCTTCGTCCATGTCGACGCGCAGATCGGCGTGGACGACGTCGCGGCCACGTCGCTGATGCTGGTCGGCGCCAAGCGCGCCAACGTGATCACCGGGCTGGGCGACGACAAGGTCGACATCCAGATGGTGTCCGACGTCAATTCGAGCTGGGTGGACGATTTCCGGGTCGCGACCGGCGCGGGCGACGACCTCGTCAAGCTGTCCGGGCTCGATGTCCAGGCGCAGCTCGCGGCGGGCGACCGGACCTATTTGGAGGCGGTCAACAAGCCCGGCCTGCTGCTCACCAACTCGGGCGTGGGCGGCAATGCCTATGTGGACCTCGGCGCGGGCGACGACCGGTTGTTCGGCTACGAGAGCAACGAGTGGGTGATCGCGGGCACGGACGACGGCGCGGTCGAGCAGGTGCTGGCGACGGCGCCGCCCAAGGGCTTCGGCTACGCCGTGGGCGGCTCGACCGCCAAGGGCGGCTGCGCGAGCGTGCTCTACAAGATCGACCTGGCCACCGGCGCCGCGACCGCGGTAGGCGAGGTGAAGCTGCAGATCGGCTGGCTGCCCATCACCGGGCTGGAGATCGAGTCGCTCAGCCTCAATCCCAAGGACGGCCAGCTCTACGGCTTCGCGAGCAAGTTCGGCATCCTCGACGCGTTGGTGAAGATCGACCCGCTGACCGCCAAGACGACCTACATCAAGCTCAACTGCAACAACCTCCACGCCGAGCTGCAGGACATGGCGTTCGACGCGGCGGGGAACCTGTACCTGGCCGTGAACGGCGACTTCCTGCAGGTCGACACCAAGACCGGCGCGATCAAGACGCTGGGGAACGACACGCTGGACTGCAAGATCGGCGCGCTCGCGATCGACGCGTCGGGGCGCGTGTTCGGCCTGGCGGAGCTCGGCGTCAAAGGCACGATCGTCTATGAGATCGACCGCGCGACGGGCAAGACGATCGCCGCGCACAAGATCGCCGGCCTCGACAAGAACTCGGCGATCGAGGGCATGTCGTTCGACAGCGCGGGCACGCTCTGGGCGGTCGACCGCGTCACGGGCGCGACGTACAAGATCGACCTCGCCGCCAAGAAGGCCGTGCTCGCCGCGACGACGCTGAGCGACAAGCAGCAGTTCGGCGACGGGTTCGAGGCGCTGGCGATCGACGGCGCAGTCGTGAAGACGCTGGTCGACCTGAACGCGCTGGGCGGCGACGTCGTCACCACCGGCCTGGGGTCCGACCGGCTCTATTATGCGGCGGGCGACGGGGTCGACACGATCACCGACTTCGACGTGGCGAACGATACGCTGCACATCGCGGGCTACGCCGCCGACCGGGTCAGGATCGACGTGTTCAACGGCGACACGTTCATCCGCTTCACCGACTCGAGCCCGGACGGCTTCGTCGACGACGCGATGATCCAGCTCTCGGGCGTCGCCAACTTCGCGCTGTCGATGCTCAAATTCGAGGACACGCCCTGGTGACTGACGCCGCAGCGTGACCGCGGCGCACGGGCGTGGCAGAGGGCCGGGGGTGGACGACCGCCCAGGCCCCGAGCCGCGCCCCAGGCCGCGGATTCTGTTCGTGATCAACTCGATCGGGAGCGGCGGCGCGGAGCGCGCGCTGGGCCGCATCCTCGACGCCGCCGGCGACCGGCGGGGCCGCTACGAGCTGCACCTGGCGCTGCTCGACCGCGAGCCGGAGATGCGCGCGCTGCCGATGCTCGACGGACGGCACCGGCTCGACGCGCGGGGCGGCCTGCTCCGGAGCGTCGTCCAGCTCCGCCAGCTGCTGCGCCGCCTGCGGCCGGTGCTGGTCGTCAGCTTGCTTGTGCGCGCCAACATGGCGACCGCGCTCGCGGCGCCGGCCGCCGGCGCGCGCGCGGTGCTGTGCGAGCGCATGCACCTGTCCTCACACCTGGCCGGGCGCTACCGGGGCGCGAAGCTCCGGGCGCTCCGCCTGCTCGCCCGGCGGCTCTACCGGCGCGCCGACCTCATGCTCGCGGTCTCGGAGGGCGTGCGGCGCGACCTGGTCGAGCGGTTCGGCATGCCCGCGGGCCGCGTGCTGACGATCGAGAACCCCTACGACGTCGACCGGATCGTCGCGGGAGGCGCGCGCGCGCCCTCGATCGCGCTGCCGCCCGCGTTCATTGTCGCGGTCGGCCGGCTGGTCGCCGCGAAGGGCTTCGCGCTGCTGATCGACGCCTACGCCCGCGCCGACCCGCCGCTGCCGCTGGTCGTGCTGGGGGAGGGGCCCGACCGCGCGCGCTTCGAGGCGCAGGCTGCGGCGGCGGGGCTGGGGGAGCGGATCCGCTTTGCGGGCTTCGTGGCCGACCCGTTCGCGGTCATGGCGCGCGCCGAGTTCCTGGTGTCCGCCTCGCACAACGAGGGCTTCCCCAACGCGATCGCCGAGGCGATGGCGCTGGGCGTGCCCGTGGTCGCCACCGACTGCCCGTCGGGTCCGGCCGAGCTCCTGGGCTCTGAGGCGGGGGCTCCGGGTGAGGTGGCGGAGGCGCCGTTCGGCCTCGTGGTGCGCGACGGCGACCGCGACGGGCTGGCGGACGCGATAGGGCGGATGGCCGACCCGGGCTTGCGCGCGCGGCTGGCGGCGGCCGGGCGGAGGCGGATCGAGGATTTCCGCGCCGAACGGATCGCGGAGCGCTACTGGGCGGCGTTCGACCGGTTCGCCAGCTGACGAAAGATGCGCAGGTGCGCCTCGACCGCGGCGGCGGGGTCGTAGCGCGCCGCGATCGGCGCGGCCGCGGGCCAGGGACCCTCGCGCGGGCCGGTCGCGGCGATCACGTCCGCGATCGAGTCCGTGTCGCCGACGGGGAAGTAGCGCTCGGGCGGCAGGCCGAACTCGCGATGCGCGGACAGGTCGGACAGCGCCACGGGCGCGCCCGCCGCCAGCGCCTCCAGGACCACCAACCCGAACCCCTCCATCTCCGACGCCTGCAGCACCAGCGCCGCGTGCGCGTAGAGCGCGGATAGCTCGTCGCCCGCGCGAAAGCCCAGGAAGCGCACGCCCGGCCCGGCGGTCGCATGGAGGTGCTCCTCGTACCGGCGGTCGCCGATCGAGCTTCCGACGATGACCAGCGGCAGCGCGCCCTCGCCCGCGCGGGCGTGCGCCGCGATCAAATCCTCAAAGCGCTTGGTCGCGTCCAGCCGGCCGACCGCGAGCAGGTAGCCGCCATGGACGAGGCCGTGCGCCGCCAGGAATGCGCGCCCGGCCTCGGCGTCCGTCGGGGCCAGGCCGTGGCGGATCACGACCGTCCGCTCCGCCGCGTCGGGATAACGGCCCAGGAACTCGGCCTCGAGCGCCGCGCTGACGCAGACCACCCGGTCGGCGAATCGGGCCGCGAAGCGCTCACCCAGGCGCAGGAACGTGCGGGCGGCGCGTCCCCATTTGGGACGCTGGAAGTCGGAAGCGTGGTGCGTCACCACCGCCCGCATGCCGAGCAGCCGGGCCAGCGGTGCGAAGAAGCCGGGCCCGATACCGTGGAGGTGCACGATCGCGGCGCGGAGCCGCCAGCGCGCGTACAGGACGGCGAGCGGCGTGTGGAGCAGCGTCTCGAGCGCGTCCTGCGGCGGCGACGGCAGCGCGACGCAGCGCGCCGGGCCCAGCCGGTCGCGGTGCGGGTCCATGTAGCGCCGCCGTCCGATCAGCGTCACCTCCAGGTCGGGCGCGGCCGCCGCCAGCTCCGGGTAGAGATGCTCGCAATGCGTCTCCACGCCGCCGATCACCCGCGGCACGCCGCGGAATCCGATCACCGCGAGGGGAGTGGACGACGGATCGTGGATCGCCTGCCGTTGCGTCCCCGTCATCGCAGAACGGCGTCGAACGTCGCCCAGTAGCGCTCGACCGCCCTGGCGACGCCGAACTCCTGCGCGCGCCGCCGTCCCGCCTCGCCCTGCGCCGCGAGCCGCTCGGGCGAGGCCTCCGCGTCGCGCAGCGCGGCCGCGAGCGCCTGGCGGTCGTCGACGGGCACCAGCGTGCCCCAGTCGGTGGCCAGCGTGCCCCGGACCTCGTGGCGCGGCCGGTCGGCGAGGATCTCCGACGGGCCGGAGGCGCAGTTGGTGGCGAGGACGGGCACGCCCAGCGCCATCGCCTCCACCAGCGCGTTGGGGAAGCCCTCGCCGTTGGACGCGCTGACGTAGAGCGCGGCGCGGGCCAGCACGGCGAACGGGTTCGGCCGGAAGCCGAGCAGGTGCACGCGCCCGCCGAACCCCAGCGCGGCGACCCGAGCCTCCAACGCTTCACGCTCCGGTCCTTCGCCCAGGATCACGAGCGGCATGTCGACGCCCGACTCGGCATAAGCCTCGACGAGGAGGCCCATGTTCTTGGTCTCGGTCAGCCGGCCCATGGCGGCGATGAAGGGCGTCGCGACCGGCAGTTTGGCCGGCTCGCGCCCCCGTGCGACGATCGCGTCGATGTCGACGGGGTTGGCGATCGTCACGATGCGCTCGCGCCGGACGCCGTAATTGGCGGCGAGGTCGTCCGCCACGCCGCCCGACACGGCGACCACGCGGTCGGCGTGGCGGTAAGCCGCGCGGACGAGCAGCCGGGCGAGCCGGTTGCCGCTCAGGTGCGCGGAGGTGTTGACGCGTTCGCTGATCACCACGCGCCGCCCGGTCAGCCTCGCCGCCGCGACCGCGATGATGTTGGCCCGGGTGAGGAAGCTGACGATGAGCGCCGGCCGCTCGCGCCGGACCAGCGCCAGCACGCGGGCGAGCCCCCGCGCGAGCGAGCCGCCGGTGCGCAGCCGCGCGACGGGCAGCCAGTCGGGCGCCCGGTACGCGTCCGGATCGTCGTCGAGCAGCGCCAGCGCGAAGGGTGCGTCCGCCATGCGCGGCCGGGACGCGGAGAGGAGCGTCAGCATGACGCGCTCCGCCCCGCCGCCCGCGAGCGAGTTGAGGAGGAAGCGGACCCGTGTCACCGCGCCGCCGCGCCGCATAGCCGGTCCATGATCGCCGCCGTCTCGGCCGCGATCTTGTCCCAGTCGTAGCGCTCGCGCACCGCCGCCCCGTCCACCGCGAAGGTTTCGGGCGGCAGGCGGAGCTTCGCCGCGAGCGCGTCCACCGATCCGACGGGGAAATGGTGGGACGCGGGCAGGCCGATCTCCCGGTTGGCGGCGATGTCGCTCAGGAGCGTGGGCGTATCCATCGCCAGCGCCTCCAGCGCCGCGATCGGCAGCCCCTCGTGGTGGGAGGGCAGCACGAACAAGGACGCGCCGGCGTAGAGCGAGCGCAGCGCCTCGTGCGGCTGGAAGCCCGCGAAGACCACCTGCGGCCCGGCGCGCTCGAGGAGGCGGCCGGCATAGGCGTCCGCATGGTCCGCACGCCCGGCGATGACGAGCTTGCGACCGTCGCCGGACGCCCGGTGCGCGTCGATCAGGTCGTCGAAGCCCTTTTCCGGCACCAGCCGACCAACGCCGAGCACATAGCCGCCCGGCTCCAAACCCAACCCCGCCAGCACGGCGGGGTCGGGATCGCGCGACGCTCGCGCGAAGGTGAGGCTCGCGCCGTTGGGTACGAAATGAATGCGGCCGGCGCTCCCGGGGAACCGGCGGCGGAGCGCCGTCGTCACGTCCTCCGACACGACGATGACCTCGTGCGCGTGGCGCACCGCCACCCATTCGGCGAACCGCAGCAGCGCCTTGGCGGGGCGGCTCCACTTGGCCCGGTCGTAATCGCGGCCGTGGTGCGTCAGCAGCACGCGCAGGCCCAGCGCGCGCGCCAGCGGCACCGCTAACCCGGGACCGATCGCGTGGAGGTGGACCGCCGAGCAGCGCCGGGCGAAGCGGAGATAGGCGACCGCCCAGAGCGTGTGCGCGATCGTCTCCAGATATTTGTTGCGGACCGCCCAGAGAGGCAGGAGCGAGACGCCCCGCCATTCCCGCGCGTCTCGGTCCACATAGGGCGCGCGCATCGCGACGGCGATGTCGCCGTCGGGCCTGAGCGCCTTCAACCGCGGATAGAGCTCCTCGGCATGGGCCTCGATCCCGCCCATCACCCCGGGTATCCCGCGCAGCCCCGCCACGCCGATCCTCGTCATGCGCGCCATTCGTCAGGCGCGCGGGTGGGCGGGAGCGGGGGTCGGGCGCATAGCGGGCACGATGTATCCCGCGCGCGCCGGCCCCGCAACAACGCGTCGTGGGCCGCCGCGGCGCGTCAGCGGATGACGACGGCGCCCAAGCCGAACACCGCCGCCCAGCCCAGCGCCCCCGCCGCGGCCGCCGCGAGCAACCGGCCGAGCGGCAGGCGGAGCGGGGCGGGCTCCGGCTTCATGAAGAATCCGCGCAGCGCCGCGTCCGACACGCGGCGCTGGAGGTCGCCCGCCGGGGTGGCGCCTTCGGGCGGCAACGGCGCGGCGGGCGCGCCGCCGCGCCGGGCGGTGCTGGGTATCGGATCGGCACGGGGCGCGTAAACTGGACTCATGTTAGTCGCCTTGACACTGTTCGAGGCGCGGCCTAGCCGGTCACCGGTTCTCCAACGCCGAAAAAAGGCGGCTTCCGTCAAGTTAACCATCAGTCGGGAAGGGTCGCGCAGCACAAAGATTCTCAGGGTGGGTCACCGGGCTATGCACGACCAAGAATTGCGGCATTTGGCGTTCGATCTGTACGGACGCGATCGTCACTAATTAATAGCGCGCGCCCGTTTCGTTCTGTTCTTCTGAAATGACGCCCGGCGGGCGGTTGTTCGATACGCTTCGTCGGTATTTCGGCCGGCGGGCCTAGCTCTTCTTGAAGAGGTGCTGCGCGGCCAAGCTCCGGCGCGCGCGTTGATCGCGGCTGCACGCTCTATCCTCAAGGTAGCCACTCAATAGCGTCGGCGTGGAACGGCTTGGGGAGCAGCGGATTCGAGGTTTCAGGACGTGCCCCATCGGGCAATGGTGGAAAGTTTCAACGTCTTTGAACGCAGAGTTGGATCTGCCCTCTCCGCCGACTATGCCGGGGGGTGTGGTGCAATCCTACGCCTAGGTGGTCGAGATTAACATGTTCAAGTCGCCATTCCATGTTCCTCAGGATCGCTTGCCCACCTTGGCGCAACCGCATACCCGGGGCTGTGCCCGAAGCTGGAAGGAGCTGCGACTTCTCCTCAGCGCCGATCTCTACCGATATCCAGGATCAGGAATGTTCAAGTGGCTGAAGCTGTTCTTATTTAACGCGGGCTTCAAGTACATCGCGCTTGTAAGGATAGTCGGTTTCTTAAAGGTTAACCGTATTACCAGATACGTTCTCTACCCTCCGGCGAAGCTGATCCTACTGCACTATAGGCATTTGTACGGCATGGCAATCGCCGAGTATGCAGATATCGGACCCGGCCTGTTCGTGACCCGCTTTGGAGGCATCTACATAAATGGTGATTGTCTACTCGGGGCGAACGTAAATCTCAGTCCTCTGATACTCTTTGGCCAGACAAATCGAGGAGAAGTCATTGGATCGCCTGTCATAGGTAATCGTGTATTCATCGCATCTGGAGCGAGGGTCACGGGCGCCATTACAATCGGCGATGATGTTGCGATTGGCGCGAACGCTGTAGTGGTGAAAGATGCTCCTCCAAGAGCGGTCCTTGCAGGTGTTCCGGCGAAGATAATCTCAGACCGTGGCTCTGAAGGGTACATTAATCGTCAAGTGCCGCCCGAGGTTATTGCAGCGTGTGCCCGAGCACGCCGCGACTCAGGTGGTCCTGATGCAATTTGGTATCCGCCAGATATGCTTGAGCAAGAGGCTTTATAGTAAATGAAATCACGGCCTCTCCAGTTCACGGGAAGACAACTTCGCAAAGTCAGATCTAGGGTCAGGACCTAATAACGCTGGTGTGGAACGGCTGGCGGCGTAGCGGATCCGGGGTGCCAGGAGGTGCCCTATGGCCGAGCTGTTCCTGCTGTCGGAGGCGCAGATGCGCCGCATCGAGCCGTTCTTTCCGTTGCAGCGCGGCTTGGCGCAGGTGGACGACAGGCGGGTGCTGTCGGGCATTATCTACGTCATCCGCAACAGGCTGATGTGGCGAGACGCTCCGCCTGCCTATGGCCCGCACAAGACGCTCTACAACCGCTTCGTTCGCTGGAGCCGGGTCGGCGTGTTCAATTGCATCTTTGCAGGTCTCGCGGCCGAGGGCGGCGCACCTGACCAGCTCATGGTAGACGCCACACACCTGAAGGCGCACCGGACTGCGGCTTCCCTGCGTAAAAAGGGGCTCTTCCGCGCCGTATCGGCCGCACCAAGGGCGGCCTGAATTCCAAGCTCCACGCTGTCTGCGACGAGTAAGGCCGGCCGCGGGTGCTGCTCCTGACGGAAGGCCAGGTCAGCGACTACAAGGGAAGCGCCACCATGCTGCCCGCCCCGGTGCTCATCGCCGACCGGGGCTACGACGCCGACTGGTTCCGTCAGGCGCTGCGTGCCCGCGGCACGCGACCGTGCATCCCCGGTCGCGCCGGCCGTTCACGCCAGGTCCGGCACGGCAAGAAGCTCTACCGCTCACGCCACAAGATCGAGATCATGTTCGGCCGCCTGAAGGACTGGCGACGCGTCGCCATCCGCTACGACCGATGCGCCCACACCTTCATGTCCGCTATCGCCCTCGCGGCAACGGTTATCTTCTGGCTACAGCGGTAGTGAGTTCTGAGCCTAAGCGAGAAAATTTTCGATTCAATGCCGTTTTAGATTAATTTGATACGTGGGATTGCTGACATTAAGTTCAGATTTTAGGATTTTATTAATTGGGCAAGATATGTTTCAGAACTCGCAAAAGGTCCTGCAAACGAGTCGTCAAGCAGTAGGAGTTCGGTCCCGGTAATTGGTATTGCGGGTTGCTGTTGAAGCAGTTGAGCTGGTCGGCCCACGTTTTGCAAATGGGTTCGTAGAGTTTGAGGCCGCGTAGGGTCTTTAGTCGGCGTGCGAAGTCGTAGGCGGCGATGAAGTCCTGGAGGTGCGTCTCGAGCTGCGCGTGCGTGTCGTAGTGGTAGCGCTTGACGATGGCTTCCTTGATGGTCCGGTGCATGCGCTCGACCTGCCCGTCGGTCCAAGGGCGCTGCACCTTAGTGAGCCGGTGCTCGATGCCGTTCTCTTCGCAGCACATGTCGAACATGTAGGTGCCTCACTGTGCTGTGGACCCGTCGAAGTATCTGGGCGGGAAGGTGAACCGGATCTCGTTGTCGGTCAGGACGGTATGTATGGTGTACGGCACGGCTGCGACCAGCGCTTCCAGGGACGCAAATGCGGAGACCCGGCTGGTGTTCTTGGTAAGCTGGACAAAGACGAATTTGAGTGTGCGATCGATGGCGACGTACTGGTAGAGCTCGACTTCGGCGGTTCTGACCTGGCGGTGTCGATATGAAAGTAGCCGATCGGGTAACGCTTCAACTTCTTTCGGGCCGGCCTATCGCCGTCGACCTCAGGCAGCTGGCTGATGCCATGCCGCTGCACACAGCGGTGGAGCGACGACCTGGTGAGGTGCGGGATCGTGGCCTGGAGCGCGTAAAGGCAGTCGCCAGCGGCAACAGCGTGTGCCGACGAAAGGCGACCACCACGGCTTCCTCTTCGACCGTCAGCGAGGTTGATCTAGAATCCTTCGGACCCGTGGGCAGGTCGGCCGTCGAGCGCCTCTTCCACCTGGCGACGGTCTTCTGGTTAACGCCGTGGCGCTTGGCCAGCGCTCTCAGGCTCAGTTCATTCCGCTATATTGCTCGACGGACAGCCGCTGTCGTCCGGGCGCTGCCGTGTAGAACCTGGCCCATAGTGCCTCCTTCCACTCGCGCGTAGATGGTGCACAATCAAAGCCTGGGATCAAACACCTAGATCACGCTGGGCGGCGCGCGCGTCGGTGATTGGAAGCAGGGCCGCTATCCCCGGCTCGGCGATGCAATTTGCGTGTTCGCGGGCGCCAAGCTCGTCGGTGACCTCTCGGCCGGCGACGGTACCGTGGTGGGCGCTAACGCCGTGATCCTGCAAGATGTACCCGCCTACCACAATGCGGTGGGCGTGCCGGCGCCCCAGATTGCTCGCCGGCCACGCCGTCGCGCTGCCGCCAGCGATGCGCGTCATTACTTAAGAGCGGAAGCCTGCCGCGTTAGGGAAAGCCGGGCGGCACTCGCCCTACGAAGGCGTCGGCCCAGCAGCGCATCATCTCGGTGGGCACCTGCCGAGTGATATAGCCGTGCGATCCAGCGGTGGAGGGGAGCTTTGCTAGCACCCCGCCGACGACGCCCATGGGCGGCACGTCTTTGGTGACCACCGCGTTCGAGCCGATCGAGCTGTCGTCGCCCACGCTGATATGGCTGACCACCTTGGTGCCCGCGCCCATGAACACGCAGTCGCCTAGCACCAGGCTGCCGCGCTGCGCGCCGCAACTCGCCTGGCCCAGCATGATGCCGTGCGTCAGGTTGCAGTTGCAGCCGATCACCGCACCGCCATTCATGTAAATACCGCCGAAGCGGTTGATGAACAGGCTGGACCCAATCAGCATGTATTCGGGCATTGCGAAGCCGAAATTGTATCGGCTGCGCAGCAGGACGAACTAGGCGAGCGGCTAAAGGCCAAAGGCCATCGCCAGCTTGGTGCGCAGCCAGCCGCATAGGCGCATCTGCACCGTATACTGTGGGCCGGCGTGAAGGAATATTGTTTCAGGAACGGTTGGCGCCCGTCCGCCCTTCATAGCGGTAGAGGTCGGCGGCCAGCACTGCGCGCAACGACCGGTACTGCTTGATGCAGCCGCGCCGGTGCGGCTTGCCCGCGTCGTTCAGCTCGGAGTCCCCGTCCATCATCGCCCGCCCCCATTCCGTGGGGACGGACGCTTGGCCCGGCTCCGACGGCTGTCAACGTGCGCCGGGGCCAGGGGGTAGAGCCCGCGTCCAGCGGCGGGGCGGCCGGTAGCGCGCAGGCGGGGACTGGGCTAAGGGTCGCCGCCTATGGAGACCACGTCCCTTCTCGCGCGCGCCCTGCCGGTGCTCGCGCTGGCGCCGCTGCTCATTCTCGGGCTGCTCGCCGTGCTAGCGCTGACCCGCAGGCTGCCGTCACCGGCGGGGCGGACGCTGGTGATCGTGGTCGGCATGCGCCCGCTCCTGTCGGCCGCGTGGCAGTTCACTTTCACCTCGTCGCCCGTCGGCCTCAGCTGGAACGCGCTCTCCTCCGTCCTTTTCTTCGCCGCCGGCCTGTTCGTGCTCAGGCGGCGCAGCATCTCGCTCCTGGTGCTCGCGCCATTCATCCCGCTGCTCGGGGTCGCGATGCTGAGCGGCGCGATGAACGACGCGCTGCCGGACCTGGCGACCTATGCGACCAAGCTCGGTTACCTCGTCGTGGTCGCGCTTCTAGTGGTGGACGCGTCGGAGCGCCACGGCGGCGACGCGGTGATGCGCACCCTGGCGCTGGCCCTGGCCTCGCCGCTGGTCCTGCAGATCGCAGGCCTGGCGCTCGGCATCGTCAAGCAGAGCGAGCTCGACGGGTCTGCCGCTTATATCGGCGGCTATCAGCACGAGGCGTCCTTCGCCGTCCTGCTGTGCGGGACCATGCTCGCGATCTGCCTCGTCCGGCGCTTCGATTTCCGGCTCAAGCTGGCGATGGTGGGATGGGTTCTGCTCGGCCTGCTGCTCGCCAACTACCGCACTGCGCTGCTCGCGATCGCGCCGCTCGTCGCCCTATCGCTGCTCGCGGACGGGGCGCGGCGCTTCCTGCCGGGCCAGCGCGCGATCATGGGCGCGATGCTGGCGGTGCTTGTCGCGGCCGCGGGGCTGGGCATGGCGGTGACGCTGCGGGAACGGTTCGCCGACCTGGGCGTGTTCGTCAGCCGCAATACGGAGCTGATCAAGCCGCCATACACCTTTTCGATCGAAGACCGGCACGTGTTGAACGGCCGCCCGCTCATCTGGAGCCAGTACTACTACGCCTGGGACGAGGGTACGACGATGCAACACGTCTTCGGGTTCGGTCCCGAGACCTGGACCGGAAACTTCCGCGTCTACGCCCACAACACCCTGGTGTCGGCGCTCTACGAGGTGGGCGTGGTCGGCGTCATCTGCTATCTGCTGCTCTGGGCATGGTTCCTGCTGCTGGCGTTTCTCGCGCCCGGTCCGGTGCGCGCCGTCCTGGTCGCGGCCCACCTCGCCTTTCTCCTGCTCAACATGGCGACCATGCCGATGTGGAGCATCGAGGGGCTGATCTACTACGGGCTGCTGTGCGGCTATACCGCCTACCAAGTGCGCGGCCGGCTGCGCGGGCCGGCGCGGGCACCGGTCGCGCCGCGCTTCGCCCGGACGGCCGCGGCGCGGGCCTGATCGCGATGCCGCGCGTGTCGGTGGTGATCGCGGCTTACAACGCCGCCGGCTATATTGAGCAGGCGCTGGACAGCGTGGCGGCACAGACAATGGGTGACTGGGAGGTGCTGGTCGCCGACGACGGTTCCGCCGACGACACCTGCGCGGTGGTTGAGCGCCGCGCCGCCGACGGACGCATCCGCCTTCTCCGCGCCGAGTGCAACGGCGGCCCCAGCGCCGCGCGCAACCGGGCGATCGACGCGGCGCGGGGCGACTGGATCGCGGTGCTCGACGCCGACGACCGCTGGCGCCCGAAACGGCTGGAGCGCATGCTCGCGGTCGCCGAAGGGGAGGGCGCGGCGATCGTCGCCGACAACTACGTCCGCTACGACGAGGGCGCGGGCCGCGAGCTCGGCGCGGTGCTGCCCGTTGACGACGGCGTCTCGGCCATCACGCCCGCGCGCTTCCTCGACAGCGAGCGCCCGTTCGGGAGCGTGCGCTTCGGCCTGCTCAAGCCGGTCGTCTCGCGCGCGTTCCTGAATGCGCACACGATCCGCTACCCGACCGAAATCCGCTACGCGGAGGACTTCCACTTCTTCATGCGCGTGCTGCTCGCGGGCGGGAAGGGCGTGCTCGTGCACGAGCCCTTCTACCTCTACACGCTGCCGCGGAGCATGGCGTCGAGCGCCGTCTCGGGCGGCACGCGCACCGTGCCCCGGCACGCCGACCGCTTGTGGATCGCCGACACGCTCCTCGCGCTCCACGGCGACGCCGCCCCGCCGGAGACGCGCGCGGCGCTCCACCGCTACCGCCGGAGCATGCGGACGCTGGGCGAGGGGCATCGCGTCCACGACCTGTGGCGGAGCGGCCGCCGCGCCCGCGCGCTGCTGCTGGCGGCGACGCGCCCGCTGGCGGTGCTGAGCTACGGCTGGACGCTGCCGAGGGCCAAGCGGCTGCGCGCCCGCCTGCGCGGGCGCTAGGCCGCCCCGCGCTCCAGCCGCTCGTAGATGGCGTTCACCTCCGCCGCCTCGCGGGCGGGGGCGAAGTCGGCGGCGATCCGCGCGCGCTCGGCCGGCGTCGCGGCGACCGCGCCCGGGTTCTCGAGGATTTCCAGCGCCGCAGCGGCGAAGGCGGCCTCGTCGGCGTCGATTGCGACGAGCCGCCCGCCCGGCCAGCGCCGCCCGATCTCGCCATGGCCCGCGTCGTCGGTGGCGATCCAGGGCGTGCCGAGCAGCGCGGCCTCGATCGGCGTGCGGCCGAACGGTTCGTTGATCGCCGGCGCCATCAGCAGGTCGAGCGCCGCGATGTTGTCCTCCGCGGGCATCATGAACCCCGCGAACGTCACCCGGTCGGCGATCCGCAGCTCGGAGGCCAACGCCTCCATTTCCGGCACGTCCACATCCCCCTTCCGCCCGAACAGGATGAAGCGCTTGGGACCTTCCTCCGACCGCATGGCAGCGGCGGCGCGCAGGAAGAACTCGGGCCGCTTGCGGTGCCATAGATTGCCGACGAAGCCGATCAACGTCTCCGCGGGGTCGATCCCCAGCTTGCCGCAGACGCGCGCGCGGGCGGCCGCGCAATCGAACGGCTCGGGCACCTCGATCGGGTTGAGCACCACCCGCAGCCGCTCCGGCGACACGAAGGAGAGCGGCGCGCGGCACGTCTCTGACACGGCGATCACCGCGTCCGCCCGCCCGATCAGGAAGCGATAGGGGAGCACCATGCGGTTGAGCGCGTGGTGGTGGTACACGATCCGGCCGCCGAGCAGCTTGGCGAGCAGCCCGAACGACTGGATCGCGACGATCTCGTTGGCGTGGACGATGCAGCGGCCGATCCGCCGCATGATTGCTAGCCGCGCGGGCAGCCGGCGCAGCATCCGCACGGGGCTGCGCCGCTCCTTCAGCGACGCGTGCGCCCAGGCGATCTCGCCCGTGTCGACCACCTCGATCCCGCGCCGCCGCGCCTCGGCGGCGATCGGCGTCTCCGCCGCGCACAGGAAGATGCAGCGCCGCCCATGCCCCGCCTGGAGCGCGGCCGCGAGCTCATAGGTGGCCACGTGGCTGCCGCCGATGTCGTGGCTGGAGAACGGGAACACGATGGGTAATGGCGTCACGGCTGATCCCCCGGCTGACGTCGCCCGCGATCCACGCCGCGCACGTCCGGGTCAACACCCGCCGCGCGGCCTTCGACCCACGACAGGGTTAAACGTCGTTTCACCCGATCCGCAAACCAGTTCAACAAATCTTGGTTGCTAATGACCCCCACGATCGCCCGAGTAACACGCGGGGGCGAGACATCTCGTGCGGGACATCATTTATGGGCAAGTTTTATATCACCCCGACCGGTTCGGGTAACAAAAGCGGCTCGGACTGGGCAAATGCGGCCGCCATCACCAGCTTGGACGGCGCGGTGCGCAAGGCGGGGTCGGGCGGGACGGTGTACCTCGCGGCGGACCAGGGCGCGTACAAGGTGACGAACGGCATCAACATCTGGAGCGGCGCGTCCTTCAGCGACGAGGTCACGATCAAGGGCGTCAACAGCCGGACGGGCGCCGACCAGGAGGCGGTAATCGAGGGGACGCGCCCCGCCGCCTACAAGATCGGTAACCCCGCCGGGAACGAGCTGTTCAAGTTCCAGAAGGGCGCGGGTAACCTCCACTTCGAGAACTTCCAGGTCAACAATACCGCGACCGTGTTCCGGGCGGTGGGCGACGTGGCCGACATTACTATCGAGAATGTCGACGCCGACAACGTCGCGCACTTCTTCCAGACCTATGCCGGCTCCGGCAACAAGACCGCGAGCGTCACCGACCTGACGCTGCGCGACATCGACGTGGACGGCTTCTCCAGGGCGCTGATCTACATCGGCTATAATAGCCGCGACGTGCTGATCCAGGACGTGCGCGGCGACAGCGAGCGCCAGGACGGCGACGAGTTCGCGATCGGCGTGCACCTCGTCGGCACGGCGCACGACGTCACGCTGCGGCGCGTCACTATGGAGAACGCCACCGACACCACCGGCGGCAACTACTGGAACGGCGACGGCTTTGCCACGGAGGCGGGCGTCTACGACGTCCGGTTCGAGGACACGGTGGCGCGCGGCAACACGGACGCAGGCTACGATCTCAAGTCCAAATCGACCACGCTGGTCCGCGCGGTCGCGGAGGACAATTCGCGCAACTTCCGCATCTGGGGCGAGGTGATGATGGTCGACGCCGTCGGCCTCAACCCCGAGAAGCGCGGCGGTCTCCTGAACGGGCAGAACCAGATCCACGTCCTTAAGGGTGCCGAGCTGAAGATCGACGGCGGCTATTTCGCCGACGCGGGCTCGAGCACGCGCGTGTTCCTGAACGACGGTGGCATCGTGTCGATCGCGGACGTGGAGATCGTCCGTGCCAAGACGGGCGCGCTGAGCGCGGGCGCGATCGGCGGTCTGGATAGGGCGAAGATTGAGCTGGTCGACGCGGTGGGCAAGCACTCGGCGGGCACGCCCTTCACCCCGACCGACATCGACGATGACGATGAGGACGACGCCGACGACGCGCCCGCTCCGGCGACCCCCGCGCCGACCGGCACGATATTCGTGGGCACGGCGCGCGCCGACGGCTTCGCGGGCACGGCGGCCGCCGACCAGTTCCACTTTGACGCGGCTGTCAACCGCGGCGCCGACCGGATCGCAGGCTTCGGCTCGAACGACGCGCTCGTCACCCGAACCGCGCTCGCCGACGGCAACCGCGACGGCATCATCGGCTTCGGCGCCAACGGCACGCTCGAGCTCGGCGGCGGCGCCGTCAAGTTCGACGGGCCGACCAAGGGGCTGCGCCTGCTGGGGCAGACGGACGACGGCTTCTTCTACGGCGACGCAGCCGTGCGCCCGACCAAGGCGGTCGAGGGCAGGCTGAGCGTGGGCGACAAGCTCGTCGGCGACGCCAAGGACAAAGTCGCGAACAGGTTCTTCTTCGATACCGCGCTGGGCCTTGATCTCGGCGACGACAAGGTCGTCTCGTTCGGTGCCAAGGACGTGCTGATGACCACGAGCCGCTTGGGCGAGGGCGCGCGCGTCGCGGCGGGGCGGGACGGCTCCTTCGCGTTCGGCGGCGACGCCGACCTAGGCGGCGTTAAAGTCACCGACACGACCGGCCGCACGGTCGCCGCGCTCGAGCTCGACGGCGTGCAGCTGGTCGGCGGCGTACAGTACTTCGTCTACAGCCTGCTCGACGGCTGACCGCGCCACCACCGTGCCGCGATCGCCGGGCCTGCGCCGAGGGGCGCAGGCCCGGCGATCGTGTGTCTGGCCCCGAGGTGACGGCCCCTCGCATCGAGTCGCGACGAGGCCTCTCCTGAGCCGCCGCCCTTCAACAGCTCATCGGTTCGTCGTGCCCGACGAACGCATTCTGAATAAATGTTCCAGATCGGGACTCCCGTCCGGAAGGTGGTAGGTTGCACCTCCGATGTCGATCGAGCAACGCGCGGCGCGGCATGAGCCAATAGGACGGGCGCGGACGCTGCGGCGGGAAACTTCTGACGGCCTCCGCGCAAACATCTGGGCGGCGAACCTCAAATGTCAGAAAGTCGGAAACTTTTCGGCACGTCAGCAGTATAAGCGCCCGCAGGCCGAGGACGCCAGCCCCGCGGACCTTGCAGGCCGCCAATAGTATAAATATTCAGTTGACGAACCGTTACGTTTCCGGCACTGCGGCAGTGAAAAAAAGCGGAGCGTAAACGGGACCTTACGACTTTTTCCGCCGACCCTGCCCAGTCCAACGGTCTGGGCCTGTGATTTATCAGGGAGATACCGACATGCCTTTGGGTGATAACAGCAGCCTCTACACGACCTCCGAGCGGGTCGACATCGCCTTCAATAACTCCAACGACGAGTACGACACGTTCGATTACTCGGCGCTGGCGGTATCGTTCTACTTCGGGAACGGGACGACCGCAGACGACAGCCTTGTCAACTTCGGCAAGAACGATACGGTCGTGAACTTCAAGCAGATCTTCGACGGCAACGGCGACGGCATCGTGGCGTTCGGCGGCAACGGGGTGCTCGACATCGACCGCACGGGGTCGGGCGGCAACCGCGCCGGCGAGGCGCAGATCACCGTGAACAGCGGCGACGCCGACATTCTCGCGCTCCGCTACCTTGGCAGCAAGGGCGGCGATCCCAACGGGAACGGTGGCCACGTCTATGCCGATGCCAGCACCCGGCTTGCGGGCTTCACCGAAGGTACGGTCAGCAACGACAACTTCAACGCCGCGACCGGCAACTTCACTTATTTCTACGACACCGCGCTCGGCCTGAACCTGGGCGGTGACACGATCACCGGCTTCGGCGCGGGCGACCGCATCGTCACGACGACGCGCATCCACAACGGCCCCGACGCCGGTGCGCTCATCACTTTCGGTGCCAATGGCGTGCTCGATCTGCCGGGTGAGATGGACGGCGTGAAGGGCGACATTGGTCCGGCGCAGGGCGGGCAGATCGACTTCGGTGGTTCGGTCAGTTCGCTGGTGCTGCTTAACACGGTCGCCGGCGACGGCGTGACCTATTATTACTACGGCGTGGCGTAAGCCGGCCGGCGTTCCGGTCGTCCGCGACCGGCGCGAGAAAGGGGGCGGCCTCGCGGCCGCCCCCTTTTTTCGTCCGGGGAGCTCCGTTAGATGATGACGTTGCCCAGGCCGGCGCTCGACCCCTCCAGGCTGTAGACATAGTAGGTCGCCCCGTCGCGGATGATCGTCCCGTCGAACTCCAGCGCGGGCGTGCCGCCACCGATCCCGCGTAGATCGATCCCGCCCAGCTCGTGCGCGCCGTCCGCGCTCAGGAGCGCGATGTCGCCGTCGTCGTCGCGCGTTACCCGGCCGCCGTCCAACGTCAGCGCGGTAGTGGTGACGAGCACGTCCTTCCGGCCGAAGTTCGCGACCGTGTCCTGGCCCAGATCGAGGCCCAGCGCCGAGTCGAAGAAGAAGACCTGCGTCTTCTTGTCCGTCGCGTCGCCGGCGAGCCGGTCGTCGGACATGCGGCTCTCCCTCGCGCCCTTCGGACGGCCCGCGCCCGAGGCGTAGACGAAGGTGCCGTCCTCGTCGGCGCCCATCAGCCGCAGGCTGGCCACGCCGGCCATCTTCAGCGCGTTGTCCGACGCGGGGTGTTGGAGCGAGACCACGCCCTTCGAAAGGTTGATGATCCCGTCGCGGTTGCCGTCGTGGAAAGCCTCCTTCACGCCGATCAGGTCACCGCGGCCGAACCCGTCGATCGTGTCGATCCCCGAGGCGCGGCTGTTGTCGACGTAAAACACGTCGTTCCCGGCCGTGGCGGTCAGGACCTGGGCGGCGGCGTCGGAGCCGTGCTGGACGTGCGCGCGCTTCAGCAGCGAGAGCGCCGCCCCGGCGTCGGACGTCTCCACGGACGCCTCCACCGCGATCGTCACCGCCGCGTTCGCGGACGCCTTGCCGTCCGAGGCCGAGTAGGTGAACACGTCGGTGCCGGCGAAGCCTTTGTTCGCGACGTAGCTGTAGCTGCCGTCGGCCGCGAGCGTCACCGTGCCGTTCTTGGGGCCGGTTACCAGCGTCGCGCTGAGCGCGTCGCCGTCGGCGTCCTTGTCGTTGGCGAGCACGTTGCCCGCGGCCGCGGCCACGCCCTTGGTGGCGGCGCCGTCGGCAGCGGCGGTCGGCGCGGCGTTGGGCGGCGCGGCGACGCTGACCTTCACCGTCGCGCTCGCGGACGCCTTGCCGTCCGAGGCCGAGTAGGTGAAGACGTCCGTGCCCACGAAGCCCTTGTTCGCGACGTAGCTGTAGCTGCCGTCGGCGGCGAGCGTCACCGTGCCGTGCTTGGGGCCGCTGGCGAGCGTTGCGCTGAGCGCGTCGCCGTCGGCGTCCTTGTCGTTGGCGAGCACATTGCCCATCACCGCTTTCGCGCCGACCGTCGAGGCCGTGTCGTCGATCGCGCTCGGTCCGGAGTTGGGTGTCGCGCCGACGCTGATCTTGACCGTGGCGTTCGCGGACGCCTTCCCGTCCGAGGCCGAGTAGCCGAAGCTGTCGGTGCCCACGAAGCCCTTGTTCGCGACGTAGCTGTAGCTGCCGTCGGCCGCGAGCGTCACCGTGCCGTTCTTGGGGCCGGCTACCAGCGTCGCGCTGAGCGCGTCGCCGTCGGCGTCCTTGTCGTTGGCGAGCACGTTGCCCGTCACCGCCTTGGTGGCGACCGTCGAGGCCGCGTCGTCCACGGCCATCGGCGCGTGCTCGACGGGCGCGGGCTTGGTGGGCTGCGGCGGCGCGCCCTCCTGGCCCTTGATCTCGGCCACCGTCGCGGCGAGGTCGCCCGTGATGCCGAAGTAGAAGGTAAGGGTGGTCGACTCACCGGCGGCCAGCGTGCCGACCGCGAAGTTGATGTTGACGGCCTCGTCCGCCGACTTCGAGAAGCCCTCGGCCTGCGCCTTGTCCATCGCGAGCGCCGTGTAGGGGTCGTAGTTCTTGAGGCCGAACGTCGACACCATCGCGCGCTCGTCGCTCGAGTAATAGAAGAACGGCGTCTGGCCCTTGCCGGCATAGGCCGCGAGCAGCGCGCCGTCCGCGCCGTCCCCGCCCTGCTCGACGATCGTGTTAATCGTCGAGAAGCCCGGACCGTGGTCGGGATCGATCGTACGGAGGTAGCGCAGGTTCTGCATCGCCGCGCCCGACTCGTTGGTCAGCGTCACGTCGACGCGCACGAACTTGGCGTCCTCCGCGACCGTCATCACCTGCTCGACCTTGAGGTCCTCGTCGGTGCTGCCCGTCCAGCCGACGCGCGAGCCGTCCGCGGTCGACTCAAGGCTCGTCTCGCCCGAGATCTGCGCCTTGGAGGTACGCTCGGCGTTGATGTGGATGTGGCGGGACCCGCCGACGTCGTAGCCGATCGTGAAGCCCTCGGCCGCGGTCCCGGCGAGCATCGCCTCGCGCGTCGCCCCCGCGCCGGCGCCGAAGCCGTCGACGTCGGCCACCATGCCCAGCCGCGTGAAGCCGTTCGCCTTGTCGGTGTGGACGCCCACGGGCGCCGACTGCTTGGTGCCCAGCGTGCCGCTGCCGTTGATCCCGAGGCTGAGATATTTGCCTTGCAGGAAGATTTCGTCGCCAAGAATCTTCTCGAACATGAACCGCCCCCATGTGCGGGAAGGCGCCGGGCCTGTTCCTGGCGGAACGGCGGGTCGGACATCTTCGCCGGTGGTGATGAACCCGCGCACGGACTTGGCCGTGGCCGGACGACCTCTTCCGAAGTCGCCCGGCGTCGTTAGGGCGGCGCGGCTTGTGCGTTCCTAAAGCGACGAGGTTGCCCACCAGGTAAGAAATGCGGCCGCGTCAGTCGGCGAACCGCAGCAATCGGTTAAGGGCCGGGTTGCCGCCGTGGAAGAACGCGTCGTTCGCCACGTGCCAAGTGCCGTCCGCGCGGACGATCCCTCCACCGCGTCCGCGCCGGCGAGCGACGTCAGGCTCTTGAGCACGGGCGCGCCGTAATTGGAGACACCCTCCGGATCGAGCTCGGCGATGCCGCCCGACTGCCCGTTCGCGCCGTAGCTGTAGAAGAGGCGGTCGGCTTCCGCGTCGTAGAGAAGGTGGTCGGCTTTCGGCAGGTGCACCGCCGCCATCGGCCCGGTGGGCGCGCCGGTCGTCTTGTCGCGCCAGCTGATCTGCGCGCCCAGCAGGACGATCCGATTGCGCCGCGCGTCGTACGCCACGCCGTTCGCCCCGCCGCCGGGCAGGAGCGTCGCGGGCCCGGCACTCCAATCATCCGCCAGCGCGGCGCGGTACACCCCGCTCGCGCCGCCCACGACGGCGAACCAGAGCACGCCCCGGCCGCCGCCGGACAGCGGCTCCTAGGCGACGCCCTGGACGCTGCTTGGCGGCAGGCCCCAGCCGGCGAGCGTCCACTCGCGCAGGATCGCGGAGCCGTCGGCGGCGAGGTGGACGACCGACTTCAGAAGGGGATCGCCCGTGCCGACGGCGCCGCCCGTCGTCGCCGTGCCGCTGTTGAGCCGCGACGCCATAACCCCGACGCGCCGCGCGGGTTGAGGCCGACCGCGGTGGATCCCGCGAGCCCGAACCCGCTCACCCCCTGGGCGGGGCTGGCGTTGCGCGCCCACATCGCCACAGTGGCGCTGCTCTGCTGGAAGCGGACGCCGTCGGCGGGCGCGAAGCCCAGGTCGACCCAGTCGTCCGCCCCGTCGCAATAGACGCCGCGGTCGGGCACGAACACGGGCGCGCCGCCGCCCACCGTCGCCGGGCCGCGTCTGCCCGTCCAGTCGATCAGCGCCGCCTGGCGGCTGTGCGCGGCAGGCACGTGCAGCGACTCGAGCTTGTCCCACACGCCCGCCGCGACCAGCGCGCGGACGAGCGCGTCGGCATGCCCTCGGCGCGCGGCGGTCGCGGGGTGGAGGGGGCTCGCAGCGGGCGGCGCTCCCGCCCAGTCGTCGAAGCCGAACATCAGCAGTGCGCCAGGATGTCGGTAGCGGTCGTGCCGGTGGCGCGCACGTGGCTGGCCCGCACGCGCAGCAGAGCGCCCGCGGGCACGTTGCGGAACACCACGTCGGCATCGTCGTCCGCCGCGCCCGGCGAATCGGTGGAGAAGGGATCGGACATGAATAGGGCTCCTTGCACGCTGCGACTTGTAGCGTTCATGGTATGTTCTGGTCCAAAGCTTTTAGGAAAGCCCCTTTTCGGGGCGACCGCCGCCGTATCGACCGCCGCGCGCTTTCTGCTAAGGCCGATGAGGGTGCAGGCCATGAAGAGCGTCGACACGGTGGTGGAAAATAAGGGCGACGCCGAAAGGCCGGTCCAGTCGCGCGCGTTCGGCGTGGAGGCGGCGCTGATGGCCGCGGTCAGGGTGGTTACGCGCGCCACGGGCTTCCTCATCAGCATGCTGGTCGCGCGGATGCTGGGCGCAGAGGGGCGCGGCGTTTTCGCAGCGTTGGCCGCGCCCACCGCGCTCGCAACAAATTTCTCGGAGATGGGCATCCGCCAGGCGACCGCCTTTTACGTCGGCAACGGAACTCTGACGGCCAAACGCGCGGTGCCGACGCTCCTGACCATGGTGCTCCTGTCCAGCGCGCTCGGCGCGACGCTGTCGCTCGTCTATTTCGAGATCGTGGGCGTTGCCGAGGGCGAGTGGCTGTGGCGCGCGCTGGCGGCCATGGCCATCCTGCCCTCGCTAGCCGTCAGCTACGCCACGGGCGTGTTCCTGGGCCAGAAGCGCATCGCCGATTTCCGCAAGCTGTCGTGGCAGCCGCCAATCGTCCGGCTCGTCGCGATCGCGGCGGGCGGGTGGGTGCTGGGAATGGGCTTGTCGGGCGTGCTGGCCGCCAACCTGCTCGGCGCGTTCCTTGGCGCGGGGTACGCGCTCCGCCTGCTTGGCCGAAACGGGCCGCTGCGGCTCGGCTACGACCGCCGAATCGCGGCGATGCTGCACCGGAAGGGGTTAAGCTATGCGGTTTCGCTATTCATTCTGATGGTCAACTATCGCATCATGACGCTGCTGCTGACGATCGACGGCGACATGGTGGCGGTAGGCCTCTACGCGCAGGCGGCGCTGATGGCCGAGTTGCTCTGGGAAGTGCCGAACACCTTGTCGGCGCTGGTGCTGTCGCGCGCTGTCACCACGTCCGAGGAGGAGAAGGCGGCGTTCTCGGGCAAGGTCATGTCGCTCGCGCGCGTCGCGGTGGCGCTCGGCGCGGCGGCGAGCCTCTGCCTGGCGATCGCCGCGCCTTTTTTCTTCCCGCTGGTGTTCGGTCCCGACTTCGCCCGCAGCGCGGACCTGTGCGTGGCGCTGCTGCCGGGCGTGGTGGCGTTCACCCTGTTCAAAATCCTCAACATCGACGTCGCCGGGCGGGGCAAACCGTGGGTGACGATGATCGTGATGCTACCAGTGCTGCTGCTCAACATCGGGCTGGGCTGGTGGGCGGTGCGGGAAGCGGGCGCGATGGGCGCGGCGCTCGCCTCCAGCGTGTCTTTCATTGTGGCAAGCTTTGCTTACCTGTTCGTCTACGCGCGCGTGGTCGGCGTGTCGCCACTCGCGGTGGTCACGCCGACCCGGACGGATCTGGAGCTGCTGCGCCGCGCGCTCGGCGCCTTCGACCCGCGCCGCAAGTTCAAGAGGAAGGCCTGAGATGGCGGACGCGCCCCCGCCCGCTGTCACGGTGATCGTCCCCACGTTCAACCGCGAGGCGTACATCGCCGAGACGCTCGACAGCGTTCTGCCCCAGCTCCGCCCCGGCGACGACGTGTTGGTGGTGGACGACGGCTCCACCGACGGCACGCCCGCGCTGATCGGGTCCGGGGTCGGGTCCGGCCGCTGGCCCTTGCGCTACCTGCGCCAGGAAAACGCCGGAAAGTCGGTCGCGCTCAACCGCGCGCTCGCCGAAGTTGCGGACGACCGCCTCGTCTGGATCGTCGACGACGACGACGTGGCGATGGCGGGCGCGCTGGAACGGATGCGCCGCCCGCTGGAGGAGGACGCGGAGCCCGGCTTCACCTTCGGCCATTACGACTATCTCGTCCGCGAGGGCGGGGACTGGGTGACCAGGCCGACGCCGGTGTTCGATCATCCCGACGAGCCGCTGCACCTGTCGCTGCTGCGCCGCTGCTTCATCCACCAGCCGGGGATGCTCGTCCGGCGACGCTGCTACGCGGCGGTGGGACCGTTCGACACGGCGCTGCGCCGGTCGCAGGATTACGACATGATCCTGCGCCTCTCGCGCGCGTTCCGAGGGCTCGAGGTGCCTGGCCCGCTGTTTCACCAGCGCCAGCATGAGGGCCAGCGCGGCGCGGGCGAGGCCGCCGTCGCCGCCGAGGACCGCGCGCGCGCCTGGATGAGGTACGACGCCCTGATCTTCGAACGCGTCCACGCCGACTATCCGTTCGACGAGTTCCGCGCGATGGTGCGCCCCCGCGGTCATGCGGAGGGCGCCGACCTGGACGTCGCCGCCCGGATCGCCCGCGCGGGCGTCATGGCGCGTAAGGCGCAATGGGGCCACGCCGCCAACGACGTCGCGTCGGCCGCCGCCCTGCTGCCGGACAGGCCGTCGCGCCGCCTGACCCCCGCCGAGCTGTGGGACCTGTCGGAGGTGTTCGGTTGGGCGGGTCATGGGCTGATAAGCCTCGACGACGCCCGCCCCTTCTTCCACGCGCTCGCGCGCCTGCCGCGGCGGGAGCGGGTCCGCGCGCTCCGCGCGGTCTCGGCGCGCCTGCCTCAGAGGCTGAGAACCGCCCTGCGCCGGAAACGGCGCGACGAGGCGATGCTCGTGCTGCGCGCGGCCGCGCTGGCGGGCCGGAGCTTATTGGCGCGTCGGCCGCGCGCGCCTTACGAATAAGGCGGCGCGCCGGCCCCTTCCGGCGCGTTCGGATCGCCATAGGCGTCCAGCAGGCGCCGTAGCTGCGCATCGCTCTCGGTCGCGTTCAAGTTGAATAGCCGCTCCTTCTGCGTTGAGTCCCAGTTCAGGATCGGAAAAGGACCGCCGATCTTCTTGTAAAGCGATCCCGCCCGGCGGGCGCACCAGGAGCACCACAGATCGTCCGCGTGCGGGCACAGCCGCGTGAACGCGTCGTGGTCGGTAGCGTCGGGATGCAGCGAGCGCGACGGGTAGAGCGTCCCGCCCAGGCCCACGGCCAGCAGGTCGGTCGAGGGCCGGCGCGCGGCTTCGTCCTGCACGTCTGATTCCCGCTCGAGGTACAGGGGAGTGTTCGCACTTCCGAACTGGAGAACGGGGTGGGCTCGGTGGCAGACGATCGTCGGTGCCGCCGGATCGTAGCCGGCGACGAGCTCCTCCAGCCAGTTTGGCACGTAGAAATCATCGTCGGCGGTGACCACAAAGGCTCCCGGGAAACTCTTCCAGCGCGAACACGAGCTTCTTATAGCTCTTGACGTCTGGCACGACGCGCATCTCCACGCCGGCGTCGATCAGCTTGCGCGTGCGACGCGGCAGTGACCGCTCGTCTCGTTCCGGCGATCCAGAGCACGACCCGGTCCGGCCGGACCTTCTGGTTGAGCAAGCTTCGGAGCGTCAAGTGCAGCGTCAGGAAACGCGGTGGGAAGGAGGTGAGGGGAAACAGCCAACTCGCCCGGTAGGCCGTGCGGGCGGCGCGTGCGAGGGCGACCGTAACGGCGCCGATAGCCGAGCGACTGCCAGGCCGACCTGGTCCAGACGCCGAGCCGGCCGGGGATGAGCCGCGAGGCGCGACGCACATTTTTCTTCACCAAAGGGGTCACGCGCTCAGCTTTCCTGGATAGGAAGTGCGACCTCGCCGCCGCGTCCGCGATACCGCAAGAGCGGGGGCGGGAGCTGTGGCTAGTCGAACGGCGGCCCGGGCCGCAGAGATCGTCGCCGACAGCATGGGGATAGGTGAATGCTTGATCGTTTTGCGCGGGCGAAGCGGCGGCTGTTGCGCCAGCCGCATCCAGTCGAGAGAGTATTGGTCGAAAATCATGTAGCACTAAATCAATGTGGGCTGTTTGCGCCGTCGCTGATCAGTTTCCGCAGCTACGCGAACGACAGCCTGCTCAGAAATGCAGTGATCGGCCGCCTCTACTCAAGCGGCTGGCGCTGCACCATCGGCGCGCTGCGCCACCGAGTCGAAATGCTGACGAGACATCCGGCTTACGCCAGGACGTTGGCACCGCGTACGGTGATAGGTAATGATGTCTGGATCAGTGATGGAGCGGCAATTGTCAGCGGCTTGACGATCGGCGATGGCGTCATGATCGGCGCGGGCGCGATCGTCACCAGAGACATTCCGCCCTACGCCATCGTAGAGGGAACGCCCGCCCGGATTATCCGCATGCGATTCGAGCCGGAGATCGTCGACCGGCTGCTGGCGTCGCGCTGGTGAGAAGCTGGCGACGCGGTGCTCGGCGCGGCTAGTACTGACGACGCCCTGGCCCGCGCGGCGCGTGCGCCGGTCTTGCCGCCCCACTGCCGGCCGCTAATGCGGCCTTGATCCCCCGGCACTCAGCGTCTGCAATCGTTCAACTCAACAACGTGGCACAGCTGAATTCCTCAGCTACATCGGGCAAGCTACTATTTGGGATCTCAGTTCTGTTAATAAACTTACGTATTCGACGTTGAATTGAACGTGCCAATCCAGGATTTTCCCTAAAAGAATGATTCTCGCCGTTGTTCTTTACGGCTATTGCTGCGGGAAAAGGGACAGACGCCATTGGCCGTGGGCTTGCCTCTGAAAAAGGTCCGAAATCTTGATGTCTCATAACTGTAATGTACAATGGCCAATTAAAACGCATTGTATCCTGATCTGCCGGATCAAGGTAGAATATGGATGATGATCCGCAGATAGCATCAAAGTTGTCAACCCGCTCTACGCTGGATCGCCTCAAATCAAGTATATATCCATGCTGTAGAAAATATCCAGAACGATTATCATCAGTTAGGACGTAGCTTGCTAGCCTATTACTTACAAGGTCATCAGAGTCTAGCAGCATCATGTAGCCCCCACCTTGACGATAATGCTCTTCTGCAAGTTTCATTTTCTTAACAGATTTATCGAACATCTGTAGACTCAAGGACGTTGGAGTAACATGATCGACCTGAACGAAGCTGACGCGGGAGTCAGATGCCACTTCCACGTCAGGTATTTCATGACACGCTACAATTATTCTTACATCTGCATCTATGCTCGAAAGAGCTGATGAGGCCGTATGCTGAAATTGCGCACTCACTCTTGCCCAATCTACAGAGGCCTGCGCGCTACGCAGGGGTATTGCAAAGGTGAAATTCGGAAGGCTCATGCCGGTATCCTACAACTTACATCAAGAAAGAGGAAGTCACGCCAGGCTAGTCACCGAAAGCACTGTACCTCTACTTGGAATCCATGATAGCAGAAAAAAAGCGCTGCTTCTGTAACCATGAAAAGGTGAGGGCGGCAACAGATCGGGGGTTGCGGCGTGCAGCATATCCTGCTGCTATCAAAAGTTGCCCATTCTGATCACCACGTAATAACGCGGTTACGCCCATACTGCTTAGCTTGCGACTAAGAGACTTTGATTTGGGTGCCATAAGTGCTGCAGCATATCCGAATCTGTCAAGCGGATCATAACCTTCCGCTTCGCGGACGCGAGCACAGTATGCAGCGAAGTCGCCATAGTGACTTTGAAGCATCAATTTGATGATACTGGTGTTGATAGAATTATCAAACTGCCGCCGCTGGTATAGGGCTTCCGGGACAGTCATAAAATGACCATGCTCCGCCATTCGCAGCCAGAGGTCAAAATCCTGCGCAAGCTGAAAAAAATGGCGGTAGCCGCCCACCTTTTCGAACAACGGCTTGCGGAACATGGCTTCGCCGTGCGTCATCGGATAAGTGCTCAGCAGATCATGGAAGCCCATCGGCTGACCGACCTGCAACATTCCGGAAGGGGCGCGAACTACACCAGCGTTGTCCATCACGAGGCAACCCACGACAGCAAGCTTCGGGTTGGCCTCTAAAGCCGCGAGCTGCCGCTCGACACGCGTTGGGGAGGAGAAATCGCCCGACCCGTGGATGGCAATTACCTCACCTCTGGCGGAACGGGCTGCTCGGTCCACTGCTACGGTAAATCCGACATTGGCCTGAACGCGCACATCGAGCCGCGGGTCCCGGAGCTTAGCCAGCTCGGCCGAAGTGTCGTCGGTGGAGCCGTCGTCGACGACGATGATCTCCAGCTCGCGGTGCGTCTGCGCCAGCAAGCTGCCCACCGACGCCGCGACATGGCGGGCGCGGTTGTGGAACACCGTCACCACTGAGACCAGCTTGCCCATTCGTCCCCCGCGCCCTTGCTCTCGGCAGGCCCATAGCCGCAAAGGCGGGACGGTGCCACCACCGCCCCGCCTGCACATGGCGTCGCGATGTGCGTCCGCTCAGATGAGCGAGTCGGTCCCCGCGGCGGACCCGACCAGGCTGTAGACGTAGAACACGGTGTCGCCGTGCACCACGGTGCCGTCGAACTCGAGCGCGTTCACCGCGGCGCCGCTCATCGAGCGCAGCGCGACGCTTCCCGCCTCGCCGGCGACCGACTGGTCGTCCGGCGCGCCGGTCGAGCCCACCAGCTGCACGCGGCCGTCGCCGAAGCTGATGATGCCGTCACCGTTGCCGTCGGCCAGCGCGGAGGTGGTGACCAGCACGTCCTTCGCGCCAAACCGGTCGATCGTGTCCTGCCCGAGATCAAGGTCGAGCGCGGTGTCGAAGAAGAACGTGTCCGCCGCCGCGTCGCCCAAGTCGCCGGCGAGCGCGTCCGCGCCAAGCTTGCCCTCGATCGCGCCGGTCGGGCGCACGTTCGCCTTGGCGTAGACGTGGAGCCCGCCCGCGGTCATGCCCAGCTCGCGCAGCGCGTAGACGCCGTCGATCCGGACCATGTCGCCCCCCGACGGACTGTCCAGCATGACGCGGGTGCCGCCCAGGCCGATGACGCCGTCGGCGTTGCCGTCGTGGAGCGCCTTGGTGGTGACCAGGACGTCGTGGTTCTGGAAATTGGTGATGCGGTCGTTGCCCGACACGCCCTTCGAGTCGACGAAGAAGCTGTTGCGGTGGTCGGCGCCCGACAGGAACTGGTTGTCCGCCGCCGAACCGTCGCGCGTCCCCGAGCGGGTCAGCACGGCGTCGGTCCCCGTGGTCACGGGCGGCGTCACGACGGGCGGCGGCGCGGTGGGCGCGGCCACCGTGACCGACACCGTCGCCGCGGCGCTCTTCGCCGCGCCGTCGCTGGCCGTGTAGCTGAAGGTGTCGACGCCCGAGAAGCCCGCCTTAGGCGTGTAGGTGAACGCGCCGTTCGCCGCCATGCTCAGCGTGCCGTTGGCCGGGCCCGCGACCAGCGTCGCGCTCAGCGCCTGGCCTTCCGCGTCCGTGTCGTTGGCGAGCACGTTGCCCGCGACCGCAGTCGCCGCCTTGGTCGAGAAGCTGTCGGCGCGCGCCACCGGCGCGGTGTTCGCCGGCGCCGTCACGGTCAGCGTGACGGTGGCGGCGTCGGTCGCCTTGCCGTCGCTCGCGACGTAGGTGAAGCTGTCCACGCCCGTGAACCCGGCCGTCGCCGTGTAGCTGAAGCTGCCGTCCTTGTTCAGCACGAGCGCGCCGTTCTTGGGGCCGGCGCCGATCGTCACGGACAGCGCGTCGCCGTTGGCGTCCTTGTCGTTGGCGAGCACGTTGCCCTTGGCCGTCGCGCCGGCGACGAGCGCGAAGGCATCGTCCTCGGCGACCGGCGCGGCGTTGGGCGGCGTGGTGGTGGGGACGTCGGCCCCGCCGCCCGCCTTGATGGCGGCGATCGTGGCGTCCAGATTGTCCGTCACGCCCATGTAGAAGGTGAACTTGGTCGTCGCGCCCGCCGCCAGCGTGCCGGCGTCGAAGGCGATGTTGACGACGTTATCACCCTTGAGCGTATGGCCCACCACCTGCGGCGCGTCCGTCACGACGGCCGTATAGGGATCGACGCTGCGATAGCCCGCCGTGGTGGACACCACCGCGCGGGGATCCTGGGCGTAGTAGAAGAAGGGCGTGGCGCCCGAATAGGCCGCGACCAGTGCACCGTTCGCGCCGCCCTGCGCCACGATCTTGTTTTCGGTGCCGAAGGTCGCGCCGTGGTCCGGGTCGATCGAGCGCATATAGACGAGGTCGGTCATCGCCGCGGCCGACTTGTTGGTCAGCACGATGTCGACGCGCACGAACTTGCCGTCGTCGGTGAGCGAGATCGTCTGGTCCACCGCCAGCTTCTCGGTCGTGGTGCCCGTCCAGCCCGTCTTGGCGACGCCGCCCGCCGAACGGTCGCTCGTCGCGCCGTCGATATGCGTGCGCGCTGTGCGCTCCTGGTTCTGGTGGACGTACTTGGCGCCGCCGACCTTGTAGCCGATGGTGAAGCCCTCGGTGGGCGTGCCGTCCAGCATCGCCTCCGTCACCGTGGACGCCCTGCCGACGCCGAACCCGTCCAGGTCGGCGTACAGGCCCAGCCTGGTGAAGCCGTTGGACGCATCGGAGAATATGCCTCCGGGCACGTTCTGCTTGGTGCCCAGCGATCCGCTGCTGTTCACGCCCAATGCCAGGTACTTGCCCTGCATGAAGGCTTCGCCGTTAACCACGGTGTTCTTGATGGCCATGATAAATCCCCGCTCAAGCCCGCCGCTCAGACCACCTCGGGACGATGAAGATCGTCCCGAGCCACATCCGCGCCTGCTCGTCGTGCTTACCGATAAAGAAAGACGCTCGACCCCATCCGCACCGTCCCGCGTCCGCCTTGAACTCGAAGGCTGACGATGCGTCCCGATGGCTGCATAGGCGGGGCCGCCTGACCCGGCGACCCCTTATCGGTGAGACGTGTTTACCGTGGGTCGAACCGCTTGGAAACGTGGAACTTCTTACAACTGTGCCGGACGCTACCCGACGATGGCGGCAGGTGTCCGGAACCAGCACGGCCGCTCGCCCACGCATGGCTGGCGTCCGCGCCGCGTGGCCGGTATAGGATCAGGCCCAGGGGTTCAAAGGAGGGATCATGACGGCCAGACTCGGCTCGGCGCTCGCGCTGATGGGAGGCTTGGCGCTCGGCGCCACGGGCTGCACGGGTGCGCGCGCCCCGGCGCTGCCGCCCCAGCTCGCCGCGGCGTCCGCCGACGTCTATCGCCTGGGCCTGGGCGACAAGCTGCGCGTCAACGTCTACGGCGAGCCGGCCCTGAGCGGCGAGTACCAGGTGGGCGGCGCGGGCGCGGTCACCATGCCGCTGATCGGCGACGTCCCCGCGGTCGGCCTGAGCGCGCGCGAGCTGGAGGCCGCGCTCGTGCAGCGCTACGGTTCTGGCTATCTGCGCTCGCCCCGCATCGCCGTCGAGGTGTACGACTTTCGGCCCTATTTCGTGCTGGGGGAGGTGCAGCGCCCCGGCCGCTACCCGTCGACGGAGGCGACCACCGTTCTAGGGGCGATCGCGACCGCAGGCGGCTTCAGCTACCGCGCCAACACGAAGCGCGCCTTCCTGCGCCGCGCCGGAACGCCCCAGGAGTATGAGATCGACCTGAGCCAGGACGTGCGCATCCTGCCTGGCGACGTGCTCAGGATCGGCGAGCGCTACTTTTGAGCGGGAAAGCGGGATCGTTCGGCGGCCTGCGCCCGCTGCCGACGTTGGCGGCGCTGCTCGCGACGACGGCCGCGGTCGCGCCGGCGCACGCCCAGGAAGCGGGGGCGGGGGCACGAGCGGAGGCGGCCGCGCCGCTCCAGTTGCCCGGTCCGGGGGAGGTCGCGGCGCCGGAGGACCGAGCTGGCATCCCATCGCTGCGCTTGCCTCGGACCGACTCCGCGAGCGAGCGGGACCGTGCGGCCGAGGCGGTCGCACCGCGGGCGGCGACGCGGGTGCGCGGTGTCACCGTCGCCCAGCGCGCCCGACCGGACTTCGACCCGGTCGGGGTCCGCCTGGGCGGCATGGTGCTGTTGCCGGAGGTGGCGGCGCGCGCCGCTTATGACGGCAACGTCTTCGGCCAGCCGAACGGCGTCAACGACGTGTTCGGCACGGTACGCGCCGCGGCGACGCTGCGGTCGGAGTGGTCGCGCCACCAGGCGGTGATCGACGGGTTCGTTGCCCGGCGCGAGTACGCCACCTTCGGCACCGAGAGCGCCACGACTTATCGGTTGAACGCGCGGAGCCGGCTCGACATCGACGGCGAGACGTCGGCGACGACGGAGGTGAGCCGTGAGCGGGTGCTCCTCCTCCGCAACACCTTGACTGAGGTGCTGCCCACCCGACGACCGGTTCGCTACGACCTGACGGCCGCCAGCTTCGGGCTGCGTCGCGACCTCGGCCGGTTTCGCGCGAACGCGATCGGTTACGTGGCCCGGTATGATTTCGTGGACGCCGAGCGCCCGGACGGTAGCCCCTTGTCGCAGCGCTTCCGCTCTTATGACCTCTACCGCGGCTCGGTTCAGCTCGGCTACGCGTCGGGCGCGGGACCCGTGCTGTACGTTCAAGGCATCGTCGATCTCCGCCGATACAACGTGCCCGCGCCGCCGATCGACCGCGACTCGGACGGATATGAAGTGCTCGCCGGCATCACCAGCGACATCACGCCGTTGCTGCGCGGGCGTCTGGCGGTCGGCTACGTCCATGCGGACTTCAAGGATCCTACCGTCGAGAGCCGCGGTGCGTTCGGCTTCGACGTCGACCTCGATTACCTGGTCACCGAGCTGACGACCGTACGCCTATCGGCGCGGCGATACCTTCAGAATATCGCGCTCGCCGCCTCGCCCGGGGGGCTCAACACGGACGCGGCGCTGGGCGCGGACCACGAGCTGCTGCGCAACCTGATCGTGTCGGGGAACCTGCTCTATGGTCGCACCAGCGTCATTCGCACGGGCGGCCAGGGCACCAGGCTGGGAGCCGAGGCGCGGGCGCGCCTGTTCATCAACCGCAGGCTGCGCGTCGACGGCGATGTCGCCTACTTCCGCGGAAGCGGGAGCGGCGTCGTCGACCGCGGCGGCGGCTTCAACGAGGTACGCGGCTCCGCGGGCATCAGCTTCGTGCTCTGAAGAGCGCCGGGCATGGGTGGGAGCCTGGGGACCAGGCCGGCGTGATCCGCGATGGGGCGGGCGGGCGGGCACCGCCCGCCCCACACCCGTTCAGGCGTAATACTGCTTGAATTTATTGTAGTAGGTCATCTCGTCGCCGTGACCCGAGCGCGCCTGCTCCTTAAGGTCGACCAGGGTCAGCGCCACGCCGCGCACATGGGCGCCCGCGCGGCCGAGCATGTCGAGCGCGAGCTGGGCCGCCTGGGTCGGCGTGCGGCGCCAGCGGGTGACGAACAGCACGCCGTCGGCCATGCTGGCGACCGCGCGCGCCTCCGCCAGCGGCAAGACCGGCGCGGTGTCGAGTACCACCAGGTCGAACCGCCGCCCGAGGTCCGAGACCAGCTGCTGCATCGCCGGCGATGTCAGGAGGTCGTAATCGGCTTCCTGCAGCGCGCCCTGGCCCAGGATATAAGCCCCGGATGGTTCGTCGCGGACCAACGCGGCGTCGAGCGCGACCTGACCCTTCAGCACGGAGGTCAACCCGGCCTCGACCTCGCCGACCAGGGTGCGGCTGGACGCGCGGCGGCGCACGTCGCAGTCGACCAGCGCCACGCGCTGCCCCGCCAAGGCGGCCGAGCGCGCCAGGCACATGGAAGCGGTCGTCTTGCCTTCGCCGGGCAGCGCGGAGGTGACGGCGAGCGTACGCACCTCTTGGTCGGCATGGCCGATCCGCAGCGCGCTGCGGATCGACCGGAACGCCTCTCCGAATACCGAGGCCCGATAGTCGATCAGGTAACTGGCCGGCCCCATCGGATCGTGCCGCGGCAGCGCCACGCCGGGGACCGTATTCAGGTCCGGCACGGTGGCGACCACCGGCAGGCCGAGCTTCGCCTCGACGTCGGTGCGCGATTTCAGCCCGCTCTCGAACAGTTCCAGGATCAGTACCAGGAGCGCCGCCGCCAGGATCGCGGCCAGCAGGCCGCCGCCCGCGTACAAGGGCAGCTTGGGCGAGGCGGGCGCGGACGGGACGAGCGCCTGCGAGATCACGTAAGCGTCGCTCTGGTCGGTGCCTTGGCCCGCCACCGACTGGCGATAGCGCTCGAGCAACACCTGATAGAGCCCGCGGACCGAGTCGGCGTTGCGCTCCAGCTCGGCGAGCTGGACGGAGGCGGCGTTGCCGGCCGCGAGGCCGCCCTGCGCGCGGTTGAGCGACGAGCGGATCGCGCCCGCGCGCCCGCTCGCGACCTGGTAGTCGGCCTGTGCGCCCGAGCGGACGCGCGAGAGCTCGGCGGCGATGCTGCGGTTCACGTCGGCGAGCTGCCGCTCGATGCGGGCGAGGTCGGGGTGGAGCGGTCCGTAGCGACCGGACAGGTCGGCGCGTTGCGCGCTGAGCTGCGCCTGCTGGCCGCGAAGGTCGCGCAGGAGGTTGCTCGCCTCGCTCTGCCCCGCGGTGGAGCCGAGCGCGTCGAGGCGGGCCCGCGCCGCCGCCTGCTCGGCCTGGGCGGTGGCCAGCTGCGTGCTGAGCGCCGACAGCTCCTGCTGGACGATCGTGCTGTCCTTCTCGACGTCGATGAGGTTGGTGGCCGCCCGGTAGCGCGCCACCGCCGCCTCGGCCTGGATCACCTGGCCGCGCAGCTGCGCGATACGGTCGCGCAGGAGGTCGCTCTCGCGGTTGCGCGCGCTTTCCCGATCGCCCTGCTGGTTGCGGATATAGCGCTCGACGACCGCGTTGGGCACGCGCGCGGCGAGCTGGGGATCGGTCGACTCGTAGCCGACGGTGATCGCATAGGAGAGGCCGGTGCGCTTGACCTGCAAGCCGCCGCGGATCTGGCCGATGGCGGCACGGCGCGCCTGTTCGGGCGAGATCGGGGTGGCACTTCCCGTGCGGATCCGCTCTGTCAGGCCGATCGCATCGGCCACTTCGCCGAGCAGGCGGGTGGAGGTGAGCACCTGCACCGCCGTGTCGACGGTGGGCGAGTCGGTGACGAGCGAGGCCTTGGGGTCCTCGCCCACGACCACCTCCTCTACCCGCCGGTCGAGCGCCAGCACGGCGCTCGCCGAATATTGCCGCGGCGCGGTCTGGTAGGCGAGGGCGGTCAGGCCCAGGACGACGAGCATCGTCGCCAGGATCCACCACCGCCGGCGTCGGATCGTGGCGAAGCTCTGCCGAAGGTCGATGAGCCGCGCGCCGGACTCGCGGTCGTGCCGCTCGTCCAACACTTGTGCACTGGCCATGTCCATGCCGTTAAATCCCCTAACCTCCCGATCCTACATGCGTCGGGCGCATTTCGGAACCGTCATCGATGCACGCCGAGCGGCCCGGCGCGGGACGAGGGCTCGACGCCGCCGAGGTTGCGCGCGCGTCCCGTCGCTTACTGCGAATAGCTCATGTCGGCGCCGAGCGCGCGTGCCTTGGCGAGGAAGTTGTCATAGCCGCGCTCGATCTGCCACGCGTCGGCGATCCGCGTCTGCCCATCCGCGACCATTCCCAGTAAAGACAGCGCCGCGCCCGCGCGCAGATCGAGCGCCCGAACCTCGGCACCGCGAATCGCGGCGGAGCCATGGATGTGCGCGGTGCCGTCGCGCACATCGCTCTCGATGCCCATGCGCGCGAATTCGCGCAGATAAGCGTAGCGGCCCGCGAAGCGCAAGTCGACGATGCGCGACTCGCCGCGCGCGCACGCGCCCAGCACCGCGAACAGCGGCTGCATGTCCGAGTTGATGCCGGGATAGGGGCCCGTGCTGATCTCGACGGGGTAGGGCCGGCCCGAACGGACGATCGCCACGTCGCCGTCCCGGAAGATCTTGGCCCCGCTCTCGCGCAGGAAGATCAGCGGTACCTCCAGGTCCTGCGCCGGAAAGTCGTGGATCTCCACGTCGCCCCCGGTGACCACGGAGCCGATGACCCAGGTCATCGCCTCCATATTGTCCGGCATGACGCGGTGCGTGATGCCGTCCAGCCGCTCGGCGCCGGTGATCTCGATGCTCTCCTGGCCGTGCACGACGATGTTGGCGCCCATGCGCGTCAGGAACGCGGCCAAGTCCAGGATCTCGGGCCGGACGTGCGGGTTCCACAGCCTGGTCGTGCCGCGCGCGAGGCTGCCGGCGATGAGCGCGTTCTCCGTCGCGCCGGTGGACCTCAGCGGCAGCACGATGTCGGCGCCGGTGAGCCCGTTCGGCGCTTCCGCGCAGAGCCGCTCGCCCTCCCACCAGACACGCGCGCCCAGCTTGCTCAGGACCATCTCGTGGAGATCGGTCTTGCGCTCGCCCAGGTTGCACCCGCCGGGCATGGGCACGCTGCCCGCGCCCGTGCGCGCTACCAGCGCCCCCAGAATCAGCAGCGTGTTGCGGATCGACCGACCGTCCCAGACGAGCTCGCTCGCCGGCGCGCGATCCTCCTCGATCGTCAGCGTTCCATCGGCCACCGAGCAACGCTTACCGAGGGCTTCCAGCATTCCCACATGCACGATCGCATCCAGCAACTTGTCGGGATAGTTGCGGAGGACAATCTTTTCGGGCGTGAGCAGCGACGCCGCGAGCAGGCGCAGCACGCTGTTCTTGGCGCCGCTGACGCGCACCTGCCCGACTAGGCGCGAGCGGGACACTTGGAGAAAACGGGCTTCGGACGCGCCTACGTCGTCGGCCTGAACGGGCATGAGCTTGGGGGCGGCGCTGGTCATGGTCGATGCTCCTGGCCAGGAGGTTGAATGAAGCGCGGGACTGCCGCGACCTCGTGAGCGGGGCGCATGACGCCGTCGGGCGCCAGGTGGCGCACCTCCGCGTCCATGGCGATACCGGTGAGCGCGCGGACGCGCTCGCGCGCCAGTCCGATAAGCGCCAGCACGTCGGCGGACCGCGCCTGGCCGTTGTTGACGATGAAATTGGCGTGGTCGGGCGAGATCTGCGCATCGCCGATCGCGAAGCCCTTTAGCCCGGCCCGCTCGATCGCCAGCCCAGGCGGACCGATAAGGCTATAGAGCTTGGGATCGCTCACGAACACCGACCCGCAATTGGCACGTACGCGGGGGAACTTGGCGCGGCGCGCGGCAAGGATGCCGATCGCTTCCCGCCGCAGCGCGTGACGGTCGCCCGGCTCGAAGCGAAAGCGGGCGGCGACGACGATCGCGCCTGCATCCTGGAGGGCCGAAGCGCGATAGGAGTAGCGCAACTCCGTCCGATCGATCCGGCGGCGCGTGCCGTCGCGCTTGACCACGTCGACCGACAGCACGTTCTCGCCGATGCCGCGACGCTGGCTTCCACCGTTCATCGTGACCAGGCCGCCCAGCGTGCCCGGGATGCCGATCGCGTGCGTGGCGCCGGCGAGCCCCGCCTCGATGACCTGGCGCACGAAGCTGGGAACCCAGAGGCCAGCACCCGCCTCAACATGACCGTCCGGCTTCGCCGCGAAACCGCCAAACGCGCGGCCGACGCGCACTACGACCCCGCGGAATCCTTCATCGTCGAACAACAGATTGGACCCGTCGCCGATGACGACATGCGGCACGCCCGTCTCCGCGATGACGCGAAGCGCGGCCGCCAACGACTCGGTCGAGCGGGGCGTCACGACCAAATCCGCCGGCCCGCCGATCCGCCAGCGGCCCAGTCCGGCTAAGGCTACGTCGCGCGACAACTCGTCAGCCGCCAGCACTTGATGCAAGCGGGTCAGCGCCGATCCAGCGGTCGGCCGCCGAGCAGGAACGTCCAACATATCCGAAATCTTGCCCATCACCCCTTGAGCGCCACCGCTACCTTCCTGGGCTCCGCTCGCGACGACGACACCGCTGATCATAGCTGTCCGTGCGCGCATCTCGCGCGACGACCAGCGGTCGCGGGATAGCAGATCGGGAGAGCCATGTAACCTTGAAAGCCGCCTCGTGCGTCTGCACGAGCCCGGCGCGAGCTTTAGTGTAACCTCGACGCATCATCGTGACGCCAAACACACGAGAAGCTCTTGTTTATTTTACGAACGCCCGGCAGTCTCGTTTCGGGACACCGGAGTCGCTCTCCATATGGCTGGCGGGTCGCAAGCCGGGCAGCGAAACACGCGGTGCCGACATTGGAGAGGATAGAACGTGGACGGGTCCAACGGGATCGAAGCCGGCGTCGTGGTGCGCGAAGATATCGTGTCGGCCGCGGCTACCCGTGCGTTGGCGGGGTCGCTGTTGATCGGCGCGCTTTTCTGGATAGCGGCGCTCTTCCTACTTCTCTGATCATCGCTGATAGCGCGAGATCCTGACGGCTCCGGCCGGCGCGCTTAGGGCGCGTTTGGCCGATCCTCCGCTTTACGTTTTCGCCACGCGTCGACGATATCCCTTCAAGCCGAAGGGCGCCTGTGATATCGGCGCGCTTACTTCGGCCGACACGCTTTGTTGCATGCTTGTGCAAACAGAGGGGAAATGCGTGAATTTTGCGGGGAAGGTCAGACGGGACGCGCTTGAGGCGCAACCGAATCGCGCCGTGACCCGCAAGGATCGTGTCAGGGTGGTGCTCTATTTCGCTCTGATGCTGCTGGACGCGCTCGCCGTACTTGCCGCGTTCGGGCTGGGGTCACTGGTTCGCTTCGGTGATGTGTCAGGCAGATCCGAGGTCGACATAGGAATAGCGGCGCTGCCGTTGTTCATCGGAACCGCGCTCAACAGCGGTGCCTACTCCATCGATGTGCTCCGGACCACGCGGGTCGGCATCTCGCGTGCGCTGGGCGCGTTGCTGTTCGCCTTCGGCTCGCTTCTACTTCTCTTTTACTACCTCCGCATCCTGCAGGACGTGTCGCGGCTCGCGGTCAGTGTCGGCATGGCGGGCAGCTTCGTGCTCGTGGCCGCCTTTCGCATGCTGTTCGCGACCGCGACCCATCGCGCGACCGGTGGCGGGGTCACGTCCGAGTTGATAATCCTCGACCATATCACCTGCCCGACACCGTCATCGGCGCAGGTGATCGACGCGGCGGAGAACGAGCTCCGCCCTGATCTTCGCGATCCTTTGATGCTCGACCGGTTGGCTAAGTGGCTGAAGGGGGTCGACCGGGTGGTGATCGCCTGCCGTCCGGAGGCGCAACGATCCTGGGCGCTGATGCTCAAAGGCGCGAACATACATGGCGAGGTGGTCGCGACCGAGTTCGATGCGGTAGGCGCGATCGGCGTGAATACCTTGTGCGGCCGGACCACGCTACAAGTCTCGACCGGCCCGCTCAGCTTACGTAATCGCATGGTCAAGCGGCTCTTCGATCTGGCGTTCGCCGTACCGGCGCTCATCCTGCTCGCGCCGATGCTCCTCATCACCGCGTTGGCGATCAAGCTCGACAGCAGGGGGCCAGTCTTCTTCCGCCAGATGCGCGTGGGACGGGGAAACGAGCTGTTCGCGGTTTTCAAGTTCCGCAGCATGCACGTCGACAGGTGCGACGCCGATGGCTCGGTGTCCACACGACGTGACGACGACCGCATCACCCGTGTCGGCGCGTTCATCCGCAGGACGAGCATCGACGAACTGCCTCAGCTCCTTAACGTGTTGTTCGGATCGATGAGCATCGTCGGTCCCCGCCCGCACGCGCTCGGCTCGCTAGCCGGCCAACAGCTCTTCTGGGATGTCGACGAACGCTACTGGCACCGGCATGCGCTCAAACCCGGTATCACGGGATTGGCGCAGGTTCGCGGCTTCCGCGGAGCGACCTACCGGCGGGACGACCTAACCCGGCGGCTCCAGGCCGATCTGGAGTACATAGCCGGCTGGTCGGTGTGGCGGGACTTCAAGATCCTACTCTCCACCATCACCGTGGTTGTACACAAGAACGCATATTGAACCGATTTCTCTCGGTGACGAATGACCTGATGCATACCTATAATCGGACCCGATCGGGCGTCGGGTAACCCGTAACGGTGTCTAACGTTTTCATAGGACGCGTCGCTCAGGGCGCCTTGCATCCCGGCCCCAGCCTCACCGTCGTGTTCGCCGTCGATGCGCCTGGGTGCCAGTAGATCAGCCGTCCACCGGTCGGCATGCGAATCGTGCATCGATCCACGATCAGCGTAGTACCCTTGGCTAAGCCGAAGATGGTGCCGGGCCTATCATCCTCGACCAGAAGGTGCCTGATTCGCGCCACGCAGCCGGGGTTTGTCTGGAAATGCCCTTTGACGGGTTTTCTGCTCACAAGCGTGCCGGCCGTCCAATCGCCCCAGCAGCGATAATTGAGCCCGTTCCGCTCGGAGACGACGTTCTCCAATAGGGTTTCGCCCTTGCTGTCGATACCGGCATCCGAATTGTCGCGGTAGGCGCCCCCGATTACGGTCAGCCGCGTCCTCCGCGCGGCCATGACCCCGTCACCGTTCGGGTATTTCGCGGATTGCACGAACCCTTGAGCAGTGACGTTACGCAGCGTCACGTCGCCCGCGACGAGTGACACGCCGGCTACGATCTTCCTGCGCGGCCCCTTGTAGCTGAAGACGCTGTCCTCGATGGTCACCCGCTCGGACCCGTCTTGAATGCGAACGCAGTTGTGGGAGCAATCCGCGATGATCCGGCGCGCGGTGAAATCCTGGTAGCGACGCGATCCTTTGGCGGGCAGCGCGTCGATCCAGCTATAGGTGCTCACCTTACGGTCCGACACCGTTCGCGGTGCGGACTGCGCCATGGCGGGAGCAGCGGGCGCGAGGACGGCGAGAACGAAGAAAATTGTTCGCAACGGTTTGTTGGGCATGCCGATGGGCGGGTAACTCGCCGGCCCTTCGAGTTCCAGTCCGATACAGCTGGCTAGTCGGGATCCGTTTGCCGTATTTCTTAACGGTGCGACGGAACGGGCCGGTGAGAGTCGCATTCTAGTCGAGAGCAACAAAGCGTCGCGCCGCGAAGACGCCCGCTAATTAGGAGAGCGGAGCTGCAGCGGGTCGATGCCGGAAATCTGCCCTCATCCTCTCACGGGGACCTAGCGACGGGCAGAAGCGTCGCCACCCTGACCGTGTCGATGTTTCTGGGCTTATACTTCTGGACAGTCTTATCTATACCGATGTTCGGCTGATCGCTGTGACCGCGCGATGTATCCAACTCGCTTAGGGGAGGAGCAGATCCGTTCGACTGCACGGGTTGCTTCCGCTGAGTTGCCCGATTTTCGATTCCGCGATTTACAATGCTGTTAACTGCGTATTCGGCACCGCGCGAACGATCTATTAAGCAGGGTGCTCATAGAACGGGTGAATGGCTGCCGCATCTTCTCTGCCCGCGCTCGTCGAGACCGCCCCCGAGCCGGTGCTCATCGTTGCCGATCCTCTCGATGGCGACCTCCTTAACTATGAATGCTGGCTACTACCGCCGGGGCGGGCTGATCCCGTGGAGCAGATAGTGCGCGCGGTGTCTTGGATGGCCGGGCCGTTCGCCGTTGCCGCCGGCGCGACCGCGCTCGCGCTTCTGTTCTGATCGTTCCAGCGCGAGCCGTCCGCCAGCAAGGCGACACTTGCCATTCCACAACATCCTCGCGTAGCGGTCTGCCGCGCCGGCGCTCGACGACGCGGGTCGCGCCGCATGTCTGGATCTAGGGGAAACGATGCGCATCACCATGATCGGTTCGGGCTATGTGGGTCTGGTATCGGGCGCGTGCCTGGCCGACTTCGGCCACGAGGTCTGTTGTCTCGACAAGGACGCCGGCAAAATCGAACGGCTGCTCGCTGGCAAGATGCCTATCTACGAGCCCGGACTTGAAGAGCTCGTGGGGCGTAACGTGCAGGCGCAGCGCCTACGCTTCACGACCGATCTAGCCGAAGGAGTGCAAGGCGCGGACGCCGTATTCATCGCAGTAGGCACGCCGTCGCGGCGCGGCGACGGACATGCGGACCTATCCTATGTCTACGCCGCCGCGCGCGAAATTGGCAAGGCGATCACCGGTTATACGGTGGTGGTCACCAAGTCGACAGTGCCTGTCGGGACGGGGGATGAGGTGGAGAGAATCATCCGCGAAGTAAACCCTGGAGCGCAGTTCGGCGTCGTCTCCAACCCCGAGTTCCTGCGCGAAGGCGCGGCGATCGACGACTTCAAGCGGCCCGACCGCATCGTCATCGGTTCGGAGGACGAGCGCGCGACGGAGGTGATGCGCCAGGTCTATCGTCCGCTCTACCTCAACGCCGCGCCCATCCTGGTGACGGGGCGTCGCACGGCCGAGCTGATCAAGTACGCCGGCAACGCGTTCCTCGCGACCAAGATCACCTTCATCAACGAAATCGCGGACCTGTGCGAGAAGGTGGGCGCGGACGTCCAGGACGTGTCGCGGGGCATCGGACTCGACAACCGGATCGGGTCCAAGTTCCTCCACGCCGGCCCCGGCTATGGCGGCTCCTGTTTCCCGAAGGACACGCTGGCGCTGCTCAAGACGAGCCAGGATCATGACGCGCCGCAGCGCATCGTGGAGTCGGTGGTGGCGGTCAACGACAATCGCAAGCGCGCCATGGGCCGCAAGATCATCCACGCCATGGGCGGCGAGGTCAGGGGCAAGACGGTCGCCGTGCTGGGCCTGACGTTCAAGCCCAATACCGACGACATGCGCGATTCGCCCGCGATCACGGTTATCCAGACGCTCCAGGACGCAGGCGCCCGCATCAAGGCCTATGATCCCGAGGGCATGGAGCAGGCCAGGCCCATGCTCCCCGATATCGAGTACTGCCAGGGTCCGTACCAGGCGATCGAGGGCGCGGACGCGCTGGCGATCGTGACCGAGTGGGACGCGTTCCGCGCGCTCGACCTCGGGCGCGTCAAGTCGCTGCTCAACGAGCCGGTGCTGGTCGACCTGCGCAACATCTACAATCCCCATGAAGTGGAGGCCGCGGGCTTCGCCTATACCGGCGTGGGCCGGCGATGAACGTGCGGCCCGACCCCGTTTTAGTCACGGGCGCGGCGGGCTTCATCGGCCACGCCGTCGCGCATCGGCTGCTCGGGCGCGGCGAGCGCGTGATCGGGCTCGATATCGTCAACGACTATTACGATGTCGGGCTCAAGGAGGCGCGGCTATCCACGCTGAACGGCCACGCGGCGTTCGACTTCCACCGGATCGACGTCGCGGACGCCGACCGGGTCGCAGCGCTGGTCCGCGACGCGGGGGTGCGCCGGGTCGTCCACCTCGCCGCGCAAGCGGGAGTCCGCTACAGCCTGGAGAACCCGTTCGCCTATCAGCGGTCGAACCTTCAAGGCCATCTCGCCGTACTGGAGGCCTGCCGCCACGCGCCCGGCTTCGAGCATCTCGTCTACGCCTCGTCGAGCTCCGTCTACGGCGACAAGCCGATGGGCGGCGAGGGGTTCACCGAGGACGAGCCGGCGACGGCGCCCGTGTCGCTCTACGCGGCGACCAAGCGCGCGTGCGAGCTGATGAGCGCGAGCTACGCCGCCCTGTACAAATTCCCACAGACGGGGCTGCGCTTCTTCACCGTCTACGGCCCTTGGGGGCGGCCGGACATGGCGATCTTCGGCTTCACCCGGAAGATACTCTCCGGCGAGCCGATCGAGGTCTATGGCGAGGGGCGCATGGCGCGCGACTTCACCTATATCGACGACATCGTCGACGGCGTGGTCGGCGCGCTCGATCGGGCACCGGCGTCGGGTGAGCACCGCGTCCTCAACATCGGCGACAGCCATCCGGTCGGGCTCATGGACATGATCGGCAGCCTCGAGCGTGCGCTAGGCCGTGAGGCGGTCAAGATCATGCGTCCCATGCAGCCCGGCGACGTGACCGCGACGTTCGCCGACGTGTCGCGGCTGCGCGTGCTGACCGGCTATCGGCCGCGCGTCATGCTCGACGAGGGCATCGATCGTTTCGTGAGCTGGTATCGCGAGTTCTACCAGATGTGACTCGGCGCTGCTAGGATAGTTGGATGGTGACTTGTCTCGCGCCGCAAAGAATATCGAAGGACTGTAAGCTAGGTCAGCTACTAGTCGGGATAAGCTGATAAGCGCTACGCTCTGCTGATACCGACAACGAATTATTCGTAATTGCTGGAACAAGGTACCACGCAGGTCATGGCCGAGCAGGAATCTAGCTAGCGTGCTCTGGCATTGCATGCTGAACCAGGCACCTCCGTGGGAGGAATGACTGTCGCGTTGATCGACTCCGGGGTTAAAATCAGCTGCAACTCCCGATAGCGGCGCAAGAACGGTGCCATAGCCTGGTCGCGCGCAGCACATGCGAGCTGAAAGGCGTTTTCGTTGCCATACCGCTCAGTCGCGAAGAACTTATGCCGCCGCTGGCGTGTAAGCGGATCGTCCCAGTAAGCGAGCCAACCAGCCCGACGAGTCGCCGATTTCGGAGCAAACGTAACTCCCGGTTTGCCTGACCGCGACGAGGCTCGGACATGAAATCGCGCGTGCAACGCTTTAAATTCAAGATGGAGTGCGCTGTTTCGAGAAGCAAGTGTCATCGCAGCGTCGCGCGCGTCCGCAGCCGACCCGTACGCCCGATCACCGAAATAGCGATAGAAGCGTTTGCCTGCAAAGCAGATACTCACCAGCCAACCATTTGCTCGGTTGGTGACTCGATATAGCCGAAAGCCATTGCTATCGCGCTTGGCTACTCGGCGTTGACGATCTTCCGCATCGATCTGGGTCATGGCCTCACTCCGAGCCAAACTTTACGTGTGACAACAAAGAGCTACCTAACGGTGGCGCGAGCGCCAAGCTGCATGAGCTGTCTCAGACTAGCTCGACGTACGTACCGCGCTTCTTAGGAGCTACAAGGATGGAAGGGTCTACCTCAATCAACTTTTCACAAACTCGCTGGAAAGTGGCTAAGTGGAAACGCTGCAGCGAGCAGCTCGCCTTATCAGTGAGAATGAGACATCTGCCAATGGCGAGCTCGGACGATGGTAGAAGATAGTAGTCGGCGATGCGCCTGTTGCACGGGGCCAGCCTGACTAATAAGAAGTAGGTTTCCGTGCCAAGCGGTTCTAGTAAGGCCCGCCACTGATTTGTACCCCGCGGTGATTGAAAGCACAATGCTATACCGACATTCACATGTACTTTCGGGCTGAACCTGAGTGGCAAAACATCATCTTTTACGTCAGCGGTTATAAAATAGCGAAGAAGATGTAACCGGATTTTCACGATGATGTTCGCCGGTGTAGAACCAGATATGACTGCCTCAGTCCTGCGCCTTCCACGCTTATCTTGGGGACAACCAACAAGGTCATATGCGCGACTGATACTACCAAAGCGAGCAACGTAGGTAGAAGGCGACGGCATGTCTACCTCTTGCGAAATCTTATCTATGGTGAGGTGGCCATCTCTCTCGAACAGAGTTTGCAGCATATGTAGCATGTATTCATCCGAGTACATCCGTCGAGACACATCAAGCATCTCACCAGCTTTGCGGAATACCTTCTCGTCTACTATCGCTGTTGATCGGGTGACACCTCTAATCCAAAGCTCCGGAGGATTATCGACACGCTTGCCCTTGAGCTTGTGCGACCTTTTACCGTAAACAGATTCACCTATATAGCGCTCGTTCACCAACATTTTGCGAATTTGCGCTTCGGTCCAGTCAGCTGACCCGCAGCGTTGCTGAGACCGTTTGTTTAGTAAATCAGCGATTTGAGAGGGCCGGAGGCCGTCGTTCACAAACAATCGGAAGATCTGTTGCACTAACTTAACCTCTTTTTGCGGTCCAGGCACAAGAACTACGGTTCCGCCAACGAGTGCTTTACGCTGTCCACGCTCAAGAGTTAGCAGTACCTTTCCGTCATTGTCTAAGAGAACGCGCCGTAGGCCAAAGTTGGCGCTTCCACCTTGATGAAATCCGAGCATTGCACCGCGGATATGTGCAGCAAAGGTTTTTGCTGACAATTCCCTACTATACTCGCCCGCCATCGCCCTTTTCATCAGCTTTATAAAAGTCGTAGTCAGGCTTGTGTCATTTGAAAACGGCTCGGAACAGTAGTGTACGCTCACGCCCGCGGCCTTACACACAAACTCGTAGTAGGCGCTCTCATCTACATCCTGAAAGCGGCCCCATCGGCTGACGTCATAGACGAGGATTGCTGAGTACTCCGCATTTCCGCTCTGGACATCGCAGATTAATCGGCTGAGTCCCCGCCGTCCGCCGATAGTAAGACCGCTTCGCCCCAGATCCTCATAGGTCTCAACGATGTTGAAGCCATTCGCTGATGCGTACTCGGCGATAATCTGCAACTGATTGTCGATCGAGTAGCGCTGCTGATCGGTTGACATCCGAACGTATTGAGCGGCGCGGCTGTTCGGTGATGATCGTTTGCCCATGCAGCAATGCCACAGCCTCAGGAAAGCTCTGCGACGTTGCATAGCAGTTTTCTAGATCATAGAGAAGTTGGTGTGCTTACGTGCCGAGCCAGAGGCGATCCCCAAGTAGTAGAGTCGTGGCATCCGCGGTTTACATCCCGCTTATATGGGATCGCTGCAAGAAGGTGCGCGCCGTGTACGTTACGGGCGAACGCCTCGTGAACACAGCTCAGGCGGCGAGCTAAAGGTAGCACATGTTCCACAGGATCACGGCCGCGACTACCAGGTTCAGGCCCGACGCGCGGTAGCTCTGGTTTTTAAACATCCGGTCCCTGAGCTCGGCCAACTGGTAGAAGATGGCGCGAGCGAGCGCGTTTCTGGCCTCGCCCTTGTTCAGCCCGCCCTGGGTACGGCGGCGAAGATAAGGGTGCGCAGTCAGATCAGCATGAAGGTGGAGTGCTCGATCCGGCTTACCTCGCGTAGCGCCACGGCGAGCCCGGTCACGCGCGGAAATGCGGACAGGCGCTTCAGCACGGCGGACGCGGTCACCCTGCCCGATCGGATTGACGTCGCCATGCGCAGGAGCTCGTCCGCGTGCCGGGCGGCGTGGCCCACATCGACGGGCGTCTTCGGGTCCACCATGGACATTAGGGGCGGGTCGACCACTATGCTCGGCGAAAGGTGCATGCGGAGGTCCTTAAGTCGCGCATTCGGGACGCAAAGCCGTAGCTGAAGAACGGCGCCAGCCCGAACACATGGTCGGGTATTCCGCCCGTGTCGGCCGCGTGCTGCTCGATGACGAGCCCGAACTGGTGATAGAAAAGTCCGTCGAGCACGTGCGGGGCCTCGCCGCGTTGACCGCCATGACCTTGGTGTGCAACGGACCGTACTGGTACAAGACGTGGGTGTAGAACAACACGCCCGGCTCGTTGCCGTGGCGCGCGTTCACGGAGGCGAGCGCTTCGCCGGTTCCGCCCGCGAAGAAGTGCTGCCCGGTACGCGGGCGTAGAGCGCCTAGCGCGCCGCCTTGACCGCGGGCGGCGTGACCGCGCGGAGCGGGGTGATCGACAGCCCCGCCTCGTCCAAACGAACGTCCGGTAGCCGACCCGCGCGGGCGAGCTCGGCGAAAGCCGCAGCGGCCTCTTCAAGTCGGGCACGCCGCTCGGCTAGGTGATCCTCCAATCGCTCGGGCACGGCGAGAGGCGGCGGCCCCGATATTCGAGTTCCGGCTCAACCACGTGCTCCATGTAGACGGCCCGCTGGCGGCCGTGCGCATGGAGCTGCTCGCGCCGGAGATGGTAGATGCCTAAGCTGAAGGACGCGTGCCGCAAAGTGCGGTCCAAGAACGCCGGACCGTTCTGGATAACGCTGGACCTGTTCTTCAGGGACAAGACGACCTACGCCGCCTTTGCGCGCTCGCCCGTGCTATCGCCCGAGGCGATCGGCGCGCTGCTTGGCGTGGCGCCGGACACGGTCAAACGCTTCGATGTGCCCGACCTGCTCGTGGTTAAGCTCTCCTACCCGCGCGCGACGCCGCAGGGCGGCGCGGTCGAGCGCGACATGCACGGCGGCCAGCAATATGTCATGCTCCTCAATGTCGAGCTCTGACTGGCGCGAGGAGCGCCATCCGGTCGAGATCGCACCGGCGGACGTCGACCACATGGGGCATGTCAACAACGCCGCCTAATTGCGCTGTGTTCAGGAGGCGGGGGTGGCGCACTGGACTCGGATCGCGCAGCCGGATGCGTTCACCCGCCACCTCTGGGTCGCGCTTAAGCACGGAGTCACCCGTTGTCGGCCCGCCTTTCTCGGCGACGCGCTGGTCGTCGTGAGCGTCCTGAGAGGCGTCAAGGGTGCGAAAGCGTTCTACCGCACGCCGATCGAGCGCGGCCGCAAGCGCATCATCGAGGCGTTCAGCAATTGGTGCTCGGTGAACGCCGTCACGTAGAGCGTGTCCGGCGGAATCGCGGCTTGGCGCGCGACCGTCATCCGGTGCAACGGCATGACATAGAGGCGCTGGATTCCGGCCCCGGCCGCGACGACGAAGCCAGCCGGCAGCCGATCGGCATTCGCGCCGACGTCGATCGTGCGCGTGACCACGTCGTCAAGGCGCGGCCCCTTGGGCGGCCAGCAAGTCTGCCCATGGCAAGGATCGTCCATCATCTGCACTTCTCACCAAGGTGCGGTGACACCTGTTCGGACGAGGGCGGCCGAGTGGCCACAACAGGCGCGTTCACCGGGTCGAGGCGAGTGCCGTGGCGTTCTCCGCGGCGAGGTCCGCGAGTTCGCGATGGCCGATCGCGTCCAGGAACAACAGGCCCTCGACGGTCGCGAGCAGGAGCGCGGAGGGGCCTGCCGGTCGGCTGTCGCGTCCGGTGTCGATGTGCGACTCCACCCACGCGCTGAAGCCGCCCATGATCGCACCCGCGATCGCCCGATCCGGCATTCGCGACCGCGCCGCGCCGGCGGCGAGCTCGAGCCACAACCGCATGTACGGCTGCAACGATGGCGAGCCCACCGTCGCCCAGACAGCGCGGAGGAGCTCGCCATGCGGCAGCCGCACGCCCGGCGGCAGCGCATCGTCCAGCAACGCCGTGAGGCGCGCCGCAACGTGCTCCAAGGTCACGGCGAGCAGGTCGTCCTTGTCGGCGAAGTAGTAGAGGAGCATGCGGTCGCTCGTCCCCGCGGCGGCCGCCATGGAGCGCAGGCTCGCCCCGGCCATCCCCACCTCCAGCAGGTGATCGGCCATGCGGTCGATCGCCATCCGGCGGCGCGCGTCGCGAATGCTCATGCGTGCTCTGTAGCGCACGCTACGCGAAAATGCTATGTAGCGCATGCTACAGAAGGTGTGATCAAGAGAGGAGCGGACGATGACCGGTTTCTGGCGCAAGTGGATGGTGGCGTGGTGCCTGTCGGTCGGCCTGTTCGGCGTGGTGCTCACCACGGGAGCCTTTCCCGCGACGGATGGGCTCGTCCGGTTCATCCTGGAGACGCTGGGCGGGGCGCCCGTGGAGATGAGCGGGCCGTTGAGGTTCTGTCTCGCCGTCATGGGGCCGGTGACGGTCGGCTGGTGCTTCGCGCTGCTCGCCGCGGTGGCCGCCTCCGATCAGCTCGGCGCGCGGGCCCGCCCGGTCTGGTTGCTGGTCACTGTTGTTGCCCCCTAAAGGCCTGACGGGGTCTCGCGGGTTTGGGTGATGTACTCGCGGGGTGATCTGTAGCCCAGCGCCCTGTGCGGGTGGACGTCGTTGTAGTGGGCGAACCAGCGGGGAAGCTGG
>NZ_NSLI01000009.1 GCF_002288825.1 Sphingomonas lenta
CCAGCTTCCCCGCTGGTTCGCCCACTACAACGACGTCCACCCGCACAGGGCGCTGGGCTACAGATCACCCCGCGAGTACATCACCCAAACCCGCGAGACCCCGTCAGGCCTTTAGGGGGCAACAACAGTATCAGGCCCGAGGCCATCACGTGGCGCGTCGAAAGTGACGGCTCCTTCGCTTTTGGACGGAAGCATTTGGATGCTGACTTTCCGACGTTTGAACAGGTGGAGCGACTTACCGCGTGGACACGTCGAGAGCGCATCCGAACAGCGTTCATTGCGTGGAAGGAGTCGGTCGACTGAGGGTCCGCGGTCGACCCATGCCAGACGCCTGAGACGGAGACGATAAGTCGAACATGTATAAGAGCGAAGCCGATCGGCGGATCATTCGAGATGTACGACGTCGATTGGCTGAATTGCGAGTGGAATCACCGTGGGCGGATTGGCGGTATGCCGTCACTGTCTCGCAAGCCAAACACGCCGACTGGTACAGCCATCATATGCCAAAGCTGTACGAGAGTTTGGAGCCGCTACTACGTAATGCTGGTATCGACATGACTGAGACCGAGAGGCCCTTCGACCTTCTCGGGAACGTCACCGCATCTAGTTCGGACTGAGGTCCGCTCCCCACCCGTTGCAGACATACCGATCGGATGTAGGTTGCCCGAATGAGCGTCGAACGAGACGAGTATGGTGTGCCGACGGATCCTGCCGAGCGGATGCAGCAGGTGATGTTAGGGCTGTTCGATCTGCTCGATGAGGCGAAAGAGGCTGACTTCTCTGACACACTCGTTAGCGACCTGAACGGTGTCCGGCTGCGCTTCATGGATGAGTTCGAGAGGCGCTACCCCGGTTATGGCAAGGGTAGAGCCATCTGGCGCTGAACGTCTACTTTCCACCCGTAGCCGACATTCGGGTATGGTCCGCCTCACAACAGCTACGAACGCCAAGCACATCTATTCGTCGGCAGCTTTCGTCCCGCTGACGCCTGTCGCGCAACCGAAGAAGTATCGCGTGTATCGGACCTCCAGCCCTCGCTCGCGTAACATGGCCGTCAGCCCGGACGCATCGCCGAAGTTGGTGGAGTACGTACCGATCATGGCGAAGTCCTGCGCTCCCCGCAGCACGAAGCGCTCGAAAAGCGGGAGTACCACTTTCAGGTGCAAAAGATAGAGCGGACGTAGCCACCATCCGCGCGGGTCCGATGCCTCGATCAGGGAGAAAGCGCCGCCAGGTCGCAGAGTAACCGCAATGAGATCGGCGAGCCGCTCGTGCTGGCCGGTGTTGAACGTCTTCAGTCCGAAGGTGGATATGATAAAGTCCGCGCTGTCCGGCGAAAGGCGGCTCTCGAGAACGTCATCCTCCACGAAGCGGATCTTGTGGGCCCGATGCCGATGTAGGCGGTCCAGCGCACGGCGATGCATGCCGGCTGAGATGTCCACAGCCGTGATCGCCGCGACCGCGGGGAAGCGCTTCAGCAGATGTGGCCAGACCTCGCCCGTGCCCGCCATGAGGTCGTACCCGCTGGCGGGTTCATGAGCGTGCAGCGGCAGAGCTGCCACGCACTGCTTACGCCAACGCTCGGTGAAGCCGAAGGAGCAGAGCCAGCTGAACGCGATGTACCGATCGGAGCATCGGTCGAAGACGCCCTTCACGAAGGCGGGGTCGTAGATGTCGTGCGCGTCCGACGGATCACTTCCCACCATCACGCGACCACATACACCCGATCCGCCGCCGCGTCATTGCGCGACCACCAGCTTGCGAACGCTTACGCCCGCTCTTCACCCCGAGCCAGCATTCAGCGGTGGTCCGCTTTCGACCCATTGCGGACATTGGTATCTAGGAATTTCGTCACGCGCAGGCGGCTAAGCCACTCTGCTTCGATCATGGGAAAATGGAATCAGTATGACTGGCGCGGACGGGTTGAGCGAGACTGAGGATAAGGCGTTAAACAAGCGCGTGCTGACGTTCATATTGAGGGCCGGGTTATTCTGGAATAATCAGCCGTATGTTGAGTCCTGGGTTGGCGAAGACGGCATATTCTACCATCACGGTAGCTTAAGCGCTGGCGAGCACTTCTTTCAATTTCTTCGCTCCATTGGTGTTCTCTTCGATGAGGGGCGCAGGCATCGCTTTGTTATTCGTTCCGACGCGATCTCACATTATGCTGACTTTCTGATCGACAGCGGTTTCGAAATCGAGAGAGCCGTCGACGCATTGGTCGCCGTTGGCGGCGAGACTTGGTTGTGCACCTCTCGCGAGTCGTTCCAAGCAAAGTATTACGATGAGCCCGAAGGCTCCGGGCCGTTCGACCTACGACCGCTCATGCGCGACTTGGCGAGGCTTGGATACGCGCACGAGTCGAATGGGCAATACCGTTGGTCACCAACGATGGAGCCGATACTGAAAGCGCATCACCTTTAGCGTCAGCCGCGGCGCAGCGGATGTCTGCCTCCCACCCGATTGCGGACATTCGCGCCGGGTCTGCGCTTTGCGGACTACCCCGTTCAGGTCGACAGCGGCGTTCGCCGAGCTTGGTCCGAGCTGATATGAATGGATGTTCGTTGTTAAGCGGCGGGGATATAGCCGTTGACGGCCGCCTCTGGGTCGCTATTTCACGCGCACGATCGGGAGCGTTGGTGCAAAATCTAGCCGGCCCGTCTCCGTTATCCTTCCATCTCGCAGCTGCCCCTCGACCAGCTCGTAGCCCATCAGCGCAAAGGTGCGGTCGCCCAGGAAGATTGGGCGGGCATTGCCGTACCAATCGACACAGGATGCTTGACACCCATCATCGCGGGCGCGTTCAGCCTGAGCGGCAAGTTCGCCTGCCGGCGTGAAACGTCGCCGGTCGCGGCGTAGGTAGGCGACGGCCGAGCCCGACCCGAGGAAACGCGCCGCCGGGCGACCGCCGAGATCGCGGCTGATCGGTAAGCCGAGTACGCCCGACGCGCCATCGGGGCTACCGGCGTCGGGGCGGTAGAAGAAGGCCTGGCTGCGTCGCTCGCCCTCGCGCGCCGTCGGCAGGAAAAAGGTGTCGCCGAGCCGCGGCGTCGCCCCGGCGAGCTCGATCGCGCTGAAGCCGAGCCGCTCGCGCGCGTCGCTGCCGATGACGACCGCGTCCACGCCCATCATATCGATCCGATCGACCCCGTGCGGCGCGCTCACCTGCGCGATCGGTCCGCCGCCGAGCGGGACGACGAACACTGTCTTCACCCCCGCCTCCTGCGGGAACTCGCCTGCGGAGTAGACGAGGTTGCGTCCCACAAAGCGGTTGTGAAAAGACCAGTCCGGGTCACGGTTGAGGGGCAGCGGCCGGTAGGCGCGCCGGGGCGCGGTCGCCGAGCCATCACCAAAAATGTCAAGGGGCAGGTGGAGGAGCGCGGCATCGCCCTCGCTCACCTCCGCGCGCCACATCCGCTCGCCGTTGCTGTCGGCCCGCACCAGCACGTCGAGAGCGCGGGCCTTGCGGTCCTCGCGGAAGGAGAACCGGTCGACCGGCCCGCCCCAAGCCTGTGCCGCGCCCGGTCGTCCTCCGTCGAGCGGCAGGCGGTAGACGATCGCTCGATTGTCCGCCTCTTCCGCGGTGAAAGCGTCGGAGATCCAGACGTAGACGGCGTTGCCCGAGACATAGAAGTTGCGCGACTCCGACCCGAGCACGCCAACTGCTCGACAGGCGAACCGCTCGGCGGCCAGATCGCAAGTGGTCACGGTGTGGAGCGTGTTGAGATCGGCATCGGGATCGCGCCGGAGAGGCTGAGGCAGGTAGATGCGCGTCGCGGGCGCGGTTCGCTCGAAGGTGCCCTTCGGCGATCCGATCCAGCGCCGCAACGCGGGCAGCTGCGCCACGATCGGCTCCTCGATGTCGAGATCGAGAGGTGTATAGAAGATCAACCGGCTGCCGATCAGCCGGGAGGCATAGTTGCTCGAGGAGTAGTAGTCGTTTGATCGCAGGTGGTGGCTGTCCACGAAGCGTAATCGGCCGTCGACGGCGATGTCGAAGCGGTTCACCTCCGTGCCGCCGCGCGCATAGCTGTAGCCGACCACGATGACTCGATCGCCGGAAATCAGCATCTCGTCGTACCAAGCATCCTCGCCCGAAGTGCCCGGCGGAAAGGCGTCAATCCGATCGACGGCGCGCATTGCGCGGTCGCCGAGCGCGACGGTGAACAGCCGACCGCGCCGAAGCACGACCAGGTGGTCGCCGTGCACCTTCACGATGCCGCCTTCGTCGACGTCCACCTCCTGCGTGTTAGTGATGTTAGGCGTTGCAGCCTTCGTGCTGGTCACGACGATGTTGGACGAGTCGTCCATCGGCGAAGGCGCGGCGACGACCGGAGCCGCTGCCGAGGTCTCGGGCGCAGGCGGTGGTGGCGCAGGCATAGGTGGCGGTAGCAGGGCCGCATGGCTGCGCTGCTGGCGGGCGACCCTCCGTTTCAGGAAGGTGACGAGTTCCTTGTCATTCGCGAAAGCCTTCAGCGTGTTCGCCTGTGCGAGCGCGGCCTGCGGTGCCGTAGTTCCGATGAGCCCGGCGAGCATCACCATCCAGAACACTCGCATTCGCCTCTCCCTGATCTGGCTCGAAGCATATTGCTCCTCCGCGCCGACGCAAGCAGACGCGCGAGTGTGTCATCGGTCGAATTCACCACAAGGTGCCGATGCAGCAGAAAGTGAATGAGCGGTCGGTTTTGGGGAGGGCTCGATTGCCGCGGAGTGGCCGCTTGTGTGTCCTCGCCGCTGCATGGATGACATACGGCATCGGCCCGTCTCGATCAGCCAGTCAAAAAAAGGCCGGCCAGCTCCGGTCTGATCGACTACGTTGCGCGAAGCAACTACGGGCCTTGCCGCGTTGTGGAGGTCCGCGCGGAGTACCGCCTGATTACGAAGCGTGAGCCGCCCAACCCACATGGTCACCGGCTCGAGGTGACTGTTAGGCGCCTGAATCTGCTCAGGATGTACGCGCAGGATCGCTACGGGCTCGATGTTCCGTCCTGGTGCCGAGTAGTCCGAGCAGCCAGTGGCTCCTACCTTAGCTAAGCTTGTCCCGGCCCAAGGCGGCCTGAGTTGATAATCCCCTGAGTAGGTAGAGATTGGGCGCGACGATCGGGAGCCTATGCCCATGTCGACCACGCTCGCGCTGCTTCTCGGCCTACAGACCGCCGCCCCGCCGCCGACCCCGGAACCGGAACCGGCGCAGGAGGAGCCTACGGGCCGCCTCGGCCCCGCGCAGCAGGGGAGCGGCGACGTGGTCGTCACCGCGCGGCGGCGCTCGGAGTCGGTGCAGCGCGTACCCCTCGCCATCTCCGTCATCGGCGGCGAGGCGATCGCGGAGACGGGGGCCTACAATGTCAGCCGCCTCACCCAACTCCAGCCGTCGCTCCAATTCTACTCCACCAACCCGCGCAACTCCGCCGCGAACATCCGCGGGCTCGGCGCGCCGTTCGGGCTCACCAACGACGGCATCGAACAGGGCGTGGGCATCTATGTCGACCAGGTCTATTACAGCCGCATCGCGTCCGCCTCGTTCGACTTCACCGACACCGAACGGATCGAGGTGCTGCGCGGCCCGCAGGGCACGCTCTACGGCAAGAACACCACCGCCGGCGCGATCAACATCGTCACCCGCCGCCCCAGCTTCGAGCCCGAGGCGCGCGCCGAGCTGTCGCTGGGCGATTACGAGTTCGTCCAGGTCAAGGCGTCCGCCTCCGGCCCGCTCGTCGCGGACGCCGTCGCGATCCGCCTCTCCACCTCGATCACCACGCGCCGCGGCACGATCTACAACGTCCGGAGCCGCGAATGGCAGAACAGCCAGGATAACCAGGGCGTCCGCGCGCAGATCCTATGGCGCGCGGCGGACAATTTGGACCTCACGCTCACGGGCGACTATAACCGCCAGGACCCGAACTGCTGCGTACAATATTACGCCCGAGTCGGCGACACGCAGCGCCCGGCGAACCGCCGATATCCCGCGCTCGCGGCGGCGCAGGGCTACGCCGTCCCCTCGACCGACCCCTTCGACCGGCTGACCGACGTCGACACCGAGATCCGCGCCAAGCAGAAGCTCGGCGGCCTCTCGCTGCTCGCCGAGTGGGACCTCGGCCCCGGCACGCTCACCTCCGTCAGCGCCTACCGCTTCTGGGACTGGGACCCGTCGAACGACCGCGACTTCATCGGCCTGCCCATCACCACCGTCTCCGCCAACCCCTCGCAGCAGGAACAGTGGAGCCAGGAGCTCCGCTACGCCTCCAACGGCCGCGGCGCGCTCGATTACGTCGCCGGCCTGTTCCTCTTCCACCAGACGATCGACACGCAAGGGCTCCAGGTCCAGGGCTCCGCCGCCAGCGCCTTCCTGCTCAACCCGACGAGCGCCGGGGCGCGGAACAACGTACTGGACGGGCTGACCGCGCGCAACACCATCGCCTTCTCGAACACCAGCGCCGCCCTGTTCGGCAAGCTCACCTGGCGCCCCACGGACCGCCTCTCGATCTCGCCCGGCCTCCGCCTCAACTACGACCGCAAGAAGGGGAGCTACGTCTCCGTCGTCACCACGGGAATGGGCAGCACGACCCTCACCGCCGATCAGCGCGGCGTGCTCGCGCCGCAAGCCTACGAGCCCCGCTTCAGCCAATGGAACCTGTCGGGCGACCTCACGCTCGCCTACCAATTTTCCGACACCGTCAACGGCTACGCGACCTATGCGCGCAGCTACAAGTCGGGCGGCATCAACCTGTCGGGCCTCCCGCTCGACGCCGCCAACGACCCCATCCTTTCGGTCGCCAGCGTCGAGCCCGAAAAGGTCAACCACTTCGAGCTCGGCCTCAAGACGCAGTTCCTCGACCGCCGCGCGACCGTGAACCTCGCCGCTTTCTGGACGGAGATCGAGGACTATCAGGCCACCGTCACCAACAACCAGGTGGGCGTGCTCCGCGGCTACCTCGCCAACGCCGGCAAGGTGCGCACGCGGGGGCTCGAGCTCGACACCGCCTTTCGCCCGACCGAGCGCCTCAGCCTCTACGCCAACGCCGCCTATACCGACGCCGAATACGCCCGCTTCGTCGACGCCCCCTGCCCGCCCGAGCTGACGGGCGGCGCGCAGAGCCCGCCCAACTGCGACATCTCCGGTCAGGTCCTGCCCGGCGTGTCCAAATGGGCCGCGTCCTGGGGCGCGGAATACGGCGTGCCTACGCGGCTCGGCGACGTCGACGGCCGCTTCTACCTCGGCTACGACGCCAGCCACCGCTCGCGTTTCTCGTCCAACCCGTCGCCGTCCGTCTACACCTATGTGGACGGCTACTCGCTCCACAATTTCCGGCTCGGCTTCAAGTCGGACGGCTGGAACATCTTCGGCTGGCTCCGCAACGCCTTCGACGAGGAGTATTTCGACGTGCTCAGCGTCCAATCGGGCAGCACCGGCCTCATCGTCGGCCAGCCGGGCGACCCCCGGACCTACGGCGTCACGATCAGCCGCGCCTTCTGAGCCATGGACCCGACCGACCCCCGCCCGCCCGCGCTCACTCACTGGGCGCTGTTCCTCCGCTTCCTGCGCTTCGGCGCGCTGGCGTTCGGCGGCCCCGTCGCGCAGATCGCGATGATCCGCCGCGAGCTCGTCGACGAGGAGCGCTGGATCTCCTCCGACCGCTTCAACCGCCTGCTCGCCGTCATGCAGGTGCTCCCCGGCCCCGAGGCGCACGAGCTCTGCGTCCATCTGGGCGTCCGCGCCAAGGGCAGGCTGGGCGGCCTCCTGGCGGGCCTAGGCTTCATGCTGCCGGGCCTCCTGCTGATGCTGCTCCTCGCCTGGGCCTATACCCGCCTGCCCATCCGCGGCACGGCGCTCGGCGCGGCGTTCCTCGGCGTACAGGCGGCGGTGATCGCCGTGGTCGTCCGCGCCGTCCACCGCATCGGCGAGCACATCCTCACCGACCCCAAGCTCTGGGCGGCCGCCCTCGGCGCGGCCGCGGCGTCGCTCGCGGGCGTCAGCTTCTGGATCGTGCTCCCCACCGTCGGCGCGGCCTATGCGCTCGCCGCGACGCGCCGCCCCGCGCTCGCCGCGGCGGCGCTCGTCGTCGGCGCGTCGGTCGCTGCCCTAGCCCTCCTCGCCCGCCCCGAAGCCGCCGCCGCGGGCGCGGGCGCCGCCGCCCCCACCGCCGCCGCGCTGTTCTGGGCGGGGCTCAAGGGCGGGCTCCTGACCTTCGGCGGCGCCTACACCGCCATCCCCTTCATCCGGAACGATACGGTGGGCCGCGGCTGGATGACCGACGCGCAGTTCCTCGACGGGCTCGGCCTGTCGGGCGTGCTCCCCGCGCCGCTCGTCATCTTCGCCACCTTCGTCGGCTGGGTCAGCGGCGGCCCCGCCGGCGCGCTCGCGATCACGGCGGGCATGTTCCTCCCCGCCTTCGCCTTTTCGCTCCTCTTCTACGAGCGGCTGGAGGCGCTGGCCGAGCACAAACGCCTCCAGCTCTTCCTGGCCGGCGTCGCGGCGGGCGTGGTCGGCCTGATCGCGGTGACCACCGTCGACCTCGCCCGCACGGCCGCCGTCCGCACGCCCAGCCTGCTCGCGAGCGCGCTCATCTTCGCCGCGGCGCTGGCCGTCGCCTACCGCTGGCGCAGCAAGCTCGCCACGCCCGCCATCCTCGCGGTGGGGGCGCTGGTGGGAGTGCTCGCACTCGGCTGAACTCGACGGCCGCTAGCTTTATTGCCGAGTCGCGAACGCTGAGAGTGGATGGTCAGGTTCCGGAATATCGGCAATATACCGCAACAGGCATTTACGTCTGGTACTCAGCAGCACCCGAACGGAGCTGAGCCTCTGGAAGCGGGTCCGCTCAGACTTCGGCTCGCTCTGCAGACTTCATGGCATCCTCAACGTCGACGGCCAGATAGCGGGTCGTGCTCTCGACCTCCAGCATGGCCGAGCAGGATCTGCACGGCGCGCACCTTGCCAGTGGCTCTGTAGATGATGGACCCCTTGGGACACCGAAGTGAGGGCGTCCCATACTCATGAAACTGCAGGCCGGTGCTGATAACCCACTCGCCAATCAAGCGCGGGTACTGCCGCATTCTCATGTGCGCCATGTAGTCACTCCGGCTCAGGCACATGTAGTCGGTGAGCCTTCTGCCGCGCGGCTCCAGACATGCGCGTGTTGTATTCCGGGCCGTGTCCATCAGCTCGAACTGGACCGGCTGTTTGCTTTTCTGCTGCATAGTGGCCCGGCCCGTACGAGTGCGCAATGTCAGCATGTTGCCGTCGCGGGTGGTGACGGTGACCACCTCACCTGCGCGGCGGCTGTCCGCTTCTATGTCGGCGCGGACCTGCTGCGCGGTCGCGGTGGTGGGCTGTTCGATGGACTTCTTTTCAAGGCCGAGTAGCTGACGGAAAACTCCCATCATCTACTTACCACGGCGAGGTTCGCTCGCTGGTCAGTCTCAGCTAGGACATCACACCCGGCGTCGTGGCGTGAGGTTCACCTTACTTCGCTGTGGACGAGCGCGCTCGCTCAAATTACACATGGCCCGCTTTTAGCGGGGGAGAGAAATCATGGTGCTTAGAGCTGCGAAGCCGGTTCCCAGCAAGGACTACTATTCAATCACAAAGTATTACGGAAACACCTATATCATCGCTGACGATGATGGGGGTAGCCAGTATATCGAAGAGTTCTCAGGTAAGAGCCAGTTGCTCACCAAGGAGAAACTTTACGACGGCAACAAGGACGGCATAATCCAATTCGGCAACAACGGCATTCTCGACCTCGGTCAGCCCGACGCCTCCTCGCATACGATCAGGTTCTACGACATAAACCCGCTCAAGGGTCTGCGCTACCTGGGTGAGAACGGAGACGGGCAGTACGTCTACGCGAGTGCGGCCGTGCGGCCCAAGGGTGCGATCGAGGGAACCGTTGGCCAGGACTCCTTCACGGGCAGGACCAACGTCGCGGACACGTTCTTCTTTGATGGCGCTCTCGACTCGGGTTCGGGCCGGGACACGATCGCGAACTTCGGCAGCGAAGATCGGATCATATCCACTCTCCCCTTTTCCCTGGACCCCTTTGGCAGCGGTGATCTGGTCGCCGAGGGAGACTTCGGCGGCTCTGCTCTATCCATCGTGGACACGAGCGGTAGGGTGGCCGATGGCGTCACACTGCTCAGCACGTACCAGGCGCACGGATTGACGTACTACGTCTACAAGCCGACGTTCACGACGGGCGCAACCGCGCCCGATCCCGAGTTCTGAGGCGTAGGGCATGGGGTCGGTCTTGCGATCGACCCTATGCTTCAGACGATTACCACTTCGACAGTAATTTGTCGCGAGGCGGAGAAGTCGAGCGGGTATGTGCGACCGCGGCGATCTGCTCATTGAGATCGGGCCGTCATGTGAGCGTGACGATCGTGGGTCAGAGCACGCTCATCCACACCTCCACTGGAGCGGCTTGCTCCGCGGACGTTAAACCTAGCGCCATCACTAGCGAGACGAAGCCGGCGATCTTGTTCTCCGGTCGGCACACGGGCTTGGCAAGCCCGGTCCTTCGGCGCCCAGCAACATCGCGTTACGTCGGCCCGGACGCCAGTCGGCCAGCTGCGCCGCGCCCGCGGGGCTGAGTGCGACCACCCCGAAGCGGTGCCGTGTCAGCAAGGACAGCGGGTCCTCTCCGCGCTCTAGCCGGGCGAAGGGCACCAGTAGCGCCGCCCCAACCGACACTCGGATCGCCTTGCGGTAGAGCGGGTCGCAGCAGTCGGCGTCGAGCAGCACCGCGGCCGCCCCGCAAGCGGCGGCGTTGCCGAAGACGCCGCCCATGTTGTCGTGATTGGCAATGCCGGACAGCAGAAGCACGTCGACGTCGCCGCGCAGCCCAGCCAAGAGCGCGTCGGCGGTCGGCGTCTCGACGCGGCGGCCAATAGCCGGGATACCCCGATGCATCGGAAAGCCGGCGATCGCGTCCATCACGGGTTGCGCGGCCACGAAGACGGGTACGTGGTCGGCAAGTTGGGTTAGGAGCGGGCGAAGCCCCTCCAGGCGCTTGGTTGCAATCAGCAGGGACATCGGCCGGTGCAGCGCGCTCCCGACCAGCTTCTCGACAACCACCTTGCCCTCGGCGACGAACAGCCCCGCGCGGCCGACCAGGTCGCGTTCGCGGACGTCGCGATACGCCTCGATGCGAGGGTCGGCGGGGTCCGCGATCTCGACAAAGCTGGGCATGGCTTCGACTAGCCTCGTCAACTTCCAAGGCGAAGCGGGTCGTGCCTCACCCCGGCGATGCGGCGGAATCCCGCCTGCGCGCCAGCGCGATACCGGCCAGGTTCTTGGACCGGGGCACGAGCCTGCACCGCACACGCGCGATCCCGGCGATCGCCGCCTTGAACGCGTCGAGGTGCGGCTGAAGCTGCGGGCTGCGGCACTTGGTCCTGCCGCTCGCCTGTCCGATCACCACGGCGGAGTCGCCGACGAGGAGCACGTCGTCGGCACTAGCCGCTCGCGCAAGCGCGACGGCGTGAAGCAGGGCCAGCCACTCGGCTTCGTTGTTGTCGCCGGATCCCAGGTCGTCGCGGAAGTGCGCCACCCCGCGCATAACCACCGCCGTCTCGATCGGGCCCGGGTTGGGCCGGCAGCCGCCGTCGAAGTGGAGCGTGAGCCGTCCGGTCATGGGAACAGGTGCGTCACGGTCGCTTCCGGCATGAGCGCCTCGATGAGCAGCGAACGGTGGCAGCCGGCGGGCTCGCGCTCGAAGCACAGGAGCGCGGTGCGCCGTTCGGCCGCGAGCGCCAGGAGCTGCGCTCCTTGCGCCATAGCGTCGGGCAGCTCGAGCTGGCCGGCGTAGACGCGGGCGAGAGTCGCGTGGTCACCGCGTCGCGCCGCTTCACGGCCTTCCGTGGGCGTGCCGAGCGCCTTCAGCCCGACATAGTCGATGCCCGCGTCGCACAGCCCGTTCGCCAGGACGTTCTTGGAGAAGCCCGGGCGGCGCGAGAGCGGGACGGCGCGTATGTCGGCCAGGATCTCGACACGCGCCGCATGGAGCGCCGCGATCAGCTCGGCCTGCGTCGCGCCTTCGTAGCCGATGGTGAAGATTCGCATCCCGGCAACATGGGCTGAGGAACCGTAGGAGACCAGCGCCGCTTGCGCCGGGTCCGCCGAGCGCCGATCCTCCGCCCATGCCTCGCAACCGCTACTACGCCGGCCCGCCGTCCGATCACTTCGACGGTCTGCGCTTCTTCAACCCCGGCCAGCCGAGCACCGACCGAAGCTTTGGGCAGCTGCTCCGCTGGCAACTGGGCGGCGGCAGGGCGCGCTGGCCCCTCGCCGTGGAGGTCCGGCAGGTCAAGCCGGAGCTCTGCGTCGACGGGCTCGCCGTTACGATGATCGGCCATGCCAGCGTGCTGATCCAGGTGGCGGGGCAGAATATCCTTGTCGACCCGGTCTGGTCGGAGCGCGCCAGCCCTGTCTCCTGGGCCGGGCCCAAGCGGGTGGCGCGGCCGGGCGTCGCGCTTCATGACCTGCCGCCGATCGACGCCGTGCTCGTCACGCACAACCATTATGACCACATGGACATGCCCACATTGCGCCGGCTCCACGCCGCGCATCGGCCCCGGATCGTGACCGCGCTCGGCAACGACGCGATTATCGGCGCGGCTGTGCCCGGCGCGAATACGGTCGCGCTCGACTGGCACGACGCGCACGAGCTGCGCAAGGGCGTTGGCATCACCGCCGTACCCGCCCACCACTGGTCGGCGCGCCGGGGCGGCGACCGGCGCATGGCGCTATGGTGCGGCTTCGTGATCCGCACGCCCGAGCACCTGGTCTACGTCGTCGGCGACACCGGCTACGGCGACGGCGCGATCTTCCGCGACATCCGCACCCGCTACGGCGCGCCGGACGTCGCGATCATCCCGATCGGCGCCTATGAGCCGCGCTGGTTCATGCGCGACCAGCACGTCGATCCGGACGAAGCAGTCCGCATCATGCTCGACTGCGGCGCGGCTCAGGCGCTCGGCGTGCACTGGGGCACGTTCCAGCTGACGAACGAGGGGAGAGATGCCCCGAGGCATGCTCTCACGAGCGCGCTGCTGGCACGCGGGATCAAGCCTGCTCGCTTCTTGGCGATGAAGCCGGGGGACAGCTGGCAATCGTCTGAGGCTAAGGAGAACTGAGGTGTGGACGGAACGGTACCGTAAGCACGGCGCTCAACTGCGCTACACCTGCCCCAATCTGACGGGAGCGGGCAAGGCGATAGCCAAGGAGTTAGCCGCGTGACCGTCCGTGTTCTGCTTGCCGGCGGCACGGGGCTCGTCGGTGGGCTCCTTACCGGTCGGCTGCTCGCGCGCGGCGACGTGGTGCTGACCAGCTTGGTGCGGTCGCCACGTCGCGCTGAGGAGAGCGCGATCGACTTCGAGGCGCTGGCGGCCGATCCGGTGGAAGCGTTCGGGTCAGAACCGGTCGACGTCGGCGTCTCCTGCCTCGGCACGACGATCCGCGCCGCGGGCTCGCAGGCCGCGTTTCGGCGCGTCGATCGCGACTATGTCTTGGCGGTCGCGCGCGCGGCACGGGCGCGAGGCGCGCGCCGCTTCGTGCTCGTCACCTCAGTGGGCGCGGGCGCGCGCAGCTTCTACCTGCGGGTGAAGGGCGAAGCGGAGGTGGGCGTGCGCGCTCTCGGCTTCCAGCGCGTGGACCTGGTCCGGCCGGGGCTGCTCCTAGGAGAGCGCGCGGAGCGGCGGCCGGGCGAGCGGCTGGCGCAACGCCTCGCGCCGTTTCTGGACCCGCTGCTGCTAGGGCGGCTCGACCGCTACGCCGCCTTGCCCGCGACCACGGTCGCCGCAGCGATTGAGCGGCTGATCGGCGCAGCGGCGCCCGGCATCTACGTCCATCACAACCGCGAGCTGCGCGCGCTGGCGGACGGCAGGCACGCGGGCTAGCGTCGCCTGCCAACCGGAAACGAGGAACAGGCGAGGCGGCGAGCGGCTATGGCGATCCTGATGGGCTTGCTGGCGTCGACTGCGCCCGCGCAAAAGATTGACATAGCCGCGCGCATCCTGCCGCCGCGCGCCACGCCCGGCGAGGCGTTGCGCCCGTATTTGGGCCTAGCCGCGTAGTCGCCACTCCGCTCTCGACCTCGGGTGGACGCCTGCCATTTGCCCGCTTCCGACCGGTAAAGGCACTCCGGATGTGGCGCGCGTGCTGAGCGTCGCGGAAAGCTGAGAGCAGAACCAGCGGCCCGAGCTTCCTTGCAGCTTTGACGGGACGTGGCCGTGACCTTAGAGCCGGTCGCATCCGTTATGGATGTAAGTCTCGGACCTGCGCCGGTGCGGAGTTGAAGACCAGACAGGGGAGCGCCGACCAGCTTGTCCGATGGGAACGAGAAGCTTGTGCTTGCCGCCGAGATCACGGCCGCGTGGCTCCGCAACCCGAGCACGCGTGCGAGCGCGGACGAAGTGCCGACGTTCCTCGCGCGCATGTACGAGGCCGTGAGCGGGCTCGAGCAGCCGCAAGCCGTAACGGCGGAGGAGCCGGAGGCGGAAGCGTTCACGCCCGCCGTGTCGGTGAGGAAGAGCCTCGCGAACCCCGACCACATCGTGTCCATGATCGACGGCAAGCCGTACAAGACCTTGCGCCGGCACCTCGCAACTCGTGGTCTTACGCCCGAGCAGTATCGCGAGCGCTACGGACTCAAGCCTGATTACCCGATGACGGCGGCGAACTACTCGGAGGCGCGCCGCGCCATGGCCAAGCGGATCGGGCTAGGGCGCAAGCCTGCGCAGAGCGCCGCGCCTGAGGACACGGGCGCAGCCGCGTCGGACGCACCCAAGCGTGCTCGCGGGAAGACCGTCGGCGCTTGAGCCGCGTCAGCGCCCACCTACGCTCACCAGCCCCGATAGGGCTCGCAAGCGACCCCGTCATTGTCAGCGTCCAGCTCGTTCCGGTAACCCGGCGAGCCGCGGTGGATCGGCGCCGCTCCAGCGGCACGCGCGTCCGCACACCGCGCATAGTAGACCGAGCGCTCGGCAACCTCGACCCCCTCCGTCGGATTCGTGCTCACGGTCCAGAGGCTCTGGAGCTGCGGCGTCACCGTCCAGGTGACCAGACCCACGAAGAGTGACGCGCTCGCGAGCTGGCCCAAGAACGGGCGGGGCAGGGCAGGCCGGCGAGTGTGCGGACGCTGCTGGTAAGGACCGCGCGAGCGTTGTGCTCGCCTAAAGTTAGGATAGCGCTCCGCCACGCGACGAGCGTCGCAGAGGTGCGTTGCTGAGTAGCTAACGGAGGTCCGCTGTAACCGTCCGGTCTGCCCCGCCTTGCGTCTGGCGTGAGCCGCAAGCCACAGGTGCGGCACTGTGGCAGGCACTGGTGCGGCACTATGGCTACGCGGATCATCGAGCTGACGGAGGGCGTCGGGGCGGAGCCCCGGCGACGGTTCAGCGACGACGACAAGGCGCGGATCGTGTCGGAGGCGATGCTGCCGGGCGCGAGCGTGGGCGAGGTCGGGAGGCGTCACCGGGTGTGCTCGTCGCTGATCTACCGCTGGCGGCGTAAGCTGCTGCGCGACGGGCTCGCGCTCGAGCCGGCGGCGCTGCCGGCCCCCACGTTCGTGCCCGTCGAGGTGGCGGGTGCGTAAGCGTCCGCCCATCACCGTCGAGGACAGCAGCTATGTCCGCTTGGGACTGGAACGGACATCGTTGACGGTGTCATAACCGTTCGGTTGTGACACCATCGCGAACAGCAACATCACCGCGAGCGGCGCGCCTTCTCTCGATTCCCGCACGTCGCCATGTCGCACCAGCGCCGCGATCGATTCTTTGTTCGATCGAGGAACAACCAGCGGCAATCATTCGGCGGGCACTGTTTCAGCCGATCGAGTTCGCTGCCCCGCAGGAGGTCAAGAGCCGCCCAGGCGAGCGGCCCCACGATCCGATCATCCGGCGCGAACGTCAGGGTGGCGGGCGCGCCGTTCAGCGAGGCAACTTCTAGGCTCCGAGCGGCCATGTCGCGGATCGTCGCCATGGACTCCCCCCTTGGCGTGGAGCCGGTGGCGATCGTCGCGCCCGCATCCATGATCGCGGCGCGCAGCCCATGCACGTCCGCCACGAGCGCGTCCCGCGCCGCATCCGGCACGGTGTAGGACGGTTCGACCAGCCCGACCATGCGCGCCCAGGCGGCAATATCATCAGCATCGGCGAGGTAATCGATTTCGCGGAGCGTTCCCCGCCAGCCTATGGTGTTGGCGAGATCGAGGGCGAGATCGCCCGCCACGCGGTGCGGCAACGGCGGATGAGCGGACATAGGGCATCAATCGTTCAGGCGTCGCTTCGCTCCTGGGGCCGCAGCAGCGCGACTCCGGCCGCGACGAGCAGCAGCAGCGTTCCGCCGATTTCGGCCCAGCCGATGCGTTCCCCAAACAGCAGCGCGCCGGCAGCGAGCGCGACGATCGGCGAGACGAAGGCGTAGAGGCCGGCGCGCACCGTGCCCCACTCGCGCATCAGCACGAGGTAGATGGTGTAGGCGACAATGGTGCCCAGCAGTGACAGGAACAGTAGGCTCCCTAGTGCCGTGGGCGTGATGAGCTTGGAGAGCGTCGCGGCCGTGATCGGCTCGAACGCGAGCGAGAGGGCGAGCAGGGTCGCCCCGCCGATCGCGGCTTGAACCAGGGTGAGGGCGAGCGGCTTGACCGGCCCGACCAGCGGGCGCGCGACCACGCTCCCCAGGCAGTAGCAGGCGGTCCCGGCGACGATCGCGGCGAGCCCGAGGCCGCTTCCGCCGCTCCCCTCCCCCAGCCGCGTCCAGAACAGGCCGACCAACCCCGCCAGGCCGATCGCGAGCGCAACGGCGTGTCGCCAGGTCGGGCGTTCCTCTCCCGTCAGGGCGGCGAGCGCGAACAGCATGACGGGGATCAGCGCGAGGTTAACCAGGCCGGACAGCCCCGAGGGGACGTGCTGCATCCCCCAGAACAGCAGCCCGTAGGTGCCGGTGTTGACCAAGAGGGCGGACGTGATCGTTCGCCCTGAGCGCCCATCGGCGAATGCCGCGCCAGCCCCGCGCGCCGTCACCACCAGCAGCGCGGCGGTGAGCAGGTAGCGCGAGGCCGCGAGAAGGAGCGGCGGGAGGTCCGTCAGGCCGAACTTGATCGCCGCCCAGGTCAGGCCCCAGATCAGCGACATGGTCGCGAAATAGGCGAGGTTCCGGCCCACCCTAGCGGCTCAGCGCAGGCCCTGTTCGTTGACCAGGATGCGGTGGATTTCGATCCGCTCGGGCAGCTCGATCAGAAACTCGGGGTCGCGATCGAGATGGTGAACCTTGGTCGGTTCGCCCTTGGTGAAGGCCGTCATGGCTTCCATGTCGGCCCAATAGGAGATCGTGACGAACCAGCTTTCGTTGTCGCGGTCCTCGCGAAAGAGCTGGACGCCGAGCGCCGTCTTTTCGAGCGGCGGGATGCCTTCCGCGCGCAGGTAGGGTTCATAGCGGTCGGCGACCTCGCGACGGGTGCGGCCGCGCCAGATGCGCGCGATCGTGGGCTTGGTCGGCATGGTGGACTCCTTGAGGCAGGCGGGCAGGAGCGCCGCGCCGGCCATCGCCAGCACGGCGCGGCGATTAAGCATGGACGCGGCCGAGGAAGTCGCGCACGAGCGGCAGCGCCTCCCCGAAGTGCGTTTCCAGCAGCCAGTGACCGGCCCCGTCGAGCAGATGAAGTTCGGCGTCGGGCAGGTCGCGCAGGTAAGCGCGTCCCGAAGCGGCCGGCATATAGCCGTCCTCCGGCCCCCAAAGAATCAGCGTGGGCGGCCGGTGTTCACGCAGATAGGCTTGGTAGCGGGGGAACCAGGCCAGGTTCGCTTCCAGCTTCTCCATGAGCCCGACCGCGACCCGGCGACGAACGGGCGTGTCCATCAGCGGCCAATGCAGCTTCCACAGATCGGGAGGCACCCGCTCGGCGACGCCCTTGTCCACTTCCCCGACGAACTCGGCGCGAAAGCCGTCCTCGTTCACCGCGTCTTCGAGGGGCTTGCGCTTCTCCGGCGTCTTATCGGCCCAATACGCCTTGATCGTCTCGTATTTGGGGCCAAGCACGTCCTCGTAAATGTCGCCGTTCTGGATGATGAGGGCGGTCACCCGATCAGGGCAGGCTATGGCGTGGCGGAGCCCGACTTGCGAACCATAGTCGTGCAGCCAGAGCGCATAGCGCTTGAGCCCGAGAGCATCGGCGAAGCTCCGTAGGAAGCCGGCATAGGCGTCAAAATCATAGCCGAACGTCGCGGGATCGGGCGTGCCGCTATGACCGAAGCCGGGATAGTCGGGCGCGACCGTGCGCCAGCGATCGGCGAGCGCGGGCATGAGCCGGCGAAACTGGAACGACGAGCAAGGATAGCCGTGCGGGAGCAGCAGCACGGGAGCATCGGCCGGCCCAGCCTCTCGATAGAACACGTCCGTCCCGTCAATCGTCGTTCTCAGGTGGCGAACGTCGCCTGCCATGCCGGGCCTCCCTGTTGATTCCGCCGCGCCGGACGGCGCGCAGCTCGCGAGCATCCCGGTCCCGACCGCTCCCACGAACTGACGCCTCGAGACGACCATGCGAAATCCTTCTAACCAGCAAAATAACTTTAGCCGGTTATGGGTTCCAGGACGACGAACTTTGTGAAAAGGGAATGAAGGTCAAAACCGGTCGGTTGTGACCCGCCGAATGGGCGACGGCTGCGTGCCCGTTCGCTGGTGGCCGAACCGTGTTTCACAATGTCCGCTCCCCACCCCAAGCAAATGTTCGGCATTCACCCGCGCCCGGCAATCGCTGTCATCCCGGTGTTCAGGACAACGCCGACCAGCTCCAGGGCAGCAGCTCGTCCAGCTTGTTGACGGGGTGTCCGCACCCGACCCGTTCGAGCACGTCGGCGAGCCACGCTTCCGGATCTATGCCGTTCAGCTTGGCGGTGTGAAGCAGAGTGTGCATCGCGGTCGCCCGCTCGCCCCCGCAGTCCGCGCCTGCGAACAGCCAGTTCTTCCTGCCCACCGCTATGCCGCGCAGCGCGTTCTCGGCCAGGTTGTTGTCGATCTCGAGCCGGCCGTCCTCCGTGTAGGCCAGGAGCGCCGGCTTGAGCTTGACCGCGTAGCGCAGCGCTTCCGCAAGCGGTGAGCGAGCGGACGCTCGCGCGAGCATGTCGTCGGCCCAGGCGAAGAAGTCGAGCGCACGAATGCGCGAGAGCTTGCGCGCGCGGCGGCGGTCCTCGTGCGGGTCCTGCGCGATGCCCCGCTCGACCTCGTACAGCTCCCGGATGATGCGCAGGCCTTCGCTCGCCGCGGACGACGGGTCGGCCGTGAACACCTCGTGGAGCTTGCGCCTGGCGTGCGCCCAGCACGCGACGGGCGTGATGGGCCCAGGCTTGCGGTCCGGGTCGTAGAGCCGCTCGAAGCCGGCGTACGCGTCCGCCTGCAGGTGCCCGGAGAAGGTCGCCAGATGCTCCCGGGGCCGCTCCCCCTTGCGGTCCGGGCTGTAGCGGAACAGCGCCGCGGGCTTGTCGCTGGGCCGCCATCGTCGGTTGTCGCGCAAGTAGACCCATAGCCGGCCCGTTGCGGTCTTGCCCGTGCCGGGTGCGAGCACCGGGACCGGCGTGTCGTCGGCGTGGAGCTTGGGGCTCGCCATGACGTGGGTAGCGACGTGGTCGACCAAGGGCTGCAACAGCCAGCTCACCTGACCCAGCCAGTCGGCCATGGTCGAGCGGCTGAGCTCCACGCCGTCGCGAGCGTAGATCCGCGACTGGCGGTAGAGCGGCAGGTGGTCGACGAACTTGCTCACCGCGACATGCGCCAGGAGCTTGGGCCCTGCGCGGCCCCGCGGCACGGGCAGGCTCGGCGCCGGAGCCTGGGTGATGGCATCGCACCGCGAGCAGGCGAGCTTGGGGCGGACATGGCGAACGACGTGGAAGCGGCCGGGCACATACTCCAGCACCTCCGTCGCGTCTTCACCCAGGCGCGCCATGGAGCCGCCGCAGGCGGAGCAGCCGTGGGCGTCGGGTGCGGCGTGCACGACCTCCTCACGCGGCAGGTGCGCGGGTAGCGGCTCGCGCTTCGGCTTGCGGCCGGGTTGCGCGGCTTGGTCCGGCGGAGCTGCGTCTGCGACAACGCACTCGGCGTGGGCGTGCTCGGCTTCCAGGTCCTCAAGCGTCAGCTCCAGCTGGTCGGCGAGCTGGGCCAGGCGTTCGGACGACTGACCGAACTTCATGCGCCGGAGCCGCGCGAGCTGCACCTTCAGCTTCTCGATCTGGAGCGACGTCAGCTTGAGCGAGTTCTCGGCCCGCTGCAGGTCGGAACGGGTCTTCTCATGCGCCTCGCGCTCGTCGCACAACGCCTGCTCGGACGCCGCGAGCCGGGCCTGCATCTCGGCCGCGAACGCCCGGAGCGCTTCGGGGTCCTGAGGCAGTTCGGCCACGTCTGGAGACATGCTTCACCTTACCAGACGGGCGACTCGGCCCCAAGCGGAAACGGCAGAAGTCAGGGCTTTTCCAGGCTGATCCCGCCTACATCTGCATCGGCACGCGAGGTGCCGCGGGCGCTACTGTGCGCCGCCAGTCCATCGCCTCCACGAGCAGCGCGAACTGGGCCGGCGTCAGCACAACACCGTCGTCCACGAGGGGCGGCCAGATGAACCGGCCGCGCTCCAGGCGCTTGGCGTAGAGCGCCAGGCCCGACCCGTCCCAGTGGAGCGCCTTGAGGTAGTTGCCGCTCCGGCTCCGAAACAAGAACACGTGGCCCGAGTAGGGCTCGGCCGCGAAGGTGGGCCTGACCAGCGCGGCCAAGCCGTCGAAGCCGAGCCGCATACTGACCGGCCGGCTCGCCAGGTACACCTTGGTGCCGGCCGCGAGCGAGATCATGGTGCGTGCCGCAGGGCGCGGAACACCCGGGCCAGCGCCTTCTCGCTCACCTGCGCGTCGACGGTGAGGCGCACGCCCGACGGCAGGTCGACCTGGATGCCGCCGCGCTCAGGCTCGGGACGAGCCGCGTCGGGCCGGTCACCGGCAGCTTCAGAGCCCGGCCGGTGCGGCGCTGGAGCGCGCGACGGCGGCTCAGGCTCGAGAATATGGGCGGATTTGGCTGAGCTCGTCTCTATTATGGTGGACGGCAACTCGGCCACCATGCCGTACGGAACGATGCGCAGCGGCTCGCCCGCTGTTGGCTCGGCGCAGCGGCGGCGCTTGCGCCAGTCGTAGATGAGGCTTTCGGCGATGCCGTAACGCCGAGCGACCTGCGCTACCACCGCACCCGGTCGCGCCGCCTCCGCCAGCACCTCGGCCCGCTGCTCGTCCGTGTAGCTGCGCCGCCGCTCCGTCCGCGCGATAATCTCGACCCGGCTCATCCCAGAGGCTCCATTCGGAGCACGAAAGGAGGCTCCGGACGGGCCTGGTCATGCTCGGGGCGACTCACGCAGGCAACACGGGGGACAGCGGACGCGTACGCGGGTGCAACCGTCCAGGCGCAGCCTGATCCGCTTGGGCTAGGCGTGGTGGAGGTGGTCGGTCGCACCGGGCAACGTGTCCGCCTCGCGCCACCGGTGGACACCCGCGTGCTGAAGGCGGTGCTGGCGTCGTTGGCGTGATAGGCCCGCCCGCCGGCGTCCGCGTGTATCTGGCGGCCGGGGTCACCAATATGCGCAAAGGGTTTAGTGGCCTGGCGGCGCTCGTCCAGCAGCGGCTGCGCCAGGACCCGTTCGGCGGTGCCGTGTACGCCTTTCGGGGCCGGCGCGGCGATCTCGTCAAGCTGCTGTGGTGGGACGGTCAGGGGCTAGTGCTCCACGCCAAGCGGCTCGAGCGCGGTCGGTTCACCTGGCCGGCGACCGTCGACGGCGTGGCCGTGCTCACGCCAGCCCAGCTTTCCATGTTGCTGGAAGGGGTGGACTGGCGGCATCCGATACGCTCGTCACAACCGACGCTGGCCTGGTAAGAACGGCTGTTTTCCGTCGTTTTCGCGTGAGTTAACGGTCCAGTTCTGATATAAGCGGGCGTGTCGCTCGACGCCGCCTCGCTGCCCGACGATGTCGGCCTGCTCAAGGCCATGTTGGTCGCCGCCGACGCGGAGGTGGAGCAGCTCCGCATGCTTGTCGCCAAGCTCCGGCGCATGGCGTTTGGGCGCTCGTCGGAGCGGCTGACGCGAGAGGCCGACCAGCTGGAACTCAGCCTTGAGGAGGTCGAGGCGGAAGCCGCGGCCAGGGTGCCGCCCGCGGTTGCCCGTGCCCGCGACGCCGCCAAGCCGCACCGCCAGCCGCTCTCTGAGCACTTGGCCCGCGAGGATGTCGTGCACGAGCCGCCCTGCGTCTGCCCCGACTGCGGCGGGACCATGCGACGCATGGGCGAGGATGTGACGGAGCAGCTGGACTATGTGCCCGCCTCGTTCCGGGTCGTGCGCCACGTCCGGCCTCGGCTGAGCTGCCGGTCGTGCGAGCGCATCGTCCAGGCGCCCGCACCGGCCATGCCCATCGAGCGCGGCCGACCCAGCGCCGGCCTCCTCGCGCATGTGCTCGTGTCCAAATACGCCGACCATCTGCCGCTCTACCGTCAGTCGGGCATCTACGCCCGGCACGGCGTCGACCTCGCGCGCTCGACGCTGGCCGACTGGGTCGGGCGCTCGGCCAAGCTGCTCGACCCGCTGGTGGACGCACTCGAGCGCCACGTCATGGGCGGCTCTACGCTCCACGCCGACGACACGCCGGTCCCGGTGCTCGCGCCTGGCGTTGGCCGCACCAAAACGGGCAGACTCTGGACCTATGTGCGGGACGAGCGTGGGGCTGGCGGCAAGGCCCCGCCCGCCGTGCTGTTCCGGTATGCGCCCGACCGGAAAGCCGAGCGCCCGGCCGAACACCTCCGCTCGTTCCGGGGCGATCTGCACGCCGACGGCTATGCGGGCTTCGACCGGCTCTACGGTGACCGGATCCAGGAGGTAGCCTGCTGGGCGCACGTCCGCCGCAAGTTCTACGACGTCTACGCAGCAACCGGCTCCGCCACCGCGCGCGAGGCGCTCGGCCGCACCGCCGGGCTCTACGCGGTCGAGGAGGACGTGCGTGGCCGCCCGCCGAACGAGCGGCGACGGGAGCGCCAGGCCAGGGCCGGGCCGTTGCTCGACCAGCTCCGATGTTGGCTCGACACGACGCTACCCAAGCTGTCCCGGCGCTCGGACCTGGCGGTCGCGGTCCGCTACGCGCTCGCGCGCTGGCCAGCGCTCGTCCGCTACGTCGATGACGGCCGCCTGGAGATCGACAACAACGCCGCCGAACGGTCGCTCCGGGGTGTCGCGCTCGGGCGCAAGAACTGGCTGTTCGCCGGCTCCGACCAGGGTGGTCACCGCGCCGCCAGCATCTACAGCCTGGTCGAGACCGCCAAGCTGAACGGCGTGGACCCGCAGGCTTGGCTCGCCGACACCATCGCGCGCATCTCGGACCATCCGGCCCGTCGCGTCGCCGAGCTGCTGCCCTGGAACTACCGCACGGAACACAGCGCCGGACGGATCACGAAGCCCTGACCGGCTTCGCTTGCGGTCCTAACGCACCGAGTTCCTCCAGTGCGAAGACCCCATCCGCGCGCTCGACATGGGTGAACCCCTCCGCCATCAAGATCGCCGCGGCTTCCGCATACTGCATCATCAACCGCTCAGATGCTCTGCGCGCCCAGATATGTCGGTGTATGCGGCTTGCGGCTTCCCGACGTTCCGAGGACCATTGCCGTTTGGACCTCTCCGAGCGCTCGTTCTGTGCCGACATTCCAGCGTGCTACCACAAAGGCCGAACCCGGTCAGCTTTCGACATCACCGGACGCTTACGGTCCGCTTTCGACCCCTAGCGGACATTCGCGGCGGGATGCCAGCAGAAGCAACGGCCGATTGCGAATGTCGCCTAATTACGGTTACTCGGCCCCGATGGGAGCCGGTTCATCCTACGCAAGCTGGTGGCGGCCCCTTCCCCTGTGGTTGAAAGGGGTCACTCTTTTCGTCGCTTATCCGGCTTGGGTCTTCATCATGTACTGCGTTTTGGCGGGGCAAGCCAAAAGCGCAGCGGCTGTTTTGGCTGTCGTTGCGTTCTCAGTTGCCGCGCTGCTCCACATCGCATTCGATAGTCGCAATCGGCGGGGCGAACTGGAACGTGACGTCGGTCTAGAACTGACCGACGGGAGCGAATGACCGCCTTTCACCCTTAGCTGACATTCAATGCCGGGAACGCAGCCACCTCCAAGCCTGATACGACTGGACCCACAATGCTGCGGCTACAAACAGAATGATAAAGCCGTGGAGGCCGAGCCCAAGCAGGAACAAGTAGGGGTTCGCTGACCACTCCACTGTCAGATCGGGATCGATGAAGCTTGTGATGAGCAGCGGCTTTCCGAGCACCGCGGCCCACACCCGCGCAATCTCCACGCACAGGATCATGGTCAGCAGTGGTACACCCAAGAGGACCGACAGCCGCTCACGACGCGTGAGCAGCCCTTGCCGCTTTGATGTGGTGCCTTCCATCCCCGACATACGAGAATAGTACCGGACAAGGCCGCGCACTTGAAGCCGGCCATGTCCGCTTTCCACCCTTAGCCGACCATTCGGCGGTGGTCCGCTTTCGACCCAAAGCAGATGGGGTGGATGGCTCCCGCTCACGGCATCTGAGTGCCAAGCTTGTGGAAGTTGTCGAAGCGACCACAAGCGAGAGGAGCCACCCACATGGAGGTTAGCACGGTCGGCCTTGATCTGGCCAAGAGCGTTTTCCAGGTCCACGCGGTTGACGCTGCCGGCACGGCGGTAATCAGGAAGGCGCTCCGGCGAGGGCAGGTGCTGCCCTTCTTCGCCAAGCTTCCGCGTTGTCTCATCGGCATGGAGGCGTGCGGGACGTCGCACCATTGGGCGCGTGAGCTGGGCAAGCTCGGCCACGAGGTACGGCTCATGCCGCCAGCGTACGTCAAGCCCTACGTGAAGCGCGGCAAGACGGACGCCAATGACGCGGAGGCGATCTGCGAGGCGGTGACGCGGCCGAGCATGCGCTTTGTGCCGGTGAAGTCGGCCGAGCAACAGGCGGCCTTGGCGCTGCACCGTACCCGCGACCTCCTGGTCAAGCAGCGCACCCAGCTCGTGAACATGGTCCGCGGGCTCTTGGCCGAGTTCGGCATCGAGATGGCGCGCGGGCTCCACCATGCGCTCAGCCTCGCGGCTCGGCTGTCGGCCGGGGAGGCGGCGGACGTGCCCGCCTTAGCCCAGCGGGTGGTGACCGGTCTTGCCGATCAGATCGGTGCCGTGCAAGTCCGGTTGGCCGCGCTCGAGCGCGAGCTCGTCACCTGGCACAAGCAGAACGAGCTGTCGCAGCGGCTGGCGACCATACCCGGCGTCGGCGTGGTCTCGGCCACCGCGCTCGCCGCCTCGGTCGTGGAGCCCGAGCGCTTTCGTTCGGGTCGCCAGTTTGCGGCATCGCTGGGGCTCACCCCGCTTCAGAACTGTTCAGGCGGCAAGGAGCGCATGGGCAGGATCTCGCGCATGGGCGACCGCTACCTGCGCCGCCTCCTGGTGGTCGGCATGACGTCGCTGGTTCGGCGCGCCCGGGCCAAACCGGAGGCGGTCGACCCGCGCATCACGGCCATGCTCGGGCGCAAGCCGGTGCGCGTGGTCACGGTGGCCGCCGCAAACCGGACCGCGCGCATCGCCTGGGCCGTCATGACCCGCGGCGAGAGCTACCGAGCCCCAATCGCCGCAGCGGCTTGAACCACGAACAACACAGCTTCACGAGGTTGCAAGGTCGAAGCGACGTGATGGCGTAACCGGTCAGAACCGGGAGCCGGAACACCCCGCCGAATGTCTTGGGCGTTCAAGCCCGCAAAGCAGAGTGGGACCCGTGCTCCGCGGATACCATCAGGGCCAGCGGTCAACATGCCGACCGCACCAACAGGCCGGACAGAAGACTGCACCCGACCAACACGCCTGAACGTCAAATCACCCCTTGCAACGCGGGAGCCATCCACAGAGGACGTTAGTGCCACCACTCTTCAACGGTGAGCACGCCTCCTGAGAGGGTCACCGACACATCCACCCCTTCTTCGACTTTGCGGGAACGGCTGAACGAGCACGTAGCCACGGCGACCTCTCCGCAAA